>NZ_CP071678.1:67500-4102500 GCF_017357285.1 Rhizobium ruizarguesonis | reverse complement strand
ATACCCCCGGGGGTAGAGCACTGGATGGGCTATGGGGACTCACCGTCTTACTGATCCTAACCAAACTCCGAATACCGGGGAGTACTACTCGGCAGACACACGGCGGGTGCTAACGTCCGTCGTGAAAAGGGCAACAACCCTAACCTCCAGCTAAGGTCCCCAAGTCATGGCTAAGTGGGAAAGGATGTGAGGATCCCAAAACAACCAGGATGTTGGCTTAGAAGCAGCCATCATTTAAAGAAAGCGTAACAGCTCACTGGTCTAAATAAGGGTCTTTGCGCCGAAAATGTAACGGGGCTGAAGCCATGCACCGAAGCTGAGGATTTGCGAGCAATCGCAAGTGGTAGCGGAGCGTTCCGTAAGCTGATGAAGGGAGACCCGTGAGGGCTCCTGGAGGTATCGGAAGTGCGAATGTTGACATGAGTAACGATAAAGAGGGTGAGAGACCCTCTCGCCGAAAGACCAAGGGTTCCTGCTTAAAGTTAATCTGAGCAGGGTTAGCCGGCCCCTAAGGCGAGGCAGAAATGCGTAGTCGATGGGAACCACGTTAATATTCGTGGGCCTGGTGGTAGTGACGGATTGCACAAGTTGTTCATTCTTATTGGATTGGATGGGCAGCGGAGCGGTTCCAGGAAATAGCTCCACCGTATAGACCGTACCCGAAACCGACACAGGTGGTCAGGTAGAGTATACCAAGGCGCTTGAGAGAACTATGTTGAAGGAACTCGGCAAATTGCACGCGTAACTTCGGAAGAAGCGTGACCCCATGCTAGGCAACTATTATGGGGTGGCACAGACCAGGGGGTAGCGACTGTTTATCAAAAACACAGGGCTCTGCGAAGTCGCAAGACGACGTATAGGGTCTGACGCCTGCCCGGTGCTGGAAGGTTAAGAGGAGAGGTGCAAGCTTTGAATCGAAGCCCCAGTAAACGGCGGCCGTAACTATAACGGTCCTAAGGTAGCGAAATTCCTTGTCGGGTAAGTTCCGACCTGCACGAATGGCGTAACGACTTCCCCGCTGTCTCCAACATAGACTCAGTGAAATTGAATTCCCCGTGAAGATGCGGGGTTCCTGCGGTCAGACGGAAAGACCCCGTGCACCTTTACTATAGCTTTACACTGGCATTCGTGTCGGCATGTGTAGGATAGGTGGTAGGCTTTGAAGCGGGGACGCCAGTTTCCGTGGAGCCATCCTTGAAATACCACCCTTATCGTCATGGATGTCTAACCGCGGCCCGTTATCCGGGTCCGGGACAGTGTATGGTGGGTAGTTTGACTGGGGCGGTCGCCTCCGAAAGAGTAACGGAGGCGCGCGATGGTGGGCTCAGACCGGTCGGAAATCGGTCGTCGAGTGCAATGGCATAAGCCCGCCTGACTGCGAGACTGACAAGTCGAGCAGAGACGAAAGTCGGTCATAGTGATCCGGTGGTCCCGCGTGGAAGGGCCATCGCTCAACGGATAAAAGGTACGCCGGGGATAACAGGCTGATGACCCCCAAGAGTCCATATCGACGGGGTTGTTTGGCACCTCGATGTCGGCTCATCGCATCCTGGGGCTGGAGCAGGTCCCAAGGGTTTGGCTGTTCGCCAATTAAAGCGGTACGTGAGCTGGGTTCAGAACGTCGTGAGACAGTTCGGTCCCTATCTGCCGTGGGTGTAGGAATATTGACAGGATCTGTCCCTAGTACGAGAGGACCGGGATGGACATATCTCTGGTGGACCTGTTGTCCTGCCAAGGGCATAGCAGGGTAGCTATATATGGACGGGATAACCGCTGAAGGCATCTAAGCGGGAAACCCACCTGAAAACGAGTATTCCCTATCAGAGCCGTGGAAGACGACCACGTTGATAGGCCGGGTGTGGAAGTGCGGCAACGCATGAAGCTTACCGGTACTAATAGCTCGATTGGCTTGATCGTTCTCATTGACTATGCTCATCTCAAGGCGACCGCAAAGCGGTCGTCCTGACAAGGCGAAGGCACCAGCCTTTGCCCGGTCCCGGCGAACACGAAGTGTTCGTCCGGTTGGAGCTCTAAAACGTGTTCAAAAACGAAGTCATAGCACTTCACCAGCTTCTCAAAACATATAGTTGCGCTTTGCCGACCTGGTGGTTATGGCGGGGTGGCTGCACCCGTTCCCTTTCCGAACACGGCCGTGAAACGCCCCTGCGCCCATGGTACTTCGTCTTAAGACGCGGGAGAGTAGGTCGCTGCCAGGTCTGCAAAACGCAACTTATGTAAAACAATCTTCTCATCACTAACTCTACGGCCCATGCCGAACAAAAAGGGTCGCGCAAGCGGCCCTTTCTGCTGTAAAATAATAACGCGGGGTGGAGCAGCCCGGTAGCTCGTCAGGCTCATAACCTGAAGGCCGCAGGTTCAAATCCTGCCCCCGCAACCACTGAAACTCGCAAATTTGCCCACTCCGGGTATTTGCTCTTGAGCTCCTCCGCGTAAGCCTCGAGGAGCTTTTGTTTTTTGGCTTCCGTGTCGATCTCGCCGGAGGCAATCTTCGCCATCAGGTCGTTCTGGGCGGCAGCCGGAAACTGCTGCTCGAGCACGTCAATCGCCTCCATGGATGCCATGATGTTGGCGATTGATCCGTGGACCTGCAGTGACCTTGCCCCCAAGTTCTATCCAGTTTTGAGTTCGCTCCAGCGGTTTTTGGTTGCTGTTGTTGGTTCGGTAGCGGCGGGTTGCGGTGCGGAGCCATTTCGGCTGCGCAGCACCGCATCACGTCGCGGGTTGAGTGTCTGAGCGAATTCGGCCGGTGTCAGCCAGCCAAGGCCTGAATGCGGGCGTTGATCGTTGTAATCACTACGCCAGTTTGAAAGCGCGGACCGGGCGTGAGCAAGCGACGAGAACAGAGTTTCATTCAAGAACTCGTCTCGCAGCCGCCCGTTGAAGCTTTCGATAAAAGCGTTCTGGATAGGCTTGCCAGGCGCAATGTAATGCCAGTCAACTTTGGTCCGGTCCGCCCATTGCAGGATCGCGTTGCTGGTGAACTCGCTGCCGTTGTCGCTGACGATCATCCTCGGCTTGCCGCGCTCCTCGATAATCCGGTCAAGCTCCCGTGCGACGCGAAGACCGGAAAGCGATGTATCGGCGACGAGCGCCAGGCACTCCCTCGTGCAATCATCGACGACGGTCAGAATCCGCAACCTGCGCCCATCGGTGAACTGATCCGACACGAAGTCTAGCGACCAACGATCATTGGCCACCATCGGCACCAGCATCGGCGCTCGCGTGCCTATCGCTCGCTTGCGACCGCCGCGCTTGCGCACCGTCAGTTTCTCCTCCCGATAGAGCCGGAAGAGCCTCTTGTGGTTCACGAGGTGACCCTCCCGCCGGAGCAGCACATGAATGCGTCGATATCCGAAGCGGCGACGTTCATGCGCCAACGCCTTCATTCGCTCGCGAAGCTCATGATCATCGTCGCGCCTGGTCTCGTAACGGACCGTCATTCGGCAAAAACCAATGGCTTTACACGCCCGCCGTTCGCTCATCTCATGATGGCTCATCAGATGCGCGACAGCTTTCCGCTTGGCCGCGGGCGTCACCACTTCTTTCCCAAAAGGTCTTTCAAGGCAGCATTGTCGAGCATCGCATCCGCCAGAAGCCGCTTCAGCTTCGTGTTCTCGTCCTCAAGCGTCTTCAGCCGCTTGGCCTCGGACACCTCCATGCCGCCGAACTTGGCCTTCCATTTATAGATGCTGGCATCGCTGACGCCATGCTTGCGGCAAAGCTCCGAGACCGGCGTGCCTGCCTCGTGCTCCTTCAATATGCCGATGATCTGTTCGTCTGTGAAACGATTGCGCTTCATCCTCTGGTCCTCTCAATGGGCCAGAGCTTACTTCAAAATGGATTATTTCAACGGGGCAAGGTCACTTCTTGATGGCTTCGATATCGATGTCGAGCGCAAGGTCCGGACCGAGGCCGAAATCCGTAAGTTTCTTCAGGCCGAAATCCAGGCCGTTGAACTTGCCTGTGGCGGAGAAACCGGTCTTGACGGTCTTGGCATCCCAGGGAAGCGGAGACTCGGCATTCCAGGTGACATCCAGGGTGACCGCTTTGACGGTGCCGGCAAGCGACAGGTCGCCGCTGACCTTGGCGGTCTTGTCACCGGTCTTTTCGATCTTCGTGCTGGTGAAGGTGACATCGGGAAATTCCTCGACATTGAGGAAATCGGGGCTCTTCAGGTCGGAATCACGCTGATCGAAGTTTGTGTCGATGCTGTTGGCATCGAGCTTCAGCGAGATCGAGCTTTTCGCAATGTCTTCCTTGTCGAAGGAGATCGTGCCCCCAACGGTCTTGAAGATCCCGTGGGCATTCGACCAGCCGGCATGATTGATCTTGAACGAGACCCAAGCGTGAGTCGGGTCAACATCATAAGTATCTGCTGCAAAAGCAGATCCTGCAAAAAGCGCGCCGGTCAGGGCCGCGACTAGAGCTGCGAATTTCATTGGTACTCTCCTTTGATTGGGCCGGCCCGTCCTGGGTCGAATGTTCATCCCTGAAAGAGGACGGCGGCGATGGTGATGGCGATGGTGGCCGGAACCGCGGTGGCAATGCCGGCAGCAATGGGTCGAAGGAACCGCGGAAGGCGATGGAAAGCGATGCCTCCGAGAAGAATGAAAGCGCCGACGACAAGGGGGAGAACCGCGAATATGATTGCGGCGGGCGCCGCCTTCGGCGCAAAGAGTGCTGTCATAATCAAATGCACCGAGATCACGGCGGCAAAGGCAAGCCCCTCGAAACCGCGCAGTGCGAGCGCATGGTCGTCGCCCCTGAAATAGCTGATATAGTTGACCAGCAGCCAGCCGCCGGTGAGCGCCGCAAGCGCACCATCGATTTGGGCCATGCCGACGAATGCGCCTAACGCGGCCGAAAGCGCAGCCGCGATGGAAACGCTAAGCAACGCAGTCGCCAACGCCGATGGCTCCCCGCGGCGAGCACCGGCCGGCTTTGCGATCGCTGGGCCGATCGCGGCGGTCGTGACCACAAACACGGCGAGAACGACGATGGATTTGGTGGAATTGGCAACGAGCACGTTCTTGCCCAGCAACCAGCCTGACAGGGCGAGCGCGACGCCAACCAGCATCGTGCTGACCGCCACCGGAAGCGGCCTGCGCACAAGTGCCGGGATCGCAAAGATGCCGGCGCCGAAGAGCAGAATTATCGGGAGCTTCTGCTTTGCGGAAACGGGAGGAAGCACCGGCATACCTTCGAGCATCAAGTGGATGACAACAGCAGCCAGCGGGATCAGCAGGGCGATGATGAACCCGCGCCTGGCTGGAAACACGATCGAGGCCAACGCAACGGCCATGCCGAGAAAAAACGGCACGCCGACAGTCGTCAACAGAAGCTGCTTCATCATGGTTGTATTTCCCCGAAGCCGGATCAAGATTATCGGTCGGCACGCTATAAGCGCCCATTTTATTTAACAAGTGTACTATCTGTGGCGAGGCAACACAAATTCGTGATCAAATCCGAAACACAAGGCGGCAAACTGTTCAAAAATAGTGAACGAGCAAACCCCTTCTCGCCGATGCTGGGGAGGCCCAATCGACTCCCCTCGCGACTGGAACTGGGGATGAGGTAAATGCTTGAACGGGGCTCTGTCAGATCACCTATTTGTCCTTGTCGATCAGCCTGTTGCCACGCTGCTGAAGGGCGGTGAAAACCAGAAGCAGGATGACCGACAGCGTAATCAAGAGTGTTGCCACGGCCATGACCGTCGGGTCGAGGTTCTCGCGCGTGCCGCTTAGCAGTTCGCGCGGCAGGGTGCGTTGTTCGGGGCCGGTGAGCAGGATTGCTACCACCACCTCGTCAAGGGATGTGGTGAAGGCAAAGATTGCGCCCGAAACGATACCGGGCATGATCAATGGCATGGTCACGCGCCGGAAGGTCGTCAGCCCGCCGGCGCCAAGGCTGGCGGATGCCCGCAACAACACTCGGTCAAGCTGGCTCAGCGAGGCGCTGACGGTGATCACTACGAAGGGCACGGCAAGGGCTGTATGGGCGAGCACCAGTCCAGTCAGGCTGTTGGCGAGGCCAAGCCGCGAGAAGAGGAAATAGATGCCGACGGCGGTGATCACCGTCGGAACGATCATCGGCGACATGAAGCTCGCGATGAGGAAGGACTTACCGCGAAAGCTGGAGATGGACAGCCCGAGCCCTGCCAACGTGCCGAGTGGCGTGGCGATGCAGACGGTCGCGGTCCCGACAATCAGGCTGTTTTTGATGGCGATCCACCAGCGCGGGTCGGCGAAGAACTTAGCGTACCATTTGAACGAGAAGCCCTCCAGCGGATAGGCGAGAATGCTCGACGTGTTGAAGGAAAGCGGGATGATCGCAATGATCGGTGCGATCAGGAAAAGCAAGACGATGAAGCCAAATGTCCTGCCCGCTAGTTTCCACCAATATGTGCTGTCGGTCATGACGGGCTCCTATCCCAATCCGATGCGCTGGACGCCGAACAGCCGGATATAGGCCGCGTAGAGCAGGAAAGTCGCAGCCAGCAGTACGGAGCCAAGCGCGGCAGCAAGGCCCCAGTTGACGGTCTGGGTGGTGTTGAACGCGATGTAGTAGGGCAGCAACTGATCGCCCGCACCGCCGAGAAGCAGGGGGGTGATGTAGTAGCCGAGTGAAAGAATGAAGACGAGAAGTCCACCGGCGGAAATGCCCGGCAGGATTTGAGGCAGGTAGACGGAGAAGAAGGTTCTGAGCGGGCCGGCGCCAAGCGAGTTCGCTGCCAGCGTCTGGTTTCTGGGAACGTTGCGCATCGCGCCGAGGATCGGCAGAACCGCATAGGGCAGGAGAATATGGGCCAGCGCGATCAGCACGCCCGTCCGATTGTAGATCAGTTCCAGCGGCTGTCCGATCAGGCCGATGTTGATGAGCAGCGTGTTGATGAGCCCATTTTTCTGCAGGATCACCATCCAGGCGGCAGAGCGCACCAGAACGGAGGTCCACAGGGGCAGCAGCAGGACGATCATCAGCAGGCTGGATACGCCGGCACCGGTCGACATCAACAGAAAAGCCGCCGGCAGGGCAAGGACGATGCAGATGACCGTGACGGTGAAGGCAATGGTGAAGGTGCGGATCAAGACATCGACATAGAGGCCGCCTTCATCCCGCGCCGCGTGGAGGCGGCCGGCGGGGTCACGGCGCAGGTCGAAGGCAGAGAGCAGATAGAAATCACTCCATGGTCCTCGTGCCCGGGCGATTGCCTGCCAAATGTCGGGCCTGCCCCAAGCCGGGTCGATGACGGGCAGTTCCGCCGCCCAGTCGGTTTCGGTGCCGGCTATTTCCGGCAGGCTGCGCACTGTCGCGGTGACAACGGTGCGCAGCGAGGGAGTATCGTAATTGAGCCGTCTTGCTGCGACCCCTGCAGTGCGTGTCTTCTTGGCAGCCATCAAATCCAATGCAACCGCGTCGTAGACAGCCGGTGCCGGCAGGCCGGTTCCATCCCATCGCTTTATCGCCTCCGCCGTCAAAGGCATGACGCTGGACAGGTCCCTATCCTCTATCGACAGCCGTAACATCCCTGCCAGCGGCACGAAGAACACTGCCAGCAAAAACAGAACAAGCGGCAGGACGAGGAAGAGGCCCGCAGCCTTGATGGAAAACCCGGTAGTCGTCGTCTCGCTCATGGCATCGGCTGCTTCTGTTGCAAGGGAATGGCCGGAAGGCAGCTCCGGGACAAGGAGCCTCTTTGCCGTATGGAAAGCCCCCGGGCTCTGGACGTGCCAGGGGGCCTCGCGTTTACTTCGCTGCCCAGGCGGAGAAGCGCTCGGTCAACTGGTCGATATGGTTGACCCAGAAGCCGGCATCGAGCGTGATGGAGGCTGCCAGATTTTCCGGTGCCGTCGGTAGGTTTGCTGCGAGTTCTGCAGGCACCAGCTTCTGTGCCTCGGTAACACCGACACCGTAGTTCAGCTTGGCCGGCCAATTGGCCTGCACGGCGGGCTTGGCCATGAATTCGATCAGCTTGTAGGCGCTGTCGGCATTGGGCGAGCCTTTCATGATGACCCAGCTGTCGACGTTCAGCATCGCGCCTGGCCACATGATCTTGAAGTTGCGCTTGTCTGCAGCGTTGGCTGCGGGAATGCGGCCATTGTAGGAAGTGGTCATGGCGACTTCGCCCGAGCCCAGCAGTTGCATCGGCTGATTTCCAGAGGTCCACCAGACGATATTAGGCTTCAGCGCATCGAGTTTGGCGAAGGCGCGATCGACGCCCTCAGGCGTTGCCAGCGTTTCATAGACCTTGTTTGCAGCAACGCCATCGGCCATCAGCGCGAATTCGAGATTCATCTTCGGACCGCTGCGCAGCGCGCGCTTGCCCGGAAATTTCTTCACATCCCAGAAGTCGGCCCAACTTTTCGGACCATTGGCGAACTTTTCGCCGTCATAGGCAACCGCGATGCTGAAGATATTGGCCGGAACACCGCACTCCGATGCCGTGCCCGGAAGGTATTTCTCCGCGCCACCGAACTTTGCGGGATCGAGGACCTCGAACAGGCCCTCCTCGCAGCCTATCGTCAGCTCTTCCGCCTCTACCTCGACAAGATCCCAGGTGTTGCTGTCGCCAGCCTGGGCCTTGGAGCGCAACACGCCGACGCCACCATCCCAGCTGTCTTCTGAAAGCGGCGCCTTGGTTTCCGTCTTGAACGGCGTGAAGAACACGTCACGCTGCGCGTCTTGAAAGATCCCACCCCAGGACACAATGGTAAGGTCACGCGCAGCGGCCATCCCAGGTAACGCAAGTGCGGCCGCCAGTGCGGCCAGATGGACTATTTTTTTCATGTTGGCATTCCCCTTGTTTTTAGGTTCGTTTTCACACTTGAGATCGCACGGCACCGGTGACCGGTTGTCGCCATGCCTATTGCTTCGGCAGGACCCGGCAGGCGCCGGCCGAGAGTTCGATGTCGATCCGCTCTCCTTGCGCGATCGGCTTTTCGCCGCCAGCACTCGTCTTGAAGACCAGCCGGCCGATGCCGTCGGCCTCGACGACGATGCGCCTCTGGTCACCGAGATAGACGATGTCGATGACAGCGGCGGAGACGTGCTGGCCGGCATCGGCTGACGCACGGCGAATGTTTTCCGGTCGGATGCTGAGGATGATTTCGTCGCCGGACCTGCACGAAGTCTGGCACCGAGCCCGCAACAGGCCTCCGCCTGCGAAACGGATCGCAACCTCATCGCCGTCCTTGGCTTCAATACGGCCCGGCAGCATGTTGTTCTCGCCGATGAAGGAGGCGACGAAAGGTGTCGCAGGCCGTTCATAGAGAGCTTCCGGGGTGTCTATCTGCTCGATCCGTCCCTTGTTGAATACGGCGACCCGGTCGGAGAGCGTCAGGGCCTCGGATTGATCGTGGGTGACGAACACCATGGTCGTGCCGAGGTCGCGGTGGAGCGCCTTCAGTTCCGCCTGCAAGTGCTCGCGCAGATTTTTGTCGAGCGCGCCGAGCGGTTCGTCGAGAACGATCAGGCGCGGCTTGAAGATGATGGCGCGAGCAAGCGCCACGCGCTGTTGCTGTCCGCCGGACAGCTGCACCGGCTTGCGGTCGCCCAACCCTTCCAGATGCACCATGGCCAGCGCAGCATCCACCCGGCTTCGAATGTCTGCGGCCTCCACCCGGCGTACGCTGAGCGGAAAAGCCAGATTGTCGCGCACCGACATATGCGGAAAGAGCGCGTAATTTTGAAAGACAACACCAATGTTGCGTTTGTGTGCCGGCAGCCTCTCGATGCGGCGTCCATCCATCTCGATTGTGCCTTCGCTCGGCGTTTCGAACCCGGCCAGCATCATCAGCGTCGTGGTCTTGCCCGATCCCGACGGGCCTAGAAACGTGATGAACTCGCCCGGCACAATATCGAGATCGATCCCGTCGATGGCCTGGTAGATTCCATAGTTCTTGGAGACACCGCTGAAGCGGACGATCGGGCTCGCCGTTGCAATGGCCATCAGCGCGACCTCCGGCTCGCGGCAATCCATGCGGACAGCCGGCCTTCCCGCTGAACTCTGGCTTCACGCATTTTCATAGGCGGTGCCCTCTTGGGGGTTAGTGGTCTGTTCGGTCTGCCATCCGGTGCCTGGCGTCAGATGATCATTCGGCGGCCTCGATCTCGGCGAAGACTTCACGGGCCAGGCGAAATGCCTCCACACCGGCCGGTATGCCGGCATAGATGGCGAGTTGGATAAGCGTGTCCTTGATTTCGTCCCGGCTGCAGCCGTTCGTCAGCGCACCTTTCAGGTGCAGCTTGAACTCCGTGCTCCGGTTGAGCGCGCCGAGCATGACCAGGTTCAGCAGGCTTTTGTCGCGCAGACTGAGCGCGGTGCGCCCCCAGCCGGCGCCCCAGCAATACTCCGTGACGAGATTCTGGAAGTCACGGTTGAAATCATCGGCCGCGTCTAGCGATTTCTCGACATAGGCCGCGCCCAGCACCGCCTTGCGAATATCGAGGCCACGTTCGAAGACGTCCTGTCCCATTACGCAGTTCCTTCATCGATAACGGGGTTCGACAGCGTGCCGATACCGGGGATTTCAACGGTGATCCGGTCTCCATGTTTCAGAAAGATCGGTGGCTTGCGCTTGAAGCCGACACCGGCCGGCGTCCCCGTCGGGATCACATCGCCCGCTTCCAGATCGATGAAGTCGGAAATGTGCTCGAGGATCGTCGGAATGTCGTAGATCATCGTTTCGGTGTTGGCGAATTGCATCACTTCGCCGTTCAGCGTCGTGCGGATGTCAAGCTTGTGCGGATCTGCAATCTCGTCGGCCGTGACGATCACCGGACCGAAAGGTCCGGAGGCGCGGAAGTTCTTGCCCGCCGTGTATTGGGTAACCCGGAACTGATAGTCGCGCACGGTCACGTCGTTGAAGATGGAGTAGCCGAAGACGTAGTCCATGGCCTCTTCCTTTTTCAGGCGGCGACCATTGGTATTTTTGCCGATGATGATGGCCAGCTCGCCTTCCCAATCGAGATGGGTGGAGACAGACGGCACGATGACCGGGCCGCCGTCAGCGACAAAGGTGTTGGCGAAGCGCGCGAAGATGATCGGAATCGGTGAGATTTCGAGGCCGGCTTCCTTGGCGTGCTCAGCGTAATTGCGCGCTACGCAGATGATCTTGGGCGGGCGGCCGATCGGCGGCAGCAACTTCACGCCCGAACGCAGCTTCGAGATCGCATCGTTCGCAACGTGGTCCGCTTCGAAACGAGCGATGACTGCACGCGCCGATTCAGAGAAAACATCCGGCTCCTCGAAGAACGTCTCGATGCGCGAAGGGATGATTTCGATCGTCTCGTCGTCTGCGGCGTAAAGTTCACTGGCGCCGGCAAGGTCGATCACACGATCGCCACAGAGGGCGCCAAAGCGTGGGGTGCCATTTTCATCGTAACTGACGAGTTTCATTTTTTTGTTCCGCTATTTGAACATTTATGTTCGTATTTAGATCATATTGTGCGATACTCGTCAATGATCCGCTTGCTACAAAAACGGTGTCGAAGTAGTAGTCTTCTGATCATTTCCGGCCAGAAACCGGTATGACCTACGCAGCGGAACGGGCGGCTCGACCTTCACAGGAGTTGAAATTGGCGGAAATCTCATCGACGGGAGACCAGATGCTGACCGTTCTCGAAACGGTGGCGGGGCAGGGGCCCGTCAGCGCGTCCGACGTGGCGCGAATGTGCGACATCAACCGCACGGTGGCCCATCGTCTGCTCGTGACGCTGGCGCAACGCGCTTATGTCCGCCGAAGCGACGAGGGCTATATCGTCGGGCCTGCCGTCTTCAGTCTTGCACGACAGACCGGCACGGATCTGCGCAGCGTCGCCAAACCCGTCATGCAGAGACTGGCGGCGGAAATAGGCGAGACTGTCGTTCTGCACGGGCTGGACAATTGGGAGGCCGTCGTCATCGACCAGGCCGTCGGCCAGCGGCATCTGGTGCGCGTCGAACACAGTCCCGGTTCGCGCCACCCGCTCTACAAAGGAGCCAGCGGCTGGTCTATCCTGGCGTTCCAGGGCGAAAAAGCGATCACTCGTATCCTGAAGAAAACCGACGACCCGGTTGCGGCCCTTGCACGAATCGAAACGACGAAGGCCGATGGCTGCTCCATTTCTCATGACGAGCTGCAGATGGGCGTTCACGGGATCGCCGCGCCCCTTCTCGAAAAGAACGGGCGCTGCGAAGCAAGCCTTGGCGTTCTTGTGCCAAGTACGCGTGCCCATTTGCTTTTGTCGGTGCAAAAGCCGCTCCTCGAGGCGGCCGCGGAGATCATGAAAGGCCTCAACTGACCGATTGAAGATGCGCATCATCGCGTTGAGGCCCTTCTGTTCAGTTGTCAGGTGTTGAGACCGGAGCGAATGCCCTTGCGTGCCTCGGCTGCATCACGTTCGCGCCGGTCGACATAGGCTTCGAAATCGAAGTTGAGGAGGTCGATTTCCTCGATCGGGTCGTATGCGCGCGATGCGCCTTCCCAGCCGATCTTGTCGATGCCCCAGTAGAATTCCAGCAGATTGCCGTCGGGGTCGCGGGCATAGAAGCGCGGCTGGTTGCCGGGTCCGCCTTTGCGGCTGTTGACGATCTCGACGCCCCCGTCCCGCATCTTCTTGAAGAGCCCTTTCAGGTCTTCCGGCGTATTCAGCTCAAACGCGATATGGTGCAGTCCGAAACCATAGCGCGGCGCATCCGGTGCATCGGCGGCGAGAATGTCGCGGCGCATCCGGAAGATCGACATTTCATGATGAGTGACGTCACAGCGCAGGAAGGCTCCCGCGGCGACGGCCACGCCATGGCCGATCTTCTCTTCCGGATATTCGAACTTTTCCGTCAGACGCATACCCAGATACGTCGAATAGAAATCGATCGTGCGATCGATATCCCTGACTGTGAGCCCAACATGACCGAGCCTGACAACGCGAACCTCCATTCGATGATCCTCCTTTACATTATCCGTTAATTGAACATATATGTTCTTTATACGAACATCATCGTTCGCGCAAGAGGCGCGAAACAGGCAATGTCATCGCTGACAAATGAATGAAAACGAGGGAAAATGACCGATACAATCAGCATCGCGGTAATCTGCGGAAGTCTTCGCCAAGGATCGTTCAATGCGGCGATCGCGCGGGAATTTTCGACGCTTGCGCCAACCGGGATCTCTTTCCACCCGCTGGACGGCATGGAAAGTATTCCTCACTACAATGCGGATATTCAGTCTCAGGGCTGCCCCGCCATCGTACTCGACTGGGCCGAGATCATCCGGTCTTCGGATGCCGTTGTGTTCGTCACACCGGAATACAATTACTCGATCCCCGGCGTTTTGAAGAATGCGCTCGATTGGCTGTCACGGCTGTCTCCGCCGCCGTTCTCGGGCAAGCCGGTCGCGATCCAGACGGCTTCGGTCGGCATGCTCGGCGGTGCGCGGGCGCAATACCACCTGAGACAGGTGCTGCTTTATCTCGATGCATTCGTGCTGAACAAGCCGGAGATCATTATCGCAGATGCAGCCAGCAAGGTCTCGGCGCAGGGCGAGCTTACTGACGAGACGACACGGCGGCTGATCGCAGAACAGCTCGCCGCGCTTCAGGGGCTTATCCAGAGGGTAGCAGCATCTTGAGCATACCCCGCAAACTGTGCAGCAGTTTTGCGACCACGACATGGGGGAAACCAAAGATCTAAAGCGTCAGCAGCGAAGCTGAAAGATTGCGACGCGCATTAGTAAACCTTTGCCGTGTCCGAACTTCCGGCGGTGGTCGCGCCAGCGTTCCGAAAATCGGAAAGCTGGCGTGAAGCACCGTTTGCCAGGAGGCCGACATCGTTGCCGATGGCGACGAAGGTGGCGCCAAGTTCCACATAGCGGTTGGCAAGCGACTGGTCAGCGGTCAGGATACCGGCGGCCTTGCCGTGCGACTGGATACGGATCAGCGCCGCTTCCACCGCCTGCTGCACCTCGGCATCGCCAGGCCTGCCGAGATGGCCCATGTCGGCGGCAAGATCGGCCGGTCCGATGAAAACACCATCGACGCCGTCGGTGGTGGCGATGTCATCGAGTGCGGCCAGCCCGGCGCGGCTTTCGATCTGCAGCAGCAGGCAGACCTCGTCATTGGCGGTCTGCAGGTAGTCGGGAATACGATTGAATGCCGAAGCTCGGGCAAGCGCTGCCCCGACGCCTCGCACGCCGTGCGGCGGATAGCGCACCGCGCGCACCATGGCTCTTGCCTGGTCGCCGCTCTCGATCATCGGCACCAGCACCGTCTGCGCGCCGATATCGAGGATCTGCTTCAAGATCCAGGCCTCGCCGATCGGTGCCCGCATGATCGGATGGCTCGGCGAACCCCGGAGCGCTTGCAACTGCGCCATCATCAGAGGGATATCGTTCGGCGCATGCTCGCCATCGATCAGCAACCAGTCATAGCCCGCGCCTGCGCAGACCTCGGCCGCATAGGGGTTGGCGAGCGCCAGCCAGAGGCCGATCTGCGGACGCTTCTCCATCAAGGCCGCCTTGAATGTGTTTTTTGGCGCCGGCATGGGCATCGCTCCTATGCGAAATAGCTGCTAACGGTGCCGTAGGGTCCGAAATCGGCAACGATCGTATCGCCGCGACGTGCTTCGACCGGGCGAATGAAGGAGCCGGCAAGGACGATCTGGCCCGCCTCGATGCCGTCGCCATAATCAGCCAGCCGATTTGCAAGCCAGGCAACGCCGCGCGCCGGCTGGTTGAGAACTCCGGCACCCAGACCGGTTTCCTCGACCTCGGAGTTGCGACTAACAATTGCGCCCATCCAGCGCATGTCGACAGTGTCGGGTCGCATCATGCGTCCGCCGAGCACGATGCCGGCATTGGCCGCATTGTCGGAAATCGTGTCGACGATGGTCCGGGCCTTCTTCGTTTCCGGATCGACACGCAGGATCCGCGTATCGAGAATTTCCAGCGCCGGCGTCACATAGTCGGTGGCATTGAGCACGTCGAAGACCGTGGCGTTTGGGCCCTTCAACGGCGCCTTCATGATGAAGGCGATTTCCGCCTCGATGCGTGGCTGGATAAAACGATCCTGCGGAACCGTCTCGCCGTCCTCGAATATCATGTCGTCGAACAGGACGCCGGAATCGGGAATGTCGATATTCAGCGCATACTGCATCGCCTTGGAGGTAAGGCCAATCTTCCAGCCGATCACCTTGCGACCGGAAGCGACCTTCTTCTTGACCCAGGCCGACTGCACAGCATAGGCGTCGCCCATCGTCATGCCGGGGTACTGCAGCGACAAAAGACCGGTCTGGACGCGTGTCCGCTCTGCGATGTCAAGCCTTTCGGCCGCTTGGCGGATCTCATCGGGTGTCAACATGGTCAAACCTCGTCTGTGATCGTGTTGCGCAAGATGCCGATACCATCGGCCTCGACCTCGACGACATCGCCCGGCTTCAGCCAGATCGGCGGATCGAAGCGGGCACCGGCACCGGTTGGCGTGCCGGTGACGATCACATCGCCGGGAACCAGCGTAGTGAAGGTCGAGATGTAGTTGATGATCTTGCGAAAGGAAAAGATCATCCGGCTGGTGCGGTCGCTCTGGCGGACGTCTCCGTTGACGCGGGTTTCGAGCCTGATGTCGGCGATCTGCGCCTCGTGCGTGAACGGGATCAGCCAGGGGCCGATCGAGCCGGTGCGGTCGAAGTTCTTGCCCTGGGTGACGTTGAACTTGGCGTGGCGGACCCAGTCGCGGATCGTGCCCTCATTGCACAGAGACAGCGCCGCGATGTGGGATAGTGCCTCAGCCTCGGGAATGCGCCGGCCGGTCTTGCCGATGATGATGACGATTTCACCTTCGTAGTCGAGCTGCGGGCTTTCCGGCGGTCGGATCAGCGGCTGATCGTGGCCGGTGAAGGAGCGCGGAAAGCGAGTGAACAGGGAGGGATTGGAAGGCGCTGCCTGCCCATCCTTATATTCCTCGTTGCGGTCGGGGAAGTTCACGCCGACGCAGATGATCTTCTCCGGGGCGGGAACAGGGATTTCGTAGCGGATGTCCGACACCGGGAAATCGGGCTCCAAGCCCGCCGCTTCCTCAGCGAGCTTCAGCAGCACGCCGTCGGCAATCACCTCGCGTAGCGTTGGCCACTTCGTGCCATGGCGGGCGGAAAGGTCAATGATTCCATCTCCGGCAAGAACGCCGTATCCACTGTGGCCGTTGCGGGTAAAGCTGACAAACTTCGGGTGGGACATGGTTTTTCTTCCTATTCAGTTCAGCCGATGCCGCCGAGGCAGACATATTTGATCTCGGTGAATTCCTCGATGCCATATTTCGAGCCCTCACGGCCGAGACCCGACAGTTTGACGCCGCCAAACGGCGCTTCGGCTGTCGAGATCAGGCCGGTATTGACGCCGACCATGCCGTATTCCAGCGCCTCGGCCACACGAAATACCCGGGCGAGATCCTTGGCGTAGAAGTAAGAGGCGAGGCCGAACTCGGTGTCGTTTGCCTGCTCGATGACGTCGGCTTCGTCCTTGAAACGGAACAGCGGCGCTAACGGCCCGAAGGTTTCCTCGCGCGCCACCGCCATGTCCTTGGTGACCTCGCCCAAGATGGTCGCCTCGAAGAAGGTGCCGCCCAGCGCATGCCGTTTGCCGCCTTGCACGACGCGCGCGCCCTTGCCCACCGCGTCTGCGATATGCTCCTCGACCTTGGCTAGGGCGGCCTTGTCGATCAGCGGTCCGAGGATGACGCCTTCGTCAAAGCCGTTGCCGGTTTTCAGCTTGCCGACGGCCGCCGCCAGCTTCGCGGCGAAGGCATCATAGACGCTGTCCTGGACATAGATGCGGTTGGCGCAAACGCAGGTCTGGCCGTTGTTGCGGTATTTGGCAATCAGCGCGCCTTCGACCGCAGCATCGAGGTCGGCATCGTCAAAGACAATAAACGGCGCATTGCCGCCAAGCTCGAGGCCGAGTTTCTTAATGGTCGGGGCGCTCTGCTTGTAGAGCTCGGTGCCGATTTCGGTCGAACCGGTAAAGGTCAGCTTGCGCACCACCGGGTTCGAGGTCATCTCGGCGCCGATGGCCGCGGCCGAGCCGGTGATGACGCTGAAGAGGCCCTTCGGCAGGCCGGCGCGTTCTGCCAGGATCGCAATCGCGATCGCCGAGAACGGCGTCTGCGAGGCAGGCTTCAGCACCATGGCGCAGCCGGCGGCAAAGGCGGGACCGGCCTTGCGGGTGATCATCGCATTGGGGAAGTTCCACGGCGTGATTGCCGCGACGACGCCGATCGGCTGCTTCATCACCATGATGCGCTTGTCGGGCTGGTGGCCGGGGATCAGGTCGCCGTAGATGCGGCGGCCTTCCTCGGCAAACCATTCGATGAAGCTCGC
Source organism: Rhizobium ruizarguesonis (assembly GCF_017357285.1). Classification (NCBI taxonomy): domain Bacteria; kingdom Pseudomonadati; phylum Pseudomonadota; class Alphaproteobacteria; order Hyphomicrobiales; family Rhizobiaceae; genus Rhizobium; species Rhizobium ruizarguesonis. The sequence goes on along the minus strand of NZ_CP071678.1, from coordinate 4,085,138 downwards.
ACCATAGACGATTTCACCGGTCGCCTCCGCCAGCGGTTTGCCCTGTTCCAGGGTCAGAATACGGCCAAGATCGTCCTTGTTTTCGATCATCAGCTCGTACCATTTGCGCAGGATCGCGCAGCGTTCCTTGGCAGTGCGCCCAACCCAGCCCTTCTGGGCCACGCGGGCAGCCTCAATGGCCGTCCTGGTCTCGGCGGCGCCCAGCTTCGGCACCCGGCCGATGATCTCGCCAGTCGCCGGGTTGTTCACCTCTATCGCGTTGTTCGGATCGGCCTCGATCCAATTATCGCCGACAAGAGCGGCTTGGCGGAACAAGGAAGGATCTTGCAATTTCATGGCTGGCTCCTCACCAAGCATTAAAAAAACGGCGGACGCTTTCGCGCCCGCCCAGCTGGGGAAATTCAGGGCGCGACGATCGGCTGGGCCTTCAGCACGGAATCACGCACCTCGGTACCGGCAAAGGTGCTGCCTTCCTCGAACCAGGATTTCGGCGCCGGAGCCCCCCAAAGCGTCTGGCGCTGCGGATCCTTGAGATCCCATTTGATCGGCTCGAGATCGGGATCGACCGTCTGATAATCCGAGCAATAGATCTCGATGCGGTGGCCATCCGGATCGCGGATATAGAGGAAGAAGGCATTCGAAATACCGTGACGGCCGGGGCCGCGCTCGATATTGGGCAGCCAACCGGTGGTCGCCATCAGATCGAGCAGGTCGATGATGTTGAGCGGCGTCGGAACCCAGAACGCGGTGTGATGCAAACGCGGACCGCGACCGTTGGTAAACGCGATGTCATGGACGCCACCCTTGCGATGCGTCCATGCCGCCCAGAGCTTCCCGGTTTCCTCGTCGGCAGTGTATTCCGTCACGCGGAAGCCGATCTCATTGTAGAAGGCAACGCTTTCGTCGACATTCGGTGAGAAGCAGTTGAAGTGATCGATACGGAGCGGCTTTACGCCTCTGTAGAGGGCATATTTCTGGTGGATCGGCGGCAGGCGGTCCATTTTCGAATAGAATTCCAGCGGAATGCCATGCGGATCGCGGGTACGGAAGGTACGCGACTGGTAGGGCCGCTCGATCCATTCGACCGGCAGGCCGTTGCCCTTGAAGAAATGCTCGGCCTTATCGAGGTCCTCGTCGGAGAAGACTTTGAAGCCGAGATCGCGTGCTTCGGCGGCGGCTTCTTTTTTCAGGACGATGCAGTGATGCCCTCGTTCTTCGAGCGCACGCAGATAGATCGTGTCTGCCGTCTCGTCGGTCACCTGCAAGCCGAGCGTGTCGACGTAGAAGGCGCGCGATTTCGCAAGGTCGGTCACGGCAAGCTCGACATGGCTGAGGCGCACGATGTTGAAGGCCGGATAAAGATTGGGTGTGGGCAGGGGCATGGGGTTCTCCTCCAAATTCAATAGGGTGTCCGGTGCACTCAGCCGCCGAGTTTCTGGATCGCATGCGCCTTGGTGGCGAAAGCAACGTTCTTGGTCTCCATGTAGAAATCGAAGGACCAATCGCCGCCGTCACGGCCGATGCCGGAATTCTTGACGCCGCCGAAAGGGGTCGGCAGATGGCGGACGTTTTCCGAGTTCACCCAGATCATCCCGGCTTCCAGGGCATCGGTGAAGCGGAAGGCGCGGGTGACGTCCGAAGTCCAGAGGTAGCCGGTGAGGCCATATTGCACGTCGTTGGCAAGCGCCAGTGCATCGTCCTCGTCCTTAAAGGGGATCGCGATCAGAACAGGTCCGAAGATTTCTTCCTGCGCAATGCGCATTTGGTTGTTGGCGCTGGTGAAGAGGGTGGGGGATACGTAGCATCCGCCACCCGGCCCTTCGAATTTCGTGCCGCCAGCGGCAACCGTCGCGCCGCCGGCTTTGCCGATCTCGATATAGTCCAGCACCTTCTTTTCGTGCACGGGGTGGATCAGCGGGCCGACCACAGTTTCTGGATCAAGGGGGTGGCCGACCTTGATGCGCTTGGCTTTCTCGGCGACCATCGCCGTGAAGCGGTCGTAGATGCTTTCCTCCACCAGCAAGCGGGAGGATGAGGTGCAGCGCTCGCCATTCAGCGAATAGATCATGAAGACGGCAGCATCGGCGGCGCGCTCAAGGTCGGCATCGGCAAAAACGATGACGGGGTTCTTGCCGCCGAGTTCGAAATGTACCCGCTTCAGCGTGTCGGCGCCCTGTTTCATGATCATCGAGCCGGTGCGGCTTTCGCCGACGAAGGCGATTGCTCTGATGGCAGGATGCTCGGTCAGCGCCTTGCCTGCGTCCTCGCCGAGCCCGTTGACGAGATTCCAGACCCCCTTCGGCAGACCAGCCTCTTCGGCGATTTCGACCAGCAGCCGCGCAGTCAGCGGCGAGAATTCCGCCGGCTTGTGTACGATCGTGCAGCCGGCAGCGAGCGCCGGTGCAATCTTCCATGTCGACAGCATGAAAGGCGTATTCCATGGCGTAATGACGCCGACCGGGCCGATCGGTGCGCGAGTAGTGATGTTGACTTGACCATCCGCACGCAGCGTTTTGCCGTCACGGGCTTCCACGGCGCGATCGGCGAAGAAGCGGAAGTTCTCTGCTCCGCGAAGGGCTGCCTTCGCCATAAATTTCAGCGATTGACCGGTGTCCATGCATTCGACGAACGCGATCTCTTCGGAACGCGCTACGATCGCATCGGCGATCTTATGGAGAAGTTTCTTGCGCACGTCGCCCGACATCGCGGCCCAGGCAGGAAAGGCGGCTTTTGCGGCTTGTGCCGCCCGGTCCACATCCGCCGCCTTGCCGTGTGCCACCTTTGCCAAAACCTTCAGGTCGACCGGAGAGATGATGTCGAACGTGGTGCCATCGGCTGCTGGCATTGCCTCGCCAGCGATATGGTTCAATACGCCGTCTTTGCGAAAGCGGGCCAAATAGGCTTCGGCCTTTGCGATGTTTTCTTCAAGTGTCGACATGCTTTTCTCCGATGTGTCCTGCTTGCGATCACTCGCTGCGGCGCTAACCGTTTGTCTTGCGCAGGCGCGGGTGGATGGCGTTTTTCTTCCAGCTCAGCGCCGGGTCGATTTCGCGGATTTCGAGGGTGAGGGCGAAGTGCGGCGTCTCGAACAGCTTGCGGAGGTGTTTCGTGACGGCGGTAAAGATCGCTTCGCCGGTGCGCCGCTTATCCTCCTGGCTACGACCTTCGCCGATGCGAAAGGACATATCGATGAAGGCATTTTCATCAAGCAGATCGGCAATCGCATAGGCTTCGCAACGGATGGCGCGCACCCGCACGGCACCGGTCTCGAACAGGCCCGTGCCGAGAATCTCGGCGTGGACGACACGGCACAGCGCGCCGAAGTCCACTTTTCCGTCGAGATTCGCCGAATAATCCATGGTGAAATGCGGCATCGTTCCTCCCCGCGCCACGACCTCAGTATATTTAACATGTTAAATATTTTGTCGGCTCTGTCAAGGGCATCGTGGCTGCCGGCCACGTTGCGCGGTTCAAGAAATTGATCCATAGAACCCTTATGACCAAACAATCCCCTGACGATAACGGCATAATGCAGGATGCCTTGCTGCCCCGCGATACACGCCGCTCGCTGCCGATTGCGTTGCTTCGGGCGCGTGAAGCGGTGATGGGGCACTTCCGGCCCATGCTGGCGCTGCATGATGTGACGGAACAGCAATGGCGCGTTATTCGCATTCTGGCGGAAGCCGGAACACTGGATGCATCGGAGATGTCGGAACGGGCCTTTATCCTTGCTCCGAGCCTGACGCGGATCATTCGGTCTCTCGAGGAGCGCGGCTTCATCACCAAGAGCAAGGATGCTGAAGACGGCCGCCGGATACTGTTGCAGATCACGGCCGCGGGACTGAAGATCATCAACGAGGTCAGTCCCGACAGCCGGACGATTTATACTGCGCTTGAGCAGCGGTTCGGCCGCGAGCGCATCGATACCTTGCTCGACATGCTCGACGAACTGGCGACGCTGAACAAATAGCACGGCCTCCGCTCCTATCTGCTGGTGCCGGTTTGGAGGGTGTCTGCCAACGCCAGAGCATCGGCTACATAGGGCTGAAGCCGCTCTGCCGCATCCGGCGCGCCAATTCGCTCACCGATCCAGCCGATATAAGTGATGCTGCGCAGAACCATGAAGAGCGGCAGGGTTTCAAGGGCGCTGTCCGGTAGCGACCGTACGCCGCGATATCCCTCGATCAACGCTGCCTTGATGAGTTCGTAGTGCGGCTCGCCGCGATTCTTGAACAAGGCTGTGGCGATGTCGAACATCCGCCAGCCGTAGCCACCATCGTCAAAGTCGATCAATTCGACATGATCGCCGTCTATGAGGACGTTTTCCCGAACGAGATCGGCATGGATGAGACCATAGTCGAGATGGCGGAGTGCATCGGTTTTCTCTCGCAGCAAGAGCCTGAGATCCGACAATCGCATCACCTGATCCGGCGATAATCCTGCACAATCCCAGAATCGGCCCCAAAGCGGCTGCCCGCCAAGCAAACCATCGCCGTCCCATGCCGGGCGGCGGAAGTTGGCCGGTGGTCTCCAGGCATCGGTGGCTGTGTGCATCCGGGCTATCGCTTCACCCAGCGAGCGGAAAATAACGACGAGGCGCTCCCTGGAATGCGCAAGAAGAACACCCGATTGGCCGAGCGGGCTGCCGGTCATCCAACTGACGATGTCGGCGTATTGGTCACCGAACACAGGATTTGCCGCAAGCGCAACGATTTGGCGTCCGTCCAACGTGGAAACAGGTGCCGGAACGCGCAGGCCCGCCTCGCGTAAGGCTGCCATCCAGGAGAGTTCCGAAACCAATGCATTTTTGTTGTGATAGCCGGGCCGGTGCAGCCGCAGGGCTGCAGGCTCGCCGCTCCTGAGCGTCACCCGGAATACCGCATTCTCCCGGTATTTCAGGAGCTGGGGTATCTGGGCGCCGAGCTCCCAGCTGGCAAGCGCTTCGCATGCCCGCGCACTCAGCGCCTCCATGAAAGAGGTGGTTTCATGTTCCGACATGGCCACCGTCACAATCCGGACAGAACGTCATCGAGCGTGGAAAGCATCAAATCGGCATTCTCCTTCGAAAATGGCATGGGTGGCCGGATCTTGGTCGCGCATTGATGCACCCCGATTTTGCCCATCAGAACGCCGCGCGCGCGCATGTCATTGATGACCTTTGTGGCGATGTCCGGCGCCGGGGTCTTTTTCTCACGGTCGAGAACCAGCTCCGCCCCGAAGAACAGGCCGCTGCCACGCACGTTGCCGATGACGTCATGTTTTTCGGACAGGTGTTTGAGGCCGTCTTGCGCGTAGGCGCCGACGGCACGGGCGTTTTCCATCAGCCCTTCATCTTCGATCACGTCGAGAACCGCCAGCGCCGCAGCACAGGAAACCGGATTGCCGCCAAAGGTATTGAAATAGCGAAAGGCCTTGCGGAAGGCGTTCAGCGTGTCGGCATTGGCGACGACGCCGCCGACCGGATGGCCGTTGGCCATCGGCTTGCCGAGCGTCACCACGTCGGGCACGAAGCCTGCGCGCTGATGGCCCCACATATGGCCGCCAGTGCGCCCGAAACCCGGCTGCACCTCGTCGGATATGACAAGCCCTCCCGCCTTGCGCACGGCAGTGATTGCCTTGTCGAGAAAGCCCGTCGGCAGGTCGGGAAATCCCTCATTGGCAAAGAACGGGCAGATGATGAGCGCCGAAAAGCCGTGCGGGCTGCTCTGCAGCGAGGCGATCGCTTTTTCCACTTCAGAGGCGAAAGCCTCCGCAAAGGCTTCGCCGGGCATACCACCCATGGGCCGATAGCTGTCGGGCGCCGGCACGTGGCGGACATGGCCGCCGAAACCGCCGACCGGGGGCATGCGGGTAGAGAGCTGCGACACGGCCGCGGTATTGCCGTGGTAGGTATGGTTGGTCGCGATAACACCGGTCTTTCCCGTAACCGCCTGCGCCATACGCAACGCGATGTCGTTGGCTTCACTGCCGGTGCAGGTCATGATCGCAGTATCGAGGCTCTTGTCGAATGTAGCCGTCAGCCGCTCGACATAGTCGAGGATGCCTTCATGCAAATACCGCGTGTGGGTATTCAGCGTCGACGCTTGCCGGGTGATCGCGTCGACGACGCGTGGGTGGCAATGGCCGACGTGCGGCACATTGTTGTAGCAATCGAGATATTTCCGGCCGTCGGCATCCCACAGCCAGACACCTTCTCCACGCACCAGTTGAACCGGGTCGTCATAAAAGGTGGACATGTTTCGGCCAAGAAGCCGCTCGCGGCGGGCGAGAAGTGCTGCGTTTTCCGCCATGTCATTTGCCTCCTGCGGCAGCTGTCAGGCCTGCCTCGAGTGCGGCGAGGATCCGATCTACATCGGCTGTGGTGATGATAAGCGGCGGCGAGATGATGACGTTGGAGCCGGAGGTACGCACCATCACGCCGGCGTCGTAGGCCGCGTCTTGCAGGCGCTGGACCACATCCTTCGGCGCGCCGGTCTTTGCCGCGCGGTCCGTCACCAGTTCCAGCGCGCACATCAGCCCTTTGCCGCGCACGTCGCCGATCAGTTCATGTTTTTCTTTCAGCCTGTTCAGACCAGCCAGCAGTTCATTGCCGCGCGCGCCTGCAATGGCGGCCACGTTGAGGCGCTTGGTTTCCTTGAGCGTCGCCAGCGCCGCCGCTGCACCCACAGGGTGGCCGGAATAGGTGTAGCCATGACCGATCGTGCCGACGGTGTTCTTGTTGGCCTCGAAGGCTTCCGCGATCTTGTCGGCGATCATCACCGCACCGAAGGGATAATAGCCGTTGGTAATCGCCTTGGCGGTCGACATCAGGTCGGGCTTGGTGCCCCACAGGCGCGACCCCGTCCAGGCACCGGTGCGGCCAAAGGCTGTGATGACCTCGTCGGCGATCAGAAGAATGCCATTCTTGTCGCAGATGGCACGCATCAGCGGCATGAAGGTTTCGTGCGGCACCATGATGCCGCCGGCGCCCAGCACCGGCTCCATGATGAAGGCGGCGATCGTATCGGCGCCCTGGAAGGCGATCTCGTCTTCGAACTGACGACCGATGGCCGCCGCGATTTCCGCCGGATCGTCGGTGCCGAAAGGATTGCGGTAGCCATAGGGAGCCGCCAGGTGCGAAACGCCCGGGAGCAGCGGCTCGTAGTTGCGACGGTTGTTGGCATTGCCGTTGACGGACGCACCGCCGAAATGGGTCCCATGATAGCCTTTCTTCAGCGCCACGAATTTGGTGCGCTCCGGCTGGCCATTGACCTTGTGGTACTGGCGGGCAAGCCGCAGGCAGGTCTCCACGGAATCCGAGCCGCCCGAGGTGAAGAAGGATCGGCTGAGGCCGTCTTCCTTGAACCACTCAGCCAGTTCGTAAGACAGTTCGATCAGCGGCGGATTGGTGGTGCCGCGAAAGGCGGAATAATAAGGGAGTTCCTCGAGCTGGTCACGGATGGCCTGTTTGATCGGATCGCAGGAATAGCCGAGGTTGACGTTCCAGAGCCCCCCGACGCCATCGAGCACCGTCTTGCCGTCGATATCGGTGATTTCAACACCGGAAGCCGCCCTGATGATGCGCGGCGGATTGGCCAACATGTCGGCCGGGTGCGCCATCGGGTGCCAGACATGACGGGCGTTGTTTTCGGTCAGAAAATTGGTTTCGCGCATATCGCAGTCCTCTTCGTTCAAAGTCCAAGCATGGAAAGGGCGCGGGCATAGCCGTCAGCGGGCCGGGTAACGTCGAAATGGACGTTGGGAAGCTTGACGACGTCGGCGCCCTCAATGTTCTTCAACTGATCGTCGACGAAGACGCAGGCTTCGCGCGGAAGCCCGACCTCGGCGATCACCTGTTCATAGGCGCGCGGATCCGGTTTCAGGATCTTCGTGTAGGTGGCATCGACGATAACGTCGAAGAAATCGATCAGCGGGAAACGCTTGCGAAATTCGACACCGTAGAAAAGATCGAGTTCATTCGAAAGGATGGCGAGCCGCAGGCCGGCGGCCTTGGCGCGGGTGATGGCGTCTGCCGCTTCCGGACGCAGCACGAGATCGGCATCGGCGCCGCGCGCCCGCTGGACGAAGGTCTTCATGTCGGTCCAATCCTCACCGACCAGCCGGCCGACTTCCGCGGTCCGTGTCATCCAGTAGTCGCGTTCGGTGATCTCACGGTTCTGCATCGATACCCAGAGTGGATCGGTCGTTGTGTCGAACGGACCGCGCCAGGTGAGTGTGCCGGCGGCAAGGCCAAGCGCCCGCTCGGTGACGTCGTGCGTTTCGAACAGCGTGCGGGTGACGACGCCGCCGAAATCGAGGATGAGTGCGCGATCACCTGTCATGGCCTGCCTTCCTGGATGATGCCCTGTGCAACCCACGCATCGAATACGGCGAGGGCTTTTGTGGAGAATTGAGGGGAATTGATGTGACCATCGACCTCATGCAGGGCGACGGATGGGGGGAGGGCCAGGCGCATCGCATCGATAAAGGCTGAAAGGCCTACCGGATCATGCAACGGTTCACCCGGCTGGTCCCATTCCTGTATGCCTTCGAGCGGCAGGATCAGGGCGACCGGCGCCTGCGCGCCGCCAAGCTTTTCTCCGATCAGGGCAGCCGTTGCCCGGCGTCCTTCAGGCGAGGTGGTGACCGAGCCGATCAGCCGGTTGTGTGCGTGATAAGGTCGGTCGGCAAGTGCTGCCGGCAGCGGCTGCCACGCGGGCAGGTCCACCATATCGACCGCGCCGGGCGCGACGATCTGCGGTATGCCGGAGCGGCCCGCATTTTCCATGCGGTCAGGACCGGAGGTGACCACGGTGCCATTCTGGTGGTTGACGACTTCCTGCATGCAGAAGTCGAACACCGCGGCAAAGCCTTTCTGCGCGGCAATCGCCTCGAAGGCCCGTCCGCCCATGCCGGTCGAGTGGAATACTGCGACCTCATAGCCGCGCTTTTCAAGCTCCGGCTTCAAATGTTTCATATATTTGAGGCAGGTGGAACCGAGGGAGGTCATTCCGATCAACGGCCGCTCCGCCTTGGGCTTCACGCAGGAACGGGCAGCCCCGACGACGGCACCGCAGGCCTGGGAAAGCACGGCGCGGCAGATATCGTTCAATCCGTAAAGTCCGCCGGCCCACAGTATCATCATCAAGTCCGGGGCGATGCGCTCCGGCGGCACGAGATGCGAATAGGCAATCGTCGAGACCACGAATTTGGGAACGCCGAGCGGCAGGGCGGCCGCCACGTCAAGCGCAAGGTCCGTACCCATGGAGCCGCCGAGAACAATGATGCCATCCGCCTTTCCGGTCGCATGCAACGTTCCGACGAGAGCCGCAGCGCCGGTCGACATCAGCGCCATTGCTGAATTTTCGTCGCCGCTGTTAATGATCGCTTCGATCGAGGTTCCCGCCGATTTGGCGATGTCGTGCCGGGAATAATCCGGTGTGTAAGGCGGATCTGACAAGATACTGACGTCAACCATGACCGGTTCTGCGCCGGCATCGCGGATGATGCCTGCCATGAACTGAAGCTCGTCGGATTTGGTGTCACCGGTTCCAATCACAAGGATGCTGGGCAGGCGTGTTTGTTCTGGCGAAGGCTCTGCTGGGCTCATTCAACCGGTCCTCTTTGTTTGCGTTTTTGTTCCCGAAGGCCGTTCCGGCCCGTAGTATTTTTCTGAGATACGTTTGGCTGTGTCGGCGACGGCTGCGCCGAAGCTCGCCAGAGTGGCCGCGCGCGCACGTGCCAGCGGCGCCGCGATGGTGATGGAGCCGATCGGTTGACCGGTCGGCGAAAGAATGGGAGCGCCGGTGCTGACGACGCCGACTTCGAGACCCTGGCTGCTGATCGAAAATCCGCGCGCGACCGTTTCGTCTATCAGTTTGTGGACCACGGCCGGATCGGTCACGGTGTGCTCGGTGAAGGCTTCCAGCGGCTGCGACAGGACCAACTCGATGTATTTCTTATCGGAGAAAGCCAGATAGGCGAGGCCTGATGCCGTGGCGTGGAAAGGCAGGCGCGTGCCGATCTCGACGATGACCCGGTGAGCCCGCGGTGAGTCCTCGACATGGATCGTCGAAAGTGTGCTGCCGCTGAATTCGGCGAGATGAACAGTTTCCTCGGACTTCTCAGCGAGCTCCCTTACGAAGGGGATGGCGACCCGCAGGAACGGATAGCGCGCCTCGCGAATCCGCGCCAGGCGAACCGGAGCTGAACCGATCCGGTATCTGCGCGTCTCCGGATCCTGCTCGACGAAGCCATGCTTTTCCAACTCGACAAGCAGGCGGCGGGCCGTCGCTTTGTCGAGGTCGCAGAGACGGGCGATGTCCGTCAATCCCGCTTCGTGGTTGAGTTGCGACAGGCTGTCCAGCAAGGACAGTGCTTTTCCGACGGTGCTCATGCGGTTTCCTTTTTTGCCCGGTCGTCGTTCGATACCGGTCGGTGTTACGGACACCTGTCTGGGTCATCACCGTCGATGCCGGTCCTCTATGTCGGCACAAACTACTTAACATGCGAAATAACTTGACAGGTGCAGCCGTTATTTGCAAGTCTATATTTGAAGCAATGGTTCAATATGTGAACCATATGCGCCGACCTGCGCGCGGCCAAGAGCAAAAGAAAAAACGCGGCAGATTAGTCCGGTTCGAAATGACGGCGGTTTGGGAGGACGGTTTTCCCGGAGCGCAATCGGATAGTTGCAACAAGGGGAACTTGAGCAAAATGGACAATCAATTCTCAACAGGCGCAGGTGAAAACCAGCTGCGCAAGAACAGTCTCGGCGTCGGCGCCGTGACATTTCTGGTGGTATCGGCCGCAGCGCCGCTGACGGCGGTCGCCGGCGGTGTGCCTCTGTCGATGGTGCTCGGCAACGGCGCGGGCATCCCGCTGACCTTTCTGCTGGTCACGGCAATCCTGGTGCTATTTGCGGTCGGCTACGTCGCCATGGCGCGCCACATCCGCAATGCCGGTGCCTTTTATGCCTATACCGCCCAGGGTCTCGGTGGCATGATGGGCGGTGCAGCCGCCCTCATCGCCATCCTTGCCTACAATGCCATGCAGATTGGCGTTTTCGGTCTCTTCGGTGCGGCAACCGCAGGGTTCTTCGCGGGCATCGGCCTTGAATTGCCATGGTGGGTCTGGACCTATATCGGCATCGCCGTCGTCGCGGTCTTCGGCTATCGGCGCGTTGATCTGTCGGCCAAGATATTGACGGTCCTCGTCATTCTTGAATATGTCGTCGTGCTGGTCATCGACGCCGCTATCTTGCTCAAGGGCGGTGACAGCGGCATCTCGGCCGTACCCTTCACGCCCGCCGCCTTCATGAGCGGAACGCCGGCAATCGGCATTCTCTTCTGCTTTGCAGCGTTCATCGGCTTCGAAGCCACCACGATATACAGCGAGGAAGCCCGCGAGCCGCACAAGACCGTGCCACGCGCGACCTATATCTCTGTCCTTATTATCGGCCTCTTCTACATGCTGACCTCGTGGCTGATGGTCAACGGCGCCGGCGCCGATAAGCTCGTTCCAGAACTGCAGGGCCTCGCCGATCCGACGACCTTCCTCTTCGGCCTTGCCGAACGCTATGTCGGTCACTGGATCGTCCCGGTCATGAACGTACTCTTCATCACCAGCCTGTTTGCCGGCGTGCTCGCCTTCCACAATGGCGTTGCCCGCTACATGTATGTCGCCGGCCGCGAAGGTCTGCTGCCGAAGTCTGTTGGTGTCACCCACCCTGTCTTCCAGAGCCCGCATGTTGGTTCGGTGATCCAGACGATTGTCGCCGCTCTCGTCATCGCGCTCTTCGCCTTTACGGGGCAGGATCCCGTGCTTGCCCTCTTTTCGTGGCTCACCAACGTCGGCACGCTTGCCATCATTCTGCTGATGGCCTTCACCGCATTCGCCATCGTCGCCTTCTTCAGCCGCAATCCCGGCCTCGAGGGCAACGTTCTGGTGACCAAGATCTTGCCGGTGATCACCGGCGTCATCCTGCTGGGACTAGTCTACTATATCACCGTGAATTTCGGCGCGATCGCCGGCGCAAGCGGTGTGCTCGCCGTGCTTCTGCCGGGCTTGGTGGTGATTGCCGCCATTGTCGGCTTGATAGCAGCTGCCCGTCTGAAGTCGGAAGATGCTGCTGGTTTTGCCCGGCTCGGCGCCGGACAGGAAGCCTGACATATCTGGATCATGATGGCGGACGCTGGTCCGCCATTTCTTTCGTGAGGAGATTGAGATGCAGGACAAGATCGACCAACTCCGCTCAGACGTCGTCTCGCCGCAATCGCTGTTCATTGGCGGCGAATGGCGTGCACCTCAAAGCGACACGACCATGGATGTCATCTCGCCGATCGACGGATCGAAATTGACGACCATTGGCGATGCCGGTGCAGTCGATGTCGATTTGGCCGTCAAGGCTGCTCGCGCCGCTTTCGAGAAAGGCACGTGGTCGAAGGCAGCGCCCGCAGAGCGCAAGAAAATCCTTTTCCGGATCGCCGAGCTGATCGAGCGCGATGCGCTTGAACTGGCGGTGCTCGGCGTGCGCGACAACGGTACGGAAATCAGCATGGCCCTGAAGGCCGAGCCCGGCAGCGCGGCCGCCACTTTCCGCTATTACGCCGAAGCCCTCGACAAGGTCTACGGCGAGATTGCCCCCACCTCCGAAAGCGTTCTCGGCCTCATTCACCGCGAACCCGTCGGCGTCGTCGCCGCTATCGTGCCATGGAATTTCCCGATGATGATCGGCGCGTGGAAGATCGCGCCGGCGCTGGCAGCCGGCAACTCGGTGGTGCTGAAGCCAGCCGAAGGCGCATCGCTCAGCCTTCTGAAACTGGCGGCAATGTGTGCTGAAGCCGGCTTGCCGGAGGGAGTGCTCAATGTTGTCACCGGCCGCGGCACGGTCGCCGGCGAGGCGATCGGCCTGCATGGCGATATCGATGTTCTCGTTTTCACTGGCTCCGGCGGCGTCGGCCGCCGGCTGCTCGAATATTCGGCGCGCTCCAACCTGAAGCGGGTCTATCTCGAACTGGGCGGCAAATCGCCCAACATCGTCTTCGCGGATGCGCCGGACCTTGAACAGGCCGCCAAGGTCTCTGCGCTCGGCATCTTCAGAAATTCGGGGCAGGTCTGCGTTGCCGGGTCGAGACTCCTGGTCGAGCGGTCGATCCACGAAGCCTTCGCAGAACGGATCTCAGCCATTGCCGAAAAGATAAAGGTTGGCGATCCGCTGTTGCTCTCGACCGAATCCGGCGCCATCTCCAGCGAGATCCAACTCGAGAAGGACCTCGGTTTCGCCGCCCAGGCGCTGTCCGAAGGTGCAAGACTGAGGACCGGCGGCGGCCGTATTCTTCAGGACACCGGCGGTTTCTACATGCAGCCGACCGTTTTCGACGTGACGCCGCAGATGACGCTGGCCAGAGAGGAGGTTTTCGGACCGATCCTCTCCATCATTCCCTTCGATGACGATGCAGAGGCAATCAGCATTGCCAATGCCACGCCTTATGGTCTCGCTTCAGCCGTGTGGACCGGCAATCTGTCGCGCGCCCATTGCATGGTGCGGGGAGTCAAGGCCGGCGTCGTCCACGTCAACACCTATGGCGGCGCCGACAACACCGTGCCGCTCGGCGGCATCCGCCAGTCGGGCAACGGCCATGACAAGTCGCTGCATGCGATGGACAAGTACCATAATCTCAAGACGGCGTGGATCCAGCTCTAGCTTAGTCGAACACTTTGCTGAGAGCAGGGGCGCAGTTGAAATGCCGGATGCATCTAAAGTTAAAGCTCCCGCGTAGCCCGTTCGCTGTCAGCCGCAACGCGGCTGACAGCGAATACCTTCAACCTCCGAAGCTGCCGAGTTGCGTCGGGACATGAACGTAATTCCGGTCAAAATACAGTAACGCGTTGCCATCGGGGCGGGATCTGATGCCGGCGATCCGTCCGATGAAGATGTGATGGCTACCGACAAGTCTTGCCTCAGACAGCTCGCAATCAAATGAGACGATCGCATCCGCGAGAGCATCCGTACCTGAAGGCATTGCGACCCAATCCGCAGAGGCGTAGCGCGCCTCCATATCGGCGGTTGCTCCGGCGAATTTCCCGGCTAGCTCTCTGTGGTCGTGACTTAATACGTTCACGCAGAACCGGTGGTTTTCCAGAAACAGGGCAGTTTGGGCGGATCGGCTATTCATGCAGACGAGCAGCGTCGGCGGCTCATCCGTGACGCTGCACATGGCCGTGGCGGTGAACCCGCCGCGACCGGCGGGACCATTGGTGGTGATGACGTTGACCGGCGCGCAAACGCGCGCCATGGCATTGCGGAACTCGGTTTTGGAAAAGGCCTCCTCCATGGTCGCCTCCTATTCAGCAGCGGACTTGAACTGGTCTGCATTGCCGATCGGCGGCAACCAGGTGTCACCGGTCCAGCCGTTTTCGTCGTAGTCGCTCATGCAGGTATCGACCAAGGCCTCCATTTCGCGCAACCGTCCGCCGCGCTCGGCCCCCTTCAACACCTGAAGGCGGACTTCTTCCGGCGCTCCGGCATAGTTCAATTCGTAGAGCGCATGCCGTCCGCCGAACTCGGTTCCGGTTGCGTCCCACAGCAGCTTCATGATCTTGATGCGTTCGATATGGCCCATATCGTTGGAGCCGCGCACATATTGGCCGAGATAGCGGTCGATCTCCGGATTGCCGAAATCCTTGGCCGAGGACGGCAAATAGATCAATCCCGAGGCGACGACCTTGCGGACCGTCTCGATGACCCGGGGATAGGCTTCCGACATGAAAGTGCGATAGGCGAGAGCCGCCTCCAGATTGGGCAGCACTGCGCCGTTCGCCCAGGGGATCGGATTGTAGGCCATGGCGTTGGAGAAGCTCCAGAACATGTGGCGCAACGCGATGACTTCACCAAGTGCGGCCTGATTGCCGCGGAAGGCATCGCCGCCGGTCGCCCGCAAAGCCTTGGCGAGCAGGCCCGCCAGGAAGTCGAGTTTGACGGCGAAACGCGTGCAGCCCTGGAAGCAGTAGCCGTGCATGAAGCCGGAAGCGGGATGGAAGGACAGGATCTTCGGCGCATCGCGCAGGACCAGCACGTCCTCCCAGGGGATGAAGACATTGTCCAGAACCAGGATGGCATCGTTCTCATCGAAGCGGGAAGAGAGCGGGTAGTCGAACGGCGTGCCGACACGGTTTGCCGTTTCCTCATAGGAAACGCGGCAGAACATCTTGATGCCGGGCGCATTCATCGGAACGATGAACATCACCGATAGCGACGGGTCTTCCGTAACCGTCGCCGAGCTTTGCGCCAGGAAATTGTAGTGCGTCAGCGCAGAGGACGTCGCCACCACCTTGGCGCCCGAGACGTAGATGCCTGCATCGGTTTCCTTGGTGATATGAACGAATACGTCTTTTACGGCATCCGCCGGCTTGTGGCGGTCGATCGGCGGGTTGACGATCGCGTGGTTCATGAAGAGAGCCGCTTCCTGAGCGCGCTTGTGCCAGGCGAGCGCATTGTCCTTGAAGGGACCGTACCAGTCGGCATTGGCGCCCAGCGTATTCATCAATGCCGCCTTGTAGTCAGCGGTACGGCCCATCCATCCATAGGACATACGGGCCCAATCGGCGATCGCGCCCTGCTGGGCGACAAGATCAGCGGAGGACTTTGCGACGCGGAAATATTTGTGGGTGTAGCCTCCGGAGCCGGTGTCGGTCGGCGATGTCAACCGTTCCTTGGTCTTTTCCGCATGCAGCGCATCGTAAAGCCTGGCGAGCGAGCGGGCGGAATTGCGCATCGAGGGATGCGCGGTCACGTCCTTGACACGCTCACCATTGATGTACACCTCCCGCCCGTCACGCAGGGATGCCAGATATTCCTCACCGGTGAAGGGCCGCTTGGTATCGGCCCGGAAATCTTCTGATCGCATGTCGTCCTCCCTTGATGTGAGACAAATGCTAGTCCTTGCGTTCGCCTTCCACCATGGACAGAATAGGGAAATCACTTGTACTTTTTACGGCGGCCAGCATGAACGACATCGTCCCAAGTTTCTTTGTCTATGGCGAACCGGATCGCCCTTTGGAGATCGGGTTTCTTCATGTCGAAACGGTGATGGCGCGCGCAAATCTCCATTCCGGCCAGGTTCGAGCCCATAAGCATGATCGGATGATGCAGGTCACTTTCTGGACCAGCGGCAACGGATCCTATTTCATAGAAGATCAACGTTTGGACTTTTTGGCGCCTGCCGTCAGCTTCGTGCCGAGCGGCGTCATCCACAGCTTCAACGTCGATCCGCTTGTTTCAGACGCGGTCGTCGTGTCGATCGCAGACAGTCTGCTGCCGTCGATCGCCGGCCAGACGACGCTGCCGCTGGATCGCCCGGTGATGGTGACGGGGCAAGGCGCGGAAGCGTTCTGGGAGAGACTTCGGCGGACCATGCAATTGATCCTGGAGGAGTACGCCGAGGGGAGAGGCCAGGCCGATACGATCCTTTCACCATTGGTTGCCGCCATGCTGACCCAGATCCGACGCCTGGCGTCCGACGCGCCGACGCTGGCACAATCGCCACAACGCCTGCTTGCTGGTGACCTTCGACGGCTGATCGACCGGCATTTTCGCGAGAACTGGCCGGTTGCGCGCTACGTTTCGAGCCTCGGCACCACGCCGCATCTTCTTGCCAAGGCCGGGCACATGGCATTCGGCCGGGGCGTCAAGGACATGATCGCCGAGCGTCGCCTGCTCGAGGCCAAGCGGCTGTTGCTTTTCACCATCCGATCGCTCGAGGACATAGCCTACGAGGTGGGCTTGAAGGATGCCGCTTATTTTTCGCGCTTTTTCCGCGCGCGGACCGGTATGCCGCCCAGTGAATGGCGGCGGCAAAACATAGCTGGTGAGAAGAGTCGGGATGACGGACTCTAGTTAACATGTGAAATATATTGACAGGGCGATCGATCTTCGACACTCTTTCAGTTTACCGGTCTCAGGTGTTGCCGCCTTTTTGCGCTTGTGGGAGAGTCGCGCGAGACGGACATGTCGTTGACTGACACTGTTGGGAGGCAGAGTTGGAGCTCTTGAACAATCAGGCCCTGATGCAACACGCATGGGCAACCGTTCCCTATGATCAATGGACCAGTGATCTCCAATCGATCTGCGGCAACTTCAATCCGAAAGCAATGGAGAGCGGCAAGGCCGTAACGGGGGCAGCCCGGCGTATCGATGTCTGCGGTATGGAGTTCGCCCATGTTTCCAATGATCTCGATCGCGTCCATCGAGATTGGGATGACATTCGCCGCGACGCCAACGAACACCTTTTTCTCATCATGCAGCTCGAAGGGTCCTGTGGTCTCGAGCACGTCGGCCTCCAGGCAGTCCTGGATGTCGGTGATTGCATTCTCGTCGACTCGACCCGGCCCACGACATTCCATTTCGGTGGACAGTTCAGCAATCATCTGTCGCTGCATTTGCCACGCCAGATCATGTATGCCGAAAGCCCGATCGATTTCGACATCGCCCGCAAACTCGAGGCCTTTGACCCGATGGCAATGATGCTGCGTGCGCTGGTGGCGAAGATCATGTCCAATTCGGCATCGGATGCCGCGTCTGCCAATCTGCGGCACCTGATGTTCAATGCGACGCGACAGGCCTTCGTCTCAAACGGCGAGGCCATGTCCGCTCTCAACGACAGCGCTTCGCGGCGGCTGGAAATGGTCGACATACTGATCGACCGACACCTGACCGAGAGCGATCTCAGCGCCAAGTGGCTGGCGACACGGATCGGCGTATCCATCCGCACGTTGCAGCAGGATTTTCAAGGTATCGGCATGACCTGCACCACGGTCATCCGTGACAAGCGGTTGCGCCTCGTGCGTGAAAAGATCGCGCAGATCAAAGATCAAAGAAGCCCAAGGACGATCGCGGAAGTCGCCTATTCGGCCGGTTTCAATGATATTTCCTATTTCAATCGCAGCTTCAAGGATCTGTTCGACTGCGCGCCGACCGATCTGCTCAGGCCGGTGACATCAACCGCACAATAGTGCAGTTTGAATACTTGATGAGCCGACGGCCTGTTGCGTTTGAAACCAAGTCGCGGCGCGCTCCTGCCCAAGACGGCTTTCTTCTGCCCCGTCATACTCCTTCCAAAGCTCAGGGAGGAGCCAATCGTGAAGCAGTACAGTCTGTTCATCGGCGGAGCACGCATCGAGACCGCAACCTATGCCGACGTTCGCAACCCATCGACCGGCGAAATCGTCGGTCAGATGCCGCTGGCGACGGCGGCGGATCTCGACCTTGCCGTTGCCGTCGCCTCAGCCGCCTTTCGCACTTGGAGCCAGGCGTCGGAAGAAGAGCGCCAGGCCGCCTGTCGCGCCATTGCCGAAAAGATCGCAGCCAATGGCGAGGAACTTGCACGCCTTTTGACGCTGGAGCAGGGCAAGCCTCTCAATGGTCTCGGTTCCCGGTTTGAAATAGGTGGTGCACTTGCGTGGACACGCCATACGGCAGAGCTGAATCTGCCCATCGAAATTCTGCAGGACGACAATGAAGGACGTGTCGAATTGCATCGCAAGCCGATTGGCGTCGTCGGTTCGATCACACCCTGGAACTGGCCGGTGATGATCGCTTGCTGGCATATCGTGCCAGCGGTGCGAGCCGGCAATACGGTCATCATCAAGCCCTCGCCGCTGACACCACTTTCGACGATCCGTCTTGTCGAGATCATGAATGAAGTGCTGCCGCCCGGCGTCGTCAATGTCATCACCGGCGAAAACAGCATTGGTGCAGCACTTTCCGCCCATGACGGCATCGCCAAGATGACCTTCACAGGCTCGACCGAGACCGGCAAGAAGGTCATGGCTTCGGCTGTCGCGACGTTGAAGCGCCTGACGCTCGAGCTTGGCGGCAATGATGCCGGTATCGTTCTTCCCGATGCCGACCCTGCACAGATCGCCGAGGGCCTGTTCTGGGGAGCCTTCATCAACAACGGCCAGACCTGCGCAGCGCTGAAGCGCCTTTATGTGCACGACAGCATTTATGAAGACGTCTGCGCACGGCTTGCCGACTACGCCGGCAGGATCGTGATCGGCGACGGCCTTGACGAAACCAGCATTCTTGGCCCGGTCCAGAACGAAATGCAGTTCAACAAAGTTCGCGAACTTGTCGATGATGCGCGCGCCAATGGCGGCCGAATTCTCGCCGGCGGCACGCCGATCGATCGGCCGGGTTACTTCTATCCGATCACGCTTGTTGCCGACGTCGACCATGGTGTTCGTCTCGTCGACGAAGAGCAGTTCGGGCCGGCACTGCCGATCATTCGTTACACCGATATCGATGAGGTCATCGCCCGCGCCAACACCAATCCCGCCGGGCTTGGCGGCTCTGTCTGGTCGGCAGACGCCGAAAAAGCCAAGCGCTACGCAATGCAGCTCGAATGCGGCTCGGTCTGGATCAACAAGCACGGCACGATCCAGCCGAACGCGCCCTTCGGCGGCGTCAAACAATCGGGCATCGGTGTCGAGTTCGGCTCCGAAGGGCTGAAGGAATTCACCACGATCCAGACGGTGTTGAGCTGAGCCATGGCGAACTTCGACTATATCATCGTCGGTGGCGGATCGTCCGGCTGTGTGCTGGCAAACCGGCTCTCCGAGAACCCGGAAAACAAGGTCCTGCTGATCGAATCCGGTCGGCGTGACACCGATCGCTGGATCCATGTTCCAGCGACCTTCTTTAAGGTTCTCGGCAAGGGTGTCGACATTCACCCCTATGCCTCCGAGCCGGAGAAGGGCCTCAACGGCCGCCCTTGCATTACCCCGCAGGGAAACGTGCTCGGCGGTGGCAGTTCCGTCAATGCGATGATCTACATCCGTGGCCACAGGAACGACTACGATACGTGGTCGCAGATGGGGTGTCACGGCTGGTCCTACGACGATGTGCTGCCGGCTTTCCGATCGCTTGAGAATAACGAGAGCCTCAGTGGCGAATTTCATGGCCGCAGCGGCGGCCTGCACGTCTCGAACCCTCGTCACCGCCATCCGCTGAGCGAAGCCTTCATTCAGGCAGCCACGGAAGTCGGCATTCCGTATAATCCCGACTTCAACGGTGCAGACCAGGAAGGCGTCGGGTTCTATCAGAGTACGACTTACCGGGGGCGTCGTTGGAGTTCCGCGCAGGCGTTCCTGCGCGACGCGGAGATAAGGCCGAACGTCACGATCCTGACCGAACGCAAGGTCGCCCGCATCCTGTTCGAAGGTCGGCGGGCGACGGGTGTCGCGTTGCAGGATGGCACCATATTCACCGCTACCAAGGAAATCGCCCTGACGGCGGGTGCGATCGCGACACCCAAGATCCTGCAGCTTTCGGGCATTGGCGAGGCCGAGCATCTCCGCTCTCACGGCATCAATGTGGTGGCCGACCTGCCGGGCGTCGGCGCAAACTATCAGGATCATCTCGAAGCGCCGGTTCAAGGCGAAACGCACGAGCCGATCTCCATCCTCGGGCATGACAGTGGGATTCGCGCCGCCGGACACATGGCGCGCTACCTGCTGTCGCATCGTGGCCTGCTTTCATCGAACGTCGTCGAATGCGGTGGTTTCGTCGATACGGCGGGCACCGGCCAGCCGGATGTTCAGTTCCATGTCCTGCCGGTTCTTGTGGGCTTCGTCGACCGCGATCCCGAACCCGGTCATGGTCTCAGCATCGGCCCCTGTTACCTTCGGCCGCGCTCGCGCGGCACCATTCGTCTCAGAAGCGCCGACCCGAATGACAGGGCGGAGTTCAACGCCAATCTCCTCTCGGACCCGGCCGACCTCGATACGTTGGTGCGCGGTGTCGAGACAGCGATCCGCATTCTGGATGCGCCAGCACTTGCGAAGCTTATCAAGCGACGCGTCCTGCCGAAACCGGGGGTCGAAAGTGATCCCGCGGCATTGCGAGACTACATCCGCCAGACCGCCAAGACCGTTTTCCATCCGGCGGGCACGGCGCGCATGGGGCGAGCTGACGATCCGATGGCGGTTGTCGGGGCCGATCTGAAAGTGCGCGGCGTCGAGGGTCTGAGGGTATGCGACGCGTCGGTGATGCCGACGCTGGTATCGGGCAACACCAATGCTCCGGTGATGATGATTGCGGCGCGCGCGTCCGCCTTCATGACAGGCAAGGCGATCGCCGGCTGAGGCAGAGATTCCACGATGGAAGACGTTCGCGGGGAGTGCGGACAATAACGGAAACTGGAGGAGGAAACGATGAGAATAGATATGAGGGGGCTGGTGGTCGGCCTCGGCCTGATGCTGCTTTCGGCATTCAGTGCTCATGCCGCTGCGTCCTGCGGCGACAATACCGGCAAAGCCGCGACCGGTGAACCGATTGTCATCGGTGCGATCACCGGCAAAACCGGTCCGGACGATTTTTCGAATTCAACCAGGGCGGCCAAGGCCTATTTCGACTGCTTGAACGCCAATGGCGGGATCAAGGGGCGGCCGGTCAAATATCTGGTCGAAGACGATCAGTGGAATCCTGAGACGGCCGCTCAGCTGGCCGCCAAGCTCGTCAACGACGAGAAGGCAGTGCTGATGGTCGGCAATTCGAGCTTTGTCGAATGTGGCGCAAACGCGGATTTCTACAAGAAGTCCGGCATTCTCGTCGTCGCTGGCGTCGGCGTTCCTCGCGAGTGCTTCTTTGCCGAAAACTACGCCGCGACGAATGCCGGACCGCGCGTCTCCACGCTGGGCGCCATGGGCTACGCATTGGATCAGCTCAAGGCAAAGTCGGTCGTTTGCATCGGTCCGAACATCCCGAACGTCGGTACATGGTCCTGCGACGGCATTAAGTCCCTAGCCAAGGAAAAAGGCTTCACGGCGGAAACGATCCTGATGGATCCCGGTACGGCCGACTCGACCTCGATCATCCTGCAGGCGGCGGCTTCCAAGCCTGATGTCATTATCCTCGGCCTTCCCAAGGGCGTCACAATCCCGCTTCTGACCGCGGCCGAAGAACAGGGGCTCAACCAGACCATCAAGTTCCTGAGCGCGGCATCGGCTTATGATCTTTCGGTGCCCGGTACAATTGGCGCAGGCTGGGATGGTAATTTCTATGTCAACATGGAGTTCAACGATCTCGAGGCCGCGACGCCCGACAATCAGAACTGGCTTGCCGTCATGGACAAATATGGTCAGCCGTCCGATCCGCGCGACACGTTCGCCCAGGCCGGATATCTTGCCGCCCGGATTGCCGAGAAGGCACTGATGTCACTTGATCCCAAGGACATCACCCGCGAAAGCACCAGTGCCGCCATCCGGCAGGTCAAGGGCTTTGCCAGCGATATTTTCTGCGCGCCTTGGTATTTCGGCGATGGTCAGCCGCGCCACAATGCAAATTCAACGACGCGCATGGCAGTCAGCGAAGGCGGCAAGTGGAAGGTGATTTCCGATTGCGCGCCATCGCCCGATCCGGAGTTGGCCGACATCCGCGCCTTTGAAAAAAGCGCCGGAATAGCTCCATAAATTGAGGCATCACGCATCATCCCGTGGTCCGGGCCACGGGATACGCTGCCCGCCGTCTCTTCGGCCGCACATCGGAATCCGCTCATGACCTTTTTACCATTTCTGATATCGGGTCTCGGAATTGGGGCCGTCTATGCCCTCTCAGGCGTCGGCCTTGTCATCCTCTTTCGGGCAACCGGGGTCCTTAACTTCGCCTCCGGCGCGTTTGGTGCTATCGGCGCGCATTGCGCCTGGCAGCTTCTCGAATGGAAAATGCCGCTTTCCGTGGCCATCCTCGCGGCCGTCGTCGTGTCCACGGCGATCAGCTTTCTCTACGGGCGGATCTTTGCGCCTATGCTATCGCATCGCGATACGGTCGTGCGCGCCGTCGGGACCTTGGCGCCGGCCTTGGTGCTGATCGCCCTGATGGGAATTATCTGGGGTGAGCTGCCGCGTCGCCTGCAGTTTCCGACCGACCAGATGTTCATTTCCCTCTTCGGTGTTCGCCTGACCTATACGCGCATCATCGCCATCCTGCTTGCTGTGGTGATGGTTGGCTCGATCACACTGCTGCTCAATCGGACGCGCCTCGGCCTTGACATGCGAGCCTTGGCCAACGACCGCGACCTGAGCGCAATTCTCGGTGTTCGCATTCTCTACACAGAAACGGCGGCATGGGTCATTACCGGCATTTTTTCCGGTTTCGCCGGCCTGCTGCTTGCCGACCTCGTCCGCCTCCAGGGCACGTTCCTGACTTTGCTGGTGATCCCAGCGATCGCGGCGGCAATTCTCGGCCAACTGCGCTCGCTTTGGGAAACGGCTGTCGCTGGGCTTCTGATCGGCATTGCCGAAGCTGCGCTCACCCCGGTCGGCTGGATCTCACCCTATCGCGCCGCCGCACCTTTCATTATCGCGCTCGTCGCGGTGACGATCTTGGGGAGTACGGCCAAGGCCGTATTGAAGGACCGATGATGACTTCGCAACAGACGATACAGGCATTACCGGAGCGCGTTCCGGTGGCCCGCTTTCCCAAACAGCTTCTTCAAGTTCCCGCGACGATGGCTCTGTTTGCTGCCGTGGTCACGTGTCTTGCCAATTCCTACTGGCTGTCGGCCGCAACGTCGGCGGTGGCGCTGTCGCTCTCGGTGGCGGGGCTGGCGATCCTCTATGGGCAGCTCGGCCTGGTCTCGCTCTGCCAATTCGCGCTCGTTGGGGTTGGCGGGTGGGTAACGCTTCGTGTCGGCCACGCCTTTCACCCGCCGTTCGAATTCAGCCTTCTGGCCGGAGGCATCGTCGCTTCCGTGGTCGGCCTTGCCTTCGGCTTGCCGGCGCTGCGCTTGAGGGGGCTTTATCTTGCCCTGGTCACGCTGATGCTCGCGGGGGCGTTTCAGATCATCATCAGCGCCTGGGGCTTTCCCGACGGCGGCAGCGGTTTTCTCGGCCGCGCCGACGGTTCCGGCCGTGCCATGCTTCCCCGGCCTGAAATCGCCGAGGGAGCCGTCGGCTATTTCCTCTATGTTTGCCTTGCCGCGACGATCGCTCTGCTGATCGCCCAATGGCACAAACTGGGACGACCCGGCCGCGCCTGGGCTCTGATCCGCAAGGGCGAGACGGTCGCCATTGCAAGCGGCGTCAATGTGCTGACCTACAAGGCATGGGCATTCGCGCTCAGCGGCTTCCTCGCGGGCGTTTCTGGTGCACTGCTTGCCGGAAATGTCGGACAGCTCGATGGTCGTGCGTTTGGCGCCTTCGAAAGCCTGAACCTCTTCGCCCTGGCGATCGTCGGAGGCGTCTACAACTGGTACGGAGCGCTGATTGCCGGGCTGCTGCTGCGGGCGGTGCCGGCACTGCTGACCGATCTCGGGATCGATGGATATGTGACCATCGGTATTTTCGGCGTCGCTCTGTTCCAGGCATTGGCGACGGCACCATCCGGCATCGCCGGACAGATCGCCTCGCTGATCGCCCGGCTGCGATTCGGTTCGGCAAAGGAGAGGGCGCGATGATCGCCATCGACAACCTTGTCGTCCAGTTCGGCGGCGTCAAGCCGATCAATGAATTGACGGCGACGCTTGCTGCGCCAATCGCCGGTCTGATTGGCCCGAACGGTGCGGGTAAGACAACCCTGCTCAATGTTCTCTCAGGTTTCGTTAGGCCGGCTCGTGGCAGCGTCGCACTGAATGGCGAACAACTGCTCGACCTTGCACCGCTGCAGCGCGTGCGCGCCGGCCTCCGGCGGTCTTTCCAGACAGAGCAGGTCGTCGAGGATCTGACGGTGTCGGGCAATCTCGCCGCGATCGCAGATCATGTAGTGGCGCCGCTAAATCGCGCCGCGGCCATCGATGCCGCTCTTGCTTTTGTCGGCCTCCGACCGGTGACCGATAAGCTCGGCCAGTCGCTCAATCTGTTCCAGCGCCGTCTGGTCGAGCTCGGCAAATGCGTGATCGGCAATCCCAGGCTCATCCTGCTCGATGAACCTGCCGCCGGCCTGACGGAAGAGGAGGGCGGCATGTTTCGCGAACTCGTTTTGCGCATCCCCGCCGAAGTCGGAGCGCAAGTGTTGGTGATCGATCACGACGTCGAGCTCATTCGGGCGATGTGCAGCGAGACGATGGTGCTCGATTATGGAAAGCTGCTGGCGCTGGGGCCGACGGAAGCGGTGCTTGCCGACCCGAACGTGCGTCGCGCCTATCTGGGGGAATTCTGATGGCAGCGATCTCATCCGTGGTCGTTAAAAACCTCGCCGTCGAGCGCGGTGGCAAACGGGTCATCCACGATGTCTCCTTTGCCATCAAAAGCGGAGAAATCACCGCTTTGCTGGGTGCCAACGGCGCCGGTAAGTCGAGCACCGTTATGGCGCTTGCTGGCGTCCTGCCTATCGCTGGCGGCAGAATGCGGCTCGACGCGACGTCGCTCACCGGGCTTTCTCCCGATCGCATCCGCCGGGCCGGCCTGGCGCTGGTGCCGGAGGGCCATCGGGTGCTGGGCCAGCTGTCGGTGGAAGACAACATTCTCGTTGCTGCCTTCGATGGATCGCCTTCCGCCCGTCGGGAGGGACTCGAAAGAGCCTATGAAATATTTCCCGAACTTGCCCAGCGCAAACGCCAGCTGGCTTCCGATCTCTCGGGGGGCCAGAAGCAGATGGTCGCGATGGCGCAGGCGTTTATCGCCAAGCCAGGCTTCATGGTGGTCGATGAGCTTTCGCTTGGGCTGGCGCCGGCTGTGGTCAAGCGGCTGGCGGAAGCACTAAAGATAGCAGCCCAAAACGGCATCGGCGTGCTCCTGATCGAACAGTTCGCCAACCTTGCTCTCGATCTGGCCGATCACGCGATGGTCATGGAGCGCGGCCGGCTGGTCTATGACGGTGCTTCCACGACGTTGAGGGCCAATCCCGAAATCCTGCATGGCGCCTATCTCGCCAGCTGATCTCAAGGAGAGACGATGACCTTTGCCAACGATCTTTTTACCGGCCGAACCGTCGTTATCCCCGGCGGAACATCGGGCATTGGGGCTGCGACGGCTGAGCGTTTTGCTGCGCTCGGTGCCCGGGTCGTCTGCTGCGGCCTTGGCGCCGCCGGCGGACCACGCAGCGAGCGGATCGAGAGCCGGGACATCAACGTCCTTCAGCCCGGCGCTCTCGACGATTTCTTCGCGAGCCTCAATCAGATTGATGTGCTCGTGAATTGCACCGGCGTCAGCCGCGATCGCGACGAATGGAAGAAAGAGAAGTTCGATGAGGTCATAGCAATCAACCTGACGTCCGTCATGGATTGTTGTCGCTTGGGCCGCAGCCGGATGACATCCGGTTCGTCCATCATCAACATTGCGTCCATGTATTCGACGTTCGGCGCCGCAGATCGGCCAGGTTATTCGGCCAGCAAGGGAGCGATCGTACAACTGACAAAGTCGTTGGCGCAGGAGTTTGCGGCGGAGAATATCCGCGTCAATGCCGTCGCGCCGGGCTGGATCGTAACGCCGCTGAGCCGGGCATTGTTTGCCGATGAAGTCGTTTCGGCGCCGATCAGAAACCGCATACCGGCGGGACGATGGGGCGAGGCGGCGGAAGTCGCCGACGCGATCGTCTTTCTGTCGTCCGAGGCAGCACGCTACATAACCGGCGTCTGCCTGCCGGTCGACGGCGGCTACCTGACCTCATGAGGAAGACAGCATGGAACCGGTTTTCTCATCCGTTAAAGTTGCAGGGGGAAGGGATTTTCCGAGCGTTGCCCGCAGCTTGTTCGGCAATGTGCGGCTCGATTTTCAATCGGGTGACGAAGATCAAAGCCGGCTGTTGTCGGCAATGCTCGGCACCTGCCGCCTGACGCTGCTGGAAGCCGATACGCACACGGTTTTTGGCGAGCACGTGACCCTCGGCTCGGACTCTCCCGATGCCATCAAATTGGTTTTCCAGACACATGGCTTTTCGTCCCTCAACCAAAATGGCCGTAGCGTTCCAGTCGGCGCCGGCGCGAGCATCATGTATGATCCAAGCCGTCCCTATGTGCTGACCAACAGAACGGCTGTCCGCCTGCTTCTCCTGCAATTGCCCCGTCGCGCGCTTCCAGTTCAAGCGGTCAACCGGCTGATGGAGCCGTTTGTCGCCATGCCCGAACATGCGGGGATGCAGCGCATCCTGCTTTCGCTGATGGATTCGACAATCCGGGAGATCGGCAGGTTGGACGACACGGTGCGTGCCAGCCTCGGCCAGACGATGATCGAGCTCGTTCGCACCATGATCGGCGATCCGCAGCGGGAACGATCAAGCGCCCATTCCCTTGACCTGCTGCGACGGCGTGTGAAGGACTTTGTCTCGGACCACATCTCGCGGCCCGATCTCGATGTCGGCATGATCGCGCGCCGTATGGGTTGTTCCATTCGCTACGTCTATCGTGCATTTGAGGCCGAGGGCACGACGCCGGCCGACTATATCTGGAGCCTGCGGCTGGAAAGAGCCGCATCCCGACTACGGGACGCTGCATGCCGCCCGGGCGAAATATCGGAGATTGCCTTTGCGCTTGGGTTTTCTTCGAGCGCGCATTTCTCCCGGGCGTTTCGTGGCCGCTATGCGCTTTCGCCCTCCGATTGGAGAAAGGGCGGCCCGGCGTGAATCCGCGAGGCCGCCACGCGTTTATCGCATTGCGTCCGCTACACGCAGCGTGTCGGTGAATTGTTCGAAGCGCCGGATCTTGTCGTCTGCGACGCTCCAGACGTGAACGACACGCGCCTTGAAGGACTTGCCGGTCTGTCTGTAAGTCCCGGCATAATCACCGATTCCGATCACGTCGCTGCCTGCATCCAGCAGCCGTTCCAGGGCGAACGTGTAGCCGTCGAAGGCTTCTCCGAGTGCGAAAAAAACGTTTTTGAGAACCTCTTGCGGACCGACATAGGTGCCGGCACAGGGAAAGCCATCCATTTCCGTCCATCGGCAATCGGCGGCGATGTCGGCAAGCATGCCGTCCATATCCCGGCGCGCGTTGGCGTCGTAGTGTGCCTTCACGATTTCATAGGCTGTGCGCATCGTTCTGCCTCAAACTGGTTCCTGCCCGGGGAGATAGTAGGTCATCGACGCCTTGCGGATGAAGGCGCCCGCCGGGGTGTTCTGGATATGGCCATCACCAGTGATGCCAAGGAATTTGCCTGTTGAACGCATATCCTTGAAATTGTAGAAGAATGTCGAGGCGACAGCGATCTTGAATTCGCGGAAGGTGAAGATGTACTGATCATCGTCGAACTTGTAGGTGGTCGTCAGGTCGACGTCACCGTGCCCGCGTTGCACGCCGACAAGGCATTGCCATGCATAGCGTTGCGACGACAGATAGGTATGTTCGTAGACGTGGTTCGGGCTATAGGTGAAATGCGCCCTTAGCCCGATCAGATCCCGGCTTTCGGCGGGCACCGGTCCGCTGACCGCGCCGCCTTCGAGAATACCGGGTCGGAAAATCTGCGCCACCTGCGGCTCTCCGACGGATTGCTCCTTTTCGCGAACAATCGAATAGATCGAGAGAACGCGGCGGCTGGAAACGTTCAGGATCAAGGTCTCGGCTTCTTTGGGTCGACCCGCGAAAATGACTTCGACGAAGAAGGTGTCGGGCGCAACCTCGATGACTTCGACCTTGTCGGTTGCGCTGTCATCGCCGTCCGACCATTGCACATTGTCATCGTGGAAGGTGAGTTGAAGCTTGCGTCCGTCGTCAAAGGCGATCGCGTGGGATGAGCCGGAAAGGGCATTCGTCGCCGGCAGTCGGTTCGCGTCGATCCCGTATGCGAACTGATCGTAGGTTTTCCAGTCTTTCGGATTCTGGTTCATTATTGTCTCCTCCTCAGGTGAATGCGAGCGTGGGCAGATCGACAGTCCCGGCTCCGCCGTCGACGGTCAGGATGGCGCCGTTGACCATTGCGGCTTCCGCCGAGGCCAGGAAGCAGACTGCATTGGCGACATCTTCAGGCGTTGCGGGACGGCCAAGCGGCACGTCCTTCGTCACCAGGGCATAAGCGTCCTCGATGCTCTTCAGCTTGAATTTTTCCATGATGAATTCCATCTGCTCGTCGGCCATCGCCGTCGTCACCCAGCCGGGGCAGACGGTGTTGGTCCTCACGCCAAGACGGCCGTAGTCCCGAGCCAGCGACTTCGCCAGGCCGATACACGCATGTTTCATAGTGACGTAGCCTGCGGCATCCGGACCGGCAAAAAGCCCCGCTATCGAGGCAAGTACGACGATATTACCTTTGCTCTCGATCAAATGCGGCAGCGTTTCGCGCGCACTGACGAAGGCCGTGTTGAGGTTGAGCCTGATGGCCAGATCCCAGGTCTCGTCTGACATGCTGACAGTAGGGCCGACACCATGGCCGCCGGCATTGGCCACGAGAATATCCAGGCTGCCGAACTGCTCGGTGACGGCAAGAGCGGCAGCCTTCATGCTGGTGCCGTCGGCTGCATCGGCGACAACGACCGAGGCTCCGATCTCTTCGGCAACTGCGTAGAGTGGATCGGGACGTCGCCCTACGAGCGCGACATTCCCACCCTCCAACCGAATCCGGCGGGCGACCGCCGCACCGATTCCCGTTCCCCCGCCCGTAATCAAGGCGGTCTTGTTCTTAAAGCGCATGATGTCTCCTCTCACCTTGAGGAATATCATGGCCCAAAGCGGCGGAGCCGTCGTGTCCACTTCTGCAGTAAGTTTTGACTGAGAGTGCACAGACCACGGTGAGCAGACGATGTCGATTGGCCTGCCTGCGCCTAGGCCACCATATGCATTCCATATATAGGCGTTACGCCTCAGAGATATCCTCGAATCTCGACCAATTTTACAAGTCTCTGTGCGATCAGGCCCCCGCAACCAACGATACTTGAATATTTGCCCATGCAAGTCGCTTGACAGAAAGCTCCTCCGCGTAAGCGTCGAGGAGCTTTTTGCGTTTCTGCTGGGTGTCCAGTTCCCCGGACGCCAGCTGACCTGCCACGGAACTTTCATCAGGCAGCGATGAGAGCCTCGGCGGTTTTTGAACCGCAAGATGGCGTGGTGCAACCGGCGGAAACGCGAAGCTTTCATCTTGCACAGCGAACCACTCGTCGCAAAACGTCCTGAGCCCGGACACATCATAACCAGCGACGACATAACTGCGACGGCATTGTATGAGGTGCGTCGCCGTTGTACCATGTAGTCTGACAAGTGCGCGCGGTGCTCATTGTATAGCCGGAGCCAAAGTCCGGTCGTGCGCTTCAACCCGATGAATAAGTAGCCGGGATCATGGAACTTATCGTCGCCCTTGGCCTGATCGTCTTGAAGGTCGCGTTGCTGATTGCGATCCTGCTGTTGCTACCCTTGCCGCTAACCTGGCTGGAACGCAAGATCGCCGGGCACATGCAGCAGCGGATGGGGCCGATGCGCGTGGGATGGCACGGGCTGTTGCAGCCGGTGGCGGACGGAATCAAGCTCCTGACCAAAGAGGATCACATCCCGGCCGAGGCCGACCGGTTCCTGTTCAAACTGGCGCCAATCCTGGCGCTCGCCCCGCCCTTTGTGGTGTTCGTCGCGATCCCCTTCGGCGAAACTGTCTCGGTCCTCGGCCACGAGATCACGCTCTACGTCTCCAACATGAATGTGGCGCTCCTTTTTGTTTTCTCGGTGATCGGGATCGAGGTTTATGGCGTCATCTTCGGCGGCTGGGCCTCCAACAGCAAGTACGCTGTTCTGGGCAGCCTCAGGACCTGCGCGCAGATGATCAGCTACGAGATCCCGATGGGGTTCGCGGTCATCGGCGTGGTCATGCTGGCGCAATCCATGAGCCTGCTCGAGATCGTGCGGGCGCAGGCCGATGTCTGGAACATCGTCTACCAACCGGTCGGATTCTTCGTGTTCTTCGTCGCCGGGCTCGCCGAAGCGCAGCGCATTCCCTTCGACCTGGGGGAGGCGGAGGGTGATCTGGGGGCCGGGTTCCATACCGAATACAGCGGTATCCGCTTTGCCTTCTTCATGGTCAGCGAATATGCCATCGTATTGCTTGTGTCGGTCCTGGTGGTGATCCTGTTCTTCGGCGGTTGGAACGGAGTTCTGATTCCCTTGCCACCGCTCCTGTGGTTTGTGCTCAAGATCGCGTTCTTCGTCTATGTGTTTATCTGGTTCCGCTTCACTTTCCCCCGCTACCGCTACGACCAACTGATGGCGATCGGATGGAAAGTCTTGCTTCCTCTTTCAATGGCGAACATAATTATAACCGGTGTACTTTTAGGGGTCGTAGCGGCTCCGTAGCGAGGCGGCGATGTCGCGCGCGCAGGACAGAGTTGGAACATGGATTGGTTGGGCGTTCTTTGCCGATCTGGCGAGCGCCTTGGCTCTGACCTTCGGCTACATGTTCTCCAGATCCGTGACCATGCAGTATCCGGACAAGGAAAAGTGGCTGCCCTACTCCCGCTATCGCGGGCATCACTTCCTGACGCGTGATGAAGAGGGCGAGATCAAGTGCGTGGCCTGCGAACTCTGCGCGCGGATCTGTCCCTGCGACTGTATCGAAGTCGTCCCCTACGAGGACGAGAAGGGCAAGCGGCACCCGGCCAAATTCGAGATCGACACGGCCCGCTGCCTGTTCTGCGGGCTGTGCGAAGACGCCTGCCCGGCGGACGCGATCGCGCTTGGCCAACAATACGAATTCTCGAGTTTTTCCTCAGCTGACCTGGTGATCGGGCGCGATGATCTGCTCGCCAAGCCGGGTAAGGCGGCAACCGGCGGCGGCGTGGTTGCCGCGCGCCTGAATACGAAGAAGGACGTACTTGTCGAGACGAAAGAGACGCAGGGCTACAACTGGTGGCGGAATATCCGGCGAACATGAACGCGCGCCAGCTGTCAAACCGAAGCGCTCGAAAAGGAGGCTCAGATGTTTGTCGGTGAAATCATGAAAAACAAGGGTGTCGGTGTCATCGCAGTTGCTCCCGATCAGACGATGGTGGAGGTACTGCGGCTGTTTCGAGACAACAATATCGGCTTCGTCGTCGTCAGCCGATCGAACGGCAGATACCTCGGTACGCTGTCGGAGCGGGACTGCTGCAATGCGGTGGCGGAATACGGGGCCGAGGCGGCGGCAAAGCGGGTCGCGGACATCATGAATCGCAATGTGGCGACGTGTTCGACACAGGATTTGCTGCCCGTCGCGATGGGGATCATGACCCAGCGGCGTACGCGCCATGTGCTGGTCACGGATGGAGGCGACGTTGTCGGCGTGGTCAGCATCGGCGACGTGGTTAAACACAGGCTCGACGAAGCGCAGCGTACAGAGCAGGATCTGCAGGATTACATTTGCGGGACCAGGTATCACTGACGTCGCCAACTCGATGTGAAGACGCTGGGGCGGGCAGCTTGCCGCCGAGCCTTGCGGTGCCCCGACCCCAAATCTTCAGACCCCACGCCAGATCCGGCCTGGGCGGTCGACCTCAGGAGTGGCATGCGCCTTCTGGACTTCCACCGCGCATGGATATTCGCCCCGCCGCAGCAGGCTGTTGAGACGCAAGGCTCTATAGTTTTCCGGAACGAAGACGAGGCCCTTGGGAAACCGCCTGTCGACCTTGAGCTGCGCCGTCAGTTCGCCCTGGCCGGAACGCACGATTACCTGATCGCCATCCGAAAGGCCAAGCTCCGCGGTATCCTGCGCGCTCATCGCGACATAGGGATCGTTGGCGACCGTGTTCAGGATGTCCGACCGTTCGGAAAGATATCCGTTGTGGAACAGGCAGTCGCCGGTGATCAGCATGAGCCGGTCGGCTGCTGTCGGGACGGGCGGCGGCGCAGGGAGCATGCCAGCCGGTAGTGTTGGCACCGCCTTGGTGAAAGCGCCGTCGGCGCCAAGCCCGTCCTGCGTCAACCCCTGATAGGCCGGAACCAGCCGGGCAATCTCGTCGAAAATTTCGGCTTGCGTCGATGGCCGCAGCGCCTGGTTGCGTAGCGCCGCGACGAAGTCGACAATCGCCAGATTGCCTCGCGCCTCGAAAACGGGCTCACGGAATTTGCGAACATTCTGGATCCGACCCTCGTTGTTGGTGAACGTTCCGGATTCCTCGCCGTAGCCCGCCGCGGGCAAGACGACCTCGGCCATGCCCGCCGTATCCGTGAGGAACGCGTCCTGCACGATCAGGAGATCGGCGGCGCCAAGCGCCCGCGTCGCAAAGTCCCGGTCGGGATAGGCGACCAGGGGGTCGGTTCCGACGATGTAGAGCGCGCCCATCCGCCCACCGACGCAGAGTTCCAGCATGGCGTCGAGACCCGCGCCCGGCTCAGACGGGATTTCGGCGCCCCAGTTCCGTGCAAGAGTTGCGCGCGCCGCATCATCGGCGACCGGCCGCAGCCCCGGCAGAGCCGCTGGCAGACCCCCCATGTCCCAGGCGCCCATCTGGTTGGCACGGTCGAAGAGAAACTGCATCGCCGGGCCTTTGCCGAGCAGGCGGAGAACGTGCAGCAGGTTGTTGAGCTGCTGCAGCGTCGCGCGCGCTTCGGGTGATCTCAGGAGGTCGACGCTGACAAGCACGGTGACGCTGCGGCCTTCCTGGAGCGCGGCGGCCAGGCGATCCGGCCCGTCACTGCCGGCGCCCGCCGCCGGCCTGCCGATTGCCGCGTCGATGTCCGCAAAAGCGCCGCCCGGCAAGGCCTGACCAGCTGCCGCCACGAGACCGGCCACCACCGCCGCAAGGCTTGCCGCTTCACCGCCCGGAGGCACACGAACCACCACCCTGGCATCGGCGTCCAGACGCGATGGCCGCGCCGATAGCATGAGCAATCCGGTCTGCCGCCGCCGCGCGCCGTCCCGCAGCAGGTATTCGGTGACCGGGTTCTCCTCGGTTATATTGCCTCCGACGACGAGCACGCAGTCGTTGCCGATTACGTCGTCCAGCGGCGTGCGGCTGTAGAAAGTTGCCAATAGCGGGCCGAGCGTATCGAAGGGCGCGGCCCAGCGTGACGAACAATCAATGTTGTTGGTCCGGAATACTGTTCGCATCAGCTTCTGGAACTGATAAAGCACCTCGTTGGGCAGGCGAGGCGAGGCCAGCCCGCCGGCATCCTTGCTCTCGACGGCCAACAGTCGCCGACGCAGATAGTCCCCCGCTTCGTCCCAGGAAACCGGAACCAGGGCGCCATCCTGACGGATCATTGGCAGCTTGATCCGGTCCCGGCTTGCAACGAAATCGAGGCCGAAGCGTCCTCGCACGCAGAGAGTTTCGTGGTTGACACCTTCGTCCCACTTCGAGCGCACTCGCATGAACTCGCCCTTGCGCGTGCCCACCGTCAGCTGGCAACCGGTGCCACAATGCGGGCAGACCGTGTCGGTCTCTACGAGATCCCAGGGGCGCGCCTTGTAGCGGTAGGGGAAGCTCATCAGCGCGCCGACCGGGCAGACCTCGACGCAATTGCCGCACTGGTCGCAACTCGCCAGACTGCCCTCGAAGCCGGTGACGGCGGTATCCATGCCTTTTTCGACGGTGCCCAGCGCCACCGCACCGACGACCTCCTCACACATCCGGACGCAGCGCTGGCACTGGATGCAGCGGTTGACGTTCATGATGATGACCGGGCTCAGACGAATGTCCTCGGAGTGGAACACACGTTTGTCATCGCGGAATTGGCTTTCGCGGGGCCCGTAGGCCATTACCATGTCCTGAAGCTCGCATTCGCCGCCCTTGTCGCAGATCGGGCAGTCGAGGGGGTGGTTGGCGAGCAGCATGTCGAGCATGGAAGAGCGCGTTTCCTCGATCAGAGGCGTGTTCGTCCGCACGACCATGCCATCGGTGGCCGCAGTGGCGCAGGACGGCTGCAACCGCCGCACGCCCTCGATCTCCACCAGGCACATGCGGCACGAAGCCAGCGGCGGCAGCCGCTTCAGATAGCAGAAGGTCGGGACGTCGATGCCCAAACGCTGGGCGGCCTGCAGCACTGTCGAGCCAGCCTCAACTTCCAGCGTTTGTTCGTCGATCGTGACTTTAAGCATGGTTTCCTCACAACCCTGATCCAGCACACTCCTTCAGTGAAACGGGCACCTCCGCTCCTCGACATGGGCGACGAATTCATCTCGGAAATGCGCGAGTGCTGCACGCAATCCCATCGCTGCACCGTCACCCAAGGCACAAAACGTATTGCCGAAAATGCCCTTGCAGAGCATCTCCAGCTGCTCCAGATCGCCGGGTGCGCCATCCCCGCCTTCAACCCGGCGCAGGACCTTCACGACCCAGTTCAATCCTTCCCGGCAGGGCGTGCACTTGCCGCAGGACTCATGGTGGAAGAACTCGATGATCCTGGTGGCGACCTTGACCATGCAGGTGCTATCGTCGATCACGATAACGCCAGCCGAACCGAGCATCGAGCCGGCGGCAGCCAGCGAGTCAAAATCCATCCTCACGTCCAGCCCGTGCTCAGGGATGACCGGCGCTGAGACCCCGCCCGGGATCACCGCCTTGATCTTGCGTCCCGGCAAGGCCCCGCCGGCATGTTCCTCGACCAGTTCGCGCAGTGGTATGCCCATCGGCAACTCGTAGAGGCCGGGTTTGCGCACCTGCCCACTGAGGCAGTAGAGCTTCGGGCCGGGGCTCTTGTCCGGGCCGATGCCGCGGAACCAGTCCGCGCCCCGCGCCACGATATGCGGCACGCAGGCCAGCGTCTCGACATTGTTGATCACAGTCGGGCTGGCGTAGAGCCCGGCCACGGCCGGAAACGGCGGCTTCAATCGTGGCTGCGCCCGCTTGCCCTCGAGCGACTCGAGCATCGCAGTCTCCTCGCCGCAGATATAGGCGCCTGCGCCGCAGTGGATGTGGACGGCGAAATCGAAATTCGAGCCCAGAATGCCCGTTCCCAGATAACCCTTTTCGTGTGCCTCGGCGATCGCCTGCTCCAGGCGACGGATCGCCGTCACATATTCTCCGCGGATGTAGACATAGGCGGTTTTGGCTCCAATCGCATAGGCGCTTACCGCCAGCCCCTCGATGAGTTGATGCGGATCGCGCTCCATGATGATCCGGTCCTTGAAGGTGCCTGGCTCGCCCTCATCGGCGTTGCAGCAAAGATATTTCGGCTTGTCGACCTGCTTCGGCACGAAACTCCATTTCATGCCCGTCGGGAATCCGGCACCGCCGCGACCGCGCAGGTTGGACTGTTTGACGAGGTTAACCACCTCGTCAGGCGTGTATTCGCGCAGCGCCTTCGCCAGTGCCTGGTAGCCGCCGCTAGCCTCGTAAGTCGACAGCAGGTGACTGTCCGGCACGGCGACATTCTTGAGGAGAACCGGCTCGAACATGGCGCTACTCTCCCTGCGGTCGCGCAGAGGGCTCGATGCTCGCGACCCGTTCCGTCGTAGCCCGCAGGTTGTCCAAAAGTGCATCTATCCGCGCGACATCAAGGGCGCCATGGTAATCGTCGCCGACCTGCATCACCGGAGCCATCTCGCAGGCACCGAGGCACTCGACGGAGGAAAGCGTGAACAGCCCGTCCGGCGTGGTGTCGCCCTTCCTGATCGCCAGCGCCGTTTCCAGATGCTTCAGCAGGTCCTCGGCTCCGCACAGCATGCAGGAAACATTGTCACAGAGTTGCAGGTGGAACATGCCCACCGGCTCGGTATGGAAGAGCGTATAAAAGGTCGCCAGCTCGTAGACCCAGATCCGTTCGACTCCGAGAGTGTCGGCGACTTCTTCCAGCACCTGACCAGGCAGATGGCCATGCTCCCTCTGCGCGATCAGAAGCGCGGGCATGATCGCAGAGCGCTGGTCGGGATACCGCGCCGCCGCCTCTTTTATCTTTTCGCGCATGGTCATCGCATTCAAATCCTTGCTACTTGTCCACCTCCGCCATCACCGGGTCGAGGCTGCCGAGCACGGCGATCATGTCCGCCAGATAGCGGGCGTTGGTGACCCCGAAGAGGGCCTGAAGATTGACGAAGGAGGGTGCCCGCACCTTCATGCGGAACGGTTTTGGCGACCCGTCGCTGATGATATAGAAGCCAAGCTCGCCCTTTGGCGCCTCGATCGCCGAATAGACCTCGCCCTTCGGCACCTTGAAACCATAGGCCGACAAGTCGAAATGCTGGATCAGTGCTTCCATCGAGCAATGCACCTTGTCCTTGTCCACCGGGAAGGCGATTGTTGGCATGTCGATCTGGAACGGCCCCTCGGGCATCTGGTCGAGGCATTGTTCGATGATCCGGACGCTCTCGCGCATCTCATCGACGCGGCATCGCCAGCGCGCATAGCAATCGCCCTCATCGCGGGTAATGACGTTGAACGCGAGCCGGTCATAGATCTCGTAGGGCTCGTCGCGGCGGATGTCCCAATCGACGCCCGAGGCGCGCAGGTTCGGGCCGCTCAGGCCAAGATCGATGCCGTCCTCGGCGGAGATCACGCCGATCCCCCGCGTGCGCTTCAGGAACACCCGATTGTTATCGACCAGCCGTTCATAGTCGCGAATCCGGTTCGGGAAGATGTCACAAAACTCCCGGATCTTGGGAAAGAACCCGTCGGGCAGATCCTCGCGCACACCGCCGACCCGGCAGAAGGAAGTGTGCATCCTCGCGCCGCTGATCATCTCCAACAGATCCATGATCATTTCGCGCTCGCGCATGACGTAGAGCAACGCGGTCATGGCGCCCAGGTCCAGCGGCAGCGCGCCGGTGATCAGGAGATGACCGGAGATCCGTGCCAGTTCGGCCATCATCACGCGGATATATTGTGCGCGGATCGGTGCTTCTATGCCGAGGAGTTTCTCCACTGCCAGCGCGAAAGCCAGGTTGTTCGAAGGCGGGCAGAGATAGTCGAGCCGGTCCGTCAGCGGGAAAATCTGGGTATAGGTGAAGCTCTCCGCCAGTTTTTCGGTGCCGCGGTGGAGGTAGCCGATATGCGGGTCGACGCGCTGGACGTACTCGCCGTCCAGTTCGAGGACGAGCCGAAGAACCCCATGCGTGCTGGGGTGCTGCGGGCCGAGATTGAGAAGCACTTCCTTGGTATTGAGCGCTTCATCTTCCGGCCTGCTGAGTTCGGTGACTTCGGTCATCTCAACTTTCCGGCGTAGAACGGCCTCCCTTACGGAATGTCCCTGGTGGCAAGGTCGGGCTGTGTTGGCGGCGGACCTTCGGCCCCGAAGGGGTTCAGCTTGTCCTTGTAGCCCCTTAAGGGGAAATCCTTGCGCTGGGGAAAGCCCTCGAAGCCTTCCCACATGTAGATCCGGCGCAGATCGGGATGCCCCGCGAACCTGATGCCATACATGTCCCAGGCCTCACGCTCGTGCCAGTTGGCGGTGCGCCAAACTCCGGTGACCGAGGGAACCTGTGGGGGATCGCCAAGCCGGCACTTGATGCGAACCCGCCAGCCGTTGGGCAGCGAATAGAGGTGGTACACCGCCTCGAACCGCGGTGTTTCGGGATAATGATCAACCCCGCAGATGTCCGAGAGGAAGTTGAATTGCAACGCCGGATGTTCTTTCAGAAACCGGCAGAACTCGACGATCTTCTCAGGTGGAACAGCAAACGCGTGAATCCCGTGCGCGGCGCCGAGGTCCTCGACGGCTTCCCCGAAACGCTCCATGATCGGAGCGCGATTGAGGGACGGCTCCACACTCATGACGCTACAACCCGATCCAGAGGCGTCCCGGCCAGCGCGCGGGACCTCTTGATCTTCTCTTGAAGCAGGAGGAAGCCGTGCATCAGCGCCTCGGGCCGCGGCGGGCAGCCGGGCACATGCACGTCCACCGGCACGAAAGTTTCCGCCCCCTGCACCACGGCATAGGTGTTGTAGACCCCGCCCGAGATGGCGCAGGTGCCCATGGCGATGACCCAGCGGGGTTCCGGCATCTGGTCATAGAGCCGGCGCACCACGGGCGCGAACTTCCGCGTTATGGTGCCGGCAATGATCATCACGTCGGACTGACGGGGCGATGGCCGGAAGACGACGCCGAACCGGTCGAGATCGTAGCGGGCGCACCCCGCCGAGATCATCTCGATGGCGCAGCAGGCAATTCCGAAGGTCTCGGGCCACAGCGCCGACTTTCGGCTCCAGTTGATCAGGCTGTCGGCCGTGGTGAACAGCACGCTGTCGCGAATCGCGTTGTTTACGCCTCCCATTCCAGCGCTCCCTTTAGCCAAGCGTAGGCGAAGCCCACGAGAAGCAGCAATATGAAGATGAACATCTCGACATAGCCGACCAGCCCGATCTCTTTCAGGACGACGGCCCAGGGAAAGAGGAACACCGTCTCGACATCGAAGACCACCAGCAGGATCGCAAGGATAAAGAACTGCACCCTCAAGCGGCCCCCGGCGGCGTCGCCGGCGGCGTCCATGCCGCATTCATAGGGCATGTTTTTTGCGGGATACGGATTGGACGGGCGCAGGAGCGAGGAGACAAAAAGCGTCACCCCCGCCACCAGAACAACTCCGGCGACCATGAAAAGAACCGGTAAAAATTCCATTGCAGCCATATCGCACTGCACCGGTCACCCATCGGGGGCTTTCCTCACGCCGCGACCGACCCCGTTCGGGACCGGTAATGCGGTCGTCCTGGGAAGCGACCTGGGCAATCCTTTCTTGAGTTGCCAGTTTATTCCGTCGGGTTGATCATTGCAAATCCAATCGATTAGCCACCAAACACTGCATGCTGAGCAAGCCTCAGAAACCACGCCGGAAATAGGCCGATGCCGATGGTGCCGGCGGCGGTGAAGGCCAGCGTGGCGCGCACCAAGGGCGTCAGTGCGGGGTCGAACGTCCTCTCCGGCTCGCGCATGTAGATCACCATGACGATGCGGATGTAAAAGTAGGCGGCGACGACACTCAGCAACACTGCGATCACCGCCAGCATGACGAAACCTCGCTCGACGAGCGCGACCAGCACGTAGAACTTGGCGAAGAACCCGGCCGTCGGCGGAATGCCGGCCAGCGAGAACAGATACAGCAGCATCAGAAGCGCCAGCCCGGGATGCGACTTGGCGAAACCCGCATAGTCTTCGATAATCTCGCCCGAGAAATCGCCATTCCGCATCATGATGACGGTGGCGAAAATGCCGAGATTCATGAAAGAGTAGATCAGTAGGTAAAGCATCACGCTGGCGATCCCGTCCGCACCGCCGGCGGCTACCCCGAAAATGGCGAACCCGGCATGGGCGATGCTCGAATAGGCCAAGAGACGCTTGAAATTGTCCTGCACCAGCGCCACGAAACTGCCGAGTGCCATCGTCACCACCGCAATGACGGCGAGGATGATCCAAATGTCTGAGGCTGCGACCAGAGGATTGAGGAACACCCGCAGGATCACCGCAAACCCCGCTGCCTTGGGGCCCACCGACATGAAGGCGGTGATCGTCGTCGGCGCACCTTCATAGACGTCCGGCACCCACATATGGAATGGAACCGCGCCGACCTTGAAGACTAGCCCCGCGACAATGAAGACCACCGCAAGCAGCAATCCGGGATCGAGCGGATCGTCGGTCACGGCCGCAGCCATCCCGTCCAATTGCGTTGTGCCGGTGAGCCCGTAGACCAGCGAAACGCCGTAAAGGAAAATCCCGGTCGAGACCGCGCCAAGGATTACGTATTTCAGTGCTGCTTCGTTCGACCGCCGCTCATGCCGCAGGAAGCCGGTCAGCACATAGGTGCAAATCACCATCAGTTCGAGGCTCACATAGATCGACAGGAGATCGGTCGCGGAGGCCATGATCATCATGCCCGAAAGCGCGAAGAGCAGCAGGACATAGTATTCGCTGCTCCCGATCCCTTCGATGTCGGCATATTTTCGCGAAAGGAGGAACGTCAGAACGGTGGCTAAGTAGAAAACGAACTTGAAGAAGACCGCGAAGCGGTCGGCGATGAACATGCCCGTGTATGCCGGCCGCACTTCGCTTGCCAGCATGAGTGTCGCCAAGGCGGCAGTCAACACGACCGCGACCGACGCCCAGACAAGGAAATGTTCCTGTCCCTTTCGCACAAACTGTCCCAGGATGAGCAGGATGCAGGCGCCGGTGATCACCACGATCTCGGGCAGGCTCGCTAGGGCCGACTGGAAAAGCGTGGCGGCGGTCATTGGCCGCTCCCCCTACTGTGCACGTGCGTCAGCAGATGCTGCACCGAGGCATCGATGACGTTGAGAAAGGGTTTCGGATAGAGCCCAACCCAGAGTACGAAGACGGCCAGCGGCAGGATCGCAACCATCTCACGGGCGTTCACGTCGCGTATCGTCAACCGGGCGCCGACGCTGGCCGGGCCGAGCGCGACTTTCCCATACATGCCAAGCAGATAGGCAGCCCCCAGCAATGCGCCCAAAACGGCGGCCGAGCCGGCGACCAAGTTGGCCGCAAACCCGCCTGACAGCACCAGCAACTCGCCGACGAACGAATTCGTTCCCGGCAGCGCCATCGACGATAGGGTAAACAGTGCCAGAAACGTGGTGTAGACCGGCGCCACCTTCATCAACCCGCCATAGTCGGCGATGCTGCGGGTATGGGTCCGCTCGTAGATCAGCCCGACGAACAGGAATAGGGCGCCTGTCGTCACGCCATGATTGAACATCTGCAGGATACCGCCCTCGAGCCCGCGGAGGTTCAGCGCAAAAATCCCCAGCGTCACGAAGCCCATATGGCTGATGCTGGAATAAGCCACCAGCTTCTTCAGATCGTCCTGCGCCAGCGCGAGCAATCCGCCATAGACGATCGCAAGCGCCGAAAGCGCCAGCATCAGCGTCGAATAATACATCGATGCCTCCGGCAGCATCGGCAGCGAGAACCGCAGGAATCCGTAGGCGCCCATCTTCAGGAGCACTCCGGCGAGGATAATGCTGCCCGCCGTCGGCGCCTGCACATGGGCGTCCGGCAGCCAGGTATGGACCGGCACCATCGGCACCTTGACCGCAAAAGCGATCAGGAAGGCGAAGAACAGCCAAGACTGGACCCGGAACGGCAAATCCTGCGCTGTGAGGGCGAGGATGTCGAAGGTCTCGCCGCCGTTGAAATAGAGCACGATGACACCGATCAGGAACAGGACGCTGCCCGCCAGCGTGTAGAGGAAGAACTTGAATGCCGCATAGACCCGGCCGTCGCCGCCCCAGACGCCGATGATCAGGTACATCGGGATCAGCATCGCCTCCCAAAAGACGTAGAACAAGAACAGGTCGAGCGCGCAGAACACCCCCAGCATCAAGGCCTGCATAGAGAGCAGACTGATCATGAACTCCTTCACCTTGCGCTCGATCGCGACCCACGATGCGAGGACGCAGATCGAGCCCAACAGCGTGGTCAGGAAAACGAAGAGCGCGCTGATTCCGTCGACGCCGAGCGCATAAGTGATCCCGAGCGTGGGCACCCACGGGCGCGTCTCGGTGAACTGCATCTGGTGGGTCGTGGTGTCAAAGCTCGTCAGCATTGCAATGCAGAGAGCGAGGTCGACAACGGTGACACCCAGCGCGGTCCACCGTACGGCATCGTCGCTGCGGAGAAACATCAAAACCGCTGCTCCGGCGGCCGGCGTGAATACGATGAGGCTCAGTAGCGGGAATCCCATCGCACCCCCTACCGCCACACCACGGCGAAGACGATGGTGGCCGCGACTACACCGGCGATCATCGCCAGAGCGTAATGGGTCACGACGCCGGTCTGGAACCGCCGCAGCGCGTCGCCGCCGCGCAGGATCGAGCGGGCGACGCCGTTCACGACGGCGTCCACGCCGGTGAGATCGATCCACAGTCCCGCCCGTGCCGCCCCATGCAGGAGGGGTAGCGCTGCGGTCTCCGACACGTCACTCACCGCCTTTTCGTAGCGTGCCAACGGTTTTTCGGCGAACCACATGAAGAGCCGCGCGCCCTTGCGATAGAACCAGTCGGTGTCGAGGCTGATCGTGTTCTCGGGGTCGAGCGCCCTGAGGAACACCACGAATCCCAGGGCGGTGAACATCAGCAGGCCGAGGCTCTCCGTGATATGGGGGCCTGTGTAGGGTTCGAAGTCGACTGGATAGGGCAGAAGCGCATAAAGTGGCTGGGGAAACACCCCGATTGCAATGCAGAGCACCGCCGCCATGCCCATTGCAACCAGCAT
The DNA here is from genome assembly GCF_017357285.1 of Rhizobium ruizarguesonis. Lineage (NCBI taxonomy): Bacteria > Pseudomonadati > Pseudomonadota > Alphaproteobacteria > Hyphomicrobiales > Rhizobiaceae > Rhizobium > Rhizobium ruizarguesonis. Next base: position 4,042,182 of record NZ_CP071678.1, on the reverse strand, counting down.
ATTGCGCGGCGGCTCCCGCGCCTCCAGTTTCCGGTCCACGCCGAAAAACATGTAATACGGGAGCTTCAAGCCCGTGTGCAGGAACGTCCCCGACGACGCCATCGTCAGCGCCAGCACGACAAACGCCCGATGATCCTGTCCGGCAGCCGCAATCACCATCGATTTGGTGACGAAGCCCGAGAAGAACGGGAACGCCGAGATCGCGAAGGCGCCGACCATGTAAAGCGCCACGGTCAGCGGCATGGTCTTGTAAAGCCCGCCGAGCTCGGTGAGTTTGCGACGGCCGGTGACGTAGATGACTGCCCCGGCACCCATGAACAGAAGTGCCTTATAGAGGATATGCGCGAAGGCGTGGCCGGCAGCCCCATTCACCGCCATCTCGGTCCCGATGCCGATACCCGCGATCATATAGCCCACCTGGCTGACGATGTGATAGGCGAGCAGCCGCCGGCAGTCGTTCTCCAGCACGGCGTAGATGACGCCGTAGAGTGCCATCGCGGTGCCGAGCCAGACCAGAATCTCAGTCCCCGGAAACGCCCGCGCCAGCACATAGACGGCGGTCTTGGTGGTAAACGCGCTCATGAACACCGCCCCGGTGACGGTCGCCTCCGGATAGGCATCGGTCAGCCAGGCATTGAGCGGCGGCACGGCCGCGTTGAGGATGAAGCCGGCGAGGATCAGGTAGTCGCCGACCCCCATTCCCCCGTTGGTGAGGCTCCCCGCGATCGGGCCGAAAAGCAGTGAACCGGTGGCGAGCCCGTGGGAAATGATGCCGCCGAGCAGGACGACGCCGCCGGTGATATGGACCATGAGATAGCGGAACCCGGCCCGGATCGCCGGCCCGCCACGCTGCGCGAAGACCAGATAGGCGGAAGCGAACGCCATGCCCTCCCAGAACAGGTAGAGGGTCAGGTAGTCACCGGCAAACACCACGCCAAGCGCGCTGCCGACATAGACGAATGCCGCCACGTGCTGGCCGGCATCCGTCAGATGCAACGCGTAGACCATGCCGATCAGCGCCATGATGGTGAAAACGGTGGCGAAGACGATGCTGAGCTTGTCCACCTTTGCGATCAGGATCTCCTGCCCGATGAACCGCGCTTCGCCATAGCTGCCCGGCTCCATCGCAAGCACGACAAGGATCGCCAGCGCAGGGATCAGAAGCAGATAGGCCTTGCGGACCGACCCGCTGAGGAACGGGATCGGTAGGGCGCCAAGAATAAAGAGCAGAGCTGGATGGATGAAGTTAGTCATAATAGTCCTCGCGCCGCATCAGCCCGACGCGATGGCCGAGAAACTTGGAAACGAAGATAAGCAGGACGCAGGAGACGAAGCCGTAGACGGCCGACCAGCCAGGCACGCTGTCCCACAGATATTCGGCGTGTTCGCGGAAGACCAGGAAGTCGGCGACGACGATCAGGACGAGCACCAGATAAAACAGCCGGCGGCGGCGTGTCGCATATGCCTCGTTGCCGAAATAATCGACGATGCTATTGATCATCTGACCACTCCTTCCGCCAAAGCCAGAAAATAGCCCGGGAAAATGCCCATCAACACCGACAGGAGGGCGGTTACGACCAGCGGGATCGTCATCATTGGAATTTCACGGACCGTAGCCGAACTTTCCTGCTCTTCCGTCCCGAAAAAGGCGGCATAGCTAACCGGCAGGAAGTAGGCGGCGTTCAGGACCGAGCTCACTAAGAGCACGATCAGGAACGCAATTTCTCCCGCCTCCACAGAGCCCAGCGCCAGATACCATTTGCTGACGAACCCCGCGGTTGGCGGCACGCCAATCATGCTGAGCGAGGCGACGAAGAATGCCCCCATCGTCCAGGGCAGCCTGCGGCCGACACCGGCCATGTCGCTGATGTTCCTTTTGCCGGACGCGCAATAAATCGAGCCGGCGCAGAAAAAGAGTGTGATCTTTGAGAATGCGTGAGCCGCGATGTGGATGATCCCGCCGACCATCGCGACCGGCGACAACAGAACCGCGCCCAGCACGATGTAGGAGAGCTGGCTGACCGTCGAATAGGCGAGCCTGGCCTTCAGGTCGTCCCGCGTCAGGGCGTAAACCGACGCCATCAGGATCGTGAACGAAGCCAGATAGGCCGTTACGATGCCGAGGCCCAGCCCGCCCACTAGCCCCGTGCCGAAGACATGGAACACCACCCGCAGCACGCAGAACACGCCCATCTTGACCACTGCCACTGCATGCAAAAGCGCGCTGACCGGTGTCGGCGCGACCATCGCGGCGGGCAGCCAGGCGTGCATCGGCATCACAGCGGCCTTGGCGAAGCCGAAAAGATAGCAGAAATAGACGACCGTCAGCAGCGCCGCCGAGGCATCGCTCCCCGCCAGCAGCCCTCCCGCGACAAAGTCGAGCGACCCCGCAATATGGTAGGTCAGCGCCAGTGCGGCGAGCAACGCGCTTTTCGAGGCGCCCATCAGATAGACGAGGTACTTGCGGCTGCCCCTCCATCCCTCTTCGTCCTCGTGGTGGTAGACGAGCGGATAGGTAACGAGGCTGAGCACTTCGTAAAAGATCACCAGCGTAAACAGATTGGCGGCGAAGGCGCCCCCGGCGGCGGCCGCAAGACTGCTGGCGAAGCAGGCGAAGAACCGGGTCTGCGCATGCTCGTTCAAATGCCGCATGTAGCCGACGGAATAGATCGCCGCCACGATCCACAGCAGCGACGAGACGGTGGCAAACACCATGCCGAGCGCATCGACCCGGAAAGCAAAGTCAATCCCCGGCAGAATCTCGAACAGGCGCAGTTCGACCGTCCCGCCCGCGAGCACCGTGGGCGCCATCGACACGACAATCGCGAACATGGCGATCGCGGCCAACGGCGAGACCAGATCGCGAAGTCTCTCGCGCTTGTTCAAAAGGAGAACGGCAAGGGCCGCCAGACCGGCGACGGTGACGGCAAGCAACGGCCGGATCGATACAACCGGGTCCAAAGCCGCTATCCTTTCATCACCGTCACGTCGTCGACCTTGAGGGTGGATTTGTTCCTCACGAGGGCGACCAGGATTCCGAGGGCGACGGCAACCTCCGCCGCGGTGATTGCGATGACGAAGATCGCGAAGATCTGCCCGCGGAAATCGGCGTGGTAACGCCCGAAAGCGATGAAATTGATGTTGACCGAGTTGAGCAGCAGCTCCAACGACATCAGTACGACTAGAATATTGCGCCTGAGCAGCACGCCCGCCGCTCCGATCACGAACAGGACCACTCCGAGCACAATATACCACCAGAGCGGAACCATCACCCCTGCTCCTTCCGCGCCAGCATGATGGCGCCGACCAGGGCTGCCAGCAGGATTACGGAGGCGGTTTCAAACGGCAGGAGATAGTCGGCGAAAAGTGCTGTGCTAAGCTGCCGGATGCCATCGCCGCCGCGCATGACGACGGGCTCCATGACCGAAAAGCGGTCGCTCCAGAGCAGCAGCACGAGCATCTCGACCCCGAGCAGGACGAGCAGTACCAGAGCCGGGAGGTTGCCGCCCGGCAAGAATCGCTGCAACACGGCTTCGCGCACATCGATCATCATGATCACGAACAGGAACAGGACCATGATCGCGCCGACATAGACGAAGATCTGGATGACCGCGAGCAACGGTGCCCCGAGCAAGACGAAGATTGCCGAGACCTGCAGGAAACACGCCATCAGCGCCAATGCGCTGTGAACCGGATTGCGCGCCAGGACCACCGTCAGGGCCGTGATCACGGATACCGCAGCGAACAGAAGAAAGAACCCCTGATCCATCGACGCCGACCCTCCGACGCGAACTGGTACCCGGCGCGAGACGGCCGGATTCGAGATTGCGCCGCAAATTCCGATGCGTTCACAAATTGTGCCCTAATATCGGATTTTTCACAAGATTATTGTCATTGGCGGAGCAAACCAGGCCGGTCCGGATGTGGCGAAGGTCGCTTGCGAAGCGCGCGCTTTCGATAGCGCCGTACCGATTTTATTGTTCCATAGGCAAATGGCTTGGGCCGGTCGGTACCGACGTTTTGTTACGGCGTAGTGGGAAATTTCTTCCAAATCACACCGGCTGTTCCGCCGAAGTTACAAGTCTCTGTGGCTTCAGGCCCCCGCAACCAAACTTTCCTTCCAAAAATCAAAGCGCTCCTCGTGGAGCAGCCCGCTCGGCGGGCAATCGATTCACTGGATCGATTGCTTATCCGCCTCGCCTCGTCAGGCTCATAACCTGAAGGCCGCAGGTTCAAATCCTGCCCCCCAACCAGAATTTACCAATTATCTAATTATCAACAAGAAAGCCCTCCCATCGTGGAGGGCTTTCTTGCGTTTAAGGCCTGGCACACGGCTAGCATTGGGTAAACGCCTCGGGCACGAGCGTCACCTGATTGACCAAGGTGCGGGGAAATTCGCGCTTAGTGCGGCTGCAAAGCCGATGAAAGATAGTTGATGAAAGTTCAATACGGAGAAGAAGTGGCGAATCACTCTGACCCCGAGTCATGCGGGGCACATCGCGAGGTGTGCGTCGAAGCGTTGACAGGGGAAACCGGCAGGCCGGCCATTGAGCCGCGAAATGATCAGTTCGGGATGCCGACGCTGTTAAGCGAAGCGGAAGGCAACACGGTGCATGGCGTCAATCGCAAGCCATGCCCCGATCCCGCGCGGTCGGAGACCCTGTGCATGCCGGGAAGTCTTTCATACGGAAGCAGCGAGATCTCATCAGTGTCCAGTGCAAATGGACTGGACGGGACTGGGAAGATCGTTGATCACAATCCAGTCGTCAACGCTGATGAGAAGTCGGATACGCCCATAGTACTGCAGAAGTTGCCGAACAAGGGAGATGATCCTGCGGAGGCGATGGAGGGAAGGGGTGTAATCGGAGGGAACGCCTTCGAAACTCCAGCGTGCCGGACACAGAGCCGGATAAGACACGCTTCGATGGGGATTGAAGGTGTACGGGAAGCCGCCAAGCGGAACCCGAAGATGCGTTTCACGGCGCTGATGCACCACGTCACTCCGACGCTGTTGGTGAAGAGCTTCCATGCGCTTCGCAAGCAGGCGGCGAGTGGAGTGGACGGCGTGACGTGGTACGATTATGAGAAGACCCTCGAAGGGCGCGTGCACGAATTACATCTGGAGATTCAGTCCGGTGCGTATCGTGCACAACCGTCCCGACGGGTCTACATTCCGAAGAATGACGGAAGACTCCGTCCCCTCGGTATTGCAGCACTGGAAGAAAAAGTCGTGCAGATGGCCGTGTCCACGGTTCTGAACGCGATTTATGAGCAAGACTTCCTGGGCTTCTCATACGGGTTCCGACAAGGAAGGGGGCAGCATGACGCGCTGGACGCCTTGTGGGTTGGGATCGACAAGCGGAAGATCAACTGGATACTGGACGCGGATATTCGCTCGTTTTACGATGAAATCGATCACGAGTGGATGCTTCGTTTCCTGTCGCATCGAGTGGGTGACCGCCGGCTGATACGTCTGATCTACAAATGGTTGAAAGCGGGCACGATTGAGGATGGCCGCCGCGTCGCATCAACGCGAGGAACTCCTCAAGGCTCTGTAATTAGCCCCGTGCTATCGAATATCTATCTGCATTACGCATTGGATTTATGGGTCCAGCAATGGCGTATCCGAAACGCTAAAGGCGACGTGATCATTGTACGTTATGCCGACGACAGCGTGATTGGGTTCCAGTACGAAGGAGAGGCGCAGCGCTTCCTGCAAGCATTGCGGGAGCGTCTCGCTCAGTTTGGCTTGCAACTACACCCGGAAAAGACGCGGCTAATACGCTTTGGGCGGTATGCTGCGCGAAACTGCCGGGAGCGTGGGATCCGCAAGCCAGAGACCTTCGACTTTCTGGGATTCACACACTGCTGTGGTAGGCGGCGCAATGATGGGGGCTTCAAGATTGTCCGTCTGACAATCAAGAAGCGCATGCGCACGACGCTGATGGCCATTCGGGAAACGCTAATGCGAAGACGCCATGAACCGATCGCAGTAGTAGGTCGATGGCTACGGCAAGTGTTACAGGGGTATTTGAACTACCATGCGGTGCCAGACAATCTAAGACGATTGGGAGGGTTCCGCTGGGAAGTTGGTCGAGCTTGGCGACACGCTTTGATGCGTCGAAGCCAACGAAACCGGCTGTCTTGGGATCGTTTCCAAAGGCTGCTTCGCAAATACCTGCCGCCATGTCGCTTGTTGCACCCGCATCCAGATGCTCGGTTCACCGTCACAACATCCGATAGGAGCCGTATGCGGTAGTGCCGCACGTACGGATCTGGCCGGGGGGCGATGGGTAACCATCGTCCCTACCGGGACCACTCTTCCGGTGCAAATCGAGATTGTAGTTCTCCAGAATCCGTGAGATTCTTCAAAGTCGGATGAAAATAGCGTGCGAACAACAAAGCGTCTCGACGTTTTCGGCGGGCGTCCAAACGCAGGTCGTGCCCTGATTGTCTGACGGGCTGCTTAACCCGCCAAGGGAGGACGACAATGACTGTACGGCCAGACCGGACTTTCCACGCGACTGCCAAGCTCGCAATGCAGGCTCCAGTCGAAAATTTTGCGTACACTTTGATGTTGAGTCCCGACTTCTCTCGGCCTGATGGATTAGCAATAGTTGACGTAGACCCGAAGTCAAAGGACTACGGCAAGGTCGTCCATAGCGTGATAATGCCAAACAAGGGCGACGAGTTTCACCACTTCGGCTGGAACGCGTGCTCTTCGGCCCTTTCGCCGCTGAACGGTCACCCGTTTCTCGAGCGCCGGTTTCTGATCATTCCCGGTATTCGATCTTCGCGCATCTACGTAATAGACACCAAGGGCGGACCGACCAAAGCCAAAATCCACAAGGTCATCGAGCCAGAAGAAGTGTTTGCCAAGACGGGCTATTCTAGGCCTCATACGATTCACTGCGGTCCGGAAGGTATTTATGTCTCGACGCTTGGGGGCGGTGGCCCTGAGGGCACCGACGGACCTCCCGGCATCTTTGTCATGGATTGCGAGACGTTCGATGTCATCGGGCGCTATGAGATCGATCGTGGGCCACAGGACAAGCAGTATGATTTCTGGTGGAACCTGCCACGCGACTACATGGTATCGAGCGAGTGGGCACTTCCGCCCCAGTTCGAGAAGGGCATCGTCCCGGAAGATCTCCTGTCGAACAAATACGGACACCGGGTGCATTTCTGGGATTTGCGCGAACGCAGGAACGTGCAGACCATTGATCTGGGAGTCAATCACCAGATGGCACTGGAAGTCCGCCCCGCCCATGACCCGGTAAAAGAATACGGTTTCCTTGGAGTGGTCGTTGACACGACAAACCTTGAGGGATCGATCTGGACATGGTGGCGCGAGGATGGCAAATTTCATTGCGAAAAGACGGCGACTATCCCGCCCGAGGCAGCTGCGAAAGATGACCTTCCCCCGCTTTTGCAGGGCTTCGAGGCGGTCCCGCCGCTGGTAACCGACATAGACCTATCGCTCGATGACCGCTTCCTCTACGTATCCTGCTGGGGGACCGGTGAGATGCGCCAATATGACGTCACCGATCCTATGAAGCCTAAGCTTGCAGGGTCCGTCCATATTGGCGGCATCACGCGCAAGACCAAGCATCCCGGCGGCGGCGACTACAGGGGCGGCCCGCAGATGGTCGAGATCAGCCGCGACGGCAAACGCGTTTACTGGACCAACTCTCTGTATTCGACCTGGGACGACCAGTTCTATCCCGATGGTATCCCGGCAGCCATGGTCAAGGCCAGTGTCGGCGAGAACGGTGGGATCACCCTGGACAAGGACTTTTATGTCAAGTTCCCCGAGGGGTATCGCTCGCACCAGATTCGTCTGGAAGGCGGCGATTGCTCGACGGATTCATTTTGCTATCCATCGGTGTAACCGACTGCTCGGGTCAATGAAGCGATGAGCGAGTGGACGACTGCCGGGTCTCTCTGGTTGGCCGTCATCGCCAGCGGCATTTATCACGGCGTCAACCCCGGCATGGGCTGGCCGTTGGCCGTCTCGGCCGGATTGTTGGACAGACGTGCCAGCGAATTGTTCCGGGCGCTCGGCCTTTTGGCAATGGGCCACTTTGTGGCGATGATTGGCATCCTGCTGCCCTTCGGCGCGATGCTGACGCTGATTGTCTGGGAACGACAGATCCGCATCGCGGCCGGGTTGATCGTGATCGCAGCCGGAATCTATCTCTTGATCAACCGGCGCCACCCGCGTGTTCTTGCCCGTATACCGCCGGCGCAACTGGCGTTGTGGTCCTTCGCGGCTGCCACCGCGCATGGCGCCGGGCTGATGCTGGTGCCGATTTATCTGGGCCTGTGCTTGGCCGGGGAACCGGATGTCGGACACCAAGCGGCTGCCACGCTCATGACTGGTAATCTGATCACCGCCACGGCCGTCTCCGTGGTCCACGCGGCCGCCATGATTGTAAGTGGCGGCGTTATCGCCATTGCCGTCTATCGATGGCTCGGACCCAAGTTCATCTCACAAAGCTGGTTCAATCTCGATATCGTGTGGGCCGCGAGCCTGATCCTGGTGGGGGGAATTGGGATCGCGAGTCTCGGATTCGCTCAGTAGGCCCGAGGCCCTCGATGGTAACGACAAGCGCATAGCACATGATGTTGTAAGCGCAATTGCTGAGCAACGGTCCGCGAGCGAGCCAATGGTTGCATACGGGCCCAATCATATCGGCTGGATCGCCACAGAGTTTCTGACAACTTTCGCGGGTTCTGCCGATGACCGCTTCTGCTTGGTCTTCCGGTCCGCCTGATCGCCAGTCCCGGCCAGCGCCACGACATCGCGTTGGCCGAGGATCTCATCGACGGCATCAATGCCGATGCAGCCATTGCCGACAAGGGATATGACGCAGACCATCTCGTCGACAAGATCACCGGAGCCGGAACCCAAGTCGTCATCCCGCCCAAGTGCAATAGGAAAATCCTGCGCTCTTACAACGTCGATCTTTACAAGGAGCGCAACAAGATCGAACGCATCTTCAACAAGCTTAAGCAGTTCCGACGCGTCGCAACCAGATACGACAAGCTCCTCGCCAACTTCATGGGCTTTGTAAAACTCGCCGCAATCGCCATCTGGCTCAAATAGTTAAATCGTCACTACGACCTAGTATCGATTGAAACTTTTTGCATCGGAATTACGCCGCCAATTTCGGTACATAGCGTTCGACTAATCGCAGGAATCGGGTGTTGCGAGCCCCCGCAACCAAATTCCTCTCTAAAGATCAGCACCTATCTTTTTATCGCTGGCGGAAAAGCTTCGCTTTCCCTGGCGATGTTAGCTCCTCGTTCGCAGAGCTCACCATAACCTGAAGGGTGAGAGGTCGATCGGGCCCCGCCCGATAAAACAGTCCAGTGGACTGTTTTAAGACCCGAACGGGGCAAAGCCGGCCCCCGCAACCAAACATTCCCAAATACACATACTTAAAAGCCCCGGACCGCAAAAACGGCCGGGGCTTTGCTGCTTTTGCCAAATGACGTGGCCATGCGAGATTTGACGTTGGGAACCGCTGCAGCAAACTCAGCCACGTTCCGGCAACTGTCGTGAAACATGCCCGATCGGTCCTCGGCGCCTTTCCTGGTCGGGATACTGTTTCCAGACAGCGTATCGCCACACATTGCGCTTTACAACTATATAACATAGTTGCTACGTTTCTAGCAATAGCGAGGCGGGCCTGCTGACCGGTTGTTTGGGCTGCCGTTAATGAAGGAAGCTGCGACGATGTCTGGGGCCTATGCTACTTTTTCCGACGATAGTTTTGCAGGCCGAACCGTCCTTATCACGGGCGCAGCGAGTGGAATGGGTCTTGAAACTGCAAGGGCGTTTGCCAGCAAGGGCGCGGAAGTCGTCATGGCCGACTGTGATGAGGCGGGGCTGAAGCGCTACGGTGCGGAACTGTGTAATGGCGGCGCGGTTGTTCACACGGTGACGGTGGATGTCAGCAATCAGGAAAGCATCGATAAGGCCTTCGACTATTGCGACGCCAATCTGGCGCGTCTCGATAACGTCGTGACATGTGCGGCGATCATCACAGCCAAGCGTATATTCGAGCAGGATCGGGCGCATTGGCACCGCGTGCTCGATGTCAATCTGCTCGGCACCTTCTTCGTCGTGCAGGGCGCAGTCAAGCGCATGCTCGACAACCCCGATGGCGGCAACATCGTCTGTATCGCCTCGGATGCCGGCGTGCATGGCGGCGGCGGCCTGATTGCCGATACCGCCTATGCGGCATCGAAAGCCGGGACCCTGTCGATGGTCAAGTCGGTGGCGCGCGAACTTGCGGGCAAGAAGATCCGCATCAACGCGCTGAATCCCGGGCCGACGGATTCCCCGATGCACTCGCATATCGATCAGTCGCTGAAGGACCGCATCGCCGGTAATCTGCCGATGCGGCGCATGGGGCGGCCGGAGGACATGGCGGCGGCAATCATGTTCCTGTGCTCGGATGCAGCCAGCTTTACCTACGGTGCCGCGCTCGATGTCGATGGCGGATCGATGTTCCGCTAGACCGGGGAGGGGATACAGGCATGCAGCAGACAGCCCGCCGTTACGCCTATTCGGCTGATATTCCCGAACTCGATGATGTCGATGTGCTCGTCATCGGGGGCGGACCATCGGGATTATCGGCTGCGGTCGCGGCGGCACGTCTTGGCGTGCGGGGACGCCTCGTGGAGCGCTACGGCTTCCTCGGCGGCAACCTCACGGCGGGCCTCGTCGGCCCCTGCATGACCTCCTATTCGCTCGATGGCAGCCAGCAACTGATCCGCGGCATCTACGAAGAATTCGTTCAGCGGATGATGGCGCTTGGCGGCGCGCTGCATCCGAGTACGATCCCGGCAGGTTCGGCCTATTGCGGCTTCATCGTCTACGGCCACGACAAGGTGACGCCTTTCGAGCCTGAGGCGGCGAAGGTCGCGGCGCAGCGCATGTGCATCGAGGCGGGAGTGGAATTGCTGCTGCACACCATGGTCGTCGATGCGATCGTCGACGATCATGATGCGGACAATCCCCAGGTGCTCGGGGTTGTTTGCGCCGGCAAGGGCGGGCTGAGGAGCATTCGTGCCAAGGTCGTCGTCGACTGCTCGGCCGATGGCGATGTCGCCCATTATGCCGGAGTCCATACCCGCCAGGGGCGGGAAAGCGACGGCCTTTCCCAGCCGCAGACACTGTTCTTCCGCGTGCAGAACGTCGATGACCAGGTGGTGGAGGATTACATCCGCGCGCATCCGCAGGATTTTCGGCCCTTCGCCTCGATCGTCGCCAAGGCGACGGCAGAGGGCCGCTTTCCCGTGCCTCGCCGCGGCATCGGTCTCTACAAGACCATGGAACCCGGCGTCTGGCGCATCAATACCGGCCGCGTCTTGCGCCGCAATGGGGCTGACGCCCTTGAGCTCTCGCTTGCCGAGGTTGAAGGCCGGGAGCAGACCGTGGCGCTGCTCGATTTCTTCCGCAACAACCTGCCCGGCTTCGAGCAGGTGGAACTGCGGGACACGGCAACCCAGATCGGCGTGCGGGAAACGCGACGGATCGATGGCGCCTACGAACTGACACTGCAGGATCTGCATTCCGGCCGCGCCTTCGACGATGTCGTGGCGTTGTGCGGCTATCCGCTCGATATTCACGACCCCACAGGCTCGGGCGGTGGTACCGGTGGCGCGGGGCTTGATGCGGCCAATATCTACCAGATACCTTACCGGGTCATGCTGCCGCGCTTTCATGAGGGCCTGCTGGTGTCCGGCCGCGCCGTTTCGGCGACGCATGAGGCGCTCAGCGCCATTCGTGTCATGCCGCCCTGTTTTGCGCTCGGTCAGGCAGCTGGTGTTGCCGCGGCGCTTTCGGTCGGTAACAGGGCCAGCCCGCGGCATGTCGACTACGCGGATTTGCGCAGGGAACTTCTGGCCCAGGGCGCCTATCTTGGCTGACGGAAGGAGAAAGCGCGGAAGTTATTCCCGCGTTTTCTCAAATCAAGCCTTCAGATGAAGGGTCACCAGCACGGTGCATTCAGCGCCATCGGCAAAGCGGGTTGCAACGCGCAGCCAATTGCCGAAGGTGTTGAGCCGGGCCACGGCAACGCCGTCCTGTTCGCCCGGCATGGCGAATTCCGTTCCTTCTCGAACCCAGTGCATGCCGTCAGGCGAGATCTCCACCCAGCCCTTGGGTGCAGCGCCGATGGGAGGCTTCAATGCCCGAATAAAGAACACGGCTTCATGCGCCCAGCCGGCCTCATAGGGTTCGCTCGCGGCGTCACCGCTCCAGCGCTCATTGCGGGTTATCACCGCCGTGATGTTTTCGGGAAGCATCAAAAATCCCCTGAAATGCAGATGGAATCGACGTAGAGAAAGGCACGCTTGGCGACATCCGTCTCGGCGAACAGGCAGAAGTTCAGCATGCACCAGAGGTTTTTCATCGCCGGAATCCGGATCGACTCGAAGCCGGATACGTCGAAATTCCGGTCGTTGCACTGCAAGCCGATCGCCTTCATGGAGGCGAGGTCGAAATCGAAGCGCATATAGCTCCAGTTCACCTTCGTCGGGATCTCGTTGTAGCAGAGCCGTTGTTCACCATCCGGCAAGTCCAGCCAGCCTTCGGGCGCCAGGTGATAGTGGCTTACGGTCTTGTCTTCCCGGCCGATGGCGGTGAAGGACGTGGTCTCACGTTTGTACTGCCATTTCTGCAGGTGCTTGCCGTCGAGTGCGTTGAGAAAGCGCAGATGTGGCATAACCCGCTCGCCGTCTCCGTCGCGATCGCCGCATTGCAGGTCGAACAGGAAGCCGACCGATCGCACGTCGGTTTCCGATAGTTTCAGCTCCGTCGCCTCCGGCTTGAACGTGAAGAAAATCTCGAAGCGGATCGGCCCGCGCTTGCGGAAGGTATGACGCTTGATTGCAACGTTCTGGGCACCCGGTTTTGCCTTTGTGGCGATCTTGAGCGCATAGGACGAATCCATGCCGCCGTGGGAGCCTGCATCCCAATGCCCGAGAGTTGAGAGCATGGCGCTCGAGTGCTGGGCAAAACCGGGCAGCATGACGTCGAGTGTGTCCTCGTAATTGCCGACCAACTGTGACCAGCCGCAATGCCCGCGCGAAAAATCGTCAAACGACAGGATGCGCGGCAGAGGATCGAAACGGCTGAGCGCCGGATCTGCGCGAAGCATGGCGAGCCTCATGGCTTCCATTATGTCGGCTGTGGAAGAGGGGGCTGATGTCGTCATTATGGTGTTGACCTCACTGTACGCGGAGCCGTTTGACGGCGTCCCAATCGATTTCGATGCCGAGACCCGGCCGTGTCGGCACGTCGAGCTGGCCATTCTTCTGGCGCAGGCAGCCGGGCGCCAGATCGGCCAGGTCGCGCTTGAAGGGGCTAAGATCGCATTCGCATTCCATCACCCGGAAATTCGGAAGGGCGGCGGCCAGATGCGCGCTGGCCGTCTCGCAGATAATGCCGGACATGCCGATATGCGGGGCGTAGCCCACATCATGGAGAGCGGCATAGTCGGCCATGCGCCGTGTTTCGGATATGCCGCCGGCACGAGCGACATCTGGCTGCAGGATGGAAAGGGTGCGGTTGGCGACAAGACGCTGCGCCTGATCGGCGGTAAAGTTGCTCTCTCCGGCTGCGAGCGGCACGTCGCAGCGTTTGCGAAGTTCTTCGTAGCCTTGCTCGTTTTCCGGCGCCAGTGGCTCCTCGAACCAGAAGTAGCCGTTGGCCGAAAGTGCCCTGCCGACCTCGATCGCCTGGTCCAGATCATAGGCCCAGTTGGCGTCGACACAGAGCTCGATATCGTCGCCGGCGCGTTTGCGCAGCCGTTCGATGCGCCGGCAGGCTTCCCTGACGGGATTGGCCATCTTGACTTTGATGCGCGGGAATCCTTCGCCGATATAGCGCTCCAGTTCCCGATCTGCCTCAGCATCGTCGACCCAGTTTACGGCGGCGGCATAGACCTCGATTGCTTCCCGACCGATGCCGCCAAGCAGCTTGGCGATCGGCATGCCGGCGGCCTTGCCCATGATGTCCCACAGCGCAATGTCGACGCCAGCGATCGCCTCGATCAGCATGCCGCCGGCGCGGCCTGACAGCGAGCGCCGCATGGATTGCCAGAGCGCGCCGATGTTGCGTGCGTCCTGTCCGATCAGCCGTGGTTTTAACGAGGTTTCGATCAGTTCCGCATAGGCCTTGGGCGAAAATCGGGCCAGCACCTCACCGACGCCGACGGCATCGGTGCGCACCTCGATGAGAACCATCGAGACCTTGTGATAGGTGCCCCAGGACGTGACGGTCGGTTTGGGCAGCATCTGGCTGAGCGGATGAGCGACGACATCTGAAATGAGGATCGCCTGTCCGATCGAACGTTGCACGGAATCCATCGGCTCTTTCGTTCCCAATGTTTTGCTTGTTGCTCCGGGTTTTGCTCGCTGCTTTGGGGCGCGTCTGTTATTCCTAGCTAGATGTTGGCGACTTGGCAACTGATAAACCTAGTTGCTAAGTTGGAAACTGCATGTTAGCTTTGTGAATATGAGGACCGAGATGACTGAAATTCCCGAAAGGAAGCCCGTTTTCACCGCCAAGCCGCCGAACCCTTCTCGGTTGGCGGATGGGGTGTCCGATGCGATTGCCGCAGCACTCTTTGATGGGCGCATTTCGCCTGGCGAGCCGTTGCCGCCCGAAGGGGAGATCGCCAGGGAGTTCGGCGTCTCGAAGCCGATCGCCCGCGAGGCGCTTCGTCAACTGACGGCGGCCGGGCTGATCTTCACCCAACAAGGCAAGGTTGCCCGCGCCAAGGCGCTGAGCGGCGACTCGATGGACAAGATTTACGGCTACGCGGTCCGCTCCAGTCTCAAGCGGCTGCGCGAAGCCAATGAAATGCGCCGCGTCGTCGAGACGGGAATTGCCCGGCTCGCCGCCGAACGTCGCGATCCGGAAGGTCTGGATATCATGCGGCAGGGCCTGGCGGGAATGCTGGCTTCCGTGCAGGAGCCCTCCAGCTTTACCGCCGCCGACATCCTGTTTCACCTTGGCCTTGCCATGACGACGGGTAATTACATGATCCGCGTGCACATGGAGAGCATGCGTTCCGTGCAGCGCGAGGTGTCGGAATTGTTTTCACGTCGCGCCAATCGCAGCGACGCTGACTGGCGGGCAACGATTGACCGGCATCAGGCGATCTACGACGCAATTGCAGCTGGCGATGCCGACCTCGCCGAGCAAAAAATCCGGGAGCATTTCGAAGCTGCCGACATTGCCTCGCTCGAGGTGGCCGACAAGCTGAAAGATGCCGAGTGATGAGCGCCGCGCGCTTCTCATTGAAAGGCCGGCGGGTGCTGGTAACCGGTGCCAGTTCCGGCATTGGCCGGGCTGTTGCGCTTGGCCTTGCGGAGCATGGAGCGGAACTGATCCTGCATCATTTCGGTAATAAGACGGGCGCGCGTGAGGTGGCCCGGGCGACCGGCGGCACAGCGCCGGTACTGGAAGCAGACTTCACCGACGGGCGTGCGACGCAGGCTTTTGCCGATGAAGTGCTCAAAACACACGGCCCGATCGATATCCTCATTGCCAATGCCGCCATCGAACATCGGCGGCCCTGGCAGGAATTCGATGAGGCGCATGTCAGCGCTCATGTGGCATCGAATTTCTCGGCGCTGCTGATGCTGACGGCAAAGCTGGTTCCGCCGATGGCCGAGCGGGGTTGGGGCAGGGTCGTCGCCACAGGCAGTATCATGGCGGTGCGGCCGCGGGCGGAAACGGTTGTTTATGCGTCGCTCAAGGCGGCGCAGTTGACCGCGATCAGGTCGATTGCGCGCGAAACCGGCCATCGCGGCGTCACGCTGAATGTGGTTTCGCCGGGTGCGATCGAGATCGAAGCCAATGCCGCGCGCTACGGCGACCCGGCGTTCCGCAAAGCGGTTGCCGCCAAGATCCCTATGGGCAGGCCGGGCCAGCCGCAGGACCTGGTGGGGGCGTTTGTCTTTTTGTGCAGCGATGCTGCCAGCTACATTACGGGTGCAAATATCCCGGTCGACGGAGGATGGTCGATTGGAGACGCGCCCGGGAGCCTTCCGCACGCTGCCGGGTGAGCGGCCTGCGGCAAGGTTTTCGAGATCATGCGGCGAAGCCATCCGCCGCAGCTTGCAGCCAAATTCCAGGCGAATGCCGTTTGCATTCAGTCGGCGAAGGCTGCTTGCCCACGACCAAAAAGGGAGGAAACCATGAAGGCCGCATTAGCAGGTATCGCAGCATCCGCGTTGACATTGTGCATATCGACGTCTGCCGTCTTCGCGACGGATCTCCGCATGACGGTCTGGACCGGGAGCGAGGCTCATCTGAAGATGCTGAATGGCATTGCGGAGAGCTTCAAAGCCACGCATCCCGACGTGAACGTGAAGTTCGAGACCGTGCCAGTCAACGACTACACGCAGAAACTGACCTTCCAGATCGCCGGCGGCAATGCTCCCGACATAGCCTGGATGATGGAAGATGCCGCTCCGGCTTTCGAAAATGCCAATCTTCTGATTGACCTCGGCCCGACGCTCAAGGCGGCGGAAGGCTATGATTTCGACGATTTCTCGAAGCCGGCCATGGGCCTCTGGCAGAAGGACGAAACAGTCTACGGCATTCCGTTCTCCACCTCGCCTTTCATGATCTACTACAACAAGGACATGTTCGACAAAGCGGGACTCGAAGATCCGCTGACGCTCGCCGCCAAGGGCGAATGGGACATGGACAAGTTCCAGGAAGTCTCCAAGAAGCTCGCGCAAGCCAATCCCGGCAAATGGGGCTTCGAGTTCAAGGATGGCGAAGGCTATGCCTCTCGCATGACCCATGCCCTTCTGCCGCCAATCCGCGCCTATGGTGGCGATATCTGGTCGAACAAGGAATGCGGCTTCGACAAGCCCGAGGCAGTCAAGGCGGTCAAGCAGCTGCATGACATGGTCTTCAAGGACAAGTCCATCGTTCCGCCGGGCGAACAAGGAGACTATTTCTCCGGCAATTCGGCGATGACGGTCAACCAGATTTCCCGTGCTTCGAAGATGGCGGAAGCCGGCTTCAAGTGGGGCATCGCACCGTTGCCCACCGGCCCAGGCGGTGAGTCACCCGTTATCGGCCAGGCCGGTCTTGTTGTGTTCGCCCAAGGCAAGAATACGGAAATCGCCGCAGAATTCGTGGCGCATATGACCAACAAGGAAAACGTCGCCACCATGGCGCAGTTCTTCCCGCCCGCCCGCAAGAGCGTTCTGCAGGCCGATGCATTCATCAACGGCAACAAGCTTGTATCGCCCGAGATGATGAAGAATGTGGCTGCCGCTATAGAAAAGGGCCGGGTGGTCTCGGCTAACGAAAAAGCGCCACAGATCCTTGCCGCCATGGCGCCTCGTGTCGATGCTCTGTGGAAGCCGGATGCCGATGTCGATGCCGCCATCAAGGGCATCTGCGCAGCAATCCAGCCGCTGCTTTGATCAGAACGAAGATGGCCGATACCGTTCATAACTCCGTTCGAACGGGCCAAAAGACCTGGCTGACGTTGAAGGTGAGAGAGATGATGGAGGCGTGGCTGTTCGTCAGCCCCACCTTCATCGGGTTCCTCATCTTCTTCCTCGGTCCGCTCTGCGCAGTGGTCTATTATTCAATGACCGAATGGAACCTGCTCAGCCAGCAGGCCACCTTCGTAGGCCTTGCCAATTTTCAGAATGCGCTCCTCGAAAACCCTGACTTTTGGCTTGTGGTACGCAATTCGGTTATTTTCGCGATCGGTCTCGTGCCGCTCAACATGGCGCTCGCGCTCGCCTTGGCGCTTGCCCTTTCCCGGCCGTTCTTTGGCGTCGTATTCTTTCGCACGGTGTTTTTCGCTCCCGTCATCACCTCGGCCATCGCCTGGGCGATCGTCTGGAAATTTCTGCTGCAGGGAGAAGGCGGTTTCATCAACCAGGTACTGGCGCTGGTCGGAATCACCGGTCCAAACTGGCTGCGTGAACCGAACTGGGCAATGGCGGCGGTCATCGTCACCCGCGTCATCAAGATGGTGGGCCTCAACATGATCCTCTACATTGCGGCGCTGCAGGCGATCCCGCGGGACTATGAAGAGGCAGCGCGTCTGGAGGGCGCCTCGCGCCGGCAGATCTTCAGCATGATCACCTGGCCGTTGCTGGCGCCGACCACGCTGGTCATCATGGTCATTACGACAATCGGCTCTTTCAAGGTCTTCGATCACATATACCAGATGACCAGTGGCGGCCCGGAAAACGGCACGCTGGTGCTTGCCTTCTACATCTACCAGCAGGGCTTCAAGTTCTTCAATGTCGGCTATGCCTCGGCGCTCGCCATGATCATGTTCGTGATGATCATGGCGCTGACCCTGGTGCAGGTGATGCTGCGGAGGAAGGGATCGGAGTGACCCAGCGCCAAATCCAGATCCTCTACCGCGCCTGCTGGACGATCGCACTGCTGATCGCCGCCATTCCTTTTGTTTTCCCATTCGTTTGGATGGTGTCGGCCGGCTTCAAGAGCGTGACCGAGATATTCGGCGCGCCGACGCTTATTCCGCGCGTCTGGCGCTGGCAGAATTTCGTCGAAGTGTTCACATACCAGCCGTTCGCGCGGCAGTATTTCAACTCGCTTTACATCGCGATCGTTGTAACGGCGCTCACTCTCGTCATCTCGTCCCTGGCCGGCTATGCGCTGGCGCGCATGCGGTTTGCCGGTGCCGGGCTGCTGATGCTTTTTCTGATCTCGGCGCTCATGGTGCCGGAGGAAGTGACGATCATTCCGAACTTCTTCCTGATGCGCTGGTTTGGTTTGGTGGATACTCACTGGCCGCTGATCCTGCTGCCCACCTTCGGCCCTCATGGGGTGATGGCAACGTTCCTGATGCGCCAGTATTTCCTGGCCCTGCCCAAGGAACTGGAAGAAGCCGGCAAGATGGACGGGCTCTCACGCTTCGGCGTCTGGTGGAAGATAGCGCTGCCGATGGCGCGTCCGGCCCTGGCTGCGGTTTCCATCATCACCTTTCTGTTCTCGTGGAACCTGTTCCTGGAGCCGCTGATCTTTCTGAGCTCGCTCGACATGTTCACGCTGCCTTTGGCCTTGTCGAACTTCAACGACAGCTACGGCTTACCGTTGTGGAACCTGCAGCTTGCCGCTACCAGCCTTGCCGTGGTGCCGATCCTGATCGTCTATCTGATCGCCCAGCGGCAGATCATCGAAAGTTTTGCGTTATCAGGCGTGAAGGGATGAGGAATTTTCGTTCATGAGCAGTGTATTGCTTAAAGGCATCGAAAAACGTTTCGGCGCCGTCGAGGTCATCCGCGGCGTCGATCTCAGGATCGATCCGGGCGAGTTCGTCGTATTCGTCGGTCCGTCGGGCTGCGGCAAGTCCACCTTGTTGCGGCTGATTTCGGGGCTGGAATATCTCAGCGGCGGTGAACTTGCGATTGGCGGCCGGGTGGTCAACGAAGTGCCGGCTTCGAAACGCGGCGTGGCCATGGTCTTCCAATCCTATGCCCTCTATCCGCATCTGACCGTCCGGGACAATATGGGTTTCGGGCTGAAGGTCCGCAAAGTCCCGGCACAGGAGCGTCAGAAGCGCGTCGATGAAGCAAGCGCCACGCTGAAGCTCGAAGCACTGCTCGATCGCTACCCCCGCGAGCTTTCCGGCGGTCAGCGGCAGCGGGTCGCGATCGGCCGGGCCATCGTCGGAAATCCTGATGTCTTCCTGTTCGACGAACCGCTGTCGAACCTCGATGCAGAGTTGCGCGTGCACATGCGTTCTGAAATTGCCGCTCTACACAAGCGGCTCTCCACGACGATGATCTATGTAACGCACGACCAGATCGAAGCGATGACGCTCGCTGACAAGATCGTGGTTCTGCGCGACGGCCGCGTCGAGCAGGTCGGCTCCCCCCGGGACCTATACGAGCGGCCGGCAAATACCTTCGTGGCGCAGTTCATCGGAAGCCCAAAAATGAATCTGCTCCCTGCAGATATCGCGCCTTTGCTGACAGGCGCAACGGCAATGGATGCCGCCGCCGAGACCATCGGGATAAGGCCGGAGCATCTGACGGTCGTGGAACCTCGAGACGGGACGCTACGCGGAACCGTCGGGCTTTGTGAATATACCGGGGCGGTAACGCTGCTCCACGTCAAGCTGCCGGACGGGCACGATTGCCTCGTCCTGCACGACGGTCATGACACGAAGGCGGGAATCCAAATAGGGCTCACCGCCGATGTCTCGAAGGTGCACTTTTTCAAGGGCAACGGGCAGACAACAAAGCGGACTGAACGAGGTCGGACTGCTTGAACGTACGGCCGCTCTTGGCGCGCTCGAGCCGCGGAAATCTCTTAAGAGCCGGGTTCGTCTACTCGCCCTGTCGTAAGTTGCGAAGTCGGTCGAAAAGGACGGCGAGCACGATTGCCCCGCCGATAAAGCAACCCTGCCAGAATGCGTTGATGCCGAGCAGGCCAAGACTGTTACGAATGACCTCGATGAGTGCGGCGCCGACCAACGCTCCAAAGGCAGTGCCGACGCCGCCGGCCAGATTGGCGCCGCCGATAACCGCGGCGGCAATGACCTGAAGTTCCATCCCGGCGCCGATGTTTGTGGTGACGGCGCCGAGCCAGCCGGTTTGAATGATGCCGGCAACCCCCGCCGACAGGGCAGAAATCATATAGACGATGACCTTGATCCTCGGCACGGGAACACCCGTCAGTGTCGCGGCGTGCTCATTGCCGCCGATCGCAAAGACATAGCGGCCGAACTTGGTCCAGCGCAGCACGAAACCGGTAATGAGTGCCAGCACGACCATGTAAAGCACTGGATTGGCGATGCCGAAAACCCAGGCGCCGCCACCGAGCGCCAGGAGCTTGTCGTGATCAGGCCCGAACTGGAAAACGACCGTATTGTTTGACGCAACCATCGCAAGGCTGCGGGCAATCGACAACATGCCGAGTGTGACGACGAAAGGCGGGAAGCCGAGATAGGCAATCAATACGCCGTTGAAAGCGCCGACCAGAAGAGCAGTACCGATTGAGGCGGCGATGCCGACTTCAATACTGTATCCCGCATGCATGACGACCGCCAGCACCATGCTGCACAGGCAAAGCACGGAGCCAACGGACAAATCGATGCCGCCGGTAATGATGACCAGCGTCATGCCGAGCGCGATAATGGCGACGAAAGTGACGTTGCGGGTGATGTTGTAGATGTTCTTCGCCGTCGCAAAGGAGTCCGTCGCCGTCGATAGAAAAATGCAGGCGAGAATGACTGCAATCAGTACCCAGAATGTCTGGCCGCCCATGATCGTCGCAAGCCAGCTCCGTTGTTTCTGTCCGATCGTTTGGTCAAGTGTAATCGCCATCGTCGACCTTCTTCCTTCCTGTTGCAACGGATAGCATCGATCACACCTGTTCAATGGCGCCGGTGATCAGTCCCGTCACTTCCTCCGGCGAACTTGCCGCAATCTGCTTGTCGGCAACTTTTCTGCCTCGCCGCATCACGATCACACGGTCGGCGACCGAAAAGACGTCGGGCATGCGGTGGCTGATCAGGACAACGACAATGCCCCGGTCCCGCAATTGGCGGATCAGGTTCAGAACCTCAGCCACCTGGCGCACTGAAATGGCTGCTGTCGGCTCGTCCATCAATACGATTTTGGCTTCAGACAGCATCGTGCGGCCGATTGCCACCGCTTGCCGCTGGCCACCTGACATTTGCTTGACGAGATCGCGCGCCCGCGTTTCGGATTTGAGCTCGCGAAATATCTCAGCGGCGCGCTTGTACATGCTCTTGTGGTCGAGGATGCGAAGAGGCCATACGCCGCGGCGCAATTCTCGGCCGAGGAACACGTTCGCTGCCGCCGTCAGATTGTTGCAAAGCGCCAAATCCTGGTGAACGATCTCAATGCCATTCAGGCGCGCTTCCTTCGGCTGATGAAGCACGAGATCGGCGCCGTCGAGCCGCATGGTTCCATGACTCGGTCGAAAGTTACCGGCAATCATCTTCACCAGTGTGGATTTGCCAGCCCCGTTGTCGCCCATCAGGCCGACGACCTGCCCCGCTTCGAGCGAAAACGAAACATCGTTGACTGCCTGGATGGCACCGAAATGTTTGGAAATATTGCTGAGCTCAAGAACCGCCACCAGCCTACGCGCCTCCCAAAACCTGCGGGCCATCCATCGCTCCGAACCCTGCTTGTCTTCGACGCAAGGCTCCGGCGAGTTCGCCTTTCCAATATCCTCCCAGGAAAAACGATTGGGAGCATTTACGCAAAACCCTGCGACAGCGTCAACTCATTGTCCCGGCCATTGATCTTATTGTCGCAAAAATCTGTTTTGTCAGACAAATATCATTTGACGAGAGTGGCGCCCGGATATTAGCTATCAATGGGGGAGAAAGAGCATGCTAATCCTTGTTACCGGTGCGACGGGCAAGGTCGGGCGGCGCTTCATTGCTGGGCTGCTTGACGATCCGAGATTTTCCAAGGCCCGTATTCGTGCGCTTTGTCATAATCGTTTGTACGAGGCGACCGACCGTGTCGACGTTTTCCAAGGCTCGATCGCTGATCGCGATGTCGTGGCAGCGGCGCTGGATGACGTTACCCATGTCGTGCATCTCGCCACATGCAAGGAAACGCCTGAAGACGTCATGGATGTCACGGTCAAAGGTCTCTTCTGGCTGCTCGAGGAGTTCCGTACGAGCGTCACGGCACGCCAGTTCATCCTGATCGGTGGTGATGCGGGTGTGGGACATTTCCACTATCGCCACGACGGCCCGATCACCGAGAACGCCCGCCATTGTGCCTATCCGGGAAGCTATGCGCTTTCCAAAGTCCTGGAAGAGGTCATGCTGGAGCAGTTTGGCATTCAGTACGGCCTCAATGGCTGTTGTCTGCGCGCGCCCTGGATCATGGAAAAGGACGATTTCAAGTATTCGCTGTCTTTTGGAGACGATATCTTTGGCGGTCCGGACTGGAAGACGCTCGTTCCCGAAGACGCGGCGCGGCGTTATGCAGCGATGGGTACGGTGCCGCTGCTGCTCGATGCCGATGGGCGTCCGCTGAAACGCAACTTCGTGCATGTCGACGACCTTGTATCGGCAATACTGGCAGCGATCGATAACCCGCGGTCGGAGCGGCAACTCTTCAATATCTGCATGGATCGACCTGTCGACTATGCTGAGGTCGCCGCCTATCTCCTGCGTACGCGCAATCTCGGCTCCATCGACATACCAAGCCGCTTCCATTCCAATTGGATGGACAACAGCAAAGCGAAATACCTGCTGGATTGGCGGCCAAACTACGATCTCGAAATGCTTATCGACTCAGCCTGGCAATACGAGCGTTCGAAGGAGGAGCCTCGCATCGTCTGGTATCCGGGTTGATTTCGTGTGGCGGGCACGCGGTGTCCGTCTGTTTCAAGGGAGGAAACTATGAGGAAGGCATTACTACTTACAGCCGCAGTCTTAGCACTCACCGCCGGGCAGGCCTTGGCCAAGAAGCAACTCGTCATCGTCGTCAAGGGCCTCGACAATCCGTTCTTCGAAGCAATCAATCAAGGTTGCCAGAAATGGAACAAGGAGAACCCCACGGCGGAATACGAGTGCTTCTACACCGGTCCGGCATCGACATCCGATGAAGCCGGCGAAGCGCAGATCGTTCAGGATATGTTGGGCAAGGCAGACACGGCAGCAATCGCAATTTCGCCGTCAAATGCAAAGCTCATCGCCCAGACCCTGAAGACGGCCAATCCAACGGTACCGGTGATGACGCTCGACGCAGATCTTGCCGCCGAGGATGCAGCCTTACGCAAGACCTATCTTGGCACGGACAATTATCTGATGGGCGCCCGCATCGGGGAGTACATCAAGAAGGCCAAGCCGAACGGCGGTAAGATCTGCACGATCGAAGGCAATCCGGGCGCAGACAATATTCTCCGCCGCGCACAAGGCATGCGCGACACGCTCACTGGCCAGAAGGGCTTGACCGCGCTGAAAGGCGAGGGTGGTTGGACTGAGGTTGCCGGCTGCCCGGTGTTCACCAATGACAACGGTGCCGCGGGTGTTCAGGCAATGACCGATATTCTCGCGGCCAATCCCGACATGGACGCATTCGGCATTATGGGTGGCTGGCCATTGTTCGGTGCGCCGCAACCCTATCGCGACCTGTTCAAGCCGATGGCCGACAAGATCGCCAGCAACGATTTCGTCATTGGTGCGGCCGACACGATCGGCGACGAGGTTGCCATTGCGAAGGAAGGTCTGGTGACTGCGCTGGTCGGCCAGCGGCCATTCGAGATGGGCTACAAGGCACCTTCGGTGATGATGGATCTGATTGCCGGCAAGCCGGTTGAAGATCCGGTCTTCACCGGGCTCGATGAGTGCACAAAGGATACAGTCGACACCTGCATTCAAAAGTAGGTTCACGGTTTGGCGCACCCGGTTCAAGGGTGCGCCGACTGTCCTCACGAGACGGATCGAGAGATCCGCAGGACTTGACGCGCCCTGAATTCCGCGCTTTGTGCCGGCGTCAATCGCAGGCGACTTCCTCGTTATTACGATTGTTTTGATCATACGTGCAGACAGTCGAAAGAATGCTGAGGCAGTAGAAATAAATGCCTGACAAAAAATCGGGAAAGCCAACGGCTGCGGTCGAGGTGGTGATGGTTGACCGCTCGGCCACCACAAGGCGCCCAAATTCTCCCCGCATGACTGGGGCGAGTGTTCATGTGTCTTTGGCAGGCGAGATCGGTCTCCGGATCGTGCGCGGCGACTATCCGCCGGGTACGATCCTGCCAAATGAGGCAAAATGGTCGGAAGTCTTTGACGTCAGCCGATCAGCGGTGCGCGAAGCGATCAAGATGCTGATGGCCAAGGGCCTGCTTTCTTCCCGCCCGAAAATCGGCAGCTGGGTCGAACCCAAGGAACGTTGGAACCTGCTGGATCGAGATGTCTTGGGCTGGTATGCCGCATCTCCTGATCGCGAATCCTTTCTGAGGGCCGTCCAAGAACTCAGGCATATGATCGAGCCGGAAGCGACTGCGCTTGCTGCGGAGCGCCGAACTGACGAGCAAATGAACGCGATCAGTCAGGCCCTGCATGACATGGATCAGGCGACATCGCTCCAGCAGCGAACAGAATCCGATGCGCGATTTCACATCGCGATCTTACGCGCCTCCGGAAATGATCTGTTGGTGCCGCTCGGCGTCCTGATCGAATCGGCGCTGAATCACCTCTTCGCCCATGTCACGCGGGAGGAAGACAACCTGCGATATGCGCTGAAACTTCATGAAAATATTGAGAAAAGCATTCGATTGCAGCGACCGAACATGGCGCGTAACGCAGTCCGCAAGGCGCTGGCAAATACCGACGACATTATAGCCCGGTGGTCACGCTAGACGGTTGTATCCTGTCGGGCTAGTTCCCTGAGGCCAGTCTTTCCTCGAGATCGTTCCGCACCTCGGCAAGATAGTGCCGGGTCATGAGATCGAGAACTTCCTGGAGCGCCACGATGCTGGCGATGAGGCCATGCACCTGCAACGCCCCGGGCCGATGGAGGGTGTCTCGCCGATCACGCGTTTCTCGACAAATTGGAGGACGATCGGAATGGCCGTCCGTTTTGTATCCTCTTCGCGCCCGTTGCTGGCTCGGAATCGGCTGGCACCATGCCGGAGACCGTCTATAGCAACATACCTCGAGGTTATTTCCTGAACCGCAAGGTTATGGATCTTTGCTTCTGCGCTGCAGGCGACCGATCAGGGGGAGGATAGCTGCGGTCGGCAAGAATGCGACAAGCGTAAGCAACTTGGCTGAAATGCCGGGCACAACGCGGCGACGGCCGGAGTTGAAACCGCTCCAGGCCCGCTCTGCGACATATTCAGCGTCCAGCTTGGGCAATATCTTGAAGAGAGCCGCCCGGTTCGCGCCGGCCTTTTCGAGGAATTCGGTGGACACCGGTCCGGGCGCGACACATGTCACCGTAACGCCAAAGCGGCGCACTTCCTGATGGAGCGCGTCCGAAAAAGAGTGCACGAAACCCTTGCTTGCGTAGTACAACGCCATATACGGCCCGGGAAACAAACCGGCTATGGAGCCGAGATTGATCACGCCGCCGCGTCCGCGCGCAAGCATTCCAGGCAGGAAGCGAAGGGTCAAATCCGTCAGGGCGCGTATATTGAGATCGACGATCCCAAGCTGATCGTTGAGGGGGAGTAATGTTGCTGCGCCTCGCAGGCCATACCCGGCACTGTTGACCAGCACGCCACAGACCAAATCATTGGCGGTCAGAAAAGCCTCGAGACGCTCGGACGCGTCGGCTGCAAGCAGATCCAGCTCCAGCGTGAAGGCCTCACCGCCGGCCTGCTGTACGTCGGCTGCCGCAGCGGTGAGGCCTTCAGGCGAGCGTGCGATGAGCACGACGACGTTGCGGTCGCGTGCGGCAACCTTTGCGATTGCTCGTCCAATGCCGCGGGAACCGCCAACCACGACGACAGCCGAACGGAACTCGTCGTGTGGGGTCACTTCGATGTTCCCACCGACGGTATGATGGTCATGGCTCCTCTCTGGACGAGGCTTTTTACTTCGTCGGTGACTTCGCCGTTCAAGATCCTTTCGAATCGTTCCAATGCCCGTGCCACATTCGCTCCATCCATAACCCTGTGGTCGTAGTGAATGCGGACAGTAACCGATCCATCCTCGCCGATCGGGCCGTAGTTGAAAAGTGTGGTCAGCGGACTGAGAGGGTTGAGAGACTCTGCTCCGAGACCCGAATAGACTGACAGTTGGAAGGTGCCGAAATAGCGCGCTCGCTTCCGTCCTATATTGAGTCCGAGCCACATGAGCAGCCACCTCACAGGGGCAGGTGCGCGAGCAAGCTTCAGCGCGCGCCGAAACTCCTTGATCTCCAGAACCGGAAGTGACCTCGCCGCACGGATCAGCGTCTCCAGCTCGGTGATTGAGCGTTGCTCGGGACCTTTGATGGTGCTCAGCAGAACGACCCGCTCTCCGTCATGCTCGCGCTCATGGGCAATGGAGGCCACGCTGGCCGGATATTCATAGAGTTGTGGCCACGGAAACTTGATATAAGCACGCCGCAATTCAGGAATTTCTTGAGAGAGCAGAGCGTATCCCTTCAAGAAAAGCACTGTCCAGGACGGCCGGGCATCCGCTCCGTCTCTTGCATCCAGGAGGGGCCGAAGGTTCATTTGCCGCTGGACCGTCACACGCGGCACCCCGATCGAGAATCTCATCAGATCTCCGACAAGGCGTCGCGATGCCGAGAGCTTGATCGTTCGGCCTCTCATCTTGCCACCTCTAATAAAGATAAGGGATGATGCGCTTGGTCTTCGCCATATACGCTTGATATTGAGGGCCGAAAACTTCCAGCATCATACGTTCTTCCTTGTCCACCCTTAGGAAGAATAGAACGGCGAAGCCGATCAGGCCCGCCATGCCTGCCACCCAGTTCGGCAGCAGAAACGCTTGTGAAAGCCCCATCAGAAGAAACGACGTGTACATCGGATGGCGGACAAGGGCGTACGGGCCAGCGCATATCAATTCGTGCTGCTGGCGGATCTCCAGTGTAATCGACCAGTTTCGTCCTAATTGCTTGTGGGTCCTTCGAAAGACCCACATCGCGGCGCAGAAGAGTATTGTCCCGATCACGACGGCCCACAAATGGGCGGTATAGTCGGCTGCCTCAGGGATGCCGGTCGCGACGTAAAATCCCGGCACGATCGCAAGTCCGGCGAGGGCTGCCGCAAGCCCGACCGCCTCTGAACCGGTACGGCGGTTACTGACGACCGGCACTCGCTTTGCGCGACGCTCAAATGGGTATCGAATGATGCACCATGCAACAATTCCGAGAACCCAGATGACCTCGCCGACGACGGCTGCTGATAAGTTCAAATCAAGTCACCAGAACCTTTCCACGATCTGCCTTCTTTGATGCCCGGTAATCAACCTGTATTCATCTCCCGAAGGTTTGTAATGAACTGTTGCGGCCTTAGCCAAATGCTGGGCGCCTTATAACCCATGTGCCGTGCGATATCCGCCACAAAGGCATTGCAGTTGTATACCGATGCCTCCCAGAGACGAGAGGTTGCCTGCAGTTTGCGTATATACGCAACTGTGTCGTTATATTCATTATCACTCAGCATCACACGCCAGCTTGCTGATCTGTACTGCTCTTCCAGGTCACCGTCCGTCGCTCCGGTCGTGGCCGGAACCGGTATGAAGTGGCCTATTACATACTGCGCGGCATCGGGAGAAGCTGGGGCAAGCCCTGCAACTTCGGGATTGATCATATTTCCGTTTTTATCCGCCTGCCCAAAAACGACGTAGGTGTGGCCGTAGGTCAGCGCATAGCGTGAGCGGAATTCGATGAAATGCCGATTTGATTTGTTTTCAGCCGCATTGATTGGAGCTACGCCTCTGCCATTCGACGTATAATGCGGTAAAGGCCTTTTGTCTTCTGTCTGGCATGACGATGCCACGACCGCCAACATAATAAATAGCGACCTACCGCCTCTTCCAAGCGCCATCACTAAGCTCCATATGCAGGCCCTGACGAATGGGAGCCCGACGTCAGCATATAAAATGCCACTCGTGCGCTGTGAGTCGCGAAGGAGCGCAAGCCTGGCGGTTTATGGTGCAAGAAGAGGAAGGGTCTATGTGACCCTTCCTAAATTTCAAACGCGATATGCTACTTATAGACTGCCTCTGCCGGCGGTGGGGCTTTCCCCTTGCCTTTGCCAATCGACCCGCAAGCACTCAGATTGGCCACCGCAAACATCGCAAGGATTACGATTAGAATTCTGCTCATCAAGAAGTCCTCTCCTCATCATGGCATAGCCTTCTAAGCTACACCTTAAAGTTTAGCGACACTCAGTACCCTGGATAGGGCAGACATGATGCAACATGCAACGAATCTACATTAGCAGATACATATTGCTATGGCCAACCCCACGATTTCAAATGGTAAACACCATCAGATGACAACCACGCGCGTGCCTACGCGTGCACGGGAGTAGAGGTCGACGATGTTTGCGTTCGTCAAGCGAATACACCCATTCGAAACAGCACGGCCTATCGACCAGGGGGCATTCGTTCCGTGCAACCGGAACAGTGTATCTTGTCCGCCTTGATAGAGGTAGAGGGCCGCTGCACCGAGAGGGTTGAGCGGTCCTCCCGGTACCCCATCGGCATATTTGGCCAGCCGGGGCTTGCGCTGAATCATGTCATTGGTGGGCTTCCACGAAGGCCACTCTGCCTTATAGCCGATGGTGGCCTCGCCCTTGAAACTCAGTCCTTCCTCTCCGACGGCAACGCCATAGCGAGTCGCCAGTCCGTCTGCCTCCACGAAGTATAGGTAGCGGCTCGCCGTATCGACGACGATAGTTCCGGGCGGTTCACTCCCCGTATAGGCGACCTCCTGTCGTCGATAGCGGGGATCGGAATCCGGATCCCTTGCGAATCGGTAGCCCAGTGGCGGTCCATCGCCCGAAGTACATCCAGAAAGCATGAGAGCCAGGCTCCCCAGCACGAGCCCCCGGCGTGTAATATGCTGTTTATCCATTTCCACCTGCCCAGTAATACCGTCGATCCCGTTCATTCCAAATTAGCCCGTTCATTCCAAATTAGATTGCGACATCTTTTGATAAAGACACTCAACTCTGTGGAGGATGAGTTCGCAACACTGGCAACATCTGAAGCTGCGCAATACCATGCCCCTCTATTTATCCGTGAAACCCCTTGCATCAACAATCGCGCCGATCGAATATTAGCATATCAACAAGGACGGAGACGATGAAGCTTTGCCTGGAAGGAAAAATCGCGATCGTAACGGGCGCAGGTTCCGGAATTGGTGCCGCCGTTTCTCGACACCTCGCTGAGGAGGGTGCCGAGGTTGTTGTCGCCGATATCAATGCTGACGCAGCACACACGATTGCCGCCGCGATCAGATCAGAGGGAGGCCGCGCCCGTGAATTTGTCGTCGATGTCAGTGACAGTGAAAGTGTGCAGAGACTTGTCGATTTTACCGTCGAGACATGTGGCGGCATGGATCTGGCGGTCAATAATGCGGGAATCGATGGGGTGCGCGCAGCGGTCGCAGACTATCCGCTCGATAATTGGCACAAGGTGATGAACGTCAATCTGAACAGCGTTTTCTATTGCATGAAGTCCGAAATTGGCGCGATGCTCAAGCTGGGCGGCGGCGCAATCGTGAATATGTCTTCCACTCTCGGGACCGTTGGATTACCCACCGCGGCGGCATACACCGCAGCCAAGCACGGGGTCGTTGGACTGACGAAAGTCGCTGCGATGGAGTATGCGAGATTGGGTATCCGCATAAATGCCGTCGGTCCCGGCTGGATCGAAACGCCACTTTTGTCGGAGCATCTTGAGGCGACGAGCACGCGACGCATGGCATCGCTTCAACCAATGGGCAGGCGTGGAAAACCGGAAGAGGTCGCAGCTCTTGTGTGTTTCCTTTTGTCCGAGCAGGCCAGCTTCATCACTGGAGGGCACTACCTAGTGGATGGGGCCTATACTGCTCACTGAAGAAAGGGCTTGAGAAGGATGCGACGATGTCCAACCTGTCTCTATTTTGCCAGATGGCGTGGCTGACTGGGATGGCCCGTGTTTTACACGACATCGCGGTCCTCTCTGGTGATCCTGTCGGCTATCGCCATCACCGTAGCTGAGATTGGAAATAGCGCGCAGCAACCGAATCGATGTCTCGTATCAAGCGGAATACTCACGATACGCGCTGCTTTCGCGAGGTTTTCGGTCCAAGCTCCTCCATCACGCCCCCCCCCGCTAATCTCGGTTCTTCAAAGAGAAGGCGAAGACATAGTCGCCGATATCCTTCGAATAGGGTGCGCCACCAACCGATATCAGAACATATTGCTTGCCTGTTTTCGGTGAGACATAGGTCATGGGCGTCGCGCTCGAACCGACCGGCAGGGGATATTTCCAGAGTTCGGTACCGTTCTCGGCATCATAGGCACGGATATAATAGTCCTGGAAGCCAGCGAAGAAGACGATTCCGCCGGCGGTCGCCGAAGTGCCGGCGTAGCTCGGCAGGCCCATCTGCATGGGCAGCTTGGTTTTGATCTTGAACGGCCCGAGTTCTTCGGCTGTGCCGGCCGGAACCTGCCATGCGATCTTGCGCGTATTCAGATCCACTGCGGTGACGGTGCCGAAGGGCGGTTGCGTGCAGGGAACGCGAAGCCTCGATGTCCACATCTCGGTGGCCATGGCGTAAGGCGTACCACGCTGGGGGGCGGAGGGGCCGTGCGCGGTTGTGGTCAGGGCAAAGTCGACGTATTCGGCGCGCGGAATGAGTGCGAAGAGACTGGGCACGCGAATATCGTTCATGAAGACCCTGTTGTTGGGCAGGTCTACCGATACGCTTCCCCAGTTGAGACCACCCAGATTTCCCGGCTGCTGGATCGCATACTGCGTGCCGATCGGGGTGAAATCGCCGTCGTAGCGCATCTTGCGGAATGCGATGCGGCATGCCAACTGATCGAACATCGTCAGGCCCCAGGCCGTCTGCTCGGTCACGCGTTCTGCACCGATCGTCGGCATGCCGACTGAGTAGGGCTGCGTCGGGGAGAGTTTCTCGTCCGGCGCGCCGCCTTGCTGCGGCACCGGCTTCTCCTGAACTTCGGCAAGGGGTGTGCCGGTTTGGCGGTCGAGGAGAAAAAGCTGCCCGCGTTTGGTGGTCTGCAGCAGAGCAGGCACGGTGGCGCCATTGCCGTCAGGCAGGTCGATCAGGATGGGTTGGGCCGGCAGATCATAGTCCCAGATATCGTGATGCACGGTCTGGAATTTCCATTTCTCCCGACCCGTCGTCACATCGAGCGCCACCAATGTCGCGTTGTATTGATCGGCGAAGGCAGGGCGATTGACGCCGTAATAATCCGGCGTGGTATTGCCGAGCGGTGCATAGATGAGGCCAAGCTTGTCGTCGAATGCGGCCGTCGTCCACATGTTGGGCGTGGCTCGCGTATAGGTCTGGCCCTCCGGCGGGAGTTTGGTGATCTCGGGGTTGCCAAGATCCCATGCCCATTCGAGCTCGCCCGTGACCACGTTGAACGCGCGGATGACGCCCGAGGGCTCGCCGACCTCCTGATTGTCCGTGACCCAGCCTCCGACGACGATCAGGTTGCGGGCAATCAGCGGCGCTGATGTCTGGAAGTAATAGCCTGTCTTGACTTCGCCCATGCCCTGGGAAAGCTGCACGGTGCCATTGTCTCCGAAGCCTTTGCAAAGTGCGCCGGTCTTGCTGTCGATCTCCAGGAGACGGGCATCAATCGTCGTCTGCACCAAACGCTCGTTACAGAGACCATCGGCGGACTGGGTTTCCTTTGGCATCTTGTAGTAGCCGAGGCCGCGGCAGCGCTGCCAGTAAGGCGCCGTCGCCTTGGGGTCAAAGGTCCAGCGGGGTTTACCCGTATCTGCATCGAGCGCTGCGATCACATCTGTCGGCGTACAGGTGTAGACCGTATCGCCGATCTGCAGAGGCGTGTTCTGATCGGCGCCATCGCTTTTTCCGGTGCGATATGTCCAGGCAAGATCGAGCTTGGACACATTGCCGCGGTTGATCTGATCGAATGGCGAATAACGATCTCCTGCGGTGGTGCGGCCATAGGATGTCCAATCGGAGGGAGCGTTGTCACCCTTGGCGATCTTGTAAGCGGTGATGTCGGCGGTGGGACGGATGATCCCATGCGGCACGAAGCTCAGGCCGAAACCGGCGACGAACAGGATCGCCGTGATCAAGGCGCCGCCATAAAAGAGCTTCCGGTTGGCGGTCGGGGAAAGTGACGGCGCAAAAAAAAGCGCAAAGCCCGCCAGCGCGATGGGGGACATCAAGCGGGCAAAAAGTGCCCAAAAATTGAGACCCGACTCCCATAGCGCCCAGGGAAGGGTGAAAACGGCGACAAGCAGGACGATGAGGCTACCTGACATCTTCCGCCGCCACAGCAGAAACGCGCCAACCACATAAGCAAGCCCAACGATCGCGTAATAGGGCGAGCCGCCGAGGCGCAACAGCCAGGCGCCGCCTCCGATCAGCCCCAATCCGATAAAGGCGAGAACAAGACAAAACAGGGTGGCCAGAAAATTCATAGTCTCCTCATCCAATCCGCTGCCCGATCACCTGGATTCCAACTCCGACCGTCGCAGGGCACCTCGGGAAGCACAGGGCCATGGGTTGATGGTCAAATACGCATCTTCGCGAGAGGGGCGCTCTCGTTCAATTTTTAGCTGATGTACCTGTGGTCACTGACACACGGCCACCATCCGGCAATGATGCGGTCGCCGCTCTGCTACGACGGCTTGCCATCCAAATCGAGTTAATACTTCTGAAAGGGGCACAGATGTTTCTCGGCGAAAAGCTTGATCAAGCGAACGGGCGACCGACAGGATTCGATTATATGCGATTACTGTTAGCCTTTTCAGTGCTTTGGATACATACAGCCCGCGTCACGTACGGCGATGACCTGTTTCTCTGGGAGTCACCCTTCCGCCCTGTTATCAAGTCAGTGCTGCCCATGTTCTTTGTCCTGAGCGGGTTCCTGGTGGCTGGCAGTCTTGAACGATCGAAGACATTGATCTCCTTTCTCGGTAACCGATTTATCCGGATCTACCCTGCTCTTGCGGTTGAGGTATTGCTGGCTGCCTTTATACTCGGAGCGATCTATACAGAGTATGACCTGCGTGACTATTTCACCGATCCTCAGTTCTTTACATATCTGATGAATGTCACAGGGCACATTCACTTCAATCTTCCCGGGGTATTCCTGGATAATCCTGATGCCGCGATGGTGAACGGACAGCTCTGGACGGTGCCCTTCGAGCTTGAGTGCTATGCGGTGATCGCCGCCCTCTTCTTGCTGGGCGTGGTCAGGCGGCGGGTGATTGCCCTTATCGCAACGCCGGCCTTGATCATAAGCTTCGGTATCGCAAGATATTGGAAACATGAAAGTGATTGGGCGAATATGCCGACGACCGCGTCGGGCAATCTGCTCATTTGTGCTTTTCTTGTGGGGGTGACCTTCTATCTCTACAAGGACAAGGTTCTTTGGGATATCCGAATTTTCCTCGCCTCGGTGGCATTCATACTGTGGGCCTATTGGTTCACCTCCTTTGGGGACTTTGTTGCCATTCCGGCCATGGGATATGTCACGGTCTTCCTTGGTCTCACCTCGCCCCGCAAGCTTGGCGTCCTGCGTGGAGCCGACTACTCCTACGGCGTCTTCCTCTATGGCTATCCGATCCAGCAGGCGTTCGTAGCGCTCGGGCCTTGGGCGCATAACTGGTGGCTGAACGGCATTGTCTGCAGCATCATTGCCACTTGCTTTGCCGCCTTCTCGTGGAGATTCATCGAAAAGCCGGCGTTGAAATTGAGGAAACAAGTCACCTGGCTGGAAAACCTCAGTCTCCAACGCGTCGCAAAACGGCAATTGGCCGGCGCGGTCTCGAAATAGGCTTGTCGACACCGGCCTCGATGCCGGCAATTCATCGCAGGTGTTCAACCGGCAAGGACATCAGCGGGGCTCGTCATAGCGGCGGGCCCTGTTTCGTTGTTGCGCGCCGATCACCTCAGATGAACAATCCGGGTCCATCGTAGGAGCCGAGTTTTGCGTAGGCTGTTGCTCAACCCTGATGCCGTCGCGCTTGCCGGACGAGCGTAAGCCCGATCGTTGCCAGCGCACATGCGCTCGAGCGTAAGCCTATGGCCAAAATTCATCTTTTCAGGAACACAACAAGTGAACGTTCAGTTCGGCGAGAGAACGCCGGAGCTGCATTGCCGGCTCCTGTATAAGCCGCCGGTGCCTAAATCTTTCTGACTGCAATATCCAAGGATTTCTTGGGTTTAATCGGTAGAGCGGCCCTGCTGGGTGAATAGTCGAATATTATCCGACGTGGTTCAATCGACTTGCTGGGCGGATATTAGCAATATTTTAACCGTAATAGATAAAATACTTTGATCGGACTTCGTTTCGACTTTGGGTTTTGTCATGTCATTGAGGGCTGGCGGTGGCTTGAAGGAGGTGTGAAGAGAGGATCAGAATAATGCTGAAGAGCACGCTCGTCGTGGTTGCCGTCTCCATCGCTGCCGGAGCGACCATTCGCGCCTCGGCCTTTGCAATTTTTGCATTTCTGGTGGTCACGGCCTTGGGCGGCGTGATCCTGCTGAAAGGTACCTCCTTGACGGAGGCGGTCGTTTCCTGTGTCGAAGTGCTTGTATTGATGGAGATATGCTATCTGGTGGGTCTATTTGCCTTCTCCTTGTGGCATATTCAAAAGCGCCGGAAAAAGAACTCCATCACGGAGCGCTCCCATGTCACGGGCAAACGTCCTCATGGGTAATGACATGACCGAGGCCGCCGGATGCTCGGCCAAGCGAGGCGCGAAGCTGAAAGATTGCGACGCGCTTTAGGAATCCACCCTGGGCAGTAAGGCGTGCCGGGAAAGCAGGGCGGAGAGCGTCTTTGCCATGATCACGAAATCCAACGCCAGCGTCCATTTGGACAAATACTCGACGTCGAGGGAAACTCTATTCTGGTAGCTGACGTCATTGCGCCCGCTGGTCTGCCAATGGCCAGTCAGGCCGGGACGGACGGCCATGTAGGCGTAAGCATGTTCACCGTAATGTGGCAGCTCTTCTTTGCTAATGGCGCGGGGCCCGACGAGGCTCATTTGACCCAGCAACAGGTTGATAAATTGCGGAAGCTTGGCGAGGCTCGATCGTCTCAAAATATCGCCGACGACAGTGACCTGTGCTTTGGCCGTTGCGTCGGCTCTTGTCGTACGAAACTCGAGGCAACCAAACTCTTTTCCCTTATGACCGAGCCGACGATGGGAATTGAATACAGGCCCCCGATCACTTAGCGTTATGATGACTGCCACCGACAGAAGGAGCGGCGACAGAAGGAATAGGACACTTGCCGCAATGATGATGTCAAATGCACGCTTCAGAATTCTGCTGATCCTATGGGATTGTGACGAATTGAATGGACGCCTTTCCTGTCGAGCCCTGGCGAAATCCCGCCAAGGTTTGGTCGGGTTGACGCCCTGATTTTTTCCCGCCATCCGCGTCTCCGTTAGACAAACCCCAGAAATCACAGCCAAAGCTTGTTTTAATGCAAGTTTGATGTCTGTGACCGAGGTCATAATCTTCAATAAATTCCTTATACTCTGAAGAAATTCTTTTGACTATTTAAAATATTACCTTTGTTATTGAAATATATAACGGAGGCGTCATTCATATTTATTTTATATTCTTATATTACTCTTATAGTTGTTAACTTATTCTACAGGTAGGCAATTGTCATAAATTGTATAAAAACCGTCGCGCAGCTTCAAGGATTTTCTTGTGATAGAATTCAATATGAATTTTATTATATATAAATGTGAGGAGTCGTCATAATTATGTATAGTTTAAACACGAGATTTTTATTTTATTATTGTTTGACTTTTTAATTCAACTTATTACGAATGTCTCTCGAGATAGTAAGTCAATTAGTCTGCGTGGAGTTGCACTTATGGATGGGGCGATTAGCATCAGAGACGACAGGACTAGAGGAAGCGCGGCGCGAATTGGCGAAGCGATTACTTTCGGGACTGTAGGTATTGTTTACGGCGACCGGGGGGATTTGGATCACGAGTTCCCGTTTTGCCGCTCGAGTGTTCGAAAGTTTCGTCGCGGTGAGCTTATTGCCAGCGCCGGTGTTCTCATCGACATGTTCGCCCGCGTGCAGCGCGGAATGGTGAGTGCAAGCACCCCGCTTGCCGATGGACGAGAGTTCATCGTCGAAATCATTCCTAAAGGTGGCTTGATCGGCGAATTGGAGGTGCTGCGCAAGCAGTCTCTCAGTTTGGAATATCGGGCCTCCTCGGACTGCGAACTCCATTACTTCGACGGTCGGTTACTGCGCGACTTGTGTGCGAACGATCCGCAATTTCAGGTGAAGATCCTGTCAAAGGCGCTGGCGCGTGTTTCCGAACTCGAACTGCGGATCATTGCCAATGCCGGATCGAGTCTAAGGCAGAGAGTGGCCCGGACGCTGCTGCGTCTTTCTGCCCTGTACAGAATGGATGCGGAGAGTAGCGGCGATGAGCTGATCATCTCCCAACATGACCTGGCCGCAACGCTGCCGGCGTCGCGTGAGAAGGTCAACCAGTGCCTGCGGCGTTTGCGCGAGAGCAAAGTGGTCGACGGGACACAGGGCAAAATCCGCATTCTCAACCGGAAGGCGCTAGAAGCTTACGCCGAGGGTGTGACGTCTCTCGTTTGAGGCGGCGCCTCGATAAAATAAACGGAACGGCAGAAGCCTCAACAGAACCCGCCGCCGGCGGGTTTTGTGTTTGATGGGGATTTGATAGTCAGACGATGCAGGCTGAAAGCTCGGGTTGACGTGTTGGCTCTTGTCTTCATGCGCGTCGTCCCAAAACCGCTGCGCATTTTTGGGCGACTTGCATTAGACTTCGGTCTCGGAAGCATTCCTCCAGTATTTCCAGCCTTCACCCTGTATGAGCCCGTGATCGGACAGGTCCTTCCAGCTTCGGTAGGTCCCCGTATCGTCATGGACGAAGTCATCCATGTCCTTGCCTGAGGAGTATACGGTGTATTCTTCCGTATGTTGGGACCGGTGTGCCGCATCGGCAACCTTGTGCACGAAGGTCGACAGAAACTTGAAATGCAGAAGGGCGCCGGATACGCCGAGCGCTCCGCGCATGTCGCCCAAATTCAGCGAGAGCGGCCAGACCTGGTGCGATGATTTGAGAAACAGACGTTCACCCTGGACATAGACGAGAGGTATCTTGTTGAGCGCGGGGCCGTCCCACAGCCGGTCGTGGAAGTAGACCCGCCCGCGAACGCCACCCTTGATCCATATTGTTCGGTCGCGTTTGTCGAAATGCGCGACGTAGCCGGATCGGTCGAAGAGATTGCAGACCTCGAGCGGGTTGCGACCGGGCTCGCAGATGTTCTCGAGAACGGGATGCGGGCTATACATGTCGATCATGACCGAGCGGAGCGAGTGGCCGCCCATGGATTCGATATAGGCGGTCAATTGATCGATCGGCCGGGTGTCGCAATGGGGATAAACCAGAAATTCATCTGCATCAACGTACAGGACCCACTTCTCCCGGCAGTGCCGGTTGATGACTTCGTTGATCCAGTCGTTTCCGAATCTCGCCGCCTTGTAGGACCCATGAGCTGAAAGAAGGGAGACGTCGTCGAAGCTGGACAGCAACTCGGCCGTGCCGTCGTTCGAGCCGTTGTCGATGCAGATGAAGTGCTCGAAGCCGAGATCACGATAATACCGCAGGAAGAAGGCCAGGCGGTGCCCTTCGTCGCGGATGACGCAGATGACGACGTGACGCGCCTGCTTGAGCCCGCTGCGCAGCAGGTCATAGCGAACCTGCCGAGCCTTGAGCGACCGGCGCAGGCGGGCTTTCACATAATGCGAGATACTGGCGGCGGAAGCCCTATAACTCATATTCTGTCCTGAACATTATCCATTCCTGGAATGAATGGATGAATACTTGCGCTTCCGTCTGCAAATCCACGGCTCGACCGGCGACGCTAAGTTCAGTTTCGCGAACATTCAGGTCGGACCAGCAATACATCATCATACGGCATAATCGCCAACCAGCAGGCTCTGAACCCGAGGATTGGATTCGTTTTTCTCAATCGCGTGTTCGATGCGCGCCCGTATCGATCGATATTTATACAGCATCTTACGGTCGAAGCTTATTCCGCGATACAGCGAGTTGTAAATCGGATGTGCTTTGCGCAGGTCGACGTACACTTGGCTTTCTTTATCGGTCCATGGAAAGAAGGTTCCGTGCCATGGCTTCGGATGCGCCATATAATGGACGATCGACAAGGAGGACATGGTCACCAGATGAAGGAACTGTTTGGGGAAGTTCCACCGGTTCGATACGAGGATGAGCGATGAACCGCAGACATAATTCAAAGCGCCCTGATCATGTTTGCCCTCGCAGGCCTCGGGATTTCTAGCAAAAAGCTCAAGCGCCTCCTGTCCGATCCAGCCGTGGCGATGGAATTTCAGGACCCCTGCATTGAAATAGTGGCTGTCCTTTCCTGTGTCGAGGAAGTCATGGATCGCCGTGTAATCGCGCGCCGCGAAAAACCTGCCTTCGGGCACAGTTGTACTTTCGAAAGCACCCAGATCGCTGACGATCTGGGTATCCCCATCGAGGTAGATGATCTGGGTATAATGGGCAGGCAGGATCTCGCAAAGGACCAGCTTGGCCATCGTGCTGACGCTGATGCGCCCCTGGAAATGCGAACTGTCGAGCTTGCCGAGCGAGTCCTGCAGCGCCTCAGTCGCATCGATCAATATGACCCCGTTCGTTGCGAGCAGGCCTTTCAGCTCCTCGAAATTGTCGAGATGTTCCGACATGAGGACGCAGACATCGGTCGCGGGGCTTGCGAATTTGCGAGCCTGAAGCGCCGAGAGAATGGTCGGAAATGAATACTCGACATCCGTGACGTAGACGACGCACTGATTGTTCATGTCATCACCCTTCCGATTGTGCGCAATACGATTGAATCGGCATTGTCTTTGCGAGGCGAGGGAACAGTTGTGAATTGAGCCGACAGCTCTGTCATATGAAGGCCCTGTTCAGTATATATTGCCGACATCCAGTCCAACTGGTGCTGAATCGGTGTCTCGCTGACGGCGGCTTTTGTGTGTTTCATTGTTGAGGTATTCATTGTGAAGAATGCCTTGTCTGTCATAAGGCTGTGTTTCGACATATCGTTTCGCGGTACGACGATTGGTGCCGGGACGTTTGGTGGAATGCGGAGGGGAGGGGGATTGTCATGTTGATCACCATACTTGTGGCAGCCGTCATTTCGATCGCTGCCGGGGCTTCCATCCGCGCCTGGGCTTTCGCAATTTTTGCATTTCTCGTGGCAATCGGCTTCGGCAGTGTGGCTTTCGCCGACGGGTCTTCGGTGATTGCGGCAATCCTCTTTGGTGTCGCCATTCTCTCGCTTATGGAAATCGGCTATCTGGCGGGCGTGTTCCTCTCGGGGTTTTTGCGACGCAGTGCCAGGCTGCGGGAAAACAATTCCGCTGCAGATAGTGTCGCGACCACCCGTGAGCGCCCGCAAGGCTAATATCGACATAGAATCCGCCGCATAGCCCTCTGCGGATGGCCTTGCGGGACGGCGTTCGTTGGCCAGGTTGTTTTTACAGGCGATTCTTGAAAGATGCGGCGCGGCCGGCCGGCTTCGGCCCCGTGCCGGCGCGCCAACGGCTTGATGAGATTGCCATGCTACGCCATGGCGGAGCTCCAC
Organism: Rhizobium ruizarguesonis; assembly: GCF_017357285.1. Taxonomy (NCBI): domain Bacteria; kingdom Pseudomonadati; phylum Pseudomonadota; class Alphaproteobacteria; order Hyphomicrobiales; family Rhizobiaceae; genus Rhizobium; species Rhizobium ruizarguesonis. Next base: position 4,001,829 of record NZ_CP071678.1, on the reverse strand, counting down.
AGCGGGCGTCATCGTGTTGAGAACATCGGCGCTCTCATCAGAGATGTCGATGTCTCCAGTGGAGTCCGGTTGGCAAGCGATCGGGTCGCGCGGCGTGGCGAGGTATTGGTTGCCGCCAGGCAGCCGGCCGCCAGACCGGCCGTGGTGCTGAACAGCAAACCGAGATCGGTGCCGCTTCCCGATATCGCCGCCGAGGCGACCTGGGCGATGGATGCCATCACCGCCGCGTTTCCGATCGCGTGCATCTCCCGATCGCCTGACCTATGCCGGCCGGAGGCTCTCACGAGGCTGTACAGGAAGGCGGCGAAGAGAAGAGTGCCGGTCAATCCGACATTGGAAAGCAATGCAGCGATGAAGCTCGATGCTCGAACCGTGCCGAGTCCGGCGCCGAAGGTGGCAGTATCGACGAATGCGATCAATGCCAGCGTGTTCCAGGCAGTGCGCTCTTCGCCGGATTGCGATTGAAGCTTGTCCGACAAGGTGGTGTTCACCAGGCCGGCGATGGAATCCCACGCATCGGGGACAAGGCTGAGCGCGACGATGGCGCAGGGAATCAAGAACAGCGTGATCACCAGGAGTGTCACGTGCGGGGTCGTGGCCGGGCCGCCGATCAGTCGCTTCAAGCAATACAGCACGAACATGCAGACAATGAAGATGCCGGCGATATAGGCGGTTGTCGATGTGCAAAGGACGATCGTCGGGCCGATGAAAAGCGTTGCAAGTCCCGCCATGCGGCTTTGGACGCGCTCCAGCCAAAGCATGAGCGTGAAGGAAAAATAGGCCAGTGCGACCGCGCCATAAGTGCTTGCTTCGGGGAACGAACCGACGATGCGTTTGAAGCCACTGATCGTCTCGGCCGTATGCATCGTATAATTCGCATTTCTGATGACATCGAGCAGGTAGGACTGGTCAGTCAGGAACGTTCCGATATCGATCAACGCCAGGGCAAAACATGCGATCGAGGCGACGATCAACTGCAGTGCGATAAAACGGGCATAGCCGAGCCTGGCAAGCCCCGAGATGACGGCAAAGCAGGCGAGGTCGCCGAGCAGGTAGACGGACTGGCTGAGATTAGACGAACCCGGCGACAAGGGAGCGGCCACCGTCGACATCATGCCCGTGGCGTCTCGTGCAGAGGAGTAGACCAGGGTCGCGCCTGCAAAAATGCGGGGCAAAAAGAAAGACGATGCCACAGAAAACAGGATGTAGGCGGCAAACCAGAAACCGGGACCCGGATAGGCGAGGCTGGTCAGCATGGCCTGTGTTTGAGCCGGGCGCAGCAGGGCGGCGGCCACGAGAAAAAGCACCAGAAGATGGCTCGGCTGGATGCTGCTGCCGCCGAGCGCGGGCAATTGGAGAGCCGCTGCGGCCCCCAGCAGCGTCGACAGGCAAAGGGTCGCGACCGCAAAACGCGCGCCGTTGACCATGCCGAGCAGGCCGAGCAGCAGAACGATGAAACCGATCGGTTCTATCGACATGCTTCAGATCCCGATCCGGACGGCGAGCGGCGGAGGCATCGGTTTTGCCGAAGACCGGCATCCGCCTTTCGGCGCGATGCTTGAGGCGGAAGCCGCCAGCTGTCGTCGATGCTCACAACCGCCCCCTAATTCGATCCCGTCTGGGATATCCAGCCGGCAGCCGCTTGATTATCGCCTGCCACATTCGACAGCGGGACGGTCGAGCTTTGCTGCTGCGGTACGGACTGCAGCTGCAGCGGAGGCGACGGCGTCTGAAGGTCGGTGTCGATGCCGATTTCGACGACATCATGCGGCCGCAAGGTGGTCGTCTCGTCCGCCTCGATGTTGCGATAAGTGCCGTCTTCGTTGCGACGCACGATCCTGTAGTTCTTCTGCGCTCTGCCAAGACCCGGCGTTTCCGTATTCATCTGGGCGAGCTGGGCGCTGTAGCCAGCCTGCTCGCCCAGAAGCTGGGCCACCTGGATATCGATCGCCGCCCTGCCGATCGCCAGATTGACCTGGTTCAGCAGTTCCTGGTTTTCGCTGTTCTGCCGGTTGACGATATTGATCTTCGAACGGTCGGCTTCGCTGAGCCCCTGGCGAGCCGTGGTCAGGGCGACTTCGAGATCGATCAGGGTACCTTGCGCATCCGCGACCCCGCGGTCGACCGAGACCTGACGGGAATTGCTGACCAGGCCCTTGCTCACCAGGCTGTTGACATTGTCCAGTTCCTTCTGCGCCAGGTCGATCTGCCGTTTTTGCGAATTGATCTTGGCCTCGAGAGACTGGACCTGCTGGCCGTAGAGACGGCTGAGGTCGTTTGCCGCTTCGATCTGGCTTTCGATATCGACACGTCGCAGCCGCATCAGGTTCAATTCCTGCGCCTTCAGCTTGTCGACATCGGGCGTTCCGGCGAGCTCGGCAGGGATCTCGAAACTCTGTTCGCCGGCAATCTCGGCGCGCAACCGCGCCTGGCGCATCAGAAGATCGCGCCGGTTGAGAATGGCGGTTCGATAGGCGCCGGCGGCCTGGATCCGGTCGCGCTCGAAGACGGTATTTTCCTCGCGCTCCCGAAGGAAGCCGCCAGCGATGCTGACAGCCTTCATGACCGTCATATCGGCCTCAAAAGCATAGCGCCCAGGGGTCTGCACGGTTCCGGTTACGAAGATCGGTGCATGTTGAGCGATCTCCACCGCGATGAACGGTTTTCCCGGCAGTTCGGCCTTTTCGGAGAGCGCAGTGGCGATCGCATCGGAAACCTGTTCCGTCGTCTTGCCGATCGCCTGCACCTGGCCAGCGATCGGGATCGCCAGATTGCCGGTATCATCGACTGTATATGTCCCGCCGAGTGCCTCCCAGCTGGCATACCGGGCATCCGAAGATCGCCATTCGACGACACGCAGTCGCACCTGATCTTCCGGCACGAGGGTATAGTTTTCCGCATGAGCGACGCTCCAGCCGGTCAGGCAGGAAGATACCAGCAAGGCAAGGGCGGCGCAGATGAGGCGATCGGACAAGGATGTGCGCTGCATGTCTGCTATCTCCGTTTCGTTGCGATCGGCGGCGAAGGCATCTCGCGCGGCGAGGGATTGCCGAATTCGAGAATGCGGGACGGAGAGGCGCGACCGACAAGAAGATCGGACAGGGCCAGCAAATTGCCGTTCAAACGTCCCCAACGGTCGATCAAGCGATCATTGAACAATAGGCCCCGCGTATTCGCCAGGATGTTACGGCCGATCTGTGCAACGGCACGGCCCTTCGACATCGTGCCCTTCCGGATCAGGTAGACAGGATTGGCAACCTGCGAATAGCCGAGTCTTCGGCCGGGTTGGCGCCCGGACCTGACGCCGAGATGCACCCCGCGGGCACCTTCGACACGTACCGACCTGCCATAGCGGGCGATGGACCGGCTGAAATCGACATCCTCGAGCCAGCCGTAGAGCGGCAATTGTTCATCAAAGGCCAGCGCGTGCTCGAGAATGGGTGAAAGGCGAACCGCCATGTTGCATCCGTAGGCGTTATAGACATCCGTCACCTGCTCGGCTCCTTCGGCCGCAGTTTCAAGAACCTGCAGGGCGTTTGACATGCTGAGGCCGCCGTCGAGGATGCCATCGGCCAGAACTTCACCGGTGGCGATCGCCACGTCGGGGTTTGCCGCAAAGACAGCCGCCATCCGCGACAGGAAGGTCGCGGCGGGAATGAAGTCGTCATCCAGGAAGATCAGAACATCCGTATCGGCGGCGGCCGCCTGGATGATCCTGTTGCGCTGAGAGGTCAGGCCGCGGCTGCCGACGATGACTTCCACGTCGCGGCGGTCGGCGAGCCCGGCTGCGTCGTCGATCACGGGCACGCAGACGATCAGCCGCTTGGCCTGATCCTGCAGGGCCGTGAGATAATCCACCGTCTCCCGCAGTATCGAGGGGCGGCCGGCCGAAGCGATCCCCACGGCCATTCGCAATGGGCGGCTCGCGTACCCCGCCATGGCTTCAGCGCCGCAAGGAACAGGCGCCGGTCCGATCGCGCTGTCCTGCCTGGTTGCTTCTGCCGAAGGTGAGGTCATGACTCTATTCTTTTCGGTGCATGATTGATGATCGCGCCGAGGATCTCCGCGCCGACATTCCGCAGGGTGTCGATGACGCGCATGGTGTCGTCGATCGAGGTGCGCCCGTGCGAAGTGACCACGAGGACACCGTCCAGTTCCGGCGCGATCGCATTGGCATCCGGCGACGCGGAGAATGCGGAAATGTCGACGAATATGGCGTCGAACTCCTTTTTCAGGTCGGCGAAACTCAACTGCGTGCGGCGGGAACTGAGGCGTATGGCTGGCGTCACCGCTTCGACCTTGCCGAGGGGAAGGAATTTCAGCGTCGGGGTGAGGGCCAATGCCGCCGTCTGGATCAGTTCGCCATTTTCGAGAACTTCGACGAGGCCTGTGGAACTATGGGGGGCAATCGATTTGCTGAGCGACGATTTCTGTGCGGCTGCATCGATCAGCAGCGTGTGAGCGCCTGATATCGAGGACAGCGCCGCAAGTTCGCATGCTATGGTCGACGCCCCGCCGCCGGGATTGACGGCGACGATTCCAATGACGACCCGGCGTTTGCGCCGAAGACCGACGACCGTCGCGCTCAGTTCCGCCATGCCTGGTATGACAGGATAGGCGGCTGTGCTGCTGCTGCCAGTACCGGCGGCGAGGAAACGTGCAGGATGACCATTGCGGATCCGCCTCGATGTCGCCAGCAAAGTGACAAAGGGCAGTCCACCGGCTTCCGCGATCTGATGAGGGCGGATGATCCGGCGATCGCCGGCGTGCCTGATCATGGCGAGTGCCAGGCCGACGCCAAGACCAACCGCCGACGCAAAGGCGATGATGAGCGCGCTGCGTGGTCTAGCCTTCGAAAGAGGCAGTGTGGCCTGCGAGACGATCGTGGCATCGGACACCGGGTAGGTGATGCGCTGCCGGGCTTCCGTCAACTGGTTCAAGGTGTTTTCGTAGAGGGTGCGGCGGGCGTCCGTTGCACTCTGCAGCTCCGCTAGCTTGAACTGATCGCGCGGGTTGCTCGTGAAGCTGGCCAGGGCGCTGGCAGCTTCGGCCAGTCCACGCTGCTGCTCGCTTACGAATCTTGCCAGCCATTCGCTGTATTGCCGGGAAGCACTGGCCTTCATCGCGATATTCTTCTGGATATATTGCCTGGCGAGCATATCGGCGATGTCGACGGCCCTCTGAGGGGTCGACGCAGCAGCCGAGATCTCGATGATCGTCGAACTCCCGACCCGGCGTATTCCTATCATGCTCAGCAGCGTAGCGATCGCCCGATCCTGGATCCGCTCGTCCTCGGCCTGCGGCTGTGCTTGGCGCGGCCCTGTGCCTACTGCTTCCTGCGATTCCGTATCCGATTCAGAAGAAATCCCCATCAACCAGTTCTTTGCCCTATCTTGCAGCGAAGGCGCCTGATCGACAAAGTCAGGATCGGTATCGAGACCAAGTGCCCTTACCGTTTCGCCGATGACATCGCTGGATCTGGCGATCTCCAGCTGTCCCTCTATGAATGCGTCTTCGGCGAAAGACCTTTGTGCTTCGGTGCCGCTCACCTGCGGGAAAATCACAAGTTGCGTGCTGGCAACGAAAGTCGGCTCGGCGGTCAGCACATAGATCCCTGCCATTGCGAGGAAAACGAACGTCGTCGCCACAATCCACCGCCAGCGCATCCTGAGAAAGAAGAGCATATCTCGCAAGGTCAGCGGCGAATTTTCGCCAGTGGCTGCGGCAGGCAGAGATATCGGAGAAACACCGCTGAAGATCGTGCTTGAGGTCATGTCGTCCTAATCCAAAATGGCGAGATCACGGAGTAACCAGGGAGTGGCAGCTTGGAGGGGACGGGGGCAGCGTGTCTTCCGATTTCAAGCATGGTCGGCAGCTTCCCCTTGAATGCTCAGTACGAGCCGCGCTGCGAAAACAGAGCGGGAATGGTCTTGGCAATGATGACGAAGTCCCGGCCGAGCGACCAATTGTCGAGATAGTGAACGTCGAGGGAAACCCGGTACTCATAACTGACATCGTTGCGCCCGCTGGTCTGCCAGTGACCGGTCAGGCCCGGACGGACGGCCATGTAGGCCCAAATATGCTCGCCGTAGCGCGGCAATTCCTCGGCCGTGATCGGCCGGGGGCCGACAAGACTCATGTCGCCACGCACGATATTGATCAGCTGGGGAAGCTCGTCGATGCTGGACCGCCTCAGGATCTCGCCGACGGCTGTGACCCTCGGATCGTCCTTCAGCTTGCGTGTCTCTTCCCATTCGCTTCGCGCAGCCGGGTTGTTTTGCAGCAATTCGGCAAGCTGAGCACTCGCATCGGTCTTCATCGTGCGAAACTTGAGGCACCCGAACGGTGCTCCGCCGACGCCGATACGCGTATGGGAATAGAAGACCGGGCCGCGGTCGCTCATCTTCACGATTATTGCGACGATCAACAGAAGCGGGGAAAGCAGGATCAGCGCCGTGATTGCGATGAGAAGGTCTATCGCGCGCTTCGACGATCTGCCTGCCGCACGAGGCCGGGACGAATGGAGATCGCCGCCTTTCGCGGACCGTCCGACACGCGACCAGGCCTCGAAACTATGTGCTTCCCATGTCATCGGTGGTCTCCAAAATATTCCGATTAAGAACCGTTCAAAGTTTGCTGCGCCGCACTCTGGTTGTCTGTTACCAAGGTCATAATCCTTAATAAATTCTTTATGCTACTAACGGGCAATAGAGAATTTGGATTACATCTTGATGGCCTTCTTTTCATTTCAAACGACAATCTAACCTAATTCGGAGCGATTATCTGCTGATACTTATTTATCAGTTTTGATATCATCATTTCGATTATTGCTTTTTTTAATTCAGTAAGCCGTTTTAATAGGCAGTCATATTCGATCACAAGGCGGTTTTTTGGCTTCATTGAGATTTTGAATTCAGTTCATGATGTATATTTTGTTTTGAATCTAAATAGATGCTTTATCTTTACGTCAAATTTCGGTGATGTTGTTTGACTCTCATATTAAGACAATATAAATGATGCAGTGCAGCATTTTCTATGGTTATTCGAGTACTCGGAGTTATGCGCATGGATGGGGCGACACACACATCAGATCGCAGGGCCGGCATCGGCAAGCCGGCGATATCGGCTAACGGCAGCATTCATCTCAACAGCCGCATCGTCATCGACGACGAATTTCTTTCCTGCCGGTCGAGCGTCCGGCGATTCCGGCGCGGCGAAGTCATCGCCGGGGCCGGCGTCCTCGTCGATACCTTCGCGCGCGTCCATTCGGGGGTGGTCAGCGCCAGCACGATGCTGCCCGACGGCAGGGAATTCATCGTCGAGATCATTCCGAAATCCGGCCTCATCGGCGAGCTCGAGGTTCTGCGCAGGCAGACGTTGAGTCTCGAATACCGCGCCGGTTCCAACTGCGAACTGCATTTCTTCGAAGGCCGGCTGCTGCGCGACATGTACGCCAGCGACCCCTGCTTTCGCGAAAAGGTTTTCTCCAGGGCGCTGGCGCGTATTTCAGAGCTTGAACTCCGGATCATTGCCAATGCGGCGTCGAGCCTGCAGTCGAGGCTGGCCAGCACGCTGCTGCGGCTCTCCGCTGTTTATGGAAAAGATGCGGCAAATAGCGGCGACGAACTAATCATCTCGCAAAATGACCTGGCCGCGACGCTGCCGGCGTCCCGCGAGAAGGTTAATCAATGCCTGCGGCGCCTGCGGGAAAGCAAGATCATCGACGGGGGGCAGGGCAAGATCCGCATTCTCAACCGCAAGGCGCTGGAGGCCTGTGCCAATGGCGCGGTTTCGGTGAAGTAATGCGCCCATCGCTTCCCGAGGCTCTCCGATCCGCAGCAAGCGTCGGCCGCTTTCCCGGCCCAGGCACGACAAAGATCGATCGCGTGGTCATCATCGACGACTACTCGGTGGCCAGAGGCGGCGCGACGGCGCTGGCGGTGCTGTCCGCCAAGCTTTTTCGGGGGCTCGACATCCCCGTGACCTATATTTGCGGGGATGACGCCGCCAACGTGGAGCTTGTCGCGCTCGGGGTTTCGATGGTCGGTCTGAACAGCCGCGACCTGCTCAGCGCCGAGCGTGCGAAGGCTTTCGTGACCGGCATTCACAATGGCGCCGCCGTCCGTATGGTCGCGAACTGGATTGCCGCAAACGACACCGCCAATACCGTCTACCATGTCCATGGCTGGCACCAGATCCTGTCTCCGGCGATTTTCAGAGCACTGGCGCCGGTCGCCGGACGATGCGTGGTTCACGCGCATGATTTCTTTACCGCCTGCCCCAACGGCGCCTTCTTCGACTATCAGGCGCAGGAGATCTGCCTTCGGCGCCCGCTCGGCGGAAGCTGCATTGCGACGGCTTGCGACAAGAGAAGTTATTCGCACAAATTGTGGCGGGTCGCCCGCGGCTCCAATATCCTGCGGCTGCTGAAGGATCAGGCCGATTTCGGCCGGATCATCCTGCTGCACGAGAAGATGGCTGGCTTTCTCGTCGGCGCCGGATATCGGCCCGAACGCCTGACGACGATCCGCAATCCCGTCGCTCCGCTATCCATCAAACGCATCGAGGCGGAGGCCAACGACGAGTTCGTCTTCATCGGGAGGCTGGATGAGGAGAAGGGCATAGAAGACGCCGTGGCCGCCACGCGCAAAGCCGGCGTCCGGCTCTGCGTGATCGGGGACGGGCCGCTGATGCCGCTGGTCGCAGCTTCGGGAGATGACGTCAGGGCCGTCGGCTGGCAGTCGCATGCGGAGATCGGCCCGATCATCCGCAAGGCGCGCGCACTGTTGATGCCGTCGCGCTATCCCGAGCCGTTCGGTCTCGTCGCTATCGAAGCGGCCAGGAGCGGTCTGCCGGTCATCATGTCGCGCAGCGCCTTTCTCGCCGAGGAAATGCAAAGAGCCGGCATGGCGCTTGCCTGCGATACGGCTGACGAAAGCGCCTTTGCCGATACTTTGACGAGATTCAGCCAAATGCCGAGAGATGAGGTCCGCGCCATGAGCGAGCGGGCTTTCCGGCTGTCGCCGGATCTCGCCTCGACACACGAGGAATGGCGCGACGCGCTTCTTGCCGAATACCAGAGCCTGATTTCGACGAATGCGGTTCCCGAGCTGACAGACGGTGTGGTGATACAAGGAGTATTGAGTTGACTCTTAAAGCAACAACCTCTCTTCCCGACGCGAGGGCATTTCTCGGCGATGCGCCTGTCATGGCGAAAAGACGTGTCGCCGAAGCCGGAGGCGCGAGCGACACAAAGCAGCTTCGTGTCGCCATCGTGCATTATTGGCTCGTTTCGATGCGCGGCGGCGAGAAAGTCGTCGAAGAGCTGTGCCGCATGTTTCCGCAGGCCGACATCTTCACCCTCGTCTGCAACCGGGATCGCATCAGCGATTTTCTGAAGACGCGGAACATCCGCACGTCCTTCCTGCAGAAGATCCCCGGCGCGCAACGGCATTATACCAAGATGCTGCCGCTGATGCCCTTCGCGCTCGAGCAGTTCGATCTGCAGGACTACGATCTCGTGCTGTCGAGTGAATCCGGACCCGCCAAGGGCATCATCACGCGCGCCGACGCGCTGCATGTCTGCTACTGCCACTCGCCGATGCGCTACATCTGGGATCAGTTCCATGTCTACCGTCATGGCCTGCCCTGGGTTGGGCGCGCCTTGATGTCGATCACCGCGCCCATGTTGCGCGCCTGGGACGTGACGACCTCCTCGCGAGTCGATGTGTTCGTCGCCAATTCCGATTATGTCGCAAGCCGCATCCGCCGTTTCTACGACCGGGAATCCATCGTCATCCATCCGCCCGTTGCGACGGACGATTTTGCGGTCGGGAAGGGAAAAGGTGAATTCTATCTCTATGCGGGGCAGCTGACCACTTACAAGCGGCCGGATATTGCCGTTCGCGCCTGCACCGAGGCCGGGCGGAAGCTGGTCGTGATCGGCGAGGGAGAACAATTGGCTTATCTGAAGTCGATCGCCGGACCGACCGTTGAGTTCCTCGGCCATCAGCCCTTCAACGTTCTGCGCGACCACCTGTCGCGATGCCGCGCCCTGTTGTTTCCGGGCACGGAGGATTTCGGCATCCTTCCGGTGGAAGCCATGGCATCGGGGCGGCCGGTCCTGGCTTTCGACGCCGGCGGCGCCAGAGAAACCGTTTCCTCGCCGCAGGTCGGTTTTCGCTTCGGGCAGCAGACCACGGAAGCTCTGTTGGAAACGATGGCGGCGTTCGAAGAGGTGGAGGACGATATCGATCCGCATGCCATCCGCGCGCACTCGCTGAAATTCTCTTCCGCCGTGTTCCGCGACCGTCTGTCCAGCCTGATCGAACAACAACTGTCCACCCATGGCGACCGATCCGCCGAGGTCTTCAGAAGACGGCCGGGCTGACGGGAAAGGGCGGAGCTGCCTGTCTTGCCGCTGCGACCGAAACCGTCTCAATCCGTCGACGAGGAATAGAAGATAGATCATGTCAAGCGTATCTCAGAAGACGGCGACGGCGAGTATCTGGACCATCGGCGGAAAATTCCTGGCGCGACTGCTCGATTTCGTCAGCCTCCTGATCCTCGCACGGCTTTTGAGCCCAGCGGATTTCGGCCTTGTCGCCATCGCGACCTCGGTTCTGGTCATCGTCGAGACAATCCTGGACCTGCCGCTGACGCAGGCCCTGATGCGCCAGCCGTCGCCTTCGGACGATATGTTTGCCACGGCCCTTACCCTCAGCCTGCTTCGAGGCGTGGCCATCAGCATACTGATGATGATCATTTCCTGGCCGATGGCTTTGATCTATGACGATTCCCGGCTTTTCTCGCTTGTCGCCGTGCTCTCGATTGCGCCTGCGATGCGCAGTGTGATCAGCCCACGCATGGTTCTGTTCATGCAGCGGTTCGATTTCAAACGCGAGTTCGCACTCGATCTCATCACCAAGGGTTCCACACTGCTGTTCGGTGTCGGGGTGGCGGTCGCGACCGGCAGCTATTGGGGACTGGCGATCGGCGCGGTTGCAGGCCCGACCGCTGCGGCGATCACCTCCTATGTCTTTGCACCGATGCGACCGAGATTCAGCCTTTCCGAGTGGAAGCACTTTCAGGACATGATCAGCTGGAACACCGTCTCGCAGGTGCTGAGTTCGATCAACTGGCAACTGGACCGGCTGCTTTTGCCACGCTTTACCGGCTTGTCGACGTTCGGCGCCTTCAGCGTCGCCGACAATATTGCCGGTATTCCATACCAGACCTTCGTCGGGCCATTGTTGCGCCCGCTGATGGCGGCATTCTCGACCGTCGATGACCGTCGTAATCTGATCACTGCCTATCTGAAGGCGACGAACGCGATCACCTTCGTGGCCGCGCCCATCCTCATCACGCTCGCGCTTCTTGCCGAGCCGGCCGTACGGATCATCGTTGGCGAGAAATGGGCATCCGCCGCGCCGATTCTGCAATGGCTGTGCATCGTCAGTCTGCTCGGTCTTCCGACGAATATGATGCCGCCGTTGGCCATGGTCCTGAACAAAACCCGTTATCTCGCTCTCCGGATGTTTGCCGAGTTTGCCGTCAGGGTTCCGGTCACCGTCTTGGGCATTGTCTATTTTCAGGTGGCAGGAGCATTGGGCGCGCGGATCGTGGCGGTGCTTGTCGCCTATGCCGCATCGCTCATCATCACGCGGCGGCTGATCGGCGCGACGTTTGCCGCTCAGTTGCACGCCTTTTTACGGCCTCTGGCCGCGAGCTTGCCGATGATCGCTTTCCTGCTGTGGATGGCGCCGATGCTCGCCGTCATGCCTGTCGGCCTCAACCTTGTCGTCAGCCTGGCGCTTTGCGGCGGAGCGGCAGTCACGATCTTCTGGGCCTTTGCGCTGCTGCTGTGGCAGATTCTGGGAAGGCCCGACGGCATCGAGACCATCGTCGTCCAAAGGCTCATGCCGCGACGAAACGGGGTTCTCACCTTTTGATCGAGACAAGTGTAGTCCAACGATTGGTTTGGCGTTTTCGGAGGAGCAGGATGCGTTACGGGATATCTTCTAAGGCTCTGGGTTTGCTCATCGTTCTCGGTCTGGGGGCGTTGCCCGGCCAGCCCAGCGTGGCTCAGCAACCACTCAATATCAATGCGTACCAGCTAACGTTCGAGGAGAGCTTCGATAGTCTGGACGTCTCGGCCTGGGGGGAGAGAAGCTCCCGCTGGATCGCGCATACGCCCTGGAACGGCGATTTCGGTGACGCCCGGTTCACAGATCCGGCGCCGGGCTTTCCGTTTACCACCGATCAGGGAGTTCTGAAGATCGAAGCGCGCAAGGAGGCCGATGGAACCTGGCGCTCGGGCCTGTTGTCGTCGGTGAACCCGAAAGGCGAAGGATTCTCGCAGCAATTTGGTTACTTCGAAGCGCGGATGAAGCTGCCGCCGGGCAAGGGTGTCTGGCCGGCCTTCTGGCTCATCGGGCTTGACCGGTCGAAATACACCGCCGAGATCGACGTCCTGGAATATTATGGACGCGCGCCCTACGAATTCAGCATGGGCTTTCATATCTGGCGTCAGAGCCAGGGCGGCCAGAACACGACCGGCGGCCATTGGCAAACCGTCCAGGACGGAATTTTGAACAGCGAATACCACACCTACGGCGTCGATATCCAAGCTGACAAGACGAGCTTCTACCTCGACCGTCAGTTCATCTGGAGCTTCGATACGCCGAAGGAGTTCCACATGCCGTTCTATCCGCTGGTGAACCTGGCACTCGGCTCGGGTTGGCCGATCGATGAAACGCCGAATCCTTCCATCCTGCTCGTCGACTATATTCACGTCTACCAGCGGAAGCCGACTGACGCAGCGAATTGAACAACTGACGGGATAACCGTTCGGTCGCTAAAGCGCGTCGCGATCTTTCAGATTCGCTCCTCGCGCTTTAGGTCCTTGTTTTTACGCATGTCGTTGTCGCAAAACCGCTGCACACTTTTGCGCGACATGCTCTAGCGGCCGCAGCTGAGACCTGTTTCCGGGTCGAAGAGATGCATTGCCTCCTCGTCGAAAAAGAGAGTGAGCTTTTCGTTGTCGCGGATCGGCGTGCGTGGCGGCAGACAGGCCATCAGGCGCTGATTTCCGGCAAGGGCGGTGACGACGAGTTCCGGGCCGGTCAGCTCTGCGACCTCAAGGGTTGCCTCGATCGACGGGCCGGCGCCGTCCGTGCGAAGCGCCTCGGGACGGATGCCGAGGATAAGGTCGCAGCCATTGCCGGCCGCTTCGCGGAAACGGGCGGGCAGGGGCAGGATCGCATCCGAGCCTGAAAGCGCCAGGCGACCGTCGCGCGCCGTCGCCTTCAGCAGGTTCATCGGCGGCGCGCCGACGAAGGTCGCGACATAGAGCGTTGCCGGATGGTTGTAGATCTCCTCCGGCGGGCCCAGCTGCTCGATGCGGCCGTCGCGCATGACGGCGATGCGGCTTGCAAGCGTCATCGCCTCGATCTGGTCATGGGTGACATAGACGACTGTCGTCTTCAGCATCTGGTGCAGCCGCTTGATCTCGGTGCGCATCTCCATGCGCAGCTTGGCATCAAGGTTGGAGAGCGGCTCGTCGAAGAGGAATACCTCCGGCTTGCGCACCAGCGCACGGCCGATCGCGACGCGCTGGCGCTGGCCGCCGGAAAGCTGGCTCGGCTTGCGGTCGAGGAGGCTTTCGATCTGCAGGAGCTTTGCGGCATCATGCACGGCCCTGTCGCGCTCCGGCGCCGGCACCTTGCGCATTTCCAGGCCGAAGCCGATGTTCCGGTGCACCGTCAGATTGGGATAGAGCGCGTAGGATTGAAAGACCATGGCGATATCGCGGTCCTTCGGATGCACGCTAAGCACCGAGCGGCCGCCGATCCTGACATCGCCGCTCGTTGCCTCGGCAAGGCCGGCGATGATGTTCAGCAGGGTGGACTTGCCGCAGCCGGAGGAACCGAGCAGCACCAGGAACTCGCCGCTTTCCAATGAGACGTCGATGCCTTTCAGCGTCTCGACGTCGCCATAGGTCTTGCGGATGTTCTGAATTTCGAGCGCGCTCATCGCACAGGCTCCTCAGGAGATGACGGGCCGCCGTAGTTGCGGGGAAGGGTGGAGATGGCGCGCGAGGCGACTGCGGTTCCCGCCTCCAGGCAGGACATCAGCGGCTCATCGCTTGCGAGTGCGGCGAGGAAAGCGGCGTTGAAGACATCGCCGGCGCCGATCGTATCGACGACCTCGACAACGGGTGCCGCCACCGAAACCAACAGGCCGTCCGGCCCGATCGCGAGAGCGCCGTCCGGGCCGCGCTTGACGACGATGATTGCACCCTCCGGCATATGCGACCTGATGTGACGGGCCGCCTCGATCGGATCGGCGATGCCGGCAAGCGTCGTCGATTCGACCTCGTTCAGCAGCGCGATACCGCTGCGGGAGAGCCAGGCACGTGTCGCCGCGCAATTCTCGTCTGTCCAGCCGTCGAGCGGCCAGCCGGTATCAAGCGCGACGGTGATGCCATGGCTGTCGGCCCAGTCGAAGAAGGCGCCATAATCTGCTGTCAGGTCGTCGGTCAGGAACGAGCCGCAGAGAAGGGCGTAGCCGCCCTGCAGCCTTGCACCCTCGATGACCGCGAAGACATCTGCCAGGCTGAAGCGCGGCAGGTGGCCTTTTGTGGTGAAGAAGGTGCGCTCGCCGTCCGGATGGGTGATGCCGACGGAGAGCGTCGTTTTCTCCGGACGTACCGGCCACTTGTCGGAACGGTGGCCGAAGGCTTCGCTCAGCCAGCGGCCGAACTGGTCGCTGCCGATATTGGCGGCGATCTCGAATTCGACGCCGAGTGCCTGCCAGGCGAGCGCGCTGTTGCCGGCGGCTCCGCCGACCCGCAACTCGTCATGATTGACGATGATTTCCGTCCCTGCCTTCGGCCAGGGGGCGGCCGGTCCAAGGATCAGGTCGATGTTGACGTTGCCGATGACTGCAAGCGGCTGCATTCATTCGCTCCGGGTGATCTTGGTGGAGCGGACCGGCGTTCCGGCATTCACCACGCGGGCATCGGCAAAGGCGATCATCAGCCGCTGGGCGACCGGCAGCATGGCGAAGATCGCGGCAAGACCGGTTGCAGGCGCAAAGCGGATCGTCACCGCGCCGGCGACCGGCGCTTCGCGCGAGGCGTCGAACAGGATGACCGGGGCGCCGGTCTCGACGGCGGATGTCGCCATCGCCGTTACCAGGCCGGCCGTCTCGTCCAAGCCGCGGAAGAGCACGACGCCGATCTCCGATCCCAGCATCTCCATCGGTCCGTGGCGCAGCTGGCCGCCTTCAAGCGAGAAGCAGGGACGGCGCGACAGCTCGGTCAATCCGAGCGCGAGCGCCTCGGCAACACCCTGCAGCCGGCGGCCTGAGGTGACGACGGTCGCGACGTTTTCGAGTGCCGAGAGGGCGGCGGTGATGTCACGGTCTTCCGGTGCCTTGAGGGCGGCAAGTGCGGCGTCGGGATTTTCGCCGAGGCCGGCGAGGATAGCCAGATGCAGGGCGAAGGTCACCGTCAGGCTGCGGGTCGCGGCGAAGGCTAGCTCGGTGCCGCCGGCGCCGACCAGCGACGGGGCGGTTCTTGCCAGGAAGGAGCCGCCTTCGAGCGTCAGGCCGAAGGTCTCTTCCGTGCCGCCGGTCTCGTCGAACCAGCGCACGACCTCGGCGCTTTCGCCGGATTGCGAGGTGACGAAGATCGTTCTGCCGGCGATCGGCAGCGGCTGGCCAAGCTGCTCGGACAGCGGCAGGGCGACGGCATCGATGCCGAGGGCCCGGTAGAGCGGCTCGACGGCGCGGTTGACGGCATGCGAGCCGCCCATGCCGATGAGCAGCAGCTTGCCGGTCTTTTTCAGCGAGGCGGCGGCCCTTGCCGCCATTGGCTGGGCCGCTTCATAGGAGGCGATCGCATCGGCATGCTGGCGTGCCATTTCGCGATCGATCGCGGCAAGCCCGGCCGGCCGGGTTCTTTCTGCTGTCATGATCATCCCTTGACGCCGCCGCTGGTGAGCCCCGAAATCAGGGCGCGTTGCATGACAAGACCGATCAGCACCGGGGGCAGGGCGGCGAGCACGCCTGCCGTCGCAATCAGTCCGTAATCGGAAACGCGGCCGCCGGCGAGATCGGCAATGGCGACGGTCAACGTCTTGGCGCGCTGGTCCGAGGTGAAGAGCAGCGCATAGAAGAATTCATCCCAGGCAAGCAGGAAGGCAAAGAGGCTTGACGTCGCGACCACGGGGGCTGCCAGCGGCAGCGTGATGATCCGCAGCGTCTGGAACAGGCCGGCACCGTCGATCATCGCGGCGGATTCGATCTCGCGCGGGATGGAATCGAAACCCGATTTCATCAGCCAGGTGGTGAAAGGCGCAAGGATGGTGAGATAGACGAGGGCGAGGCCGAAGACGTTGTTCAGCAATCCTAGATAGGAGAGGCCCATATAGAGCGGCACGGCAAGCGCCACCGGCGGCAGCATGTAGGTGGCGATCACCATCGACAGCGACCAGCCGACCGAAGGCGTGCGCGACACAGCCCAGCCGGCCGGAATGGCGAGTGCAATGGCGGCGATCGTCGCCATGCCCGCCACTTCGATGCTGTTTCGCAGCGACGAGGTGAAGGCGTCGCCGGCGCTGTTTTCGAGCGTCGAGAGCAGCACGCCGTAGCGAGAGAAATCCGCCGTCTGCGGCCACCAGCGCAGCGGCTTTGCCGCAAGGTCGGCGGCCGGCGAGATGCTCATGATGAACAACCACAGGATCGGCGCCAGGATGACGGCGGCAAGCAGCAATGCGCAGAGGTGGATGAAGGCGGAAAAGAGCGGGCTCTGGCGTTCCATCAGGCCGCACTCCCCGCCGTCTTGCGCACCAGAGCGGCGTAGCCGGCAGCAAGCAGCGTTACCAGCAGCGTGACGATCAATGCCAGCGAGGCGCCGGAGCCTGCCCGCTGGAAGGAGAAAGCTTCCTGATAGACCAGGATCGACAGCGTGCGCGTGCTGTTGGCCGGGCCGCCGCGGGTCATGACCCAGATGATGTCGAACACCTTGAAGGCCTCGATCGTGCGCAGCACCAGCGCCACCATCAGCGGACCGGCGAGATAGGGCAGAATGACGAAGCGGAAGCGGGCGAAAGCGCCGGCGCCGTCGACCAGCGAGGCGGCGGTGATGTCGCGCGGCACGGCCTGGAGTGCTGCGAGCGCAATCAGCGCCACCAGGGGGAAATTCTTCCAGCAGTCGGCGACGATGAGGGCCGCCAGCGCGGTGCCCGGTTCGCCGAGCCAGGAGCGGTAGGCCTCCAACAGGCCGAGTTGGGTCAGCGCGGCGTTCAGTGCGCCGTATTCCGGATTGTAAATCAGCCGCCAGAGCGTGGCGTTGACGACGGTCGGCAGCGCCCAGGGCAGGATCATCAGGGCGCGAAGCGCAGTGCGGCCGCGAAACTGCTGGTTCAGCAGCAGGGCGGCAAGCACGCCGAGCACCATTTCGGCGGCGACCGAGACGATCGCGAACCATGCAGTGGTAATCAGCGTGCGCTGGAAATTCGAGCCTGAGATCATCTTCGCGTAATTGTCGATGCCGACGAAGTTTCCTTCCGTGCCGACGAGCTTGGCATCGGTGAAGGAGAGGCCGACGGTATCGATCAGAGGCCAGCCGATGACTGATATCATGACCACGAGAAGCGGCAGCATCAAAAGCCACGCGCGGGTTGTCAGCCAAGTGCCCGACATCAAGGCGACCCTTCTTCATTACAGGTTTTGGAGACCGGGCGACGGCAGGCGCCGCCCGGGTTTTCATGGCTCAATCAGAGGCCGCTATTGTCTGCGGCCGACTTCAGCGCGTCCTCGGGAGAGGACTGGCCGAGCAGCGATTCCTGGATCGCCTGCTGCAGCGCGGTCGAGAGCTCCTGATATTTCGGCGTCGTCGGACGCGGATACATCGCGGCCAGGCCGATCTTGGCGGCGGAGATCAGCTCTTCCTGGCCCTTGGTGACGGCTGGGTCCTCATAGGACGACGCCCAGATCGGCAGGCTGAGCTTGGCATAGGCATTCTGCGTCGCCTGCGAGGTCATGAAGGTGATGTATTTCCAGGCCTCATCAGGATGCTTGCTGGCCGAGGTGATGCCGAGGCCCATCGAACCGTTGACGGCCGAAGCCTCACTCTTACCGGCAACACCCGGCGCCGGCACGACGCCGACCTTGCCCGCGACCTTGCTGTCTTTCGGATCGTTGGCCATGTTGTACATGTAGGTCCAGTTCAGCGCGAAGGCGGCATCGCCGTTTTCGAAGACCTTGCGGACGTCCTCTTCCAGGAATTCCTTGGAATTCGGATTGGTCAGGCCGGAGGAATAGCTGGAGACCATGTACTTCAGGGCATCGAGGCCGCCGCCGGTCTGGAAGGCCGGCTTGCCATCCTTCAGGAAATCGCCGCCATAGGCGCTGACGAGCGTGGTGTAGTCGCAGATCGCGGCTTCGGCCTGTGACCAGCTCCAGGCGATCGGCGTGGCAAGCAAGCCCTTGTCCTTGATCGTCTTTGCCTGTTCGGTCAGTTCGTCCCAGGTCTTGGGCGGAGCCTTGATGCCGGCCTTTTCGAGGATTTCCTTGTTGTAGAACAGATATTTGGTGTCGAGGATCCACGGCATGCCGTAATATTTGCCGTCATATTGCACGGTGGTCCAGGCACCCGGCAGCACGCCCTTCTTCATGTCGTCGGTGACGCGAGAGGAGACATCGACCAGCACCTTGTTGGTGGCGTATTCGGCCGGCCAGATGACGTCGAAGAGGACGACGTCGTAGCCGCCGCCGGAACCTTGCGCCAGCACCGTCTTGTCGTGCAGGCCTTCATAGGGGACGAATTCGAGATTGACCTTGATGTCGGGGTTCGCCTTGGCGAAGGCGTCGGTCATGGCGCGCACGTCGGCCTCGCTATAGGCGGCCTGCGCCATGAAAAGCGCGTTCAGCGTCGTTTCGGCGAAAGCGTGCGGCGCAAGGGATGCGCCGATCAAGGCCGCACCCAGAAGCGTCTTGTTAAAGGATTTCAGCATTGCAGCCTCCAGTTTTTGACATTTACGCATTGCCGAGGGCGGTCCTCCGCCATCGGTGTTCGAGAAGGCACGCGCGAAAACGTGCCGGTTCGTCGTCTCGGAGCGTCGTCGGAGCGCCTTGCGGGCTCCTGCGTTCCCTGGAACTCTCCGGTTCCTCATTAAGTCAAGTGTCTTGACTTATTACTTCTTCAACATTCTATTGGAGTCAAGAGGGAATTGCACATGAATGACAGCCGCCCGATCCGGGCCAAGAGCGGCACCAATCACGAAGGCACTAGCGCGCATAACCGGCGTGTGATGATCGATGCCCTGAGGATCAACGGTGCGCTTTCACGCGCCGATCTGGCACGGGCGACGCGGCTGACCAAACAGACGGTGTCCAATATCATCGAAGAGCTCGAGCGCGACGGTCTCGTCAGTTCGCAGGAGGCGGTGAGGAGGGGCAGGGGCCAGCCGTCGACACCCTACGGCCTGGTGCCCGAAGGCGCCTTTGCGATCGGCTTGCAGATCGACCGACATGTGACGCGAGCGGTCGCCGTCAATCTCGTCGGTAGCGTTCTCGTGCGTGATGAGGCAGGCCTCCCACCAGGCGGTCCGTCGAACGGGACGAAGGTCGTCCTCGATCTCGTTGCCGGTGTGCGGTCAAAGCTTGCAGGGATCGTCCAGCAGTCGGAAAAACGGCTTGTCGGTCTCGGCGCCGCCATGCCAGGGCCCTTCGGGGTCGCCGGCAGCGGCGACGATCCGTGGATGATGGAGGCCTGGCAGAAATTTCCGTTGTTGGAAACGCTGACCGCCGGCACCGGGCTCGATGTCGGCCTGCAGAACGATGCGGCGGCGGCGGCGACCGCCGAGCGCATGGTGGGAGCCGCCCATGGCCTCGATCATGCCGTCTGCCTCTTCGTCGGTTATGGCATTGGCGCCGGCCTCATTCTGAACGGCGAGCTTTACCGCGGCACCAACGGTAATGCCGGCGAGATCGGCATGGCGCTGTTATTTGCCGACGGCAAATCGACGCCGCTCGAACATCGAGCTTCGCTCGCCTCGCTTTATCAGCATCTATCGGTCGATCCCGCCGATCCTCATCTGCACGCACATATCAACGATCTTGCCTTGAGAGGCGATCAAAGCATCCACGCCTGGGTCGAAGCAGCGGCATTGGACCTGCGCTGGAGCATCCATCTCATCGAGACACTGTTCGATCCACAGACGGTGATCCTCTGCGGCAGCGCGCCGGAAGCGCTGGTGAACAAGTTGATTGCGGCAATCGGGCCGTTGCTGCCCTCGATCGCCGAACGTCGTGGCCGGACGCTGCCGCGCCTGCAGCCCGGCATGGCCGATCCCTGGTCGGTGGCGCTTGGCGCTGCCGCCGGACCGATCAGCCGTGCATTCGATCCGCGTTTTGCGGCGATCCTCAAGGATTCCCTTCAATCCTGAGGCCTAAACCCTGAGGTTGCACACCAGTGCAATGGCGAAAATGCCAGCGTTTTTACAAGTTTCGTTGCGGCGGAGTAGCCGAATAAAGGCACTCTGTTGCAATATAAATAAATATTAAATATCCCCTAAAATTCCATTGTTTCGAATATAGCTGTAATTTATTGGCAATATGCTGAAGCAAGCTTCGAATTTTCTCTAAATATTTCCCTGAGATTTGCGAATAATGGTTGTGTGAAGGTTTTATGACAACTGTATTTAGATAATTTCATGTCATGTAATATTCATTGGCCGCGGCAATTTGAACCAGCTAATAGGGCGTGCGCTGAAAGTGCGCGTCCCTTTTACGTTCGAGGTTCTCATGCAAGCCAAGCTTCTCGGCGCCGTTGGCGCCCTTCTCGCTACAGCGTTTCTTGCTGGTCCCGCTGCCGCCGCCGATAAGACCAAGATTGACTTCTGGTTCGGCAATTCCGGTGACATCGCAAAGCGTGTCCAGGAGCAGTGCGATCGCTTCAACCAGTCGCAGGCCGACTACGAAGTCGTCTGCACCAGCCAGGGCAGCTACGACGCGTCCCTGCAGAACACCATTGCTGCCTTCCGCGCCGGCAAGCAGCCGACCATCGCCCAGGTCTCCGACGCCGGCACCCTCGACATCATGCTCTCCGGCGCCTACTACCCGGCCAACAAGCTGATGACCGACATGGGCTACACCGTCGACTGGAAGGACTACTTCTCCGGTATCTCCGGCTACTACGCGACATCGAAGAGCGAGATGTACTCCTTCCCCTTCAACTCCTCGACCGCTCTTCTCTACTGGAACAAGGACGCCTTCGCCAAGATCGGCAAGGATCATGCTCCGGCGACCTGGAAGGAAGCAGGCGAGGACCTCAAGGCTCTGAAGGATGCAGGCTATGCTTGCCCGCTCGGCTTTGACATATCCAACAACGAAGTCTGGCAGTACATCGAGCAGTTCGAAGCCGTAAACGGCGAAGCCATCGCCACGAAGAAGAACGGTTTTGAAGGTCTCGACGCCGAGCTGGTGTTCAACAAGAACCCGCTTCTCGTCAGCTACGTCAAGGATCTCAAGTCCTGGTACGACAACAAGCTTGCGATCATCAAGAACAAGGCTGTCGGCCAGACCTTCGTCGAAGCTTTTGCCGCTGGCGATTGCCAGGTCATCCTGACCTCGGTCGGCGACCACGGCAATGTTGGCCGCACCGCCAAGCAAGGCATGAACTGGGACGTTGCCATGCTCCCGACCTACGGCGACGCAACCCGGCACAGCTCTTACGTTGGCGGCGCTTCGCTCTGGGTTCTGAAGGGTCATTCCGACGCTGAATACAAAGCTGCCGCTGCCTTCTTCAACTTCATCGCAAAGCCGGAAGAAGCTCTTACCTGGTCGACCGTTACCGGCTACATCCCGGTTCGTAACTCCGGCTTCGAATATCTGAAGAAGCAGGGCTTCTACGACAAGGCTCCTTATGCCGGCCGCGAACTCGCCATTCAGAGCCTGACCGCATCGCCTGCTGGCGATGCTGCTCCGCACGGCATCCGCCTCGGTGGCCTGCTGCAGGTCCGCACCGAAATCGCCAATGGTCTGCAGGCAATCTTCGTCAACAATGCCGATATCCAGGCTTCGCTCGACAGCGCTGCTGAACGCGGCAATACGCTTCTGCGTCGGTTCCAGCAGACCTATAAGAACGTTCAGCTCCCCTGATCGCTTGATATGAGCCGCACCCGGCCCGCGTTTCGCGCGCCGGGTGCGTCCTTGTAAGTTATTTAGCCAGCCGCGGATGCGAACTTGCCGCCCGCGCCTAAAGCGCGCCGCAATCTTTCAGATTCGCTCCTCGCGCTTTAGATCTCTATTTTGACGCATGTCGTTACCGCAAAACCGCTGCACATTTTTGCGCGACATGTTTTAAACCAAACCAGGACGAAAACGACCACTCATGGAAAAGCGCGTCACTTTCTCCTCAACGACGATCGGGCTGCTCTTCGCATTTCCGATGCTGTTGCTGATCTTCGTCTTCTTCTATTGGCCGAGTGCGCAGGCGCTCTATTGGGCGTTTACGCTCGAGCAGCCATGGGGCGGCGGTAATGCCTGGGTCGGTTTCGACAATTTTAAACAGCTGCTCACCGATCCGATCTATTGGGACTCGATCACCCGCAGCATGATCTTTGGCTTCAGCTCGACGGCCATTGCCATGGGGCTGGCGCTTATCCTGGCGCTTTTGACGGATCGTGAACTGCGCGGCCACAAAGTCTACCGGTCAGTCTTCATCTGGCCTTACGCAATTGCGGCTCCCGCTCTCGGCCTCGCCTTCCGCTTCATCCTGGCGCCGGAGGCCGGCCTTCTGTCGGTCATCAACCACGTCTGGCCCGGCCTCTGGAACCCCGCACTCGACGGCAAGGATGCGATGATCGCCGTCATCGTCGCCTTCTCCTGGAAATATATCGGCTACAACTTCATCTTCTTCCTCTCGGCGCTGCAAGGCATTCCACGCTCGCTGATCGAGGCCGCCGCGATGGATGGTTCGGGGCCGATGCGCCGGATCTGGGATATCCAGCTGCCCCTGCTGACGCCGACGCTGTTCTTCCTGCTCGTCATCAATATCACCGAGAGCTTCCAGGATTCCTTCGGTATCGTCGACGTCATGACGCAGGGCGGCCCGGCGCGCGCCACCGAACTCATGGTCTACAAGATCTATTTCGACGGCTTCAGAGGTCTCGATTATTCGGGCGCCGCAGCGCAGTCCATCATCCTGATGGTGCTCGTTGTTCTTCTCACCATCTTCCAGTTCCGCTTCATCGAGCGGCGCGTGCATTACAAGTGAGGTCGCGAACATGATCGAACGCACGCCGATATTCAACTTCATCTGCTATACGCTTCTCGCGCTCGGCATGGTGATCGCGCTTCTGCCTTTCGCCATCGTCATCATCGCGTCGACACTCGATCTGGAGACGGTCAATCGCGTGCCGCTGCCGCTGGTTCCAGGCTCGCATTTCTGGGAAAACGCGCAGACCGCCTGGGTTCGCGCCGATCTCGGCAACAAGCTGTTCCACAGCATCATCTTCGCCGCAACCGTCGGCGCCGGCAAGGTCATGCTGTCTTCCATGGCAGCCTTCTCGATCGTCTACTTCCGCTTCCGTGGCCGGTATGTGATTTTCTGGATCATCTTCATCACGCTGATGCTGCCGCTGGAAGTCCGTATCGTGCCGACCTATTCGATTGCGGCCAATGCGCTGCAGCCTTTCCAGACGATCCTCGACGTTACCGGCATAAGCTGGCTCATTGCGCAGATCACCGGCGTCCAGATCAAGCTCGAATGGGGTCTGCTGAATTCCTATCCCGGTCTCGTTCTGCCGCTGGTCGCAACCGCGACCGGCACCTTCCTCTACCGGCAGTTCTACCTGACGGTTCCGGACGAGCTTGCCGAGGCTTCGAAGATGGACGGATCGGGCCCGGTCCGGTTCTTCTGGGACATTCTGCTGCCGCTCTCGCGCCCAAATATGATCGCGCTCTTCACCATCATGTTCGTCTGGGCCTGGAACCAGTATCTCTGGCCGCTGCTGATCACCACCGATCCGAATTTCGGCATCGCCGTGACGCAGCTCAAGACCCTCATCCCGTCCGAATTCGGCCTGCCCGACTGGAACGTCGCCATGGCCGGAACCCTGATCATCATGTCGCCGCCATTGATCCTCGTCATTCTGATGCAGCGCTGGTTCGTACGCGGCCTTATCTCCACCGAGAAGTGAAGGAGTACTCCCTTGGCACCGATCTCCATTCGTGGCGTGAAGAAAAACTACGGCAAGACCCCCGTCGTTCACGGCGTCGATCTCGACATCCAGTCGGGCGAGTTCATCGTCATCCTCGGCCCGTCCGGGTGCGGCAAGTCCACGCTGCTGCGTATGATCGCCGGCCTCGAGGAAATCACCGGCGGTGAAATCGCCATTGACGGCCGCGTCGTCAACCAGCTGGAGCCGCGCGAGCGCGGCTGTGCCATGGTGTTCCAGAACTATGCGCTTTATCCGCATATGAGTGTTGCCGAGAATATCGGCTACGCATTGAAGGTGGCCGGCGTCTCGAAGGCGGAGCGTCAGCGGCGCATCGGCGAGGTCGCCAAGGCGCTCAGCCTCGAACCCTTCCTCGACCGTCGGCCCGCCGCTCTTTCCGGCGGTCAGCGCCAGCGCGTCGCCATGGGCCGCGCGATGATCCGCGAGCCGAAGGTGTTTCTCTTCGACGAGCCGCTGTCGAACCTCGACGCCAAGCTGCGCATCGCCATGCGCGCCGAAATCCGCCGCCTGCACCGCCGCCTCGGCGCCACGTCAATCTTCGTCACGCATGACCAGACCGAGGCGATGACGCTGGCCGACCGGCTGGTGGTGATGAATGGCGGCAGGGTGGAGCAGGTCGGCACGCCGGAAGAGGTTTATCATCATCCGGTCTCGCGTTTCGTTGCAGGCTTCGTCGGCACGCCGGCGATGAACCTGCTCGAGGGCACAATCAATGACGAGGGCGTCTTCGTCTACGATCAAAGCCGCAAAGTCGCGCTGCCGCGCGAGCGCGCCGCACCGCTGAAAGGCAAACGCGTCGTGCTCGGCATGCGCGCCGAGGCCGCCCGGCTGGTCGCCCCGGATGCTCCCGGCGCCCTCACCGCAACGGCCGATTTCATCGAAGAGCTCGGCGCAAGCCGCGTCGTCCACGCCGATTTCGATGGGCTGCCCTTTGCCGTGGCGCTGACTGAGGCCGTGAAGGTGAAGTCGGGCGATCCGATCGGCATCGCGATCGATTACGACCAGATCCACCTCTATGCCGCCGATACCGGCCGGGTCATCGAGAACCCCGCCATGAGCGGTGTCGGTGCTGTTCACGCCTAAAGCGGTCTGCGATGATCCTTTGCGAGGATCTTGGCAGAGCGTTCGGCGGCTGAGGATGTCAGCCGCTTGCTCGATCGTGAATTGCTCTATCGGTGGATCGGGTCGATCCACGCAACGTCTTCCGGCTTTTCGACCGGCTCGATGTCGAGGTTGACGACGACCGGTTCCTGGCCTGAGCGGACGAGAACGCACTCCAGCGTCTCGTCGCGGCTGGCGTTGATCTCTTGATGCGGCACATAGGGCGGAACGTAGATGAAGTCGCCGGGGCCGGCCTCGGCGGTATATTCCAGATGCTCGCCCCAGCGCATGCGGGCCTTGCCCTTGACCACGTAGATGATGCTTTCGAGATCGCCGTGGTGATGGGCGCCAGTCTTGGCATTGGCATGGATCGTGACCGTGCCGGCCCAGATCTTCTCGGCCCCGGCGCGCGCATTGTTGATCGCGGTCGCGCGGTTCATGCCCGGCGTCTGCGTGGTGTTCGGATCGAGCGAATTGCCGGGAATGACCTTGACGCCATGTTCCCGCCAGTCGACATGATGATGCTCGTGATCGTCGCTCATGCCTTGCCTCCAGCTTCGATTTTATCAGTCTAGGCTCGAGCTGGGCGGTGGCCAAGTGGATTTGCGGCTGTGCTGCCGCACATAGCTTCTGTGCACAAGGAAAGGACGGACCCGATGAGCCACCTCCCGCAGATCGATTACGATACCGCTTCGGAAGAGGTTTGTGCGGCGCATGACGAGGAAGTCAGGCTGCGCGGGCGGATGACCAACATGAAGCGCACACTGCTGCATTCGCCAGCCGCCCATCGCATCTATGCCGAATGGTTCACGCTGCGGGCCGAGCTTGATCCTGCTGTCAGCGACCGGGCGATCTGGATCTTCTCGCATGCGATCTCGAAGGCGGCGAAATCGAAGATCGCCATCACCTTCTTTCGCCGGGCGCTGATCAACAAGGGTTTCAATCCCGATGCGCTGAAGTTTTCAGACGAGGAAGCGCTGCTCGACACCTTCGGCAGGGCGATCGTCGCGGATTCCAACGCCGTTCCCGCCAAACTCTGGGCAGAGCTGAAAGAGCGCTACGAGACCAAGGTGCTCGTCGATCTCGTCGCCTTCGCCGGCATCATGCTGGCGACCGCCGTCTTCAACAATGTCGTCGAGGTCGATTTCGATCCCGAGCTTGAAGCCTTTGCCGAAGGCGCCAGTTCATCCGCATCCTGAAGTTTCAGCTATCAAGCGGCAGGATCAGCACATCGCGCGGCGGCACCTCGATGCCACTATTGCCGATATGGTCCATCGGCCAGACTGCCTGGCTTTGCGCAAGCGTTCCCCGGGCGAGCGTCACCTCGGTCTTCTGCGCCGCCCTTGTCGGATTGACGAGCCAGAGGAAGCTGCCCTTTTCTCCCTCGTGGATACGGGCGAAGAGTGCAGCATTCGACAGCGTCACGTGGCGCTTCTTCCCGCTCCATCTCAATAGCTCGGCGAAGAAAGCGCCGTTCGCCTTCCCCTGCGTGCGGTAATAGGCCACGGAAGGATTGGTGCCGATCAGCAGCGTGCGGCCCTTGCCATAGGCATTTTCGACGACGGCAAGACGGCCGTCGGTGAAGTGGCCGCGTCCCGTTCCGCCGGTCAGCCGATAAGACTGCAGGAAGCCGCCACCGTCGACCGCCGCGCCGTCGAGATCGAAATGGATGCGGTCGCCGATATCGGGCATGAATTCGACGTCCTCCTCGCGCGCGCCGAAGACCTCGTCGAGGCCCATGTTCGGCTGCACGGTGCCGACATGGCCGCGATCGCCGAAATAGCCGGGGCATGCCTCGGCAATCAGCGTGCCGCCGTTTTCGACCCAGGCTTTCAGGCTCCTTGCCTGCTCCGATGTGAACATGATCGGATAGGGGAAATAGAGGAAATCATAGGCTGCGATATCGTCGATATGCACCCAGTCCGGCTGCACGCCATTTTCGAGAAAGGCGCGATAGGCCCCCCACATGGCTTCGGGATAGGGCTTTTCCTTGCGGTCGTGGTTCAGGAGGTGGTCAAATTCCTGCGTTTCGCGAACGACGAGGATGCCGACCTCGCCGCGCACGGGCTTTGCTTCCCAGAGGGGGCCTTGCGCCTTGTCATTTGCCCATTTCGCCATGGCGCTTGCCATATCGGAGCGCGGCGTGCGCGAGCCGTCCATGCCGTAGGAGCCGAAAGCGCCGAAGAGCGGACCGTCGAGCAGCGGGCGCCAGCGCAGATTGATCACGCCGCGGGCGCCGCCGGCAAGTGAGGTCATGCTCCAGAGGCGGATATCCTCGGGCTCGACGACGCGGCCATCCTCCTTGTCGCGGCCGATCACCTGCGGCTGCAGCCAGAGCGGGCCGCCCTGGCGTTCGGCATGCCAGAACGGCTTGCCGCGGGCGGCGGCGCGGTTGATGTCGACGCCGTACCAGTTCCTCCAGGCTTCCGACCCCTTGCGGGCCTGGATCCAGGTGAAGCCGTAGACCTCGACCTTGGAGGCGGCGAGCCAGTCGTCGCAGCCGTTGGCCGCCATGTTGGGAATTGCGCCCGATATGCCGTGGGCGGCGATCACATTCTTGCTGTCGACGGCGCGGATCGTGTCGATGCGCCACTGCATCTGGTCGTAGAAATTGTCGCGCTTGAACTGCAGCCAGTCGATGCATTCGGGATAGGGCGCCATGTGCACCGGCGGCTCGATATCGTCCCATTCGGCATAACTGTAGCGGTACCAGGCTTTCGCCAGGACCTTCAGGCTGCCGTATTTCTTTTCCAGCCATTTGCGAAAGGCTGATTTGGCATAGGGGCTGTAATCGACATCGGCGGAATAGTTGCACTCGTTCCAGACGTCGTAGCCATAGATCGCCGGATGATCCTTATAGCGGGTGGCGAGCGCGGTCAGGAACTTGCCGGCGGCTTCCTTCACTTCGGGGCAGTTTAGCGTCAAGGCGCCGGCGCCGCCACCATTGTTGGAGAAGCCGCCGGTCGCCGACGAGACGCCCATATAGGAACCGAGTTTCGTGCCGTCGGCATTGACCTGCAACGCATAAGCGTATTTGCGCACCGCCCAGTCGGGCACGGCATGGATCAGCTCGGCGATAATGGTCTTGATGCCGTTTGCGGCGGCAAGGTCCATCTGACGATCATATTCCTCCCAGTCATAGACGCCGGGAGCAGTTTCGATCGCGCTCCACATAAACCAGTGGCGGAAGATGTTGAGGCCGTCCTGCCCAGCGGTGGCGTAGTCGCGTTCCCAATCCTCGCGGGGCGGATTCGACTTGCGGAAATAGACGGCGCCGTAGGGCAACTGGATATCTTTGTTGAGCATTTTCCTATCCTTTTCTATCGATGCCCGGACATGGCTTCGCCGTCCGGAAAGAAGGCTCCGGCAGTCGGCAATCGAAGATGTCGTCCGGTTATTCTAAAAAGCGTTGATCTAGCGCGGTCCTCCGGCGAGGAGTTCCAGGGTGCGGATGAGGGCGGAATGGTCGCGTTCGCCGTCGCCATTGGCGATCGCCGCATTCATCAGCTGTTGCGTGGCGGCCGTGTTCGGCAGCGACAGATCGAGTGCGCGGGCGGCATCGACGGCAAGCGTCATGTCCTTGCGGTGCAGGCGGATGCGGAAGCCGGGCTCGAAGGTCTGCTTGACCATGCGCTCGCCATGCACTTCCAGAATGCGCGAAGCGGCAAAGCCGCCCATCAGTGCAGAGCGCACCTTGGCCGGATCGGCGCCGGCACGCTTGGCAAACAGCAGCGCTTCGGCAACCGCCTCGATCGTCAGACCGACGATGATCTGGTTGGCGACCTTGGCCGTCTGGCCGTCGCCGCTACCGCCGACATGGGTGATGCTCTTGCCCAAATTTTCGAAAAGCGGCTTGGCGCGCTCGAATACCTGCTCCTTGCCGCCAACCATGATCGTCAGCGATGCGGCCTTGGCGCCGAGCTCACCGCCGGAAACCGGGGCATCGAGATAGTCGCAGCCGAGCGCCTCGATGCGTTTGGCGAAAGTCTTGGTGGCGACCGGCGAGATCGAGCTCATGTCGATAACCAGCTTGCCCTGGGAGAGGCCGGAGGCGACGCCGTCTTCGCCGAACAGCACCGCCTCGACATCTGATGTATCCGGCAGCATCAGGATGACGATGTCGGAGGCGCGCGCCACCGCCCTGGCGCTGGCGGCGGCTTTGCCGCCCTTGTCGACAAGATGTTGCGAAGCCTCCTTCACCCGGCTCAGGTGCAGCGTGTGGCCGGCGTCGATCAGGTGTTCCGCCATCGGGCGGCCCATGACGCCCAGTCCGATAAATCCGATGTTCATGCTGTCCTCGCTGACTTCAGATAGGGTTTCATCCAGCCGAGGCCTTCGCTGGTGCCGGATTTCGGCTTGTACTCGCAGCCCACCCAGCCGTTGTAACCGAGGCGGTCGAGCTCGGAGAGGATGAAGTGGTAGTTGATCTCGCCGGTGCCGGGTTCGTTGCGGCCGGGATTGTCGGCGATCTGCACATGGGCGATCTTCTCCTTCAGCCTTGTGAAGGTGGGGATCAGGTCACCCTGCATGATCTGCATGTGGTAGAAATCATACTGGATGTAGAGATTGTCCGAGCCGACCCGGTCGAGAATGCGTTCGGCATCAGCGGTGGTCGACAGGAAGAAGCCGGGAATATCGCGCAGGTTGATCGGCTCGACCAGCAGCCTGACGCCGACGTCGGCACAACGCTTTGCTGCATATTTCAGATTATCGACCAGCACCGTTTCCAGCGTTTGAAGGTCCGCACCCTTCGGCGCCAGCCCGGAGATGACATTCACCTGCCGGCAATCGAGCGCTGCGGCATAATCGAGCGACTGCGCGATCCCGTTGCGGAACTCCTCTACTCGCTCCGGCAGGCAGGCGATGCCGCGCTCGCCGCCGGCCCAGTCGCCTGATGGCACGTTGAAGAGCGCCTGTTTCAGGCCGCTCGCCTTCAGCGCCTCGGCGACCTTCTCCTTGGGTTCGGCATAGGGGCCGAGATACTCGAGGGCGCCGAAGCCGTCCTTTGCGGCTGCCGTGAAACGGTCGAGAAAGGGCAGGTCCTGGTAGAGGAAGGAAAGGTTGGCAGAAAATTTCGGCACGGGATCGTCCTTAAATATTGGCAGGCGCGACGAAACGATGCCGGTGCAGCATGCGCTTGTCGCGAGGGTCGGGATTGGGCACGGCGGAGATGAGGCTCTTCGTATAGGCCTCTTCGGGAGCGGTGCAGATCTGTTCGGCCTCGCCAAGTTCGACGATTTTGCCGCGATGCATGACGGCGACGCGATCGCAGAAATAACGCACGACCGAAATATCGTGCGAAATGAAGATGAAGCTCAGGTTCAGCCGCTGACGGATATCGAGCAGCAGGTCGAGGATCTGGCTGCGGATCGAGACATCGAGTGCCGACGTCGCCTCATCGGCGATGATGATGCGCGGATCGAGCGCAAGGGCGCGGGCGATGCCGATGCGCTGGCGCTGCCCGCCGGAGAAGGCATGGGGATAACGCTCCATAGCTATCGGGTCGAGGCCGACCAGACGCATCAGTTCAGCGACGCAGTCCTCCAGCGCCTTGCCCTTGGCCAGCCCGTTGACAACAAGCGGATCGCCGATCACTTCCTTGACGGTCATGCGCGGATTGAGCGAGGCGAAAGGGTCCTGGAAGACCAGGCGGACCTCGCGGTGGAAGGTGCGGAGTTCGCGCTTGGTGAGTTTCGTGACGTCGATCTCGCTACCGTCCTTGCCGCGATAGCTGATGCTGCCCGATGTCGGCTCGACGGTGCGCAGGATGAGCCGGCCGAGCGTCGTCTTGCCGGAGCCGCTTTCGCCGACGATACCGAGGTTTTCGCCGGGATAAAGATCGAAGCTGGCGTCGTCGACGGCGCGCAGCGTGTTTGATTTGCCGTGCCAGCCGTAGATCTTGCCGAGATTGCGGACGGACAGGATCGGCTGCGGCGCCTCCGGCGAGAGCGCCACGGCGGGCAGCCGGCCTTCGACATGGTGGGTGAGCTTGATCGTCGAGGCCAGCAACTGCCGGGTATAGGGATGCTCGGCGGCATGGTAGATCGCATCCACTGGGCCGCGTTCGACGATGCGGCCGAAGCGCATGACGGCGACGTCATCTGCCACTTCGGCGACGATCCCCATGTCATGGGTGATGAGCAGCATGGCCATGCCGCGTTCGACCTGCAATCGCTTGATCAGGTCAAGGATTTCGGCCTGGGTGGTGACGTCGAGCGCCGTCGTCGGTTCGTCGGCGATGAGAATGTCGGGATTGCCGGCAAGCGCCATGGCGATCATGGCGCGCTGGCGCATGCCGCCGGAGAACTCGAAGGTGTAGCGGTCGGCCATCTTGTCCGGATTCGGAATTTCGACCTGGCGCAGCAGTTCGATGGTCCTTTCGCGGGCGGCACGCTGATCGAGATTGCTGTGCAGGCGCACGGCCTCGATGATCTGCGAGCCAATGGTATGGACCGGTGACAGCGAGCTCATCGGCTCCTGGAAGATCAGGCCGATACGACGGCCGCGGATGGCGCGCATCGCCCGGTCGGACGGTTTCAGCGCGGCGATATCGGTGATGCCGTTACTCCCGGTGACCCCGTCGCCGTTGCTAAGCAGGATGCGGCCGGAAACGATGCTGCCGGGGCTGTCGACGATCTGCAGGAGCGAGCGGGCGGTGACGCTCTTACCGGAGCCGCTTTCGCCGACGAGGCAGAGCGTCTCACCGCGCTTCAGCTCGAAGCTGACATTTTCGACGGCGTGCAGGATGTGGGTGCGCAGCCTGAAATCGATCGAGAGGTTTTCGACGGAGAGAACGACGTCTTCTGAAAGATCGGTCATGGTTTCCTCCTCAATTGTCATAGGGGTCGGCGGCATCGCGCAGGCCGTCGCCGAAGAAATTAAAGGACAGGACGGCGATGACGACTGCGAGCGACGGCCAGATCAGCAGCCACGGCGCGGTCGCGACGGTGCGGATGTTCTGCGCATCTTGCAGCAGTACGCCCCAACTGACGACCGGCGGCTTGAGGCCGATGCCGAGGAAGGAAAGCGAGGTCTCGGCGACGATCATGGTCGGCACGGCCAGCGTCACGACCGCAAGGATATGGCTCGTCAGCGATGGCAGGATATGACGGAAGATCAGCCGCGCCTCGCTCGATCCGTCGAGCCGGGCGGCAACGACGAAATCCTCGCTGCGCAGAGCCAGGAACCGGCCGCGCACCTCTCGCGCCAGGCTGGTCCAGCCAAGCAGCGAGACGATGATCGTTATGACGAAGTAGACATTGACCGGCGACCATGTCAGCGGGATCGCCGCCGCCAGGCCAAGCCACAGCGGAATGGTCGGCATGGCGCTGACGACCTCGATGACACGCTGGATCAGCGTATCCACCCAGCCGCCGTAAAAGCCGGAGATGGAGCCGAGCACGACGCCCAGGATCAGCGACATGGCGACGCCGACGAGGCCGATCGACATGGATACGCGGGTGCCGTAGACGAGGCGCGAGAAGACGTCGCGGCCGAGCCGATCGGCGCCGAGCAGATACATCGGGTCGTTCTGGTTGAGCGGGCCGATCAGATGCCGGTTCATCGGGATCAGGCCCCAGAGGTCATAGGCCGCGCCTTTGACGAAGAAGCCGATCGGCACCACCTTGGTATCGTCGACGACGAAGGTGCGGCGCAGCGCCACCTTGTCGATCTCGACCTTGTAGCCCTTCACATGGAAATTGAACTCCGAACTGCCGTCCGGCTTTTCCACGAAGAAGCTGAAGCCTTGCGGCGGGGCATAGGTATATTGCGGCCGAGAGGTCATCGGCAAAGCCGGCGCCAGGAATTCGGCGAAGAGGCCGACCAGATAGAGGAAGAGGATGATGGCGCCGGCCACCATCGCCACCTTCTGGCGGATCAGTTTGCCGGCGACCAGCCGCCAAGGGCCGATCGCGGCGGTCGAGACGGTCTTGCCCTGTTTCAGCGGGCTGATCGACGGGCCATCGGCAACAGTGTGAAGCGGACCCGCGTGGTTTCCGAAGGTTTCGTGCGTGCTCATCGCGTCCCCCTCAATTGAACCGGATGCGCGGATCGAGCAGCGCCAGCAGCAGATCCGACAGCAGCATGCCGACGAGGGTGAGCGCGCTCAGAAGCAGGATGAAACTGCCGGCGAGATACATATCCTGCGAAATCAGCGCGCGGAAAAGCAGCGGGCCGGCGGTCGGCAGGTTCAGCACGATGGCGGTGATCGTCACGCCAGAGACGAGGTGCGGCAGAACCCAGCCGATCGCCGAGACGAAGGGATTGAGCGCGATTCTGACCGGATATTTCAAGATGACCTTGTATTCCGGCAGTCCCTTGGCGCGGGCGGTGACGACATATGGTTTGTGCAGTTCGTCGGTCAGGTTGGCGCGCAGGATGCGGATCATCGCTGCCGTTCCGGATGCGCCGATGATAATGATCGGGATCCAGAGATGGGCGAGGAAATCGCCGACCTTGGCGAGGCTCCAAGGCGCCTCGGCATACTCAGGCGAGATCAGCCCGCCGACGCTCTGGCCGAGATATTTATAGGCGATGTACATCAGCGTCAGCGCCAGGATGAAGTTCGGCACCGCAAGGCCGATGAAGCCGAGAAAGGTGAAGACGTGGTCGCCGATGGAGTGGCGGCGGACAGCGGAATAGATGCCGATCGGCAAAGCCACGACCCAGACGAAGAGCAGGCTCAAGAGCGAGATTACCAGCGTCGAGCCCATGCGCGCCCAGATCAGCCCGGAGACGGGCTGGCCCCACTCGAAGGAGTAGCCGAAGTCGCCGCGGCTGACGATGCCCCAGATCCATTTCAGATATTGGACATAGAAGGGGTCGTCGAAGCCGTAGATTTCCTTCAGCCGCTCGATCTGCGCCGGATCGACGGTCTGGCCGCTGTCGCTCATGGTGGCGATCATCGACGTTAGATAGTCACCCGGCGGCAGCTGGATGATCAGGAACGAGATCAGCGACATGCCAAACAAGGTCGGGATCATGTAGAGCACGCGCTTGAAGATATAGCCAAGCATCGAAACGTTTCTCCTCCCGTCGGGAACGCTGTGAGGCGATTCCCCCGGATCTTCACCCGCCTTCGGCCCTCCAGGCCGAAAGCGCTCCTCCGTCGCGTGTCACCTCATTTCCAGGTGATGTGCAGGACCTCCAGCCGATCGATACCAGGTACCTCCACCTGGGCGCGGCCATTCCCGAAGCTGAAGCTTGCGGCGCGGTCGGCAACGACGAGCCACGCCTTCGCCACCGATCGGCCCTCCGGAATCTCCACCGAAACGGTCTGCGCTGCCAGAGGGTAATTGTCGCGGATCGGACCTTTCATCATCATCGGATTGGTGAGGTTGAAGAGGCTGAGCGCCAGGCCCTCACCGTTTTCGCGCAGCGCCAGATCGATGACGCCCTTGCCCTTGACGGTGACACGCGGCGTCTTGCCGAGTGCCCAATGGACGGCGTTGGCGATGAGCCGCGCATGATCGACCGCAAAGACCTCCCAGAAGATCTCGCCGATGTTCCAGGGGATGTAAACCGTGCGGCCACCCTTGCCAGTCTCGCGGGCGATGACGGCAGCGCCTTTCGGCTCTTCACGCGGATAGACCTCTTCCATCGGCAGATCGGGAAAGTCGGGGATATAAAGGAAGGGAGTCTTGGCATCGGCCGACGGTTCGGCGTGGATCAGGCGGGTGCCGCCCATGATGCGTTCGGCGTCGTCGAAATCCCGATTGATCGGGTGATCGCCGGAAAGGGCGACATAGGTGTTCTTGACGATGCCGCGCGGGCCGGAGACGTATTTGGCGCCGAGCACGTCGGCCAGGCCGAAGTCGGCACGCCTCTTGCCGAATTCATCACGCAGCGAGGTCTCATAAGAGGCAATCACGCTGCCGCCACGATCGACATAGGCGCGGATCGCCGCGTTCTGCGCATCCGAAAGGCAGGAGGCGTTGGCGAGAATGATCAGCTTGAAGCGGTCGAGGTTTTCCTCGGTCAGCACCTGGTCCGAGAGCAGCTCGAAGGGCAGCCGGGCTTCGACGAGGGCGTGATAGAGACCGAGATCGTGCTTCTCGGCGGAATGCCGCTCTTCCGGCGCCCAGTGGCGCAGCGTTGTCGAGGGATCGATGACGGCGATTTCAGCGGTCGGCTTCATGCTTTCCAGCACGGGCTCGACGGCTGCCTGCAGGCCGAAGGCGTCGGCCACCGGCTCGACCCAGCGTTTGTCGGGCACGACACCGTTGAACTTGGTGAACCAGGCATAGAGACCGTGGGCAGTGCCGTCATTGATCCAGAGCTGCATCTCCTCACCCGAGGTGACGGCATCCTTCCAGCGATATTCCTCCTCCGGGCCGATCGAGGTGATCAGCACGACCGGGCGGTCGGGGAAGGTGGCGCGAATGCGCTTGCCGTTGCGGCCGGCCGACCAGCCGAGCTCGAGCCCCTTGCGGCCCTGATGGTCGACGACGAGGAAGGGGCAGTGCCTGGCGATGACCGAGAGGTCGAATTCCATCAGCGACGCGCCGCCCATGTTCGGAATGAAGCTCGCATGCGGGCGGATCGCTTTGACGGCATCGTCCCATTGCGCGATCATGTCGGTGAGCACGCGGCGGCGCCATTGCACCCAAGCCTGCCAGGCCGGATCCTCGGCATCGGGTTTTACCGGCAGGGCGTGGCCGGACATATCCTTGAAGCGGCGGGCGCTGTCTTCGCTATAATCGACGCCGTGGCCCTGCCAGCGATTGGCGAAGACCGCATCGATATCGTATTTGCGGACGATCTCCTTGACCACCTCAGGCATGAAGAGGCTGTTGTAGTCGCCATAGGCATTGGTGACCCAGACATCGGGATAGGCCCAGTGGCGGCGCGGCGTGCCGTCGGCATTGATCATCACCCATTCCGGATGGGCTTTGGCGGCATCGTCATGGATCGCATGCGGGTCGACGCGGGCCATGACATGCATGTCGAGCTTGCGGGCGGCGTCGACGAGCGCGCCGAAGATGTCCTTGTCGCCGAGATATTTGCTCACATAGTGGTAGGGCACGTCGCTCGGATAATAGGCGATATAGCCGCCGGCGCTGAGGCAGACCGCGTTCGATTTCGTGCGTTTGAAGACATTGATCCAGAAGGCCGGGTCGTATTTCTCCGGGTCGTCTTCCACGAAGGTCAGCTGGGTCCAGCGGGTCGCGGTCTTGAACCAATCCGGCGTCCTCAGCGTGTGGGTGTTCTGTTTTCTGGCGTCGAGCATCGTCTTCATCCAATCATTGGCAAAGAAGGCCCCCGGCGCCGACCGGCTCGTCGGGCGCCTGGTATGGCTCATGAGGTTGAAGGCCATTAGGCCTTGTAGAACTGCTCCGGCATGGTCGGAGCGGGCGTCGGCCAGCCGAAGGAGTTCGGCATGATCTTCGTGATGTTCTTCATGTTGTTCTTGACGATGCCGTATCCATCAGGCGGCAGCGAGATGCCGAAGACATAGAAGTTGTCGGCGGCGCCTTGCAGGATCTGCTTCATGACCTCGCGCTGGCCTGATGAGTCGGAAGTCGCCTTCAGCTTGTCGTAGAGCGCAAGCTGGCTCTTCGTGCTTTCCGGCGGTTCCTCGGCATTGGCATTGGCGCGGTCGCGATACCAGAGTTGCCAGGCCGGGGCATACATGGCGTTGGCATCGGTCGGCACGTAGTAGCGTGGGTCGAGCATGGCGGCGACGCCGCCATTTGCGCCGAACTGGTGGGCGGTCGCGTCGAAATCGCGGCCCTGGCGGACGCGCGTCTCCCAGAGCGAACGGTCCATCGAGCGCATCTGCGCATCGATGCCGACCGCCTGGAACATCGGAATGACAAGCTGGAAGAGATCGAGGAAGACGGCGCGCGCCTGGTCGATCTCG
This sequence comes from Rhizobium ruizarguesonis, assembly GCF_017357285.1. Taxonomy (NCBI): domain Bacteria; kingdom Pseudomonadati; phylum Pseudomonadota; class Alphaproteobacteria; order Hyphomicrobiales; family Rhizobiaceae; genus Rhizobium; species Rhizobium ruizarguesonis. Next base: position 3,964,614 of record NZ_CP071678.1, on the reverse strand, counting down.
AAGATGATCGTCAGGCGGCGGCCCTTTTCGTCGAGGCGGAAGTTCTGGTCGTCGCGCTTCGGCACGATCTGGTCGAGCATGGCATTCGCCTTGTCGACGTCATAGGCCGTGAACTGCGTGGCGAGCTGCTCGTTGTAAAGCGGATCTTCCTTCTTGATCGACGGCTGGGCAGCCGCCCCCTGGCCAACGAGGACGGCATCGATCAGCGACTGCCGGTCGAGTGCGGTCGAGAGTGCCGCACGGAAATCCTTGTTCCGGAAGAGCGTCCGCTTGGTCTCGTCATTGTGGTTCAGGTTGAAGATGAAATTCATCACATTGGCCTCGGTCGAAGTCAGCGTGTAGAAATCATAGCCGCCCTGCTCGCGCGCATCGTAGAGAACCGACTTGTTGTTGGGTGTGGCGATATACTGGTCCATCAGGTCGACTTCACCCTGCATGGCCTTCAGCAGCAGAACCTGCGGGTCGGCGACCATCTGGTAGACGATGCGGTCCATATAGGGCAGCTGGTTGCCCTCGGTGTCGACCTTCCAATAGTAGGGATTGCGCTCGGCAACGGCGCGTTCGGTGTTTTCGCCGGGCGCTATCGTGAACATCCAGGCATGCACGCAGGGCTTCTTCGAGGAGTTCAAGAAGAAGGCGTTGTCGTCCTGGAAACCGGCGGCCGCCTGGAAAGAGGCGATCCAGCTTTCGAAGCCGCGTTGCTTGGCGAGTTCATCGGCCTTCGGATTGAAGTCGATGTGGAACTGCTCGAGATAATGTTTCGGCGTGCGCGTCGTCTGGTCGTTGTTGGCCCAGGCGACCTGCAGCGGGAAAAGACCGTTCGGCTTGTCGAAGGTGACCTTGAAGGTCTGCTCGTCGACGATCTCCAACTTGGCCGGCTTGCCGCCGGACTTCCAATGATCCTGGCCGACGAAGGCGACGCGCTTGTCGGTAAAGACGGTGTCGTACCAGAACTTGATGTCGGCGGTGGTGTAGGGATGACCGTCCGACCACTTCATGCCCTTGCGCAGGCGGATCGTATAGACTCTGGAATCGGCGTCACCCTCGAAGGACTCGGCAACGTTCAGCGTCACGCCGGACCAGTCGGGCGTATAGCGCAGCAGCGGCTCATAGGCCTGGTAGCGGAACAGCATCGACAGCGAGCCACCGCCGACCAGCGCCATGTTCCAATCGCCACCGTATTTGCCGACGCTTTCGACCGGTTTGACGACGAGCGGATTTTCGGGAAGCCGGTCCTTCAGGGCCGGCAGGGCGCCGCTCGACACCTTCGTTTTCAGGATATCGGCTTCCTTGAACTCTGTGGCGAAAACCGGCAGCGCCGGCAAGATGAATACGGCCGATGTCCCGGCCAGAAACGCACGTCGTTTCAGCTTGATCATAGGGGTTATCCTCCAAAAATCCGTGCCCTTATTCATTATTTTGCTGTTGGGCTTGGGATGAGGGAAAGATTACATTTGGATATTGTTAGGTAAAGCGTTATGTTTTCGTTAGTGCGAAAATTTGCTTTTGGGATGCGGTTGATATAGCCAGCGTCCCATCAACCGAATGTAGGGGTGCCACGTGGGAAGCAGAGGCCGGGTTACATTGCAGACGATCGCGCGGGAGGTCGGCCTGTCGAAATATGCGGTGTCGCGGTCGCTTGCCGGCAAGAGCGGCGTCAGCGAGGAAACGCGCGCACTGATCCGCGAGACGGCGCAGCGCCTCGGCTATACGAGGCCAGCCGGGCAGGGTGCTGCAGGCGAGGTCGCCGTGGTCTTTCACGACCTGGATGCCGTCAATAGCGAGCTTTATATGCAGGTTCAGAACGGCGTGCAGCGCGAGGCGCACCGGCTGGGCATGACGCTGCGCCTCCGCTGGACCCATAATCAGGGGCAGTTGGAAGAGCTGGCACGCGCCTGTGACGGACTGATCCTCGTCGGCCCCCATGACCGCGAGGCAGTGGCGGCGGCGAGTGCCACGGGCGTTCCGATCGTACGTTTTGGCTGGGTCGATCCGCTGGAGCAGGCCGACCAGGTGACGGGTACGGATCATGAGGCGGGGCAGGCGGTGATCGAATATCTGGCCGGTCTCGGCCATCGCTCGATCGTTTATGTCTATGGCACGCCGGGCTTTCGGGGGCGGCAGGAGCGCTATTACGGTGCCCGCGAAGTCGCCGAACGTTATTCCGATGTTACCCTACACGTTATGCAGTTCGACGAGCAGAACGGCTTCGCGACGGCCTACCAGGCACTGAAGCAAAGGGGCATCCGGCCAACGGCCTTCTTCTGCGCCCATGATGGGTTGGCGCTGACCGTGGTGTCCGAACTGCTCGGTCAGGGATACCGCATTCCCGACGACGTCTCGGTCGTCGGTTTCGGCGATTTTTCGCCGGCGACGCAGATCTCGCCGGCGCTGACGACGGTGCGCATGGAGGGGCAGGAGTGTGGCGCCGTCGGCCTACGTCTGCTGCTCGAACGCATCGAGAATCCACGCCTGCCGGGCATGCCGGCACGACGCATCATGATCGCCTCGCGGATCATCGAACGCCGCTCGGCCGGCCCCTGCAAGGTGGCTGTGAGCCTCGACGTTGCCGATGCCTAGCCAAGCGAAGCGATCGCTGCCTTGACGGCGTCCGCACCCGGCTTTGTCGGCCGGTATTCCAGACCGACTGCACCGTTATAGCCATTAGCGAAGATCCAGCCGAGGCGGCGGGCAAGGTCGATGCTGCCTGAGCCCGGTTCGTTGCGACCGGGATGATCGGCGACATGGACATGGATAACGCGGTCGAGGCGACAGCCAAGCACCTCCTCGGTGCTCTCGTCCATGACGGCGGAATGGTAGATGTCGTAGACGATACCGATCTCGGGGCGGGCGACGGCATCGATGATGTCGAGGCCTTCGCGGGTTGAATCGAGGAAATAGCCGACATGGTCGATGCGAATGTTGAGCGGCTCGACGCCGAGGCGCACACCGCTGCCTTTGAGGATATCGGCGCCCGCTCTCAGCGTTTCGGTGATCGCCCGGCGCTGTTCTTCGCGGGTCAGGCCCGGGAGATCGTCGCCCGCCTGGGCAATCAGCACCGGCGCGCCGAGGCGCTTTGCGACAGTGACGGATTCGGCAAGACCTTTCAGCCAGGTCTGCCGGTTGGCGGCGTCGGTCAGCGCGATCATCGGTTCGGCGACGAGGCTGGAGACGGCAAGGCCGGTTTCCTTCAGCGCCGCCTCGATCGCGTCCAGATCCTTGTCGGTCCAGCGCCAGAATTCGATCGCCGTCAGGCCGGCCGCATGGGCGCGGCGGATGCGATCGGGAAAGCTGTCGCCCTCTTCGGCAAACAGCCACTCTATGCAGGCTGAATAACGTCGCATGAAAACTCCTCCCATCAGTTGATGCAGGCATGCGACAGATCGGCGTCTGCCGCAAGAGGAGCGCGGGCGCTTGACGCCCGGTGTTCATTGGCGGAACACTCAGCACATCAGGCCGGGATCTCCGGCCGTTTGCGGAGGAAGACATGGATCTCGGATTGAAGGGAAAGACTGCCGTCATAACGGGTGCGTCGGTCGGCATCGGACTGGCGATCGCCGAGGGGCTGGCGGCCGAGGGCGCCGACCTCGTGCTGGCAGCACGCGGCGGCGTACGGCTCGAGGCGGAAGCCGCCCGTATCGCCGATAAGTACGGCGTCAGCGCCGCGGCTGTCGCAGCCGATGTGGCGACGGTTGGGGGAACCGAGGCGATCATCGCGGCGGCGGCCGCAAAAGGCGGCGCCGATATCCTCATCAACAATGCCGGCACCGGATCGAACGAGACGGTGATGGAGGCGCCCGACGAGAAGTGGCAGGACTATTGGGACCTGCATGTGATGGCCGCCGTGCGGCTGGCGCGCGGCATCGCGCCACAGATGAAGGAACGGGGCGGCGGTGTGATCCTGCACAACGCCTCGATCTGCGCCGTCCAACCGCTCTGGTACGAGCCGATCTACAATGTCAGCAAGTCGGCGCTGATGATGTTTTCGAAGACGCTCTCGACCGAACTCATCAAGGACAATATCCGCGTCAACTGCGTCAATGCCGGCCTTATCCTGACGCCCGACTGGATCAAGACCGCCAAGCAATTGACGGCGGAAACCGGCGGCAACTGGGAAGGCTATCTGCAGAGCGTCGCCAACGAGCACGCCGCCTCCAAACGGTTCGGCACGCCGGAGGAACTGGCAAACGTCTTTGTCTTCCTCAGTTCGGAGCGTGCGAGCTATTGCATCGGCTCGACCTATTTCGTCGATGGCGGCATGCTGAAGACGATCTAACCGAAGAGGTCGGAAAGCGCGCGGCGGCCGGTCTTTCTCGAGGCTGCCGGGCGTTTCTGTGGACGTTGCCGATACAAGCTATAAATAATAGCTATTTTGTTGTATGTTCACGCTTTTGACGCTATTTGCCTGCTATTGGCAGGATAAATACTGCGATTTCTACAAGGCGACGACGATGCTGACGAAAAAGGGAAAATACGGGCTGAAGGCGCTGGTCGACCTGGCACGGCTGGCGCCGGGCGAGACCGCCTTCATCAATGACATCGCCGCCCGTAACAATATCCCGAAGAAGTTTCTCGATACGATCCTGCTCGAATTGCGCAATGTCGGCATCCTGCGCTCGAAGAAGGGGCCGGGCGGCGGCTATTCCCTGTCGCGGCCGGCCTCTGAAATCCGCATCGGCCATGTCATCCGCACGCTCGACGGGCCCTTAGCGCCGATCCGCTGCGCCAGCCGTACGGCTTACGAGGCCTGCGACGACTGTGCCGATCCGGAAACCTGTCAGGTGCGGCGCTCGATGACCGATGTTCGGGACGCGATCGCCGCCATTCTCGACAATATGACCCTCGAGCAGTTCGTCGCCGACGGCGGCCGCGTCGAAGGCGCGAAGGAAGAATTCCCAATCTCCGCGGCCAGCTGAATTAGAGCCTGCCGGGCTTCGACATATATTCGCCTGCGGTGTGCAACAGCTTATCCCGCGGCAGCGATAGCGCGTGAATGCGGGCATTGCGCCAATGGCGGTCGAGATTGAGGCCGATGCCGGCCGATGTTTCTCCTGCAAGTTCAAACAGCGCGTTTGCGGTGTCGAGTGCCGTTTCCCCGGCAAGGATTGCGGCGGCCGAGGCGGAAAAATGTGCGTCCGCCATTGCGGCCTCCACAGGATTGACCTGGGCAATGTCGAGTTTGCGGCCAGCCCGTTCCAAGGCTGCCGCCGTCGTTTCGATGCGGATGGCGTGCTTGCCGATCCCGGGCAGGACGGGCGTGCTGGGATCGCCGATCGCGGTCATCAGGTCGCTCCATGCAGCCCGGGCGATGCCCAGGCTAACGCCCGCCTTCAGCAGCAGGCCGAGCGAGATGCCGGTCGAATATCCGGACGAGGGGGCAGGGACAATCGCATCTGCATTGACGTGAAGCGTGCCGACGATCGCCGTCGCCGATCCATTGGTGCGCTGGCCGAAGCCATCCCAATCGTCGACCACCTGCACGCCTTCGTCGGTGCGTGCGAGGTAGAGTGTCACCGGGCGGCTGGGCGGAGCGGTGGCGGCAGCGGCGATCCAGTCGGCGAATAGAATACCGGGTGCCTGCCGCGTGCGCCCGCTCAGGCGGTAGCCTGGGCCTTCGGCGGTCAGTTCGGCCCCGTCGGTGAAGGCGGCGCCTGAAAGGCGGTCGCCGAGCAGCACACGGGCAAACAGCGATGCCTTCAAATCCTCGGCAGCCTGGGTGCGGAGCGTTTCCAGCGCGCAAAAATGATTTTCCAGCGCCTCGCCGATCGAAGCATCGCCCTCGGCGATGATTGCAACGATTTCGGCGAGCAGGGCGTTCGACACGTCGAGCCCTTCATGGTCTGGCGGAACAGTGATTGCCGTCAGTCCCGATACCGACAGCGCATCAAGCTCGGCAAAGGGCAGGATGCGGTTGATATCGCGCTCGCTCGCCTGATGCCGGAATGCGGCGGCGAGGCCCCGGGCCGTGGATATCGCCTCCTCTTCGCTTTCGATGCGATGCGCGGGAGGCCTCAGGCTCTCATGAAACTGCGATACCGTTCCCATCGGTCACTCTTTTCTCGACGGATACAGGAGTGAGGGATTGCCCCTCGAATGATAAGGCCGGTTTTTCTACAAAACGCGGGTGCTTTGAATTTTCTTACCAGCTTGATTGCCTTGTCCTTCACTCTACTTACGGTTAGGTGGGGCTTCCTTGATCGAGAAATATGATGAGCGACTCTCGTGCTCGCAACAGCGAGGTTTCGAAAATGGCACGCCAGCCGAGACCGCGCCTGACGCTGGATATTGCCGCTATTCCAACCTATGCGATCGGCGACATTCACGGTCGGTACGATCTGCTTGTGAAAGCCGAAGAGGCGATCCTGCGTGATGGCGCGCAGTTGCCCGGGCGTAAGCTGATCGTCACGCTCGGCGACTATATCGACCGCGGCCCGGAATCGTCACAGGTGATCGCCCATCTTATGGAGCCACCGCCAGATGGATTCGACCGCATCTGCCTTGCCGGCAATCACGAAGTCGCCATGCTCGACTATGTCGACGGCTGGATCTCCTATGACGATTGGATGCAGATGGGGTCAGCGGAGTCGCTCAAATCCTATGGCCTCGATCCGGAGCACCTGCCGCTGGTCTTTCCCTCCGGCGCGAAGCTCGATGCCTTCATCCGCCAGTCGCTGCTGCGGACGCATATCGATTTCATGCGGGCGATGCCCGTGCTGCTGGAGACCCCGAGCGTGATTTTCGTGCATGCCGGCATCAATCCGAAGCTGCGGCTCAGCGAGCAGACGGACGAGGATCTGGTGCTCATCCGCCAGCGGTTTCTCGAAAGCCGGGTGCCGTTGCCGAAACTCGTCGTTCACGGTCATACGCCGAACGACGAACCCGACATACGGCCGAGGCGGCTCAATCTCGATACGCGCGCCTTTCGCAGCGGCAAGCTCACCGTCGCCCGCTTGTGGCAGGGCAAGGTCCATCTGTTTTCGACCTGACTTCTGTGCCTGTTTCCCAGCCGATGCGTCGATTCAAAGCGTTGCAGCGTCCTTTGCGCGTCTGAAAAGACGCGCGGCGCTGCAGAGCCGGGCGGGATCGTCTCAGACGACCCCTTCCTCGACCGGCTCTGTCTTCGCTGGTTCTACAGTGGCCGGGCGGTTGCGGCGCCAGCCGCGCAGCACGACGTAGAAGACCGGCGTCAGGAACAGGCCGAAGAAGGTCACGCCGAGCATGCCCGAGAATACGGCGGTGCCGAGCGACTGGCGCATTTCGGCGCCGGGGCCGGTGGCGATGGCAAGCGGCAGAACACCGAAGATGAAGGCGAATGCCGTCATCAGGATCGGGCGCAGGCGAAGATGGCTGGCCTCGATGGCCGCCTCCACCGGCGACTTGCCCTCGTCTTCCGCCTGCCTGGCGAACTCGACGATCAAAATGGCGTTCTTGGCCGCAAGGCCAATCAAGACGATCAGGCCGATCTGCGTCAGGACATTGTTGTCCATTCCCCTCAGCGAGACACCGATCAATGCCGCGAGCACCGCCAGCGGGACGATGAGAATGATCGCCAGGGGCAGAACCCAGCTTTCATATTGTGCCGCCAGCGCCAGGAAGACGAAGACGACGGACAGGGCGAAGATATAGATGGCGGTGTTGCCGGTGTGGGTCTCCTGATAGGCAAGTTCCGTCCATTCGAAGGTGGTCCCCTGCGGCAGGATCTTGGCTGCCAGCGCTTCCATCTTGGCGATGGCATCGCCCGTCGACGTGCCTGGCGTCGGATTGCCCTGAAGCGGCACCGAGACATACATGTTGTAGCGCTGGACAAGCGCCGGGCCGCTGGCATCCTGGATGTCCATCAAGGTTCCAAGCGGAACCAGCGCCCCGGTCGCCGACCGGACCTTCAGGGCGAGGATGTCTTCCCGGTCCATGCGGTATTGCCGGTCGGCCTGGGCGCGAACTTGGTAGACGCGGCCGAACGCATTGAAGTCGTTGACATAGGCGACGCCGAGATTGATGGAAAGGGCGTTGAAGATATTGGGAATCGGCACATTCAGGAAACGCGCCTTGTCGCGGTCGATCGCCAGGAAATATTGCGGGCTTGCATCGGAGAATGTCGTAAAGACGCCGGTCAGCCCCTCGGTCGTTGCCGCCGCACCCATCATCTGCCGAGCGAGGCCGAGCACGCGCGTCATGTCGGCGTTTTCGAGATCGGAAATCTGCATCTTGAAGCCGCCGGAATTGCCGACGCCACGCACGGATGGCGGGGGGATGGCAATGATGAAGGCTTCCTGGATGCTTTGCAGCTTGCCGTAAAGCTCGCCGATGATCTTGTTGGCGTTCTCCCCGCCTTCTTCACGTTCGGCGAAGGACTTGAACGGGACAAAGACGACGCCGGCATTCGAGGCATTGGTGAATGTCGCTCCGCTGAAGCCGGCAAATTGCACGGCATTGCCGACGCCGGGCACGGTGCGGGCGATATCGCCCACCTGTTTGACGACGGCATCGGTACGGGCGAGCGAGGCGCCGTCCGGTAGCTGTATGACGATGATGGCGTAACCCTGGTCCATGGTCGGGATAAAGCCCGCGGGAACTTTCGTGCCCATATACCAGGTTGCTCCCAGCAGGCAGACGAAGGTGACCATCGCGGCTGTCAACCCTACCCAACTGCTGACCAGATGCCGAACGGTCCACGAATAGCCGGAACTCAGCCGATCGAATCCATGATTGAAGCCGTCTGCAAGCCCTCTTCCCAGACGGGATGCGACATTCGTGCGCTTGGTTTCGTGGTCATGGGTTTTCAGCAATATGCCTGCGAGCGCGGGCGACAGTGTGAGCGAATTCAATGCGGAAATTGCAGTGGTGACGGAGATCGTGACCGCGAACTGCCGGTAGAACTGGCCAGAGATACCTGGAATGAAGGCTGTCGGCACGAACACGGCGATCAGCACCAGCGAGATGGCGACGACGGCGGTTCCGACTTCGTCCATCGTGACATGGGACGCCTGCTTCGGCGTCATGCCGCGTGCCAGATTGCGCTCGACGTTTTCCACCACCACGATCGCGTCGTCGACGACGATACCGATCGCCAGCACGAGACCGAACAGGGTGAGCATGTTGAGCGAGAAGCCGAAGGCGAGCAGGACGGCGAAGGTGCCGATCAGCGATACCGGGATGGCAATGATTGGAATGATCGCGGTTCGCCAGGATTGCAGGAAGACAAGAACGACGATTGCTACCAGGATGGCCGCTTCGGCGATGGTTCTATAGACCTCGGTGATCGAATCCGAGATGAATTCAGTCGTGTCGTAGACGATACGATATTCCAGACCCGGCGGGAAATTCTGGGATATGTCCTTCATCAGCGTCTGGACTTGATGGGCCGTGTCCAGGGCGTTGGTTCCCGGCCGGGCGAAGATGCCGAGAGCAACTGCGGGATCGTTGTTGAGATAACTGTTGGTGACGTAATCCTGTGCGCCGAGTTCTATCCGGGCGACATCCTGCAACTGCACGAGCCGGCCCGAAGTCGTCGATTTCACAATGACATATCGGAACTCGCGCACGTCGGAGAAGCGGCCGTCCGTTCGCACCGTATATTCGAATGCATTCTTGCCGGTGACGGGTGGGGCACCGATCTTGCCGCCTGATACCTGAACGTTCTGGTCTCTCAATGCGGAGACGACGTCATCTGACGTCATCCCGTAGGCGGAGAGCTTTTCCGGATCCAGCCAGATTCGCATCGAATACTGGCGTTCGCCAAAGATCTGCACGTCGCCGACGCCGTCTAGGCGCACGAGAACGTCGCGGATGCGGTTGCGGGCGTAGTTCGAGACGTAAAGCTGATCATAGCGGTGCGACGGCGAAAGCAGATGCACCACCATCATCAGATCCGGCGAGCTTTTGTCGGTGGTCACGCCAAGTCGCTGGACTTCTTCGGGAAGACGGGGAAGGGCGATGGAAACGCGGTTCTGGACGAGCACCTGGACCTTGTCGAGATCGGTGCCGAGCTTGAAGGTGATCGTCAGCGACATGGCGCCGTCGGCGCTGGAGTAAGAAGACATATAAAGCATGTCTTCGACGCCGTTGATCTGTTGTTCGAGCGGCGTCGAAACGGTATCGGCGATCGTCTGTGGGTCGGCACCCGGGTAAGAGGTGCGCACGACGATGGTCGGCGGCGCTATCTCCGGATACTGCGATACCGGCAATTGCGTATAGGCAATGCCGCCGACGACGAGAAGAAGGATCGAGATCACGGCCGCAAAGATCGGCCGGTCCACGAAAAAATGAGCAAATCTCATTGTCCGCTCTCCGCGCCGGCGGTTTCGGGCGCAGTGTCCTGCCGCTCCTGCGGCAGTTCGGTCATCTGAGGCGTGATCTTTGCACCTGGCCGGGCGCGCATCAGGCCGTTGACGATTATCGTCTCGGTGCCATCAAGGCCCTCGCGTATGACCCGGTAGCCGTAGAGACGCGGTCCGGGCCTTACGGGCTTGGTCGAAACCGTGCCGTCTTCGGCGACGACATAAACAACGCGCTCATTCTGGTCCGAGCCGATCGCCTCGTCGGGGACAAGAATGGCCTGGTAGGTGTTGGAAGCTTCGACTTGTATGCGACCGAAGAGGCCGGGCTGAAGGACGAGATCGGGGTTGGGGAAGCGGGCACGCAGACGAATGGTGCCGCTCTCATTGTCGACCCGATTCTCGGCGAAATCGAGCTTTCCCTTGAATGGTTTGGCATTGGGATCGGAGATCGTGACGGATACATCCAGTCCGCCACCGCCCTGCTGGAGATCCTTGCCCAGCTTGCGCGCCGTGTCGGCGAAATTCAGCAGGCGGCGCTCATCGACGTCGAAATAGAAATCGATAGGGTCGAGAGAAACGATCGTCGTGAGAATGGTCTGGTCGGTTTGCACGAGGTTGCCGGCGGAGATCAGCCGGCGGTCGATACGGCCGCTGAGCGGCGCTTTGATTTCGGTATATTCCATGTCGAGAGATGCGCGATCGGCGGCAGCCTGGGCGCCGCGGACATTGGCCTGGGCCGAATCGAATTCGCGGCGACGATCGTCCAGCGTCTGCGCCGATTGGCTGCCGCTCGAAGCAAGCGATTGCGCGCGCTTATACTGCGCATCGGCAAAGACCAGGGCGGATTGCGAGGCTTCGAGTGCTGCCTTTGCCTGATTGAGCGCGGTTACGAACGGCCGCTGGTCGATGACGAAGAGCAGATCGCCCTGCTTGACCAGGGCGCCGTCCTGGAAATGGATTTCCTGCAGGTAACCACCGACGCGCGAACGGACGGAGACTTCGTCGACGGGCTCGAAACGGCCGATGAACTCGTCGCTGTCGACGACATCGCGCACGACAGGCTTGGCGACGGTGACGGGCGGGGGCGGCGGGGCGCTCTGGGCCAGCGCGGGGAGAGGCATGAATGCGGCAATACAGCCAAGCACCACCATCTGTCGAAGCGCGTAAGTCATACCGGTCCTCCAATCTCGACGGCCGATTCACTGCCGCCAACCTCAAGATGAAGTGATGCTGTTCATGTCTTGCTGCTTTGAACGAGGGTCTCTGCCCCCGTGATTCCCCCGGCATTCAATCCCCTGGAAAAGGAAGGCCGGCACGCAATGCACATCGGAAAAATCGTAACCCTATGGAATTGGACTATAAACGGCAGCGGCGAAAAATTGCAAATGCCAATTGGTAACGATTCCGGAATCCATCAAAACGTCACAGAGGGCATCAGCTCTCGACGATCTCGTCTCTGCCGGGGTGGCAGGGCGGCGAGTTCGGCCCCAGTCGAGCTCCTGTTCCAGCATGTGAAAGACATCATCGTCGATCTCGTCGGCGCGAGAGAAAGGGAGGAGCCGCAGATATGCTTGACCCAGTCTGCGGCATTTTCGCCGCTGCCGTTGAATCTGCCGTTCATGCCCTTGTACAAGGCGCATGCTCAATATATCTACCGATATTATAAGTATGCTTATAAATAACGGTTACAGGTTTTCATGAACGCCACTCCGACCCTCGGTTTCCTTCTCCACGATGTCGCACGGCTGCTGCGCAAGCGGTTCGAGCAACGCGCGAAGTGCCTTGGGCTGACCCGGTCGCAATGGCAGACGCTTGCCTATCTCTCGAATAACGAAGGCATTCACCAAGGCGGCCTTGCCGAAATCCTCGAAGTCGAGCCGATCACGCTGGTGCGCATTCTCGACAAGCTCGCCGAACGCGGGCTGATCGAGCGCCGCCAGCATCCGACCGACCGCCGCATCTGGCTGCTCTACATGCGCGACGAGGCGCACCCGCTGCTCGCCGAAATGCGCGAGCTCGGTGACACCACCCGCGCAGAAGCGTTGCAAAGCGTTTCGGCCGAGCAGCGCGAGCAGCTTTTCCACATCCTATCCGTAATGAAGACGAACCTGGTTCAGGCATGCCGGAGCCCGGTTGACGAGAATGAGACGAACGATGGCTGATCAATCTCCCCTCCGCGTCGTTGCCGACGCCAATGCCAAGATCACGACTCCTGTCGAAGAAAACCAAGCGAAACAGCAGGAAACGGTAGCCGAAGCGCCTTCATCCAATTCAGCGCCGGCTGCCGCCGTGGCTGCGCCTGGCGGCAACAAGGTCCGCCGCCGGCGCAGTCTCACGCGGCCGATCCTGTTTGCATTGCTGCCGGTGGCGCTCGTCGTCGGCGGTTATTATTACGTCAATGGTGGTCAGGTGATGTCGACGGACAACGCCTATATCCAGGCCGATATGGTCGGGCTTACCACCGATGTCTCGGGCATCGCCGACCAGATCAACGTGCATGAGAACGAGGCGGTCAAGGCGGGGCAGGTGCTCTTCCGCCTGCGGTCGGATTCTTTCAAGATCGCGCTCGATGGCGCAAAGGCGCAGCTCGGCGCGCAGCGCAACCAGATCATGAATCTCAAGGCCAGCTATCAGCAATCGCTTGCCGAGATCACGCAGGCGCAAGCCGATCTGCCCTATTATCAGGATCAGTTCGACCGGCAGCAAAACCTCGTCAACAACGGCAGCGCGACGCAGTCGGCCTATGACGAAGCCAAGCACAATCTGGAAGCCGCACAGCAGAAGGTTGCCGTCGCCAAGGCGGAAGCCGCAACGACGCTCGCCCAACTCGGCGGCAATGCCGACCAGCCGGTCGAGGAAAACCCGCTCTACCTGCAGGCCAAGTCGCAGGTCGACAATGCCCAGCGCGAACTCGACCACAGCGTCGTCAAGGCGCCGTTCGACGGCATCGTGACCAACGTCAACGCGCTGCAGGTCGGCTCCTACCTGGAAGCCTCGCAGCAGGCCTTCTCGCTCGTCGGCACCAACCATCTCTGGATCGCCGCCAGCCCGAAGGAAACCGAACTCACTTACGTCAAGCCCGGCCAGACGGCCGATATCTCCGTCGACACCTATCCGGGTGTGGTCTGGAAGGGCAAGGTCGAGAGCATCAGCCCGGCCTCCGGCTCCAGCTTCTCGCTGCTGCCGGCGCAGAACACCACGGGCAACTGGGTGAAGGTCGTCCAGCGCATTCCGATGCGCGTCAGCATCGAGGACACGGACGGCAAGCCGCCGCTTCGCGTCGGCATGAGCACGGTCGTCGATGTCGAGACCGGCCACGTCCGCGGCCTGCCCGATTTCGTCAACGCACTTCTGGGCCGGCCTCAGGGCAAGGGTCATGAGTAACGCTCCCGCTTCCCCGGCAGCCCCGATTGCCAATCGGGGTGCGATCACCGCCTGCGTCATCCTCGCTGTCATCATGCAGGCGCTCGATACGACGATTGCCAACGTGGCGCTGCCCTATATCCAGGGCAGCGTGTCGGCCTCGGCCGACCAGATCAACTGGGTCCTGACCTCCTATATCGTCGCGGCGGCGATCATGACGCCACCTTCCGGCTTCCTTGCCGCCAAGTTCGGCCGCAAGCGCGTGCTGCTCGTCGCCATTGTCGGTTTCGTGGTCGCTTCCGTCCTCTGCGGCCTTGCGCAATCGCTGAACCAGATCGTCGCCTTCCGCCTGCTGCAGGGCTTGTTCGGCGCATCGCTGGTGCCGCTTTCCCAGGGCATCCTCCTCGACATCTATACCGTCGAGGAGCGCGGCTCGGCCATGGCCCTTTTCGGCGTCTCGGTCATGGTTGGGCCGGTGCTTGGGCCTGTCATCGGCGGCTGGCTGACCGACAATATCAGCTGGCGCTGGGTGTTTTATATCAACGTGCCGATCGGCGCGCTCGCCTTCATGGGCATCGTCGTCTTCGTCACCGAGACCAAGCGGGATCTGCTTGCCAAGCTGGACTGGTTCGGCTTTGGGATGATGAGCCTCGGCATCGCCGCGCTGCAGCTCTTTCTCGACCGCGGCGAGCAGCTCGACTGGTTCTCTTCGGGCGAGATCGTCATCGAGGCGCTGATCTGCGCTGCCGCCTTCTATCTGCTGGTCGTGCATACGCTGACGGCGGAGAAATCCTTCGTAAACCCGAAGCTGTTTCTCGACCAGAATTTTTCGATCAGCATGATCTTCATCTTCGTGATCGGCATCACCTATCTCGCTTCGCTGGCGCTGATGACGCCCTATCTGCAAACGCTGATGGGCTATCCCGTGATCACCGCCGGCATCGTGATGGGGCCGCGCGGGCTTGGCACCATGCTCTGCATGTTCATCGTCGGACGGCTGATCGGCAAGGTCGATACGCGCTTGCTGCTGGTGCTCGGTCTCGGTCTTACCGCCTGGGCGATGTACGACATGACCGGCTGGACGCCCGATGTCTCACAATGGACGATCGTCTCCGTCGGTTTCATCCAGGGCGCCGGCCTCGGCTTCCTGTTCGTGCCGCTGACGACGATCGCCTTTGCCACGCTGCCCGCCCATATGCGCGGCGACGGCACCGGCCTCTATAACCTGTCGCGAAACATCGGCTCGTCGGTCGGCATCTCGATCGTCTCGGCGCTGATCGTCGAAAACACACAGAGCAATCATGAATCAATCGCAGCCTATGTGACGCCGTTCAACCACGCCTTCAACGCGGCGGCGGCGCAGGGGCTCAGCCCGCTGACGGCGGCCGGACGCGCGTCACTCAACGAGATCATCACGCTGCAATCGACGATCATCGCCTATATGGACGATTTCAAGCTGCTGATGCTGATGTCGCTTGCGGTCATTCCGCTGGTGCTCCTGCTGCGCAAACCCAAGGCAGCGCCTGCCATCGACCACAGCGCGGTGATGGAGTGAACTCCAGGCGTTGCCGCAATTCCGGGGAAAACCGCGTCGCACTTTTCGGCATCATGTTCTAGCGGAACGGCTTGCTGAGATATCGCGATCCCTGAATGCCGAAGCGCCATGGTGCTTCGGCATTTTTGGTGATGCCGATGCGTTTTCCCGAGACGATCGGCACGGGCGCGGACGGCGCGATCACATAGGGCGGGCGATCGAGCAGCCTGTCATTGATCGTTATATCGATGCCGAGCGCCTGGCAGAGCTTGCCGGGACCGCTGCAGAGCGACGTCAGCATATCGGTGCCGCGCCGCGCCATCATCACAGGGATTCCCGTTTCCGGCTCCAGGGCGCGAATGAGGGCAGCCGAGCCCGGATGGCAGACGAAATTCAGGCACCAGTACATGCCGTAGATGCGGTAGATATAGACGTTGCCCGGCTTGCCGTACATGGCGCCGTTGCGCTTGGTCGGGCCGCGGAAGCTGTGCGAGGCCTCGTCATCGGGGAAATAGGCTTCGGTCTCGGTGATGCGTCCGCCGACGCCATCCACGGTCAGATGGCAGCCTAGCAGGTCGCGAGAGACGGTGATCGCATCGCGCTCGAAAAATTTTCTGAGGCTTTCGCCGGCAAGTGCGCCGACGCCGATCGCGCCATTCGTCATTGCATCCGTCATGATGAACGCCGATAGCATTCCCCTTGCCGATCTGCCAAGCCGCGTCTAACGGCCGGCATTCGGATCGCGCATCGGGATCGACGATGAGGTGACCGAGATGGGGTCGCTCGCGGGGAAAGAATCTTCCAGACCCTCCTCCAGCTCTTCTTCGAGCAAAGCGGGATCCTTGCCGCGGGCGCTGTCGCCATGGGCAGGTTCGATCGCCGCTGCGAGCAGGGCCTTGGCCCGCAAGACGGCGTTTTCCGGCGTCAGTTCAGGCGTGCTGCGCAGCGTCACTGCAACGCTGTCTTCGCCTTCGCCGCCGAATTCGACAACGAAGCCGTCCTCCGTTTGGTAGACGGTGATATCGTTGAGTGCCATGGCCGTTCTCCGAGGGCGCTCATATTAGCAAAGCGCATTTTAGTGAAGCGCGTTTTCAGAATTTTGTCGAGCGAAGACCTTCACCAGCCAGTCGATGAAGACGCGTACGCGCGGCGAAAGCTGGCGGTTACGGGGATAGAGCAGGGACACCGGTGTTTGCATCGGCGGAAAATCCGGCAGCACTTGGACCAGCGTGCCTTCGGCCAGATCCTTTTCAGCGTGATAGCGCGGGATCTGGATCATGCCGAGGCCCAGCCTGGCCGCTGAAATATAGCTTTCGGCGGCATTGACGGCGACGGTCGCCGGAATGCCGATGTTGGCTACTGCGCCGTCGACGATAAATTCGAGCGGCAGCAGACTGCCGGTGCCGCTGGAGCGGAAGCCGACCATGCGATGGCCGGCAAGCCGGTTCGGATGCTGCGGCTGGCCGTGACGGGCGATATAGGCGGGGGAGGCGAGTGTCACCTCAACAAGCATGGCGACGCGCCGGGCGATCATGTCGCTGTCCTGAGGCGTGCCGACGCGCAGCACGCAGTCAATGCCCTCGCGCACCAGGTCGACCAGCCGGTCGCCCTCGCTCATGTAGAATTCGATCTCAGGATAGGTCTCCAGGAAGGACGGCAGGCTCGGCAGCACGAAATGGCGGGCCAGCGTGCCATGCACGTCGACGCGCAGCATGCCCTTCGGTTTGGCGCCGGCAAAGGCGCCTTCGGCTTCCTCGATATCGGCGAGGATCGACAGGCAGCGCTGGTAATAGGCTTCGCCGTCGAGCGTCGGGCTGACATGGCGCGTCGTACGCTCGAGCAGGCGCACGCCGAGACGGGCTTCGAGCTGTTTCACCGCATCGGTGACGGTCGAGCGCGGCAGGCCGGTATCTTCGGCCGCAAGAGTAAAGCTGCGGCGTTCCACGACGCGGGAAAAGACCCGCATGGCATCGAATCTGTCCATCTTGTTTGTTCGTCATTCCCGGATAGTGATGCCGGATAATGCCTGATTATCCGCCCAGAGAAAAGCGGCATCTTCTCCTCATCGAAAACGCGCTGCGGCGCATCCCTGAAGGAGAACGAAAATGGCCAGCAACGAAAACAAGGTCGCACTGGTGACTGGCGCTTCCCGCGGCATCGGCGCAGCAGTCGCAGAGCGCCTCGCCAGAGACGGCTTTACCGTTGTCATCAATTATTCCGGCAACGCCGCTCCGGCCGAGGAATTGGCTGAGAAGATCGAGCAGGCGGGCGGCAAGGCACTGACGGCGAAGGCCGATGTCGGCGATGTCGAAGCCGTCCGCCGCATGTTCGATGCTGCGGAAACCGCCTTCGGCGGCGTCGATGTGCTCGTCAACAATGCCGGGATCATGATGCTGTCTTCACTTGCCGAGGCCGACGACGTTAATTTCGACCGCCAGATCAGCGTCAACCTGAAGGGCACCTTCAATACGCTCAGGGAAGCCGCCAAGCGTCTGCGCGACGGTGGCCGGGTCATCAATTTCTCGACATCCGTCGTCGGCCTGAAGCTCGAAACCTATGGCGTCTACGCCGCTACCAAGGCTGCCGTGGAAACACTGACGGCGATCATGGCCAAGGAGATGCGCGGCCGTAACATTACCGTCAACGCCATCGCGCCCGGTCCCGTTGCAACTGACCTCTTCCTCAACGGCAAGTCGGACGAACTCGTTGCCCGGATGGCGAAGATGAACCCGCTGGAGCGTCTCGGCACGCCCGACGACATCGCCGCTGCGGTCGCCTTCCTCGCCGGCCCTGATGGCGGCTGGATCAACGGCCAGACGCTGCGCGCCAATGGCGGCGTGATCTGACGAAAGACCGACGACGGTCTTCCGGCCGTCGCCCGCCCAAGCTTCCACTTCAGCCAACCCCAATCGAACCTAGAAGGAATACGATCATGAGCAAGCAAGTCATCGTCATAACAGGCGCTTCCAGCGGTTTCGGCGCTCTTACCGCCCGCGCGCTGGCCAGGGCCGGTCACACCGTCTATGCCGGCATGCGTACCACGGAAGGCCGCAACGCTGCCGCCGTCGCCGACGCTGCTCAATTCGCCAAGGACAATAATGTCGATCTGCGCAGCGTCGAACTCGATGTCGCCTCCGACGCTTCGGTTGTATCAGGCATCGCCAGGATTATCGCCGATGCTGGTCGCCTCGATGTCATCCTCCACAATGCCGGCCATATGTCCTTCGGCCCGGCAGAAGCCTTCACGCCGCAACAGTTCGCCGAGCTCTTCGACGTCAACGTGCTCTCCACCCAGCGTGTGAACCGCGCTGCACTTCCCTATCTTCGCAGGCAGGGCAGGGGCTTGGTGGTCTGGGTATCGTCGTCGAGCAGCCGTGGCGGCACGCCTCCCTATCTCTCGCCCTATTTCGCCGCCAAGGCGGCGATGGATTCACTTGCCGTCTCCTATGCCAGCGAGCTTACCCGCTGGGGCATCGAGACCTCGATCATCGTGCCTGGCGCCTTCACCAAGGGCACCAACCATTTCGCCCATTCCGGCTCGCCGGATGATACTGCCCGCGCCGCCGAATATAATGAAGGACCCTACAAGGGTGTGCCGGAGCAGGCGCTGCAGGGCCTGGCAGCGCTTGAACCGGCCGACGCCGATGCCGGCGCGGTAGCCGCCGCCATCGTCGATGTCGTCGGCAAGCCCTTCGGTACGAGGCCGTTCCGCGTCCATATCGATCCGTCCGAGGACGGCGCGGAGATCGTCAACGGCGTTGCCGACCGTGTCCGGGCGGAATTGTTCCGCCGCATCGGCCTCGAGGACCTGCTGAAGCCGGCTGTCAGGAATTGAAACCTGGACCGCCGCCCCGCGCGGAAACATGGGAGCCAGGCCCTCATCGCAATTATGTGAACGCGATTGCGGAATTTTTTCTTACAATCCTGCGGGGAGTGCGTATATCTGTTTTATCGCGAGAGAGTGGAATTCCCTGCCGCTCTCTTCCGAACCTCCAGAGCCTGCCGCGCCCTTGCTACCGTGCGACAGGCTTGATGTTCAAAGTTGTACATTGCGGCCCGTCGAAGGTTCCCCTGCCTTCCGGGCCGTATTTGTTTTGGCGCTCAGACGTCGTTCAGTCTCGCCTCGACCAGAAGCTTCACCAGCCAGTCGACGAAGACGCGGACCTTGTTGCTGAGGTGGCGGTTCGGCGGATAAACGACATAGAGCGGCAGCGGATCGCGACGCCAATCCGGCAGCACGCGGACGAGCTCGCCCCTTGCCATCGGCTCGCGCGCCATGAAGATCGGCACCTGCGCGATGCCGAGACCCGTCAGCGCAGCCGTCAGATAGGTGCGGCTATCGTTGACCGAGGCGATGTAACGCGGACTGGTCTCGATCACCTCGTTGTGCCGGCGAAATTCGAAGGGCAGCGTCCGGTTGTTCTGGGCGCGGAAATAGTTGACGGAGTAATGATCCGCCTCCAGATCTTCCGGCCGCTCGGGCATGCCGAATTTCTGGATGTAGCTCGGCGAAGCACAGGTGATCATCTCGACTTCGGAGACGCGCCGCGCAATCAGCGACTGGTCGGCCGGCGTGCCGGCCCGCAGCGCACAATCGACATTTTCTGCAAGATAATCGACCGTGCGGTCGCCGACACCGAGGTCGATACGGATATCGGGATAACGCTGATAAAAATCGCATAGTGCGGGGACGACGATCCAATCGGCAAAAGCGCCGGCCATCTCGACGCGGAGCCGCCCGCTCGGCAGGCTCTGTGAATTGGAAAGGCTGCCGTCGAGTTCCTCCAGTTCCGAAATAATCTGGGCGGCGCGTTCGTAATAAAGCGCGCCGTCCGTGGTCACCATCACCCGGCGCGTGGTACGATTCAAAAGCTTGGTGCGCAGATGCGCCTCCAGGCCTTGGATGAGATTGGTTACCGTCGCCTTGGGCATGGCGAGCATGTCGGCGGCGCGAGTGAAATTGCCCGTCTCCACGACGCGAATGAAGACGCGCATTGCCGAGAGCTGATCCATCGGTTTCAAATCCGCAGTTTGCGTTGCACCATTGTTCGAGATCTGGAACAGTGTTATCGCGATATAGCTTCTTATTCCTTGGTTGGAATAACAATATCTTTTTTGTACAAAATGCAAGCGGCAGGCGTTGTCTGCTTGTGGCCGACGCAAAAGAGACCGGAAGCATGACGGTGGAATGGAAAGATATGATGCTGGACAAGGTGGCCATCGGCCCCGTTTCCGCACGCATCTACCAGGGCGCCGATTACGGCAAGGGTCCGCCGATTGTGCTTTACCTGCACGGCGGCGCGTTTCTGGATAGCGACAAGAACGTCGACCGGCCGGTGGCGATGAGTCTCGCCAAGGCTGGCGCCATCGTCGTCGCTGCTGACTACAGCAGCCTGTCCGGCAACCTATTCCCGCAAGCGCTGGAAGTCTCCTTTTCCGTTTTCACCTATCTCGCCAACAAACGCGCCGGTCTCGGCGACCGGAAATCGTTGCTCTTCGTCGCTGGCGAAGAAGCAGGCGGCAATGTCGCCGCCGGTGTGGCGCTGAAGGCGCGCGACCAGATGCCGGACGCGCTCGACGGCCAGATCCTGATTTCGCCGCTGCTCGATCCCTTCATGGGCACGTCCTCGATCCGCAAGGCCGAAGCCATCGGCATGCGCCAACGCTGGACGGAGGGCTGGAGCCACTATCTGAGCGGCGGCGGTTGCCACCCTTATGCGGCGCCTTGCCTCTGTTCTCGTATTTCGGGCGTCGCGCCGGCGTTGATATTCACTGCCGAGGACGATCCTCTGCACGACGAGACAATTGGTTACGGTGCCCGCCTGAAACAGGCCGGCGTCGGTGTGCGCCAGCATGTCCTTCCCGCCGGGACGGGCTGGCCCTCGATTTATGGTGGGAAATCCGATGGAGCGCCCGACTGGCAGGAAAACGTCAGCCGCCATTTCGGAAGCTTCCTTCGGGACGTAAGCGTTCAACCGCAATTGCATTGAAGAAGACCTGATATTTCGGCGGCCTTGAGCCGTAAGGAGAGTACCGATGACGTCCAGAAAGAAGCGCTGGGCCCTGGTGGGCGCCGGCATAGGCCTTGTTGCGTCCGTGTCCGGCGCCGCATTGTTTTTCGAATTGCCGATGAGCACGACCGCCACGGCCGCTTCCGCCCCTGCACAGGCTCCCGCTGTGCCGGTGACGGTGGCCGTCGTTGCGGCGCATGATGTGACGGCCTGGGAGAATTTCTCCGGCCGTCTGGAAGCCGTCGATCGTGTGCAGGTGCGTTCCCGTGTGGCCGGCGCCATCCTGTCGGTGGCTTTCCGTGAAGGGGCGCTGGTGAAGCAGGGCGACCTGCTCTTCACCATCGACCCGGCCCTCTACCAGGCGAGCGTGGCGCAGGCGCAAGGCCAGGTCGCTTCGGCCGAAGCCAAAGTTAGCCTGGCGCAGACTGAACTCGACCGCGGCCGCAGGCTTTCCGACAACCGCACCATCTCCCAGAGTGATCTCGATCAGCGTCAGAGTTCGCTGGCCGAGGCTCAGGCGGGGCTGCGTTCGGCGCAGGCCGCACTGCAGTCGGCCCAGCTCGATCTCGATTATACGCAGGTGCGGGCTCCGGTTTCCGGCCGCATCGGCAAGATCGAGGTGACCGCCGGTAACCTCGTCGCGGCCGGTTCGACCTCGCCGGCGCTGACGACGCTCGTTTCCGTCGATCCGATCTATGCGAGCTTCAATGCCAGCGAAGAGATGGTGACGCGCGCGCTTGCCCAGCTTCCGCAGACGGATAGCGCCCTGCCTGCCGTCGAGCAGATTCCGGTCGAGGTCGGTACGCTGACCGACAGCGGCACGCCGATCAAGGGCAAGCTGCAGCTGATCGACAACGAGGTCGATGCATCAAGCGGTACGATCGGCGTACGCGCCGTCTTCGATAATCCGGGTGGACGTCTCATCCCCGGCCAGTTCGTGCGGGTGCGCATGGGTCAGCCGAAGGCCGAGAACAAGATCGTCATCAGCGACCGTGCCGTCGGCACGGACCAGGACAAGAAGTTCGTCTTCGTCGTCGATGGTGAGAACAAGGTCGCCTATCGGCAGGTCCAGCTCGGCACGCTGGCCGACGGCCAGCGTGTAGTCGAAAGCGGCCTGAACGTCGGCGAAAAGATCGTCGTCAACGGTCTGCAGCGCATCCGTCCAGGTGCAGTCGTCGCACCTCAGATGGAAGAGAAGGTCGCGACCGCGCAGTAAAGACTTTGCCTTCCCCTCCGGGGGAAGGCCAATACCCGAAATGATATGACCCGCCGGCGACTCCCAAACCGCCGGAGAGGGACGTTGCATCCATGTTCACCCCGGAGAGGGCTTTGATATGAACATCTCCAGATTCTTTGTCGACCGCCCGGTCTTTGCCGGTGTTCTTTCGGTCCTCATCCTGGTTGCCGGCTTGATCGGCCTGCGCGCGCTGCCGATTTCCGAATATCCGGAGGTCGTGCCGCCGTCGATCGTCGTGCGCGCCACCTATCCCGGCGCCAACCCGTCCGTCATCGCCGAAACGGTGGCGACGCCGCTCGAAGAGCAGATCAACGGGGTCGAGGGCATGCTCTACATGGCCAGCCAGGCGACGTCGGACGGCGTGCTCAACGTCACCGTCACCTTCAAGCTCGGCACCGACCCGGACAAGGCGCAGCAGCTCGTGCAGAACCGCGTTTCGCAGGCCGAACCGCGTCTGCCGGCGGAAGTCCGCGCGCTCGGCATTACGACAGTCAAGAGCTCGCCCAACTTCATCATGGTCGTCAACCTCGTCTCTGACGGGGGCGATCACGACATCACCTATCTTCGCAACTACGCGACCCTGAACATCAAGGATCGGCTCGCCCGCATCGCAGGCGTCGGTCAGGTACAGGTCTTCGGCGCCGGCGACTATTCCATGCGTGTCTGGATCGACCCACAGAAGGCCGCTGAGCACAATCTCGCCGCCAGCGACATCAGCAGCGCGATCAGCTCCCAGAACATCCAGGCCGCCGCTGGTATCATCGGCGCATCGCCAAGCCAGCCCGGTGTGGACCTGCAGCTCAACGTCAATGCCCAGGGTCGCCTGCGCACGCCTGAGGAATTTGGCAACATCATCGTCAAGACGGGCGCCAGTGGCGAGATCACCCGCCTTCGCGATGTCGCCCGCATCGAGCTCGGTGCTGCGGACTACACCCTGCGTTCGCTGCTCGACGGCAAGCCGGCCGTCGCCGTTGCTGTTCTGCAGGCGCCGGGTTCGAACGCGATCGAAATCGCGGACAATGTGAACGCGACCATGGATCAGTTGCAGCTCGCCATGCCTGCCGGCGTCAAGTACGAGATCGTCTACGATACGACGAAATTCGTGCGCGCCTCGATCGAGAAGGTCATCGACACGCTGCTCGAAGCCATTGCGCTCGTCGTCCTCGTCGTCATCCTGTTCCTGCAGACGTGGCGCGCCTCGATCATCCCGCTGATCGCGGTTCCGGTATCGATTATCGGCACCTTCGCGGTCATGTATGTCTTCGGCTTCTCGATCAACGCGCTCAGTCTGTTCGGCCTGGTGCTTGCGATCGGTATCGTCGTCGACGACGCGATCGTCGTGGTCGAAAACGTCGAGCGCAATATCGAACAAGGCTTGTCCCCGCGGGCCGCCACCTACAAGGCGATGAAGGAAGTCTCCGGTCCGATCGTCGCGATCGCGCTGGTGCTCGTCGCGGTCTTCGTGCCGCTCGCTTTCATCTCCGGCCTGTCAGGTCAGTTTTATCGCCAGTTCGCGCTGACGATCGCAATCTCGACCGTCATCTCGGCCTTCAACTCGCTCACCCTGTCTCCGGCGCTGGCAGCCCTTCTCCTGAAGGGCCATGATCAGCCGAAGGACTGGCTGACGCGGTTCATGGACGCCATCTTCGGTTGGTTCTTCCGCGGCTTCAACCGTGTTTTCGGCGCGGGCTCGAATGCCTACGGCAAGGGTGTAGGTGGGCTCTTGTCGCGCAAGAGCATCGTCATGGTGATCTATCTGGCACTGGTCGGTGCGACCTACAGCCTGTTCAGCACGGTTCCGGGCGGCTTCGTGCCGTCGCAGGACAAGCAGTATCTGATCGGCTTCGCCCAGTTGCCGGATGCCGCAAGCCTTGACCGCACGGAGGACGTCATCAAGCGCATGACCGAAATCGCGCTGGCGCAGCCGGGCGTTGCCAATGCGATCGCCTTCCCAGGCCTGTCGATCAACGGCTTCACCAACTCCTCGAATGCCGGCATCGTCTTTGTGACGTTGAAGGACTTTGAGGAGCGCAAGACGCCTGATCTCTCGGGTGGTGCAATCGCCATGGCGCTGAACCAGAAGTTCGGCGTCATCCAGGATGCCTTCATCGCCATGTTCCCGCCGCCGCCGGTCAATGGTCTCGGCACGACAGGCGGCTTCAAGCTGCAGATCGAGGATCGTGCGGGCCTCGGCAACCAGGCACTCGACGAGGCGACCAAGGCAGTGCTTGCAAAGGCCTATCAGACGCCTGAACTCGCCGGGCTGTTCTCCAGCTTCCAGATCAACGTGCCGCAGCTCTACGCCGATCTCGACCGTGCCAAGGCCGAGCAGCTCGGAGTTTCCGTCACCGACGTCTTCCAGACGCTGCAGATCTATCTCGGCTCGCTCTATGTGAACGACTTCAACGCTTTCGGCCGCACCTACAGTGTCCGTGTGCAGGCCGATGCGAAATTCCGCGCCCAGCCGGAAGATATCGGCCAGTTGAAGGTTCGTTCGGCATCGGGTGAGATGATCCCGCTTTCGGCCCTTCTGAAGGTGGAGCCGAGCACCGGTCCTGAGCGTGCAAACCGCTACAACGGCTTCCTCGCTGCCGACATCAACGGCGGCCCGGCACCGGGCTTCTCGTCCGGCCAGGCGCAGGCGGCAATCGAGAAGATCCTTCACGAAACGCTGCCTGCGGGCATCGACTTCGAATGGACGGATCTGACCTACCAGCAGATCCTTGCCGGTAACTCCAGTATCGTCGTCTTCCCGCTGGCTCTGCTGCTCGTCTTCCTGGTGCTGGCTGCCCAGTATGAGAGCCTGACGCTGCCGCTCGCGATCATCATGATCGTGCCGATGGGTGTTCTGGCTGCCTTGACCGGCGTCTGGCTCACCGGTGGAGACAACAACATCTTCACTCAGATCGGTCTGGTGGTGCTTGTCGGCCTATCCGCGAAGAACGCGATCCTTATCGTGGAATTCGCCCGCGAACTGGAGTTCGAGGGAAGGACACCGCGGGAGGCCGCGATCGAGGCCAGCCGCCTTCGCCTTCGCCCGATCCTCATGACCTCGCTCGCCTTCATCATGGGCGTCGTGCCGCTCGTCGTCTCCACTGGCGCCGGCGCGGAAATGCGCGCGGCCATGGGTGTCGCGGTCTTCTCAGGCATGATCGGCGTGACCTTCTTCGGCATCTTCATGACGCCTGTCTTCTACGTGCTGCTGCGGCGGTTGACGGGCAACCGTCCGCTCGTCCAGCACAAGCCGGACGAACACAAGGAAGAAGAGGCGGAGGTCATCCGGCTCGCGGCGGAATAAACGGAATTCAACCTTCCTTTGTCGGGTAAATCGGGCGGGAACTTCGGTTCTCGCCCGTATCGTTTTCAGAGCATGATGCCGAAAAGTGGGCGCGGTTTTCGGACGACATCATCCGCATCTAAGGACACACCACAAAAATGGGTTACGTCCGTCAAAACGGTTTGCAACGGTGGGCGAGGGGACTATCAAAGACGGACAACAGTTGGGAGGACTGAATGACAGGTTCGAGAAAAGGTGATGAGGGCAGGCGGATCGCCCTTCTCGGCACCGGCCTGATGGGGGCGCCGATGGCTCGCCGGCTGCTTGGCGCGGGCTTTGCCGTCACCGTCTGGAATCGCGATCCCGGCAAGGCCGAGGCGCTTGCGGGAGACGGCGCGGTTCGCGCGAAAACACCGGCGGATGCCGTTTCAGGCGCCGATGTCGTCATCACCATGCTGACTAACGCCGAGGCGGTGAAGGACGTGTTGTTCGACCGTGGCGCGGCCGATGCGATGACGCCTGGTGCTACCGTCATCGACATGAGTTCGATTGCCCCGCATTTCGCCCGTGACCATTCGGCGAGGCTTGCCGAGCGCGGCGTCGATCACGTCGATGCGCCGGTATCCGGCGGCGTCGTCGGGGCGGAAGCCGGTACGCTCGCGATCATGGCGGGTGGCGACGAGGACGTGATCGACCGGCTTGCGGATATCTTTGCGCCGATGGGGCGGGTAACCCGCGTCGGTCCGAGCGGTGCGGGCCAGCTTGCCAAGCTCGCCAACCAGCAGATCGTCGCGGTGACGATCGGCGCCGTCGCCGAAGCGATGATGCTGATCGAAGCGGGCGGCGGCTCGCCGGCGGCCTTCCGGGACGCCATTCGCGGCGGCTTTGCCGAGAGCCGCATCCTCGAACTGCACGGCAAGCGCATGGTCGAGCGGCAGTTTACCCCAGGCGGTTCGTCCAGCAACCAGCTGAAGGATCTGAATGCCGCCATGGAGACGGCCAAGACCCTGTCGCTGACGCTGCCGCTGACGGCGGCGGTGCATGCCGAATTCAGCGAATTCGTCGCCAATGGCAATGGCGAAAAGGATCACAGCGGCCTGCTCCTCCATCTCGAGGAGAAGAATGCCCGGCCGGGAGGAAAGCAGTGACGGACAGCCATTCGCCGAAGCGGCGCCTGCGTTCGCAGGACTGGTTTGACAATCCCGATCATATCGACATGGCAGCGCTCTATCTCGAGCGCTTCATGAATTACGGCATCACGCCGGAAGAGCTGCGCTCCGGCAAGCCGATCATCGGGATTGCCCAGAGCGGCAGCGATCTCACGCCTTGCAACAGAGTGCATGTTGAGCTTGCCAAGCGGGTGCGCGACGGCATCCGCGACGCCGGCGGCATTCCGATCGAGTTTCCGACGCATCCGATCTTCGAGAATTGCAAGCGCCCGACGGCGGCACTCGACCGCAATCTCGCCTATCTCGGCCTCGTCGAAATCCTCTACGGCTATCCGCTCGACGGTGTCGTGCTGACCACCGGCTGCGACAAGACCACGCCTTCAGCGATCATGGCTGCTTCGACGGTCGATATTCCGGCGATCGTGCTCTCCGGAGGGCCGATGCTCGACGGTTGGCACGAGGGGGAGCTGGCGGGCTCCGGGACGGTGATCTGGCGGATGCGGCGGAAATATGCGGCAGGCGAGATCGATCGGGAAGAGTTTCTTCAAGCGGCGCTCGACTCGGCTCCCTCTGTCGGCCACTGCAATACGATGGGCACCGCTTCGACGATGAATGCGCTGGCCGAGGCGCTCGGCCTTTCGCTGACCGGCTGCGGCGCCATTCCGGCCGCTTACCGCGAGCGCGGCCAGATGGCCTACCGCACCGGGCGGCGTGCCGTCGAGATCGTGTTCGAGGATCTGAAGCCGTCGGATATCCTGACGCGCGAGGCTTTCTTAAACGCCATCCGCACCAATTCGGCGATCGGCGGCTCGACCAACGCGCAGCCGCATCTGGCTGCGATGGCGAAGCACGCCGGCGTCGAACTCCATCCCGACGACTGGCAGGTGCATGGTTTCGATATCCCGCTGCTGGCCAACGTCCAGCCGGCGGGCGCCTATCTCGGCGAGCGCTTCCATCGCGCCGGCGGCACGCCGGCGATCATGTGGGAACTGCTGCAGGCCGGCAAGCTCGACGGCAACTGTCGCACGGTGACGGGCAGGACGATGACAGAGAACCTACAGGGTAAGGAAGCACGCGACCGCGAGGTCATCAAGCCATTCGCCGAGCCGCTGAAGGAGCGGGCGGGCTTCCTCGTTCTCAAAGGCAATCTCTTCGATTTCGCGATCATGAAGATGAGTGTGGTCTCGGAGGATTTTCGCCGGCGCTATCTTGAGGAACCCGGGCACGAGGGCGTCTTCAAGGGCAAAGCGGTGGTTTTCGACGGTTCCGAGGACTATCACAAGCGCATCAACGATCCCCAACTCGGCATCGACGAAAATACCATCCTCGTCATCCGAGGCGCCGGGCCGATCGGCTGGCCTGGTTCGGCTGAGGTCGTCAACATGCAGCCGCCGGATCATCTCCTGAAGCGCGGCATCCGCAGCCTGCCGACGATCGGCGATGGCCGCCAATCGGGCACGGCAGACAGTCCCTCGATCCTCAACGCCTCGCCGGAAAGTGCCGCCGGCGGCGGCCTCGCCTGGCTTCGTACCGGCGATGTGATCTGCATCGACTTCAACCACGGGCGCTGCGACATGCTGGTCGATGACGCCGAGATCGAACGGCGTAAAGGCGACGGCATCCCGCCGGTGCCGGCGGATGCGACGCCGTGGCAGCAGATCTACCGCCGCTCGGTTACGCAGTTGTCGGATGGTGCGGTGCTGGAGGGAGCGGCGGAATTCCGCCAGATCGCGAAAAATCCGCCGCGGCACAACCACTGATCTTGAAGCTGCCGTCGACTGCAAGCCCTTTGATCCAAAAAGGGAAAGTCGTAACGAACAGTTCACCTAGTCATTAGTTCGGTGGTCAAGACAAGGCTTCATTAATGGCGGCCTGAGACCATATTGCCGTTATGTAAGCTTCTAAGGCTGGGACCGCGTTGCCAGAGAACAAAGCCACACGATCCGAACGAGAGTTTCAGGATCTTCTGCGTCGGCTCGAACTCGCTCTCGATGCATCCCAGATTGGTGTCTGGGAGCACAGCATCGAGCAGGACGGGATCTTGTGGGATGCACAGATGCATCGCCTTTACGAGACTGGCGAGACCTGCCGGCTGGTGGCGGCATCGCTCTGGTCGAATGCCATCCATCCCGATGATCGCGAGCGGGCCGAACGCGACTTCGAGCAGGCGATCGCGACGCGCGGCGCCTATAACTCACAATTCCGAATCGTGCTGCCGAGCGGCGAAATCCGTCATTTGCGTTCGCGAGCGCATTTCTATGTCGATGCGGGGGGGCTGCCCTCCTTCATCGGCGCCGAATGGGATGTGACGGCCGACGTACTGCTCAACGGGGAGCTGGCGCGGCAGAAGGTGGTGGCCGAGGCGCGGGCGCTGGCGCTCGAGGAAAGCAATGCGCGCATCGAGCATGTCGCCGATCACGACTATCTCACCGGCCTGCCGAACCGGCGCCTTCTCGACAAGCGGCTGGCGGAACTGCCTGCCGACAAGAGCATCACGACGCTCGCGGTCCTGCATCTCGACCTCGACCAGTTCAAACAGATCAACGACAGCCACGGTCATGCGGCAGGCGACGTCGTTCTCAGGGCCGCAGCCCTTCGCATCACCGCTGCCATTCCTGTAAATGGTATGGTTGCCCGCGTTGGCGGCGATGAGTTTGTCATCGTGCTGGTCAATTTCACCGATCTCACTGAGCTGAAGCTGATCACCGAGGATCTCCAGCGCCGGCTGCGGAAGAAGATCCGCTTCGGCCAAGAGATGCTGCAATCCGGCGCCTCGATCGGCGTTTCCTGGAGCGGCGATCGGCGGGCTCGCAACTTGCTTGCCGAATCCGACCTGGCGCTCTACCAGGCCAAGAAGCTCGGGCGGAATCGCGTCGAATTCTTCACGCGGCAACTGCAGGAGGATCTGCGCTCCAAGCGTCGTCTCGCCGAAGAGCTGAAGCTTGGGCTGGAGCGCGGCGAGATCGTTCCCTATTATCAGGTGCAGCTCGACGCCCGGACGCGGGAAGTCATCGGCTTCGAGGCGCTGGCGCGCTGGAAACATCCCGAGAAAGGCGTGCTCGCCCCGGGGGTATTCCTGAAGATCGCCGATGAGCACGGACTTGCGGCGGAGATCGACGCGGCGATCCTGAAAAACGTTCTCGAAGACCGGCTGTTCTGGCTGTTGCGCGGCCTTGCGGTACCGCGCATCGCCGTCAATATCTCGGCGTCGCGTCTTGCTGATCCGGCGCTGCTCGACAAGCTGAGGAAACTCGATATCCCGCCCGGCGTGATCGTCTTCGAACTGGTGGAGACGATTTTCCTCGACGACAGCGACGAAAAACTGCTCGATCATATCGGCGATATCAAACAGATGGGCATCGATATCGAGATCGACGACTTCGGATCGGGCCATGCCTCGCTCATCGGTCTCGTCAAGCTGCGGCCGAAGCGGCTCAAGATCGACCGGCAGCTCGTCACCGAAGTTGTCAGCTCTGCCGAGCAGCGGCGGGTGGTGGGTTCGATCGTGGAAATCGCCAAGGCACTCGATGTCGAGGTGATCGCCGAGGGCATCGAGACCGAGGCGCATGCCGTCGTGCTGGCGCAACTCGGTTGCGACGGCCTGCAGGGTTACGCGTTCGGCTATCCCGCACCGGCGGCCGAGACAGGACGTCTTTTCTCATCGATAACGAGCGGGATTGAAAAGCAGAGGACCGCGATGGGCAGCTGAACCGGCTGATTCGTCAGCGGGTGGCCGTCGTCGTGCCTGGTTGCAACAACGTCCTTGCCGGGTCGCGGAGGTGTTTTCTGCCGAAATGCTCTCCTCGCCGTTCAAATCGCGCAGGCGCTATTTTTTCGGCGCGTCATTTTATTCGCATCGGCAGGAAGATAATTGGCGCGCAAGTAATTTTCTTGAGCTTGCAACGGCATTGTTTCATGGTAATGCGGAAACGAAGATTTCTGCATTGCATCGAAAAATGATTATACGCGTCATCAAGTCCATGAACGCGGCTCTCCATCATTCGCAGGTGCAATCGGGGAGCTGGGACCTGACAATTGCTTTGCCGTTGCCGGGATGGACTTGCGGGACATTCAATCTGGGAAGGTCGCATGAATTCGGAATTTGCCGTTCGTTCGATGCGGCCCGGCGAACTGGAACTCGTGCTCGAATGGGCGCGTCAGGAGGGCTGGAACCCCGGCCTCGACGATTCGCTTGCGTTCCTCGAGGCCGATCCATCAGGATTTTTCGTCGGCTCTATCGGTGAAGTCCCCGTCGGCTCGATCTCGGTCGTCAAATATGGCGAGAGTTTTGCCTTCCTGGGCCTCTACATCGTCCATCCCGATTTCCGCGGCAAGGGTTACGGCAAGGCGATCTGGGCGGCAGGCATCGCCAGTGCGGGAGACCGCACGATCGGTCTTGACGGCGTCGCCGCACAGCAGGACAACTATCGCAAGGCCGGCTTCGAACCCGCCTATTCCACCATTCGCTACGGCGGCGTCGCCAACTCCTTGCCTGTCTCGACGCTTGTCGCGCAACCGGTGCTGGATTCGCGTCTCGAGGGATTGCAGCGCTATGATTCGGCGATTTTTCCGCAGCCGCGGGATGCCTTCCTCACCTCCTGGTGCACCGGTCGCAAGGGTCGCCGTTCGGCGGTGGTGCGCAAGAGCGGCAAGATCCGCGGTTACGGCACGATCCGCCGCTGCTACGAGGGCTACAAGATCGGCCCGCTCTTTGCCAACGATGCCGACAGCGCCGCAGCGCTGCTTGCCGAATTGATCCCCGAGGCGAAGGGGGCCGTGGTCTTCATTGATATTCCCACGGCGAACCACGAGGCAGTCGCGCTTGCCGAAGGGCTCGGTCTTCAACCGGTGTTCGAGACGACACGCATGTATCGCGGGCCGGCGCCGGCCATCCCGCTGAAGCACGTCTTCGGCGTGACAACGCTGGAACTCGGTTAGGCTCTAATCCACGGGTGAGGCGGGCACGGTTTGTGCCGAAGCTTTCGGCCGGCCCTTTTCGGCGATCGCGATGCCGCCCAAGGTCAGCACCAGCGCGATCACATGGAACGACTGCAGCTGCTCGCCGATCAGCGCGACGGAGAGCAGCGTTCCGAACACCGGCACGAGATTGATGAACAAGCCGGCCCGGTTGGCGCCGATTGCCACGACGCCCTTGATATAAAGGATCTGCGCCACCAGCGATGGGAAGATCGCCGTGTAGAGAGTGATGACCCAGCCGGCCTGGTCTGGCCACTGCGCAGCGCCACGGCCGGCCTCCCAAAGGAGCAGCGGCAGCGAGGTCAGCATGGCGCCGAGCGCCGGGACCGCCATCAACGTGCGCCAGTCGAGCGGCGGCTTCCAGCGCAGGAAGATCGTGTAGACCGAATAGGCGGCAATGGCGATCAGCATCAGCCCGTCGCCGCGGTTGAGGCCGAGTTGCAGCAGCGTTGAGAGGTCACCATGCGCAGCGGTCAGGGCGACGCCGATCAGCGTCATGCCGAAGCCGAGACATTGCGCCAGCGAGATGCCGGTACGGAAGAACATGAAATTCAGCAGGAAGATCAGCATTGGGATGCCGGCCTGCTCGATGGCGACGTTGATCGCTGTCGTATATTGCACAGCCGAATAAAGCATGGCGTTGAAAAGGGTGTAGCCGATGACGCCGTAGAAGAGGAGCAGCGGCAGGTTCTTCCTGACGATCGGCCAGTCCTTCCGCAGTTGCGGTACCGAAATCACGGCGATCACCGCCACAGCGAGGAACCAGCGCAGGAAGGTCAGCATCATCGGACTGATATGCCCGAGCGCGAGTTTGCCGGCGACGGAGTTGCCACCCCAGCAGAGGGTGGCGATAACGAGGCAGATATAGGCCGTGGCTTGCAAGAGCGTTCTTCCGTCTTTCCGCGATCGCCGTGCGGCGTTTTGTGAGGGGAAATAGCCTGTCGGCTGCTGATTTGTCACGTAAAAAGCCCAATCTGCTGTGACAACAGGGTCGCTTTCCAAAAAACAAAGCTTTATAGATGCGCGGGTTTGAGCAGGTGCGCGGTTCCGCGCCGGTAACAGGAAGAGTTGGATGACGAACGTAGTCGTGGTCGGTTCGCAATGGGGTGACGAAGGCAAGGGCAAGATTGTCGACTGGCTTTCGGAGCGTGCTGATATCGTTGTGCGCTATCAGGGCGGACACAATGCCGGCCATACGCTCGTCATCGACGGCACCAGCTATAAGCTCTCGCTCTTGCCGTCCGGCGTCGTGCGCCCGGGCAAGATGGCCGTCATCGGCAACGGTGTCGTCGTCGATCCGCATGCGCTGATCGCCGAGATTGGCCGGCTGGAGGCGCAGGGCGTGACGGTTACGCCTGACAATCTGCGCATTGCAGACAATGCGACGCTCATTCTGTCGCTGCACCGCGAGCTCGACGCGATGCGCGAGGATGCTGCGTCGAACAGCGGCACCAAGATCGGCACGACGCGCCGCGGCATCGGTCCGGCCTATGAAGACAAGGTCGGCCGCCGCGCCATCCGCGTCATGGATCTTGCCGATCTCGACAGTCTTTCCGGCAAGGTCGACCGTATTCTGACACATCACAATGCGCTTCGCCGCGGCCTCGGCGTCGCCGAGGTCAGCCATCAGGCGATTATGGAAGAGCTGACTTCGATCGCCGATCGGGTGCTGCCGTTCCGTGATACCGTCTGGCTCTTCCTCGACAAGGAGCGCCGTAAGGGCTCCCGCATCCTCTTCGAAGGTGCACAGGGCAGCCTGCTCGACATCGATCACGGTACTTATCCTTTCGTCACCTCGTCGAACACGGTGGCCGGTCAGGCAGCAGCCGGTTCAGGCATGGGACCCGGCTCGCTCGGCTATATCCTCGGCATCACCAAAGCCTATACGACGCGCGTCGGCGAAGGCCCGTTCCCGACCGAGCTGAAGGATGCGATCGGTGAGTTCCTTGGCGAAAAAGGTCATGAGTTCGGCGTGGTGACCGGACGCAAGCGGC
Organism: Rhizobium ruizarguesonis; assembly: GCF_017357285.1. Taxonomy (NCBI): domain Bacteria; kingdom Pseudomonadati; phylum Pseudomonadota; class Alphaproteobacteria; order Hyphomicrobiales; family Rhizobiaceae; genus Rhizobium; species Rhizobium ruizarguesonis. The sequence continues at coordinate 3,930,775 of NZ_CP071678.1, read as the reverse complement.
GCTGCGGCTGGTTCGACGCTGCACTGGTGCGCCAATCGATCGCCACCAATGGCATCACCGGCATCGCGCTCACCAAGCTCGACGTGCTCGACGGCCTCGAGGAATTGAAGATCTGCGTCGGCTACATGCTCGACGGCGAACAGATTGATCATCTTCCGGCAAGCCAGGGAGCGCAAGCTAGGGTCGAACCGATCTACATCACGCTGGAGGGATGGAAGGAATCGACCGTCGGCGCCCGCAGTTGGGCGGATCTGCCGGCACAGGCGATCAAATATGTTCGCCAGGTCGAAGAGCTGATCGGGGCGCCTGTCGCGCTCCTGTCCACCAGCCCGGAGCGGGATGACACCATACTTGTGACCGATCCGTTTGAGGATTAAGCTCACGGGTCACTGTGGAGGATGGTTCGGTAGAGTGCCGGACTTCTTGAGAAAGTACTAATGGCGGATTTTATTGCAGTCATTCGGCGGGCCGTCGACGGCCTGGCTGAAAATACCCCTGAGATGCGGGTGAAAGTCTACGAACGTGCCCGCGGCGCAGTGCAGCGGCAGCTCGAGAACATGAAGCCGCGTCCGCCGGAAGCCATGCTGCAACGCCAGCTCGAAAAGCTCGAGGCCGCCATCCGCGAAGTGGAAGGCGAACATTCCGAGGCGATGCCGCTCGATGAGCCGATTGCGGCCGTCACCGCGTCGGAATCCTTCGAAGAACAAGCGGTTCCCGACGAAAGCGACCCGGCGTCGACGCCGGAGACGGTTGTCGAGGAACCGGTCTACGAAGCCTATGCGGAACCGCAGGCGGCCGAGGCCGCCGACGAGCCCGATCACGTGGAAGCCGCCGCGCCAGAGGAAGCTGAGGAAGAGGTCGCTGCCGAGGAGCCCCTTTCCGCGGAAGAACCTGTTCCCGCCGAAATCCCTGTTGTCGCAGAGACAGCGGTTTTGCCGGAGACATCCGGTCCCGCCGAGACATACTGGCACCCCTCGCATGAGGAGGAAGCGCCGGCCGAGGAATGGCATGCCAGTGAGGCGCGCGACGTCGCTGCCGAAGATGTGCCCGCCGAACATGACGGCTGGGAGGCGCCTGCCGAGCATCGCAGCGAGCAAGCCGACGAAGACCGTGCTGACGAGCAGCATCCCGTGGAAGCCGAAGAGATCGCGGCCGAACCGGCGGCGGTGGAAAGCGGGGAGCCGGAGGCCGAGGAGGCTTACGAGCCCGTTGAGCCGTTGCAGCCGACCACCCGCGGCATAGACCATGCATCCAACCGGCTGGTGGAGCCGGTCGCCGATTTCGATCGTCCGCAGGAGTTCGTCGAGCACAGCCGCGAGGAGCCGTTGCAGGCCGACGCCGCGGCGCATTTCGAACCGGTCTGGGCCGAGCCCGTTGCCGAAACGCCGGCTCCGCCGCCCAAGGATGCGGAGACCGAATGGGCCGAAGAGGAACTCCGGCAATATTCGGAGACGGCGCCGGCGCCGATTACTGCCGATGCCTCGGCGCGCGCCTTCGAGGAGGTGATATCGAGCCTCGAAAAAGTGGCCCCCGCGGCCGTCATGCCGGCCGCCAAGGAAAGTTTCTCCTGGGAGACGGCCGCCTTCGACGATCTGCCGCCGATCGAGGCAGGCACCAATAAGAAGACGCCGGTTGCCTCGCATTTCGACGATGTCGATATCTTCGCGGAAGTGCACAACGGCAAGCCGGCGCCTGCTGGCGGCGCGCCGAGCGAGGACTGGCGAGAGGCGAAGGCGCTGCGCGGCTACGACCGCCGCGGCTCGGTCGCCGCTGACGACGATGACGCCAATCCGGCAATGGATATCGATCAGATTGTTGCCTCCAAGATGCAGGGCAAGAATTTCCGTATGGAGCCGAAGCGCCGCCGCTTTGGTATCGGTACCGTGATCACGCTCATCTTCGCACTCATCCTGATCGGTGGCGGCGCCTATGCCGGCTGGATGAACAGAGAGGCGCTGGTGGCGATGGTCGATGGGCTCGTCAGCTCGGCACCGTCGCAGGCGACCAGGAACGAGGCGGCAACGCCGCCGGCTGGTTCCGCGACGCCCGTGCAGCCGGGCGCGGTGACGCCAGCCCAGCCGACCACACCAGGAGCGCAGAATACCCCAGCGACGCCGGCGCAGCCGAACCCGAACCCGAACCCGCAGGTAGCGTCAATGAACAATGACGGCGCTGCGGCCAATTCGAAATTCACCCAACGGCTGCTGACCGATGGGACCGAGGTCGACAGCGGACCGGCAACTGTGCCGGGAACACCGACCGCGGAAGGAAAATCGGTCGCCGAACAGAATGTCGCGGCAGCAGACACGCCGCCTGCCAGCGCGCAGGGCGATGCGGCACCCGCCGAAACGCAGACGCCGAACGGCCCGGTGGCATCGCCGCAGCAGACCGCACCTGTCGGTTCGTCGCAAAAGATGTTTCTCTATGAGGAGCGCATCGGCCAGAGCTCGCCGACGGCGATCGAGGGATCGGTCGTCTGGAGCGTGCAGCACGAGGCCGGCCAGGACGGCCGGCAGGAGGCGACAGTGCAGGGCAACGTTACCGTTCCCGAGCGCAATCTCTCGGCGCTCGTCACCTTCAAACGCAATTCCGATCCGTCGCTGCCGGCAAGCCATCTGGTCGAGATCGTCTTCTCGGTGCCGCCGAATTTTGAAGGCGGCAGCATCGACAGCGTCCAGCGCATCTCGATGAAGCGCACGGAACAGGATCGCGGCGATGCGCTGATTGCGGTTCCAGCCAAGATCACCGACGATTTCCACATGATCGCGCTCAACGACTATCCGGATGCGCGCAAGGCCAATCTCGACCTGATGTCGACCCGCAATTGGATCGATATTCCGATTACTTACCGCAACGGCCGCCGCGCGCTGCTGACGATGGAGAAGGGTGGTACGGGGACGGACGCCTTCAATACCGCGATCAAGGAGTGGACCGCACTTGGGGATGTCTCGACGAGCCAATGATGGCTTTTCCGGGAATGCCGGTGTTGCCGGTAACGGACCGGGGTGCAGCAGAGATCAATGAAAAGAAAAGGCGGGCCGCAAGGCCCGCCTTCTTCAATTCTATCATGCGGCAGGTTTATGCCGTCGCTTCGACGACGCGGACGGCCTTGGCGCGTTCCAGGGCTTCCTTGCGCACGGCGTCCTGCACCTTTTCGAAGGCGCGGACCTCGATCTGTCGGACGCGTTCGCGGCTGATGTCGAACTCGGTCGAAAGGTCTTCCAGGGTCACCGGATCCTCGGCGAGGCGGCGAGCCTCGAAGATGCGGCGTTCGCGCTCGTTCAGCACGCTCATCGCTTTCGCCAGCATGCGCCGGCGAGTGTCGAGTTCGTCCTGTTCGATCAGCACGTCTTCCTGGCTGTCATGGTCGTCCACCAGCCAATCCTGCCACTGGCCGCCATCACCTTCGGCTGCCTTGATCGGCGCGTTCAGCGAGGCGTCGCCGGAGAGGCGGCGGTTCATCGAAATGACCTCTTCCTCCGAGACGTTCAGCTTGGTGGCGATTTCCGAGACGTGCTCCGGCTTCAGATCGCCGTCATCAATTGCCTGGATGCGTCCCTTCAGCCGGCGCAGATTGAAGAACAGGCGCTTCTGGTTGGCAGTCGTGCCCATCTTCACCAGCGACCACGAGCGCAGGATATATTCCTGGATCGAGGCCTTGATCCACCACATGGCATAGGTGGCCAGGCGGAAGCCGCGCTCGGCATCGAACTTCTTGACGGCCTGCATCAGGCCGACATTGCCCTCGGAGACGACTTCGCCGATCGGCAGGCCATAGCCACGATAACCCATCGCAATCTTCGCGACGAGGCGAAGATGGCTGGTGACGAGCTTGTGGGCAGCGTCGCGGTCGCCATGCTCGGCATAACGCTTGGCGAGCATGTATTCCTGCTGCGGCTCCAGCATCGGGAACTTGCGGATTTCGTCGAGGTAACGATTGAGACCGGCTTCGCCGGCGGTAATGGACGGCAAGGTATTTCGGGCCATAGTGCACCCTCCTAAAGTGAATTCCGGTTCCCGATGGAAACGCATCCTCGCGTTAAAAAAGGCAAACCGGGACGTGCGGCTCTCTCCGAGCCCGCACTAAGTCAATGTACAGATAAGTGTGGCGAAACAGCGGTTCAAGATGCCGCTCACGCAGGTGTGAGGCGGGCAGGCGACATTTCGGAGCCGCCTTTATCGCCGCAGCGCTTCGATCAGTTCGACCATATCATCCGGCAGCGGCACCTCGAAATGCATGAGTTCGCCGGTGCGGGGATGCTCGAACTGCAGCATGAAGGCATGCAGCGCCTGGCGGCCAAAACCGTTGACGATCTTGCGGATCTCTTCCGGCAGGAGATTGGCCTTGGTCTTGAAGCCGGCGCCGTAAACCGTGTCGCCGAGCAGCGGATGGCCGATATGGGCCATATGGACACGGATCTGATGGGTGCGGCCGGTTTCGAGGCGGCACTCGACCAGCGAGGCGAACGCGGTCGCATCCGGCTTCTCATGGAAGCGCTCAATCACCTGGTAATGCGTGATCGCCTCGTCGGCGTCCTGACTGTCGGGGCGCTTGACGGCGCGACGCGTGCGGTCGCCGGCGGCGCGGCCAAGTGGCGCGTCGACCGTGCCTGTCAGCGAGCGCGGCCGGCCCCAGACGACTGCCTGGTAGGCCCGCTCCAGCGGCATAGTGCGGCCATGGTCGGCAAATTGCAGCGAGAGGTGGCGATGGGCAATGTCGTTCTTGGCGACGACCATGACGCCTGTCGTGTCCTTGTCGAGACGGTGGACGATCCCGGGGCGGCGCACCCCGCCGATGCCGGAGAGCGTATCGCTGCAATGGTGGATCAGCGCGTTGACCAGCGTGCCTGTCCAGTTGCCAGGACCGGGATGGACGACGAGACCGGAAGGCTTGGAGATGACGATGACGTCATCATCCTCATGGAGGATATCGAGCGGGATGTCTTCGCCCTGCGGCGTGGGGTCTTCCGGCTCGGGCAGCGTGATCTCGAAGCTATCGCCGCTGCGCACCTTGCGCTGTGGGTCGGTGACGGGTTCGCCGCGCAGAAAAACCTGGCCGTCCTTAATCAGCGTCTTGATGCGGCTGCGCGAAAATTCCTCGCCGACCTGCCCCGTCAGCCAGGCGTCCAGCCGGCCTTCGGCGCTTTCATCGGCGGTCAGGACTTTTCTATTGCCGGCTGCTTGTTTAAAGGGGTCGCTCAAGACGCTTCTTCTCCGACGTATTTTTTTAGAACGGGACGCACAGATGACAGCAATCGAGCCAGACGACCAGGAAGAGAAGCCCCTTGATCCGGCGATGGAAAGTGTCCGGCGCAAGATGGTCCGCCTGCAGATCGTATCCGGCGCCATCATGTTCGTGAGCCTTATGGCGGTCTTCGGCGCCGTTGTCTACAAGGCGATGCACAGCGAGCCGAAGGAGACGGCATCCGCTGTTGCCGCCTCCGGCGTGCCGTCGGATGCGCCGCTTGCGGCGACCGTTTCCCTGCCGTCCGGCTTCAAGGTGCAGTCCACATCGTTTTCATCAGGGCAGATCTTGTTCTACGGTGAAACGGTCGAGGGCAAGAACAAGGCGCTGGTCTACGATCTCAGGACCGGCCGCACCGTTGCCGACGTCACTGTCGCGGGCAATTGAGGCCGGCATGGCCGCCGTTCCGATCGACATCGACAGCGCCGACGATCCACGCGTCGCTGAATTCCGCGAGATCCGCGAGCGCGACCTGACGGGCCGAGAGAACCGCTTCATCGCCGAGGGCACCGTCGTGCTACGCATGCTCGCCGAGGCGCATGCGGCAGGCCGCGGCTTTTTCGCCGAGAAGATCCTGCTGCTGCGCAACCGCGTCGAGGGCGTCCTGCCGATCCTGGAGCGGTTTCCGGCCGATGTGCCGGTCTATGTCGCCGGGGCGGATGTGCTCGATAGCGTCGTCGGTTTCCATCTGCATCGCGGCGTTCTTGCGCTCGGCCGGCGGGAGGATCGCGGGGAGGCGGCACTTCTCGACGCGCTGCCGGAACGGGCGCTGGTGCTCATCGGTTGCGGCATTTCCAATCACGACAATGCCGGCTCGATGTTCCGAAATGCGGCCGCCTTCCGAGCGGATGCGGTGCTGCTCGACGAAACCTCCTGTGATCCACTCTACCGCAAGGCGTTGCGTGTCTCGGTCGGTTCGGTGCTGAGTGTTCCGCACCGGCGTGGCGGCAAGGCCTTGGATGTGCTCCTGGCGCTTGCCGAGCGGGGCTTTGCCATCTGGACGCTTTCGCCACACGGCAAGACCGATATCCGCGCCATTCCGGCTTCAATGCGCATGGCGCTCGTCGTCGGCACCGAGGGCGAGGGGTTGCCGGAGGCGCTGCTTGCGCGCTTCCAGAGCGCGCGCATTCCACAGTCGGAGGAACTCGACAGTCTCAACGCCGCGACGGCGACAGGGATCGCGCTGTTTTCCATGGCCTCCGCGATGGGGCGGATCTAGCCTATACGCCCGAAAATCGGCATTGATTTTTGGAATTGTGCCAATTCAAAATGATGAGGCGCCGCTCGTCCTATCCGACGCGCGCCGCGCTAAAGGCGTCAGCGCGGGGGATCGGCGATGATCGCCGCTGCCCTGTCGGCAAGGCTGACGCGATCGTTGGGGTTCTTTTCCGCGGCATCTACGAGCAGCGTGCGGATCGGCGAGGAAGGTCCCTCGTTGAGTGCGGTCAGCGCCACCATATTGGCGGCGATCGAGGCGATCTCCTCGCGGATCGCGCCATCGCGCCCGGTTACGGCCTTTGCCTTTTGCAGGCGCTCGGTAAGGGCGGCGCTGCGCTTGCGGACATCCTCGCCCATCTCGGCCGTGACGGCGGCGGTGTCGAGCGCGGATGCGGTCGTGTCTTCGGCCATCATTTCCGCCGGCAGCTCCGCGACCATCCCGGCAAGGCCGGCGTCGCGCAACACCCGGTTGACCTTGCGGATCTCGGCGTTAGCGGCCTTCAACTGCTCCTTCAATTTGGCGATCTCCTGCTGGCGGCGAACGACCAGGGTTTCCTTTTCGGTGGCGGAAGCGCTCTCGCGCGCGGCCTTATCCTCCAGGCGGATCACCATATGCTGCTGTTGCGTCAGTTTCTGTTCGGCATCCTTGGCGCGCTTCTGCAGCAGGCTGACGTCCTGGCGCAGCGTGTCGCGTTCGTCGCGCAGCGCGTTGACGCGGAATTTCAGGCTCTCCGCTTCGGTCTCGCGCGCAGCCAGGTCGATCCTCAGCCCATCGGCCTGTTCACCGAGTTTGCTCAGCCGCGTCCGCATCGTCGCCAGTTCGCTGTCCTTGTTGGCAGCGGACTGCTCGGAAATATGCAGATTGGTCTTTAACTGGCTGATATAGTTCTCGTCCTTGCGCAGATGCGAGCGCTGGTCGGCGGCCTCGACATGCATCTCGCCGATCTGGGTCTGCAATTCGCCGATCTCGGCGGCAAGCCTGCCGGCATCGACGGCGAGTGCGTCATGGCGAAGCTGGAGCGACAGAGATTTCTCGCGCTCACGCAGAAGGTCCTGGGCCGTGCGGGCGTTTTCGGCGGCATAGAGCGCACGCACCATATCCTTCTGGGCGCGAACCTCCTGAGGGCTCAGCGGCATCGTCGCTTTCAGCCGGTTCTCGGTATACCAGACAATGCGGCGGTGAACGGCGGGCGAGACCAAAAAGACGAGGAAGGCCGCGGTCAGGAAGCCCAATCCGAACAAAAGAGCATATTCGATCACGGCGCGGCCATCGGTAAGAAGGTTGATACGGGGTCAGCCGCGATGATTAAGCACGCATGACACGCATGGCAAGGCCGCCGGTGTGAACGGCGGCAGATTCCAGTGGCTTTGCGGCCTCAGAAAGGGTTCCAGGTCGGCGCCTGGGTGATCTTGAGATAGCCGACATTGACGCCGAGGCGGGCGCCGACGCCAGTGCGGATCGGCACGACCAACACGTCGTTGTTCTTGAGCAAGGTCATGCCGAAGCCGGCAATCACATAGGCCGAGCCGCTGACGCCGCCGAAGCGCGCATAGATGCCGTTGACGGAGGGCAGGTCGTAGACCAGCATCATCACGCGCGAGCCCTGGCCGCCGTAATCGAGGCCGAGCGAAGGTCCCTGCCAGTAGAGATTATGTTCGCCGGCGTTCTTGGTGTTCAACTGGCCTTCGCCATAGGTAAGACCAGCGATGAAGGCGCCGCCGCCTTCCTGTCCGAGGATATAGCCGTTTGGCAGGCCGTATTTCTGGAAGGCACTCTCGACGACCTTGGCAAGTCCGCCGCTGGCGGAGCCGAAGAAGGAGTGGCCGGCGTCGACGATTTCCTGCATCGTGTACTGGCCGTTGTCCTGGGCGGCAGCCGGCCCGGCAACCATCAGCGAGGAGAAGACGAGGGTCGAAAGCAACCTGAAGAAGCCGATGAATCGGTGCGGAAATCGAGGGCGCATTGTGTCATCCGTTCGTCGTTTGGCTGAGAGCGGGCAAACGCTCGCGGCGATTGGTGCATTTTGCCCCGATGATCTTAACAATCGGTTTACCAAATATGGTGTCTTTATGGCACCAAGTACGATCGCAAACTTCGCGCAATTTTGATGAAGCATATTCCGGGCGCGATGAAATTGCCGCCCCTCAGGAGACGATGATGTCCAAGAACCCAAATCTTACCCTGTCCGGCCCGGATCTGGCCGCGCTTCTTTGCAGCCGCGTTTGCCACGATGTCATCTCGCCCGTCGGCGCGATTAATAACGGGCTGGAGCTCCTCGATGAAGGCGGCGCCGATGCCGATGCGATGGACCTGATCCGCACCAGCGCGCTCAACGCTTCCGTCCGCTTGAAATTTGCACGCCTGGCCTTCGGCGCATCGGGTTCCGTCGGCGCCTCGATCGACACCGGCGAAGCCGAACGCGCTGCCAAGGATTTCGCCGTCGCCGAGAAGAAGACCGAAGTGATCTGGAACGGACCGCGCGCCATCGTCGCCAAGAACCGTGTCAAGCTGCTGCTTAACCTCTTCCTCGTTGCCTATTCCGCCATTCCGCGCGGCGGCGTGCTCGAGGTAACGCTCGAAAATCCCGAGTTCGACGCAAGGTTCAAGCTCACGGTCAAAGGCAAACTGATGCGCTTGCCGCCGAAATTCGTCGAGATATCGACAGGCTCCATCGAGGAGGCGATCGACGCCCATTCGATCCAGCCCTATTACACCGTGCTTCTGGCGCAGGAGTGCGGAATGACCCTTGAGCACAGCGCTAGCGCCGACGAACTGGTGTTCACGGCGGTGGCCGCGGCAGCCTGATTTCGGCGCGCGGACGCGTGTCTGCGCTCGTCCGGTAACGATTCCTTAGCCTGATGGACCTATTCTCCAGGGTTGTAAGAGGCCTCCTGCTACGACGAATGCGGGGGCAAAGGAGCGGCCATGCAAAGGTTCATGATCACCGATAATTCGGACATCGTCCGCAAGGTCGGCAAGCGCATTCTCTCCGAACTCGACTTTCTCGTCAGCGAAGCTTCCAACGCCGGCGAGGCGCTGCAGCGCTGCCAGGCGGAGCTGCCGGAATATCTGATCGTCGATTCCGGCATGGAAGGCGCGCTCGACCTCATCGCCGCCATCCGCGCCATGGAGGGCGGCAAAGAGGTCAAGATCTATTACTGCGTCGTCGAGGCGGATCTGAAGAAGCTGATGGCAGGCAAACGGGCCGGTGCCACCGACTTCCTGCTGAAGCCGTTCGACCGCAAGATCCTGACCGCCGTTTTCGGAAACCGCGCGATCGCCGCCTGACCGGCACAGCCTCTTCCCCGCCGATATCGGCGTCCCTGGAGCATGACGCCGAAAGTGCAAGCACGTTCGACGGCTGCCACGTTCTATTTTCTTCACCGAGATACAGGGCACTTCAGGCCGATTCAGCCTAAGATCCTCTACAACAGGGTAGTCTCTCCCAGCGCAGGCAGAAACGAAAAATCCCGCCGAAAAGGCGGGATCTTCGTTTGTCCGATAAGGGGGATCGGAAAAAAATATCAGGCGGTTTCTGCGTATTCGGCACCATCCGGCTCGCGAAGAACGTAACCACGGCCCCAGACGGTCTCGATGTAGTTGGCACCGCCGGCAGCATTGGCGAGCTTCTTGCGGAGCTTGCAGATGAAAACGTCGATGATCTTCAGTTCCGGCTCGTCCATGCCGCCGTAGAGGTGGTTCAGGAACATTTCCTTGGTGAGGGTGGTGCCCTTGCGGAGCGAAAGCAGCTCCAGCATCTGATATTCCTTGCCCGTCAGGTGGACGCGCTGGCCGCCGACTTCGACAGTCTTGGCATCGAGGTTGACGATCAGCTCGCCGGTCATGATGACCGACTGGGCATGGCCCTTGGAGCGACGGACGATGGCGTGGATACGGGCGACGAGCTCGTCCTTGTGGAACGGCTTGGTCATGTAGTCGTCGGCGCCGAAGCCGAGGCCACGAACCTTGTCTTCGATGCCGGCCATGCCCGACAGAATGAGGATCGGTGTCTTGACCTTGGACAGTCGGAGAGTGCGAAGCACCTCATATCCGGACATGTCGGGCAGGTTCAGATCGAGAAGGATGATGTCATAATCATACAGCTTGCCCAGATCGACGCCTTCTTCACCGAGATCGGTGGTATAAACATTAAAACTCTCTGATTTCAGCATCAACTCGATGCTCTGCGCCGTCGCGCTGTCATCCTCGATTAGAAGTACCCGCATAATTATCCCCTTTACCGCCGCCGAAAGGTGGTCTGGCCCCCTACACGATACCGAACACGCTACGTGATTTGGAAGCTGCCACGAAATGGTTAACAAATTCTAATTCACTCTGGCAAGGAGTATCGAATTTATTAAATAATTTTTCCATTTCTCTGTTTTCCAATAGGAATCTCAAAAAGGCGTTCCTCAACTTTAACATTAGGAAACAGCGCTAAGTGATTCATCCGACTCGCCAATGAAAAGGTTCGAATTTCATGCCTCGGCATTTACCGACCCTTAAATCATCGGGCCTATCATTAACGATGCCCGTAAACGAAAGGTTACCAGCGGTAGGTATTTGTTAATATCGCAGGAAATTTTTTAGCAAACCGTGTCAAAGCGGCGCGCAGGGCGGTTTCAAGTTGAGCCGGGGTCTCGCATCACGGGAGTAATGCGTATGAAGTCGCGAGAAAGTCTCGTTCGCCTGAAGGAATTTCAGGTGAACGAAAAACGACGTCAGCTGCAGCAGTTGCAGATGATGATGTCCGAATTCGAACGGATGACGAAGGATCTGGAGAGCCAGATCGTCGTCGAGGAAAAGAAGTCCGGTATTTCCGACCCGAATCACTTTGCTTATCCGACCTTCGCCAAGGCCGCGCGTCAGCGGGCTGACAACCTGCAGGTTTCGATCAAGGAACTGAAGATGCAGGAGGAGACGCTGGAAATGGCGCTCGAGGAGATGCAGGCGGAATATGCAAGGGCCACAGCGCTGGAAGAGCGTGACGGCGCCGCCCGCGCAAGGGCGTAAGAGAAACGGCGGGCGCCGGCTTCGGCGCTCTGGGATCGCCACTGAGAAGCCATGTATGATGGGCGCGCTGTCCGTCATACATGGCTTTTGGTGTTTGCGCCCTCGGGCAGCTCTCGCCGAAATCGAGGTTGTCACGCCGCGAGCGATCGAAGAGGCTACGTGCAGAGCGGGTCACATCGAGCGTGATTCACGCGACGCGATTCATGCCTTTTTGCGCGTGTTCCAAAACCGCGGCATGTCTTTGAGCGACGCGCATTAGAGCGCCGCGCGTCCTTTCGGACACGCGAAGGACGCTCTAACTCTTTCAATCCTCGCATCGTGCTTTTCCGAAAATCGATTCCGATTTTCGGGCCGATGGCCTAAAGCGCGTCGCAATCTTTCAGATTCGCTCCTCGCGCTTTATATCCTTGTTTTTACGTATGTCGTTGTCGCAAAACCGCTGCACAGTTTTGCGCGACGTGCTCTAGTTCACGACGTCCTTCCATTCCGGATGGCGTTGCGCCTGCGCCTTGAAGAAGGGGCAAAGCGGGATGATCTTCCAGCCACCGGTGCGGGCTGCTTCCACAGCGTGGAGCGCCAACGCCTGGCCGACGCCCTTGCCGCGTAGCGCATCGGGAACGCCGGTGTGATCGATGATGACCAGCTTCGGCGATGTGCGTGAATAGGTCATCTCCGCCTCGTGTCCTTCGACCTCGGCCGCATAACGGCCGCCGGAGGCGCCTTCCTCGTTTCGAATGTCCATTGTCTTTCCTCGTAACGGATATTGTCGTGGCGGACCGTGACATGGCGGCGCGGTCGTGCCAAGCCGTGGAGGCAATAGAGGCAGGAAACGGAGTGTTCATGCAAAATATCGGGTCGATACGAGGTTCGGGGCAATGAAGGCGCTTTCGATGATTCGCCCCGTGCTTCTCGTGGCCGCGCCGTTCTTCCTGGCGCTCGGCCTCGTCTTGCCGCTGGTCCGTTTCGAGACGCTATATTTCTTCGACGATACACCGTCGCTCATCGAAATCATCGTCTCGCTTTGGCAAGGCGGGGATGGGCTGCTGGCGGCGATCGTCGCGCTGGTTTCGATCCTGCTCCCGCTTCTGAAGATGATCGGCATCACCGTGGAGGCGATGGGGATCACCGCAGAAGCGACGGCCGCCGCCGATCGGGTCGGCAGCCTGTTTTATCGTCGCGTCGTACCGCATCTGTCCAAGTGGTCGATGATGGACGTGCTGCTGGTCGCGATCGTCATTGCTGCGGCGAAGACGACGGGGCTGGCGGATGCCTTCACGCAGCCCGGCCTCTGGTGCTACGCGGCCTCGTCAATGATTTCGGGCCTTCTTCATTCCCTCATGGGAGATGCGTCCGGCCCGAAATAGATGTCGTCGATGCTAGGTGTGATCAGTGACGATATTGCTGAATGCGCGTGGTGCGCAGGCCAGCGAGACCGTGGCTGTTGATCGACGACTGCCAGGAGAGGAATTCTTCGACCGTGAGCGTATAACGCTCGCAGGCCTCTTCCAAGCTCAACAGGCCACCGCGAACAGCCGCGACAACCTCTGCCTTCCGGCGAATCACCCAGCGCCGCGTATTGGGCGGCGGAAGATCCGCAATCGTCAGGGGGCTGCCATCGGGGCCGATGACATATTTCACTCGGGGACGTATCATTTCGGTCATTGGACTCTCTACACAACGCAAGACCACGAACCCCACTCTAGCCTGCCACATTTAAAAATTGCCTAAACCCATCGTAAGACTTTGATAACAAATTTAGACGCCCGCCCTGGCCGGCGATTTGGAGCGGCCGCCTGCCGCTACGTCAATTTGTGGCGCCTGCATGGGAGCCATGCGGAATAAATATTAGCTGATTTCCCGGGATGATCTTATAAGCGCTGCAACATAAGAATGAGCGCAAGACTTCGTCTCCGTTCTTCCCGCTGTATCAGTCCAGTTCGCGCTTTTGATGCTTCGTGTCCTCGGGATGCGGGGCAGAAGCCGTCTTTGCTGATGCTCCGGCGCGAGCTTTTCGCCGCCGGCAGCGAGGCCGAGCCGAAGCTGGCCATACGAGGATACGAAGATGAAAAGACGTGAGCGCGCAGTCTACGACTGCGCTGAGGATGCTGCATTTTCGCCTTCGCAGGCCGATGGCGCCGGGGTTTCATTCAACGATGGCAAGGAACGGCTCGGCGAGATGGCGAAGCTTGCGGGCTTCGATTTCTATCTGCTCTCGGCTTTCCCGCGGGGCGACCGTACGGCCTTCACCGAAAACCGGCTGATCAGCAACTGGCCGCAAAGCCTTGTCGGCTTTTACGAGGCCGCCGATCTCTTCTATTGCAGCAGACTGGTGACCGCGATGAAGCGGACGATCGTACCGGTCTTCTGCAAAGAGGGGTCATTTGCAGGCAGCGCCGCCAATCAGGAAAACCGCAGACTCAACACGCTCTTTCAGATGCACGGGCTAAAGAATACCTTCGCCTTCGCGCTGCACGACGCTGACCTGAAACAATACATCTTCGCCTTCTCAGGCGGCTGTCCTATGCCCACACGGGAGCAGGCGATGGCGCTGCTCTACGGCTGCATGGAGCTTCTGGACAAGGTTTCGCGCAATGGCGGCGGGGAAGACGGTCCGTCGGAGGCGCTTACCCGGCGCGAAATCGAATGCCTGCGCTGGTCGGCGGCCGGCAAGAGCAGCGACGAGATCGCGATCATTCTCGATCTCTCGTCGCATACGGTGGCGGGTTATCTGAAGAGCGCGATGCGCAAGCTCGATTCGGTCAACCGCATGCAGGCGGTCGCCAGAGCATTCCGGTACCGGCTGCTCTAGGCTCCAAACCCAATCAAGCCATTGATCAAAATGGATCGCTGTGATTCATTGTGATGACAATGGGAGTTTTGATGATGGCAGGAGAGTTCTGGCTTGATGATCAGCAGTGGGCGGTGATTGCGCCTCTACTTCCCACGAACCAACCCGGTGCTCATCGCACTGACGACCGTCGAGTGATTAGTGGAATCATCCATGTCCTGCGATCGGGTTGCCGATGGCAGGATTGTCCCGCTTGCTACGGGCCTTCAACAACCATCTACAATCGCTTCCATCGCTGGTCTGCGAAAGGAATATGGCGGCGGCTGTTTGAAGCTCTGGCGCAAACAACCGATCGGGATCTTCATATGATCGACAGCACCACCGCCAAAGCCCACCGATCAGCCGCTGGCGGAAAAGGGGGGCGGATGCCGAGGCAATCGGCCGCTCGCGAGGCGGCAGATCGACAAAAATCCATGCTGTTGTCGATGGTTGCGGCCGTCCAATCGCGCTGCGAATAACGCCCGGGCAGCGCGGCGACGCACCCGTTGCCGTTCCACTGCTCACGCGCTTGCCTGCGAGCCGCCTATGTGCCGCAGACACCGCTTATGACAGCGACACATACGCGACTTCCTCACCGCCCGCGGCACGCAGCCGGTCATTCCCAACAATCCTACTCGAAAGCGCATGCAGCCCTTCGACCCCATTGCCTACAAGCGCAGGAATATTATTGAACGCACCTTCTGCCGCCTGAAGGATTGGAGGCGCATCGCAACACGATACGACAAGCTTATGATCAACTTCGAGGCAACTTGCTACATCGCTGCTCTCGTCATTTGGTGGGCATGATTGAGTCTGGAGCCTAAAGCGCGTCACATCGCGCTTTAGGTCGTCGTCTCATGCATGTGGATTTCCCAAAACCGCTGCACATTTTTGGGCGACATGCGTAAGGCAGCCGGCCCTTTCTCACAAAGCTTAAAGCTTAGAAGCCTTTACCACCGGTCAGCTCCGACATTACGGTTCCGACAATGATGCGCATGTCCATCCAGATCGAGAAATTCCCGACGTAGTAGAGATCGCTGGCAATGCGGGCGCGCGCCTTGGCGGGACGATCGGTCGGGCCGCGCAGGCCACGCATCTGGGCAAGACCCGTCATGCCGGGGCGCATCGCATGGCGCTGATGGTATTCCGGTACGAGCTCTTCGTAGAGCACGCCGCCGGCGCGCATGCCGATTGCATGGCAACGCGGGCCGACGACCGACATGTGGCCCAGCAGCACGTTCAGCAGCTGCGGCAACTCATCGACATTCGTCCGGCGCAGGATGGCGCCGATGCGGGTGACGCGCGGGTCGTCCTTGACCGTCTGGGCAACGCCGGAGACGTCGCAGAGGTCGGTGCGCATGGAACGGAACTTGTAGACCTTGATGGCCTTGCAGTTCTTGCCCCAGCGGGTCTGCTTGAAGAGCACCGGTCCCGGGCTGTCGAGCTTGATCAGCATGGCGACGAACAGAAGGAACGGGGCGAGGACGAGGAGGGCGCTCAACGACGAAAAAATGTCGAACGCCCGCTTCAGGACCAGATCCACCAACGGCGCCTGCGGCGCATCGCTATGGATAACAGGGGTCTGGATCTTCAGGCTCGGCTGCTGGCGGCGGCTCGGCCGGAAGGACTCTGTCGAAATGCTGTTGTTTAGTTCCGTGATGCTCAAGGATCGTACTCTGTTGTCTTCGAGGGGGCGCGGCGGCAATAGGCGATCAATGGTTAACCCTGTCACCAGGGCTGCACTTAGGTCTTGGTAACCCTACTAAAACGGAAAAATGCGACAATTGTGTAATGGTGTCCAGAGAAATATCGCATCGCAACAAATCTTTCGCACTTGCGTTAAGTTGAGGCAAGCTCATGATATTTCGTTAATAATTGGAATTTTGTCAAAGTTTTTAGGCCTTTGGCAGGGGTTCACCGAGGGTTGGCGACGTGCCGTTTCGACACGTGACCCGGGTCTCTTAACCGTATTTCTTAACGGAACACGAACCGAAATTTTTCGGATGAAGATATCGAGCACTGTCGAAGCGGTGCCGAAATGTGACAAAATCAAGGCAGGATTGTTGGCGCGCGGCGTCTTGAAAAGATGCAGGGCAACGAATTCGCCGCCCGAATCGCTCAATGAGGGCCGATAACGCGAATCACTTCACAGCTGGAATGGGATCGTGGACGCGCTTTAAGGAGGGACGCTTGCTCAGTTGAGGCGCGCACGCCGGAGGTCGGTCGCGGATTGTCGCGACAGGTCTGAGCTCATGGTTACGATGCAGAGAATCGCGCCGCTTGCCGGTATTCAGCGATGCTAAGGATGGTCACGCCGGTTCGAGGACGCGTTTCCTGCCGCCCCAGGAGATGAAGTTCGGGTTGGCAAAGTCGAAATCGGCCGCCGTTCCCGTCTTGCCATAGGTCAGCGGCGTTCCGTCCAGCGTCACCGTCGAACCGCCGGCGGCGCGCAGCACCGCATCGCCGGCCGCGGTGTCCCATTCCATCGTGCGGGTAAAGCGCGGATAGACGTCGGCCTTTCCTTCGGCCAGCAGGCAGAATTTCAGCGAGGAGCCGATATTGGTGCATTTGAAGATCGCGTGGTCGGCGAGGAAGCTTCCGGTCTCGGGGCTGTTGTGGCGAAGGCTTGCAAGCGCCAGCCTGTCGTCGGGCTGTTCGCGCACAGTGATTGTGCTGCGAGCGCCAACTGTGAAATCCTCCGTGACGACGAGCCTTTCGGCGTGGCCGCGCTCTCCCGAGAAGGCAAGCCCGAGCGCTGGCGCGTAGACGATGCCCGCCACCGGGGCGCCGCTCTCGATATAGGCGATGTTGACGGTGAATTCCTGCCGTCCGTCGACGAACTCGCGCGTGCCGTCCAGAGGGTCGACCAGGAAGAAGCCACGGCCTGCAATGTCGGGCACCTTGCCGGCGGCAACTGATTCTTCCGCAACGACGGGTATTTCGGGATAATCTCTGGCGAGATGAGCGAGGATGATGCGTTCGGCCTCCTCGTCGGCGATCGTGACCGGACTTGCATCCGCCTTCATGGTGACAGGGAAGCCTTCGCGCAAGACCGTGATGATGGCCTGGCCGGCTTCGAGCGCCGCCTTTTCAAATGTCCTCAGCATTGTCCTTTTGCCGTTCGCCACGCGGCGAGCACCCCGCTGTCGCTCGTCCGCAAACCATCCCTGTCACATCCAGATACTTAATTTATATGGTGTTCCCCGTCGTGCTCTGCATCCCTCAATACAAAGCTTGATGATGCTACCATAAGTTTTCAGCCTTGTCAGACGAAGATGGCGGGCATTTGCCTGTGAAATGGCATTCGTCAAAAAGGCTGCCTTGAGGTCTGAATTTGCTCCATCTTCCAATTCTGTGGAATAGCTTACGCAGCAAACAGCGCAGGAAATCGACGGCGACATCTCCGTATGGTTAAGCCAGTGGCAGTTTCTGACTAAAAATAGATCCTGCTTTGCCGTTTTTCTGTGGATTTTGGTTCAAAACGCGCCATTTAGGCCTGTTCTGACAAGAATCTGTCGGAGTAAATCCTTTTTGTCTTCACATTTCCAACGAAACCGCTATGCATTCGGCCTATGAGGTTCTCTGAAACGGAGAACTGAAGAACCAAAAAGAGATGCAGCATTTTAGGCTCGCATCCAGGGGAAAACGACATATGGAGTATTTCGTCCAGCAGCTCTTAAATGGGCTGACGCTCGGATCCATCTATGGCCTTGTGGCTATTGGCTATACGATGGTTTACGGCATTATCGGCATGATCAATTTCGCCCATGGCGACATCTTCATGCTCGGTGGTTTCGCCGCTCTTATCGTCTTCCTCGTCCTCACATCCATCTTCGCAGGTCTCCCGGTGGCAGTTCTGCTGCTGGCGATGCTTGTCGTCGCGATGTTGATGACGAGTTTGTGGAACTGGACGATTGAGCGCGTCGCATACCGTCCTCTGCGCGGTTCCTTCCGCCTGGCGCCGCTGATTACCGCGATCGGCATGTCGATCACGCTGTCCAACTTCATCCAGGTGACGCAGGGCCCGCGCAACAAGCCGATTCCACCGATGGTGAGCACGGTCTACCAGTTCGGCAACATCTCGGTGTCGCTGAAACAGATCATCATCATCGTGATCACGGCAGTGCTGCTCACGATCTTCTGGTACATCGTCAATCGCACCGCACTCGGCCGTGCCCAGCGCGCCACAGAGCAGGATCGCAAGATGGCGGCGTTGCTCGGCGTCAACGTCGATCAGACGATCTCGATCACTTTCGTTATGGGTGCGGCACTCGCAGCCGTCGCCGGCACGATGTATCTGATGTATTATGGCGTCGCCTCGTTTAACGACGGCTTCACGCCTGGTGTGAAGGCCTTCACGGCAGCCGTTCTCGGCGGTATCGGTTCGTTACCCGGCGCCGTCTTCGGCGGCCTCCTTATCGGCCTTATCGAGTCGCTGTGGTCGGCATATTTCACCATTGCCTACAAGGACGTCGCGACCTTTGCGATCCTGGCTTTCGTGTTGATCTTCAAACCGACCGGCATCCTCGGGCGGCCGGAAGTCGAGAAGGTATAACGTCATGGCAAACATCGAAAATTCTGCAGGCAAGCCCGATGCCGGACTTGTCCGCAAAGGCCTTACCGAAGCTCTTTTCGCCGCCGTTCTGTCGTTCGGCATGTTCGTTCTCTATGTCGGCCTCAAGACCGACCAGAACATCAGCAACGAGCTGATCATTGTCCAGCGCTGGGGCCTGCTTGCGATCTTCGTCGCGGTCGCCGCCATCGGCCGCTTCGCGACGGTGGTTTTCCTGCGGCCGCATCTCGACAACCGCAAGCTGGCGAAGGCGAGACAGGGCGAACTCGACATCTCAACCGAGAAGAGCTTCTTTCACCGGCATTTCCTGAAGATCGCGCTGATCGCGCTGCTGCTTTATCCCATGGTGGTGGTGGCGTTCAAAGGCCCTCAGGGCTCGCTGACATATGTCGACAATTTCGGCATCCAGATCCTGATCTATGTGATGCTGGCTTGGGGGCTGAACATCGTCGTCGGCCTCGCCGGCCTGCTCGACCTCGGCTATGTCGCCTTCTATGCCGTAGGCGCTTATTCCTACGCGCTGCTTTCGAGCTATTTCGGCCTGTCCTTCTGGGTGCTGCTGCCGCTTTCGGGCATCTTCGCGGCACTCTGGGGCGTCATTCTCGGCTTCCCGGTGCTGCGCCTGCGCGGCGATTACCTCGCCATCGTGACGCTTGCCTTCGGTGAAATCATTCGTCTCGTCCTCATCAACTGGACTGAAGTGACGAAAGGCACCTTCGGTATCTCGAGCATCCCGAAGGCAACACTCTTCGGCATTCCCTTCGATGCGACGGCCGGCGGCTTTGCCAAGCTCTTTCACCTGCCGATCTCCTCGGCCTATTACAAGATCTTCCTCTTTTATCTGATCCTGGCGCTCTGCATGCTGACGGCCTACGTCACC
This sequence comes from Rhizobium ruizarguesonis, assembly GCF_017357285.1. Lineage (NCBI taxonomy): Bacteria > Pseudomonadati > Pseudomonadota > Alphaproteobacteria > Hyphomicrobiales > Rhizobiaceae > Rhizobium > Rhizobium ruizarguesonis. The sequence goes on along the minus strand of NZ_CP071678.1, from coordinate 3,911,018 downwards.
ATCCGGCTGCGCCGCATGCCGATCGGACGCGCCTGGGAAGCCTTGCGCGAAGACGAGATCGCCTGCCGTTCGCTCGGCATCAATACGGTGACGACCAAGCTCACCGCCTTTGCGACGGGCGCGATGTTTGCCGGTTTCGCCGGCTCGTTCTTCGCCGCCCGCCAGGGCTTCGTTTCGCCGGAATCCTTCGTCTTCCTGGAATCGGCCGTCATTCTCGCCATCGTCGTTCTCGGCGGCATGGGTTCGCTGACCGGCATCGCGATCGCCGCCATCGTCATGGTCGGCGGCACCGAGTTGTTGCGCAGTATGGACTTCCTAAAATTGATCTTCGGACCCGATTTTACGCCGGAACTCTACCGCATGTTGATCTTCGGCCTCGCCATGGTCGTCGTCATGCTGTTCAAGCCGCGCGGCTTCGTCGGCTCGCGTGAGCCGACAGCCTTCCTCAGAGAGCGCAAGGCGATATCCGGAAGCTTCATCAAGGAGGGCCATGGTTGATGAGCCCCGTAACGAATACGATGTCTGACGACACTCTTCTCAAGGTCGAACACCTGTCGATGAAGTTCGGCGGCCTGATGGCCATCAACGACTTCTCCTTCGAAGCCAAGCGCGGCGATATCACCGCGCTGATCGGGCCGAACGGCGCCGGCAAGACCACCGTCTTCAACTGCATCACCGGCTTCTACAAGCCGACGATGGGCATGATCACGTTCAACCAGAAGAGCGGCAAGCAATATCTGCTCGAGCGCCTGCCGGACTTTCGCATCACCAGGGAAGCCAAGGTCGCACGCACCTTCCAGAACATCCGGCTCTTCTCCGGCCTGACCGTTCTCGAAAACCTGCTGGTTGCCCAGCACAACAAGCTGATGAAGGCATCGGGTTATACGATCCTCGGCCTTATCGGTGTCGGCCCCTATAGGCGGGAAGCGGCCGCTGCAATCGAGCTCGCCCGTTTCTGGCTCGAGAAGGCCGACCTGATCGACCGCGCCGACGACCCCGCCGGCGATCTGCCCTACGGCGCCCAGCGGCGTCTCGAAATTGCCCGCGCCATGTGCACCGGTCCGGAGCTGCTTTGCCTGGATGAACCGGCTGCCGGCCTCAACCCACGGGAATCGGCAACGCTCAACGCGCTGCTGAAGAGCATTCGCGCCGAAACAGGAACGTCGATCCTGCTGATCGAGCACGACATGTCGGTGGTCATGGAAATCTCCGACCACGTCGTCGTCCTCGAATATGGTCAGAAGATTTCCGATGGCACGCCGGATCACGTGAAGAACGATCCGAGGGTCATCGCGGCCTATCTCGGTGTCGAGGATGAAGAAGTGGAAGAGGTGATCGCAGCCGTCGAGCAGCTCGAAGGAGGCGCAAACTGATGGGCGATGAAGTAATGACGGGTCAACCGCTCCTTCAGGTGAATGGCGTCGAAACCTATTACGGCAATATCCGGGCGCTGGCCGGCGTCGATGTCCACGTCAACAAGGGCGAGATCGTCAGCCTGATCGGCGCCAATGGCGCCGGCAAGTCGACACTGATGATGACGATCTGCGGCAGCCCGCAGGCCCGCACCGGTTCGGTGGTCTTCGAGGGCCGCGACATCACCCGCATGCCGACACATGAAATCGCCCGTCTACGCATTGCACAGTCGCCGGAAGGCCGCCGCATCTTCCCGCGCATGACGGTTCTGGAAAATCTTCAGATGGGCGCAGGCCTCGACAATCTGAAACACTTCGCCGAAGACGTCGAGAAGATCTTCACGCTCTTCCCGCGTCTCAAGGAACGTCACGCCCAGCGGGGCGGAACACTTTCGGGTGGTGAGCAGCAGATGCTGTCGATCGGCCGCGCGCTGATGGCGCGCCCGAAGTTGCTGCTTCTCGACGAACCCTCGCTCGGTCTTGCGCCGTTGATCGTCAAGGGCATCTTCGAGGCGATCAAGAAGCTCAACGAGGCGGAGGGGCTGACCGTTTTCCTCGTCGAGCAGAACGCGTTCGCCGCCCTCAGGCTTTCTCACCGCGCCTACGTGATGGTGAACGGCAAGGTGACGATGAGCGGCTCCGGCAAGGAGCTTCTTGCCAATCCCGAGGTCCGCGCCGCCTATCTCGAAGGCGGAAGACACTAGGTCGAAAGGAGAGTTTGACATGCAGGGACTTTTCTTCGAAGCGGATGCCGGCCCCCTTGTGGCGATCCGTGTCATCGTCTTGCTCTTAGGCTTCTGGACGGCCTGGCGCGCCGGCAAAGCGGTTGCCGAAGGCTGGGCCGACTATCCGTTGGTCATCGTCTATACATTCCTGCTCGCCTGGGCGATGCAGTTCCTGCATCATGCCCTGTTCAATGGTCCGATGCTCAACGCCTTCTACTATATCCTCGACTTCGTGACGCTGCTGGTGTTCTCGACGGCCGGCTTCCGCTACCGCCGCACCAATCAGATGGTTAACAACTATTACTGGCTGTACGAGAAAACTTCCGCGTTTTCGTGGAAGGACAAACATTGACAGTCCGTTGAAACTAGGCATGAATTGCCTTCCGAGTGGAACAGCTTTCCTGGCGCAGTCAATGGTGGGTAGTGCGCTGGGCCTTGGACCGGAACCCGCCCAAAAATTGGGAGTAATAATATGAAGAAGTCTCTTCTGTCGGCAGTGGCTCTGACGGCGATGGTCGCCTTCAGCGGCAACGCGTGGGCCGACGTTCTCATCGCTGTCGCTGGTCCGCTGACTGGCCCGAACGCCGCGTTCGGCGCTCAGCTCCAGAAGGGTGCTGAACAGGCAGCCGCCGACATCAACGCGGCTGGCGGCATCAACGGCGAGCAGATCAAGATCGAACTCGGCGACGACGTCTCCGACCCGAAGCAGGGCATTTCGGTTGCCAACAAGTTCGCGGCTGACGGCGTCAAGTTCGTCATCGGCCACTTCAACTCGGGCGTTTCGATCCCGGCTTCGGAAGTCTATGCCGAAAACGGCATCCTCGAAATCACCCCGGCCGCGACGAACCCGACCTTCACGGAACGGGGCCTCTGGAACACGTTCCGCACCTGCGGCCGTGACGACCAGCAGGGTGCCATCGCCGGCAAATATCTTGCCGATCACTTCAAGGACGCCAAGATCGCTGTCGTTCACGACAAGACCCCCTACGGTCAGGGCCTTGCCGACGAAACCAAGAAGGCTATGAACGCCGCCGGCGTCACGGAAGTCATATACGAAGGCATCAATGTCGGCGACAAGGACTTCTCGGCCCTCATCGCCAAGATGAAGGAAGCCGGCGTCTCGATCATCTATTGGGGTGGTCTGCACACCGAAGCCGGTCTCATCATCCGCCAGGCGGCTGACCAGGGCCTGAAGGCGACGCTGGTTTCGGGCGACGGTATCGTTTCGAACGAACTGGCCTCGATCGCTGGCGACGCCGTCGCCGGTACGCTGAACACCTTCGGCCCCGATCCGACGGCGAACCCTGCGAACAAGGAACTCGTCGAAAAGTTCAAGGCCGCTGGTTTCAATCCGGAAGCCTACACGCTCTATTCCTACGCTGCGATGCAGACGATCGCCGGGGCCGCCAAGGCTGCCGGTTCGCTGGATCCTGAGGCCGTTGCCAAGGCCATGAAGGAAAAGGGCCCGTTCCCGACCGTTCTCGGCGACATTTCGTTCGACGAAAAGGGCGACCCGAAGATTCCTGGCTACATCATGTACGAATGGAAGAAGGGTCCGGACGGCAAGTACAGCTACTTCCCGCAGGGCATGTAAGCCTCGCTCCCCTTTATGGGATAAGATTATCGAAGCCTGGTTCCGACCGGGCTTCTTTCTTTTTGCGAGCGTTTCAATTTTCGCCTGGCTGGTCTAACTCTTGGCATCGTTTTGAAGCATTGAGCGGAACCGTCCATGTCCAAACCCCGCATTCTCGTCACCCGGCGCTGGCCAGCCACGGTGGAAACTGTCCTTGCCGCGCGTTTCGATGCGACGTTCAATCGTGACGATATTCCGCTCGGCGAAGACGAGCTGCGGCTGGCGCTCTCGACCTATGATGCCGTATTGCCGACGGTATCCGATCGGTTGCCCGCCGCCGTCTTCGACGGCGTGCCCGTCGTCACCAAGATCCTCGGCAATTTCGGCGTCGGCTACAATCACATCGATATATCAGCTGCCAAGAAGAGAGGCATTGCGGTCACAAACACGCCGGGCGTGCTGACCGACTGCACGGCCGATATCGCCATGCTGCTGCTGCTCGCCGTTGCCCGGCGCGGCGGTGAGGGCGAGCGGCAGGTACGCGCTGGTGAATGGAAGGGCTGGTGCCCGACGCATATGGTCGGCACCAAGGTGACCGGGAAGACGGTCGGCATCATCGGTTTCGGCCGAATCGGCAAGGCCTTCGCGCAACGCTGCCATTTCGGCTTCGGTATGGATGTGGTGTTCTTCAACCGTTCGCCGATCGATCCGGCGGAGGCGGCGCGTTACGGCGCGCGGCAGCTGCCGACGATCGAGGCCGTGCTGGCGGTGGCCGATTTCGTCTCGCTGCATTGCCCTGGTGGAGCAGAGAACCGACACCTGATGAATGCGGCACGGCTTGCGGCGATGAAGCCGGGCGCCTTTCTCATCAATACGGCGCGTGGCGACGTGGTGGACGAGGCGGCGCTGATTGCAGCGCTCGAGGCGGGCACGATCCGCGGCGCCGGGCTTGACGTCTACGAGGCGGAACCTGATGTGCCGGAGGCACTGCGGCGGATGGAGAACGTCATGGTGCTGCCGCATCTTGGCAGCGCTACGGAAGAGACGCGGACCGCCATGGGCATGAAGGTGGTTGACAACGTGACGGCGTTTTTCGAGGGCAGGGATGCGCCGGATCGGGTGGTTTAGCGCCTAGATGTGAGCTTTCCGGAGGTTGTCCATTCGGAGCGGATTTAGGAGACTGGAGTTACCACACCTCAGTTTTCCAGGATCACTCCGAATGAACATCCATAAGAATGCCCGACTGACCCCGTTGCGTCGAGAGGAAATGGCTTTGGCCGTTGCCAAAGGCCAAGTGTCCAAAGCCCAGGCTTCCCGCCTTTATGGTGTCTCGTCAAAGATCGTTTCGCGCTGGGTCGAACGGTTCAGGGCACAAGGACGCGCCGGGATGGCGGACCGCTCGTCCCGGCCCAAAATCAGTCCACGTCAGACGGGTCAGTCCTTGGCAGAGCGCATCGTCGCACTTCGCCGTCAGCGCCGGACAGGCAAGCACATCGCCATGGAAACAGGCGTGTCGCCCGCCACCGTCAGCCGCGTTCTCAGGCGTGCAGGCCTGTCACGGATGAAGGATGTCGATCCCGCCGAGCCGATTGTACGTTACGAATATGCCGAGCCGGGTGGTCTGATCCATCTCGATATCAAGCGCCTCGGCCGCTTTCATCGCGTCGGCCACCGCATCACCGGCAACCGGACCGGCCAAAGCAACTCGCGTGGTGTCGGCTGGGAATACGTCCACATCTGCATTGACGATGCCTCCCGCATCGCCTTTACCGATATCTTCCCCGACGAAACCGCCGTTAGCGCCATTGCCTTCCTCAAGGCGGCCGTCACCTATTATCAGAGCCTGGGCATCACAGTCACGCGGGTGATGACCGACAACGGCGCCTGCTACAAGGCCAAGGACTTCGCAACCACCTGCAAGGCACTCGGCCTCAAGCACATCCGCACCAAACCCTATACCCCCAAAACCAACGGCAAGGCGGAGCGCTTCATTCAGACGGCTTTGCGAGAGTGGGCCTATGCATGCGCCTATCCGTCATCCGAACACCGAAAAGCCCATCTGCCAAGCTGGACCCATATGTACAATTGGCATCGTCCGCACGGCAGCCTCAAATCAAAAACACCCATCAGTCGCCTCGGCCTCAACCGAGACAACCTCTTGAGCATCCACACCTAGAGCATGATGCCGAAAAGTGTGAGCGGTTTTCGGCCGACATCATGCCCTAGCTATTTAATTTAGAACAGGATTCAGATTTTAGGCCGAACAGGCCTAAAATCATGCTGTTCTAGCCTCCAACACCATCTTACATCTCGTACAGCACATGCGTGGCTTTCACGGCGGCCGAGGCCCGGTTCTCGACGCCGAGCTTCACGTAGATCTGTTCGAGGTGCTTGTTTACCGTCCGCGCCGACAGTCCCAATATTTCGCCGATGTCGCGGTTGGCCTTGCCCTTGGCGATCCAGAGCAACACTTCGGATTCGCGCTGGGTAAGCGAAAAGCGCTGGCGCAGTACCTCGTCGTCGCTGCGCTGATTGGCGGCAGTGAGGCGGAAGAGATATTCGTCAGGGCCGATTGCGCCGAGGAAGGCGAGCTGCAGTGCCGCCTGGCCAGCATGGGCGATCGAGATGATGCCATCGCGCACGGCCGCGACGCGGTCGCGCATCCAGCCAGCGATATGGCGGACGACGATTTCCATGCCGTCGTCGCTGCCCATCGCGGCATTGACCAGCCGTGTCGCCTGCGGCGTTGACCAGTGGATGGCGCCGTCGCCTTTGACGGCCAGCAGATGGCGGCCGGCTGCGTCCAGCGCGATGCGGGCGCTTTGGGCTGAGCGAGCGTTGCGCAGATGGACACGGATGCGGGCACGCAGTTCGTCGATGTTGATCGGCTTGCTGAGATAATCGACGCCGCCGGATTCCAGCGCGTGCACGACATGCTCGGTCTCGGTCAGGCCGGTCATGAAGATGACAGGTACCTGCGCCGCCGCGGCGTTCGCCTTCAGCCGACGGCAGGTCTCGAAGCCGTCCATGCTCGGCATCACCGCGTCGAGCAGGATGAGATCGGGCGTGATGCGCTCGACGATACCAAGTGCCGCCGTGCCCGACGTGGCGATCAGCACGGAGAAGCCGGATTGTTCGAGTGCGTCGGTCAAGAAGCCGAGTGCTTCGGCCGAGTCGTCGACGAGCAGAACGATGTCGCGGGGGAGGGAGGCCGGCTCAGCCAATGGATTCCACCTTTTCGTCGAAGTCGTGCAGGAAGGTCATGAAGCCGGCGAGGTCGAAGGCGGCGACATAGGCGCGAAGTTCCTCTGTGAATGGCTGATTTGCCTCCACCTTGGCAAGGTCCGAAAGCTTGGCTTCGATGCCTCTGATATAGCCGATCTCGCCGAGCCGCAGCAGTTCCTGCACATGGGCAGCACCGGGGCTCAGCATCGGCGCTTCGATCTTAACGGGAACGGCTGGCGCGGCATCGGCATAGATCCATTTCAGGCCAAGATGCAGGGCGAGCTTGTCACGGAGTTGGCGGATGTCGACCGGCTTGCCGATTGCATCATTGTGGCTGTCGTCGCTGTCGCTGAGAACAGCCGCGTCACCGATATTGGCCGAGAGCATCAGCACTGTCGCCGTCTGGCCGGCCTCACGCAGACGCGAGACGAGCTGCCAGCCGTTCATGCCGGGCATCAGGATATCGACAAGGAAGAGGTCCGGCATAATGCCCTCGATCAGCGTCAGGCATTCGCCGCCGCTCGCTGCCGTCAGCACGATGAAATCGAGCGGCGCCAGGATTTCGCGCATCATCTCGCGATGGTCCTCGTTATCGTCGACGACGACGACCGTCCGACGCGGGCCGTCATAGCTGACAATGCGCTTTTCCTGCGGTGCGGCGGCCACGGCGCGCATGACGGCGGACAGCATCAGCCGGACGCGGAAGGTCGAGCCTTCGTCTCTCACGCTCGAAACCGAAATCTCGCCACCCAGCGTGTTGGTCAGAAGCCGGGTGATCGTGAGGCCGAGGCCAAGCCCTGGCATTGGCCGCACGCTTTCGGCCTCACCGCGTTGGAAAGGTTCGTAGATGCGGGGGAGGTCTTTCTCCGTGATGCCTCGGCCGGTATCGGCAACGGTGAAGGTCGCGACCTGGCTGCGATAGCCGACATCGAAGGTGACGCTGCCTTCGTCAGTGAATTTGATGGCATTGGAGAGCAGGTTGACGAGGATCTGGCGCAGGCGCTTTTCGTCGGTGCGGACGAATTGCGGCAACGCCGGCGAGCGCTCATGGATGAAGACGAGCCCCTTCGCCTGCGCCTGCGGGCGGAACATATCGACGATCTGGTCGAGGAAATCCTGGATGTTGATCTCGTTCGAATAGACCTGCAGGCGGCCGGCCTCGATCTTCGAGATATCGAGCAGGCCGTCGATCAGGCCGGAGAGATGTTCGGCGCTGCGGCGGATGACCTTGATCGAAGACTGGCGCGGCGTCGGGATCGTTTCGTCGCGCTCGAGGATCTGGGCGTAGCCGAGCACGGCGTTCAGCGGTGTGCGCAACTCGTGGCTCAAGCCGACGACATAGCGGCTCTTTGCCCGGTTGGCGGCCTCGGCGGTTTCCTTGGCGTTCTGCAAGGCGGCGTCGGTCTTCTTGTGGGCGGCGATTTCCTTGAGCAGCAGCGTGTTCTGGCGCGAGGATTCCTCCTCGGCGACGACGCGACTGTCATGGGCAAGCACATAGAACCAGCAGACGACGCCTGATATCACCGAGAAGACGAAGAAGACGATGAGGATGGTGCGGTTGACGACCTCGGCCGTTTCAGGCGAAGCGGCGGCGACCTGATGGGCGATCATCGCCAGGATAGCGCCGATGGCGGTCAATGCCAGCACGACGGCGATGCCGTAGCGGCCGAGGCGTGTCGTCAGCTTCTCGATGATGGTCTGAGGCAGCAGCACCTTGGCGACGGTGCCGACTTGGGCGTTGAAACGGGCCGCCGGCTTGCACATGTCGTGGCAGCGGCTGTCGAGCGAACAGCAGAGCGAGCAGATCGGCGCGGCATAGGCCGGACACCAGGCCATGTCCTCCGGTTCGAAGGGATGTTCGCAGACCGAGCAGGTGATGCTCGTCAGGTTCTTCCAGCTGTGGCGCGGCTTGCGGGCGAGATAGAACTTGCCTTTGGTCGCCCAGGCGATGACAGGCGAGGCGATCAATGCGACGACGAGGGTGATATAGGGCGCGAGCGAGGCGGCAATATCGCCGAAGGCGCCGAAATGAGCGATCAGCGACACGGCCGCCGACAACGTCATGGCGCCGAGGCCGACGGGGTTGATGTCGTAGAGATGGGCGCGCTTGAACTCGATGCCGGGGGGAGCAAGGCCAAGCGGCTTGTTGATGAAGAGATCGGCGGAGATCGTGCAGAGCCAGGCCATAGCGATGATCGAGAAGATGCCGAGCGTTTCCTCCAGCAGCCGGTAGATGCCGAGTTCCATCAAAAGCAGGGCGATCGCGACGTTGAAGACCAGCCAGATGACGCGGCCGGGATGGCTGTGGGTCAGCCGCGAGAAGAAGTTCGACCAGGCGAGCGAACCGGCATAGGCATTCATCACGTTGATCTTCAGCTGCGAGACGACGACGAAGGCGGCCATCAACAGCAGCGCGGCATTATGCCAGGGGACCATGTAGCCGAAGGCAGTCAGATACATCTGCGCGGGGTCGGCGGCGCGATCGAGGGGGACGCCCGAGGTGAAGGTCAGCACGACCAGAAATGAACCGGCAAGCAGCTTCGGCGCGCCGATGATGACCCAGCCGGGCCCGGCGAGAAAGATCGCCAAGCGGTGGCGCCACTTGCGCTGCGGGTCCGGCGGCAGGAAGCGCAGGAAGTCGGCCTGTTCGCCGATCTGCGACATCAGCGCCAGGATGACGGCGGAGGCGGCGCCGAACTCCACCAGATCGAATTCGGCGATGGTGCCGGGCGGGCCGGAGGCATGGCGGATGCCGGCGAAGGCGCGCCAGAGATCGAACTTTTCCCAGTCCAACAAGGCGATGAAGATGAAGGGAAGGATATTCAGCACGATCCAGAAGGGCTGGGTCATCAGCTGGAACTTGCTGATCAGCCGCACGCCGTGCGTCACCAGCGGGATCACCATGACGGCGCTGATGATGTAGCCGATCCAGAGCGGGATGCCGAGGGTGAGCTCCAGCGCCCCGGACATGATCGATGCCTCGATCGCAAACAGCATGAAGGTGAAGCTCGCATAGATCAGCGAGGTGATGGTCGAGCCGATATAGCCGAAGCCTGCGCCACGCGTCAGAAGATCGATGTCGACGCCGTGGCGGATGGCGTAGCGGCTGATCGGCAGGCCGATCGCCAGCATGGCGGCCGAGGCGACGATAATGGCGTAAAAGGCGTTGGTGGTGCCGTAGGAGAGAGTGATCGCCCCGCCGATCGCCTCCAGCGCCAGAAAGGAGATCGCGCCGATCGCCGTCTGCGAGATGCGCTGCGAGGAGAAATGGCGAGCGCTCTTTGCGGTGAAGCGCAACGCGTAATCTTCCAGCGTCTGGTTGGCGACCCAGCGATTATATTCGCGTCTCACCGGAATGATGCGTTGGCGCGCTGCCATGTCTTCCTTTCCGGCATTCCGGTTGGGCTCATCGTCTCTCCGGCAGTTTTGGCGGGATGGTTGGGAAAGGCAAGAGGCGGGCACCGACTGGTTCACAGAATGGCAATATTTTTGCAATTGATCTGTCACATAAGGGCTCTAACTCTCCCGGCGTTCGTTCAATCATTTCGGGTATCGCCATGTCTGCTTTAAGCCTTTGCCGCCTGAGCACCGCCCTCGTCTGCCTTCTTTCGATCGTGCCATCGCTTGCCAGCGCCGAGCAGACCACGGCGGCGAAAGCGCCTTATGCGCAGGCCGGAAACACCAACAAGCGTGGTGACGCCTGCTTCTCGACGGTGGACAGCAACGCCGCCGTTCATCTTCTCTCCGGCTTCCTCGAAATCTGGACCCCGCGCACGCCTTTCGTCGATGCGGGTGTCGAAGCCCCTGCCAAGGATAATTGCCCGGCGGTCGCCAAGACGGATTGGGACGGCATTCCTTCTAGCAAGACCGACGGCCATATCGTCAACCAGGCCGTCCATGACGCCAACATCGCCTATGTCGTCAAAGCGACGCGGGCGCGGACTGCCGATCAGGCGGTGGCCGCCTATCTCGACGATCGGCGCGGCAAGAATGCCAGCATCGTCGATGGCCTCGGTCCGCTGACAGATGCCTGGAAGGCCGGCTCGAAGCAGATCACCACGATCACCGAGGTGGCGGCCGACGCGACGACGGTCAAATATGACGACAAGGGCAACAATCGCGGCGCCGGCAGCAAGCCGGACGCGGAAAACAAGACCGATGCCAACCCCGACATGGGCCTTGCAATCGACTTCATCAACGCCGCAAGCGGTGATGGCTCGACGGAGCCGGCCAAGCGCTATTTCAAGTATGGCCGTCCCTACCGCTGGAGCCAGGACGTGTCGGTCGTCCCGACGCTGGAGCCCGCCAAGAGCGGCAAGCCGGTCGAGGACGGCGGTTTCCCGAGCGGGCATACGGCGGAAGCCTGGCGGGATGCGCTGGCCATGGCCTATCTCGTGCCGCAGCGCTTTCAGGAAATGATCACGCGCGCCAGCGAACTGGGTGAAGACCGCATCCTCGCCGGCATGCATTCTCCTCTCGACGTGATGGGCGGCCGGATGCTCGGCACGGCTACGGTCGTCTACAATCTGAATAAGCCCGATAATGCCGCGCTGAAGAACGACGCTTACAGCCAAGCGCAGTCATGGCTTATCGCCAAATCAGGCGTTGCGGATGCGGGCGCGCTCGAAGTCGCTGCCCATGCGGCACCGCTGGCTACAGATCGTTTCGCCGATCATGACGCCAATCGCGCTTACGTGCTGCAGCGCTTGAGCTACGGCCTGCCGACGATCCATGCGACCGATCAGCCGGCGCGCGTGCCGCAGGGCGCCGAAGCGCTTCTCGAAACGCGTCTGCCCTATCTGGGCGGCGAGCAGCGCCGCGACGTGCTGAAGACAACGGAAGTCGCCTCCGGCTATCCGCTCCTCGACGATGCGGAAGGTTACGGCCGTCTCAACCTCTTTGCCGCGGCCGACGGTTATGGTGCGTTCGAGCAGGACGTGACGGTGACGATGGACGCGGCAAAGGGCGGTTTCAATGCGATCGACACCTGGCGGAACGACATCACCGGCAAGGGCAGGCTGGTGAAGCGCGGCGAAGGCATCCTCGGGCTGTCGGGCGCCAACAGCTATGCCGGCGGTACCGTGCTGGAAGAGGGCGCGCTGGTGGCCCTCTCGCCGTCGGCCTTCGGTACCGGCGGCCTGACGGCTGACCGCGGTTCGCTCGTTCTGGCAGTGGACAAGCCCGTGACCATCGGCGGCGACTATCAGCAGCTTGCCACGGCCGTGATGAAGCAGAGGCTCGGCGCGAACGGCGAGGGTACGCTGATCGTCCATGGCAAGGCGGTGCTGGCCGGCGAGCTCGATGTGACGCTTGCCGACGGTTTTGTCCCGACGCCTGGAACGAAGATCGAGATCCTGAAGGCGAGCGCCGTAACTGGCGCCTTCGAAAAGCTGACCGTCGCAGGCCACAGGGCGAGCCTCTCTTACGGTCCGACGGCCATCGTCTTGACGATCGACGGATAATTCTTCCGAGAGAATCGACAGGGCATCTCCCGCGGTGGGGATGCCACCTCTCCCGGCCTGCTGCCTGTTTGCCCCCCGCGCCTACGTCAATCGACGTATGTGTTTTCGCGCTGCAGCACCCGATAGTTCTCTAAGCAACAGTTAATCTCCGTTTCCGGTCTGTTGCGGAACAAGAAGAGGGGAGTTCAACCAGATGAATCTCAAATCCACTATTACGGGCGCAGCGCTCGGCGCCATCATGGCGGCGTCGGCCGCCTTTAGCGGTGCAGTTGCCGCCGATGACACGATCAAGGTCGGCATTCTGCACTCGCTCTCCGGCACCATGGCCATCTCCGAGACGACGCTCAAGGACGCCATGCTGATGCTCATCGACGAGCAGAACAAGAAGGGCGGCCTTCTCGGCAAGAAGCTCGAGGCCGTCGTCGTCGACCCGGCTTCCGACTGGCCGCTGTTTGCCGAAAAGGCACGTGAGCTGATCCAGAAGGACAAGGTTGCCGCCGTCTTCGGTTGCTGGACGTCCTCGTCACGCAAGTCCGTTCTGCCGGTTTTCGAAGAGACCAACTCGATCCTCTTCTACCCGGTCCAGTATGAAGGCGAAGAGTCCTCGCGCAACATCTTCTACACCGGTGCTGCTCCGAACCAGCAGGCCATTCCTGCCGTCGACTACCTGATGGAAAAAGAAGGCGTCAAGCGCTTCGTTCTCGAAGGTACGGACTATGTTTATCCGCGCACGACCAACAAGATTCTCGAGGCATACCTGATTTCGAAGGGTATTCCGAAAGAAGACATCATGACCAACTACACGCCGTTCGGCTTCTCCGACTGGCAGACCGAAGTTTCCAAGATCAAGGAATTCGGTTCGGCCGGCAAGAAGACCGCCGTCGTCTCTACGATCAACGGCGATGCCAACGTTCCGTTCTACAAGGAACTGGGCAACAAGGGCATCAAGGCAACCGACATCCCCGTCGTCGCCTTCTCGGTTGGCGAAGAAGAGCTTGCCGGCCTCGACACCAAGCCGCTGGTCGGCCATCTCGCTGCCTGGAACTACTTCGAGTCGGTCGAAAGCCCTGCCAACAAGAAGTTCATCAAGGACTGGCACGCTTTCACCAAGAACGACAGGCGCGTGACGAACGACCCGATGGAAGCTGCGTATATCGGCTTCAATGCATGGGTTAAGGCCGTCCAGGCTGCCGGCACGACCGATACCGACAAGGTTCTCGACACCATCATCGGCGTCAGCGTTCCGAACCTCTCCGGCGGTTATGCGACCGTCATGCCGAACCACCACATCACCAAGCCGGTGCTGATCGGTGAAATCCAGGCCGACGGCCAGTTCGAAATCGTCCAACAGACACCTGCCGTCGTCGGCGACGAATGGTCAGATTTCCTGCCTGACTCCAAGGATCTGATCTCCGATTGGCGCAAGCCGATGTCCTGCGGCAACTTCAACGTCGCTACGGGCAAGTGCGGTGGCAAGGGCTCCTGAGTACGACCCCGATCCGATGATTGCCTGAAGGATTCCGTCCGGGTTTGATCCCGGGCGGAAGCTCCGTCCCAGCGATTGCGCCGCGAGGCCAACACTATCAAGGGCGAGAAAGCCGATGTATCGCGCCATAAAGATTTTCCTCATCACGGTTTGCCTGACATTTTCGGGCCTGACATTTTCGGGCGTGATAATCTCGAGCGAAGTCCAGGCCCAGGACGATATCCACGTGCTTATCGACGCGCTCGGCGTCGGCGACTTCCCGGAACGAGAAGCGGCCATCAAAGCGCTGGTCGCTTCCAAGGACCAGCATGTCAGCCAGATCCTGCAGCAGTTGAGCGACGGCCTTCTCTACGTCAATTCCGATGGCGGACCCGTTCTTCTCCAGGGCGGTACCGATGACGAACCGACTTATTCCGATCCGATCACCGGCGAAGCCGCTGCCGATGTCGATCCGGATCTGATGACGAAGGTCAAGATCAATAACGCGCTTCGCGGCGTCATCGGCGCCGCCACCAGCCAGTTGACGCTGATGAGCCCGGACCGTTCCGCGCGGCTTGCCGCAGCGCAGGGCCTTCTGAAGGATGCCGATCCCGCCAATCTCGACCTGCTGAACTCGGCGCTTGCGGCCGAAAAGGACGCTGAGATCAAGAATACGATGGAAGCGGCCCGCGCAGTGTTGCTGCTCAAGACGGATGCGAGCGTCGAAGACAAGAAGGCTGCGATCGATACGATCGCGGCGCGCGGCAATCGCGATGCGCTGACCATCCTCACGACCACACTCGAAACCGCGCCTGACGACCTGAAGCCGGCGATCCAGGCGGATATCAGCTCCATCAATCGCAGCCTGGCGCTGTGGGATATCGTCCAGAACATCTGGTACGGATTGTCTCTCGGCTCGGTGCTGCTGCTTGCCGCGATCGGCCTTGCCATCACCTTCGGCGTCATGGGCGTCATCAACATGGCGCATGGCGAAATGGTGATGATCGGCGCCTACACCACCTATGTGGTGCAGGAATACATCACCTCCGCCTTTCCTGAACTTGCCGATTATTCGCTGGCCTTTGCCGTGCCTGCGGCCTTCGTCTTTACCGGCTTCGTCGGCCTGGTGATCGAGCGCGCCGTCATCCGTTATCTCTACGGCCGGCCGCTCGAAACGCTGCTCGCCACCTGGGGCGTGTCGCTCATCCTGCAACAGGCGGTGCGCAGCATCTTCGGCCCGACCAACCGCGAGGTCCGCAATCCGACCTGGATGTCCGGCGTCTTCGATCTCGGCGGGCTCTCCATCACCTGGAACCGACTGTGGATCATCGTCTTTTCGATGGTGGTCTTTGTAGCGCTGCTTCTGCTGCTCAAGCGGTCCGCCTTCGGCCTGCAGATGCGTGCCGTTACGCAGAACCGGCGCATGGCGTCGTCGATGGGCATCCGCACCGGCTGGGTCGATGCCTTCACCTTCGCGCTCGGCTCGGGCATTGCCGGCATCGCCGGCGTGGCGCTCAGCCAGATCGACAATGTCTCGCCGAACCTCGGTCAATCCTACATCATCGACAGCTTCATGGTCGTCGTCTTCGGCGGTGTCGGCAATCTCTGGGGTACGCTGGTCGGTGCACTGTCGCTCGGCGTCGTCAACAAGTTCCTCGAGCCCTTCGCCGGTGCCGTGCTCGGCAAGATCCTGGTGCTCGTCCTCATCATTCTCTTCATCCAGAAGCGTCCCCGCGGACTCTTCGCACTCAAAGGAAGGGCGGTGGAAGCATGATAACGGCCTTCCTTCTCCGATCACTCGATCGCAAGATCGTCATTGCCATCGCCCTCCTGCTTCTGGTCGCCGTCCTTGTGCCGGTCCTGAACCTGATGACGGGGCCGACCAATCCGCTACACGTGCCGACTTATATCATGTCGCTGTTCGGCAAGTATCTGACCTATGCGCTGCTGGCGCTGGCGCTTGATCTCGTCTGGGGCTTCTGCGGCATCCTCTCGCTCGGCCACGGGGCCTTTTTTGCGCTCGGCGGCTATGCGATGGGCATGTATCTGATGCGCCAGATCGGCACGCGCGGCAGCTACGGAGACCCTGTTCTGCCCGACTTCATGGTGTTCCTGAACTGGAAGGATCTGCCCTGGTTCTGGTACGGCTTCAACCATTTCTGGTTTGCGGCGCTGATGGTGCTCGTCGTGCCCGGCCTGCTCGCCTTCGTCTTCGGCTGGTTTGCCTTCCGCTCACGCGTCAACGGCGTCTATCTCTCGATCATCACCCAGGCGATGACCTACGCGCTGCTGCTGGCCTTCTTCCGCAACGACATGGGCTTCGGCGGCAATAACGGCCTTACCGATTTCAAGGACATTATCGGTTTCAACGTCCAGGCTGACGGTACGCGTGCAGTCCTCTTTGCGGCAACGGCTATCTTCCTTGCTCTGTCGCTGCTGCTCGCCTCGGCGATCGTGCGCTCGAAGTTCGGCAAGGTGCTGGTCGGCGTGCGCGATGCGGAAAGCCGCACCCGCTTTCTCGGTTACCGCGTCGAGCACTTCAAGCTCTTCACTTTCGTCGTCTCGGCGATGATGGCTGGTATTGCCGGTGCGCTCTACGTGCCGCAGGTCGGCATTATCAATCCCGGCGAATTCGCGCCTGCCAATTCGATCGAAGTCGTCATCTGGACGGCTGTCGGCGGGCGGGCGACGCTGATCGGCCCGATCATCGGCGCGATCCTCGTCAACGGCGGCAAGACGATCTTCACCGGCCTCTTCCCGGAGTTCTGGCTGTTTGCGCTCGGCGGCCTCTTCGTTGCCGTCACGCTGTTCCTGCCCAAGGGCGTCGTCGGCACGATCGCCCAATATCTCGGAAAGCGGAAGAAGGTCTCCAATTCTGCTCCGCCGGCGGTGCAGGAAGATGGCATCGAGCCGAAAATACAGGCAGCGGAGTGAGCACCATGATCCCCGACGTCAAACCCAACAGCGTACTTTATCTCAACGGCGTCTCGGTTTCCTTCGATGGCTTCAAGGCGCTGAATTCGCTGTCGATCGTCATCGAACCCGGTGAACTCAGAGCCATCATCGGCCCGAACGGCGCCGGCAAGACGACGATGATGGATATCATCACCGGCAAGACCAGGCCCGACGAGGGCGAGGTTTTCTTCAACGGCACGATTGACCTCACCAAGAAGGACGAGGCCGATATCGCCCAGCTCGGCATCGGCCGCAAGTTCCAGAAGCCCACGGTGTTCGAGAGCCATACGGTCTGGGACAATCTGGAGCTGGCGCTGAACCGCCGTCGCGGCGTGTTCTCGACGCTGTTCTACCGGCTTTCTGGCGAGGACAAGGCGCGCATCGAGGAAATCCTCGAAACCGTGCGGCTGACGCATCGCCGCGACGAATTCGCCGCCAATCTCTCGCACGGGCAGAAGCAGTGGCTGGAGATCGGCATGCTGCTGGCGCAGGAGCCGAAGCTCCTGCTCGTCGACGAGCCGGTGGCCGGCATGACCGATGCGGAGACGGCGGAAACTGCGATCCTGCTCAAGGATATCGCCAAAACCCGGTCAGTCGTCGTCGTCGAACATGACATGGGTTTCATCCGAGACCTCGGCGTCAAGGTGACCTGCCTTGCTGAAGGATCGGTGTTGGCGGAAGGCTCGATCGACTTTGTGAGTTCGGATCCGAAGGTCATCGAGAACTATTTGGGGCGGTGATGATGCGGTCGATGTTTCTGGATTGGTCTGAAAGGGGAGCGACATATTCCCTCTTCTCCCCAGCGGGGAGAAGGTGGACCGAAGGGTCGGATGCGGGGGCCGCACGGCACGCCGCTGATAACCTTTCGCCTTCGCTCGAGGTGCTCGTCGCTGTTGCTTCTCAGCCCCCTCATCGCCTCGCTGCGCTCGGCACTTCTCCTCGCGGGGGAGAAGAGGGTGCTCGCATCGCCGGCACGGCAAACAAGGATGTCGCATCATGCTGACAGTCGAAAACGCAAACCTCCACTACGGCGCCGCTCAGGCGCTGCGCGGCATCTCGATCAAAGCGGAGATGGGCAAGATCACCTGCGTGCTGGGGCGTAACGGCGTGGGGAAGAGTTCTCTTCTGCGCGCCGTTACCGGCCAGCATCCGCTGTCGGCCGGCACCGTCACCTTCAATGATACCAAGCTCAACGGCCTGCCGCCCTTTGCCCGCGCCAAGCAGGGCATCGGCTATGTGCCGCAGGGGCGTGAAATCTTCCCGCTGCTCACCGTCAAGGAAAATCTCGAAACCGGCTTTGCTCCGCTTGGCCGCCGCGACCGCAACATCCCCGATGACATCTTCAGTCTCTTCCCGGTGCTGAAGTCGATGTTGTCACGTCGCGGCGGCGATCTTTCTGGCGGGCAGCAGCAGCAGCTGGCGATCGGGCGAGCCATGGTGACGCGGCCTCGGATTCTCGTGCTCGACGAGCCGACCGAAGGCATCCAGCCGTCGATCATCAAGGATATCGGCCGGGCGATCCGCTATCTGCGCGACTCCACAGGCATGGCGATCCTGCTCGTCGAGCAGTATCTCGATTTCTGCCGCGAGCTTGCCGACTACGTCTATATCATGGACCGCGGCGAAATCGTGCATGAAGGGCTTGCCGAGACGCTGGATACGCCAGAGGCCCGCCGCCATCTGACTGTCTGACCGGCAGATGCCGCATTTTGCAGCAGAGGGCGCGGCGCCTGGAAAACCGTCCGCCGCCGCCAGAGGCCTGCTCGGGGCGGCATAGGAATTGCTTGCTTTCCGCTATCCACGCGCTTGAATGAAAACCAGGGGCGCGACCGAAAGGGACGATATGACGATCGCGGCGGCAGGCACGAGACCGCAAAGAGCGGAAGGGCGCGGGCATCTGGCGGCAAAGCTGTTCGATGGCCGCACGCGCATCCGTGAACTCTATCAGGAGGGGGCAGCGAAAATCCGCCTGCCCGATACCTTCGATGCCTCCATGGAAGCCGTCATCATCAATACCGCCGGCGGGCTGACGGGCGGCGATCGGATGGATTGGAGCGTTGATGCCGGCGCCGGCACGCGCATCGACGTCACCACTCAGGCTTGCGAGAAGATCTACAAGGCATCGGCCGGCATCGCCGAGGTGGCGACCAGCATCAAGGTCGGAGCCCAAGCCCGCGTCGACTGGCTGCCGCAGGAAACGATCCTCTTCGACCGGGCCGCACTTTTCCGCCGGCTGGATGTCGATCTTGACGAGAGCGCCGAATTTCTGGCCGTCGAAGCCGTGCTGCTCGGCCGCAAGGCTATGGGTGAGGCGGTGGTATCAGGGCTCTTCCGCGACCGCTGGCGCATCCGCCGTTCGAGCCAACTCATCCACGCCGAAGAACTCAGACTTTCCGAAGGCGTGGCGGCGCTGGCGGCGCGGCAGGCCGTGCTCGGCGGGCAGGTGGCCTTTGCGACGTTGCTTTATGCCGGGCCGCTTTCAGAAGCCTATCTCGGCAAGGTCCGGCCGCTCGTCGAAGGATCGATGGGCGGTGCGAGCGCTTGGAATGGCAAGCTCGTCGTCCGTCTTGCAGCAGCCGACGGCTTCTCACTCAGAAAAATCCTGATCCCCGTCATTTCCGCCTTGCGCAATGGTGCGCCTGTGCCGAAAGTCTGGAATCTATGAACCAGAGCATGATGCCGAAAAGTGTGAGCGGTTTTCGGGCGACATCGTGCTCTAACTCTTTAATGTAGAACAGGATCATCCTGTTCTAGGCATGAAGCAGATGGATAAGCGATGAACCTCACTCCGAGAGAAAAAGACAAGCTGTTGATTTCCATGGCGGCGATGGTGGCGCGGCGGCGGCTGGAGCGCGGCGTCAAGCTGAACTATCCCGAAGCGATCGCGCTGATCAGCGACTTCGTCGTCGAAGGCGCCCGCGACGGCCGCCCGGTTGCCGAGTTGATGGAAGCAGGCGCCCATGTGATCGGCCGCGACCAGGTGATGGAGGGGATTGCAGAGATGATCCACGACGTGCAGGTGGAGGCGACGTTCCCGGATGGAACCAAGCTCGTCACCGTGCACGAGCCGATCCGTTGAGGAGAGAAGAATGCTCGCGCTCAGGCCCAATTGCGAATGCTGCGACAAGGATCTGCCGCCTGATAGCATTGAGGCACGGATCTGCACCTATGAATGCACCTTCTGCGCCGATTGCGTGGACGGCGTGCTGAAGGGTGTCTGCCCGAACTGCGGGGGCAATCTCGCCGCCAGGCCTATTCGGCCGGCGGTGATGCTCGCCAAAAATCCGGCATCGACGAAGCGCGTACTGAAGGCCGAGGGCTGCGCCCAAGGCGGCTTAAGGAGGACGAGATGATTCCAGGCGAGATCATTGCCGCAAGCGGCGACATCGAACTGAATGCCGGCGCGCCGACGGTGACGCTGGAGGTTTCCAATACCGGCGATCGGCCTGTGCAGGTCGGCAGCCACTATCATTTCGCCGAGACCAATGCCGGGCTTTCCTTCGATCGCGCGGTAGCACACGGCAAGCGGCTCGATATCCCGGCGGGGACGGCGGTGCGCTTCGAGCCGGGGCAGACGCGCTCGGTGACGCTGATCCCGCTTTCCGGCAAGCGCGAGGTCTACGGTTTCCGTCAGCTGGTGATGGGCGAGCTTTAAGAACAAAATACGGGAGAAGTGCATGCGCTTGAATATCTGCCTCGTCGGGGCGGCGATGCTGCTGACGGCAGGTGCTGCCTCTGCTCAGGATATGAATTGCAACAATCCCAAGACGCAATCGGACATGACTGGCTGCGAGGCGGCGCGCCACGAGACTGCCGACAAGGCGCTGAATGCGCAGTATAAGAAGACGCGCGCCGCCCTGGCGGCGATCGACAAGGACCTGGATGGCGACATGAAGGGCGCAGAGCAGGCGCTGGTCAAGGCGCAGCGCGCCTGGATCGACTATCGTGACGCCGAATGCGACGCCTTTGGATTTCAGGCCCGTGGCGGCACGATGGAGCCGATGCTGGTCGCGGGGTGTCTCGCCAACATTACGGACAAACGCACGAAAGAGCTGAAAGAGCTCGAAGATACGATGAGCAACTAGGGTGATCAGGAAAATCATGATCGTCGGCAATGGCGACATCGAGGAGGGCGGGGCTGGCATCATCGATGCCGCCGATATCGTCATCCGCTTCAATGATTGCCGCTCCTATGGCGCCGGCGGCAGCCGCACGGATGCCGTCGCGGTCTGCAATACCGGCAGGCCGGCAAAGGCGATGGTCGGTTCGCGTGAGTGGCGGGCCCATCCGGGCGTCGTTTCGGCTGGCGAAATCTGGAGCGTACGCGACCCGGAAAAATTCGCCGCGATGCGGGCGCCGCTTGCCGTCTCTCATCCGGAACTCGATGATTTCTGCGACGACTATACCGCTGAGTTCAGCGCCTTCTGCGCAGACACCGGCAAAAGGCACGTCGTCATCGGCAAGGCGGTTCACGAGGCCGTCGATGCCTCGCTTTCGGCCTTTGCTCCTTCGCCCTATGTCGTGCCGAGCAGCGGGATGATCGTCATTGCCGAGGTGCTGAACACATATGCCGAAGCCGAGGCGACACTTGCCGGCTTTGGCCACGTCGGCTGGGAATGGCACCCGTTTTCGGCCGAACGACAGCTTGTCGATAGCTATATTGCCGCTGGCCGCCTCAAGCGGCTCGGCGGAGAAACACTCGTCTCTTCCTCCCAAGGAGCCTGATAGATGCCCTACAAGATCTCGCGCGCCGCCTACGCCGGCATGTTTGGACCGACCACCGGCGACAAGGTGCGCCTTGCCGATACGGAGCTCTTCATCGAGATCGAGAAAGATTTCACCACCTATGGCGAGGAGGTGAAGTTCGGCGGCGGCAAGGTGATCCGCGACGGCATGGGCCAGAGCCAGGTGACGCGGGCGGATGGCGCGGTCGATACGGTCATCACCAATGCGGTGATCGTCGATCATTCGGGCATCTACAAAGCCGATATCGGCCTCAAGGACGGGCGTATCGTTGCGATCGGCAAGGCCGGTAATCCCGACATGCAGCCGGGCGTCAACATCATCGTCGGCCCCGGCACGGAGGCGATCGCCGCTGAAGGCAAGATCGTCACCGCTGGCGGTATGGACAGCCATATCCATTTCATCGCACCGCAGCAGATCGAGGAAGCGCTGATGAGCGGCATGACCTGCATGCTCGGCGGCGGCACGGGACCGGCGCACGGCACGCTTGCCACCACCTGCACGCCCGGTCCCTGGCATCTCGCGCGCATGATCGAAGCGGCCGACGCCTTCCCGATGAACCTTGCCTTTGCCGGCAAGGGCAATGCCTCGCTGCCAGGGGCGCTGACCGAAATGGTGCTGGCCGGCGCCACGTCGCTGAAGCTGCACGAGGATTGGGGCACGACACCAGGCGCCATCGACTGCTGCCTGTCGGTTGCCGACGAATACGACGTGCAGGTGATGATCCACACCGATACGCTGAACGAAAGCGGCTTCGTCGAGGATACGATCGGCGCCATCAAGGGCCGCACCATCCATGCCTTCCACACGGAAGGAGCCGGCGGCGGGCATGCGCCTGACATCATCAAGATCTGCGGCCAGCCGAACGTCATCCCGTCGTCGACCAATCCGACGCGTCCCTATACGGTCAATACCATCGCCGAGCATCTCGACATGCTGATGGTCTGCCACCATCTGTCGCCGTCGATCCCCGAAGATATCGCCTTTGCCGAAAGCCGGATCCGCAAGGAGACGATCGCCGCCGAAGACATCCTGCACGATATCGGCGCCTTCTCGATCATCTCGTCCGACAGCCAGGCCATGGGCCGCGTCGGCGAGGTGGCGATCCGCACCTGGCAGACGGCCGACAAGATGAAGCGTCAGCGCGGCCGGCTGAAGGAGGAAAAGGGCGACAACGACAATTTCCGCGTCCGCCGCTATATCGCCAAATATACGATCAATCCGGCGATCGCCCATGGTCTCAGCCGTGAGATCGGCTCGGTCGAAGTCGGCAAGCGCGCCGACCTCGTGCTGTGGAATCCTGCCTTCTTCGGCGTCAAGCCCGATATGGTGCTGCTCGGTGGGTCGATCGCGGCCGCGCCGATGGGTGATCCGAACGCCTCGATCCCGACGCCGCAGCCGGTACACTACCGGCCGATGTTTGCCTCCTATGGCAAGAGCCTCACCAATTCCTCCGTCACCTTCGTCAGCCAGGCCTCGCTCGATGCCGGCCTGAAGGGACGGCTCGGCGTTGCCAAGGAACTGGTCGCGGTGAAGAATACGCGCGGCGGCATCTCCAAGGCATCGATGATCCACAACGACCTGACACCCGAGATCGAGGTCGATCCGGAGACCTACGAGGTCAGGGCGAACGGCGAATTGCTGACATGCGAGCCGGCGACGCTGCTGCCGATGGCGCAGCGCTATTTCCTGTTCTAAGCCCGCGCCCATGTGCGACGGACGGTTCCTATGAGGACAGGCATCCGCTGGTTGTTGCGGATCGTATTTCTGCTTGTGCTTTCGGCGGCCTGTGGGACCTTTATTCCCCGGCCGTTGATTGCGCCGGTCGAGGCGTCGTCTGCCGCAGTGACGCATCGGATTCTGGTGCTGTCGGGCCCGATCCATACCGATATTGCCATTCCGCTCGACGCGGAAACGCGGGCGGCCTTTTCCTTCCTCGACAATACTGGTTTTCCGCTCGGCCATCCGAATGCGGAGTGGCTCATTATCGGCTGGGGCGGTCGTGCGTTCTATCTGGAAACTCCCACATGGGCGGAGCTGAAGCCGCTGCCGGTGTTACGCGCGCTGACGATCGACCGTTCGGTGCTGCATGTGGACCTTGCCGGTCATATCACGGAGCCGCAGTCCACCGTTACGGCATTCAATGTCAGTGAGGATCAATTGGTGCAGCTGCGCGATTTTATCTCCGAGAGCTTCGTCCGCGACGCGGGCGCGGTGGTGCCGATTCCGGATGCGGGTTACGGCGAGATCGACCGGTTCTTCGAGGCCAGGGGATACTTCAACGCCCTCTTCGGCTGCAACACCTGGACTGCCGCTGCCCTGCGCT
Organism: Rhizobium ruizarguesonis; assembly: GCF_017357285.1. NCBI lineage: Bacteria > Pseudomonadati > Pseudomonadota > Alphaproteobacteria > Hyphomicrobiales > Rhizobiaceae > Rhizobium > Rhizobium ruizarguesonis. The sequence continues at coordinate 3,887,132 of NZ_CP071678.1, read as the reverse complement.
CGGCTGGGCTTCGAACCGGCATATGGAACCCGCTTCCACAAGCATTGCGATTGTCTGTTGCTGTCTACAATTGAAGCAGCCGTCGGGCCGGTCCGCTCTTAAAGTGAATTGTGAATAGCACTCTCCATATGGTTGTAAAAATCGGTGGAAAACCCGGTATTTTCTCAAGCTAAGCCATTCTGGAACAGCTGCATCGGGAAGCTTGATAAACCCCTTTTATATCAATCGTTTAACTGTCTCTCCCCACTGTTCGATTCAGGGATTGGAAAGCTGCATCCCCTGCTAGAAAAATTCTGTCCATCGAAACGTCCGAAACCGTTCGAATTTTAACGAGTCAATTAAGACACCCGCAGCAATTGGGCTCTTATCAATGCCTGGAAACGCCGAGCAGGAAGGTTGATTCTCATGAGAAACTGGATTTCGCTGCAGGCCGATTTTGGCGATCTTCAATACCGCAAGAACGTCTATGTCTTCGCCCTGAAGATGGCTTTTCTTGCCGTTATTCTCTCAGGAGTCATTATCGCATTGACGATGCCGTCGCTCGATCTTCTCGGGCTTCTACCGGTGACGCTCGCCCATGCAATCGGCTTCAGCGCGATCTTCTCCTGGCTGATCGGCGGTACCGTTTCCGGCATGCTCTCGCTGTTTGCCGGCTTTGCCATGCGCGATCTCGCGCTCTCGCGGGCGGAATTCGAAAAGCTCAGCCGCACGGATACGCTTTCCGGACTGCTCAACCGGCGCGCTTTTACCGAGGCGCTTGAGAATACCGATGGCAACGCGTCGCTGGTCATTTTTGACGTCGACCGTTTCAAGACGATCAACGACCGCTTCGGCCATGGCTGCGGTGATGCCGTCATCATCGCCGTTTCGGCCATGCTGACATCCGCCTTCGATGAGATGTCCGTCGTCGCACGGCTGGGTGGGGAGGAGTTCGGCGTCATCGTCTCCGGGGAGCCGCTCGAGGCGCGTATGGAGCGCGTCGAAAGCGTCCGAGCCCGGATCGCCGGCGGCGCCATGAAAGCCGAGGGGCACGATATCCGCATCACCGTTTCCGGCGGCGTTGCCGATCTCGTCGCCGGGCGCACCAAGCAGGCGGCCTATGCCTCCGCCGACCGGGCGCTCTATCTCGCCAAGGCACTTGGGCGCAATCGCGTCGTCCACGAACGGGAAGGTCTGCATCACGCCTGGCACGGGCTTGTCGACAACGGCGTCGATGGCGAGAACAGAGGCCCGGAGAGCGACAATGTGATGCAGGCTTACGGAATATAAAAGCCGCACCCGGACGAAAGGGCATTGGTGCTTGCATCGGGAAGAGCTATTTTGCATGGTCGTCCTCTCAGCAAAACGGACATATCATGCAGCGCGTCACCTCTTATCTTCCCGCCGGAACCCCTTCCTCCCATCCGATCGCCCAGGTCAAGCTGCCGCATGATCTGCGCCATCTGCGCCGCAAACTGCTGCATCTGGAAAATGGCGAAATGGTCATGCTCGATCTCAAGGATCCGGTGCTTTTCGCCAATGGCGACCTGCTGGTGCGCGACGACGGTGAACTGATCGAGATCCTCGCCGCCGACGAGAAGCTCTTCGAGGTTCGCGGACGCGACCGAACGCATCTGGTCGAGCTCGCCTGGCATCTCGGCAACCGGCATCTTGCGGCCCAGATCGAGGAAGACCGCATCGTCATCCTGCGCGATCATGTCATCCGCACCATGCTGCAGGGCCTCGGCGCCGTCGTCCTCGAGATCGATGAGCCGTTCCAGCCGGCGCGCGGGGCCTATCATTCCCAAGGTGGGCATTCTCATGGGCATGATCACGATCACAATCATGACCGCGGGCATGATCACGACCTTGATCATAATCACGGCCATGACCATGATCATGAACATGGCTACGAGCATGAGCATGAGCACCGCCACGATCGCGGTCATGATCATGACCACGGGCAGGATCATGGTCATGTCCACGGACATCAGGACCACAAGCACGACTGAGCCTTGATGACCAGGGATCGCGAGATGCAGGCACTGCTGCGCCTGACGGCATGGCTCTCACCGGCCTTTCCGATCGGTAGCTTTGCCTATTCGGGAGGGCTGGAGCGGGCGGTAGCCGACGGGTTCGTTACGGATGCGACCTCGCTTGCGGCCTGGATCGGCACTTTGGTCGGCAACGGTTCGGTCTGGAACGATGCGGTGCTTCTGGCCGAAAGCCACAGGCAACAGGCAGAACCCGCACGTCTTGCCGAAGTCGCTGCACTCGCTGAGGCGCTGGCCGGATCGCGCGAAAGGCATCAGGAAACGATGCTGCTCGGCGAGGCTTTCCTCGCGGCGGCGCGGGCCTGGCCGGACGGCGTGTTCGAGCGGCTACCTGACAAGGTCGCTTATCCCATTGCGGTCGGGGCGGTGACGGGCGCGCACGGTATCAGGCCTGAGAAGGCGCTCGTCGTCTTCTTGCATGCCTATGCCTCACAAGCGGTTTCATCAGGCATCCGCCTCGGCGTCGCTGGGCAAAGGGGTGGCGTTGCCGTGCTTGCCGGCCTCGAAGAGCACCTCGCGGAGATCGCCCGGCGGGCGGCGACCTCGACGCTCGATGATCTGGGTTCGGCGACGGTGCAGGCCGATATTGCCAGCCTGCGCCACGAGACGCAGGCGACGCGGCTGTTCCGCTCGTGATTGTCCGAAATTATCGCTGCGGCGAGAGCAATTCCAGCAAAAGTGCGCAGCGGTTTTGCGTCCGGAATTGCGTGAAAACAAAAAGATAGAGCGCTTCCGTGATTCGAAGAAAAACAAGCGCTCTAAGTCATTTGACGGTGGCGCGGGCGGGCGGCTTCGTTATCATCGGGGTTCGATTGGAGTAAGGCACATGAAATCAAGAAACGGACCTTTGCGTGTCGGCATCGGCGGGCCGGTCGGCTCGGGCAAGACGGCGCTGACCGAAAAGCTCTGCAAGGCGATGCGCGACGACTATTCCGTCGCCGTCGTCACCAACGATATCTATACGACCGAGGATGCCGAGGCGCTGGTGCGGATGCAGGCATTGACTTCGGACCGCATCGTCGGCGTCGAGACAGGCGGCTGCCCGCATACCGCCATTCGTGAGGATGCGACGATCAATTTGCAGGCGATCGCCGGCCTCAACCAGCGGATCCCCGATCTCGACGTCGTCTTCATCGAATCCGGCGGCGACAATCTGGCGGCGACCTTTTCGCCTGATCTTGCCGATATCACCATCTATGTCATCTCCGTCTGTCAGGGCGAGGAAATCCCGCGCAAGGGCGGGCCCGGCATCACCCGGTCGGACCTGCTCGTCATCAACAAGAAGGATCTGGCACCCTATGTCGGTGCCGATCTCGACGTGATGGACCGGGATGCGACGCGCATGCGCGCTTCGCGCCCCTTCGTCTTCTCCGACATGAAGCGCGGCGACGGCGTCAGCTCGATCGTCAGCTTCCTCAGGGAGCAGGGCGGGCTCTAGATCCGGATTTAGGCCGGATCGGCCTAAAAACATCCGGATCAAAATCAAAGAATTAGAGCATGATGTCGTCCGAAAACCGCTCACACTTTTCGGCATCATGCTCTAAAAACCGCTGCACACTTTTGCGCGACATGCGTTGGAAATGAACGAAAAACGAAACGGGCCGGGAGATCGCCCCCGGCCCGTTCATTTCCTGGGTTTTGCTTATTCCGCCGCGAAGGGCGGCAGGCGGAGCACGTTGGTGTCGTTGCCCTTGGCGCTCTTGCGTTTGCTTTCCGGCTTTTCGATCGCGGTCAGGCGCTCTTCCAGCGAGTCGATGTCGCTGCTGTTCTCGCGGGTGACGCGGGTAAGATCCTCGCGCGACAGCGGCAGTTCCTCTTCGTCCTTCCTGCCGACCAGGCGGCCGAAAGCCCAGCCGAGCAGGCGGGACAGATCGTCCATGATCAGGAAGAAGGAGGGCACGACGACGAGCGAGAGCACGGTCGAGACGATGATGCCGCCGATCACCGCAATCGCCATCGGCGCGCGGAACGAGCCGCCTTCGCCGACACCGAGCGCGGAGGGCAGCATGCCGGCCGACATGGCGATCGAGGTCATGATGATCGGACGGGCGCGCTTGCGGCCGGCTTCGACCATGGCCTCGACGCGAGGCATGCCCCGGTGGCGCATCTCAATCGCGAAATCGACGAGCAGGATCGCGTTCTTGGTGACGACACCCATCAGCATCAGGATGCCGATCATGACGGGCATCGACAGCGGATTGTTGGTGACGAGCAGGCCGGCTGCGACGCCGCCAATGGCGAGCGGCAACGAGAACAGGATGGTGAAGGGCTGGATCACGTCCTTAAAGAGCAGGATCAGCACCGTCAGCACCAATAGGAGACCCATCAGCATGGCGTTGACGAAGCTCTGCTGCATCTCGGTCTGCACCTTAGTGTCGCCGCTTTCGGCAAGGTGCACCGTGGCGGGGATGTTGGCCCCATTGACGATCTCGCGGAAGCGGGCCGAAGCTGTGTCGAGCGCCACGCCCTGCGGCAGGTCGGACCCGATCGAGACGACGCGGTAGCGGTTGTTGCGCTTGATCGAGCTTACGCCTTCCGAATAGTCGATATTGGCGACGCTTGCGAGCGGCACGGTGCCGCCGCTGGCGGTCTGGATCTTCAGCGCCCGGATCGCTGCGAGATCGCGGCGCATGTCGAGTGAAGTCTGGACACGGATCGGGATCTGGCGATCGTCGAGCGAGATCTTGGCAAGGGCTGCGTCGACATCGCCGATGGTGGCGACGCGGATCGTCTCGGAGATCTGCTGCGGCGTGATGCCGAGGCGGGCCGCCTCATCCTTGCGCGGATGAACCTGCAGTTCCGGACGGGGCAGGGCACCGTCGGCGCTGACATTGGCAAGCAGCGGATCGGCGCGGAGCTTGGCTTCGAGAATACCGATGGCGTCGTTCAGATCCTTGTCACTCTTGGAGAGGAAGTTGAAGGAGAGGTCGCGTTCGCCGCGGTCATTGAGCTTCAGGATATGGACGTCGGGAATGTCGTGCAGCTTGGCGAAGACTTCCTTTTCGATATTCCACTGCGGACGTTCGCGGCCGTGGACTTCCACCTTCGGCAGCATCGGGCCGATGACCGGGATATGGCCGAGCACGTCGTTGACCATCTTCTTGACCAGCGATTGGTCGAGCTTGTCGAGTGCCAGCGTGACGGTCGCACGGCGCAGTTCGAGATCGCCCTTCGGCGATGCGCCGCCGAGAACGAAGACGCTATCGACCCCGTCAATGTCCTTGACCCTGTCGTAGATCGCATCCGTCGTCTTCTCGGTGTCGTCAAGCCGTGCATTGGGAGGCAGTTCGACGGAGAGAACGATGCGTGAAGCGTCTTCCGGCGGCAGGAAGCTGCCGGGAACCTGCATCAGCAACATAACGGAGCCGACCAGGAAGGCGAACGCGACAATCAGCGTCGCATAACGCGTGTACCAGCGTCCCGTCGTGCCACGTATGAGACGGGTGTAGCCGCGCATCAACAGGCCGTCATTGTCGTGATGATCTTCCATGCCGTCTTCGGCGCGCATCAGATAGGCGGCCATCATCGGGGTGATGAGGCGCGCGACCATCAGCGAGAAGAAGACGGAGAAGGCGACGGTCAGGCCGAACTGGATGAAGTACTGGCCCGGAATGCCCGGCATGAAGGAAACCGGCACGAAGACGGCGATAATGGTGAAGGTGGTGGCGATGACGGCAAGGCCAATTTCATCGGCGGCCTCGATCGCCGCTCGATAGGGCGTCTTGCCCATCTTGATGTGGCGGGCGATGTTTTCGATTTCGACGATCGCATCGTCGACGAGGATGCCGGTCGCGAGCGTCAAGGCGAGGAAGCTGACGAGGTTCAGCGAGAAGCCCATCAGGTCCATGATCCAGAAGGTCGGGATCGCGGACAGGGGAAGGGCGATTGCCGAAATCAGCGTCGCGCGCCAGTTCCTGAGGAACAGGAAGACGACGATAACGGCGAGCAGCGCGCCTTCGAGCAGCGTATGGATGGCGGCTTCGTAGTTGCCATAGGTGAAATAAACCGAATCGTCGATCAGTTCGATCTTCACGTTCGGGTTTTCGGCCCGCACCTTGTCGAGGCTTTGGCCCACGGTTTCGGCGACGCTGACCTCGCTGGCACCCTTGGAACGGAAAACGCCGAAAGTGACGACGGGCGTATCGTTGAAGCGCGAGAAGGACTTCGGCTCCTCATAGGTGTCCTTGATGACACCAAGATCGGACAGCTTGACGAAGCGGCCGTTCGGCAGCGCGATCGTCGTGTCGGCGAGCTCGGCGACGTTGCGGGCGTCGCCCAGAACGCGGATCGCCTGTTCGCTGCCGGCCACCTGGCCGCGGCCGGAGCCGAGATCGATGTTGGTGCCGCGCAGCTGCTCGTTCACGCTTGCGGCGGTGATGCCATAGGCGTTGAGCTTGTCGGGGGTGAGTTCGATGCGCACTTCGCGCTCGGCGCCGCCGTAGCGGTCGACGCGGCCGATGCCGGCCTGGCCCTGCAGCGAACGCTTGATCGTGTCGTCAACGAACCAGGAGAGTTCTTCCAGCGACAGGGCAGGCGAGGAAACGGCGAAGGTCTGGATCGCCTGGCCTTCGACATCGACCTTGGAGACGATCGGTGCTTCGGCGTTTGCCGGCAGATCGCTGCGGATGCGGTCGATCGCGTCCTTGGTGTCCTGCACGGCCTGTTCGGTCGGCACTTCCATGCGGAACATGACGTTGGTCTGCGAGCTGCCGTCGGTCACCGTCGACTGGATCTCGTCGATGCCGGTGATCGAGGCGACGGCGTCTTCGATCTCCTTCGTCACCTGCATTTCGAGTTCAGCAGGCGAAGCGCCGCTTTGAGTCACGCTGATCGAAACCAGCGGTACGTCGATGTTGGGAAAGCGGGTGATCGGCAGCGAGTTGAAGGACTGCATGCCGATGAACACCAGCAGGCAGAAGGCCAGCAGCGGTGCGATGGGGTTTCGAATGGACCAGGCTGAAAAATTCATCGGATGGTCTCTTTAGTTGGAAGCCGGGGGCTGTTCACGCACCGGAGTGATGTGGTCACCGTCACGGACATAGGCGCCCGCCTTGGCCACGACCTCATCGCCGGTCTTCAATCCATTGACGATCTCGACATAGGCACCGTCCTGGATGCCGGTCTCGACCTTGGCGTATTTCACCACCCCATCCTCGACCCTGCGAGCGGAGGAGCCTTCATTGCTGGTCAGTACGGCGGTCAGCGGAAGCGATACGCCCTCAGTCTCGCGCACGATGATCTCGGCGCTGCCATACATGCCCGAGCGCGCCTTGCTGTCGTCGTCGATGGAGATATGGACGAGCCCGAGGCGGGTGACCGGATCGACGGTCGGCGAGACCAGGCGCACGGAGCCGGACAGCTTCTCGCGGCTGCCGGAGAGCGAAATCGTCGCCTTCTGACCGGCCATGACCCTGACGATGTCGCTTTCGGCGACTTCGGCAACGAGTTCGATATCGCCGTTACGAATGATGGTGAAGAGCGGATCGCCGTTGCCGGCGGCGATGGCGCCGACCTTGGCGTTCTTGGCCGAGATCGTGCCGGAGACCGGTGTCTTCACATCGGTGCGCGCCAGTTTCAGATCGGCATCGGCGATCTGGCTGTCGAAGACCTTGAGATCGGCTACGGAAACTTCGATCGCCTGTTCGGCGGAGGATACGCGGGCATTGGCGGCGGCGGCAGTCGCATCGGCCTGTTCGACCTGGGCGGTGGAGACCGTGCCCTTCTTACCCATTTCCTGGGCGCGGGCCTGCTGCTGTCTTGCCTGTTCGGCATTGGCCTGCGCCTCGATGAGCTGGGCGCGCAGCTGGGCAAGGCTTGCCTCACCCTTGGCTCTCGTCGCCAGCATCTGGCTCTGATCCAGGATCAGCGCGTCGTCGTTCAGCGTGGCCAGCGTGCTTTCCGCCTCAACCTTGTCGCCGACATCGGCCTTCAGCGTGCGGATGGAGAGGCCTTCGACCTGCGGCTGGATATAGACTTCCTCGACGGGTTTGACCGTTCCCGTGCCGATGACGCGGTCGACGAGGGTCCGGTTCGTCGCCTGGGTGACGACGATCGCCGGCAGGTTCTGCTGCGGCTTTGCGACCGGCGTCTCCTGCGAAAATGCGGTGGATGCAGCAAGTGCCGCTGCAAAAAGAGTAGAGGCGCCTAGAATTCCAATCGGCTTGCGTGCCATGCGTCTTCGTCCAATCTTGTGATAAGGTTGGCCGAACTCGAGCGTCTGCCACTCAGCGCGCGATCAGGCCACTGCCCTTCCTGCATTCTCAGAGGTATCCGCCGATCCTTTGCCGTCTTCATCCCTCGCCGGCAAATTCGGCTTGTAGGTGGTATCGATTTGCTCGATCTACAAGTCCGGCAGAAAACAATTCCCCATTAGGCGATAATAATTACCATTCCGACGTCAATCAATCACCGCAAGGTTATGTCAACATTACGAAGATTGATCGCGCCTCATCCCTAAGACGTTTGACGCCCGATAAATGCGACAGTTGCAAGGCATTTTTTTCGGTTGTTGGATGCAGATGATTTAGGCCGACCGACCGGAAATCTGAATCATCATCTAAATCAAATAGATAGAGAATGTCGTCCGAATGCCGCGGACACTTTTCGGCATCATGCTCCAGAAAAAGACAAAACGCGCGAGAAATCTCCCGCGCGTTTTGCTTCGCAATCCTGCCGAAATTATTTGGAAGCGGCGTCGGTGATGTCGTGCGTCCAGGCGCCCGACGGCTCCTTGCTGATGATCTTCTGGTCGAGCAGTGCCTTTGCCGTGCGAGCATAGAGGGCCTCGTCCAGCTTGCCGGAGCTGTCGCCGACCAGCTTGGCGACTTCACCCATCATGCGCTTCTGATGGTTGTCGTCCTGGCCGCCATTGTCCATGACGATCTCGGCGGCTTCGTCCGGATTCTCGGTGGCATATTTCCAGCCCTTCATCGAAGCGCGGACGAACTTGACCATCTTCTCCTTGAAGGCCGGGTCTTTCAGCTTGTCTTCCATCGCATAGAGGCCGTCTTCGAGAAGGTCGTTGCCCATTTCAGTGTAGTTGAAGACCGTCAGTTCTTCCGGCTTGAAGCCGGCATCGATCGCCTGCCAGTATTCGTTATAGGTCATGACGGAGATGCAGTCGGCCTGCTTCTGGACAAGCGGCTGCACGTCGAAGCTCTGCTTCAGCACCGTGACGCCGTTCGGACCGCCTTCTGTGGACAGGCCGAGCTTGTTCATCCAGGCGAAGAAGGGATACTCGTTGCCGAAGAACCAGACGCCGAGCGTGTGGCCCTTGAAGTCGGCTTCGGTCTTGACCGGGCCGTCCTTGCGGCAGACCATTTCCAGGCCCGCCTTCTGGTAGGGCTGGGCGATGTTGACGAGCGGAACGCCCTTTTCGCGGGCAACCAGGGCGCCGCCCATCCAGTCGACGATGACATCGGCGCCGCCGCCGGCGATCACCTGCTCGGGGGCGATATCGGGGCCACCCGGCTTGATGTCGACGTCGAGGCCTTCTTCCTTATAGAAGCCCTTTTCCTTGGCGACGTAGTAACCGCCGAACTGGCTCTGCGTGACCCATTTCAGCTGCAGCACCACCTTGTCGGCGGCCATGGCATGGGCCGATGCGAGCGACATCGCGCTCGCCATCATTGCAACCATCAACTTTCTCATTTTCTTATCCTTACCCTCTGAAGTTATGCCCGGACCCGTTTCTGGAGCCCGCGCGCGCCTAGCCACCACGGATAGACGGATGCCAGAACGTCACCGCCCGTTCGGTCAGGGCGATGATGCCATAGAAGATCGAGCCGGCCAGCGCCGCGACGGCGATTTCCGCCCAGACCATGTCGACATTCATGCGGCCGATCTCGGTGGAGATACGGAAGCCCATGCCGACGATCGGCGTCCCGAAGAATTCCGCAACGATGGCACCAATCAGCGCCAGCGTCGAGTTGATCTTCAGTGCATTGAAAATGAAGGGCATTGCCGCCGGAAGCCTGAGTTTCAGCAGCGTTTGCCAATAGCCGGAGGCATAGGTGCGCATCAGGTCGCGCTCCATGCTGCCGGAGGCGGCAAGGCCGGCGACGGTATTCACCAGCATCGGGAAGAAGGTCATGATGATGACGACGGCGGCCTTCGACGGCCAGTCGAAGCCGAACCACATGACCATGACAGGGGCGACGCCGATGATCGGCAACGCTGAAACCATGTTGCCGATCGGCAGAAGGCCGCGGCGCAGGAAGGCGATGCGGTCGGCCAGCACCGCGACGACGAAGCCACTGAGACAGCCGACGATATAACCGATCAGCACCGCCTTGAAGATCGTCTGCCTGACGTCCGCGCCGAGGATCGGCAGCGATGCCATGAACCGCGCGCCGATGGCGCTCGGCGGCGGCAGCAGGATGAAGGGAACGCCGGCGCCACGTGTGACCGCCTCCCAGAGAATGAGGATCCAGGCGCCGAAGATCGCCGGGATCAGGAGCTGGAGTGCTGACTTGCCGGAAGTGGTGACGGGCTGCAGTTTCGACAGCTCGGTGACACATCGCCAGGCAAGCAGCCAGCAGGCGAAGAGCAGCAGGAAGAAAGCCCGCGTCGCCGCGCCCTCGTTGCCGGAAAGAGCCGAAAGCAGCATCCAGGCAGCCCCATGCGCGCCGATAAACAGCACGGTGGCACGATAGGCCGGCGGCTGCGGCGCTAGAGACAGCAGGGCAGCCGCGACGACGATGATGAAAATGAGGCTTGCCGTGCCATCGGTGAGGGGTCGCGTCGCGCCGTCGGCCAGGAGCGGCAGGGCCGTCAGTGCTCCGATGCAGAGGAGGAGAGCAACCACGGCTTGCCAGGAGAAGGTCAGATGTCTCATGCCGGCCTCCCGCCCATGGCGCGGTCAACGATTTTCGCCGCAACACCGACGATCGCGACCAGGATGCCGGCAAGCAGCGATCCGGCGACGAGGGCCGCCCAGATATCGATGGTCTGGCTGTAATAGGAACCGGCGAGCAGCTTCGAGCCGATGCCGGCGACAGCCCCCGTCGGCAACTCACCGACGATGGCGCCAACGAGGCTGGCGGCAATCGCAACCTTCATCGAGGTGAAGAGGAAAGGGATCGAGGCTGGAACGCGCAGCTTCCAGAAAGTCTGCATCGGGCTGGCATAATAGGTGCGCATCAGGTCGAGATGCATGATCTCAGGCGAACGCAGCCCCTTCACCATGCCGACGGCGACCGGAAAGAAGGAGAGGTAGGTGGAGATCAGCGCCTTCGACACGAGCCGGGAAGCGTCGGAATCGAGATTGAGGAGATGTGCAATGGCATTGTCGCCGGTCAGCACGTTATAGGAGATGATGACGATCATCGGCGCGATGGCGAGGATCGGTATGGTCTGGCTCGCCACCAGCCAGGGCATCAGCGAGCGGTCCATGGCGCGGTTATGGACGATCAGCACGGCGAGAAGGATGCCGAGCAGCATGCCGAAGCCGAAGCCGAGCAGGGTGGAGGAGAGCGTTACCCAACTGTGATAGACGAGGCTGCGGTTGCTCGAAAGGCTGCGCAGGAAGGTGTTCTCGTAGACGTTCTGCGCCACCTGATGCGGCGCCGGCAGGATCGGCTTCGGCTGCGCCAGCGTCTTGCCGATGAATTCGAGGGTCGAAGGTGTGACGCCGGCGCGGCCGTCCATGTCGCGCTGGAACGGCGCGTTCATGAGGATGGCGGCGACATACCAGATGACGACGAGGGCCAGCAGGATGGTGGTGACGGGGACGATCTTGTCCTTGAAGGTGTCGGGTTTCATAGGATTCGCTCCCATGTGGTGTTTGGCCTGCTGAGCCTGGAAATCAAACCCCTATTCCTCATGCGTGTCCCGTCCTCAACCCTTCGCGGACGCGATGGGCGATCTCCAGGAACTCGGGGGTTTCGCGGATGTCGAGCGGTCGTTCGGCCGGCAGAGTCGAGTCGATCACATCGGTCACGCGGCCCGGGCGCGGAGACATCACCACGATCTTGGTCGAGAGGTAGACTGCCTCGGGGATGGAATGGGTGACGAAGCAGATCGTCTTGTTGGTGCGGGTCCAGAGTTTCAGCAGCTCTTCGTTCAGATGGTCGCGGACGATCTCGTCCAGGGCGCCGAAGGGCTCGTCCATCAACAGCAGATCGGCGTCGAAGGCGAGTGCGCGGGCGATCGAGGCGCGCTGCTGCATGCCGCCGGAAAGCTGCCAGGGGAATTTCTTCTCGAAGCCCGAAAGACTGACGAGATCGAGCGCTTCGGCGATGCGCCGCGTCCGGTCGGCGCCGGAATAGCCCATGATCTCCAAGGGCAGGGCGATGTTGTTTTCGATGGTGCGCCAGGGATAGAGCGCCGGCGCCTGGAAGACATAGCCGTAGGCGCGGGCCTTGCGCGCCTCCTCCGGCGTCATACCGTTGATCGAGATCTCGCCCGAGGTGCTCTTTTCGAGATCGGCGATGACACGCAGGAAGGTGGTCTTGCCGCAGCCCGACGGGCCGATGAAAGAGACGAAATCGCCCTTGCGGACATCGAGATTGACATTGCTCAGTGCACTCACCGGGCCATCATTGGCCTGGTAGGTGAGACAGAGATCCTTGGCGGATACGACGGAGGGTGCTTGCATCAATGCGACCAGTCTTGTTTTCGCCGCGGGAACGCGGTTTGCGTGCTATTATTACCGCCGGTTTTATCGACGACACACTCCATGGAGGATGAGGATGGACGTGACATCAAAGCCCACCTGCCACATCGTTCGCCCCAATCATGCCTATGACGGCAAGCAGGGGCTGAGCTATTTCGCAGGCATCGCCGCCGAAACGGTCGGCGCCAAGGGCATCTGCATGCATCTGTTGACGATCCCGCCCGGCGTGCGCGCCAAGGCGCATCTGCACGAGGCGCACGAGACGGCGATCTACATGCTCTCCGGCGAGGCCCATACCTGGTACGGAGATCGGCTCGAGCATCACGTTATCGTCCATGCCGGCGAACTTTTCTATATCCCGGCCGGCGTGCCGCACCTGCCGGCGAACCTCAGCAGCACGCCGTGCACGGCGATCATCGCGCGCACCGATCCGAACGAGCAGGAAAGCGTCGTGCTTCTGCCGGAGTTGGACGCTTTGGTGCCGGCGTGAGGTCATTGGCATAGAGGCAGCGGTCCCCGGTTGATGGCCGTATCGTCATGCGCCATCGTCATACGCCGCTTGCCGGAATACCGCTCCGCGTCACCTTGCGCGGCGCGGTGATATCCTTCCACTGGGAAAGCGCCTTGCTGACAGCCGTGACCGGCTCGCGCCTGACGAATTCGCCGTGGCCCTCGCGGGTCTTGATCGCGCCTTCCTCGATCGCGACGACGCCGCGCGTCAGCGTATAGCGCGGCAGGCCGGTCACTTCCTTGCCTTCGAAGACGTTGTAGTCGATCGCCGACTGCTGGGCCTTGGACGAAATGGTCTTGGAACGTTGCGGGTCCCAGACGACGATATCGGCATCGGCGCCGACAAGGATCGCGCCCTTCTTCGGATAGATGTTGAGGATCTTGGCAATGTTCGTTGAAGTGACGGCAACGAATTCGTTCATGGTCAGCCGGCCAGTGTTGACGCCATGCGTCCAGAGCATTGGCATGCGGTCTTCGAGGCCGCCGGTGCCGTTCGGGATCTTGGTGAAGTCGCCGACGCCGAAGCGCTTCTGCGCCGTGGTGAAGGCGCAATGGTCGGTGGCGACGACCTGCAGTGAGCCGGAGGCAAGCCCTGCCCAGAGTGAATCCTGATGCTGCTTGTTGCGGAAGGGCGGCGACATCACCCGGCGGGCCGCATGATCCCAGTCGGGATTGGAATATTCGCTCTCATCGAGCGTCAGGTGCTGAATCAGCGGTTCGCCATAGACACGCATGCCCTTGGCGCGGGCGCGGCGGATCGCCTCGTGCGCCTGTTCGCAAGAGGTGTGAACGATATAGACCGGGCAGCCGGCCATGTCGGCGATCATGATGGCGCGGTTGGTGGCTTCACCTTCCACTTCGGCCGGGCGGGAATAAGCATGCGCCTCTGGGCCGTTATTGCCCTCGGCGAGCAGCTTTGCCGACATTGAGGCGACGACGTCGCCGTTTTCTGCGTGCACCAGCGGCAGGGCGCCGAGTTCGGCGCAGCGCTGGAAAGAGGCGAACATCTCGTCATCGTCGACCATCAGCGCACCCTTATAGGCCATGAAGTGCTTGAAGGTGTTGATGCCCTTATCGCGAACGATGGTCTCCATCTCCTCGAAGACCTGCTCGCTCCACCAGGTGACCGCCATGTGGAAGGAATAATCGCAATTGGCGCGGGTCGATTTGTTGTCCCACATGGTCAGCGCTTCGAGCAGCGACTGGCCGGGGGCGGGCAGGGCGAAATCGACCACCATGGTCGTGCCGCCGGAAAGGGCGGCGCGGGTGCCGCTCTCGAAATCGTCGGAGGAGTAAGTGCCCATGAAGGGCATTTCGAGATGGGTGTGGGGATCGATGCCGCCGGGCATGATATAACAGCCGGAGGCGTCGAGTGTTTCGTCGCCGGAGAGGTTCGGACCAATCTCTACGATCTTGCCGCCGTCGATTTTGACATCCGCCTTATAGGTCAGGTCGGCGGTGACGATGGTGCCGTTCTTGATGACTGTGGTCATGGCTGCTGTTCCTTTTCCCTGCGGTCTTATTGTCTTACGGCTCCACTGCCATCGTGGGCGTGCCGTTTCTAAAGAGCGCCGCACCCTTGGCGATAAGGCTGTAGACGGCCTCCTCACTCAACTCATCCGGCTTGTCGTGCTTTTCCTCGTAATACCAGTCGGGCTGTTCAACGACGTCGATGCCACCGACAGACAAAGACCAAAAACCATCGCTTTCGCGAAAGTAAAAATCCTTGCCATCGATCAGCCCGGTTGATTGTACGGGTTGGCTGCCCTTGGGACGTTCGATCAGTATGCCGGGCATGGAAGGACCGAGTTCGATCCGAACGATATCAATGGAGCCAGGCCGCCCAGTGACATAATAGGTTTGGTGGGGCGCGTCCCGGTCATCTGGATCGGCCAGCTGAATGCTAGAAGGTTTATAGCGCCAAAAGCTCGATATTTGCGGAAGCTTGATCCGCTCGCCTGCCGTGTTGATGCCAATGTAGAAGATCTGCACGCCAGGTATATCGTCCCACGGACCTTCGTTCACCGGCGTCGCATTGGCATTAGCCCATGCAAGGTCGTCGGCAGTTCGCTGAGTTTCGAACTTAAAGATATCAGCATAATCGAGATAAGTCGTTGGCAGGTCTGGCGCCATCACACCACGATCTCCGCCGTCTCGACCACCGCATGAAACAGCACATCGGCGCCCGCGGTCGCCCATTCCTTGGAGATTTCTTCCGCCTCGTTATGCGAGAGCCCGCCGACGCAGGGGCACATGACCATCGTTGCCGGTGCGACCTTGGCGGCCCAGCAGGCGTCGTGGCCGGCGCCGGAGATGATGTTCATGTGGCTGTAGCCGAGCCGCTCGGCGGCGTCGCGCACCGATGTGACCAGTTTGGGATCGAAGGTGATCGGCTCGAAGTGGCCGATCGCCTCGATGGAACAGCCGACGCCGAGTGCATCGGTGATCTCAGGCGCTTTCGCCTCGATCTTTGCCCGCATGCGGTCGAGCTTCTCCTTGTCGGGCGAGCGGATGTCGACGGTGAAGACGACCTTGCCCGGCAGGACGTTGCGGGAGTTTGGCGAGAAAAACACCTGGCCGACGCCGCCGACGGCGCCCGGCTGTTCGCTCATCGCCACGTCCTGGACCATTTCCAGGATGCGGGCCATGGCGAGGCCGGCATTCACGCGCAGGTTCATCGGCGTCGAGCCGGTATGGGCTTCCTTGCCGGTCAACGTGAATTCCAGCCACCAGAGGCCCTGGCAATGGGTGACGACGCCGATCTGCTTTTCCTCGGCTTCGAGAATCGGCCCCTGCTCGATGTGATATTCGAAATAGGCGTGCATCTTGCGGGCGCCGACTTCTTCGTCGCCGACCCAGCCGATACGCTTCAATTCGTCGCCGAACAGATTGCCCTCGGGGTCCCTGCGATTATAGGCAAAGTCCAGGCTGTGCACGCCGGCGAAGACGCCTGACGCCAGCATGGCAGGGGCAAAACGCGCGCCTTCCTCATTCGTCCAATTGGTCACGACGATCGGATGTTTGGTCTTGATGCCGAGATCGTTCATCGTGCGCACGACTTCGAGGGCCGCAAGTACGCCGAGCACGCCGTCATATTTGCCGCCGGTCGGCTGGGTGTCGAGGTGCGAGCCGACATAGACGGGCAAGGCATCGGGATCGGAGCCGGGGCGGGTGGCAAACATCGTGCCCATGCGGTCAACACCCAAGGTCAAACCGGCATCGTCACACCATGTCTTGAAGAGGCTGCGGCCCTGCGCATCGGCATCCGTCAGCGTCTGGCGATTGTTGCCGCCTGCTATGCCGGGGCCGATCTTCGCCATGTCCATGAGACTGTCCCAGAGACGGTCGCCATTGACGCGCATGTTCTCGCCTGGTGCTGCCACCATTCTTTATGCCCTCACCTGTTTGCGGCAGTCATGCAAAGAGGCATGCCCGCCTGTTCCCGTGGTCCTTTCCTGCGCCCCCTTATTGGTTTTGTCGAGCGCCGGAAAATCGCCAGTTGCCTTTGTTTTACATCTGACGGATAATTTGACCGATTGGTAAACATTACAACTTCCACCGCCGGGCTCAAGACGAAAATCACGAAAATCGCCGATAAAAATGCGGGCAGTTGCTCAAGGAAGCGGCGAGGGTCGTCCCCAACCCAAACTTGAGCGAAGAAGTTGAATTTCAAGGGGAAACGACAGCCTGTGACCATACCGAGAGCAGCGAAAACCCTGAGGCGGACGCGAATCCAGGAAGAGAAGGAAGAGCAGATTCTGGAAGCGGCGCTCGATGTGTTTTCGGCAAGCGGCTTTCGCGGCTCGACAATCGACCAGATTGCCGAAGTGGCCGGCATGTCGAAACCCAACCTGCTCTATTATTTCCGCACCAAGGAAGCCATGCACCGGGCGCTGATCGACCGGGTGCTCTATACCTGGCTGGAGCCGCTCCGCGCCTTCGACGCCGAAGGCAATCCGGAGACGGAAATCCGCAGTTACATCCGCCGCAAGCTGGAGATGGCCCGTGATTTCCCCCGCGAGAGCCGGCTTTTCGCCAACGAGGTGCTGCAGGGCGCGCCGCATATCGAGGACGAGCTGAAGGGCCCGCTGAAGGAACTGGTCGACGAGAAGGCGGAGGTCATCCGCGCCTGGGCGAAATCAGGCAAGATCGTCAAATGCGATCCCTATCACCTGATCTTCTCCATCTGGTCGACGACGCAGCATTACGCGGATTTCGACGTCCAGGTGCGCGCGGTGCTGGGGCAGGAACATTCGGGCGAAGGGCGTTTCGAGGATGCGGCGCGGTTTCTGGAGCAGCTCTTCATCGGCGGGCTGCGACCGGATCCTCTCGGAGGGTGAGGGTTTTACCCGCTCCTGCGAAGCTGCACCCGGGCAAGAAAATCCGTCACGCCTTCCATCGTATAAGGCTTCTGCAGCACGGGTGCATCCGAGTGGGTGTTTGCCTGGGCGATGCCTTCCCCATACCCCGTGGCAAAAACGAAGGGCACGCCATCAGCTGCCAGCCGGTCGGCAATCCCGAAACTCGTCTCATCGCCAAGATTGACATCGAGAAGCGCCAGATCGAAGGACTGGCCGGCCAGGATTTCCATCGCCTCGGTGACACTTGGTGCCGTTGCGACGTCGGCGCCCAGGCGGCGCAGGATATCCTCCCCATCCATGGCGATGATCAGATTGTTTTCCACCAGCAGCACGTTCAGGCCGCAAAGCGGCTGATCGTCGGGAATCGTCTTGCGTCCGGTTGCTCCGACCGGAGGCGGATTTGACCGTTCGCTCGTCGGGCCGACGACATGTCGCGCCGGAATGCAGAAATCGGCCTCGAGCCCATCCCTGAGGTAGCGGACCTCGGCCTTGCCGCCGAGGTCATAGGGGATCGAGCGGCGGATGATGGTCGAACCGAAGCCATGGCGTTTGGGTTCGACGACGGGCGGACCATGCTTTTCGCGCCAGCCGATGCGTAGATTACCCTCGTCGTCGCGGTGCCAGCCAAGTTGGACCGTGCCGCTGCCGGTGCCGGAAAGGCTGCCATATTTGGCGCTGTTGGTCATCAGCTCGTGGAAGACAAGGGCGGCGGTGGAAAAGGCGTGCGGTTCCAGCAGTACATCCTCGCCGCCCATCTGGATGCGTTGCGCATTTTTCCCGAGATAGGCGGCTGTCTCTGCCAGCAGCAATTGCCGGAGCGAAGCGGGCGCCCAGTGATCGCGGGTGATCTGGTCATGGGCGCGGGCAAGCGACTGAATGCGGCCCTCGAGCTGGCGGATGTAGTCGCCAAGGCCGACCGACGTTGCCTGTGACTGCCGGATGATGCCGGTGATGAGGCTCAATATGTTGCGGACGCGGTGGTTCAGCTCGGCGATCAGCAGTTCCTGGCGCTCGTTTGCCGTCTGGCGCGCCATACTGACCTCGTCGGTGAGGCGCAACACCACCTCGATCAATGTGACGCGGATGGTTTCGGCGACACGGCGCTCGGCCTCGGTGAAGGGGAGGGAGCGGCCGCGCACCAGTTCCGACCAGGCTTCGAAACTCTTGCGCGGCGTCAGCCGCGGGCCATTCGGACCGTATTCCACCGGCTTGTGCGGATCGCCGCCCCAGCGAACTGTGCGCACCAATTCCTGACGGAAAAGCACGACATAATCGCGCGGCGAACGCGAGATCGGAATGGCGAGCATGCCTGCTACAGCATCGTCGACCTCAAGATCCGGATAGGTTTCCGCGAGCCTGTCCACGGCATAGATGCGGCCGGCGGCGTTGCGGTTGAGGTGGCGGACGAGGGCTGCGAAGCCTCTCTCATTCGGCCCGTTGCCGGCAAGTGCCAGCCGGCCGTTGATCCAGACGCCGATCCCGTCGGCAGGAATGGCGTCGGCGAGCGCCTCGATCAGCCAGGCCGGATCGTCGAGCAGGCTCGCATTGTCTGCGACGGAGGTGAGAAGCCGGTCGGCAATGCGGCGCGCCTTGGTCTCGTAGTCGAGAGCCAGTCGCCGTTCGCGGCTTTCAAGGCGCGACGCAAACATCTGGCCGAAGAGTTCGGCAGTGGAGCGGCTTTGGGCCGAAGGCAGACGCGGGCCGTAGTGATGGCAGGCAATCAGGCCCCAGAGCTTGCCGTCCACGACGATCGATATGGAAAGCGAAGCGCCAACGCCCATGTTTTTCAGATATTCGATATGGATCGGCGAGACCGAACGCAATACCGACATGGAGAGATCGAGCGGCCGGCCGTGCTCGTCGAGCTGCGGCAGGATAGGGACCGCGACGGCGTCGACATCGGCAATGATGCGGAACAGGTTGCGCAGATAAAGCGCGCGCGCCTGTACCGGAATGTCGGAAGCCGGATAGTGCAGCCCGAGGAATGAACCGATGCCGGCCCGGGCGGCTTCCGCCACCACTTCGCCGGAACCGCCTTCGTCGAAACGATAGACCATAACCCGATCGAAACCGGTCAGCGCCCGCGCCTGTCTTGCACCTTCACGGAAGAAAGCTTCCAGTGTTTCCGTGTGGTCGAGGCGCGACATCATGCTGCGCATGGAGAGCGACGCGGCGTCGCGCCTGTCTTCCTGGCGGCGCTCGCCTTCGATGATGACCTCACCTCCGTTCAGGTGCACGGCAAGGTCGAACGTGTTTTGATCGGGAATCAGGGCAATGCCGAAAATGCGCTCGACGACGTCGGAACCGCGCAGCGTGGTAAGCTTGTTGCGGATGGCGTGGAGTGCCTCGGGTGTGATCAGAGAGATAACGGGACGGCCGATCGCGTTGGCCTGCGCAACACCAAGGAACTCCGGCAGATTTGCGGAGGCGCGCGTGACAACCCAGTCTGAGGATACCGCCAGGAGAAAGCCAAAGGGCTGGACCGAGCCGAGCTGGTGGATCGGCTCACGGTCGCAATTGGTAAGATCGACGGGTTCGTGCGAGCCGCTCATGGGACGGCTTCCAGTTCGACCTGCCCCGCTTTGAGGAAGAGATCGAAGACACCGCGGGCTGCGGCGACAGCCGCACCGGGATCGTCCACCTTGCTCGCGTCAAGACGATCCATGAAAAGGCGCATGGCGCCCTTTGGGCCTTGCGGGCTCAGGTAGCTGCTGGGCAAGTGGTCGGGCACGGCCTTGGCGAGCAGCGCGCCGTCGAGCTTGGAGCCTTCAAGGACATAGGCGGCGCCCCAGACCGCTGCTTCACAGCGCAATGCCAGTTGCGGAAGCAGTACGGGCAATCGATCATCGAGTTCCTGGATGTCGGCAGCCAGCAGGTGCGTGCGCCTTCGTTCCGGCCAGTCTGGCAGCAGGCGGCCGATTCCTCCCTTCTCAAGCGCATGTTCGACTGATGGTACGACCCGGGCATGCGCCCGAAGGAACGCCTTGTAATATTGCGTGCGTGAGAGGTTGAAACTGCCGAAGAGGGTGTCGACCGCGGCGTGGCAATCTGCAGTTTGTGCGCGGAGGGCGCTGCGAAGTAACATGCTGACGTTTTTCCGAGTGATATGGCGGCCGTCCAAAAAGGACGGTGAATGAGCGGATATACTGCGGCATCGCGTTATTTCCAGAGAAACGCCTAGGAATAACATAGGTTTCTCGTCGCTCGCAGACACGCGGCGAGCGCGTCAGCCCATCGTTGCTGGCAGTCCCGCAGCGAGTGTATCGATCGCGAGCCGCACCTTCGGCAGCATGACCGGCGAGCGCAGCCAAACGGCATGGGCATCGAAGACATTGGCCGGTTCGTGCTTCAACACCTGAATGAGCCGGCCTGCCAGCACCTCCTCGCGGACCAGCCAGCAGGGGAGCCAGGCAAGACCGCGCCCGGCGACGGCCGCATCGGAAATCGAAGCGAGGTCGTCGAGCCGCAGTCGCGCCTGTGGCGCCAGCCGCCGCCCGGGATCGGCTGCAGTCGGAAAGATCCAACCCTTGTCATCATCGCCCCGCCTGTAGACGATGCCTTCATGCCGCGGAATATCGAAGACCGTCTGTGGCGCGCCATGTTTTTCCAGATAGGCGGGCGATGCGCAGACCGTCATGCGCTGGCGGGCAATCGCCCGGGCCATCAGATCCGGATTGTCCTTCAGCGGCCCGTTGCGGATGACAAGATCGAACCCGTCCTCGAGCAGGTCGACGATACGGTCGTTGAAGGACGGGTCGAGTTCGAGGTTCGGATGTTCATCGAGCAGGCGTGCCAGAATCGGCGCGATGCAATGGCGGCCGAAAAGCACGGGCATCGAGATGCGCAATCGGCCGCGTACGTCACGCCGGCCGGATTCCAGCATGGCTTCCCCGAGGCGGATTTCCTCAACCGCCCGCAAGCAGCGCTCGTAGAAGAAGCGGCCTTCCTCGGTAAGGCTCTGCATGCGTGTCGTACGGTTGAAGAGGCGCACGCCGAGACGCTGTTCCAGACGTGCGATCGTCTTGCCGACGGCCGAACGCGTGAGATGGAGCCGCTCGGCGGCAGCCGAAAAGCCACCTGCCTCGACGGCTTCGACAAAGATCGAGATACCCTTCAGCTGTTCCATTTGTTTCCTCTTTGGAACCATTCTGGTGAATTAATATCGCAACTGGTGCAAAATATTCAACGATATCCTTGTCCTCCCTGCAATGAACAAGGAGCAAGGCAATGCAAACAACACGGCAATGGCAGATCGATGCGGTTGGGCCGGAGCGCCAGCTGACGATCGGCGAGCGGAGGCTCGAACCGGTTTCGGGAAACAGGGTTCTGGTCCGGACGGAAGCTGTCTCGCTCAATTTCCGCGACCGGCTGGTGATGGAGAGCGGCATGGGGTTGCCACTGCAATTTCCCTTCGTGCCGGCTTCCGATATGGCGGGGGTCGTCGAGGCAGTCGGACCCGAGGTCAGCCGTTTCAAGCCGGGCGATCGGGTCATCTCGACGTTTTCGCCCGACTGGATCGACGGACGCGGGTTAGGCGATGCGCGCACGCCACCTTACAAGACGCGCGGCGGCTTTTATCCCGGCGTCCTCTCGCAATACACCGTGCTTTCCGAAGAATGGTATTCACGCGCGCCTGACACGCTCGATGCGGCGCAGGCGAGCACCTTGCCCTGCGCCGGGCTGACTGCCTGGTTCGCACTGATCGAACGCGGCGGTCTGAAGGCCGGCGACAAGGTGCTGGTGCAAGGCACAGGCGGGGTGGCGCTCTTCGGTCTGCAGATCGCCAAGGCGCATGGTGCGGAGGTCTTCATCACATCAGGTGGCGCGGAGAAGCTCGAGCGTGCCGTTGCCCTTGGCGCCGATCACGCGATCAACCGCCATGGGGGCGACTGGGTGGAACAACTCTATCAGTTGACCGGCGGCTATGGCGCCGATCACGTGCTTGAGATCGTCGGCGGCCCGCATCTCGGCCAGGCGTTGAAGGCGGTGGCGATCAATGGCCGCATTTCCGTCATCGGCGTGCTCGAGGGGTTCGAGGTTTCCGGCCCGGCCGGCCCGCTGCTGCTCAAGGCGCCTGTCGTGCAGGGCATTTCCGTCGGCCATCGCCGTGCGCTTGAAGATCTGGTGCGGGCAATCGACCAGACCGGGCTGAAGCCTGTGATCGACAAGCGCTACGCCTTCGACGAATTCCCTGAGGCACTCGATCATCTCTATCGCGGACCTTTCGGCAAGGTGGTCGTCGAGTTCTGACGGTCGCGATTTTCCCTTCTCCCCGCTGCAGTAATTGGAGGGGGAGACGGGAGGCCATCAGGCGGCAGCGGGGATGCCTTGTTCGAAGGCGAAGCCTTCATCGGCCCAGCCGGTCATGCCGCCGATCATCAGCTTGGCCTGGAGGCCGAGATTGGCGAGCCGGAAGGCAGCCTTGTCGGCGCCGTTGCAGTGCGGACCGGCGCAATAGACGACGAACAGGGTATCGCTTGCCCATGTCGACATTCGATGCGCCGTCATCTTGCCGTGCGGCACGTTGATGGCTCCGGGAATGTGGGATTCTGCGAAGAGCTGCGGCGAGCGCACGTCGAGGAGAACGAAATCGACTTTCCCGGCCGCAAAGGCGGCATGCACGTCCGAGCAATCGGTTTCGAAAGCGAGCTTGGCGGCAAAGTGAGCGACAGCGGCATCCGGGGCTGCAGCAGGTATTTGGGAAACGGGGCTTGGCATCGGTTTTTCCTTTTTCTGAAGTTGCGGCCCGGTATCGCCGATGCTAAAGCTTTGCGAAATTGGCCATCATGACCGACAGCGTAAAGATCATGCCAAACTCATCGTCGCAGCAGACCAAAGGACCGCTGGTCGCCGCACTAGCCTATGACGGGCTCTGCACATTCGAATTCGGCATCGCCTACGAGGTCTTCGGCCTGCCGCGGCCGGAAATGGGCGAAGACTGGTATCGTTTCTCGGTCTGCGGCATCGAACCGGGTCCGCTTCGCGCTGCGGGAGGGCTGACGGTCGCAGTCGACAAGGGACTGGAAGTGCTTGACGAAGCGGACCTGATCGTCGTGCCGGGTTGGCGGTCGATCGATGCCGCCGTTCCCGAGCCGCTGGTTTCAGCACTCCAGGCAGCGCATGAACGCGGTGCACGAATCATGTCGCTTTGCTCGGGTGTTGCCGTTCTTGCCGGGTCGGGTCTGCTAGCGAACCGCAGGGCGACGACGCATTGGCGTTATGTCGCCTCGATCGCCGCGCGTTATCCCGATATCGCACTCGATGCCGACGTTCTCTACATGGACGAAGGCAGCCTGCTGACGGCGGCGGGCAGTGCTGCCGGCATCGATCTCTGCCTGCATGTGGTGCGCGGCGATTTCGGTTCGGAAGCCGCAAACAGCGTTGCCCGCCGCCTCGTCGTGCCGCCGCACCGCGAAGGTGGACAGGCGCAGTTCATTCACGCGCCGGTTCCCGAGGAACGCGAAGGCATCCGCCTCGGGCCGCTGATCGAATGGATGCGCGAAAGCCTTTCCGAGGAGCAGCCGATCAGCCTGCTTGCGAAAAGAGCGGGCATGAGCATGCGCACCTTCCAGCGGCGCTTCGAAGCGACGACGGGCCTCAGCGTCGGCGAATGGCTGCTGAAGGAGCGGCTGCGGCATGCCCGCGATCTGCTGGAGAAGGAACTTGCCGTTTCGCTCGACGACATCGCCGCCGCCAGCGGCTTTGGAACACTGGCGACGATGCGGCATCATTTCCGCAGGCGGCTCGGGACGAGCCCCAATGCCTATCGGAAGTCATTCGGCGGTTAGACTGGCCCTGACGCTTCGAATGTTGGCGACAGGATACAACGCCGCGGATCGATCTACTCCGCGGCGTTGCAGATTCTTACTCCGCCGCCTGGCGCGCCATCGGGTTGTTCGGGTGCGTGGTCCAGTTGGCGTAGTTGGGGTCGACGACCCGGCCGGTGCGTTTGTCGAGGGCGCCGGCGGGAAGCTGCTCCATGGTGATGCAGTTCTCGACCGGGCAGACGCTGACGCAGAGATTGCAGCCGACGCATTCCTCGTCCATCACCTCGAAATGGCGAGCGCCATCGACGAAGTTGGTGATCGCCTGGTGCGAGGTGTCCTCGCAGGCGATGTAGCAGCGGCCGCATTTGATGCAGGCGTCCTGATTGATCTTCGCCTTGGCGATGTAGTTGAGGTTCAGATACTGCCAGTCAGTGACGTTGGGCACGGCGCGGCCGGTGATGTCGTCGAGACTGCGGTGGCCCTTTTCGTCCATCCAGTCGGAGAGGCCAGTGATCATCTCCTGGACGATCTTGAAGCCGTAGGTCATCGCCGCAGTGCAGACCTGAACGTTGCCGGCGCCGAGGACGAGGAATTCGGCCGCGTCGCGCCAGGTGGTGATGCCGCCGATGCCCGAGATCGGCAGGCCGTAGGTTTCGGGATCGCGGGCGATCTCGGCCACCATGTTGAGTGCGATCGGCTTCACCGCCGGGCCGCAATAACCGCCATGGCTGCCCTTGCCGCCGACCGTCGGGTTGGGGGCGAAGTTGTCGAGATCGACGGAGACGATCGAATTGATCGTGTTGATCAACGAGACGGCATCGGTGCCGCCGGCCTTGGCGGCGCGGGCGGGGCGGCGGATATCGCTAATGTTGGGCGTCAGCTTGGTGATGACGGGCATGTGGGTGTACTGCTTGCACCAGCGCACGACCATCTCGATATATTCCGGCACCTGACCGACCGCGGAACCCATGCCGCGCTCGGACATGCCGTGCGGACAGCCGAAGTTGAGCTCGATGCCGTCGGCGCCGGTCTCTTCGACCAAGGGCAAGATCGCCTTCCAGGCCTCTTCCTCGCAGGGTACCATGATCGAGGCGATCAGTGCCCGATCCGGCCAGTTCATCTTCACCTGCTTCATTTCCCGCAGGTTGGTGTAGAGGTCGCGGTCGGTGATGAGCTCGATATTGTTCAAACCGAGCAGGCGGCGGTCGGCGCCCCAGATCGCGCCGTAGCGCGGGCCGTTGACGTTGACGACCGGCGGGCCTTCCTCGCCCAGCGTCTTCCAGACCACGCCGCCCCAGCCCGCCTTGAAGGCACGCTCGACATTGTAGGCCTTGTCGGTCGGCGGCGCCGATGCCAGCCAGAACGGGTTCGGGGACTTGATGCCGACGAAATTATTGCGGAGATCAGCCATTGTTCATTCTCCCCTTCAAGCAACCGCGACAGCCGGAGCGGCTGCGGCATTAAGGGCACGAGTGATGGATTCGGCCGCATCGCGGCCATGGGCGACGGCGGAGACGGTGAGGTCATTGCCGCCGAAGACGCAGTCGCCGCCGGCCCAGACGCCGTCGAGCGAGGTGCGGCCTTCCGCATCGATGGCGATACGGCCGCTCTCCATGCGCAGCTGACCCAGGCTCGAGGCTTCGAAGGTCTGGCCGATTGCCTTGAAGATCTGGTCGGCGGCAATCACGCCGGTCTCGCCGGTGCCGACGAGGCGGCCATCGACGATTTTGGTGTATTCCACCTCGATCGCGGCGACCTTGCCGTCCTGCGACAGGATCGATTTCGGCGCCAGCCAATGGCGGATGATGACGCCCTTGGAGCTTGCCAGATCCTGCTCGTATTCGGAGGCGTTCATGTGCTCCTTGCCGCGACGGTAACAGATCGTCACCTCCTCGGCGCCGAGCAGCTTCGCCTGCACCGCGGCGTCGATCGCCGTCATGCCGCCGCCGAGAACGACGACGCGGCGGCCGATGGCGATTTCGCCCTTGTCTTCGGCCTGGCGGAGTGCCGCGATGAAATCGACGGCGTCATCGACGCCTGCAAGGTTCTCGCCTTCGACACGCAACGCGTTGACGCCGGCAAGGCCGATGCCGAGGAAGACGGCGTCATACTGCGCCTGCAGATCGGCAAGCGAGAGATCCTGGCCGAGACGCTCGCCGTTGCGGACTTCAATGCCGCCGATCGAGAGGACGTAGTCGACTTCCTTCTGGGCGAAATCGTCGACCGTCTTGTAGGTGGCGATGCCGTATTCGTTGAGGCCGCCGGATTTTTCCCTGGCGTCATAGATGACGACCGAATGGCCCTTGACGGCCAGGCGATGGGCGGCGGCAAGGCCGGCAGGACCGGCGCCGATGACGGCGATCGTCTTGCCAGTCGGTTCGGCCCTGGCATAGAATTGCTTGTCGGCCTGCATGGCGGCATCGGTGGCGTAGCGCTGCAGGCGGCCGATCTCGACGGGCCGCTCTTCAGCCGTGTTGCGCACGCAGGCCTGCTCGCAGAGTTCTTCGGTGGGACAGACGCGCGCGCACATGCCGCCGAGAATGTTCTGGTCGAAGATCGTCTTTGCCGAACCGATCGGATTGCCGGTCGAGATCTGGCGGATGAACAGCGGAATGTCGATCGAGGTGGGACAGGCCGTCATGCACGGCGCGTCATAGCAGAAATAACAGCGGTCGGCGGCGACCAGAGCCTCATGATTGTCGAGGCGTGGATGCAGATCGGAAAAATTAGCATCATACTCGGCGGGCGAAAGCCGGCCGGCATGGATCCCGGTTTCCAGTCGTTCCATTGAAGTTCCCTCATTATTGGTAAACGGCCTGTGAGGGAAAGCGTAACTCAGGTTTAAAAATTTATCAAACGGTAAAATTTTGACGATTTTCCCTTGCTGCCTCGCAAATAATCCGCTGTTTTTAAAGGGAAAATTTATCCGGCCTACATCGGTGAAACGGCTGAGCACGCGATGAGGGAAGGGCATCCGAAAAAAGATTCAAAAAAGTCGAATTTTTTTCGGATGGAAGGGAACCAAAGTTTAATGTCGTCGTTATTGCGATATCCGGATGGTGATCGCATCGACCCAACATGCGCGCCCCCAACCCACTATCCGGACGTACTCACGGTCCCCTCCCGGTGAGTGAAGACAGCCGGTGCGCCGCCCTCGCACCGGCTGTTTTTCGGTTCTCGGCTGTCTCCAGGGCTTTCACACCCGCTTGAAGATCTCGAATTCGGTTTCCGGAATGGTCAGACGGTATTCGATGCGGCCGGGAATGAGGTGCAACTCCGCTTTGCCATTGACCGACGAAGGCACGACACGCTCCAGCACTGTGCGGCCGAAGCTGTTGTCGCTAAATTCGTGGACTTCCGACTGATCACGCAGAACTTCCGCCCAGGCGACTTCGATCGCCTTCCTGTCGTTGATCGTGGCTTCGCGGCAATTCAGCGTGATGGATGCAGCGCCGCCTGATATCGCGCCGAAGGAGGCGGAGTTGACAATGAGTTCGTGGAGGGCGAGCCCGAGATGCACGGCGGCATTCGGTGTCAGATGAGCGTTGATGCCATAGATCGGCATGGAGCCGGCCGTCTCCGGCCAATAGGGGGCGAACTGCTTTTCGGCGAGTTCGAAGAGATAGGCGCCGCGCCAGCTCGAATCCGTGATCAGGTCCTGCGAATTGGAAAGCGATTGCAGCCGTCCGCGGAACTTGAGGAGGAAGCTATCGAGAGAGAGCGTGTTGCGCGCCGTCTGCGTGGCAATGCCCTGGATGATGGCGAGAAGGTTCTTCGAGCGGTGAGAGAGTTCGCGCAGCAGCGATTTCAGAACCTTTTCGCGATGCCGGCTTTCGGTGACTTCAGTCATGACGGACAGGAGTCCATATGCGCCGCGCTCGCCGGTGCGCTGGATCTTCAGTTCATAAGTGCGCCTTTCGCCGTCGACATCGATCTCGACCTCGGCATTGTTGGGGATGCCGGTTTCCAGCACCTTGTGTTTCAGCGCTGTCAGATATCGCCCATGGGCGTCGCCGAAAAGGGCGGCGTCGCTGCCGCCGGGCATAAAGAGCGCTGCGAAATGCGGCGGCAGATTTTCGGCGTAGAAGATCGACAGTCGGGCGTCCTGGCAGAGGATCGAAATCCCGGCGCTGCCGAGCGCGCGTTCCATCATTGCGGCTTTGCCTTCGAAGGTAAAAGGCATGCCGGACAATGGTTCAGTCGTATTCACTCGGCCGCCTTTCCTTGTGACATCTTGAACGTCGCTGAAGGGAGCGCCCTTACAGACACCGCCTGCCAACTCTAGAACAAAGCGCTGCAAAAAACCGTTAAAGCCACCGGAGCGTCCCGGTAGCACCGGAACGCCTGCTTTGGCGATTTGGTTCCGAAGGCCGGAAAATTGCGTCTCAGGCGGCTACTCTGGTCGATTCATTGAAGAAAAGAGCTTGGCTGATCAGCGCCTTGACCATGTCGGGATTGAAGGGCTTGGTGACAAGGAAAGTCGGTTCCGGGCGCTCGCCGGTCAGAAGCCGTTCCGGGAAAGCGGTGATGAAGATCACCGGCACGCTCGACGTCTTGAGGATGTCGTTGACTGCGTCGATACCAGAGCTGCCGTCGGCAAGCTGGATGTCGGCCAGCACCATGCTCGGCTTGGTCTTATTGTAGAGCGCCACGGCCTCGGCATGCGTACGGGCAATGCCGGTGACGCGATGGCCGAGGCTCTCGACCATCTGCTCGATATCCATGGCGATCAGCGGTTCGTCCTCGATGATCATGATATCGGTTGCGACCTGACGGGAAATCTCCTGCGACGCCACGTCGAGCAGATGCATGACATCCTGTTCTTCGGTTTCCAGGATTTCGGCGATTTCAGCGACGCGGAAATTCTCTACGGAGGCGAGCAGGAAGGCCTGACGGGCGCGCGGCGAAACCTTGGAAAGGTTCAGCGTGGCGCGTTGCTCCCAGGCATAGGGCGAGGTCGGCTCTGGAATCTGGACTGCGGTGGAACCAAACAGTTGCGTGAACAGTTTGTAGAGTGCGACCCGGTCATTCGCCGTATCCGGGAAAATCGACAGATCGGCGATGATGGCTTCGAGAACGGCGGCGACGTAAGCGTCGCCCGAAGTCTGAGTGCCGGTAAGGGCGCGGGAATAGCGGCGCAGATAAGGAAGGTGCGGCGCAATCCGAGTAGAAAGTGTCATTCATGGCTCCTGCATACAGGCCGGCATTGGCTTCAATGAGCGGTTAACGTCGCCTTGATAAAAAAGTTCCGGAACGGGAGGAACTTTTTTCGTCGCGCCGCATTATTCCAGCCGACGAAGAAAGGGCGTAGCGTTTTGACCCATGCAGCGGCAAATACCAGCGACATCGACAATCGAACGTTCGATGTCGATGGTTGAAATCGTGATTGATCCCATCCACGCGCCCTAGAACAGGATGATTTTAGGCCGGGTCGGCCTAAAATCTGAATCCTGTTCTAAATTAGAAAGTTAGAGCATGATGTCATCCGAAAACCGCTCACATTTTTCGGCATCATGCTCTGGACAGACAACCGGCGAGAAGACGAATTGATGACTACACGCAAGAAAGAAGCAGCCGATCAGCGAAAGCTGGAGCTGCGGGCGAGCGACATCCTGGACCCGAACAATCAGATCGGCGTCAGGCTGCGGTCGCTTTATGCGGCCGCACAGGATGAGGCGATCCCCGATCGTTTTCTCGACCTTCTCGAAAAGCTCGACCATGCTGAAATGATGGCTTCTGCCAAGATGGCCGAATAGGATCGCCGCATGGAAGACAAATCGCAACCCAGCTTCAAGCGGGAACTGCTGGCGGCACTCCCAAGTCTTCGCGCCTTCGCGATCTCGCTCATCGGGCGGCACGACCGTGCCGACGATCTCGTCCAGGACACCATCATGAAAGCCTGGGCCAAACAGGATCATTTCGAGATGGGCACCAATATGAAGGCCTGGCTCTTTACGATCCTGCGCAACGAACTCTACAGCCAGATGCGCAAGAGCGGCCGTGAAGTGCAGGACAGCGACGGGCTGTTCACCGAATCGATGGCGATGCACCCCTCGCAGTATGGCGCACTCGATCTGCAGGACTTCAAGAAGGCGCTCGACCAGCTGCCGCCGGATCAACGCGAGGCGATCATCCTCGTCGGGGCCTCGGGCTTTTCCTACGAGGAGGCGGCCGAAATCTGCGGCTGTGCCGTGGGGACCATCAAGAGCCGCGTCAACCGGGCCCGCCAGCGGCTGCAGGAGTTGCTGCAGATATCAGGCGAGGCCGATTTCGGCCCCGACGCGACCTCGGCGCCGCTGACGTCGAAGGCCTTCGCATTCTGAAAAGAATTACATTTGGGAGGAAAGCCGGTCGCCCTTCGGGGCGCCGGTTTTTTGGTTGTCGGTTATGGCATTGATATAGTTGTGTATCCGCCCCTCATCTGCCTGCCGCCGCCTTCTCCCCGCAAGCGGGGCGAAGGGACATGCCGTACCCACCTCGCTCTCGCAGAGCACGTCCCCTCTCCCCGTTTTACGGGGTCCGGAGGACGGGTCGAGAAGAGTGACCCGACCCTGAGGGGCAGCCGCTTGCCTTCACGCCTCCTCAATCAATCCTCGCGCTTCGAGCCGACAAGATTGGCTGCGACAATTGCCGCCAGAACACCGGCGGTCAGGAGCGGCTGGGCACGGATAAGGCCGAGCCCGACCGTTGCCAGCGATTCCAGCGCCGCGCGGCGTTCCCGGGCGCGGCGCGCTTCCCGGGCGTTGATGATTGACATTACCACCAGCGCGATGATGGCGATCAGCAGCGCGCAGGCGGCCAGGAAAAGAGCAGCGCCGACCGGGCCGTATATGCCGGCGAGCCAGATGGCGCCGGCAGTGACGGCCAGCGCGTAGGCAGTAAGGAGGAAGAGCACGGCAAGCGCAATGAAGATGCCATTGCGCTTGGCGCGCCCAACGGTTCGGTGCACGCTTGTGCCCGTCAATAGGCTGAGGATCGAGAAGAGCATCGCGCTTCCTCAGCGCCGGGCGAGGAAGGCGATGGCAAGGCCGAAAGCGGCTGCAGCGCCGATGGTTGCCAGCGGATGCTTGCGCACCGTCTCACGCATTTCCGTCGCTCCACGCTCATAGCCGTGCTGCAATTCGCGCAGCAGATCCTCGCTGCGGCCGAGCAGTTCCTCGTAGCCGGCACCGGCCTGGCTACGGATTTTCTCACCCTGGTGGCGCGAGCTCTTGCCGACGAGGCGCGTCAGTTCTGCGAGTTCGTCGCGTAGCGCTTCGATCTGCTCCTCGATGCCGGATTCCAGATTGTGGAAGGTGCCGTTGCGGCGGCTGCGGCCGGACTGGAAGATAGAATAGCTCATGGTTGTCTCCATTGACTGGGGCGCGCACAAGCCCGCCTGTTTCGCACGAGGGTCACCACCGTCCGTTGCATGAATGATATCGCCCGGCATTGACCCAGATCATGCCGGAAACGTGCCGGGCGATCAAAAGTTCCGCTCGCGCGGTGCTCAGGGGCGGGAAACGGCGCTGTGGGCGAGCACGAAGGGCGTGCCATCGGCCGGCACCTGGTTGATGCGCAGCGCGCAGCCGAACACCGAGAGCATCGTTTCGTTCGTCAGCACGTCAGCGATGCTGCCGGCGGCCGCGAGCCGGCCGGATTTCATCAGCACGATGCGGTCGGCAAAGAGCGCCGTCAGGTTGAGATCGTGCATGACGGCGATAACGCCGCCGCCGCGTTCGCAGAAATTGCGGGCAAGCGTCATGATGGTCAGCTGATGGCTGATGTCGAGGCTCGAGACCGGCTCGTCGAGCAGCAGCCAGCATGGCTTGCCGTCGACGACGGGCTCGGCGATCTGGCAGAGCACGCGGGCAAGCTGCACGCGCTGCTGCTCGCCGCCGGAGAGCTCCTGATAGAAACGGCCTTCGAAGCCGGTCAGGTCGACGGAGGCAAGCGCTGCGGCCGCCGTCTGCTCGGCCTTGTCGGGATGCAGGTTGAAGCCCGAAGTCAGTCCCATGCGGACGATCTCGCGCACGGTGAACGGAAAGAAGATCGTGCTTGCCTGTGGCAGCACGCCACGAATGGCGGCAAGCTGCCAGGGTTTCAGCCCCTTCACCTCGTCGCCGCCGATGCGCACCGAGCCGCCATAGGCAAGTTCGCCGGAGATGGCTTTCATCGTCGTCGTCTTGCCGGAACCATTCGGCCCGGCAATCGCCGTCAGTTCACCCGCCTTTGCCGTGAAGGCGACGTCGCCGATGATGGTTTTGCCGGAAAGGCGCACGGAGACGCCGGAAACTTCGATCATCTCAATGTCACTCACGGGGGTCACTCACGTGGTCACTCACAGGGCAAGGCGCGAACGCTGCCTCAGCAGGATCCACAGGAAGAACGGCCCGCCGACTGCCGCGGTGATGATGCCGATCGGCAGCTCGGCCGGGGCGACCAGGGTGCGCGCCAGGACGTCCGCGAATATCAGCAGGGAGCCGCCGAGAAGAGCTGCGGCCGGCAGCAGGAAACGATGGTCGGGGCCGATTGCCATGCGCAGGATATGCGGCACGACGATCCCGACGAAGCCGATGCCGCCGCTGACGGCGACGGACGCGCCGGTCGCCGCGGCGACGCCAACGATCGCAACATTCTTCAGCCGCTGCACCGGCACGCCCATATGAAAGGCGGCCGCCTCGCCGAGCGTGATGGCATTGAGGCCGCGGGCCATGAAGGGCAGGGCGGTGAAGGACAACAGGATGATCGGGCTGGCGGCGGCGATCTTCGTCCATGTGGCGCCGGCAAGCGAACCCATGCTCCAGAAGGTCAGGTCGCGTAGCTGCTGGTCGTTGGCCATATAGATCAGCAAGCCTGTTATGGCGAGGGCGAGTGCGCCGAGCGCGATACCGGCAAGCAGCATCGTCGCCACCGAGGTCTGGCCATGACGGGTGGCGATCCTGTAGAGCAGCAGCGTCGTGACGAGGCCGCCGCCGAAAGCGGCCGCCGGCAGAGCGTAGATGCCGAGAAGCGCCTGGAGCGGAGCAGCGATGCCGCCGCCGAGCACGATCATCGCGACTGCGCCGAGGCTTGCGCCGGAGGAGACGCCGACGAGACCGGGATCGGCCAGCGGATTGCGGAACAGGCCCTGCATCACCGAACCGGAGACGGCAAGCGAGGCGCCGATCAGGAAGCCGAGGATTGCCCTCGGCAGGCGGATATCGAAGATGATGATCCGGTCACGCGTGCTGAGCGCCGTCTCGGAGCCGGCCATGTTGCTGATGACATCGAGCATCGAGGCATCCGAGGCGCCTGTCGTCACCGAAATCAGCATCGAAAAGACCGAGCCGACGAGGAGCAGCGCGATCGCCAGCAAGGCGAGCCGCGTCCTGTCGCCTGCTTGCCTGATTGCGCGGATGTCCGGCATCGGAAATGGTCGCCTTCGTTCCGTCATGGCTTGCGGCAGGGCCATGATCAGCCCCTGTAGATCGCCGTGTTGAGCTCACGCGCGGCGGCTGCGGTGCGCGGGCCGAAGCCGAGCAGGTAGACGCCATCCATTCGGATGATCGCTTTCTTCTCGCCTGCCGGCGTCAGCGCGATCGCCGGCTGAGCCAGCAGGTCCTCGTTCTTGGTGCCGGCGCCATCGCCGCGGTTCATCATCAGGATGATGTCGGGCTTGGCTTCGATGATCGCCTCGTCCGTCAGCGGCTTATAGCCCGGGAATGCGCCGACGGCGTTGATGGCGCCGGCGAGCTTGACGATGCCATCGGCGGCCGTGCCGGTGCCCGATGCCATGATCCGGCCGTTCTGGGCGCTGAGGATGAAGAGAACGCGCTTGCGCTCGGCCTCCGGGCGCTTTTCGGCATCGGTGATCGCCGCGTCGAGATCGGCCGCGACCTTTGCTTCAAGCGCCTTCGCCTTGTCGGGCACGCCGAGCAGCGTGCCGACACGGTCGATCTTGGCGATGATACCGTCACGGGTAAAGGCGCTCGGCACGGTCTCGAAGGGCACGCTGGCATTCTTCAGCACGGTCAGCGCTTCCTGCGGGCCTGAACCTTCGACGGCGATGATCGCCGTCGGGTTCATGGCGAGGATGCCTTCCGGCGAGAGCGCGCGCATGTAGCCGACGTTGGGCAGCTTCAATGCCGCCTCCGGATACATGCTGGTCGTATCGCGGGCGATCAGCCGGCTTTCCTCGCCGAGCGCATAGACGATCTCGGTGATGTCGCCGCCGACCGAAACCAGGCGCGAGGTGTCGAGCTTCTTTTCGTCAGCGTGGGCGGCGCGGACGAAGGCGAAGCCTTCGATTGGTCGCGCCATCGGGATCAACGGCAGTGCCATGACGGCCGCCGTCAGGGCCAGTTCCCAAGGGCGGATCCGGCGCAGATTGTTACGCATCGTCATCGTTGCGATCCTTATGCTGCCACGCTTGCTGCCCGCGGCAGGTTTTCCATGATCTCGCGCCATGCGGCGCGTTCGTCGGAACCTTCCTGCCGCTTGCCGAAGAACTGGATGATCATCTCGCCTTCGGCATTGTAAGCCTCCAGCGAGGTGACGTGGCCGTCCGTGGTCGGCTTGCGCACGGCCCAGGTCTCGGCGATGTGATCCTGGCGCAGATGCAGATGGAAGGTCGGGTCCATGATATTGATCCACGGTCCCATCGACTGCACGTTGAAGATCGGGCCGGAATGGATCTGGACGATGCCGTCATTGGCGACGAAGCACATGATCGGCAGGCCAGATTTCACAGAGGCATGCATCATCTCTGCCGTCGCGCTGTTGTCGAGCTTCCAGGCATAGTCGTCGCCGACAGTGCGCACGGCCGCCTGGCGGCCGATCTTCAGGCGCTTCAGCATGCCGAAGAACTGGTGCGTATCGGTGAGCTTGCTCCAGTTGTCGCGCAGTTCGTCGCGGCTGACGTCGGCGGTATCATCGGCGGCGTTCGAGGTTTCAGCCTCGACAAATTCCTGCGACTGGTCTTCCAGCTTCAACTCGGCGACGATCGCGTGATAGGCCTCGACATTCGAGCTTGGGCGCAGGTGCACCTTGTGCACGGCGTTGCCGGCCTTGTCGAAATATTGCAGGCTGAGGCGCTCCTGATCGCCATCCTTCTTGGATACGGCGAAACCATGCTCCCAGCGGCTCGGGAAGATGCGCAGGTCGATATTCTCGCCGAGAACGATCGCGGCCTGCGCGCCGCTCTTGATGTTTTCGAAGACGCCGATCTTCTCGTGCACGGCACTTTCGTTGCGCGACAGCGCCATCACTTCGCCGAGGCCGGCCACGCGTTCGAGAAGCTTCAGTGCGCTGCCATCGATGCGGGTCACGCTGATGCCGGTTTCGGCGGCGACGAGGGCTGCCTCGGAAATCTTCAGCTGGGCGGCGATATCGCGCTCGCGCATTTTCGGATTCTCGGCGCGAAACGCACGGATTTCGGCTGGCGCCGGTCTTGTCTGTTCGGTCATATCCTACCCTACTTATTGAGAATGAGCTTGCCCTGACGAGTGATCTTCAGGCGATAGACCAAGCCGTCATGTCTAATCATGATCTCGTTCGTGCCGCGGAAGAGATCCGCGCTTTCGACGATCCGGTGCTGTGCCGCAGGCTCGCTCTGCAGCGGCACGTGCTTAAAGTTATCTGGCTTTTCAACCATCATTTCAGTTGGCAATTCCGTGAGACCGGTGATCTGGGTCCCCGGTTGTGATGACAATTATCTTGACTTTCTTACTCATAGTTTTTTAAAGACGCAATAGGAGACTAATACAGTCAAGTTTTTGAGATTGCTGATATGAGGCCGCCTGGCGGCGGTTCGCGACAATGGCGGAGAAGATGATGGTGAGGTTTGCGGCTGTTGCAGCCGGCATGGTGATGGCGGTTTCAAGCGTATGCCAGGCGCAGGATGCGGCAACAGCCAAGCTCGATGTCGAACTCAACGCTCTGGCGCCGTCGCAAAAGGGCTGCATGATGACCTTCGTCGCCGAGAACAATCTCCAGGCGCCGATCAACAAGATCTCCTTCCAGCTCGCTTTCTTCAACGACAAGAATGCCGTCGACCGCATCACCGTGCTCGACTTCCGCGATCTGCCGCAAGGCAAGAAACGCGTGCGCCAGTTCGATATGCCGAATGTGAAGTGCGAGACGGTCACGCGCATCATCATCAACGACACGCCGGTCTGCGACGGCCCGGCGGCGGGCGAATGCATGAAGGGTCTCGTCACCCGTTCACAGATTTCCGTTCCCTTCGAGGGCTAAGGATACGCCGGGAATGATCCCCGGCGGACATGTTTCAGGCTGTCCGAGGCATACAAATGACAATTTCAGCGAAGACCAGATCGAGACAGGTGCTCATCGGGGAGCCGGACGCTGACGGCGGTCTGAACGACAATACCATGCATCCCGGCCACGAGCTTTCCGACCTGCGCAATGTGCAGCGGCAGCCGGCCGGCGAAGCGGTGGTCCACTATGGGCGTTTCGCGCAGATACCCTCCTTTCCCGATCATCCGGAAGCCGAGCCGGCCGCTCCCGTTCCCGCGCCGCCGATGGATGCCGCGGTGAAAAAGCAGGAAGACGAGAAGAAGCCGGTGCGGCGTCGGGTGGCGCTTGCCTGCGTTTGTTCGCTGATTTTTCACGCGACGCTGGCCGCTGTATTGATCATCGCCTTCCCTAAGGTGCCGGAGGAGACACTGATGGAGGCAGGCGAAGCGATCAGCGTCGTCATGCTCGGCAGCTCTGACGCCGATCAGAGCGCCGCCGGCGAGACCGAGGTGACCATACAGCAAGAAATTGTTCCGGAAGCTGTCGATCCCGATACGGTCAAGCCAGTGGAAACAACGGAGATGCAGCCGGAGGCCGTCCAACCGGAAACTGTCCAGCCGACTGATGCAGAGCCGGTCGAGGCCGTTCAGCCCACGCAGGAGGTGACGCGCCAGTCAGCGGAGACGGTGACGACTGCGGAACCAGAGGTGCTCGTATCGGAAACCCCTGCGGAAACGTCAGTTGCGCAGCCAATGTCGACAGTGGTGCCGGAGCAATCCCCGGAGATGCCGATAACATCCGCCGAACCACTCGCCGCAACCGCGACGCAATCCGAACCGGAAGAGATCAAGCCTCTCGAGACGGCCGCGATTTCTCCCGAGCCGGAACCGCCAGCAGAGATCGCCACGCCACAACCAAAGCCGAAGCTGGAAAAGCCCGCGGAAAAGAAGCCGGCCGAAAGAAAGCAGCCTCCAAAGAAGGCACAAGGTTCAGAGGGAGAGGCCAAACAGGAGTCACGCAGGGGCGCCGCGGACGGGCAGGCAGACGCCAACTCCGACAATAATTCACGCACGTCGGGCGGAAGGAATGGATCGGGCGGTGCATCCGAAGCCAATTACAAGGGCAAGATCGTCTCGCGACTGTTTCGTTGCGTTGACCGGATTGAATCGCGATATCGTCGCGATTCTGCATCCTTGAATGTTCGCATCACGATCAATCGCAACGGAGATATCACCGCATCGGGCCTTGTCCGAGGTTCGGGCTTGGCCGAGGTGGATGGTGCCGTTATGTCCCGGATCGCTTCCTGTAATCTTCCCGCTATGCCGGATGACTGGGCCGGATCCTCGCGGTCGTACAGTTTTCCGGTTCAAGTCACGGCTCGATAAAATATGATAAAAATAATCAACTTTATACTTTACTCTAAAAATCAAGTTTAATAAGGTCCGCTCGCACACGCAGGAATCGTGTGACGATCAACGAGCGAACGGGTGGCATATGGCTCGCAAGGGCAAGAAGGGTTCGAACCGGGAGGTCCGCGACAGCGCGGGCGAGGACGCCGGTCAGGCGTCCTCCGGGCGATCCAAACTGGATGGCCGCAGTTTCCTCTATGTCGGCGGCCGCGACTGCCAGGTGGCGCATCTTCGCCAGATCTGCAGCAATTTCGGTGCCGAGCTTATTCATCACGACGGCGGCTTACGGGAAGCGGTTTCCCGCATCGATACCGTCCTTCCCTCGGTCGACTGCGTGTTCTGCCCGATCGACTGTATCAGCCACGATGCCTGCCTGCGCGTGAAGACCGGCTGCAAGAAGTTCGGCAAGGCCTTCATCCCGCTTCGCAACGGCAGCAAGTCCAGCCTGGAGCGTGCGCTGCAGACGATGAACGAACGAGACAATTCCCGATGAACGACCAGCGCCCCGACGGCTTCACCATGATCGGCCTGCACAAGCTTGCCGCCCAGACAGGCGAGGGCCTCGTGTCCGAACTCTACGAGCTTTTCCAGCAGCATGCCGAACGCCAGCAGATCTACCAGAATGTGATGTTCTTTCCGACCTGGGAAGCGCGCATGCCCGGAGAGGCGGCAACAAGACCGCTTGGCCCGGCGGCGGCAAACGGCGATAATGTTCTCGCCTTTCCCTCGCGTGGGGCAAGGGCGGGCAAAAGGAAGGCGTAAGGAGATTTCATGTATATCGCAATGAACCGCTTCAAGGTGGCGACCGGGAGCGAAGGTGATTTAGAGGCGGTCTGGCGCAACCGCGATTCAAGCCTGCCCGAGGTGCCCGGTTTCGTCGAATTCCGCCTGCTGCGCGGCAAGGTCAACGACGAGGAAGGCTATACGCTCTATTCCTCGCACACGGTCTGGAAAAGCGAAGCGGATTTCCAGAACTGGACGAAGTCCGAGAGTTTTCGCGCAGCGCACCGCAATGCCGGCGATCATAAGGCGATCTACAAGGGACCGCCGGTCTTCGAAGGCTTCAACGTCGTCGACGGCATATGATTTTGGTCGACACGGTTTTGGCCTGCCGTTCGGCGCGGAAAGCGAATGAGGCTTGGCTCCCTCTTCTCCCCAGCGGGGAGAAGGTGGCCCGAAGGGTCGGATGAGCATCTGTGTTTGGTGTCAAGGTGGATTTGGTGTCCAGATACGGTTTTTAGTGATGAGGGTATTTGCGAGCACGATGAGCTTTCGCATGACGGCGACGAGGACGACCTTGTTGGGTTTCCCGGCCTTCTTCAGTCTTTCGGCGAAGTGCGCGAGGTCGGGGTTGTGACGGGAGGCGGACAGGGCAGCCATGTAGATGGCGTTCCTGGGTGCGGGGCGTCCGCCCCTGATGGCGCGATGTCCGGCCCGCTCGCCACTTTCGCAGGCGAGCGGCGCAAGGCCAGCCAGCATGGCCGCCTGCTTGCCGGAGCAGGCGCCAAGTTCGCAAAGGCCAGCGATCAGGCTTGCGGCGGTGACGGCTCCGATGCCGGGAATGGAGATGAGGATGTCGAGGCGGCGGCGCATCTCGGGCTCGGCGCCGATGCTGCGCTCGATCTCGGCATCCAGTCTTGCGATATGGGTATCGAGCGCGGCAAGCCGGCGCGTCAGTTCCTTGCGCAGGAAGGCGGTCACGGCCGTCTTCATCCGGTTGGACAGGGCGGTGCGTTCGCCGTTGGCCGCAGATCGCGCATTGACCAGTTCCTGCAGGGCTTCCAGCGCTTGGTCCTGCGGTGGGGTCTGTGCGGGCTTGAGGGCTTCTCCCATGATGGCCAAAAGCCGCGCATCGAGCCGATCGGTCTTGGCGAGAAAGCCGCAAGCTTTGGCAAACAGCCGGGCGCGCAACGGATCGACGACCGACACGTAAAAGCCATCGGCATGCAGAGAACGCTGAACGGCGCGATGCCACTTGCCGGTCGCTTCCATGACGATGTGCAGCGTCGAGCGCGGCATCTGGTCAAGCGCATCGAGCTCCCGCTTGAGGCGGCGCAGACCGGCCGTGTCATTGGTCACCCGAAAACTGCGGCCGAGAGGATGCAAATGAATGTCCAGCCACTCTTTACAGACATCGATACCGACATAAACTGTCGCCATCGCGGTGCGTTCGGACGATACCTTGCCTTGCATACGGGACCTGCTCCCCACTATCTGTTCAGGACAAACGCGAAGGACGGGCGGACCAGGCTCATCCCCGGTTCAAGCCAAGGGGGTTACGGTCCCGCCCGTCCGACCCCTGGGGGATGGCCATCCCCCAGGGGTCGCACCCATCATCAAACAATGAATGCAGTTTGAACATGCAAGGGGGCCACACGGCACGCCCTTCATTGCTCTTCGCTTGCGCTCAACGCATTCGCGGCTTTGCCACTCACCCCCTCAACCGCCTGCCGGCCCCTTTGTAACTTCCCTTTATCCGCTCCTGGCGCTGTAATGCCTGTTGCGGTGGCGGATGGAAGACCGATGCACCTTTGGGACACCAAGCCCGTGGGAGAGCCTGGGTCTCCGTCCGCCGTTCCATTGAACCCGAACAGTCGCCAGGGCCGCTTGCGAAAGCAAAGCCCGATTAGGCAAGGA
Organism: Rhizobium ruizarguesonis; assembly: GCF_017357285.1. Classification (NCBI taxonomy): domain Bacteria; kingdom Pseudomonadati; phylum Pseudomonadota; class Alphaproteobacteria; order Hyphomicrobiales; family Rhizobiaceae; genus Rhizobium; species Rhizobium ruizarguesonis. Next base: position 3,846,584 of record NZ_CP071678.1, on the reverse strand, counting down.
TGGGATCAGATGGAGATTGTTGTTGGGATCGACGTTTCGAAAGAGCGCCTGGATGTTGCGATCCTGCCGCAAGAAGAGGTCTTTGCCGTCGGCAACGACCATGCCGGCATCGATGAACTGGTCGAGCGGCTCAAAGGCATTGGTGTTGATGCGATTGCGCTGGAAGCGACCGGCGGCTTCGAGATGCTGGCGGTTGCCGGATTGTCCGCAGCCGGATTGACGGTGCTCGTCGTCAATCCGGCGCAAGTGCGCGCCTATGCCCATGCGATCGGCCGCAGGGCCAAGACCGATCCGATCGATGCCGCCGTCATCGCCGCCTTCGTTTTGGCGACGAAGCCCGAGATCCGGCCGTTGCGCGATGCCGAGACACAGGCGCTTTCCGAGCTTGTGGCTCGCCGGCGCCAGATCGTGCAGATGGTCGTGGCCGAGGAGAACCGGTTGCGCATGGCGCTGGCAAAGCAGGCGCAGGAAAGCATCAAGCGCCTGCTGAAAGCCTTGCGGCGCGAGCTCGAAAGCCTCGATGCCGATCTCGACAGCCATATCCGCAAGTCGCCGGTCTGGCGGGTGCGCGAGGCGCTGTTGACCTCGGTGCCGGGTGTCGGAGCGACAACAGCGCGCACGCTGCTGGCCGAACTGCCCGAGCTCGGCAGCCTCGACCGACGCCAGATCGCCTCGCTGGCTGGTCTTGCCCCATGGACGCGGCAGTCGGGAAAATGGAAAGGCAAGAGCTTCATCGGCGGCGGCCGCGGCAAGGTACGCGCCGTCCTATTCATGGCCGCCCTCGTCGCCAGCCGATACAACCCTGACCTCAAGGCCTTCCGCGACAGGCTGGTCGCGGCCGGCAAGCCCAAGATCGTCGCCACCGTCGCAACCATGCGCAAGCTGCTCACCATCCTCAACGCCATCATAAGGGACGGACGACCATGGCAAAACGCTTGACAAACAAGACAGTCGCTCTCCCCGCTGGGGAGAAGAGATCTGTGGCAACGTCTTCGCCCTCCTTCTCCGTCGAGTGAGAAGATCGGAGCTGTTCGTTGAGCAACGCTCCGAACCGTCGATCTCAGGTCCTGACGCGGAAGACAGCGCCTGCCGCAACGGCCAGCCAGCCAAGCATCATCGCCCAGCCGCCGGTCGGCGCGGCATAGGGGAAGAGGCTGGAGCCGGTGAAGCGCAGGGTGACGAGATCGCCCGCAAAAAGCAGCGTTCCGACAATCATCAGGAAACCGGCCAGCCAGGCGGTTCTGAACCTGGCGTTGCCGAGAGCCAATGCCAGCAGGGCAGGGGCGTGGGCAAGGCACATGGCAGATGCGGATGCCGCAAGATTGGCCTCGCCGCCACCATGGGCAGCAAGGGCGGCGAGCGCCACGCCGGCTACGCCAAACAGGCCGGCAAAGAGATAGAGCGCCGGCTCCAGACGCGCATTCATGCTCATGGTTGTTCCTTGTTGTCAGAGGCCTTGTTCTGCATGTGATAAGCGAGCCGTTCCACCGGCGGCCAGATGAGATCGCGCAGCGCTTGGCTTGCGATCGTCTCGTCCAGGGCGCGGCGGAAGCAGAGCAGCCATTCGTCGCGCTCGACAGGACCGATCTCGGCGACGAAATGGCGGCTGCGCAGGCGCGGATGACCGCGCTTATCGGTATAGAGCGGCGGGCCGCCGAGATAACCGCTCATATATTCGTAGAATTTCTCTTCACTGCCGGTAAGGCTCGGCGGATGCACGGCGCGCACGTTTCTCGCCTCCGGCAGCCTGTCCATCAGCGCGTAGAAGCGGTGCGTCAGCGCCCGTACGACAGGATCGCCGCCGATCGCTTGATATAAGGTGGTGACCTTCTCCGTCACGAAACCATCCCCACTGCCTGGACCAACCCCGGCCTCTTCATGCACCGGGGGGGAAATGATCGCAACTGTCATCAAGGCGCCGCGGCATTTCGCGCATAATGCCGGGACGGTAGGGATCGCGGCCGATTCTGCTTGACAAAACCGTCCGGACGGTATCTTTTATCTGAATGTCGAACGCTCATCATCGCAAGAAGCAGCCCGCCCTCGTGCGCCAGCAGTTGCTGGATGTCGCCGCGCGCCTTGCTGCCAGCGACGGCATGGCCGCCGTCACGCTCGATGCGGTTTCCGCCGCGTCCAGCGTCAGCAAGGGCGGGCTGCTGCATCACTTCCCAACGAAGAATGCGCTGCTCGATGCGCTGTTCGAGAGCCTGCTCGAAAAGTTCGATGCCGATATAGAGGAATTGATGCGCGGCGATCCTCTGCCGCAGGGCCGCTTCACCCGCGCCTATCTCAGGGCGGTATCCGGTCTCAAGGAGCGTCCCGACGATTCCCGGAGTTGGACGCAGGTGACGATCGCGCTTCTTGCCGAACCCCGGCTGCGTCTTCGCTGGCGCCAATGGGTGCAGGCGCGGGCGGAGGAATATATCGGCACCGACTCCTCCCTCGACGCACAAGTCGTGCGTTTCGCCGCCGACGGACTTTGGTTCGCAGATACGTTGGAAAGCCATGATATCAACGGTGTTCTGAGGCGGGATCTTATCGATCGCCTTGTCGAACTGACCGGCAAGTAATTCGAAAAGGAATTCGCCATGAGCCAGGCCGCCGTCTACGGGCTGCTGTTTGCAGCCATCGTGCTCGAGGTCATCGGCACGACCGCGCTGCAGCTGTCGCAGCAGTTCACCCGCATCGGGCCGACGGCGCTCGTGGTCGCCTGTTATGCGGCTGCCTTCTATTGCCTGTCGTTGACGCTGAAAAGCATCCCCGTTGGTATCGCTTATGCGATTTGGAGCGCTTTGGGAATCGTGCTGATTTCCTCGGTCGGCCTGGTCTTCTTCAAGCAGCGCCTCGATCTGCCAGCAATCGCCGGGCTCGGGTTGATTATAACAGGCGTTGTGGTCGTCAATCTATTTTCTAAATCGGTTTCGCATTGATATTGCTGCCATATTGCCAGGCGTTTTTTCCGTCTTCGGCCGGTAAATTTTCCCCTTTGTCAAAATACTGACAAAGGTCTATGTGTTCCTTGGACGTGGAGGAGACGAGGCGCAGCCAGCGCCGTTTTCCAAAGCGCTTTGAATCCTGCCTTCCCGCCTATCGATACTTCCAGGTTCTACAGGAGCACATCATGGCCATTCGCACCGTCGTCTGGGGAGAGAATATCCACGAGAATACCAATGCCGTCGTCCGGGGGATCTATCCCGAAGGCATGCACACGACGATCGCCAACGCGCTGAACACCGATCCCAGCATTTCGGCGACGACAGCGACGCTGCAGGAGCCGGAACACGGCCTCAGCGAAGCCCGTCTTGCTGAGACCGACGTCTTGACCTGGTGGGGCCACAAGGATCACGGCGCGGTCTCCGATGTCGTTGTCGAGCGTGTCGCCAAGCGCGTCTGGGAAGGCATGGGCCTGGTGGTGCTGCATTCCGGCCATTTCTCTAAGATCTTCAAGCGGCTGATGGGCACGCCCTGCGCGCTGAAATGGCGCGAGGCAGGTGAGCGCGAGCGTCTGTGGACGATCAACCAGCGCCATCCGATCGCCGCCGGTATCGGCGAACATTTCGAGCTTGAGAACGAGGAAATGTACGGCGAGCAGTTTTCGGTGCCGGAACCGCTCGAAACGGTGTTCATCTCCTGGTTCCAGGGCGGCGAAGTGTTCCGCTCGGGCCTGACCTGGCGCCGCGGCGCCGGCAACATCTTCTATTTCCGTCCCGGCCACGAGACCTATCCGACCTATCACGACGTCAATGTCCAGAAGGTGCTGATCAACGGTGTGAAGTGGGCCTATAATCCCGAGGGTGCATTGAAGAGCATTACCGATGCTCCAAATGTGCCGGTAGAAAAAGCACTGGAGCCGATCGTCGAACGCGGCCCGAGACTGCACCAGGCCGGCGAAGCCGGTTACCGCTGAGGAGCATCCATGCGACTACTCGTTCTTGGCACGGGGGTGATGGCGAAAAACCAGCTCGCCCGCTTCCCCCTCATCGACGGCGTGACGGTGGTCGGCGCCGTCGACACCGATCCCGAACGGCTTTCGGCCTTCGCCGACAAGTTCAACATCGAAAAGCGGTTTCTTTCGCTGGAGGAGGCGATCGCTTGGGGTGAATTCGATGCGGCGACAAATGTCACGCCTGACCGCATCCATCACCCGACGACGATGGCGCTGATTGCTGCGGGCAAGCACGTTTTCTGCGAAAAGCCGCTGGCAGAGAACTATGCGAAGGCGCTGGAGATGACGGAGGCGGCCGAAAGGGCCGGCGTCATCAACATGGTCAACCTCACCTATCGCAACGTCGCGCCGTTGCAGCGCGCCCGTGAGATGGTGCTCGCCGGCGAGCTCGGCACGATCAGACATGTGGAAGCCTCCTATCTCCAGAGCTGGCTGGTGTCGCGCGCCTGGGGCGACTGGCGCACGGAATCGACCTGGCTGTGGCGGCTTTCCACCGGCCATGGTTCGAACGGCGTGCTCGGCGACGTCGGCATCCATATTCTGGATTTCGCCGCCTATGGCGCGGCGACCGACATCGATCACGTCTTTGCGCGGCTGAAGACCTTCAACAAGGCGCCGGGCGGCCAGATCGGCGAATATCTGCTCGATGCCAATGACAGCTTCACCATGTCTGTCGATTTCGCCAACGGCGCGCTCGGCGTCATCCATGCCAGCCGCTGGGCGACAGGGCATCTGAACGAGTTGAAGCTGCGTATCTATGGCGAGCGGGGCAGCCTTGAGGTCATCCATCGTCCCACCGGTTCCGAGCTGCATGGCTGCCTCGGCGAGGATGTCGAAACTGCCACTTGGACGAAGATCGAGGTTGAACCAGTGGCGACCAACTACGAGCGTTTTGCCGAGGCCGTGGCAAGCGGCGTCCAGCCGGATCCGAACTTCCGTCACGCTGCCAACCTGCAGAAGGTGCTCGATCTTGCAATGGTGACCGAGCGCGAGCGGCGCGAGCTGAAGGTCTGATCCGCCCGATCAAACGGCACGACCGCCGTCCTTTCGGGGCGGCGGTTTTCGCTTAGAGAAGAAAGGGTCCGGAGGCGGACCCTTTCTTCTCGTTTATTCAATCACCTGCACCACGCGGTGGGTGCGCGGTTCGACAATCACGCGTTGATTGTTGATGACCGTATAGGCATATTTCGGATTGTCAGGCACCGGCGTCACGACGACGTCTGCCGGAAGCGGCTTGCCGACGACGATCGGTTCCTGGACCACCACGGAGGCGGTCGGGGCTGGCTGCTGCTGGACATAGGTAACGACCTCGCGCGGCGGAGGATCGACAACGGCACCGGCGACACCGCCGGCCACGCCGCCAATGGCAGCACCCACGGGGCCGCCGACGATTGCGCCGGTGATGGCGCCACCGGCTGCACCGGTCACGGCTCCATCAGCGAGCGCATTGGTTGCAAATGACGACAGCGCAAGGGCGCTGGAGACAAGTAGGACCTTGTACATTTTGCTTCTCCTTTGCTGGGGTTGCGTTTGGGTAACGACCACGCCAATCCGAGGTTCCAGCAGGAGAGAGTCACGCTTTGGAAGGCCGGTTCACATTATGTGAGGCGGCGGAAGCATGGGTTGGGAGGCGTTATTCCAGCCGCCGGCGGAAGAGCCAAGCGGCGGCGCTGAGCGTGACGGCGGCGATCAGCGCTAATGGGATTGTCTGGTTCACCACTTCGCTTAAGGGGATATCCTTGAGGAAGACGCCTTTGACGATCACCAGGAAATAGCGCAGCGGATTGATCAGGGTCACCGGCTGCAGCCATCCCGGCATGTTTTCGATCGGTGTCGCAAAGCCGGAGAGCAGCATGGCTGGAACCATGAAAAGGAAGGCGCCGAGGATCGCCTGCTGCTGCGTCATCGACAGCGCCGAGATGAAGAGGCCGAGGCCGGCGACCGAACCGAGATAGAAGATCGCGCTGCCGTAAAGCAGGAAGAGCGAGCCGCGCAGCGGCACCTCGAAGAGGAACACAGCAGCCAGGATATAGACGGTGATATGGAAGAAGCCGATCATCATCGGTGGAATCAACTTGCCGATCAGAATCTCGTGCATACGCAGCGGCGAGACCATCAGCTGGTCGAATGTGCCAAGCTCGCGCTCGCGGGCGATCGACAATGCCGTGACGATCAGGCCGATCAGCAGCGCGATGCTGGCGATCAGGTTCGGCACCATGAACCATTGGTAGGTGAGGTTCGGGTTGAACCAGTTGCGCGGCACTGTCGAGACAATGTCGGCGCCGGCACGTTTGCCGGCCGGTGTCTCGGCGGCGAGGGCGGCACCGATCTGCGAGAGATAGCCCGCGACGATCTGCGAGGCGTTGGAGCGCCGGCCGTCGAGCACCATCTGCAGATCACCAGGCGCTCCCGCCTCGATATTGCGGGAAAAGTCAGGGCCGATCTCAACGGCGGCAATGGCCGTCTGGTTGTCGATTGCCACCCGGACCTCCGCCTGGTTGGAGGCGATCTCGATCTTCCGGAAAGTCGGCGAGCCATCGATGCGCTCGATCAGTTCCTGGCCCCAGTGGCCGCTGTCACGGTTGAGGATCATCACGTCGACATTTCGGACTTCGAGTGTCGCCGCATAGGAAAAGACGAGAAGCTGGACGATCGGCGGGCCGATCAGGATGGCGCGGCCCTTCGGATCACGCAGCACGGCGAGCAGCTCCTTGACGATCAGGGCGTAAAGCCTTGTCCACATCTCAGCCGATCCTCTTTCTGGTGCTGCGGGCTGCTAGCACGAACATGATGGCGCCGATCGTCAGCATCACGCCGATCGCCTGCAGAAACATCGGCCAGATGTCGCCGGCGAGGAATACCGTCTGCAGGCTGGGGATCAGGTAGCGCGCCGGCACGATGAAGGTGATCCACTGAATCACGGTCGGCATGGAATTGATCTCGAAGAGGAAGCCAGACAGCAGGAAGGCCGGGAGGAAGGCCGAGATCAGTGCCAGCTGCGAGGCGAGGAACTGGTTCTTCGTGACCGTCGAGATCAACAGGCCCTGGCCGAGAGCCGGGATCAGGAAAGCGGCCGACAGCGCGTAAAGAGCGGCGACGGAGCCGCGGAACGGCACCCCGAAGAGGAAGACCGCAAGCAGCACGCAGAGCGTCATCGAGGTGAGGCCGAGCAGGAAATACGGCAGGATCTTGCCGGCAAGCAGTTCGACCGCCGTCACCGGTGTCGCCATCATTGCTTCCATCGTGCCGCGCTCCCATTCGCGGGCGACGACGAGCGAGGTGAGAAGCGTGCCGACCAGTGTCATGACGATGGCGATCGAGCCCGGCACAAGGAAGTTGCGGCTGGTCAGTTCAGGGTTGAACCAGAAACGCTGCTCGACCGGGATGGCAGGACTATGGGAGGCAACGTCCGCCTGCCTCTGCCGCTCCCAGTTGGCAACAGTGCCTTGGGCATAATTCTGCACGAAATTCGCGGTGTTCGGATCGGAGCCGTCGACGATCACCTGGATATCGGGCCGGTTGCCGGCGGTGTAGCGGGTGGTGAAGTCGGACGGAATGACGACGATGCCGCGCACCTTGCCGAGCACGAGGTCTTCCTCGAACAGACGCCGGTCGCGGCCCATGGCCACATCGAAACAGCGCGAAGCCTGGAAACTGGCCGACAGATCCTGCGTCAGCGGCGTCATCTCCTCGGTCACGAGGCCGATGCGGGTACGGGTGGTATCGAGCGAGACGCCGTAGCCGAAGAGAAAGAGCAGGATCAGCGGCAACACGAAGGCGATGAGGATGCTGCTCGGATCGCGGATCGCCTGGAAGCTTTCCTTGCGCACGAGGGCCAAGAGGCGTCGCGTCCGGCCGGAGGAGGTGCTCATACTGCATCCTCCTTCTCGGATTGCTGCACCAGGGCGATGAAGGCGTCCTCCATCGTCGGGTCCGGCTGCTCCTTGGTCGCGACCCGGGCCTTCAATTCGTCAGGCGAACCGAGCGCGATCGAGCGGCCGCGATAGATCAGCGAGATGCGGTCGCAATATTCCGCCTCGTCCATGAAGTGGGTGGTGACGAGCACGGTGACGCCTCTTTCGACAAGCGCATTGATATGCGTCCAGAATTCGCGCCGGGTGATCGGATCGACGCCGGAGGTTGGTTCGTCGAGGAAGAGGGCGCGGGGCTCGTGCATGACGGCGCAGGCAAGCGCCAGGCGCTGTTTCAGGCCGAGCGGCAGATCCTTGGCGGGCTGGCCGATATGGCGGCCGAAATCGAAGATGCTCGCCATCAGGTCGATGCGTTCGCGCCGGTGTTTTCCGCCAAGGCCATAGACGCCAGAGAAGAATTCGAGGTTTTGCATGACGGTGAGATCGCCATAGAGCGAGAATTTCTGCGCCATGTAGCCGAGCTGGTTGCGGGCTTCGGCCGCATCGCGGCCAAGGTCGAAACCGGCGACGCGGCCTTCGCCGCCTGTTGGTTTCAGCAGGCCGCAGAGCATCTTGAAGGTGGTGGACTTGCCGGCGCCGTTCGGGCCGAGCAGGCCGAAGATCTCGCCGCGACGGATATCGAAGCTGATATCGTCGGCAGCGGTGAAATCGCCGAAGCGCTTGGTCAGTCCCTTGGCCTCGATCACCGGCCGGTCGTTCTCACCCTTCAACGGTTGCTGCGCCTCTGCGAGCCTGGAGCGGCCGCCGGGACCACCGCCCAGCATATCGATGAAGGCATCTTCGAAGCGAGGCGGCGCAGGAGCGAGTGTTGCGCCATCGCCGGCCTTGCCGATATCGGGCTTCTTGTCCTTCGCCGTGACGAGACGGATCGCCTCGCCCTGGATGACGCCGTCGATGACGCCATCGGCCTGCAGGAGTTCGGCGAGCACCTGCCGACGGCGGCCGGTGACACCAGATACCCGGAAGACCCGGTCTTTGACGCGCTCGGTCATCTCCATGGGTTTTCCCGAGAAGAGCAGCTTGCCCTGGTTCAAAAGGAGCACGTGGTCGCAGGCCTCCGCTTCGTCCAGATAGGCGGTCGACCAAAGGACGCCGATGCCTTCCTTGGTCAGATTCTCGACCATCTTCCAGAGGTCGCGGCGCGAGATCGGATCGACGCCGACGCCGGGCTCGTCGAGCAGCAGCAGGCGCGGCTTCTTCAGAAGGGCGCAGGCAAGACCGAGCTTCTGCTTCATGCCGCCGGAGAGTTTTCCAGCGAGCCTGCCGGTGAAACGCTTGAGATCGGTGAAAGTCAGCAATTCGTCGAAAGCGGCGGCCCGCTCGCTTTTCGGCAGGCCACGCAGATCAGCATAGAGGTCGAGGTTTTCCTGCACCGACAGATCCTCATAGAGGCCGAAGCGCTGCGGCATATAGCCGATCGCCGCCTGGATACCGGCGGCATTCTTCCTGGTGTCGAAGCCGAGAACCTCCATCGTTCCCGTGTCGGGCAGCATCAGACCGGTCATCAACCGGATCAGCGTCGTCTTGCCGGCGCCATCAGGGCCGACGAGGCCGGTGATTGCGCCGCCGCCGATGACGCCGGAGACGGCGTCAAGGGCGGCTGGCGCGGCGCCGAAGCGTTTGGTGACGCCGTCGATCCGGACGAGCGGCTTGTCGTCCCGGCCGGTCTCGGCGGCGGTCATTGTCCGCTTGCCGTCAGTGTGGGAAAACGCATGGTGACCGGCATGCCCTGACGTAGATCTGGGCCGGGCCTGTTGATGACGATCCTCAGACGATAGACGAGGTCGGTCCTGAGTTCCGGCGTCTCCACCGATTTCGGGGTGAATTCGGCGACCGGCGAGATGAAGCCGATGGTGCCTTCATAGGGCTTGTCGGGCGAGGTGTCGGAGGCAACAGAAACCTTCATGCCGGGATGGATACGGCCGAGATTGGGCTCGGCGACATAGCTGCGCACCCAGACAGGTTCGGTCAGGGATAATACGAAGACGGTGTCTGCCGGCGAGACGATCGCGCCATTTTCCCGGACGCGGGAGAGGATAACGCCGTCGTTCGGGGCGTGCAGCTCGGTATCATCAAGCGAAGTGCGGGCGGCGGCGAGCGTTGCCTGAGCCGCCTTCAGTTGGGCGTCGGCAGCGGCGATATCCTCGACGCGCGAGCCCTCCTGCAGCAGTTTCAGCGCCTCGTTGGCGGAATCGGCGCGTGCGGCGGCCATTGCCCTTGCAGCGGTTGCCTGGTCGAGACTGGCCTCGGAAATCGTGCCCTGTGGGCGCAACTGGCGGGCGCGGTCATAGGCGAGGTTGGCATTCGCCAGATCGGCGAGACTTTCGTCATAGGCGGCGCGTGCCTGGGCGATCTCAGTTGGGCGCGGCCCGGCTTTCAGCTTGTCGAGCGTTGCCTGGAGGGCTGCGACATTGGCCTCGCTCGAACGGACGGCGAACTCATAGGGTGCTGCATCGAGCTTCGCCAGAACCGCTCCCGTTTTGATGACGTCGCCTTCGTCGGCGTGGAGTTCGGCGAGACGGCCGCTGACGCGGAAACCGAGCGAGACCTGGCGGATATCGACATTGCCGTAAAGGACGAACTCGTGGCGGGCCTCAGGCCACCAGCCGAGCTTTTCGGGCAGGCCGTACCACCAGGCGGCGGCGCCCACCACAACGAGGAGAAGGATGACCAGGGAAAGGATGCGTTTCACGCTGCACCTCCTTTCAGCGGGCCGATGGCATTGACCAGCTCTGCGGCAAGGCCGCGCACGGTTTCCACCTGTTTCGGGCCGACGCCGTCCCACTCCATCTGGGCGAGCACGGCCGCATGGGCGACACGAAAGACGAGGACGCTGCCGAGAAGGGTGAAGGTGCGCAGGCGCACATGTTCCGAGGCGGGATCCTCATGAAGGATGGCGCCGATCAGCCGCCGGCCCATCTCGATCATCGGACGCATGAGGCCCTGATAGACTCGTGTGAAGGCTTCTGTCGGCTCCATTTGCTCGCGGATCAGGAAGCGCGCCCAGGGTTCGGATTCCTTGCCGACGAACAGCGTCACCATGGTCCGGAGGATTTCGGTCAGGAAGAGGCGGGCCTCAGCTTCACCAAGCGGTTTGCCCGCAGCATCGAGCGCCAACAGATGCGCGCCGACGCGCGCCCTCATGTCACCGACATGCGTGTCGATGCGGCCCATCAGATATTCGGCGGTGGCGATGTAAAGACCTTCCTTGCTGCCGAAATAATAGGGGATTGCCTGCAGGTTCACCCCGGCCGCCTCGGTAAGCTGACGCGTCGACGCGCCGTCAAAGCCGTAGCGGCCGAAGACGTCGAGAGCCGCGGATAGCATCTTCTGGCGCGCGATCTCGGCGCGGGCGGAGGCCGGTGGCTGGTTGTCGTGTTCTTGGGTCATGAGAATTTTATAATACCGATAATAAAATAAGTCAATCGATTGATTTGTATGCTTTGAGCGCTGCTTAAGCGAGGTTGCCGATACACAGGTCGCGAAGGGCATGCGTCATGCGCATTAGGTGATTTCAGCCATCCACCCGAAAAACACACTGGAAGACAACGCAAAGAGGCCCGTGGGGAACGGACCTTTCAGGGTTCTCGGGGTGGGGAAGAGGAACCAAGCCTCGGCGTTGGCTGCTAGCAGTTAACGCTGCATTATCGCTAATTTTCGCGACGCCAATATATCTGGCGGAGTGGTTGCGAACAAAAAGCTTGTCGGTTGTTTTCGTCATTCCAACGGCCATGTTTTGACACAAAACTGCCTTGCTCTTTCCGTATCGCCAGTTCGATGCGTATTCAGATTTATATTATCGCGCTACTGCTCAGCGCCATCATGTGGTCGATCTCGTTCGATGCGGCGCGAGAATCCTATCATGCTGCGCAAAGTGCGGGATTGATGCCGAACCTGCACATCAACAAGAAGCTGGATCGCGTCCTGTAGACTGCGATGCCGCGTCGAGGCCATCGGCCTTTCCGCGTTTTTCCCGTGGATTCCGAACCGGTGCGACCGGAAAATCAAATTTCGTAAAATTTGACCGATCTGCTTAAAAGCCCTGAAAATACTGATGTGTAGAGTGGTCTCATGAAAGCGACCGAAGCGTGGACAGACGCGTCGATCGCTTGGAGCCGGGCGGAAAGCCCGACGATCCGCAAACGGGGACTTCGACATGCACAGAACTCTCGCCGTCATCGCCTTGAGCCTGACCATCACTGCCGCTGCCGGGCCGGCTTTCGCGATCGGTCCCGCCAGCCTTGCCCGCGACCTGATGTACACCTCCGCCATCGGCCATTCGAGCGAGGTGCCGCTGACGACTCGCGCCGGTTTCGTGCGCCCAGGCGTTCCTTTCGTTCTGCGCAGCCCGGCTCAAATCGAGGGCGAGAACAACCAGCTCAAGATCTATTCGCAGAGGCTGACCGTCGTCGTCGACTACATGTTCTCGAAGGCGGTCGCGGCTGTGGACGCCGTCACGTTTCTTCGCTGAAACACCGGTCTTTGTTGAAACATTGGGCCGGCTGGAAATAGTTCGGCTTGTCGCATCCTCCGCGACCGCCGGGATCGACTAGGCGTCAAGCTGGCCGCGTACGTCGAGATACCAGTCGACGAAGGCCCTGACGCCGACATCCAAGGTCGTATCCGGCTTGTACCCCGTCAGCGCGACAAGCAGATCGGGGGCTGCGAAGGTGCGCGGCACGTCACCCTTCTGCATCGCCAGCATCTTGCGGATGGCAGGACGGCCGAGCGCCTTCTCCACCGTTTCGACGAAATCCATCAGGCTGACCGGCTGGCCCCCGCCAATATTGACGACGCGGAAGGGCGCTTGGCGCGAAAGCGTTTCGACAGCTACGTTGTCAAGACGGTTTTCCTCACTTGGGGCGATTGCCGACAGCCTGACGATCGCCTCGATGAGATCGTCGATATAGGTGAAGTCACGGCTCATATTGCCCTCGCCGTAAATCTCTATCGGCTGGCCTTCGAGCATGTTCTTGGTGAATTTGAACAGCGCCATGTCGGGCCGGCCCCATGGGCCATAAACCGTAAAGAAGCGAAAAGCCGTGGTCGGAATCTTGTGAAGATGGGCATAACTGTGCGCCATCAGTTCCATTGATTTCTTCGTTGCGGCATAAATGGTCAGCGGCTCGTCGGCGCGATCGGTCTCGTGAAAGGGGACGGTCGCATTGGCGCCATAGATCGATGATGTCGAGGCCAGCATCAGATGGCGGATTTCGACGCGCCGCGCGATTTCCATGATGTTCCACGAGCCTTCAACGTTCGAACGAAGATAGGCCTCTGGATTTTCCAGGCTGTAGCGGACGCCAGCCTGTGCGGCGAGGTGGATCAAAATGTCGGGCTTGGCCTCCAGAACGGCCGCTTCCAGCGCTGGGCGGTCCTCAAGCATAGCGATGACGGGTTTGAAAGCCGGAAACTGGGAGAGTGCCGCATGGCGCATCTCCTTGAGCTTGACGTTGTAATAGGGAGTCAGGCCGTCGAAGCCTGTGACGTCGTGCCCTTCCTGCAGCAGGCGCCTGGCCAGATGAAAACCGATAAAGCCGGCAGTCCCTGTAATGAAGTAGCGCATTCCCACCTTTTCTCGGCTCCCTGCCGACGGCAAAGAGCCGATTCCGTATCAAGTGACCCCACTTACAAGATAAGAAGAGGCCGAGTCGATAGGTCTTTGAAAGAGAAGGCCACAGCACCGTCTCCGCTGCCGTCGGTCTTTTTGGCGGATGCCGGCTCCCGGCTGTTATGCTGCATTGCACCATAACTGATCGCATGTTATGGCCGGGCGGTCGTCTGCAAGCAGGTCAGGATCGATGAGAGATATAATTTATTGGATTCTCTGCGCGTTTCTGACCGTTGCCATCGCGATCGTATCGTTACGCTATGTCACCAACTTCTGGCTTCTGTCCTTCGTCTACAGCTTTCAGGTTCACCTCGGCGTCGTGTTCGTCGCCGCCAGTCTCATCGTTCTGGCTATCAAAAGGCAGATCTACGGCTTTATCCTTCTGCTTGCCTCGCTTCTTCTCATCGCTCACGGCATCCTCATGCTGCGCGAATTCGCGGAGGGCGACAGAAGCACCGACACGCCGCCGCTTTTCCGTCTCATGTCGTTCAACATCGCGATCGACAATTGGAAAAACTCGACTGAAATCACCGACATGGTGATCGCGTCGAATGCCGACGTCGTCAATCTGCTCGAAGCCAAGCCGCTGACGTTTCACCTGCAGCAATTGTTCAAGGCCTATCCCTACCATATCGGTTGCGATGCCGGGAAGGATACATGCGATACGCTGGTGCTCTCCAAACGCCCGTTCGTCAGCCGGCAGGTTGCAAGTATGGGCAGTCTGCGAAAAAACAGGCTTGTTATAGCAAGCGTCGACTTCGGCGGCGAGACCATCAATCTGGTCTCAGCGCACCTGACCAAACCATATTTCGACGATTTCCAGATGGCTGAATTGGAAGATCTCGTCAAAGCGGTCGGCTCGATCGACGGCCCTCTGGTACTGTCAGGCGATTTCAACTCCTCGGTGATCGCCCCGAGCATCCAAGGTTTCCTGCGCGAACAGAAGCTGAAGACGATCACGCCAGAACCGGCAACATGGCCGGTCGGCGCCGGCGCGCTCGGGATCGCCATCGATCACATATTTGCGCGCGCGCCGCTTCATTTGACATCGCTGAAACGTCTCGATGACAATCTCGGCTCGAACCATTCAGGCCTGATCGCTGACTTCGTTCTCGACAGGGATGGCGAAACGTCGCCGGCAAAATGATTTTGCCTGGGGCAAGATAAGCTTGACCGAGCAAGGCAAGCTTGCTGGGGGTCTAAATCAGAATCTGGTTCGGCCGCCCTTTTTGTCGATCATCTGAAAGGTCTTGCCGTCGGTCTTCACGTTGACGCAGTCGGTCTTCTTGCTGGGGAACAGGACGCACACCTGGCCATTGTTTATCTTGTAGCCATTCTTATTGCCGTCGCGATATTCGTAGCCGTTCTTGCCTTCTTTCAGTTCAGACGTGCCGGGCAGGTGCTGGCGAATTTCCGACTCGCTTGCCGCTCTCATGCTTGCCGTTTCGGCAAACGCCATTCCCGGCACCATGATTGCAAGAAATCCAGCAAGGACGGTCAGGGTACGCATCAGGGGGGTATCTCCGGTCATGTCTGTCGGTACATCCATTCTACGAGAACCCCAAGAGGAAATTCAACAGCGAGATGGTCGCGCCGGAAAAGGCCCGACCATCGCTCCGGTTGCGATTTTACGTTCTTCCGAACTCATCAACGATACGGATGATGTCGTCCTCGCCGAGATAGGAACCCGTCTGCACCTCGATGAGCTCGAGAAGGATCTTTCCGGGGTTGGCGAGGCGGTGGACTTCGCCGAGCGGAATATAGACGCTCTCATTCTCACGCAGCATCCGCACTGTCTCACCGACGGTCACCTCGGCCGTTCCCTTGACGACGATCCAGTGTTCGGAGCGATGGTGGTGTTTTTGCAGCGAAAGCTTCTTGCCCGGTGTAACGAAGATGCGCTTCACCTGGAAGCGATCGCCGTTGAAGATGGAGGTATAGCCGCCCCAGGGGCGATAGGATGTCGGATGGGTTTCGGTGAATTTCGCGGTGGCGGACGTGGACGCCAGCAGCTTGACCAATTGCCCGACGTTCTGGCTGTCTTTGAGCGGCCCGACATAGACGGCGTCTTCGCTGGCGATGACGGCGACATCATCCATGCCCTGGACGGCAAGATGCACGCCATGCGTCATGACGAGCGAGTTGCGGGTATTGACCACGGTGGTGTTTGCGGCGGCGACGTTGCCGTTACCGTCGCGTGCGCCTGATTTCCAGACGGCATCCCAGCTTCCCATATCAGACCATTTGAAGGGCGAGGGGACAACGGCGGCCTTGGAGGTCTTTTCCATGATCGCGTAGTCGATGGAGATGTCGGGGCTCTTGGCGAAATGGTCGGCGTCGAGGCGGGTGAAATCGAGGTCGCGGCTTGCCTTCGAAACGGCCTTGCTGGCCGCCTTCAGCACGTCAGGCGCATATTCCTGCAGTTCGGCAACGAGTTCCGCCACCGGGAACATGAAGATGCCGGAGTTCCAGTAGAAGCCGCCGGCGGCGAGCATCTGCTCGGCCTTCTCAAGTGCCGGCTTTTCGACGAAGCGCTTGACCTTGTGCGCACCGTTTTTGAGCGCATCGCCGATCTCGATATAGCCGTAACCTGTCGCCGGCTCCGTCGGAGTGATGCCGAAAGTCACGAGCTTGCCGTCGGCTGCGGCATCGCGGGCGATGCGGATGCAATCGAAATAGGTCTCATCGGCCAGGATCTCGTGATCCGAGGCGAGCATCTGGATGATGGTGTTCTTGCCGAACAGCTCGCCGGCAAGCGTAGCGGCGGCGGCCACCGCTGCCGCGGTGTTGCGGGCAACCGGTTCGAGCAGGACGGCGGCGAGCGGGATGGCGAGCTCGCGGGCCTGCTCGGCGACCAGGAAGCGGAATTCCTCATTGGTGACGACGATCGCGGCTTCATAGAGATCCGGATTGGAAACGCGGTCGAGGGTCTCCTGAAACAGCGTCTTGTCACCGACGAACTGGATGAACTGTTTCGGTGCGGTGGCACGGGAAAGCGGCCAGAGCCGGGTGCCTTTGCCGCCGGCCATGATCACGGGAACGATTTTCTGCGTCATAGGCGGGTTCCTTGAAAAAAGCGTGTTCGTCGCATGTTTAGCGGGTGTCTCCGCCCAGTCTCGTATACGGGTCAGCCCGGCGGTCAGAAGATCCAGGGCTGCGGTCTCGCTCTCGGCTTCCACGTAGCAGCGCATTTCCGGCGCATTGCCGGACGGGCGGAAATGGATGATCCTGCCGTCCCTCAGTGTTACGCGAAGTCCGTCGATGTCGGACTTCGCAGCCACCTCGCCGATCGGCTGCAGGAAAGCCGAAAGATTTTCATCGGTGGCACGCAGATACTGCATCAGCGCCGCGCTCGTCTCGACCGGAAAATTCTCCAGGCGGTCGGCGGCGGCAAATGGCAGATGATAGGAGGCGGCAACGGCCGAAAGCGGTTGCTTGCGGGTGGCGGCGAGCGACAGGATCGCGAGCATCGGGATAAAACAATCGCGTGTCGGCAAGGCACGCACGTTCCGGCCGTTGATATCAAAGGCGGTTGCGGTCAGCAGTCCGCCATTGGCTTCAAAGCCCATGACATGATCCTTGCCGGCCGCCACGGCCTCTTCCATGCCTGAAATGACGAAGGGTGAGCCGACGCGGGTGCGCCGCACGGCGAAAGAGCCCGCGGCCTCGATGCCCGAATTGGAGGTAACCGGTGTCACCACCGTGCCGGCACCGAGGAAATTGGCTGCCACAAGGCCGAGAAGGTCACCGCGCAGCGGCGTGCCGGTTTCGTCTGCGACCAGCGGACGGTCGCCGTCGCCATCGGTCGAGACGATCGCATCGAACTTGTGCTCGGACACCCAACGCTTCATCAGCGCGATCGTCTCGTCGGAAACGGCTTCGGTGTCGACGGGAATGAAACTCTCCGAACGTCCAAGAGCGGTGATCTCGGCGCCGTAATGGGCGAGAACGTCAACCAGCAGGTCGCGGGCGACGCTGCTGTGCTGGTAGACACCGATCTTCAGGCCGGACAGCGCGTTTTGCGGAAGCAGGGCGGCATTGCGTTCGAAAAAGAGCTGCCGGCAGATCGCTTCATGCTCCTCCGTCTCGGCCAGCGCCTGCGTCACCGTTTCACCGGTTCGCTCGATCTCGGCCGCCAATGCGGTGATATCAGCCTCGTCCGATTTGTCGATCTCGCCATCCGGGCGATAGAATTTGATGCCATTGCGGTCGGCCGGAATATGCGAGCCCGTCACCATCAGACATGCGGCGTTGCTTTCGAGACCATAAAGGGCAAGGGCGGGTGTGGGGACATTGCCGCAGTCGAATACCCGAAAGCCGAGCGCGGCAAGCGCACCGGCACAATTTCCCGAGATTTCAGGGCTTGAATCGCGAAAATCGCGGCCGATCAGAATGACGTCGCCAGCCCGCGCCTCGCCGGTCTGCAGCAGATATTTGCCGAACGCGGTGGCGTAGAGGGCAGAGGCGCGTCCCTTGAGATCGACTGAAAGTCCGCGAAGGCCGCTCGTGCCGAATTTCATAGGAAGACATGGCTCCGATTTCACCATCAAGGTTCTACTCAGGCCGCCCGCCGGCGTAAATACCGAAGCTGTCATATAGTTAAACACGGACGACGATGTTTCGAGCAGGCTTTTACAATCTTCACTCGCCGAGTTCGCAAGACATAGACCATCGCCAAGGCGACAGGCATTGCAGCCTATATCGATTTTGCTAGAACCGTGTGTCCGTTGTTTTGTCCTATGCGAAGGATTTTCCCAGATGAGCGATACATCCGTCAGTCTCGAGGAGAGCTGGAAGGCTGCGCTGGAGGGGGAATTTTCCAGCCCCTACATGCAACAGCTCAAGTCTTTCCTCGTCGCGCAAAAGCAGGCCGGCAAGCGGATTTTCCCCAAGGGCAGCGAATATTTCCGCGCCCTTGATCTGACGCCGATCTCCAACGTCAAGGCCGTCATCCTCGGCCAGGATCCCTATCATGGACTCGGGCAAGCCCATGGGCTGTGTTTCAGTGTCCGGCCGGGCGTGCGCATACCGCCGTCCCTCGTCAATATCTACAAGGAGATGGAGACGGATCTCAGCATAGCGCCGGCACGGCACGGTTTTCTCGAACATTGGGCAAGACAGGGCGTGCTCCTGCTGAACAGCGTGCTGACCGTCGAGGAAGGGCAGGCAGCGGCCCATCAGGGCAAGGGGTGGGAGCGCTTCACCGACGCCGTCATCCGCAAGGTCAACGATGAATGTGAATCCGTCGTCTTCATGCTCTGGGGTTCCTATGCCCAGCGCAAGGCCGCCTTCGTCGATACGACGCGACATCTCGTGCTCAGGGCGCCACATCCCTCGCCGCTTTCGGCCCATAACGGGTTTTTTGGCTGCGGGCATTTTTCAAAGGCGAATGCCTTTCTGCAGTCGCGCGAGCGCACGCCGATCGACTGGCAATTGCCGGCCAATCCGCAGGATTTCTGAGTTTTCCTGAACGCTGACCGCGGATCGTTCACAAAAAGAAGACGATGCGTTGTGGTCGGCGGGTCTATTCCGCGGGCGCCGGAAAGCGCATTTATGGCCCATCGAAAGCCCGCAACGGCGGGCATGAAAGGGGTCTCAAATGCTCGATCAGATCAAGGGTCTGCATCACGTCACGTCGATGGCGCAGGACGCCCGCACCAACAACCAGTTTTTCACCAATGCGCTCGGCCTGCGCCGCGTCAAGAAGACTGTCAATTTCGACGCGCCTGACGTTTATCACCTCTATTACGGTGACGAGACCGGCACACCCGGCAGCGTAGTGACCTATTTCCCGTTCCCGAAGATGGCGCAGGGTCGTCCCGGCACAGGCGAGGTCGGCACGACGGTGTTTTCCGTTCCCAAGGGTTCGCTCGGTTTCTGGAGCGATCGGTTCAGCACGCTTGGTATCGACGGGCTGAAGGCTGAGGAAAGTTTCGGCGAGAAACGCCTGAATTTTTCCGGTCCCGACGGTGACGGTTTCGCGCTTGTTGAAGTTGAGGACGATAACCGCCAGCCCTGGACGCATGGCGGCATCAGCGAGGACCTTGCCATTCGCGGCTTCCATTCCGTTGCCATGCGGCTGCGGGACGAGGGCGCCACGGCCGAACTCTTGAAGTTCATGGGCTATCAGCTCCAGGACGAGAAGGACGGCGTCAAGCGGCTGATCATGCCTGCCGGTAATGGCGCCCATCTCATCGATCTCGAAACCATGCCGAACATCGCCCGTGCGCTGCCCGGCGCCGGCTCGGTTCATCATGTCGCCTTCGCCGTCGAAAACCGCGAGAAGCAGCTCGAAGTGCGCAAGGCGCTGATGGACACGGGTTATCAGGTCACGCCGGTGATCGACCGCGACTACTTCTGGGCGATCTATTTTCGCACGCCGGGCGGCGTGCTGTTCGAGGTCGCGACCAATGAGCCAGGTTTCGACCACGACGAGGACACTGCCCATCTCGGCGAAGCCCTGAAACTGCCGCAGCAGCACAACCATCTTCGCGCGCTGCTCGAGCAGCACCTGCAGCCGCTCGAAGCGTAAGGAGAGGCGATATGACCGAAACTGGATATGTGCACCGGCTGCATGCCGGTGCACCTGATAAACCTATCCTGCTGGTGCTGCACGGCACCGGTGGCGACGAAAACCAGTTTTTCGACTTCGGTCGGCGCCTGCTGCCGGAAGCGACGATTCTCTCCCCGCGCGGCGATGTTTCCGAACACGGCGCGGCGCGGTTCTTTCGCCGCACCGGGGAAGGGGTCTACGACATGCCCGACCTTTCGCGCGCGACCGAGAAGATGGCTGCCTACGTCAAGGCATTCGCTGACGAGTACCAGGCTTCCAAGATTCTCGGTTTGGGATTTTCGAACGGTGCAAATATTCTTGCCAACGTGCTGATCGAGAAGGGTATCTTCGATGCCGCGGTTTTGATGCACCCGCTCATTCCGTTTCAGCCCGAAGCCCAGGTAACGCTTGTGGGAAGAAAGGTGCTGGTGACGGCGGGACAACGGGATCCGATCGCTCCCGTCTCCATGACCGAGGCGCTGTCCGAACATCTGAAAAACCGAGAGGCGGAGGTCAGGGTGGTCTGGCACCCCGGCGGTCACGAAATTGCGCCGCTCGAGATCGATGCGGTCCGCGATTTCCTCGGCAATTATTGACCGCGCGCGCCGCGGCAGCGCCGCGTCTTTTTAGACGCGCAAAGGACGCTGTAGCATTTTGAAGTGCAACATAATTTGTCCTTCAATCGATTCCGATTCAAGGAATTATGCAAGTAGCTGGCGGGAGACTGATTTGCGGGACCGGCGAATGCCGGTCCCGCATCTTTGCTGGAACGATGATCCCATCGTCCGTTCTCGATAAGGCATTAGGGACGGGGAGGATATTTGCCCCTGATTGCCTTCATATAAAAATTTCCTGGCGATTCCGCCATCGTCAATCCGACGACGACACCCTTGGGAACGCCTTCATATTCTCGCCTCTGACCGTTGGTCAGATAGACCCTTAGATGCCGGCTGTCTTCGTCGTAGGTGATCGCCTCGATAAGCTTCGAATCAACCGCAGTTTCCACTTTGCACCCCGCAGTTTAGGATCTGAGATTCCTGATCAAGAATGTCATTCACGCTCGCAACGCGCCATCATTATGCTGCGCCGCAATGGCGTCAAGCGTGATCTGCTTTAACGTTCATTTTTTCCTGCGGTCTCTCGTTATAGTTGATTTTTGCAGCTTTTCGAAGGTCACGCCTGTGGAAATCCAATACCTGTGGCTCCCCCATTTGGGGAATATTAGCCGATAATGTCGCGAGAAACGCAATAATCGCCGGCTTAACGCCGGATTAATCATCATATAGCAAACTATAGCGTAATATTAACCGCAGCACCCTCCCAAGCATGAATGATTACATCCGCAAGGCGGAGCGTGACCTCGCCGCTGCAACGGCCAATATCGGAGCTGCCGAGTCGCAGCTTTATCCGAGCATCACTCTCAGTGCTTCGATCTCGCCGTCATTCATAAAACAAGCGGGTAGCGCGGCCGGTGGCCTGACCACCTGGTCCTTCAGGCCGACCCTCAACCTGCCGATCTTCGATGGCGGACGGCTGCGCGCGAATGCGGAGATGACGAGATCCGGTGCGAAGGTGCAGTATCTCGTGTGGAAGCAGACTGTTCTGACCGCCCTCGAAGAGGTTGAGCGCGCGCTATCATCCGTTCACCGCGACGCGCAAACCGTTCAGGCGCTGCGGGCGCAGGTCAGGACGACGCAGGAGACTCTTGCGCTTTCGATCGGGAGCTACAAGGATGGACAATCATCCTTGCATGATGTGCTGGATGCGCAGCCCTCGGTCGCGACCAGCCAGGCGAGCTTGGCGCAGGCGGTGCAGCAGATGGCGAAGGATTATGTCGTTCTGAATATGGCAATCCGGTTACAACTTCGATGGGGCCGCGATCCGGCCAATTTTCTTATGCAGACTGAGCCTCATGCCGTGGCAGCGATGGATAAGAGATGGATTATTTCCGGCAGCCCGCCATTCAGTCGGGTCTCATAAATGGGTTACATGTTTAACTATCTAGGGCCGTGGCGACGACACATACCGATACTGGCCGGCAACCTTAACAGACGCGCTCGGCTGACGTTTGCCGAAGGCGAATTCGCTGCGGTCTACGCGATGAGCGATGTTCACGGATGTTATAACGAGCTGGTCGAGGCGCATCGCCGCATCGTCGAGGATGCCGCGCGCTTCCCGGGGCCGAAACTCATCGTCATGCTCGGTGACTATGTCGATCGCGGGCCTGATTCGAGTGCGGTGCTGGAGTTCCTGAGCAAGACCCCGCCGCCGGGATTTCAGCGCTTCGTCCTGTGCGGCAATCACGACGCGGAGCTGGTCAAACTCTACCGCAAGCCGGCGCGCATTCTCGAATGGCTCGGCTTTGCCGGAACGGAGACGCTGCACTCATACGGTATCGACATCGAGCATCTGCTGCAGTCGGCGGCCGGAAGCGAAACAATTGCCCGCGTCATCCGCAACATGATACCCGAGCGGCATATCAAATTCCTGGAATCGCTGCCGATCATGCTGCGGATAGGAAGAGTCGTCTTTGTTCATGCGGGCATCAAGCCGGGCATCGACCTCAAAAAGCAGAAAGACAGCGACCTCATGTGGATCCGTCAGCCCTTCCTGGATGAAGGCCCGCAGCTTCCTGTCCTCGTGATCCACGGGCATACCCCGGCACGAATCCCGACATTCGGGCCGCAACGCATCGGTATCGACACGGCGGTTTCGGCGACGGGCCGGCTGACGGTGCTGACGATAAAGGGGACGCGAGTCGGCATCCTTTAAATCGGCGAACATGGGGCCGTCCGAAAACCACTGCACGCTTTTGCGCGACATGCTTAAAACCAAACGCCGCGGGACTTGCGCTCCGCGGCGTCAGGACGATCAGATGTTCAGGAGGCTATCTCAGGCGCCGGTCACGTCCTGATAAAGGTTGGTGCCGATGCCGGTATAGGTAAAGCCGTGTTTGCGGACCTCGTCGCTGCGGTAGATATTGCGCAGATCGACCAGGATCGGAGTGCGCATCGACTGCTTCAGGCGATTGAAATCGAGCGCGCGGAACTGGTTCCATTCGGTGACGATGACAATCGCATCCGCACCAGCGGCCGCCTCGTAGGGTCCGCTCGCATATTCGATGTTCTCGATCACCTTGCGGGCGTTTTCCATA
The DNA here is from genome assembly GCF_017357285.1 of Rhizobium ruizarguesonis. Classification (NCBI taxonomy): domain Bacteria; kingdom Pseudomonadati; phylum Pseudomonadota; class Alphaproteobacteria; order Hyphomicrobiales; family Rhizobiaceae; genus Rhizobium; species Rhizobium ruizarguesonis. The sequence continues at coordinate 3,823,388 of NZ_CP071678.1, read as the reverse complement.
CCCTCGGGATCGTAGCCGACCACTTGCGCGCCGTTGTCCTGCAGGGTCTGGATGACCGCGATCGCCGGGCTGTCGCGCATGTCGTCGGTGTTCGGTTTGAAAGTCAGGCCGAGGATCGCGATCTTCTTGCCGCGAATGTCTCCGCCGACGGCCGAAATGACTTTGCGTCCCATCGCCCGCTTGCGGTTGTCATTGATCGAGATCGTCGTCTCAATGAGACGCATCGGCGCGTCGTAATCCTGCGCCGTCTTGGCAAGAGCAAGCGTATCCTTGGGGAAGCACGAGCCGCCGTAACCCGGGCCGGCATGCAGGAACTTGGAGCCGATACGGCCATCGAGACCGATGCCGCGCGAAACGTCCTGGACGTTTGCGTCGACCCGCTCGCAGAGATCGGCAATCTCGTTGATGAAGGTGATCTTCATCGCGAGAAATGCATTGGCCGCATATTTGATCAGTTCCGAGGTGCGGCGAGTGGTAAAGACCAGGGGTGCCTGGTTGAGGTAAAGCGGGCGATAGACCTCGGTCATGGTTTCGCGTGCCCGGTCGTCGTTCAGCCCGACGACGATACGGTCAGGACGCTTGAAATCCTCGATGGCGGCGCCTTCGCGCAGGAATTCCGGATTGGAAACGACGGCGACATCTGCCGCGGGATTGGTTTCGCGCATGATCCGCTCGACCTCGTCACCCGTGCCGACCGGCACCGTCGACTTGGTGACGATAACTGTGAAGCCTTCCACATAGGTGGCGATCTCGCGTGCAGCGGCGTAGACATAGGAGAGATCCGCGTGGCCGTCGCCGCGTCGGGACGGTGTGCCGACAGCGATGAACACGACGTCGGCGCTGCGGACACTTTCGCCGACATCGGTCGAAAAGGACAGCCGGCCGGTGCTGGTATTTTCGGCGACCAGTTGCTCGAGACCCGGCTCGTAGATCGGAATGCGGCCTTCGCGAAGGGCTTCGATCTTACTCAGATCCTTGTCGACGCAGATGACGTCGTGGCCGAAATCCGCAAAGCAAACGCCTGAAACGAGGCCGACATAGCCTGATCCAATCATCGTGATGCGCATATTTCCCTCAAATCATTAGAGTAGAACGTCATGCTGCGTCGCAGCATGACGTTCGTCATAGTTAATCTGGACGAAAAGACAATACCGAAGATCGCCTGAAACCCACATCGAAAATCGAACTCCGGGCACCGCAGCTTGCCGCGCGCTGCCCCGTCGATAGCCAAAACATAGGTTTGTGTGGGCGATATGACAAGTCGAGCGGCTCGTCAGAGCACGCTCGACTTCAATCCGGAAACAGGATCAATCAGTCTATGTCGCTGCCTCGGTTGTTATAGCCGGTACCAGACGTAGGGGTCTGTTCCCGATTGAATCTTGTCCCAGCGCAGATCGGTATCGCGCCAGTTCTTGATGCTGCTTTTCCTGTTGTCGAGGACGAGGTCGCCCTTGTCGGTTCTGACCACGAGGACCGCATGTCCTTCACCGGAGGGTGTATATGCCGTTGCGATTCGCAAAGCGCGCGACGACCAGCCCATCGCGATCAGCCGACTGCGCTTGGTCAACGCGAAATCTTCGCAATCGCCGCTGCGAACATTCACCTTCCAGACGTCGCCATTCAGTTCGTTGCGGGAGTCGTTCCGGCCGATCATCGTACGATTGACGGCGGTGTTGACATCCTTTAGTTGCAGCATTTGCTTGTCCGTCAGTGCAACGACCGCCAAACCATTGTTGTCGCGGCATTCGGTCGGGTTCTGGGCGCAGAACAGCACCTGGGCGAAAGGCGGAATGATCTTGCCTTTTTCAGAGATATAACTGACCGCCGAATTACCGGTCAGACCGCGGGCAAAACCTGCGGGACCGGCGGCAAATGCCGAGCACGCATTGCCTGCTGTAAGGGCCAGTGCCAGAAGTGTAACGAAAGTTTTCTTCATCTCTTAAATCCCCGTCAGGACAACCGATTGAGATCAGGCTTGCCTTTTTTCTCGGTCAATGGCATGGCGATCTGATGATCTGCCAAGTATTGGGCGCAGAATATCTGTCCCGTTTCTGCTGCTTGGAAGGAGCATAGCCAGGCCTTGTCTCGATTGGCTTAAACCTTTCGCGACAATTTTACACGATGTGGAATTCTGTTACACTTTAGCACGCAAGTGCTTGATGTTCAACTTATGTTAGTACGAGTAAATTAATCTCTTCGGTTGCAATGGCTTTGGTCGCCGCCTACTCTGGTAAACGAATTCACATGTTCTCCAACCTCATCAATAAGCGGGTCTTGCGAGAGGTTTTGCTTTTTGCCTTCATCGGCCTCGTTATATTGACGCTCATACCGTTCGGGAGCGTTACACCCTTTCCTTTCGCCTTCGCCGCGATCGGGATGTTTGCCCTCGCCATCATTTCGGGACTGCTGTTCGGAGAGCCGAGACAAAGCAGATGGGTTTTCAGTATCGCTTTGTTTCTACTCGTCGTCCTGGCGGGCTGGGCGTTCATCCAAACCATCGAACTGCCCGCCAATTGGTTGGCGAATCCCGCCTGGAATGCCGCGCGTGACCTGGCAGGTGCCCAGTCCGCGGCGATCTCGGTCGAACCGGCCGACACGTTCGCGTCGATCCTCCGGGTCGCCCTGCCTTTCGTCACGTTCCTGACCGGGCTCCTCTTATGCGATACCGATCAGCGCGCGAGAAAAGTGCTTGCCGGCCTCGGGCTTTCGGCGGGCATCATCGCTGTTTTCGGCCTGCTGCAGTTTTTGCTGTTTCCCAGCATCCTGATCGTCATCGAGAAACATGCCTACCTCGACAGCCTGACCGCGGTCTTCGTCAACCGCAATACCGCCGCGACCTTCCTCGGGCTTGGAACGCTGCTCATGCTGACCCTGGTCAGGGACATTGCCCGTGCCTATTCGAACTATCCGCCCGGTGAGCCGGGCCGAAACGCGCTTCTCTTGCGATCGTGGGTCTATATCCTGCTCTTGTGCGCATGCTTCACCGCGCTGATGCTCAGCCGCTCGCGCGCCGGGATATTTGCGACCTTTGTTGCCGCTCTCATCTATTTTCCGTGGCTTGTCATCAATTGGAACGGCTCGAGGCGTCATCTGAGACCGGCGTCAAGATGGCGTTCGATGCTGAAGCTCCTCTCGGCGATTGTCTTCGTCGTAGTGTTACTGACGATGTTTGCAGGCCAGGCGATTTTGCGTGCGCAAGAGCGGCTGCTCGAGGATGATGATCGGTTTTGCATCCTGCCGGGCATATGGCGTGCCATTTCGGATCATTGGTTGACGGGAACCGGGCTCGGTACCTTTCGGACCGTGTTTTCTGCCTACCGCGATCCGGCCTGTGGAATTTTCGGGATCTTCGATCGCGCACACAATTTCTATCTCGAAGGGTTTCTGGGCCTCGGAATATTGTTCCCCATTGCGGCCGTCCTTGTCCTCTCGGTACTTGCAAGAGTGTTTTGGCGCGGGCTCGTCCAAAGGCGGCGTCTGAGGCACTATGTTCTTCTTGGTCTAGCGGCGACGGTTTTGGTCGCCCTTCATGCGGCGGTCGATTTTTCGCTGCAGATACCGGGTTTTGCGGTGTTTTACTCCGCCTTCCTCAGTGCGGTTGTCGCGATAAGCCTCGGGCGTAGCAACGGAGAGGCGGACATGGCATATGAGCGGCCGTTAACCACTTAAAGTTTAAATGGATGGATTTTAATAAGATTTTCGGAAAAGATCGATTGTGCAGGTGCGAACGGTTGACTCTGAAACCCAAGAAATTTTATAGCGGGTGCAGCCTTCGGATTGTTGCGGCGCAAGAAAAGTCGCACCGGGGCCGTTTTTCGCTTCCTAAGGGCTCGACGTTGCCAGCCTGCCACAGTTAGGGGAATGTTAATCGGCTTTCAGTGTTATTGATCGGGGATCGTCTTGTATTTTGTCAGATTGCGGAGCAGTAGCTTCAGAGGCGTCAACACAGGGTATTCTATGGGTTGTTCTCGTATCAGTAGTACACGCGTCGCCATTGTTGTAGCGCTAACGACTATATTGGCAAGCTGCACATCGTTGCCAAGATCCGGTCCCGATCACAAAGATGTTGATCGCGATGCAGCCGTGAAAGTGACAACCAAGGAGCGTCGCGTCGGTATCGACTACGCCCTGATTGATCTCAGCAAGAACGTCCTGTCGTATTTTACCGCTCCCCAGCCAACATCCTTCAAAGGTTTTGGTGGTGGTCGAGGCGGGGCGCCCGAAATTCCGCTCGGTTTCGGTGATGTCGTTTCGGTTGCCATCTTCGAGGCTCAGTCGGGCGGTCTTTTCATTCCGTCCGATGCAGGTAGCCGACCCGGCAATTACATCTCGCTGCCAGAGCAGACCATCGATAGAAACGGAACGATCACAATTCCCTATGCAGGCCGGGTTCCGGCTGCCGGTCGCCTGAAGGAGACCGTAGAGCAGGACGTCGAGGATCGCCTGGCAAGCCGCGCGATCGAGCCGCAGGTGGTTATAACCACAACCACAAGCCGCTCCAGTCAGGTTGCCGTGCTCGGTGATGTCAACAATCCCCAGCGCGTCGAGATCAGCCCGGCCGGTGAGCGCGTTCTGGATGTCATTTCCGCCGCGGGTGGTTTGACGACCAACAATATCGAAACGAATGTGACGCTGCAGCGTCGTGGCAAGACGGCAACCGTCGCCTACACTACGCTATTGAAGAACCCGGCCGAAAATATTTATGTTGCGCCGGATGACACGATTTCGATCGATCATGAGCGTCGCACATATCTTGCGCTCGGCGCCGCAGGCACCAGCGGTCGCTTCGATTTCGAAGAGTCTGATCTGACCCTTGGAGAGGCAATCGCCAAGGCGGGCGGCCTGCGCGACGACCGCGCTGATCCGGCACAGGTCCTGCTCTACCGCCTTGTCCCCAAGAAAACGGTTGCAGCGATGCACGTGGACGCGACGAGGTTTACCGGTGAAACGGTTCCGGTAATCATCCGCGCGAATCTTCGCGATCCGGCAACCTTGTTTGCTGTTCAGCAATTCAAGATGGAAGACAAGGATATTATCTATATTTCCAATTCGGCCTCTGTTGAACTGGTCAAGTTCCTTGACATCGTAAACTCGGTATCGTCCACTATTTCCGGAGTGGCCGACGATGCCAACGATACCAGCAATGCGGTCCAGGATCTTGGAAATTGATTGACATAGGCGGGCCGTCATCGATCGCGAATGATCAGTGAGGGCGGCCTATATAGCGGATTTGATGAAGGACTGTGGTTATGGCAAGGTCTGGTGTTTATCGTAAGCTTGCGTATAGCGGAATCGTCGTCGCGATGTTTGCCGGCATGAATTCAAGCGCTTTTGCGGCAGCTTGTTTGGGTCCGGCAAGTCTGACTTCCGTCGATGTCGGCGGATTTACCGCTAGCCCTGCCGTTCTGCTCGACATGTCCGATCCGTTGGTTTTGTCATCGCGTGTTCGCGCGCTGGTCGGAAGCAGCAATGATGCGCTGTCGCCAGTGATCGAGCAGGCAAAGAAGGCCAGTGCTGCACAGATGGCGGCTATCGGCTCCGGTCTCGCGCGGGCCGCAAACAGCTGCCAGGTAACGGATCCGCAATTCAAGCTGGCGATCGAAAAGGCCGTTGCCGAGGCGACTATTGCCGATCCCAACCTCGCGCCGCTGCTTGCCGCCTTTGCAAAGGTCCTTGCCGAAGGCGGGACCGCAGCTCTTGGTCCGGGTGCAAGTGCCGCCGCCGCATCCGGCATCGGCAATGATGGGCAAGTTGGACAAACCGGGCCTGGAGCGGACGATGGTACGCCGTTCGACGGCGCTGCCACAACTGCGGGTACACTGAAGGTCTCGAATGCCGGCGCAGATGATTCATCGTCGACTTCAACGACGACGATCGTCAGCATCGGAGCGGCTGGGCAGTCGTCCACCGATCCGACGCAGTCGACGAGTCAGAGTGTCCCGGTCATACAATAGCTGGAATTGCCCGTAGATCTTAGCACTTGACGCTTTTGTTGGAGATCGAAATTGCTATCGCCAGATAAACTTACGCCGCGTATCGACCCCTCCCGCGATACGGGAAACGAAGCTGACTTCATCGATTTCGACAAGCTCATCGCAATCGCCCGCCGACAGTGGCGGATGGTTGCGGCGTGCGGTTTCGCCTTCGCCATTCTCGGCATTGTGTATGTCCTGACTTCGGTGCCTGTCTACACCGCCGACACGAGCGTGCTGATCGACCGCAGCGATAGTCAGGTGATCAATCAGCTGGCGGCTTTCGGCCAGATGGACGATGACGAAGGTACTGTCCTCAGTCAGGTTGAGCTTTTGAAGTCCGACACGATCGCCTATGCTGTTGTCGACAAGCTGAAACTCGTCGACAATCCGGAGTTCATGGGACCGAAGAGCTCGCTTTTTTCTGTCTCAACGTTGAAATCCTTCATGAATTTTCGGTCGTGGTTTGCCGACGACGCAGTCGTCGCCCCCGATCCGGAAATGAGGCGGCGAGGCGCTGCGGAGACTGTCGCTGGCAATATCGATGTCGAACGCGTCGGCCGCTCCTACGTCCTCGATGTCAGCTATACCGCGCAGTCGCCCGGCCTGGCGCGTGATATCGCGGCTGGGATCGCCGACGTCTATCTGGTCGACAAGCTCAATTCCAAATACGAGGCGACGCGCCGGGCCGGCCAATGGCTGCAGGAGCGCATCGAAGAGCTCCGGCAGCAGGCGCTGGACACCGACCTTGCGGTTCAAAAATTCCGCGGCGAGCATGGGCTTGTCGAGGCCGGATCCGGTACGCTGATTAGCGAGCAGCAGCTTTCCGAAATCAACACCCAATTGATCAATGCGCAGGCCGAGACAGCGAAGGCCGAGGCAAGATATGCCCGCGTCAAGTCGATCATCGACGCCAAGCAGACCGATGCGATCGTCACGGATGTGCTCGACAGCTCGATTTCGAACGACCTACGCAAGAAATATCTGGAAGCTTCCAAGCTAGAGACCGAAATTGAGGCCCGGCTCGGTCCCGATCACGTCCAGGCGGTTCGGCTTCGTGCGGAAATGGAAGAATATAAGAGGCTCATGTTCGATGAGTTGAATCGCATCGCCGAAAGCTACCAAAGCGAGCTGCAGGTCGCGAAATCGCGGGAAAATTCTCTGCGCGACAGTGTGACACAGGCGACGGGCGTAGCCGCAACGGCCGGCGAAACGCAGGTGCAGCTTCGCGAGCTGGAGCGCACGCGCGATACCTATAAGAATCTCTATCAGAGCTTCTTGACGCGCTATCAGGAAGCAATTCAACAGCAGAGCTTTCCGATTACCGCTGCTCGCATCATCACGACGGCGGAGACGCCGACGAAGCCGAGCGCTCCGAAGAGAGCTCTCGTCGTGGCTTTCGCGATGTTCGTGGGATGTGCATTTGGCAGTGGTATAGCCGCCTTCCGCGAATTCCGGGATCGGTTCTTCCGCACCGGCGACGATGTCCGTGACGTGCTCGATGTCGAGTCTCTCGGTGTCATGCCGCTGATTGAAAATAACGTCGACGATCCGACGCTCGTTGATCCCGGCAATCCGCGAAGCATTGCCAGGGGCGGGAAGACCACGACCTATGTCGAGGAGCATCCGCTCTCGGCATTTGCCGAGACGCTTCGAAGCGCCAAGATAGCCATCGACCTCAGTGCTGCCGATCAGCGCTGCAAGGTCATCGGCGTCGTGTCGAGCTTGCCTGGCGAGGGGAAGTCGACGACATCCATCAATTTTGCCAAGCTCCTGGCAATGCAGGGTGCGCGTTGCCTGCTTATCGACGGCGACATGCGCAATCCTGGTGCTACCCGGGCGATCGGCCGCCATGCCGAGGCCGGCTTGCTCGAGGCGATCGTTGACAGCCGCCCGCTCAAGGATCTGATCCTTCTCGATCCCAAAACAAAGCTCGCATTTTTGCCGACGGTGGCACGGTATCGTGTCCCGCATTCGTCGGAGCTGCTTGCGTCACGCGGCATGGATCAGCTTCTTCAAACGGCACGTCAAAGCTTCGATTATATTATCGTCGACCTGCCGCCCTTGGCGCCGGTTGTGGATGCACGCGCCATCAATTCGAAGCTGGATGCGGTGGTTTTCGTTATCGAGTGGGGAAAGACATCGCGCAAGGTCGTGCAGTCGACCTTGCTGTCCGAGCCGGAACTCTATGCGAAATGCGTCGGTACTATATTGACCAAGGTGGACCCGTCGCAGATGAAACTTTACCGGACATTCGGTTCGAGCGAGTATTATTATAAGCGTTATTCGCGATACTATACCGAAAGCTGATGTTCCGCGGTCAGTTCGTTTCGGTTACCAGAATCGCTTTCGTTATCGTCACCGTCGTCTTTGTGGTGCTGGCCGGTCGAGAGCTCTCCGCTTCGATAAGAACGGCCAGCACCTCGATCGTCGCCGAAAGGATCGAGCGCGGAGAGACGGTCGCGGATGACGTCGTGACCAAATATGCGGTGCGTAGTGTCGACGTCGTTGACGGTCATTATTGCCGATCAGACATTGTGGCTGCTGGCGTAACCCTCGTTCTGGCGCAACTCGATCGGCAGAATGTCAATGTCAACTACGACGCCTGGGCCGTTGCAGCGTCCAGTGCGCGCCAGTATCTGCGGTATGCGCTTTCGTGCATGCCGACGAACAGCAATTTTTGGCTTCGCCTTGCGGCCGTGCAGTCGAGAATTGCGGAAGAGCCGGTCGCGATTGCGGGAATGATGAAGCGTTCGGTTGTGCTCGCCCCCTACGACCAGGTGATGATTCTGACGCGGTTTTATTTCTGGAACGATTTTACCGATGCAACGCTTGCCGCGGCAAAGCGCGCGCTCGATAGCGATCTTACGACGATGCTGAAACTGGGCGATCGTTGCAGGGTCAACGCCACGATAAAAGAGATTAGCCCACAGCTTCGTCCAATCTTCGATCAAACCTGGACGAGCGTTGGAGAGGCTGCGACGGCGCGGTTCCGACAGCGTTGCAGCAAGTAAATCACCGAGGCGGTTTTCAAAGACAGTTCCAAGCTCCAAAACGGCAGTGAACCAACGCCCGATGGAATATAATCGTGCTGTTCTGGAGGCAGTTCCGAGCTCCGCTGAAGTTAGCGGTCCATCTGGTTGCCGGCAGCCGCGCACGACGGCTCATTCTCTTGACCGGAGCTCAACTTGTATAAAACAACGCCCGCTGCTTACGCGGCGGGCTTTGTTTTTGATTGGCTATTGATGATCAGACTTCTGCGTCCGCGCCAGTGATGTTGAGTGTCAGAACGCCGACGTCGGTGTGGCCTTCGCCGTCAGAGATCTTGTAGAACTGGACGGTTTCCGTGACGTGATCGCCCGCAGCAACATCTACTGCCAGATCATAGGTAAATGTTCCATCCGCTTTGACATGGAACGTGCCATACGTGCCGGCGACATCGGTCGTTGCGCTTGGATCGCCGTTTACGGTCGTGGCGCCGAACTGGCGGAGGAAGAGATGACCATTGTCGCCGGCAATGTCGTTATCCAGGGCGTTGCCGCCGATGGCGTCGCCTTCTGTGAAGCTGTAGTGGTCGTCGACGGCGATCGGCTTTACCTGGGTTACGCCCTGAATGTTCAGCGTGAACAGGCCGACATCGGTATGACCGCTGCCGTCGGAAATTTTGTACGAGACCTTCTCCTGGAGCAATTCACCATTGGTGAAGTTGACCTTGGCAGCGTCGCTCAGGACATAGGTGTAACTACCGTCAGGCTTGACGAAGAAGGTGCCGTAGTCGCCTTGGATCTCTGTGATCTGGCTGTTGCCGCTCTTGGCGCCAACGCTCGCACCGTCGAAGGCGCGCAGGAACAGGTGTCCGTTATCGGATGAATCGTTGGAAAGCAGATTTCCTGAAATGGCGTCAGTTTCCAGGAATGTTGCACTATCGTCGGTTGCGTGAACAGCCATCGGTTCTCTCCTTGAATTGTTCTTTGCTAGGTCAATTCTGACCTTTAGCGAGCTGCCCGATTAAGGATATCTTAATACAGAGAGTCAAGGGTGTAATTAACAGCAAGTGAACATTTTGGGGTGTATCGTACAATAATGACACACCTGGAACTCGCATAAGATAATGAAACGCCGGAGGATTGTTGCGTTAAAAATAAGTGAAAGTGTCAAATGACAGATACGAATCCATTTTTCTTCAGGAGAGAAGAATGTTTATTCAAAGGCAATTTATAAAAATACGTTGATGTTCAGATGTGCAGATGAGATATTGACATAATCACTACGGGCTATGGCGTGACATTTTTTGTTGCTCGCTCGATCTCATGATTTTCAGCGAAGTAACTGATGTCGCGCTCTTGTCACATATGTTTATCAAGTAAGCTTTCTTTCGAGGCGCAATTTTCGCAAATTAATATGCGTGCCCTGGAAGATAGTCTTAATGCCACTGCTGATGTCAGGTAACCTGTCCATAATTGTGCATCGCAACTTTTTTTGCAACGCGAAATATTCGAGAAGCGAAGATATTTTGTAGAGGATGTAAGAATTGTCGCGAGATAGAACGCATTTTAGTGTTCCATTTTAGGAGGCGGAGAGAAGTCTGCAGGTAAAAGATTTTCCAGTATCTTTGGGAGATCATGGCGTGACCGTCTACTATGTAAATTCGGCAACGGGATCCAATCAGAATAGTGGGATGAGCGAGCAGTCGGCTTTCGCGACGCTTTCCGCGGTCGAATCCTTGAGGCTAAAGCCGGGAGACAGCGTGCTGCTTGCCGCCGGAAGCGTGTTTAACGAGCAATTCGACCTGAAATACTCCGGCACTGTCAGCTCTCCGATTACCATTGGCAGTTACGGCGTTGGCGATGCGCCGGTCATTCACAGTAGCAATGACGGCATCCACGGCTCGAAGGCTTCAAACATCATCGTGGAGAACATCAAGATTGCTGATACCGGCGGTGCGGCGATATATGCGGGAAATGTCTCTAACTGGACCGTCCGCAACGTCGAGGTCGAAAATACCGGACTTGCCGGCAAGCCTGGTTCCGTCAATTTCCAGAGCAGTCAGAACATTACCATCGAGAACAGCAAGATTTCCGGCGTGAACGGAGACGGCATCTGGATGGATAAAGTGATTGGCGTTACCATCGTTAATAACCTGGTCATTAACAGCCAAGGCGCTGCGGCAGACGCCGTTCAGTTGAACGACAGCAGCAATATCCTGATCAAGGGTAACCACCTGGAGCAGACGGAGACCAATAGCGCAAAGGGCGTCCTGGTGCTTGTTCGGGCTGTAAATGCGGTGGTCGAGGACAACACCGTGGTCGGTGGCGGTTTCGGGATAGGTGCCAACGCAGGCAAGAATATCGCCATCCACGACAATGACATTTCGGGATATGGTGGTTACAGCTGGTCTTTCGGCATCGGCCTTGGCGACCAGGGCGATGCGACAAACTATGATATCAGTGGAAACTATATTCATAACGGCGTCTGGGGCGTGTCGATCAGCGCTGCAGGTTACCCAAGTTATACACGCACGGATATCGATATTCATGGTAATGTCTTTGACGACCTGTCGTCCTCGGCGCTGAAGGTCGACAGGCCTGCATCCGGCTCTTTCCATGATAATATCATCGACAGCGTGGTGTCGACGTTGACAATGCCGGTCGCAATTGCCCTCCAGAGCACCTTCCTGATCAACGACAATAAAACGCTGGAGCAAGCGCAGGCCGAACTCGACGCTACGACTGGCAACGCCCCGTCCACCAATGAGACGCCTACCACACCGGTTGTGGAGCCGCATGTCGAACCGTCAACACCGTCGCAGACAAGCACTCCGGCGCCGGCGACCGAAGCGCAGGTTTCCACCGCACCCACCGTCGCCGTTCCCAAGATTGTCGCAGCCCATGACAGCCTGAAGATCTCGACGGATACGGGCAGCGCCTATCATGGCAACCTCCTCGAAAACGATAGCGCAATCAATGGAACCGTGCTGCTTCGTCGCTTCGGTGACAGTGCAGTGGACAAGCATGGCCTGACGCTGACGGGGAAATACGGCGTCATCCATGTGGAGAGCGACGGTGATTACACGTATACGGTCGATGCGGTGAAAATCGCCGGTCTCAGCGGAAAGGTCAGCGAATCCTTCCAATATAAGATTTCTGACGGCGCTTCTCACGTCGATAGCGACTCGCTCGGCGTGTATATAAATGTGGACGCGTTCCATAGCAGCCAAGCATCGCACCTGCTGGTTTGAATCACGCCAAAGAGAGCGCCGGCCCGCTGTTCAACATCTGAAAGCTTGATGATGAAGGGGTGTCGGCGGTCGAAGGCGCGGATAAAAAAATAGTTCCGCCGTTCATAGGAAAAATGAACTATAGATTGAATTTATAGTTAACGCCCCAGTAAACGTCGCGCATATGCGCGCGATACGTTCATCTCTCTGCGCCGTTGTTGGGCAATTTGCGATTTTCACTTGCTTAGGTTGGTATATTTAGCGTAGCGTCAAGTCAGAATCCCTGAAGCCGCTCGTTATAAATTGGAATTTTTGGTCACTTTTTGGTTGGATTCATGTAATAGGTCGTGGGCTTGCAAGCGGGTCCGGCGCCGGTGTCGGGGTCCAAGGCAGTCGTGTCACTGATCGGGCGTGATGGACCCGGAGCTGGAGTGTGCGCCGGCATATTTGCTTTCGTGCGATGCGGTAAGAGAGGGATTATTTCGTGTTTCAGAATTCAGCAGCTGATGTCAGCGAGCCATCCAAAGCATTAAGGAAATGCAAGGGGGGGCTTGTTTTCATTGGAATAGCAAGCGCGCTTATCAATATCCTATACCTTACAAGTTCATTTTTTATGCTTGAGGTGTATGACCGGGTCATCCCCAGCAAAAGCATACCTTCGCTGGCTGTCCTGGCAATACTTGCGTTAATGCTTTACTGTTTTCAAGGAGCGTTCGAAGTTCTGCGAAGCAGGATGCTTGTGCGTGTTGCCGGTGCGCTTGACGAGATGGTGAACGGACGTGTGTTCCGCGCGCTGATCAAGGCTCCGTTGAAGGTCAAAATCGGCGGCGACGGGCTTCAGCCGTTGCGCGACTTCGACCAGATCAGAACCTTCCTGTCCGGTATGGGCCCGACAGCGATGTTCGATCTGCCCTGGTTGCCGTTCTATATCGTGATCTGCTTCCTCTTTCATCCGGCGATCGGATATATCGCGATCGGTGGATCGCTGGTTCTCGCCATCCTGACGTTCATGACCAATCAGGGAACGCGTACGCTCTCAAAGAAGCAATCTGACTCCGCCAATATGCGGAATGCCTTCGCGCAGACCTCGATCCGCAACTCCGAGGTTATTCACGCCATGGGCATGGCAGGCACGATGGCCGAAATCTGGGACCGCAAGAACAGTGAATACCGGACGATCACCCGGCAGGCATCGGATGTCGGCAACGGATATGCGACCTTGTCGAAGATTTTCCGTATTGCTTTGCAATCGGGAACGCTCGCGACAGGCGCAATCCTGGTCATTCAAGGGCAGGCCTCTTCGGGAATTATCATCGCGGGCTCGATATTGACCTCGCGCGCTCTGGCGCCTGTCGAAGCGGCGATCGGAAATTGGCGTGGTTTCGTTTCTGCTCAGCAGAGCTGGGCGCGGCTTTCGAGCCTGCTGAAAACCATTCCTGAGATTCCAGCCCCCCTTGCGCTCGCGGCTCCTACCAAGCAAGTCACTGTCGAAGGCTTGGCGAGCGGACCGCCGGCGGGCCAGCGCCTGGTCATCTCCGATGTCAGCTTCGGCTTGAGGGCGGGGAGCGCGCTTGGGGTCATTGGTTACAGTGCCTCGGGCAAGTCGTCGTTGGCACGGGCGATGATGGGCATCTGGCCGACCGTCAGAGGATCCATTCGTCTCGATGGCGCTGCGCTGGATCAGTGGGACGGCGACGCACTTGGCCGGCATATCGGTTATCTCCCGCAGGATGTGGAGCTTTTCTCGGGGACCGTCGCGCAGAATATCTGCCGTTTCGCGAAGGAGATGTCACCCGAGGTCGTGGTTGCCGCAGCGCGGGCGGCGCGTGTTCACGATCTTATTCTTCGTCTACCGAACGGTTACGAAACCGAAATCGGCGAAGGCGGTGCTGCACTTTCGGCCGGCCAGAGACAGCGTATCGCGCTGGCAAGAGCGCTTTACGGCGAACCATTCCTCGTCGTGCTCGACGAACCGAACTCCAATCTCGATGAAGAAGGCGAGCGGGCGCTGAGTGCCGCGATCATGAGCGTGCGGGCGCGCGGCGGCATTGTCGTTGTCATCGCACATCGGTCCGGCGTTCTGGCGGTCTGCGACTTCGTGCTGATGATGCAGGAAGGCCGTATGATCGCGTTTGGTCCCAAAGAGGAAGTTCTGGCAAGGGTCAGCCGGCCGGAAGCGGCGCGTACGCCGATTGCCGAGCGCGTGGCTCAGCTTAAAGTCGTGGTCGACGGCATGAATGCGGCCGAATAGGCCAGAAGGAAGATTGTGAGCAAGGTTATCAGTGAATCGAAACGCTCCCTCAATCGGCATGTTGCCGTTGTCGGGGTGTTGTCGATAGCCCTCGTTTGTGGCATCGGCGGTTGGGCGGCGACGACAGAGCTTTCGAGCGCAGTCATCGGCGAGGGCGTGATCGTCGTCGACGGCGATGTCAAGAAGATCCAGCACCTGACAGGTGGTATAGTGTCGGAATTGCTGGTCTCCGAAAACGACCATGTGACGGCAGGGCAGGTGCTGATACGTCTCGATGGAACGACGACCAGAGCGAACCTCTCGATTGTCGAAAGCACGCTCGCTCAGCTTTATGCGCGCCGTGCCCGTCTGAAGGCGGAACGGATCGGCGCCGAATCGTTCGAGGTCGAGGAAAACATCACCGATCTGACATCCAGCACCTCGGCGCAGAAGCTTCTCGATGGCGAGCAGAAGTTGTTCGACAGTCGCAGGTCGGCGCTTATCGGGATGAAGAGCCAGCTGGCATCGCGCAAGGATCAACTGGCCGAGCAGGTAAAGGGGTTGGTCGTTCAGATCAACGCCACCAATGATTCCCTGGGCTTGATCGAAGAGGAGCTTGGAGGCATTGATGTGCTCTATAAGAAGGGGCTGGTCACGCTTCAGCGTTTGAATCAGCTCAAGCGGGCACGTGCCGATCTCCAGGGCAACAGCGGCCAGGAAATTGCAGCAAAGGCGGAGGCCGAGGGCAAGGCAATCGAGATCGATCGCCAGTCGATCCAACTCGACGAGGATCGTCGTTCGGAGATCGCAAAGGACCTCACCGACGTCGAGGCGCAGATAGCCGAATATGAAGAGCGCCGCGGAACCGCGCTCGATCAGCTGCACCGTCTCGACATCACCGCGCCGCTGACCGGACGAGTTCACGAGCTTTCGGTTCACACCGTCAATGGCGTCATCGATCCCGGTCAGACGCTGATGCTCGTCGTGCCCGAAAACAACGAGCTTACGGTCGAGGCGAAAGTTGCCACCCGCGACATTGATCAGGTTCACGTCGGTCAGTCCGTCGATGTGCGTTTCAGCGCTTTCGATCAACGCACGACGCCTGACGTGAGCGGTGAGATTACCTCTATCGCTCCTGATATCGTCAAGGATGAGCGCACGGGCATTAGCTACTATCCCCTGCGCGTCAAGCCGAAACCTGAAAGCATCGCCAGGATGAAGACAATAAAGCTCTATCCCGGCATGCCGGCGGAGGTCTTTATCAAGATCGGCGACCGGACGGTTATATCCTATCTCACCAAGCCTCTGACCGATCAGATGCAGCACGTATTTCGTCAGGAGTGATTGGCGGCTGTTTCGCGTTAGGAGCCCCACGTCTTAAAGCAGCCGTTGTCATTCGCCGGGCTGGGGTTGGGTTATTTCGTGGCGCTTGAACAGAGGTATGAGCTTCCATTTCACGAAATTGTCTCAAGCCTGCTGCAGGGTCTCGCTATGATATGTTTGCGGCTTTGGCGAGCGGCGCCAATTGAGAGGCGACCGGCTTATGGACTGGTTCTGTTTCTGGCGTGTCTGGTGATGCTTTCAGCGACCAAAAACGGTTATGCCGATAGTCCTCCGCCGCTGAAAATAGTGGCCTTCGGAACATCCTTGACGGCCCGCGGGGGATGGCAGCCTGCCCTTGAGACAGAGCTTGCAGCCTGCCTGCACCGGCCTGTGAAGGTCGATAGTGTTGCGAAAAGCGGTGAAACGTCGCTGTGGGCTCTGACCCAGATCGATCGCGTCGTTGCCGAGCAGCCGGATATCATCCTGATTGAGCTCTACGCCAACGACGCAACGCTGCATCGGTTCGTGTCGCTTGCACAAAGCCGAAAGAATATCGGCGACATCCTCGACCAGCTTCGGCAGCGCCTGCCGCAAGCGCGGATTGTCGTCATGGCCATGAATCCGTTTTCAGGATTACGTGGGCTGATCCGCCCCTTTGTCGACAGCTACATCTCGGCACATCAGGCGGAGGCGCAAAAACGGGGCCTGGAGTTTGTCGACCACCGGCCCAACTGGGAGCGTCTTACGCCGGATGATCTGGTTACGGCAATTCCTGATGGCGCGCATCCTCTGCTCGACGTCGCCTCTAAAATCATCACGCCTGAACTCGTCAAACGCATCGCCGGCAACAACTGCGGAGAATGAAAAATTCTCTCACATGCCCGTCACAATCCGTGACGGCTTCCGGGTTCAGACGGCGGCAATATAATTTTTCAAGTAACTGACCAGCGAAGCCCGGCCGGCCTCAGACGAATCTTCGTCAGACGGACTATCCAGATCTTCGAGGAGATAGTTTTTGAGATCGTCATCGGTATGCGCGACATAGATACCCGGTCGGCCTGCGAGCTGGCCTACCGTGGCAAGCTGATGATCGTTTCGGTGCTCGCCGAGCGCCGCCTGTCGGGGAACGAGAATGATCGGCTTCCCAAAACGCTTGGCCGTCAGCACAGTGCCAATTCCCGCATGAGAGACGATGATGGTTGCATCGCGAAAGACCTTATCAAAGTCCTTCGGCTCGATATTTTTGATCCACTTCATGTTCTGTGGCGTGTAGCTGCCCCTGCCGATCTGTGCCAGAACCGGTTTGGACAGTTCCGTTGCGAATGTGTCGACGGCCTTGACGAGGCGATCGAATGGCAGCTGCGTTCCGACGGTGACGAGAATCAAAGGACAGCTCCTGCGTAGTGGGGGCCATCCGGCCGTGAAAGATGCTGCCATTGCGTGAGCCAGAGCGTCGCAATATGGCCAGCCAATTTTCCCGATAGGGAGAGCTTCTCGACATTGGCGACGCTATCGATCCAGATCGTTCGCTTGCCCATCAATTTGCCGGCAAGCAGGCAAAAAAGTCCGGGTGCGGCGCCGGTCGAGATAATAACGTCTGGCCTCTGCTTGATGACGATGGAGAAGGCGCTGAAAAAGCACCGGATCGACATTGTGATCGAGTCGCGGCTGCAATCGGGAAGCACCAGGCCGTCGCGAATGTCGTATTTGGCAAGCAGCCCTGGGATGGTTGTTGCAAAGACGATATCGCAGCCCTCGAATGCGCCGCGCATGGCCATCAGCTGTTCCCAATGGCCGCCTCCTGACGAGGCAGCGAGAACCTTCAATTTTTTCTCAGCCATAGACAGGCATCTCCTATATTTGACCGATGATAATAGCGCAAAACCGTTCTGTTCAAACTGCGGCTGTGCCGCGATAATTCAATAGAAGTGTACCATTTTTGGTTTGGTTGGTCGAAGCTTTGAAATTCATGGACGGCCGGTTAACCGTAGGATGTTTTCGTCTTGAACAAAAGAAGGACCGAAACTCATTCGAGGCGCTCCCGCAAGCAATATCAGTGGGCGGCATTGGGTTTGTATTCCTGGTAGGCGTGTCCGAGAATCCCGTTGACCATGCCAGCACCGCGCAGGACGTGGGTGAGAGCTCGCATGCCCCAATAGGGTGAAATCAAAATCGCCGGCAGCATGGCCAGTCCCAGTATGACCCTCGTCGCTCCATAAACCGCGCGATAGGCTCGGCGCTTGAGGTTGCCATGCAGGACCTCACTGACTGCGAAGGTATTTCCGAGCCGGTATTGTCTTTGCAGCACCCATTTCCAGGTCATCCGGTTCGCGGGAACGATATCATAGACAAGGGCCTTATCAGCCCAGAAAACCTGCATGCCGCGACGGATGGCCTGATTGAAGAAGAGATAATCCGTGCCTCCGGTGAAGCGCATCTTCTCTTCAAAACGCAGATTCCATGAGCGGATCAGGGGATAGTCGAACATGACGTTGTTCGAGGCCGCATAACCGATACGCTGACCGTCCTTGTTCTTTTTGCGCTCGAAGACTCTCGCCTTGATGAAATATTCCGGCGGGTTTTCCGGATAGACCGGCTGGACGGGACCGTAGACGCAATCGGCGCGGTTTTTCTCCCGTGTCTCCAGCATCGCGTCCAGCCAGCCGTCGACCGGCCATTCGTCATCGTCGAGAAAGCAGAAAAGGTCGGTGCCGGGAGGCGCTGAATCCATCGCGCGGTTGCGCGCAAAGGGTATGCCCTGGTTTGACTCGATAACGTAGATCAGGTTGTAGGCGCCTGTCTGGTCAAAGCCCTCCACCGTGGCCTTTGCGCTGCCGGCTGCATCATTGTCCACGATCACCATGGTGAGATGATAGGGACGATCCGGATGTCGGATCTGGCGGGTCATCACGTCAAGCAGCTTGGCGATCCCGTCGAGGCGTCGATAGGTCAGCACGCCGACGGCGATATTCAGCGGTGCGGCGCCTGCTTCTGTGCCGACGGATGAATGCGGAAAAGTCTGTTGCTGATTCATGACTGTCCTCTCCGCAGCATATTTCCCAAACGCTTGCGCGCCGCCATCAAGGCCACTTCGGTCGCGGCAGCGTCGCCGAACGGACCGCCGGCCACCGTGTTGCGAGCTTCGCCCCGGAGCTTCAGAAGCGATGTCGTTTCGGCAATTCCGCCGGCCACGAGGCTCTTGCCGAGTGCCTGCAGCCCGTCATAGCGGCGTGCCAGTTCGAGCCCAGTCGCGATCATGATCCGCGGGCGCAGTGTCTTTGCCCTGCTTGTGCCAGTGTAGCGGTTCGACTCATGAATGCGCTGAAACGTCAGCGGTGTTTCGACGATGGCGCCGCGGCCGAGAAAGGCAGCGGCAAACTTGATATAATTGTCGCTGAGGACGACGTCTGTAGCGACGGACATCGGCAGTATCTGGGACAGTAGATTGCGGCGGAAGCTCAAGCCCGATGTCGGAACCGGAAGCGAGGGAAAGCCGCCCCTGCGAAGCGTGTCCCGCTTGTCGAACAGTGTCACTTGCAGCACTGTAGGAGGCTGGTCGCTTTCCTCGGTCGTCACCCGGTCGAAGCACCAGTCGATCTCGTTGTGATCGTAGATCTCGGCGATACGAGCAAGTTTGCCGGGCAGAAACGCATCATCGGCATCGAGGAGAAAGAGGATATCGCCGCTTGCGGCCGCAAAACCCGCATTGAAGCTCGATGCCTGGCCACCATTTTCCTTCAATACGGTCAGGATCCGCTCGCCATAGGAAGCAAGAATCTCTTGGGAATCATCGGTGGAGCCATCGTCGACCACGATCACTTCGAAGTCGGGATAGACCTGCGACAGAACACTGTCGATGCATGGGCGCAAATACTGGCCGTAATTGAAATTGTTGATAAGCACCGATAATTTCAATGCACGACCTCCTGCGCTAGTCGACCAGAATGATTTACTGCCGGTGCGTATCGGCGAAGTCCGGCGCGGTAGCCACGCATGTAATAGTACTTCCAGATGGCCCAGAACCGCTTCTTTGATCGCGGCAACGGATAAAGGAGGGCTGCCCGAACCGCCCAGTTGGCGCTCTCGATCCAGGTTCTTAAGGGGATTCCCCCGATCCTTATACCTTTTGGAATGTCCTCGGCGAAGAGCGCTGGCATTCCATAGCCAAGACGTTCCCCACGCTTCTGTACCCAAGCCTCTGTCACGCTAGAGGCTGGAATCCAATGATGAACAATGGCCTCAGCGCACCGATAGGTTTTCACGCCGCTTCGGGATAGGCGGCTGACAATTTCCGTATCCTCTCCCATTGCGAAAAGACCTCCTGGAAGCGGCCCGATATCTTCGCGGAATCGAACATTGCTGCCAAGCAATTCGCGACGCACGGTCGTGTTCGGACCCCAAATTTTTGTCGGGTCGCATGGGCCACTGGATTCCTGGTCGGCTATGGCGAAGGTCGACCCCATGGGAATCCAGTCCAACAGCGGATCCCCATGGGGATAATGCTCCCAATTTGGAAGAATTCGGCCGCCGATAACGCCGAAATCCGGGTTCCCCTCCGCGCATGCAGCGATCGAACTCAACCAGTTCGCATCTGCCTCGACGTCGTCGTCCGTAAAAACGATCAGCGCTCCTCGAGCTATCGCCAGAGCTGCGTTCATAGCTCCTGATTTGCCTGGGCGGGTATGATTAACAACAACAATTGGAAGCTTCTTTGCATATTGATCGAGAAGTTCCTGTGTTTCGTCTTTACTGTTGTTGTTGACGCCAATCAGTTCCCATTGTTCGACTGGAAGGTTTTGCCCCAACATCGAATCCAGCATCTGTTGAAGCCGTCTGCTGGCGCCGTTGAAGGACGAAAAGATGACACTAATTCTCGGATCCGTCATCAAACCCACTCGCCTCCTGACGTGCGAAAATCCTGCCCGCTGCCTCCGCAGCTGGAGCACTTCCTGTCGATGCCGCGGTTTAGTACTTTCGTCATTTGGCGCCGACCTGAGAGTAGATCGTTTTATTCATCGTAGATCGCTGCTTGAGAAATTGGCGCAGGATCCCCTGTCTCACCGACTGCGCCCAGAGCAATTTGAAGCGAACGCCGCTTAGCGGAAATCTCTTGACGACGACGCTGGCCGGCACCATCAGAAGCCATCTCAAGGCGCTAGCGATGGGCAGACCGCCAATTTTCGTTTTTCTGTCGAAGAGGTCCGGCCGAACGATAACCAAGCCCATGCCATAACGCTCGCCGCGCCGCAAAACCCAGCCTTCGTTCACATAGCCCTTCCTGACAATGTGCCGAACCCCGGGATGCCGCGAGTGAAAAGCCTTGGCTCCATTCTTCTCCAACCTGAGAGCGAAAGCAGTATCCTCACCCATGGGGAACTGAGCGACAGTGGCATCGGGGCCGAGGCCGTCGTGAACGATATAGCCGGATCCTAAAATGGAACGACGGAAGGCCGAATTCGGCCCCGATATCAATGCCGCTGAAATCGCCCCCTCGGGTAGACCGCCATTTAGCGCATAAAGAATCCCCAGATGCCCGTAATTGATGAGCCACGGTGCAGGCCTTTCCTCCCATTCGGGCGTGATTAAGCCGCCGAATATGGCAAACTGTGGCTGCTCATCTGCCAAGGTGAGAAACTGCTCGATCCAATCCGGCGCGGGAATGACGTCGTCATCGGTTAAAATGACGAGTTCGCCCTCCAGATGGCGGAAGCCCAAAGTCAATGCGTACTGCTTACCTTGTTTTGGCTCAAAATAAACTTCCAGCGGAAGCCGCTCCTTATAGGAATTCAAGACTGCTGCAGTGTCGTCGCTGCTGTTGTTGTCGACCGCAACAATTTTCCATTCTTCCTTCGGTAGGGTTGAAGCGCACAGTGCGTCAAGCATCGTTGGCAGAGTCTTCTCGCCGTTATAAGTTGAGAACAGTATTGTAACCTTGACTTTGCTCATGTGATGCTCCGGACCTCATTTCGGTCGGGTCGCTTCCCTGTGCGATTCGGGTCACGCCTTTACCGATGTCTTGGGCCTGCGATAGAACGCTGTCGATGCGTGGGCGCAAATACTGCCATAAATTTTTGATGAGCACCGAGAGTTTCAAATTACTGCCTCCTATGCAATCGATTACTGCGTCATCGTCTGAGAAACGTATCGGCGAATTCCGGCGCGATAGCCACGCATGTAATAATATTTCCAGATCGCCCAGAAACGTTTCTTCGATCGCGGCAGGAGATAAAGCATTGCTGCCCGGAAGGCCCATTGTGCGCTTTCGATCCAGGTCGGAAGCGGAACTCCGCTTAACCTCACCCCTCCAGGCACCTCGTCGGGAAAGAGCGCCGGCATGCCGTAGCCAAGCCGCTCGCCTCTTTTCTGTACCCAATCCTCGGTGACACTTGATGCCGGAATCCAATGATGGACCACGGCCTCGGCGCATCGATAGGACTTGGCGCCATTGGCCGCCAGGCGAATGATGATTTCCGCATCTTCACCCATGGCAAAAATCTTTCCGGGAAGAGGACCGATATCTTCGCGGTAGCGCACGCTTGTTCCGAGCAACTCTCGCCGGACGATCGTATTCGGGCCCCAGACTTTCGTCGGGTCACACGGTCCGCTTTGGGTGTCATCGACTATCGCAAAGGTGGATCCCATCGGAATCCATTCGATAAACCTGTCTTTTGGTTCTTTCTCCCATTCGGGGACGATTCTGCCGCCGAAGACGCCATAACTCGGATGGGCTGCGGCGCAGTCGACGATCGCTTTCAGCCAGTTCGGCTCGGCACGAACATCGTCGTCCGTAAAGACGATGAGATCCCCCTTCACCCGATCCAAGGCCATATTCAGCGCGCCGGACTTTCCCGGCTTGCGCTGCTGCAGGATGGTGATGGGAAGCTTGTCGCTATAGGTTTCCAAAAGATCAAACGTGCCGTCATTGCTATTGTTGTCGACGGCTATCAGTTCCCACCGATCATGGGGAAGCTCCTGGTGCACCAAGGAATCCAAAGTATGGCGCAGCCGGCGGCTGGCGCCATTGTAAGATGAAAAGAGCACGCTGACGAAGAGATCCGACATCAGTTATCAACCCTCTTGGTGAAGTCGAAAGAGAAAAGCTTCATATTTTGACTGCCTGTGCGATGTTCGAATGGGATCGGCGCTTACGCGGGGGTCGACCGCGTCTTACCGAAAAACTCGCGCCTGTGACCCTCGCCGAGTATCCTCAGCTTACGAAGATTGCGTAACCATCGCCGGGGTTTGGTGAGCACGCCGCGGTTGAGGAAATACTGTCGCAGCAGGCTCGGCGCCTGACTATGCGATCCGCCGTGGGCGACCCGATAGACCGCCCCGCGAAAGGGAAGCTTCGTGAGCGGCGCTCCCCGTTGCGCAAGAATATCCGCTATGCGGACATGGCTGCCCAGCATCGACTTGATCCAGTCGAGCGAAGCATCCTCAAAGCGGGTCGGCAGTTCGTAGAGATCGGCACGAATGATCAACGAGGTACCGCAGAGATGGCTGAAGTCGTCGTGGCCAAACAGGAAACTGCCGCCATCGTCCCAGATATAACCACGGTCGATCGTCCACCCGTTGGCGTCCCGATTGTCGGATACGTGTTGAACGATCCGAGAGCTTACGAAATCGTCGTCATCGACAATCATGAAGAAACGACTTTCCGTGGCATTCAGCATGCCGCTCAGAACGCGACGCCCTTTGTCTGCCCGGAAGGCATCAAGGAAGTCTTCTTTGCTGCCCTTTCCAAGCTCATGCAGGTCGTTCGGCGGAAAGGTGACACGCACGGCGGAGAATTTTTCCGGCAGGTCAGGCAGATCGGCGCCTTCGTTTGCCACGATGATGCCGCGCCAGTCTCCGTTGGTCTGGTTGGAAATGGAGGCCACGGTCTGGGTCAGGTTTGCCTTCAGCCTGCTCCAATCGCGGGCATTCTCCTGATGTCGGACCGGGATAATGAAGGTGACAAGTGTCATCGAATGACCCCCTTAAGCCCGCAAGCTCACAGCTTCTTTTTCATCGACACGCCCCTTGGCTGCCTGACCACGCGCCCACTCTATTCCGTCCTCGAGCGAGGTTGCCTTGTATGAAAGGTCGGTTCCGCCGGAGAAAGCGTTCATGAAGCGGCGGATCTTTCCATAGCTGTTGTCCAGCACGGCATGCGGGCGGCCGAGCAGCAGCGAGCAGATATGGACGTGCAGGCGATCGGTCACGATTGCGCGGGCACGCGAAATCTGACTGATGCCGCGCTCGAAACGGTTGTGTGCCGCAGCGTCCAGTCTGCGCAAGGCAACTTCGCTCGGCTTCAATGCGAGATAGGCCGAAGCTACCCCTAACTTCTTGGCGATATCGACCTTCCGTTTCGACTCGGTAATCCAGTCTTCCACAGGAATATCGGAAGGAATTTTGCGATCGGTACCGCCAACCCGTTCCGCATCCTCCCGCAACATGGCGAGGACGGGAATCTGTGTCGCCCTTTCCGCAAGCGGGCCGATGGCAAAAGCCATATCGGGGCATAGTCGTACGGTGCAGTCGAAGTGCTTTTCGGAAAACTCCTTCGATTCTTCGTCGCGCACGAGCAGCACGAAATTCTTGTGGCGCCCGATTGCCCGTTTGGATTGCTCGATGCGCTCAGGCGAACTGTAGTGGATCGACTGCGGGAACTGGATGATCTGCCGATCCGGGAAACGCTCCATGATCGCTTCGCGGAAATCCTGGTGGGCAACCCAGATATCGCCGAAATTGCCGCCGCCGTGAATGAAGATCGGGCCGGTCGGTACGCGCCGTTTCAGATCGTCGGCGGAGAAGTCGTACAATCTGGAAACATAGTCCGGGCGCTTGCCGAAGCGATCCTTGAGATAGGCCATCTCACCCAGCCAGATTGCCGAGTCGCCGCAATTGCGGATGTCGGGAAAGTCGAGAATCGCAAGCGGTTCGTCGCGCGAGACATAGTCCTTCAGGCAATCATGGATCATGCCATTGAGTTTTGCGATCAGCTCCGATCTGGATTGGCTGGTCATTCTGCCTCTCTTCTTGATGTTCGTTTCACTTCAAGCCGACTTGGGTACGGCAATACGTTTGGCTTTTGTCAGGAACTTGACAACGATACGCTGAACTTCAGTTTCCGGGCCGTTTGGCTTCTTCATCGCGAGCCAAAGGACAAAGCTGGAACCGACATAGAGGATGCCGCCGGTGACGACGAGGATGGCCAGGTGAAGGGCCAGCGCCAACTTGTCGGTGGGAGTGTTCAGGACATGCGACAATCCCCAGACGCCGGCAGCCATCACGGCGACACTGGCAAGCGCGCGGAAGTTTGCCGCGAGCTGCTGGAAGAATGGCAGATTGATCAAGCGCTTGACGAGAAGCATGTTGACTACGGTGGAAATCAGGCCCGTCAACACGCGTGCATAAACGACGCCCGGAAGCCCGGCCATCATGAGACCAGCGATGATGATGGGCACGCGGACCACCAGCATCTGCGTGTCGCGGATGAACAGCATCTTGGTATGGCCCTTTGCCATGCCCAGCGGTTGGACGAGCGAACCGAGGGTCTGCAGAGCGAAGACCGATGCGAGCGCCTGTACGATGAAGATGGCGGGAACCCACTTTTCTCCCAAGGCAAGCCGCATCATCGGATCAGCTACCACTGCCATGCCGATTCCGGCCGGAAGCGCCACCGCCGCCAGAAGCGCCTGTGCACGCTGATAGGCTGCGACAAGCCGGACCGGGTCGTTGCGGACCTTCGAAAAGCCCGGGTAAATCGTCTGGTTCAACGGCGCCGTCGCCTCGCGCGTCGGCAGAGTCGAAAGAGTGTTGCCGACGGTATAATGGCCAAGCTGCGTGGCGCCCAGCATCTTGCCGATTAACAGATATTCGACCCGCCAGTTCAGCGTGTTGACGATCTGTCCGGCCGTCAGCCAGAGCGAGAACGAAAACAATTCCCGTGCATGCCGGAAGGTTATGCGCGGCCAGAACGGCAGGACGGTATAGGAAACGATGATATTCGTGACCTGATAGGCGAGGGTGCCGACAACGAGCGCCCAATAACTCTGGTAGATGGCAGCAATTGCCACCGTCACGACGAAGCCGACCAGCTTTTGCGAGACGTTGAGTACGAACTCCTGCCAGAAGATCAGATCACGCTGGAGCATGACGCGGCGTGGATTGGCGAGACCACTCAGGAGCAGGCTGAAACTCAAAGCAAGCATGACGCTCGTCAGCCGGGGCTCGTTGTAAAACTCGGCGATCGGATAGGCACTGGCCGCAAACAGCAGCGCCAAAACAGCGCTTCGCGTCACGCTCAACGTCCACACCGCACTGAAGTGAACTTCGCTGGGAGATTCGTGGCGGATAAGCGCCTGATTCAGCGAGAGTTCGGTGACGGAGCTCAAAATGACCTGGATCGTCGTTGCTATAGCAACGAGACCAAAGTCGGCCGGCACGAGATACCAGGCCAGGACAAAGGTGCTAAGCGCGGAAAGCCCGTTGACGATGGCGCGGGACAGACTCAGCCATATGCTGCCCTGGATCAGTCGGTCGGTAACACTGCTCATAGATGAATGGCTCCGCACGACCAGGACATCGACCATTTAAGTGGGCTGAATACCCGCCCAAAGTGCTTCTCCCCTTTGTCAGGGCAGAGTGGGTTGATGGAGTTAGAAAGGATCATGCCTATTGCCTCGTCACGAACTCGGTTTGCGACATCACAGGACGCTTGCCGTTTTCTTGGAAAAATCTTGCTTCAGTCGGTTTAGCTCAAGCAGCATTCTGTCGTGCGCCTCTACAATAGACTCATCTGTGCTGAGCTGGCCCGGCTTCTCCGCTACCCGCTGCAACGTCTTGACCGTCGATCCAAAGACATAGTTGCCGGTGAGCTGTCGGATGCGGCGGTGGCGGAACGTTATGTTCTTCAAAAGGTAGGTGTTTTTGCGTACCAGCGACGCGCCTGCTTCGACGATATTTGACGGGCCAATCGCGTCGAAGTCGATCTCGAGATCAAGCGCACTTGCCCAATCGTACCACTTGGCTCGATTCCCCGGCGCGATCGGTCGGATAGCCCGCCAGGGAACGCGCAGCGCGTCTGAGATAATGCAGCCATGCATCGCCTCGGAGACCACTTTATGCGATGCGCTGATTTCGGTCAGAACCTTTTCCACAGACCAGCGGGGATCGATATAGTGAATCCCTGCGAGCTCGCAGGCCTTATCCCAACTGCCGTACATGGCGCTTTCGTAATGCGGCATGAAAGAGACCGGGTAGCGCTTCTCGATGCTTTTTGCATCCCAGCAGCTGCGCGTGAGGATACCCGAATCGCCGATGGCGTAGCTCGGATCGATGCCGAGGACTTCGGCAGTCTTCTTTCCGCGCACGAAATAGAATGTCCAGTTGCGATCGACTTTCGGCGGGTTGGTGTAGCCGCCGTAGCCCGAGCCGAAGACAATCTTCTGCATATTCGGGTCGAAATTGTCGTAGAGAATCGAACCGATGCCGAGAAAAAGTTGGCTTTCGTCGTCGTCGAAGAAGCCGGGCAGCAAGCGCTCCCAAAGCCAATGGTTCAGTTCGTCGCCAAAATTCTCGTGTTTCCCCCGGTAGGCAAACATCTTCATCGTGCTTCTCCAGTCGGCAAGTGCGTCACGATCTGCGAGACCATCTCATCTTCGCGTGCCATGCGTCCGTAACGCGAAATGATCTTGATGTCGCTGCGGATTATCTTTGCCGGATTGCCAGCGACGAGCGAGCGTGGCGGCACGCTCTTGGTCACCACCGAGCCCGAGCCGATGACGCATTCGTCGCCGATCTCGACGCCGGGCAGAATGATGCTGCGGGCGCCGATGAAGCAGCGCTTGCCGATCCTCGTGTGAAGGTAGAGCCCGCGTGTGAGGTCGTGGGTCAGAATCGCAGCCTCAAAGGCAACGTAAGTTTCCGCGCCGATATGCAATCCCCTCGGGTTGGTCTTGTCGAAACGCACGCTCAAGGAAAAGCTCGCCGTCGGATCGATGTCCATTCCCCAGAATTTCGTATAGTAGAGCCACTTGGCCTTCACAAATCCGTTCCGCAGCGGCCGAAATACGTTCAGTCCCCACTTCGGCTTTTTTCCTGTCTGCACCATCAAGTCCGACCCCGGCTGGAAAATTCGTCTAGCACGGAACTGTAATAGTCCTCGAGCGTCCCCGTCTGACGACGTAAGTCGAAGCGTTCGGCCACCAGAAGCGGTGCCCGCGCGCTAAAGGCTGTCCACAGAGCCTGGTCGTTGAGCAGTCTTCCGACCGCCTCCGCCATTCCCGCGACATCCCGCTCCTCCACGAGATAACCAGTTTTCCCCTCTTCGATCGCTTCGCCGACGCCTCCCGAGCGAAATGCGACGACCGGAGTACCGACGGCTTCCGCCTCGAGATTTGCGAGGCCGAAAGCTTCGGCGTGACCATTGTCGAGGGTCACGCTTCCGTGGAGATAAAGCTCCGCACTGGCGAGCAGATCTCTTATCTCAGTCTGCGACAGATTTTCATGGATCGTGACGCTTGGCAAGGAACGACGCGCCAGTGCTTCGATTTCCTCCTTCAAGGGACCCTGGCCGACCATGACGAATTCGACCGGGGTGCCGGCGGCAGCCACACGCGAAAGCGCATCGATCATGAAACGATGGCCCTTATAGTCGACGAAGCGGGCAATTGAAACCACGAGCCCTTTTTTTCGGGGACGGGGTTCCATTTTGAAGAGATCGAGATCGATGCCGATATGATGGCGATAGACGCGTTCGGCTGGAAAGCCGAGGGCCAGCAGCCGGTCGCGGATGAAATCGGAAACGGCGATGTTCCAGCTGTTCCAGCCGGCCATCTCGCTCCGGCCCTTGGCGAAGAAACGCACCTGATTGAAGCCGCCCGGCTTTTTCGGGTCGCCGCGATAGGTGGCATCGAAGCCGTGGAACGTCGTGACGAGCGGCTTGCCGGCGGCCCGGGCCAGCGGGCCAATGACATACCCGTTCTTGCCGAAATGGGCGTGAACGAGATCGGCTTTGCCGATCGCAGGAAAGAGGAAGGGAAGGCCGATCTGCGGGATTTTCAGCAGCAGTTCACCGGCCCGCGCAATGGGAGACCGACGGATGTCATGAACCGGAACAGTGGATTTTTTTGTATGCGCCGAAGAAATTCGCGAGCCGGCAAGAATTTCAGCTTCGAAAGTACGAAACGCTACCGCCTGGTTGAGAACAAATGCCTGGCTGGCAGGCAAAAATTTTTCCACATAAATAACGGCTTTTTTCATGAATCTGTTCGCGTCTCCGTTGTCTTATGCATCACATCGCCTCTATTGCCCGCCGGACACCGTCGATCGCACTTCTTGGCGCATTATTTTCGTCGTAAAGATTAACGCGCTTCGTGCAAGCCGCGACGGGATCGGCCGCTTTCTCATCGCGCTCGCCGTATTTTTCCGACATGCCCCATACTGTCACGCCTTTCAAGTCGCCATGTTCGGCCGCCACGGTGATCACGTCACTGAAAATATCGGCGTAGGATGTCGGCGTGAAGGCTTTGTCGCGGTTCAGGAAGTGGCAGGACGCATCCAGTTCGGTGATGAAAACGCCGACACCCATGTCCTTCAGCGCCGCGCAGAAGCGCCCCATTCCTTCCGGATCGATCCGGTCGAGACCGGGGCGGAAATGCGCTTGCAGCCCCACCGCGTTGATCGGCGTTTTTTTTGCCACGAGATCCTCGACGATTTTCAAGATGCGCGCGCGCTTTTGTTCGAACACGTCGGATTTCTTCTCCAGATGCGTTTCGTTGAGCACCAGCGTTGCGCCGGGATTGGCCTGGTGCGCCATGTCGAAACTCATACGAATATAATCGTCGCCAAGAAGGCGTCGGAAAACACAATCCCGCAGATCCGGTGCATCATACTCCAACGGTTCGTTCACCACATCCCAAGCATCGATCGAGTTCTTATAGCGAGTGACAACCTGTTTTATATGACGGTTCATGGCCGCCTGAATGGTCTTTGCGTCCGTGATATCAGACACCCAGCCCGGGACGCGATACCAGATCAGCGTATGACCATAAACCCTCATGTTGTTTTTGCGTGCAAATGCAACCATGCGGTCGGCACTGCCGAAGCTGAAAACACCCGGTCTCTTTTCCGTCGCATTCCACTTCAGCTCGTTTCGCGGCGTTATCGAATTGACGTTGTCGATGTAGATCTCGGAAGCGATTGGATCGTTGATGTTTTGCAGGTCGATTGCCGATCCGAATCGGAACGATTTCTTGTCGGCAAGGGCGCGCAACCCTGCAGCGGCAGGCATCTGTGCCAGGGCCTGGCCCGTACGGACATACAACAGGGCGAGCGGAACCGAGGCGAGGAAACGTCTTCTATTCATTCTATCTCTCACTGTTAGCTTTTTTCATGTCCGCGGTGGAATTTGAAAGGCCGGACTCGTCGGCACCGATCCATCACAAGATTCGCGTTCAATTTAACAGAGTAATACAACCTCAAATATACTTTCCCCGCAGGGGATATTGTTAGTGTCTGCTAGACTTTTCAGCATATTCCAAGATATAAACCGCTCGGGGAGGGCGCTCGTGATGGAAGATTGGTCCAGCTATCTGATGAGCTATTTTCACATGGCATTTCAAAATGCCGTTTTTTTTATGGCGACCGTTCGAAACGGTCTGTCTCTCCTCGATGACTGGCAGTTCGCAGTCTTTGTTCTCGGCATCATCGGCATCATTTTCCTCCCGTTCGCAGCGCTGGTCAGAATGTCGTGGCGGTTGCGCCGATCGGAGATCGTCATTCGCTCGCTGAACGAAGACCTTGCGCAAGTCACGCAGGACCTCAATGTCGAGCGTGTCTGGCGCCTGGCAGGTGGGGACAGCACCGAACGGCCGAGTGCGGACAGTTTGAAAGAGCTCTACAAGATTCTGGCCAGACATCATGACGATGTAAGTCACATGGCGTGATAAGCCAGTGCCTGGGGTGAAGCCAGAAATCGAGAACATGTTCGCCTTTCTCCAGGTCGCGAAGATGCTCTATTCTCTTTGTTTTCGCGCAAGTCCTGTGAAACCGTTGCGCAGTTTTGCTGATGCGAGGATTGAAAGAGTTAAAGCGTCCTTTGTGCGTCTGAAAGGAGCACGGGGCTCTAGTGCTGGTGTTCCTGACTTTCTGCCGGGGCCTCGGCATCGGGAGGCCTGGAGACTGCTTCCGGTTGTGGGCTGTCGGTCTCGATCGCGGGATCCGGCAATGGCAGCCATATTCTGCCGGAAAAATAATTTCTCGTTCTTTTCTGAGCTCCTGAAGTCGCATCCAGCGAGAGTGTGAAATTGTAATTCCCGGGATTGAGCACCTCGCGAGTGAAGCTGATGCTGGCTCCGAATCCGTCTTCCTTGATGTCCCTCAGATTCTTGATCGCGTTCAGGGTCTCGTGAAAATCGAGCCACTGCGGTTGCTGCAGCATGATTTCGAAAATTCGCAGAATGCCGGGATCGAGCTGGCCATTTCGATCAGTCTCGGGATTGATGATTTTCACGCGCATATTGTTGATCGTGCCGGCGGCGTTGCCGCGAACGATGACGAAGATGGACTTTGGGAGCTGATCCTTTTCCCGCTTGCCGCTCTGCTCGAAAAAGCACTCGAACGTATCGGCGTTGAAGCTCGCCGCTGCCCAATCGCTGGTTTCGATGCCGGCATCGCGCAGTGCCGCACACATCGCGGCGCCGGATATCCGCCATGTCCGTAGAAAAGTCGACGCGGCCTGTACCATCGGTGGTTCGATGGCATGCAATGGGAGCGTAAAGCTGGCTGGGGGCGTCGGGCGGGGAAGGGCTTTGGGTGGAGGCGGCCTCACCTCATGGGGAAAGAGATCGAAGCCAAAATAATGGCTGACTGTCTTTAAGTGTTTCATGTCGTTGGAAAGCAGCACCGTTCCCATGACCAGTGACAAGGAAATCGTCAGCAGCAACCAGAAGACCACGGGAATCCGCGGTTTTCCCACCGGCTGTTTCGCATATGCGGACGACGAAGTATCGGGCAAGCTTGTCTTCTCCGGCGTGCGAGAAGGGTTTCGATCGGGCGGTCTAGAGCATTTCCGTTTTTCTCCAAGCCACGGAACTCTCTATCTTTTTGTTTTTGCGCAACTCCGGACGCAAACCGCTGCGCACTTTTGCTGGAATTGCTCTAGATCCAGCATATACATTCAGCCGTTAAATATCTTTGGCTTCGTGTCGGCAATTGGGCACCTTTTTGCCTCGTCGTTATCAAGGGCGCGCTGCAGATTTCGGCGTAGGAGCTTCAACCCTATGTCGATTGGGAATCTCCAATATAGCTAGGGACAATCGCGGTGGCAGATGGCGAATGATCTCACCATTCAGTCTATGAATCGATCACCGTTATCTCGGTTTCCGCGTGATTTCGACAGATTATTGTTGTTGTTATTATGATATGGATAGAATTTTCTAGATTATTTTCGAGCATACATAAATTTGTTATCTACATGTATTCGTTTATATTGCAATAACGGTCTATTTTCGCGCAGAAGTTTTATTATTTATTATAAAATCATAGTTTATATTTTTGAATTCCTTGAAATTGAGCGGGTTTTGACGGTTTTTATCAAATTTTCGACGTATTCTTCGATAGGGTTTGCCGCGCAATCGCCGAGGGGAGGGATATGTCCGTCGAGCTAAACGCAGCCACCTATGTTCACGCCAAACCAACAACCGCGCACTCCTATATCTTGCCTGCCGTGCTCGACGTGCTGGAGAGCCATTTCGATGGTTCTGCAGAAAACGACGTCTTTGATTTGGGATGTGGTACCGGCGGGGCAGCAGCGGCTCTTGCGGGAAAGGGATATTATGTCGTCGGCGTCGATCCTTCCAGTGATGGCATCACCAAGGCCAATGTCAATTATCCCGATTTGCCGCTGAACGTCGGCTCGGCCTACGACGACCTTTCAAGGGAATATGGCACCTTCAATGCCGTCATCAGCCTGGAGGTCGTCGAGCATGTCTACGATCCGAAGGCCTTCACTGCGACGATGTACGATCTCGTCAAGCCGGGCGGCATCGCCGTGATGTCGACGCCCTATCACGGTTATCTGAAGAACCTTGCCCTGGCTGCGATGGGGAAAATGGACGACCACTTCATGCCATTGAAGGAACATGGGCATATTAAGTTCTGGTCGAAAAACACGCTGAGTACGCTGCTGCTGGATACCGGCTTCGACAATGTTCGTTTTGAATATGTTGGAAGGATTCCCGTTTTCGCCAAGTCGATGATCGCCGTTGCCCAGAAGCCTCTAAGAGACGGTGTCGGAGCGGCATTGATTTCGGACGGCATTCGTCCGCTGCGACGTGCGTGATAGAGCGCGGGGTGCATCCGCGCCAAATGGCGATGGCTGCGATAATCCGCAGGTTGTTTTTTACTGTGTGCATTGCTGAAAAAAACCCTTACGAAATATTTACTTTTAGTTGCATTCTTGCTTAAACTCTCCATTATACAGCTGGGCGTGCTGATAACGCGGGAGACTTATTCACATGAAGGCTAAATCGCCGAATTCGATCGACGTCTATGTTGGCAACCGCGTAAGAGTTCGGCGGAAGACGCTCGGGATGACCCAGAACGGCTTGGCCGAACTTCTGGGCATTACCTTCCAGCAGATCCAGAAATACGAAAAAGGAACGAATAGAATAGGCGCCAGCCGCCTTCAGCGCATATCCGAGATTCTTCGCGTGCCCGTCGGCTTTTTCTTCGAGAACGGCGGCTCCGGGCCGATCGACGGCCAGACCAATGAATTGAACAGCTTTTTGTCCTCGAAGGAGGGGCTGGCGCTCAACAAGGCATTCATCGCCATCGAGGACCCGAATATCAGGCAAAAGCTGGTAGCGTTGGCCAAAAGCCTGGCAGCCGCGGGGTTGCCTGACAGCGACAGTGAGTTGCACGATTCGGTTATGAACAGCTGAGGACGGATTGTGCTCCATCTGCAGACATTCGGCGATCTGCGGTTGATTGAGACGAATGGCGATCCGGTTCGCTATCCGATCAAGGGCCTGTTGATGATGGCCCATCTCTATGTCGGCGCAGGCCATGAACTCAGCCGTTATGAATTGGCTCAGTTTCTATGGAATGACGTCGAAGCTGATCTGGCGCGACTCAATCTGCGCAAACTGCTTTCCCGCATCCGCGAGACAGACGGCGGACGCGCGGAAATGCCCTTCGATTTCACCGCCACCACGGTTCGTCTCAACACGCAGGCAGTTTCCAGCGATCTGGATATCTTTCGCACCGGCGGTTCGCCGCTGGAGCGGCTGAACGCGATCGCCGAACTGACCCAGCGCGGGTTCATCGGAAATATCAAACCGGCGACAAAGTTGATAGAAGCGTGGATCAGGGCGCAACGGGACGCTCAGGCGCTGCAGTTGCGGCAGGCACTGCTGGATGCGCTGCCGGACGCGCAAAAGCCCGGCGCGGCGCGCACCATTTCCAGCGCCGCCCTGCAGATCCTCGAACGGGATCCGAATGACGAGCAGGTCAGAGCCTTGCTGCACCGGCTATCTGGCGGTTCGTCCCTCAATGAGAGATTGCCAAACGGCGACGACCATGCCCGGGTACAGGTGAAGCGGTCAGAGGCCGGTGGTGAGACAGCTGCCGACATCGAACGTATATCGCCGATGCCGCTGATCTTGCCTCGGCTGGTGCTGCTTCCTCCGACATCGAAACATGCCGATGCCGGACTTGCGCTTGCCAACGCCCTGATCGAAGACGTCACGATCGAACTCTGCGCGCTCAGAAACATTTCCATCGTCGCGCCGCATACGGCTGGCCAGATCCGCCGCGATTCCGAGAAGGCTGCCGTGGTCGCCCGTCACTCGATCGCTTATCTTCTGGATACGAGGCTCTCCGAAGAGGGATTATTCGCCCAGCTGGTTTATTTTCCCACGGACGAGATTATCTGGGCCAATCGCTTTGCGATGACGCCCGCTATATTGCCGCGCCAGAGACGGCTGATCGCGCAGCAACTGACCATGTCGGTGGCCCGCGAGCTGGCTGAAAACGAGGAAGAGCGCTTACGCTTCGAAGCCAATCCCGAGGCCTATCACGCCTATCTGGTCGGCTCGAGCCTGATGAGCAAATTGACATTGCCGCATATCCGCCGGGCACGGAAGGCATTCAAGCAGTCGTTGTCGCATAAGGCGGATTTTTCTCCGTCATTTACCGGGTTGGCGAGGACCTTCACCAGCGAGTGGCTCGTGACAGCGCAGGGAAACAACGAGCTGCTGCATCTGGCGGAGCAGAATGCGCTTCGGGCCATCGAGCGGGATCCAGAATCGGCGGCGGGTCATCGCGAGCTTGGCGTCACCAAACTCTATCTCGGCGATGTCGATGCCAGTGTCGCCGCACTTCATCTGGCGGAAGAACTCAGCCCGCATTTTGCCGATGTCATCTACAGCCATGCCGACACGCTGGTGCATGCATCCCGCCCGGGCGATGCGCTCGCCAAGATCAAAAAGGCGATTTCGCTCAACCCCATCGCGCCTGACGCCTATCTCTGGTGTGCTGCGGGAGCGAGCTTCTTCCTGGAGCAATACGAGGAGGCCATCGCCTATGTCGAGGCGATGAAAGACAAAGCGCCGGCCCATCGCATCGCCGCGGCCAGTTGCGCAATGATCGGCGATCGAAAACGGGCGCTTTTCCATCGGCAACGAGCCGAAAGCATCAACCCGGTCTTCGACGTCGAGAAATGGCTCGCCATCGTCCCCTTCAAGGAGCATTGGCAAAAAGAGCTGTATCGGGAGGGCCTGTTGAAGGCCGGTTTTTAACAATAACTTAGGGGCATTTACATGGCGAAAGCTGTCATTATAGGTATACCCGGTGAGGCGGGTCTTTGGCTTGCCGATCTCGGCGCGGGTACGGTCAAGCCTCTCAATCCGACGGGGGATCTGGCGACCGCGAACGACCTGCGCAAAGCCGGCGGCACATTTGTGAAGGGCGTCGACCTTGCCGTTGCCGTTTCGTCGGCGCAGGTTGCCCTCTCCGGTCACGTCGACGGCTGAGCCGGCATTCTGACGGATCGGTCCATATATTCCGACAGGATCATGTCGCCGCGGGAAACCCTTTCCCGCGTCGAACCTTTTTTGGCCGGGTTCGGCATTACCAGGGTTGCGCGACATACCGGACTGGACGACATCGGAATCCCCGTCTGGTGCGCATACGCTCCGAATTCCCGCTCGATCGTGATTGCTCAGGGAAAGGGCCTGACCGATCTCGATGCCAAAGTATCCACCGTCATGGAAGCCCTCGAACGAGCGGTTGCCGGCGAACCCTCCGTCGATCTCGTCCGCGGCACCTCTTTCCGTCTGCAGGCGATGGGACGCAAGACCGACACGCTGAACTGCCTGACCGCTCTTCATAAACCCGATCTTGGACCGGAGGAGGAGACGGAATGGGTTGCCGGCGTCAATATCCTCACCGGCGACGAGGTCTATGTCCCCTTTGAAGCGGTGGTGCTCGACCGCACACGTGACGCGCGATACTGGATGTCTTCAGACGGCCTGGCGTCGGGCAACGATGCCGAGGAGGCGATCTTTCATGGCGTCCTGGAGCGTATCGAGCGTGACGCCCATGTGCTGTGGCAGGTGGGCGCGGAAGCAGATCGTTATGCCGCCTGCGTCGATCCCCGCGGCTTCCAGGACGTTGCTTTGGACGGGCTGATCGTCAAGATCGAAACATCAGGATTGGCGCTCAGGCTCTTCGATATCACCAGCGACATCGCAATCCCCTGTTTCACCGCCATGCTGGGGCCGGGAGATCTCGTGCCTGGCTCCCGGGATCTTCACGGAGACAGGGACATTCGCCTCGTCGAGGTGACCGGCGGCACCGGCGCTCACCCGTCTCCCGTGCGCGCGGCCATTCGGGCGGTGACGGAAGCCGTGCAATCGCGGTTGACCTATATCAGCGGAGCCCGGGACGATATCTCTCCCGCAACTTTCTCACGATGCTTGCCGCCGCTGATGCGGCAGGCCTTCGCTGCGGTTGCTGCACCGCCGGCTGCCGCCATCGGCCTTGATGGGATGGCCGGACATGAGCAGCAGGATCTGGCCCGCTTGCTGCAGCATGTGCTTGACCGGCTACGCAACAGGCGGATCGCTTCGGTGATCGCCGTGCGCCTCAGCGACGACACGCTTCCCTTCAGTGTCGTCAAGGTTGTCATTCCCGAGCTCGAAAATCCGGAGGGGGAGCGTGCCCAGCGGTTCGGAACGAGGGCGCTTGCCAGGGCAATAGGGTTTTGAAGATCATTTTCGCAGGTCCCAGTCTTCCCGATGCGGCGTCGCTTGCCGGCGAGGGGATATGCGTCCTGCCGCCTGCGACGCAGGGCGATGTCTTCGCGGCGGTGGAACAGGGCGCCAATGTCATCGGCCTGATCGACGGCGGCTTCGAATATGCCGCACCGGTCTGGCACAAGGAAATTCTCCATGCTCTGTCGCTGGGCGTCGCGGTTCTCGGGGCGGCAAGCATGGGCGCGTTGCGCGCTGCCGAATGCCATCCGTTCGGTATGATCGGGATCGGCCGCATTTTCGAAGACTATCGCATCGGCCGGCTGGTCGACGATGCCGCCGTCGCACTCACGCACGCCCCCAGCGCGCTGGGCAGCAAAGCGCTGACGGTACCGCTCGTCAATGTCAGCGCAACGCTCGATGTGATGGAGGATCGCGGACTGCTGGAAAGTCGGTTGCGCCAACAGCTGGAAGATGCCGCAGGCGCGATATTCTTCAAGAAGCGAACGTGGCGGGCGGTCGTCGAGCAATGTGCAGGGCTGCCCGAGCCGGATCGTCCGCGACTGCTGGCGGCACTTCTGTCGAATGCAGTCGACCAGAAACGTATCGATGCCTTGGAATTGCTGAAAGCCGTGCAGGACGTTCGCGATATTCGGTCGAATGCCGATCTGCCCTGGAAACCGCACGAAACTTCGTTCCAGACGCGACCTGCATTGTGAACCGAAGTCGGCAATTGTCACCGGGAGTTGTGTCACGCTTTTTTCACGGGGTGGATCACGTCCAGGCGCGTATCATTCCTTCAATTCATTGGAGAAATGGGGCATGGGCGTGACATCGGTTGTCAAGGTAGAAACAGACCAAGGGGCGGAAGACGGTCTGGAAGAGCTCGTCGCATTGGCGCGGATGATCGCCTATGCGCGACAGGTCGCCCAGGATGTCAAACTGCCGTTCGCGACGAATTGCCTCGACCTTGCGCTCGAGGCCGTGAAGCAGGAGGTCGGGGAGGGCTTGACCAGGGAATTGGCTG
This sequence comes from Rhizobium ruizarguesonis, assembly GCF_017357285.1. Lineage (NCBI taxonomy): Bacteria > Pseudomonadati > Pseudomonadota > Alphaproteobacteria > Hyphomicrobiales > Rhizobiaceae > Rhizobium > Rhizobium ruizarguesonis. The sequence continues at coordinate 3,785,374 of NZ_CP071678.1, read as the reverse complement.
AATTGAGCTCCCCGGTACCGCAAGTGAGCGTGAGAAGCCATTAGACCGGCGTGCGTCCGATCGGACGCACTGGAACGCTCTACCACTTCAAATCCATGCATAACCCCGAAAATCAGCATCGATTTTCGGGGTTATGCATGTGTTGGTGTCCAGTGAGCGGTCAATCGAAATCCATTCTGTGAGCTGGCGCGAATTGTAGATTGGGAGAAGCCCGGCTCGTTCTGGGCCGGGCGCATGCGCTGTTGAGTGTGGTTGGGCGTTTTATTCAGAAGCTGTTCGACGTCATGGCTCGGATGGTTTCGGCGCAAGCGGTAAACGATTCCGTTGACGTTGCCTCCGGGCAGGGAAGCGGCGGCGATTTTGGGTCTCACACATCCTGCGGACGATCGGCCGATTGACGGCCGATCCATTGACCTCAATGGGTCAAATTGCGCTTCTGGGCCAGCAGTAAAATGTAATCGTCGGCAATGTCTGCGATCGCCATTGCGACTTCCGCCGGATCGCATCCCTCGACCTTCGTATTTGCAATGAACTGATAGACCGCCTTTTCGATCTGCTTCCGGCAGATCATCACGCGCTCATCGTAACCAAATTCCGGAATCTGCGATGCCATATCACTCATCGGTCGGCTCCCTCGCTACTTACAGTGACCATGACACAAATTATAAGTTGAGCAAGCAAATGCTTTATGAAGGGTTAATTCGCGGGCGCGGTGCGACCATTTCGACACAGGTCGGGGCATGCCGGGGGCCTCCGATGTAATGAATCAGGACTGTCCAACTTCGCCCAAGCATATCGGTTGTTTCGTTTCGGGCGGCTCGCCAAGAGGATAGGCATTTCTTACGCCGCGGGTTTTGCGCCGGTATTTCCATTGGCCAGTACAGCCTCATATGCCGGCGTTTGAAATGACAGACCGAATGCCGTTGGCTGAATTGGCCGGTCCAGTTCGTATCGAACTATGTAATATCTTTATGTATCAGGGTGTTAATGTTTCGTGCAGCGGTGTTGAATTGCATCGGCAACTCTTCCACGCGCGGCCAGCCCAGGACCACCGAGCCATCGGCCGTAACAACATCACCAGTGTGCCGGCAGGTTGTCGGATCGTTGAGAACCGGGGGAGGGAAATAACTTTCGGGAGATTTCCAGCCCTCGCGCGAAAATTAAACGCCGATGCTTGTGAAACGAAGGAACTAATTAAAGCGGTAGCGATAATTGAGTATAACAAAAAAAATTTATCAAAAGGTAAAAATTATGATTTTCAGATAATGGTTGTATTTAAATATCAATTTTAAGACGATTAAAATTATATCAAGAAATAATCATTGGACGTATTATTCTTAATGACGGCATCGATAATTATAAATTTCTATTGAAAAACAATATCAACTTCATGACGGATTGCTCCGTCTCCGACATTTCATTGAAGATCTAAAAATATCGCGCGCTCAATTGAAATTTTGATCGAAATATTAAGCAGGAGAGCCGGCACTTCGACCTTCACCTGCCTATGATGCGGGATTTTCTCATGAAGCCGATCTCAACAGCGTAATATCGTCATCTGAAGTAAGATCTATCTATGCTGATGCAGTGATAATGGTGACCGCATTTGTGCAACCGGCCGAAAAGGAAAGTTGAGGACCCGCCGGGGTGGTTGGCGGGTCCTCCAGTCGGAATGCTTGCACAGTGCGTAGGTATGATTGCAGTTAAAATCGACATTGTCGAAGATTATTATTGGGGTAGTTATTTTTTAGGTAGATTATTCTCTTTTTTAGCAATTGCTATTCTTCCTTAATATAAAATATCGCAGTACAAAATAGTGAGATAGTGACCAAGCTGATGGATAGGAAGCGTTGTCAAACCTCTCGATGTTTGACGGTGCTCGATCTCTCCGGCGCGATATAGCGGCCGAGCGAAAAACGCCATCGACAGCCGTTCAGCCGACAGACATCAAGCCTCCTGCGATGAGGTCGCCGCAGAGCATTCGCCAGACCGATCGATCTCAGACAAGCGGCTGAGCAATGCCTTCGTTCTGAAGCGAGACCAACCGCCGACCAAGGGGAGAAGCGGGTCTATCTCTTCGAATTTCCTGAGATTCTTTTGCTTTTGTTCCCTTGCTGGCCAGACTTTCGATAACGCTCTGCGTTTGGCTCTGCCGGCTTTTGAAAGGATCAATTTGGTGAGGATGCCGGAAGCAAGCATTGGGCTATGATGATAAATGTGTTTGAGCGAGGCCGCAGCGCTGTCCCAATCTTTCAAGGCGGCAAATTTTGAAAATGCATAAAGATGCGCCGACGTGCGGGCGCAGCTGACGACAAAAGCCGGAAGCTCAGGATTGCGAGCGATACATTGCTCGGTCACCGCCACAAGCGATCGCGCCATCCGCGACCTGTCTGAAGACATGGCTGCGGAATGTGAGCGATAGCCCACCAGACCCAACGGCACCGTCTCGATCTTGAAATGTTCAGCGGTGCGGAGTTCGAAATCGAAATCCTCGCATCCTCCAATCCCCTTTCTGGCATAGCTTGAATCGTAGCCGCCGATCTTGTCAACGACAGCGCGGCGAACCATGAAGCCGCTGCCATTGCCGACGAAGCGGAATACGAGATGACGGTTGAGAATGTTGTCCCGGGCGTTCAGCGACGAACCGGATCTTGTGCAATATCCTTCGGTATCGATGAAGCGGTGAAGGGCATAGACTGCGCCCCAGGCGTCCGGCAAAGGCTGAAGAGCCGAGAGCATTCTTTGGACATAGGTCGAATGCCATAGGTCGTCCGCATCGAGGAAGGCGATATAGTCGGATTTTGATGCCTGGATCCCGGTATTGCGGGCCGCAGCGACGCCACGGTTTTCGGTCGACAGAATTCGGATCCTTGAATCACTGGCGGCGAAACGGCGACAGATCGAGGCTGTCTCGTCCGTCGAGCCGTCGTCGACGATGATGATCTCAAGCGCCTTGTGGGTCTGGTCGACAACGGATTGGAGCGTCTGGGCAAGGTATTCTCTGGCATTATAGGCAGGGATCACGACGGCCACCCGAACCCCCGACATCGTTGACACATCCATGTCCGTCACCCGAGCTTAGATGTGGGTGCGGGCGGGCGGAGATCGATCCGGTTCTTCATCAGCCTGGCCACAGCGGGCCGATGGCTGACGACAATCAGCGTTCTGCCGGCGTCTTCTTTCATCGCCGAAAACACTCGCATCTCGGTCTCTTCGTCAAGCGCGCTTGTTGCTTCGTCCAACAGCAGGATCTGAGGCCGGCCGGCGAGCGCGCGCGCCAGACCTATGCGCTGCCTTTGCCCGCCCGAAAGCCGGATCGCCTCGTCGCCCAGCCATTCATCAAAGCCATACGGCAGATCTTTGATGAACTCCGTTGCGCAGGCCACATCGGCCGCCCAGCGGATATCCTGCTCCGAGATATCACGACGAAACCGGATGTTGTCGAGCACCGTGCCCTCCATCAGTTCAACGTCCTGGCCCGACACGGAGAGCAGTTGCAGCCAGCTGGAGCGGTCGATGGTTGTCAGATCCCTGCCGTCCACCGTGATCAGGCCCTGGGTCGGCGGGTTGAGATCGAGAATCATGTTGAGGATTGTGGTTTTGCCGGAGCCACTCGGCCCCGTCAGAGCCGTCGTCTCGCCTGCTCTGATCGAGAAACTGAGATTGTGAACCGCCGGTGCGTTCGATCGCTCATAGGCGAACGAGACGTCGTGGAAGACAAGCGCCTCCGCCAGGCGGCTTACCTTTTCCCCCTGCGAAGCCTGCTTGATGTCATCTTTCTCTGAAAGCAGCGCCAGGACGTTTTGCAGGGACGCTTCCATCTCGTAAAGGCTGAGAATCTGGGAATCAAATCCCTTGATATGCGGCTGAAGCCTGTAAAGAAGGATCGTGGCCGAGAGCGCCGCCTTGAAATCGACCGGCAGGAATTCCGAGGACAGAATGATCGTCAGGATGACCCCGAAGGTCAGAATTTCGCTCAGAAGCGAGGTTATCGCTCCCATCCAGTCCGACCGGCGCCAGGTCTGGCCGACGTCGTTGGAAAGCGCCTCGAAGAGTTGTTGGTGGCGCTTTTCCATGCCGAAGCTTTTGACGGCCTTCAAAGTCTGTAGCGTTGTCCAGCTCAACTGTGTCAAGGCTTCCACCGCAGCCAGTGCAGAGGCGCCGAGACGGCGGTAGGCGCCGGCAAAGAAACCCAATACAAAATTATGGATGAAGCCGAAGGCGAGGGCGAGCAACGCGATCGGCCAGGCCATTACCAGCATGCCGACGCCAAAAATCACAATCGTACCGAAATTCACCCCCAGTCGTACCAGGCTGGCATACGCCGACGACACCGCATAGGATTCGGTCGCGATGACGTTGATCAGGTCGCTACGCTCATAGTCCTGAAAGCGCTGAAAGGGCATGGTCAAGACCTTGGCGTAGAGGCGGTCTCGCATACGGTCGCTAATTCGGTGGTTGACTGCGCTTGCAATGAGCGAATTGGCGCATCCCAGAAGAATTCGCAGGATGATGGAGCCGATGAGGATACCGATCAGCACCGGTTTCGAAAGGTCGTTGCCGCCGAAAAACGCCGGAAGCCATGCGACGGCGGAACCGGAAACGGGACCTTGCTGCCCGAGAAGAAAGACGAGGCTGACCAGGAAGGTGATCCCGACCATTTCCGAGAGACCCGTGAGAATCCCCAGGGTGATCATCACCATCATCTTGAGCCGCAGCGTCGGCACGAGCTGCAGAAGCTCGCGGAACCGGGATGCTACGATCAGGTTGTAGGCGCTGGCCGGCTTTGGGGAAGGCGGCTTTCGAAACCTATTCATTGTTCGCCGTCCGCAAAGAGGTCGGGCCAGTCGCTTCTTCCCTGACAGGCATGGTCGTGAAGCGATCGCTGAATGCCGTTCCGGGTTGCGGAATGATCGCGCCCGCAAAGCGGGCTTTTGGCCGGGCCAAAGGCTTGTCAAGCGCGCGCTTTGCCATCCTCACGCCGTGACGTTTCGCCTGGCGCCAGCTCTGCTGCACACCATGGACCATAAGCTGCAAGGCATATTTTTTGACCATCATCGGCGCCAGCTTTTTGACCTGTGCATGATCGTCATCAAGAAACGCCTTATTAAAATACCAGCGCGCCGTGTTGAATTCGGCTGTCCGGATATCCCGCGTCAGATGCGGATAACGCTCGATGATCGGCGCCATCACCAGGCCGTGGGACTTCAGCATCCGATAGGCGTTGCTGGACATGTTTCCCTTGGTGAAGCGATAACCGGTCAGGAAATCGGGGACCAACGCGAAGGGCAGGGTCTCGGCCAAGGCCAGATAGAGTTTCAGATCCTCACACCCCTCGGCGCCGCTGTCGCGCAGGCTGGCGTCATAGCCGCCGCAACGAAGAACCTCCGCGCGCGGCATCAAGGGCGTGCTGCCATTGCCGATGAAGTTTTCCCTCAGCAGAGGTTCGAAGATGTTTCCTTGATGCATGACCGGCCGAGAATGGCCGAAAATGATGCCGTTTTCATCGATCGCCGCATACCAGTTATAGGCGACGCCCTGTCCGTCGGGGAATTTCTGCAGCGCCTGAAGCTGGAGTTCAATCTTGTTGGGGTGCCATATGTCATCGGCATCGACCGGGGCTACGTAGGGGCCGCGGGCTTCCCGGACACCATGGTTGCGTGCGCGTGCAACCCCTCCATTCTCCTGGCGGAGAACACGGACGCGGCGGTCGGTCAGGCCGTAGTCGCTTGCAAGTTCGAACGTACCATCTCGCGATCCGTCGTCGACCACGAGGATTTCGAGCTTGTCATAGGACTGGTTGGAGACGCTGCTCAATGTTTCGACAAGCGTCTTCTCGGCGTTGTAGGCCGGTATGACGATGCTGATCAAAGGGGCCTCTCTGGCAGTCATGGTTTTGTCATCCGATAAACGCGCCCGGCAGGCCGGTCAGTTCAGGGAAGCTTTCAAGCGGACGATCGCCGCGGACTTCGAGGCGCGGCAGACCGAAAAGATTATCGGAGAAGGTGGCTTTCGCCGGTTGGGTCGTGAAGCCGATACCGTAACCGGCAAGCGCCAGGATGCCCGGGACCCTGAAGTCCGTCGCGCCATAGGGGAGTGCGATGGATTCCACGGAGGCGCCCAGCCGGCTCTGCAGAGCATTGCGCGACAACATGGCTTCGGCGAGCAAGGCTTCGTTATCAATCGCGCTGGCCGGCGTGTGGGATGCGAGATGGGAGCCGAAGCAGATGCCCTTTTGGTGCAACTGCTGAATGTTCGACCACGACATCAGCGGCGCCGGCTCTCCATAGGCCGAATCCCAGTCGGACCGACCGCCGACTTTGTCGGTCACGACGAACACCTCGGCGCTGAAATCATTCTCGGCAAGGATCGGGAAGGCGTCCGTCAGGAAATCCAGGTAGGCGTCGTCGAAGGTCAGCATGACGGGCCGGCCCTGGATCGGCTTGCCGCTGCGCAGCAGATCCGTAAGCGTCTGCGCCGTCACCGTGTAATAACCCTGGCGCCGAAGGAACTGCATCTGCTTGCGGAAGATCTCGGGCGGCGTGCGGAAGCGCCGGAGTGCCGCGGGGCCTTCGTCTGCGATCCTGTGATACATGAGGATGGGAACCGAGGTCGTGACCTCCGTCGTCCATGCCGCCTCACGCTCAACGCCAGCCGGCCCCCAGATGATGTGCTTTGCCACATCGGCGTCCAACGGAGTTCCGTGCCGCTCGACCCGCAGCAAAGGATCGGCCACCGAGCCTTTCCTGAACCGGTGGATGGCGTAAAGTTCGGTTTCGATCGTGTCTTCCAGAACCAGCCCTGGCTGTGCGGCCAAAACCTGTTTGATCGTGCCGACACCGAAGGGATTGCCCCAGTCGAAACCGGTCCGGGTGGGTTCGTCCCGGCGGATATGCGCGTGGGCAGTGATCAGGTAGCCGTCCGGCTTCACCGCTGCGGCCATCTTACCGCAGACGGCCGCAAGCATCTCCTCATCCTTCATGTAATAAAGCACTTCGGAGCAGACGACGAGATCCTGTTCGGGTGGAAGATCTTGTCTGACGAAGTCGAGAACGTGAAGCTCGACGTTGCTATGGTCGCGGCACCGCTCGACCGCCCTGTCGATTGCCCGTTGGGAAATATCCGTGGCCGTCAGCCGGCCGACCTTTCGGGCCAGCTTTTCGGTGAAAATCCCTTCGGCGCAGGCGAGTTCCAGAGCCTTCTCGATCCCTTCCGGGATCAGGCTCAACGTCTGCGCATATTTGACCTGCTCGTAGACCGAGACATAATTCCAAGGATCGGGGCGTTCGAAGATATGTTCCCAGTACTCTTCTTCCGACCGAATGGGGGGAGCCGCCTTTCCTTCCTCCGGCTGTGGCCCGGAGGAACTTGAAAAGCGCGGAACCGGATCGCGCTGGAGATCTCGCCTTATGTCGGACAGGCGGGCATCATTGTCTTGTTTATCGCTCGGCGCAGAGGCAAGGAGGGCCTTGCGTCCGACATGCACCAAAAGCCGTTCGAAACGTCCTCGCCGCCGGCCGTTGCGGATGATGAGACCGCCGAAGGCTCTGTATCCGCGCAGCGCCTCTCTGGTCCAGGAGCCGATATAGGCGAGCGTTTGCGGTGTTTGCAGATGCTCTGCCGCCTGGATCTCCTGCATGATCAGCCTGATCTGCGCCCGGACCGAAAGATCGCCCCAGAGCGGCCCGACAAAGGTGCCGACATGCTGTTCGCCTGATAAAGCGTGCATGACGAGCGTATCGGCTTTCCCGGCCTTGGCGATCCTGGAAAGTGCACCGAGTTCGACGCTGACCACCTGGATATTACCGAGCGTGAAGGAGCGCAAAGGGTTCGCGGCGGTGAGCCGCCAACTGACGTTCTCCATGATCTTCCGCCCGGTGCCGGGGAAGGAATGCCGCTCGATCAGCTGGATGAGCGCAAGAAAAGTCGGCCGCCACTTGTCGAGCGCATCGATGAGATCGTCGGGTCGATCGGTGAACAGTCCCGTCTGCAATCCATGCATGATCACGTCGACAAGAAAGCCCTCGTAGCCCGCGGCATCAGGCATTTCCGGCAGGAGCGATGCGAGGGCCGCAACATCCGTTGCCGGATCGAGCTTGGCCGAGACGACCCAGGCGAGCATGCGCAGCTGGCTGAGGGCGGGCGTAAACCAGCCGGTCTCCGGCTCTTCGGCCGACAGGCATTGCTGCATCCTGAGGGTCTGCGCCTTCGTCGTCACGCGAACGGCGTCACGCACCATTTTGACAGGATCGCCGGAGAGCGAGCCCGCCTTCATGCGATAGAAAGCTAGGCACTTGTCGACACGGCGAAATTCGGCGCCTGCAAAGGCCATGCGCTGCCAGAGATCCCAATCCTCACCCGTCTGCAAGGTCTCATCCATACCTCCCAGATGTTCGAAAAGGCTTTTGGGAAAAACGACCGTATGGATGGCGAGCGCGCAAAAGGATGAGAACTCACGCTTGGCGACATCACCCGCCAGGACGGGAGGCTGCTCTACCCGCATCAGCCGGCCGTCCGGGGCGACACGGCGGTAAGCGCAATGGGCGATATCAGGTGGAAACGCATCGGCGGCCACCGGCAGCATATTTTCGATGAAGGTCGGATCCAGCCAGTCGTCGGCATCCAGCATGCAGAGCAGGGGTGCGGTTGCCAGTCTTGCGGCATGGTTTCGCGCCGCGGCGGCGCCGGCATTCGGCTGATGGGCGAGGCGAATGCGGCTGTCCGTTCTTGCGATGCCCTCAAGCACCTCCCAAGTGCGGTCGGTCGAACCGTCATCGACCACGACGGCCTGCCAGTTCGATCGCGTCTGCTGCTGCAGGCTGGCAAGACATTCGGCAAGCGTGTCGTCTGCATTATAGGCAGGGATGAGGAATGAAATGTCAGGCATCGCAGCGATCACCATGCGGGCCTCTTCCATCGCCGCAGAACGTAGAGAGCGCCGTTTACGCTTCCGAGCATCTCCTGCTTCAGGAAGACGTCGTGCGACGTCGTGCCTTTGCGAAGCCGTCTTTTGACCCTCCCGGCGTAATATTTCGGAAACGAGAGCAGGATGCGCCGCAGATTGGCGTTATTTCCTGTGTTCTGATACTGGACCAGCAGGGCTGCGACATGGCCACTCATATATTGGTAGATCTGTTTGGCGAGCCCCTTCATATCCTTGCGATGAAAGTGCCAGGCTACCGCCGTCGGCTCGTAGCGGCAGACATGGCCATGATGGAGAAGCCGGTTCCAGTATTCGGAATCGCCTGAGCATCCGGCAGCGCCCATGTCCAGGCGGACATCGAACAGGCCGATCTCGTCGAAAACCTTGCGGCGGATGGCCTGACTTGCGCCGGCTCCTATCGTCCAGACCGGAGCGCCGTAACGTGTATCCCTGGTATAGAAGTCCTGATTGAAATCCTGCCGCAGATAGCCCCGGCCGAAACTCCAATGCTTTTCGAAGATAAACTGTGCAGGCGTTGCGAGTTCTCCGGGAAGGACCAACCCGGTTACGCAGGCGATCTCCGGCAGATCGAACCCCTTCATCAGGTTCTCCAGCCATCGCTCGTGGAGAACCACGTCATCGTCCGTAAACGCGACGAATTCGGTTCTCGCCGCGCGAACCGCCGCATTGCGCGCATAATCCAGCCCGACCCGATCTTCACGGACATAGGTTGCGCCGGATTCCTCTACCACGCGACGCGTCGCCTCGCCTGCAGAGGCATTATCCACCACGATGATCTCGACGGGGCTGAGCGACTGTTTGGGGATCGAGGCCAGGCAACGGCGTAGGTCCTCCGGCCGGTCCTTTGTGCAAATCAGAATGCTGACGTCGCGGTTGCACACAGGGGTTTGCGCGACTTGACGCGCATGCTCGAGCGTCTCGGGCCGCACGACACGCTCGGCCAGTGCCGACGCCGTCTCGGGCCTTTCGATATAGGCTTGTCCTACGGGAAGACCATCCGACAGAAAGACCACGAGCCCATCGGAGACCGGGGGCGAAACGGCATCGAGGTGAGAGGTGGCGAGATCGAGATAGTGAATCGGTATGGGAAAACTTATATCCTTCAGATCGGACGGAATTGGTTCTCGCATCATCACTCTCTCAATCGCACCGTGAACATACGCCACCTGCACCCAGGACGCGAGTCTCGAAAGTCATTATGGTTTATTCTGCAGCGTGCGCCTTCATTTGGTCCCTGAACCAATCGAGCGTCATCGCCACGCCCTGTTCGTAGGTGATTTTGCACGACCACTCGGGCATGACATAGTGCGCGTTGGTCAAATCAGGCCGTCTGTTCGTGGGGTCCTGCGGCGGTGACGGCTCGAAGACGATCGGCACGCCGCCAACGAGTTTGGAGACATATTGCGCGACTTCAAGAACCGAAATCTCGCGATCATTGCCGACGTTCAGAGGCCCCTTATAGTCGGTTTCATTTATCCAGAAATATCGTGCGAAACCATCGACAACGTCATCGACATAGCCCCAGCTGCGTGACTGAAGGCCGTCGCCGAACACGGTAATCGGGCGGCCCGAGAGCGCCTGGGTGATGAAGTTGGAGACCGCGCGACCATCGTCGGAACGTGTCCGGGGACCGTAGATGTTGAAGGGGCGGACGATCTTGACGTCGAGCCCCTGGGTACGCTGCATTTCGAACAGCAGCGACTCCGTGCACCTTTTGCTTTCGTCGTAGGATGAGCGCGGTCCGGTGCAGTCGACCTGGCCTTTGTAGGATTCCGGCTGCGGCGACACCAGAGGATCGCCATAGACTTCGGAAGAAGAGGTGAAACCGAAACGTCCGCCCTTCTTCAGCAAGTCGAGCAACCGGAACGCCCCGAGGAGATTGGCGGAGATCGTTCTCTTCGGCTCCTTCATATACCACGGCGGCGATGCGGGGGATGCAAGGTGATAGATTTCGTCGAATTTATCCGAGGTCTGCAGCGTCTCGACGTCGGATTTCACGAAGTGGAAACGGGGGTCCCTGATGTGTGCGATATTTTCGAAAAGCCCGGTCCAGAGGTTGTCAACAACGACCAGCTTCTGAATGTCCGTCCTCAGTAAAAGTCGATCACACAAGTGCGATCCGATGAACCCAGCTCCGCCAGAAATCAATACGCTCTTCATTGCTTTGCGCCTTGTGACTTGAGATAAGGTGCCCGTTTATTAGCACCACCTGTAATTCGTGACAATTACTTAGAAGAGTTCTAAGAAATACTCACCTATTAATGTTAATCGTTAAATTTACCTACTTTAAGGTGATTCGTGTCGCTGCCGATGCCGCGCTCGATAACGAGCGGCCGCGCCGGACCGGATGCTACAGATGATCGTTGTACGATCATCACGACCAGCTCGATTTCGACCATCCGTTCCATGAGACGGCGGCCACCATTTGCGGTTCGATCGAAGGAATCGGCATGGTATCGAGAACCTCTCCGACGAGTTCGGGATACAGAGAGCTGCGGTTGCCTGTGAAAACGGGCATCCCGAATGTGTGCTATATTTTCGAAAGGTTCAGTGCAAAGATTGTCAGCAACAACCAGTTTCTGGATATCATTTTCTAAGTAGAAGGCGTCACATAAATGCGATCCAATGAAGTCGACCCAGTTTCTCACATCGTCTCGCCTCGTTACTTGAGAATATATTATTGTTATTACAGTGATCGAAGGTTTTGTATGGGCACGAAGTCCGGGGTGGGTCGGACTTTGGTCTGAATTTCCCCCGCGCGAAAACGATCGTCATCGTCGTTCGACTATCCAGACTACGGCGTCCGCGCGTCTTTTTCAGGCGCGGAGATAGCGCATTAACACATTGAATCAACCTCATTGTTCCGGAAAATCGAATCCGATTTTCGAGCCGATGCGTGAGCACCGCCTGTAAGGTGGGGTGATTTTTTAGTATTTGCTAAAAAATGCTAGAGGGCCGCAGTGCGACCCTCTATCCTACGCTGATATATGGATTTCCCGCCTTCGTGGTGACGCTCGGCTGTTGGTGGCGCGCGCAGCCTCGCGATGGTCGCATCGAAGGGTAACGTCGTCTTCAGTTAGGCCCCGACCACGACAGGATTCTGGCGCTGGGCGGCGCCTGGTTTCTCGGGAACGCCAACCCGGTTCTCACCATGGTCGTTCTGGCGCTTCCGATCGGTTTCGTGCCGCGCATCAAGCCCTGATGATTGAGGTCAGCCCTCCGGGGGCGATGCAAACCGGCTCGCATCGAACAGGTCTGTGGCGGCGACCGGAATGATATCCTTACCTGCTATCGCGGCATTGACCTCACGATGAACCGTGCGGGGAGAAACGCGAGGCGCGTTCAATCCCATCACCTCGCCAGGAGAATGCAACGCCCATTTCATCAGCGCCGCGTCGGACGTCGGTTCAAAGAAACTTGCTTCTTCCCAGGAAGCGGTCATGGGCAGGGAGGCGATCATATCAGCGCCCTGCTTGGAGGCCTGGTGTGCAACACGGAGGGGTTCGAAGCGGGCGTAGGCCGGCAACGCAGGCGTCGGTTTAGCCGGAAGCGCATCAATTGGGCCGATCGACGCAGTCTCCAGTTTGTCATCTGCGCCCGCGTCGTGCTCGAGGGCGGGCGGCCGCATCGCCGGTATCGGAATCGCCAAAGATGAAAGAGCCGGAGCGGATCGTTTGTCATCCCGCTCGACCGTGCCGGTCTGCAGCGCCAGCGCATTCAACGCCCGGCTTCGGGGCGCGGGCAGAAGCGCCGTCACGAGGTTATTGTCTGTGGTGTCGCCGCTCGGCTTGGTCGAGGTTCCTGCGTCTTCGTCGTCTCCAGCGGTGCTGGCGATCTGGATCGAGGCGGGGCCGACGCGCTTCTTGTAGTTCGCAATCGCCTGATTGTATCCCGGCAGCGGCCGGCCATCGGCCGGGAGATGCATCGTCTGCCCATTCGGGAATATTCGCGCGAGTTCTTGCCGAGACATGCGGGGCCAGGCCCTGACGTTGCCGACGTCGAGATGCACGAAGGGCGATCCCGAGGTCGGATAATATCCGACACCACCGACCTGCATCTGCATTGCAAGGGCACGCAGCGTCGAAAGCTTCACGCCGGGAACGTAGAAATCCATCGCCTTACCCAGCATGTGCTGGCTCTTCTTGGCGACGCCCGTGCTGCGCGAACGATTGCGGAGCATGTTGTTGGTATCGGGGGATCGATAGGCAGAGACGATATGGATGTAGTCCTTGCCGCCGCTGCGTTTGTACACCTCCCAGACCAGGTCGAGCAGCCGGGGATCCATCCGGGTCGGCTCGTTCCTTCGCCAGTCGCGCAGAAACCGATTGATCTGGGCAAGGCCTTTCGGATCGAACTTTCCATCCCGCTTGTAGGTAATCGTGGCCCTCTCGCCCGTATGGGTAAAGAACAGCTTCAAGGCGCGATCTTCCGCTGAGGCAAATGATGCAGAACCGATAAGCGCCGGGAGCGCAAACAGAGCCGGCAGAATGGTCTTCGCGACAAACCGTTCCGCACGCGACAGGAGCGTGGCAATTCCGCCCAAGGCTCCGCCCGATAATCCTTGCACTGGATACTTCAACACGAACAATCCCGCCCACACCAAACACTCGACGACGTGCGGGAAATTCCGCATCCATCGCGCTCAGTAAAGCCAGCTTATGGTCAACAAATTCCTAACAGGGGGATGCGGAAGCTCGGCGAATTGAGGCTGCGGGTCATCCCAAGCGCAATCGGACCCTGCGCCCGCGGGAGCAGAGCATCGAGCGCATTGTGTGCTGCTCTGAAATCCCCGCCGCTCTGAAACGGTTACAACCGCTCCCGACCTTCAGTCTCCCGGACACGCGACCTCAGCTCCCGCCTAGCGGCTGACCAGAACATGCATCGACCTTAAACCCGGATCAATCAATAGGGCGGGCCAGCTGGGAATGAGGCATTCAATGCGTTGTTAACCGCCAGCCTCGTCGATCGGTAGAGACGCGACGCTTGCCCAGAAATGCGTACCTCGGTCGGAACTGGAAAAATTCGCTCAACAAACTCTAGATATGTCCTCAGAAGTTTGGACTATCCTCATGGCTCTCCAACTCAGGGCACCCCCTGATGTTGCCGAAACCGATCGTTCGCCGGTCGCCCGATTCATCCAGACCTCTAAGCACGATGACATTGTCATCCTGCTGTATAATCTCGCTACGATAGATGCCGGCCCGAAGCGCCCGGTTTTTCGCCTGGCTTATGTTGCATTGCCCGGGCCGCGGAGTGACGTGCCAGTATCTCGTCCCTTGCCCATCCGACTGCCATCCGCCCGAAGCTGCGAATCCCGACAGGCTGGATAGCAGTATCCCAGACGCCAATATTACGCTGCCTAGAACCAGTTTCATGTAACCTCCGTAAGCCGCGGCAGGGCTCGTCTTCATTCTGCTTGTCCTGTTTTCAACGGACAACCGGGTTTCCCATGGCGTCACCACACTAGGTGGCTCGCGCTAACACTGTGCTAACGCCGGCTTCGGCCGCAATTTGCGGATACTGAAAACAAGGGTTTTTCGACGCGGTTCGCCTTTTGCTACCGATGTCGCCGCTCGGAGGAAGAGCAAGTAAAGGGGGCAATAATTCAATAATTTCAATGTGTTTTGTGGCGCACCCGACAGGATTCGAACCTGTGACCTTTGGAATCGGAATCCAACACTCTATCCAGCTGAGCTACGGGTGCATGCCGAAGGCGGTTTGAATCGCCTGTCCGATGGGTGGTTCTTAGCCTAGCTTGCGGCCGGCTTCAATCGCGAAATTCTCAGAAATACGGGTGCTTGCGCTTTGCAGGGTGTTTTTATCCGTCAGCCTGGGAACGCTGCACAAAAAAACTCCGCCGGCCTTGAGGGCGGCGGAGCGTTGTTGTCGCGGGCTGTCGCCTGGCGGCGGTCAGATCTGCATGGCGCCGGGGCCGGGGATGGCCTTGGACGGCACCTTGCCGAGGATGATCATGCCGAGGACTTCGTCCTTGGTCACATCCTCGGTGCGGGCGTGGCCGACGACCTGGCCGTTCTTCATCACCGAAACGCGGTCGGCAAGGTCGAAGACGTCGTGGATGTCGTGGCTGATGAGGAAGATGCCGATGCCTTCCTTCTTCAACTGCTTGATCAGCTCGCCGACCTGCGCCGTCTCCTGGGGGCCGAGCGCTGCCGTCGGCTCGTCCATGATCAGGATGCGGGCATTGAAGAGGATCGCACGCGCGATCGCCACCGATTGCCGCTGGCCGCCCGAGAGCGCCTTCACAGGCTCCTTGAAGCGCTTGAAGTTGGGGTTGAGCCGCCCCATCACCTCGCGGGCCGAGGCTTCCATCGCGACGTCGTCGAGCGTGCCCCAGCGGGTTTTCAGCTCGCGGCCGAGATAGAGGTTGGCGGCGGCGTCGACATTGTCGGCGACGGCGAGCGTCTGGTAGATCGTCTCGATCCCGTATTTCTTGGCATCGCGCGGATTGCGGATGTCGGCGGGCTCGCCGTTGATCAGGATCTCGCCGCCATCACGCTTGTAGGCGCCGGAGAGGATCTTGATGAGCGTCGACTTGCCGGCGCCGTTGTGGCCGAGCAATGCCACGACTTCGCCGGGGTAGAGATCGACCGAGGCATTGTCCACGGCGTGAATGCCGCCGAAGGAGATCGAGATGTTTTTCAGTTCCACGAGGGGAGTGCGTTGATCAGCCATGTCTAGGGCTCCTCTCACTTGGCACGGGCGCGGTAGACGGTGTCGAGCCAGACCGCCACGACAAGGACGGTGCCGACGACGACGCTCTGCAGCGGCGTATCGACATGCGCAAGCACCATGCCCGATTGCAGCGACTGCATGACGAGCGCGCCGAGCATGGCGCCGGCGATGGTGCCGGTACCGCCTGCCAGCGACGTTCCGCCAATGACGGCGGCGGCGATGGTGTAGAGCTCGTCGAGCGTACCCTGCGAGTTCGTCGCGGCATTGAGGCGCGCGGTGGAAATCGCCGCTGCGATGGCCGCGAGAATGCCCATCAGCGCGAAGATGCGCACGGTGACCCAGCGGGTCTTGATGCCGGCGAGTTCTGCCGCTTCGGGGTTGCCGCCGATTGCAAAGACGTAGCGGCCGAAGCGCAGCCTTGTCGCGATGAAGGTCATGATGATGCCGACGACGATCGCGATCAACACCGGCACCGCGATGCCGTAGGGGATATCCAGGCCGGTCTCGGGCCAGGGAATATTGTTGGTTTCTGCATATTTCTTGGCGATGTTGATCGGCCAGTAATAGCTGTTGGCGATCCAGACCGCGCCGAGGATGAGCACGCAGCTCAGGACGGCGAGGAAATATTCAGCCCACATCGGCCGGCGCGGGAAACCGAAGCGCCGGCGTTGCCGGCGTGAGCCGACGATGCTTGCGATGACGAAGAGGCAGGCGCAGATGCCGACGATCCAGCTCCAGGTGGCGCCGATCGAGCCTTCCGCGCCGCCGCCCATGATGCGGAAGGTCTGGTCCATCGGCGCAACCGTCTGGCCGCTGGTGACGAGCCAGGTGGCGCCGCGCCAGACGAGCAGGCCGCCGAGCGTGACGATGAAGGAGGGAACGTTGAGGAAGGCGATGATGATGCCCTGGAAGGCGCCGATCAGGCAGCCTGCCGCCAATCCGACCAGCAGCGTGATCGCCCAGGTGAAGGGGCTGTCGAAGCCGATATATTCTGGCAGGATCTTGGCCTGCGTCACGCCCATGATCATGCCGCAGAGGCCGAGCACGGAACCGACCGACAGGTCGATGTTGCGGGTGACGATGATCAGCACCATGCCCGTCGTCATGACGGCGATGTCGGTCGTCTGGACCGAGAGGTTCCAGAGATTGCGCGGGGTCAGGAAGAGGCCGCCGGTGATGATGTGGAAACCGATCCAGATGATGATCAGCGCGCCGATCATGCCGAGCAGGCGCGTGTCGATCTCGGTGGCGCGGAAGAAGCGGGTCACCGGACTGGCTTCCGCCGCTCGCGGTCCGCTTGATGTTGTGGATTTTACCATTTCGGCCATGGGTTTGCCGTTCCCCCACTTTGTTTGGACGGATGCGCCGGCGTGCCCGAGCTGCCATCGGCGTCATGCGTCTGTTCTTCAACTCACCATCGCGATGCTTCCGGAAACCGGTCGCGTGGCGTCGCGATACCCTTCCGGCAGGGAATGAAAACCCGCGATGGTGCGGCGAGGCGGAGAAAACTTCGTCGTTGGAATTCCCATCCGCATCCGGCGCCGCAACGGTGTTCCGCTGCGGCGCCGGCAATTCTAGTTTACAAGCCCTGGCTTACTTGCAGGCAGCGACGCTGTCGGCCTTGACGCCCTGGCACGCTTCCGCCTTGGAGATCCAGCCGGCGTCGATGACGACGTTCAGGTTTTCCTTGGTGATCGCAAGCGGCTTCAAGAAGACCGACTGCATTTCGACGCCCTTCGGGCCGCCCTTGAAAGCCTGGGCGCCGTCGATCTTGCTCATGTCCTTGCCGCCGGCGAGGTCGAGAGCGATTTCAGCGGCGCGCTTGCCGAGTTCGCGGCTGTCCTTCCAGACGGAAACCGTCTGCGTGCCGAGAGCGATGCGGTTGAGGGCTGCCTTGTCGCCGTCCTGGCCGGAAACCGGAACGGAGCCGGCGAGGCCCTGTGCGTCGAGAGCAGCGATCGCGCCACCGGCGGTGCCGTCATTCGATGCGACGACGGCGTCAACCTTGTTGTTGTTGGCGGTCAGGAACTGCTCCATGTTGCGCTGAGCGTTCTCCGGCAGCCAGCCGTCGGTATAGGCCTCGCCGACATTCTTGATCTTGCCGGCGTCGATGGCGGCCTTCAGGACTTCCTGCTGGCCCGAGAACAGAAAGTCGGCATTCGGATCGGAAGACGAGCCCTTGATGAAGACGTAATTGCCTTCCGGCTTGGCCTTGAAAACGCCCTCGGCCTGCAGGCGGCCGACTTCCTTGTTGTCGAAGGTGATGTAGAAGGCAGCCGGGTTTTCGATCAGGCGGTCATAGCCGACGACGGGGATGCCTTCAGCAGCGGCCTTCTCGATGGCCGGGCCGATCGCATCGGAGTCCTGGGCGAGAATGATCAGCGCGTTGGCGCCCTGCGAGATCAGCGATTCGACGTCGGTAAGCTGCTTTGCGGCAGAAGACTGCGCGTCAGCGGAAATATACTTGGCGCCCTTGGCTTCGAGAGCCTTCTTGATGGCGGCTTCGTCCGTCTTCCAGCGTTCTTCCTGGAAATTCGACCAGGAAACACCGACGACGAGATCGGCAGCCATGGCAGCGGTATGCACGGAAACGAGGATGGCAGCACCTGCCATCAATTTCAAAATAGACTTCATAATGTCCTCCCGAGTGGATTGCGACCGGCCCAGCCCATGCTTCCTCCGGCCACCGCGAAAAGCTGTCGAGAAAGGTTCTGATTTTTTTCTCGACAGTCGAGAAATTTAGTGTCAGAGATTTTTTCAACTGTCAACACTGCACTGCCAGCTTAATTTCCTTGCGAAACTTCGGCTGGAGATGCAGTGGAAACCAAGGGTGGAGCAAGCAGGGAGAGAGGGCGGCATTCATGCTGACCAAGTCGAGCACGGAGCTGGTCAGGCAGAGAAACAGCGTGCTCGTGCTGTCCGTGCTGCGTCGTCACGGTGCGCTCGCGCATACCGAAATATCCGATTCCACCGGGCTGTCATCGGCCACCATCTCGGCGATCACCACTGAGCTGGAAAAAGCCCAGATCATCGAGAAATCGGAACAGCAGCCGGCAAGCGGCCGCGGCCGGCCGCGCGTGCTGTTGCGCCAGCGGCGCGATTGCGGCTATCTCATCGTCGTCATCATCTCCTCGGATGCGGTGCAATATTCGCTGGTCGATTATGCCGGCAAGCTGATCGACCGCTTCAGCGAGGAACGTTCGCATGATCCGGCAGGCGCCGTCCGTTTTGTCGCGGCGGTGCGGGCCGGGCTTTTGCGCATTCTCGATCGCTCGAAGATCAGCCAAGAAAAGGTGCTGCTGATCTCGATCAGCAGCAAGGGGCTGGTCAATTCCACCGAGCCGGTTCTCGTCTGGTCGCCGATCTTCGGCAGCGACCAGATCGATTTCGAATCAGCACTCCGGCCGGAATGGCAGGCCAAGGTGATCCTCGACAACGAGACGCTGCTGGTCGCAGCGGCGCTCGGCGCGCGCGAGGAGATGGTAAAGGGCGCTGATTTCCGCTCGCTCGCAGCCCTTTCGCTTGGCCACAGCGTCGGTCTCGGCATCGTCAGGCGGGGGAACCAGACAGGCCAGGAAATATCGGCGCCCAATTTCGGGCACATGCTGCACATGGCCAATGGTGGGCTCTGCCGTTGCGGCACGCGCGGCTGCATCGAGGCCTATGCCGGTTTCTACGCGATTCTGCGCAGCGCCTTCGAGGTGCCGCTCGATACGATTCCGGCAAAGTTCGTGCCGGTGGCGGAACTCGACAAGATTGCTGCCAAGGCGCGCCAGGGCCACCGCGTCCCCGCCTTCGCCTTTCGCCAGGCGGGGCTGGCGCTTGGCAACGGGCTGTCGCGCATGCTGAGCCTGACGGAGCGCATGCCGATCGCCATCACCGGGCCGGGCACGCGTTATTACGACCTTCTTCGGCAAGGGATCGAAGAGGGTCTGGGGCAGTCGCATATCGTGCGCATGGAAGGCATGCCCGAGATCAGGGTAGTGGCCGACGAGCAGATCCTCGTCTTCGAAGGACATTTGAACCGGGCGCTGTCGGTGATCGACGAGGATATCGTTCTCTCGGGCGTTCAGGGAGCCCAAGCATCGGCGACTATTCAGGAATCGGGTTGAGGGTTTCTTTCAATCAAGCATATGGCTTTGGGGGCGCTGCGGCACGCCCCACAAAAAGATCCGAAAAATGCGAAATGGCCGGGCAAGTGCCCGGCCATCTCTTGCATGGCTTCCGGTCGGGAGAGAGCCGTCAGCCGATCTTGATGAGCTTGCCTTCCTTGACGGACTGGACCGCGGCATCGGCGAGTGCCAGCGCTGCGAGACCATCGGCACCGGAAGGCGAGATCTTCGAACCCTTCTCGATCGCGGCGATGAAGCTGGCGATCTCGTTGGCATAGGCTTCGGTATAGCGGGTCATGAAGAAATCGTGCAGCGGTGGGCGGGTGTAGCCTTCGCCGTTTGCGACCTCGATCGAAACAGGGCGCTGGTTTTCGGCCGAGACGAGGCCCTTGGAGCCGTGTGCCTCGATGCGCTGGTCGTAGCCATAGGTCGCGCGGCGGGAGTTGGATATGATGGCCTGCTTGCCGGATTTCGTCTGCAGGATCACCGAGACGCTGTCATAGTCACCAGCTTCGCCGATCGCCTTGTCGACGAGAACTGCAGCGGTCGCGAAAACCGACACCGGTTCTTCGCCGAGCAGGAAGCGGGCCATGTCGAAATCGTGGATCGTCATGTCGCGGAAGATACCGCCGGAGCGCTTGATATAGTCGACCGGCGGGGCGCCGGGGTCGCGCGAGGTGATCGTCACCATCTCGACATCGCCGATCTTGCCTTCGTCGATGACTTTGCGCACCGCCATGAAATGCGGGTCGAAGCGGCGGTTGAAGCCGACCATCAGCTTGGCGCCGGTCTCTTCCACCACCTTGATGCAGGCCTTGACGCGGGCGACGTCGAGATCGATCGGCTTTTCGCAGAAGATCGCCTTGCCGGCGCGGGCGAAGCGTTCGATCAGATCGGCATGGGTATCTGTCGGCGTGCAGATGACGACGGCGTCGATATCCTTGGCTGCCTCGATTGCCTCGATGGTGCGGACTTCGCAGCCATAGGCGGAGGCGATCGCTTCGGCAGCCTGCGGAAAGGCGTCGGCGACCGCGACGAGCGTCGCATTGGCGTCGCCGCTGACGGCCTTTGCATGGACCTTGCCGATGCGGCCGGCGCCGAGAAGACCAAATCTCACTGTCATTTTAACCTCCCTTGAATTCGGAACAAATAAACCGAATTGCCAAAATTCTGGAATTTTCATTCCATCTTCTGTGGACCGCGTCAAGCCCGCGGATCTTTCACATTTGCAAGATTCGAACCAGAGCCTTTCATGGTCGGATTGAAGTATTCTGCCGGAGCAGATTTTGGTCAGGGCAGAGCCGATCGCCTCCGATCCTGGCGGAAAGATGCCCGGCCTTTCAGCCAAGAGAATACTTTAATCTGACCAGGAAAGGCTCTAGAGACAATCGCGGCACGGGCCGAAGGCCGTGCGACAAATGCGACCGCGGGGCAGGAATGAAACTCATCGATCCGAATCATCCGGCATATCGGCGCCTCTGGGTGCGGATTGCCATCGTTGCCGTTTGCTTCGGCTGGGCCGTGGTCGAACTTGTCACCGGCGATCCGTTCTGGGCGGTGCTGGCAGGCGGGGCAGGCGCCTATTCCTTCTATATGCTGTTCTGGACCTTCAATCCGCAGCCTCCGGCCATCGAGCCGCCCGTGCAGCCTGATGCCGAGGACGAGGACGAACCCGCGGCGGCCGCTGAAAAATCTTCGAAGGACGGGCAGGCGGAATAGTCAGCGGCTCAATCGCCGCAGCGCTTCGTCGATCAGCAGATTGGCCAGCATCATGCGCTTTGTCGCATTGTCACGGTAGGGCACTTCCACGCCATCGGGATGATTGGCGCGCGCGAAGGCTCGGCGCTTCTCACGGAGTGTCAGCAGCGTATCGGCGGCGGAGATCCCCAGTTCGGCGGCAACCTCCTGCGGTGTCGTGCGGACGAGATGATCCGGCATGACGGGCTCGGCTGGAGGCGCAGGCGCCGGCTTGTCCACGACCCCAGCGGCGGCATCGAGATCCAGATTGTCGAAATAGGCTTGGCCGACGCGCTGCGAGGCGACTGAGACGCCCTCCATCACATCGAAGGCAAGCCCGGCGCCGAGACCGGACACCCGATGGGCAGCCGGCGCCTCGGCGTCTTCGGTCGTCTCATCCTCCGCCTTCAGCCGGTCGAGGACTGATTGAAATACCGACTGTCCGAACAGCATCCCGCCTACCTTGAGAGCATATCCGTTTTTCTTCGAATCACGGAAATGCTCTATCTTCTTGTTCACGCAATTCCGGACGCAAAACCGCTGCACACTTTTGCTGGAATTGCTCGAGGCGCATTAGAAGAGAGCAAGATGGCGCAGGGCTTGCGGGTGTCGTCAGCCGGCCTGCTTGTGGCTCTCCTCGAGGATGATGTCGTAGAGCAGCCGTGCACTCGGCGGCAGCGCCCGTTCCCTGGCCGTGATCATGCTGTAGGGTTTGACATTGATGTCGAAATCGATCGGCAGCATGCGCACATCAGAGGCATTCGAGCCCTGGCTGGCAAGGAACTGGGCGACGTCGACGGCAACGGGAGCGATCGCATCGGTTTCGCAGATGATGGCGCAGGTCAGAAGCAGCGAGGAGGTGTTGACGATGTTTTCGGGCAGGGCCACGCCATGCGACAGGAAAACGTCCTCGATCGTGCGGCGCAACAGCGTGCCCGGCGGCTGGAACACCCAATCGTAATCCCTGACGTCGGAGAGGCTGCTCGTCTTCTGCTTCATGAGTGGATGGCGGCTGCGCACGATCAGGCAAGCCCGTTCGATGCCGATCTCCGTCACCTCGAACAGGCGCGGGTTGAGATCATCGGGAATGCGACCGATGATGAAGTCATGGCGGGCGGCGAGCAGCTCGCGGGCAAGCACGTTGCTCGTCTCCACCTGGATGTTGATCTCGATGCCCGGATAGGCCTTGCGCACCTTGTTGATTGCCGGAACGACGAGGCTCATGGCCGGCGCCGTCACCGCGCCGATGAAGACCGAGCCGCCCTTGCCGCTTTTCAATTCACCGATCTCGCGGCTCGCCTCGCGCAGCTCCAGGAGGATCTTTCGAGCCCTTCGGGCGAGCGCTGCGCCGAAGGTCGTCAGCACCACGCCTCGGGCCACGCGCTCATAGAGCGACGTCTTGGTGATCGATTCCATTTCGGACAACATGCGCGATGCGGCGGGCTGCGAAATGTTCAGGACTTCCGCAGCTGCGGAAATCTGTCCACTATCTTCGATTGCGACGATCATGCGCAGGTGATTCAGCTTAAGTCCTGCACGCAAAAGGCCGTCATCGCCGAAATTATCGCTGTGGATATCGACGTGATCCATCAAAAATGGCTCAGAAATAACCGTCATGGTTGCAGCCTCCTCGCTGCGCTCCATCAAAAGTAATACTTTTTAACGATATACCAAAATTGTTATGCACGTTAGCACTTATTCTATTTGACAGTTATAGGAATCCATACCAGTTTGCCGCCGTGTGCTGGTTGGCACTCAACACGTGTGAGATCGTGGAGGAGACCTACTTCGTTTCTCACCATCTGAAGTAACTATCCAATACGGAACCTGCCACAGTTTCGGGGCGGGCGATTTTTCGTCCGCTGCTTATTAACAAGGGAGAGAGAAATGAAATCCATTATCTCATTGATGGCTGCGGCTGCCTTCGGCGTCGCTTCGTTCGTTGCACCGGCTCTGGCCGCGGATAAGGGCACTGTCGGTATTGCGATGCCGACCAAGGCTTCTGCCCGCTGGATCGACGACGGCAACAACATCGTCAAGCAGCTGCAGGCTGCCGGTTACGGCACTGACCTGCAGTATGGCGACGACGACATTCCGAACCAGCTTTCGCAGATCGAAAACATGGTCACCAAGGGTGCCAAGGTTCTCGTCATCGCTTCGATCGACGGCACGACGCTTTCCGACGTTCTCCAGAAGGCACACGACGCCGGCATCAAGGTCATCGCTTACGACCGCCTGATCCGCGATTCGGGCAACGTCGACTACTACGCCACCTTCGACAACTTCCAGGTCGGCGTTCTGCAGGCTGGCTCCATCGTTGACGGCCTCGGCCTCAAGGATGGCAAGGGCCCGTTCAACATCGAACTGTTCGGCGGCTCTCCGGACGACAACAACGCCTTCTTCTTCTATGATGGCGCAATGTCCGTCCTGCAGCCCTACATCGACAGCGGCAAGCTCGTCGTGAAGTCCGGCCAGACCGGCATGGACAAGGTCGGCACGCTGCGTTGGGATCCGGCAACGGCTCAGGCCCGCATGGACAACCTGCTCTCGGCCAACTACACCGACGCCAAGGTCGATGCCGTTCTGTCGCCTTACGACGGTCTCTCCATCGGTATCATCTCCTCGCTGAAGGGCGTTGGTTACGGTACTGCGGCTCAGCCGCTCCCGATCGTCACCGGTCAGGACGCTGAAATCCCGTCGGTCAAGTCGATCATCGCTGGCGAACAGCACTCGACGATCTTCAAGGACACCCGCGAACTCGCCAAGGTCACTGTTGCCATGGTCGACGCCGTCATGTCCGGCAAGGAGCCTGAGGTCAACGACACGAAGACTTACGACAACGGCGTCAAGGTCGTTCCGTCCTATCTGCTGAAGCCGGTTGCCGTCGACAAGACCAACTACAAGCAGATCCTCGTCGACAGCGGTTACTACTCTGAAGACAAGCTGAAGTAATGAGAAGGACCGGAACCCGCGCTTGCGGGTTCCGGTCTTCGATTTTATGATCGCCCAGCCGCTTGAAGGCTGTTGGCGCTGGAACTTTGACTATGGACAATACCATCCTCGAAATGCGGAGCATCACCAAGACGTTCCCAGGCGTCAAGGCACTGGAGAATGTAAACCTCAAGGTTCGCCAGGGTGAAATCCACGCATTGGTGGGCGAAAACGGGGCCGGCAAATCGACCCTGATGAAAGTGCTATCAGGCGTCTATCCCACAGGAAGCTATGAAGGCGACATCGTCTACGAAGGCGAGACGCGCAACTTCAAGGTCCTGAAGGACTCAGAAGAAATCGGCATCGTCATCATTCACCAGGAACTGGCGCTCGTGCCGTTGCTGTCGATCGGCGAAAACATCTTCCTCGGCAACGAGAATGCCAAGAGCGGCGTCATCAGCTGGGACGAGACATTCAACCGCACGAAGCAGCTGCTGAAGAAAGTAGGCCTGTCCGAATCTCCGAACACGCTGGTGACCGACATCGGCGTCGGCAAGCAGCAGCTCGTCGAGATCGCCAAGGCGCTGTCGAAGAGCGTCAAGCTGCTCATCCTGGACGAGCCGACCGCTTCGCTCAATGAACGCGATTCCGACGCGCTGCTCACTCTGCTCATGGAGTTCCGCAAGCAGGGCATCACTTCGATCATCATTTCCCATAAGTTGAACGAGATCCGCAAGGTCGCGGACCAGATCACGGTCCTGCGCGACGGCATGACGGTCAAGACGCTCGACTGTCACGCGGACGAGATCAGCGAAGACATCATCATCCGCAACATGGTCGGTCGTGATCTCGAGGACCGCTACCCTCCGCGTTCGGTGCCGATCGGCGAAACCATTCTCGAAGTGAAGAACTGGAACGCCTATCACCAGCAGCACCGCGACCGTCAGGTGCTGCACAATATCAACATCACAGTCCGCAAGGGCGAAGTCGTCGGTATCGCTGGCCTGATGGGAGCAGGGCGCACCGAATTCGCCATGAGCTTGTTCGGCAAGGCCTATGGGCATAAGGTTTCGGGCGAGGCGCTGATGCACGGCAAGCCGGTCGACGTCAGCACCGTGCGCAAGGCAATCGATGCAGGGCTCGCCTACGTCACCGAAGACCGCAAGCAGCTCGGCCTCGTGCTCAACGACACGATCCTGCACAACACGACGCTCGTCAATTTGGCGGCGGTGTCGAATGCGTCCGTTATCGACAGCTTTAAGGAAGCGCGGGTTGCGACCGACTATCGGTCGAAGTTGCGTATCCGTTCCTCCAGCATTTTCCAGGAGACGGTCAATCTTTCTGGCGGCAACCAGCAGAAGGTGGTGCTGTCGAAATGGCTGTTCTCCAATCCCGATATTTTGATCCTCGACGAGCCGACGCGCGGCATCGATGTTGGCGCAAAATACGAAATCTATACTATCATCAACCAGCTTGCCGCCGATGGAAAGGGCGTTCTGATGATCTCGTCGGAAATGCCCGAACTGCTCGGCACGTGTGACCGCATCTACGTGATGAACGAAGGGCGCATCGTCGCGGAACTGCCGAAGGGAGAAGCAAGCCAGGAAACCATCATGCGCGCTATCATGCGCTCAGGGGAGAAGAAACAATGACGCCGATCAATCAACCCATCGCTGAGCAAGGGCGTGTCGTCTCCATCGGAGACTACGTTCGCGGCAACATCCGCGAATATGGCATGTTTATCGCGCTTATCGCGATCATGGTGTTCTTCCAGTTTTCGACCGGTGGCGTTCTCTTCAGGCCGCTCAACCTGACAAACATCATTCTGCAGAACTCGTTCATCGTCATCATGGCGCTCGGCATGCTGCTGGTGATTGTTGCCGGCCATATCGATCTTTCGGTGGGATCCGTCGTCGGCTTTATCGGCGCTATCGCCGGCGTGATGACGGTGCAATGGCACACCAACTATGTCCTGGCGGGTATCGTCTGCCTCGCCATGGGCGCGCTTGTCGGCGGCATCCAGGGCTATTTCGTCGCTTATCACAAGATCCCGTCCTTCATCGTCACGCTGGCCGGCATGCTGGTCTTCCGCGGCCTGACGCTGTTCGTGATGACGGCATCGGGGACCGGCACCAGCATCGGTCCTTTCCCGCCGGCATTCCAGCTGATCAGCATCGGCTTCCTGCCGAACGCTTTCGATATGGGCGGCATCAACTCGACCTCGATCATTCTGACCGTCGTTGGCGCCGTAACCCTCTTCTATCTGGCATGGCGCAAGCGTCTATCGAATGAAAAGCATGGCAATGACGTCGAGCCGCTGGGCTTTTTCCTCGCCCAGAACGCCCTCGTCACCCTCGCTATTCTGGCGCTCGGCTACCAGCTGTCGATCTATCGCGGCTTCCCGAATGTGCTTATGGTCATGCTTGTTCTGGTGGCTGCCTATGCCTTCATTACCCGCCGCACGACGATCGGCCGCCGCATCTACGCCATGGGCGGCAATGAGAAGGCGACGAAGCTTTCCGGTATCAACACCGAGCGGCTGACCTTCCTGACGTTCGCAAACATGGGCCTGCTTGCCGGACTGGCCGGCCTGATCGTTGCCCTGCGTCTCAACTCGGCGACGGCCAAGGGCGGCTTTGGTCTTGAACTCGACGTGATCGCGGCCTGCTTCATCGGCGGCGCATCCGCCCAGGGCGGCGTCGGCAAGGTGACCGGCGCTGTTATCGGCGCTCTGATCATGGGCATCATGAACAACGGCATGTCGATCCACGGTCTCGGCACCGACTCGCAGCAGATGGTCAAGGGTGCGGTGCTTCTCGCTGCCGTGTTCTTCGACGTTTACAATAAGAACAAGGGCTGAGCTTAGCTCGGCACCCGCTCGCAGTCATATGAAACCTGAATTCCGGCTCCGCATGGAGCCGGAGAGGCGTAGCTGTGCCATCGCCAAAGGAAAAGGATGAGTAACGTGCTTATTTCACAGATCAAGGGTGCAAACGGAGAGATCATCGTCGCCGTGCGCGAGCCGGGCGGCGATGCCAAGTCGGTCAAGAACGCCGTCAGCGTCTATGCGCTGGCGATGGAGGCCGCAGACGGCGGCAAGTCCCTTGCCTCAGTCATCGAAGCGCATGGCTACGGAGATGCGGTCGATCTTGAAAAGGCCTATGCGGAAGGCCGCTTCCTGCCGCCGATCACCCATCCCGATGCCGCGCACCTGCATCTGACCGGCACTGGCCTGACACATTTGGGCTCGGCGGCAACGCGCGATTCGATGCACAAGAAGACCACCGAAGCCGCCGAGGAAACCCTCACGGACTCGATGAAGATGTTCAAGATGGGCCTCGAGAACGGCAAGCCGAAGGCTGGCGAAAAGGGTGTTCAGCCCGAATGGTTCTACAAGGGTAACGGCTATGGCGCCGCTGCCCCCGGCGCGCCGCTGGTTTCGCCTTCCTTCGCGCTCGATGGCGGCGAAGAGCCTGAAATGGCCGGCATTTATGTGATCGCCAAGGACGGCTCGCCCTTCCGCATCGGCTTTGCGCTGTCGAACGAATTTTCCGATCACGTCACCGAGCGGATTAACTATCTCTATCTCGCCCATTCGAAGCTGCGTCCGGCAAGCTTCGGCCCGGAAATCCGTGTCGGCGCGGCCCCGGAAGATATTCGCGGCACCTCGCGCATCAAGCGCGGCGATAAGGTGATCTTCGAAAAGCCGTTCCTGTCCGGTGAAGCGAACATGTCGCACACCTTCGCCAATCTGGAATATCACCATTTCAAATATGGCCTCTTCCGGGTTCCAGGCGATGTTCACGTCCATATGTTCGGTACGGCGACCCTTTCCTTTGCCGATGGCGTCAAGACCGAAGAGGGCGACGTCTTCGAGATCGAGGTCGGCGAATTCGGCCTGCCGCTCCGCAATCCGCTGAAGGTGGCGGCCGAGGAAGAGATCGCCGTCAGGCAGCTCTGAAATTCAAGACCTGGCCGCATTTGGCGGCCGGATCGTTGCTCGTAAACGGGTAAAGGAGGCTTGTTAAGCCCATGACCATTTATCAAAACCTGATCGCCGGCGAATGGGTCGGCTCGAACGCGACGAAGAATATCAACCCGTCGGATACGAACGAAGTCGTCGGCCTCTATGCCGACGGCAGCGCTGATGACACGAGAAACGCCATCGCTGCCGCCAAGGCCGCTTTCCCGGCCTGGTCGCGCTCGGGCATCTGGGAGCGCCACGTCATCCTGAAGAAGGCTGGCGACGAGATCATGGCGCGCAAGGACGAACTGGGCGCGCTGCTTGCCCGCGAAGAAGGCAAGACGCTGCCGGAAGCGACCGGCGAGGTTATCCGCGCTTCGCAGATTTTCGAGTTCTTTGCTGGCGAGGCGCTGCGGCTGGCCGGTGAGGTTGTCCCGTCGGTTCGCCCGAATATCGGCATCGAGATCACCCGCGAGGCTCTCGGCGTCATCGGCATCATCACGCCGTGGAACTTCCCGATCGCCATTCCCGCCTGGAAGATCGCGCCGGCACTCTGCTACGGCAACACCATCGTCTTCAAGCCGGCCGAACTGGTGCCCGCCTGTTCCTGGGCGATCGTCGATATCCTGCACCGCGCCGGCCTGCCGAAGGGCGTGCTGAACCTCGTCATGGGCAAGGGCTCGGTGGTCGGCCAGGCCATGCTCGAAAGCCCCGACGTTCACGGCATCACCTTCACCGGTTCCACCGGCACCGGCAGACGTGTCGCCGCCGCCTCCATCGAGCATAACCGCAAGTTCCAGCTGGAAATGGGCGGCAAGAACCCGATGGTCGTGCTTGACGATGCCGATCTCAACGTCGCCGTCGAGGCAGCCGCCAATTCCGGCTTCTTCTCGACCGGCCAGCGCTGCACCGCCTCCTCGCGCCTGATCGTCACCGAAGGCATTCACGACAAGTTCGTCGCAGCACTCACCGACAAGCTGAAGACGCTGGTCGTCGACAACGCCCTGAAGGCCGGCACTCATATCGGCCCTGTCGTCGATGAGCGGCAGTTGAAGACCGATACCGACTATATCGATATTGGCAAGTCGGAAGGCGCCAAACTCGCCTTCGGCGGCGAGGTTATCTCGCGCGACACGCCCGGCTTCTACCTGCAGCCGACGCTGTTTACCGAGGCGACCAACCAGATGCGGATTTCGCGCGAGGAGATCTTCGGGCCTGTGGTGTCGGTGATCCGGGCGAAGGATTACGACGAGGCGCTTGCCATCGCTAACGATACGCCGTTCGGCCTTTCGGCCGGCATCGCCACGACGAGCCTGAAACATGCGACGCACTTCAAGCGCAATTCTGAGGCCGGCATGGTGATGGTGAACCTGCCGACGGCAGGCGTCGATTTCCACGTGCCGTTCGGCGGCCGCAAGGGTTCGTCCTACGGTCCGCGCGAGCAGGGCAAATACGCCGCCGAATTCTACACAACCGTCAAGACCGCCTATACCCTGGCTTGAGACAAAGGCGATGACCCCAGGCCGTACGAGGCGGTCTGGCGACATCCTGAAGGATAGAGACTATGAAAAAGAAAGCGGAATGGCCGCGCAAGCTGAGGTCGCAGGAATGGTACGGCGGTACGAGCCGCGACGTGATCTATCACCGCGGCTGGCTTAAGAACCAGGGTTATCCCCACGACCTGTTCGACGGCCGGCCGGTGATCGGCATCCTCAACACCTGGTCGGATATGACCCCGTGCAACGGTCATCTCAGAGAGCTCGCCGAGAAGGTCAAGGCGGGCGTATGGGAGGCTGGCGGTTTCCCGCTTGAGGTGCCGGTGTTCTCGGCATCCGAAAACACCTTCCGCCCGACCGCGATGATGTACCGCAACCTTGCCGCGCTCGCGGTGGAGGAGGCGATCCGCGGCCAACCGATGGATGGGTGCGTACTGCTGGTCGGCTGCGACAAGACCACGCCGTCGCTTATCATGGGGGCGGCTTCCTGCGACCTGCCTTCGATCGTCGTCACCGGCGGGCCGATGCTGAACGGCTATTTTCGTGGCGAACGGGTCGGCTCGGGCACGCATCTGTGGAAGTTTTCCGAAATGGTGAAGGCCGGGGAGATGACGCAGGCCGAATTCCTCGAGGCCGAGGCCTCGATGAGCCGTTCGTCGGGCACCTGCAACACCATGGGCACGGCCTCGACCATGGCTTCCATGGCCGAGGCGCTCGGCATGGCGCTCTCCGGCAACGCCGCTATCCCGGGCGTCGATTCCCGCCGGAAGGTCATGGCGCAGCTTACCGGCCGGCGTATCGTGCAGATGGTCAAGGACGACCTGAAGCCCTCCGAGATCATGACGAAGCAAGCCTTCGAGAATGCCATCCGCACCAACGCGGCCATCGGCGGTTCGACCAATGCCGTCATCCACCTGCTCGCCATCGCCGGCCGTGTCGGCATCGAT
Source organism: Rhizobium ruizarguesonis (assembly GCF_017357285.1). Taxonomy (NCBI): domain Bacteria; kingdom Pseudomonadati; phylum Pseudomonadota; class Alphaproteobacteria; order Hyphomicrobiales; family Rhizobiaceae; genus Rhizobium; species Rhizobium ruizarguesonis. Next base: position 3,754,550 of record NZ_CP071678.1, on the reverse strand, counting down.
CTTTCGCTTGACGACTGGGACCGCTGTGGCCGTGACGTGCCGACCATCGTCAACCTGATGCCGTCGGGCAAGTACCTGATGGAGGAGTTCTTCTATGCCGGCGGCCTGCCGGTGGTTCTGAAGCGCCTGGGCGAGGCGGGTCTCTTGCACAAGGATGCGCTGACGGTATCCGGCGAAACCGTCTGGGACGAGGTCAAGGACGTCGTCAACTGGAACGAAGACGTTATCCTGCCAGCCGAAAAGGCGCTGACAGCTTCGGGCGGCATCGTCGTGCTGCGCGGCAATCTCGCGCCGAAGGGCGCGGTGTTGAAGCCTTCGGCGGCTTCGCCGCATCTGCTGGTGCACCGGGGCAGGGCTGTCGTGTTCGAGGATATCGACGACTACAAGGCCAAGATCAACGACGATAACCTCGATATCGACGAAACCTGCATCATGGTCATGAAGAACTGTGGGCCGAAGGGCTATCCCGGGATGGCCGAGGTCGGCAATATGGGGCTGCCGCCGAAGGTGCTCAAGAAGGGCATCCTCGACATGGTGCGCATTTCCGACGCCCGCATGTCCGGAACGGCCTACGGTACCGTCGTGCTGCACACATCGCCGGAAGCGGCTGTCGGCGGGCCGCTGGCGGTCGTGAAAAACGGCGACATGATCGAGCTTGATGTGCCGAACCGTCGTCTGCATCTCGATATTTCCGATGAGGAACTGGCGCGACGGCTTGCCGAATGGCAGCCGAACCATGATCTGCCCACATCCGGCTATGCCTTCCTGCATCAGCAGCATGTCGAAGGGGCTGATACCGGCGCCGACCTCGATTTCCTCAAGGGATGTCGCGGAAACGCGGTCGGCAAGGACAGCCACTGACAACGTAAATCCAGGATTAGAAATCGATGAAAGGCGGGGCATCACCCCGTCTTTTTCTTTGCACTTGTTCAATGAAGAAATGGCGTTATATTCTGTATAAATGTACAGGAGATATGGTCATGTCTAGGACCGTTGGTGCAGCCGAGTTCAAGGCGAAATGTCTGAACCTTATCGATCAGATGGGGAAGGACGACGAATCTATCGTCATCACCAAACGCGGCAGGCCAGTTGCCGTGCTTTCGCCGGCACCTGGCCCCAGCGGACGCAGGAGTATCATCGGCGCGATGAAGGGCAGCGTATTGCGCTATGACGATCCGCTGTCTCCGGCTGCTGAAGCAGAAGATTGGGACGCCGTTCGTTGATCGTCATCGACACGCATATCCTCGTCTGGGCAATGCAGGACGATGCACGCCTCGGTTCACAAGCCCGGCGCATCATCGACGAGATGACGGAGAAAAGCCGGATCCTGATTTCGGCGATTACACCTTGGGAAATCGGGATGCTTGTGCAGAAGGGGCGCCTGGCGCTCGGCGACGATGTTGGGCGATGGATCGACAGCGCGCTGTCTCTGCCCGGAATCCAGCTTGCACCGATTGAGCCTTCCATCGCGATAGACAGCGTCCGGCTACCCGGCGAGTTTCATGCCGACCCCGCCGACCGCATCATCGCTGCCACAGCCCGTTTTCATCGCGTACCATTACTTACGGCCGACCAGGCGATCCTCAGCTACGGCGCGCGCGGCCACCTCCAGGTTCTTGCAGCGGGTTAGGCTTGGGGTGGAGGGTTCAAGTTGCTGCCTTGGGACAGGGCCGGGTTGACCAGCCTAAAATCATCCGGCTCTAGCCGTTTGAGACCGCCATGCTGTGATCCTCGTCGGCGCCATGTTCGAAGAGCGCACGGATCGCCGGCCATTTGCGACGGAATGCGGCAACGCAGGCCGGGTCGAAATGCGATCCGCTGCAGGCGATGATTTCCTCGTAAGCCCGTTCGAACGGCCAGGCTTGTTTGTAAGGCCGATCGGAACAGAGCGCTTCGAAGACGTCGGCGACTGCGACAATGCGCGCTTCGATCGGGATCGCATCGCCGGACAGGCCCTTGGGATAGCCGGTTCCGTCCCATTTCTCATGATGGCCGGCAATGATGGCAGTCGCGACGCGCGAAAGCTCGGCGGAGCTGTTGGCAAGAATGGCGACGCCGATCGGAACATGTTCGCGCATGAGTTCGATCTCGTGCTGGTCGAGCTTACCCGGCTTCTGCAGGATGGCATCGGGAATGGCGATCTTGCCGATATCGTGCAAGGGAGCGGCGAGATAGATGTTGCGCCGCTGGATGCGGTCGAGGCCGAGGCCTTCGGCGATCAGCTCGGCGATATTGGCGACGCGCTCGATATGGTCGCCGGTGTTGCCATCGCGCGAGGCCATCGCCTGGGCAAGGCACCAGATGATCTCCTGCTCGCGCATATCGGCCTGTTCGGTAGCGTGGCGGAAGGCCATGTCGAGTGATTTCGCCCGGTCGGCAAGCGCCAGCTGGGCCTTATGCAGGGCCATCAGATTGAGGACGCGCGCCTGCAGTTCCAAGGGGTCAAAGGGCTTGGCAAGAAAATCCGTGGCGCCGGCCGCCAGCGCTTCCAGCCGAACCGACCGCTTCGCCTGCGAGGTGACCATCACGACCGGCACATCCTCATAACCCGGCTGGCGGCGCAACCTGCGGATCATCTCGATACCGTTCATCTCAGGGCATCATATAATCGATTAGCACGACGTCGAATTCGACGGCCTGGCAGCGAGCAAGGGCTTCGAGCGGATTGGTGAAGCTTTCGACCACACAGCCGGCGAAACCACGGACCGCGGTCTCAAGGGCGAGAAGGCTGGATTCGCTGTCGTCGACGATAAGAAGAGGCATGGACGATCCTGTTAAATCCCAGAAGCAAACAGGCTGCCTCATCGGAGGGCCGCGATTGTCGCCTCATCCGTGCCGGCAGCTCAACATCATCATGAAAGCCTGCATCATGCTGCTTCTTAATCGGCGCCTGCCGAAATACACTAGGCGTCGCCGCAGACAAGCTTGTGCCTGCGGCCTTAAAATAGAGTTAGTCTGCAATGAAAAATTGACGGACGGCAATTATGACGTGCGGCCCATCCCGGAAGCAGGCGGAAATTCGGGATCGTCGGTGTATATATGCAAGTCGAACATGCTTGTTTTACGGCAAACTCGCCAGGTATTCTATCGGCCCCAATCGCAGGGCGCGGTAAAGCTATTTGTGCGCTCCGCTCAACTCTGGCTCTGGCTTTGCATCTGTCCGCCGTCCTCGACCTTCACGGTAACCGACAGCGTTTCGCCCGGCGTGCCTATGCGCATACCTGAAATCGGCGCAGCGTCGCGATAGCAGAGGCCGGAGGCGACACGAATGTAGCGCGCATCCGGGCAGATCTCGTTGGCGGGATCGAAGCCGACCCAGCCGAGGCCGGGAATATGCGCCTCGGCCCATGCATGGGTCGCAGCCTGCTCGATCTTTTCCTCCATCATCAAATAACCGGAGATGTAACGCGCCGGTACCTGCAAGGCGCGGGCGGCGGCAATGAAAATATGCGCATGGTCCTGGCAGACGCCGCTCTTCTTCTCCAGCGCCTGTTCGGCCGTCGTCTCGGTGTTGCTGGTGCCGGGCTTGTAGTCGACCGTTTCGTGGATTGCGGCCATCAGCGCGTGCATGCGGGCAAGCTCGTTGTCGCCACCGATGCCCTTGATCAGTTCCTTGACCAGCTTGCCGCCCTTGGTCAACGGCGTGTCGCGCAGGAAGAGCCAAAGCGGGCAGAAGCCGGTATGCGGGCCGGTGACGCCGTTATTGTCCTCCGTCTCGACCTCGCCTTCGGCGAGAATGCGCGTCACATCCTGCTCGCCTTCCAGCGAGACCAGATTGACGTGATTGCCGTACTGGTCGTCATATTCCACTTCGGGCGTGGCGCCCTCGACGTTCAGCGCCCAGCCGAGCACTTTCTGAGCGGGGCTCGTCGGCGGCGTCAGCCGCAGCCTTTGCAGCGAGAACTGCGTCGGTCCGTCGTAGCGGTATTCGGTGAGGTGGCTGATCTTCAGTCTCATGTTGTTATCCGCTTATACATAGAACCGGTAGCCATCGGAAATTTCCGCGCCGAGCTTGTTGTTACGCGAGACGAAATCCTCCAGGAATTCGTGCAGGCCCTGATCCATGATATCCCGAATCGCCCTTGTCTGCAGTGTCTTGCGGATTGAATCCGCGGTATCGTGGGCGGGAAGCCGCTCCTCGTAATCCTGGGCGAGATAGCCGAGATTGCTGACGATCTTCTCGTAGCAATAGGCAAGCGAGCGCGGCATCTGGACATTGAGGGTCAGGAAGTCGGCGATGTTCATCGCCCGGTATTCGCCGTCATAGGCCCAGCTATAGGCGCGGTGCGCCGAGACCGAGCGCAGGATCGATTCCCACTGGACGTTGTCGAGAGAGGAACCGACTGATGAAACCGAGGGCAGCAGCACGTAATATTTCACGTCGAGAATGCGGCTGGTATTGTCGGCTCGCTCGATGAAGGTGCCGATGCGGGCAAAATTATAGAGCTCATTGCGCAGCGTCGAACCATGGAAGGCGCCGCGGATGAGGCCGGCGCGGCGCTTGATGACATCGATCACCTCTGGCATTTCGGCCGCCTTGACTCGCTTTTCGAGCAGCGACTTCAAGTCGATCCAGCATTCGTTGGTCGCTTCCCAGGTCTCCCGCGTCAGCGCCGTGCGCACCATACGGGCATTGTTGCGGCCGGAATCGATGCAAGACATGACGCTCGACGGATTGGTGCGATCGCGCAGGAGATAGTCGATCGCGTCGGCGTTGGTCAGCTTGTTGTGGCCTTCGTCATAAGCCTCGCGCACGCCCGCACTTTGTAGAACGCCATCCCAATTGTCATCGCCGGTGCTGCTGCGGGTCAGCGACATGCGTAATCCCGCATCGATCAGGCGGGCTATATTTTCGGCGCGCTCGATGTAGCGAAACATCCAGTAGAGGCCGTTTGCTGTTCTTCCGAGCATCAGTCCTCCAATACCCAAGTGTCTTTGGTGCCGCCGCCCTGGCTGGAATTGACCACCAGCGAGCCTTGCTTCAGCGCTACGCGGGTGAGCCCGCCCGGAATGATCTGCACCTTGTCGGATACAAGTACATAGGGGCGAAGGTCGACGTGGCGCGGAGCAATGCCCTTGTTGACGAGGATCGGCACGGTGGAGAGCGACAGCGTCGGCTGAGCGATGTAATTGTTCGGCTTGGCCTTCAGCTTCTCGGCGAAATCGGCGCGCTCCTTCTTCGATGCTGTCGGGCCAACCAGCATGCCGTAGCCGCCGGAGCCGTGTACCTCCTTGACGACGAGGTCTTCCAGGTGTTCCAGCACATATTTCAGGCTGTCGGCTTCCGAACAGCGCCAAGTCGGCACGTTTTCGAGCAGCGCCTTGCGGCCGGTATAGAATTCGACGATCTCGGGCATATAGGAATAGATCGCCTTGTCGTCACAAATGCCGGTGCCTGGCGCATTGGCGATGGTGATGTTGCCGGAGCGGTAGACATCCATGATGCCGGGAATCCCGAGCGCGGAATCGGAGCGGAAGGTCAGGGGATCGAGGAAGTCGTCGTCGACGCGGCGGTAGAGCACGTCGATCGCCTCGTAACCGCGTGTCGTCCTCATCTTCACCTTGCCGTCGATGACGCGCAGATCCGCGCCCTCAACCAGTTCGACGCCCATCATGTCGGCGAGGAAGGAATGCTCGTAATAGGCGGAATTGTAAATGCCCGGCGTCAGCACGGCGACGCGCGGCTTGCCCTTGCAGCCGGGAGGGGCGAGCGAGGCGAGGCTCTGACGCAGCAGATAGGGATAATCCTCGACACGCTGCACCTTGTTCTCATGAAAGAGCTCAGGGAACATCTGCATCATGGTTTCCCGGTTTTCCAGCATGTAGCTGACACCGGAGGGCGTGCGGGCATTATCCTCCAGCACGTAAAACTGGTCCTCTCCGGTGCGTACGATGTCGGTGCCGACGATATGGGTATAGACGCCGCCGGGTGGCCGGAAGCCGATCATCTCGGGGATGAAGGTGACGTTGTTCTCGATCAGCTCGCGCGGGATGCGGCCGGCGCGGATAATCTCCTGCTTGTGGTAGATATCGTCCAGAAAGGCGTTCAGTGCGATCACCCGCTGCTCGATGCCCTGGGCGAGCTTGCGCCACTCGCGGGCGGAGATAATGCGGGGAATGATGTCGAAGGGGATGAGCTTTTCGGAACTGTCGGCATGGCCGTAGACCGCGAAGGTGATGCCTGTCTTCCGGAAGATGTTTTCCGCATCGCGGGACTTGGCAATCAGATGCGCCCGGTCTTGGCTATTGTACCACTCGAAGTATTTTTCGTAAGGCGGGCGAGGACTTTCGTCCCCTGTAATCATTTCATCAAATGCCAAAAGCGCGGCTCCCCTTTTTGTTCATTTGAATACAACGCAAATGGCAATGCAAGAACCATGCGCAGTTCGAGCAAAAGATTTTGCGCTGCGGGAAATGGGTGAAAATCTGGGCATTTAAAGCGATGCGGTGCGGCGTGGCGGATGATCGACCTGCAGGCTTGCGCAAAATCTGAGCATGTGATCATTTTTCGTTCGGTCAAGGCGGTCGAATATGGTCATGTGCGCGAGGCTGGCCGCCCTTGGTGGTAAACCACCAGCTGGCAAAACTGCCATCGGCTCTCTGCGATCAGCGAAATTTCAGATAAGCATCAACGCTTCGCTTTTGACTGCAGTGGCCGGGTGGGGCTATCAGCACGGCGGACCCCTCTCTCCCGAGCCGCCCCATGTCCCTTGATCGCCTTGCCCCCGCCGTTTTCGTCCTCCTCTGGTCCACGGGCTGGGTGGTGGCGAAATACGCCTCGCTGCATTCCGAGCCCTTCACCTTTCTTTCGATACGTTACGCGCTGTCGGCGGCGGCATTCCTGGCGCTCTGCCTGGTGGTGCGGGCGCAATGGCCGAAAAGTCGGGCGACGGCGCTGCGCGCCATCTATTCCGGCTTCTTCCTGCATGGCTTCTATCTCGCCGGTCTCTGGTGGGCCATCGCCAATGGCGTGCCGGCCGGCATATCGGGCATCATCGCGGCGCTGCAGCCGCTGCTGACGGCAATGGCAGCTCCCTTCCTCATCGGCGAGCGGCTGCAGCAGGCGCAGAAACTCGGCCTTGCCCTTGGCTTTATCGGCATTGCCATTGCCATTTCGCCGAAGCTGCTCGGTCCGGCGACCGCCGATCTCACACATGCAGGCCTGCCGCTGGCGATCAACCTCGTCGCCATGGCGTCCGTCACCTACGGCACGCTCTATCAGAAGAAGCACCTGCAATCCGGCGACCTCAGAACCATCGCGACTTTGCAATATATCGGCGCGCTGATCCTCACCCTGCCGCTTTCGCTGATCTTCGAGCATCAGCACTTCGACGGCACCAAGCAGGCCTATGGCGCGCTCGCCTGGTCGGTCTTCGGTCTGTCGATGGGCGGCGTCGGGCTTCTGCTTCATCTGATCCGCCGCGGCCAGGTGTCGCGCGCCGCCTCGCTGATCTATCTGATGCCGCCAGCGGTCGCTCTCGAAGCCTTCATCGCCTTCGGAGAACCGCTGACCCTGCCGTTGATCGTCGGCACCGTGGTGGTCGTGACAGGCGTCTATCTCACGAACCGCAAGGCGTTCAGCGAGCATAGGCCTGCGGAGGCGTAGATAACAAAAAAGGCCGGAGATATCCCCGGCCTTTCCGTTTTTCAGTCGTTCAACGATCAGGCGCGTTCGCGGCGCTGGCCGCCGCCGTTGCGGGAGCCGGAGCCACCGCGACGATTGCCGCCGTTGCCGTCCCGGCGCGGTTCGCCGGCCTGGGCCTGCTGCGGGCCGCGGTCTTCGCCATGCTTGCGGGCCGGACGGCCATGGGCGTGGCGGCTGTTGCCGCGGTGATGGCCGCTCGGTTCGCCATTGGCGTGCGCAGGACGCTGCGGCTTTGCCGAGGGGCGGAAGTCGGAGGTCGAGGCCAGATCGTTGTCAGGACCGAGATTCGTGGCCGCTTCGCCGCGGCGCTGGCCACGGAAATCCTCATTGCGGCCGGTCGGGCGCTCCGGACGTGGACGACGCTCTTCGCCGCCGGCGCGGACTTCACCGCCTTCACCTTCGCGGCGCGGGCGGCGTTCCTGACGGCTGCCGCGATGCTCCGAACGGTTCTGGTCGCCGCGGCCTTCGCCGCGACCCTGACCTTCGCGACCCTGGCCGCCATTGCGATTGCGGTTGTTGCCGTTGGCGCGACGGGGCGCGCCGTTCATGTTTGCCGGAGCTTCACCGCTTGCGACAGTGATGTCGATGCCCATCAGGCGCTCGATATCACGCAGCAGCCTGGCTTCATCGGGAGCGCAGAAGGCGATGGCGATGCCGTCGCGGCCGGCGCGCGCGGTGCGGCCGATGCGATGGACATAGGCGTCAGGCACTTCAGGCAGATCGTAATTGTAGACGTGGCTGACAGCCGGGATGTCGATGCCGCGGGCGGCGACGTCGGTGGCGATCAGCGTCTTGACGCTGCCGTCGCGGAAAGCCTTCAGCGCCCGCTCGCGCTGACCCTGGCTCTTGTTGCCGTGGATCGAAGCGACGGAGTAGCCGATGTTTTCGAGATGCTTCATCAGCTTCTCGGCACCATGCTTGGTGCGCAGGAAGACCATGGCGCGGCCATCAGGGTTTTCGGTCAGCGACTTGCGGAGCAGTTCCGTCTTGTCGTTTTTGCCGGCGACGAAATGGACGTACTGCTCGACCTTGTCGGCAGCCTTGCCCGGGGGCGTGACTTCGACCTTGACGGGATCGACGAGATATTCGCCGGCAAGATCGGCAATCGCCTTCGGCATGGTGGCCGAGAAGAGCATGGTCTGGCGCTTCTTCGGCACCATCTTGGCGATCTTGCGCAGATCATGCACGAAGCCGAGGTCGAGCATCTGGTCGGCTTCGTCGAGCACGAGATAACGAACCGCAGTCAGCGTGATCGCGCGGCGATTGACGAGGTCGAGCAGGCGGCCCGGTGTGGCGACGAGGATGTCGGTGCCTTTTTCGAGCTGAAGCTGCTGCTTGTTGATCGAAACGCCGCCAACGACGACATTGATGCGCAGCGGCGACTTGCGGATGAACTTCTTCAGGCTCTCGGCGATCTGGTTCACCAGTTCGCGGGTCGGGGCGAGAATCAGCGTCCGCGTCGTGCGGTTGTCGGGACGCCGTTCATCGGCGAGTAGCTTTTCGATCAGCGGCAGGCCGAAAGCGGCCGTCTTGCCGGTGCCGGTCTGGGCAAGGCCGATCAGGTCGCGGCCTTCGAGGAGGAGAGGAATTGAATGTTCCTGGATCGGCGTCGGCGTTTCGATGCCGAGCTGGAACAAAGTAGCGACGATCGGCTTGGAGACACCAAGCGATTCAAAATTAGTCAAGGCAAAACCTTTCGGGGCGCCACAACGACTATCGCCGGAACGCACCATGCGATCCGGTTTCATTCTGGCGTCAAGAACCCCGCGTGAAGTGGGAACTTGTGAGTTGGAAAAAGCTTTCCAGCGCTTCTGGCCGCTCATGGGGAGTGCGGCACTCTATCGAAATGCGCTTTTGTCCCTTCTTCCTGCATCTGTATTTTTCAGCAGGGGCACGCTCACGCGGCGGCCGGAAGGGTGAAAGCTGACCCGCATTTGGGCTAGTTCGCGTGGAAAGTCAAGTGCAGTGCACAAGAAAGCCTCAGCCCGGGTCAGCTGAGGGCATGAAGAGGACGAAGCTTTGCGATGCTATCTCTGCGCCGTTGACGATGATGGTAATGCGATGTTCGCCGGGATAATAGCGCCGCGTGGTGATCGGCCGCATGGCGTGGCGGCGCTCAATCGCGTGGCTTTGCCCGGGAGCAAGCATTATCGTCTTGCACTTGAAGACCTTGGGTGAGAGCGAACCGTCGCCCTTCATATGGTGGATGGCATAGTCGATCATCAGCGATTGAGTGATCTCGCCGGCATTCGTCACCCGGATTTCGAAATCCAGTCCTGCGCCGAACATCACCTCTACATTCTGGATCCGCAGTTCGCATTCGAGCGAAGCGGCCACGCCGAAGCCGAAATTGGCGAGCGCCTGCGCGTGGCCCTTCTTCAGAAGCGTGCGCGAGGCGTGTTTCAGCAGCCAGCGGCGTTCGGGTGAAGCGCCGTCGATATGGCCGGCGATGAAGGCGGCGACCAGATCCGGGTGATCCTTGGCGACGTCGTTCAGGCTGTTGGCCACGGAGCGGCGCACATATTCCTCCGGATCATCCATCAGCGCGGTCAGGATGGGCAGGATCGGCGCCGGATCCTGCACGAGCTGCGGCAGGCGCATCGCCCAGGGCAGGCGCGGCCGCGTTCCCTCGCTCGCCAGCCGGCGCACATGCTGATCGGGATCGTCGACCCAGCCGGAAATGATCGCCAGCGCGTGCTGCTGGTCACGGTGGATAAAGGGGCGGATGCCGTATTCGGCCGTGAAATGCGGCGTCAGCGCCTTCAGGAGATCGAGACCGAGATCGAAATGATCGGGGCCGCGTGCGGCGATGAACTGATTGACCGGCAGCAGCATCCAGCCGGAGAGCCCCGGCCTGTTGGCGGCGGGCAGGCTCGCCTTGAGCATGGCTGCAGCCTCTCGGAAATCACCGGGAAGGGTGGCAAACAGCGCGTCGCGGATCAGAGCCGAGCGCTCCATCAGCTCCAGCGCGGTGAGGCCCTCGGTCGCCAGGGTCACGAAGCGGTTTTTATCGAAAGTCGGCGCGTTGCCGGAAATGCGATCGGCCATATCGCCGACCAATGCCTCATGCAGCAGGTTCTTGAGCGGTTCCGGCATGCTGGTCCTTCCTCTCTATGCGACCGCCGCATGCGGCCCGCATGAGGGCAGCATGGTCTGCGTGGTGCGAGCTTTAGCGTATCGGTGCCGTCGATTTCCTTGGAATGAGGGTTGGGGCCGAGATCCGAATACGCTCGTCGGCAGGGCTGTTGTCACCGGCAAGAAGATCAAGGGCGTTTGATGCAATTTGCTCAAACGGCACCCGCAACGTCGTGAGCGGCGTGGGGAGGTGGCTGACAATCGGAATGTCATTATAGCCTACGATCGAGATGTCCTGCGGCACGGAAAGGCCAAGTTTCGTCAGTCCCGACAAGGCGCCGATGGCGGTATTGTCGTTGACGGCGAAAATAGCGGTTGGGCGCGGACTAAGATGCATCAGTGTCTCGACGGCTACCGCACCGGACTCGATGCCGAATGTCGAGGGAATGATGTATGAGGGGTCTGCCTTCAATCCAGCTTCTTCCAGGGCGTGGCGGAAACCCTCCACTCGGCCCCGCGAACTGGAGGCATAGGATGGACCGGCGATGACGCCAATTCTGCGATGGCCGAGATCGAGGAGGTGGCGGGCGGCGAGGTACCCACCGAGCCTGTCGTCGCCGACCGACGAGAGGCTGTGGCCATCCGTCCGGAGTGCGAGGACATAAGGAATACCGCGTTTTGCCAGCTCGTCCGGAAAGTCATCGTCTTCCCGCGCTGTCGAAAGAATCAGACCATCGACACCGCGTTTCAGCAGAGACCCGGCCGCAAGCCGGTCTGCCTTTGGCTTGTCGTCGGTCGTTGCGACAATCGCGAAGCGGCCACTACGGCTGCAGGCCTTGGCCAGTGCTTCATAAAGCATGGCCATGACCGTATCCGTCAGCCTGGGCACGATCACCCCGATTGTCATCGTGTTGCCGCGCCTGAGGCTCGCTGCGGAAACATCCCGAACGTATCCGAGCTCTTCGGCAACCTTGCGCACGCGCCGCGCGGTCTCGCTGTCGGAGCGGGGAAGCCTCTCGTCCAGTATGCGGGACACGGTAGATTTGGAGACACCGGCTGCGGCAGCGACGCCGTGAATAGTGACGCGGGTCTGTCCCGGAACTTCATCCGTCTTTGAATTCATTGAGCCTTTTCCATTCGAGTCGGCAATCGGCCGTCGCCATTCTGAGCATGCACCAAAAAAGATATTGACTCCAGAGAATTCGAGAACGATAGTGGGAACGTTCCCGTAAACGATCCTATATCGGTCGCGAATGAACCGCGATCGCACGAAGGAGGAGACCAATATGCAACCGATGGATATGCGCGGGCTGAGCCCGGCCCCCGTTACCGCTTTCACCCGCGACGGTGAAGTTGATCACAAAGCCAACGCCAAACTCGCCAAATGGCTGGTCTCGATGGAAGGCGTCAAAAGCCTCGTCATCCTCGGTCATGCCGGTGAGGGCACCTTCCTCACGGAAGAGGAGCGCCTCGCTCTCATCCGCACTTATGTTGAAGCAGTCGACGGTGCCGTTCCGATCATTGCCGGGATTACCGGTGAAGGCACGAGGGTCGCCGCTGAAGAGGCCAGGAAATGCAAGGCTGCTGGGGCTACCGGCGCGCTCGTCTATCCCAACCACGGCTGGCTGCGTTTCGGCTTTCAGAAGGGAGCGCCTCAGGATCGCTACAAGGCAATCTGGCAGGAGTCTGGCCTCCAGTGCATCCTGTTCCAGTATCCCGACGCCACCAAGGCATCATACGATCTGGATACACAGCTTGCGATTGCCACCCAGGAAGGCGTCGTCGCTACCAAGAACGGCGTGCGAAATATGAAGCGCTGGTATGTCGAAATTCCGGAGCTGAAGAAAGCCAATCCAAAGCTGCAAGTTCTGAGCTGCCACGATGAATGGCTGCTGCCAACCATGTTCGATGTCGACGGTCTGCTCGTCGGTTATGGCAATATCGCGCCCGAGCTGCTGATCGACCTGATCAAAGCCGGCAAGGCACAGGACTATCCGGAAGCGCGCAAGGTCTTCGAACGCCTTCTTCCGGTGACGCGTGCCGTCTATCACCGTGGCTCTCACATGGAAGGCACCGTGGCCCTGAAACTCGGCCTTGTCCACCGCGGTATCCTTGATCACGCCACGATCCGCGAGCCGCTGAAGAACCTTGGCGAAAAGGCCGAAGCAGAGATCTTTGCTGCCTTCGACGCCGCCGGTATCGGTCGCGTTGACCAGTTGCTGGCAGCCGAGTGACCTCTTTGACGCCCCTGCGCAGGTCGCAGGGGCGCATTCCCAAGGGAGGAGGAAACCATGGAAACCCGCCGCAGACTTGAACGTCTTTGAAGGCCATTGCTCTGACGGGACGAACTGACGCGCAGTAGCAACCATCAAGCAGGAGCGCCCCTGGCCGGGAGAGTGGTAGTCCACGGGGCGAGAAGGAGGAACCAATGAATGTCACGCAGCCTATGCCGGCTGAGACGGCGAATGCCGCTGATCCTCAGGCCGAAATCAGCGCTCGTCTGGAGCGCCTTCCCATCACCCGCGAGGTATTCTGGGCGCGCAATATCGTCGGCGCCGCAACGTTCTTCGACGGCTACACGGTCATCGCCATTGCTTATGCCATGCCCGTCCTCGTCCGCGAGTGGGGCCTGACTCCCTCACAGACCGGCATGATCCTGTCGATGGGCTATCTGGGGCAGTTGATCGGTGCGATCCTGTTTGGCTGGCTTGCCGAGAAGGTCGGCCGGCTGAAAGTTCTTCTGTTCACGATCCTGCTCTTCGTCAGCATGGATGTCGCATGCCTGTTTGCCGCCGGGGCCGGCATGATGATGGCCTTCCGTTTCGTCCAGGGGATCGGCACGGGCGGCGAGGTTCCGGTCGCCAGCGCCTATATCAACGAGTTGATCGGATCGAAGGGGCGCGGCAAGTTCTTCCTCCTCTATGAGGTCATGTTCCTGCTGGGCCTCGTCAGCGCCGGGCTGATCGGCTACTTCATGGTACCGGTTTACGGCTGGAAGGCGATGTTCGTCGTCGGTCTCGTTCCCGCAATCATCATGATTCCTCTGCGCTGGTTCCTGAAGGAATCACCGCGTTGGCTAGCTGCCAACGGCCGCTATGGCGAAGCAAACGCTATCGTCACCCGCATGGAAGAAAGTGCTCGTGCAGCCGGCAAGGAATTGCCCGAACCGAAGCTCCTCCAAGCGCCGGTCCACCGCAAGTCGGACTGGCGCGAGCTCTTCCAGGGCGTCTACTTGAAGCGGACGCTTTCCATCTGGGCAATGTGGTTCACTGCCTATACGGTCGCCAACGGTACGATCACCTGGCTGCCGACCCTGTATCGACAGGTCTTCAACCTCCCGCTTCAAACCAGCATCTTCTATGGGTTCCTGACATCAGTCGGAGGCGTCATCGCCGCTGTCATCTGCGCGCTGCTCATCGACAAGGTGGGACGCAAACGCTGGTACACGGGGGCGCTGCTTCTCGCTCCCGTGCCGCTGCTGGCTCTCGCATGGCTCGGCGCGACCTCTCCCATCCAGGTTTTGGTTCTAGCCGGCCTCGCTTATGCGATCGTCCAGACCGTCACATTCTCCCTTTACCTGTACTCGGCAGAGATCTACCCGACGCGCCTGAGGGCATTGGGAACCGGAACCGGCAGTGCCTGGCTTCGCCTGGGATCGTCGACCGGCCCGATCATCGTCGGCACGGTGATGTCTTCCATGGGCATTCAGTATGTCTTTGCGAGCTTCGCAGCCATTCTGATCGTCGGTGCAATCATCACGATGTTGTTTGCGGTAGAAACCAAGGATCGCGTGCTGGAGGAGCTTTCTCCGTAACGGTTGAAAATACGGTCTGATCGGCTTGATCTGGCGGATGAAAATCCGCCAGTTTCATTTGGTCGTTGGTGAGGGCACTCGGTCGGCGCCGCCGGGAGGTCAAGCGCCGCCGGATGCGGTTTGCGCTATCGCTGGCAGACTTTAACGCGATAGGGATTGCCCCAATCATCGTGCAACCATTCGAAGTGGCAATAGTCTGGCCGGTAGTAGGTCCGGTAGACGGGATAGGGGCGGTAAGCCGGATAGGCGGGATAGACCGGGTAGGCGGGACGGGCGGCCTCCGACAGCAGGGCGCCGCCGACGACCCCGGCGGCAAGGCCGCCCCAGAAGGCATCGCGTGGACGGGCATCGGCGGTGGTGGCGGTGGCGAGCGAGGCGCCGGCGAAGGTCAGGGCGATCAGGCCCGTCGCCATGGTCTTATGAAGAACGGACATGGTATTTTCCTTTCATGGGCATGGCTTCCACAAAGCCATGCCGAGACTTGGCCCGGATCGCGGCAGCGCAATGGCCGCGCAAGCCGTTTCGGCATTAAATTTTCGTCATGATTTCAACGGATCCCAACGTCGAAAGGAATTATTGCCGGCGTCCTTTCAGTCTCGTGCAAGCCGGAGCTGGTCATCTCGAATTATCTTCAGCCTCGTGAGCCGGCTCGTAAAATTCCGCTGTCGAAATTTATGGTTAAAACCTTGTTAAAAGCCTTGGCGTTATAGTTTTTGTAGTCGATATTTCGTTCATTGCGGGAGCGATATTTTTGAAATCAGCCGGGGAACTTCTGGAGTTGGCTTGCCGCCGGATCGCTGATCTGGATACCCCGGCCTATGTCAAGAACAGCGAGCTGCGCTACATCGCTGTCAACGAGGCCTATGCCCGTTTTCTAGGCCGCGAGATCTCCGATTTCATCGGTAGGCGCAGCCGCGAGCTTCTTGACCGTCCCGAGGAAGAGGATCGTGAGGACAAGGAACGCCGTGCGCTGGTGTTCGGCACAGAGGAAAACGCCATCTGCTTTGATGCGGCGGGCCTCAGCCATGAACGCATACAGATAGAAAGCTTTTCGCCATCGGCCGACCGGGCTTATGTGCTCGGCATTTTCGAAGTGCGAGAGCCGCCGCGCCGCGCCGTTGACGATAGCGACGTCGCCGCCGATTTCGCCCGCGTGCGCGAGGCGCTGGAACAGCACGACCATCGGATCGGCATCTTTGCTGGGGATGGCCGGCCGCTGGTCGTCAACGCCGCCTATCGCAACGGCGCAAAACCTGCGGCTATCAGCGAAACGGCCTGGCACGAGAGCGTCAATGAGCTCGACCTGCTGCGGACCATCCTGGAGGACCTCCCGGTCGCTGCCTTCGTGCGCGATGAGAAGCATCGCCTCGTCTATGCCAATCAATATTACGAAACCTTCAGCGGCCATAACCGTTCTCGGGTCCTCGGGATGACCGAACACGAAATGTTCGGTCCGGACGGCGGCGAGGCGATCTACCAGGAAAACCTGCTGGCGTTGGAGGGAGGCACGTCGAAGGAAATCGAAAGCCTGCTGCCGAGCAAGGACGGCCATATCTATTCCGTCCTTTCGCGCGTCAATCGCGTCGTGACGGCGGATGGACGGCCCTATGTCGTCGGCTCTTTTTCGGACATCTCGCCACTCAAGGAACGAGAGAAGGCGCTGATCGAAGCGCAGAAACACAAAGAGTTGCTGCACCGGGACATCGAGAATATCCTGCGCTCGCTGCCAGTCGGCGTGCTGATCCTCGATAACGACCACCGGATCCTCTACGTCAACGACGAGTTCTACGGCATCTGGGAGCTGCCACTCGACGATCCATTCGACGGCCGCCCCTTCATCGACGTCATCCGCCGCAATTATGAGCTCGGTCGTTACGACGGCACGCAGACGCCCGAGGAGATCTACGATTTCCGCAAGCACCTGTTCGAGACCGAGGAGCCCGAGCCGATCGAGCTCGGCTGGGCGGGCGGCAAATCCGTCATCTTCGATAGCCGCCGTATCTCGAATGACCGAATCCTGCTCACCTATGCCGACATCACGGCCGTGCGTGAGCGGGAAAAGGAGATCCACGAGACCCGCGCTGCGCTGGAGCGGCTCGGCGAAATGATGCGCGATGCGACACACGCCATGCCGCAGGGCCTCGCCATCGTTCAGGACGGCATCATCAGGATGTCCAACGAGGCGCTTTCTGACATCCTGCAGATTCCGGCCACCTATCTCGAGCGTGGCGAGGGTTGGATTGGCATGTTCGAATATTGCGCGGCGCGTGGCGATTTCCACGATGCGGCGGCTGAAACCCTGCAGGGTTGGCGCGACAATATCGCGGCCAGGTTGCCGATCTCCACGGCCTTTCACGTCGGCGGCGAGCGCTGGGTGAACATGGATGCGACCGTCAGCCGGGGACAGCATTGGGTGGCGCTTTTTACTGACGTCACCGAACTCAAGAGCCGCGAAGAGGAACTACGCCAGCTGCTGTCGCGCGCCGAAGCCGCCGATCGCGCCAAATCCGAATTCCTTGCCAATATGAGCCATGAGATCCGCACGCCGATGAACGGCGTGCTTGGGATGGCGGAACTGCTTGCCAAGACCAATCTCGATACCCGCCAGAAGACATTCGTCGACATCATCGTCAAATCCGGCAATGCGCTGCTGACGATCATCAACGACATCCTCGACTTTTCGAAGATCGATGCCGGGCAGATGAAACTGCGCAAAGCCGCCTTCGACATCACCGAAGCGGTAGAGGACGTGGCGACACTGTTGTCTTCACACGCCGCCGAGAAGAACATCGAGCTCCTGGTGCGGGCCGCACCCGATCTGCCCGCCGCCGTCATCGGCGACGCCGGGCGTTTCCGTCAGATCGTCACTAATCTCGTCGGCAACGCCGTCAAGTTCACTGAGCGCGGCCATGTCTTCGTCGATGTCGGTTTCGAGACAGCTGCCGGCGGCGAGATCATGGCGAGCATCCGTATCGAGGATACCGGTATCGGCATTCCGCCGGAGAAGCTCGAATCCGTCTTCGACAAGTTCTCGCAGGTGGATGCCTCATCGACCCGGCGGCATGAGGGTACCGGCCTGGGTCTTGCGATCACCGCCGGGCTCGTCGACCTCTTCGGCGGTTATCTCAACGTCGACAGCGAATGGGGCAAGGGTTCGGTCTTCACCGTCAATCTGCCGTTTGCGGTCGCGGCCGCCCGCCTTGAGCCGAAGCCGTTGCCGATCAACGTGCAGGGTGCGCGCATCCTCGTCGTCGACGACAATGAAGTGAATCGGCGAATCCTGACCGAGCAATTGTCTCTTTGGGGCTTTGACGGCGTGGCCGCCGAGGGTGGCGGTACCGGTCTTGCGATCCTGGAAGCGGCTGCCGATCTTGGCGTCACCGTCGATGCCGTCGTGCTCGATTATCACATGCCCGATATGAACGGTGCCGATGTCGCGCGCAGGCTACGAGCCGATCCCCGCTTCGTCGAACTGCCGATCATCTTCCTGACGTCGATGGATATTTCGGGCACGGAGAAGGAATTCGCGGCGCTGAACGGCCATGCGCATCTGATGAAACCGGCGCGCGCCAACGTGCTGCGCAACACCGTCGTCGAGGTGGTGCGCGCCAGTCGCGTCAAACAGGCCTCCGAGGCCGAGATCGCCCGGCTGCAGACGGAAGCGGCCGTGCCCGCGCCCGCACTCGTGCCGCAGAAGCGGGCTGCTGAATTCGTCGACGTGCTCGTCGCCGAGGACAACGAGGTCAACCAGATCGTCTTCACACAGATCCTGCAAGGCACGGGTCTTTCCTTCCTCGTCGTCGACAATGGCGAGGAAGCGGTCGCCGCCTGGGAGCGGTATACGCCGCGCATCATCATGATGGACGTCTCGATGCCCGTCATGAACGGTCATCAGGCGACCCAGACGATCCGCGAACGGGAAAAGGGGCAGGGCCACCGAGTGCCGATCATCGGCGTCACCGCCCATGCGCTCGAAAGCGACCGCGAGCTCTGCCTCGATGCCGGCATGGACGATTACATGTCGAAGCCGATCAGCCCCGAGCTGCTTGAGGAAAAAATCCGCCAGTGGCTCGGAACAAGCGAGCAGCAGCCGGAGCGCACTACAGCGCCGCGCATCTTTTAAGACGCGAAAAGGACGCTGTAGCACTTTGAATGGCTACTGATCTGCACGCTGATCGGGTGATGCCTTGATGCCGCAGAGCATTTCGCGCTTGCCGGCAAAGCCCTTGCGGCGCTCGACGGCGAAGCCCGCGGCGATGAGGTTGCGGCGCACGAAGCCGGCCGCCGCATAGGTGGCGAAAGTGCCGCCCGCTGCGCTTTTCTCACAGACGAGCCGCATCAACTGCTCCGACCACATATCGCTGTTGCGCGACGGAGCGAAGCCGTCGAGATACCAGGCGTCGAAGCCGGGCTTGGCTGCCGCGACGCCGTCCAAGGCATGGCCGCAGACGACGCTGAGCGTCGTCTGACCATCGAGATCGAGCGAGATGGTATCCGTGGGTGTTTGCGGCCACGTCGCCGTCAGCGCCTCGCGTTCGGCATCGATCTCCGGCCAGTGCGACAGCGCCCGGCCGATTTCTTCGCTGCGCATCGGGTGGAGTTCGAAGGAGATGAAATGCAGGTGCTGGCTGTCTGCACGGTGGAGTTTCCATTGCCGCCAGGTTTCGGCGAAGTTCAGGCCGGTGCCGAAGCCGAGTTCTCCGATCAGGAATTTCTGCCGCCCGTTCCAGCGCTCCGGCAGGCCATTGCCGGCGAGAAAAACATGGCCGCATTCCAGCCGCCCATCGGTCTGGCAATAAAAATGATCGCCAAAGGCTGTGGAATAGGGCATATCGCCGTCGCGCCATTCGAGCGGCTGCGGCGCGCCCGCGCCAATCTGATCGGGGTTCACATCTGTCATGGAAAAAGCCGATAGTCCTGCGCCGGTCTCAGGTCAATCGTCCTACGAATTGCTGATCGTCGGCGGCGGCATCATGGGTCTCTGGGCGGCCGTCCATGCCGAGCGCCGGGGCATCCGTACTCTTGTTACTGACGCCGGCAGATTGGGCGAAGGTGCAAGCGGCGGCTTGCTTGGCGCGCTGATGCCGCATATGCCGGACCGGTGGTCTGAGAAGAAGCAGTTCCAGTTCGATGCACTGGTCTCGCTCGAAGCTGAGATCGCCGCGCTTGAAGCCGAAACGGGGCTTTCCGCCGGTTATACCAGGTCCGGGCGGGTGATCCCGCTGCCGAAGCCGCATCTCAACAAAATAGCGCTCGGTCACTCCCGGGATGCCGAACGCCATTGGCGGGCGGGCGACCGCCGTTTCTACTGGCATGTGCTCGACAGGCCTGATGTGGACGGCTGGATCGAGGCGTCTGCCGGCGAGAGCGGCTTCGTGCACGACACGCTCGCTGCCCGCGTGGCGCCGCGCTCGCTGATTGCGGTGCTCGTCGCTTTCCTGCGGCGAGCAGGGCATGTGCGAATTGGAGAGCATGCCGGGATCGCCGATCTCGATCCCGATCGCGGCACGGCCGAAATAAACGGTGAAACCATCGCTTTCGGTCACTGCATCCTGGCTGCCGGTCATCAATCCTTTCCGTTGTTGCAGGGCCTGACGGCGGGGCTGAAACAACCGCTTGGCCAGCCGGTCAAGGGGCAGGCAGCGCTATTGAAAGCCGATATCGACCCGGCGCTGCCGACGATCTTCTTCGACGGGCTCTATGTCGTCGCGCACGAGGGCGGGCACGCGGCAATCGGCAGCACCAGCGAGAACCGTTTTGAGGATCCCACCTCGACCGACGCCCAGCTCGACGTGCTGATCGAGGCGGCGCGCGGCATCGTGCCAACCCTTCGCGATGCCCCCGTTGTCGAGCGTTGGGCGGGGCTTCGCCCGAAGGCGATCGACCGAGATCCAATGATCGGCCGCCATCCCGATCACCGGCGCCTGATCGCGCTGACCGGCGGCTTCAAGGTCAGCTTCGGGCTCGCCCACAGGCTGGCGGAGGCGACGATATGTATCGCAGGCGATACAGACTGCGGATTTTTGCTGCCGGAAAGCTTCGCTATTTCAAGCCACATCGCGGTGGCTTCACGTTAAACGTGAATTCGGCGCCGCTGCGTTTCGTTATTCTGTCATGCAAATCACCTATCTGCTTGCGCATCGACAGCGCCGGATCTGGACGGCGCTCATTTCCTTGATGGAGGAAATTGCATGCGCTATGCCATTTGCTTCACGCCCCCGGCGAGCGACCCGCTGTCGCTCGTGGCCGCCAATTGGCTTGGCCGAAATGTGTTTTCGGGCGATATGATGGAGCCTCCGGCAGTTCGTGGCCTCGGCATTCACGAGATCGCCTTCCATACCGCCGTGCCCCGGCGCTACGGTTTTCACGGCGTTTTGAAGGCGCCGTTTCATCTGTCCCACGACATGTCCGAATCGCAACTCCTGCGCGATTTGATGCGTTTTTCCGGGACTTTCGTTCCCTTCCAGATTCCGCGTATCGAAGTCGCCCGGCTCGGCAATTTCTACAGCCTGCTGCCGAGTGTTCCCTGCGAGCAGATCCAGTATCTTGCCTCGGCGCTGGTGCAGGAATTCGATCGTTTCCGCGCACCGCTCAGCGAGGCCGAGATTGAACGCAGCGATCCGGACGGGCTGTCGGCGACGCAATTTGCCAATCTGCATCGCTGGGGCAATCCCTATGTGATGGAGGAGTTCCGCTTTCATATGCCGGTGACGGGCCCCGTCAACATGATCGATATGCCGCGCATCGAGCCGGTGCTGCGGACGATCTTCGAGCCTGTCCTGAGCGAGCCTGTCACGGTTTCGAACGTGGCGCTGATGATCGAGGAGGGCACGGGCGGCCCTTTCCGCGTTCATTCGCTGCATCCGATGGGTAAGGTCAGCGCGCGCAGGATCGCCTAAGGATGCCGATGAGCTAAGGCCTTGCGCTGCCAAGACAAAATCTGGTCGAGCAGTTTCCGTCTCGACATTCCGGCTGCGGATGCTACCGTTCCCCGTCTTTTCAGAAGGTGATTTGATGGTATCCGAGACTTATCCGCGCAATCTCGTCGGTTACGGGCGTCTGACGCCCGATCCGAAATGGCCGGACGAGGCACGCATCGCCGTGCAGTTCGTCATCAACTACGAAGAAGGCGGCGAAAGCTCGATCCTCGACGGCGATGCGGCTTCCGAAAACCTGCTGTCGGAGATCGTCGGCGCGGCCGCCTGGCCAGGACAGCGCAACCTCAACATGGAATCGATCTACGAGTATGGTTCGCGTGCCGGCTTCTGGCGGCTCTGGCGAATGTTCACCGATCTCAAGGTGCAGGCGACCGTCTACGGCGTGACGCTGGCGATGGCCCGCAACCCCGAGGCCGTTGCCGCGATGAAGGAGGCCGGCTGGGAGATCGCCAGCCACGGCTACCGCTGGCTGGAATACAAGGATTTTCCCGAGGATCTGGAGCGCAAGCATATCCTCGAAGCCGTGCGACTGCACACCGAACTCACCGGCGAGCGGCCCTACGGCATGTACCAGGGCAAGCCTTCCGACAATACGCTTCGACTGGTGCAGGAGGAGGGCGGTTTCCTCTATTCCTCCGATTCCTATGCCGACGACCTGCCTTACTGGGTGAAGGGCGTCGACGGGAAACCCTTCCTGATCATCCCCTATACACTCGAAACCAACGACATGCGTTTTGCAACGCCGCAGGGCTTCAACGCCGGCGATCAGTTCTTCACCTATCTGAAAGACGCCTTCGACACGCTTTATGAGGAAGGCAAGGCCGGCAGCCCGAAGATGATGTCGGTCGGCCTGCATTGCCGCCTCGTCGGACGTCCCGGCCGGGCAGCGGCGCTGAAACGCTTCATCGAATATGTGCTGAAGCACGACAATGTCTGGATTCCACGCCGCATCGAGATCGCCGAGCATTGGCACAAGCACCATCAGCCGGAAGCGCTCTGATGGTGTCGCGCGAGGATTTCGTCTCCCGCTTCGGCGGCGTCTTTGAACATTCGCCTTTCATCGCCGAGCGCGCCTATGACGCTGGCCACGTGACGGGGCCGCTGACGGCGGCCGGCGTGCATGCGGCCCTTGCCGCCGTCTTCCGGACGGCAAGCCCACAGGAGCGCCTCGGTGTGCTCCGCGCCCATCCAGATCTTGCCGGGCGCCTCGCAATATCAGGCGAACTCACCGAAGACAGCCGGAAGGAACAGTCCGGCGCCGGTCTCGATCGCCTGAGCCCGGCCGAACATGCCCGCTTCACCGAACTCAATTCGTCCTATGTCGAAAAATTCGGCTTTCCCTTCATCATCGCCGTCAAGGGACTTGGCAAGGACGACATCCTGTCGGCCTTCGAAACACGCATCGGCAACGTGCAGGACGAGGAATTCGCGACCGCAACGGCGCAGGTCGAAAAGATCGCGCTGCTGCGCCTCACATCGATGCTGCCGGAGGCTGAATGAGCGAGCGGCGCGCTGTCGATTATCTCAACGATATGCAAGAGGCGGCATCCGATGCGCTGCTCTTTGTCGGAGGAATGGATGGGGAGGCGTTCGCCGGGGATAAACTGATCTTCAAGGCGGTTGCCTTCTGCCATTTCACCATCGGGGTGGCGGCATCCCGTCTGCTGGTGACATATCCGGCATTTGCAACCGAGCATCCCGATTTGCCGTGGACGAAAATCTGCGGGACGGGCAACCGAATCCTCGACGACGTCTTCGATCTCGATCCCTCCGACATCTGGGAGGCGACGCAGCGCACGCTGCCGGAGCTTCTTGCCGCGATCGATGGCGTCCGCAACTGGCATGCCCAAGGCGAGTAAGGTAATTGGCTGAGCTTCTCGACGTCCGCCCGCTCACCAGATCCGTCTTTGCTCCCTTCGGTGAGGTGATCGAAGCCGATCCGGCCTCGATGCGGCTCATCAATGGTGGCACGACGGAGCGTTTTCATGCGCTGGCCGCCACTGAGGCGACGGGTGAGGGCGCACGCGTCATCATCAACCTCTTTCGTGGCCAGCCGCGCAGTTTCCCCTATGACGTCGGCATGATGGAGCGCCATCCCTTCGGCAGCCAGAGTTTCTCGCCGGTCTCGGGTCGTCCCTTTCTCGTCATCGTCTCCGAGGATGAGAACGGCCGCCCGGGCAGGCCGCAGGTGTTTCTCGCGCGCGGCGACCAGGGTGTGAACTACCGCCGCAATGTCTGGCATCATCCGCTGATGGCGCTCGAGCAAGCCTCAGATTTCCTGGTCGTCGACCGCGACGGGCCGGGCAATAATCTGGAAGAATACTTCTTCGAAACCCCTTTCACGATCAACGAGCCAGACCCATGACCGGACTGACCACGCATGTTCTCGACACCGCCCTCGGCAAGCCCGCCGAGGGCCTGAGGATCGATCTTTTCCAGCTCGACGGCGAGATCCGCAGACATCTGAAGACGGTCGAGACCAATGCCGACGGCCGGGTTGATGGCGGCCCCATCCTCGTTGGTGAAAGTTTCCGTGCCGGCATCTATGAACTGGTCTTCCACGCCGGCGATTATCTGAGGGCCAGCGGCACGCCGCTGCCGCATCCCGCCTTCCTCGATCTCGTGCCGATCCGCTTCGGTATTGCCGACGTCGCGGCGCACTACCATGTGCCGTTACTGATATCGCCTTATGGCTATTCCACCTACCGAGGGAGCTAAAAAATGCGGTTTGCGGCAATTGCCGATATCCACGGAAACCATCTGGCGCTCGAGGCCGTGCTTGTGGATATTCGTGCGCAGGGGATCGATGAGATCGTCAATCTCGGTGATTTCTTCAGCGGCCCGCTCGAGGCCGGCAAGACGGCAGACTTGCTGATGCCGCTCGGCCTGACCTCGGTCCGTGGTAATCACGACCGCTACCTGATCGAACAGGACCCGGCGGCAATGCATGCTTCGGATGCCGCCGCTTACGGTCAATTGTCGTCGTCTCATCTCAATTGGATACGAAGCCTGCCGTTCGATACCGTCTATCGCGGCGAGATCTATCTCTGCCACGCAACGCCGAAGGACGACAATCTCTACTGGCTGGAATCGGTCTCGCCGGAGGGCTTCGTCTTCCTGAAGCCGATCGAAGCGATCGCGGCACTGGCCGAAGGCATCGACCTGCCGCTGATCCTCTCCGGCCACAGTCACATTCCCCGCGCTGTCCGGCTTTCCGACGGCCGCCTCATCGTCAATCCCGGCAGCGTCGGCTGCCAGGCCTATGACGACGAGCTGCCCTATTACCACAAGGTGGAAGCCGGCCATCCGCTGGCGAGTTATGCCATTCTGGAAAAGGCGGCGGGCGGATGGACATGGCAGTTCAGAACCGTCGCCTACGACTATATGGCGATATCGGCATTGGCCGCCGAAAGGGGCCGTGCCGACTGGGCAGGCGCGCTGGCAACGGGTTGGGTGAGATAGAGCAGGATGCCGAAAAGTGTGTGCGGTTTTCGGGCGATATCATGCTCTAACTATTTAATTTAGAACAGGATTCAGATTTTAGGCCGAACCGGCCTAAAATCATCCTGTTCTGGTCCAGACCCGCTTGTGCGGTGATCAGTCCTTCTTTGGTGCCGGCTTCGGGGCCGGAGGGATGATCGTTTGTGTCGGGGCTGCGGCCGGTGTTGCCGGCTTTGCCGGGGCTGCGGCGGTTGCAGGTCTTGCTGGTTTTGCGCCTTCGAGATTTCCGAGAAGAGATGAGATGGCATCGTCGCCGTCGAAGCCGGCTTCCTTCAGCAATTTGTCGAGGATCGGTTTATTCGCCTGATAGGAGAGGAGCTGGCTGGCCAGTCCTTCGCCGAGCCCGATGCCGTTTCCGCCGGTCGCTCCGTTTCCGCGGCCGAGCATGCCGCCGGTATCGAATATCCTGATATCGGAGATCTTCTCGATCGGCTTGACGGCCTCGGCGAGCGCCTGCGGAATGATGCGGATACGTTCGCGGGTGATCTCGAACTCGATGATAGCAGAGCTCAACTTGTTGCGCGCGTCGTTGAGCAATGCTTCGCTCTCGGCCGCGGCCTTGCCGGTTTCGAGAATGCCCTTGGCCTTGATGATCGCCGCATCCGCCTCGGCGGTTGCGAGCGTCTTGATGGCTTCGGCCTGGTCGCTTGCTGCCTGTTTTTCGGCCTCCGCGCCGACGGTGACGGCGGTTGCTTCCGTCTCGGCTTTCTTGCGCGCATCAATCACGGCAATCTGCTTTTCGCGTTCGGCAATCTCGATCGCCTTGGCGGTGCCGACTTTTTCCTCCGCCGCTATCGCCAGCGCGCGGGCCGTTTCCGCAGCCGCCTTCGCTTCGGATTCTTCGCGGCTCTTGTTGGCAACGGCGATCGCGCTCTCCTGTGCCACGATCTGGAGGTCACGCTTGGCTTCGGTTTCGCGTTGCTGGACGGCGCGGGCGGCGTCGATGTTGGCGCTTTCGCGAGCCTGCTTGGCGGATGCCTCGCGTTCGGCGATCGCCTGTTCGGAAGCGATGCGGGCTTCCTCCTCGGCGCGTTTTGCGGCCTGCTCCTGCTGCGCGGTTTCGGCGCGTGTCGCCGCGGATTTGTTGGCGATGTCTCTTTCCTGGCTGAGTTCGGCCTCTCGCTTCGTCCGCTCGATGGTCAGCGATTGCTGGCGGGCCTCGAGATCCTTCTGGGCGATGGCGACTTCGGTGTCGCGAACGATCTCGTTCCGCTCCTTCTTGCGTCCCTCGGTGATGCGGGTCAATGCCGCCAGGCCTTGTGCGTCGAAGAAGTTGTTGGCGTTGAAATGCTTGATATCGGTCTGGTCGAGGCGTGTCAGCGACACGGATTCGAGTTCGAGACCGTTCGACTGGAGATCGGCGCCGACAGCTTCCTGCACGGCCTTGACAAAATCCATGCGCTGTTCCTGCAGCGCGTCGAGATTCATCGTCGCGGCCACCGAGCGAAGGCCGTCGACGAATTTCGCCTCGATCAAGATGCGGAGGGCCTCGGCGTCGTTGGTGCGGTTGCCGAGTGTCTGAGCTGCAAGCGCAATCGAGGAGGCATCGGGTTTCACGCGCACATAGAACTCGGCGCCGATATCGACGCGCATGCGGTCTTTGGTGATCAGCGCATCGCCTTCGCCGCGGCGAACCTCGAGGCGCAGTGTCTTCAGGTTGACCCGGGCGGTCGAATGGAAGATCGGCAGGACGACTGAACCGCCGTCGAGCACGACCTTCTGGCCGCCGAGACCGGTGCGCACATAGGCCTCATCGCGACTGGAGCGCGTGTAAAGAGAGGCGAGGACAAAACCGATGCCGAAGATCAGAACAATCCCAATGCCGGCTGGTAGAATAACGTCGTACATCATTGCTGCTCCCTGAAAGATTGATTGTTCGCATCGGTGGGGTCGACCGGCGCGGGAATGGCGATAAAGACATTTGCCTTGTGATCGACGAGAAGAACCGAAGCGCCGATCCCAAGCGGACCCTCGCCCTTGGCGGCTCGGGCTCGAAGCACATGCCAGTTTCCGTGCTGATCCTTGACACGGACGCGGCCCGGCAGTCCCTGATCGAGCGGGCCGATCGACACCTCGGCGGTCCGGCCGAGGAAGGCGTCGAGATCGACGGCATAGGTTTCGTCGTGCGGTACGAGCCGTGCCACAGTTCTGCTCGATGCCCTGACCATGGGGATGGTTGCGAGCGCGGCAGGTATGACGGCGATGAAGCTTGGCAGCGGCGCCCAGAAGGCGCTGGCGACGGCCTGCAAGGTAAACCCCGTCATCGCGAAGAAGCCGAGTGTCATCATCAGAAGAATCAGCAGGGGGACACCGCCGAGATTGAGCCAGGACAGGTATGCCAGGATGCCGTCATGGCCATGAACCTCCGGCTTTCCCAGAAATTCCGTCACAGAAAAACCCATGACCATCGCGAGCATCTCGATCGCGGTCAGACCTGCAAGCACGGCGGCGGCGATGGCAAAGGGAGCACATTCGGGTGCGAAGAGAAGGGCCATCGGCGTTACCGGTTATCCGCCTTGAAGCGTGCGAGGCGTGCCTCGATCGCCTGTTCGCGGTGCAACCGGTCGAGTTCGTCCAATTCGGAACTATGGGCATGCTCGCCAGCGGGAACTCCGGTCAGCCGAGAGACTGCCGCGGCAGCGCGGGCAGCATCTGCACCCGGTGCGGGCTGGCTATGACCGGTTGCGGCGTGTTCGGGATGCCTGGCAATGCTGCGCTTGAAATCGGCAAGGCGAGCGTCCGCCTCGCGGCGCGTGGCGAGCACGGCCTGCAAGGCTTTCTGGCCTTCGTCCAGCTGTTCCCTGGCATCGGCCAGTGCCTTATCCAGAGCTGCGATCTGGGATTCGAGATCGATCTGGCGGGCAACGCCGGCCTTTGCCAGGTCATCGCGCTGAGACGAGACAGCGAGGCGGATCTTCTGGTCGAGCGCGTTCAGGTCTTCGACGATTTCGTCCCTGCGGCTCTGGATGCGATATTCCTCGGCGCGCGCCTTGCCGAGATCGGTGCGGGCCTCATCCGCCGCTGCGTCGATTTCGCGGATCGCCTGTTCGATGACGGCGATCTTGTTGACGCCTTCCGCCTTGTCGACCGCCGCATTCGCGATGCCCGCGATCAGACGGCCCATACGTGAGAGAATGCCTTCGTTCGTCATGTTTTCCTCCATCCGAGCGGAATTCGGCGTAACGCCGATGTGAATCTCGTAGCGATCCTGGCCTGCAACGAGGTAGGCCGGAAAAATACTCTCCCATCCCCTGGAATAACCCGCGACATCGAAGGGCACGGCAACACGTCCGTGCACCGTGGCGATCGTCAGGTCCGCGGGGCCTTTGATGGCGAAGAGCTTGTCATCGAGCGGCAGATGCGGTGGATCGGCGGTGACGCCGCGATTGGCGGCGAAATCGCGAAGGCCGAGCGTGACCAGCCTTGCCGGCAAGCCCGTCTGCTCGCGGACGGTTTCATAGGCAAGGTCATGCAGCACGACGAGATTGGCGCCCGTCCTGTCGGTGACGAGGCCGGTCAGGATTTCGATCATCCTGAGATAGGCGGCAATGGTGTCATCAAGCGCCTGCCGGGCACTGTCGTCAGGCGCCAGCGTGTAGCGCAGCAGTGATGGATGCGATGTCTTGCCTGTGGTAGCCATAGGTAAAACATAAAGCACCGCTTTTGTGCTTTCAAGAGGTGACGCTAAAAATACAACCTGGACTTAACGTGCGGTTAGGAGGACAGAGGCAGCATCGATTGTCGAGATATGTCGCGAGCCACCGCCGGCGGCAGTGAGCAGCCTGCTGAAAAGAGTTACGGACCCTTGAAGCCTAACGCGTGACCGGCGGCAAAAAGCCTCGATACAGTTCCGGATCACATTTGCCGATGGAAGAACTGGCAGCAGCAGATCGGCTCCGCTCCCTATCGGGCGGCCGTGTGCGCCTCGCGAATACCGGCGCTGATACGGTTGCGGATGGTCCATATGAGAAGTAGAGCCACCACCGCCCAAAGCCACGAAGTCCATGCTGCAAACGTACCGCCAACCGCGACAAAGATGCCGAGCGCGCCGAAAAGCACCGCGCGGTCGCTCTTGCCCAGCGGCCCGTCGTAACGCCGGCTTGCCCCGACCGTTTGACCCAGAACGCCGGTAAATTCCGTCAGCGCCGAGAGGAATATGACGGCCATCGCCGGTACCAAGCCGTTCGGATCGATGAGCGCAAACGGCAAATACAGGGCGACATCCGACACGACGTCACCGATCTCGTTCAGATACGCGCCTAAAATGCTCTTCTGTCCATGTTCGCGTGCGAGCATGCCGTCGATGGCGTTGAGGCCCATGCGCAGGAGAAACCATACAGGCACCAGCAGGAACCAATGCGGAAGCGGGGCGACACTCAGAAAAAGGCCCAATGCAACCGAGACGGCGGCGGCAACTGAAGTCACCTGATTGGCGGTGACGCCTCGTGCCGCGAGGGAGCGCACCAGAGGGCGAAGAATATTTTGAAATCTGGACTTCAATTGATAGACAGACATGCTACCTCAGTGGAATTTCGTGGCATCGGAAAAGTCTATCCCGGCTCGGGCGGTGCAGATCGTCGTATTTTGAGGAAGGCCACACTTCATATCGGTTCTCGCAAAGGGCTTACATTTGCGACTAGACTTTTGCAATGAAGACAAATCACTGTTCCCGTCAATGGTTGCAACCCATCCACCCATCAGAATTGGAGAAGACCGTGCTGCAAACTGCCGATAGTGGGCAACCGTCCTCGACGGCCAGACCAATGCGTGAATCCGAATTCGAGTCGCATGATGGCACTCGACTCTTCTATCGGACGTGGCCTTCGACGGGCGCTGCACCGAAGGGCGTAATCATTCTTCTCCATCGCGGCCACGAGCATAGCGGCCGCGTCGCCCATCTCGCCACCGAGCTCGGCCTCGATGATTTTTCCTTCTACGCCTGGGATGCACGCGGCCAAGGGCGTTCACCGGGAGAGCGCGGCTATTCGCCATCCTTTGCTGCCTCGGCGCGTGATCTCGATTGCTTCGTCCGCCATGTAAGCGAGACAAGCGGCACTGCTGTCGAAAACATCGCCGTCATTGCACAGAGCGTCGGCGCGGTCCTCGCCACCACCTGGGTGCACGACTATGCGCCGCCGATCCGTGCGCTGGTGCTTGCCTCACCAGCATTCAGCGTCAAGCTCTACGTGCCTTTTGCCAAAGAAGGCATTGCACTCTGGGAAAAGCTCAAGGGAACGTTCTTCGTCAATTCCTATGTCAAGGCGAAGTTCCTGACGCATGATCCCGAGCGCATCGCCTCGTACGAATCCGACCCATTGATCTCCCGGCCGATTGCCTCCAACATCCTGTTGCAGCTCTATGAGGCGGCAGCCCGCGTCGTCGGTGACGCCCGCGCCATCACCGTTCCGACCCAATTGCTGATCTCCGGCAGCGACTGGGTGGTTCGACACGCGCCGCAGCACCGGTTTTACGAAAACCTGGGCAGCCGCATCAAGGAACGGCATGTGCTTGCCGGCTTCTACCATGACACGCTCGGCGAAAAGGACCGCGCGATTGCCCTGGCCGAGGTCCGCCGTTTTATCGACGCGCGTTTCGCCGAGCCTCGGGCGCCTGCTGATCTTCGCACCGCCCATATCCAGGGCTATACCAAGGACGAGGCCGACCGGCTCGCGAGCCCGCTGGATGCCACATCCCCACGCGGCGTCTACTGGGCGCTCAGCCGTCTCAACATCAAGATCGGCGCCCTGGTCTCCGAAGGCATAAGGACTGGGGTCAAGACCGGTTTTGATTCCGGCTCGACGCTCGATTACGTCTACGAGAACAAGCCGCGCGGGCTTGGTCCCGGCGGGCGTTTGATCGACAAGGTGTTCCTCGAGGCGATCGGCTGGCGCGGCATCAGGCAGCGCAAGCTGCACCTGCAGGAGCTGATCGACCGCGCGCTGCAGCGCCTGAAAGCCGCCGGCCGCAGTACCCACATGCTCGATATAGCGGCCGGGCATGGCCGTTATGTCCTTGATGCGATCGAGACGGCTGCCGTGCGTCCCGATAGCGCGCGGTTGCAGGACTATTCCTCCATCAACGTCGACGCCGGCCGCAAGAGCATTGCCACGCGCGGACTGAGTGATTTCGTGAGCTTCCGCCAGCAGGATGCCTTTGACCGCGAGGGGCTGGCTGCAATCACGCCGGCTCCGGATCTCGCGATCGTCTCCGGCCTTTACGAGCTGTTTTCCGACAATGCGCTGATCGCCGCTTCGCTCAATGGGATCGCCCGCGCGATGCAGCCCGGTGGTCTGCTCGTCTACACCAACCAGCCATGGCATCCGCAACTGGAGATGATCGCCCGCGCCCTGACGTCGCACCGCGGCGGCGAGGCGTGGGTGATGCGGCGGCGGACGCAAGAGGAAATGGACCAGCTGGTTGCCGCAGCCGGTTTCCGCAAGATCGAGCAGCGGATCGACCAGTGGGGCATTTTCACCGTCTCGCTGGCCGAGAGAGTCTGAGGGCAAAGCGTGGAGAAGGTACGTTCAACTTTTTCCCAGACAGCGCTGGTCCCGAAGCGGGCAGCGCTCTGGCTCGCCTTCCTGGCGCCGTCCTTCTATCTGAGCTATGGCGGCGCCAATTGGCTGGCATCGCAACGCGCTCATGTGCCGAACGTCGCCTTCGCATGGGAAAGCGCCATTCCGTTCCTCGGATGGACGATCATTCCCTATTGGTCGATCAATCTGTTCTATGCACTCTGCCTGTTCATCAACACGGTGCCGCGCGATGTGGATAGGCTGGCGAGGCGTTATCTGACGATCCAGATAGTAGCCGTAGCCTGCTTTATCGCGTTTCCGCTCGAAGCGACCTTCGTGCGGCCGGCAACGAGTGGCCTGCCGGGCTTCATGTTCGCCGTCCTCGGTGGCTTTGATAAGCCGTTCAATCAAGCGCCGTCGCTCCATATCGCACTCCTGGTGGTGATCTGGGATCATCTGCGCGGCCGGCTGCCGCGGAAGGTGCGGCTTCTCTGGCACCTCTGGTGCTTCCTGATCGGTGTCTCCGTGCTGACCACGTGGCAGCATCACATCATCGACATACCGACCGGCATGCTGCTCGGTCTGTTTGCCATCTGGCTTTTTCCGCGCGATGCCGGTTCGCCTCTCGCGAATTTTACGATGAGCGGCGATCCAAAGTCGCGCCGTCTCGGCTTCTATTATCTGTGCGGCGCCGTCGTATTTCTCGGTCTTGGAGCGCTCTGCACGCCTCTCTCGGCCGCAGCCCTTCTGTTGCTCTGGCCGGCTGTTGCGCTGGCGATCGTCGCGCTCGGATATTTCGGCGCCGGCCCGCAAATATTCCAGAAACGCGTCGATGGCCGGGCCACGCTTACCAGCCGCTGGCTGCTGGCACCTTATCGGCTCGGCGCTCTCATCAACATTCGGCTCTGGACCCGGAGAATGCCGGCATCGGTGGTGATCGCCGACGGCGTCCATCTCGGTCGTTTTCCGCGTCGCCACGAGGCCGACCGTTTTGCCACGGTGATCGACATGACCGGCGAACTTCAGCGCCCGGGCGGGACGCGCGCGCGCTGGTGCAGCTTTCCCACACTTGATCTTGCGGCCCTCGACAAGATCCAGACGCTCGCCGCGGCGAACCTCATCGAGACTGCGCGCCACCAAGGGCCGGTCCTCGTCTGCTGTGCACTCGGCTTCCAGCGGAGTGCCTGCGTCATCGTGCATTGGCTGCTCATCAGCCGACGTTGCGAAGATCCAGCCGAAGCCGTGCGGCGGGTCGAACGGACAGGGTGGCGTGTTCATCTGCCCGCGGAAAGCCTCCATGCCGTGACGGAGGGCTTGCAATGACGCAGTGGAATGTCACGGCCTCGGCGGCTGCGCGAAGTCTCGGCCGCAATTCGATATGCTGCGGGCTGGCAGCGCTGCTGCCACTGATTGCCGGCCCGATCGCCGTGGGATATCGCGGCTTCGTTCCATTGCTCGGCTGGCTCTTGATGCTCGTTTTCTGCGTGATGGTCCTTGCGCTGGCGGTCCATCTCCTCTTCGATGCGCTGCTGTTTCGCCTTGCGTCGAGCCACGAGACAGAGGCCGCCGGCCTTGCCGCCGTCGACGACCTGTTGTCCCGAATGCAGCTTCGCAAGCCTGGCGGGGCGCCGCTTGGCTTGGAGAGGCGGATTGCCGGGTCGCGCCGCATCGTCTGGCGGCAGCGTTTTGCCCTCGCCATCTGTCTGGTGATTTTCGCGATCCTTCTGTTCGATGCAAGCGACGGCCTGCCGCTATGCTGAATCGCATGCGGTCGATTGCATGATGGCTGGCTCGCGCCTCTTCTAAGCTGGCTTCTCCGGCAGGTTTACTGCCGTCCGGCGATGATCGACGAATTCACATCGTTAATGTCGCGCTTGCCGCAGAGCGCCATGGTGATGTCCATCTCCTTGCGGATGATGCCGAGCGCCAGCGACACGCCTTCCTTGCCCATGGCGCCGAGACCGTAAAGGAAGGGGCGGCCGATATAAGTGCCCTTGGCACCGAGCGCCACGGCCTTCAGCACGTCCTGGCCGGAGCGGATGCCGCCGTCGAGATGGACCTCGATGCGGTCGCCGACGGCGTCGACGATCTTCGGCAGCATGCTGATCGAGGAGGGGGCGCCGTCAAGCTGGCGGCCTCCGTGATTGGAGACGACGATCGCATCGGCGCCGGTGTCGACGGCCGCCTTCGCATCCTCCGGATCGAGTATGCCCTTGATGATCAGCGGGCCGCCCCATTGTTCTTTGATCCAGGCGACATCGGCCCAGGATAGCCGCGGGTCGAACTGCTCGTGTGTCCATGCGGAGAGCGAGGCGATATTGGTGACATTTTTCGCATGGCCGACGATATTGCCGAAGCTGCGGCGCTTGGTCTGCAGCATATCGAGGCACCAGAAGGGCCGGGTCGCCATCTGCCAGACATGTTTCGGGGTGAATTTCGGCGGCGCCGACAGGCCGTTGCGCAGGTCTTTATGCCGCTGGCCGAGGATCTGCAGATCGGCGGTCAGCACCAGCGCCGAGCATTTGGCGGCCTTGGCGCGGTTGATGAGGTTGAGGACGAAATCCTTGTCCCTCATCACGTAGAGTTGGAACCAGAAAGGGCGCGTCGTCACCGAAGCGACGTCCTCGATCGAGCAGATGCTCATCGTCGAGAGGGTGAAGGGAACGCCGAACTCCTCGGCGGCGCGTGCCGCCAGCATCTCGCCGTCGGCATGCTGCATGCCGGTCAGGCCGGTCGGCGCCAAGGCCACCGGCATCGACACTTTCTGGCCGATCATCGTCGTTGCCAGCGTGCGGTTGGTCATATCGACCATCACCCGCTGGCGCAGCTTGATCTGGCTGAAATCGCTCTCGTTCGCCGCGTAGGTCGATTCCGTCCAGGCACCCGAATCCGCATAGTCGAAAAACATCTTCGGCACACGGCGCCGGGCGAGCTTTTTCAGGTCGGCGATGGTGAGCGGGTCGGCCATGAATTGAACCTTCACATCTGAATGCGGCCATCGGCCATAACATGAATTTGGCGGGAGCGTTATGGGAAATTGGCCGTGCCGGGCTGCTTTCACGGTGCAAATTCGAGAGTAAAAGGGCGTGTCATCGAAGCCCCGCCTTCAACGCAACACCGGCCACATAGGTCTCGGCGATCGCCCGGTCGTCACCCATCGTCTGCAGCAGGAAGAGTTCCTCGGGCAGCGTCTTCACCACTTCCATCTTCAGCGCCATGGCGGGTGTTGCCGTTGCATCGAGAACGACGAGATCGGCCTCGGTGCCGGGTTCCAGCGTGCCGATCCGGTCCGCCAGCGACAGGGCCTCGGCATTGCCACGCGTCATCAGGTAATAGCTTTCCAGCGGGTTCAGCCGTTCGCCGAGCAACTGCTGGATCTTGTAGGCTTCGTCCATCGTCCGCAGCATCGAATAGCTGGAACCGCCGCCGATATCGGTCGCCACGCCGATACGGACCGGTTTTTCACGCCGCGCCAGCGCCTTCATCGGAAACAGGCCGGAGCCGAGGAAGAGGTTGGAGGTCGGGCAATGCACGGCGACGGCGCCGGCCTCGCTCATCGCATCCGCCTCACGCTCGGACAGGTGTATGGCGTGGCCGAAGAGGCTTTTCGGCCCGAGCAGGCCGTAGTGGGCGTAGATGTCGGTATAGTCGAGCGCGTCGGGATAGAGTTCGCAGGTGAATTTGATCTCGTCGTGGTTTTCGGAAAGATGCGTCTGGATGTGCAGGTCGGGGAATTCGCGGGCAAGGGCTGACGTCGCTTCCATCTGCGCCGGTGTCGAGGTGATGGCGAAGCGCGGGGTGATGGCGACGTGGTTGCGGCCCTTGCCGTGCCAGTCCGATATCACCTGGCGGGTCTCGTCATAGCCCATCTCGGGCGTGTCGAGCAGGCCCTGCGGGGCATTGCGGTCCATCATCACCTTCCCGCCGACCATGCGCATGTTGCGCCGCATCGCCTCGGCGAAGAAGGCGTCGGCCGAGGTCTTGTGCACGGAGCAATAGGCGACCGCCGTCGTCGTGCCGTGGCGGATCAACTCGTCGTAGAAATGCGTGGCGATCCTTTCGGCATGCGCACTTTCGACGAAACGGCATTCCTCGGGAAAGGTATAGGTGTTCAGCCATTCGAGCAGATTGGCGGCGTAGGAGGCAATCACCTGCATCTGCGGAAAATGCAGGTGCATGTCGATGAAGCCAGGCATGATCAGATGCGGGCGGTGATCGATCTCAGCCGTATCCGCGGCTGCTTTTGCCTTGACGTCGGCATAGGCGCCGATTGCCGTGATCAGCCCATCTTCGACCAGCAGGCCGCCGTCCTCTTCGTAAAGATAGCTTTGGCTGTCGGCGAGGCTCAGCGGTGCACGATGGAAGGAAAGCAGGCGGCCGCGCAGGAGTGTCGTCGTCATTGTTTCTTGCTTTCGACTGCGCTCTCGAACCAGGCGACCAGCAGCTTGCGTTCGTCCGGCGTGATGTCGGTGATGTTGCCGGGCGGCATGGCATGGCTGCGGCCCGCCTGTATATAGATCTCGCGGGCATGGGCGGCGATTTCCGCGTCGTTTTCGAGCATCACGCCCTTCGGCGGCCGCACGATACCCTCATAGACCGGTTCGGCCGCATGGCACATGGAACAGCGCGTCGAGACCAGTTGCTTGACGGCGGGGAAATGCGGATCGCCGGCGAATTGCTGGAAGGCGGGCGCGACCGCCGCCGCATCCCTTTCGCCCGTCAGCAGCTTCGGCACGGTCGAAAGCCACATGATCAGGATGAAGAGAATGACGGTGACGATCCAGGTCCAGGTCGGCCGGCCCTTCCTGGCATGCGTGGTGTTGAACCAGTGGCGGATGGTGACGCCCATTAGGAAGACCAGTGCGGCGATCACCCAGTTGAACTGCGTACCGAAGGAGAGCGGATAATGGTTCGACAGCATGAAGAAGATGACGGGCAGCGTCAGGTAGTTATTGTGTAGCGAACGCTGCTTGGCGACCTGCCCATATTTGGGATCGGGAACCCGTCCGGCGATGAGGTCGGCGACGACGATCTTCTGGTTCGGAATGATGATCATGAAGACGTTGGCCGACATGATTGTCGCGGTGAAGGCGCCGAGATGCAGGAATGCGGCGCGGCCGGTGAAAAGCTGCGTATAGCCCCAGGCCATGAAGACGAGCACGACATAGAGCACCGCCATCAGCCCCCAGGTATTCCGCCCAAGCGGAGATTTGCAGAGCAGGTCGTAGACGATCCAGCCGAGGGCAAGCGACGCCAGCGAGATCAGGATCGCGACGGGCGGGCTGATATCGAGCACGTGCCGGTCGATCAGGAAGAGGTCGGCGCCGCCGTAATAGACGATGCACAGCATCAGGAAGCCGGAAATCCAGGTGAAATAGCTCTCGTATTTGAACCAGGTCAGGTGCTCCGGCATCTGGGCGGGCGCCACCAGATATTTCTGGATATGGTAGAAGCCGCCGCCATGAACCTGCCATTCCTCGCCATAGGCACCGGGCGGCAGATGCGGGCGTTTCACCAGTCCGAGATCGAGGGCGATAAAATAAAAGGACGATCCGATCCAGGCGATCGCGGTAATGACATGGAACCAGCGTGCCGCGAAGGCGAGCCATTCCCATGCTATGGCATATTCATACATCGAGTTCCCCTATCTTCCTCCGACTCGTGACATTGCGGAAATTTTGGCGGGGAGGGAAGAGGAGATTGAAGAACTGCACACGCGCAACGACCGGCGCGGCTAAAGGAGCAATGGAATGATCACCGCGCTCTACAGCGATCAAGTCATCGCCGAAAACGCGCCGATGGACCGGCGGTTGGCGGCGCTTATCCTCTCGCGAGGGAACCGCGTCGGCTATATCACGTCCGGTCCTGACCCTCAGCGGGCGTTTTTCGATGAGAAACGGCGTTACTATATGAGGTACGGGCTTTTTCTCAATCCCTTCGTCGATCTCGACGCGCTTTCCAATGATGAGGAAATCAGCCGGCTGTTTTCCTGTAACGCCATCCATCTTTCCGGCGGCCACACCGGCGATTTTTTGAGAAGGCTGCGGCAAAGCGACATGCTGGACAAGTTGAGTGCATGGGCACTGGGTGACGGCATTCTTGTCGGAACCAGCGCCGGGGCGATTTTGATGACGCCGACAATCGCCGTCGACGCGCTCTTTTCCGGCGGTTCGCCTGGTGCGGTGCAGGATGGTGCGGCTCTTGATCTCCTGCCTTTCGAATTCTTCCCGCATCTGAACGACGATCCCGGCTATATCTCGGCGCTACTACGCTACAGCGAGACGACGGCAACACCCATTCTCGCGTGTCGGGATGGCGAAGGTGTCATTCTCGGCAATGGGCTCGTCGAGATCTTCGGCGCTCCGCTGATGATTTCCGGCGGTTTTGCCGAAGTTGCCGATCGCGGTCGCATCGCTGATCTGCTGTCGCGTGCCTAAAAGCTGCCGAGAAGGCTGTGCATTATACTGAATCTGCTAATTCAGCAGATCTTGAACTGCGACGACTCGATTACAGTTATTTTGCAGGCCGCCGGAGTAAAATAAGAACCGTTAGATCATCGGCGGCGCATTCATCGACGGAGAAGATGCCCATGCGCAGCATTCTGACGTGTGTGATGATTGCGTATGCGTCGTTGGCGACGGCTCACGACGCACCTTCGGGGTGGAGTTATGACCCCTATTGTTGCAACGGCGACAGTCATAGTGGCGATTGCCAGATGATCCCTTCGAAAAGCGTGGCTGTGACGCCAGGCGGATATCGCGTGACGCTGCTGCCGGGCGACCACCGGCTGGTCACGCATGCTCATGTCTTCCTGCTGCCGATGACGAAGGCGATGCAATCCGGTGACAACGACTATCATCTCTGTCTGTTCCCGAACGAGGATACGCCACGCTGTTTCTATGCACCGGAAATGGGATATTGAAGGCGAGACCACAGGACCGGACTCGGCTCATGAATCGAGTCCCGTGTGAGACGATCTAATTTCCGGCTGCCTTCATCTCCTCAAGGATCCAGTTGCGGAAAGCCTTGATCTTGGGCACGTTGCGACGGTTTTCAGGGTAGACGAGCCAGTAGGCCTTGCCGTCGCTGCGGGTCAGTTCGAAGGGCTGATAGAGCCGGCCGAGGGCGATCTCGGCCTCATAGAAGGCAGGATGAAGGATGGCGACGCCATGGCCGGCGATCGCCGCGTCGGCTTCCACCGCCTGAGAGCCGAGCTGGTTGCGCGGGCGCCGGTCGAGATCCGTCTCCGTCACGCCGGCAGCCTCGAACCATTGTTTCCACCAGATGTCACCGGCGTCGAAGAGATCGAACTTCAGGAGATCGCGCGGCTCCCGGATGCCGCCTGCCGTCTCCGCCAGCTTCGGGCTCAGCATCGGCGTGAACTCCAGGCCCATCAGCCGGTGCAGCGTCAGCCCCGGCCAGTTGCCGTCGCCCCAGCGGATGCCGACATCGATCTGCTCGCGGGCGAAATCGATGATATCCGAGCTCGCCTGAAAGCGCACCGCGATTGCCGGATGCTTCAAGTGGAAGGAGCCGAGGCGCGGCGCCAGCCATTTCGAGGCGAAGGTATGGGTCGAACTGATGGCGAGCGTGCCTTCGACGCTGTCGCGCGCCGTCGCCATCGCGTCGTGCAGCATGGCAAAGGCTTCAGTCACCTTCGGCGCCAGCCTCTCGCCGGTCTCTGTCAGCGCGATCTGGCGGGGACGGCGCAGGAAAAGCGGCTCGCCGACATTCTCCTCCAGCAGTTTGATCTGATAGCTGACGGCCGTCTGCGTCATGCCGAGTTCATTGCCTGCCTTGGTAAAACTTCCAAGCCGGGCAGCGGCCTCGAAGACGCGCAGCGCATTCAGCGGGAATTGTTTCGACAGTTTCATGGATAAGTTCTCTTGATGCAGGCAGACGGTCGTTCGATTGGAATTGCAGCATTTTTGGCGGCAAACTGCAACTCATACCATCAATCTATCGAGGTGATGTCATGGACTGCCATGTTATCGAAGAGGGCCGGCCGCAGCAGAGAATCCAGATTTTCCGGCGTCTTGCCGGCTGGCTGGCAAGCGGCGCTGATCGTTTCTGCCGTCTGCCCCGGCTCGATCTCAGTGCTGCGCCCGATCGCGTCAAACGCGATCTCGGTTTCCTCGACGGACGCGATCCCTACTACGAAGACGAGCGCATGCGGTAGGCGCCAAGCGCCGTCAGGATCTCGGCGGCGGTCATGGCGGCGATCACCTCAGGGCGCTTGTCCCTGACCGCCGCGCCGCCGATCGGCAGCGTCAGCCGCTCCATCCAGCCGCGCTCTCCGCCGCCTTCACAGGAAAGCCAGCTTGCGAAGGTGGCGCGCTTGGTCGCCGAGCCGATCATGCCGGCATAGGCGAGATCCGGTCTTTCCAGCGCTTCGCGGGCGATGAGGAAATCCAGCGCGTGATCGTGCGTCAGGATGACGACCGCGCCGCCGGCCGGAATATCCTTCACCAGTGCTTCCGGCATCGGCATGAGCCGCGTCTTCGTCTTGGAAGGCAGGTTGGCGAGTTCCTCCCGCCGCGTCTCGACGACCGTCACCGACAGCGGCAGCGGCGCAAGGGCTGTT
This sequence comes from Rhizobium ruizarguesonis, assembly GCF_017357285.1. Taxonomy (NCBI): domain Bacteria; kingdom Pseudomonadati; phylum Pseudomonadota; class Alphaproteobacteria; order Hyphomicrobiales; family Rhizobiaceae; genus Rhizobium; species Rhizobium ruizarguesonis. The sequence continues at coordinate 3,714,478 of NZ_CP071678.1, read as the reverse complement.
GCCAGCGCCCGGCCGACATGGCCGGCACCGAAGAGATAAACCTCCGGCAGACGCTCGACCTCACTGGTTAACCTGGCCTCGATTTCTTCGGCAACCGCCTGCGTCACCCGGCGAAACCGCAGCTGCGTGCGCCCACCGCAGCACTGACCGATGTCAGGCCCGAGCGGGATATCCATCTGCGCCATCCCGCCAGTTCCCGCGAGCATGTCCCGCGCATTCGCGATCGCCATGAACTCGAACTGCCCTCCGCCGATCGTGCCCCACAATGCGGTTTGCGATACCAGCATGAAGGTACCGGCCTCGCGTGGGGTCGAGCCCTGCGTGCCGGTGATATCGACGAGGATGCAGTCTGGGTGGGCGGCGAGGAAGGGGTGGATGTCGGTCATCTGTGGATGGCCGATGGGCGCGTGGGTGAGCCGTTCCTGCCTCTCTGCCCGCCCCGACCAACCATCAGGTGCAACAAACCAGCCGGACGCGTTCCCATCTCTACACTCGTTTCATCCGCTCGACCGCCATCAGCACCCGCTCCGGCGTCGCCGGCGCGTCGAGCCTCGGGCAGACCTTGTAGTTGGCCACACTTGCCACCGCCATCGACAAGGCTTCCAGCACCGAGATCGCCAACATGAAGGGTGGTTCGCCGACGGCCTTGGAGCGGCCGATGGTGGCTTCGGCGTTCTCGGACCATTCGGCAAGGCGCACGTTGAAGATCTTCGGACGGTCGGAAGCGAGCGGGATCTTGTAGGTGGAAGGCGCATGCGTGCGCAGCCGACCCTTGTCGTCCCACCAGAGCTCTTCCGTCGTCAGCCAACCCAGGCCCTGCACGAAGGCGCCTTCGACCTGGCCCATGTCGATCGCCGGGTTCAGCGAGCGGCCGACATCGTGGAGGATGTCGGTGCGGTCGATCAGATATTCTCCTGTCAGCGTATCGATCGACACCTCGGTGCAGGAGGCGCCATAGGCGAAATAATAGAAGGGCGTGCCACGCCCGGCCTTGCGGTCCCAGTGGATTTTCGGCGTCTTGTAGAAGCCAGCGGCGGAAAGCTGGACGCGAGCGAAATAGGCTTGCTTGATGAAATCGGGGAAGGGGATCTCGATCTCGCCGACGCGCACGCGGTTCGGCAGGAAGACGACGTCGGTGGCCCCAACATCCCATTTCTCGGCGGCGAAGGCCACCAGCCGTTCCTTGATCTGGCGGGCGGCGTCATAGGCGGCCATGCCGTTCAAGTCCGAGCCGGAGGAGGCGGCGGTGGCCGAGGTGTTCGGCACCTTGGCCGTCGTCGTCGCGGTGATCTTCACCCTGTCGATATCGACCTGGAAGCTGTCGGCCAGCACCTGCGCCACCTTGGTGTAGAGGCCCTGACCCATTTCCGTGCCGCCATGATTCAGGTGGATCGAGCCGTCCTGGTAGATGTGGACGAGGGCGCCGGCCTGGTTGAAGGCGGTCATGGTGAAGGAGATGCCGAATTTCACCGGCGTCAGCGCGATGCCCTTTCTGATATAGCGGCTGTCGCGGTTGAAGGCGATGATGGCGTTGCGCCGTGCCTGGTATTCAGCCGTTTCCTCCAGCTCCTCGACGACGCGGGCGATGATATTGTCCTCGACCTCCTGGTGGTAGGGGGTGAGCGTGCGCCCGGAGCCCGGCTGCCCGTAGAAATTCAGCTTGCGGACATCAAGCGGATCCTTGCCGAGGGCATAGGCAATCTCCTCGATAAAACGTTCGGCGCCGAGCATGCCCTGCGGCCCGCCGAAGCCGCGAAAGGCGGTGTTGGAGACGGTGTGCGTCTTCAGCGGCATCGAGGTCAGGTGCACATGCGGATAGAAATAGCTGGAATCGGCATGGAAGAGGGCACGGTCGGTCACCGGTCCTGAAAGATCGGAAGAGAAGCCGCAGCGCGCCGCATAGGTCGCATCAACCGCGTGGATTCGGCCTTCGGCGTCGAAACCGAGCTCATAATCGACGAGGAAATCATGGCGCTTGCCGGTGGCGCTCATATCTTCGTCGCGGTCCGGACGGAATTTGATAGCGCGGCCGAGCTTCTTGGCGGCGATAGCCGCAAGTGCTGCGAACTGATTGCCCTGCGTCTCCTTGCCGCCGAAGCCGCCGCCCATGCGGCGCACGTTGACGGTCACGGCGTTCGAGGGAATATCGAGCACGTGGCCGACGATGTGCTGGATCTCGCTCGGATGCTGCGTCGAAGACCAGACGGTGACCTCGTCGTCCTCGCCTGGGATGGCCACAGCGATATGGCCTTCGAGGTAAAAATGCTCCTGCCCGCCGATGCGCATTTGACCTTTCAGACGCATGGCGGCATTCGTCATTTCCGTGTCCGGCTCGCCGCGCCGTAGCGTCATCGGAGTGATGACGAGCGGGCCGCCATTGGCGAGCGCGCCGTCAATGTCAGTCCAATGCGGCAGGTCGCGATAGTCGATCTTTGCCAGCAGTGCGGCACGGCGGGCGGCATCACGCGTCTCGGCGATGACGGCAAAGATCGGCTGGCCATGGAACTGAACTAAAGTTTCGGCCAGCAGCGGCTCGTCATGGCTGCCGTTGGAGCTGACGTCGTTGACGCCGGGCACATCCTTGCCGGTGAAGACCCAGACGACGCCGGGATGCGCGGCGACCGCAGAAAGGTCGATGCTGAGGATTTCGGCATGCGCCCGGTCGGAGAGGCCGAGGGCGCCATGCAACAGACCTGTGGGTTCCGGAATATCGTCGATATAATCGGCGGTTCCGGTGACATGCTTATGCGCTGAATCATGCCGCAGCGAGCCGCGCATCGGGCCCGCGATGATGGCCTTGCGGTCTTCGAAGGTGGATTTGTCCATCAGCGATGTCCTCCGCGAAGGGAGTGATGGGATGCGGTTACTCCGCACTCCCTCATTCCTGTGCCTGTCACAGGAATCCAGCCACCGCGCGTCTGCGCGGTGAACGACTCATATGATGCTAAGGAAAGGTCTCTCGCGCCCAAGGACTTGGGCGCGCTGGATTCCTGTGACAAGGACAGGAATGAGGGAGGGGAGGCGACCGCGACCGTTCCCATCGAAGCTTGCGACCAGGTCTTGGAGATCAGGCTGAAGATTAATCCTTCCATCACGCCACCTCCTCGAACCGCTTCAGCTCCGCCGGCGCGCCGACGGTCTCAAGATAGAACCGCGTCAGCAGGTTCTTCGTCGTCAGCTGACGGTATTCCGCCGTGGCGCGCCAGTCGGTCAGCGGCTGATAATCGACATCGAATGCGGGGCGGGCTGCCTCGATCGTCGCTTCCGTCCACGGTTTGCCGATCAGTTCGGCTTCCACCGTGCGGGCGCGTTTCGGCGTCGCCGCCATGCCGCCGAAGGCGATGCGGATGTCGGCGATCATCTCGGCCTCGTCAAGCGTCAACAGGAAAGCGCCGAGCACGGCGGTGATGTCCTCGTCGCGCCGCTTGGTGATCTTGTAGGCGGCAAAGCGGCTGGTTCCCGCCGGATAGGGCACATAGACGCTTTCGACGAATTCGCCGGGTTTCCGGTCCTGCTTGCCATAGGCGATGAAGAAATCCTCGAGCGGCAGCGTGCGCGTGCCGTTTACGGAGCGCAGCGTCAGCGTCGCGCCGAGCGCGATCAGCGGCGGCGGGCTGTCGCCGATCGGCGAGCCATTGGCGATGTTGCCGCCGATCGTGCCCATGTTGCGCACCTGCTCGCCGCCGATGCGATCGATCAGCCGCCCGAGCGCCGGGATTTTCTTGGAGATCGCCTCGAAAGCCCTGGTGTAGCTGACGCCGGCGCCGATGGTGACGCCGTCCTCGCCTTCCGTGACCGACTGCAATTCGCTGAGGTGGCTGATGAAGACCACTGGGCTCAGCCTGCGCATCTGCTTCGTCACCCAGAGGCCGACATCGGTCGCGCCGGCGACGATGGTCGCGTCGGGTTCCTGCGAAAGGATTCCTGCCAGTGCCTCCATGGAAGCCGGTACGATCAGTCGGTCTTCGCCATTCGTAATGCTGATGGTGCCGCTCGCCTGCATCGCCCAGAGCCGGGCGACGATTTCCGAACGTGTCCGCTGCAGCGGATCGAAGAGCGTGCTCGGCCGCATCATGCTCACCTGCTCGGCGGCCTTGACGATCGGCTCGTAGCCCGTGCAGCGACAGAGATTGCCTTGCAGTGCCTTTTCGATTTCCTGGCGGCTGGGCTTTTCCTTGGCGAGCCAGAGACCGTAAAGCGACATGACGAAGCCCGGGGTACAGAAGCCGCATTGCGAGCCGTGGCAATCGACCAGTGCCTGCTGCACCGGATGTAGCGCGCCGTCCCTGCCGGCCAGATGCTCCACCGTCACCACATGCGTAGCGTGTAAGGAGCCCATGAAACGGATACAGGCATTGACCGATTCATAGGTGAGCTTGCCATCGGCCAGCCGGCCGACGAGCACGGTGCAGGCGCCGCAATCGCCTTCCGCGCATCCTTCCTTGGTGCCCGTCAGCCGCCGCTTCAACCGCAGAAAATCGAGAAGCGTCTCGGTTGGCCTGACATCGGTGAGCGTGATGTCCTCGCCATTCAGGATGAAGCGGATACTGTCGTTCATGATGTTCCTGTTGTTGTTTTTCCAAATGGTTAAGCCGCCGTCCAGCCACCGTCAATGGAGATGTGCGTTCCGGTCACCTGCCGGGCGGCATCGCTGGCGAGGTAGAGCGACAGTGCGCCTATTTCCTCGGCCTTGACGAATTCATGCGTCGGCTGCGCCTTGAGGATGACCTCGCTCTTCACCTGCTCCTCGGTCATGCCGCGCGCCTTGGCGGTGTCCGGTATCTGTTTCTCGACGAGCGGTGTCAGCACGTAGCCGGGGCAGATGGCGTTCACGGTCACGCCGAATTCGGCAAGCTCCAGCGCCGCCGTCTTCGTCAGGCCTAATATACCATGTTTTGCCGCGACATAGGCGGATTTGAAGGGGGAGGCGACGAGCCCGTGGGCCGAGGCGATGTTGATGATGCGGCCGTGCTTCTTAGCCTTCATCAGCGGGATCGCGGCGCGCATGGTATGAAAGGAACTCGACAGATTGATCGCGATGATCTGATCCCATTTCTCGATCGGGAAATTCTCGATCTTCTCGACGTGCTGGATGCCGGCATTGTTGACCAGGACATCGACGCCGCCGAAGGTTTTCGCTGCCGTTTCGATCAGGTCGGCGATCTCCGCCGGCTTTGTCATGTCGGCCGGATGATAGAGCGCCCGGCCTTTGGACAATGATTCAAGCCGTTCGGCGATCGCCTTGATTTCGTCAGCTTTTCCGAAGCCGTTGATAACGACGTTGTCGCCCGTTTCGGCGAAGGCAGTGGCGATCGCAAGGCCGATGCCGCTGGTGGAACCGGTGACGACGACTGTTCTGCTCATGCTGTTCTCCCTGAAATCACGATGCTGCGTTGCAGCGTTAGCTGCGAGGTTATGCCCAAAGCCGGCGGGCTGGCAATTCCGCTTTATTCGCTTTTCTCGCCCGCATCCGTGTCCTATTGATTTGTCACGATAATCGACATGTTAAGGGAGAGATTTCATGAGCGGATATGTTCTGGCGATCGATCAGGGAACGACGTCGACGCGGGCGATCGTCTTCGATGGCGACATGCATGTCGCCGGCAAGGGCCAGAAGGAATTCACCCAGATCTATCCGCGCTCCGGCTGGGTCGAGCACGATCCCGAGGAGATATGGGATTCGGTCGTCTCCACTGTCCACATGGCGCTGCGCGATGCCGGGATCGAGGCTAGGGATCTTGCCGCACTCGGCATCACCAATCAGCGCGAGACGGTCGTCGTCTGGGAGCGCGGGACGGGCCGGCCGATCCAGAATGCCATCGTCTGGCAGGACCGGCGCACGGCAAGCTATTGCGACAATCTGAAACGGCAGGATCTGGAGCGGCTGTTCACGAAGAAGACCGGCCTCATCCTCGATCCTTATTTTTCCGGTACCAAACTTTCCTGGATGCTGGCAAACGTGAAAGGCGCGCGGGCGCGTGCTGCCAGGGGCGATCTCTGTTTCGGCACGATCGACACCTTCCTGATCTGGCGGCTGACAGGCGGCAAAAGCTTCGTCACCGATGCCACCAATGCCTCGCGCACGCTGATGTACAACATTGCCGAAAACGCTTGGGACGAGGATTTGCTCGATATTCTGAGAGTGCCGGCCGCCATGCTGCCTGAAGTGAAGGATTGCGCCGCCGATTTCGGCACGGTCGACCCTGATATTTTCGGTGCTGCTATCCCGATCCTCGGCGTGGCCGGCGACCAGCAGGCGGCAACCATTGGCCAGGCGTGTTTTGCGCCTGGCATGATGAAATCGACCTACGGCACCGGCTGTTTCGCGTTGCTCAACACCGGCGCTGACATGGTGCGTTCCAAAAATCGGCTGCTGACCACTATCGCCTATCGCCTGAACGGCGAGACGACCTATGCGCTGGAGGGCTCGATCTTCATCGCGGGTGCAGCCGTGCAGTGGCTGCGCGACGGACTCGGAATCATCGGCAGCGCGGCGGAGACCAACGCGCTTGCCGAAAGGGCCGATCCGACCCAGGAGGTCTATCTCGTGCCCGCCTTTACCGGTCTCGGCGCGCCGCATTGGGATGCCAAGGCGCGCGGCGCGATCTTCGGGCTGACGCGCAACAGCGGTCCGGCGGAACTCTCCCGGGCGGCACTGGAAGCCGTCTGCTATCAGACCCGCGACCTGCTCGACGCCATGCAGAAGGACTGGAAGAATGGCACCGAGGACACGGTGCTGCGCGTCGACGGCGGCATGGTCGCCTCTAACTGGACGATGCAGCGCCTTGCCGACCTGCTCGATGCGCCGGTCGATCGCCCGGTGATCCCGGAGACGACGGCGTTGGGGGCGGCCTGGCTCGCCGGCAGCCGGGCAGGGGTGTGGCCGGACCGGGACGATTTTTCGGCGACGTGGAAACGGGATCGGCGGTTTGAGCCTGAGATGGACGAGAAGGTGCGGGCGGCAAAACTCAAGGGTTGGAAGAATGCGGTCAAGCGGACCTTGAGCGAGGGCTAAGGGGCGATCAGCGCCATACTATGGCTCTGCTCGTCCCGGCAGACGCCCGGCCATTTCTTCAGCCACGGGGTCGCCGTTCTTCGGAAGATCACGAATTTCCGGTCAATAATTTTTTGATGCGGCCTGTCGGGTAAGCGGTTACTCCTTCGTCATTCAAAAAGAGGAGTGAGCGATGCTTTATGCAATCCTTTGTTACGCCCATGAGGAAACCGTCTTCGCCTGGTCCAAGGAGGAAGAAGCTGCCGTCATGGAGAAACTCTACGCCGTGCAGGAGCCGCTTGCCGCATCCGGCAGGCTCGGCCCTGTCGGTCGGCTGATGCCGACGACGGCTGCGACCACGGTGCGCAAGGGCAGGGACGAGCCCTTGGTCATCGACGGGCCTTTTGCGGAAACGAAAGAGGCGCTTCTCGGCTTCTATGTGGTCGACTTCGAAACGCTCGACGAGGCGATCGTCTTCTCGAAGCAGCTATCGGCCGTCAATCCAGGTTCCACCTCTTACGAAATTCGGCCTTTCTACGTCTTCAGGCCCGGAGATGCTTCATCATGACAGACATTGCCTGGATCGACCTCGCGCTTGCATCGGCTCGCCCGAAGGCGCTCGGCGCGCTGCTGCGCTATTTCCGCAATCTCGATACCGCGGAAGAGGCGTTTCAGGAGGCGTGTCTGAGGGCGATCCGGACATGGCCGGAGAAAGGGCCGCCGCGCGATCCCACAGCCTGGCTCATCTTCGTCGGCCGCAACAGCGGCATCGATGCGGTGCGCAAGCGGGCGAAGATCCAGGCTCTGCCGGATGAGGACGTCATCTCCGATACCGAGGATGCCGAAAGCGACATCGTCGAGCGGCTGGACGATTCCAATTATCGCGACGATATTCTGCGGCTGCTGTTCATCTGCTGCCATCCCGATCTGCCCGCGACCCAGCAGATCGCGCTGGCGCTGCGCATCGTCTCCGGCCTTTCGGTGCCGCAGATCGCGCGTGCCTTCCTGGTTTCCGAGAGCGCCATGGAACAGCGCATCACCCGGGCCAAGGCGCGCGTCGCCAAGGCAGGTGTGCCTTTCGAAACGCCGAGCCCGCAGGAGAGGGCCGAGCGGCTCTCGATCGTCAGCACAATGATCTACCTGATCTTCAACGAGGGCTACAGCCAGGCCGATCCCAGGCATGAGGCGGCTGCCTTCAGTGACGAAGCGATCCGGCTAGCTCGGTTGATGCTGCATATCTTCCCGTCGGAACCGGAACTGATGGGGCTGCTTGCGCTCATGCTCCTGCAGATATCGCGCCGGCCGGCACGCTTCAACGCCGGAGACGAGATCGTGCTGCTCGAAGATCAGGACCGGTTGCTCTGGAACCGACCCTTCATCAACGAGGCCTTGGCGCTGCTCGACAAGGCGCTGCGCCATCGTCAGCCCGCTCCTTATCAAATTCAGGCAGCCATCGCCGCTGTTCATTCCCGCGCCAATCGTGCCGAGGATACAGACTGGGTGGAGATCGATCTGCTCTATCGCGCGCTGGAGCGTCTCCAGCCGTCGCCTGTCATAACGCTGAACCGGGCCGTCGTCGTCTCCAAGCTCCAGGGTGCGCAGGATGCGCTCGACCTCATCGATCCGCTTGGCGAAAAACTCGGCGGCTATTTCTACTATCACGGCTTGCGGGGCGGGCTGCTGAAGCAGCTTGGCTTGACCAGCCAGGCACGAGAAGCCTTCGACCGCGCCATTGCGCTCGCCCATTCGGCGGCCGAGGCAGCGCATATCCGCCGGCAGATCGACAAGATGCAGGAAGAGGCCACGCAGCCGATCGCAAAATAAAATGCGAAAAAGCCGGCGCGTTGTCGGAACGTCGAACTTCGGCACGTCCTTGTAACAACCTGACAGGAAACAGGTTTCATTCAAATGGAGAGATGTCGACATGACCGCCAGCACGCAACATGAACTTGTCCTCGTTCGCGAATTCGACGCGCCACGTGAGAAGATTTACAAAGGATGGACCGATCCCGCCTTGCTGAAGCAGTGGTTCGTGCCGCGTCCCTGGGGTGTGACGGAAGCAACGCTCGACGTCCGCCCCGGCGGTTCCAGCGTCGTCGTCATGCATGACCCCGAGGGCAATCAATACCCGAACCGTGGCGTCTATCTCGAAATCGTCGAGAACGAGAAGATCGTCTTCACCGATGCCTATACCAGCGCCCGGGTGCCTTCCGAGAAATCTTTCTTCACGGGCGTCATCCTGCTCGAAGATCTCGGCAACGGTCGCACGAAATATACGGCCAAGGCGCTGCACTGGCGCACCGAGGACAAGGAAGCACACGAGAAGATGGGTTTCCACGAAGGATGGGGCAAGGCTGCGGACCAACTGGCGGAGCTGCTGGCGAAGATGTGAGCGGCGCGGTGAGACCGCGTCGTCCTGACGCTTCAAGCAAGGTTTGAGGCGGTTCGAAAAAAGATTCCGCCGGTGCTTCGAAGTCGTTGAATTCAGATTCGAATTGGTCTTCGATCGATCTTCCAGATCGTCAGAGACATCATGCCGCCTATCGAAATTCTCGAACATTCCGTTCCAGAATTTGTATTTGCGCTCTATCCCCGGCATCCTTATCTCAACCGAGAATTCAACAGGATGCCGACAATGGAACTGGGGCTTTACACATTCGCCGACGTCAATCCCAACCCTTCCCGCAGCAAGGGCGCGGAAGCGGCCGAACGGCTGAAGCATCTTATCGAGGAAATCGAGCTTGCCGATCAGGTGGGGCTCGACGTCTTCGGGCTCGGCGAACATCATCGGCCGGATTATGCGGCGTCGGCTCCCGCGGTCGCGCTGGCGGCGGCCGCCGTCAAGACGAAGAACATCCGGCTGACCAGTGCGGTCACCGTGCTCTCGTCCGATGATCCGGTGCGCGTCTTCCAGCAGTTTTCGACGCTCGACCTGATTTCCAACGGCCGAGCCGAGATCATGGCCGGGCGCGGTTCCTTCATCGAGTCCTTCCCGTTGTTCGGCTATAATCTCGAAGATTACGACCAGCTTTTCGAGGAGAAGCTCGATCTGCTGCTGGCGTTGCGCGACAGCGAGGTTGTGGAGTGGAAGGGCGAGCTTCGCGCGCCGATCAACGGGCGCGGCGTCTATCCGCGACCGCTGCAGGATCCGTTGCCGTTGTGGGTTGCGGTCGGCGGTACGCCGCAGTCGGTGGCGCGCGCCGGCGCGCTGGGCCTGCCGGTGGCACTGGCGATCATCGGCGGCGAGCCGCGCCGTTTCGCGCCGCTCTTTGATCTCTACCGCGAGGCCGCGCGCCGGGCAGGGCAGGATCAGGCGAAGCTTAAGACCAGCATCAACGTCCACGGCTTCATCGCCGATACGACGGAGGCCGCCGCCGACCAGTTCTACGGTCCGCAGGCCGAGGTGATGAACCGCATCGGCCGCGAGCGCGGCTGGGGGCCGACGAACCGGGCGCATTTCGACATGTCGCGCGGGCCGAATGGTGCGCTCTTCGTCGGCGATCCCGAGGCGGTCGCCGAAAAGATCATCGCCCATCACGCGCTTTTCAAGAACGACCGCTTTCTGCTGCAGATGGCGATCGGTCTGATGCCGCATGCCGAGATCATGCGCGGTATCGAGCTTTACGGCACGAAAGTCGCGCCGATCGTCAGAAAGGCGTTGACTGATAGCAGCGAAGAGGCGAAAGCCACGGCTTGACGAGCGCATAACGCCGAAAATCGGAATCGATTTTCGAAACGGAGTATGCGCAGATTCGAAGTGACAGAGCGTCCTTAGGCTTCCTGTTGGAGGCGCGGCGCTCAAGGCGGCCGCTGCCGCCCCTGCGCAAGGCCGGAACAGACGAATGGTTATCGCAAACGACGACGAACTGACAAAGCTCAAGGAGATCGGCCGCATCTGCGCCAACGCCATCCAGGTGATGGCGGCGGCGATGGAGCCCGGGATGACGACACTGGAGCTCGACCAGATCGGCCGCAAGGTGCTCGAGGATTCGGGCGCGCGCTCGGCGCCGGAGTTCTGCTACCAGTTTCCCGGTGCCACCTGCATCAGTATCAACGAGGAAATCGCCCACGGTATTCCCGGCCCGCGCGTCATCCGCGCCGGCGACCTCATCAACATCGACGTCTCGGCGGAAAAGGATGGTTTCTTTGCGGATACCGGCGCCTCCTTCGCGATGCCGCCGGTCAAACCGAAGATCGAGCGGCTTTGCCGCGACGGTAAGCGGGCGCTCTGGGTCGGTCTCAACCAAGTGAAATCGGGCGAACCGCTGGCGAAGATCGGCACAGCCGTCGGCGCCTTCGCGCAGAAGAACCGCTATACGCTGGTCGCCAATCTGGCGAGCCACGGCGTCGGCCGCTCCCTGCATGAGGAGCCGGCCGAGCTCTCGACCTGGCCGGACCCTTCGGAAAAACGGATGATGACGGAAGGTCTCGTCTTCACCGTCGAGCCGTTTCTCTCACTCGGCGCGACATGGGCTGAAGGCGGCGACGATGCCTGGACGCTCTATGCCGATCCGAAGGCGCCGACCGTGCAATACGAACACACGGTGGTGGCGACGCGCAACGGGCCGGTGATTCTGACCTTGCCGGATGAGCGGGCGTAAGACCGGCGCTGGACAATGAAGATGGCGGGAGCTGACTTCGTCTCAAATCCCGCCGTACAGTCTTCGTCTCAGCCCCGCGTTCCCGGCCTGCCGCCTTGCAGGATTTCGGTGGCGGCGCGTTCGAGGATGCCGGCGATGCGGGCGGCTTCGGGTTTCGACCAGGGATAGCGCATCCGCATGGCCGAGCGCAGCAGCATGCGGGCGGCGCGGATATCGCCGCCGTCCTGCATGAAATCACCGTCATCGCCTTCGTCGGCGCCGTGACGGTCGGTTTCGAAGACACGCTTCACATGGGCCATCTTCTCGCCGATGCGTTCCAGCTTGGCGAACGTATGCAGGATCATGGCGCGGTTTTCCTCGACGCGGCCGCGGCCGGCCTCGGTGATACGGTAGAGCTTCTTGGCGCCCTCGACCTCGACCTCGGCAAGGCCGGTTTCCTCGAGATAGGTGAGGGCGGGATAGATGACGCCGGGGCTCGGCACGTAGAAGCCGCCGGACCGCTCCTCGAGCAACTTTATCAATTCATAGCCGTGGCGCGGCTGCTCAGCGAGCAGGGCCAGGATGACGAGCTGGAGATCGCCAGCCGCAAATTTGCGGCCCATGCGGAAATCTCCGCCGAACATGCCGCCTTTAAAACCTCTCATGGGTCTTCCTTTCATCGTTAGATGTATCGTTGACTATGTCGTAAAACATATATCGTAAGATAATTGTTTTCAAGAGGGGGTGAAAATTTCCGGCGTTTCGGGAAATTGATCGATCGATCAGAATTACTTGATTGTGCCACCGATGCTGCAGCGCGATAAACGCGGGCATGCTCGCCCGCACCCGAAACTCCCCACCGAACCTCGTCTCCACCGCCGCTGCCGGCGCTGTCGCCATGGCTGCTGCCATGGGCTTCGGGCGCTTCTCCTACACGCCGATCCTGCCCGGTATGATCAGCGGCGTGCCGCTTTCGGCGGCGGATGCCGGCTTTATCGCATCGGCCAATTTTGTCGGTTATCTCGTCGGTGCCGTGCTTGCCGCCTATGGCTGGGCGGCCGGACGGGAGCGGCTGGTGGCGCTGCTGTCGCTGCTGGCAACGGCGATCCTGCTTGCCGCCATGGCGGCCACTGATTCCGTTGCCGTCTTTGCCATCATTCGCTTCCTGGCCGGTGTCGCCAGCGCCTTTGCGATGGTCTTCACCTCGTCGATCGTGCTCAGCCACGGGGCTGCCGCCGGCAACGACCATGTGCAGGCGGCGCATTTCGGCGGGCCGGGGGCAGGTATTGCGCTTTCTTCGGTCATGGTGCTGTTGATCGGACTTGGCTTTCACGACGGGCCGGGCGGTTGGCGCGTCGACTGGATCGGTGGGGCGCTCTACTGCGCGGCAAGCCTCGTCGTCGTCTTCCTGCTATTGCCGTCGGCGCCGGCGCAATCGGCGCAGGCGGGCAAGGAGCCGGCGCTGGTCTGGAACCGGCCGATGGTGCTGCTGACGCTGTCCTACGGCCTGTTCGGCTTCGGCTACGTCATCACCGCGACCTTCCTGGTCACCATCGCGCGCCTTTCTGCAACCGGACCCCTCGTCGAATTCCTCTGCTGGTTCATCGCCGGCCTGACATCGGCGGTAGCGCTGTTTGCCTGGAAGCCTCTGGTCAGGCCGCTCGGGCTTGGCGGGGTCTATGTCGCAGCCCTTCTGGTCGAGGCCGCCGGGGTGCTTGCGACGGTGGCGCTACCGCCTTCCGTCGCACCGCTGATCGGGGGGGCGCTGTTCGGGGCGACGTTCCTGGCGATCACCGCTTACGGGCTGCAGATCGGCCGCAAGCTTTCGCCCGACAGTCCGCGGCGGATCCTGGCGATGATGACGGCCGCCTTCGGCGTCGGCCAGATCGTCGGGCCTGTCGTCGCCGGCTGGATCGCCCAGCGCGCAGGCAGCTTCACCGTCCCGACAGTGATCGCAGCCATAGCACTCGTCGCCTGCGCAGCGCTGGTGATGCCGGTGATCAAGAAAATCGCCTAACCGGTTACATCTCCGTAACAATCGGCCGAACCCATTGCTGCTTCCTTCGAACTGCCTTAGTTTCCGGCACAATCAGTGTTCGACGACACTCCCGAGACTCACAGTTCAGGAAAGCAAAGCCTCCCGTGTTTCATTCCTTTTTTCCGCAGCCAAAGGCGTTCTTTACTTCGCTCGTCGTTTGGACCCTGATTTCCATTGCCGGCTGGTATCTCTTCGCCGCCAGCCTCGGTGTATCGCTCGGCTACGCGCCGGTTGCAGAAGAACAGCAGCCGATTGACCTCTCGTTCTTCCTGCTGCCCGAAAATGTCTGGTTCTACGGCTATTTTCTGCTGTCGGCTGCGATCTTCTGCGCCGCGTGGCATCTGAAAGCGCTGAACCACCCCTGGAAGATTTGGTCGATCTGGGGTTCGGCGCTGATCATCTTCGTGACCTACTTCGGCGTCCAGATCAGCGTTGTGATCAATAACTGGCGCCGGCCGTTTGGTGACCTTCTGCAGAACGCATTGTCGAAGCAGCCAGGCATTTCCGTCGACAATTTCTACACCCTGATGTGGGTCTTCTGCCAGATCGCATTCCTCAGCATGTTCGTATCGATCATGACCGACTTCTTCACCAGCCATTACATCTTCCGCTGGCGAACGGCGATGAACAATTTCTATATGTCGAAGTGGGAAAAGCTTCGTCATATCGAAGGTGCCTCCCAGCGCGTTCAGGAAGATACGATGCGCTTTTCGAGCACGCTCGAAGGTCTTGGCATCAGCCTCATCAACTCGGTGATGACGCTCGTGGTATTCCTTCCGATCCTTCTGGCGCTGTCGCATTACGTGACCGAACTGCCGTTCATCGGGCCGGTGGCGAATTCGCTCTTCTGGCTGGCGCTGTTCTGGTCGGCGTTCGGCACGCTTCTGCTGGCGGTCGCCGGCGTCAAGCTGCCGGGGCTGAACTTCCGCAACCAGCGCGTCGAGGCGGCGTATCGCAAGGAGCTCGTCTATGGCGAGGACCATGGGGAACGGGCTGAGCCGCTGACAGTCAGGGAGCTCTTCGGCAACGTTCGCCGTAACTATTACCGCATGTATTTCCACTACATGTATTTCAATGTTGCCCGTTATTTCTATATCCAGGCCGACGCGCTCTTCGTGGTCTTCATGCTGGTGCCGACGATCGTGGCGGGCACTATCACTTACGGTATCTTCCAGCAGATCTCGACCGCCTTCGGACAGGTCAGCAACTCGTTCCAGTATCTCGTCAATTCCTGGACGACGATCATTGAACTGCTCTCGATTCACAAACGCCTCAAGGCCTTCGAGGCGGCAATCGACGACGAACCGCTGCCTGAAATCGACCAGCGCTACCTAGAGCGCGAGACGGGCGTTGTGCACGCCGACGGTTGATGGGCGGGGTATTCTGCGAGCGATCGGAAGATTGGCGTTTGGGGCGCCTCCTCCTCGCTGGGTAGAAGGGGGGGCGCAGCGTCGCAACGAATCTCTTCTCCCCAGTGGGGAGAAGATGCCGATAGGTAAATGAGGGCGGCGGCCCGGCACGTTGTCTCGTTCAAGGGAACTTAGAGACACCTTGCAGGCTCGACAGCGCTCATAGCCGCCATCAAAGACCTGACGTCTGCAATCTGCCGCGGGCCTCGATCATCGGGATCGCTTCCGAATAGCTGACGCAGGCCACATCCGTTCGGTGGCAGACGTCGCTGACAAGTCGGTCTAGCGCCCGCCAGTAGGCGCCGCCGTTCATTTCGACGAAGTGGAAGCCGAGCTGGAGCGGGATGCGGGCGCCGGCATATTGCTTGTCGAAAGCCTCCTTGAAGGCGGCATAGGCGCGGTCCTCGAATTCCGTGGAATCGGCCGTATCCTCCTCACCCTTGGAATGGCGGACGAAGAGATTGTAGTCCATGCCGATGATCGGCTTTTCGCTCGGGCCTTCGGGGATCAGCGGCAGGCCGAAGCGGATGATGCCGTCTTCTTCGACAGGCATGGCAGGGCCTTTGGTGACGAGGCTCGCGTCATAGCTGAAGCCCGCCTTCTTTTCGGCGGCGATCATGTCGGCGCCCGCAGTTGCCGAGAGATAGGGGGCGCGAAAGCCCTTGATGCCGTGATCAACCAGATCCTGCCAGCCGGCAGGCGCCTGGAGGCCGACGCTCTTCCAGGCATTCTCAAGCGTCGCGTGGAAGGTGGCGTATTCGGCCGACCAGTCGGCCTCGCTCCAGAGGCGGCCGTCGAAATGGCCACAGGCATGGCTCGATATGTCGTGTCCTTCGAGATGGGCATGCCAGATATTGCCGAGGCGCTCGCGGATCTCGTCGTCGCTCTGGGCGAAGCCCACGTTGGATTTTCCGCGTTTCTGGTGCGGCGCCTGATAGGCCTTCTTCGCCGCCTCGTTCATCAGGAAAGTGCAGGAGAGGAAATAGGTGAAGTGGGCACCGTTTTTCGCCGCCATCTCGCGACTCTTCAACCAGAGCGCATTGTCGTGGGCACCGTCGAAGGAAATGATGACGAGCTGTTTCGGCCGGTCGGCCGCCTCTGCCATTGCCGGAATGAGGAGCGAAACAGAAAGGCAGGCGGAGAGGAGGGAACGAGACATGGGCACCGCGACAATTTGTTCGCGGTTTCCCTCCGACAGAATTGCGGCGAAGCTGCGGTCGCGCTGGCATTTTTTCGCGCCAGCCGGTAAGCCATGACAAACGGCACAGAAGGGATCCGCAATGACATTGCTTATCGTCGGCATCATACTTTTCCTTGGGGTGCATTTGGTGCGGGTGCTGTTGCCGGACTTTCGCCGCTCGATGATCGCAAGCCTCGGCGAGAAGGGCTGGCGGGCGGCCTATTCCATTGCCAGCATCGCCACGCTGATCCTGTTAATCTACGGCTTCGGGCAGGCGCGGCAGGTGACCGGAATACTCTACAATCCACCGGTCTGGACGGCGCATATAGCAATCACGCTGATGCTGATCGCGATGATCTGTCTCGTCGCCTCGCTGCTGCCGGCGGGGCATATCGCGACGAAGACCAAACATCCGATGGTGCTGTCGGTGAAGATCTGGGCGCTGGCGCACCTGCTCGCCAATGGCGAGACATCGTCGGTTCTGCTGTTTGCCGCCTTTCTCGCCTGGGGCGTCATCCTGCGCATTTCCTTGAAACGGCGGCAGCGGGCGGGCGAGATCACGCTCCGGCCGTTCGTCTCGGCCAAATACGACCTCTATGCGATCGTCATGGGCATCGTCGTCTGGGCGCTGATCATCTGGAAGCTGCACGAATGGTTGATCGGGGTTTCGCCGCTCGTCATGTGACCGACGCATAACCCCGAAAATCGATTCCGATTTTCGGAAAGGATTATACGCGGATTCAAAGTGTTAGAGCGTCCTGTTGGACGCGCGGCGCTCTAGAGCGGTTCAGCTTTTCACGGAAGCTCAGAACCGCTCTAACCTTTTGTTTCTATGCAATTCCCGGCAAAAGCGCTTCGCGCTTTGCGTGGGAAAACCGCTTCGCACTTTTCCTGGAATTGCTCTAATCTTTCACATCCCCCTTACAACCGCTGCAAAATGGAGTAGAAGGCCCGACAATATGCGTTTTGCATGGTGTATGGGTATTTCCGCGGCCGGAGACGAGAATGGCATTCAACGACGACAGCTTCATCCGTGAAGTCAATGAGGAATTGCGGTCCGACCAGATGAAGGGCGTCTGGCGCCGGTTCGGCCGCTATATCATCGTCGTCGCTATTCTGATCGTCGCCGGCACAGCCGGCAAGGTTCTCTACGACTATTGGGACGACAACCGTTCCTCCGGCACCGGCGACCAGTTCCTGGCGGCGATGAAGCTTGCCGACGAAAACAAGAACGACGAGGCGCTGGCCGCGCTCGACAAGCTCGAGAAGGAAGGCCATGGCGCCTATCCGGTGCTGGCACGGATGCGGGCCGCGACGGTCCAGGTGCAGAAGGGCGATACTGCTGCCGCGATCGCCGCCTTCAACGAGATCGGCAAGGACAACGGCGTTCCGGCCGCCGTGCGCGATGCCGCCAAGATGCGTGCCGGCTGGCTGCTCATCGAGAACGGCGCTTACGAGCAGGTTTCGGCCGCGATCGAGGAGATGGCCGTTCCGGGCAACGCCTTCCGTCATTCGGCGCGCGAGGCACTCGGCCTTGCCGCTTACAAAGCCGGCAACATGGCGCAGGCGCGGCAGTGGTTCCAGTCGATCGTCGACGATACCGACAGCCCGCGCAATGTTGCCAATCGCGCCCATATGATGCTTGATCTGATTACCGCATCCGGCAAGGCGCCCGCCGCTCAGGGCTGAGCTTAAGGAAAAAGAATGAGTTTCACGGTCGCCATCGTCGGTCGTCCGAATGTCGGCAAGTCGACACTTTTCAACCGGCTGGTGGGCAAGAAGCTGGCGCTTGTCGATGACACGCCAGGTGTAACCCGCGACCGCCGGCCGGGCGATGCGCGGCTGATGGGCCTGACTTTCACGATCATCGACACGGCTGGTCTGGAAGAGGCCGACGCGGAGAGCCTGCAGGGCCGGATGCGGGCGCAGACGGAAGCGGCGATCGACGAGGCGGATCTTTCGCTCTTCGTCGTTGACGCCAAGAGCGGATTGACGCCCGTCGATACCGACCTTGCCGAAATGCTGCGCCGGCGCGGCAAGCCGGTGGTGCTCGTTGCCAACAAATCCGAGGCACGCGGCTCCGATAGCGGTTTCTACGACGCCTATACGCTCGGGCTCGGCGAGCCGACGCCGATTTCGGCCGAACATGGGCAGGGCATGCTCGACCTGCGTGACGCCATCGTTGCGGCAATCGGCGAGGACCGAGCCTATCCCGCCAAGGAGGATGTCGCCGTCACTGACGTCGACATTCCGCAGACCGAAGGCGAGGGCAGCGACGAGGACGAGGAGCCGACCTATGATGAGACGAAGCCGCTCAGAGTGGCGATCGTCGGCCGGCCGAATGCCGGCAAGTCAACACTGATCAATCGCTTCCTCGGCGAGGATCGGCTTTTGACCGGGCCGGAGGCAGGCATCACCCGTGACTCCATTTCGGTCGAATGGGACTGGCGCGGCCGCACCATCAAGATGTTCGATACGGCAGGCATGCGCCGTAAGGCGCGGGTGATCGAGAAGCTGGAGAAGCTTTCGGTTGCCGATGCGCTGCGCGCCATCCGCTTCGCCGAAACCGTCGTCATCGTCTTCGACGCGACAATCCCCTTCGAGAAGCAGGACCTGCAGATCGTCGACCTGGTGCTGCGTGAAGGCCGTGCCGCTGTGCTCGCCTTCAACAAGTGGGACATGATCGAAGATCGGCAGGCGGTGCTTGCCGACTTGCGCGAAAAGACCGACCGGTTGCTGCCGCAGGCGCGCGGCATCCGCGCCGTGCCGATCTCCGGCCAGACCGGCTGGGGGCTCGACAAGCTGATGCAGTCGATCATCGACACGGACAGGGTCTGGAACAAGCGCATCTCGACAGCGCGGCTCAACCGCTGGCTGGAGACGCAGCAGATCCAGCATCCGCCACCGGCCGTTTCCGGCCGCCGCATCAAGCTGAAATACATGACGCAGGTCAAGGCTCGCCCGCCAGCCTTCATGATCTCCTGCACCCGGTCGGATGCGCTGCCGGAATCCTATACACGCTATCTGATCAACGGGTTGCGCGCCGATTTCGACATGCCGAGCGTGCCGATCCGCATCCATTTCCGCTCGCCTGACAATCCGTTCGAAGGCAAGAAGAGGCGGACGTAGGGCTCAAGGGCGGCCGGTATCACAAGCACCGCGGTGGCTATCCCGGCTATTCAATGGCTAAGCAACGCTTCGGTCAGCGCCTCACGCAGCGCCACGATCTCGCGCTGAAGACGGGTGAGGTCAACTGCATCGCGACCACTGGCGGCGGCGATGCAGCCGGGGATGCCGCTCGCCTTTTCCTTCAGGCGCTTGCCTTCGTCCGTCAGTCGAAGCACCACGACGCGTTCGTCGTCCTTGCTGCGTTCGCGGCTGACATAACCAGCGGCTTCCAGGCGTTTGAGCAAAGGGGTCAGCGTGCTCGATTCCAGGAAAAGCTTTTCGCCGAGGCTGCCGACGGTCTGGCCATCCCGTTCCCATAGCGCGACCATGGCGAGATATTGCGGATAGGTGAGGCCGAGCGCGTCGAGAAGCGGCTTGTAGACGCGATTTAGCGCGTGGCTCGCCGTATAGACGGCGAAGCAGATGAAATTGTCGAGCTTCAGCTGATCCTGCATGGGTTATCTCCAGAACTGACGAAATGTATATCGTGCGATAAATAATCGGAAGCGTCTTTTGTGCATGGCAGGCATGCGAAGATTTATATTGTTCGAAATATAATCGTGCGCGATATAAATTCTGTGTTCAGGACGAACATCGAACCCGAGAGGACAAGACAATGTCGACCATCAAGACCGCAGTTTCCGCAGCAGCACTGCTAGCAACCTCCGCCATTGGCGCGCTTGCTGATCCGGTACTCGAACCGACAACGCAGAAGTTCATCGACGGGCTTGCCGGCGGCAAGCCGATCTACACGCTGTCGCCGGTCGATGCCCGCAATGTCCTGGCCGGCGCGCAGAAGGGTGACGTGAAGAAGCTTGCCGCCCAGGAAGAAGACAGGGTCATCAAGGCTGGCCCGACAGGCAGCATCAAGTTGCGCATTGTCCGCTCGGAACATGCCAAGGGTACGCTGCCGGTCATTCTTTATTTCCATGGTGGTGGCTGGGTGCTGGGCGATGCCGATACGCATGACCGGCTGGTGCGCGAGATCGCCAACGGCGCCGATGCCGCCGTGGTCTTCGTCGACTACGAGCGCTCGCCGGAAGCCCGCTATCCCGTTGCCATCGAGCAGGCCTATGCTGCGACCAAATATGTCGCCGAACATGCCAAGGAATTCAAGGTCGATGCCTCCAGGCTCGCCGTCGCAGGCGATAGCGTCGGTGGCAACATGGCGGCGGCGGTGACGCTGCTTGCCAAGGAACGCGGCGGTCCTGCCATCGACCAGCAGGTGCTGTTCTACCCCGTCACCGACGCCAATTTCGACAATGGTTCCTACAACGAGTTCGCTGATGGCCCGTGGTTGACGAAGGAAGCGATGAAGTGGTTCTGGAACGCCTATCTGCCCGACGAGGCCAAGCGCAAGGAGCCGACGGCCTCACCGCTGCAGGCGTCGCTGGAGCAGTTGAACGGCCTGCCGTCGGCGCTCGTCATCGTCGATGAGAACGATGTGCTGCGCGACGAAAGTGAGGCCTATGCCCGCAAGCTCAGCCAGGCTGGGGTCAAGGTCACGTCGATGCGTTATAACGGCACGATCCACGATTTCGTGCTCCTGAACGCCATTGCCGAAACGCCTGCCGCGCGCAGCGCGATCACGGTCGCGAACCAGACGCTTCGCAGCGCGCTTCACAAGTAAAGCCAATCAGTCTGCGGACGGAACAGGCCCGGCGCTTTCGCCGGGCTTTCTGCCTCTTGGAAGCGACTTGGTAGCAAATTGCCAGGCCTTCTTCCATTTCGGCGTGATGACGCCATTGGCGGCGCGGATATTGTTGATGAACTGCAGCGTCGCCGCTTCCCAGGAATATTGCATGGCGAGTTCGCGCGCCTTGCCGCGCGAGGCGGAGAGGGCAGCAAGGCAGGCGGCCTGCAGGTTCTGGTCGAGCACGCCGACTTCGCTATCTTCGCCGATGATGTCGAGCGGGCCCGTGACCGGGTAGGCTGCGACGGGCACGCCCGATGCCAGTGCTTCGAGGATGGTGTTGCCGAAGGTGTCGGTGAGCGAGGGAAAGACGAAGACGTCGGCCTGAGCATAGGTTTTCGCCAGATCCTCGCCGAACTGCACGCCGGCAAAGAAGACGTCGGGATATTGCTTTTCCAGTTCGGCGCGGGCCGGACCATCGCCAACGACGACCTTGGAACCCGGCAGATCGAGATCGAGGAAGGCCGGCAGGTTCTTTTCCAGCGCCACGCGGCCGACGGTCATGAAGATTGGGCGCGCCAAGCCGAACGGGTTTTCCTCGAGCGCCATCGGACGGAACTGGGTGGCGTCAATGCCGCGGCTCCAGGGCATGAGGTTGCGGATGCCCTTTTCCGACAGTTCGCGAGCAAGGCTCGGTGTCGCCACCATGCAGCCGGCGCCGCCATTATGGAACCAGCGGACGAAGGAGTAGAGCCAGCTCTTCGGTATCGGCAGGCGCGCGGCAACGTATTCCGGGAAGCGGGTGTGGTAGCTCGTCGAAAACGGCATGCGGTTCGTCAGGCACCAGCGGCGGGCGGTCAGCCCCAGCGGACCTTCGGTGGCGATATGCACGTAGGAGGGATTGTGCTTTTCAATCTCGCGGGCGATGCGGCGGTAATTGGCGATCGACAGGCGAATCTCAGGGTAGGTCGGGCAGGGGATGCTGTTGAAGCGCTCCGGCGTCACCATCGAAACCTCGACGCCCATCTTCGCCAGTTCGCGGTTGGTGTTCTCGATCGAACGCACGACGCCGTTGACCTGCGGGTGCCAGGCATCGGTGACGATCACCAGCCTCTCGGGCAGGTTTCCGGCGGCTGCGGCATTGGCCCAGCTCTCGCCGCTATAAGTGTTTGCCGGACGTTGCAGCATGTCACGATTTCCATCCGCGTCGCAGTGATATGCCAACGCTCAACCCCAAAGCGGGGTTCCGGAACGGCGATTCCCGCTTCTCTATTTTGAGGCATGACCATGATGGAAATATTACAGCCCATATTGCAAGGATTGCAGGGCTTTCGCCTGACCGATCGCCCCGATTATGTCGGTAGCCGGCGGCGGTTTTCACACGGAAAAAAGTAAGTCACGGCGCCGGTCCAGGACCGGCGCCGTTCGGGAGGTCAGGCGGCAGCAGAAGCCGAGCTTGCAGTCGGAACTTCCGAGATCGTCTTCAGAACCTGCGAAGCGATCTGGTAGGGGTCGCCTTGCGAGTTCGGGCGGCGATCTTCCAGATAGCCCTTGTAGTCGTTCTTGATGAAGGAGTGCGGCACGCGGATCGAAGCACCACGGTCGGCAACGCCGTAGGAGAACTTGTTCCACGGAGCAGTCTCGTGCTTGCCGGTCAGGCGCTTGTCGTTATCGGGGCCGTAGACCGCGATGTGGTCCATCAGGTTCTTGTCGAACTGCGCCATCAGCGCTTCGAAGTATTCCTTGCCGCCGACTTCGCGCAGGTACTTGGTCGAGAAGTTGCAATGCATGCCCGAGCCGTTCCAGTCGGTGTCGCCGAGCGGCTTGCAATGATACTCGATGTCGATGCCATACTTTTCGGTCAGGCGCTGCAGGAGGTAGCGTGCCATCCAGATCTGGTCGGCGGCCTTCTTGGAGCCCTTGCCGAAAATCTGGAATTCCCACTGACCCTTGGCCACTTCGGCATTGATGCCTTCGTGGTTGATGCCGGCAGCGAGGCAGAGGTCGAGGTGCTCTTCGACGATTTCGCGGGCGACATCGCCGACGTTCGAGTAGCCGACGCCGGTGTAATAAGGACCCTGCGGAGCCGGGTAGCCCTGCTCAGGGAAGCCGAGCGGACGGCCGTTCTGGTAGAAGAAATACTCCTGCTCAAAGCCGAACCAGGCATCTTCGTCGTCGAGGATGGTGGCGCGGGCATTCGATGCGTGCGGCGTGACGCCATCCGGCATCATGACTTCGCACATGACGAGAGCGCCGTTGGTGCGGGCCGGATCGGGGTAAATGGCGACGGGCTTCAGCACGCAGTCAGAGCTGCGGCCCTCGGCCTGCATGGTCGACGAACCGTCGAAGCCCCACAGCGGAAGCTGTTCCAGCGTCGGGAATTCATCGAATTCCTTGATCTGCGTCTTGCCACGCAGGTTCGGTACCGGTGTGTACCCATCGAGCCAAATGTACTCGAGCTTAAATTTTGTCATCGCGACTCTCTCAGTGCTACAAAGGTGAGCAAATCCGGAGGCAATCTCGGCGCGCAAGCGCATCCGATCGCCAGGGATGACGCTTTAAAAGCACGTAGCGTGCCAGTTTTGGCGCCACGCGAAAGAAAAATCGCGAATCAGCATACCGACCGATTTTTCCCCTTTTGGAAAATCGGGCTGTTTTTAACGCTCGCAGGCGGTATCGCCCATCAAAACGCACTTTTCCCGTCTGGAACCGGATGAAAATTGCGGCGTTAAGCTGAAATGATGAAGTGTTAAACAAATTGGCGGAAGCTTTTGGTCGAGACAGCATGCCGACCGGCTACAATTGCAACATTGCTCTTATTTTGTGCAATTTGCATAAACTATGTGCATTATGCTATGGTAGCGGTCCTGAAATGTTGATGCGCCGAGCTGAATGGAGGCGATCTCATGCCCACCGGTTTCCACCGTGAATCCGCAACGATCTACCAGTTTCCCGTCAAGGCGATACGCACCGCCAACCGGTTCGAACGCGCCCGCCTGATGGAGCGCGAGGCAGCCGAAGTCTGCGATGCAGCGCTCGACAGCTGCTGGTACCATGACGAGGCGGTTCGCGAATCCGACCGGCCGACGAAGTCCTGATTTCCCCTGGTCGCACAACCCTGAAATCGGAATCGATTTCGGGGAGGAACAGCGGAGCAAGCGATGTCGACAAGGCGGGGAGCGCCTGCGCATCGCGTTCGTACTGTGTCAGCATGTGTGGCTAGCCGCCATCCAATCCAAGCTTCTCTTTCACCACCAGTGCACCATGTTCGCTGACGACGCGGGCAGCGACCTTTGCTGCGAAACGGGCGGCGGCAGGCGCATCGCCTGCTTCGAGATATCGTGCGAGAAAGGCGCCGTTGAAGCTGTCGCCGGCGCTGGTCGTGTCGACCACCTTCTTCACCTTTTCGGCCGGAACGAAGGTTTGCTCGCCGGCAAAATTCAGCGTGACACCGTCAGCGCCGTTCTTGACGACGATATCAACGGCACCCAGTGCACGGTAGCGATGGATCGTTGCCTCGATGGAATCGTCGCCGAAATGGGCGGCCTCGTCGTCGAAGCTCGGCATGACGACCACGGAGGAGCGGGCGCCTTCGCTGATCGTCGTGTGCATCACGTCGTAGCTCGACCAGAGGCGCGGGCGGATGTTCGGGTCGAAGACGACGAGCTTGCCGGCGGCCTTGGCGCGACGGACTTCGGCGAGCAGCGTCTCGGCATCCTCATGCGGCAGGATGGCAAGGGTGATGCCGGAGAAATAGATGACGGCAGCGCTTTCCACCGCCTCGCGCAGACTGTCCGGATCGGCGGCCAGGCTGCGGGCCGCCGAGCTGTCGCGCCAGTAGCTGAAGGAGCGTTCGCCATTCTTCAGGTTGATCATATAGAGACCGGGCGTCCTGCCCTTGATGCGCCGGATGAGGCTCGTGCCGATACCTGATGTGTCGATGAAGGCCAGCATTTCATCCGACATGGCGTCGTCACCGAGGGCGGTGAAATAGTCGACCGACCAGTCGGCGGCAAGGCAGGCGCGGGCATACCAGGCGGTGTTGAAGGTATCGCCGGCAAAGCCCTTGCGCAGCAGGCCGTCGCCTGCTTGCGAGAGTTCCACCATGCATTCACCGATCGATAGAAACCGTCTGCTCACCTTGTCCTCCCGGCATTAGAGCGCCGAGCGTCGAACAGGACGCGCTAAGGACGCTCTATCACTTTGAATTGGCGCACAATCCTTTCCGAAAATCGATCCCGATTTTCGGAAAGGATTGTGCGCCGGTCTTCATTCGCTGATACGCGGAGCCGGACGAAGTGACAAGCGTCGATATCACGAGAGATGAAGGCCCGCCCTTCACGGACGATGCGAAGGCGGGCTCTTAATACCTATTCGTGGATAGTGTAGCTGCCCATCGCGCAAAGATCCTGCGTATCTTCGGTGGTTGCGAGGTTTGAGCCCTCCTCGAATTCGAAGCGCATGTCATATTTGCAGACGGTGCGGCCATCGGCGATGGTGATGTCCATGCTTTCACCAGGATTGAGAACGTCGTCGCCGAAGACGTCTTCTTCCCATTCGTCGACGCCGGTCGGCGAGCTGTAGAAGCGCGCCAGGACGGAGTTCGTTCCATTGGTGAGCTTGAAGCTTAGATCTTCTGCATGCGACGAACCGGCGGAGGCGGCGATCATCGTGGCGGCGAGTGCGATCAAAACTGATATCTTCGATTTCATATATGCGTTCCCCTGGCTTGCGATTAGGCCAAAATGGGATAGCACGCGCTCATAAAATCTTTCTTATTGGGGAATTTAGACCCAAAAATAGTCCACTTCGTCCCGAGAACGGATGGCGCATCAGATATTCAAGGCGAAGACCGCTTGCGCGGCCTTCGTTTCGCTCATGGCCTGTCCATATGATAACAGGCAGCCGTCTGGCCGGGGCGGACCTGCTCGGTCGGCGGCATTTCGGTGCGACAGATGTCGGTCGCCTTCCAGCATCGCGGCGAGAAGACGCAGCCTTTCGGCGGGTTGAGCGGCGAGGGCGGGTCGCCCTGCAGACGGATGCGCGTGCGCAGCCGTGCAAGTTTCGGATCCGGGATCGGCGCGGCGGAAAACAGCGCCTGCGTATAGGGATGGGCCGGGTGATCGAAGACGGTGGCGCAATCACCGGCTTCCACCACCCTGCCGAGATAGAGCACCAGCACATCGTCGGATATCAGGCGCACGACGGAGAGGTCGTGGCTGATGAAGATCAGCGTCAGGCCGAATTCCTTGCGCAGCTTGCGCAGAAGCGTGATCACCTGTCCCTGGATCGAGACATCGAGGGCCGAAACCGGCTCATCACAGATGATCAGCTTGGGTTTGGTGACGACCGCGCGAGCGATGCCGATGCGCTGCGCCTGGCCGCCGGAGAATTCGTGCGGATAGCGGTTGATCATCTCCGGCACTAGGCCGACGGCGGTCATGATCTCGCGAACGCGCTCGGTGCGCTCTGCCCTGGAGAGTTTGGGCTCGAAGACCGTGAGCGGCTCGGCGATGATGTCTCCAACCGTCATGCGCGGGTCGAGCGAGGCGATCGGGTCCTGGAAGATGATCTGCATGTCGCGGCGAGCGGCGCGCATTTCCTCGTCCGACAGGTCGAGAAGATTGCGGCCCTGCCAGAGGATGCGGCCCTTCTGAGATTTCAACAGCCGCAAGATGGAGCGGCCGAGCGTGGACTTGCCGCAGCCGGATTCGCCGACGACGCCGAGCGTTCGACCTTCGCTGAGGTCGAAGCTGACATTGTTGACGGCGGTCAGGAAGACCGGCGGCTTGAAGAGGCCCTTGGCCGGCAGTTCGAACTGGGTCGTCAGGTTCTCGACCCTCAGAAGCGATCGATCAGCCATGGTTCAGCAACTCCTCACGACGCGGGAACGGATGGTAGCAGGCGGCGCAGTGGTGCGGTGCCAGCGTTTCGAGCAATGGCGGACGGTCGATGCAATCGTCGTGGACTTGCGAACAGCGCGGCGAGAAATTGCAGCCCTTCGGTAGGTGTTGCAGGTTCGGCGGACGGCCGGGGATGACGACGAGATCGTCGACATCCTGGTCCGGCCGCGGGATCGAGGCATGCAGTGCTGCGGTATAGGGATGGGCTGGGTTGTCGAAGAGTTCGTCGACAGGCGCCTCCTCGACGATGCGGCCGGCATACATGACAGCGACCCGGTCGGCGAGGCCGGCAACGACGCCGAGATCGTGGGTGATCATGATCAGCGCCGTGTTCATCTCCGCCGTCAGGTCATTGAAGAGATCGAGGATCTGCGCCTGAATGGTGACGTCGAGCGCTGTCGTCGGCTCGTCGGCGATCAATAACTTCGGCCGGGTGAGCAGTGCCATGGCGATGACGATGCGCTGGCGCATGCCGCCGGAGAGCTCGTGCGGATAGAGATGGAAGCGCCGTGTGGGATCGGGGATGCCGACGCGTTTGAGCATGTCGAGGGCAGCAGTGGATGCGGCGCGTGCCGTCAGCCCGCCGTGCACCTCAAGCTGTTCCGTCAGTTGCCGGGAGATCTTCAGCGACGGGTTCAAGGCGGTCATCGGGTCCTGGAAGACCATGGCCATGTCCTTGCCGCGGATCTGGTCGAGCTCGCGCGGCTTCAGCGCCAGCACGTCCTTGCCTTCGAGCAGCGCCTGTCCCGTTGTTTTGCCGTTCTTGGCAAGCAGGCCCATGATGCCGAGGAAGGTTTGGCTCTTGCCGGAACCGGACTCGCCGACGATGGCGATGCGTTCGCCGCGCCTGACCGTCAGGTTCATGTTGGAGACGGCTTTCACCTCTCCATCCGGCGTTTTGAAGGTGATCGAGTAGTCTTTGAGTTCGAGGAGGGTATCCGCCATTTAACGATCCTTCGGGTCGAACGCGTCGCGCAGGCCGTCGCCGATGAAGAGCAGGCTGAGCAATAGGGCCACGAGGAAGCTTGCCGGGAAGACCAGCAGCCACGGCATGCTTTCCATTGCATCGGTTCCTTCGGCGATCAGCGTGCCGAGCGAGGTCAGCGGTTCCTGCACGCCGAAGCCGAGATAGGAAAGGAAGCTTTCGGTGGCGATGATCTCAGGCACGGTCAACGCCGCGAAAATCACCACCGGGCCGACGAGGTTCGGGATGATGTGCTTGATGATGATCTTGAACGGCCGCTGACCGGATGCGCGGGCTGCCTCGATGAATTCGCGATGCTTGATCGACAGCGTCTGGCCGCGCACGATGCGGGCCATGGTCAACCACTCCAGCGCGCCGATCGCGGCAAAGAGCAGATAGACGTTGCGGCCGAAGATCACCATCAGCAGGATGACGAAGAGGATATAGGGAAGCGCATACATGATATCGACGAAGCGCATCATGATCGCATCCAGCCTGCCGCCAATGTAGCCCGATACTGCGCCGTAGAGCACGCCGATGAAGACGGAGACGACGGTTGCCGTCAGCGCCACGGCAAGCGAGACGCGGGTGCCGTAAAGGACGCGGGCGAGAAGGTCGCGGCCGTTCGGGTCGGTGCCGAAATAGTGGCCGGTTTCGATCGAGGGCGGTATGCGGAAGGCCGCCCAATCCGGGTCCTCGTAGTTGAAGGGAATGAACCAGGGGCCGATGAAGGCGACGAGGATCAAAAGCGTCAGGACAACGACCGACAGGACCGCCGCCTTGTTGCGCCCGAGGCGGCGCAAGGCATCCTTGGTGAGCGAGCGGCTTTCGGGCGCAAGGCCTTCCGCGGCCAGCAGTTCCTGCGCGAGCAGCTCACGCTTTGCGGGGTTGAGGATCATCTGTTTCTCACTTTCGGATCGAGCCACGCATAGGCGATATCGACGAGAAGGTTCAGGAACACGATAAGCACCATGTAGAAGATGACCGTGCCAAGAACCATGCCGTAATCGCGGTTCAGCGCTGCGTTGACGAAATAGCGGCCGATGCCGGGCAATCCGAAGATGCTCTCGACAACCAGCGAGCCGGTGAGAAGGTAACTTGCCGCTGGACCCAGATAGGAGACCACAGGCATCAGCGCAGGCTTCAGCGCATGGCGCATGACCGTCAGCCGGGGGCCGATGCCTTTGGCCTTGGCGGTGCGGATAAAGTTCTGGTTCATCACCTCGATCATCGAGCCGCGCGTGATGCGCGAGATACGGCCGGCATGCGGCAGCGCCAGAACGACGATCGGCAGGATGAGGTATTTGATCGAGCCGTCACCCCAGCCGCCGACCGGAAACCACGCGAGATGGATGCCGAAGACGAGCTGCAGGATGGGCGCGATCAGGAAGTTCGGCAGCACGACACCCACCAGGATGAGCGCGCCCAGAATATAATCCGGTGCCTTGTTCTGATAGAGCGCCCCGAGACAGCCGACGGCCACGCCGACAATAATGGCAATCAGGAAGGCAGCCGTACCGATTGTGAAGGTGTAGGGCAGACCGATCATGATCTGCTGGGCGACGGTGAAATCCTCGCTGGCGAAGGAGGGTCCAAGGTCGCCCCGGAGCAGGTCACCGACATAGATCAGGTACTGCTGGATGAGCGGCTTGTCGAGATTGTAGTGGATTGCAAGGTTCTTCAGGATCACCGGCGGCAATGGCCTTTCGCCATCGAAAGGGCCGCCGGGGGCAAGGCGCAAAACAAAAAACGAGGCTGTCACGGCGATCCACATGACGGGGATCGTCGACAGCAGGCGACGGAGGGCGTATTTGATCATGGTCGTGGGCCGGTCCTTTCCGCAATGCGCGGAAAGGACCGTTTTCCCTTACTCTTTCATCGACAGCCAACGGGTGCGGTGGATGTCCTGAATGTTGTCGACGAAGCCTTCGATCTTCGGCGAAACGACATTCTTCGAGACGTAGTAGTAGATCGGCAGGGCGGCCGATTCATCGAGCGCCAGCTGCTCGGCCTTCTTGAAGATCGCGGCACGCTTGGTGAGATCGGTCTCGGCGTTGCCTTCCTTGATCATCTTGTCGTACTCGGGATTCGACCAGCGGCCGTAGTTCATCTGGACGCCTGTCACCAGGAGGTTCAGGAAGTTGTCCGGATCGTTATAGTCGGCGAGCCAGCCGGCGCGGCCGATTTCGACCTGGCCACGCTGCATTTGGTCGTAATGCACTTTGGTTTCGGCGTTGACGAGCTCGACATCGACGCCGAGCGGCTTCCACATGGAAGCGATCGCGACGGCGATGCGCTTGTGGTTGTCGTTGGTGTTGTAGCTCAGCACCGCGTGGAGTGGCTTATCCGGGCCGAAGCCGGCTTCGGTCAGAAGCTTCTTGGCTTCTGCGACCTTCTCGCTATAGGGCAGATCCTTCCAGCTGACATAGGCCGGCTCGCCGTAATTCGCCGTGCCCGGCGGCACCCAGGAATAGGCCGGCAGTTCGCCGGTGCCGAGGATCTGCGGGCCGATGACTTCGCGGTTGATCGCCATGGAGAGAGCCTGGCGGACGCGCTTGTCGCTGAAGGGCGGCTTCTGCGAATTGACGACGTAATAATAGAGGCCGGAGAAGGGCGCGACATGCGCCTGGCCCGGCAGGTTCTTCTTCATCCACTCGTATTGGTCGGTCGGGAAGTCGGTGAGGATGTCGAACTCGCCGGCGCGGTAGCGTTTCAGCGCGGCTTCCTGGTCTTCGAGCACGAAGAACTTCGCGCCGTCGATCTTCAGGTCCTTGGTGTCATACCACTGATCGTTCTTGACGGTGGTGACATGCGAGCCCGGAACCCATTCGACCGGCTTGTAGGGGCCGTTGGTGACGATGTTGCCGATCTTGACCCAATCCTGGCCCTTCGCCTCGACGACATGCTTCGGCAGCGGATAGGCGGTGTAATGCATCAGGGCATTGAGGAAATAAGGGGTGGCGTTTTCAAGCGTGATTTCGAGCGTCTTGTCGTCGATCGCCTTGACGCCGAGCTGGTTGAGATCGGTGATCTCACCCTTGTTGATCTTTTCCGCATTCTTGATGGTGAATTGCAGATAGGCATAATCGGCTGCATTCTTCGGGTCGACGAGGCGCTGGAAGGCGAAGACGAAGTCTCCTGCCGTTACCGGCTGGCCATCGGACCACTTGATGCCGTCGCGAAGCTTGAAGGTGTAGACCTTGCCATCAGGCGAAATCGTCCAGCTTTCCGCCTGGCCGGGGATCGGATTATCCTTGGCGTCCTCAGTGACGAGGCCTTCGAAAATGTCGCCGGCGATACGATTTTCCCAGTCCCCGGAAAGCTTCTGCGGATCGAGCGACTGCGGGTCGCCACCATTGTGAATGTTGAGCGTGGCCGCATGGGCCGAAAACGCCAGCAATGTGCCAAGCATTGCGGAGGCGAGAAATTTTTTCGTGAATTGGTTCATGGTGGGTCCACCTTTCTAGGCTTTTCGCCTTTATTAGACATTTGTTCCCGGTATTTGACCTCTTACGTGCAGGTCAGCGCGCACCTTATCGCAAAGGCTTTGCGTTGCAACCCCAAATCCGGAGGGTAGAAACGGGTTGTGGACAAGTCTATATACGTCTCCCCCTTGTCAGATCGCGACGACGCGTCGCGGCCTTTGCAGGGCCTTCATAAAGGCTTCACATGGTTGTCTTTTGTTTCGTCCGCTTTAGTGTGGCGAGCGCAAACGAGGCAGGAGATGTAGCCGATGGCATTGCAGGCAGGCGGGAGTGCGGACTGGTGGCGCGGCGCGGTGATCTATCAGGTCTATCCGCGCTCGTTTCAGGACACCAACAGCGATGGTCTCGGCGATCTCAGGGGAATCACCCGCCGGCTGCCGCATATCGCCAGCCTCGGCGTCGACGCGATTTGGCTCTCGCCCTTCTTCAAGTCGCCGATGGCCGACATGGGCTATGACGTTTCCGATTATTGCGACGTCGATCCGATCTTCGGCACGCTTGCCGATTTCGACGAGATGATGGCCGAAGCGCACAGGCTCGGCATCAAGGTGGTCATCGATCAGGTGATCTCGCACACCTCCGACCGGCACCCCTGGTTCGTCGAGAGCCGGTCGAGCCGGACCAATCCGAAGGCGGACTGGTATGTCTGGGCCGATCCGAAGCCTGACGGCACGGCGCCGAACAACTGGCTGTCGATCTTCGGCGGGCCGGGCTGGGAATGGGACGGCGTACGCCGGCAATATTACCAGCACAATTTCCTGACCTCGCAGCCGGACCTCAACTTCCATAGCAAAGCCGTGCAGGATGCGGTCCTCGAGACGGTGAAGTTCTGGCTCGACCGCGGCGTCGACGGTTTCCGCCTGGATACGGTCAATTATTATTTCTGCGACAAGCTACTCAGGAGCAATCCGCCGCACGAGCCGGATGAGGATGACGCCGGCCTCGATGCGCCCGACAGCAATCCCTACGGCATGCAGAACCACCTCTACGACAAGACGCAGCCAGAAAATGTCGATTTCCTCAAGCGCTTCCGGGCGCTGCTCGATCAGTACGAAGATCGCACGACCGTCGGCGAAGTCGGCGATGGGGCGCGTTCGCTGAAGACGGTTGGCGCCTATACGAGTGGCGGCGACAAGCTGCACATGTGTTACACATTCGATCTGCTCGGGCCGGATTTCACCGCCGAGCATATTCGCGGCTGCGTCGAGGCCTTCCAGAAGGCAGTCACGGACGGCTGGGTCTGCTGGGCTTTTTCCAACCACGACGTCATGCGCCACGTCAGCCGTTTTGCGCGGACGGAGGAAGAGCGGCCTGTCATCGCCAAGCTTGCGATCTCGGTGCTTGCAGCGCTGCGTGGCTCGATCTGCCTCTATCAAGGCGAGGAACTCGGCCTGCCCGAAGCGGAACTCGCCTTCGAGGATCTGCGCGACCCCTACGGCATCCGCTTCTGGCCGGCCTTCAAGGGCCGCGATGGATGCCGCACGCCGATGCCCTGGGAAGCCGGCAAGGCGCATGCGGGCTTCACCTCGGCGGAAAGGAGCTGGCTGCCGGTGCCTTACGAGCAGGCAGCGCTTTCCGTGGATACGCAGGAGGCGGGCGACAACTCGGTGCTGCATCACTACCGCAGGACGCTCGCATTCCGGAAGAGCTACCCGGCGCTGATCGACGGCGACATGACCTTCATGGGCACCAATCAGGATCTGCTCGCCTTCACGCGCGAAAAGAACGGAGAAAAACTGCTCTTCGTTTTCAACCTGACGCGCAAACCGGCGGAATTCCGCCTGCCCGATGGCATGGTGCTCGGGGAACCGCTCGAGATGCCGGGCTTCAAGGCGGTGGCTGGCGCGGGGCTGGTGAAGCTTGCGGCGCTGGACGGGTTTTGCGCGCGGGTTTGATGTTCGTGCTGCTGTGTCTCTGAAGGCGATGGTCAAAGGTTACTCCACTGCGGAGTCAGCCCTGGAATTGCATCACCCAATCAGCGCGAACTTGTCCACATCCACCATGCCGCGGTCGGATATCTTCAGGTGCGGGATGACTGGCAGCGGCAGGAAAGCGAGTTGGAGGAAGGGTTCTTCCAGCGTGGCGCCGAGCGCGAAGGCGGCCTTGCGCAGATGATGGAGGATGTCGCGAACCGTCTCATAGGGCTCTAGGCTCATAAGACCGGCGATGGGCAGGGCGATTTCGCCGGTGACCTTGCCGTCTTCGACGACGACGAAGCCGCCCTTGATCTCGCCGAGGCGGTTTGCGGCGCAGGCCATGTCGTCCTCGCTGACGCCGACGACGCAGATATTGTGGCTGTCATGGCCGACGGTCGAGGCGATCGCACCCTTCTTCAGGCCAAAACCCTGGACGAAGCCGTTGGCGTGGTTGCCGTTCTTGCCGTGGCGCTCGATGACGGCGACCTTGATGATATCGTTCGCAAGATCGACCGTCGTCTCGTTGCCCCTGACGGGCAGGCGATAGCGGCGATGCTCGGTGATGATCTTGCCCGGCAGTACGCCGATGACGGGCGTTTCGCCTTCGGCGACCGGCACGCCGAAATGGGCGGCATTGACGGGTCTGGCCTTGACGCTGTCGAGGCCGATCGGGGCAACCGGTCTGCGCGAGGAAAAGAGTGCATCGGTGACGTGGCGGCCAGCCGAAAAGACCATGTCGGCGCGGCAGTTTTCCAGGCTGTCGAGAACCACCAGATCGGCGCGCCAGCCCGGCGCGACCAGGCCGCGGTCCCTGAGGCCGAAGGCGCGGGCGGCCGAAATCGAGGCGGCGCGGTAGATCGCCAGGGGCTCGACGCCGCTCGCGATCGCCGTGCGGATCATATGATCGAGATGGCCCTGTTCGGCGATATCGAGCGGATTGCGATCGTCGGTGCAGAGCGCCAGATAGGGCGACAGCCGCTCGGTGATAATGGGTATCAGCGCGGCGAGATCCTTGGATACCGAACCCTCGCGCACGAGGATGTGCATGCCCTTGCGGATCTTTTCCAAGGCTTCGCCGGCGGTCGTGCATTCGTGCTCGGTGCGGATGCCGGCCGAGAGGTAACCGTTGAGGTCGTTGCCTGAGAGCAGCGGCGCGTGGCCGTCGATGTGGCCGCCCTGGAAGGCGTCGAGCTTGGCCAGGCAGACGGGATCCTTGTGGATGACGCCGGGGAAATTCATGAATTCGGCAAGTCCGATCACCTTCGGATGGTGGCGGAAGGGCAGGAGGCGCTCGATCGGCAGATCGGCGCCGGAGGTTTCGAGATGCGTCGCCGGAACGCAGGAGGAGAGCTGGACGCGGATGTCCATGATCGTCTCCAGCGCGGATTCGAGAAAGAATTCGATGCCGGCGGTTCCGAGCACATTGGCGATCTCGTGCGGATCGCAGATGGCGGTGGTGACGCCATAGGGCAGAACGCAGCGGTCGAATTCATGCGGTGTGACGAGCGAAGATTCGATATGCAGATGGGTGTCGATGAAGCCGGGGACGACGATCCTGCCCGATATATCGATCTCGGTTTCACCTTCGTAGCTACCTGAGATGCCGACGATGCGATCGGCACCGATCGCAATGTCCGACAGGACGAGTTCGCCGGTGACCAGATCGAAGAAGCGGCCGCCCTTCAGCACGATATCGGCCGGCACGCGGCCGACGCCCTGGTCGATGAGACGTTCGAGCTTGGTGGTCATGGCATTGCTCACATTACAACCGATTCCGAAACTTATAACCGATCTGCCGCCACAAGCGAGTGCCGCAAAATGAAACCGGGCGCCGTAGGGGCGCCCGGTCGTCGACGGTCAGCGATGGTTTATTCGGCGGCGACGATCTTGCCGGCTTCCCACTTGTAGAGCGAGAAGCTCTGCGAGGTCAGGTCGCCGGTCTCGCCGTAGGTGACCTTGCCGATGGCGGTCGGGATTTCTTCGCCGCCCTTCAGCGCGGCCGCGACGGCTTCCGCATCCTCGGCACTGCCGGCCTTCTCGATGCCGGCTTTCAGCACTTCGACGGCGGCATAGGCGTTCAGCGTGAAGGCTTCGGCCGGGATGTTCTTGGCGGCGAGCGCGTCGGCTGCGGCCTTGGAATCCGGGCTCTTGGTGGCGTCCGAAGCGTTGGTGAAGATCGTGCCTCCTGCCGCATCCGTGCCGATTGCCCAGAATTCGGTGTTGGAGAGGCCGTCGCCGCCGATGATCGTCGCGTTGGCGGCGAGGTCATGCAACTGGCGGGCGAGCAAGCCGCCTTCCGGGTGGTAGCCGCCGAAATAGACCACGTCGACCTTTTCGGACTTGATGCGGGTGGTGAGCGCGCTGAAATCCTTATCGCCAGGCGTGATCGCGTCATTGACGACTTCGGTGATGCCGCCGGCATTCAGCGTCGCCTTGAAGGCATCGGCGAGGCCCTTGCCGTAGGCGCCCTTGTCGTTGACGATGGCGACGCGCTTGTCCTTGAAATTCTTCAGCACATATTTGGCGGCGACTTCGGCCTGCTGGTCGTCGCGGCCGCAGGTGCGCAGCACGTTGGTGAGACCACGCTTGGTCAGGTCAGGAGCCGTCGCGGTCGGGGTGACCATCAGCACGCCGTTTTCAGCAAGCACGTCCGAAACTGGAATGGCGACGCCCGAGGTTACTGGGCCGACGACGAAGCGGATGCCGTCGCCGACGACCTTGTTGGCGGCGGAAACGCCCTGCTTCGGTTCGCCGGCATCGTCAGCCAGTCCGAGAACAACCTTCTCGCCGAGAATCCCGCCCTTCTTGTTGATCTCGTCGACGGCGGTCTGAGCGCCGTTCTTCACCTGGTCGCCATAGGCAGCGACGGGGCCTGTCAACGGCGCGATCAGGCCGATGGTGATATCGGCATGGGCAAGCGGCGCAAAGGCGAGTGACGCGACGAGGGTCGCCGTCAATGTCTTGAGGGTCATTGTCTGTCTCCTTGGATGGGGTCATGCGACCCGCGATGAAGCGTCGCGCCGGCTTTTCCGGATCGTTCAACGGCCCAGGAGCCGTGCCAAGGACGATCGATATCGGCGCGATCAATGCGCCCTCCGGCCATATTTGGCTCGAACGGGTGCAACGGCAAGATTTCTAGGAATTTTGGTGAGATTCCGCAAGTTGATAACAAAATGGAACGAAAATCGGCTCGATCCGGCACGAAATCGTCCCAAAATCGTCGATTCTGGCGCCGTCTGCTGATTTTCTGGAGGGTGGCGGTACCCCGCACAATCGCGGTGCGCCGATGAACCTCCTGAATTTCGAGGAAGCTCTCTTGGTCTTTCCGAATATTCGAATTCTGTTTTGCGATTAACACTTGATTCTACCAATTAGAGTAGAATCATTGTTCCCGCATATATTGCTGCGATGCAAAAGAACGGTCGATCATAAACAGAGAGATATTTCAGGAACTGAGATCTGGATGCTGAAGCGTATCGAAGCCAGACAGGTGCGCAACGGAATGTTTGTGGAGGCGATCGAGGGTGCATGGCATGACCCTCTTCTGTCCAAGCGAAGATTTCTGCTGCGCCGTGAAGTCGATGCCCTGAAGCTTCGCAAGAGCGGCATTGAAGGTGTTGTCATCAACACCAGCAGAGGCCTCGACATCGACGGCCTGCCAGGCGGCAATCACGAGATCGACACCAAGGCGGCACGCGAGACTATCCAGAAATCCGTGCAGGTGCTGGAAAGCGTTTTCAGCCGGCTCCAGCATGGCGATGGCATCAGCGTCGATCAGGTGGCGCCGGTGATTTCCTCGGTCTCCAAGTCGATGGATGACAATCCCACTGTCTTTCTGAGCGTTACGCGTCTGAAATCCAAGGACGAGGCAACGTTCCTGCATTCCATTTCGGTGAGTGCGCTGATGATCCTTTTCAGCCGCCATCTCGGACTTGACGAGGCTACGGTGCAGTTGCTCGGCACAGCAGGATTGCTGCACGACGTCGGCAAGCTTGAAATTCCGCTTGAGATACTCAACAAGGAAGGGCGGCTGGACGAAGACGAGATGAAGATGATCCGCGACCATCCCGAAAAAGGGCACGCGATCCTGTCGCGCCAGGAAGGCATGCCGGAGATCGTTCTCGATGTTTGTCTCAACCATCATGAGCGTATCGACGGCAAGGGCTATCCCCGCAGGCTTTCCGAGGCGCAGGTGAGCTTCCATGCGCGTCTTGCTGCGATTTGCGACGTCTATGAGGCTGTGACCTCCGTACGACCGTACAAGGCGCCATGGAGCGCGAACCACGCCCTGAAATGGATGCTTGGCAGCGAAGGGCATTTCGATCGGCGGCTCCTGAAAAAATTCGCCCTCTGCCTTTCCGTCGCCGCGGTGAGCTGAAACCTATCTGGCTTCACAACAAAAGGGCCTGCGTGGGCTTACAGCGCCGCGCGTCTTTTCCGACGCGTAAAGGACGCTGTAACACTTTCAACTGCCGCATAATTTTATCCTTAAATCGATTCCGATTTAAGGAATGCAGGAGGTCCGCCGCAGGCCCTGTTGCCGGAAGTTTCAGAGCTTTCTCAGACGTTGTTCTGCAGGATTGTCCGCAGCTTGCCGAAGAGCTCGTCGATATGGTGCTTCTCGATGATCAGCGGCGGGGAGAGTGCGATGATATCGCCGGTGGTGCGGATCAGCAGGCCGCTTTCATAGGCTTTCAGGAAAGCGGTGAAGGCGCGCTTGGTGGGCTCGCCGGCGATCGGGTCGAGTTCGATCGCGCCGATCAGGCCGGTGTTCCTGATGTCGATGACATTGGGGCAGTCCTTCAGCGAATGCAGCGCGTCGGCCCAGTAGTCGGAAAGCTCGGCGGCGCGTGTCAGCAGGCCCTCCTCCTTGTAGGTGTCGAGCGTGGCGAGTGCGGCGGCGGAGGCGATCGGGTTGCCGGAATAGGTGTAGCCGTGGAAGAACTCGATCATATGTTCCGGGCCGTTCATGAAGGCATCATGGATCTCGGAGGTAACGAAGACGGCGCCCATCGGGATGACGCCGTTGGTCAGGCCCTTGGCGGCGGTGATCATGTCAGGCTTGACGTCGTAATATTGCGCGGCGAAGGGGGCACCGAGGCGGCCGAAGCCGGTGATGACTTCGTCGAAGATCAGGAGAATGCCGTGCTTGGTGCAGATCTCGCGCAGCTTCTGCAGGTAGCCCTTCGGCGGGATCAAGACGCCGGTGGAACCCGCCACCGGCTCGACGATGACGGCGGCGACGGTGGAGGCGTCATGCAAGGTGACGATACGCTCGAGCTCGGTAGCGATGTCGCCGCCATGCTCGGGCTCGCCGCGGGTGAAGTTGTTTTTGCCGGGCTGGTGGGTGTGCGGCATGTGATCGACGCCGGTCAGAAGCGTGCCGAACATCTTACGGTTGGTGACGATGCCGCCGACGGAGATGCCGCCGAAATTGACGCCGTGATAGCCGCGCTCGCGGCCGATCAGGCGGAAGCGTGATCCATTGCCCTTCACGCGGTGATAGGCGAGCGCCACCTTGAGCGCCGTCTCGACGGATTCGGAACCGGAATTGGTGTAGAGAACGTGGTTCAGGCCTTCCGGGGCGATGTCGACCAGGCGGTTGGCCAGTTCGAAGGCCTTGGGATGGCCGAGCTGGAAGGCCGGCGCGTAATCGAGCTCGCCGGCCTGCTCGCGGATCGCCTCGGTGATCTTCGGGCGGCAGTGGCCGGCATTGACGCACCAGAGGCCAGCCGTGCCGTCCAGCACCTGACGGCCGTCATGGGTCGTATAGTACATGTCCTTGGCGCCGACGAACAAACGCGGCTCCTTCTTGAACTGGCGATTTGCCGTAAACGGCATCCAGAAGGCGCGAAGATCGTTCGGTGCGTTGAGGCGATTGGACATGCTGTTCTCCTGGCCGCTGACGGCCCTTTCCCGGGGCTTCACGCCCATATTTTTACTGCCCGGTCAAATTATCAGGGCTTCCCAAGGCGTCAACGGGAAAAGTCCCGAAAGCTCCTCCTGACAGGGGGCTGAAGCTGCTTCGATCGATCACGGGGCGAGCGCTTCAGCGCGATGAGGCTGCAATTCCTTCGCCGCCGGCGAAAGGAGCAGAAAGACCAGGGCACTCAAAGGCACGACCGGCAAATCGCAAATTTGCCGGTCGTGCCATAAGGTTCACGTGCTGAAATATCGTTGCCAGGCCTCCGGGAACATTCCCTTGCAGCACGGCATCGGCCGACATTCATGTCAGCGCTATCATTAAGCGGCGGATCTGTTCCGGTTCTGCACGAGGTAGATGTCTTCGAGCGTTGCCAGGATCTTCATGACCGGCTCGGAGGTGCTCGAATAATAGATGGTTTGTGCGTCCCGGCGGGTCTTGACCAGCTTTTGAGCGCGCAGTTTCGAGAGGTGCTGAGAGAGAGCCGACTGGCTGAGCCCGACCTGCGTCGCAAGCACGCCGACGGCTACTTCGCCCTTCACGAGGCTACACAGGATCAGCAATCTCTTCGGGTTTGCCATGGCCGACAATAAAGCTGCCGCCACGTTCGTGTGATCGGCCAAATCAGAGGTTTCCATATGTTATCTTCCTAATGCGAAACGTACATCAAGTGTGTTGGCGCAGGCCGCCAGCCGGGATTTTGACTGACACCAAAAACTAGCAACTGGGCTCGAAGATTGTATATACCTAAATTTAAGGTATCGAGTATGCTATTTTAGATATGTTTGAACAAATGTGATCGGCATCCACAGCGAGGGTTTCGAACTCGTATCGCAGCAGAAAATCACCGGAAATCATGTCAAAACCTGAGGAATCGATACCACAAATGTGCCAAGACCCCGATTCCGGCGCCTTTAGCCTAATAGCGAGGCTTTCCGCCACATCGGGGTGGCGTTCTACTAAATCTCGCACTGCTTCTGCCGCCCCGACGGCGATCGCCTCATTCGCGGCCGATTGGATTATGAGATCGTTCCCATCGAGTTGGTAGGCGCGGCCAAAACCGCCATTGAGGCTGGCCTGCTCAGGCTTGAGACGGAAGAACAGGAAATCAGGAAAGTCGATATAAAGCTTCGCCTTGGGGTGGCGAGCGAGAAAACGCGTGCGGATACGCGCGTAGAATGCACTGCTGTGCTCGACGGGTTCTGCTAGGCATTGGGTCGTCAAACGGGGATAGGCGAGGGGATCGCCCTTGCCGGGCTCGCCGGTCAGGAGCGAGGCGCGCGGGTCTCTGGCGAGCGCCCTGGTATGAGCTGACAGCTGCGAAACCAGGATGACGGGGATGCCGTCGATATCGGTGGCGACGAGCACGCGGCTGACAAAGGGGAAGCCGTTCTCGGGCGCGAGAACGGCAATCGCCGCGTGCCGGGCGGAGCGCAGAAGCACGCGGGCGAGCTTGCGGGCATCGTCGTCGGTTTCGCGTAAGGGTGAGGCCGGATCTTTCATATCCGCTTTGTGACAAAGCGGATGGAAAACATCAAGCTTCCTGCTTGCGGCGATGGCGGGTAAGGCCGGCAACGATATCCTGAGCCGAGATGGTGCCGACGATCGCGCCGTTCTCGACGATGCCGATACTGCCCGGCTGGCGGGCAAGGGCATCGAGGATATCGATGAGCGGGGTCGCGGCGCGGGCCGTGGCGCTGACGCTCATGCCGGCGGCAGTCTGGCCGAGGCCTGACTGCATGACATCGGCCGCCGTCAGCATGTTGATCGGATTGAGGTTCTGCACGAAATCGGCGACATACTGGTCTGCGGGGTTCTTGACGATGTCGTGCGGCGTTCCGCACTGAATGATGCGGCCACTCTCCATAATGGCGATGCGATTGCCGATGCGGAAGGCCTCGTCGAGATCGTGGCTGACGAAAAGAATGGTCTTCTTCAGCCGCCGCTGGAACTCCAGGAGTTCGTCCTGCAGGCGGGTGCGGATCAATGGGTCAAGCGCCGAGAAAGGCTCGTCCATGAGCAGGATCGGGGCGCCGGTGGCAAAGGCGCGGGCAAGGCCGACACGCTGCTGCATGCCGCCGGAAAGCTCGTTGACCTTGCGGCCTGCCCATTTCGTCAGGTTGACGAGTTCAAGCTGCTCGCCGACGCGGAGCTTGCGCTCAGCCTCCGGCATGCCGGCGAGCTCGAGGCCGAAGCCGACATTCTCGGCGACCGTGCGCCAGGGCAGGAGCGCGAACTGCTGGAACACCATGGAGACAGTGTGCGTGCGCAGATCCCGCAGCGCCTTGGCATTGCAACTGTAGGGGTTGACGGGGCCGGTGGTCGTGGAGACGGCGACATCACCACGCACCACGGGAGCGAGCCCGTTGACGGCGCGCAGCAGCGTCGAC
The DNA here is from genome assembly GCF_017357285.1 of Rhizobium ruizarguesonis. Lineage (NCBI taxonomy): Bacteria > Pseudomonadati > Pseudomonadota > Alphaproteobacteria > Hyphomicrobiales > Rhizobiaceae > Rhizobium > Rhizobium ruizarguesonis. Next base: position 3,672,895 of record NZ_CP071678.1, on the reverse strand, counting down.
TTGCCGGAGCCGGAAAGGCCCATCAGCACCAGGATCTCGCCTTCCTCGATCGTCAGTGAGGCATCGGCAACGCCGAGCACCAAGCCGGTCGCTGCGCCGATTTCGTCGCGCGATTTGCCCTGATCGACCATGGCAAGCGCGGTTTCCGGCCGATCGCCGAAGATGATGCTGACATTGTTAAAGCTTACTGCGGTCATGCACCGCCTCCTTCACCCGCCGTGCGGAACATCCGGTCGAGAATGATTGCCAGGATGACGATACAGAAGCCCGCTTCGAAGCCCTTGGCGATATTGACGGTGTTCAGCGCGCGGACGACGGGCACGCCAAGCCCGGGAGCGCCGACAAGGGCGGCGATGACGACCATCGACAGCGACAGCATGATGGTCTGGGTGAGACCCGCCATGATCTGCGGCGTGGCGAAGGGAAGCTCGATCTTGCGCAGCACCTGTATCGGCGTCGCGCCGAAAGCGACGGCGGCTTCAACGAGGGACGGCGGCGTCGAGATGATGCCAAGGCGCGTCAGCCGGATCGGGGCGGGGATTGCGAAGATGACGGTCGCGATCAGGCCCGGCACCATGCCGAGGCCGAACAGGATGAGCGCAGGGATCAGGTAAACGAACGTCGGTATGGTCTGCATGAGATCGAGTACCGGGCGCATGGCCGCATAGACCCAAGGGCGGCGGGCGGCGGCAATGCCGAGCGGAATGCCGATCACCATACAGACAAAGGTGGCGGCGAGCACGAGGGCGAGCGTCTCCGTCGTTTCCTTCCAATAGTCCTGGTTCACGATGAGCAGCAGCCCGAGACAGGTGAAAACGGCGACCGCGATCGAGCGGCGCAGCCAAAAGGCGATGGCGGTGATGGCCGCGATGACGATCAGCGGATGAGGCTTCTGCAGCACGAAGAGCAGGCCGTCTATGGCGCTCGACAGCAGGAAGGCGATCTGGTTGAAGAACCATTCGCCGTTCGAGGTCAGCCAGTCCACGAAGGATTTGGCCCAGGGGCCAACGGGAATCTTAAATTCGGTGATCCAATTCAAGGGCGCGCCCATCCAGAAAAACAACAATCGGACAAAAATGAAACGGGGCGGCGAGCCGCCCCGTTCGTATCGTCAGAGGCCGAGGCCGGTCTTGGCAGCCGCGAGAGCGTCGCCCTTGCCGTCGCGGGTCTTGACGCCCTTAAGCCAGGGCTCGAGTGCTGCGGGGTTCGCCTTCAGCCATTCGGACGCTGCAGCCTCCGGCTCTTTGCCGTCGTTCAGGATTTTGCCCATGATGTGGTTCTCCATGTCGAGGGAGAACGTCAGGTTCTTCAGCATCGCGCCGACATTCGGGCATTCGTCGAGATAACCGGCGCGGACATTGGTGAAGACCTTGGCGCCGCCGAAATCCGGACCGAAGATATCGTCACCGCCGGTGAGGTAGGTCAGCTTGAAGTTGGTGTTCATCGGATGGGGTTCCCAGCCGAGGAAGACAACGGGCTTGCCTGATTTGTCGGCGCGCGCGACCTGAGCGAGCATACCCTGCTCAGAGGACTCGACGACTTCCAAATCCTTCAGGCCAAAGGTGTTCTTTTCGATCATGTCCATGACGAGGCGGTTGCCGTCATTGCCAGGCTCGATGCCATAGATCTTGCCGTCGAGATCGTCCTTATGAGCGGCGATGTCCTTGAAGTCCTTGATGCCGAGCTCGGCGCCCTTGGCGTTGGTGGCGAGCGTATACTTAGCGCCGACGAGGTTGGGGCCGAAGGATTCGACCGACTTGTCGTCGAGATAGGGCCGGACGTCCTTTTCCTGTGTCGGCATCCAGTTGCCGAGGAAGATGTCGATGTCCTTGTTCTTCAGCGAGGTGTAGGTGACCGGCACCGAGAGAACCTTGATGTCGGTCTGATAGCCGATGCTCTTCAGGACGACGGATGCGGTGGCGGTGGTGGCGGTGATATCCGTCCAGCCGACGTCCGAGAAATGAACCGTAGAACAGCTGTCTGGATCTGCGGCGAAGGCGGCGGTCGCAACGGAGAGGGCGGCGACGGCAGTTGCGGTAACGAATTTGAACGTGCTTGTTATTTTCATTTTAGACTCCCAGTCTTTAAGTTCCCAAGCCAACCATCAATAACCGAGTTTGACAAGCGACCTCAGTGCGTTTGCGTCGTATCGACCTATGCGATTGCGACGTCGGCGGATTTTTTCCGAGCGCCTCGTTTTCAGGGCTTTCGGCGGTTTTCGAGCCGGATTCCTGTGATTATCGTTCTCTCAGGGCTTTTCTTTGCCATTCCGAGCTTTCAATAAGCCGATTAAGGAGAAATCGGATGGCAAAACTCTATTTCAACTACTCGACGATGAACGCCGGCAAGTCGACGATGCTGCTGCAGGCCTCCTACAATTACCAGGAGCGCGGCATGCGCACGGTGCAGCTGATCGCCGCCTTCGACGAGCGCGCCGGCCGCGGCGTCATCGGCTCGCGGATCGGCTTGGAGGCGAGCGCCATTCCCTTCGAGCCGCATGAGGATCTGTTCCGGCTCGTCGCGGCGCTGAGCGACGAAGGCGCGCCGATCTCCTGCATCTTCGTCGACGAGGCGCATTTCATGACGCCTGTCCATGTCTGGCAGCTTGCCCGCATCGTCGACAGGCTTGGTATCCCTGTCATGGTCTACGGGCTGAGAACCGATTTCCAGGGCAAGCTGTTTCCGGCCTCGCAGGAGCTGCTGGCGATCGCCGACGAAATGCGCGAGGTGCGCACGATCTGCCATTGCGGGCGCAAGGCGACGATGGTTGTGCGGCTCGGCGCGGAAGGAAAAGTACTGCACGAAGGCGCCCAGATCGATGTCGGCGGCAACGAGAAATATGTCTCGCTCTGTCGCAGGCATTGGGACGACGCTATGAACGGAGCCTGGATCGCCGAGCCGGTCTGAAGCCGGCGACGCCGCCTGTTTTCTTTAGCGCCGCAAGCGGCTAGCTTGAGCAGGAGATTCCCTGGAGAGATCAGGTGCGCAAACCCCCGCCATTCGACAGCCAGTACGAAGCTGCAGGCAGCCTTGCCGAGAGGACTGCGGCCGAGGGAACCTATTGCGTGGCGGCGATCGGCGCCTTCAGCGGCGAGGAAACGCGGTCGGCCGACGAGGTCTTCCTTGAACAGAATGCCCGCTTCCAGGCCCATATCGCCGATGCTGCGGCGCTCGACGCCCAGCTGGCGGAGCTGGTCTTTTCTCTTGACCGGCTGACGGCCGAGGTTTCTGCCGATCTCGATAGTTTCCGGGGGCTGACGCTGCGTGAGAAGATGGCCGGCTGGGTGTCGCGTCAGCGGATGTGGCGCATGTATACCGAACGTGTGCGCGAGGCGCCGGTGATCGAGCGGCTGCTCGACCTTTTGACGAAATCGGACGCGCTTGCCAGGCTGATCGCCGGCCAGCGCGCCTCGCTCACCGAACGGCACAGGGCAGCCGAACGCAACCTTGTCGACATTGTCGAGCAGCGGCGCCGGCTGGTCGATTCCATCGATATCGCCCGCCTCAAGATGAAGGAGCTTAATGCCAAGGCGCTGACGACGCAGGGCCGTATCGGCGTCTATGGCAACAGGGCTCATTGGGAGCAGATGGAGGCGGAACGGCGGGCGCTGAAGGCGGAGGCCGAGCGAATTTCTGCCGAAGAGCACGAGATGCGAGACGACAGCCAGCGGCGCGAGCGCTTCATCGGCCTGTTCCAGGCCTTTGTCGATTCGCTGAACGGCCGGATCGCCGCCTGCAACGTGCTGCTGCGTAAGCTGTTGATAGACGTCGAGGAGCGACTGATCATCTACCAGGCGCAGGTCGATACCGACAGGCCGGGCATGAAGGTGAGGATCAAACCGGAACTCTTTCCCGATATCGCCACGCCGATCAGGCTGTTCGAGAAGGGCATGCTGGTCGCCCAGGATCTGGAGCGGCGCAAGAGCCGCGCCGATCTCGAATTCACGAGAAGGTTCCCGACCTATGCCGAACCGCCGCCGGAAATATCGGGAGCGCCACTGATCGATACGGCGCGCAGGTCCTTGCGCTTCCGCCTGCCTTTCCTCCGCTCCTGACCAGCAGGGCGCGGCAATACGCCTCTTGCGCAATGCTTTCATTCCGAAAAATCGAAGGGCTCGTGTTGTGCTCGGCCCATCGAGCGCATATGTGGGATGCAGCATGGCGGCAATGTCCCGATGTTCGCCTCGCCTGACAGGAGACGACGATGCTTGACCGGATAGCCGGTTTTTTCAGGCTGATCGGCCAGACGATCGGCCGCTGGGCCCGCCTGTTTTCCGCCTGGGCTTTCTGGCCCTTTCTTGCCGCGCACGGCTGGTATCAGCGCCGGAGCTGGATGATCCGGCTGCCGGTCATCGCGTTCGTGGCGCTGCTGGTCGCGCTCTACGGTTATTTCTTCTGGCAGACGCAGGTCTGGACGAATTTCAACCCCGCCTTCGTCGACCAGTACCGGCTTTCCGAACGCAAGGTCGCAGCCGGGCAGGACGTGCCAGCGGCCGACGGCGCGGCCGCGACGGCGCCGAAGACCTGCCAGCGCTCGGCGATCGTCGACGTCGCGGCCGATCTGACCGATTTCAATGTCAACCAGAACGCATGGATCTCCTCCATGCTGCTCTACAAGATGGGCTTCTTCGGCATCGACTGGGATCACACGCCCTTCCTCGACAACAAGGCGTCGTTCCAGCGCGGCGTCAACCAGGCGGTCCGGCGGACTTCGGCGGAGCTTGTCGATACGCTCGGACGCGTGCGCGGCACATCGGGCATCAACAATGACCTGCAGAGCGCGCGCGGCAATCTGCAGTTTGACGAAAACAGCTGGTATTTCGGGCTCAATCCCTTCGGGCCGAAGACGCCGACGCCTTCCTATTACCGCTCGGCGATCGGCAGCCTGCGCAAGTTCAACACCGATCTCGCCCTCTGCAATGTCATTTTCGACGGCCGCGCCGACAACCTGATGCAGTTTATCGACCGCATTGCCAACGATCTCGGCGGCACCTCCGACATGCTCGCCGAGCGTTCGGAAAACCACAATCGCGGCTGGTTCGATACACGCGCCGACGACCGGTTCTGGTTCGCCTATGGCCAGCTCTATGGCTACTACGCGATCATGGCTGCCGCCCAGGCGGATTTCTCGCAGGTGGTGGCGGAACGCAATCTCGGAACGATCTGGGGCGGGACCATGCGGCAGTTCCAGGCGGCGCTCCGCATCCAGCCGGCGATCATCTCGAACGGGCGCGAGGATGGCTGGATCATGCCGAGCCATCTCGCCACGATGGGCTTTTATATTCTGAGGGTGCGCTCAAACCTCGTCGAGATCCGGTCGGTGCTCGATCGCTAAAAGATCCGGAGTCAGCGGGGTATCGTGTCGTCCTCGAAGCCGACGACGCGCAGTTTCTCGACGAATTCATAGGTGATGCCGACGATGCCGCCGCCGCTTTCATCGTCGCGGAAGCGGCCGACGCTGCGCGCCAGCTTGTGGCCGCCAAGCCGATTGTCGACGCGATAGACGAAATGGAAGCCGACGCCGTGAAGGCTCGCCTCTTCGAAAGTTTGGGCGATCAGGCTGCGGTCCTCCTCGTGGATACGCGACATTAGCTCTGTCAGGTTTATAGGGCCGTCGCTGTAGGGGAGGTCGAAGATCGCGTGGACGTCCTCGCTTGCAAAGAAATGTCCTGTCTCGATATCGATGCGCCAGAAGCCGAAAAGACGATAGGCAGCAAGCATCTGGACAACTTCCGCATCGGTGATGCCGATGTGAGCGCGGGATTGCTCTGTCTTGTTAATGACGGGCTGTTCGAAGTGAAGAGGCACGATTCCCCCAGATCACGGGACGACGTGCCGACTCTCTTCCGATTCCTCAGTTGATCAGCTTCAATCGAATTGCCTTAGCTACCAACTGGGTGCGGTTGACGCAATCGAGTTTCTTGATCGCGTTCGTCATATAGGCGTTCACCGTATGGTCCGAGAGCGTCAGGATCTGGCCGATTTCGATCGAGGTCTTGCCCTGGGCCGTCCAGCGCACAACTTCTAGTTCTCGGTTCGATAGCGCGTTATGCGCGCATTCCTCGTTGCGCTTGACTGCATTGTATGCATCGAGTGCATGGAGAATGATCATTACCAGCTCGTTGATCTCGCTCTGGCCGAGTGCGGCGCGCTCGCCGCAGAACCAAAAGACCAGGCGCTGGCCGTCGGCTGCAATGCTCGGCATGGCAACGCCTGCCGGTATGGCATGGCGCAGCATCAGGGCGCGCAGTTCGGTGGGAAAGGCCTGACCATTGACTGCGTCGTTGAGGTGCCAGGACAGCGGCACAGCGGATTGCCTCAGCCTTAGGCCGAAAGGGCAGCCGCGCATCATGTGGGCGCGGTCGAAATCCCTGATATAGGTGGCCGGAAGCGAGCTCTCGATCAGCAGGGGTTTCAAGAGAAGGTCTTCGGGGGAGGGAGCGTGCATCAGCGTCGCATGCGACAATCCGAAGGCTGTAGAGACCCTGCCGAGCGCCTGCGCAAACAGGCTGCGTGTTCGAGCGGCCGCAAGCTCTGCCGAAAGCAATGACTGTCTTTCAGAGGTAGTCATGTAAGACATTTGTACGCCCCCGGCAGCCTCAATGTTACCGCTATCAAATACAGAAAATCCGCGGGATGCTAGCCCGATTAACCTGAGACAAGCCGATTCATTCAAATTGTGAAGAATTAGCCACAGGGGATCGCGCTTCGGTTGAGTTTCGACTTGCAAACATAGCGTGGCGGTATCTTTGACCTCCTTAATGGCGGGATAGGAGTGGTCGCGCAGCCGGGCAGGGAGAGAATCACTTTGGAAAGTTCGGGGGAGAACTCGGGTCTCTCCGTCACCGGCGCAAGGCGGTGGACCGGTCTACCAGCAGCCCGGCTTGCATGTCTGTGGACCGGACGCGAAGGAGAGTCTCCGATGTCCCGGAAAGCGGAAGGCCGAGATCGTTCCCGCTGCGGCCTTGGCAAATTGATATCGGACTGCGGAGGCACGTCATGACGATCTCGTCGCTGTTGTCTTGGGCGACTGCTCGTTCACCGTCTGAAGGTGTCCTCGTGCCCGCCGTTAGCCTTTGTCTTTAAGATCATTCTTCGAGGTCACGCTCATCAGCTTCTCCAGGAAGCCGAGCATGACAGCGGAGGCGACGAAGGCGAGGTGCATGAGGGTCAGCCACATGATCTTGCCGTCCGCATATTTGTCCGCATTGAGGAAGACCTGAAGCAGATGGATGGAGGAGATGGCGACGATCGAGGAGGCGACCTTGATCTTCAGGCTGCCTGAATCGAGCTTGCCGAGGAAGGACACTTCGTTGTCGGCCTCGCTGGCCTCGTCGAAGCGGCTGACGAAATTCTCGTAGCCCGAGATCATCACCATGACGATCAGGCTGGCGACGAGGGCTGCGTCGATCAAGCCGAGCATGGCAAGGATCATCTCCGCCTCATCGAGTTCGAAGACGCCGGAGGCGATCTTCAGGAACTTGTAGGCGAAGGAAACGGCATAGACGGCGAGCGCCGCTACCAGGCCGATATAGAAGACGACGAGGATCCAGCGGCTCGACAGGATGATGCGCTCGATGATGAGTTCCAGTGATTTCATGTTTTCAGCCTGTTAAACCGCAATCGCTGACCGCCACATAAACGCCTAGCGCATCGACCCGAAAATCGAAACCGATTTTCGGGTCGATGCGAGGATTGAAAGTGTTACAGCGTCCTTTGCGCGTCTGAAAAGACGCGCGGCGCTGTAAGCGTGTCGACCGCAAGGCGCAGCACTATTCACACCCCGCCGATATTTCGCTATCTCGATGAAGAGAAAAACAACGGCTCCGCGCCCGCGGGTGTCGGACGGGGGAACATCCATGCCATCAATCAAATCCGATATCGAAATCGCGCGCGCCGCGGCCAAAAAGCCGATCTTCGAAATCGGGGCGAAACTCGGCATTCCGGTCGAGCAGCTCGTTCCCTATGGTCACGACAAGGCGAAGGTCAGCGCCGAGTTCATCGCCGCGCAAGCGGGCAAGAAGGATGGCAAGCTGATCCTCGTCACTGCGATCAATCCGACGCCGGCGGGCGAGGGCAAGACGACGACCACGGTCGGGCTCGGCGATGGGCTGAACCGGATCGGCAAGAAAGCCGTTGTCTGCATCCGCGAGGCCTCGCTCGGTCCGTGCTTCGGCGTCAAGGGCGGGGCGGCGGGCGGCGGTTATGCGCAGGTCGTGCCGATGGAAGACATCAACCTGCATTTCACCGGCGATTTCCATGCGATCACATCTGCGCACAATCTGCTGGCTGCGATGGTCGACAACCACATCTACTGGGGCAACGAAGAGAATATCGACATCCGCCGGATCACCTGGCGGAGGGTCATGGACATGAACGACCGGGCGCTTAGAAGCATGGTCTCCTCGCTTGGCGGCGTCGCCAACGGCTTCCCGCGCCAGGGTGGGTTCGACATCACCGTCGCCTCCGAAGTGATGGCGATCCTCTGCCTTGCCACCGATCTCAAGGATCTGGAGCGGCGGCTCGGCGACATCATCATCGGCTATCGTTTCGACCGGACACCGGTGCATGCGCGCGACCTGAAGGCCGACGGCGCCATGGCGGTGCTTTTGAAAGATGCGATGCAGCCGAACCTGGTGCAGACGCTGGAGAACAATCCGGCCTTCGTGCATGGCGGCCCCTTCGCCAACATCGCCCATGGCTGCAACTCGGTGACGGCGACCAAGACGGCGCTGAAGCTTGGCGACTATGTGGTGACAGAAGCGGGCTTCGGCGCCGATCTCGGAGCGGAAAAATTCTTTGACATCAAGTGCCGCAAGGCCGGGCTGAAGCCGGATGCGGCGGTGATTGTCGCGACTGTCCGGGCGCTGAAGATGAATGGCGGGGTGAAGAAGGAAGATCTCGGCACGGAGGATGTCGCGGCGCTGAAAAAGGGCTGCGCCAATCTCGGCCGGCACGTCGCCAATGTGCGCCGTTTCGGTGTGCCCGTCGTCGTCGCGATCAACCATTTCGTTTCGGATACCGACGCCGAGATCGCGGCGGTCAAGGAATTTGTCTCGAGACTCGGCGCCGAGGCGATCCTCTGCCGCCACTGGGCGCTGGGTTCGGCCGGCATCGAGGACCTGGCGCACAAGGTGGTGGAACTGGCCGAATCCGGGCAGGCGAAATTCCAGCCGCTTTACGGCGACGACCTTTCGCTGTTCGAGAAGATCGAGATCGTCGCCTCGAAGATTTATCATGCCGGCGAGGTGACGGCCGACAAGGCGGTGCGCGACCAGTTGCAGACGTGGGAGGAGCAGGGCTACGGCAATCTGCCGATCTGCATGGCGAAGACGCAATATTCCTTCTCCACCGATCCGAACCTGCGCGGCGCGCCGGAAGGCCACATCGTCACGGTGCGAGAGGTGCGGCTTTCGGCGGGAGCGGGCTTCGTCGTCGCCATCACTGGCGAGATCATGACGATGCCCGGCCTGCCGAAATCACCGTCGGCGGAGCGGATTTTCCTGAACGATCAGGGTTATATCGAAGGTTTGTTCTGATCCGATGACGGCTTACCAAAGCGCTCGACCAGATGGCGCTGCCGACGCTTTTCAAAGTCTGGATCGATGAACAGCCAGATGAAAAGGCTTTGCAGCGTGCCGATGAACAACATTCCGATGGCAAAGAGCCAATGCAACTCGCCAGTAAAAATGAATCCGATCGCGACAACCAGGAGCACCAGGATCACGTTCCCAATGATCTTCATTTGCTGCTGACCTCCTCTACACATTGCAGCTTCGATTTGGCTATTTCGCGGCTCGATTCAAGCGGGAATCGCAAGCTACTGAGATGACTAATGACAGTAGCGATAACCACCCTTCCTCTCAATCACGTCGAGATGGAAGTGCGTCTCATGGGCGGCGTCGCTTTCAGGGTCGAGGACGGTGGTGAAATAGAGGCAGCCGGCGGCGCTGACGGTGCGCTGGAAGGCGCCGATGAGCGTTGGATCCTCGCGGCGGGAGCGGACGGCGACATCCTCACCCTTTTCGAAATGGAAGCTCGCAATGTCGATGGCGTTGCCGCGGGCATGTTCGGAGATCTTGCCGGTTCCGGCGCCGTTGCGCAGGCGGCACATATAGGACGTTGCCTGGTTGACGGTGGTGATGCGGCCCTGCTCCGGCAGGGCGGCGGAAGCCGCCGGAATGACGCTGTCCTTCATCCAGCGGGCAAGGGCAAGCGCTGCCGGGCAACGGATCGTCGCCTCCGGCTTCAGCTTGATGCCGGGCAGGGCTTCGGAGACGATGATCGGCTTGTCGATGCCGCAGCCATTGCCGTCGTCGATGCGCGGCGTGTCCTTGAAGACGACGCCCAAGGCCTGAAGCGCAGCCGTGCACTCGGTGTGCTCGGCATCGCTTTCGGGCTCGATCGTCAGATGCTGTTCCTCAAGTGTTTGTGCGGGGGGAGGCTTGTTCTCCTCAGTCGGAGCCTGCGGGTTTTCCTTCCCAGGGGGAAGTGGCGGTCCCTGCATCGGTTTGGCGGGTTCGGTTTTCGGTGCCGCCGGTTCGTTCGGTGCCGATATCTCTGGTTTTTGCGTCTCTGGTTTTTGAATGTCGGGCTTCGGTTCAGGAGTGGGCATTTCTGCGGCCGGCGGCGGTTGCATGCCTTCGGCATTTGAATCGGGGGTGGGTGCGGACGTGCCCTCGATATCCGGCCTTTGCTGTGGCAGAGGACCGTGAACGGGCAGGCGGGCACCGGCAAGAACGGCGGTTGCGGCGAGAAGGATCGCCAGTATCGCAAGTTTTCTCAACGCATCCGATTCCCTGGTGTCGATAGCTAGGGATAACGCAAGCGGGCGGATTTCGTTGCAATTTCGCAACGTCCGGAGAGATCATTAAAACTTGATATTTTTATTCAACATAAGTCGCCGCTTTATGTTGACAATAGTCCTCATGTTTTTTATGCGGCAAAAAGAAGGCGGAATTTTGCATCGTCTTCATCCGCAAAAGCCCAGCCAGCCCCTCGAGCGTTCGACGCGCCACGACCAGCCAGCCCGGTAATCATCATTAAGGGGTAGGTTATGATCGTCCGGCATTGGCGTTCGGTTCTATTGGTCTGCACGGCAGCCACAGTTGTTCTTCCTGTTTCGCAGTCTTTCGCGCAAAGCGCTACGGCAGCCACGCCGCAAGCCACGGCGGAGGACAGCACCGTCCTGCAGAAGATCGTCGTCAAGGGCAAACGCGCGGCGCCGGGCAGCGTCGCCGACACGCCGGTTTCGACCGAGATTACCGACAAGAAGCTCGATGAGAAGCAGGTCACCAATATCGAGGACCTCGGGCGCAGCGTCGATCCGGGCATTAACGCCTCACGTGGCGATGCCGGCATCAATCTGCGCGGCCTCTCCGGCCCGCGCATCCTGACCATCGTCGATGGCATTCCGATCCCCTATCTCTCGAACAGTTCACGCCAGGGGGCCTTCGCGCCGGCCAACGCCAACGGCGGCGGCGACACCTTCGATTTCAATTCGCTATCGTCGCTCGATATCGTACGCGGCGCGGATTCGAGCCGGGGCGGCTCGGGCATGCTCGGCGGCGCCATCGTCGTCAACACGCTGGAGCCGGAGGATCTTATTCCGGAAGGCCGCGACTGGGGTGCGATCGTCAAGTCGACCTATGACAGCGAAGACCGCAGCATTTCCGGATCGGCCGCCGCTGCCAAGAAGATCGGTAACACGTCGATCCTTTTCCAGGGCGGCTACCGCAAGGGGCATGAGCGGGAGAATATGGGCAACAACGACGTTTACGGTCGTTTTCGCACCGAGGCAGATCCTGCCGATTTCGACCAACACAATCTGCTCTTCAAGCTCCGCCAGGAATTCGAGGGCGGCCACCGCCTCGGCCTGACGGCCGAACGGTTCCGTCGCGATCTCCAGACCGACAAAAGAGATCTGCAGGGGACCGGGCGCACCTATATGATCGACAATTATGATGCCCGTGAGCTGAACGACCGCGACCGCGTTTCCCTCGATTACGATTATGAAGCCACATCGTCTGACGCTTTCTTCACCTCCGCCCGCGCGGTACTCTATTGGCAGGACCTGAAGAAGGAATCGGGCACGAACGGCCGCACAGCGGCCAATGTCGCCTATGGACGCAACAACGAGATCGAAAACAAGACCTGGGGCTTCAACGGCACCGTCACCAAGGATTTCGAATATTCGAACGTCCGCCATTCGGTGAAGGCAACGCTCGAAGCGACGACGTCGGACTGGACCCAGTACAGCTCCGCGCTATGCCCGACGCCGACGACATGCCCTTCGCTCAACAACCAGTCGGAAGTGCCCGACGTCGAGAGCAAGACGATCGGCCTGTCGATCGAAGACAAGATCGAGTTCGGCGATACGAATTTTGCGTTGACGCCGGGCATTCGTTTCGACTGGTTCAGCTATGATCCGTCGACGAGCGGCGGGTTCGCCAGCAATCCGGCGCTTGCCAAGTTCGGCACGCTGTCCGACCGCAGCGATCAGCACGTTTCGCCGAAGGTGCTCGCCACCAACGAACTGACACCCGATGTGCAGCTCTACACCCAGCTGTCGTCGGCCTTCCGCGCACCGACTGTCGATGAGCTCTACAGCCGCTTCTACAATGCGGGCGGCAACTATGCCCAGCTCGGCAACCCTGATCTGAAGCCAGAAACTGGCTATGGGGTCGAGATGGGCGCCAATTTCGACACGGGTGATTTCAACGGCCGTCTGGCGGTCTTCCACAACCGGTATCACAACTTCATCGAAACGGTGACGAGCGTCAACGCGACCACTGGCATCACGGAGTTCAACTATACCAACGTCAGCAGTGTGACGATCTCCGGTATCGAAGCGAGCGCCGACAAGACGTTCAACAACGGCATCAACCTGCATGCCGCACTTGCCTATGCCTATGGCAGGAATGAAGAAACCACTCAGCGCCTGCGCTCGGTGGCGCCATTCAAGGCGATCGTCGGCGGCGGTTGGAGCAACGAGACTTTCGGCTTCGACCTTTCCTCGACGCTTTCGGCCGGCATGCTCACCGACCATCTCAATACGCCCGTCACCAACACCGCCGACACGACCTTCGATGCGCCCGGCTACGCGATCGTCGACCTGACCGGTTGGTGGACGCCGGACCAGGTGCCGGGCCTGCGCGTGCAGGCAGGCGTCTACAACATCTTCGACCAGGAATATTTCAACGCGCTCGCCGTGCGCGATGTCAACCTGATCTCGACGGCGTCGCAGCCGCGCGATTGGTATTCCGAGCCCGGCCGCACCTTCAAGGTCTCGCTGACCAAGACCTTCTGATCGCGATCACGCTTTCAGGGCTGGGGATGGGCGGCTTTCGGGCCGCCCTTTTTCATTCCCGCATTCGCCTCTTGCGCAATGGCTGATCTCAGGCTAACAATTTTTTCCATGATCAAGTCCTTGAACATTGCAGTTTGGTGGTGGGTTCGCTAAGGCGGCCTCGACCAATCGTGTTCAAAGACGACGAGTGAGCCGCCCGAAACTTCGAGGCGGCTTTTTTGTTTTATGGCCGCCTGTCGTCCGGGCCCCGATAACGGAGTGGAACAATGGTAACGATCCTGCGGGATGATGGTGCGGAAATCTACGAGACCAAGGGCGGCATATCCGTCACGCGGCAGCGGCGGGCGATCCCCTACGGCGATGCGGTCTCTTCCTATGTCGACAAGCTCGACGAGCGCCGCGGTGCGGTGTTCTCGTCGAACTACGAATATCCGGGCCGCTACACGCGTTGGGATACCGCCGTCGTCGATCCGCCGCTCGGCATCTCCTCCTTCGGGCGTGACGTCTGGATCGAAGCCTATAATGAACGCGGCGAAGTGATCCTCGGCTTCGTGACCGAGCGGCTGAAGACGGTGTCCGAAATCGTGCTCGGCGTGTCCTCCGCCCGTCGCCTCGACCTCACCGTCAAGTCGCCGGACCGGGTGTTTACCGAGGAAGAGCGCTCGAAGATGCCGACGGTCTTCACCGTGCTGCGCGCCGTCACCGACCTGTTCTACTCGCAGGCGGATGCGAGCCTCGGGCTCTACGGCGCCTTCGGATACGACATCGCCTTCCAGTTCGATGCGATCGATCTGAAGCTGACGCGGCCCTCCGACCAGCGCGACATGGTGCTCTACCTGCCGGACGAGATCCTCGTCGTCGACAACTACGCCGCCAAGGCCTGGGTCGACCGTTACGACTTCGAAAAAGGCGGCGTGTCGACCGAGGGCAAGGCCCAAGATATCGCGGCGGAGCCCTTCAAACACACGGATGCCATTCCGCCGAAGAGCGATCACCGGCCGGGCGAATATGCCGAGCTCGTCACCAAGGCGAAGGAAAGTTTCCGCAAGGGCGACCTCTTCGAAGTCGTGCCCGGGCAGAAATTCATGGAGCGCTGCGACAGCAAGCCGTCCGACATTTCCAAGCGGCTGAAGGCGATCAATCCGTCGCCCTATTCCTTTTTCATCAATCTCGGCCACCAGGAATATCTGGTCGGCGCCTCACCCGAAATGTTCGTGCGCGTTTCCGGCCGTCGCATCGAAACCTGCCCGATTTCGGGTACGATCAAGCGCGGCGACGATCCGATCGCCGACAGCGAGCAGATCCTGAAGCTCCTGAATTCCAAGAAGGACGAGTCCGAGCTTACCATGTGCTCTGATGTCGACCGCAACGATAAAAGCCGTGTCTGCGAGCCGGGTTCGGTCAAGGTCATCGGCCGCCGGCAGATCGAGATGTATTCGCGCCTCATCCACACGGTCGACCATATCGAAGGGCGGCTGCGCGACGACATGGACGCCTTCGACGGTTTCCTCAGCCACGCCTGGGCCGTCACTGTCACCGGCGCCCCGAAGCTCTGGGCTATGCGCTTCATCGAGAGCCATGAAAAAAGCCCTCGCGCCTGGTACGGCGGGGCGATCGGCATGGTCGGCTTCAACGGCGACATGAACACCGGCCTGACGCTGCGTACCGTGCGCATCAAGGATGGTATCGCCGAGGTGCGTGCTGGTGCGACGCTGCTCAACGATTCCATTCCTGAGGAAGAAGAAGCCGAAACAGAACTGAAGGCCTCCGCCATGCTTTCCGCCATCCGAGACGCCAAGACGGGTAATTCCGGCAGGATCCAGCGCGACGTCGCGAGCGTCGGCAAGGGCGTCAGCATCCTGCTCGTCGATCATGAAGACAGCTTCGTCCACACGCTCGCCAATTATTTCCGCCAGACGGGGGCGACGGTTTCGACCGTGCGCACACCAGTGCCGGAGGAAATCTTCGACAAGCTGAACCCGGACCTCGTCGTGCTGTCGCCCGGACCTGGAACGCCCAAGGATTTCGACTGCAAGGCGACGATCAAGAAGGCGCGGGCGCGCAACCTGCCGATCTTCGGCGTCTGCCTCGGTCTGCAAGCGCTCGCCGAAGCCTATGGCGGGGAACTGCGCCATCTGGCGCTGCCGATGCACGGCAAGCCCTCGCGCATCCGCGTGCTGGAGCCTGGCATCGTCTTCTCCGGCCTTGCCAAGGAGGTGACGGTCGGCCGCTACCACTCGATCTTCGCCGATCCCTCGACGCTGCCGCGCGAATTCATCATCACGGCGGAAAGCGACGACGGCACGATCATGGGTATCGAACACGCCAAGGAACCGATCGCTGCGGTGCAGTTCCATCCGGAGTCGATCATGACGCTCGGTGGCGATGCCGGGATGCGGATGATCGAAAATGTCGTGGCGCATCTGGCGCGCAGGGTGAAGACGAAGGCTGCGTGACGCCAATTTCGCCTGGCCCTTCCTGATGTGGGAAGGGCCAGGCATCAGGCCGTCGGGCCGCGACTTGACTTCTTCCGGCAAATCAGAACATTTCAGGAACGATCAATCGGAACCTATCGCCGTGGCCAATGCTGAAAAGTTCATCGTTCTCCCTTACCGCAAGAACCGCGGCAATCTCGTGCCCGGCGAAATGCGCCAGGCATCGAACTCCGTCAGTGCGGAAAAGATCGCTTCGGCGATGGCTGAGCGTTTCGTCGGCGTGGCGGCCTATGCCGTGATCGTCGATGAAGAAACCGGCGACATGTCGTCGCCGCGATTGCTTGCACGATATGGCGAGATTGCCGATCTCAACGCCGCCTGAGGCGCCGTTTTTACATGGAGACGTCGCTCTACCTGCCGGTCAAAGCTTTCCTGGAGGCGGCGGGTTATGTCGTGAAGGGCGAGGTCGGCGGATGCGATCTCGTCGGCTTGAGCGATGCCGAGCCGCCGGTCGTGGTGGTCTGCGAACTGAAACTCTCCTTCAACCTTGAACTGCTTCTCCAGGCGGTTGACCGCGCGGCGATGAGTGATGAAGTCTGGGTTGCGGCCCGCGTTTCCGCCAAAGGCCGAGGGCGGGAGGCCGACAAACGATACCGCAACCTCTGCCGGCGACTTGGTATCGGCATGCTTGGCGTCTCCGATGGCGGCGAGGTCAGCGTCATCGTTAGTTCCGTCTCGCCTATGCCGCGCACCAATCCGAAGCGGCGGTCGCGCCTCGTCAAGGAGCATCAGCGCCGCCGTGGTGATCCCGCCGTTGGTGGCGGCTCGCGGGCGCCGATCATGACCGCCTATCGCCAGCAGGCGTTGCTCTGCGCGTCTGCACTCGATGGGGGGCTCAAGCGGCCGCGAGATATGAAGATGCTTGTGCCCAATGCCGGCCCGATCCTGCGCGACAACGTCTACGGATGGTTCGAGCGGATAGAAAAGGGTGTTTACGCCCTGACGTCTGCAGGGCAGGCTGCTCTCCTACGCTGGCCGCAGCCTGTCCTTTCCGACCCGGCTCCTTGAGCCGGCGCAGTGCCGAGCAACGGGGATCGCTCGTCGAGGGTTGCCTTCCGGCTACTGCGTAATTCCTTGAATCGGAATCGATATGAGGATGAAATTATGCAGTAATTCAAAGTGTTACAGCGCCTTTTGCGCGTCCGAAAGGATGCGCGGCGCTGTAAGGCCGGCAACGCCTGTGAACGGCGTGTCATTCCCCTTTGACAAATCCTCCGTCATCGCCCATATCACCCTGAAATGAACCGCCTGCGCGACATTCGCGTGGGCGGTTTTGCGTTTCAACGGCTTGAAAGCTGCAATTCATTCGCAACCGCAGGGGGACGAAATGAGTGACAACGGCGATCTTACGGTTCGGAAGCTGGCGATGTGGGGGATTCCACTGTCGCTCGGCGTCATGGGTCTGAAGATGGTGGCGTGGTGGGTCACCGGGTCAGTGGCGCTGCTGTCGGACGGGCTCGAATCATCGGTCAATGTCGTTGCCGCCTTCATCGCCTTCTTCGTCATTCGCTATGCGCAGAAGCCGGCCGATCACGACCATCCCTTCGGCCATCATAAGGCAGAATATCTGTCTGCCGTCACCGAAGGCGTGCTGATCGTCGTGGCCGCCCTGCTGATCGTCAACGAGGCGGTTGGTTATCTCGCCGAGCCGCGCATGCTGGATGCGCCCGTGCTTGGCCTTGCGATCAACTTCGCAGCCGGTGTCATCAATGCGATATGGGCGCGGTTGCTGATCAGAACCGGACGCAGACATCGCTCGGCAGCACTGACGGCGGATGGGCATCACATCATGTCCGACGTCGTGACCTCCGTCGGCGTGCTCGTCGGCCTGCTGCTGGCGCTGGCAACGGGTTATGCGATCTTCGACCCGGTGCTTGCCATTCTCGTTGCCGTCAACATCCTCTATCAGGGCTGGAGGGTGATCTCGCAATCGATCGGCGGGCTGATGGACCAGGCGGTCGAGCCGCACGAGGAGGAGGCGATCAAGCAGGCGATCGCCACCCACGCGGCCGGCTCGATCGGCGTGCATGACCTGAAAACGAGGCGGGCGGGTACCGTCACCTTCATCGATTTCCACATGGTGGTGCCCGGCGCGATGTCGGTGCGGCAGGCGCATGATATATGCGACCGCCTTGAGGATGCCATCAGGGCGGTGCACGAGGGCGCCACCATCGCAATTCACGTGGAGCCGGAGGGCGAAAAGGCTCACGGCATCCGAGTCAAAGTCGTCAAGGAGGCATAATGCCGAGTACCGATGTTTCCAACCTGTCGATGCTGGGTCAGCAAACTGAAACCGCGCAATCGCCGGAGGAGGCGGTGCTTGAAAAAGTGCCGTCCAACCATGCCGGCACCGATTACGTCGTGCGCTTCACCGCGCCGGAATTCACCTCGCTCTGCCCGATGACCGGGCAGCCGGATTTCGCCCATATCGTCATCGACTACATTCCGGGCGAATGGCTGGTGGAATCGAAGTCGCTGAAGCTCTTCCTGCATTCCTTCCGCAATCACGGCGCTTTCCACGAGGATTGCTCCGTCTACATCGCCAAGCGCATCGTCGAGCTGCTCGATCCGA
Organism: Rhizobium ruizarguesonis; assembly: GCF_017357285.1. Classification (NCBI taxonomy): domain Bacteria; kingdom Pseudomonadati; phylum Pseudomonadota; class Alphaproteobacteria; order Hyphomicrobiales; family Rhizobiaceae; genus Rhizobium; species Rhizobium ruizarguesonis. The sequence continues at coordinate 3,654,519 of NZ_CP071678.1, read as the reverse complement.
GGTGGCTGAGGATCGGTGCCTACTGGTATCCGCGCGGCGGCATTCCGATCGATGTCTTCTGGCAGACGGGCACGCCGCCGGAAGGCGTGTGGCTGCCGGAGCAGGGCGTTGCCACCTATCGCGGCCGTGGGTGAGCCGCGGTCGGGCGCAGCCCGAGCAATCGATCCAGTGAATCGATTGCAGCGGTGAACGCCCTGAGCTTAGAGCGAAGGGCCGGGCAACGGCGCGGCAATCGCTGCCCGTCTCCGGCCGCTAGATCTCACACATCCGTCGTGTCGTCGCCGGACGAGTCGTCGGTGTAATCGTCGCTGTCGTCGTAATCGGCCTGCTGGATATTGTCGTTATCCTTGTCGTCTGACGCGGTATCAGCGGCCTGGCGGGTGTCGTCATTGCCGTAGTAATTGTTGATGACGGTTTCCTCGGTCGGCGCGCTGGCATTGCCGAAGGGATTGGCGCCGAAGGGCGAGCCCCAGCCGAGCGAGGACATGTGGTTGCCGAAGATGCCGCTCAGCGAGTTGGCAAGCAGCATGCCGCCAGCGACACCCGCCGCCGTGCCGAGCGCGCCGTGCAGGAAGCTGCCGCCCGCAGACGGCGCAGAGACCTGCTGGGTCCAGGGGCCGGTCGGCTGTTGGGGCGGCTGGCGGACATCGCGGTCGTAGCCGCGGGAATCGTCATAGCCGCGGGACTGCTGGCCCCAGGGACCGGGATTGGAGGGGCCAGGATTCGAGGGAACTGGGGCCGGCTGCTGCGTCTGGGTATTGCCGAAAATCGAGCTCAGGAAACCGCCGCCCTGTTCGGCCTGGCGGTGTTCGCTCTCGCCGGCTTCCAGCTGGCGGAGACGCTCTTCCAGTTCCTTGATGTGGTTGGCGGCCGCCTCCAGTCCCTTTTCCTGAACGATGACGGCCTGGGCGAGATAATAGGTGGCGGAGGGCTGTTCGCGCGTCGCCTGGTCGATCAGGGCTTCGGCGTCGCGGTCGCGCGGTGTGGCCGCGGCGGTGCGTACGCGGTCGAAGAGGGCGGTCAGCAATTGGCGTTCTTCGGGTGACATTGTCCTGCCTCCTAATCATCTGATGCGGCGTTTGCCGCGTGAGGCTGAGGTAGGAACCGATTTGGGCTTTTCAAAGCCTTTCGCCGTTACAATTCGGTAAGGCTTGCAGAACGGCGCGCGGCTTCTTAAGGATATCTCTATCGCTTCGGTGCCTTGTGTTTTTCCCGCATTGTTTTAGGCATTGAGTCGCACTATGTGCGAGGAACCCGAATTCATCTCCAAGAGGTTCGAATGAACGACGAAGACCAGGACGACAAGACGAAGGAACTGCCGCTCGGCAAGGAAACGGAGGCGAATCTTTTCAAGTCGCGTTCGATCTTCATCTACGGACCGATCAATCAGGAATTGGCGCAGAAGGTCTGCTCGCAGCTCGTGGCGCTTGCCGCGGCCAGCGACGAGGACATTCGCATCTATGTCAATTCGCCCGGCGGCCACGTCGAATCCGGCGATTCCATCCATGACATGATCAAGTTCATCAAGCCGAAGGTCTGGATGATCGGCACCGGTTGGGTCGCCTCCGCCGGCGCGCTGATCTATGTCGCCACTCCGAAGGAGCGGCGCCTGTGCCTGCCGAACACGCGCTTCCTGCTGCATCAGCCCTCCGGCGGCACGCGCGGCATGGCATCCGACATCGAAATCCAGGCGCGCGAAATCATCAAGATGAACGAGCGCCTGAACAGGATCATGGCAGCGGCCACCGGCCAGCCGCTCGACAAGATCGACAAGGATACGGATCGCGACTACTGGCTTTCGGCCGAAGAGGCGAAGGACTATGGGCTCGTTTCACGGATCGTGACGTCGCAGGCCGATATCTAAGTTTTCTCAGCCCAAACCATTGAAACGCCCTTGTCTGCAGACCGCAGGCGAGGGCGTTTCATTTTATTGCCGACCAGGAAAGGCTCTAGTATGAGCGCGTGAACCCGCCATCATGCATGATGTTCAGCCCGGTCATGTGGTCGGAGAAGCGCGAGAGGAGCCCTTCGACAGCGACGGCAACCTCTGCCGGTTCTCCGTATTTTCCCAAAGGGATGTTTGCCGTTTCCTCGGCAAGGCGTTGTTCAAACGTGATACCGACGGCATCGGCGCGCTTTTCGATCCCCTCTCGATACCAGGGAGATAGCGTGCCTCCGAGCGAAAGCGTGTTGACGTGGATGCCCCGGGCGCCGAGCGCGAAGGCCAATGTCTTTGCCTCGCCGATCCAGGCGCAGCGCAGCACGTTCGAGGTAGCGTAGCGCCCAAGTACCTGCGCAGACGATATTCCCGATATGATGACGATCTTTGCCCGGCGACCGTTGACCGGATCGGGGTTCATCCGGTCGATCGCCGCCTTCAGGACCTCGAGAGGTCCGATGAAGCAATTCTGAAACAGCGCACGCCAGGCGTCTGCGCCCGGCATCGGATCATTGGTGCTGTGGGCCTGCGGTGGCATCAGCACGACGCCATCCAGAGTGATGCGCCTTGCCGCCAGCTCTTCCCCGAATTGGCGGATCGACTGATCGTTCGTCATGTCCAGCTGCAACCAGACATGACCGTCGCCGGTCAATTCATCGGAAAGCGTTTTCAGCTTGGCCTCGTTGCGCGCGGCCAGAACCAGCGGATAGCCGCTCCCGGCGAGCTGATGGCAGACTGCCGTTCCAATGCCTCCGGTTGCCCCGGTAACGAGAACCATCCGTGCTTCGCCGACCATTCGTCCATCCCCCGATCTGACGGAATGGGGGTCACTCTATGCGCGCGGTGGGCGAGCGCAAAGGCGTTTTGTTGTGACATTTTCTTCGCCCGGAAGACGTTTGAACGGAGATGATCTTCTATCGCCAGGCAGCGAACCGAATGCGGTAAATCTGGACTTGCGCGTGCCGCAGCGGTCATGCTCCATGCGCCATCCCGCAGCGACGAGTCCTGCCATGTTCAAAGAGTTTTCCGTCCAGGCCCTGTTTATGGGGCTGCTGACCGCTTTCGTCGGTTCCGCCAGCTCCTTCGCCGTTGTGCTGCACGGGCTGCAGGCGGTCGGCGCCACGGATGTACAGGCGGCTTCCGGGCTGATGGCATTGTCGATTTCCATGGGCATCTGTGCGATCGTGCTGAGTGCCGTGACCCGATTGCCGGTCAGCATCGCCTGGTCGACACCGGGCGCCGCACTGCTGGCAAGCACCGGGGCGATCGAAGGTGGCTTCAATGCGGCGGTCGGAGCATTCCTGATCTGTGCTGCGCTGATTATCGCTGCTGGACTGTTCAAGCCGCTCGGGCGAGCGGTTGCCGCCATTCCGGCGCCACTCGCCAATGCGATGCTTGCCGGCGTGCTGATCGGCCTGTGTTTCGCACCGGTGAAGGCGATCGGCTTCAATCCGCTGTTCGGCCTGCCGATCGTCGTCGCCTGGATTGTCGTCGGCGCCTTCAAGCGGCTCTGGGCAGTGCCGGCAGCACTCGCGGCCTTCGTGCTGGTGCTCGCCTTCGGCGTTGATATCCCCGACGGTGCGCTCAGCTCGCTCGAGCAGTCGCTGGTGCCGACGGCGGAGTTTGTCCGACCGGTGTTCAATCTCGCCGGGCTCGTCTCGATCGCGCTGCCGCTCTTCATCGTCACCATGGCTTCGCAGAACATTCCGGGTATCGCGGTGCTGAAGGTCAACCACTACGACCCGAAGCCCGGTCCGCTCTTTGCCGTCACCGGCTTCTTCTCGCTGCTGTCGGCGCCGTTCGGCGGCCACGCGGTCAATCTGGCGGCCATCACCGCGGCAATGTGCGCCGGACAGGACGCCCATGCCGATCCGAAGCGGCGCTATTGGGCGTCCCTGATCGCCGGCGTCGGTTATATCATTCTCGGGCTGCTTGCCGGCGCTGTGACGGCCTTCGTCGCGCTGGCGCCTTCCATCTTGATCGAGGCGGTGGCGGGGCTGGCGCTGGTCGGCGCCTTCTCGTCCTCGGCGATGTCGGCCTTCCAGGCGCCGGACTCGCGCGAGGCGGCGGCGATCACCTTCCTCGTCACCGCCTCCGGCGTTTCCTTCGGGGGTATTTCCGGTGCCTTCTGGGGTCTGATCGCGGGTGGGCTGATGCTGGCGCTGTCGCGGCTGGTGAAGATTTGGAAAGACCGAGCTCAGTCGAGGTAACGGAAGGTCGTTGTGCTCTCCAAATGCCGGATCTTGGCGCTTTCAAGCAGCTCCGCCGGCAATAAGTGGGCAGTTCGTCGAATGTTGGCGGCGACCAAAAGCTGGACAAGGACTTGCCAGCTTTACCGTCCGAGGCTATAAGCGCGGGCATGAAGACCACTGGCGCCAGAATTTCTGACACGATTGCACGCGGCCGTATCGCCCTGCGTGACAATACGCGCGCCTTGACCTCGCTTCTTCTCCTCGGCCTTACGCGCGGTTGCCGGGTCCTTTGAGGAGCGCCCGGCGGCCGAAAGCCCGCCCGGCCATCGCTCCTCGCGACTCACTTTCAAAATTGACCTAACGACCGACAAGGTCCGCATTTGTTTATCGCCAAGCCCGACATGATCGGCTATGAGGCGGGCAAATGCCGGGACGAGGAGACGATACGATGGACGCGAAGACGCAATCCTCAGAGAATAAGATGGCCTCAGAGAATAAGATGGCCTCTGTGAATAACATGGTCTCCACAAACAAGACGGCCCCCGCAAAAGGCATGCCCGACGCTGCGGTAAAATACCGGGCCTACCCGCAGGTGAACATTCCCGACCGCACATGGCCGACGAAGACCATTACCAAGGCACCGGTCTGGTGCTCGGTCGACCTGCGCGACGGCAACCAGGCGCTCGTCGACCCGATGGGCCACGATCGCAAGGCGCGGATGTTCCAGCTGCTGATCGAGATGGGCTTCAAGGAAATCGAGATCGGTTTCCCCTCGGCTTCACAGACCGATTTCGACTTTGCCCGCTGGTGCGTGGAGGAGGGCAATGTGCCCGACGACGTCTCCCTGCAGGTGCTGGTGCAGTGCCGCCCGGAACTCATCACCCGCACTTTCGAAGCACTGGAAGGCGCAAACCGGCCGATCGTGCACTTCTACAACTCCACCAGCGAGTTGCAGCGCCGCGTCGTCTTCGCCAAGGATGTGCAGGGGATCAAGCAGATCGCCGTCGATGCCGCCAAGATGATCACCGATATGGCCACGAAGGCCGGCGGCGGTTACCGTTTCGAATATTCCCCAGAGAGCTTTACCGGCACCGAACTCGATGTGGCGCTGGAAATCTGCAACGCCGTCATCGAGGTCGTCAAGCCGACGCCGGATAACAAGCTGATCATCAACCTGCCGTCCACCGTCGAGATGGCGACGCCGAACGTCTATGCCGACCAGATCGAATGGATGTGCCGCAACCTCGACAATCGCGAGAACCTGATCGTTTCCCTGCATCCGCATAACGATCGCGGCACCGGCATTGCCGCTGCCGAACTGGCATTGCTGGCAGGTGCCGACCGCGTCGAAGGCACGCTGTTCGGCAATGGCGAGCGCACCGGCAATGTCGACATGGTGACGATGGCGCTGAACATGTTCACGCAAGGCGTCGATCCCGAGATCGACTGCTCGAATATCGAACGCATCAAGGAAGTGTTCGAATATTCGAACCAGATGGTGATCGGCGAGCGTCATCCCTATGTCGGCGAACTGGTCTATACGGCCTTCTCCGGCTCGCATCAGGATGCGATCAACAAGGGTATGAAGGCAGCACAGGTCGCCAATCATCCCGTGTGGGAAGTCCCGTACCTGCCGATCGATCCGCGCGATGTCGGTCGTTCCTACGAGGCGATCATCCGCATCAATTCTCAGTCCGGCAAGGGCGGCATCGCCTATATCCTGCAGCAGGATTACGGGCTGAACCTGCCGCGCAACCTGCAGGTGGAATTCCGCGAAGAGATCCAGCGCATCACCGACGTAGAGGGCAAGGAGCTTCCGTCCCGGCGCATCTACGACCGCTTCATCGAGCGCTACGTGACGCAGCCGGAAGGCCGCCTGCGCTTCGTCGACCATCACACCTATCCTGACACTGAGCACAAGGGCCAGCGGATCGTCGCAGCCGAGATCACCGACAATGGGGAGATCAAGCGCATCGAAGGGCGCGGCAACGGCCCGATCGACGGCTTCATCAACGCGCTGTCGCATTATCTCGGCATCGAGATGTCGGTCGAGGACTATTCCGAGCATTCGCTCCAGCATGGCTCGAACGCGGCGGCGATCTCCTATGTCGAGACCTCCTATCCCGGCGGCAAACTCTTCGGCGCCGGCATCAATACCAACATCGTCGCGGCATCGCTGGAAGCGATCGTCTCGGCCGCCAACCGTGTGCTCGACGTGAAGGCCGGCAAGGCCTGATCTTAAAAGGACTCAGGCCGCGACCGCACCACTGCACAATTCCTTAAATCGGAATCGATGGAGGATAAAATTGTGCAGTAATTCAAAGTGTTACAGCGCCTTGTTCGCGTCTGAAAAGAGGCGCGGTGCTGTAGCGCGGCGCGGCCTGACGATGCAGTCGGCGACTTTGTCGGCTTCGTTTCGCGCTTCGGCGTGGCGTTGGCCCCATTGGCAGAGCGCCAGCAGCACCGGTTCGAGCGCGAGGCCGAGTTCGGTCGCGTTGTATTCGACGCGAGCAGGGACTTCGGCGAAGATCTGGCGGGCGACCAGCCCGTGCTCCTCCATCTCGCGCAGCTGCTGGATCAGCACCTTCTGGGTGATGGCGGGCATCATCCGCTTCAACTCCGACAGACGCTTCGGACCGGAGAAGACGTAGTAAAGGATGACCGGCTTCCAGCGTCCTGAAATCACCTTCAGCGCGCGCTCGACCGGCAGCTCGGGGAGTCTTTTCATCGGCTCGGCCATGGTCACCTCCTGGTGGGTAGGGCACGAAAGAGTGTGTATTTTTGCCGGATATCCTATTGCTAAACCTGCCCCACGCCAATCAGACGTGAGGTTCATCTGCCATGAAAGCCGTTCAGTTCACTCGCTTCGGTCCGCCCGATGTCCTTGAGCCCGTGGAACTGCCGGTCCCCGAACCTGGGCCGGGCGAGGTTCTCGTCCGCGTCCATGCAGCGGGTGTCAACTTCTTCGAGGTGTTGATGCGGGCCGACCGCTATGCCGTGACGCCTGACCTGCCGATGTTTCCCGGTGTCGAGGTCGCGGGTACAATCGAGCGAGCAGGGACTGGTGCCGACCCGTCGCTCCTTGGCAGGCGGGTTGGCGTTCCTCTCTTTGCGATCGGGCGCGGTTCGGGCGGTTATGCCGAATTCGTCGCGGTCGATGGCGGGGCGGTGGTGCTGCTGCCCGATGCGCTTTCCTTCGCGGCGGCGGCCGCGCTGATGGTGCAGGGGCTGTCGGCGCTGCATCTCCTGCGCCGCAGTCCGGCGAAAAACAAAAACGTTCTTGTCAGTGCGGCAGCGGGCGGTGTCGGATCGCTGCTTGTGCAGCTGGCGAGACGCGACGGGGCGAGCTTGGTGATCGCGGCGGCGAGCAGCGACGAGAAGAGGGGGCTTGCCCTATCTCTCGGCGCCGATCATGCGGTCGATTATACGGCGCCCGGCTGGCAGGAGGACGTCAAAAGGCTGACCGGAGGGCTCGGTGCGGATATCATCTATGAAACCGTCGGCGGCGCGTTTTCAAAGGCGGCGCTCGATGCGCTGGCACCTTGCGGCGAGCTGGTGCTGGCGGCGATGGGGCGGTTCGGGCTTGGGGCGGCCGATGTTGAGGACATGCTTGATGACAATCAGTCGATCAAGGGATTTTCGCTGTTGCCGCTGCTGACGTCCCAGGGTGTGCGGGAGGATCTTGCCGAACTCTTCGAGCTTGCCGCGGCGGGCGCCCTGACGGTTATCGACGGCGGTCGTTTCCCACTGCATCAAGCGGCGGAAGCGCATCGCGCCATCGAAGGGCGGAGGGCGGTCGGCAAGGTGGTGCTGGTGCCTTAAATCAAAGAAGGCGAGCACGACGTGGTGCGAAAACCGCTCGAGGTCATGCTCTATCAATCAGATCGCCGTGGCGATCTCCATGGCAAGCTGTCCGAGGGTTGCTTCGGCGGAGGGGCCGGCAAGCACATAGGAGGTGCCGGCATTGTGCCAGGTCACGAGGCCGATCTCGTCCTTGATCGTTTCCTTGAAGTCGTCGGTCTCGGGCGGCTGCGCGTCCTTGCGGAAACAAATGGAGATGATGTCGCCGTCGGAATTAGAATAGACGAGCTGTCCGACAGGGCGGCTGTCGCCAAGGATGACGCGCGCGCCCTGGAAGGTCCAGGCTTCGGCGCTGAGATCAGGCACGCGGAAGGGCACGCCGATCGCGGTCGTCAGCCAGCTGGAGATTTCCTCGGCCTGCGAGGCGGGCACTTCGACGAGATGACGGGGCTGGCGGATCAGCAGGCGCTGATAGGCGGTGACGTCGCCCAGCCAGTCGTTGGTATTGGTCGGTGCCGTATTGGTGGTGGCCATGGTGGCTATCTCGTCGGCATCGGGGCCTGCGCCGACGAAATAGCCGATGCCGCAACCGACGACGAAGAGGATGAGGGCGGCGGCCAGCGCCTGCGGGCCGCTTGGCGCCAGTTTCACCTGCGGACGCGTGGCGCGCTGGGCGATCGGCGTTTTCGGCGGCTGTGTGCTCTTGATGGAGCGGACGAGGGCGAGCGGCACCGGCTCCTTCAGGATATCGTCGAGGCGGCGGCGGCCAAAATCGGCGCCGTGACGCAGCTTCTCATGCAGCCGGCGCGCATTCTCGTCACTTGCCAGACGCTGTTCCAGTTCGTGCCGCTGTTCGGGCGAGACTTCGCCGTCGAGAAGGGCGGTGAGCTGTGCTTCGAGCGGCAATTTCCTAAAATCGAGCAAATTCAGTACCTGTGGATCGGGTGAGTGCCGGCAAGCCCGGCGAAATGCAGCCTCGCGGTGGCGAGCTGAGAGACGACGTTTGCCACCGGAATGCCCATGATGTCGGCCGCCTGCTGGTAGCTGTGGCCTTCGACGTCGACGAGCAGGAACATGCTGGAAACGCCATCCGGCATATCGGAAATCATGTGATGGATGGTGTCGGGATCGACCGCAGCCGAGGCGGCCTCGCGAATATCGGTGACGTTGCCGCGGACGGAAGCCTTCGGCTTGCGCTTGCGGTTGTCGTCGGCCCATTGCTGGCGGGCAAGCGTGTAGATCCAGCTTTCGAGCCGGCCTTCGCCGCTCCATTGATGACCTTTGGCAATGGCGCGCTGACAGACGGCCTGAACGAGTTCATCGGCCACGGCAACCTCACCCGCGAGCGTGATCGCGAAGCGGCGAAGGCGGGGCAGGAGGCCGACGAGATCACGCCGGAGATCGATGGTCGTTGCGGGCTGACGCATTGTCTATCCAAGAAGCATTCACAATGGTTTCGCGGACGAAGGGTTCGCCGTCGGGCGCGAAACCGACTTTATCGACGCCGTCGATGCATGTGCTTTATGAAACAAGTCTCCTGCACTTCGCAAGCATCCGATCGTCTTCATCCCTCTTTCCCAAGGGATTTTCGTATTGTGGCCCGCAAAGCTTGCGTCAATATGTCTTGTAGCCGTTCAAGCTTTGCAGCAGGGAGCGATAGGCCCAGGTGCCTTCGCCGCCGCGATCACGGATTTCGACAAGCTGGACGCGGGCGCCCTGGATGTCTCCCTGTTCCACCAGCGCCATGCCCATATAGGAGCGGGCGAGGATATAATTCTCATCCGCCTGCAGTGCCTTGCGGTAGTAGGACATGCCGAGCTCCATGCGGCCTGCCTTGCGGTTGGCGTAGCCGAGATAGTTCAGGACGCGCGGGTCGTTCTGGTTGCGAGCGAGATTGAGCACCGTGATGGCGTTGTCATACTGCCCGGCATAGGCAAACTCGCGGGCGAACTGATAGAGATCGTCGTCGTTGAAGCTGCTCTTCTTCGGGTTGACACATTCCTTCTTGGCTTTGTCCCAGACCTTGCCGCCGGTGCAGGTCTTGGTCGTCTGGGTCTTCGGCGGCGGATTGGTGTCATCGTTGCTGTCGCCGGCCGCGAAAGCGGTCGTGGCGATGCCGAAGGCAAAGCCGGCGGCGAGCGAAAGTCTGGACAGGTAACGGAAAGAAGAAGTCATCGGCGCGCTCCGTTCTCAGGCAATGCAGTTGCTCGGATTGTACGCTTACCACTAAAAATACCAAGAGGGTAAGCAACCTCCATGGCAAATGTTGCGACGGTGGCCCGATGTCCTCGCAGATCGATTCAAGTGCTGCATAAAAAGCGTTCAGAGGTGACGCTAAGGCGCGAAAATATCGGCGCTTTCCGGCATCACCGCGTCGCCGGCCCTGTTGAGGCTGAAGCGCTCGCCGCTGAGCTCCCAGGCGCCGGGAGAGCCGTCGATGGAGAAGAGGTTGTAGGCGGCGGGCGGCTTGACGCTGCCCGGTCCCTGCGAGGCTGAGGCAATGCCGACGACCGGCACCGGCTGCACCTGGCCGCGCAGCCAATGCAGCGTGTTCAGGTGCGTATGGCCGTGCAGCACGAGTTCGGCGCCACCCGTCGAAATCACGGCGGCGAAGCGGCGGATGCCGATCATCCGTTTGTAGAAGGCCGTGGCGCCGCGGATCGGTGGATGATGGATCATGACAACGCGGAAGAGCCCGGCTTCGCCAGCCGCGCGCAACATGTTGACAGTATCGCGGGCCTGTCGCGCGCCGAAAAAGCCGGAGGCGGCGAAGGGAGGAGTGGCGACCGCCGTCGAACAACCGACAATCGCGACTTTGCCGCGAACACGCAGATAGGGGAAGATATGGCGGTCGTCCTGCCATTGCGGCGGAGCCAGATCGCCGCGGACGTAATCGTACCACGCGCGCATCGACTTCTCATATGCGCCTGGTACATAGGCGTCATGATTGCCGGGAACGACTGACGTGTTCGCGGGATCGCCGAACGCGCGCAGCCATGCAGCGGCGGCGCGAATCTCAATGCCGCTCGCCAGATTGACGAGGTCGCCGGTGACGGCCAGGTGATCGGCCTGGTGGGCGCGGATGTCGTCGAGCAGCAGATCCAACGTGCTGCCGAAAAGGTGCTTGCGTCGATTTCGATGCCAGTTCACAAAGCCTGTTATGCGTTTTGAAAACAGCTCTTGAATGGAAAGACTGGGCAGCGGCCCGAGGTGGACGTCGGAGATATGCGCGAGCTTGAACATGTTACGAGACATAGACCAGCTTATTGACAAATCAAACACATCGGGCGCGATGAAGAGCTGAAACGGAGTGATAGTGGATAAAGAGAACCGGCCCCTGCACATGAGGCTGGCATTGCGCCTGCTGCATGTCTATTTCAGTTTCGTCCGCAGCATGACCGTGGGCGTGCGGGCCGCTTGTTTCGATGCAGACGGACGCATCTTTCTCGTGCGCCACAGCTATGTCGGCGGCTGGCATATGCCGGGCGGCGGGCTGGAGCGCAACGAGACGGTCGAGGAAGCGCTTGCCAAGGAATTGCGCGAGGAGGGCAACCTCAGGATCATCGGCAAGCCGCAGCTGATCCAGGTCTATTTCAATACCACCACCACAAGGCGCGACCATGTCGTCTTCTACCGGGCAATCGTCGAGCAGACGGCGCCGCGGCCGCCGGACTGGGAGATATCCGACAGCGGCTTCTTTTCCCTCGACAGCCTGCCCGAGGGCACGACCAAGGCGACGCACCGCCGTCTTGCCGAGCTTCGCGGTGAGCAGGAGCCCGCCCACCGCTGGTAATTCTCAGGCGGCGGCAAGCCTGGCACGATCGTGCGGACTGTCGAAATCGAGTGCTGGGCCGACGGGAACGATGCCTGTCGGATTGATCGTCTTGTGGCTGCGATAATAGTGTTCCTTGATGTGCTTCAGGTTCACCGTCTCCGAAACGCCCGTCGTCTGGTAGAGATCACTGAGATAGTCGGGCAGGTTGGGGTAGTCGCCGATGCGGCGAATGTTGCACTTGAAATGGCCGACATAGACGGCGTCGAAGCGCACCAACGTGGTGAACAGGCGCCAGTCGGCCTCGGTCTGCCTGCTACCGAAGAGGTAGCGGCCCTTGCCGAGGCATTCATCGAGCATGTCGAGCGTTTCGAACAGATTGCCGACGTTTTCTTCATAGGCTTGCTGGGTGGTGGCAAAGCCGGCCTTGTAGACGCCGTTGTTGACAGTGTCGTAGACGGTGGCGTTCAGCGCATCGATGTCGGAGCGAAGGTCCTCGGGATAGTAATCGGCCGTCGAGCCGGTCAGCCCGTCGAAGGCACTGTTAAACATGCGGATGATCTCGGCGGATTCGTTGCTGACGATCGTGCCGGTCTTCTTGTCCCAGAGCACGGGAACGGTGACGCGGCCGGAATAGTGCGGATCGGCCTTGACGTAGATCTGCCAAAGCGCGGACGCGCCGAAGAGGTGGTCGCCGGTGGCACCGTCGCCGACCTTGAACTCCCAGCCGCTCTCGACCATTAGCGGATCAACGACCGAGACCGAAATCAGCTCTTCCAGCTTCTTCAGCTTGCGGAAAATCAACGTGCGGTGCGCCCAGGGGCAGGCGAGCGAGACATAGAGATGGTAACGCCCGGCCTCGGCCTTGAAGCCGCCGCTGCCCGAAGGGCCGGCCTCACCGTCCGATGTCACCCAGTTGCGAAACTGCGAGGGCTGCCGCTTGAAATGGCCCTTGCTCTCCTTTGTGTCGTACCAGACGTCGTGCCAGACGCCATCCACCAGCATTCCCATGGTCTTCATTCCCTTGATTGCGTGTTGAACGGAAGATATCGCAGATGGCAGAGCTTTACAGGCGACAAAGATTGAACAGTGCGTCACGTCGCGCATTTTGCGTTGGACGGCGGAAATTTTTCCTGCTATCGGCGTTTCACGATTTTCGGACCCCTGCCTGATGTTCATTTCCAGAAACCCGCGACGACGCTGATGCTCCCGAACGCCCAAGGCGTGTTCGAGACCCATCAATCTGTCCATCCGGTTTCTGTCATCATGTACAAGCACGATCTCGTCTACCTCACTGAAGACGCGTCTCATGACGCCGCCATCGAACACATCAACGAAGAAGCCTTCGGTCCGGGCCGCTTCACGCGCGCGGCAGCGCGCATCCGTGAGCAGGGGCCGCATGATCTGTCGCTCTCCTTCATCTGCACCGATAACGGCGAGACGATCGCCTCGGTGCGCATGACGCCGGTGGTGGCCGGCACGGTGAAGGGCCATCTGCTCGGCCCGCTCGCCGTCCGTCCCTCTCACAAGAACAAGGGCATCGGCCGGGAACTGGTGCGGATCGCAGTGGAGGCGGCAAGACGCAAGGGATCGGAAGCTGTCATCCTCGTCGGCGACCCGCCCTATTACGGACCGCTCGGCTTCGAGAAGGTCGCCTACAACGCGCTTTCTTTTCCAGGCCCGGTCGATCCCCGTCGTGTGCTCGTCGTTCCGATCGCCGAGGGCGTGCACGAGCGGCTGAAAGGCACGATCGCCTGGCGCGAATGATTTAGAGCGCCGTGAGTCCTTTCGGACGCACAAAGGACGCTCTAACTCTTTCAATCCCCGCATCGTGCTTCCGAAAATCGATTCCGATTTTCGGAAAGCACGATGCGCTAGAGCAATTCCAGCAAAAGTGCACAGCGGTTTTGCGTCCGGAATTGCATGAAAACAAAGAGATAGAGCACTTCCGTGATTCGAAGAAAAACGGAAATGCTCTAGAGGCTTTTCCGCAGGAAGCTGCGCGTGCGGCCTTCCGGGAAATCCTCAAGCTCCCCGAAGACCTCATAACCCTGACGCAGATAGACGCGCAGAGCCTGCGGGCTGAACGTGTCGATCCAAGCGCCGCGGCATCCCCGGGCTCTCGCCTCTTCTTCCGCCTTTGTCAGGATAGTGCCTGATATACCGGTGCCGCGCAGTGTATCGGGAATGTAGAGCATCTGGGTGAAGAGCCAGCCCCAGGCAGTAAAGCCGGAAAGACCGCCCGTCACCTTGCCGTCGGTATCGCGGATAAGGACCGCGAGCGGTCGGCGATCCGAGGGGCCGACATCGCTGTTGTTGAAGGCCGAGAGCGCATCGGTGATTGCCGCGAGTTCCTCCGGCGAGGGCGAGGCGGTGAGCTCGAATTCCGGCATGAGATTACCGCCCTTCGCGCCACCACATGGCGCCGAAGGCGAGCAACAGGATGCCGACGCCGGCGAAACCGGCAAAGAGGGGCAACGTGTTGATGCCCTTCAAGACGGTCTCGCTGGTCATGCGGATCATCATGCGATCGTTGTCAGAGACGCGCACCTGACCGCGCACTGGCAGGATCGGTGGCACGGAGATCGCGCCATTTGTATTGGAGACGCGGGCGACGAGACCCTTGCTTCTGTCGGCGACCGGCTGCAGCACATCGGTCGTCGAGATCATCGCTTTGAATTCCGGCGCATCGACGGCGCCGATATGGACAAGCGTCGACAGCTTGCCGTTGCGGATTTCGAAGAGGCCGATTTCGTCCATCCGCTTCTCGGCCTTGTAAAGCCCGGGTTCGGACTGGGTGAGCGGCAGGGTTTCGGTCTTGCCGGAGGGATAACGCACGGTGGCGTTGCCGGGATTGTCGCCGATCGTCTGGCGCGTGACCTCAAGGGTCCGGCCAGAAGCGCGCGCCGTCAGCGCTTCTTCCTCGAGCGCCGGCTCCTTCATCAGCCAATGGGCGATACGGCGATAGAGCGAAACGTTCGGACCGCCGCCTTCGAAGCCGCGCGCCCAGAGCCAGCCCTGATCGGAAAGCAGCATGGCGACGCGGCCCTGGCCGGCGCGGTTCAGCACCAGCAGCGGGTGATTGTCGGCGCCGAGCATGATCGTCTCGCCCTGCGGCCGGTCGACATCGACGCTGCGGAACCAGCGGCCCCAATGCGGCGGGTCCTCGCCCGACCCGTCAAGGCCGCGCGTGACGGGATGTTTGCGGCCTTCCTCGGAGAGGCGGGGATAAAAGGCCCTTTCGATCATCTCTCCGGTGGGCGTTGCCGGCAGGACCGAGGAAAGTGGCGTCAGTGCAATGGAATCGGGGCCAGCGTGCTCGGGACCGGCGGCGATCAGCAGCGCGCCGCCATTGTCGACATATTGCGCGATGTAATCGTAATAGAGCAGCGGCAGCACGCCGCGATGCTGGTAGCGATCAAAGATGATCAGGTCGAAATCCTTGATCTTGTCGACGAAGAGCTCACGCGTTGGGAAGGCGATCAGCGACAGCTCGTTGATCGGCGTGCCGTCCTGTTTTTCCGGCGGACGCAGGATGGTGAAGTGGACGAGATCGACCGACGCATCGGATTTCAGCAGGTTGCGCCAGGCGCGTTCACCGGCATGCGGCTCGCCGGAAACGAGCAGGACGCGGAGATTCTGGCGGATGCCGTCGATGACGTGGACGGCACGGTTGTTGGCGGTGGTGACTTCGCCAGGAAGTGCTGCGACCGAGAATTCGAGCACATTGCTGCCGCCACCCGGCACCTTGAAGGAGAAGGGCGTATCCTGCCCGGGTGTCGCCTGCAGGGTGGCGATCTCGTCACCATTCAGCTTCACCGTGACATCGGCCGTGCCGCCGGGGCTCGGGCCGTCGTCGAACACGCGCAAGATCACCTGCTGCTCTTCATTGACGATGCCGAAGCGCGGCCCCTTGATGACTTCGATGCGGCGATCGAATTCGTTGGCCTTGCCGGTTACGAGGCCATGGATCGGCGCGTCGAAACCGAGCGCCTGATTGGCGGCTGGAACATCATGGACTTCACCGTCAGTCAACATGATCGCACCGCCGATGCGGGCGGGCGGGACATCGGCGATGTTGGCCGACAGCGCGTCGAACAGGCGCGTTGACGGCACATCGGAATTGACGTCGCCTTCGACATCGACGAAGCGGGGCTCTATCTGGGGGAAGCGGGCGAGCTGTCCTTTCAGGGCCGCAAGCGCATCGTCGGTCATCTTGACGCGATCGGGCGTCTGCTGGCTCTGGCTTCGATCGACAAGAACGGGGACGATCGTCGACAACTGATCCCTGTCTTCCTGCAGCAGCACAGGATTGGCAAGGGCGGCCAGCATGGCGAGTGCTGCCAGCGTTCTGATCCAGGCACCGCGAATGCCGCGCCAGATCGCGAAGGCGGCGATAACGGCGCTGACGACGGCAAGTGCAGCCAGAACCGACCAAGGCAGGAAGGGCGAAAAGTCGAACGTCATCTCATTGTCCTAACCGTTCGAGGAGGTCGGGAACATGGACCTGGTCGGTCTTGTAGTTGCCGGTCAGCATATACATCATGATGTTGACGCCGGAACGGTAGGCATATTCGCGCTGCGTTTCATCCGACGGCACGGTCGGCAGTATCGGTACGCCGTTGTCGTCGATCGCCCAGGCGCCGGCGAAATCATTGCCGGTGATCAGGATCGGCGAGACGCCGTCGGCCGTCGCCGCCGATTTTTCGCTAGGCCCCTGACCACCCTGCCGGGACTCGATCCAGAGGGGGCTGCCAGTATAACGACCGGGAAAACTCGACAGGAGATAGAAGGATTTCGTCAGCACATGGTCTGATGGTACCGGTTCGAGCGGCGGAATGTCGAGATTGGCGAGGATTGCCTGCAGCCTCTCACCGTTGGCGCTGACATTGCCGCCATTGTCCAATGCGCTGATCTGATCGCGCGTATCGAAAAGCACGGTGCCGCCATTGCGCATGTAGGCGTCGATACGGCTGATCGCCGCCGTCGACGGCATCGGCGCCGTTGCCGAAACCGGCCAGTAGATGATCGGATAGAAGGAGAGCTCGTCTTTGGTGAGGTCGATGCCCACGGGCGGTGCCGGCTCCAGCGTCGTGCGAAAGGTCAGGAACTGGGTGAGTCCCTCGAGACCCCGCTCGGATATATTGTCCACCTCCTGTTCGCCGGTAACGACATAGGCGAGGTGTGTATTATCAAGCCTCTGCAAGATGAGGTCGTCGCCGGGCTGGGAGTCGTCGGCGTGAAGCGTGCCGGGTTGCACGAGAAAGCCGGCGCCGACGGCGATCGCGATCATCGCTGCGGTGCGGACGGCCGGGCGCAATCGCGAGAACGCGCCATTCATGAAAAGGACGATCAGGCTATCGGCCAGGAGCAGCAGAAAGGCCGCGAGAAAGAGTGCCGGTTTTGCCGACCAGCTTTCGCCGCCGATCAGGCCTTCGCGCACGGCATTGGTCCCTGTTGTGTCGAGCGGCTTCAGTTCGGCGTTCTCGGGCAGCACGTTCAGGGAGGTGAAACCGTCCTCCGAACCGTAGAGCCCGGGCGGGTTGTCGAAATTCGCCGTCGGTTCAGCTCCGGCCTGTGGAATAAGCGGCCGCGCCGAACCCGTCTCGGAGACGAGCGTGCCCTTGGACGTCAGCATACGGAATGGCGGCAGGGTTTCGGAAACACGCGCATTGCCGCGCGCCTCCGATGTCACGCCGCCCGAGCGCGATATCTGCAGGAGGTGACGCAGCATGTCGACGAAAGTGCCCGAGATCGGCAGATCGGACCAGGTTGCTTCCGCGGTGACGTGAAACAGGACGATCTGGCCGGATGCGATCTGCTTCATCGTGACGAGCGGCGTGCCGTCAGCCAGGCTCGCCCAGGTGCGCTCGGCAAGATCGGGTGTCGGTTCGGCAAGCACCTGCCGCTTGACGACGACATCGGCGGGACGCGCTATGCGGGCGAAAGGCCCGAAACTTGGAAATTCCGCAAGCGACTGCGGCTCGCTCCAGGACAATGTACCGCCCAGTGCCCGTTCTCCCTGACGCAGGATGACAGGGATCAGCGGATCGTCGGCGGGTGCGGCCGCCATGCGCGGGCCGGCAAAACGCAAGAGCATGCCGCCATTCGATATCCAGCGCGTCAGAGGCTCGTAAGTCTCCTCCGGCAGTCGGCCGATATCGGCCATGATGATGATGGAGGGATTGTTGGCGAGAAGTTTTGGTATCGCGACCGAAAGATCGGAATCGGCGGGTTGGATCAAATCCGCATAGGGCTGCAGTGCCCGCTGGATATAATAGAGCGGCGAGAGCAGCGGTTGGAACTCATCGCCTCCTTCACCCGATAGCAAGACGACGCGGCGCCGCTTGAATGCGTCGTCGAGAAGGTGGACCGCGCCTGCCGTGGCGCCATTGTCGACGCTGACGCGCGCGAAATCGTTGCGCATCTCAAAGGGTGCGGTGATCGAACTCGTTGCGACACTCTGGCCGGGGCGGAAGTCCACCCTGCCGTTGGCGATCGAGCGGCCCTGGGTATCGACGGCGTTCAACGCCACGGATGCGGCATGCGAGGTGTTGAGCCGCGTGACTTTGACGGTCATGGCGTCTGCCGCATTGTTGGCCGCGGTGATCGCCACTGTCCGCGCAGCATCGCCCTCGATCAGGCGGAGATCGGCGGGCTGGAGTTCGGCGAGCCTGCGCACCGTTGCGTCGTCGGCCTTGGCGGCGGCGCCGTCAGTCAGGAAGGCGAGAGTGCCGGGCTTGATGCCGTTCAGGGCCGTGCGCAGCGCCTGGAAGGCGCGTTCGCGGTCGGGTACCAGCGGTCGCGGCTCGGCGGCGCGCAGCTTGTCGCGGGCGGCAGCGGCGGTGCCGGGCACAGCATCGTTGGTCGGATCGGCGGTGAAGGCGATCGACACGGGCGTGCCGGCGGATTCGGCGTCGTCTATCAACGCGTCGGCAGTCTGGATGCGGCGCTCCCAGTCGGGTGCCGCCGCCCAGCTATTGTCGACGAAGAGGACGAGTGGGCCACCTGATGCGAGCGAACTGGTGCGCGGATTGAAAACCGGATCGGCGATTGCAAGGATGATGGTGGCGGCGAGCACCATGCGCAGCAGCGTCAGCCACCACGGGCTTTTCGCCGGCGTCTCCTCGCGCTTCAGCACGGAGGCGAGGATCTTCAGCGGCGGGAAGACTTCGGTCTTCGGACGTGGTGGCGTCAGCCGCAGCAGCCACCAGATGACCGGCAAGGCGACGAGCGCGCCGAGAATGGCGGGGTAGGCGAAAGCGAAGGGAAGGGCGTTCATAGCTGCCCTCCATGCGTCGCCTTGGCCGGCATGCCGGACAGATACATGTGCACTGCGACCAACGCCTCGGAAGCAAGATGATCGGTGCGATGGGTGGCGAAGGTCCAGCCGAGATGGCGCAGCGACTGGCCGAGGCTGTCCCTGCGGGCGAGGTAGGCGTTGCGATAGGCCTCGCGGATGTGTTCGGCGCGGCCGGAGACGAGCTTGGCGCCGCTCTCCGGATCGGTGAATTCTGTGCGGCCGCTATAGGGGAATATCTCTTCGGCGGGATCCGCGATCTCGACCACATGGCCGCGCAGGCCGCGGCGGGCAAGCGGGCCGAGCCGTTCCATGATTGCCGGCGCATCGTCGAGGAAATCGCCGATAAGGACGAGATCGCTCCAGCCGCGGATCATCGCCGTTTCCGGCAGGCCGCCGGTTAGCGGCGTGTGCATGAGTGCGGCTGCGAGGCGTTCAGCGGCGTTGCGGGCGGAGGCGGGTTCCATGATGCCGGGGCACCCGATGCGCTCGCCGGAGCGGGCGAGGATTTCGGCAAGCGCCAGCATGATGACCAGCGCGCGGCTTTCCTTGGAGACGTTGCCATAGCTCGACTTGTACATCATCGAGGGCGACATGTCGCACCAGAGCCAGATCGTGTGCGCCGCCTCCCATTCGCGCTCGCGCACGTAGGTATGGTCGTCTCGGGCGGAGCGGCGCCAATCGATGCGCGACAGGCTCTCGCCCTCGGCATAGGGTCGGAACTGCCAGAAATTCTCGCCGATGCCGCGCTTGCGGCGGCCATGCCAGCCGGCGATCACCGTATTGGCGATGCGCTTGGCTTCCACCAGGCAGTCTGGCACCAGGGCGGCCCGCTGCCTGGCGCGGGAAAGGGCATCGCTGCCGGGTGTCGGATTGACGATCTGTCCGATAGATGCCACGCGTCCGGCTTCCTTATCCCTTTGCCTGCTTGACCAGTCCGGCGATGACGTCACGCACCGACATGCCTTCGGCGCGGGCTGCGAAAGTCAGCGCCATGCGGTGCTGGAGAATGGGTTCGGCGAGCGCGAAGATATCGTCCAGAGACGGTGCGAGACGGCCTTCATAGAGCGCGCGGGCACGTGCGCAGAGCATCATCGCCTGGCCGGCGCGCGGGCCAGGACCCCAGGCGACGTTCTTGTCGGTCGAGGCATTGCCCTGTCCGGGGCGGGCGGAACGCACCAGCGCCAGGATGGCATCGACGACCGTGTCGCTGAC
Source organism: Rhizobium ruizarguesonis (assembly GCF_017357285.1). NCBI lineage: Bacteria > Pseudomonadati > Pseudomonadota > Alphaproteobacteria > Hyphomicrobiales > Rhizobiaceae > Rhizobium > Rhizobium ruizarguesonis. Next base: position 3,634,300 of record NZ_CP071678.1, on the reverse strand, counting down.
CGGCATCTGGCGTACCAGGGTCTGGATCTCGATCAGCCGCTGCGCATCGATGATGGCTTCCAGCCGGGTTTCGCCCAAGCCCGTCGTCTCAAGCAGGATCTGGCGCTCGGCGGCGAGTTCGGGATAGTTGACGTCGACCTGCAGCAGGAAGCGGTCGAGCTGGGCTTCAGGCAGAGGATAGGTGCCTTCCTGCTCGAGCGGGTTCTGGGTGGCGAGCACATGGAAGGGCGCCGGCAGGTCATAGCGCTGGCCGGCGATCGTGATATGGTATTCCTGCATGGATTGCAGAAGGGCCGATTGGGTACGCGGCGAGGCGCGGTTGATCTCGTCGGCCATCAGGAGCTGGGCGAAGACCGGGCCTTTGACGAAACGGAAGGAGCGCCGTCCACTGTCGTCCTGGTCCATCACCTCGGAGCCAAGAATATCCGAGGGCATCAGGTCCGGCGTGAACTGGATGCGGTTGGCGGCAAGGCCGAGCACCTCGCCGAGGGTCGTCACCAGTCTGGTCTTGGCAAGGCCGGGAACGCCGACGAGCAGAGCATGACCGCCTGACAGCACGGCGAGAATGGTGTTCTCAACGACGCTTTCCTGACCGAAGATCACCTTCGAGACTTCCCCGCGGATGGCGGCGATATCGGAGAGCGCCCTTTCGGCGGCGGCGACGATCGCCTTTTCATCGAGGCTGGCTTCGGTCTTCATCATACCCATGCGTATCTCCAACGGCTGAATCATTCGGCAGCGAATCGGCGGACTTATACATGTGCCTCATACCCGATAGAGTTATGGAGATGTGACGGGCTGACAAGTTCGTTGCGAATGACTATCTCGTGACTTTACTTCGTTAAGGACAAACCGGGACGGAAGAATGGCAGCCGAGGAAATCAGCGGACAGGCGGATGCGGCGGGACTTGCCGCACTGATTTCGCGCGCGTCTCAGGAAAATGCCGGCAAAAAACGAGGATTACCGCCGGTCGAGCGGTGGAATCCGCCTTTCTGCGGCGATATCGACATGGAAATCCGGACGGACGGCACCTGGTTCTACATGGGTACGCCGATCGGCCGACCGGCGCTGGTGCGACTGTTCTCGACGGTTTTAAGAAAAGATGACGACCAGAAGACCTATCTCGTAACTCCTGTGGAAAAGGTCGGTATAAGGGTCGTCGACGCGCCTTTCATCGCCGTGGAGATGAGCGTGACGGAGGGGCAAGGCCGGCAGTTGCTGACCTTCCGCACCAATGTCGGCGATGTCGTGGAGGCGGGAGGAGAGCATCGGCTGCGCTTTGCCATTGCGGGCGAGAATGCCGAATTGAAACCCTATCTGCATGTGCGCGGGCGACTGGAGGCGCTGGTGTCGCGTGCGGTAATGTATGAACTGGTCGCGCTCGGCGAGACTTTCGACGTGGAGGGGCAGGCGATGTTTGCGATCCGCTCCGCCGGCGAGGTCTTCCCGGTCATGCCGGCCGACGAACTGGATGCGCTTTGCCGATGAATGATGCAATCACCCACCGCTACCCGCTGTTTTCCGCAACCGAATTCCGCCGCCGCGCGTTCAATCAGAATGGCGGACCGATCGATCACGCCTGGCGCGATCATGGAGACCATATCCTCAACCCTGATATCGTCGCCGAGGTCGAGACCTTCAAGCTGCGCGACGCCGCCGTGCTTGTGCCCGTCGTCGACGACGGGGAGGAAGCGCATGTGATCTTCACCAAGCGCACGGCGACGCTGCGCAAACATTCCGGGCAGATCGCCTTTCCCGGCGGCTCGATCGATCCCACCGATATCTCGCCCGAAATGGCGGCGATCCGCGAAACGGAGGAGGAGATCGGCCTGGCTGGTTCCTTCGTCGAAACCGTCGGGCGGCTGCCGAATTACCTTGCCTCGACGGGCTTCCGCATCACGCCGGTGCTCGGCGTCGTCACGCCTGGCTTTGCGCTGACGCTGAATCCGGCCGAGGTGGACGACGTGTTCGAGGTGCCGCTTTCCTTCCTGATGGATCCTGCCAATCACACCCGCGACAGGCGTGTCATCGACGGCATCGACCGGCATTTCTATCGCATGCCCTATGAAACCAGAATGATCTGGGGCATCACCGCCGGCATCGTCCGCACGCTTTACGAAAGGCTTTATGCATGACCGACCTTGCCGACCAAGCATGGTTTCGCGACCCGGCGCTCGGCCGGATCTTAGCACTTCTTAGCGCCGATGGCGGGGAAGGGCGGGTGGTTGGCGGTGCGGTGCGTAACAGCCTGATGGGCCTGCCGGTCAACGATGTCGACATAGCCACGACACTCAGACCGGAGGCGGTGATGGAGCGGGCGGCGGCGGCCGGCATCAAGGCAGTCCCAACCGGCCTGGAGCACGGCACGGTGACGCTCGTCATCGACGGAAAACCCTTCGAGGTGACGACGCTTCGCACCGACGTCGAGACCGACGGACGCCATGCAAAGGTTGCCTTCAGCACCGACTGGAAGGCCGATGCCGAACGGCGGGATCTGACGATCAACGCGCTTTATGCTGATGCAAAGGGCGAGGTGGTTGATCTCGTTGGCGGACTTGCCGACATTAAGACGCGCAACATCCGCTTCATCGGCGATGCCGCAAGGCGTATTGCCGAGGATCATCTACGCATCCTGCGTTTTTTCCGGTTCTTTGCCTATTACGGTTCCGGACGGCCGGATGCCGAAGGGCTGAAAGCGTGTTCCGCGGCGCGTTCGAAACTGACGACGCTTTCGGCAGAACGCGTCTGGTCTGAATTGCGAAAGCTACTTGGCGCCGACGATCCCGGCCGGGCGCTGCTCTGGATGCGGCAGGTGGCAGTGCTGACGGAAATCCTGCCGGAATCGGAACGGTGGGGGATCGATGCGATCCCTTCGCTGATCACCACCGAAAAGGCGCTCGGCTGGACGCCCGATCCGTTGCTGCGCCTTGCGGCGATCGTGCCGCCCGATCTGGCGCGGCTGGAGGCGCTCGCAGCCCGGCTCAAGCTCTCGAATGCGGAGGCGGCCACTCTCAAAGCCTGGGCAATGGCAGCACCGGCCAATGACGAGATGTCGCCGGCTGCTTTCGAGCGGCTGCTTTACCGCAACGGTGCCGATGGCATCACCACGCGGCTGAAGCTGGCGCTTGCGGTGGCGCGCGGCAAGGCTGAAAGCGATTTCGACGAAATGGCGCGATCGGCGCGGCTCATCAAGCTGCTGGACAAGGCAATGCAATGGAAGAAACCGCCGTTTCCGTTGAACGGCGGCGACGTGATTTCGGCAGGAATTGCATCCGGCCCGCGCGTCGGCGAGCTGCTTGCCGGCCTGGAAAACCAGTGGGTGGAAGAAAACTTCGTTTCCGACCGGGCGGCGCTGCTCGCCCGGCTGCATGAACGTGTGCAATAATCAGGCTGCGTTCACTTCGTCGCGGATGCGAGCCTTGATATTATCCACCATGTTCTCGCGGATCGTGGTTTCGCCGTGAGCGCTTTTCAGGTGCTCGACGGCCCGGCGGACCACCTCGGCGTCACTATCCGCCCTGGTATGCCAGGCGCAGCCGGGAACGAGTGTGCCACATTCGAAAAGTCGCATGGTCTTTTCCTCTATCCTGAACACAACGACAATCGCGCTTTCACGCGACTGATGAATGTGCGGGAGGAGAGAAGGTTCCGGCCGGCATCGACATGCCAGCCGGTGAAAGCAGTATCAGTCGGGCATCGCCCAGGTTTTGTAGGTATCCAAGAGATGGTCGGGCATGTTGCTGTTTGCGGCCGCTGCCTCATTCTGCAGCTGTTCCGGGGACTTTCCGCCTGCCAGTTGCAGCTTGACCTGCTCGATGAAGCAGGACAACGGCAGATCCGAGCCGCTCTTCGTCCTGAGTTGCTCGGCGATGCGCGTTAGAAACTCCGGGGTGTCGATCGTGCGGGATGTTTCCTGGACATCCGCGGACGCAGGCGAGCCACTTTGTATCGTCATGACAATCCTCCTCCGATTGTTACGCACATACATATAAAGTTAGGACGCACTGAGTTTTCGTGAAGGTCTATCACCTCGAATTTATCGATGAGATATCACTGTTTCATGGCCAGCGGACGACGGGGGGCAACGATGAGAGGATGGATTCAACGTTGCCGCCGGTCTTCAGGCCGAAGATCGTGCCACGATCATACAGCAGATTGAATTCGACGTAGCGGCCCCGGCGGATCAATTGTTCGTCGCGATCGGCCTCTATCCACAATTTATTGAAGTTGGAGCGGACGATTTTCGGATAGACCATGGCGAAGGCTCGGCCGACATCGCGCGTGAAGGCGAAATCGGCGTCCCAGCCGCCGGCTTCCTCGCTCGAATGCAGCCAATCGTAGAAGATGCCGCCGATGCCGCGGGCTTCGTTGCGGTGTTTCAGGAAGAAATATTCGTCGCACCAGGCTTTGTAGGCATCGTAATCGGCGACGGCATGATTGCGGCAGGCGATCTCCATGGCCTTATGGAAGAGCTGGCTGTCCTCGTCCTCCTGCGTGCGGCGGCGCGAAAGCACTGGCGTCAGGTCGGCGCCCCCGCCGAACCAGCGGCTTGATGTGACGACCATGCGGGTGTTCATATGCACCGCCGGAACGTTGGGGTTGACGGGATGAGCGATCAGGGAAATGCCCGAGGCCCAGAAACGCGGATCGTCCTTGGCGCCAGGTATCTGGCCACGGAAATCCGGAGAGAACTCGCCGTGGACGGTGGAGGTATGGACGCCGACCTTCTCGAAGACGCGGCCTTCCATCATCGACATCCGGCCACCGCCGCCGGCGCCGTTTTCGCGTGACCAGTCCTTGGCGGCGAAGCGGCCGGGCTCCTGGTCGGAAAGCGGCCCTTCCAACTCATCCTCGAGGGCCTCGAAGGAGGCGCAGATCGTATCGCGCAATCCCTCGAACCAATTGCGGGCGGCAGCCTTCTTCTCTTCAATATCGTCAGGCAAGCCGATCGGCAGTTCCGGTCTTTCCATTTACGCCTCCGACGGTCGACATCTCCTTCGGAGGCGACTCGCTCATTCTTGATTGCAGGCCATGATTAGCAGTTGGTGCTGCATCTCGCCAAGCCGAGGCAGCACTGCCGAGCGCTTCCAAGATTCGACTCGCAAATCAAGAATTTCGATATTACCTTTTCCGAGGAGGTAGGTTTGATGAAAAAAGTTCCAGGGCCTCCGTCCTTCGACGGCCTGAAGCGCAGGATAGCGAGACATCGGGCGGAAAATCCCCCGAGCAAGAAAGACCATTTCGTGCGTGAGACTTATTGCCTCGGCCTCATGGACGCACGCGCCAAGGCGCGCGAATGGTTCGACGAATATCCGAAAGCCGCCTATTGGACCGAGGTGGAGAGTTGGCGTCAGCTCGAGGGCGACCAAATCGAATTCACCATGCGCCGCCTGCCTTCGGCTGACTGACCGTCACTTTGCAGTCGCCCGCACGCGGCTTTCGATCAGCAGACCGCTTTCATCCATGATTGGATGCGCCACCGAGACGATGTGGGCATTGAGGCGCTTCAGGTCGCGCAGCATGTCGAGATGCAGCGAACTCGTCTGCAAGCTGTCGGCGCGGCCATCACGCAGACGTTCGAGGTGGCGCTCGGCAGACTGTTTTTCCATCCGGCGCACCTCGACCTTTACCTCCATCATCTGACGCGCGAGATTGAAATCGCGGGTGACGAAGATCGTCTGGGCGACGCGCAAATTGTCGATTGTCAGATCGAACAGCTTTCGCAGTTCCTGATGACCGTCCTCGGAAAATTTCAGGCCGAGGGAGATCTTCTTCGCCACCTGCTCCAGCAAGCCCTTCTCGATAATGTCGCCCATGTGCTCAAGGTTGATCGCATAATCGATGACGACGATCGAACGGCGGGCGTTCTCGTCGCTGAGACCCTCGCGGCCAAGCTTCGAGAGATAGACTTTCACCGCCTGCTGCAGCCGGTCGACGCGCTCTTCGAGGGCCGGGATCTCGGCAAGTTTGGATGCACTGTTATGCTCGAAAGCTTCGGAGACCCGGATGAGCATGCGCTCGATCAAGTCGCCGACGCCGAGCACTTCACGGGTGGCGCTGGCGAGGGCAACGACCGGCGTCGAAAGCTCCTGTGCATCCAGATATTTCGGCGCGTTATCGGGTTCGGCCTGATCCGGCACCAGCCGGGCCATCAGGGTGGCGAGCGGCCGGGAGAAGGGCCAGGCCAGCGCCGCCAGCAGAAGGTTGAAGGCAAGATGCGCATCGACCGGCAGCTTGGCGGGACCGAAGGGCAGCATTTGGATGAACTCCGCGCCATATCCCGCCAGAGGCAGCGCGATGAGGCAGCCGAGCGTGCGGACGGCGAGGTTGCCGAGGGTGACGCGCCTCGCCGAAGCCGGGCCGGACAATGTCGCGATAACCGGCGGTATCGCACCGCCGAGATTGGCGCCGAGCACAAGCACGATGACGAGTTCGGCGGAGACCACGCCGGCCGAGGCGAGCGACAGGATGAGCACCACCACTGCGAGGCTCGACGAGGACGCGAAGGCGAGTGCTGCCGAGACGAGCATTGCTACGGGCAGAGCGCCGTCCAGCAGGCCGATGAAGGCGGCGAGAGCAGGCGAGGCGCGCATCGGTTCCGTCGCAAGGCCAAGGAGATGCAGCGACAGCAGCATCAGCCCGATGCCGATCAGCGCCGTGCCGCCGCCTTGGCTGGAGCTTGAACGGCCGCGGTAAAGCACAATGCCAACAAGAATCAGAAGAGGAGAGAGCCATTCGATGCCGGTGGCGACGATCCAGGCAGTGATTGCCGTGCCGACATTGGCGCCGAGCAGGACGATCTGCGCCATGCGCGGCTTGATCAGGTCGCGCTCGACGAAGGAGGCTGTCATCAGTGCTGTGGCCGTCGAGCTCTGCAGCGCGACGGTTGCAACGAGGCCTGACAGGAAAGAACGAAGACTGCCACGCGTGCCGGTCGCCAGGCCTGTTCTCAGGCGGGCGCCGAAGGCCCTCGTCACGCCATCCTTCACCTGCGCGAGGCCGAACAGCAGCAGAGCCACGGCGCCGAACAGGTTGATCATGATGATTGTGGAGTCCATTTTTTGTTTTTATTCTTCTTTCGTCGGTCTGAAGAGATGCTGTTTTCCTCTCTGGCCCCAAGTTATTGGAATCGTGGAGGCTATACGAAATTTTTGGTTGTTCGGCTAATAAATATACCCCAGTCTGACCGATTGACAACGCCGTTTTGCGACATATTCCGGAGCTGTTCGGCAAATCCATCGCATGTGCTCCGCCAGCGCTGCGAGTTGGTCAGGCCCAGACGGTTTGGCGCATTGCTTCGCCGACGATCATCGCAGCCGAAACCGCGACATTGATTGAGCGTTGGCCTTCGACCATCGGAATCAGGACGCGCGCATCGGCTGCCTCATGCACCTGATCCGGCACGCCGGCGCTTTCGCGACCGAAGAGCAGGATATCGTCCGGCCGGAAGGCAAGATTGGTGTAGCGCTCCGCAGCTTTGGTCGAGGCGAGGATCAGGCGGCGGCCGGTGGTCAGACGCCATGCCTCGAAGCGGTCCCAGCTGACATGGCGGGTGAGGGCGGCGGCGGCGATATAATCCATTCCCGCCCGTTTCAGGTTGCGGTCGGAGATGTCGAAGCCGGCGGGCTCGATCAGATCGACCGCAAAGCCAAGGCAGGCGGCAAGACGCAGGATCGTGCCGGTATTGCCTGGAATATCCGGCTGATAGAGTGCCAGTCTGAGTGAAGTCATGATCCGCCATCTTCCTGCTTTCACCGCAAAACGCCTAATGCAACTGTGATTTCGACGCAACAGGGCGCGTTTTGACCCGAAAAGATGAAATTTTTGGCAGAACAGGGCTGGAAAATTCCTCGTTTTCGCGTTATCGGTGCATAACTTTAATCGCCAGCAAGGAGCGCCAGAATGAATATTTTGCTGTATGTGCGCCTCCCGGCCGTGATGCCAAGCGGTGCGATTTTCCGCCGATAGTGCGGGTTTCTTCCCTGAATTTCCTTTTTTGATCCCTTGTGCGGCTGTCTCAGCCTCGCCCCTTGAACGTTCGGTTCCCATATGTGCTTGCATAGCGCTGGGATGGCGCGAAGCCGGGAGCCGGAATGATGACGTTTCGGAGCAATTTCATGTTTGGCTGGTTCGAACAGCGACTCAATCCCTTTCCGAGCGAGGAGCCCGTCGCCCCGCCGAAAGGCCTTTTTGCCTTCTGCTGGCACTACAGCAAACCGGCTGCGCCCTGGCTCGGCCTGATGGCCGTGCTCACCGCGCTGATTGCGATCGGCGAAGTGGCGCTCTTCCAGTTCCTCGGGGACATCGTCGACTGGCTGACCAATGCCGACCGCGCCACCTTCCTGGAGAGAGAAGGCCACAAGCTGTTCTGGATGGCGGCGCTGGTGCTGGTCGGCCTGCCGCTGACGGCCGGGCTCGATTCGCTCATCATGCATCAGATGATGCTCGGCAATTATCCGATGATCGCACGCTGGCAGATGCACCGCTTCCTGCTGCGCCACAGCATGTCGTTCTTTGCCAACGAGTTTGCCGGGCGTGTCGCGACCAAGGTGATGCAGACGTCGCTTGCCGTGCGCGAGACGGTGATGAAGATCCTCGACGTCTTCGTCTATGTCGTCACCTACTTCCTGACGATGATCATCGTCATCGCAGCGGCCGACTGGCGGCTGATGATCCCGATCCTCGTCTGGCTCGCAGTCTATATCAGCATCGTCGCCTATTTCGTGCCGCGGCTTCGCAAGATCGCGGCGGCGCAGGCGGATGCGCGCTCGATGATGACGGGGCGCGTGGTCGACAGCTATACGAATATCGCGACCGTCAAGCTGTTTTCGCATGCGGGCCGCGAGGAGGTCTATGCCAAGGAGGGCATGGACGAGTTCCTGCAGACCGTGCACAAGCAGATGCGCAAGGTGACGCTCTTCCACATCTGCGTCTACGTGAACAACTGCGTTGCGCTCTTCGTCATCTCGGGCCTGTCGATCTGGTTCTGGCTGAGCGGGGCGATCTCGGTCGGCGCCATCGCCATCGCCATCGGTCTTGCCATGCGCGTCAACGGCATGTCGCAATGGATCATGTGGGAAGTCTCGGCACTGTTCGAGAATATCGGCACGGTCTATGACGGCATGGAGATGATGAGCAAACAGCACGACATCGTCGACAAGCCGGGCGCACCCACCCTGACGGCGAAGAAGGGTGCGATCCACTACGACCGCATCCGCTTTCACTACGGCAAGAGCAAGGGCGTCATCGACAACCTTTCGCTCGACATCAAGGCGGGTGAGAAGGTCGGTCTCGTCGGCCGCTCCGGCGCCGGCAAGACGACGCTGATGAACCTGCTGCTGCGCTTCTATGATTTGGAGGCCGGCCGCATCACCATCGACGGGCAGGACATCGCCGGCGTCTCGCAGGAAAGCCTGCGCTCGCTGATCGGCGTGGTGACGCAAGACACCTCGCTGCTGCATCGCTCGATCCGCGACAACATCGCCTATGGTCGCCCCGATGCAACGGACGCAGAGGTGATCGAGGCCGCCAAACGCGCGAATGCCTGGGAGTTCATCGAAGGTCTCGTCGACTTGCAGGGCCGCGAAGGGCTGAATGCGCAGGTCGGCGAACGCGGCGTCAAGCTCTCCGGCGGCCAGCGGCAGCGCGTCGCGATCGCCCGTGTCTTCCTGAAGGACGCGCCGATCCTGGTGCTCGACGAGGCGACCTCGGCGCTCGATTCGGAAGTTGAGGCGGCGATCCAGGAAAACCTCTTCGCCCTGATGGAGGGCAAGACGGTGATCGCGATCGCCCACCGGCTTTCGACGCTGACGGAGATGGACCGGCTGATCGTGCTCGACAAGGGCCGGATCATCGAGGCCGGTTCGCACAGCGAACTGATCGCGGGAGGCGGCATCTATGCCGACCTCTGGAACCGCCAGTCCGGCGGCTTCCTCTCCGATCACGCCGAGGAAGCGGAAGTGGCGGCGGAATAAGATGAAATGAGGCCCTCCCCACGGAAGCGGGGAGGGCCTCTTGAATTCTTAGGATGGCTATGAGCTTGCCGGACGGTTGCTGAAACCTGACCGCGTTTGCCTCTTGGCCGTTCAAAGGCTGTCGGCCCAATCAATCGCGCGGTGATGTTCGATGAGGACGATGGTGTTGGCGGCGGCGATCGTGCGCAGCGCTGTGATGCGGCGGCGCTCCTCCTGGTCGATCCAGGCGGTGATGGCGTCGGTGACGATTTCATCGCGCGGCAGCGCCAGGTCGATGGCCAGGGCATCCAGCCTTTCTGCAAGCGGAAGCGGAATATGCGCATCGAGCATTTTCGTTTCCATGGACGGTTTCTCCGGTGAAGCGCGATCGTAACGTCAGATTGTGACCGGTTGAGGGGCAGTCAATGCCGATGCCGCCGATGTTATCGATAATTACCAAAATATAACATTCTGTCCGCTTTTGATTCCCTTTGCCGGGTCGGCTAATCCGCCTATATCGCTTCTATGTTGCTGAACCCCATCCTCCGCCGGTTCGAAACCTGGATCGACCCGTTCCGCCCACGCGCCAATCTCCAACCGCCGCGCTCGACGCTCGGATTCATCTGGTTCTATATCGGCCAGGCGAGGATGCCGTTTATCGCCATGCTCATTCTCGGTGGGACATCGGCGGCAATCGAGGCTGCATTGTTCTGGTTCGTCGGCCGCTTGGTCGATATCCTCGGGAGCATCACGCCGGGTGCCGGCTGGAACGGTCTTCTCGCCGCCCATGGCGGCGAATTGTTCGGCATGCTCGCCCTTATCGGGCTCGTACGCTTCGTCGTCGCCTTCCTGATCGCGCTCGTCGACCAGCAGGTGATCACGCCGGGCTTCTACAATCTTGCTCGCTGGCAATCCTATCTCCACGTCTCCAGGCAATCATTGTCGTTCTTCCAGAGCGATTTTTCCGGGCGCATCGTCACCAAGGTCTGGTCGGCGGGGCAGGCAACCGGCGATCTCGTCACCTCGCTGATGGAAAGCGTCTGGTTCGTCGGCATCTATGCCGTAACGACGCTCGTGCTGGTCGCCCGGCTGGACTTTTCCCTTGCCGCCGTCGTGCTGTTCTGGCTTTGCGCCTTCAGCCTGCTTGCGCGCCACTTCGTTCCGCGGATCCGCCATCATTCCCGCGAAACGGCGGAAGCCGGATCGATGCTGAATGGCCGGATGGTCGACTCCTACAGCAACATGCAGACGCTGAAGCTGTTTGCACGCGATGAGGAGAGCGACCGCTACATGCGGCAGGGCTTCGATATCTATCAGGATACGGTGCTGCGCTTCACGCGGTTCATCACGGGCGTCAGGGCCTCGATGGCGCTGCTCTCCGGCCTGATGATCGTAACGATGGCGGGGCTGAGCGTTGATCTCTGGCTGCGCGGCCTGGTGAGTTCCGGCGCCGTGGCGTTTTCGCTGGCGCTGGTGCTCAGGCTGAATTTCCTGCTCGGACGGCTGATGACGCAGTTCAACGGCATCATGCGCAATCTCGGCACCATCCAGAATGCCGCCGAGCTGATCTCCCAGCCTCTGGGGCTCGTCGATCGGGCGGATGCGAAGAGCCTGGTGATCCGGCAGCCCGGCATCCGCTTCGACAATGTTTCCTTCCGCTACGGCATGGGTCATCAGCCGGTCGTCGAGAATTTTTCCCTGACCATCCGCCCGGGCGAAAAGGTCGGGATCGTCGGCCGTTCGGGCGCGGGGAAATCAACGCTGATGAACCTGCTGCTGCGTCTCTACGATATTCAGGATGGCCGCATTCTAATCGACGGCCAGGATATTGCAGCCGTGACGCAGGAATCTCTCAGGATGCAAATCGGCGTCGTCAGCCAGGACACCTCGCTGCTGCATCGTTCCGTGCGGGACAATATCCTGTTCGGACGGCCGGATGCCGGCGAGGAGGGGCTGGTCGAGGCAGCCAGGCGCGCCGAAGCCATCGACTTCATCGAACGCCTGCAGGATCAGCAGGGCCGCAGGGGTTTCGATGCACATGTCGGCGAACGCGGCGTCAAACTGTCAGGCGGGCAGCGGCAGCGTATCGCGATTGCCCGCGTCTTGCTGAAGGACGCGCCGATCCTCGTTCTCGACGAAGCGACGTCGGCGCTCGATTCGGAAGTGGAAGAAGCGATCCAGTCCAATCTCCACCGGATCATGGAAGGCAAGACGGTGCTTGCGATCGCCCATCGGCTGTCGACGATCGCCGCGCTCGACCGGCTGATCGTCGTCGATCTCGGCCGGATCATCGAGGAAGGCAGTCATGACGAACTGCTTCGCCGCGGCGGCCTCTATGCCGAACTTTGGGCGCGCCAGTCCGGCGGCTTCCTCGCTACGGATGAGGACACGGGCTCAAGGGTCGATGACAAATTCCGCCATCAGGCCAAAATGATTTGATCCGAAGCCGTTCTCGATACGGCGGACCGATTTCAGCCGCAGCGGCGCCCGGGTAAAGACGTGATCGATCGGAATACCGAAGGCGCCAGCCCGGATCGGCCATGTCGCGGGCTCCAGCGATACCGTGCCCAAGCCCTGGGTGCGCATGAGATACTGCACGTCTGGCGCCAGAATCGACGTATTGAAATCACCGGCAAGGACGAGTGGTCCCGAAATGGAAGGGATGATCTCTGCTAGATCCCAGATTTCGAGGCCGTGGAACTCATCGTAATAAGGTTTTGTCAGGTGCGCGGCGAGGAAATTGACCTTCTGGCCGTCGAAATCGATCGTCGAGATCGTCAGCCGATTGCGCCAGAGCAGGCCGAGATTGCTGATGCGGGGTTCGATGAGCGGACGTTTCGACAAGACCAGCGTATCGCATTGCTCCATGCCGACGCCGCATCCGATATAATAGGGATAGGCCTTCAACAACCGCGGCAGTTCAGACAGCAGCGGTTCGGCCTCCAGGATGTTGACGACATCGGCGCCCGAGGCGATGACCATGTCGGCGATGCCAGGGCCGTTTGCGAAATTATCGTTCTCGATATTGAAGGACATCAGCCTGAAGAGGGCGGGGCGGCTCTCCTCGACTGATGGTTCGATGAACTCGCGCATCATCACGACGCCGTGGACGGCAAGGACCACCGATACCGCGAGGGTCAGCAGCGCATACCAGTGCCGCTTGACGAGAAGGGCTGCGAGCGAGGCCATCACGCCGGCCACCGCCAGATGGACCTGGAAGCTGTAAAAGAACGACAGCAGATAGAAATCGGCAACGTATCGCAGGGAGACGATGGCGAGAACGAGGGTCGTGAGGACGCTGAATACGCAAAAAATCGTGTCTCTCATCCGCTCCGGTCCGGCTCGCTGGCGTGGCTGCGACTGCGCCTATCACGAGGCCGTTTTTGTTGCAACGCAACATAATAGCAAGCGCGTGTTTGCCTTAAAAAATTCATCCGAAATTTCCCGCGACATTGTGCCCTCATCCCCTTGCCAAGGCTGGACATAATTTGCGATCAAGCATAGAACGCGCCGGATTGCCGGGGAATCTATGGCCGAATTGTGTCCAGAGAGATTCGCCGGTAGAGGGGGCAGGGCGGAATTCCGCGAAAATTGCGCAGAGGATGTTAGCCGTGAGCGAACACGAAACGACAAGCGAGGGCATGGGCGAACCCACTCGCCGTGATTTCCTTTATCTCACCACTGGTATGGCAGGCGCCGTCGGCGCCGTTGCGGTCGCTTGGCCATTCATCGATCAGATGCGTCCTGACGCTTCGACGCTCGCTCTCGCCTCCATCGAAGTCGACGTTGCCAGCCTTGAGCCTGGCATGTCGCTGACGGTCAAATGGCGCGGCAAGCCGATCTTCATCCGCAATCGCACGCCTGAGGAAGTGGAAGCGGCAAACGCCGTCCAGCTTGGTGATCTGAAGGACCCGATCGCGCGCAATGCAAACCTTCCTGTCGACGCTCAGGCAACGGGTGTTGACCGTTCCGGCGGCAAGGGCAAGGAAAACTGGATCGTCATGATCGGCACCTGCACGCATCTCGGCTGCGTGCCGCTCGGCCAGGCCGGCGAATACAATGGTTGGTTCTGTCCCTGCCATGGCTCGGTCTACGACACGGCCGGCCGCATCCGCAAAGGTCCGGCGCCGCAGAACCTGGCGATTCCGACCTTTTCATTTTTGTCCGATACCAAGATCAAGATCGGTTGAGGGGAGACTGATTAATGAGTGGCCATTCCAGCTACGAGCCATCAACCGGCCTCGAGAAATGGGTCGATGCGCGCCTTCCACTGCCGCGCATGGTCTATGACAGCTTCATCGCCTATCCGGTTCCGCGTAACCTGAATTATGCCTACACTTTCGGCGCCATGCTCGCCGTCATGCTGGTGGTGCAGATCCTGACGGGCGTCACACTCGCCATGCATTACGCTGCCGAATCCTCGGTCGCCTTCAACTCCGTTGAAAAGATCATGCGCGACGTCAACCACGGCTGGCTGCTGCGCTATATGCATGCCAACGGCGCGTCCTTCTTCTTCGTCGCGGTGTACCTGCACATTGCCCGCGGCCTCTATTACGGCTCCTACAAGGCGCCGCGCGAAATCCTCTGGATCCTCGGCGTGGTCATCTACCTCCTGATGATGGCGACCGGCTTCATGGGCTACGTTCTGCCCTGGGGCCAGATGTCCTTCTGGGGCGCCACCGTCATCACCGGCTTCTTCTCGGCTTTCCCGCTGGTCGGCGAATGGGTGCAGCAGTTCCTACTCGGCGGTTTCGCGGTCGAAAACCCGACCCTGAACCGCTTCTTCTCGCTGCACTACCTGCTGCCGTTCATGATCGCCGGTGTCGTCATCCTGCACATCTGGGCGCTGCACGTCGTCGGCCAGACGAACCCGACGGGCGTCGAGGTCAAGACGAAGACGGATACGGTGCGCTTCACGCCTTATGCGACGATGAAGGATGCTCTCGGCGTCTCAATCTTCCTGCTGGTCTACGCCTATTTCGTCTTCTACCTGCCGAACTTCCTCGGCCACGCCGACAACTACATCCCGGCCGACCCGTTGAAGACGCCGGCCCACATAGTTCCGGAATGGTACTTCCTGCCGTTCTACGCGATGCTGCGTTCGATCACCTTCAACGTCGGTCCGATCGACTCCAAGCTTGGCGGCGTGCTCGTGATGTTCGGCGCGATCATCGTGCTGTTCTTCCTGCCCTGGCTCGATACGTCGAAGGTGCGCTCGGCCGTCTACCGCCCCTGGTACAAGCTGTTCTACTGGCTGTTCGTGATCAATGCGATCATCCTCGGCTGGCTCGGCTCGCAGCCGGCAGAAGGCTTGTACACCACGATCTCGCAGATCTGCACGCTCCTCTACTTCGCTTTCTTCCTGGTCGCGATGCCGGTTCTCGGCTTGGTGGAAACACCGCGCCGCATCCCGAACTCGATCACCGAAGCGGTGCTCGAAAAGCGCAACATGACCGCAGCGGTCAAGGCATAAGCGAGCGACGGAAGGGAATAGAAATATGAAAACGCTTGTTACAAGCATTCTCTCGTTCGCATTCGCCGCCGGTCTCGGCAGTGCGGTGCTGGCCCAGGAGGCGACGCCCGCCAACGGCGCGGCTGCGGCCCATCACGAGGAAAGTGCGACACCGCACTATCCGCTGAAGGAGCCGAAGGAGGAGGAATGGACTTTTGCCGGTCCGTTCGGCCATTACGACAAGAGTCAGCTTCAGCGTGGCCTCAAGGTCTATACCGAAGTCTGTTCCGCCTGCCACTCGATGAACCTCGTGCCCTTCCGCATGCTCGACGAACTCGGTTATTCCGAGGCGCAGGTGAAGGCTTTCGCTGCGAACTACGAGGTTCAGGACGGCCCGAACGCCGCCGGTGAAATGTTTACCCGCAAAGCGGTGCCATCCGATCACTTCCCGGCGCCTTTCGCCAATGCAGAGGCGGCGGCGGCTTCCAACAACGGCGCGGCTCCGCCCGACTTTTCGCTGATTGCGAAGGCTCGCGAAGTCGAGCGCGGCTTCCCGCAATTCGTCTTCGACATTTTCACGCAGTATCAGGAAGGTGGCCCGGATTACATCCATTCGCTGCTGACCGGTTATGAAGAGCCGCCGGCCGGTTTCCAGGTGCCGCAGGGCGGACATTATAACCCCTATTTCCACGCTGCGGCCGTCCTTGCCATGCCGAAGCCGCTCTCCGATGGCCAGGTGACCTATGACGATGGTGCGCCGGCGACGGTCGACCAGTATTCGAAGGACGTCTCCGCCTTCCTGATGTGGGCCGCCGAGCCGCATCTCGAGGAACGCAAGCGTACGGGCTTCATGGTCATGATCTTCCTCTTGATCTTCACGGTGCTGATCTACCTGACGAAGCGGTCGATCTACGCCAACAAGGAACACTGAGCGGTTCCCGATCGACATTCAAAAGGCGGCCTCGGGCCGCCTTTTTTGTTGGTTCCGCCCCTGGCAATTGATAGGGTGCGGCCAGTTTCATGCCCTCGCAGAATATGGACTTTCCATGGACAATACGACTTCGGAGCTCGCAGCCAGCATCCGCTCCATTCCCGACTATCCCAAGCCCGGCATCATTTTCCGTGATATCACCACGCTGCTCGGCAACCCACGCGCTTTCCGCAGGGCGGTTGACGAACTGGTGCAGCCCTATGCGGGCACCAAGATCGACAAGATCGCCGGCATGGAGGCGCGCGGCTTCATTCTGGGCGGTGCGGTGGCCCACCAGCTTTCCTCGGGCTTCGTGCCGATCCGCAAGAAGGGCAAACTGCCGCACGAGACCGTGCGCATCGCCTACAGCCTGGAATACGGCGTCGACGAGATGGAGATGCATCGCGATGCGGTGCAGCCCGGCGAGAAGGTGATCCTGGTCGACGACCTGATCGCCACCGGCGGCACGGCCGTCGGCGCAACGAAGCTGCTGCGCCAGATCGGCGCGGAAGTGGTCGGCGCCTGCTTCGTCATCGACCTGCCGGATCTCGGCGGCCGCAGGAAGCTGGAAGAACTCGGCGTTATCGTGCACACGCTGGTCGAATTTTCCGGGCATTAGATCAAAGAAATAGAGCATGATGTCGTCCGAAAACCGCTCACACTTTTCGGCATCATGCTCCGAACCACTTCCATTGCGGGCGGCGTCAGTCGAATTCGAGGACGCCGCTTTCGAAGCGGATAACGGGATCGCCGTTTTGATTGACGCCTTCGCAGAGGATCGTGTTGACGTGCCAGCCCGGCCGTGAGGCGAGCGCCCGGCTGGAGAGCAAGGCGACGGAATAGGTCACGTCATCGTCGACGAACACCGGCCGCAGCCATTGCAGCTTCTGAAAACCCGGTGAGGGGCCGAGCTTCGGTGCTGTCAGGCCCTTTTCCGCGAGTGCTGCGCTCTGCCTTTCCCAAAAGGCAATGAAAGTCTGCATCCAGGCGGCCGTCGTGTGCCAGCCGGAGGCGCAGAGATCGCCGAAGAGGCTTTCCTTTGCCGCCTGCCTGTCGATATGAAAACGCTGTGGATCGAAGCGCTTGGCGAAGCGGATGATGCTTTCCTCGGTGAAGGTGTAGCTGCCGATCTCGGCCTTCTCGCCGACGGTGTAGAGGTCGGACATTTTCATGCTGATGTCTCCGGGCGCGTGCGGAGCATGACCGAATTTTCTGAGACCAAGACGAGTTGGCCTCGCTGGTTTTCCACCTCATGGCGGAACTTGACGATGCCCATGCCGGGCCGCGAGCGCATCGGCCGGGATTCGAGCACAGTCGAATGGCCCGACAGCGTGTCGCCGGCAAGGACAGGCTTGCGCCATTCCATCAAATCGATACCAGGCGCGCCCTCGGCGAGCGCGGTCAGGAGATAGCTGTCGGCCATCATGCGCATGAACATCGAAGAGGTGTGCCAGCCGGAGGCGGCAAGCCCGCCGAGAATGCTGGCGCGGCCGGCAGCCTCATCAAGATGCATCGGCTGCGGGTCGAATTCGCTTGCGAACTCAATGATTTCCTCGGTGGTTACCGGCTTCGGGCCGAGCACGAAGCGGCGGCCGGGCCGGAAATCCTCAAAGGAAAGCTTTTCTGCCGACATTCGCTCCTCCCGCCATATGCAGCGCACAATGCTTACAATAGCATCCGCGCGGGCTCAATGATTCCGGGGAGATAAACCGGTATGACGGAACTGAGATCGATACTCGACGAAGCTGCACGCCAGGGGCTGATTTCGCCGGAGGCGGGCGGGCGGCTTTTGCCGTTTCTGGCCGAGCGCGGCGTCACCGTCATAGAGGCGCGGCCGGCAATGGCAGCGCAGGAAGAGCAGGCCTGGTCGGATACCGAGACACCGCGTTTCGTGCGCGGCTTTCACGATGTGCTGATCACGATCGGTGTCGTCGTGGCGCTCGGCGGCCTCTGGGGGCTTGCCGCACTTTATGCCGTGCTGCCTGCGATCATTGTGCTTTCGGAGATCCTGGTGCGCCGGCAGCGGCTTGCCCTGCCGGCCGTCAGCCTGACGATCGCGCTGTTCTGCTGGACATTCCTGCTGATGTCCTTCTTCTTCAAGCCGATAACATCCGCTTTCAACGGGGCGGAGGCGACGCAGTTCGTTGCCGGCTTCCCTATCATTCTCGGCGCCTATTATGTCCGCTATCGGGTGCCGTTGGCGTTGGCGCTCTGCATCATGTCGGCCCTTGCTTTCGTCCTCACCCTACTTTTGCGGCTCATGCAATGGGCGAGCGGGGATCCGCAATTCTTCGCCAACCATCCCGTCTTGCTCGCGGTGGTCTGCCTCGTTTGCGCGCTCGGGCTCTTTGCAACGGCGCTGTATTTCGACCTTGGCGATCGGATGCGCCGGACGACACGCTCCGATATCGCCTTCTGGCTTCATCTGGGTGCTGCACCGGCGCTGCTCTTCAGCGTCCGCCTGCTGATTTCGTTCGACGGCAATTTGCTGGATGTTGCCCAGACGGTTTCGATCAAGACGCCGATCATCGTTATCAGCGTTGGGGTGCTGATGCTGATCGGCCTTGTCATCGACCGGCGCGCCTTCGTCACGTCTGGACTGCTGTCGCTCGGTTTTGCGATCTACGGCATTTTCCGACAGGGAAGTGCGACGGTTGATACCTATATCTTCACGACGCTGATCGTCGTCGGGGCGATCGTGCTCGTCATAGGAACGGGCTGGATGCCGCTGCGCCGCATCGTGCTGCGGGCGCTGCCGGACGCCATTTCGCAAAGACTGCCGCCGGCCGTCTTAGGGGCAACTCCGTAAATCTTACGATTTCGCCCAAACCGCTGAGCGATTTGGGCGAAATGAATTGATCGGGATAGCGACAGTTTCCGTTCAGGTGTTGAAGCGGAAATGGATGACGTCGCCGTCCTGGACGACGTATTCCTTGCCTTCGTCGCGCGCCTTGCCGGCATCCTTGGCGCCGACTTCGCCGTTGTATTTGATATAGTCGTCATAGGCGATGGTGTTGGCGCGGATGAAGCCACGCTCGAAATCCGAATGGATGACGCCGGCGGCCTGCGGCGCCTTGGTGCCGCGCTCGATCGTCCAGGCGCGCGTTTCCTTCGGGCCGACGGTGAAATAGGTGATCAGGTGGAGCAGCTTGTAGCCGGCGCGGATCAGCCGGTCGAGGCCCGCCTCGTCAAGGTCGAGGGCGGAGAGGAATTCCTTGGCTTCCTCCTCGGGAAGCTGGGCGACCTCAGACTCGATCGCCGCCGAGATAGTGACGGTTTCAGCACCCTGCTCCTTCGCCATGACAGCGACGGCCTCGGTGAATTCGTTGCCGGTCGAGGCATCGCATTCGGCGACGTTGCAGACGTAGAGCACCGGATGTGAAGTCAGAAGATTGAGGCTCTTGAGGATGACGATTTCTTCCGCGTCGAGCGTCGACAGCAGCGTGCGCACCGGCTTGCCTTCGTTGAGCAGCTTCAGCGAGGCTTCCATGATCGGCAGCATCGCCACCGAATCCTTGTCCTTGCTGGTGGCGCGCTTGCGGGTCTGCTCGGTGCGGCGCTCCAGGCTTTCGAGGTCGGCAAGCATCAGCTCGGTCTCGATCGTCTCGGCATCGGCAACGGGATTGATGCGGCCTTCGACATGGGTGATGTCGCTGTCTTCGAAGCAGCGCAGCACATGCACGATAGCATCGACCTCGCGGATATTGGCGAGGAACTGGTTGCCGAGGCCCTCACCCTTCGAGGCGCCGCGCACCAGGCCGGCGATGTCGACGAAGGAGATGCGGGTCGGGATCAGTTCTTTCGACTTGGCGATATCGGCAAGCTTGCGCATGCGCGGATCCGGCACGGCGACTTCGCCGGTGTTCGGCTCGATGGTGCAGAAGGGATAATTCGCCGCCTGTGCCGCCGCCGTCTTGGTGAGCGCGTTGAAGAGGGTCGATTTGCCGACATTCGGCAGGCCGACGATACCGCATTTGAAGCCCATGGCTTGATCCATATCTATTGGTAACTTTGCCCTGCCTATGCGGGAATGGCCGCCCTGGGTCAAGGGTTCGCAACATGAATTGAAAAAGCTGAGGCGCTCGGATTGAAGGTAAGGCGATTTAGCCTTACTTTTGGAGCAAAGGATACCATCAGCATGGCAACTCTGACTGTGACGGCAAAGGGGCAGGTCACCCTGAAAAAGGAGGTGCTTCAGCATCTCGGCGTCAGGCCCGGCGACAAGATCGATGTCGATCTCCTGCCTGGCGGCAAACTTGAGGTCATTGCTGTTAAGAGGCGGCCGGTCGCCGGCTCGGTGGAAAGCTTCTTCGGGAGTCTGGAGAACAAGGAGAATATTCATGCGACGCTCGAAGAGATCGATGAGGCCATAAAGGCGGGCTGGGCAGGCGAGGTCGGCGTCGACAATGATCGTTGATACGAATGTGCTCGTACGTTCGGCCGTGCACGACAATCCGAAGCAAACTGAGCGTGCAAGGACGTTCATGCGCGAGGCCGAACGCCTGTTCATTTCCAATCTGACGTTTTGCGAATTCGTCTGGGTCGCCAGCCGGGTCTATCGCAAGAGCGCTTCAGAGATCTCAGCGGCCATCCGGCTGCTGATATCGGACAGGAAGGTTGTCTACGACAGAGTTGCCGTCGAAGCCGGATTATCCTGTCTCGATGCTAGCGGGGATTTCGCCGACGGCATCATCGTCTTCGAAGGTCGCAGACTTGGCGGCGAAACATTCGTGACATTCGACAAGAAGGCTGCCGCAATCCTGGAAAAAGCCGGCCAGAATTGCCTCCTGCTCTCCGCGGAATAACACTCCGTCATTGAACTGCCGTGCTTACGGTGCAATATATTGGTGGCGGATGTTTTCTCCGCCTTTTCCATGTCATCAACGGGTGGATTTTTCCGATGAGTGACAATGACATTGCCCTGAAACCGAAGGCCAAAGTGAAGCTCAAGCTGGACAAGCCGAAGCTCTACAAGGTCATTCTCGTCAATGACGATTATACGCCGCGCGAATTGGTGATCATGATCCTGAAGGCCGTCTTCCGCATGAGCGAGGAGACCGGCTACCGGGTGATGATGACGGCGCACAAGCTGGGTTCCTGCGTGGTCGTGGTCTGCGTCAGGGACATCGCCGAGACCAAGGCCAAGGAAGGCATCGACCTTGCCAAGGGCATGGGCTTTCCGCTGATGTTCACCACCGAACCGGAGGAATAGGCGCTTTCCGAGGGCCGCCGCGAATATGGAGTCAGGGCCGGCGGATCTGATAGCCGGTCTTTTCCTGCACGAAACCGCAATTCTCATAGAAGCGCAACGTTGCCGGATTCTTGGAGCCGGTAAGCAGCATCACCTTGTAGCATCCGGCGTTCCAGGCCTCGGCGACCGCGTGGCCGATGACGGTGCGGGCATAACCGCGCTTGCGATGATCGGCATGGGTGACGACGTTTTCGATGAGCGCATAGGGCGCGCCGTTCCGTGTCAGGTTCGGCACGACGACGCTTGTGACGGTGGCGACGGCGACCTCACCCGCAACACCGATGAAGACGGTCATGCCGGGCTGGGCCAGGATGGCGGAAAAGCGTTCCTCGGCACTGGCCTCGTCAAGAACCGGATCGGTGGGGTTCAGCTGGCGGTAGAGGGCCAGGAGACCGGGAAGATCGCCGCGGACTGCGGGCCGGATGATGACGTCTCCATCCGGCATCAAGCTCAATCGCCCTTGTTGCCGAACATCTTTTTCAGCATGTCGGCCATCGGGCCGGTCACCGGCAGCTTCGGCTGGTTGTGGCCGCGAGCCTGATGGATATGCGACTGGCCGGCCGGCTTCTTCTCGGCGTCCTTTTTTTCCTTCGCTGGCTTCTCCTCCTCGGCCTTGCCGCCGAGCGCCAGCGCGATCTTGTTCATCAACTGCGAATCCTCGTTTCGCACCAGCATATCGGCATTGTCGGCGAGCGTGTCCAGAAGCGGCTCCACCCAGGCCTTGTCGGCCTTGGCGAAATCGCCGAGCACGTGGTTCTGCACCATTTCCTTGACGCCGGGATGGCCGATGCCGAGGCGCAGCCGCCGATACTCCTTGCCGCAATGGGCGTCGAGCGACTTGATGCCGTTGTGGCCGTTGTGGCCGCCACCGGTCTTCAGCCGCGCCTTGCCCTGGGGAAGGTCGAGTTCGTCGTAGATCGCCACGAGATCGGCCGGCTGGAGCTTGTAGAAACGCATCGCTTCGCCGACAGACTCGCCGGAAAGATTCATGAAGGTCTGCGGCTTGATCAGCAGCACCTTCTCGCCGCCGAGCTCGCCCTCGGCGATCTCGGCCCTGAACTTCTTCGACCAGGGCGAAAAGCTGTGGCGCCGATGAATGGCATCGACGGCCATGAAGCCGATATTGTGGCGGTTGCCGGCGTATTTGCCGCCGGGATTGCCGAGACCCGCGATGATCAGCATGGTCTGTTTTTCCTTGCTAGAACTTCCCGCCGTTCACCACCGCGAAATGAAAGCAAAGTCAAGCGGAAAGGGCAGCGGTCCGTCGGCCAAGGTCGCTCAGACAGGGTCAGTCCGACAGGTTCATGCCGTATTTCAGGAAGATCTGCTTCTGGTCACCATCGGCGATCAGCTTGTCGAGGGCAGCCTGCATCCTGGCGAGCAGATCGGCCGGAAAGTTCTTCTCGCAGGCGATGCCCATCGGCTGGGAGGAGAGCACGGTCACCATCTCCACCGGCTGGTCGACCTGCAGCTTTTCGAAATAGAGTTCGGAGATCGGCATCATGTCGATGCGCCCGCCAAGCAGTTTGCGCAGCGTCGCGTTGAAGTCGCTGGCGACATCGAGCTTGGTGAAGCCCTTCTCCTTCAGGATCGTCTCGGTGTAATCCTCGCGCTGAGTGCCGACCGTATATTTCTTCGCCTCGTCCAGATTGCTGGCGGTGACATCAGAACCCTTGCGGGTGATCAGGATGTTGCGGTCGATGAGCAGCGGCTCGACCCATTTAAACAACGGGTCGCGCGCGCCGTTATGGGCGGTCGCAAAGACACAGGTCATCGGCGCCGTGCGGGCAAGGCTGAAAGCACGCGCCCAGGGCATGATCTCGATGGTGTAGTCGACGCCGATGGCGGCCATTATCTTTTCGACCTGCTCGACGGTCGCGCCCTTGATCTCCTTGCCTTCGCGGTAGTTGAAGGGGGCATAATCCTCGGTCGCGAAGGTCACCGTTTGCGCATGGGCGGTGCATGGCAGCACCAGGCATGCGAGAAGCAGGAGCTTTTTCATCGGTATCATCTCCTTCGTTCTTCGTTTACGAGGCGCGTGCGATGGCCGATTGCGAGGCCATCAGTTCCTCGATCAGCGTGGCTGCGTGCTGCGGACGGTGGAAGAGGTAGCCCTGGCCATAGTCAAGTCCCATCTGGTGGAGCGTGCGGCACTCCTCTTCGGTCTCGATGCCTTCGGCAATAACGGTGCAGTCCATCTTGTGGGAGAGCGTGGTGATGCCTTCGATCAGCATGCGGCTCTTCTGGCGCACGTCGTCATCGCCGTCGTTGATCGCGCGGGTGAACGACTGGTCGATCTTGATGATGTCGACAGGGAAGCGGTTAAGGTAGCTCAGCGACGAATAGCCGGTGCCGAAATCGTCAAGCGCGATACGGCAGCCGAAGCGACGAAGCTCGGTGACGATCATGCGGATCTCAGGGTTGTCGTGCATCAGCACGGCCTCGGTGATCTCGACGACGATGCGCTCGGGGCGGATGCCGTGGCGACCGACGATGGCGGCAAGACGGGCCGGCAGCGCCGGCTCGAACTGCAGCGGCGAGAAGTTGATGGCGAGATAGGTATCCTGCATACCGGGGATGCGGGAAATCTTCGCGAGGTTGGCGACCGCCTTTTCCATGATGACGTTGCCGACGCGGACAATTTTTGCCGTCTCCTCGGCGACACTGATGATCTCGGCCGGCGGCATCAAGCCCTTCTGTGGATGGTTGAGACGCAATAGCGCCTCGAAACCTGATATGCCGCGACCGTTCAGGTTGACGATCGGCTGCAGGAAGGCCTCGAACCAGTTGTCGACGAGGCCGGCTTCGATATTGGCTTCGATCTCGGCGCGGCTGCGGGCACGGTCGAGCATGGCATTGTCGAAGAGCTGCGCGCCGTTTTTGCCGTCGCGTTTCTTGGCATACATCGCCATGTCGGATTTCTGCAGCAGTTCGGCCGCGGTTGCGGCATGATGCGGATAGATGGCGATGCCGACGGAAGCGCTCAGATGCATGTCCGGGGCGAATGGCGTTTCGAAGAGCGTGGCAATCTGCTCGCACATTGCCTTGGAGCGTTTTTCGGCATCCTTCGCCGGCAGCAAGATGGCAAATTCGTCGCCGCCGAGACGGGCTGCCTCGTCGGAGGGGGCAAGATGCGTTTTCAGGCGCTCGACGAGCTCGACCAGCGCCATGTCGCCGGCGGCATGGCCCATATTGTCGTTGATCCACTTGAAACGGTCGAGATCGACGAAGAGACAGGCGAGTTCCTGGCCGGCGGCGTCGGCGGCGGCGATCTTGTTGTCGAGGACGGCTTCGAAGCCCTGGCGATTAAGAAGCCCGGTCAGGTGATCGGTGATTGCCTGGCGGTGGTTGCGGTCCTCGGAGGCCTTGAGTTCGGTGACATCGGTCATGACCGATAGCGAGAGGCGGTCGTGAGCGCCGGCTCCCGCCTCTGATTCCATGATCAGGACGTCCATGGTGCGACCGTCCAAGCAGACAAACTTGACGGTGACGGTCATGCCGCTTTCGGCCCGGCGGCGCTTGACGAATTTGTCACGGGTGGCGGAAGTGACGAGATCGGCGAAGTTGCGGCCGATGACGGCGGCGCGGTTATACCCTGTGGCAAGCAGCCAATAATCACTGACGGCGGTGATGCGGTCTTCCTCGTCGAGCGAGAAGAGCATGGCGGGCGTCAGATTGTAGATGTCGGTGGCGCGGCGGTGGGCGAGTTTCAGCTCCTTTTCCTCGCTTTCGAGCTTGGTCTGCATCTCGTTAAAGCTATGGGCAAGCCGTCCCATCTCGTCGTTCGACTGCCAGTCGACATGATGGCGGGAGCCCAGCTGGCGGGTGGCCTCGATCGCCGCCGTCAGCCGCATCAGCGGCTGGATGACGAAGAAACGGTTGCCGATCAGCGCCGTGCCGAAAACGGTCAGCACCGCGAAGATGAAGATCGAAATGAAGACGACCTCTTCCTGCTTCAGGCCGGAAAACAGGCCGAGCGCGGGATAATAGACGCTGATGCTGCCGAGGTTCTTCGGACCGTCGACAGTGTTGTAGATGATGGCGCGCGACACCTGCACCAGCTTGCCGCCGAAGGAGCGCGGAATGGTAGACTGGCTGACATCGAGCTGGCCTGACTGGTCACGCACTTCGACCTTGACGATGGCGCCCTGGGAAACGACCGTCGCGCTGATCTGGGTAACGCTCTCCTCATCGAGGTCCCACAGCGGTTTGGCCAGCGCCTGGGCATTGGCGACGAGAAGAACGGAGATGTGATCGCGTATTTCCTTGTCGGCTCGTTCCGAGGAAAGGAAAAGGAAGAGAACAAAGAGGGGAGCAACAAAAACAAGCAGCGCTCCGCAAACTATCGCAAAAAATCTGTTCTCAACGGAATTGTTCATGTTTCCGTCTACTCCCCCGGGCCGCCATATTTGCCGTCGCGCATTAAGGCGGGCTTCTTCGCAGCTGACGGAACATGCTTTCACGAATTTGTTAAATGTTGCTGAAACGGGGCGTTTGCGGACAATGAAAAGCCCGCTTTCCAGGGGAAAGCGGGCCATATGCTTTACAAATTGGTCGAAGCGATCAGGCTTCGGCTCCACCTTCCGCAGCGCTCTCGTCAATGCCGCCAGCCGGGGCAATGATGGTCGCGATCGTGAAGTCGCGGTCGATCACAGGAGTGACACCCTTCGGCAGAGTGACTTCCGAGATATGGATGCTGTCGCCGATCTTCTTGCCGCTGAGGTCAATGTTGAAGAACTCAGGGATCGCATCGGCCGGGCAATGAACTTCGACTTCATGGCGAACGATGTTCAGAACGCCGCCGACCTTGAGGCCCGGGGACTTCTCTTCGTTGATGAAGTGAACCGGGATTTCGACGGTCACCTGGGTGTTACCGGAGACGCGCAGGAAATCGACATGCAACGTGAAGTCACGGACCGGATCGAGCTGGTAGTCCTTCGGCAGAACCTTGTGCTTCTTGCCGTCGACTTCGATCGTCGCCACGGTGGTCATAAAACCACCGGCGTGAATGCGCTTCGTCACCTCATTGGTGTTGAGAGCGATGGCAATGGGGGCCTGCTTGTCACCGTAGATGACAGCGGGTATCAAACCGTTGCGGCGAAGTTCACGGGCGGACCCCTTACCAACCCGTTCGCGCGCCTCGGCCTTGAGCTCGTAAGTTTCCTGGCTCATGGCTATTCCTTTCGAGGTTATTTGGAGAGTTCGGCGGCGGGCAAAAGCCTTGTTCCGACGAACCGGAGGCGGTATGATCCGACCTCATCCGCGTTGCCTCCAAGGGTGTCTACACGGACCGGTGGCCTATATTATAAGTCGATCGGAAACGCAAGTTGCGGATTTGGGTTGTTTTTTGCCCATATACACGCTTTCGCCAAGGTTTAACCATCGAAAACGAAATCGGCGGCGATTAATAAATCCTGCGTTTACCCGCCGATATAAGCAGGGCCGTCTCAATTTGCCGGTTGCCTCTCATGTTGCGTGTCCTTTCCTGCATCACCGTCGAACACAGCCTTCCGCATCTGATCTTCGCCACCGTTATCTGTGTGCTCGGATCGATGCTGTCGATGCGCCTCTTCACCCGGGTGCGCCGATCGCAGGGGCTGCAGAAAACCAACTGGCTGTTTCTCTCCGGTTTCGTTGGCGGCTCGACCATCTGGACGACGCATTTCATCGCGATGCTCGGCTACCAGACGCCGGTGGCGAACGGCTATGAGCCGACGTTGACGCTGCTGTCGCTGTTCGCCGCCGTCGCGACGACGATGATCGGCTTTGCCATCGCGTCAATCGCGCAGAAGAGCGCGCTTATCGAGGCAGGCGGCGTGATCGTCGGCCTCGGCATCGCGGTCATGCACTATGTCGGGATCGCCGGTTACGAGGTCGAGGGTCGTCTCGAATGGAAGGCCTCCTATGTCGTCGCCTCGCTGGTCTTGGCCGGCTTGTTCGGCGCAGTCGCCACCAATCGCGTCGGCCGGCCGATCACGCGTTTCTGCCGCCACGGGGCTGCCCTTTCGCTGATCCTTGCGATCGTGCTCACGCATTTCACCGGCATGGCGGGGCTGACGATCTTGCCGGATGCCACTGTTGCGGCACCCACCGAGATCATCTCGGACGGCATCATGACCGGTCTCGTCAGCGCCGTCATGATCATCATCCTGGCGCTGGGTGCCTCCACCTATATCATCGACATGCAGTCGACGCAGGCAGCCGTCGAGCGTTACCGCCATCTGTCGCTGCATGACCCGCTGACCAATCTTGCCAATCGCGCCGCCTTCAACGAGCATCTGTCGGCGCTGGTCAACAAGCCGAGGGACATGACGGCCAATATCGCCGTGCTCTCCTTCGACCTCGACCGTTTCAAGGAAATCAACGACGTTCACGGTCACGCCGCCGGCGATGCCGTGCTGCGCGCCGTCGCCGAGCGGCTGTTCAAGATCATGCAGAACGGCCAGTTCGTGGCGCGGGTCGGCGGCGACGAGTTCGTGGCCGTCATGTGCGATTATTTCGTCCGTTCGGACGCTAAGGGACTGGCACAACGCATGCTCGACGAGATCGCTCGGCCGATCGAATGGAACGGCCATGCGCTGACCGTCGGCTCCAGTATCGGTATCTCCACCTATCCCGGACAGGCGGACAATTTGGACGACCTGTTGTCGCAGGCCGATATCGCCATGTATCGGGCAAAATCGACAGCGACCAACAGCATATGCTTCTACGAGCCCTCGATGGACCAGGCAGCGCGCGAACGCAACGCGCTGGCGAGCGAGATGCGGGAGGGATTGGCGCGCGGCGAATTCGAGCTGTTCTACCAGCAGCAGAATGACACGGTGACGCGCGACATCGTTGGCCTGGAAGTGCTCCTGCGCTGGAGACATCCCGCGCGCGGCTACATCGCACCCGTCGAATTCATTCCGATCGCGGAAAAGACCGGCTTTATCATTGAGCTTGGTGAATGGGTGCTGCGGGCCGCTTGCGCGGAAGCGGCGACCTGGAAGAACCCGTTACGCATCGCCGTCAACGTCGCGCCGCAGCAGCTCGGCGACAACCGCCTACCGCAGATCGTGCATCAGATCCTGCTCGAGACCGGCCTGCCGGCGGCGCGACTCGAGATCGAGATCACCGAATCCGGCATCATCGCCGATCATCAACATGCGCTGCAGGCAATCCGCCGGCTGAAAGCGCTGGGCGTAAAGGTGGCGATGGACGATTACGGCACGGGTTATTCGTCACTGTCGACACTGCAGAGCTTCCCGTTCGACAAGATCAAGATCGACCGCGCCTTCGTCGACGGCGTCGTCACCAACAAGCAGTCTGCGGCGATCGTGCGTTCGACGCTCATTCTTGCGGCAAGCCTCGACATACCGGTGCTTGCTGAAGGCGTCGAAAACGAAGACCATATCGACTTCCTTCGACGGGAAGGCTGCCTGCAGGTGCAGGGCTTCCTCTTCGGTAAGCCGAGACCGCGCTCGGGCATCGAGGCGATCGTCACCGGCGAGGCGCCGGCCGTACAGCAGGAAACGGTTCTTGCGCCCGCCGTGAAGAAATCCGCGGCCGCGTGAGTGGCAAATTGCCATTCTCTGCCGCAGCTGAGGTTGACATCGGCGCGCTTCGCATCTTTGGATGGCCGCATTCAAAAAAGGGCTGAGGAGAATTCGGACTATGCGTCTCAAACTTGTCACGGCAACGAGCTTGCTGGCACTTTGCCTTGTCACCACGGCCCAGGGCGTCGAGATCAATCAGGATGGCGCCAATGCGGTCAAGGACAATCTGACGAAGCTGCTTCCCGAGGATCTTGCGAAGAGCGGCCTGCTCACCGTCAATCCGGCAGGCACTCGCTATGAGATCATTTACGATCTGGCGAAGCTGCTTGCCAAGGCCGATCCGGCGACATTCGCGATCAACGGGCTGACGCCGTTCTCGATGTTCGCTACGCCGCTCGACAGCGGGCTCTGGAATATTGAGGGTGACAACAAGCTCAACGTCTCCGGCCATTTCAAAGGCCCTGACCAGAAGCCGACGGATTTCTCCTACTCCATCGCTTCGCTTGTCTATACCGGCGTCTTCGACCCGGCGATCAGCTACCTGCGCTCCGGCACCTTCACCGCCAAGGACATCAAGGTCGCTAGCAAGTCCGACACCGAGGAAGTCCATGCCAGCTTTGCCGGGATGGACCAAAAGCTGACCTCGACGGACAGCGCAGGCGGCAACGGGCGTATCGATTTTGCGGGCGGCGGCTCGATGTCGACTTTCGTCGAGCAGGTTTCCGGCCTGCAAATGCCGCCCGTTGAAATCCGTGCCGACTCGATCGATTTCGATGCCAAAGTGAACGGCCTGCCGGCCAAGCAAATCCGCGAGATCGTCCTTTTCATTCTCGACCATCTCGAGGAGAAAGAACTAAGCCCAGAGAACAGCGACAAGATAAAGGGAATGCTCAAGCAAGCCTTTCCGATTCTTGCCTCGTTCAGCGAGACAATCGGGGTCAATAATCTGACCGTCAGCAGCCAGATGGGCAATGGCGGCGTCAAGGCATTCGGTTACAACCTGGTTATGGACGGGCCGAGCGACGCCATGCGTTTCGGCTTCGGCATCGATGCGCAGGACATCAGCCTCGACAGTCCGGCAATGCCGGCAAGTTATTCGCCCTTCGTGCCGACCAATTTCGATCTGCAGCTCGCCATTCCGAATCTGGATTTCGCCACCTTCGGCGACGCGCTCATGGCGATGGATTTCAACGCCAAGCCGCCAGAGCAAAGCGGCGACGAGATGGCGAAAAAGCTCTTC
Organism: Rhizobium ruizarguesonis; assembly: GCF_017357285.1. Taxonomy (NCBI): domain Bacteria; kingdom Pseudomonadati; phylum Pseudomonadota; class Alphaproteobacteria; order Hyphomicrobiales; family Rhizobiaceae; genus Rhizobium; species Rhizobium ruizarguesonis. The sequence continues at coordinate 3,603,898 of NZ_CP071678.1, read as the reverse complement.
CGCGATGGCCGGCTCACCATCGAGTTTCCGAAGGTCAGCGCCAAGTCCGATGTCTACGACGTCGATATGACGGGCAAGATCGAGGGACGGGTCGATACCCAGAAGGACTATTCGATGGAGGCGACGATCCTTGCCCGCGATCTCGACAAGACGATTGCCGCGGTTCAGGAGCTTGCCAAGACGGATCCCGACCTCAACCAGGTCTCCTTCGGCATCATGATGGTGAAGGGCTTCGCCAAGACCGATGCAGATGGCCGCTCGCGCTGGGACATCAGCATCAGCCGCGACGGCGCGATCGCCGTCAACGGCCAGGTGGTCAAGGAAGCGGACCAGGAAACGGTCCAGCCGCAATAGCGTATACCAGGGTCTTTCGACCGAAAAGCAGATGCGCCGCCTAGGGTCTCATCCTTTGCGGCGCAGCAGCGCCGTTGCCATGTCGAGAAAGGCGCGCAACTTCAGCTGCGTCTGCGAGCGGGCGGGGAAATAGGCAAAGAGGCCGGGCGTGGTCGGCAAGAAGGGATCGAGCACGCGTTCGAGCCGCCCTGATGCCACGGCCTCGCCGACGGAAATATCCGGCAAATAGGCAAGACCGAGCCCGGCCTCGGCGAGGTCGAGCAGCAGCAGGAAGTCGTTGACCATCAGGCTGCCGGGCGCATCGACGGAGAAGTCGCGGCCGTCTCGTTCGAATTCCCAGCGGTAGATGACGCCCGATGTCGGATAACGGTAGCGGATCGCCTGATGGCGGGTGAGGTCCTCCGGCGTTACTGGCCGACCGTATCGGGCGAAATAGCCGGGTGAGCCGACCACCGTCCAGGTGATATCAGATGTCAGCCGCATGACGATCATGTCCTTTTCGATCGCCTCGCCGATGCGGATGCCGGCGTCGAAACCGCGTTCGGTGATATCGATTGCCGCATCATCGACCGAGATCTCGACGGAGATATCGGGATAGGCGTTGCGAAATTGCGGCAGCAGCGGCGTCACGATCAGCGGCACGGCCATGCGCGGCACGGTGAGGCGCAGGTGCCCGAGCGGGCGGTCGCGGAAGCCACCCAACATGTCGAAGGCATCGGCAATGTCGGCGGCAGCCGGACGGACACGCTGGAAGAGCGCGGCACCGGCTTCGGTGAGCGCGACGCGCCGCGTGGTGCGGACGAAGAGCGGCACGCCGAGCCTCGTCTCGAGCGCCCGGATCGTCTGGCTGACGGCAGTCGGCGTGACGCCGAGCGATGCGGCGGCAGCGGTGAAGCTCCTGGCGTCGGCGACGGCCAGGAATTCCGTCAAGCCGTTGAAGGGGTCGGGCGCCATCGGTCCATTATGAAGTTGAACTTCATAAGCCTTATCGATCCGGCGGATTTTTCGCAATAATGTTTTGAGGCATTGTCTTTCCATCCGATCACGACAATCCAATGGATGGAGGATGACATGCAATATACGACCCTTGGCCGGACCGGACTTGCCGTTTCCAGGCTTGCCTTCGGCGCAATGACCTTCACATCGGGCGACCGCAGTTTAGGCGCGATCTACAAGACCGATGCCGATGTTGCCGATGCGCTCGTCGGACAGGCACTCGATGCCGGCATCAACTTCTTCGATACCGCAGACGCCTATGCATCCGGCCAGTCGGAAACGATCCTCGGACACGTGCTGATGGCGCGGCGCAGCGAGGTGGTGATTGCCACCAAGGTCGGCTTCCGCACCGGCACGCCTCTCGGCCAGGCCGGACTTTCCCGCCGCCACATCCTCTGGTCGGTCGAGGAAAGCCTGAAACGGCTCAGAACGGACTGGATCGACGTCTATATCGTCCACAAGGAGGATCCGTTCACGCCGCTCGAAGAGACGCTGTCGGCGCTCGATGCGGTGGTGCGCTCCGGCAAGGTGCGTTATATCGGCTTTTCCAACTGGTCGGCCTGGAAGGTGGCGGCGGCGCTTGAAATCCAGAAGGCGAACGGGCTGGCGCCCTTCACGCATGGACAGATGTATTATTCGCTGCTTGGCCGCGACGTCGAGCGCGACATTCTTCCCATGATGCAGCGTTATGGCCTCGGGCTGACCGTCTGGAGCCCGCTCGCCTCCGGCTTTCTCTCCGGCAAATACACCCGCGAAACGCTCGGCGATCCCGACAACCGCTATTCCGGTTTCGATATCCTGCCCTTCGACAAGGAGCAGGGCTTCGCGCTGGTCGAGCGCATGCGGCTGATCGCCGCCGCGCACGGGGCGAGCGTCGCCCAGGTGGCGATCGCCTGGCTGCTTACGAAAAAGACGGTCTCCAGCGTGCTGCTCGGCGCCTCGAAACCGCATCAATTGGCCGACAATCTCGGTGCGGCGGAGCTGGTGCTTGATGAAGGCGACCTTGCAGCGCTCGATGCGGCGACTGAGCCGGCGCCGGTCTATCCGAACTGGTTCATCGACAATCTCGTCGATCAATCGCAGAAGGCGGCCCTCGGCCGTTGATCGCCGATAGAGGATTTTTGTCGCAAGAGGCCTGTCGCAACGCCATCGGGTCGAACTTACGTCGAGCCGGGGCTACGGCAATCATCATCGCATTGACTAGTCATAAATTAACTAGTAATACTATGACTATGACTATGACATCAATCAAACGCTCTCCGACCGCGCTCGCTGTTCTTGGAATGCTCATGGAGGAGCCGCTGCATCCTTACCGGATGCAGCGGCTCATCAAGGAGCGCGGCAAGGACGAGGTGATCAATGTCACCCAGAGGGCGAGCCTCTATCAAACAATCCAGCGGCTCGAACGCGAGGGTTTGATCACTGCGCAGAAAACAGTCCGGGATGACAAGCGGCCCGAGCGGACCGTGTACGAGATAACCGAGAAGGGCCGCGACATCGCGCTGGAATGGATGCGCGAGATGTTGTCGACCGTGACGCGGGAATATCCGGAATTCCCCGCGGCCATATCATTTCTTCCTCTGCTCACGCCGAACGATGTGATGGGTCGGCTTGAGCACAGGGCAAAGACCATCGAGTCGGAGCTCCGCCGGATCGACGGAGTCCTGAGGGAGGCGCAGGCCGTACCAAGGCTCTTCCTTCTGGAGATGGAATATCTCCGGGCGCTTCACGCAACCGAATTGTCTTGGGTCAACGGCGTTGTCGAGGACCTGCACGCCGAGCGCATCACCTGGACAGACGAGTGGCTGAGGCAGATCGCCGCGAAGTTCTCCATCGACCCCAACCTTGACGCGGACTAGTACCATGAAAGTTTTGATTATCGGCGCCGGGACCGGCGGTTTGGCACTCGCCCATCTGCTTAAGCAGGCTGGAGTTTGCATAGCGGTGTATGAGCGCGACCTCGCCCCGAACGCCGACACCGGTGGCTATCGCGTCGGCATCAGCCCGGCTGGAAGCCGAGCGCTAAAAGCCTGTATCCCCGGCGAACTCTACGACCTCTATGTCGCCACCTGCGCCAGGTCGCCGCGCTATTTCAACATGCTCACGGAACAGCTCGGCGAAGTGCTGAGCTTTGACGTCGATGACGCAGACCCGAACGCTCTCGACGGTGAAAAGAACGTGGTTCGAAAGACGCTGAGGCGGGTTCTGCTCAGGGGACTTGAAGACGACGTGTTCTTTGGGAAGGCGCTTCAAGGTTACACAAGTAACGGGGACGGGTCGGTCACCGCGTGCTTTCAGGATGGAAGCCTCGCGACGGGAGATGTCCTGGTGGGTGCTGACGGCACAAGTTCCACTGTATGCAAGCAACGCTTGCCGGACGCGCGTCTGGAAGACACTGGGATCGTATCGCTCGGGGGCAAAATTCCTATGTCGGCCGAGACGAAAGCTCTGCTGTCGGACAAAATGTTCAAAGGCATGTCGCTGATTATGGCGCCGATGGGCTTCGGAGCAATCATTCACTCGCTCGAGTTCGCCGACAGCCGAAGGGACCCAGGGTTTGCTGCGCGTTGGCCGGATTTTGTCGAAGCACTCGACGAGGACAGCATCGGCTGGGGTATCTGGGGCGCCCGGCAGAATTGCCCGCGGGATCCGTCCGGCCTGAACGGTGAACAATTGAGAGAACTGGGCTTGGAGCTCGCTCGAGACTGGCATCCGCACTTACGTGCTCTCATCCTTATGACGGAGCCCTCGACGATCTACGATGTCAAGGTCAGGACCTCCGTCCCGCTGACGCCTTGGACAAGTTCGAATGTCACGCTGCTCGGTGACGCCGTCCATACGATGACACCCGGACGAGGCGCGGGCGCCAACACCGCACTTCGCGATGCAGCTCTGCTTGGACGCATGCTGGTCGAAGCGAACCAAGGGCGAAAGCCGCTCGTTGAAGCCATACACGCCTACGAAATCGAGATGCTTCGCTACAGTACCGAAGCAGTCCAAGAATCGAAAAAGCAGATGGATGCTAACGATCTTGCTCATCGGCCGATTGTCGGCACAGTTCAGCTCGCTTTCATGCGGAGCATGATGCGCATCGTCAACGCAATACCTGCACTAAAGCGGCGCGCCTTTCGGCAGATGATGCGAGTTCGCGGCGAAAACTAAGGTAGTCGCTGACAATCAGCAAATCCGGAGGTTCGTCGGATGCCTGATGTTTTCAGTCAAACAGACTGGAGACGGACTCTTCCTGGGCCGTTCGGCTGATGGCTTCGCCGATCAGCGGCGCCGTCGTTACGACGCGGATATTGTGGGCCGAAAGCACGGCCGTGGTCGGCTGGATCGAATCCGTGATGACGAGTTCGCGCAGCTTCGAGGAGGTGACGCGGGTGACCGCGCCGCCGGAGAGAACGCCGTGGGTGATATAGGCGGTGACGCTGGATGCGCCCTTGGCCAGCATCGCGTCGGCCGCGTTGCAGAGCGTGCCGCCGGAATCGACGATATCGTCGATCAGCAGGCAGTCCTTGCCGGCAATGTCGCCGATGATGTTCATGACTTCGGATTCACCCGGCCGATCGCGGCGCTTGTCGACGATGGCCAGAAGACAGTCCAGGCGCTTCGCGAGCGCGCGGGCGCGAACCACGCCGCCGACGTCGGGCGAGACGACCACGACGTTGCTGAGGTCATAGTGGCTCTTGATGTCGCGGGTCAGCACGGGCATGGCAAAGAGGTTGTCGGTCGGGATATCGAAGAAGCCCTGGATCTGCCCGGCATGGAGATCGAGCGTCATGACGCGGTCAGCGCCGGCCTCGGTAATGAGGTTTGCGACCAGCTTGGCGGAGATTGGCGTGCGGCCGGAAGCCCGGCGGTCCTGACGGGCATAGCCGAAATAGGGTAGGACGGCGGTGATGCGGCGGGCTGACGAACGACGCATGGCGTCGATCATGATCAGCAGTTCCATCAGATGGTCGTTGGCAGGAAAGGCGGTCGGTTGCACGAGGAAAACATCCTCACCGCGCACATTTTCCTGGATCTCCACGAAGATTTCCTGATCGGCAAACCTTCGAACACTGGCTTTCCCCAAGGGAACATTGAGATAGTTGCAGATCGCTTCGGCGAGTTGCCGGTTCGAATTGCCTGCGAAAACCTTCATTTTGGTCCGCCTGTTATGCGCTGATAGCCGCGCTTTTTAGTCAGCTTCCCCGTGAATGCAAGGGCAAAGGCGCCACAGGCTTCCATATTTGCAAAAAGTTTGTGACTAACCACCCTGAGTCTGCCGCCAGGAGGAGAATTCCGCGATCGTTTTTGAGCCGATCTGCTGCATCACCGAGGCCGGAACGCCCGCCCATGGATCGGTCGCGGCCGTCGGCACGCTTTCTTGCCCCTGGATGCGGTGCAGGCGGCCCCCGCCGCTGTCGAGAATATCCCAGACATAGACCACGGTGACCTTGCCATCGTCGCTGAAGGCGGAGAGGTAACCTTTGAGAATATAATCGCTGCTCGCATCGTTGGAACTCTTGATGGAAAGGCCATGCGCGCGCGCCTCGGCGCCGAGCTGGCGCGAGAGCGGGGTCACGGCCTGCACCGGCGCGCCGATGATCGGCAGGAAGCGCACGGTATTGCCGCGGGTGGAGGAGGGGGCCGGGCTGAGGGCGGCGGTCTGCTGTGGCTGTTGCGTCTCGGCCGGTTCAGCCGACTGTGCGGGAAGCCCACCACTGGCCGCCGGCGGTGGCAGCGATTGTTCCTCGATCGGGGCGGAGGCAGCCGGCGAGGAGCCGCTCCTCGATAGGGCGTTTGCCTGCTCCTGCATTGTCGTCGGTGGCGCGCCGGTGCCGGGTCGATAGGCCTGTTGCGACTGATCATAGGCCGGATGGTAGCCGCCCTGCTGCGAGCTTCCCGAGAAATTCGGCTGGCGGGTGCCCGCCAAACGCTCGGCTTCACTCTGCGTCACCGGGCTCGACGACGCGCCGCCCGAGGAATCGCCGATATCGACCTGCGGTGTCAGCGCATCGGTGGTATTGCAGGCGGTCAGCAGAGCCATGACGAGTAGGAGCGTGGGCACAATCGCAGCTCGCGTCATCCCTTGATCAGTCCTTCCCACAATCGCAATCAGCCCCACCCGAATTTATGCGGGTGGGGACCGTCGTCTGTCAATTCCGGATTCTCACCGGTCAGAGGCCGATGAAATCGAGCGGATGGCGGGACAGCGCGCGCGGCGCATCCGCTGTGGTCAGATAAGTCTGGCCGAGCGTCATCGCCGTGCCCGTATCGGAATCGGCGATGATCATGTGCACGAAGAGCGACATGTTCGGCTCGATTGGCTGCGGATTGCCGACATGGAACATCTGATGCTCCATCCAGGAGGGCGAGAAGCGGGCGCCGAGCGAATAACCGCAGGCATTCAGCCGGTGGCGGGCTAGGCCGCGCTCGTCGATTATCTTGGCATGCATGTCGAAGACATCACCAAAGGTCTGGCCGGGCTTCAGCACGGTCTCGATCGCCTCGATGGTTTCGCGGCAGGCGTTGTAGAGTTCGCGGTGGCGGTGCGTCGGTTCGCCGATGACGATCGTGCGCATCATGGCGGCATGGTAATGCGCATAGGCGCCGGCCCATTCGAGCGTCAGCTGGTCGTTCGCGTCGAGCTTGCGGCGGCCGGCCTTGTAGCGGCAGAGCAGCGCGTCGGCGCCGGAGCCGATGATGAACTCGTTGGCGGGGTAGTCGCCGCCGCCGGAAAAGACCGCGCCCTGCATGGCGGCAAGGATATCGGCCTCGTCGGCGCCGGGCTTTGTCAGCCGGATCGCGGCATCGAGCGCATCGTCGGCGAGAACGGCGGCACGCTCGACATAGGCGACCTCCGTCGGGCTCTTGATCAGGCGCAGGCGGCTGACGAGGTAGGAAGCGTCGACGATCTGGCCGAAGGTGGTCAATTGCGCGTCGAGCAGACGGGCGACGCGGCCGGTCATGCCGTGCGTATCATATTCGACACCGATGCGGGCGCCGAGCAGATCCATCTCGACCAGCAGGTTCTTCAGGTCGAGCGTCGGATCGGCATTGACCCGATCGACCCAGATATGGATGTCCTCGAGGATCGAGGTATGCCTCGCCTGGCGAAGATCGGCCGAGCGGGTCATCAGCGCCATGGTGCCGTCGCTCTTGACGACCAGCGTCTGGAAGAAGCAGTAGCCGAAGGTGTCGTAGCCGGTCAGCCAGTACATGCTTTCCTGGGCGAAGAGCAGCAAGGCGTCGAGCTTTTCTTCCTTCATTTTCTCGGTGAGGCGCGCAAGCCGGCTTGCGAATTCGGCCTTTTCGAAATGCAGTGCCATTCTGCTCAAGTCTCCCTGATGGATATCGCGGAAATCTGGCGGCCGTAATCCGGCTCCTTGCGATGTGTCGTCCTGCGGTAGGAAAAGAAGCGCTCGCTATCCGGATAGGTGCAGAGGCCGAGGCTTTCGGCACGCACGCCGGCTTTCGTCAGCCGGTCGACGGTCAACGCCGGCAGGTTGAACATGGCATGGCCGGGCGTCGCGGAAGGCACAAAAAAGCGCACGTCCTCCGGGTTTTCGGCGACGAAACGCTCGACGAACTCGGGACCGACCTCATAACTTGCCTGGCTGATCGAGGGGCCGAGGCAGGCGACGATGCGAGCGCGATCCGCACCCAGCGCCTCCATGGCGGCGATGGTATTTTCGAGCACGCCCGTCAGCGCGCCCTTCCAGCCGGCATGGGCTGCGCCGATGACGCGGTTATCGGGATCGGCAAAGAGGATCGGCCCGCAATCGGCCGCGAGCACGCCAAGCGCGATACCAGGGGTGTGCGTTACCATCGCATCGGCGTCAGGGCGGGCGCCGTCATAATCGGCACCGACCACCACGACATCGGGAGAATGGACCTGATGCACGGTTGCCAGCCGCTCGACCGACAAGCCAAACCAGGCGGCGACACGGCGCCGGTTTTCGAGGACCTTGTCACGTTCGTCGCTGGAGCCGAGGCCGACATTGAGGCCACGATACAGACCTTCGGAAACGCCGCCGGCCCGCGTGAAATAACCGTGCCGGATGGTGCTACCCGCCGCTTCGTTCAGCAGCGCGCTTTCGATCGGTGCGGGAGAGGCCGCGTCCTGCATCTGTGATTCCGGGGTTTTCGAGGGGTTTGTTACTATCCCAAGCGCATCGCATATGCGGCGCGCTTCAAGTTCTTGTTTCGCGCCGATGTTGAACCAGCCGCGTGCGCCCTGTCAATCCACCGGACGAAAGGGCATGAGATCGATGGCGGGATGGGAGACCGCCATCACCTTGAAGAGTTCGCCCATCCGGCCTTCACCGGCGCCGGCAAGCCTTTCGACCGCCGCCTGGATGACCTGCTGGGTTTGCGGCTCGCGATCGCGACCGAGGGCCGCCGCACGTTCGAGAATGCCGAGGCCACTTAGAAAATCACCTTGATGCAGGGCGCCGTTCAGATGGAGGCCGGCCGCAAGCGCCGTTTCGGCGAGCTGCTGGAAGTCGACATGGCTTGTTAGATCGGCTTCACCGGGATGGGCGAGCGGCGGGTCGAATTCATGCATGCGCACGGCTTGGAGCGTATCGCCGAAGCCGGTGACGAGATGGCCGTAGTCGATCGTAAGCGCCGTGCCGCCGAAGACGCGCAGCCGCTCGCAGATTGCGATCATCACCGCCTGGCGGGCCGGCGAGATTTCAAAGAGGGTGCCGACCGGCACGTTCTGCACCGGTTCGGGAAGAAGCGCGGGATCGAGGCCGGCGACGCCGGCGGCGAAGGTCAGCTCGCCATCGGCGTCGATACCGACCATGCGCTCGCGGAAACCCGTCGGCATGCGGACGAACTGGCGGATCGGGATGGCGTCGAAGAGTTCGTTGGCGGCAATCAGCGTGAAGCCGGGCGGCACTTCGTCGAAGCCATTATGCCAGGCGATTTTCTCGCCGTAAGGCTCGAGTGTCTGGCTCTGGACGTCGCGCAGGCGCTCGCTGGTTTCGACGAGATGCACGCTCATCGCATCCAGGAGTGGCGGGGCGATGCGGGAGATGACGCGTAGCATGTCAGCCATCATCGTGCCGCGGCCGGGGCCGATCTCGACGAGGCGCACATCAGTCGGTGCGCCGTGGCGCTGCCAGGCATGGACGAGGAAGACGCCGATCATCTCGCCGAAGATCTGGCTGACCTCGGGCGCGGTGACGAAATCGCCGGAACGGCCGAAGGGCTCGCGCGTCCGGTAATAGCCGTGTTCGGGATCGGCGAGGCAGAGCGAGAAATAATCGGTGACGCTGATCGGGCCGTTGGCCTGGATGATCGCCTTGATCTTTTTGCCGAGAGTGGTGGTCATGTCGCGCGTCCTGCCGTTTTCAAAGCTGCAGCGCAGCCTGGCGGCGGGCCCGCAGCATCGCCCAGAGGCCGAGCAGGATCATCGGGGAGGAGAGCACCATGCCCATGGTCAGCCAGTTCGTGCCGAGGAGGTAACCGAGCTGGGCGTCGGGCTCGCGGAAGAATTCGACGAAGATGCGCGACAGCGCATAGCCGCAGACGAAGACGCCTGTGATGAAGCCGGGGCTTTTCAGCGCGCGCATGCCGTAGACTAGGGCGGCCAGCACCACGAGCAGAACAATGCCTTCGAGGCCGGCTTCGTAAAGCTGGCTTGGGTGGCGGGCGAAGGGACCGCCGGTCGGGAAGACCACGGCCCAGGGCACGTCGGTCAACCGGCCCCACAGCTCGCCATTGATGAAATTGGCGATGCGGCCGAAAAACAGACCGAAGGGAACGACGGTGGCGACGATGTCGAACAGGCTCCAGATCGGTATGGCGTTGCGGCGCGCAAAGAGGATCATGGCAATCGTCGTGCCGGTCAGGCCGCCATGGAAGGACATGCCACCGTTCCAGATCTCGAGCGCACGGACGGGACTGCGCAGGACGGCGGGGAGATCATAGAAGAAAATATAGCCGAGACGGCCACCGAGGACGACGCCAAGCGCTGCCCAGACGATGAAATCGTCGAGCTGCGTCCTTGACATCGGCGAGACGTTGCCGGGCCAGAGACTTTCATTGGCGGCAAGGCGGCGCGCATAGGCCCAGCCGAGCAGGATGCCGGCGACGTAGGCGAGGCCGTACCAGTGAATCGCCAGCGGACCGATCGAAAAGGCGATCGGATCGATATCCGGGAAAGGCATGATGGCAAGGAGATCGGCTGCTATCGGCAAGGTTTTCCACCTGTTGAGTTGGGCGGAACATGCCGCTGCGATCCCGGACGGTCAAGTCCATTGTTCGTGATGGCTCGTTCCCGGCCGGCGCCGGCAAGCTTATCCCGTGCAAAGCGCTTGCATCGTCGGTGGCGAAGCCCTACCTCAATTCCTGAGGCCCCGAAGGGCTGAATTCACCTCATGCGAAGGGAGAAAAACGCCATGACGACCGGAACGAACCGTATCATGGACGAATTCGCCAAGCTGATGACCGATGCGGCCGGTGCCGCCCAGGGCGTCCGCAAGGAGATCGAAACCGCCGTCAACGCCCAGGCCGAGCGTTGGCTGAACAGCATGGACATCGTCAAGCGCGAGGAGTTCGAGGCCGTGCGCGAGATGGCGATCAAGGCACGCGACGAGAACGAGGCGCTTGCCGCCCGCATCGCAGCGCTCGAGGCGAAGCTTGCCGGCGAGGGCGCTTAAGTCCCGGTATGACACAGATGCGGCGTTGCCTTCATGCCACACGCCGCATCTTCCGTAAAAAAACCAGGTGAGTTTTCCACCTGTGGACACTGCCAAAAAAGCCAATTCGCAGAGTCGCTTATTCTCCCTTCTGAATTGAATTTCGAAGCGCCTTTCCACAGTGGCCGGTCCTATTTTCCCTTCAGGGGGCTGGCAGGGGGCAAGGGGCGCTATACACTGATTTTAAATGATGATTCGAAGCGACTTGGTAAGCTCCGGGCAGGTTATCTGCGTTAAGTCTGGCAGCGGTTCAACGATCATCCGAGTGGTGTTTCCGGTATTTGCGTGTGTCTTTTCTTGTGTTCGTACACGAAGTTAGGCCGCATTCGTTCCGGTCAAGAAGGTGCTGCATGAACCTGATGGAATTGGAAGTCGAGCGTCAGTCGAACCCGGTCGATATGATCGAGTACGTTGCCTCCAACAACGACTGGTCGTTCGAACGGTCCGGCGAGGACGAGATCGCGATGACGGTCGAGGGTCGCTGGACGGACTATCACGTCTCCTTCTCCTGGATGGAGGAATTCGAGGCGCTGCATCTTGGCTGCGCCTTCGATATCAGGGTTCCCGACATCAGGGTCAACGAGGTGGTCAAGCTGCTTTCGGCGATCAACGGGCAGGTGCTGATGGGTCATTTCGATCTCTGGCGCCAGGAAGATGTCGTCATTTTCCGCCAATCGCTGTTGCTTGCCGGCGGTGCGGAGCCCACCAACCGCCAGGTGGAGGTGCTGCTTTCCAGCGCGCTCGACACCTGCGAAGCCTATTTCCAGGCATTCCAGTTCGTCGTCTGGTCCGGTATGGAAGCGACGAAGGCGATGGAAGCCGTGCTGTTTGAAACGGTCGGCGAGGCATAAGATGCCGACGACCCCTTTCTCCTCGACACATCCCGTCGTTCTGATCGGCGCCGGAAACATGGGCGGGGCGATGCTCTCCGGCTGGCTGAAAAGCGGCGTTCCGGGCTCGGCCGTCATTGTCGTCGATCCCGGCCCGTCGCCGGCGATGCTGGCGACGATCAGCGAGGCTGGTGCGACGCATCTGACCGCGCTTCCCATGGATTTGAAGGCAAGCGTGCTGTTCCTCGCGGTCAAGCCGCAGGTGATGGAGACGGTGCTGCTGGCGGTGAAAAGTGCGGTCGCGCCGGGCACGGTCGTCGTCTCGGTCGCAGCCGGCAAGACGCTCGATTTCCTTGAGAGGCATCTCGGCAAGGCCGCCATGGTGCGGGCCATGCCGAACACGCCGGCCATGGTCGGGCGCGGCGTCACCGGCGCCTTTGCCAATTCGGGGGTCAGCGATCAGCAGCGCGAACGCGTCCATTCCCTTCTGCGCGTCTCGGGCCCGGTCGAATGGGTGCCGGCGGAAGCCGATATCGATGCCGTGACGGCGCTTTCGGGCAGCGGTCCGGCCTACGTATTCTATCTCGTCGAATGTATGGCGGAGGCAGGCCGTAAACTCGGCCTGCAGGCGGACCTCGCCATGCGTCTTGCGCGGGAAACAGTCGCGGGGGCTGGTGAACTCATGCACCAGTCCCCCGACGACGCTTCGCGGCTGCGAGAGAATGTGACTTCTCCCGGCGGCACCACGGCGGCGGCGCTCGCCGTGCTGATGGCCGAGAACGGCATGCAGCCTCTGTTCGACGCCGCCCTTGCGGCGGCGCGCAAGCGGGCCGAGGAACTGGCCGGCTGACGGAGACCATATGGCAGCAGAGATCAACTACGCCGATTTCGAGCGTGTCGACATTCGTGTCGGCACGATCATCGAGGCCAGTCCCTTTCCGGAAGCGCGCAAGCCGGCAATCAAGCTGGTGATCGATTTCGGCCCTGAGATCGGCGTTAAAAAATCCTCGGCGCAGATCACCGTGCATTACACGCCGGAAAGCCTGCTGGGCCGGCAAGTGCTCGGCGTCGTCAATTTCCCGCCGCGCCAGATCGGGCCGTTCCGCTCGGAAGTGCTGACGCTGGGTTTCGAGGACGAGAACGGCGCGATCGTGCTTGCTGCAGTCGAACAGTCGGTGCCAAACGGCCGAAAGATGATGTGAGCGGGAGCTCACACTTAAAGCACGTCGCGTCGAATCGGATTCATGCAACGCACTTTAAGTCTTTATGCAAGTCGTTATCCCAACACCGCTGCTTACTATTGGGCGACACGCATTAGATCAGGGTGATTTTAGGCCTGATCGGCCTAAAATCACCCTGATCTAAATCAAAGAAATAGAGCATGATGCCGAAAACCGCGCACACTTTTCGGCATCATGCTCTAGTTGTTCGGGGCTTCGCCTGATGCGCCGGCATCGGATCCTCGACGAGGTCTGATTTCCTGCAGAAATGGATTGCTTCGCCGCTCGTCGCCGATGCTGCTGCCCGGGCCGTGGCCGCAGATGAAGCCGACCTCGTCGCCGAGCGGCAATACCTTGTCGCGGATCGAATCGAGAAGCTGCTGATGATCGCCGCCCGGCAGGTCGGTGCGACCGATCGAGCCGTTGAAGAGGACATCGCCGAGATGGGCGAAATTCTGCGCACGGTTGAAATAGATGACGTGGCCGGGGGCATGGCCGGGCGTGTGATAGACCTCGAATTCATGGGCGCCGAAAGAGATCTTGTCGCCGTCCTTCAGCCAGCGGTCGGGCACGACGTTACGCAATCCTGATATGCCGTATTTCGCGGCCTGGGTCTCGATCCGCTGCAGCAGCGGCAGGTCGTCCTGATGCGGGCCGACCACGTCGATGCCGAGAGCTTCCTTCAGCTCGCTGGCACCGCCGGCATGGTCGAGATGGCCGTGTGTCAGCCAGATTTCCTTGATGGTCAGGCCGTTCTGGGCAATCGCCTGCAGGATGAGCGGCACGTCGCCGCCGGGATCGACGACGACGCCTTCCTTCGTATCGGGATCGAAGAAGATCGTGCAGTTTTGCTGGAAGGGTGTCACCGGAATGATGCCGGCCTGGAGCATGCCCATAAGTGCCTCGCTTGGTGTCTCTGCTGCTTCGGGTATAGTCCGAAACCGCGGCAAGGACAGCCGGAATCTTGTGCCATTGGCGGTGTGGCTCACGGTAAAAAGACGGACTGCAACAAGAATTTATGCCCTCTTCGCCATCGTCGCAGTGCGAGAAAATCGAGTTTTTCTCAATTTTTCCAAATATTTGCATGAAATCTCCCGCAAGTAGTGTTTCGCTCGGCGGAGCACAGGGGAACATCGTGGAACCCCGTGCGTTGTCAGCCCATCGAAACCAAGGAGACGCTCACATGACCTTGAAGAGAAACATTCTGCTGGCAGGCGCGGTGCTGATGGCTAGCGCCGGTCTCGCGCAGGCTGAGATGATGGCGACGACGGTCAACGATCTTAACGTCCGCGCCGGTCCGGGCCCGCAATATCCGACGGTCGGCCTTGCCACCCGCGGCTCGACAGCGGTCCTCGACGGCTGCATCGAAGGCAGCCGCTGGTGCCGTGTCGACGTCAATGGCATGCGCGGCTGGGTCTATGCCGATTATCTGCAGGTCGATCAAGGCGGCAGCCCTATCATCGTCGAGCAGCACCGTGCCGAGATCGGCGTTCCCAGCGTGACTTATGAGTCGACCGCGAGTGTCGTGCCGGCCGAGCCACAGCCGGCACCGGGCGACGAGTTGCTCGGCCCCGTCGGGGCGGTCGAGACCATCACCCCGCCAGAGACGGTCCGCACTTATATCGAAACCAATCCGGGCCAGACGGTGCAGCTCGGCGGCGATGTCGTCGTCGGCGCTGAGGTGCCTGACGATGTCACCTTCCAGTCGATTCCCGACTACGAGTACCGTTATACGAGGATCAACGATCGGCCGGTGCTGGTCGATCCCGGTACACGCCGGATCGTCTACGTCTATCAATGACGTGATCGACAGAAACTGAGGCGAGGCGGACGTCGGACCGCCTCGTTCCGGGGCGCTTCTCCCTGCCTTAATCCCGCATCGGTTGATTTTTCTTAACGCTTTCCTCCAAAATATGATAAAATACTAATATGCCGAAGGTTCGGCATGGATCGGCGATCGGGGAGATCGCCAGAGGAGGAAATCATGGAAGCGCTACTTCCGCTCATCACACAATTGATTGCCGGTGCAATCGGCGGCAACGCCGCGAGCGCCGCTTTGAAGCAGCAGGCGATCAACGTCGTCGCCCGGACCATCGCAGGTGCGATCGGCGGTGTTGCCGGCGGTATGCTGCTCAGCATGGTCGGCGGGGAAGCGGCCATGACCGGCCTGATCGCCGACGGCATCGGCGGCCTGATCGGCGGCGGCATTCTCTCGACGCTCGCCGGACTGGTCATGGCACGGGCGCATAGATAAAAGGCCCGACGGGTCTGTGCTACAGCGTCGCGCGTCTTTTGAGACGCGCAAAGGACGCTGTAGCACTTTAAATTGCTGCATAATTTTAGCCTTAAATCGATTCCGATTTAAGGAATTATGCAGTAGCCGGACCGATTGCGTGAGGGGCTTATTCGGCGGCGATCGCCGCCGGATAGACTTCCTTCATGTAGTCGTTCATCAAGCATCATCGCATCGGCGTAGCCTTGGCTTCGGCGACGTGCTTGGAAATGGTGCAGATCGTGTAAAGACCGGCAGCCTTGGAGGTGCAGGGCGCCGTCGTCGGATCGGGACGGCGACATTCGGCGATATCGAGGCGGATGCCCTTCAGCGTTTCGGTCGGGTTGAAATAGCTGCCCCATTGCCAGATGGCGATGGCGACGTTGATGCGGTTGGCCTGCGCCCCCGTCCAGCTGATCCAAAGGAATCGAAGCCATCCCCGAGCTCCTCCGGCGCTTCAAGCGCCGTGCCTGTTGATTGTTGTCCCCATTACGTTTTATCCACAGACGCAAGGGCAAATCGCGAATTGCGTCGGAGTGCCGGACGGGCCTTGTTTTCCGGGGAAATGCCAGGGAAATGAGAGGCCGTGCGGGGCTCCCGCAGAGTTCGCGGAAGCTAATAGCGACGCAAATTTATGTCAATAAAGCTGACATATCTTCGCGAAAGCTTCCGCAGCGCGCGGAAAGAGAAAAGGAAATGCCGAGTGTCACGACAGACCGGCCCGAAAGCAGGCAAGCCAGAGCCGCTGGCCACGCCGATGGAAGATACAGGGATTATCGATTTCGAGATCATCGAGCTGTTCTTCTTCGCCTATCGTGACTTCGTTTCCGATCCTGACGCCATCCTCGAAAAGAGCGGCTTCGGCCGGGCGCACCATCGCGTCGTGCATTTCGTCAACCGCAACCCTGGCATGACGGTTGCCGATCTTCTCGATACCTTAAAGATCACCAAGCAGAGCCTCGCAAGGGTGCTGAAACAGCTGATCGATTCAGGCTATATTCGCCAGGTGGCCGGCCCCGAGGATCGGCGGCAGCGGAAGCTTTATCCGACGAAATCGGGACGAGAGCTGGCGCTTGCCCTTGCTGAGCCGCAATCGCGCCGCATTGAGCGGGCATTCGAAGGGGCTTCTGCGGAGGTGCGGGAGGGCGTAAAAGCTTTCCTCAGCGGAATGCGGGACAGACAGAGGGCGGATTGAATGGCGGTCAAGACAGGTATTTCCGACGATGCGGCGCACTTGCTGGTGGTCGATGACGACTCCCGCATCCGCGCGCTGCTCAATCGTTATCTCGCCGAGAACGGCTTCCGCGTTACCGTCGCCGCCGACGGCGCTGAGGCGCAGCGCAAGCTCACTGGTCTGGATTTCGACCTCATCATCATGGACGTGATGATGCCTGGCGAATCCGGCATCGACGTCACCCGCGGACTTCGCGCCATCAAGAACGTGCCGATCATCATGCTGACGGCGCTGGCAGAATCGGGCAATCGCATCGAAGGCCTCGAGGCCGGCGCTGACGATTATCTCTCCAAGCCCTTCGACCCGCGCGAGCTGGTGCTGCGCATCAACAACATCCTGCGTCGCAATGCGGGCGGCGAGGGACCGAAGATCGAACAAGTGATGTTCGGGCCCTACACCTTCTCGCTGACCCGCAAGGAGCTGAAGAAAGCCAGCGAGGTTATCCGGCTCACCGACCGCGAGCAGGAGATCATGCTGCTCTTTGCACGGCGTGCCGGTGACACGATCCCCCGCCATGAACTGATCGGCAACGATACCGAAGTCGGCGAGCGGACGATCGACGTGCAGATCAACCGGCTGCGGCGTAAGATCGAGGATGATCCCGCCAATCCCGTCTGGCTGCAGACCGTGCGCGGCATCGGATACAGGCTGAGCATCGACTAAACTCAAGGTTCGGGACCGGCGCTGATGGTGACGATCGACAGCTTGCGGCGGGAAGACCGCACTTCTGCGCCGGGCTGGCGCTGGGTCGTCCGCTGGCTGCGCCGCCGGCTGCCGACCGGACTTTACGCGCGCTCGCTGCTGATCATCATCATTCCGATGGTGCTCTTGCAATCCGTCGTCGCCGCCGTCTTCATGGAGCGTCATTGGCAAATGGTGACGGAGCGGTTGTCGCTTGCCGTCACCCGTGACATCGCCGCGATCATCGAGATCATCGAGACCTATCCGCAAAATTCGGACTATAGCGAGATCGTCCGTATCGCCCGCGACCAGCTCAGCCTGCAGATCTCGATCGAGCCGGATGGCGACCTGCCGCCACCGCGCGTCAAACCGTTCTTCTCGATCCTCGACGGCATCCTCAGCGACGAGATCACCGACGAGATCCACCGGCCCTTCTGGATCGACACGGTCGGCAACTCGAACCTCGTCGAGATCCGCATCAAACTCGACAACAAGATCCTGCGGGTGCTGACCAAGCGCAGCCAGACCTATGCGTCGAACACTCATATCTTCATCGTCTGGATGGTCGGGACCTCGCTGGTGCTGATCGGCATCTCGATCCTTTTCCTGCGCGGGCAGATCCGGCCGATCCTGACCTTGGCGCGAGCGGCTGAAAGTTTCGGCAAGGGGCAGAAGCCCGATAATTTCTATCCGCGCGGCGCCGACGAGGTCAGGCGTGCCGGTCTTGCCTTCATCCTGATGCGCGAGCGAATCGAACGGCAGATCGAGCAGCGCACCGCGATGCTCTCCGGTGTCAGCCATGATCTGCGCACCATCCTCACCCGCTTCAAGCTGCAACTGGCGCTCGCCGGCGACAATCCCGACCTGCATGGTCTGAATGACGACGTCAACGACATGCAGACCATGCTGGAAGCCTATATGGCCTTTGCACGCGGCGAGGTCGAAGAGGATGTCGGCGAACTCAAACTCAGCGAGATCTTTGCGAAGCTGGAATCCGATTTCGCCCTGCATGGCAAAAAATTCAGCTATTCCATCGAAGGCGATGACGACATATCCGTCCGGCCGAACGCCTTCATGCGTCTCGTCACCAACCTTGCCTCGAACGCGCGTCGTTATGCCGATAGGCTCGACATCGAGGCCAAGCACAATGCCAAATGGCTGACCGTCATCTTCGACGATGACGGGCCGGGCATTCCGGAAAAGAATCGCGAGGACGTGTTCAAGCCATTCTTCCGGCTGGATACGGCGCGCAATCTCGATGCGTCGGGCACCGGGCTCGGCCTTGCGATCGCCCGCGACATCGCCCGCAGCCATGGCGGCAACGTCACGCTCGGCGACAGCCCGCTCGGCGGACTGAGGGCAACGATCCGCATTCCGGCCTAAAGCATGTCGCGCAAAAGTGTGCAGCGGTTTTGCGCTAGCGACGTGCGTAAAAACAAAGACCTAGAGTGCGAGGAGCGAATCTGAAAGATCGCGACGCGCTTTAGGCACGGGCCGCCGTCAGCTTCACGGCTTTGCGCGCATCGAAATCGTCCAGGTGTTCGACGATCCAGCGCCAGAGCGCGGCGACCTGCATGAGGAGGTCGCGTCCGAGCGGCGTCAACTCATATTCGACGCGCGGCGGCACTTCGGGATAGAGTGTGCGGATGATGAGGCCATCTCTTTCGAGGGTGCGCAGCGTCTGCGTCAGCACTTTCTGGCTGATGCCCTCGACCCTTTCCATAAGGCGCGAGAAGCGCAGGGGTGCGCCGGCATCCGAGAGCACATGCAGAATGCGCAGCGGCCATTTCGCCGCCGCCCGCTCGATCAGTTCGCGGGCTCGCGCATCCTGTTCATCCGTCATGCTGCTGCAGAAATCGAACATGTCGCTGGTCACGTTGGTTACCTCAAGGTGTGTATGGATCGTCTGGGTACCTTCTTTCGATCGGATACAGTAGAGCATACATGAGCCGGGAACCAAAGAAGGAGGGTTTCCGATGTCCAGGGTCTGGTTGATAACAGGGAGTTCGCGCGGTCTCGGCCGGGCGCTGGCGGAGGCGGTTCTGGCCTCCGGCGACAATCTGGTGGCGACGGCGCGCGATCCCGGCCAGCTTGCCGATCTTTCCGAGCGGTATGGCGATCAGGTGCTGACGCTGGCGCTTGACGTGACCGACGAGGCGGCGGCAGCGGCGGCAGTCGAGGCGGGTGTGAAGCGGTTCGGGCGCATCGACGTGCTTGTCAACAATGCCGGCTACGGCAATGTCGGCTCGATCGAGGATACCAGCCTTGCCGATTTTCGCGCCCAGATCGAGACCAACCTCTTCGGCACGATCATCATGACCAAGGCAGTCATCGCCCTGATGCGTGGGCAGGGAGCGGGGCACATCATCCAGTTCTCATCCGTCGGCGGCCGGATCGGACCTGCCGGGCGCGGCGCCTATTCGGCGGCGAAATTCGGTGTTGAGGGATTTTCCGAGGTGCTGGCGAAGGAGGTCGCGCCATTCGGGATCAAGGTGACGGTGATCGAGCCCGGCGGCTTCAGGACCGATTTCGCCGGCTCCTCGACGGTGCTTGCCGAAGGGCGGCAGGACTATGCGGAGACGGTCGGCGCCACGGTGCGCTTCCAGCGTGAATACGATGGGCGCCAGCCCGGCGATCCTGCCAAAGCGGCTGCGGTCGTCATCCACATCGCCGGTCTCGAAGAGCCGCCGTTGCGGCTGCTGCTCGGCAGCGATGCGGTACGCAATGTCGAAAAGGCGGATGCGGCGCGTATCGAAGCTGATCGGATGTGGCGCACCGTGAGCGTCTCGACCGATTTTGATACCGAGGCCGAGTCCATGCCCCAGATCAGGATGATTTTAGGCCAGATCGGCCTAAAATCTGAATCCTGATCTAAATCAAAGAAATAGAGCATGATGTCGCCCGAAAACCGCGCACACTTTTCGGCATCATGCTCTAGGAAAAGAAGGCCGGTTGACCCATGCAAAACAAAAGCGCCGCTGAAAAGCGGCGCTTTGCATCAGGGATATTCGACGATTCAGCCGGCGGTGCAGAAGTGGCTGCGGCCGTCATTGCCGATATAGGTGCCGCTGCGCGGATCGAAGGAGCGGTAGCGGTACGAGCAGTAACGCTGCCATTGCGGTGACCAGGGCTCCACCGCCGTGCGAACCGGTTCGTAATATT
Organism: Rhizobium ruizarguesonis; assembly: GCF_017357285.1. Lineage (NCBI taxonomy): Bacteria > Pseudomonadati > Pseudomonadota > Alphaproteobacteria > Hyphomicrobiales > Rhizobiaceae > Rhizobium > Rhizobium ruizarguesonis. The sequence continues at coordinate 3,583,451 of NZ_CP071678.1, read as the reverse complement.
GCGGCTGATCGACATAGACGCGGCGCGGGGCGCGATAGACTGGAGCGGGCTCGTAGTAATCCGGCTCGTAGGCTGGGTCGATGTAGCGACGCTCTTCGTAAACCGGACCATTATTGGCGTTGGCGATGGCAGAGCCGACGATCAGGCCGGTGGCCAGGCCGACGGCGCCGCCGACCCACGCATCGTTGTTGCCGTGATGATTGTCGTGGCGCCAGTGGCGGTCGCGGGCCGACGCTTCACCGATCGCGGAAAGCGTGAGTGCAGCAGCGGTTGCCGTCAGCAGAAGGGTCTTGGCGAGCCTGTTCATAAGCAAAAATCCTAATCCCGGGAACCGAACGCCGGTCCCTTTCTCGATGGTCACAGCAGTAAAGATTTGTAGCTGAACGAAGGCTGAACGACAAAACCCGGCATTGCTGCCGGGCTTCAACTCGAACTCGCCAGCCTTGTTAAGGGTTCAGCCCGCAATCTGCAGATTGACGGCCTTCGGGCCCTTGCCGCGGCGATCCGGCTCCGTGTCGAAGCTTACCTTCTGGTTTTCCGTCAGACCGGCCAGGCCGGAGGCCTGAACGGCAGAAATGTGAACGAAGATATCGGCGCCGCCCCGGTCCGGCTTGATGAAGCCGAAGCCTTTGTCGGTATTGAAGAATTTTACAGTGCCAGTCTCTGCCATGCGTCAGGTCCTTTTCTCTCTGCCCGCCATCCACACGGGCAGCATCATAGCATTGCCTCCCTTGCAGGAGGCGTTGGCAGGCAATTCTTGAAATTTGAGAAAAAGGTCCCCTCTACCTCGGCCTGTTCCAGGCAGGACTTTCGCCCGCCATTTTCGGAACCGGCTGACCGGAATATTAGCGTTCCCGGCGCGCAAATACTTAAGGACTTCCCATGCTCGCAAAATGCCCGAACGCGCTGAGAGTGCTGCGTTTAAAGGATTTTGGCAAGCAAAAGTTTTTTTACGTGTCGTTCCTGGCACACCCCTGCCGATATCCAATTTGCGCAAAAACGCAAAATTTCCTTCGCCGACAGGGAATGATTAACGTTTTATATCGTCAGCAATATAAGTTCCGAGCAGATTTTCCCAAAAATGCAACGTGAACGCGTCTCCCGCATCGGATAAAATTTTTTTCCGATGCGTGACTTACCCAAATTTGGACGCGTGTTCACGCGGCCGGCAGGCGCCGCCGGGTGAATCCGGGTACGAGTTCGACCACAAGCATAGCGATAAACATTAGCGCGCAACCTGCATAGCCTGTTACCGGCATCGTCTCGCCGAGCATCAGGGCCGCAAGCGAGGCACCGAAGAGCGCTTCGGAAGAAAGAAAGATCGCGGCCTGCGAGGGCGTCGTGTAGCGCTGGCCGATCACCTGCAGCACGAAAGCCACGCCCGACGAGAAGATACCGACATAAAGGATCTCCGGCGCCGCGGCCTGTATCGCCGAAAGGCTGACCGGTTCGACGGCTGCGGCAACGGCCAGCGCACAGACCGCGGTGACGGCGAATTGCACGGCGGAGAGCGCGAGCGGCCTTCCGGTCTCCGAAACGGTGGTGCCGGCAAGAGTGATCTGGATCGCCCAGAAGACGGCGCAGACGACGGTCAGCAGATCGCCAGGCGCCATCGCCGAGAGCTGGCCGCCGGACAGGAGGTAGATACCGGTGATCGCCATCAGTGCGCCCGGCCAGATGATCCAATGCGGAGCACGGCGTAGGAAGAACACGGCGATCAGCGGCACGAAAACGACGTAGAGGCCGGTGATGAAGCTGGAATTCGTCACCGTCGTCGTCTGCAGTCCGACCTGCTGCGTGGCTGCACCGCCGAAAAGGGCAAGGCCGATCAGGATGTAGAGCTTGGCATGGCGCGCGCTTGTCTTCTCCGTTGCCTTGCGCGCTTCAAAAAGGACAAAAGGCAGCACGGCCAGGGTGGCGACGGCAAAGCGCAGGCCGATGAACCAGAAGGGGCCAATCGCCTTCATCGCCGTCGACTGCGCGACGAAGCCGCCGCCCCAGATGGCGGCTGCAAGCAATAGAAGGAGATTCGCCTGAACGCGCGTCATGTCGTCCTCGATGGGGAAGGGAGATGTGCCCAAGCGGTTAGCAGTTGCGTTTCCTTTCGGCAAGGGTGAAGACTTCGTGTCGGTTGACGGAGATGAATGCATGCGACGCGAGGAACGGAAGCCGACCGGCGATGCGGCTGCGCCTAGGACGGCAGGTTATTCCGGCACGCCGCTTGTCAGGAAGCTCGGCCTTGCACAAGGGCAGGCCGCCGCCCTTCTCGGCATTCCGGAAACGATCGGTGACATCAATGGTTTCGACGGTTTTGCTTCGGTCGTCCGCGCGCTTCCCGAGACGCCTCAGCGTGCATTTGACTATGTGCATCTGTTTACGACCGAACGGGCGGCGCTGGATGCGGTTGCGCCTGCGCTTTTCCGTGTCCTCAGGCGGGACGGCATGGTCTGGATATCATGGCCGAAGAAGAGTTCACGCGTGCCGACTGACATCTCGGAGGACGTACTGCGGGAGGTTCTGCTCCCAACCGGTCTGGTCGACGTCAAGGTCTGCGCCGTCGACGAGATCTGGTCCGGGCTGAAGTTCGTCATCCGCAAGGAGTTGCGCGGCGCGTTGTGATCGCTCAGCCGTTGCCGCCGTGCGCCGTGTTCGATTTGATCGCAATCTGAAGACGGCAACTATCGCGCAGGGCTGGTCCAGATTGCAGATTATGTATATGGCGGAAGACCGTATCATCAAGTCGAATGCAGCCGGAGCGCGTTCTAATGTATGGCAGATATGTAAAGTATATCACTTTGTGGGGACTTCTTGCGGTTGCCACAGAACCAGCGGATGCCCGCGACGCTATAGATAGTGGAGCAACACAGCTTAGCGGCTCGAAATTCAATTATTCAGTCATTGCTCTAGCTTCCAAAGATCGAAGGATCGAAGTCACTCATAGCGGGGAAAAATACCGTGGCCCGCTAGCGAATATGTCGTTTCGGGATCGTCATTTGCAGGTCTTCGAGATGGTGGCGAGGTTGATCAAAAACAGCTGCCAGAACGGCGTCTCTTCGCTCGGCGATATATGGTTGAGCAAAGACCCGGAACAAGATGTGGATCCGGACGCTAGGCATCCCCAATACTTCATTTGGGAATATAGTTGTAAATAGACGCACGAGTTTGGGGTCCCAGTTCGCTGTCGAGATCGATGACGGCGTTCCATTCCGGGTTGCTAGCCTCGACCTTTAGTCCGTTTCTCATCGTCATCGTGACCTCAGCCGTTGCTGGCTTCCACGCGCGAAACCCTGAGCAGCGCGCCGTTATCCTCGTCCGTCACCATCAGCAGCGCTCCGTCGGGTGCGATGACAACGTCGCGGATGCGGCCGTATTCGCCCTCGAACAGGCGCTCTTCGGCGACAAAGGCGCCGCTATCGTCACGCTGCATGCGCGAGAGCAGTTGGAACTTCAGAGCTGCGACGATGAAATTGCCGTCCCATTCCGGAAACATGGCGCCGCGATAGATGGCGAGCGCGCCGGGTGCGATCGAAGGATCCCAATAATGCAGCGGCTGTTCCAGCCCTTCCTTGGCCGTGCCTTCGCCGATCTCGGCGCCCGAATAGTCGCGGCCATAGGTGATGATCGGCCAGCCGTAATTCTTGCCGGCCTCGGGCTGGTTGATCTCGTCGCCGCCGCGCGCGCCGTGCTCGACGGTATAGAGCTTGCCATCCTTGGCGTCGAAGGTGATGCCCTGCGGGTTGCGGTGGCCTTTCGACCAGATTTCCGGCAGCGCCTTGCCGCCGTCTTTGAACGGATTGTCGGCAGGGATGCTACCGTCGGCATTGATGTGGATGATCGAGCCGGCATCGTCCTGCCAGTCTTGCGAGCGGTCGCGGTCGCCACGGTCGCCGACGCTGATGAACAGCGAGCCGTCACCTGATATCGCGATGCGCGAGCCATACTGGATATTGCCTGAGGTGAAGCGCCGCATGGTGAAAACAGGCGTCACGGCGTGGAGCGTCTTTTCGTCAGTTGAAAGCGTGGCGCTGAAGGCTTCGGTGCCGGAGCCCTGGCTGTTGGCGATGGCGGCGGTGAAATAGAGCTTTCTAGATGTCGCAAAGTCCGGCGCGAGCGCCACGTCCATCAGGCCGCCCTGGCCACGGGCGCTGACCTTGGGCACGCCGCCGATCGGGTCGGAGACCGTGCCGTCGCGGACGATGCGCATGCGGCCCGGCCGCTCGGTGACGAGATAGGCGCCATCGGGCAAGACCTCGACCGCCCAGGGATGTTGGAGGCCGTTGGCGAGCTTGTCGACACGGACCGCGAGATCCTGCGTGTTGATGGTGTCGGCTGCATACGCCGATGCGGTGCCGAACAGGACCAGCGCTGCGGCGAAATGGAAGGCGGACATTCTCTTCATCTTGCTTCCCCGTCGTCTCTCCAGGCTGAACGTGGAGCGGGCAGGGGAGAGCTTCAACCCTCATTCGGTCTGCAATAACGGCTTTGTGTTTACCGTTTGAACCGATCCCGTTGCCTGGCCATCGACCAATTCCGCCTCGAGGATGTAGCGCAACGGCCCGCGTTCCGTCGCGTCGAAGGGCCAGCAGGTGGTCAGCACCAAGTGGCGGCCGTCGGAGGAGGGATCGATACCGCTTGCATCCCACGGGGCGATGCGGCCCTCGCCGGCCTTGAAGGTCAATAGTTTGCCGTCGCGGCGCGTGACTTCAATCGTATCGCCGGGCCTTATATATTGCAGCCAGCGGAAATGCGTGTCGCGATGGGCGGCGATGACGGAGGTGCCTTCCTCGCCCGGTTGCGGCGTGTTGGCGAGCCAGGCCGGACCGAAGGCGAGAGCCTCGCCGGAGGCGCCGGAGAGCACGATCGCCTCCTTGCCGAGGCGCGGGGCGCGCACCTTGGCCTCGGTGGTGAAATCCGCCCAGGGCCAGGGTTTTGTTTCTTCGCCCCGCAATTCGGCAGCGAAGGCGCGTTTCAGCAGAACCTGGGAAAGCTCTGCCTTCGCCTTCAGCAGGAAGCCGTCGCCGATCAGCGCCAGGCCATAGAGGGCAAGGCCGGCGATGGCAAAGGCAATTGCTTTTTCGATCGAGGAAAGGCGCCAGAGGAAGAAACCCTTCTTCTGGCGCATCTTCGGCCGATCATAGGCCGTGGCGGCGGCCATGGCGAGTTCCAGATAGGTCGGAAGCGGCTCGAATTCGGCCGCTTCCTCATTCTGGCTTGCGGAGAGCCTAGAGACCATTTCGCTTGACCCCGACCGCAATAATGCCCTTGAGGCGTCGCCGCCACACGGCAAGCCCGCTTGCCGCCGTCAGCGCCACGAGCAGCATGGTCAGCCCGCGGATGATCTGCTCGTCGGCGGGCGTCGCCGTCTGCGGCAGGTTCACGGTCGCGCTTTTTTGCGCGATCATGGTGGCCGCCTTAGCGGTCGGGGCTGCGGCCATCATGTTTGCGATCTCAGGCGATGCGGCGAGCTCCTGTGTTTCGGCCGCAGCCTGCTCCGGTCCGGGGTTTCCTGTCGGCGTAGCCGAGCCACGGCGCTCCGTGCCGCCAAGAGGGGCGGGGTTTTCGCCGAGGATCTTATCAAAGTCCCAACCTTCCGGCAGGTTGAGCGGCAGCTTGGTCGAGCCGAGCGGCTGGTCGACCGGACGAGACGGAGTGACGTCGACGGCGACCAGGCTGGTGACGCGGGAGACGAGGTGATGGGCGAGCGCCACGGTCTCGATATCCTTGTCGAGCGCGGCCGGATCCTGACGCTCATAGGCGCGGGCCTCGAAATCGTCGATCTTGCGCCGCGCCCAGAGCTTGGAAATGCCGTTCCCGTTGGCGGCATTGGCGATATCCATCTCGACGCGCCAGGGCTGGTCGCCTGTCTTGCCGATGATATGCAGCTTGCCGGCGGGCTGATCGTCAGGCAGCTGCGCGGTCAGCACGACGGGCTCGCCGCTGTAGAGGTCGGGCATCGGGTTCGGCGTGATATCCTCGGCTGCGATGCCTTCGAAGGTTGCGGTGATATCGGTCATGGCTGGGTTCTGCAGCTTGGCGAAAAGCTCGCCCATGCGGCTTGCCACCTGATCGGTCGAGCCGATCGCCGTGAAGGTGCCGCGGCCCATCTCGGCGGCCTTGGTCATGAAATAGGTGTTCGGGGCCGAGCCGATGCCGACGGTGAAGACGCGGGCATCGGCTCGGTTCGCGGTGATTTCCTCAAAAAGCTGCTGTTCGTTGCCGATCGCACCATCCGTCAGGAATACGACCTGGCGCAGCGCTCCGGTTGCGACCGGTCCCTGGTTACGCAGCGCAGCCTGCAAGGCAGGCAGCATTTCCGTGCCGCCGTCGGCTGTCAGGCCTCTGACATAGGCGATCGCCTTTTCGCGATTGTCAGGGGTGGCTGCGACGAGACCCTTGAAATAATCGGTCATCGTATCGTCGAAACGGATGACGTTGAAGCGGTCGTCGGGGTTCAGCTTGGCGATGGCAAGCGCCAGGCTCTGCCTTGCCTGCTCGATCGACGGGCCGGACATGGAGCCGGAATTGTCGATGACGAAGACCACTTCGCGTTTTGCCGGCGGTGCTGCTGCATCCGGGGCCGTGGGCGGGGTGACGAAGGCGAGCAGATAGGTCTTACCATCAATCACTTCGCGGAAGAGGCCGGCACTCAGCATCTTGCCGGGGGCGGCCTTCCAGGTGAGCTCGAAATCCTTGTCGGCGGGAACGGAGTCCGCCTTCAGGCTGATCGTCCTCGCCTGGTCGCCGTCCTGGCTGATATCGACCGCATGGAAGGAGGATTTGACGTCGCCGAGCGGGAAACCGGCCTTGAGGTCTACGGTCAGCGAAACCGGATTGATCCTGGCGTTCTCACGCGGATCAAGCGCGGGGGCTTCGATCTTGTCGCGGTTTTCCACCGGGTCGCGCGGCGTGGCAAAACCAGCGCCGTTGTTGAACTCGACGGTCTGGATGATCGGCGCCGGATTGTAGCGCGGGGCGACGACCATCGGGAAGCGCAGCGAGAACTCGCCGCCCGATTGGTGGATCATCTGCTGATATTCGATCTGGACGACGATGGTTTCGCCGGGGCCGATATTGGCGACCTGGTTGGTGAAGATGTTCGGCCGCTGCTGTTCGAGCAACGCCGTCTTCTTGCCCTCGGCCTTGGCCTGCTCGTAGATCTCGCGGGCTTCCTGGCGCGGCTTGATCTGGCCTTCGATGAAGCGTTCGCCGATCTGCATTTTCAGCGCGTCGACGGCGGAATTATCCGGCAGCGGGAAGACGTAGGTGCCTTCGACCCAACCCTGGCTCGGATTTTGGAAGCGCTGCGTCACCTTCACCCTGGCGATCGGGCCGGAGACATCGATGGCAACATCACTCTTCAGCCGCGGCGCTTCGACATAGAAGCCCGGCTCCTTCGACGGAAAGAGCAGCGAGCCGCTGTTGACGTCGTTCGGCCGGACAAGCGCTGCGAGCTGGACGGATGCCTGCGGCGTCTCGGCGGCGCGGGCGGCGGAGGCAAGCCCCAGCATCGCAGCGATGCAGGCGGCAAAGGCGGTGACGGCAACAAGGACTGAAACGGAAATTCGGCGCGCACGAATGCGCCCTACGGCAAACTCATCTTCCAGAAACATTGGCATACCCTCAATAACCAATTTCGGAGACCGGATGATGCGGCTTCGATCTCGGCGCGCTCGCGACCGAATTGCGGCGTGGCGCGGCATTTGTTGCGGCTTATTCGTGGCAATGGCCGAATTCGACGATGCCACTGATTTCAGGGGATAAATCCGGATGACTTCAGAGATTGATTCAAGATCTTCGCATGGCGTTTCGACCGCGTGACGCAAGCCTCTCCGAAGGGGGCGGCATGCCGGGCTGGCGGAGCGGCGAACCGATCAATAAGAATCATGCCACCATGACGCCTTTCCGCTTGAAATGCCGTCACACATTGGACATAGAGCTAACCGCAGAACTCCGGTCCCGGCTTTCTGCCCGTTTCAACCATTAGGACCGTTATCATGGCTTTCCTTGCCGATGCTCTTTCCCGTGTGAAGCCTTCAGCCACCATCGCCGTCTCCCAGAAAGCGCGCGAGCTGAAAGCAAAAGGACGTGACGTCATTGGCCTCGGCGCGGGTGAGCCGGATTTCGATACGCCCGATAATATCAAGAAGGCCGCCATCGACGCGATCAACCGCGGCGAAACGAAGTACACGCCGGTTTCCGGCATTCCCGAGTTGCGCAAGGCGATCGCCGCCAAGTTCAAGCGCGAGAACGGCCTCGACTATTCCTGGGAGCAGACGATCGTCGGCACTGGCGGCAAGCAGATCCTTTTCAACGCCTTCATGGCAACGCTGAACCCCGGCGACGAAGTCGTCATCCCGGCGCCTTACTGGGTTTCCTATCCTGAGATGGTGGCGCTGTGCGGCGGCACGCCGGTTTTCGTTTCGGCCACCCAGGAGCATAACTTCAAGCTCCAGGCGGCCGATCTCGAAAAGGCGATCACGCCGAAGACCAAGTGGTTCATTTTCAACTCTCCGTCCAACCCGACGGGGGCGGCCTATACACATGACGAGCTGAAGGCGCTGACGGATGTGCTGATGAAGAATCCGCAGGTCTGGGTGCTGACCGACGACATGTACGAGCACCTGACCTATGGCGACTTCAAGTTCGTCACGCCTGTGGAAGTCGAGCCTAAGCTCTACGACCGCACGTTGACGATGAACGGCGTCTCCAAGGCCTATGCGATGACCGGCTGGCGTATCGGCTATGCGGCCGGCCCGATCCAGCTCATCAAGGCCATGGACATGATCCAGGGGCAGCAGACCTCGGGTGCGACGTCAATCGCCCAGTGGGCGGCTGTCGAAGCGCTGAACGGCACGCAGGACTTCATCCCTGCGAACAAGAAGATCTTCGAAGGCCGTCGCGATCTCGTCGTTTCGATGCTGAATCAGGCCAAGGGCATCGTCTGCCCGGTGCCGGAAGGCGCCTTCTATGTCTATCCGTCCTGCGCCGGCCTGATCGGCAAGACGGCGCCGTCAGGCAAGGTCATCGCGACGGACGAGGATTTCGTCTCCGAACTGCTGGAATCCGAAGGCGTTGCCGTCGTTCATGGTTCGGCCTTCGGCCTCGGCCCGAACTTCCGCATCTCCTACGCGACTTCGGAAGAGTTGCTCGAGGAAGCCTGCCGCCGCATCCAGCGCTTCTGCGGCGCCTGCAAGTAAGCGGGTTTTCAAAAACACCGATCGAAGGCCTGGCGGCGACGGCGGGCCTTTTTGTTTGCTGCGACGTTGGACTGGCGCTGCGATTATCGCTCACATCCCGATTCAACGTGCTGCGGAGTTGATTCCGCTTTGCCTTGCAAGCCGTTGAAATCGGATTCAAAACGTGACGCAGAGTGACGGTCCGGCGGCTGATCTGCGGTTGCGGGTTGGCATCAAACCAACTAGATATCCGGCATCAAGTTGAAGTTGCCGCTTCGGGAGGCCGGGATTTTGCAGCAGAGTGCCGTGATCGTCTGTTCGGATGTCAACATGCTGCCTGCCGCCTGCTGCACCCTGCTTTCCGTCAAGCGCAATCTCTCGGGTCCTGCCGTAGAGTTCCTGCTTCTCGGCATCGACCTCAAGCCGAACGAGATCGCCGAGGTGGAAAATTTCGCGCGGCTGCATGACATGGCGATCAGGGTGCTGCCCTACAATACGCCGGATACGGCGCTGCAGGCGCGGGGCCGCTGGTCGGGTGCGACATTGGCGCGACTCTACATGGATCTGCATATACCCGATCATATCGAGCGCCTGCTCTATCTCGACGCCGATGTGCTGGCGGTTTCGCCGGTCGACGAACTCTTCACGAGAAATCTTCAAGGCAAAGCCCTTGCTGCGGTCGACGATTATGTCATGGCCTTTCCTGAGAAGGCCGGTGCGCGACAGCGGAAGATCGGCATGCGTGAGGATGGCCGCTACTTCAATGCCGGCGTGCTGCTGTTCGACTGGTCGGCCTGCCGGGAGAGGGAGCTTTTTGCCAGGACACGGGAGATCTTCGAGGAGCGGTCGCATCTTTTCGAGAATAACGACCAGGATGCGCTGAATGTCACTTTCGACGGCGACTGGCTGGTGCTCGATCCGCGCTGGAACACGCAGACGGGCTTGCTGCCCTTCGTCGGCCGGCCGGCGATCCTTCATTTTACCGGCCGGAAAAAGCCGTGGCAGGCCACCGTGCCCTGGGTGCACCGGCGGATGGCCAAGCACTATATCGAGGATCTCGGCAATACACCGTGGGCCTCTTTCTGCAGGCAGCCGTCGATGGCGGGCCGGGTTGCGGGTTTCCTCTCGCATTTGGGGAAGCGCCTCGGCGGGCTGACGCGGGTGGCACGAACGCGCGCCTATTTCAGCAACAACTAGTAAGGCGGGCAGAGCGCATCGTCCTTGGAAAGTGCATGTGAGGCGATATGGAAGCAATCCCCAGCGATAACAAGGCTGCGACCGCTCCGGATGGCGGCTTCAAATTCTTGACGCCGGAAGCGTGGAAGGCGCTATTGTCGGGCTATTCCCATGTCGTGCTGGTAGCAAACAGCGAGGCGGTCGATCTCGAACGGCTGCGGAGCGAATTGCCGGAGACGGCGCTCTACGTCTTCTTCAACAAGGTCTATAAGGTGCTCGACGAACCCTTCGTCGGCCATTCCATGCTGGTTGCCCGCAGCGACGTGATGGGCGCCCATATCGTCCATCGGCGCGAAGCGGCGGATGTCTTGCGCTTCTTTGGCGGCGACGATTTCCTCGGCGTCGTCAACATCCGGGTCTCCGCCGAGGAAAATCTCAGCGAAAAGAGCTGCTTCGAAGGCGCTAAGGCCCGTCACCTTGATCTGACACAAATGCTCGCCGATCTCTATCCGATCGGCAAGATCGCGACGAGCGGCTTTGCGGTAGCGCTGTGGCTCGGCGATCTGCAGCTGCCGGGCAAGATCCTGCTTGCCGGCTTTTCGGCGAAGCGGAGCGAGAAGTGGAAGGTGTTCGACGTGCACGACTGGACGTTCGAGCAGATCTTCCTGCGTCTCTTTGCGCGCATGGGGTCGATCTCGATGGTGGGCGGCGTCAATGCCAGCCCCTATTCGGCGCTCGCCAAACGGTTTCCTGAGGTGCCGCCGATCGAGATCGCGATGACTGCGGCTGAGGTCTTGTCGGAGCGGCTCGACAATACGAACAGCCAGATCGACAGGCTGATGTCAGTCACTAAATTCATCCGAGCCGTCGACAATTTCTTTCGGCGGTTCAAACCGAAAACCCGCAAGCAGCGTTTTCTCGAAAAGTCGCAGGGATGACTGTCGCAGGCCTTTGCTAACAGGCGTGGGTGGCCAAAAACGCTGTTTCCGATACCAATCAATTCATCTCTCTATACTGGCGATCGAGGTGGGCAATGGAACAACAGAACGTCCGAATTTTCGTGGGATTCGATCCCAAGGAAGTGGTTGCCTACCACGTTCTCGTGCAGAGCATCATCGAGAAGTCGTCGATCCCGGTCGAGTTCTCGCCCATTGCGCTCTCCAATCTTGGCGGGATTTTCACCCGCCAGCGCAACGCGCTGCAATCCACGGAGTTCTCCTTCTCGCGTTTCCTGACTCCCTATCTGAGCGGTTACGGGGGCTGGAGCATCTTCATGGATTGCGACATGCTGATGCGTGCCGATATCGCCGAGCTTTGGGCATTGCGCGACTGGCGTTACGCCGTTATGTGCGTCAAACACGATTACCAGCCGAAGATCGACACCAAGTTCCTCGGCCAGGCGCAGACCAAGTACGAAAAGAAGAACTGGTCGAGCTTCATCCTCTTCAACAATGACGAATGCCGCGCACTGACGCCCAACTACGTCAATACCGCGACCGGGCTGCAACTGCATCAGTTCAAATGGCTGGAGAATGAAGACCTCATAGGCGAATTGCCGGTGACGTGGAATTACCTCGTCAATGAATACGACTACCGCGAAGACGCCAAGAACGTCCATTTCACCGATGGCGGGCCGTATTTCGAGGAATACAAGAACGACGATTACGCCGAGGAATGGTTCGCAGCCCGCGAACGCCTGCTCTTCGCCCAACAGCCCGCCTAAACAGCTTGTTCTTTCCCTTTCTCCGCGGGGGCGGGAGCCTTCAAAGCCCCAGCGCGGTCAGCATGACGAAGGTGGCGAAGAGGATGAAATGCGTCATGCCCTCGATAGCGTTGGTCTCGCCGTCGTTGAGGTTGATCGCGGCCGCAATCAGCGTGATCGCCACCATCACCGTCTGTACCGGGGTCATCGCCATCATGAAGGGCTGGCCGGTATAGAGCGCGATCGCTTCCATGACGGGCACGGTCAGGATGACCGTCGACAGCGAGGCGCCCATGGCGATGTTGACCGTCGCCTGCATGCGGTTCCTGAGTGCCGCCCTCAACGCGGTCAGGATCTCGGGTGCGGCCGAAATTGCCGCGACGACCACGGCGGTCACCGCGATCGGCGCGCCGCTGTCGCGCAGGCCTTCGGTCATGAAGGCCGCCATGAACTCCGCCAGCAGGCCGATGATGACGACGCCGACGAGAATGGTGGCGATCGAAATCGCGGCCGACTCGTCGGGGCCATGCTCGTCCGGACTTTCCTTCTTTCGTTCGGAGCGCGGATAGCTGTAGCTGAAGAAATAGCTGTGCTGGCCAACCTGCATGCGCAGGAAGAGGCCGTAAAGCGCGATCATCGCGACGATGGTGAAGGCGGAATAATAGTGCCATTTGTCGCTGGGCACGAATTCCGGCACGATCATCGAGATGCCCATGGCGGTGAGGATCATCACGCCGTAGGTCTTGCCGGAATTGTCGTTATAGGGCTGTTCGCCGTGCTTGAGGCCGCCGAGCAGGGCGGCCAGGCCGAGAATGCCGTTGATATCGAGCATCAGGGCCGAATAGATCGTGTCGCGTACTAGCGTCGGCGAGCTCTCGCCGCTCATCATGATGGCGAGGATGATAACTTCGACGGCGACGGCCGAGAGCGTCAGGATCATCGTGCCGTAGGGATCGCCGACCTTGACGGCGAGCAGCTCGGCATGATGGGCAACGCGGATCGAGGCGAGCACGATGGTGCCGACCAGGGCAGCGGCGGCAATCAGCGCGACGCCGCGCCCCATCTCGATCACTGCTTGTTCCAAGAGATAGGCGATCGCTGCAACGACAAGTGCGGCGACCAGAAATTTTTCCTCTTTAAGGCGTGACGCAATCCCCAAGCCTCTGCTCCTGTTCAGATTCATGCATTTTATCTAAGTCACTGATTTCGCCTATCAAGCAAGCCCCGGCCGAGTGCCATTTGCAGTCTTCGGCGTTTAATGGAATACTGAACGTTATCGGGGCCGGAAAGCAGATCGCGGCGTCCTCGAATTCTCGTCAAGCGGCCGCGATGATCCGGATCCTGTCCGGAAGCGTGCGAATGCGCAACAAGAAGATGAGGAGACGGATGCATGATCAAGGTGGTCTACGAAGTCGTGCCGCATGACGGCGGCTGGGCCTACAGGCTGGGAGGTGTCTATTCCGAGGCATTCCCGACCCATGCCGAGGCGCTCGAAGCTGCACGCATCGTCGCGGCCGAACAGCAGGTCGGCGGCGATTCCGCCGAGATCAGTTGGCAGGACGAGAACGGCAAGTGGCATGAAGAATATGCCGAGGGCGGCGACCGGCCGGAAACCGAGGTGGTGGACGGCCAGTGGAAGGATCGCACGGCCGAGGCCTCGCAAGGCATCGGAAACTAACCATCTCCCGCCAATGCCCGCGCGACGATCGCATCGACGAATTCGCGCTTATGCGCAGTATAGCCGTCGCCGTCCATCCGGAATTCGGCTGCCAGCCTGCGTTTGAGTGCGGCATAATCGGCCGCCGCCAGTGGATGCGCGATGAGGTAATCCCGGAAAGCCAGCCTGTTTCGATGCGTGCCGTTGCCTGTCGGGCAAAGGTAGACCCGTTCCGCCGGCACCGAACCTCTCGATAGAAGAGCCCAGACATCGTCGTCATAGCGGTTGCCGCGCGGCTCGTAGCCTTCGGCCAGAAGCACGCGTGTGGCGTCCTCGATATGCCCGGGGCCGGGAAGAACGATGTCGATATCGATGAGCGGCTTGGCGATCATGCCCGGTATGGACGTGCTGCCGATGTGATCGATGAACAACACCTGCGGCAGCAAAGCCAGAAGCCTGCCGCGGATGCGCTGGAAGGCTTGTGGCCATTGCGGATCGCAGGGCACGAGTTCAACCGCATGGTGCTTTGTCATTTGCATCCCGCTGGGGTGCACGTCCGATAAGACGCGTTAAGGAGGCTCTATCGCTTCGAAATTTGCGCATGATTCTTTGCGAAAATCGATTCTGATTATTGCGATTATGCGCTGGTCGAATATCGGAGATAGTCCTGAAGCCCCTTGACCAATACGTCAAAGGTAGCGCGGCAGCGCGGCGAAGACTTCAGGCTCTCATGCATCGCCACCCACGTGCCGAGCGGTAGGCTGAAGGCATCAGGCAGGATGTGAACAAGGTCGGGATTTTCACGCGCGAGCCCTCTCTGGCAGATGCCGATGCCGACGCCGGCGCGGATTGCGGAAAGCTGGGCAAGATTGCTGTCGGTCCTGTAGGAGAACTCGATGCCGGGCACCGCATAGCGTTTCATCACCATGCGGACATAGGCCGTCTGGCGGTCGAAGCCGATAAGCCGGTGGTTTGCGAGGTCAGCCAGGGTTTGCGGTATGCCGTATCGTTCGAGATAACGGCGATGGGCGTGAAAGCCGAGCGGGATATCGCCGATGCGGCGCACGACGAGTGCAGCCTGCTGCGGCTCCGCCATGCGCACGGCGATATCGGCCTCGCGGTTCACCAGGTCCTCGATCGTATCGGATGCGGAGAGCTCGATCTGCAGTTCGGGATAAGTCTCCTGCAGCAGTCCGAGAATCCCGGGCAGCACTTCGACGGCGATGACCTCGCTGGCGCTGATCCTAACCGTTCCAGCCACGCGCTCGCGCTGCCCGGATGCGGTGCGTAAAAGGGCGGCCGTGGTTGCCGCCAGCGTCTCGGCGTAAGGCTTCAGCGCCAGTGCGGCGTCCGTTGCCAGCAGCCCATTCGGTGAGCGGGTGAAGAGTTCGGCGCCGATCGCCAGTTCCAGTGCGTCGACATGGCGGCCTATGGTCGGCTGGGTCAGCCCCAGTTCGCGGGCGGCGGCCGACAGCGATCCCTGTTGGAGCACGGTCAGGAAACTGCGGTAGAAATCCCAGCTGGGTTCAGAGTTCATATATTTTCGTATATCAGATGCATTTCTTTCGTCAATTTCGTTTATATCCCTCTGATGGCATGATCCTCTCATTCCATCGAAGGAGATGATTGTCATGAACAGCGAAATGAAGACGACGGCCCTCATTCTCGGCGCCACCGGCGGTATCGGCGGCGCGGTGGCCCGCAAGCTGCTGGCGCGCGGCTGGCGCATCCGGGCGCTCAATCGTGATGCCGCCAAGGTGTCGAGGAACGAGCCAGCCTTCGACTGGGTGCAGGGCGATGCGATGAATGTCGGCGACGTCCTGAAGGCGGCTGAAGGCGTCGGCCTGATCGTCCATGCCGTCAACCCACCTGGCTACCGCGACTGGGAAACGCTGGTGCTGCCGATGCTCGACAATACCATCGCCGCTGCTCGCGCCGTCGGCGCGCGAATCGTGCTGCCGGGCAATATTTATAATTTTGGTCCCGATGCCCTGCCGACGCCGACGGAAGAAAGCCCGCAGCATCCAACGACGAAGAAGGGGGCGATCCGCGTCGAAATGGAGAAGCGGCTGAAGGCGGCGTCGCAGTCCGGCGCCGGCGCCATCATCGTCAGGGCAGGGGATTTCTTCGGTCCAGGCGCGACGGCCAACAGCTGGTTTTCGTCCGGTCTCGTGACCCCAGGCAAGCCGGTTGGCACGATCAGGAACCCGGCACGGCGCGGCATCGGTCATCAATGGGCCTACCTGCCCGACATGGCGGAAGCCGTTGTCCAGCTCATCGAACGGGCCGATCGGCTGCCGCCTTTCTCCGTCTATCACATGGAGGGCTTCTGGGATGCGGACGGCATGCAGATGGCCGAAGCAATCAAGCGCGTCGCCGGCGGCAAAGCAAAGATCGGCAACTTCCCCTGGTGGATCGTGCCGCTGGCCGCTCCTTTTGTTCCTGTGATGCGGGAGATCAAGGAGATGCGCTATCTCTGGAAGGTGCCGGTGCGGATGCGGAACACCAGGCTTACGGCCGAACTCGGCGGGGAACCGCAGACGCCGATCGACGAGGCGGTCAGGGCTTCGCTCGTGGCGCTTGGCTGCCTGCCCGAACCGCGTCGTGACACGGCGGCTGCCTTTGTCGGGCACCCGTCGCAGAACGCGGGTTAGCTCTCGAGTTCGGCCAGCGCGATCCGGGCGACCGTCATGGCCGTTTCTGCCTGCTGAATATTCGGATCACCGAGGAACCAGGCGGCGGAAAGACCGGAATAGGCGGCGATCCATTGCAGCAGTCGCTTCGGCTCCAGCTTCGCCTCCGCTGAAACGATGGCGAGTTGGCGGCGGAAACGGGCGGGATCGGTGATCATTGGCAGTTCTTCGTTGGCGAAGATATTGGCGAAATCGAAGCCGCGCTCGCCGTACAGCCGCTTCGGATCGATCGCCAGCCAGCCGCGCGCCTGGAAATCGAGAATGTTGCCGTGATGGATGTCGCCGTGGAGGATGGTGACATCACGCTGATCGGCAAGGAGGACGTTGGCGATCGCCGAGCAATCGGCAAGCGTGCTGCCATGCTTGCCTGCTGCCGGCTCCAGATCGCGAAACCAGCGGGTGAGGGGCACGGGATCGGGAAGCGGTTTTTCGCGCGGCGCATGCAGCCGTGCCGCCGTCCCGCAGAGGATGCGGCTTGCCTCATCGTCCTCGCCGTTCTTCGCCATGGCAAGCAGCGAGCGTTTTCCCGTCGCCCGTTCCAGCAGCACGGCGTCGCCCTCATGGGCGTAGACATAGGCTGCGCCGTCACCGTCCCACCACTGCATCAGAAGCGCGCCGTATCGTTCGTCGATATCTGCCGCCACTTTCAGCATGGCGGGCCTGTCCCGCCAGAGGACCGGCAGCAGGCGGCTGGAATGGGTAATGATGGGTTCACCGTCTGATATCAGCGACCAGCGATCAAGATGGGGACTAAACATGGCGCAACTTACCAAGACGTCGTGAAAATGCGAATCCCGCCTCTCGGCGGGATTCGCGTTCGCATGTGAAAGATTCAGGCGACGTTTTCGAGGACGGGATAGTCGATATAGCCCTTGCTGGTGCCACCGTAAAAGGTCGACTGGTCGGGCGTGTTGAGCGGCAGATTGTGTACCAGGCGCTCGACGAGATCGGGATTGGCGATGAAAGGCTTGCCGAAGGCGATGAGATCAGCGCGGCCGCTTTCGACGGCGTCGATCGCCAGATCGCGATCGTAGCCATTGTTGACCATCCAGTCGGCTTTGCCGCCGGCCTTTTCATAAGTCAGGCGCAGTGCCTTGTAATCGAAGGCGGGATTGTCGCCCTGCTTGTAGTCGCGCTCGCCGCCGGTCTGGCCTTCGACGACATGGATATAGGCGAGGTCGTATTTGGCCAGCCCTTCGACGACATTTGCGAAGGTCGCTTGCGGATTGGAATCGTAGCTTTCGCCGGACGGCGTCACCGGCGAGATGCGGATCGCCGTGCGGCCGGCGCCGATTTCCTTGACCACGGCATCGACGACTTCGAAAGTCAGACGGGTGCGGTTTTCGATCGAGCCGCCATATGCATCGGTACGGTCATTGACGCCGTCGCGGATGAACTGGTCAAGGAGATAGCCGTTGGCGCCGTGGATCTCGACACCGTCGAAGCCGGCGTCGATCGCCGCCCGGGCAGCCTTGCGGTAATCCTCGATGATGCCGGGGATTTCGGCGGTTTCGAGCGCGCGCGGCTCGGAGGTGTCGGCAAAGCTGCCGGTGCCGTCGGCATTGACCAGATAGGTCTTGGCCTTGGCGACGCGATTGGTCGAAGAAACCGGCTTGCCGTCGTTCGGCTGCAGCGTCGTGTGCGAGATGCGGCCGACATGCCACATCTGGACGACGATCTTGCCGCCGGCCGAGTGAACGGCGTCGGTGACGCGCTTCCAACCGTCGAGAGCCTCTTTGGTGTAGAGACCAGGCACGTTGGCATAACCCTGGCCCTGATGGGTGATCGCGGTTGCTTCGGTGATAATCAGGCCTGATGTGGCGCGCTGGCGGTAGTATTCGACGTTGAGGTCGTTGGGGATTGCGCCCGGCGAACGGTTGCGGGTGAGTGGCGCCATGACGATGCGGTTCTTAACCGATATGTCGCCGACTTTCGTGGGTTCGAAAAGCTTGGCCATGATGGTCCTTTCTTTTGCGGGAGGATCACTCGGCAGGGGCGAGGGCGGCCCGGCCCCTGGCGGAGAGATAGGTGAGCGCCGTCGCGCCGAGGCCGATCAGGGCCATCAAGGCTGCAGCGAGCGGAACGCGGGTGAGATCGAAGCCGGCGTCGATGACCAGGCCGCCCACCCAGGCGCCGAGCGCATTGCCGGTGTTGAAGGCGCCGATATTGATTGTCGAAACCAGGTTCGGGGCGTCCTTGCCGAAGCCGACGACGCCGACCTGCAGTGCCGGCACGGCGGCGAAGCTTGCCATCGCCCAGAGGAAGAGGGTGATTTCAGCCGGGATGAAGAAGCGGCTTGTATAGCTGAAGGCGATGGAGGTGATGGCGATCGCGGCGAAGACGCCGGCAAGCGTCGCGCCGAGGCGCCAATCGGCAAGTTTGCCGCCGACGAGGTTGCCGATGGTCAGTCCGAGGCCGATCAGGAACAGCGTCCAGGTGACGCCTTCCGGTGATACGCCGGTGACGTCGCGCAGCAACGGCGCGATATAGGTGAAGGGGGCGAACATCGAGGCGGCGAAAAAGACAGTGGTGGAGAGCGCCAACCACAGGCCGCTATTCTTGAGGGCTGCGATCTCGCGCAGGATGCTGCCGTTTTCTTGCTGCTTGTCCCTGGGCAGGATGGCGATCAGGCCTGATATGGTGACGATGCCGATGACGGTGACGACGCCGAAGGTGGCGCGCCAGCCATAGGCCTGGCCGATCGCGGTGCCAAGCGGCACGCCGAGAACATTGGCGAGCGTCAGGCCGGTGAACATCGGCGCGACGGCGCGGGCCCTGCGGTCTTCGGCAACGAGGCCGGCGGCTACCACCGAGCCGATGCCGAAGAAGGCGCCGTGGCAAAGTGCTGTCACGACACGGGCGATCATCAGCACCCAATAGTCGCTCGCCAGAGCGCAAAGCAAATTGCCGGCGATGAAGAAGGCCATCAGCGCAATCAGGGCGGTACGGCGCTTCAGCTTCGCGGTCAAAACGGCCATCACAGGGGCGCCGATCGCGACCGCCAGGGCATAACCGGTGACCAGCCATCCGGCCTGCGGGATGGTCACAGAGAGATCGGCGGCGACCTCCGGCAACAGACCCATGATGACGAATTCGGTGGTGCCTATCGCAAACGAGCTCAAGGCAAGAACGAGGAGGGCGAGGGGCATTCTAAAGATCCTGCGTCAGTTGCTTGAGGAAGGCGGCGATCGTTTCTTCGTTGCGCTTATAAAAGATCCACTGGCCGACGCGTTTGGTGGTGACGAGGTCGGCGCGATGCAGCGTGCCGAGATGGGCAGAGACCGTCGACTGCGACAGGCCGCAGCGTTCGAACTGGCTGGCGCAGACGCCCATTTCGAAAGGATGCTCCTGCGAGGGGAAATGTTCCTCGGGGTTTTTCAGCCAGCTCAGAATGTCCATCCGGGTGGGATGGGCGAGCGCCCTGATAATTTCGTCTTTGTCCATCGTTGTTCGCCGAACTATAAATCGTGTTTAACCGATATATTGATCGTCAGGCTTCGATATGCAAATCACGGAGGCGTGAGGCAGTGGTTTTTAGTGAATGCGCAAATTTTGGGCAAAAAAAGAGGGCCACCGGAAAACCAGGGCCCTTATAATTGTGAAGGTCAAAAACCTCCAGAGGGGAACAGCTAATGCGGTGGTACTGGGAGAGAAACCACAAGATGCATCAGCTGAGAGAGATATGGTGCTTCCTTGAGCAGGTTTCAATGCTTTTTTGTGCATGTCTGCTATGCGTCGCACAATTTTTTTGCGGTGCGGCATTTATCGAGGAAGCAAGGACAAAAAAAGAGGGCCACTGGAAAACCAGGGCCCTTATAAGTGTGAAGGTCAAAAACCTCCAGAGGGGAACAGCTAATGCGGTGGAACTGGGAGGAAAAGCCACCATGTGCATCAGCTATGTGCGATATGGTGGTTTATTGGGCAAGCGGCAACCCTCATTTGTGCATGTCAGTCATGCACGTTCTGCATAGTCGGTAATTCATCAATAAAACCGGGCTTAAAAGTTCCAGTTTCTGGCCTTGCTGACGATAAAATCGCGGAAGGCCTTCAGCTTGGCGGCGTTCTTGATCTCGTCGGGATAGCAGAAATAGGTGTCGAAGGACGGGACGTCGGCATTGATCGCCAGCTGAATCAGGCCGGGGTCGCGGCCGACGATGTAATCCGGCAGGCAGGCGACACCGATTCCGAGCAGGGCGGCGCGCTTGATCGAGGTCTGGCTGTTGATCTGCAGATGCGGGATGCGCTTGTTGTCGGAGGAGCGGCCGGCGACCTCAAGCCAATTGACATCGAGCAGGTAACTCGGCGCCGGCTCGCCAAAGGTGATGATGCGGTGATTGTCGAGATCCTCGACCTTCTGCGGCTCGCCGTGGCGATTGATGTAGGACGGGGCCGCATAGACGTGCATGTGCACAGTGAAGAGCTTGCGCTGGATGAGGTCGGATTGCTGCGGCTGGCGCAGGCGGATCGCGCAGTCGGCATGACGCATGTTCACATCCACTTCCTCGTTGTCGAGGATCAGCTGGATCTGCACATCGGGATAGAGCTGCAGGAATTCCTGGATCTTGTCGGTCAGCCAGCCCTGGCCGAGGCCGACCGTCGTCGTGACGCGCAGCTTGCCGGATGGCGTCTCGGTCGTCTCGGTGAGCTGCATCTTCACGGTTTCGAGCTTCAGCAGCACGTCATGGGCGGTGCGGTAAAGCAGCTCGCCCTGTTCCGTCAGAATTAGGCCGCGTGCGTGGCGATGAAACAGCTTGGTGCCGACATCCTGCTCCAGCGCGCTGACCTGGCGGCTGATGGCGGATTGGGACAGATGCAGTTTATCCGCCGCATGCGTGAACGAACCCGCCTCGGCAGCTGCGTGAAAAATACGCAGCTTGTCCCAATCCAATGGCATTCCCCCACCCCTCATGCCGATCTTACTCCGCGGCCACGGCGACGGGCATGTGGCCCGTCAAGTATCGCTCGGCTTCAAGTGCAGCCATGCACCCCAAGCCGGCTGCAGTGATCGCCTGGCGGAACGTATCATCCGTCACGTCGCCCGCGGCATAGACTCCGTCCAGGCTGGTCGCGGTCGAATCCGGCGCGGTCCAGAGATAGCCATTGTCCTTCAGCTTCAGCTTGTCCTTGAAGAGCTCGGTTGCCGGCGCATGGCCGATCGCAACGAAGACGCCATCGATTACCATATCGGTGATCGTGCCCGTGCGGGTGTCGCGCAGGCGCGCGCCGGATACGGATTGCGGCATTGGCGGCTTGGCCGGTGTGCCTGTTATTTCGGCCACTTCGGTATTCCACAGAACCTTGACATTGTCCTTGGAGAACAGGCGTTCCTGCAGGATCTTCTCGGCTCGGAAGAAGTCGCGCCGGTGCACTAATGTCACCGACTTGGCGATGTTGGAGAGATAGAGCGCCTCTTCGACGGCGCTGTTGCCACCGCCAACCACGATCACATCCTTGTTGCGATAGAAGAAACCGTCGCACGTGGCGCAGGCCGAAACGCCGAAGCCCTGGAAATGCTGCTCGCTCTCGATGCCGAGCCACTTGGCCTTGGCGCCGGTGGCAATGATCAGCGTATCGGCGGTCCAGACCTGGCCGCCGTCGGTGCGGGCGACGAAAGGACGCTGGTTCATGTCAACTTCAGTCACGAGGTCGTTGACGATCTCGGCGCCGACATGTTTTGCCTGCTGCAGCATCTGTTCCATCAGCCAGGGACCCTGGATCGGATCGGCAAAACCCGGATAGTTCTCGACATCGGTGGTGATCATCAGCTGGCCGCCCTGTTCGAGACCGGCGATCAAAACCGGTTTCAGCATGGCGCGCGCGGCATAGACCGCGGCAGTATAGCCTGCGGGTCCGGAACCGATGATGAGCACCTTGGTATGGCGGGCAGGCATGTCATTTCCTTTCGACTGGCAGGAGGGCGGCGGCTAAGTGGCGATTGCGGCCGTTTCGCGGTCCATCCGCCATTTATGAACGTCCAATGCTTTTATTCAAGGGCAGCCTTGCGTTACCAACAAGGCAAATCGCCCGGATATGCAAGAATCCGTCATGGGCGTGAAACTTTCTTGCGTATTCCGCGGCTTTATATAGAAGCTCCCCGCGGAGAATTAAAGAAAGGCAATGATGTGGGGCGTGCGGAACTCGACGTCATCGATATAAAGATCCTCCGGGAGCTGCAGGCCGATGGCCGCATGACCAATGTGGAGCTTGCCGATCGCGTCGGCATCTCGGCGCCGCCTTGCCTGCGCCGGGTGCGCAAGCTCGAGGAAGCCGGCATTATCGAGGGCTACCACGCGATGCTGAACAGCCCGAAGCTCGGCTTCGACCTCGTCGCTTTTTGTATGGTCGGCCTCAAGCACCAGTCGGAAGGCAATCTCAAGGCGTTTGCCGCCGCCACCGCCGAATGGCCGCTGGTGCGCCAGGCCTGGATGGTCTCCGGCGACAGCGATTTCCTGCTGCATTGCGTGGCGGAGAACCTCACCCGCTTTCAGGATTTTGTCATCGAGGTGCTGACGGCGAACGAACATGTCGATACCGTGCGCACCATGCTGACGATCCGGCAGGTGAAGAAGCTGGGACTGGTGGAAGTCTGAAGCCACTCGGCAGACAGACCGTCATCGCCAACTATTTGCGCGAGATATAGCCGCCCCGATTGATGCCGTGGCGCTGAAGTTTGTCATAAAACGTCTTTCTCGGAATGCCGAGCGCTTCGATGGTCCGGCGAACGTCTCCATCATTGGCCGACAGCGCGTCACGGACGATCTCCGCTTCGTAGCGCTCTAGCCGTTCGGGAAGTGTCTCGCCTGTCGGCTGCGGAGAGACAACCGCCGTTGCCCCACCTTCCACGCCAAGCACGACTCTTTCGGCATAATGGGAGAGTTCGCGGACATTGCCCGGCCATGCGTGCGAGGCAAGATGCCGGCGGACATCGGGTGAAAGCGGCGGCACATCACGGCGGAAGCGCTCCGCGGCGCGGGCAGTGAAGTGGGAGAACAGCAGCGGAATATCGTCGCGACGTTCTCTCAGCGGCGGAATGGAGATCGTCACGACATTCAGCCTGTAATAGAGATCCTCGCGAAAATCCCCGCGCACCGAGGGATCTCCGAGGTCGATCTTGGCTGCCGCGACGACGCGAAGATCGACCGGACGCACCTCGTTGGTGCCGAGCGGCGTGATCTCCCGCATTTCCAGCACCCTCAGCATTTTGACCTGCGTGGCGGCCGGCATGCTTTCGATTTCGTCGAGGAAAAGCGTGCCGCCGCTTGCATGTTCGATGCGGCCCGTGCGGCGCTTCTGAGCGCCGGTAAAGGCGCCGGCCTCGTGGCCGAACAGCTCGCTTTCGATGACGGTTTCGGGCAGGGCGCCACAGTTCAGCGCCACGAAATTGCCCTTCCGGCGGTGGCTCCATTGATGCAGGATCTGGGCAACCACTTCCTTGCCGCTGCCCGTTTCGCCGGCGACGAGCACGTCCACATCGGTATCGGCGATGTGCCGAAGGATGTTTCTGAGGTTTTCCATGACAGGCGTCTGGCCGATCAGCGGCAAATTCTCCTGCGCATCCTCGGCTGCTTTCCGCAGCATGCGGTTTTCCAGAACAAGCCGCCGCTTCTCGCTTGCGCGACGCACGCTCTGCACGAGCCGATCGGCTGCGAAGGGCTTGGCGATAAAATCATAGGCGCCGTCCTGGATCGCCTGAACGGCCATGGGAATATCGCCGTGGCCGGTCATCAGGATCACCGGCAGGTCGGCATCCATGCCTTGCAGCGTGGCGAAGAGTTGCAGTCCGTCGATCTCCGGCATGCGGATATCGGTGACGATGGGGCCGGCAAAGTCCGCCGGCAGGTCTGCCAGCGCGGCTTTCGCACCATCATAGGCGGAAACGGAAAATCCGGCGAGTTCGAGCGTCTGCGCGGTGGCGCGACGCAGATCCCTGTCGTCGTCGATCAGCGCAACGGGCATCAGTGTGTCCATGACCTCAAGCCTTCCTCAACTGAACGGTGAACCGAGTTCCGCCGCCATCGCTTGCAACCTCCATCCGGCCGCCGTAATCGCCGACGATATCCTTGGAGATCACCAGGCCAAGGCCGAGACCGCTTTCCTTCGAGGTATTGAATGGCGTGAACAAGCCTTTGCGGATCTCCGGCGGGATGCCGGGGCCGTTATCGGCGACCGTCACCGTTACCATCCCTGCATCAGTGGACGTCGTGACCTCAACGCGACCCTCTCCGGCCTTCGGCGCCACCGCCTCCAGGGCGTTTTGAAGCAGGTTGATGAGCACCTGCTCGAGACGAATCCGGTTTCCCATCACTTGCAGGTCAGGGGGCGGCAGGTCGATGTCGAGCGTATCCATCCGCCCGGCAAAGCGGCTGCGCAACAGCATCACCGCACCCTCGATGACGTCTTTCAATCCGGTTGGTTCGGCGCTGCCGCGGCCCTTGCGGGCAAAGGTCTTCAGCTCCTCGGTGATCGAGCCTATGCGCTCCGTCAGCGCCGCAATGCTTTCGAGATTTTCGCCGGCAGGCGCCGTTTGGCCGCGATCGAGGAAGGTGCGGGCGTTATCCGCATAGGCACGAATGGTCGCCACCGGCTGGTTGATCTCATGGGCGACGCCGGCGGCCACCTGACCCAGGATGGCCAACCGGTTGGCCTGCACCAGATCCTGTTGCACCGCCTGCAGCTTCTGCTCCGTACTCTTGTGGCCGATGATTTCAGCCTGCAGCCGGTCCCGCGCCTGGCTGAGATCCAGCGTCCGCTCGACTACCCGCCGTTCCAGTTCCTCCCGCGCCTGCTGTTCGCTGGAGATCCGCAGGGTGATCACATGGCGGCGGCGCAACAGGAAGGCTGCTCCGGCCAGCAGCGGCAGGAGTATCAGCAATGCCAGCATCCGGGCCTCGCGAATCCCGGCATCGACGGACGGCCCCAGCGCCACGAGATGCTGCAAATGCCATCCGGTCGCCGGCACCGACGTTGCGACATCGAGAAACCTGGTTTTCCCGGCATCGCCCGGCATGACGATCTCGACGACATCGAGCCCGTCACCGAGATTTCGGACCATGTCGAGGGGCAAGGGTTGAAGCGGCGCATCGCCGAATTGAAGGCTTTCGCGGATCGGCGTCAGCCGGTCTTCGGCGATCCGGCCGATCGTCATGAACCGCCATGACGGAAGACTGGTGATGAGGACAATCCCGCGCTCGTCAACGACGTAGGACGGGGTGCCCGAGGCGTTCCAATCTGCCTCGACGTCGTCGAATTCGACCTTGACGACAACGACGCCCAGCAGGCCATGGCTGCCCGAAATCCGCTGGGAGATATAGAGACCCGGTTTCTTGCTGACCGTGCCGAGCGCGAAGTGCTCGGCCTGTCCTCGTTCGGCCGCCCCCTGAAAATACTCCCGGAAGCGGTAGTCATTGCCGACGAAGCTCGTCGGTTCGCGCCAGTTGCTGGCCGAAACCGCGATGCCGTCCTTGTCGATGACATAGATGACGGCAGCCTTCGTGCCCGCCGCCAGCATTTCAAGCTTCTGACTGAGCTGCTTGAACGTGCCGGCATCGTTTCCCGCCAGTGCCGCGGCGAGCGCGGTATCCTGCGACAGCACGAAGGGAAGCGCCCGGTATTTTTCGAGAACCGTGCGCAGCAAAGCCGCATTCAGCCTCGCATCCATGCGGGCCTGTTCCTCGAGGGCAGCCTCCGCCCGGTGCCGGCCGATCTCGCCGCTTACCCACAGGCTGACCACGACGGCGACAAGGGCGAGCACAGCATAGGCCCACCACATCCGGCGGATGCGGTGCTGCAAGGGCAGGGAAGGCCACAATTTCTGCGACACGGACATAACAGATTTGTGCATTTTTCTGCACGAAGCGCAAATGGATTTGTGCGGATTTCCGCATTGCTTAATTAGCCCTCAGCAGTCTCCGTAAATTTTTTTGTAATAAAATCAAATGTTTGTCTCGGGGCGCGAAACTGGCACGGCGATTGCGAAAGGATATGCCAACAACGGCTGAGCTGTTGGACTTGAAGCGAACGGCTCGGGAGGCCGGAGTTCGTTCCGGACGAGCCATTAGGAGGACATCATGATCGCAGCACCACTCGATGCAGTCGCAGGCAGCAAGGGCAAGAAGCCCTTTTATACCCATCTTTACGTCCAGGTTCTCGCAGCTATCGCTGCGGGCATCCTTCTCGGCCATTTCTATCCCGAACTCGGCACCCAGTTGAAGCCGCTCGGCGATGCCTTCATCAAGCTCGTCAAGATGGTCATCGCGCCGGTCATCTTCCTGACGGTCGCGACCGGCATTGCCGGCATGAGCGACCTGCAAAAGGTCGGCCGCGTCGCCGGCAAGGCGATGCTGTACTTCCTGACCTTCTCGACGATGGCGCTGATCATCGGCCTGATCGTCGCCAATGTCGTCCAGCCCGGCGCCGGCATGAACATCGATCCGGCTTCGCTGGATCCGAGCACTGTCGCCACCTTTACCGCGAAGGCGCATGAACAGAGCGTCGTCGGCTTCCTCACCAACATCATCCCGACGACGATCGTCGGCGCTTTTGCCGATGGCGACATTTTGCAGGTGCTGTTCTTCTCGGTGCTCTTCGGTATCGCGCTCGCCATGGTCGGCGAAAAGGGCGAGCAGGTCGTCAACTTCCTCAATTCCCTGACGGCGCCTGTCTTCAAACTCGTCGCCATCCTGATGAAGGCAGCGCCCATCGGCGCCTTCGGCGCCATGGCATTCACCATCGGCAAGTATGGCGTCGGGTCGATCGCCAACCTCGCCATGCTGATCGGCACCTTCTACGTTACATCTCTGCTCTTCGTCTTCATCGTTCTCGGCGCTGTTGCCCGCTACAACGGCTTCTCGATCGTGGCGCTGCTGCGCTACATCAAGGAAGAGCTGCTGCTGGTGCTTGGTACGTCGTCTTCAGAGGCCGCACTGCCGGGACTGATGAACAAGATGGAAAAGGCCGGCTGCAAGCGCTCGGTCGTCGGCCTCGTCATCCCCACGGGCTATTCCTTCAATCTCGACGGCACCAATATCTACATGACGCTGGCGGCCCTGTTCATTGCCCAGGCAACCGGCATCCAGCTTTCCTGGGGTGACCAGATCCTGCTGCTGCTGGTCGCGATGCTGAGCTCCAAGGGTGCCGCAGGCATCACCGGCGCCGGCTTCATCACGCTTGCCGCGACGCTCTCCGTCGTCCCGTCCGTGCCGGTCGCCGGCATGGCGCTCATCCTCGGCATCGACCGCTTCATGTCGGAATGCCGGGCGCTGACCAACCTCGTCGGCAATGCGGTTGCGACGATCGTCGTGGCACGTTGGGAAAATGAGCTGGATACGGCGCAGCTTGCTGCGGCACTGGGGGGGCAGACCGGAGAGGATACTTCGGCTGCCGGGTTGCAGCCGGCCGAATAGTCAGCCGCATCCTCTTATCCTTAGAAACGCTGCAGCGGCCCGTCATCCAACGGGCCGTTTCTCTTTTCTGCTTCAGCTGCGATTGTCGCCGAGAAGGCTGTTATAAACGGCGCCGATCGCGCTCGCTTCTTTCTCCAGCGCGAAATTCGCCCTGACATGCCGCAGCGCACTCTCGCCATGCGCGATCGCCAGCGCGGGATCGGCGATGTAAGGCGCGATTGCCCGCGTCAGCGCCTCGCCGTCGCCGGCGGCGACGACCGAACCCGTCTCGCCCGTGACGATGAGCTCGGCATAGGCGCCCGCATCCGATGCCACCACCGCGGTCCGCGAGGCCATGGCTTCGAGCGGCGTCAAGCCGAAGCCCTCGTTGCGGGAGGGGGCGACGTAAAGCGTCAGGCGACGATACCAGACCTTGATATCAGGCACTTCGCCGAGGAAGTGGATACGGTTGCTGAGCCCGGCGGCGGCGACATCCGCCTTGAGTTTGTCTGCGAATGCCACGTGCTCGGCCGTCACGCGACCGGAGACGACTGCCGTCCACTCAGTATGCTGCGGCAGCAGTTCGATCATCGCCCTGACGAAAAGGTCAGTGCCTTTCTGATGGCGCACACGGCCGAAACAGCCGACGAGATGGCGGCCGGGCAGGCCGGTGGCGGCGATGCCGTCCTCTGCGGTATCAGGCGGATGGAAGAGGGCAAGGTCGACGCCATGCTGGATGACCGTGTGCGGCACCTCGAGGAACGAGCCGGAACGGTCGCTGGTCGCGATGACGGCGTCCATGCGGCGGATCAGCCATTTCGTATAGGCGGTGTGGCGGCGTTGCGCGGCCGAGGTGAAGAGAAGCTTCAGCGGCATGCGCGTGAGATGGCGAAGCAGGATGCCGACGGCCATCTCGTTGTTGCGGCGCGCGTGCCAGACACGCCGGCGCCGGCTCGCCGGCGGGCGCCAGAGGCCAAGGAGCTGCCGCCACTTAAGTTTCGGCAGGTCCTCCGGCAGGCCGGGGCCGAGTGTCGCGATCTTGATCCCGAGCCGGATCTGGCACGGGATGAGCTGGACGATCGTCGACGTGACGCCGGAGAGCCGGCGCTTGAAATTGGGCGCAATGATCTCGACGTCACGGATATCAGGCAAGGGAGGGGTCTCGCGGCTGGCGGGCGATCAGCCCCAGGAAACCTGGAGGATTTCGTAGGCCTTGGAGCCGCCCGGCGCGTTGACCTCGATGGAATCGCCGACTTCCTTGCCGATCAGCGCACGGGCGATTGGCGAGGAGATGGAGATGCGGCCGGCCTTGACGTCCGCTTCCTGGTCGCCGACGATCTGGTAGGTCTTTTCTTCCTCGGTGTCCTCGTCGATGAGCTTCACCTTGGCGCCGAACTTGATCTTGTCGCCCGACATCTTGGTGAGGTCGATGACCTCGGCGCGCGCCGTCAGGTCTTCCAGCTCGCTGATGCGGCCTTCATTGTGGCTCTGGGCTTCCTTGGCGGCGTGGTATTCGGCGTTTTCGGAAAGGTCGCCATGGGCACGGGCTTCGGCGATCGCCTCGATGATTCGGGGGCGCTCCTCCTGCTGACGCCAGCGCAGCTCTTCCTGCAGCTTGACGAAACCGCCCTGTGTCATCGGTACCTTTTCAACCATTTTTCTGTCCTTCAATCCTCGTATCCGCACAATCAGCGGCGAACACAAAAGAAAACAGGTCCCGAAGGGGAGCTTCGGAACCGTGCCACAATCTTAGTCGGACGCTTATAGCAGATCGCCAAGGCCGATTTCCAGAAAATTCGCATAAAAGAAACGCGGCCCGCCCCGATATCAGGTGGTGCGACTTGAAAATGGGCAGAAATCGGATCGTCCTGATTGACTCCCATTGTGGGAACATATAGTGAACATACTAATGAAGAAGTCGCTCACAGAACGCTTGGCCATCCTTTCCGATGCTGCGAAATATGACGCTTCCCGCGCTTCCAGCGGCACGGTGAAACGTGATTCCCGGGCAAGTGGGGGGCTCGGTTCGACCGAAGGATCCGGCATCTGTCATGCCTATGCCCCGGACGGACGGTGCATTTCGCTTTTGAAAATACTGCTGACCAATTTCTGCATCTACGACTGCGCCTATTGCGTCAATCGCTCGTCGAGCAATGTCGAACGGGCGCGCTTTACGCCCGAGGAGGTCGTCTGGCTGACGCTGGAATTTTACCGCCGCAACTATATCGAAGGCCTGTTCCTTTCCTCCGGCATCATTCGTTCGTCCGATTATACGATGGAAGAAATGGTCCGCATCGTCCGCGAACTGCGTGTGACGCATAATTTTCGCGGCTATATCCATCTGAAGTCGATCCCCGAGGCGTCGCCGCATCTGATCGAAGAAGCGGGGCTTCATGCCGACAGGCTGTCGCTGAATATCGAGTTGCCGACGGATAACGGCATCACCCGCTTCGCGCCGGAAAAGAAGCCTGCCAATATTCGGCGATCGATGGGAGATCTGAGGCTGAAGATCGAGGCCGCCGGCGAACCGACGCTGCGGACGAAGAAGCGTCAGCGTTTTGTGCCGGCCGGCCAGAGCACGCAAATGATCGTCGGCGCCGATGGCGCGAACGATGCGACGATCCTTGCGACCAGCGGTCGGCTTTACAGCAGCTACGGCCTTAAGCGCGTCTATTATTCCGCCTTCAGCCCCATCCCGGATTCGTCGAAAAATCTGCCGCTGATCAAGCCGCCGCTGATGCGCGAACACCGGCTCTATCAGGCCGATTGGCTCTACCGATTCTACGGCTTCGGCATTGACGAGATCACCGCGAACCAGGCGGGAGGCATGCTCGATCTTACCCTCGACCCCAAACTTGCCTGGGCGCTCGCCAACCGGGCCGAATTCCCTGTCGACATCAACAAGGCCGAGCGTGAACGGTTGCTGCGTGTGCCCGGCCTCGGCACCAAGACAGTCAAGGCGATCGTCTCGGCCCGCCGTTTTCGCCGCCTTCGGTTGGACGATCTCCAGCGGCTCGGCATTTCGATCAAGAAGGTCCAGTCCTTCATCTCGGCAGAAGGATGGTCGCCGCGCCGATTGATCGAGCGCCCCGACCTTCGCGCCATGTTCGAACCGCAACCTGAACAATTGTCGTTGCTGTGATGCGCCGGGTCGTGCTTGCAGGACGCGGGGAGCTTGCCGAATGGCGTGACGCCGCGCGCGCTTTCGCGGCCGCCGGTATCCTGCCGGAAGAGATCGATTGGCGCGAAAGAGGCGCAGAGGCGGACCTTGCGTTTCAACGCGACGCCATGCCGCCGACGCCTATCATGGCACGCAAGCTGATGACGGTGCCGCCCGCCTTCATCGAGCTCGCGGAAACAGTTCTCTGCCATTCCGACCCGGCGCGCTTTTCCCTGCTTTACCGTCTGCTCTGGCGGCTGCAACTGGACCGGCAACTGCTTGAAGTGGCTTCAGACGAGGACGTCGCCCGTGCCAGGCTGATGGCGAAAAACGTTCGACGCGACGCGCACAAGATGACGGCCTTCGTCCGCTTCAAGGAGGTTGCTGCGGTATCGGCGGACCGTCGAAAATTCCTCGCCTGGTTCGAGCCGGATCATCATATCATCAGGCGCACAGCCCCCTTCTTCCAACGGCGCTTCACCGACATGGACTGGCTGATCGCCACGCCCAAGGGGTTGGCCGCCTGGGACGGCGAGCGGCTGACGATGAGCGATGCGCCGTGCGAAAAACCCAATCTCACCGATGCCACCGATGAACTTTGGCGCACCTACTACGCCAGCATTTTCAATCCGGCGCGGTTGAAGCTGAAGGCGATGCAGGCGGAGATGCCGAAAAAGTACTGGAAGAACCTGCCGGAAGCCGACCTTATTCCTGGGCTGATCGCATCGGCGGAGAGCAAGGTGCGCGCTATGGCCGCACGGGAGGCGACCCAGTCATTGCCCTTTCACGATCGCCTGCAAGAAGCCGCGCGCAGCATTCCAGCTGAACCCGAAGCGCCGGCGGGCACGCTGGAAGCACTGCGCGCGGAAGCTGCCGCCTGCACCCGCTGTCCGCTTCATGCGAAGGCGACGCAAACCGTATTCGGGGAGGGGCCGCGCGATGCCGAGGTGATGTTCGTCGGCGAGCAGCCGGGCGACCAGGAGGATATATCAGGGCGCCCCTTCGTCGGTCCCGCCGGCAGGCTCCTCGATCAAGTGATCGCTGAAGCGGGCATCGACCGCTCAACGCTTTACGTCACCAATGCCGTCAAGCATTTCAAATATGAGCCGCGCGGCAAGCGTCGCATCCATCAGAAGCCCAATATGGGCGAGGTGAAGCATTGCCGCTGGTGGCTCAATCTGGAGATGGCGCTGATCAAGCCGAAGCTGGTCGTCGCCATGGGGGCGACGGCGCTCGCGGCGCTGACCGATGCGAAACAGCGGCTACAGGATGTCAGGGGGAAAGCGATCGCGATCGACGAGAGGCGAACGCTCTTCGTGACGGTGCATCCATCCTATCTGCTGCGTATTCCCGACGAGCGGTTGAAAACGGAAGAACTGGCACGATTTCGCGAAGATATGCTGAAAATCCAGCGGCTTATGGCAGGGGCTGGATAAATTGATTCCGATTTAAGGAACGACCGAACGGAGGTGCGCCACCGCTCATCGAGCGATGGCGTTGCCGTATCTCAGGCGAAGTAGCTCTGCAGCGGCCGCACTTCGAGATTGCCGGCCTTCAGCGCCTTGATCGCCTGGGCGGCTGCCTCGGCGCCTGCCATCGTCGTGTAGTAGGGCACCTTCTGCATCAGCGTCGCACGGCGCAGCGACTTGGAGTCCGAGATCGCCTTGTTGCCATCGGTGGTGTTGATGACGAGCTGGACCTGGCGGTTGCGGATCGCGTCCTCGATATGCGGACGGCCTTCAAGCACCTTGTTGATCTTGGTGGCCGTGATGCCGTTTTCGGCGAGGAAGCGGGCGGTGCCGCCGGTCGCCAGTACCTTGAAGCCCTGTTCGACGAGGATGCGGATCGCCGGCAGAACGCGCGGCTTGTCGGCGTCGCGGACGGAGACGAAAACCGTGCCGTCACGCGGGAGCTCGACGCCAGCGCCAAGCTGCGACTTGGCGAAGGCCAGCGCAAAATCGGTGTCGAGACCGATGACTTCGCCGGTCGAGCGCATTTCCGGGCCGAGCAGCGTGTCGACGCCGGGGAAGCGGGCGAAGGGGAAGACGGCTTCCTTGACGGCGATGTGCTTCAGCTTGCGCGGATCGGGCTTCTCACCATAGGCGGCGAAGGTCGCATCGAGTTTTTCGCCGGCCATGACGCGGGCGGCGATCTTGGCGATCGGCGCGCCGATGGTCTTGGCGACGAAGGGCACGGTACGCGAGGCGCGGGGATTGACTTCGAGAACGTAGACGGTGCCGTCCTTGATGGCGAACTGGACGTTCATCAGGCCGCCGACATTGAGGGCCTTGGCCATCGCCTTGGCCTGGCGCTCCAGCTCGTCGAGCATCTCGTTGGAGAGCGTGCGCGGCGGCAGCGAGCAGGCGCTGTCACCGGAATGGATGCCGGCTTCCTCGATATGCTCCATGATGCCGGCGACATAGACGTCGGTGCCGTCGGAGAGGCAGTCGACATCGACTTCGATGGCGTGGCTGAGATAGCTGTCGAAGAGCAGCGGGTTCTTGCCGAGCAGAGTGTTGATCTGGCCGGTCTTGTCGTTGGGATAGCGCTGCTTGATATCCTCAGGCACCAGCTCAGGGACGGTATCAAGCAGGTAGCTCTGCAGCTGGCCTTCCGAATGCAGGATCTGCATGGCGCGGCCGCCGAGCACGTAGGAGGGACGAACGACCAGCGGGAAGCCGATTTCGGTGGCGACCATGCGGGCCTGCTCGACCGAATAGGCGATGCCGTTGTTCGGCTGGTTGAGGTCGAGCTTCATCAGCAGCTTCTGGAAGCGGTCGCGGTCCTCGGCAAGGTCGATCATATCGGGCGCGGTACCGAGGATCGGGATGCCGTTCTTTTCCAGCGCCTCGGCAAGCTTCAGCGGCGTCTGGCCGCCGAACTGGACGATGACGCCGACGACTTCGCCCTTTTCCTGTTCTGCCCGCAGAATCTCGATCACGTCCTCGGCCGTCAGCGGCTCGAAATAGAGGCGGTCCGACGTATCGTAATCGGTCGAGACGGTTTCCGGGTTGCAGTTGATCATGATCGCCTCATAACCCGCATCCTTCAGCGCGAAGGCGGCGTGGCAGCAGCAATAGTCGAACTCGATGCCTTGGCCGATACGGTTCGGGCCACCGCCAAGGATGACAACCTTCTTGCGGTTGGACACTTCAGCCTCGGAGCGGGCGGCGCCGACGAAAGGCGTCTCATAGGTCGAATACATATAGGCGGTCGGCGAGGCGAACTCGGCCGCACAGGTATCGATGCGCTTGAAGACAGGGCGGACATTCAGGCTGTTGCGGAATTCGGCGACTTCCTTCGGGCGCTTGCCGGTCAGGGTCGCCAGACGCGCGTCGGAGAAGCCCATGGCCTTCAGCATGCGCAGGTTTGTGGCATCCTGGGGCAGGCCGTGCTCGCGGATGCGAGCCTCCATCTCGACGATCGCCTTCAGTTCGGCGATGAACCAGGGATCGATCTTGCAGCCTTCATGGACTTCGGCCTCGCTCATGCCCTGGCGCAGCGCCTGGGCGACCATGCGCAGGCGATCGGGCGTCGGTGTGCCGATTGCGGCGCGGATGGCGTTCTGGCTGGACTCTCCCTCTTCGAAGCCGGGGATCTCGATCTCGTCGAGGCCGGTCAGGCCGGTTTCGAGGCCGCGCAGTGCCTTCTGCAGAGATTCGGCGAAGGTGCGGCCGATCGCCATGACTTCGCCGACCGACTTCATCGCGGTCGTCAGCACCGGCGAAGCGCCGGGAAATTTCTCGAAGGCAAAACGCGGGATCTTGGTGACGACGTAGTCGATCGACGGTTCGAAGGAGGCAGGCGTTGCACCGCCGGTGATATCGTTATCCAGTTCGTCGAGCGTATAGCCGATCGCGAGCTTGGCGGCGATCTTGGCGATCGGGAAGCCGGTGGCCTTGGAGGCGAGCGCCGACGAGCGCGAGACGCGCGGGTTCATTTCGATGACGACGAGACGACCGTCCTTCGGATTGAC
This sequence comes from Rhizobium ruizarguesonis, assembly GCF_017357285.1. NCBI lineage: Bacteria > Pseudomonadati > Pseudomonadota > Alphaproteobacteria > Hyphomicrobiales > Rhizobiaceae > Rhizobium > Rhizobium ruizarguesonis. The sequence continues at coordinate 3,548,530 of NZ_CP071678.1, read as the reverse complement.
GGCGAACTGGACGTTCGAGCCGCCGGTCTCGACGCCGATCTCGCGCAGCACCGCGATCGAGGCGTTGCGCATGATCTGGTATTCCTTGTCCGTCAGCGTCAGCGCCGGCGCGACGGTGATCGAATCGCCGGTGTGGACGCCCATCGGATCAATGTTCTCGATCGAGCAGATGATGATGCAGTTGTCCGCCTTGTCGCGGACGACCTCCATTTCATATTCCTTCCAGCCGAGCACCGATTCCTCGACCAGCACTTCGGTGGTCGGCGAGGCATCGAGGCCGCCGCCGACGATCTCGAAGAATTCCGAGCGATTGTAGGCGATGCCGCCGCCGGTGCCGCCGAGCGTGAAGGAGGGGCGGATGATAGCGGGCAGGCCGACATGGTCGATCGCCTGGGCGGCAATCGCCATGGCATGGCTCATGTAACGCTGCTTGCGGTCGCTCTCGCCGAGGTTCCACTGGTTTTCCAGTTCGTCCAGCGCCGTGTCGAGGTCGGGTCCGGAAAGGCTTTCACGCAGCTTGATGCGCTCGGCCTCGTGTGTCTTGCGGTCGAGGTCCTTGATGTCGGTGGCGTTCGCCAGCATCGAGCGCGGCGTTTCCAGCCCGATGCGGGCCATCGCCTCGCGAAACAGCGCGCGATCCTCTGCCATGTCGATGGCGGCGGGTTTGGCGCCGATCATCTCGACATTGTAGCGGTCGAGCACGCCCATGCGCTTCAGCGAAAGCGCGGTGTTCAGCGCCGTCTGGCCGCCCATGGTCGGCAGCAGCGCATCCGGACGCTCCTTGGCGATGATTTTGGCGACGACTTCGGGGGTGATCGGCTCGACATAGGTGGCGTCGGCAAGACCCGGATCGGTCATGATCGTCGCCGGGTTGGAGTTGACGAGGATGACGCGGTAGCCTTCCTCTTTCAACGCCTTGCAGGCCTGGGTGCCGGAATAGTCGAACTCGCAAGCCTGGCCGATGACGATCGGTCCCGCGCCGATGATGAGGATCGATTTGATATCTTGGCGCTTCGGCATGAGTGCTTCCGTTTTCTGGCTGCGCAGAAAGCCGGCCAGGGTGGGTGATCACCGGGTCGGGTCGCGCATGCTGGGTCTTTTCAGGCTAGAAGCGGCTTATAGGCAAATGTATTTGCAAACGGAACCCCATAAATCGCGGAATCGACAGGAATCCAACACAGCACGAAAGACTATTTCCCGTCAGGCACGACCACCACCCGGATTTCGCCGCCGCCCTGCTTCCGGAAGAGCGAAAGCGGGAGTCCCATCAAGCGCTTGGCGCGACTTCTTTAGGTGAAGCGGCGGCGCACATCCTCGGCATAGCTGCGGCTGACCGGGATTTCCGTGCCGTCGCGGGTCAGGATCAGCAGCCTGCCATTGTCGCGTTTCAGGCTTTCGACATGGGCGTCGGCCACCCAGTGCGAGCGATGGACGCGAAGGCCCGGCGTTGCGGCGGTTTCCTTCAGCGCATCGGCGAAACGCAAGAGTACCAGTTCGCGCCCGCGGCCGGTCACCACCTCGGTGTAGTGATCCTGAACGGAGAGGCGCAGCAGCGGGCCCCGATTCTCAGGCTTCAGCCGGTTGAGGATCGAGGCGCCCGGGCTGGCTTCCTCAGGAACTGCGGCTTCGGCGATTTTCTGGCTCATCGCCATGTAGGTCAAAAGGCAGAAGAGGGCGCAGAGCGGCACCGCAAAAAGCGCGCGCTGCAGGCCGCTTTGCAGCGTGGTCGTTTCGCCGGTGAAAACATAGTCGACGAGGCCGATGGCAAAACCGATCGGCAGGGCGGCTATGAGCGAACCCGTCATCATGCGGGCGAACATCGAAACGATCACCCCCCGCAGCAGTCTTTCGGCCGTTACCGCGCAGAGGATGGCTATCGCCCAGGCAAGGGCATGCAGGGTCAGCCAATAGGCGAGGCGTTCGCCGAACGCCATGCTTTCCATCGTGCCGTAGGGACCGGTGAAGGCAAAGAGCAGGACGATCGCGGCAAAGGTTCCCCAGAAGCGCCGGGAGTGGAGAAAGACCTGCAATTCGCGAAGCGTGGATTGCAAGAAGGGGTGAATCACGAAGTTTTCCTGCCGTTTGCGCGGTTCGGATTGAGGCTGATGAAGTCTTGGCGGAAACAGCGATCGAATTCAACCGGATGCTGCCCATGACCCTCGAACCGCTCCTCGGCGCCCCGCTCGCCGTTCAGATCCATGTCACTGCTGTTACGCCGGCGGCACTTCTCGGTGCCTATATCCTGCTGCGCCCCAAGGGCACGCCGCTGCACCGGCTGCTCGGCAGGATCTGGATGGCGCTGATGGTTGTCACGGCGATATCGAGCTTCTTCATTCACCAACTCGATCTCTTCTACGGGTTCAGCCCGATCCATCTTTTGTCGATCGCAACGTTGTTCGGCAGCTGGAATGCGATCGCGGCGGCCCGCCGCGGCGATATCCGTCTGCACAAGCGCATCGTCGCCGGCCTTTATTTCGGTGGCATCGTCCTTGCCGGCCTGTTCACTTTCGTGCCTGGCCGGATCATGCATGCGGTCGTCTTCACCGGCGTCGAATGGCCGGCTGCCCTTGCCGCGGCGGTGATCGGCTCGATCCTGGTCGCGATCGTGCTGCGTCGCCGGCGCGGGCGCCTGATTGCCCGATGAAGTCGCTGGAATTCCGGCCGCCGACGGATATATAACTCGTTGAGTGCAAGCACGGGCATTGCCGGGGAGAGCGAAGATGGAATGGAGAGGCCGGCGTCAGTCCGACAATATCGAGGATCGCCGCAGCGATCCGACCGGCGGCGGTTTCGGCCGCGGCGGTGGCTTCAACTTTCCTTCCGGCGGCGGTGTTCGCCGCGCCGGCGGCGGCCTCAGCATCGGCACGATCATCTTCCTCGTCGTCATCTATTTCATCTTCAAGATGATGGGCATCGATCTGCTGCAGGTGCTCGATACCGGCAGCACGACAAGCGGTCCCGGCTACGAGCAGAGCCAGTCCAGCGGCACACGCACACCCGCCAATGACGAGATGACCGCATTCATGCGCACCGTCCTTGCCGAGACTGAGGATACCTGGAAGGGCATCTTCCAGGCGCAGGGCCAAAATTACGAAGAGCCGCGTCTCGTGCTGTTCTCGGGCTCGACGGCCTCGGCCTGCGGCTCGGCATCGGCGGCAACAGGTCCGTTCTACTGCCCGAGCGACCACAAGGTCTATCTCGATACAGAATTCTTCCAGGAGCTTTCCGACCGCTTCGGCGCGTCGGGCGATTTTGCCGAGGCCTATGTCGTTGCCCATGAGGTCGGCCATCACGTGCAGAACCTGCTCGGCATCCTGCCGAAGTTCAACCAGGCCCGCCAGCGCATGAGCGAGGCCGAGGCCAACAAAATGTCGGTGCGCGTCGAATTGCAGGCCGATTGCTTTGCGGGCATCTGGGGCAAATATACCCAGCAGAAGGGCCTGCTCGAGTCAGGCGATCTGGAGGAAGCGCTGAACGCCGCCCAGCAGATCGGCGACGATTCGCTGCAGAAGCGGTCACAGGGTTACGTCGTGCCTGAGAGTTTCAACCACGGCACCTCGGAGCAGCGGGTCAGATGGTTCAAGCGCGGCTTCGACAGCGGCCAGCTGTCGGCCTGCGATACGTTCTCGGGACCGGTTTGAGGGGAGATGAAGGGCGCATGGCACAAAGCACATCGCAGCCCCTTCCATTCCTTGCTTACTTCTCGCTGTCCATATGCTGCAGCATATGTTCCGGATAACGCCCACCCGCGGCCGCATCTTTCGGCACGGCGCGTTCGATGATGGCGAAATCGTCTGGCGACAGGTCGACGGCGCGTGAGCCGAGCGCCTCGGTCAGTCGGTCGCGGCGGCGAGCGCCGATGATCGGGACGATATCCTTGCCCTTGGCGGCGACCCAGGCGATGGCGATCTGGGCGACCGAGACGCTCTTTGCCTGGGCGATCTCACGCAGCTTCTCCACCAGAGCGAGGTTCTGTTCGATATTGCCTTCCTGGAAGCGCGGGCTGTAGGCGCGGAAATCGCCGGCCGTCCCACCCTGGCCCTTCTGCCAGTGGCCGCTGATCAGGCCGCGCGAGAGCACGCCGTAAGCGGTGATCGAAATGCCGAGTTCGCGTGTCGTCGGCAGGATCTTCTCCTCGATGCCGCGCGAGATCAGCGAATATTCGATCTGCAGGTCGACGATCGGGGCGACAGCGGCGGCGCGGCGGATGGTGTCGGCGCCGACTTCCGACAGGCCGATATGCCTGACATAACCTGCCTTGACCATGTCGGCGATGGCGCCGACCGTGTCCTCGATCGGCACGTTCGGATCGAGGCGGGCGGGGCGGTAGATGTCGATATAGTCGACGCCGAGGCGCTGCAGCGTATAGCTGAGGAAGTTCTTCACCGCGACCGGCCGAGTGTCGATGCCGCTCCAGCCGCCGACGGGATCCCGCAGACCGCCGAACTTGACGCTGATGACGGCGTCCTCGCGCCTGCGGCCCTTCAATGCCTCGCCGATCAGCATTTCGTTGTGGCCCATGCCGTAGAAATCGCCGGTGTCGAGCAGGTTGATGCCGGCATCGAGCGCGGCATGGATCGTCGCGATGCTTTCTGCACGGTCGGAGGGGCCGTACATGCCCGACATGCCCATGCAGCCGAGGCCGATGGCCGAGACATCGGGTCCGGTCTTTCCCAAACGATAGGTCTGCATTGTCTTCTCCTTTTCGGCGCCGGGGCGGCGCTGTCGGACGCCGTTTTACCGCTTTCGCATTTGTGCGATAATCCGGATAGTGTCGAACGGGTCGTACGGAAAAATGCACAATGAACGATCTTCCTCTGAGTGATCTGGATGTCTTCACGGCGATTGCAAGGGAGCGAAGCTTCCGCGCCGCCGCCCGCAAGCGCGGGGTTTCAGCGTCTTCGCTGAGCGAGTCGCTCAGGCGGCTGGAAGAGCGGCTCGGCGTGCGCCTGCTCAACCGGACGACGCGCAGCGTCACGCCGACGGCCGCCGGCGAACGATTGCTGGCCCAACTGGCGCCGGCGCTCAGTGAGGTCGCGGCCGCACTCGGGGCGCTCGACAATTTCCGCGACAGGCCGGCCGGTACGCTGCGGCTCAATGTGCCGACGATCGCGGCGCGGCTGTTCCTGCCCGACATTGCCTGCCGGTTCCTGAAGCTCTATCCCGAGATCGAGCTGGAGATCGTCGCCGAGGATACGTTCATCGACGTGCTCGCCGCCGGTTTCGATGCCGGCATCCGCTATGACGAGCGCATCGAGCGCGACATGATCGCCGTGCCGATCGGCCCGCGCCGGCAGCGCTACGTCACCGCCGCTTCGCCGGCGTATCTCAAGGAAAGGGGCGTGCCGCAGCATCCGCGCGACCTGCTGGAGCACAGCTGCATCCGGCACCGGTTCCTCAGCGGATCGGCGCTGACCTGGGAGTTCGAGCGCGGCGGGGAGTCGCTGACGATTTCGCCGCGTGGAGCGCTTACCTCCAATTCAATCGAGGTGGAGCTTGCGGCCGCTGTGGCGGGACTGGGCATCATCGGCTCATTCCAGGAGCTCCTGGAACCGGGCCTTGGCTCTGGTCTACTGGTTGCTATCCTCGACGATTGGGTCAGCGAGTTTTCCGGACCGTATCTCTACTACGCGAGCCGACGGCATATGCCGGCACCGTTGCGCGCTTTCGTCGATTTTTTGAAGCTGGAACGGCCGCGCGCGCCCTCCGGTTGAGATCTCTGATAAATTCCCGTACAGCATTATCAAAAGCTTTGAAATGTTCACGGATTGTTTCGGTTTCTTTTCTGAGCTATGTCACTTTCTCGGCGACGAGATCGTCTTTTCAGAACAAACCGCTGTAGAGATGCCTCATGCTTGACCCGAAATTTGTTCGCCGCGGCCTTTTCCTGGTCTTCATCATCCTTTTCCTCGACATTATCGGCATCGCCATCATCATGCCGGTGCTGCCCGCCTATCTGGAGCAACTGACCGGCGGCAGCGTCAGCGATGCGGCGATCGACGGCGGCTGGTTGATGCTCGTCTATGCCGGTATGCAATTCCTGTTCGCGCCGCTGCTCGGAAACCTGTCCGACCGTTTCGGCCGCCGGCCGATCCTTTTGCTTTCGGTGCTGACCTTCGCGATCGACAATTTCATCTGCGGCATCGCCACCAGCTTCTGGATGCTGTTCGTCGGTCGCGTGCTTGCCGGCATCAGCGGCGGCAGTTTCGCGACCTGCTCGGCCTATATCGCCGATATCAGCACGGAAGAGAACCGGGCGAAGAATTTCGGGCTGATCGGCATCGCCTTCGGTGTCGGCTTCACCATCGGCCCCGTCGTCGGCGGTGTCCTCGGCGAATTCGGCCCGCGTGTGCCATTCCTCGGCGCGGCCGCGCTATCGCTTGTCAATTTCATCGCCGCCTGCTTCCTGTTGCCGGAAACGCTGGAGGCGAAGAACCGCCGGCGGTTCGAGTGGAAACGTGCCAATCCGCTCGGCGCGTTGCGCCAAATGCGCCACTATCCCGGCATCGGCTGGGTCAGCCTCGTCATGTTCCTGTTCTTCCTGGCGCATGCCGTCTATCCCTCGGTCTGGTCGTTCGTCTCAACCTATCGCTACGGTTGGAGCGAGGGGCAGATCGGCCTGTCGCTCGGCATTTACGGCATCGGCGCCGCGATCGTCATGGGGCTGGTCCTGCCGCGGATCGTGCCGGTGCTCGGCGAGTGGAAGACCGCTCTTCTCGGCCTCTGCTTCTCGGCCGTCGGGCTCACCGGTTATGCCTTCGCCTGGGAAGGCTGGGTCGTCTACGTCATCATCGTTGCGACCGTCATGGAAAATGTCGCCGATCCGCCGCTGCGCAGCATCGCCGCCGGCATGGTGCCGCCCTCGGCGCAGGGTGAGTTGCAGGGCGCGCTTACCAGCCTCAGCAGTATCACCACCATCGCCGGGCCGCTGATCTTCACCCAGATGTTCGGCTACTTCACACGGCCCGAGGCGCCTGTCACCTTTGCCGGCGCGCCCTATCTTGCCGCCGCCCTGTTCATCCTGGTGGCCGCCGGCGTGTTCCTCGTGCGGGTCCGGGTCCGTGAACCGGCCGAGGCGCTGGAAGCGGCAGGTTGATCGATCAGAAACGCTGATGTGATGATGAATTTTTCATCATCTGCCTCATTTGGGGTAGTTCTTTGCGGGGCTTTGATCTAAGCCCGGATGATATTTCGCCGCAAGCTGCGGCGACGCATATTTCAATCACAGGACTGGTGTCATGGACACGCCGATCGACGCGCGCAGACTTGCGCCGACAACCGATAATCGTTGGGGCGCACATTTCCGTGCCACGCTGGCGCTCGGCATTCCGCTGATCGGCGCGCAGCTTGCCCAACTCGGCATCAACACCACCGATGTGATGATCGTCGGCCGCCTCGGCGCCGAGCATCTGGCGGCAATGGTGCTTGCGGCACAGTTCCTCTTCACGATCCTGATCTTCGGCTCGGGCTTTGCCATCGCCGTCATTCCGATGGTGGCGCAGGCCTATGGCCGCGGCGACCTCGTCTCGGTGCGCCGGTCGCTGCGCATGGGTCTGTGGGTGGTGATCGCATACTGGGTGATCATGCAGCCGGCCTTCTTCAATTCGGAGCAGATCCTTCTCTTCGCACAGCAGAAGCCCGAGGTGGCCAAGCTCGCCCACGGCTACATCATGATCGGCCAGTTCGGCGTGCTGCCGGCACTGCTCTTCAACGTCATGCGCGCGCTGGTCAGCGCCATCGGCAAGGCGGGCATCATCCTCAACGTCACCATCGCCACGCTGGTGATGAACGCGATCTTCGCCTATATCCTCGTGCTCGGGCATTTCGGCTTTCCGGCGATGGGGCTCGAAGGTGCTGCAATCGTTTCGGTCGTCGTCCAGACGGCCGGCTTCCTGTTCATCCTGGCTTTCGTGCAGCGGCGGGAAGAGACGCGGCGCTACGAGATTTTCGTGCGGTTCTGGAAGCCCGACTGGCATGCGCTGCTGGAGGTCATCCGGCTTGGTTTCCCGATCAGCGTTACCATCCTCGCCGAAGTCAGCCTGTTCACGGTGGCCTCGCTCTTGATGGGCTATATCGGCACCATCGAGCTCGCCGCCCACGGCATTGCCCTGCAATGGGCCTCGATCGCCTTCATGATCCCGCTCGGCCTCAGCCAGGCGGCGACGGTGCGCGTCGGCGTCGCGCATGGGCGGGGCGATTATCAAGGGCTGGTGCGCGGTTCGATCACGGTGCTCATCCTCGCCTGCGCCATTTCGGCGGTGGGCAGCGTGCTCTTTGCCACCATGCCGCAGTTCCTCGGCAGCTGGTTCCTCGACGTCAACTCGCCCGAGGCGCCTAAGGTGCTTGCCTATGCCGGACCGCTGATCGTCGTTGCCGGACTTTTCCAGCTCGTCGACGGGCTGCAGGTGATTGCCAATGGATTGCTGCGCGGCCTCAAGGACGCACGTGTGCCGATGATCATGGCGTTGATCGCCTACTGGCCGATCGGCTTTTTCCTCGCCTGGGCCTTTGCCTTCCCGCTGGGTTTCGGCGGCATCGGCATCTGGTTCGGCTTTCTCGTCGGGCTGGCAGCCGCCGCCGTCATGCTCTGCGCGCGCTTCTACCTTCTTCTTCGCCGCGAAGGAGTGGCGGCCGGCGCCTGATATCTCCTGATCAGGCTGCGACCGGCTTGTAGCCGGCGATATCGGCGCGGATGCCGAGCCGTTCGAACATTTCCTGCGCACTAAGGTTCGTCGTCGCCTGCGCGGCGGCGCCCGCTGCCTGCGATTGCTCGAACGCTTCGGCATTTTCCCATTCGGCGATCGTCACGAAGTTGAATTCGCCGGGTCCTGCGACCTGTTCCAGGACAGAGTGACGGGTGAAGCCTTGCTGCGTCTGCAGCAAGGCATGTGTGCACACCATATGCATCAGGAACTCGTCACGCGCCGGGGGCGGCACGGCGAACTTGTCGATCCTGTAGAAAACGCCGTTCATCCGGTTTACCCCCGCATCAGATGTTTGCAGGCAGATCTGTAATCCCTCAAGTTAAGTTGAGGTCAATATGCGAATGAAGAAAAAGGCCCGCCTAAGCGAGCCTTCGTCTGAATGGGTATTATTTGAAATCAGCGCTCGGCGAGCGCCGGTTCGCCCTTCTTCTCGCGCACCATGTTGATGAAGCGACGGAAGAGATAGTGGCTGTCCTGCGGGCCGGGAGAGGCTTCCGGGTGGTGCTGGACCGAGAAGACCTGCTTGCCGAGGACGCGCAGGCCGCAATTGGTGCCGTCGAAAAGCGAAATATGAGTCTCTTCAACGCCATCCGGCAGCGACTTCGAGTCGACCGCGAAGCCGTGGTTCATCGAGACGATCTCGACCTTGCCTGTGGTATGGTCCTTGACGGGGTGGTTGGCGCCGTGGTGGCCCTGATGCATCTTCTCGGTCTTCGCGCCGAGTGCCAGGCCCAGCATCTGGTGGCCGAGGCAGATGCCGAAGACCGGGATATCGGTCTTAACAAGCGTCTTGATCACAGGCACGGCATATTCGCCGGTTGCCGCCGGATCGCCCGGGCCGTTCGACAGGAAGATGCCGTCCGGCTGCATGGCGAGCACGTCTTCGGCGCTCGTTGCGGCCGGCACGACCGTCACTTTGCAGCCGAGGCCGGCAAACAGGCGCAGGATGTTGCGCTTGACGCCGTAGTCCAGGCAGACGACGTGGTATTTCGCCTCCGTCGCCTTGAGTTCACCGTAACCTTCATTCCACACCCACGGCGTTTCGGCCCATTGCGAGGACTGGCCCGAGGAGGCGATCTTGGCAAGGTCGAGACCTTCGAGGCCGCTCCAGGCTTTGGCTTCGGCCTTCAGCGTCTCGGTGTCGAAGACGCCGTTCGGGTCGTGGGCGATCACCGCGTTCGGAGCGCCGTTCTCACGGATCCAGGCGGTCAGCGCGCGCGTGTCGATGCCGCAGAGACCGATGACGCCGCGGGCCTTCAGCCATTGGTCGAGGTGCTTGGCGGCGCGGTAGTTCGAAGGGTCCGTGATGTCGGCCTTGAAGATGACGCCGACGGCGCCATGGCGGGCGGCAGGGGTCAGATCCTCGATGTCTTCATCGTTGGTGCCGATATTGCCGATATGCGGGAAGGTGAAGGTGACAATCTGGCCGAGATAGGAAGGGTCCGTCAGGATCTCCTCATAGCCGGTCAACGCGGTGTTGAAGACCACTTCGGCCGGCACCTTGCCGGTGGCGCCGATGCCCTTGCCTTCGATGACCGTGCCGTCGGCAAGAACGAGCAGGGCGGTCGGCTTTTCGATTGTCCAGGGTGCTGTCGCGGTCATCTTCATCCCGTTTCCGGCGATCGGTCACGCGTTGCCGCGGCTGGCCGCCTTTTGATCTCGCAGGCGTGTGGACGCGGCAATGCCGCGCGCTTCAAGCCTGATCACGAATTTTGGTGCAGGTGGCGGTAAATAGCCACGCAATCGCTTGCGGTCAATCTTTGTAGCCGAGATTGCTGCCGTTTTCCTGCGCTTTATCGCACTGACCGCGCAATTTATTTGATCCCCCGCATCAGCGTGGTTTATGAAGCGGCATCAAAACAGGAGTGAAGACCATGCTGCGCGATCAACTCGCCACCCAGCTGAAAGAGGCGATGAAGGCCAAGAATGCGGAGCGGCTTTCCACCGTCCGGCTGATTCAGGCCGCGGTCAAGGACCGCGATATCGCCAATCGCGGCATTGGCAAGGAGCAGGCGAGCGACGACGAGATCCTGCAGATTCTCGCCAAGATGGTGAAGCAGCGCGACGAATCGGCCAAGATCTACGAGGAGAATTCCCGGCCGGAGCTTGCCGCCAAGGAGCGCGCCGAAATCATCGTCATCCAGGATTTCATGCCGAAGCAGCTTTCCGACAGCGAAGTGCGCGCCAACGTCTCGGCGATCATCGCCGAGACGGGTGCCGCAGGCGCCAAGGACATGGGCAAGGTGATGGCGGCGCTCAAGGAGCGTTATGCCGGCCAGATGGATTTCGCCAAGGCGTCGGCGACCGTCAAGGAACTGTTGAACGGATAAGCTTCAGATAACGCGTCTTGCCTGCGGTTCGTCACGGACCGCAGGCCCGAGCACCGCTTCGGCGGCAGCATCGATGATGGCGAATTTCGCCGCCTGATAATTCCAGTATTCACGGATGAAGTGGCCCGACAGCCAGAAGTCGCCCTTGCGGGAGGGTTCCGTCCAGCCAATGCTCTCCATGGTCGCTGCCTGCATCAGAAGCCGCTTCAGGTGGGTATTGGAGATCATGAACTGTTCGCGGATTTCCCTGAGCGACAGAGGGCCGAGCACGACGCGATCGGCCGTCCTTGGAAAATCGGGAAGGCGCGATATCAGGTAGTCCATCACCAGCCCGCCGGAATTCGCCCAGTTGAAGAGGTTGAAGGTGACGCCTGGATTGCGGACCGCTTCACTTCCTATGATCGCCCTTGCGATTAGCGGCTGGATCGCTGCCATCATCGCCGAGGGGTCGGCGGTGATCTTATCGGCGCGCTCACCGCCGTCGAGGCTGTCGAGGATCATCATATGGGCGACGAGCCATCGGGTGAAATGCTGCTCGGCGATTTCGGTAGGCTCCAGGTAACGTGTGCGCTTGTCGGGGCCGGGAACCGGTCGCAGGAAGCGATAGGCCAGCATTTCCTGCATGAAGGCCGCAGCGGTGTTGCGGCTGGCAATGTCGTTCCTGACTGCAAAATCGATGAAGCGGCCGGAATAGAGGCCGCCGCTCTTCCCGTCGTCGGAATAACCGTAATGAAGCGCGAAGCCGGCATGGGCCATCAGCCAGCGCTGCTGCGCGGCGAAGATCGAGGCGATGCGCGGGCTCTCGCGATAGATGGCGAGCATCTGATCGGCGCAATGCAGGATGGCAGCGAGAAAGCGATCGTCTGCTGCGAGATTGTCCGCGGTAAAAGCCATTTGGAGAGGTCCAGGGAGTTCGGCGCATACATCTTTCATGCAGGCGCCGCCTGTCAACGGTTTTGTCAATAAGCGGTTAATTTCAAAGGGAGAGTTGTCGCAGGGAGAGCCACAATTTAAGAAGGCAGGAGCTGGGGGCGCTCCTGCCTTCTTGCTCTTTGCGTCCACCGGCACGCAGGGCCGAAGCCCAAGCCGGAGGGTATTTGCAAAGGCACCCTTGCGAAGCGGCGCCGGGGGTAGGGATGGTGCTTCGCTCGGGGATCGCTTTGTTGAGATCGAACCTATTGCGGTGCGGCGGCTTATTCAAATTACAAAAAAATAATAATTGCCGGAATCGGCGGATTGGGAGGCGTCGAGGCGGACTCTCGGGAGGTGGCGCAGAGGATGATGAAGCGCAATCATCTGAGGAAATAATCCATTGTTTCCAAAAGATTTTTTCTCATCTCTGTTGGATGCCGCCGCCCTCGCTGTAGCTTTTCTGACGGCGGAATTCCGGCTCTGAAGGGACAATAATGTCGCACCCTGTCGCAGGGGGCGATAACGCGTTGTTGATTGGATAATCGGAGCCGCCGATGACCGCCACATAGCCTGTGAATAGTGGGTTTTCATGACAAGTTTCGTGGCATGGAGCGGAAAAGCAGCTTATATGGAGATTGGCCAAGAGGTATAAATGCGCTTTTCCAACACCTTTCTCGATGATATTCGCGACCGCGTTCCGATTTCGAACGTGATCGCGCGCCGCGTCAGCTGGGACAAGCGCAAGACCAACGTGTCGCGCGGCGATTACTGGGCCTGCTGCCCGTTCCACGGCGAGAAATCACCGAGCTTCCACTGCGAGGACCGAAAGGGCCGCTATCATTGCTTCGGCTGCGGTGTCACCGGAGACCATTTCCGCTTCCTGACGGAACTTGAAGGTCTGAGTTTCCCCGAGGCGGTGCAGCAGATCGCCGATATGGCCAGCGTGCCGATGCCGCTTGCCGATCCTGTGATGGAGAAGCGCGAGAAGGAGCGCGGCTCGCTGATCGACGTCATGGAGATGGCGACACAATTTTTTCAGGATCAGCTGCAGACGGCGAATGGGGCGAGGGCGCGCGCCTATCTGCGCGACCGCGGATTGACGGGCCGCACCATCGAGACCTTCCGTCTCGGCTTTGCGCCCGACAGCCGCAATGCGCTCAAGGAATTCCTCGCCGGCAAGGGTGTCTCCAAGGAGCAGATCGAGGCCTGCGGTCTGGTCGTCCATGAAAACGTGCCGGTTTCCTACGATCGTTTCCGCGACCGCATCATGTTCCCGATCCTCTCGTCGCGGGAAAAGGTGATCGCCTTTGGCGGCCGCGCCATGTCGGCCGATGCGCCGGCGAAATATCTGAACTCCAACGAGACGGAGCTCTTCCACAAGGGCAACGTCCTTTACAATTTCGCCCGCGCGCGGCGCGCGATCCAGGGACCGGGCCGCAGCGACGCTCAGGACGACAATGCGACCGGCACAATCATCGCCGTCGAAGGCTATATGGACGTGATCGCGCTGCATCAGGCGGGCATCGAGAATGCCGTTGCGCCGCTCGGCACGGCGCTCACCGAAAACCAGCTCGAACTGCTCTGGAAGATGGTGCCGCAGCCGGTGCTCTGCTTCGACGGCGACGGCGCCGGCATCCGCGCCGCCAATCGCGCCGCCGAACTGGCGCTGCCGCATCTGAAGCCCGGCCGTTCCGTTCGCTTCGCGCTTCTGCCCGACGGTAAGGATCCCGACGATCTGGTGCGCGATGACGGGCGCGCGCCTTTCGACAAGGTGATGAGCCAGGCAAAGCCGCTTTCCGAGATGCTTTGGAGCCGGGAGATCAATACCGGCAAGTTCGACACGCCCGAGGCGCGCGCCGAGCTCGAGGCGCGGCTGAAGCAACTGGTCGCCGTCATCGCCGACGAGAACGTGCGCCGTCACTACCAGCAGGATATTCGCGACCGGCTGAACGCCTTGTTCCAGCCGCAGTTCCAGAACCGCAATAATGGCGATCGCCGCGGCGGCTTCAACGGCAATGGCAATTACCGGACGGGCCGCGACAATGCGGGCAAGGCCGGACCGAAAAGCCCGAGCGTCATTTCCGAAAGGCTCGCCCGCTCCGGTCCCGTGCGCGGCCACCAGAACAATACGGCGCTGCGCGAAAGCGTGCTCGCGCTGACCGTCGTCAATCACCCCTCGCTGATGATTGACGATTATGACGAGATCGCCGCGATCGAATATGACAGCCGCGAGCTGCAGCGGCTCTGGTCGGCGATGCTGGGGGCAGCCGCGGCCGTCGCCGGCCCGCATCTGACGCGCGAATATCTGACCGAAAGGCTGGAATTCGAAGGCTTCGGCCCGCTCATCAAGAGCCTCGACCAGCAGGTGCGCAATGCCCGGCTGTGGATCGCGACCGAGGAGGCGGCGATGGAGGATGCGCGTGAGGGATACCGCCAGGCGCTGGCTTCCCACAAGCGGGCGAAGGCGCTGCGCCGGCAGAAGATCGAGCTCGAGCGCGAGATCGCGCTGGCGACCGAAGCCGGCGACGGCGAGGCGATCGTTCAACTGATGCGAGCGCAGCAGGAAGTGCATTTCGAAGGGGTGCGCCTCGAGAACCAGGAGGCCATCATCGATGGCTTCGGCGTGCTTTCCGGCCGCGTCAAAGGGGCGGCGAACCACTGATGTCGCTGACTGAACGCAATGAACCGGGCTTTTCCGCTTCCGGCGCGCTGTTTTCTTCCGGCCGCTCGCCGCTCGATATCCTCAAGCAAGTCTACGGCTATTCCTCCTTCCGCGGCAAGCAGCAGCAGGTCGTCGAGCATGTGGTTTCCGGCGGCGATGCGGTCGTGCTCTTTCCCACGGGCGCCGGCAAGTCGCTGTGCTTCCAGATCCCGGCGCTCTGCCGCGACGGTGTCGGTATCGTCGTTTCGCCGCTGATTGCGCTGATGCGAGATCAGGTGGAGGCGATGAAGCAGCTCGGCATCCGCGCCGCAGCACTCAATTCGTCGCTGTCGCGCGAGGAGTTCGTCGAGGTTCGCCGCGCGCTTTCGGCGGGCCAGCTCGATCTTCTCTACGTGACGCCCGAGCGTATTCTGACCGATGGTTTCCGCGAGTTGATCGCCAACGAGAAGATCGCGCTGTTTGCGATTGACGAGGCCCATTGCGTCTCGCAATGGGGTCATGATTTCCGGCCGGAATATCGCGAACTCGGCCGGCTCGGCGAGCAATATCCCGGTGTTCCCAGAGTGGCGCTGACGGCGACGGCCGATCCGCATACGCGCGACGACATGATCGAGCGGCTGGGTTTGGATTCTGCTGAGATCTTCACGACCAGCTTCGACCGACCGAACATTGCCTACGAGATCGTCGAGCGCGACCAGCCGCGCCAGCAGTTGCTGCGGTTCCTGTCCGGCCACAAAGGCGACAGCGGCATCGTCTATTGCCTGTCGCGCGCCAAGGTCGAGGATACGGCCGAGTGGCTGAACGGGCAGGGCATTCGCGCGCGTGCCTATCATGCCGGCATGGACAGGGCGGTTCGTGACGCCAACCAGGATGCCTTCCTGAAAGAAGAGAATCTTTGCCTGGTCGCCACCGTCGCCTTCGGCATGGGCATCGACAAACCCAACGTGCGTTATGTTGCCCATCTCGACCTGCCGGGCTCGGTAGAAGCCTATTATCAGGAGACTGGGCGCGCCGGCCGCGACGGCCTGCCGTCCGAAGTCTGGATGGCCTATGGCATGGCCGACGTCATCCAGCGCGGCCGGATGATCGACGAGGGCAGTGCCGCCGCGGAGATCAAACGGGTCGAACGCGCCAAGCTCAATGCGTTGCTGGCGATCTGCGAGACCGCCTCCTGCCGCCGCCAGGCAATTCTTGCCCATTTCGGCGAAGCGCATGCCGGACAATGCGGCAATTGCGACACCTGCCTGAAGCCGGTAGAGACCTGGGAGGGCACGGAAGCGGCGATCAAGGCGCTGGCGGCCGTCTACCGCACCGGCGAGCGTTTCGGCGCTGGCCATGTCGTCGACGTGCTCCTCGGCAATGTCAACGAAAAGACCGAACGTTTCGGCCATGCCGAAATGCCGGTCTTCGGCGCCGGCAAGGATATTCCGGCGCGCGTCTGGCAGTCGGTCTTCCGCCAGCTGCTCGCCATGGGGTTGATCCGCGTCGACCACGAGGCTTTCGGGGCGCTGAAGCTGGAGCCGGAGGCGCGTGCCGTCTTCAAGCACGAGCGGCAAGTGTTCTTCCGCAAGGACCGCCCGGCCTCGGAACGGCGCACGAAGAAGGCAGAGCGCAGCGAACGCAAATCGGGACTATCAGGCGCCGACGGCGGTCTTTTCGAGGCGCTGCGGGCCGAGCGCATGGCGATCGCCAAATCGCTCGGCGTGCCGCCCTATGTCGTCTTTCCCGATACGACGCTGATCGCCTTCGCCACGGAGCGGCCTCGCAGCCGCAAGGAATTGCTCGCCATATCAGGCGTCGGGCAGGCGAAGCTTGAGCGCTACGGCGATGCCTTCCTGGAGATCATCCTGGCGCAGGACAACGGTTAACGGACCCGCCTGATCCTTGAGATCGGGCGAGGGGGCATGGTAGTGCTGCCTCTACAGCGCCGCGCGTCTTTTCAGACGCGCAAAGGACGCTGTAGCACTTTGAATGGCTGCATAATTTTATCCTTAAATCGATTCCGATTTAAGGAATTATGCAGTAGGGAGGAGCGCCGATGGCCCAGAATATCTACGACCGACCGGAATTCTTCGCCGGATATAGCGGCATGAGACGATCCTTGCATGGGCTCGACGGAGCATCCGAGTGGCCGGCGGTACGCGCGTTGCTGCCCGATCTTGCCGGCAGGCGTGTTATCGATCTCGGCTGCGGCTTCGGCTGGTTTTCGCGTTTCGCCGTGAGCCAAGGTGCTGCAAGCGTGTTGGCGCTCGACATCTCGGAAAAGATGATCGCCAGAGCGAGGGCCGATACGACTGAAGCAGCGATCACCTACGAGATCGCCGATCTCGAGCATCTCACGCTTGCTCAAGCTTCTTTCGATTTCGCCTACAGCTCGCTAGCGCTGCATTATATCGAGGATTTCGCCGGTCTGGTCGCGACGGTCTATCGCGCGCTTTTGCCGGGATCGCATTTCGTCTTCACCATCGAGCATCCGATCTTCATGGCGCCGACCAATTCCGCCTGGACAACCGATGCCGAAGGGCGGCGCATCTGGCCGCTCGACCGCTATTCCGTCGAAGGTTCGCGCACCACCGACTGGCTCGCCAAGGGTGTCGTCAAGCAGCATCGCAGGCTCGGCACGACGCTCAACACCTTGATCGCGGCCGGCTTTGCCATTCGCCATGTCGAGGAGTGGAGCCCGAACGAAGATGAGCTCCAAGACAATCCAGACTGGGCGGAGGAGCTGGACCGGCCGATGTTCCTGCTGATCTCGGTCCAGCGCTGAGAAGACAAGCCGGCGGCAATATGCTAACCCGGCGGTAGCGCATCGGCCCGAAAATCGGAATCGATTTTTGGAAAGCACGATGCGCAGATTAAAAGTGTAACAGCGTCCTTTGCGCGTCTGATAAGACGCGCGGCGCTGTAGGGAAATCTCTGGGAAAGGCCGTCCATGACCTCGCAATTTCTCTCCCATCTCAGCAACGAGATCTCAGCGCTCAAGGATGCCGGCCTCTACAAATCCGAGCGCGTCATCAGCTCCAAGCAGGCGGGCGAGATCGTGATTTCCACCGGCGAGCGGGTGCTGAATTTCTGCGCCAACAACTATCTCGGCCTTGCCGACAACGAGGAACTGGCCGAGGCCGGCAAGCAGGCGCTCGACCGATACGGCTACGGCATGGCCTCGGTGCGCTTCATCTGCGGCACGCAGGAAGAGCATAAGCAACTCGAAGCGCGCATCTCCTCCTTCCTCGGCATGGAAGACACGATCCTCTATTCCTCCTGCTTCGACGCCAATGGCGGTCTGTTCGAGACGCTGCTGTCGGAAGAGGACGCGATCATCTCCGACTCGCTGAACCACGCCTCGATCATCGACGGCGTCAGGCTTTCGAAGGCCAAGCGTTTCCGCTACGCCAACAACGACATGGCGGCGTTGGAAGAAGAACTGAAAAAGGCCGAAGGCAGCCGCTTCAAGCTGGTCGCCACCGACGGCGTCTTCTCGATGGACGGCATCATCGCCAATTTGGGCGGTGTCTGCGATCTCGCCGAGAAATACGGTGCGATGGTCATGGTCGATGACAGCCATGCCGTCGGTTTCGTCGGCAAGAACGGTCGCGGCTCCGCCGAACATTGCGGCGTCGAGGGCCGGATCGACATTATCACCGGCACGCTCGGCAAGGCGCTCGGCGGCGCCTCGGGCGGCTATACCTCCGCCAAGGCGGAAGTCGTCGAATGGCTGCGGCAGCGCTCGCGGCCCTATCTGTTCTCGAACACGCTGGCGCCCGTCATCGCCGCTGCCTCGCTCAAGGTGTTCGACCTCATCGAAAACGGCGATGCCTTGCGCAAGCGTCTTTCCGACAATGCGGATCTCTTCCGCAGCGAAATGACCAAGCTCGGCTTCACGCTTGCCGGCGAAGGCCATCCGATCATCCCCGTGATGCTGGGGGAGGCTAAGCTCGCCCAGGATATGGCCGGCCTGATGCTGAAGAAGGGGATCTATGTGATCGGCTTCTCCTTCCCCGTCGTGCCGAAAGGCCAGGCCCGCATCCGCACGCAGATGTCGGCGGCGCATTCGCGGGCGGATGTCGAGCGGGCGATCGCGGCCTTTGCCGAGACAGGGCGGGAACTGGGTGTGATTTGAGTTTGACGGCGTGCCGTGTCGCCCCCTCATCCGCCCTACGGGCACCTTCTCCCCGCTGGGGAGAAGAGGGGATAGCAAAGTCGGGCGCCAAGTAAGGGTGGATATTGTCGATGTCGAACATGATGAAGGCGCTGGTCAAAGCGAAACCGGAAGTCGGGCTCTGGATGGAGAATGTGCCGGTTCCCGAGGTCGGGCCGAACGATGTGCTGATCCGGGTGAAGAAATCGGCGATCTGCGGCACCGACGTCCATATCTGGAACTGGGACCAGTGGGCGCAGAAGACCATTCCGGTGCCGATGGTGGTCGGCCATGAATTCTCCGGCGAGATCGCCGAGATCGGCTCGGCGGTCACCCGCTATCATGTCGGCGAGCGGGTCTCCGGCGAGGGGCATATCGTCTGCGGCAAGTGCCGCAACTGCCGGGCGGGCAGGGGGCATCTCTGCCGCAACACGCTCGGCGTCGGCGTCAACCGCCCGGGCTCCTTCGGTGAGTTCGTCTGTATTCCCGAAAGCAATGTCGTGCCGATCCCGGATGATATTTCCGACGAGATCGCCGCAATCTTCGATCCGTTCGGCAATGCCGTGCACACGGCGCTTTCCTTCGATCTCGTTGGCGAGGACGTGTTGGTTACCGGCGCCGGGCCGATCGGCATCATGGGCGCGCTCGTCGCCAAGCGATCCGGCGCCCGCAAGGTCGTCATCACCGATATCAATCCGCACCGGCTGGAGCTGGCGCGCAAGCTCGGCATCGACCATGTCGTCGACGCATCGAAGGAAAACCTTGCCGACGTGATGAAGGTGATCGGCATGACGGAGGGATTCGACGTCGGGCTCGAAATGTCGGGGGCCGCACCTGCCTTCCGCGATATGATCGACAAGATGAACAATGGCGGCAAGATCGCCATTCTCGGCATCGCGCCGGCCGGCTTCGAGATTGACTGGAACAAGGTGATCTTCAAGATGCTCAATCTCAAGGGCATCTACGGCCGCGAGATGTTCGAGACCTGGTACAAGATGATCGCCTTCGTCCAGGGCGGCCTCGATCTCGCGCCCATCATCACCCACCGGATCGGTATCGACGATTTCCGCGACGGCTTCGAGGCGATGCGGTCGGGCAATTCCGGCAAGGTTGTCATGGATTGGATGTGAGGGGACGACATGCGCTATGAAGGAAGCTGCCATTGCGGCAATGTGGCTTTCGAGGTCGAAGGCGAATTCACCGAGGCGCTCGACTGCAACTGCTCGCCGTGCTTATGACGGCGCGGCGCGATAGCCACTATTCCTCAGGCTAGCTCATCGGCCCGAAAATCGGAATCGATTTTCGGAAAGCACGATGCGAGGATTGAAAGTGTTAGAGCGTCCTTTGTGCGTCCGAAAGGACGCACGGCGCTCTAAGCGCGCATATATCGCCTGCACAACTGCAAAAATGGTGGAAACAACTGCTACGGCGGGCAAAATTCTTGCTGCCCTTGTCTTTTGTTCGCCGCATCTTAAATAAGGCTTCGCAATCGCTGCCGCGGTTCGAAGCCTGTGGATAAGGCTTTTTCCGTATTTTTGTGGGCTTTTTTTCCGGAAAAGCTTGACGAGAACAAAAAATGTGGGAATCACCGTTCGACTTGTTGAATGGTGAACTGGGTCAAGGCGGATCGCGCAACCATGGCCGGAAATCCAAAAGCAAGAAAGCTTTGCTGTCCGGTGCCGGTTATCGTGGTTAATCAGGCTTTAAATGTCATCCCGTTAGGTGGGCAAAGGTGATTCGAGGGCGGCGCGTGCGGCGCGTCAGGCCCTGAGACAGCCCGTTCACCGTAGCGAGATTGGATAGCGTCAGGAAGGCGACGATATAAATGGCAACCAAGGTCAAAGAGAACGAAGACGCGGAAGTCGAACGCGACGGCGCAAGCGACGGCCCTCTTCTCGATCTTTCCGACGACGCGGTCAAGAAGATGATCAAAGCCGCCAAGAAGCGCGGCTATGTGACCATGGACGAGCTCAACGCGGTCCTGCCGTCCGAAGAAGTGACGTCCGAGCAGATCGAAGACACGATGTCGATGCTGTCCGACATGGGCATCAACGTCATCGAAGACGAGGAAGCCGAGGAAGCCGGTGCTTCCGGCGGCAGCGATGACGACGACGCCGGCGGCGACGAGGAGAGCGAAGGCGGCGAACTCGCGCCTTCGAGCGGCACGGCGCTGGCGACCGCCAAGAAAAAAGAACCGACCGACCGTACCGACGATCCGGTTCGCATGTACCTGCGCGAGATGGGCTCGGTGGAGCTTCTTTCCCGCGAGGGCGAAATCGCGATCGCCAAGCGGATCGAGGCCGGCCGCGAGACGATGATCGCGGGTCTCTGTGAGAGCCCGCTGACCTTCCAGGCGCTGATCATCTGGCGCGACGAACTCAACGAAGGCACGACGCTGCTGCGCGAGATCATTGATCTCGAAACGACCTATTCCGGCCCTGAAGCCAAGGCTGCGCCGCAGTTCCAGAGCCCCGAGAAGATCGAGGCCGATCGCAAGCTCGCAGAAGAGAAGGAAAAGACCCGTCGCGCCCGCTCCGGTGACGACGACATTACCGATGTCGGCGGCGAAGGCCTGCCTCCCGAAGAGGAGGAAGAGGACGAGGACGAATCCAACCTTTCGCTGGCGGCGATGGAAGCCGAGCTTCGCCCGCAGGTGATGGAGACGCTGGATACGATCGCCGAGACCTACAAGAAGTTGCGCAAGCTGCAGGACCAGCAGGTCGAGCAGCGGCTGTCGGCTTCCGGCACGCTGTCCACGGCCCAGGAGCGCCGCTACAAGGAACTCAAGGATGAGCTCATCAAGGCCGTCAAATCTCTGTCCTTGAACCAGAACCGCATCGACGCCCTGGTCGAGCAGCTCTACGACATCAACAAGCGCCTCGTTTCCAACGAGGGCCGCCTGCTGCGTCTGGCCGAATCCTACGGCGTCAAGCGCGACTCCTTCCTGGAGCAGTATCAGGGCGCCGAACTTGATCCGAACTGGATGAAGTCGATCGGCAATCTGGCCGCTCGCGGCTGGAAGGAATTCGCCAGGGGCGAAAACACGACGATCCGCGACATTCGCCAGGAAATCCAGAATCTGGCGACCGAGACTGGTATCTCGATCTCGGAATTCCGCCGCATCGTGCATATGGTGCAGAAGGGCGAGCGCGAAGCGCGCATCGCCAAGAAGGAAATGGTTGAAGCGAACCTTCGCCTCGTCATCTCCATCGCCAAGAAATACACGAACCGCGGCCTGCAGTTCCTCGACCTCATTCAGGAAGGCAATATCGGCCTGATGAAAGCGGTCGACAAGTTCGAATACCGCCGCGGTTACAAGTTCTCGACTTATGCGACATGGTGGATCCGTCAGGCGATCACCCGTTCGATCGCCGACCAGGCCCGCACGATCCGCATTCCGGTGCACATGATCGAGACGATCAACAAGATCGTCCGCACATCGCGCCAGATGCTGCACGAGATCGGCCGCGAGCCGACGCCGGAAGAACTGGCCGAAAAGCTGGCCATGCCGCTCGAAAAGGTCCGCAAGGTCCTGAAGATCGCCAAGGAGCCGATCTCGCTCGAAACCCCGGTGGGCGACGAAGAGGATTCGCATCTCGGCGATTTCATCGAGGACAAGAACGCGCTGCTGCCGATCGACGCCGCCATCCAGGCGAACCTGCGCGAGACGACGACCCGTGTTCTCGCCTCGCTGACGCCGCGCGAGGAACGTGTTCTGCGCATGCGCTTCGGCATCGGCATGAACACCGACCACACGCTCGAAGAAGTCGGTCAGCAATTCTCGGTCACTCGCGAACGTATCCGCCAGATCGAGGCGAAGGCGCTGCGCAAGCTGAAGCATCCGAGCCGCTCCAGAAAGCTGAGAAGCTTCCTCGACAGCTAAGGCTTCGGCCACGCCATTCTGATTGGAAAAGCCGGGCTGCGTGCCCGGCTTTTGCTTTTGTGATTAATACCAATGATCCCGGCATCTTTCTTGTCCCTCCACGGTGACAAGCCTATAATCCGGCCACGGGGGAAGGCATCGATCGCAACCCGCGAGCGAGGGCTGACGTGTGCCTGCGTGAACGAATCCTCCGCTAGATCCGGATAATTTCAGGCCTGACAGGCCTGAAATCTGAGTCTGGATCCACATCAAAGAAATAGAGCATGACCTCGTCCGAAAACCGCTGACACTTTTCGGCATCATGCTCTGGGAGGTGCGACATGACCACTTACATTCTTTTGATCAATTGGACGGATCAGGGCATCCGCAATATTCGCGACTCGGCAAAACGGCTCGATGCGGCGAAGAAATTGCTCGCCGGCGTCGGAGGCTCCTTCAACCAGTTCTTTCTGACGATGGGCGGGCACGACATGGTCGCCGTCTGCGAGGCGCCCGACGACGCCGTCATGGCGCATTTTACCCTCTCGCTGGCGATGGGCGGCAATGTCCGCACGGAGACGCTGAAGGCATTCCCGGAGGCCGCCTACCGGGATCTCATCGGGTCGCTCGGGTAGCTAGAGCCTTTCCGGGTTAGATTGAAGCATTCTGTTGGCTCAAACGGAGTCGGATGGCCGGTCGATCAGCCGGCCCGTTTCAGCCAACCTTCCCGCAGATTTGCCTGGCAAATCTGCAAGACTCAGAATCGCCGGGCGCACCTATCGCTTCGCCCTGGCGAAGCGGTGCGGCCGGTGGGCCGGGCATCTTTCCGCCAGGATCAGAGGCGATCGGCTCGGACGTACCAAGAGGTATGCCCTTCGCCAATCGCCTCTGCCCTGACGAAAACCTGCTCCGGCAGAATGCTTCAATCTAACCCGGAAAGGCTCTAGGGCCGGCGATCGTCGATCTTAGACGTTGCGGAGCACTCGCTGCGCTGGCAGTGTTGCGGCGTGCTTCAATTTCTGCGGCAGGCTCCGGCCCGACTTTTCGGCAAGCTCATAATGAAAGCGCTCATCAGTTTCATGATCGTCATCGATCGTCCGACAGCCGCTTCCTGACCGATGGAACTGGCGGCGGACAAATGGGATGACGGGATCCGGCGGGGCGCTACAGCGTCCTTCGCGCTGCATGCCATCGCGATCCTGCTCCTTCTGCTGCTGTTGCCGAAGGCCGAGCCGCCGTTGCCATTACCGGATGACGGTCTGTCGGTGGAGATCGTCCCGCAGCCTGTGGAATCGCTGAAAATGCCCGAACCCGCCAAGACGCCTTTGCCGGAAGAGGCAAAGCCCGAGGCGGCAAAACCCGAAGCCCAGCCGGCGGCGCCGGTTGCAAATAATCCGCCTGCTGCGGCAATGCCTTCTGTGGCACCGATCACTTTGCCGATGCCAAAGCCGGCTGAATTCGTCGAGGCAAGGCAGCTGTTTTCCGACAAGGTCCTTGCCGATCCGCGCAGCCGCCGCGCCCGCGAGGCGCTGCGTGGCCTTGCCGGCAGCGAGCGCAATTTGCAGCTCTGTGATCTCGAGGCGCTGGAGCAGGTGCGCCGGGCGCTGCCGGCCAAGGCGCCGGATGCGCTTGCGCCCTATGCGATGGCGGCGGAGAAAGTCAGCGGCAACAGCGTCGAGGTGAAGGGCGGCGCCTTCCGCAGCAAACGCAAGTGGTACAACATCCAGTTCAAATGCGAGCTCGATGCCGGCTCCGGCAAGGTCCTGTCCTTCGCCTTTCTCGTCGGTGATGCCATTCCGCAAGGCGAATGGCAGGAGCACAATCTGGTGGCCGAAGATGGAGCCGCCGACCAATAACTCTCGTCGCTGCTGCGATCACGCGGTTTTTTTCTTTTGTGGCTTGATGCTGCCGGCTTTAGAGGCCACATCGCTGCTGTGACAGAAGAAGACGTGGAACCGCCGGAAACGCAGCACGAAACGGGAAAGCAGCGGCCTGAAATCCGCTGGGGCATCGTTGCGTCCGTTGTTGCGCATATTCCTATCATTGCTCTTCTGATTTTCGGGCTGCCGAAGATCGAGCCGAAACCTGCCGAAGACGAGAGCGTGAAGGTGGAGCTCGTTCCGCCGCCGGAGGAGAAGAAGCCGGAGCCCAAGCCCAAGGAAAAACCACCGGAGCCGAAGCCGCCGGAAGAGGCCAAGAAGCAGCCACCACCTCCGCCGCCACCGCCACCTCCGCCTCCGCCTCCGTCGCCGGAAGCTGCAAAGCCTCCCCCCGAAGCCACGAGACAGTTGTCTGCCACTCGTCCGGTCTTTGAATTTGGAGATAAGAATACCGGACGGATGAAGTCAGACACAGGAAACTCCTCGCAGGGTGAGGCAAGCCTGACACCTGTCCCTCCGCCGTCGGCGCAGCCCCAGGTGCAGCCTGAACCTGCCGAGCGTGCCGCGGATAAGCCCCAACCGATCGAGCAGCCTCCGGGCAATCCGGTTCCGAAGGACGTGAATTTGCCTGAGCTTACCGCGGTGGATAGCCATCCGGAACGAAATGCACCTTCTGTCCCGGCAACAGGAGAGGCGCGGACGAGCTTCGAACCGGAGAAGCCTTCGGAGGCAAAAAAGCCGACGCAGCAGAAAGACGAAGCGCCAAAGGATCAATTGCCCCAAGTAAAGACGCTGTTTTCACAGAGCGCCAACGATGATCCGGTTGCTCGAGCGGCATTGGGTAATATGTCGCCCGGCCAGCGCGTGAACGAGTTGTGCATGACCGAGTTAAGCCAACAGCTTGCGCATGAGTCGTCTAAATATTGGGACGCTGCTCTTCCATCCTATTCGTTGACCAATCAAACCGTTGTGGACGTGCGGAAGGGCGTCTTTACCAGTGGCGGCAATTGGTACGGTATCCAGTTCAGGTGCGAGGTTAACGCTGATGCCACGAAGATCCTGTCGTTTGCCTATAAGGTCGGCGGATTGATCCCTCGCAGCCAGTATGCGAAGTACAAAATCCGCGATTAGTCCTTGAGACATCTATCGTGTCGGAGCTTTGCAACAAGCCACGCGCAAGGAACCGCACCTAGCCTCTCCCCATGGCCGTGATGATCCGGTGAAGAAGAGGACAATGATATGTCGAACGAGATTGAGCGTTTTTTTGAGCGACAGGACGAGGCCGTGAGCGCGGTGTTCCTGGAAAACAAAGGTGATGAGCTGACCGATATTTTGGTGGCTGCTCTGGAAGAAGCTTTTGAAATCCTTCTCGAAGCCGCGCCCGCCGAAACCGTTCATTGAGGTCGCAGAGGGCTCGCTCAGTCTGCCAATGTGTTCTGACCGATCGTGCCGCTTGCGGTGCCCCGCCTTGTCGGGATAATGCGCCAGCATCAATGGCCCAGATATCATGTCGATTTTCCAAGAGGATCAACCACCGTCAGCGGGCGCGCTTGATGCCCGTCTGGCCGGTTACCGGTTCGAACGCGATGCGCTCGGCCGTTCCGCCGCGAGTGTCTTCCGGCTGGAAGCTCTCGGATTGCCGACGCTTTATCTGAAGGTCGAAGAGGCCGGTCCCTTCGGCGAACTTGCTGACGAAGCAGCCAGGCTTCATTGGCTTAAGGCTTCCGGTCTGCCATGTCCCGATATCATCGCAGAGGACAGCGACGGTGTGCACAATCGGCTGCTGATCAGTGCGCTCGCCGGGAGTGACCTCGCCAGCGCATCGGCGCTGACGCCGCTTGCGCGGGTCGAACTGCTGGCTGTGGCGCTCCTCGATCTGCATCGCCTGCCGATCGCATCCTGCCCCTTCGATCACCGCCTGAAGATGCGTATTGCGGCGGCGAAAGCACGGATGCAGGCCGGCATCGTCGACGAGACCGATTTTGACGAGTTGCGACTTGGAAAGAGTGCGGAGGCTCTGCTTGCCGAACTCGAAAGCGGGAGGCCTGGCCGCGAGGATCTCGTCGTTACCCATGGTGATGCCTGCCTGCCGAATTTCGTCGTCTCCGAAGACGGGTTTTCGGGCTACATCGACTGCAGCCGTCTCGGCGTCGCCGACCGCTATCAGGATATCGCGCTCGCCTGCGGCAGCATCGCCTACAATTTCGGCGAGGCGCTGGTGCAGCCCTTCCTTGATCGCTATGGCATGTCGGCCACGGATCCGGCGAGACTCGATTATTATCAGCTACTCGTCGAGTTCTTCTAAAGCGCGTCTCGATCTTTCAGATTCGCCCTCGCGCTTTAGGTCTTTATTTTTACGCATGTCGTTGTCGCAAAACCGCTGCACACTTTTGCGCGACCTGCTTTAGGCATGCATCCTAGCCGCCACGATTGCGTCATCTCACGGCGGCTGGCAGAGTGGCCGGCGATCGGACCTGCGGACAGATGATGGCGAGAAACCAGTTCAGGATGTTGCGCTCGGCGCTGGCAGGCATCGAAGTGGTGGAAGCGGAAACGCATCACAGCTTTGCGCGCCATACGCACGAGCAGTTCGGCATCGGTTTGATGTCCGCCGGGGCGCAGTCGTCGCTTAGCGGTCGCGGCATGGTGGAGGCTGAGGCCGGCGACATCATCACGGTCAATCCGAACGAGGTGCATGATGGCGCGCCGATCGGCGAGGGGCGATCGTGGCGCATCCTCTATTTCGATCCCGCCATCGTCAGTGGTCTGTCGCAAGAGATCAGCGAAGATGAGGCTGGGCGATCGGAAATCCCGCATCCGGTCATCCGTAATGCGGCGATCGCCGCCCGTTTCGAGACGCTGTTTCGTACGGTGACCGGCGGCGGCGCGGCGGATGGGCTGCTTTGCGAGGAACTGCTTCTGCAGCTCATCGCCGATGTCATGCGCGAGCGCTGCGGTACCGAAGAGCGGCCGCTGGTGCCGGCGTCGATCCGCGTGGCCCGAAACCTGATTGACGACGACCCGCTTGCGGCCGTCTCGCTCGCCGATCTCTCCAGGGAAAGCGGGCTCAGCCGCTTCCAGGTGCTGCGCGGTTTTGCCAAGGCGACGGGCTTGACGCCGCATGCCTATCTCGTCCAGGCCCGCATCCATATCGCCCGCCGGCTTATCGCTCAGGGCATGCCGCTTGCGGAAGCGGCCTTTGCCAGCGGCTTTGCCGATCAGAGCCACATGACGCGGGTCTTCGTGAGCAAATACGGACTGTCCCCGCGCCTCTATGCCGGCGCCTTTCTCTGAGCAGCTGCTTTGCACCTGCAATTTCGTTCAAGACCCTGATCCATCCCTGCTGTTTTCTCGGCGCATTCAACAGGAGACGCTGAATGTCGAGGCAGGTTCAAGGTTATGTCTATCTGGCGCTGGCGATGCTGACGGTCGGAAGCACTGTGATCGCAAGCAAGCTGATCGCGTCGGGTCTGCCGCCGTTCAGCGCCACCGCATTGCGCTTCGCCATCGCCTTTCCGGTCTTACTCCTGTTGATGCGGGCGACTGGCGCGCGGCTGCCGAGGTTTTCCCGGCATGACCGCCTCATCCTCATCATCCAGGCCGGGGCCGGCAGCGTTGGTTATACGACGCTGCTGATCTCCGGCCTCAACCTGACCTCGGCCGCCGATGCCGGCGTCATCATCGGCACGCTGCCGGTGGTTTCGGCCGCAATCTCCATCCTACTGCTTCGCGAACGGCCGCAGCGTGCCCTGCTTCTGGCCGTGGCGCTTGCGACGGCGGGCGTGCTTTCGATCGCCTTCACGCCGGATGCGGCAGGCGGATCATTGGCCGGCAATGCGTTGACCTTCTGCGCCGTCGTCTGCGAGGGGTTGTTCATCCTGCTCAACAAAAGACTGAACACCGAGATTGCGCCGCTTGCGCAGTCGACGCTGATGGCCGGCATCGGTTTCATCGTCGCCGCTATCCCGGCTATTTTCGAAGCGCCTTTCGCACATGGTATTTCCGCAAGCGCTGTAGGCGCCGTCGTCTATTATGCGCTGGTGCCGACCGTCGGCGGATTTCTGTTGTGGTATGCGGGGGCAGAAAGGGTGAGCGGCACGGAAGCGGCGCTCTTCACCGCGCTGGCTCCGGTTTCCGCCGTCGTGCTTGCCTTCATCATCCTTGGCGAGCCGGTTGGGCTCCACCAGTTCGCCGGTATCGCCTGCGTGCTTGCGGCCGTGCTCGGTCTTGCTTTTGCCGGGAGCCGTACAGTGAAACTTGCCAGCGGGAGATAGATCATGCAGTTCAGCCATTCCGATGCCGTATGGCAGGCCTTTCCGGAGCTTCGCGCCGGCGCGCTGCATGCGGGAGGGATCCATGCGGATGCCGATGTCGAGGCGGCGATCGCAGACTTCAACGCGATCGCCGAGGCCCGGCTGACGCAAGCGCAGGAAGGCGAATTCCCCGAAATCCAGGCCTGGCGACGCGGCTTTTCCCGCATGGGGCTGAAGCCGACGCAATATCGCTGCGCTTCCGAAGCGCTGCTGCGCCGCTTCCGCCAGGAACATGCGCTGCCGCGCCTGCATCCGCTCATCGATCTCTGCAATGCGATTTCACTTGCCTTCGCCATTCCGGTCGCCGTCTTCGATGCTGAAAGGATCGTTGGCGATCTCCAGGTCCGGCGGGCGAGGGGTGACGAGACCTATCTGACCTTTGGCGGCGAAATCGAACATCCCGAGCCGAACGAAGTGATCTTCGCAGATGCCGGGGAGAACGCGCATGCGCGGCGCTGGACGAACCGGCAGAGCGGGCTTTCGGCGGTGCGGGAGACCACGCGCTCGGTGCTGATCGTTGCCGAGGCCCTGCACGTCTCCGCCGGCGACGACATCGCCAGGCTGGTCGAAACAGCTGCAGATGCGCTTGCACGTCACTGGCCGGCGACGCCGAAAACGGCGATGCTGAGCTTTGTATCGCCGCGTTTCGAATTCTAAGGGCGCAGCGTTTCAGGGAAAGCTGCGTTCGGGGCCTTGGGCCGGCCGCATGCCCGCCCTATCTCTATGCGATCGATAGCTTCTGGAGACGAACCCGATGTCAGATAAGTCGTTCAAGATTCCGGGGCCGGATCATCCGATCACCGTCGAGCACAATCCCTCCCGCGTCGTCGTCACGCTCGGCGGCAAGACGATTGCCGATACGCGCGATGCGCTGACGCTGTGCGAGGCCTCCTATCCGCCGGTGCAATATATTCCGCGCAGGGATGTGGACATGTCGCTGCTACAACGCACCGACCATAGCAGCCATTGCCCCTATAAGGGCGACGCTTCCTATTACAGCATCATTCCGGGCGGCGAGCGCTCGAAGAATGCCGTCTGGACCTACGAGGCGCCGAATGCCGCGGTCAGCAGCATCAAGGATCATCTCGCCTTCTATCCCGACCGCGTCGACGCTATCGAGGAGATGGCCTCTCCGGAAGCCGGCGCCTTCTGACGGTACGCATGACACGGAAACCCGTTCCGGCGGAACATGTTGTCCGCCGGACCGTTAGGATCACCTGGAGCATTTCTGTTTCTCCGAATCACGGAAATGCTCTGGCTTTTGTTTGTGCAATTCCGGATGCAAAACCGCTGCGCACTTTGCCGGAATTGCTGCAGGGGATGTGTCGTGCCAAAATTCTATTTTCAGCTCTTCGATCGTGATGGCGCCGGGACGACCGAGACGGCCTATGATTTTGAATCCATCGAAGCTGCGAAAGCCGAGGCACGGCGCGTGTTGGCGGAGATGGCCACCGAAGGCTTGCCGGCGGCACCTCTGAATATGATGTCGGTGGAACTCTTCGATGAAAGCCGGCGACCGCTCGCAGAAATCCGGCTGATTCTCGAAGAAATTGCAAAACAGCCACGATAGGCACGCCGACCTGTGAATGCCTGTCGATCAAGCCAAAGCAATCAAAAAACTATGTCAAATTTAATTGCCGGCTATGAAGGCGGGTCTTAGCGTCGCGCCAATCGACCGAGTCGGATTGATGCGTAGGAGTGATCGGCGGCAGCCCTTAAACCGCAGCCGCTATCGTAAGACGTCGAGCCATTCATTGTGGAAGATGAGGCTGGCAACCGTGACCGGATCGCCGCTTTCGTCGCGAACGGTGATGGCGATCGTCATGCGATCGCCCGCCGGCAATTCGTCGCGGGCCACATCCAGCAGGATGCGGGTCAGCTCTTTCGGAATGTCTTCACGAGATTTGAGCTCGGTGCCGTGCTCGTCGCGCGTGGGACCTTCCCCGTTGTGTAGATCGAAATAGTAGCGAGCCATGTTTTTTCCTGCGCGTCACAGGAGAAATCACAGATGAAGACAATTGTTCCAGAGGCTAAGCATTGATTCTTATAGAAAATACAGGTCGCATCGAAATGGTCAGGAACTCTTGCGATATCGGCGGGCAAACCCGTGATTGAATCCCTGCTGCTCAATCTTGGCAGCCGCGATGTTTTGTCGGCCGAAGAGGAAAGCCGTCTCAGAGCGATCATCGTCAAAGACAGGTATTTTGCTGCCGGGGAGGATCTCGTCTCCGAAGGGAGCAGGCCGGGTTACAGCACGCTGCTGCTCGATGGTTTTGCGGCGCGCTACAAGGTGATGGCCGATGGCAGTCGCCAGATCACCGCACTGCATGTCGCCGGCGATTTCGTCGATCTGCATGCTTTCCCGATCAAGAAGATGGATCACGGCATCGTTGCGCTGTCATCCTGCCATGTTGCCTTCGCCGATCACGCCGACCTCAGGGCGATCACCGAACGCATGCCGCACCTCACGCGGCTGCTCTGGCTCGACACGCTGGTCGATGGCGCCATCCACCGCGAGTGGATCGTCGCCATGGGCCGGCGCTCCAAGCGCGCTCGTATTGCCCATCTCGTCTGCGAACTCTTCGTGCGGCTGCAGGTGGTGAAGCGGACGCGCGGCGCAAGCTTCCAGTTTCCGTTGACGCAGATCGAGATGGCCGACGTGCTCGGCGTTTCCGTCGTCCACCTGAACAAGACGCTGCAGGCGCTGAGGCGCGAGGGCGTGTTCACCTGGGAGAACCGGACGATCACCATCGTCGATTGGGAACGCCTCCAGGAAATCGCCGAATTCGATCCCGGCTATCTCAGTATTTCCAGGGAACCGCGCTAAACGTCGACGGTTCTTGCATATGAAGAGGGCTTTCAACATGATCCCGGTCGATAGTCATTCACCGGGATCATCCACACCATGAATAATCTTCAAGCGGTCGATCTCAACCTCCTCGTCGCCTTCGACGCGATCATGGCGGAGCGCAGCGTCACCCGGGCCGGCGCCCGCATCGGCCGCACCCAGCCGGCGATGAGTGCAGCACTTGCCAGGTTACGGCAGCTTTTTCAGGATGAGCTCTTCGTGCGCAGTCCGAGCGGATTGGAGCCGACACCGCGTGCGCTCGATCTGGCCGAGCCGATCGGAAAATCTCTGCGGCATGCGCAAGAGGCGCTGGCTTTCAGTGGCGTTTTCGATCCGCGGTCGTCATCGGCTTCGTTCCGGCTCGGTCTTTCCGAACACCCAGCCTTCGCGCTTCTGCCGAAGCTGCTGGCGGCGATCAGGCAGGCCGCGCCGAATATCAGCGTCGACGTCAAAGGTTTCGTCGCCCGCGAAAGGGCGGTGGAAATGCTCGATGCCGGAGAGGTGGATGCGGCGGTCGGCGTGCCGGTCTCCTCGTCGCCGCGCATCCTTTCCCGACTGCTTTTCGAGGAGAGCTTCGTTTCGATCGTCCGCGTCGATCATCCGTCGGCGGCAAAGAGCCTCGATCTCGAAACCTTCGTCGGTCTCGACCACCTGCTCGTATCCCCGGAAGGCGATCGTTATGGCCATGTCGACCGGAAGCTTTCGGAATTCGGTCTGCGCCGCAGGCTCGGCCTGACACTGCCGCAAATGTATGCGGCGCCGGCGATCGTCGCCGAGACCGATCTCGTCGCCACGCTGATGCGCGGCATCGTCGAGATCTCGGACAGCCGCGCCCGGCTGTCGATCCACAAGCCGCCGATCGAACTGCTGCCGGTCTCCTTTGCGCTGTCATGGCATCGCCGCAACGATTCCCATGTCGGGCAGCAGTGGTTCCGCGAACTGATCCGCTCCGTCGCGGCCGCGAAACAGGATCAGTCCGAGGAATTGCGCTGATCCCGCCTTTGGGATCAGCCGGCTGGTTTAGAGCATGATGCCGAAAAGTGTGAGCGGTTTTCGGGCGACATCATGCTCTAACTCTTTAATTCAGAACAGGATTCAGATTTTAGGCCGAACAGGCCTAAAATCATCCTGTTCTAGGGTCTGACAAGTGTCTTGCCGCGGGCGCCGCCCTTCGACAGAGACCGCAAAGCCTCGACCGTGCTTGCAAGGGCGAACTCCTGGCCGATGACGCTGTGGAGACGACCATCGGCGGCAAGTGCTGCCACTGCGGCCAGGCGGCCGGCATCGCTCTCATGAAAGAGAAACTGCGCATCGATGCCGCGCGCCTTCGGCCCTTCGGTGTCGAACGGTGCGGAAAGGCCGATGAGTTTTCCGCCGGGGCGGATGATGCCGAGCGAGCGCTCCAGCGTTTCGCCGCCGACCGTGTCGATCACCAGGTCGACGGCCCCAGTGAAGGCAGTAAAATCCTGGTTGCGATAATCGATCACCTGGTTGGCGCCAAGCGAGTGGACGAGGTCGAGATTGGCCGCAGAGGCTGTCGCCGTCACAGACGCGCCGGCACGCTTTGCGAGCTGAACGGCGAAACTGCCGACGCCACCGGCGCCGGCATGGACCAGAACCGATTGACCGGGCTGGACCGCTGCGGCCTCGAACAGCGCCTGCCAGGCGCTGGCTGCAGCGGTCGGCAGGCCGGCGAGGCTTGCGAGCGGCAGATCGGCCGAAACCGGAACGACCAGTCGGGCAGGCACGGCCGCCAGTTCGGCAAAGGCGCCGCCGCTTGCCGGATCGGTGCGCGCGATCACCCTGTCACCCGGGCTGACGGTGGCGACGAGCGGGCCGGTTGCAACCACCGTTCCGACGAGATCGGTCCCCAGCGTATAAGGGAAGGCGAGGGGGAAGAAGTCCTTCAGATATCCGGCAAGCAGCTTGTTATCCATTGGATTGAGGGCGGCTGCCTCGACGCGGATGAGCACCTCGTCAAGGCCGGGTACCGGCTCGGACACATCCTCGATCCGGATATCGTCGAGTGCGCCATAGGCATGGACGCGGGCGGTCTTCATCACGCGCTCTCCGGATGAAGGGACGTCGTCTTCGGCGGCCAGGCGCCGAGCTGGTGCAACATGCCGAACCAGTCCTCGAGATGCCAGGTATGGGAGATCCTGTCGCCTTCGAAGCGGTGGAATTCATGGAGCGCGATCTCGATCCGGCGGTTCGTCGCCGGAATGCCGAAAAGCGCGCCGCGCTGGGTGCCGACAATACGGGCGCGAACGCCGGCGCGGTCGTTGAAGCCGATCACTTCGTCGACCAAGATCTCCACATCCGGCAGGGACCCGATGAAGCCGAGGATGATCGGCTTCAGTCCAGCTGGCCCCGGACCCTGGCCCGGTGCCAGCGGAATATCCTGCCAGTCTGATGTGACGGCTTCGTCGAGAAGATCGGGGTTCTTGCGCGTGAAGGCGCCGTAGAAGGTTTCAAGCGTTGCATGCTGACCTGCAGTCAGTGCGCTTGCGGTTGTATCGAAGGTCATCGAGAGCCTCTTTGTTTATGACAAGAGGAGGTTAGGGCATGCGGCCGTCATATCGGAAATCGATATGCGATATGAGTTATCATTGATAATTGATATGCCGACGGGCTGGGACCAATACAAACCGGCGGCTGCTGCGCATTGCGATTGACAAATCGTCCATTCGGGCAGAACACCGCTCCGACCTTCCTAAACTCCTTATAAGGCTGGCGCGACCGCAGCCGGCCGGTGACATCGCAATGGACATATCCCAAGGACCGGGGAGCGTTCTTCGCCACCCCGGCTATCTGAACTTCGCTGCCTCCCGCGTTTTTTCCTCGCTCTCCTTCCAGTCCATTGGCATCGCCATGGGATGGATGATCTACGACCAGACGCACAGCGCCTTTGCGCTCGGCCTCGTCGGCTTCTGCCAGTTCCTGCCGATGGCGGTGCTGACCTTCGTCGTCGGCCATGTCGCCGACCGGTTCGACCGGCGGCGCATCGGGCTTGTCTGCCAGTTGATCGAGGCGGCGACGGCGCTGGTGCTGGCGATCGCCACCTGGCAGCAATGGCTGACGCCGGCCGGCATCCTCGCCGCCGTCACGGTGCTCGGGGCCGTCGTCGCCTTCGAGCGCCCGACCATGGCGGCGCTGCTGCCGAACATCGTGCCGGCCTCGATGCTGCAGAAGGCGGTTGCAACCTCGACCTCGATGATGCAGACGGCGCTGATCATCGGCCCCTCGCTCGGCGGCCTGCTTTATGGCCTGCACCCCGTCGCGCCCTTTGCTATAGCAGCGCTGCTTTTTGCCGTTGCGAGTTTCAACGTCATCTCGATCCGGATGCAATGGAGCCCTGCCAAGCGCGAGCCGGTAACATTAGCCTCGGTCTTTGCCGGCGTCTCCTTCATCCGCAGCCGGCCGGTGATGCTCGGCACGATTTCGCTCGATCTTTTCGCGGTGCTGCTCGGCGGCGCCACCGCGCTGCTGCCGATGTTTGCCCGCGATATCCTGCATGCCGGCCCATGGGGGCTCGGCCTGCTGCGCGCGGCGCCGGCGATCGGCGCGCTCGCCATGTCGATCGTGCTTGCCCGCCGGCCGCTCGAGAGCAATGTCGGGCGCAAGATGCTTGCCGCCGTCGCCGTGTTCGGCGTCGCCATCATCGTCTTCTCGCTCTCCACCAATATCGCGCTTTCCGTCGTGGCACTGCTTGTCGTCGGCGCGTCCGATACGGTGAGCGTCGTGGTGCGCAGCTCGCTGGTGCAGCTGCTGACACCGGACGAAATGCGCGGCCGCGTCAGTGCCGTCAACTCGCTGTTCATCGGCACCTCCAACCAGCTCGGGGAATTCGAATCCGGCATGATGGCGGCAGCGCTTGGGCCGGTCGCCACGGGCTTTGTCGGCGGGCTCGGTACGATCGTCGTTGTGCTCCTGTGGATGCGGCTCTTCCCGGATCTCACCAAGGTCAAGACGCTGCAGGGCTAGCGCATGCATGACGCGTTGAAAGCGGCGACCGCTCCCGTTAGGTTCGGCCCGAAACATCATTCGGCGGAGCCGCGCGTGACGACAAATTTTCTATCCTATGTGCTTGCGGCGGTTTTCACGTCGGTGCCGGCCGTGGCGCTGGCCGAGTGGCAGGCGGTCGAAGAGGTGCGGCCCTATTCGATATCAGGCACGTCGGGGGCCGGGCTCTATGCATCGATCGGCGAGCGTGGGCCGGAGGCGAGCGGCTTCGGCCGGGCAATCGCGCATACGACGTTCAAGCTGACCTGGACCAGGAAATACGAACCGCAGGGAAATGCCTGCGTTATCGTGACCAACCGGCCAAAGCTCATCATCACCTATACGCTGCCGAAACCATCTGCCGCGCTGCCAGCCGCCGTGAAGAGCAGCTGGGAGGCCTTCATATCAGGCGTGCAGGCGCATGAGCGGGTGCACGGCGAGACCATCAAGGAGATGGTCAAGGAAATCGAGGCGACGAGCATCGGCCTCACCGTTGCTGATGATCCTGATTGCAAGAAGGTCAGGATCGAGCTGACCCGGCGGCTCGGCGAGATCTCCCAAAGACAGCGCCAGCGCGGCCGTGACTTCGACAAGATCGAAATGGGTGACGGCGGCAATATCCAGCAGCTCATCCTCAAGCTGGTGAATGGGCCCTGATCGCCAGGAGGCTGATAAGCGCGCGCGGTAGCCGCTCGGCAGCGGACTGGACCCGTTTGGCAAGTCTCCTATCTCCTCCACGATAACGACGCGCAAAGGAGGAACGAGATGTCCTATGTCGATGGTTTCATCGTGGCGGTGCCGAAAGGGAATATCGAGGCCTACAAGGAATTCTCGACCTTTGCGGGCTCGATCTGGAAGGAATATGGCGCGCTCGAATATGTCGAATGCATCGGCGACGACGTGCCTTATGGAGAGCTGACCTCGTTTCCCCGGGCCGTGCAGGCGAAGGAGGACGAGGTGGTGGTGTTTTCCTGGATCGTCTACGGCTCACGCCAGGAGCGCGACGATATCAATGCCAAGGTGATGGATGATCCCAGGCTCAAGGGCGACCAGTGGCAGATGCCGTTCGACGGCAAGCGGATGATCTACGGCGGCTTCGAGACGCTGCTCAAGCTTTGAAGCTTGACTTCCAAACTCTGCCGCCGCTCAGGAATGACGATGCGCATGCAAGACTTCAGGCCAGACGCTCGAATGGCAGGATGCTTGGCCTCCCATGTTCCCTTCTGCCTTGCGCGAGCGCATAATCGCTCCGCTGGGCTCGGCAGGCCGCCGGCTGCCACCGTGGGGGGACGGACATGCAGCGACGTGATTTCATCAAGGGACTGATCGTGCTTGGCGCCTGCCCGGCCTGTGCTAGCGCCGGCTTTGCCGCCGAAGGTGCGCATTGGAGCTACGAGGGCCAGTCAGGCCCGGACCACTGGGGCGCGATGGCACCGGAGAATACCGCCTGTTCAGCCGGCTCGCAGCAATCGCCGCTCGATCTGACCGGTGCTGTCAAGGCGGAGCTTCCGCCGATTGCGATCGACTGGAAGGCCGGTGGCAGGATCGTCAACAACGGCCACACGATGCAGGTCAACATGCCTGGTGGCAGCCGGCTTTCGCGGGCCGGCAACAGCTACGAGCTGCTGCAGTATCATTTCCATGCGCCGAGCGAACATCATGTCGACGGCAGGAGCTTCCCGATGGAGGCGCATTTCGTCCACAGGCACAAGGAGACCGGCACGCTTGGGGTGCTTGGTGTATTCGTGACGCCGGGTGCCGCCAATCCCGGCTTCTCGCGGCTGGCGGCCGCCTTTCCGAAAACGGCAGGCGGCGAGGCTGCGGTCGATGTCGACCCAAACGGCCTGCTGCCGAAAGAGCTCACCTATTGGTCCTATGAGGGGTCGCTGACGACACCGCCTTGCAGCGAGATTGTCGATTGGATGGTGCTCAGGCAGCCGATGGAGGTCGACGAAAGGGATATAGGAGCCTTCACGACGCTCTATCCGATGAATGCCCGGCCCGTGCTTGCCGCTAACCGGCGCTTCATCCTCTCTTCTTTCTGAAGCGATCATCGACTTCCCACGCAAGCTTGACTTGCCCGCGCGAGCACACGCGAGCTTGACTTGCGGCAAGCAGCGCGCCAACTCGCGAGACATGTCATCTCGAAGCGGGAGAGCGCCTTGCCCCAGACGATCCTCACTCTGTCCACACGCGGACAGGGCCTTTACGAATTCACCGGTGAGGCGGAGGCCTTCGTCAGCGCGTCGGGGCGGGAGGAGGGGCTTCTCACGGTCTTCGTGCGCCACACGTCCTGTTCGCTGCTGATCCAGGAAAATGCCGATCCCGATGTGCGCACCGATCTTCTCTCCTTCTTCCGCCGCCTCGTGCCACCTGCCTCCGATCCCGACATGGGCTGGATCGTGCACAGGGCAGAGGGGCCGGACGACATGCCGGCCCATATCAAGGCGGCGCTGACGCAGGTCTCGATCGGCGTTCCCGTTGCCAGGGGGCGGCTGATGCTTGGCACCTGGCAGGGTATCTATCTCTACGAACATCGCGACCGGCCGCACCGGCGCGAAATCGTGCTGCATCTCGGCACCTGAAATCGGATTAATTCCAGATCCGGATGACCATCCGGTTCTAAATCGAAGAGGGAGGGCATGATGTCGTCCTAAAACCGCTCACACTTTTCGGCATCATGCTCTTGTGAATGCACACTGAATGCCCGGTTCGAACACCGTTCAGTTTGCGGCGGTTACTGTCGAAACAATCCCTGAAGGGAGAGCTTAGGTAATACCAATCGACGGAGACACCCCATGACGCATTTCCTGACCAAGGCTTCGCTTGCCGCATTGCTCGCCCTCTGCTCCATTCCGGCCACTGTTTCCACCGCCGCCGCCGCAGGTC
This sequence comes from Rhizobium ruizarguesonis, assembly GCF_017357285.1. NCBI lineage: Bacteria > Pseudomonadati > Pseudomonadota > Alphaproteobacteria > Hyphomicrobiales > Rhizobiaceae > Rhizobium > Rhizobium ruizarguesonis. The sequence goes on along the minus strand of NZ_CP071678.1, from coordinate 3,509,989 downwards.
CGCAGACGAGCTTTATCGTCGAGGCGCAATACCATCGTCCGATCCGCGGTTGCTCGCCGATGCATGCAGTACGCAAGGCGCGTGATTTCGGCCTGCGCGATGCCCGCATCACCCGCATGTCGCCGCGGGTCGTCGTCGTTGCCGGGCGCGAACGCCGCGGCTGGGACAGGATTACCTTCGCGAATGTCCGCGGCTGCCCGCTGATCCGGCGCTGAGGACTGCGGCCGGAGGCGCCGATGCGGCGCTTCCGGTCCGTTTTTGCCTTGACGCTGACACTTTCCGCCGTCTCTTCTCTGACCTGTATGAGTGATTCCCAAATGACGCTTCGGCGTATTGCGGACTAATGGGGAGGGCGGCTTGACCGGCCCGACTTTCAAACGAAAGGTTTTTCGATGATGCAGTTTCTCGCAAAGGCGGGTCTTGCCGCCATGCTGACAGCCGGTACCCTGGCCGGCACGGTGGCCCCGGCTGCCGCCCAGTTGAATATCATTATTGGTGAGCCGGACCGTGGTCCGCCGCAGGATTACCGCCGTCCGCCTCCGGGTTATGACCGTCCGCCTCAGGGCTACGGCCGCCCGTCGCGCGGCTGCAATCCGCAGCTCGCCGAAAACCTTGCTCGCGATTACGGCTTCCGCCGCGCCCGGGTTGTCGACATCACGCCGCGCCGCGTCATCGTCCAGGGCTGGACGCGTCGCGGCCCCGATGAGATGAGCTTCGGCAATGTGCGCGGTTGCCCCGCCCTGCGCCGCTGATATCAAGGTAGAATACCGCCTCGTCTCCCCGATGCGGCGGCACTGCATAATTCCCTAAATCGGAATCGATTTAGGGATAAAATTATGCAGCAATTCAAAGTGTTACAGCGTCCTTTGCGCGTCTGGAAAGACGCGCGGCGTTCAGTTTTATGACAACCTCGCTCTTTCCCCGGCGTCATCCCCGGCCCTGTCCCACGCCCGTCTGGTTCGCGCCAAGGGCTGCCCCTCACCCTAACCCTCTCCCCGTAAAAACGGGGAGAGGGGACGTGCCCTGTGAGAGGTGAGTGGGGAATGGAGAGGTCGCGGCATATCCCCTTCGCCCCGTTTACGGTGGCGGCAGCCGGATGAGGGGCCGGCATCGGCGTTCTCTCGGGCCGAGGAGCAGAAGATGACATTGAACCGAGCGCCGTGCGCCTGAAAAGACGCGCGGCGCTTTCATTTTACTGCTCGATGGCAAAGGTCACGGTGACGCTGACATTGTAATTGTTCTCGCCGCTCTGGACGGGAACGGCAGCGTCGGAGGCCTCCTTCATCATGGTGGCGCGATAGACCGGCTGCGGCATCGCGCGCGGCACATTCTCGTTGATCTCGAGAATGCGGCCGAGCTTGACGCCGGCGGCTTCACTCAGCGTCTTCGCCTTCTTGACGGCACTGGCGACAGCATTCTTGCGCGCCTCGTCGATCACGGCGTCCGGCTTGTCGTTGGTAAACTGGATATCGCCACCCTGGTTGATCCCGAGGCTGACGGACTGGTCGATCACCGCGCCGAGCTTGGCGAGATCGCGCAGCCTGACGGTGATCGAATTGATGGTCTGGTAGCCGATCAGCTGCGGCTGCTGCTGCTGGCCGTCGACCGGCTGCGGATAGTTGTATTGCGGCTGGATGGAAAAGCCCGAGGTCTGCAGATCGCGCTCGGCGATGCCGCCGCCCTTCAGCGCGGCAAGCACGTCGTTCATCGCCTTGTTGTTCTCATCGAGCGCTTCGCGGGCGGTTTTCGCCTGTTTGACGACGGCGAGATTGACGACGGCCATATCGGGAGCGATGGACGATTCGCCATCGCCGGTCACCGAAATCACCGGCTCACGCGGCTTCATCTCCTGCCCGAAGGCGGGCGCTGCGGCGGTGAGCGGCAGCGCCAAAAGGGCGGTCATCAGGACAGTTCTGGTATAGTTCGGCGCCATGTTTTCATTCCTTGGTTGTCGTTTCCCTGAACAGCTTTCTGTCGGTTGATTGTGAAGCTATTGCGGCGGAAAAGACAGGCGCATGTGTAGCGAGAGAAAAATGTGGAGTAACGAGGAGAGGGGGCTCACACGGCGGCACTGATCATCATCACAATGCCCGGATCAGAAACGCCGGACACCGGCAAATAATGCTCCTCTCCGCACGCCGACTTGGCAACGCTTCCCAAATCCTGCAAACCTGATAGCAAATACGGCGGGTTAAGGAACAAGCGGCGGCCGCGTACTGCGGCCGGCAAAAGGGGCAGCATGCGCTTCATGGCAATTCTTTCGATCAGCCTCGCCATCGGTCTGGCGGGGTGCTCTCAAGTGGCGGAAAAGGCGGAGAACGCCGCCAACCGCTCTTACACCAGCTATTCGCTGGGCAAGCCCTATACAGAAGTCGCCAATCTTGGCCAGTCGCCAATGGCGCGGCTTTCCGGCTCCGAAGCGACCTTCGGGCCGATGATCGGCGCAACGCCCTTGAAGAACGGCATGACGATCTACCGGCATATGGCGCCTGGCGCTCAGACCGAGACCGGCACGAATTTCGCCGGTCTGGTCGGCAGTTCCACGATTTCGCAGAACAACCGGCTTTCCTATTTCCTGGTGGGCGCCGACGGGATCGTCAAGGATTGGGCCACGGGCTCCGTGCAGGGCAGCGCCAGCGACTGCGTGCGGTATATCGGCGGCATCATCAACCGCTGCAACGATATGCGGCAGCTCCAGGCTTCGCTCGCGCTCTACGACATCAGGGTGGCGACCAAGGCCGGCCAACCCATTTCCAGCTGGGGCGAACCAGCCGCACCCGCAGTCAACTGAGGATGCGCGCCAGCCGGGATGAGGGTTATCTTACCCGGCGGCGAGCGGATGCCTTGGATGGCCAAAGCATGTCGTGCAAATGTGTGGAGCGGTTTTGCGATAAAGAGATGCGCAAAACCAAAGCTAAAGCGGGGCAGGGAATCTAAAAGATCGCTACGCGCTTTAGGCGCCGAAATCGTCCATGAAGGATGGATGGATGGCGGGCTTGCGCTCTTCGCGTGCGTCGCGAATGCGCTGGGGAACCGCACCGAGACCAGCGACAAAGCGGGTCAGGAGATTGCGGTTGAAAAGTTTATGTATGGCACTCATGGCAGTTCACTCATTCTTTTTTTTGTTAGCCGGCAGCATATATTTTGCCCAGGCTGCCGTAACAATGGGCAATTTAGCATGACAGTTATGCGACAGTGCATGGCTGGAGAGCGGCTGGCCTAAAAGGTGATCACATTGGCGTTAGAACGGGCCGCCGAGAGCGGTCTGCGCTATAAATCCTCGTCTGCATTCGCCGTGGCGTGGTAGATTGCCCGCTTGGGGTAAAACCATGCCCTTCCGAAGGAGAAGCTCAGATGAACCGATTTTTCGCATTTGTCGCGACCGGAACGCTGATCAGCCTTGCCACGATCATTTCGGCTTGCACTTCGTCCGGAAGCCTCGACCAGACTTCGTCGATCGGCGGCGGTTACTATGAGAGTCAGCCGCTTAATCCGGCGTGTGGTGGTGGGTTCAGGCCGAGCGATGGGCGTTCTTGTAGCTATTAAAAATGTGCACCGATCGAGCATGATGCCGTCGGACGAAGTCGTGTGCTACTGGCCATCGCCGGCGCGAGCTATCGCGGCAATCAGACTTCTAATTTCCCAGCGCTAATAGCTGCATGGGCGATCATTGCCGAATCCATCGCGGCAGGCGGGCCGAAGGGCAAAGTCAGCGCTATGAGCGGTATAGCCGATCGAGCCCGTTTGTATCGAGTCGTTTGGGCTCGTGCTGCAGGCCGATGCCGACATGGCAATGACGAAAGCGGCTGTCATGGCCCCCAATAGTTTGCGAGTTTGAAGCATCTCCCCACTCCTCACTGTCCAAAGTGTCCGTATAATCCTGGCAAGTAGGGCCATGGGGCGTCCTGATAACTGTCGTTGTCGATCAAGATTTTGTTATTGGCTGAAAACCCCTACGTCAGCGCTCGCTGCCACGATCAAGGCTGCATGGCAACGCCTGCAGAAGGGATCCACGGCTACGTCGGCTTCACCTAAAGAACTAGGCTTGGCGAAATGGCCGCTCAAGGCATCAACTATCGATGATCTAGCCACTGGTTGCCAATTCACCGAAGATGGAAAAATAGGGTCACGCCGCTCGACGAGCGGATAGCGCATTCGTTCGAGTCACCGGGAGCCTACATGCTTCATATCGCTAATATTGCGCCACCTCGGCTCAGGCTATGGACGCGCGCTTCACGAGAATGGCGCCATGGTGAGCCCGAGCTTCGGATCCTCGATAGATTATGCCGTCGAGGCCAGACTGCAATCGATATAGGTGCGAACTACGGTGTCTATTCTTGGTACCTGACCAAGTATGCGAGCGATGTCGTCGCCTTCGAACCTCAGCCTCACATGGTCGCTTTTCTGAAGGCTGCGCTTGGTTCGTCGGTTCGGGTCGAGCAGGTCGCACTTTCCGACAGCGCTGGCGTTGCAACGATGCGGATCCCCAGTGATCAGCTCATGGATGGCTGCGCCACGATTGAGGAGCAGAATACGCTTTCGACGCAAAATGTTGAAGAAATTTCCGTTCCAACCCGGCGCCTGGATAGCTATCAGTTCGGCCCTGTAGGCTTCATTAAGATCGACGTTGAAGGGCACGAACTAAAAGTACTCAAAGGCGCGCAGGCTATACTGAACCGGGATCACCCAAACCTGCTCATCGAAGCGGAAGACCGACATCGACCCAACGCTGTCGCCAGTGTGATCGACTATCTTAAGCCGTTTGGCTATTCTGTATATTGCCTGAAAGATCGAAAATTTCGTTCCCTGTCGATCGACGAGGTCCAGAAGGGCTCTTCCGGAACGCCTTATAACTACGTCTTTTCTATCCGCAAGGATCTATAAAGCGCCTTTCGTGTGCCCCGTGCCCACCACCCCTTCATCAGATGCTGTCATGGCGGCAGCCGATGTTTCGCCCCATATCGCCCCTATGGCCCAATCCATGACTGGCTTTCCATGGACCGAGCGAGCGGAGATTGCAGTTGGGCGATTGCGGCCAACTGCCTACAGCCGGCGGCTCCGCTCTCCCTTCTGACAAGCATCGCCGTGCCAAAAGATGCGGATCAAGGCTGCCTCGGCCACGCTTACAGATGTCGTTTGTTTGGACAACGACGATATGGGGAGCCGCAGCATGTTGAAGGGGTCCCATTCACCCCGGTCGATTGCCGATCTGGGGTAGTAGTCGGAGGCTCATGCTTGCGGCCATGAATCCAGAGCGAAGGTCAAGGCCGGTCGGCGACAAATTCGCCGAGGTGGTAGCCTTTCGCAAAGGAGATGAGGCGGCCGAATAGGCACTCTGCTCGAGGACATCCGACATCTGCGCCAGCAGCTTGCATTGGCAGAAGGCGCCTTGAGGCGCGGATGCCATATCCGGCGCGCACCCGGTCAGGTCGCATTTAAACGCTTGGGTTCCTCGGCAAGAGAACAGCAAGCGGCAACGAACAGGGCTTTGGAAAACAAGGCAGAAGTCCTGTCGCAAGTCCTTCCAACCAGGAGAGAACTTAAGTTTATAGGGAGAACAACCTGCGACAGGGAAATTCGGCTTCTGCGCTGGACCTGTGAAATTGACATATTCAGTTGCCGGCGGAAAAGGTGTCGCCGCTGCCGAGTTGATTATACAAGGTTAGAACGATGCCTGACGAGAAGTGGGTGCGAGAGCATATCGTGCCTCACAGCGGATGGGAGGCAATGTCACGGGACGCATGCCGGAGAGTTGAAGAGCATTATGAAAAGCTGAAGGGTTTGCATGGACGGGATCATTCTTAGCGCCCAATGCGGCGGCCTGCTAATCGTAGAGATACGCACGCTGTTCCAAGGCTGAGGTCGTCAGGAGTGGAACCCTAGGCAGCGCGTTATCGACCAGTTCATCAATCAAGGTTGAAGCCTTAGAATTGGAACGGAACTCTTTGATCCAGATGTGAGGATAATACCGAGTGATCATGCCCGCTATGAAAAGAGCCACATAGTAATATCCGAACTCGTTGAGATGATCTCCATCCCCGATGAAGAGCAGCTCTTCTTTGGTATTCGCGAAAACCTCTGGTAAAGTGAACAGTGATTGCTCAGGCAAATTGGCCTTCCAGACGACCGACAAGCCGGAGCCTATTCGGTTCATCTTGAATTCCGAAACGGCTCGCGGAGCAATTTTAAATTTTGATCCAATGTCGTGGAATGCAGCATCTGTGAGATGGTGCATGATATAGCTGCGAGTACGAGTTTTGAAGGATTTGCCATCTTCGCTGAGCGCAATATCCTCTTCGATTTGGCCCCTGCACAGCTTCGTTTGCTCATTGTAAGCCTCTAACGCCGGCGTCATCGTAGGGATGTGCTTCAAGCACTCCAGCAGTGTGATAGGCTCGATTGGGCAGGGCACTTCTCTAAGGGTAGTCACGCTCGATGTAGCATTATACACGATCGAAAAACCACCTTCGGGGTATCGGATCGTCTGCTTCGCGTAGTTTGGAATGTGTGTAGCAAACTGCCTCCATAGTCCGAAAAGTCCGCGAATCCCCTGTTCATCCGTCTTCGGCCTGGCGCCGAAGTTCGAGAGATCTTGGTGGTCTTGCACGAGGTCAAATCCGTGGGCGTTGAATCGGACATCTCTTGTGTCAAAACTATGCATACCATCGCCGCTCCACAGCACCTCAGCGTTGGCGAGAGCAATCAATCCGTAGTAGGCCATCAATGCCCTCGCGGTTGGACCGCTTGTCTCCGCCGACCGGAAATATTCTCGGGCTTGGTTCAGCGAAAAAGCTAACTGTTCCATCTGCTTTCGGACATTCAACTTCTGGTTCTTGGGAATCCCCCGCTCAGCCATGACTCTCTCAGTCACTCGTTCGGTTTCCTGAAATCGCGCCAGGCGCCGCCAAATAGCGTCGGCGCCGCGACTTTCCTTGACAAAGTGAATTTCAAAATTGGCCACTTTCTTCCCCCAACAAATGGTGGGAAAAGGTCATATCGTTTCTCTCAAACGCGCGTAAGGCCACTGGTCAACGTTTGCGAGGCTGTAGCCGCCTCTCTTCGAACCAAGCCTGAGATGGGTCTGCGATCCTGAGGACGGGAGGGACTGCCAACATGACCACAGCTGACTGGGCATTGATAATCAGCCTTTTATCGTTCTGCGTGTCTGTCGCCGGCTTTGTTTGGAACGTCTGGTCCAAGTTTATTTTTCCAAAAGCCAAGGTCCAGGTGCATTTCAGCGTCAATAACCTGATTCAAGAATGGGAACCGGAGGACCACCAGATGCTCGTCTTGCACGCGACGAATTTTGGTCCAGGCGAGATTATACTCCATATGGCGATCGGCAGGGCTCGGCCGTCATATTTCAAAAAACTCACCCATTTCATACTCAATCCTCTACATAATTTCCCAGTTGAGCTTGACCGCACACTCGGCCCTTTTAGCGGCGGCCTGCCAAAGAAGATTCAACCTGGTGAGAGCCACAGCGCGTACTTTGTCCTTTTTCATGAGGGCCTCCGCGAGCAGCCCATCGTGGATGTCGGTTTCTCCGATACTTTTGGAAGAAGCCATTGGGCGACGCGAAAGCAGGTCGCCGCGGTCAGAAACGCGGTGAAAGACGCTTATCGCAAAGGTGAAGCTGAGCTCTAAGCTCTTTTTGTCGCAGCGCTCGCATGGTGTCTGTGACAGCTTGGCCGACCGGCAGGAATTGGCGGCGTCAGCGGATGAGAGAGGCAACTACGGCTTCCTGCCTCGGCTCTTCGACAGCTGGGGCTATGGCTTCTTCAATGTCGGTTGTCCAGGCGCCAAGGCCGTGCAGACGCTGGCGGCCAGCGCCATGAAGATTTGGCAAGGCCTCGACGAACTGTCCACCATGAACCCAAATGGCAAGCGGCCTTACAACAATTACCTTCAGCGGATGGGCCGCAACGACAACAACGCCGCATCCGCCACGTGGCTCACGCCCATCCGCAATCTGAATACGCGGTTGCGGACGCGCGATCCCACCATCCCGATCATCGGAGCGACGATTCCCGCCACCACCACCACCACCACTGAAAGGCATCAGACCGAGGCGGGACAGTCGGTTGCCGCGCTATGGGGCGCGACTCTGGCGGCGGTGAATGCTGCGATCCTAGCTGGCAACAGCGGCACCACAGATAATGTGATCGACTTCAATCTCTATCGCATGGCGGCAAGCGGGAAATTTCGTCCAGGGAGTGAGCATCTTAAGGGCGCCGTGGCGGTATCGACCGGCGACGGCGTGACGCCGACGACGCAGCTCATCTTGGATTTCATGCCGAGCCTTGGCCAGCAATACACGATCGATCTGAGCGCCGGCGCCGGGACATCGCTTTCGGGCCGCACCGTCATCGATTTCACAGGCACCGGCCCTTACACCTGCACGTGCATCGAGAATTTCTCGACCATCGTCCCGGCCGGATCGCTCGTCTACGAGCAGCCAACGCCTGACGGGACGCACTTCAACAAGGAATACAACATTCAATCCGTCGCCAATGTGCCGGCGTCGGAGGCCGCGAAGTTCGTCGTGCTCTAGCGACTTGCAGACCACCAACGAATGCCATGGACGACGATACCGGCGTGGCGTCGTCTCAGCTGTCTGGCGGAGTGAGTGTCTCCCCAGTAACGTAGATATCCTGCCAAAATTCGTCAGGTGGTTTGCCCAATCCCTGGAAGAAGACGTCGGGATCGAAGCTGTGAGCTTTCAGTCGCTCCACGAATGCTTCGTCCTTCGTAATTGCCACAGCGATGGCTTCGTCCAGAGACGTTTTTCTGCGCATGCGCTCGGAACTGACGTAGCTGATGGCTACGGTCAAAAGCTCGAAAAGGTCGTGAGCGGCGTCCGCGCGATAATTTGTGCGCTTAAAGATGTCGATTGAGGATAGTCGCCCATCAACTGGTCGCATTGCGACTTTGTCATGGACCCAGATGTCCCCGTGTTTGCCCAGACCCTTATGGTAATGGGCCATTGCCGTGCTTCGAAGATTCTTGATATCGAGGTGCTTCTTAAATTGCTCTGGGGTGAATGCCTTTGTGTCAACGTTGATACGCCGACGGGCATTTGTTTCGGATACCGTGGCCCTGCAGTAGCAAAGAACGGCGTGAGTGAAGAGTGCTTGCGCAAAATCCACCCGCATTTCCGGCGTGAGCTGTATGGCCTCCAGGGTCCGTAGTGACGCCTCTGCAGCTCGCAGGTCTCTTAGGATGGAAGCGGCAGCCTCGAACTCTTCAATCAGTACCCTGTATTTTTCAAAGCGATTATCTCCTGCGTTTTTACGGCGTTCGAACTCATCAGCGAGAGCAGTGAGATCAAAGGCCTTCTTTTCATTTAGATCAATCACGCGCTCGCCCTTAAATCATCAAAGCTAGTCTCGTTGCCCAACAGGAGCAGCCAAAACTAGTCCTCTTTCACAACCCGTCAATGACTCGCTTGCGTAAACTCAAAAGGGCGCTTCGTGATGTCGATCAACACGTTCAAGAAAGGGGCCGTTCGCCGGGTGTCTAATTCGCCCTGCCGAATTCCGAATATTCGCGTCCGGCTACACCGCGACTTGTAGCCCGGTTTGTAGCCCGCACCGCAGGCTAAAGTTTTGAACTTGATCTAACTCTTTGAAATAAATGGTGGGCCCGGAGGGCCTGCCGAATTCCAAGAAAATCAGCAGCTTAACCCCGTGTGGGACGAAGACCCCATTTTATAAAAATCAATGGCTTAGTAAAGCCGCCGTCCCACTTTTTCCGGCCGTTTCTGCCCCTTCTTTCCCGGTCGTATTGCGACCAGGGAGGCGCGCATGAACGGGGCGCGGCCATTTCGGGACGTGAAGCTGCAATGGCTTCAGCAGCTGAGCTGCGACAAGGACTTGAGCGACAGCGCGCGGTCCGTGGCGCTCTACATCATCACCACGCATTTGAACGGCCACACCGAGAAGGCGTGGCCGTCCTATCAAACGATTGCCGACGCGACCGGCAAGAGCGTCAAGACCATTCAGCGCGCCGTCCGTGAACTTGAGGTCAAAGGATGGTTCGAGGTCCAGCGCGGAAATGGCGTCGGGCACAACACAGAATATCGTCCCTCAGCGGCGTCGATTTTACGCGCATCGGAAGCCCGCGAAAAGACGGACAAAGTTGTCACCCTTTACCCCGACAAAGGCGGTCAAAATCGTCCGGAAAGGCGGTCAGATGTGTCTGGCGAAGGGGGACAAATATGTCCACCAAACTTAGAGAAAGAAAAAATAAATAAACCTAACCCGCGCGAGGACGCCCCGCCGCGCGTCGAGACGCGGCGAGCCGTCCCGCTCGTTTTCGTGGCCGAGACCAAGGCGGATCAGGTCGAGCAATGGCGCAATTGGTTGCGACGTCACGGCTTTCCTTCGATCGACGCCTTGGGCATGCGGACGGTGAAAACCGGCAAGCCGGGCTATGCCCTGCCCAGCTATTGGCCGCCGGACGAGACGAGCCCGAGTGCGCTGGATTGGATCGCATTCTTTAGCCGCCGCCGTGACCATATCGCCGATGAAACCGCCCGGCAGACGACAGTCCGGAGGGCGTCATGACGGCTGGCGATTTGAAGGGAGCAAGGCGACCCCTGTCATACGGCGAGCCGTCCGACAGGGAGCCTTGTGAGGGGAAGCAGGCCTCCCCTTCAAACCCCACCAAGGGCACGCGGCGATCGCCCAAAGGCGACCTCAATGCCGTCGTGGTTTTCCGCTGCACGGCATCGGAAAAGCAGGCGCTCACCGCCCGCGCGGCGCGGGCCGGTTTGCCCTTCGCCACACTCATGCGGGAAGCGCTTGGCCTCACTGAGGCACGCCGCCGCCGTCCTGTCCCAAAGGTGGACCCGGAGCTGGTGCGCGCCATCGCTAGGATCGGCGGCAACCTCAACCAGATCGCCCGATGGCTGAACACGGCCCAGGCTCAGGGCCAGTTGTCAGCCATCGACGCAATCACGGTTGCCGCCCGCCTGGTCGCGATAGAGCGGGCGCTTTCTGACACACTTGAGCAGTTCACGGCCAAGGATGGCGCGCCGTGCTGATCAAGTTTTTCCGAAACGGCCAGGGTGGCGGATCGGGACCGGTTGACTACCTGGTCGAGCGCGACGTCGTCGCTTACGACCAAAACCGCAACGCGATCCGCGACACGCGCGGCGAGGTCATGCTGTTTGCCCGCGATCCCTTGCCGGAGGTGCTGCGCGGCGATGCAGACCGCATGCGCGCTCTGATCGACGCCTGCCCTTACCAGTGGACATATCGCGCCGGCGTCATCGCCTTCACGGCGGAAGACGCGCCGAGCCCTGTCCAGCAACGGCAGGTGATGGACGCCTTCGAGAGCCTTGCCTTTGCCGGCCTAGAACCTGACCAGCACGATATGCTTTGGGTCCGCCACACCCATGAGGGCCGCGTCGAACTGCATTTCGTAACGCCGCGCATGGAGCTTGTGAGCGGACGCAGTCTCAACATCGCGCCGCCCGGCTACCAGAAGCACTACGACACCCTGCGCGATGTTCTGAACAAGGAACACGGCTGGAACGATCCGATGGCGCCGGAGCGCGCCCGCGAGACCGCCAGCCTCATCGAGAGCGTCAGGCGCGGCGATGCCCGCGAGCTGATCCATGATTGGATCGTCCAGCGCATCGAGACCGGCAACATCCGCGACCGCCCGAGCATGACCGAGGCTTTGACGGCGGCAGGTTTTAATCTGCCGCGCGCCGGCAAAAATTACATCACCGTGCGCGACCCCGAGACCGACGAGCGCTGGCGTTTGAAAGGAGACCTGTTTCGTGAAGACTGGACCCGAGAGAATACCCTTGAGCGAGCGCTTGAAAGATCGGTTGGCGAGCCCAACCGTTCCGGAAGCCGGCTCGACGCCATCGCCCTCGACGAGCTTCGAGACCGATTGGAGCGAAGCCTTGAAGCGCGCGCAAGCTACAATCGAGACCGATATCCGCAGCTTCACGGACGCGAACCGCCAGCACTTGAGCGAGGCACTGGCGACGACCGAGGCGGACGTGAACCGGCTCCGGTCGATGGTGCAGCCATTCTTCCTGACCATGGGCGCGGTGGCATTGCTGATCGTCCTGTTGAGCTTCACCGCGAGCTGGTTTTGGGCAGGGCTGATGATCGACCGCGCCAAGAGCGCCAGCCTCTGGCAGATGGGCTTGCAGATCAACCAGACCAGCAGCGGCAAAGTCCTGACATGGGACGTCAACCGCCTTCAGCTGATCACCTGCCAGGCCGGGACCGCCAAAACGCCATGCCTGAAGATCGCCCAGGGAGATTAACCGATGACCACACCCGCCAGACCACAGATGCCCGAGACCCTGTCGCCGCTGGAGCGCGAATTGCTGGGTTACGTCGAGACGTTGATGAACACCTTGAGCAGCGGAACCGCGCAATTCGAGGCGCTGGAGAAACGCTCGACCGACATAATCGAAAACCGGCAAGCGGCTTTGGAAGGATCGCTGAAATCGCTCATCGCGTCACAGGCTACCTTCATGAACGCCTGGCTCGCCTCCGGCAATCCTTCCAGCGGCACGGCCTCGACCGAGCTGGCGGAAGCGTTCGCCCTGCTGGAGCAGGCCGAAGCGATGCTGGAGACGGTCGCGCCAACGACGTGACAGCCCGACCGCCTGCGCCCGGCCGCGGCCGCGGCACCAACTGATTATCATTTCCGTCTGGAGTTTCGATCCATGAATTTGATCATTCAGCCCTATCGTTATGCCCTTTCCATCGCCGTCGTTGCGGCGGGTTTCCTGCTAATGGAAACCGCACCGTTGTTCTGGCCACCCATCTACCAAAACGCGCGCGCCGCGATCCTGGTCATTTTTTGCGGGTTTGCGCTGCTGACCTTGGCGGGAGACACCCAGGGCCGCATCCGCAGCGCGTCGGGCTTAGCTGTGGGGGCTGCCCTCCTTGCCGCGTCTGCTCTAGCCCTTACCGACCCGACCATTGCGGCAGGCGTCCTGCTCGACAGCTTCAAGGCTTGGCGCAACGCCGGCTATTCCGGAATCGAGAGCATCCGGGGCATGGTATCGACATGGGATCGTTTCACAGAGGCGCAGAAGCTGGGCGTGCAAACCAGCCTCGCCATCGGTCTGCCCGTGCCACTGTTCCTTATTCTGCGAGCGATCTCGATTGCCGCCCCGGCATCGTCCAGCCGGATTTCCAAACAAGGACCATGGCGCGCCCGGTGGATGAACCGGAGCGAGTTGCGCCAGCTCCGGCACAACGACGCGGGCTTGCCGCTCGGTCTCTTCGGCGGTGCGATGCTGCGCTACCGCCCCAACCCGAAAACCGGATGGCGCGCCGGCCACCATGTCGCCATTGCCGGCACACGCGCCGGAAAAGGTGTTTCCGTCGTCATTCCGGCCATCATAGACCATGACGGGCCGGTCGCCGTTCTCGACATCAAGGGCGAGAACTTCGCCGTCACGCGCCGCTATCGGCAGTCGCTTGGCCGCCAGGTCGTGGTTCTCAATCCCTTCGGCGTCATCGAGCCGTCGAAGGACAGCTTCAATCCGCTCGATTATATCCGGCAAGCGCACCTCGTCCGCGACATCGAGGTCATTGCCGAGGGGCTTGTTCGACCGGAAGGCGGAAATGGCGCACACTTCGCCGAAATGGCGAAATCCATGATTGCCGCCGTGATCGAGGTCGTCATGACCAGGCGCGCAGACGCCGATCGCAACCTCATCACCGTCATGGACCTGCTGTTTTCCGCCGGCTTTGAAAAGACGCTGACGGAATGGGCCGGTGCGCCGGAGACATTCGGCACCCGCCCGGCCGCCGCCGCCGCGACCTTCCTTGCTGCCGGAGAAAACGAGCGCGGCGCGATCAAGACGACGATCAAGAAGGCCTTCGATTGGGCTCGTTCCGACGAATTGCGCGCCTTTCTCAGCACATCCACATGCTCGCTCGAAGACCTGTTCGAGGGCCGCGCCGATCTCTTCATGGTCGTGCCCCTCGACCAGGTGGACGCCCAGGCCGTTTTCCTCCGGCTGCTGACGAACATCATTCTCGGCATGGCCGTGCGCCTTGAAGGCGCGAAGAAGCCCAAAAAGAACGTACTCCTGGTGACCTTGCCCCGTTGAAATAATCCATTTTGAAGTAAGCTCTGGCCCATTTGAGAGGACCAGAGGATGAAGCGCAATCGTTTCACAGACGAACAGATCATCGGCATATTGAAGGAGCACGAGGCAGGCACGCCGGTCTCGGAGCTTTGCCGCAAGCATGGCGTCAGCGATGCCAGCATCTATAAATGGAAGGCCAAGTTCGGCGGCATGGAGGTGTCCGAGGCCAAGCGGCTGAAGACGCTTGAGGACGAGAACACGAAGCTGAAGCGGCTTCTGGCGGATGCGATGCTCGACAATGCTGCCTTGAAAGACCTTCTGGGAAAGAAGTGGTGACGCCCGCGGCCAAGCGGAAAGCTGTCGCGCATCTGATGAGCCATCATGAGATGAGCGAACGGCGGGCGTGTAAAGCCATTGGTTTTTGCCGAATGACGGTCCGTTACGAGACCAGGCGCGACGATGATCATGAGCTTCGCGAGCGAATGAAGGCGTTGGCGCATGAACGTCGCCGCTTCGGATATCGACGCATTCATGTGCTGCTCCGGCGGGAGGGTCACCTCGTGAACCACAAGAGGCTCTTCCGGCTCTATCGGGAGGAGAAACTGACGGTGCGCAAGCGCGGCGGTCGCAAGCGAGCGATAGGCACGCGAGCGCCGATGCTGGTGCCGATGGTGGCCAATGATCGTTGGTCGCTAGACTTCGTGTCGGATCAGTTCACCGATGGGCGCAGGTTGCGGATTCTGACCGTCGTCGATGATTGCACGAGGGAGTGCCTGGCGCTCGTCTCCGATACATCGCTTTCCGGTCTTCGCGTCGCACGGGAGCTTGACCGGATTATCGAGGAGCGCGGCAAGCCGAGGATGATCGTCAGCGACAACGGCAGCGAGTTCACCAGCAACGCGATCCTGCAATGGGCGGACCGGACCAAAGTTGACTGGCATTACATTGCGCCTGGCAAGCCTATCCAGAACGCTTTTATCGAAAGCTTCAACGGGCGGCTGCGAGACGAGTTCTTGAATGAAACTCTGTTCTCGTCGCTTGCTCACGCCCGGTCCGCGCTTTCAAACTGGCGTAGCGATTACAACGATCAACGCCCGCATTCAGGCCTTGGCTGGCTGACACCGGCCGAATTCGCTCAGACACTCAACCCGCGACGTGATGCGGTGCTGCGCAGCCGAAATGGCTCCGCACCGCAACCCGCCGCTACCGAACCAACAACAGCAACCAAAAACCGCTGGAGCGAACTCAAAACTGGATAAAACTTGGGGGCAAGGTCAGTAGAAATCCAGCGCCTGGCGCAGCGGCAGGTTCTCGAAGGGGGCGGCAAAAAGGTCGGGCTGGCGCCATTGGCTCGGCCCATCCTTTCCCTTCAAGCGTCTTGCAACATTGGCCAAAATGGTTGCCGGGTCTACCCGTTCGTGGACGTGCAGCGAGACGGTGTCGACCTCAAAGGATGTGCGTTCGGCCTTGCCGGTCCAATTTAGATAGGGGGCCTGCAGCCGTTTCAATTCGTGCAGCGCATCCTTCATGCGCTCTGGATCCCCGCTTTGCAGCGCGTCGTCGATCAGGTTCTCAATGCCGGCGCGGGCGCTGTCGAAATTCAGGACCGGATCGAGATGCGGGTCATAGGCCCACCTGGTCCGTGCGCCATCCGGGTCGGTGCCGGCGTGGACCATGCCGACTTCCGGATTGTTGACGCGGGTCTCTCCATGACGGTAACTCAGAATCTCGGTGGGTTCGCCCGACCGACGCGGGCTTGCCGAACGTCTGATTCTTGCGCGCTTTGCGCCTAGCTGTTGCGGCTCGTCTTCCTCCTGAATTTCTAGGGTTAGGTCGGCTATGTCAGCCCGGTAGATCGAGCCGCCGCGACCCTTGCCACTGGCCAGCAGACCTTCGTCGACCAGCGCATCGCGTGCCGAGGCATAGTCTTCCTCGGTCAGGTCGGGCAATTGATCGCGCAGCCTTGCTAGGATTGCCGCATTCCCAATGGAAGAGCCGTCTTCAGGGGTCAAGGACAGGATCAGGTCGGCGAGGCTGTCGGACATACGGCGCTATTCCCACGGTTGCAAAAGAATCTCATTGGACAAAGCCATAACGCGAGCAGGCCAGGTTTGCACGTTTCAATCTTCAAACGACCGATCGCGGCAGGTTGACCTGCCACTGAACTCAACCTCGTTGCGGCAGTAGGTTGATGTTCTGCTACATGTCTGTCGCCGATGCTTTAGGCACAAACCCAACTCCGAACCCGAACAGCCGACCGATCTTTTCCAACGTTTCAAGCGTGGGATTCGCCGTCCCGCCTTCAATTTCAGCAACTTGCCGCCTCGTAAGCGACAGCGTCTTGGCAAACTCGTCCTGGGTCATGCCGAAACCCTTTCTGATTTCTGCCACAGCGCCGGGCAGCCTCAGATCGCCATTGCGCGCACGTTCGGCCAGCGTTCTACGGTTTTCGAGAATCTCTTCTTTTGTGGGTTTCTTCCAACGAGCCATTTAGCTCTCCTCCGGCATCACTTGAACGCAGCCAGAACGCTGTCTGTTATCGCCATGCAGCGTCCCATCGCATGGTCTAGAATGTCGGGAGACGCCCCAAAATCTTTCCTCATCGCCGGCACCTTCCGCAAATGTTCGGCGAACTCGCAGAGGGCAGCCGCGAGGGCTTTATGCTCTGCAGGATCAGGCATCAGTTCGGCGCAAATATGCTTCCAATCGGGAAGATGATCGCGACCGCTGTCACGCATCATCGCCCATCGTGTCGAGCGAACGATGCCCTCCTTGGCAAGCCTCATCGGTGCAAAGTCGAAGAGCGGGGATAAACGGTTCGTGCCGTCCTGGTGCTTGCTGAGTGCGGAATTCCGGCCGTGATTGTCGGGATTGCCGAGCGCTAGGTTGGCGATGTCGCGCTTCAGGTATTCGACAATGTCCGCGAAGGGATCGGCCGAAAATTGGCGCAGAACGTTGATGTAAGCCTCATGCGTGCCGACATGGCCGAAATCGGCAACGCCGATCGCGGACACGAGGCTTTCCTGACCCAGCCGTACGGTTCCGCCGCCTTTTTTCTTCTTCCGATCAAAACGGGGAATGACCAGGACGCCTTCGGCGTAGGTTGATGGTTCGCTGACATTCAGACCGATCTTTTGAGCGATCCGCGAATATAGGGCTTCGCCTTCGAGGATCAGGCGATCCACAGGCTCGTTGCTGCGTACCAGCTTGACGATGACGTGGCGCACGGCCTCATCATCGGTCACGAAGCTGTCGGGATAAAAGAGGCCGTCATTCGCCTGAGTCATCGAGACCTTCGGCCATTCGCCTTGCAGGCCGCTTGAGCCGGAGGCGAGCATTCCAAAGCGATCCGCGACTTCCATGAAACGATCTGACCGTTCAAGGATTTCCGCTTCTGTCACCCCTTGGCGCTCAACACCGCGCAGCCGTTCAATTTCGGAGTCTGCCGCTTCTTTGATCCGGATATTGCCTATGCCGCCCGTTGCCGATCGCAGAAGCAGTGGTAGATCGGAAGCGCGCGAGCCTTCAGCAAGGCCGAGGTGCTCGGC
Source organism: Rhizobium ruizarguesonis (assembly GCF_017357285.1). Classification (NCBI taxonomy): domain Bacteria; kingdom Pseudomonadati; phylum Pseudomonadota; class Alphaproteobacteria; order Hyphomicrobiales; family Rhizobiaceae; genus Rhizobium; species Rhizobium ruizarguesonis. Next base: position 3,492,361 of record NZ_CP071678.1, on the reverse strand, counting down.
AAGCTTTCGCCTTGCATGCCCCTGGGGCATAAGATCCAAGAGGAAGGGCGGCCATCTGCGGCTATATCGATTTTCGAGATCAACGGGATAACGGACTGACAAGGCGCGATGGTCGCGGACCGTTTTTCCGGCCGCGAATTCCGCCGACGCCACCGTGACGAAATAGTCGAGATCGTAGTCGACGATCGACGCGCCCTGGAAGCCGGCCGCGTCGTCTTTGAGTTCTAGCATGGCGGCGTGGTGCCAGTTGCTATCAAAATGAGTTTGAAGCGTCAGTTGCATCTATTGACCCCTTTAATGGATCAATTATACCGAACATCGAAGATATTCAACCCATTAAAGTGGGCTGTAATAGTGCATACCGATCGCACACAATCTACTGAGACGCTTATGAGGATAGGAAAACGGGCTACCCTCGCCGAGATGGAGGCAGATGTTCGCGAAGGAAGCAGGTATCGGCCTTCCTCTGCTTCGTCGTCGTATCACCGAGCTTTGCGAAAGCGCGCGGTGGAATTGGCTGGAAACGTGGCGGAAACGCTGGCTCACTCGTCTACCGATCCGACGGCAATTTCCGATATCGCCGAATTGGTAAAGGACCGGGCAAAGCTTGTCAGCTTAATATAAACGAACGCCAGGAATAATCGCAGAGCGTCATTGACCGGAATGTCGCAATTTGCTACATCATTTGATGAAGAAATTTGGGACATGGATATGGAAGCGGCAATCGTAGCGGACCAGCATGACGTCGATATTCATCTTGCCCATATGGGCCTAACTCGTGACGAACTTGTCCGGTCTATCCGATTCGCAGAGAGTGAGAGAGCGCTTTGCACTGACAACGATCCTGTCGGTTTTGCAAATATGATGGTGTACGCTCGTGCAGGACGTAAACTTCGGGAAATTCTCGTGCCAAAAGGCTGGGAGAAGGACGATACCAATAACCAGTGTGCCGTGAAAAACCCTAAGGCCAAGGTCAGAATTGTGCCGTGCAATTTCGATGATGGCGCCGGCAATCGGTTGCAAACCCCGTCGAACAAATCCCCGAAAGGCGAAGTCAGCAGACGCAAGTCGCTGTGCAATCGTACCGCTTGGCTTCCCGGCTTGGTCCCGATTGAGGCTCCTGTAGATGCAGACGGATATGAAACCTGGCTACTTGGCATGCGTATTGAGGATAATTTGCCCACTGGTGCCGAACTGTCTCTCCCTGTCGATTTCGACGGAAGCTATTTCACCCAGTTTGGGAAACGCATTATCCTGTTGGATGGCTCAGAGGAGAAAATTTCTGAGCGCACTGATGACGACGCGTTCGAGATTATCGACATCACCGTAAAACGAAAATAGCCATGCCTAATCCAGAGAGAATTGATTTGGTCAGACTGAGGCTCGGTCTGACCAAAATGGCGTTTGCCGAACGCCTAGGCGTTGATCGCAAAACAGTACAGAGAATGGAGCAAGGGGGCGAAATTAGTGAACAGCTAATGGATCGCCTGTGCGCGATCTCAGGATATAGCCGTTCGTTTTTCGAAAAGCCGGGCGTTGATTACCCGTCGCCTGACGGTGTGAGCTTTCGTTCATTGCGCTCTTTAACTGCGGGCCCGCGTGACGCGGCCTTGGCGGCCGGTGCGCTTGCTTTCGAAATTGATGACTGGATTCGACACCGCTTCGAGCTTCCCGAACATTCTATTCCCCAACTAAATAATCAAACTCCGGTGGCGGCCGCTGCGGCCGTTCGCGCCGCATGGGGAATTGGTGAAAAACCAATTGCCAACATGGTGAATCTGCTGGAAGCTCATGGGGTAAGAGTCTTCTCTCTCGTCGAGGAAACACGCCACCTCGACGCCTATTCATTTTGGAGAAATGAAAAGCCGTATGTCTTCCTAAATACGCTCAAGACCGCTGAGCACAGTCGGTTTGATGCCGCTCACGAGCTTGGTCACCTAGTTATGCATCGGCACACGGGTTCGAACCACAAAACTGCCGAAGATGAGGCAAACGCATTTGCGTCTGCTCTTCTAATTCCACCAAATGATCTGGTAGCTAAGCTCCCGCGAGCCCAGTCTTTGCGGCAGATCATCCAATGGAAAAAGCGATGGGGAGTTTCGGCGGCGGCGCTAAATTATGCACTTCGTAAAAACGAACTGATTTCCGAATGGCATTATCGCGGCAATTATATTCAACTAAACAAACTCGGCAGGGAAAACGAACCCGACGCAATGGAACGGGAAACATCTCAGGTCTGGAGAAAAATCCTTACGGCGCTTTGGTCTGAAGGAATATCAACGTCCCACATTGCGAGGGAACTTGCTATTCCTGAAAGGGAAATTTCGAATCTACTGTTTGGAATTGCTGCGACTATTGCCACTCCCAATACCTCTGGTGGCGCGCAAATGTTGTACCTTGTCAAGAGCTAACACAGCGAACGCCCTCGCATTCGATGACCGCAAAACATGACACCGGTAGTAAAACAATAAGGAATGAATTTTAAGCGGCGATGCTTCTTTCGACGCGTGCCGGATGACCTGCTTTGCGTACCACGTCAGCAATGTGGCTGGTAAGACCAATATCTCCCACGATAACTAATCCAGCTCCATCTTCAACCTGAAGCACTAGATCGCGAATGTCTTCCAATGGCAATACAGCTTCAATTCTTGTCCATTTATACGCATCCCCGGGCACAAGAACTCCAGTTATAGTTTCGGTGCCGCCACGATGCAATTGGACAACCCATGTTGTTAAGCCATCAAAAACCCACTCGAAACGCACAGGACCAAGCAACTCGTGCAGCTTATCAAATGTAAATCTCACCTCTTCAAAGACGTTGTCAGGGAGTTTCTGAGGTAAGTCGAGACCGAGCATGAAGCGGTCTCCCTCTCCCTCCGTGCCCTCAATAATTACGCTGTTGTCACCACCCGCAATAGCTGCACCCGAATAATTAGCCGGAACGGCTGCTTGACATAGCACAGAAGCAATAAACTCCCCGGAAGGATCTTCTTTTGCGAGGAGCTTAAAGGGATCGATCCAACCCTTTACCGTTGTAAAACGGCCAGGTTGAGGCTCTGTTGGAGCGGTTCTAACCCACACTTCGCCGCTGCGCGTTTCACTTCCGAATACGAAAGGTGCTAGTCGACGACTAATAACTGTCGTTCTCGGAACCCGAAGCCCCAATTTATGTGCGATGAGCAATCCAAATGCTTTGTCGCCAATATGCCGGCTAAACCGATTTGGCCAAGAACTCTTGGCTGTAGCTTCACCAACGACCCCAACCTCTCGTTCCCATATGAGAGTGTGAGTCTTCATCCAGCCTTGCGGGCGAGGATGTATACTGAACTCGATCCTCTCACCACGCACCGATTGAAGCTGGGGCCGGAACCCGTAAACAGTCTCCAGTACATCCATTCCCAATGTAAATGGCAGCGACGCTGTGCCTGGCTTCTCGACGCAACGGGGAGTGTCATCTGGAGCGAACTCAATGACGTCGCTCTGTACAACGCCCGATACACCACCATCCCCGACATCGATGGTCTCATTGACGATTAGGAATAGTCCAGATGCTGAAAGCCGTCGCATCTCGGCTAGAACGGTATCGACTCTCGTCAGGCCGTATACGAATTCCTTGCTACGAGGGTCGTCAGGCAAAAAGCTCCGAATATTTACGGATCCGTCAACGCTCGTTGTAAGGAGAACCTTGATGGCGTTTTCCAGTGTCGGGAACACGTAATTTGGCTCATAACCTGCAACCCGGCAAAAACGTTGCTTGAGTGAGCCTTCAGAAGCAGGTGCAAAGCTTACGAATTGCGCGACATTGCGATCGAGCGCGAGCTCATTGAGAGATTCGTCTTTATAAAAAGCCATGAAATCCTCCTCGCTCTCGTTGCCCATTCGGGCTTTTTAGACTCTTCTCCGGCAGCTTAAACGAAGTTTGCCAGATAGTGGTTATCAAGCTTCTAATATCCCCACCTTTCGCGAGAGGAATCTCCAAGCCTCTTATCCAAGACGATGCTGCGCAGCCAGGTTTGAGAGCGCCATCTCTATAGTTTGATAGAGAGGCTTAAGCCGCGGATGCTGTTGATCAGGAGCTAACCCGATACGAGCTGAGTCCAACAGTCTAAAAGCGGCTACGCTGGTTAGTTCAGTGCCGTCAATGTTCTCGGTTCTCATCCCGAGCGAGTTGGCAAAACTAAACTCCGTAACGCAACCGACACTATACTCCCAATCGGACATAAACATGACAATCCGCGCATGCTTCTTGATGCACTCCCTCCAAAGGTCGAGATATTCAGCCTGTCCCCAACCGGTAACATGCAGGCTCGCAGGCTCCAGAACTATTTCATTCAATCGAGTACGCAGGTCATTTGCAGCCTGAATTAGCGATTCAGAATTCTTGCGGATTAGCGCTTCGCGATGGGGTGTTTTACCGTGACGAAGCGACTCGACAAATGCGCGACCCGTCGTTATCGGGCCGCTAAGGTAGATTACTTTTTTCGGACCTAACGCACAGTCCCATGCCTGGAGAACGGCGGAATGCACCGCGTTTAGATTATCAACCGTCGGTTTTACCGCGTAGACCATTGAGCCTGACCTTCAAATCGGAATAGTCGTTGTCCAGAAGACCGAGTTCTGCTTCGGCTAGTTTCTCTAGTTCGAGACACCCGCCTGCGTCCTCGGCCAGCCTAAGCAAATCAGCGAACTCTTCCACAGGAAAGTCTGCGGCGTCGTTCTTTAGGCGCCTCAGGTAAGACTTGAAACTTGTCGCTTTCGCCGCGTCTTTGAGACTTTCGATAATTTGGCTAGGGTCGCCTTTTTCGGATCGAGCGGCATTCTTCAAGTCACCAAAACCAAACAATACGGAGGCCTTTTTTAACTCCGTCGAAAAAGCACCTTGCGCGAGGCCGAACTTCCCAAGTGTTAGTTCCCGTCGCTTGGAATCAGGTAGCGGCAGCAGATATCTTTTATCAATGCGGCCGGTCCGCTTAATCGCTGGATCAATTCGGTTGTCGTAGTTCGTCGCGACTATGAAGATGCAGCGCTCTGCAGCTCGCAAGTTGTTGAACTTGGGCAACATACCAGGTGTCAAAAACTGGAAGAGGCTATCCTGCTTCTTGTAGAATTCACTATCTCGGTCAAGGAGAAAACTATCGATCTCATCGAACAGAATTACCGCACGTCTTTGATGCGTTAGTGTCTGGAATATTGCCTTTGCGCGACTTTCGACATTCGCTCCGCCATCGCCAAGAAAATCACTCACGGTGACAGTTATTTGCCGCATGCCCAAATATTCGCAGAGCTTATCAGCCACGCTGGTCTTACCTGTTCCAGGAGGGCCATAAAGCATCATTGAAAAATTATTCGGCTTTTCATCTGCCCAGCCTTGAACGAAATCCTCTCCAATGCGGCGATAAACCTGGCTTTTCTGCTCCCCGCCAATTGAAGGATCCATTTCTTCTATGACTTCACTCCAATTGGAGTATTTCTTGGCACCTGCGAGAGAAGGCATGTATTTCCATTGCAGGCCGGACAAAATTAGAGTTGTATTCTGGATTTCCCGATCTAAAAGCTCGTGGTAATTGATCATAAATTCAACTACCAAGCTGGTATCCCATGGATGTACGACCTCAGGGGAGTTGATGTGCTCAGAGTGCCAGCCGAGGCAGTCTTCACCAGCAATCTGCAGACGTACTGCTCTCGCTTGGAGCCAGCTCCAGAAGCGCTTGAGCAATGGTGCGCCTTTGGATGTGTAGGTGTCGTGGAAGCGCCCACTATCCATGATCGCTATGGAGCGCATCAGCGAATTTGCTACTTCCACACTTAGCGGAAGAAAAATCTCGCCGGTTTTTGCAGCAAGAAATGGCTTGCTTGGCCGCCAGTGGGCGCTCGTGTTCTGCTTTTCTCCCAGCACTTCCAAAACGCGATAGAATAGCTTTTCATCGACAGCTTCGCGTGCGCAAAGAACAAGTCCCTCTAGACTGAAAACGAGTTCAGCCGCATCGAATCTGCTGTCGGGAATAGCGCTAAATGACAATTGCTCATGCAACATCACTTCGAAAAAATTTCGGAGAAGTGGAAGGCGTTTATTGAGATCATCCAGCTTGCCAAGAGCCGCAAAGCCTATCGCCGCTCGAACCGCGCGCATTGGCACAAATGCGTTACGATAGTAACGGGAACGTTCCCTTTCCAGAAGTTGGGTTTGGTGCTGGGACAGTGTATCGGATATCATACCATCCAATCGTGTACGTGCCGCATGAATCGAGGTCTCGATATTTTCGAGATTTTTTGCAATATCGGCCTTTTTGGACGCACCAAGATCTACCAGAACCCGATCCGGCTTCAGTGAAGCAAGAAGATCAACGATATGGCTAAGTGTAAGTGGATTTCCCTCCCCAAAGGTACTTGATGTCGGGACTATCTTACCTTCCTTAGCTTCCTTCTGCATGCTTTCGGACAACCTGAGAACATTCTTTAACAGTAAATCATCTATTGATTTATCGCTAATCAGGCGTGCGCGTGTTCCTGAGGTAGTTGAGCAGAATCCAGTCGCTCGTCCGATGGCAGTCAGCACCATAGCAGTAGTGCCGTGGGATACAGTTTGCGGAATGTCGACCGCTTCAGAGCTTTTGCACTCGTATGGCCACCCGTTGTTCGTATTCGACAGTCTTAGAAGCGATATCGCTTCCGAAATCGCTGCGGTTAGCGTCGACATGTCCTGGCAATGAACCAGATAGTCCGACTGCAGATACTCTTCCAACGGAACCATAATTTCTCCCAGCATTTCAATCGTTTGATCACTCGGCGTCGGCACGCTTAGCATGCCCAGACACTGCTGACTTATGATCGATAGTGTTTAATCATTCAATCCTTGATGGAGTTCGGATAGAAATTTCCCGCCGAAATTCTCCTGTCTACCGATCTACATATACCTTCTGATATCGTGAGAGAGGCAATGTTACGAAAAGTAAGGCAATGGTTCATATGCTTAGAACTGCCAGCTACCGAAACGGCTATGGAAGCATCTGATCCGGCTGACCATCTTTCGGCCTCTCAGCGCGCTACCACACGCGAACAGCATCATTGAAAAGCCAAGCACGGGCGTCAACCAAGCATCGGAGCCGCTGCTTGCATCGAACAAAATGAGCGAGACAGCTCCCATTGCTCCGAAGAAGACCATCCCGAAATCGTATTGCTTCGAAAGGCTCGTGAGCCGGGCCGAATGCTGGGCATAGCGCAATCGCCTCGCCAGTTTTCGCTTTTCGGATGCCAGTTGATCACGCTGGCGGCCGATCGTGTAAAAACCCTGTTCGATTTTCTGTTCAAAGCTCGACTTACTCATATCGCTGACCTCAGATATTTCTCTGCAATTTCCTCTGTGAATTCGCCGTGCTGTTCGGCGTAGTCGATCAGGAACCGGATGAGCTTCAAACGCTTATCCGGTTCCACCTGACAGTTTTCCCGCACGATGAAGGCATCAACTTGGTTGGTGACCTCGTGATACATATCGACCGTGTCTCGATTGTAGGAACTGCCTTCCCCGGTCATCATCCAGACTGGATTGACGTTGAACTTCGTGTAGAGCGCGCGCAGCACGCGAACGGGGATCTCTCGTTGGCCGCGTTCATAGGTATTGTAGCCGCCCTGGGAGACCTCAAGCGCTTCCGCAAAGGGGATCTGTTTCAATCCCGAGTTTTCCCGGATCATCGCCAAACGTTTGCCCATCTGAATGAGCAGCGTGTCTTGCATCGAATTATTATTTTTCTGATAATCGCGTTGCATTTTTGAGCTTGGTGTGATTCTTTCGGGTTCATATCATTCTATCATCAGTTGGAGGTGAATTTCCAATGCAGGCGCAACTCTTGTCACCCAAACAACTTGCAGACCGTTCCGGATGGCCGGTCGCACGTATACGCAATCTGATTGCGAAGCAGGAAATCCGGCATGTGCGGATCGGCGGAAGTCTGTTCCTGCCGGAAAGCGCGGTGGATGAGTATCTTGCGGCGAATATGATCGAGCCCAAGCAGAAGGCTTTGGCGCTTGCTGATAGCGCCTCCAGGGGGTGAGGAGCGGCACATGAAGCAGCAAGCTGAAGCGCTGGCCCCACGCCCCATTTACAAGGTCGCAGTCAGCCGCGTCCGTGCGGCGGAACTTCTCGACGTCTCGACGGGCACCTTTGACGACTGGGTTCGCCGTGGCCTTATGCCGAAAGGCGTGAAGATCGGCGCACTGCGCCGTTGGGATGCCGAGGAAATCCGCGCGTCCTGGTACGACATCAAAGAACAGGGCTTGAGCGGAGACGAAGACGATGGCGAAAACCCGTTTGATCACGCGGTTGGGTAGCCAGCGCGTCCCCTTCAAATATTGCTCGCGGGATATCGACCGGCACGGCAATGAGCGGTTCTATCTCCGCCTGCCAAACATGCCGAAATATCGCATGACGTCCGCCTACCTGGACGAGGCTGGCAGCGTCACCCAAGCGTTTACCGAGGAATATCATCGCGTTCTGGCTGGCGATCGTGGCGAGAAAACTGTCCCGGTTTCCCGCCTAGAGCCGGGTTCGGTTCGTTGGCTGGTCGAGACCTATTATCGGTCCAAGGCGTTTCAAAGCCAGTCTCCGGCCACGCAGAAAGACAAGAAGAGCGTTCTCAATCGCTATTGCGTCAATGTGGGCGAACTGCCGTTCAAGAAGATTCGCAAATCCGACATCGAGGCCAGCCAGATGAAGCGCAGCGGCACGCCCGGCGCTGCCGATAAGCTGGTCAAGTATTTGAAGGCGCTCTTCAATTGGGCTATCAGCGCCGAGTTGGCGACGTTCAATCCCGCGAACGGCGTGACCAAAATCCATAAGTCTCCCGGCTTCCACACCTGGAGCGAAGCGGAGTTGGCGCGCTATCGCGCAGCCTATCCGCTCGGCTCCACGGCCCGGCTTGCGATGGAACTGATGCTGAACCTCGGCGTCAGACGCTCGGACCTCGTCAAGCTCGGCTGGCGCAACCTGGTAGGAGACCGCATCGAATTCATGCCGGAGAAGGGTTCCGGCAAATATGCGCAGTCCCTCAGCCTGCCAGTCACGGACGAGCTTCGCTTGGCGTTGGACGCGATTACACATGATCAGCCGACCTTCCTTATCACCGAATACGGCAAGGCGTTCAGCGGCAACGGTTTCGGCAACAAGATGCGCCAGTGGTGCAACGACGCTGATTTGCCGGAATGCTCGTCGCACGGCCTCAGAAAGGCGTCCGCGACGATCCTCGCCGAGGCAGGTGCTACCGAACATCAGCTGATGGCGATCTTCGGCTGGTCTGATTCCAAGATGGCGCAGCACTATACGAAGGCCGCCCAATCCAAGCGCATCATTGATGCCGGTTTCGAGCGTCGGAAAACCTACGTGGCCCGCAAAAATGTCCCACTCTCATCGATCCGTAATTCCGGTGAGACAAATCGAGGAAAAAACGATGGAAAAACAACTTCCGAAGACAGAAATGGTGGGCCCGGAGGGACTCGAACCCCCAACCAAGCGGTTATGAGCCGCCGGCTCTAACCATTGAGCTACAGGCCCTTGGCGCCGTGTCCAGCGCTTGGGTGCCGGGGCAATGGTTCCCGCAGCACGGGTTCCGCTCTAACGCAAATCCTGAGGAGCCACAAGCGGTGAGCGCAAGCATCTGTGGACGATGCATATTTCGTGGGCAGCCACTGGAACCTTCTCGCGCGGGCTACACTTATCCAAGTCACATTCCGCATGAAGAGGGCGATCGCAGATGGTGGCTTCGAACAGTGCCGTGGTGCTCATCGTGGAGGACGAGCCGCTGATCCGGTTCAATATCCTCGATGTGCTGGAGGAGGTCGGCCATGTGGCGCTGGAGGCGGCGAATGCCGACGAGGCTCTGGTGGTGCTGAAGGGCAGGCAGGATGTCGATATCCTGTTCACCGACGTCAATATGGCCGGTTCGATGGACGGTCTCCAGCTTGCCAATCGGGTGAGGGCGATGCGGCCGAACATCGGCATCATCATCACCTCCGGCATGGTGCGGCTCGATCCGATGGCTCTGCCCGCCAATACCGCCTTCCTGCCGAAGCCCTATATGCACGACACGCTGATTTCGACCATCAATTCCCTGATGACGTAACAGCAATGCCCTGATGAGATGACAGGGGCGCGCAGCCGCAAAACGGGGACTGTTTTTGCGGCTGCGCGCGAGGCGCCGGGAGACATGCTCGTCTTCAGGCGGGGCGGAGGGGAACCACACCCTCAGCTGAAGCTGCTCTTCAGCGCCTCGTTCTCGTGATGGGCCTTCTTCTCGTAGATCGTGAACAGCGCCATCGAAAGGAGATAGGAGAGGAAGGGATCCCCTATCTGCGTGGCGATGTCGCGGGATGCGAGAACATGGCGCTCCAGCGCGCCGATATCCTTCTGTATTGCGGTCTGCGTGGCGGTTTCAGCGAGGCGGTTCATGCTGCCATCTCCAGGAATTGGGTCACGACCGATCGGGCCGGCACGTGCCTGACATAAAGGGGTAGGGTGAGGCCGAGGGCGGCGCGCATCTTGCGCAGCACCCGGTCCGATACTTCGAAGGCGCCGCAGCAGACGGGGTATTTGCCGTAGCCATCTGCACGGCCGAGTTCTTCCACTTCGGCGCCGGCGCGCTTGTAGACGCGCTTGAGGTAGGGCTCGTAGTTGGAAATCATCGTATGGATGCCGTGATCGAGCGCGCATTCGCAAAGCGCAAGCAGCATCATGGAGAAGGCGCGTCCGGCATCGACATTGGAGAAATCCTTGGCGATCGCCTCCTCGTCGATGCACATCCGCGTGCCTTCCCAGATGCCGGGAGCGATGAGATTGGCGGCATCGGGAAACGTCTCGCGGAAGACGTCGTAGAGAAGGGTCGGGCCCGTCGTCGGCATCAGGCGCATGCCGCCATAAAGGCGGGTGCGGCTGTCGTTGCACCAGACGAGATAGGCGGGGGCGAGCGAATCGTAGCTGTCGCGTTCGTAGGGGCCGATGACGGGAACGTCCCAGCCGAGCGTATCGGCGAAGACCTTCTTGCGCAGGCGAAACATCTGGTCGAGTACGGCAGCGTATTTCTGATACTCATGTGCCTGAATGATAACGAACATTTTGCCCTCCAGCGTTTTCAAGTTCGTGGAAAGCAGAATGGTTCAGGCGAGCCGGATCGGAAATTCCCTCAGATGGGCCCCCTCAGATGAGGGGGGCAGAGCATGTCGCGCAAAAGTGCGCAGCGGTTTTGCGAGAACGACATGCGCCAACAAAAGACCTAGAGCGCCGTGCGTCCTTTCGGACGCACGGCGCTCTAACACTTTGAACCTACGCATCGTGCTTTGCGAAAATCGATTCCGATTTTCGGGCCGATGCGCTAGGGATTGATGATGCGCAATTGCACGGCCCGCGAGGCGGCGGCCGAGATCGTGGCGCAGCCGAGCTTGAAGCGGGCGGTCTTCAGATAATCGCGCGTCGTGTGCTCTGATATGCCGAGGATGACCGAAATATCCTTGTAATCCTTGCCCAGCGCCGTCCAGTGCAGGCACTCGATCTCGCGCGGCGACAATGACGGCACCGGATCGTTCTCGCCGTGCAGTTCGTAGACGGCCTTGCGGTGGATCAGATGGGCGATCTCGATCCATTCGTTGCGGCAGCGGCGGACGAGTTCGGCCCATTCGTCAGCCGGTATGCGGGCATTCAACGACAAGAGGGCGCGACGCTGCGCCTTGTCGGCGACGGGAATGGAATAGCCATTGCCGCCGATTCCGTGCTTCTGGGCGTCGACCAGCATGGCATAGGCCTCCGGCGTCGGTTCGACCTCGCTCCAGTCGAAGGGCAACTGGCGTTCGAAGCCCTGCTTGACGATCGGGTCGACCTTTACATAGCTGTTCAGAAGGTAGCGGGAGACCCAGGAATCCGGGTAGGTGGTGCGCACGAAGGGCGAATCGATCTTGCTCGCGATCGTCTGGGCGAGATGGTAGGTGACGAAATCGAGGCCATATTCCGCCTGGAGAATGCGGATGGCGGCATCCACATTGGCCGCGGCCTTGATCTGTTCGAAAGCGGACTCGAACTTTTCGCTATAGGTATTTTCAATCATTTCCACTGCCCCAATTCCCTCAATCCTACCGCGAGCGCTGTCATAAATACAAGGCATCCCCACATATGCGGGGAATGACAATCCGGGTCCCATCTGCTAGCGCCTGTCATGAGGAGACCTCATATGGACAGCAAGAGACCATTCGAGATTGCCGAATGCCAACAGGCCGCCAAGGGCCTGAAATCCAGCTGGCAAGACATGGCAGGCTCCGAAGCGCTGATCCGCGCCCTCGTTGCTGAGCGCAACGGTGACACGTCGCTGGCGCTATTCTGGACCGAGGTTCACCGGGCGCTCTGCCAGGAAACCAACGCCTTCTGACGATCGGCCTTCCAGAACGGCTCAGCCTTTTTCTCCACAATTCAGGCAGGCACGCACGCGAGTCGGCAGGGACATCCCATCCGCTTTTCTCCAAAACTGCCGATGAACACGTCTTCATTCTTGTCGCGATTCGATCTGACGGCGAAAGCGTTGGACACTGCGTTCTGGATTTATGGTTAAGAAACCCGCATTATTTCATCGATTTGTGCCAAAACTGATTGACGGAGCGTTTGCGGCAGGAGCTATGGTGTTTGTGGAAACGGTTACATTCCGCCTTGCCTGTACGGCGCCGGCTGCAGAATGTTTCGGATGTCATCACTGATGTGTGGAATGGAATGACTGAAAAGCGCGTGCATCTGGTCTTCAAGACCCATCTCGATATCGGCTTTACCGACCATGCCGAGAAAGTCCGCCGGCAATATCATGAGCGCTTCATACCGCAGGCGATCGAGACGGGCAGGCATTTTCATGCCGAAAATCCCGACGAGCCGAAATTCATCTGGACGACCGGCGCCTGGCTGATCTGGGACCATCTGAATTCGCGCTCCGGTCCTGAGGTCGAGGCGCTGGAACAGGCGATCGAGCGCGGGCTGATCCGCTGGCACGGACTGCCGTTCACCACGCATACGGAGCTGATGTCGCCGGATCTCTTTCGGGCCGGGCTCTCTTATTCGCATGAGCTCGACCGGCGTTTCGGCAAGTCGACGATCGCGGCAAAGATGACCGATGTGCCCGGCCATACGCTCGGCATGGTGCCGCTGCTTTGCGAGGCGGGCATCCGCTTCCTTCATCTCGGCGTCAATACGGCCTCACCGCCGCCTGATGTGCCCGACATCTTCCGCTGGCGGGCGCCTGGCGGCGAGGAAGTGGTCGTCATGTACCAGCGCTCCTATGGCGAAACCTGTTTCCCCGATGGTTTGGAGGATGGCCTGAGCTTTGCCCATACCAACGACAATATCGGGCCGCAGAGCGTGCCGCAAACGGCCGAGGCCTATCGCGAATTACGCGCCCGTGAGCCGGATGCGATCATCCGCGCGGCGACGCTTGACGAGTACGGCGCCATCCTCTGGAGCGAGCGCGAGCGTTTCCCTGTCGTCGAGCTGGAACTCGGCGACAGCTGGATCCATGGCAGCGGCAGCGATCCGGTGAAGACGGCGCGGTTCCTCGCGCTGCAGCGGCTCTACGACCGTTTCGCGGCGGATGGTCTCGACGCGCGGCGTCTCGCCTTCGGGCGCGGACTGGCGATGGTGGCCGAGCATACCTGCGGCGTCGATATCAAATCCTATCTGCGCGACGACAAAGCGTGGTCACGGGCCGATTTCGAGGCCGCGCGCCGATCCGATTATCGCTTCGCCTACACCGAAGCCTCATGGGACGAGCAGCGGGCCTATCTCGATCAGGCGGTCTCGGAGCTCGACGAGACGGACCGGAAGGCGGCCCAGGCCGTGCTTGCCGAACTCGCCACGCCTGCCGTGATCGAGGGCGGTGGGCGGGAGCTCAGCCTGCAGGTCGGCGGCTGGTCGATCGCGCTCAACGGCGTGAGCGGCGATGTCGCCGAAATCACCTCGCCCTCTGGCAGGACGATCTCCGGACGTGACGGCTCGCTGATCGCCTATCGATACGAGAGCTATGATGCCGGCGACGTTATCAGACACATGGAGACCTACCTGACCCATCGCCAGGAATGGGCGGTCCTCGACCATGACAAGCCAGGGCTAGCTCGTTCTGGTGCGGCGCTTTCGAAGCTTTTTCTGCCGGCGCTGGAAGCGACTGATGAGGCGAGCATCCTTCTCTCAATGCCGGCCGAGGCCGTGCAGAAATATGGCGCGCCGCCGCATGTGATGCTGCATTTCACCGCCGAGGGCGATCGCCTCGATCTTAGCCTGACATTGCACGACAAGCCGGCCAACCGTATGCCGGAGGCAAGCTTCCTATCCTTCACGCCTGATGGTGCCGGGGACTGGAATTTCCGCAAGATGGGCCTCTGGCATCGATCCGGGAATATTGCGACGAGCGGCGGCGGACAATTGCAGGCGGTGACATCAGCACGCAACGATCTCGCTCTGGGTGCGCTGACGATCGAAACCTTCGATGCGCCGCTCGTTGCGCCGCAAAGCTCAGATTTCATGACGTTCTATAAGACACGGCCGGACTTCGGCTCTGGCATTCGCTTCAATCTGCACAACAATAAATGGGGAACCAATTTCCCGATGTGGTGGCAGGGAGATTTTCAGGCGCGCTTCCGGTTAAGGTTCGACTGAGTTGCTCTCAGGGATCAATCTGCTCGGCCCGGTGCGGATTGGCCGTCCGGGCCGATACAGGACTGGGTTCAGCCGACGCTTACCGATCGGCCGATCCAGCTCATGCTGGGCGCTTCGGGCTGTTGCGGCCTCGGGCGAAACTTCACCAGTACCTCGCGGCCGTCGGAAGAGGCCCTCGTGCGCTCCAGCGCATCGCGTTCGGCAACCGCCTGGCGCCAGTGTTCGTCGTCGCGGCCGTAAGGGCGGCCCTGTTCCTCCCAGATCGCGTAAGCTCTTTTGCTGATCCATTCGTGGCGTCTGTCGCTCATCTGTCTATTCCATTCGTCAAAAGTGTTATTCGGCAATTCTGTCCTGCAGAACAGGCGGCCGGCGTTTGGCTGCCATCAGCAGGTCGAGTTCGATCGAGGAGGGGCCGAAGCGGGTGAAAAGACTTTCGGCCTGATCGCTCAGGAGACCATATTTGGAGGCGAATTCATCAAGGCTATAGGGGCGGCCGCGCAGGATTCTGCTTCGGCGCTCCGGTTCACGGATTTGCGTCATTGGTGATAACCCCAGACTGTTTTGCGAATGTGAGAACAAAACAAATTACAGAGACAAAAGTTCCGTGAATTTTCAGGGTTTTTTCGTCTCGTCGTGCCATTCCGGAGCGATCTCAGGCGGGTGGCATAGATTTTTAAGACTGGTGGTCGCCGAGAAAATTTCGACTAAAAGACGCAAGAATATCAGGGCGTTATGGAATTCGCTTCCGCGGCGGCGGATAAATGGGCTTTACCCCGGCGCGTTACTCTATAGAATCAATAGTGTTATTCGGTTCGCAGGGGCAGCAAAACGCTCCGTTCCCCGCGTTGGCGCGACCGATACCGGAGGACTTTGGCTTCAACCCATCAAGAGGAGACAGACATGATGAATGCACTGCCGCCACTTCATGACGGCCATGCGCCGTTCAACCTCCAGCAGCTGTTTCGCGAAGCGCTCTATGCCTTCGAGGAATGGGACAGTGAATTGACCGAACCGATCGTGACCTACGAAGGACGGGTCATCCCCATCAGCTTCGTTTTCGAAGCCATGCGTGAATGCACCGACATCGTGCCGATGAACATCGTCGGCGCCGTCACCGAACGGCTGACCAAGCCGTGGGAGGGCGAAGGCCCGCTCGACCAGATGACTTTCTCGACGGCGGCGCGCGTCATGCGCGTGCTGGTGCGCAAGCGCCTTCTCGCCACGGGTGCCGTGGATCTCGTTGCCGTTTCGGCCCACGCGTCCGAAGACCAAAGCCGAGACTGACAGGATAAGGATCGCGGCCATGGCTGCGATCCTTTTCCGCTTCTTGGCGGAACCTCACCCATTCCCAACCGTTTAATTCGGCAGACACGGCCCGCCGCTACAGCGCCGCTGTGGCACTTTGAATTGCCGCATAATTTTATCCTTAAATCGATCCCGATCTAAGGAATTATGCAGTCGTGACGGGCGAGGAATAAGTACCATGCTAAAATCCATCGTTCATGAAATCATCGGCACACCTCGGCGTGAGCCTGACCTTCCGCAATCGCTCGAGCAGTTTCGCGACAGGAAGCGGGTGCTGATCATCTTCGCAGATGCGCAAGACGACCGCGCTCTCATTCAGGACGAATGGCTGCGCAAAGCGCATATGCGCCTCATCGAAGAAGACGTCGAAGTGTTCAGCATTGCCGGCGGCGGCGCGTTTGCGCTGTTCGACGATGACTGGGAACTCGATGCCGACGATATTCGCGAGCGGCTGCAGGGGCCGCCGTCCGGCGAGTTCGGGCTGATCCTGATCGGACGCGACGGAACCGTGAAGCTGCGCTCGAGCGAGCCAATGACCGCGGAGGATATCTTCGCGGCTTTCGAGATGTTGCCGAAGAAGACGCCTTGGTAGTGTTTCGAGATTCCGTTTGAAGCGGGGCGCGGTGAGGCATCATCCGCGCCCGCATCTTTTGCATGTTCAGAGCTCGAAAGCTTCCTTGAGGCCCAGGCTCTTGCGTTCGCGCAGGTCGAGATCGGCCTCGATATGGGCGATGTGGTGCAGCATCAGCTGGCAGGCGCGGTCGAGTTCGTTGGCTTCGATCGCCGAGATGATGTCACCGTGTTCGGAATGACCGCAGCTCGATGCGGTCGACTGCCCGTAGAGCGCAATCACCAGGGACGAGCGGGCGACGAGCTCTTCCATGAAGCGTTGCATGATCGAATTGCCTGATATGAGCGCCAGCGTCAGATGGAAATCGCCCGATGCCTTGATTTCAGCGCGCCGCGCCGTCTGGCCGCGTTCGCTCATCAGGCGACCTTCTTCCAGCAGAAGCTGTCTCAGATGCGCGATGTCATCGGGCGTGATCTGCGCCGCGGCCTCGCGTAATATGCCGGGTTCGACCAGGCGGCGGGCGGAGAAGATCTGGCGAGCCTCTTCGGGCGAGGGGTAGGCGACGAAGGCGCCGCGGTTCTTCTCGACGCTGACGAGGCCCTCATAGGAGAGCGCCTGCAGGGCGGCGCGCGCAAGCGTGCGGCTGACGTTGAAGAGATTGCCGACATCGCTTTCCGAAAGCTTGGTGCCGGGCGAGAGCCTGCGTTCGACGATCGCTTCGCGGATGGCATCGCGGATCTGTTGCGCGCCGGTATCGGCGGAGTCTTCGGCTTGCTGAGCCTTGGCGGCGGATTTCATGAAAATCGATTTCCTGATGACGACAAACCATATCCGTGTTCGCGGCAAAAGTTAAACAGAATTTGTGCCCGAAATGGCGGCAAAATTGTATACGATTTTCTGCACAAATTGCGCACGATAGCCTAAATCATGTGCAGATACCGTTGTGCCTATAATTTGCTCTCGCAAGTTCGGTAGCGATAAAATCTTTAATTCGCAATGGCTTGATGTGCGTGACGGAGTTTGGCACGGCAGATGCATCGTCTTTTCCGAACAGGGGAAGGCATGATGTCGAAAGCGGCAGAGATCGATATAGTATCCGTTTCGAAGGTCTATGGCGCGACGACGGCGGTCCATGCGATCAGCCTGAAGATTCCGGCCGGCTCCTATTGCTGTTTCCTCGGTCCGTCGGGCTGCGGCAAGACCTCGACGCTGCGCATGATTGCCGGCCACGAGAGCATTTCGTCGGGCGATATCCGGCTCGGCAATGTCGTCGTCACCGATTTTCCGCCGGCCAGCCGCGGCACGGCGATGATGTTCCAGTCCTACGCGCTCTTCCCGCATCTCGATTTGATCGACAACGTCGCCTTCAGCCTGAAGATGAAGGGCGTCGACAAGCAAGAGCGGCAGGCCAAGGCGCTCGAGATGCTGAAGCTGATGCA
Organism: Rhizobium ruizarguesonis; assembly: GCF_017357285.1. Lineage (NCBI taxonomy): Bacteria > Pseudomonadati > Pseudomonadota > Alphaproteobacteria > Hyphomicrobiales > Rhizobiaceae > Rhizobium > Rhizobium ruizarguesonis. The sequence continues at coordinate 3,474,384 of NZ_CP071678.1, read as the reverse complement.
GATGGAGGCCTATGCCAACCGGCGTCCGGCCCAGCTTTCCGGCGGCCAGCAGCAGCGCGTGGCACTGGCGCGCGCGCTGATCACCGATCCGGAAGCGCTGCTGCTCGACGAGCCGCTGTCGGCGCTCGATCCGTTCCTGAAGATCCGCATGCGCGCCGAACTCAAGAAACTGCAGAAGTCGCTCGGCATCACCTTCGTACACGTCACCCATAGCCAGGAAGAGGCGATGGCGCTCGCCGACGTCATCGTCATCATGAATGACGGCCGGATCGAGCAGGCGGCGGCACCTCGCGAGGTCTTCGAGCGGCCGGCGACTGCCTTCGTCGCGCGGTTCATGGGCGACCACAATGTGCTGTCCGGCCGGGTGACGTCGAGCGAGAACGGCGTGCTCGTCATGACCGTGCCGGAAGGTCAGAGCTTTTCCGTGCGCGGGACGGGCAGGGAGGTCGGCGAGCCTGTCGATATCGGTATCCGCACCGACCGCGTGCGCCTGCAGGTGGCGACCGAATGGACGCTCGGCTTCGACGGTATCGTCTCCAACATCGAATATCGCGGCTCTTCCGTGAAGATCACCGTAATCGGCGCCGGCAGCGACGACTTCACCGTCATTGCCGACGACGGCGATTATTTCGCCCGGCCGGTCGCCGTTGGCGACACCGTCTCGCTCAGCTGGGCGCTCGAAGATGCCGTGCTTCTCGGCCGCACTTCCGCATGAACCATTACCATCAAGAACACTGAACCTTCCGTATCAAGAAAAGGGGAACTGACATGACGACTGAAACGACATCGACCAAAGCGGAAAAGGGGCTTTCCCGCCGCACGCTGCTGAAGACGGGTGCTGCCGCCGTAGGCGCCATCGCCGGCTCCGGCGCCATTACCGGCTTTCCCACAATCTGGGCGCAGACGAACATCACGCTTCGCCAGTTCGGCACCGGCGTTTCGAACATCAATGCCATCGCCGAGAAGTGCAAGGCCGATCTCGGCATCACGCTGGAGATGACGGCAACCGATTCCGACGCCGCCGCCCAGCGCGCCGTCACCCAGCCTGACAGCTACGATATTGCCGACATCGAATACTGGATCGCCAAGAAGGTGTTCCCGACCGGCGTGATGCAGCCGATGGACGTCAAGAAGCTGAAATATTACGACAAGATCGTGCCGCTGTTCATCAACGGCAAGCTAAAGCCGGAGAGCGTCATCGCCCAGGGTACGGCGCCGCATACGGTCGGCTTCGTCGAGGCGCAGGGTTCCAAGAAGTTCGCCAAGGAGCCGACACAGTGGATGACGATGGTTCCGACCATCTACAATGCCGACACGCTCGGCATCCGTCCTGATCTCACCGGCCGTCCGATCACCAGCTGGGCCGATATTCTCGATCCGGCCTTCAAGGGCAAGACCGCGATCCTCAACATCCCGTCGATCGGCATCATGGATGCGGCGATGATCATGGAAGCCTCCGGCAAGATCAAATATGCCGACAAGGGCAACATGACGAAGGAAGAAATCGACAAGACGATCGACTTCCTGATCAAGACCAAGGGCGACGGTCAGTTCCGTGCCTTCTGGAAGTCGTTCGACGAAAGCGTCAACCTGATGGCCTCGGGCGAAGTGGTCATCCAGTCGATGTGGTCGCCGGCCGTCGCCGCCGTCCGTTCGAAGGGCATTGCCTGCACCTTCCAGCCGCTCAAGGAAGGCTACCGTGCCTGGGGTGGCGGCCTCGGCCTTGCCTCGCACCTCAAGGGCGCGCAGCTCGATGCAGCCTATGAATATATCAACTGGTACACATCGGGCTGGGTCGGCGGCTACCTCAATCGCCAGGGCTATTATTCCGCCTGCATGGACACCGCCAAGGAATTCATGTCGGCCGACGAATGGGGCTACTGGATCGAAGGCAAGCCGGCGCAGGGCGATATCCTGTCTCCCGAGGGCAAGGTCATGGAGAAGGCCGGCGCTGTTCGCGACGGTGGCTCCTTCGAAGCCCGCATGGGTGCTGTCGCCTGCTGGAACTCCGTCATGGACGAGGACCGCTACATGGTCCGTCGCTGGAACGAGTTCATCGCTGCCTAAGGCCCGGTCGGCGGTTGCCGCTTTTCTCCTCCCCAACCCTCCCCACAAGGGGGAGGGAGTCCGGAGGTGGTGCGGTACAGAAACTCCCTCCCCCTTGTGGGGAGGGTTGGGGAGGGGTCTTCTCAGTCCTCCCTGCCCGAAAGCAAGGTTCGCGGTGGCCCAGGCGCTGCCGCGAATCTCTTCTCCTCGGCGGGGAGAAGGTGCCGGCAGGCGGATGAGGGGGCGGCGCACGAGCCTCTGTCATCACCCCTGACAATGAGACAACGGAGAACCGGATCATGGCGACCATCGCAGCGGAAACGGAGGAGGATGGCCAGGGCGCGCGCGGCGGGCGCGGACTGAGGCTTTCCCCATCGGCGATATCCTATCTCCAGGCGACGCCGCTGTTCGTCATTCTCGGCTTCTTCTTCCTGCTGCCGATCGCCATGATCGCGGTCGTCAGCTTCTGGGACTACGACTTTGCCGGTCTCTATCCCGATTTCCTGACGATGAACTACACCGATACGCTCGGTTCGTGGGTGACGTGGAAGACCTATCTCAACACGCTGAAATTCACAGCGATCGTCTGGTCGCTGACGCTCGTCATCGGATTCTGGGTCGCCTATTTCCTGGCCTTCCACATCCGCAAGACCTCGACGCAGATGATCCTCTTCCTCGTCTGCACCGTGCCATTCATGACGTCGAACATCATCCGCATGATCTCGTGGATCCCGGTGCTCGGGCGCAACGGCCTCGTCAATTCGACGCTGATCGAGATGGGCATCATTCCGCAGCCGATCGAATGGCTGCTCTATTCCGACTTCGCCGTCGTGCTCGCCATGGTACATCTCTATACGCTGTTCATGGTGACGCCGATCTTCAACACGTTGATGCGCATCGACCGGTCGCTGTTCGAGGCGGCGCGCGATGCCGGCGCCTCCGGCTGGCAGGTTTTATGGAATGTCGTCATCCCGCTCGCCAAGCCCGGCATGGCGATCGGCACGATCTTCGTCGTCACGCTCGTCATGGCTGATTTTTCGACGGTGCAGGTGATGTCCGGCGGCCAGAGCGCCTCGGTGGCGCTGATGATGAAGAATCAGATGTCGCTGCTGCAATATCCGGCCGCTGCCGCCAACGCCGTGGTGCTGCTCGCCGTCGTGCTGTTGATGGTCGCGGCCATCCTGCGCGTCGTCGACATCCGCAAGGAGCTTTGAGATGAACCACGAAAAACGCGGCCTTGAATTCTATCTGCTGGCGATCTTCTTCATCATCTTCGTGCTGTTCCTCTACGGCCCGCTTTCGGCAATCCTGATCCTCTCCTTCCAGGGGCCGGATGGCGGCCTGACCTTCCCGATGAACGGCGTTTCCACGCACTGGTTCTTCAACCTGTTCGAGAAGCAGGCGGTCGGCGATTTCGGCGCCTCCTTCCGCCGCTCCTTCACCCTCGGGCTGATGGTGATGGCGGTGACCGTCATCGTCTCGCTGCTTGCCGGCCTTGCCTTCCGGCGACGGTTTCGCGGTTCGACGGCGCTGTTCTATGCCACCGTCGCAAGCCTCGTCGTGCCGTCGATCATCATCTCGCTCGGCATCGGCGTCGTCTTCCAGGAGGGTGGCCTCAAGCCTGCCTGGTATTCGTCGGCCTTCGGCGCCCATCTGACCTGGACGCTGCCTTTCGGCGTGCTGATCATGTTTGCCGTCTTCAACCGCTTCTCGCCGGCCTATGAAGAGGCAGCGCGTGACCTTGGCGCCAACTCCTTGCAGACGTTCCGCCATGTCGTGCTGCCGATGATCGCGCCGAGCCTCGTCGGCGTCGGCCTGTTCGGCTTCACGCTTTCCTATGACGAATTCGCCCGCACGCTGATGACATCAGGCACCTACAATACGCTGCCGCTCGAAATCTACGGCATGACCACCAACGTCACGACGCCGGTGCTCTATGCGCTCGGCACGGTGACGACGCTGTTTTCCTTCACCATCATTCTCCTCGCACTCGGCATCATGACGATGCTCAGCCGGCGGCAGGCAAAGATAAACTGACATGCGCATCCTCATCGTCAATCCGAACACCACGGCCTCCATGACCGAGAAGGCTGCGACCGCCGCGCGTGCGGTCGCAGCATCCGGTACGGAGATCATCGCGGCCACCTCGCGCATGGGGCCGGTTTCCATCGAGGGACATTACGACGGCGCGCTGGCGATCCCCGGTCTGCTCTCCGAACTCAAGGAGCGGGAGCCGGCGGGCTATGACGCGGCCGTTATCGCCTGCTTCGACGATACCGGGCTCGAAGCGGCGCGAACCTTCGCCGATGTACCGATCCTCGGGCTTTGCGAATCCGCCGTGGTGACGGCGGGCTTCCTGGCGCAGCGCTTCACCGTGGTGACGACGCTAGAGCGGTCGCGGGTGCTGATCGACAATCTGGTGCGCCGCTATGGCATGGGCGACCGCGCCAAGGTGCGCGCCTCCGACATCCCGGTGCTGGAGCTGGAAGATCCGGCCTCGGGCGCGATCGGCAAGCTCAGGGCCGAGATCGAGCGGGCGCTTTTGGAAGACGGCGCCGAGGCGATCGTGCTCGGCTGCGCCGGCATGACCGATCTGGCGCGCGAGCTGCAGGAGATCTACGGCGTGCCTGTCGTCGATGGCGTCGCGGCCGCCGTCAAGCAGGCCGAAGCGCTGGTGTCGCTCGGACTTTCCACCAGCAAGCGCGGCTCCTACGCCTCGCCGCTGCCGAAGCCTTTTACCGGGGCGATGAGCGGTTTCTCGCCGGTCCTCAAGGTTGGCTGAACCGATGTCCGTCTCTTTCGATTTCAAGCAGCTCACCGAGCGCGAGCGCTACAAGCTGATGATCGGCACGATCATTCCGCGGCCGATCGCGCTGGTGACGACGGTCGACGAGAATGGCCGGGTCAACGCCGCACCCTTCAGCTTCTTCAACTGCCTTTCGGCCGATCCGCCGATCCTCGCGATCGGGGTCGAGAACAATGCCGACATGTCGTTCAAGGATACCGGCCATAATATCCGCATGACCGAGGTGTTCACGGTCAATATCGTCTCCTTCGCGATCGCCGAGGCGATGCATGTCTGCGGCGCCAAATATCCGCGCGGCGTCGACGAGCTGAGGGAAGCAGGCCTGACGGCGATGCCGGGCGAGAAGGTGGCTTCGCCCTTCATCGCTGAGGCGCCGGCCGCCTTCGAATGCAAGCGGCATGTGACGCTGGAACTCGGCCGCTCGCGGCAGATCGTCATGGGCGAGATCGTCTATGCACATTACCGCGACGGTGTCGTCGATCCGGAAAGGCTGCATGTCGATCCGGCCGCGGTCGATGCCATTGCGAGGCTCGGCGGCGATACCTGCGCCACCATCCGCGACCGTTTCGAGATGCTGACGCCGAAGCTCTGACATAGAGCATTTCCGTTTTCTTCGAGTCACGAAAATGCTCTATCTCTTCGTCTTCGCGCAATTCCGGACGCAAGACCGCTGCGCGCTTTTGCTGCAATTGCTCCAGGGATAGCCCCAAGTTTTTGCTTTACTTTTTCGGCTCCCGCAAGAATGGTCGGCTACGGATCATTGCGGCAGAGGAGCGCTTTACCCATGATAATCGAGGACGATCTCAGCCGGATCGCGGAGCAGGAGAAAGTCCTGAGCTTCGACGCTTTTGACCTGACGACGGCATGGCAGCTCGGCAAGCTCCTGCAGGAACTCGCCACTGAGCGCGGCCTCGGCATCGCGATCGATGTGACGCTGCATTCGATGCCGGTCTTCTATGCGGCACTCCCGGGTGTAACGCCCGACAACGTCAACTGGGTCCGCCGCAAGCGCAATATGGTGCTGCGCTATTTCCGTAGCAGCTATGCCTCCGGCCTGAAGCTGCAGAAGGATGGCAAGACGGTCGAGGATAACGGACTTTCCGGCGCCGATTATGCGCCGCATGGCGGCAGTTTCCCGATCAACGTCAAGGGCACCGGTTGCATCGGCGCCGTCACCGTCTCAGGACTGCCGCAGCGCGACGACCACAATCTTGCGGTCGAGGCGCTGGCGCTGATGCTCGCGAAGGATCTGGATACGCTCCGGCTCGCCCCGTCGCTTTGATGCGGTTTCTCCTGCCGCAATTTTGACAGAAAAAAGCCATGAAAACTGCAAATTCGCGTCGCCGTGCCGGTGACGCGGGCTTGTCCTGCGGCTAAGCTGCGGCATCGCACTCCTCATCTTTACCCGGGACGCCATGATCCGCTTGTTCCTTGCGCTTGCCGCCACCATCGGCTTCGGCCTTTTCCTTGCCTCCTGCAACACGCTTTCCAAGGAGGAATGCGTTGCCGCCGACTGGCGGGTGATCGGCGAGAGCGACGGCGCGGCGGGCTACGAGCCGCAACAGCGCTTCGCCGCACATGCGAAATCCTGCGAGCGGGTGAAGATCGTGCCCGATCAGACGATCTGGTTTCAGGGATATCAAGCCGGCCTAGTGCGCTACTGCACGCCGCTCAGCGGGCTTGCGCGCGGCCAGGCGGGCAGCGGCTACGCCAATGTCTGCCCGCCCGAGACCGCGCCCGGTTTCCTGCGCGGCTTCGGCCTCGGCAGCAAGCAGCACGAGCTGCAGGCGCGCCTCAGCTCGATGCAGAGCGATTATAGCAATAAGGAGACTGATATCGACGAGCTTTCCGACAAGCTGAGAGATGCCAAGGACGGCGACCGGTCGGAACTGCGCCGGCGGATCGAGGATCTGGAAGATGACATGCACGACATCCGCCGCGACCAGCGCGACGTGCAGGACGATCTCGACCGTGTCAACGAGGATGTCGAGTGGTTCCAGCGGAACCCGAACGCCGAACTGCCGGCGCCGGGTTACTGATCCCCGACCTCAGAGCTTCCCGCCGGCCTCGGCGATGCCCTTTGTCAGGCTGCCCGTTGCCGGGAAGAGCGGGATGAGGCAGGCCTGCAGGGCGTGATAGATATCGCCCTTGCCGGGGAACAGCGAGTGCGAGGGAACGAGATCTTCCGTCAATTCCTCGTGCCAGCCGCCGTTCTTGTGGTCGATGAAGGCGCGCTCGATCACGTTCCAGATCTTGCGGTAGCTCTCTTCATGGAAATCGCTCGGCAGGTGCTCGTTGAGGAAATGTGCGGCAGCCGCACCTTCGCAGGCTGGCCACCAGAGCTTGTTGCGCTTGGCAGGCTTGTCGTCCCAATCGAGCGTATAGAAGAAGCCACCCTTGTCGTTGTCCCAGCCGAGCGCCATGGATTGCGCAAAGAGCGCCTTGGCCGCATCCGGCATCCATTCGATGCGTTTGCCGCCGAGCGCCCAGAGCTGCAGGATGAGGCGGGCCCATTCCAGCCAGTGGCCGGGCGTCGTGCCGGCCGGGCGGAACATTTCGTTCGGATGATAGTAGGTCTTGTCGAGATTCCATTCGGCATCGAAATGCTCGGCGACGCGCCAGTCCACCGAACCGGCGGCGCGGCGGATGACGAGATCGGCGATGCTTTCGGCCTTGGTCAGATATTCCCGGTCGCCGGTGGCTTCGAAGGCCGCCATCAGCGCTTCGGTCAGGTGCATGTTGGAGTTCTGGCCGCGATAGGCGCCGCCATCGAGCGGCTGCCAGTCGGCGGTGAATTCCTCGGCGATGGCGCCGTGCTTTTCTTCCCAGAATTTCGTGTTGAGGATCTCGGTGATATCATCAAGCATGCCGTCGGCAAGCGGATGGCCGATCGTCTTTGCGGCTGAGGCGGCCAGCAGCACGAAAGCATGGCCATAGCCCTGCTTGTTGGAATCGACCGGACCGTTATCATCAAGCGACCAGAAATAGCCGCCGTTTTTCCGGTCGCGATGATGGTTCCAGATATAATCCATGCCGTGGTCGACGACGTCGGCAGCGCCTGGACGGCCGAGCAGGGCGCCGATCGAGAAGCAATGCACGGCGCGCGCGGCGATATGGATGCCGCGAACCTGGCCCTCGGCGTCGAGAGGCCCGGCTTCGTCGTCGAGATCGTAGAAACCGCCCTTGGGGTTGACCGAATTGTGCTGGAAGAAATCGAAGAGACCGTTCGCCTGGGTCAGCAGCCAGCCGCGGTGATAGGCGCGGGTCGTCCAGTTTCCAAGCACGGCGTTGCCGGTTGCGGGTGCCATGATGCTCCTCCGATTTCGTGCACAAAGCGTTGTAAACGCCTATATAGGCGTCGTGCGAGTCTGTCATCCGGCGAGATTTGCAAAGCACGAAATCGACAGGCATATATTGACATAAAGATATCTTTATGTGATTTGGAAGTCTGGTCTTACGACGTCAAGGAGCCCTCCCGTGTTTGACAATCTCTTTGGTCCGGAAACGGGCAAGCGTGACGGCAGTGAAGTTTTCGCAGCTTTGAAACAAGCCGCGAGCGAGCGCATCCTTGTTCTCGACGGCGCCATGGGCACGCAGATCCAGGGGCTCGGCTATGACGAAGACCAGTTTCGCGGAACGCGCTTCATTGGCTGCGCCTGTCACCAGAAGGGCAATAACGACCTTCTGATCCTGACCCAGCCGGACGCGATCGAAGAGATCCATTACAGATACGCCAAGGCCGGCGCCGATATTCTTGAGACCAACACCTTCTCCTCGACCCGCATCGCCCAGGCCGATTATGAGATGGAAGGTGCGGTCTACGACCTCAACAAGGAAGGTGCCGAGATCGTGCGCCGGGCAGCACAGCGCGCCGAGCGCGAAGACGGCCGCCGTCGTTTCGTAGCCGGCGCCATCGGGCCGACCAACCGCACCGCCTCGATCTCGCCCGACGTCAACAATCCCGGCTTTCGCGCCGTGACCTTCGACGATCTGCGCTCCGCCTATGGCGAGCAGATCGACGGACTGATCGACGGCGGCGCCGATATCATCCTCATCGAGACGATCTTCGACACGCTGAACGCCAAGGCGGCGATCTTCGCCTGCGAGGAGCGCTTCGAGGCCAAGGGCGTGCGCCTGCCGGTGATGATCTCGGGCACGATCACCGACCTTTCCGGCCGCACGCTGTCCGGCCAAACACCGTCGGCTTTCTGGAACTCGGTGCGCCATGCCAATCCCTTCACGATCGGGCTCAACTGCGCGCTCGGCGCCAATGCGATGCGCCCGCATCTGCAGGAGCTTTCGGGCGTTGCCGACACCTTCATCTGCGCCTATCCGAATGCCGGCCTGCCGAACGAATTCGGCCAGTATGACGAAACGCCGGAGCTGATGGCGGCGCAGATCGACGGCTTCGCTCGCGAGGGCCTCGTCAATATCGTCGGCGGCTGCTGCGGCTCGACGCCGGAGCATATCAAGGCGATCGCCGAGACCGTTGCCAAGTACAAGCCACGGCCGATCCCCGAGCATCGCCCCTTCATGTCGCTGTCGGGCCTCGAACCCTTCGAACTGACGAAGGACATTCCCTTCGTCAATGTCGGCGAGCGCACCAACGTCACCGGCTCGGCCCGCTTCCGCAAGCTGATCACCAACGCCGATTTCACTGCAGCGCTCGATGTCGCCCGCGACCAGGTTGAGAACGGCGCCCAGGTGATCGACATCAATATGGACGAGGGCCTGATCGATTCCGAAAAGGCGATGGTCGAGTTCCTCAACCTGATCGCCGCCGAGCCTGACATCGCCCGTGTGCCTGTCATGATCGACTCGTCGAAATTCTCGATCATCGAATCCGGCCTGAAGCGCGTCCAGGGCAAGCCGATCGTCAACTCGATCTCGCTGAAGGAAGGCGAGGAGAATTTCCTCGCCCAGGCGCGGCTGTTGCACAATTATGGTGCCGCCGTCGTGGTCATGGCCTTCGATGAAACGGGGCAGGCGGACAGCTATGAGCGCAAGGTGGAAATCTGCACGCGCGCCTACAAGCTGCTGACCGAAAAGATCGGCTACCCGCCCGAGGATATCATCTTCGATCCGAACATCTTCGCGGTCGCGACCGGCATCGAGGAGCACAATAATTACGGCGTCGACTTCATCGAGGCGACGCGGACGATCCGCGAGCGCATGCCGCTGGTGCATATTTCGGGCGGTGTTTCGAACCTGTCCTTCTCGTTCCGCGGCAACGAGCCGGTGCGCGAGGCGATGCACGCCGTGTTCCTCTACCACGCCATCCAGGCGGGCATGGACATGGGCATCGTCAATGCCGGCCAGCTTGCTGTTTACGACAACATCGATCCCGAGCTGCGCGAGGCCTGCGAGGATGTAGTGCTGAACCGCCGTCCCGACGGCACCGAGCGGCTGCTCGAAGTGGCGGAGAAATTCCGTGGCGGCGCGGCACGCGAAGGCCGAGTCCAGGATCTTTCCTGGCGCGAATGGAGCGTCGAGAAGCGTCTCGAACATGCGCTGGTCAACGGCATCACCGAATATATCGAGGCCGATACCGAGGAGGCGCGCCAGCAGGCTGCAAGGCCGCTGCACGTCATCGAAGGGCCGCTGATGGCCGGCATGAACGTCGTCGGTGACCTGTTCGGCTCGGGCAAGATGTTCCTGCCGCAGGTGGTCAAGTCGGCGCGCGTGATGAAGCAGGCGGTGGCCGTGCTGCTGCCCTACATGGAAGAGGAAAAGCGCCTCAATGGCGGCGAGGAACGCCGGTCGGCCGGCAAGATCCTGATGGCGACGGTCAAGGGCGATGTGCACGATATCGGCAAGAACATCGTCGGCGTCGTGCTTGCCTGCAACAATTACGAGATCGTCGACCTCGGCGTCATGGTGCCGGCGACGAAGATCCTCGAAACGGCGATTGCCGAAAAGGTCGATGTCATCGGCCTTTCCGGCCTGATCACGCCGTCGCTCGACGAGATGGTGCATGTCGCGGCCGAAATGGAGCGGCAGGGCTTCGAGATCCCGCTGCTGATCGGCGGGGCAACGACCAGCCGCGTGCATACGGCCGTGAAGATCCATCCCGGCTACAACAAGGGGCAGACGATCTACGTGACCGATGCGAGCCGCGCCGTCGGCGTCGTCTCGGCCCTGCTGTCACCGGAGAACCGCCAGGCCTATGTCGACGACATTCGCGCCGAATATGCCAAGGTGGCGGCCGCCCATGCGCGCAGCGAGGCCGAGAAGGTGCGCTTGCCGTTGCCCCGGGCTCGCGAGAATGCCCACAAGATCGACTGGTCTGCCTACCGGCCGGTGAAGCCGCAATTCTTCGGCACACGGGTGTTCGAGGATTACGATCTGGCCGAGCTTGCCAAATATATCGACTGGACGCCGTTCTTCCAGACCTGGGAGCTGCGCGGCCGGTACCCCGCCATTCTCGACGACGAGAAGCAGGGCGAGGCGGCGCGTGCGCTCTGGGCCGATGCGCAGGCCATGCTGAAGAAGATCATCGACGAGAAGTGGTTCCGCCCGCGCGCCGTCATCGGCTTCTGGCCGGCCGGCGCGGTCGGCGATGATATCCGGCTGTTCACGGACGAGAGCCGGAAGCACGAGCTTGAGACCTTCTATACGCTGCGCCAGCAGCTTTCCAAGCGGGACGGGCGGCCGAACGTGGCGCTCTCCGACTTCGTGGCGCCTGTCACAAGCGGTGCTCAGGATTATGTCGGCGGCTTCGTGGTGACAGCGGGTATCGAGGAAATCGCCATCGCCGAGCGTTTCGAACGGGCGAACGACGATTATTCCTCGATCCTCGTCAAAGCGCTGGCCGACCGCTTCGCCGAAGCCTTTGCCGAGCGCATGCACGAGCGGGTGCGGCGCGAATACTGGGGCTATGCCAAGGACGAGACGCTCAGCAAGGAGGATCTCATCACCGAAGCCTATGCCGGCATTCGCCCGGCGCCTGGTTATCCCGCCCAGCCCGACCACACCGAAAAGGCAACACTCTTCAAGTTGCTCGACGCTGAAAAAGCGGCCGGCGTGAAGCTGACAGAGAGTTATGCGATGTGGCCGGGCTCCTCGGTCTCCGGCCTCTATATCGGCCATCCCGACTCCTATTATTTCGGCGTCGCCAAGGTGGAGCGCGATCAGGTGGAAGACTATGCGGCCCGCAAGGGCATGGAGGTTTCCGAGATCGAGCGCTGGCTCGGGCCAGTGCTGAACTATGTGCCGCGCAAGACCGAAACCGAGATCGAGGATGCGGCGTAACCAGCCGTTTGGCGTCGTCCGCTGATAAAGTGATTCAAGAAACGAGGAAGCCGGAAAGTGATTCACTTTCCGGCTTCATGCTTTTGAAAATCAAGAAGATTATTCTTTGGAGCCGATGATGTCGGCTTTGCGTTTCAAGTCACCGCGATCGTCAGCTCCGCGACGAAGTCATAGGCGTCGCCGCGATAGAGCGAGCGGGTGAATTCGACGGCGCGGCCGGAGCCGAGATAGGAGATACGCTCGATCGACAGGCCGGCCGCACCGACGGAGACGCCGAGAAGCTGGGCGTCGGCTTCCTTCATGTTGGTCGCCGAGATGCGCTGCACGGCGCGCACGGGGCGAACCTGGAGGCGTTCGAGCTCGGCATAGAGCGAATTGGTGACGGCTGAGGGATCGGGCAGGAATTCGCCGGAGACGCTGGCGTTCTCGATTGCCAGCGGCTGGTCGTCGGCGATGCGCAGGCGGGAGAGGCGCGAAACCTTGACGTCGGTACCGAGGCCAAGGATCATCATCTCATCGGGCGAGGGGGTATGGATGCCCTTGTGCAGCCATTCGGAGCGGGAGGACATGCCGCGGCGCGCCATATCCTCAGTAAAGGAGGTGAGCTGCGACAGGCGTTGCTCGACCTTGGAGACCGGCTTGGCGACGAAGGTGCCCGAGCCGTGGCGGCGCACCAGCAGGCCGTCGGCGACAAGTTCGTCGATCGCCTTGCGCACGGTGACGCGGCTAACGGCGGCGAATTCGGCGATGTCGCGCTCCGGCGGCAGCGCATCGCCGTGGCCGAGCGTGCCGGTGCGCACGGCCTCTTCGAGCATGCGACGCAGCTTGACGTAGAGCGGGCCGGTGCCGGCAGCCTGCAAGCGCTCCAGGGACAGGATGGTAGCGAGGTCGTCGCTCATGCCGCACCTCTCTGCTTGTTGTTCAAGAGCTTCACCGCAAGTTCCACTGCGCCGTGCAAGGCATCGTTCTTCGGTCTGGCGAGCAGCGGCCTGTAGCGTTCGGAAAGCCAGGGTTCATAGGCTTCGGCAAGACCGCCGAGCAGGCAGATCGAGGGGCATTCGGGCCAGAGCAGCGCGTCGAGGCTTTCGCCGATCGCCGTTGCCGCATCCGTGACGATGCCGACCGCGATGGCATCGCCCTTGGCCGCATGCTGAAAGACGATCGGTGCGTAGCCGGCAAAGTCCTTCGGTCTTGCCGAATGGGCGAATTCGACGATGCGCTCGGGATCGTTGCCGTATTCGGTCATGACCGCGTCGGTGATCGGCGATGCCGGGCGCACCCCGTCACGGGCGAGCAGCGATCGTTCCAGCAGGTCGCGACCGAGGCGGGCGCCGCTTGCCTGGTCGCCGACAACGAAACCCCAGCCGCCGATGCCGTTCAGCCGGCCATCCCTACGGGCATTATAAACCGAGCCGGTGCCGAAGGCGCCGACGATGCCGTCGGCATCGCCGAGCGCGCCCTGCAGGGCGATCAGCGCATCGGTGACGACGCGGCCTTCGGTGAAGGGCAGGGCCTTTTCGATTCGTCTACCATAATCGCCGACATTGGCGCCGGCGACGCCGACGACGGCTGCGACGGAGGAAATGGTTTCAGCGGCAAGCCCGGCATCGCCTAGCGCCTGCCGGGCGGATTCGACGATATTGAGAAGAGAGTTTTCCAGATCCGACAGGATGTTGGCAGGGCCGGCCTTGCCGCGGCCGATGATATTGCCGCTCCTGTCCGCGACCGCGGCCCGGCAGCTCGTTCCGCCGCCGTCTATGCCGATTGCAAGCTCCGTCATCGGGCCTCCGAATATGCCGTTCCCTATGTTTTTTAATACAATACCAAAAAAATACCATTTACCAAGTGGGAATGACGTGGAAAATAAATCTTTTTATCATATTGATTTTGCTTTATTAAATTTTTTTAATGAGTTTTATCAGGCCGAAAAGTTAATTTCGGCTGGACAATTGGTATTTTTTTGGCATTAATTCGGCAAAAGGGAACAGCACTTCGAAGCCCACGAAAACCGGCAGTTAAGTCAAGCCGGAACCGCTTCGAGGATGATCGAGAGAACGCCCCCGGGCCCATCAAGCAGGGGGCGAATTCGGGCATCCATCGGCTTTCCCCATCATTTCGCCGCTCCCGGTGCAGCCGCCGGGAAGGCGCACAGTTCGGCCGCTGGCGATCCGCCTTCGTGTCCGTCGAGCTTTCGGGACCGGCATTGCTGGCGGTCCTCCAAGGGGCGTTGGGTGTTGCCTCAGACACACCAATTGCTTGTTTCAGATCGAAAACAGCGCCTCGCGGCGCTTAAAACAGGAGAGGGAAATGAAAAACACTGCTCTGAAAAGCCTGCTGCTTGCCTCCAGTCTGCTGAGTTCAGCGGGTTTCGTCCACGCCGCCGACGTCACGCTGACGGTCGAAAGCTGGCGTAACGACGACCTGCAGATCTGGCAGGAAAAGATCATCCCGGCTTTCGAAGCCAAGAACCCGGGCATCAAGATCGTCTTCTCGCCGACCGCGCCGACCGAATACAACGCCTCGCTGAATGCCAAGCTCGATGCAGGCTCCGCAGGCGATATCATCACCTGCCGTCCGTTCGATGCCTCGCTCGAACTCTTCAACAAGAAGCAGCTCACTGACATCACCAGCCTGCCTGGCATGGAGAACTTCTCGCCGGTCGCCAAGGCTGCCTGGAGCACCGACGACGGCAAGTCGACCTTTTGCGTGCCGATGGCTTCTGTCATCCACGGCTTCATCTACAACAAGGATGCCTTCGACAAGCTCGGCATCTCTGTGCCGAAGACCCAGGACGAGTTCTACGCAGCGCTCGACAAGATCAAGGCCGACGGCACCTACATTCCGCTCGCCATGGGCACGAAGGACCTCTGGGAAGCCGCTACCATGGGCTACCAGAACATCGGCCCGAACTACTGGAAGGGTGAGGACGGCCGCGCCGCCCTGATCGCCGGCAAGCAGAAGCTGACCGACGCCGACTGGGTCAAGCCCTATGAAGAGCTTGCCAAGTGGAAGCCCTATCTCGGCGACGGCTTCGAAGCACAGACCTACTCCGACAGCCAGAACCTGTTCACGCTCGGTCGCGCCGCGATCTATCCGGCCGGCTCGTGGGAAATCTCGCTGTTCAACAGCCAGGCTCAGTTCAAGATGGGCGCCTTCCCGCCGCCGGTTCCGAAGGCCGGCGACACGGGCTACATCTCCGACCATCCGGATATCGGTGTCGCTCTGAACACCAAGAGCACGCATGCCGAGGAAGCCAAGAAGTTCCTCAGCTGGGTCGCTTCGCCTGAGTTCGCCGATATCTACGCCAACGCGCTGCCGGGCTTCTTCAGCCTGAACTCCAACCCGGTCAAGATGTCCGATCCGCTCGCTCAGGAATTCGTTTCCTGGCGCGGCCCGTACAAGTCGACGGTGCGCTCGACCTACCAGATCCTGTCGCGCGGCACGCCGAACCTCGAAAACGAGACCTGGGTCGAATCGGCCAATGTGATCAACGGCACGGATACGCCTGCGGTTGCTGCCGAAAAGCTCCAGAAGGGCCTCGACAGCTGGTACAAGCCGGCCAAGTGATGTGATCCGGGGCGGCGTTTGCAGCCCCTCATCCGGCCTGCCGGCCACCTTCTCCCCGCTCGCGGGGAGAAGGAGACTCGCAGCGACCTCCCAGCCCGATAGGATCTCAACAGGGCGTGTTCCCTCTCCTCCCAGGTGGCAGAGAGTTAGGGTGAGGCGCAACGTTTTCCACCTGTGCTGCCCTTGCAGCCAGTCGACAAGAACAGGCAAAAGCCATGAGCGAAACCGACAACGCGGCTGATATTGTCCCGATCAAGCGCGCGGTGCGCTGGCACATCTTCGTCTTCATGCTGCCGGCCCTGATCGTCTATTCGGCGGTCATGGTGCTGCCGCTCATCGAAACTCTTCGGCTGTCGCTCTACAATACGGTCGACGGGCAGCCGGCCTTCGTCGGACTGGCGAATTTCAAGGTGCTGTTCGGCGATGCGCGCTGGGCGCGCGATTTCTGGAATGCCCTTGTCAATAACCTGATCTTCTTTGCCATCCACATGTGCGTGCAGAACCCGATCGGGGTGGCGCTTGCCGCCCTGCTTTCGGTGCCGAAGCTGCGCGGCGTCGCCTTCTATCGCACGGCGATGTTCCTGCCGACGCTCTTGTCCTTCGTCATCGTCGGCTTCATCTGGAAGCTCATCCTTTCGCCGATCTGGGGCGTGGCGCCCTGGATGCTCGATCTCATCGGTTTGAAATTCCTGTTCGCACCCTGGCTCGGCAAGTCCGGTTCGGCGCTGATTGCGGTGTCGCTGATCTCGAACTGGCAATATATCGGCATTCCGATGATGCTGATCTATGCCGCACTGCTCAGCATCCCCGAAGAGGTGATCGAGGCGGCCGAATGCGACGGCATCACCGGCTGGGCCCAATTCTGGAAAATCAAGCTGCCGCTCATCCTGCCGGCGATCGGCATCATCTCGATCCTGACCTTCGTCGGCAATTTCAATGCCTTCGACCTGATCTATACCGTGCAGGGGGCGCTTGCCGGACCTGACATGTCGACCGACATTCTCGGCACGCTGCTCTACCGCACCTTCTTCGGTTTCCAGCTTCAGCTCGGCGACCGCTCGATGGGCGCGACGATTGCCACGGTGATGTTCCTCATCATCCTCGCCGGCGTCTCGCTTTATCTGTTCGTCATCCAGCGGCGCATGCGTCGCTACCAATTCTGAGGAGCGCGCATGTCCAAGGCACGCACATCTCCCATCCGCACCGGCCTCGTGCATATGGCGCTGAGCGCCTATACGCTGGTCGCGCTGTTTCCGGTGTTTCTGACCATCGTCAACTCGTTCAAGGATCGTGCCTCGATCTTCCGCGAGCCGCTGATGATCCCGACGCCATCGACCTTCAGTCTGGTCGGCTATCAGACGGTGCTCGGGCAGGGCGATTTCGCCACCTATTTCCAGAACAGCTTCATCGTCACGATCGTCTCGATCCTGCTGGTGCTACTCTTCGGCGCCATGGCGGCCTTCGCGCTCTCGGAGTACCGCTTCCGCGGCAATATGCTGCTTGGTCTCTACATGGCGATCGGCATCATGATCCCGATCCGTCTCGGCACGGTGGCGATCCTGCAGGGCATGGTGGCGGCCGGTCTCGTCAATACGCTGACGGCGCTGGTTCTTGTCTATACCGCGCAGGGCATACCGCTGGCGATCTTCATCCTGTCGGAATTCATGCGCACGGTTTCGGACGATCTGAAGAATGCCGGGCGCATCGACGGGCTTTCCGAATATGCGATCTTCTTCCGCCTGGTGCTGCCGCTGGTGCGCCCGGCCATGGCGACGGTCGCGGTCTTCACGATGATCCCGATCTGGAACGATCTCTGGTTCCCGCTCATCCTGGCGCCCTCCGAGGCCACCAAGACGGTGACGCTCGGCTCGCAGATCTTCATCGGTCAGTTCGTCACCAATTGGAACGCGGTGCTGGCGGCGCTGTCGCTGGCGATCCTGCCGATCCTCGTCCTCTACGTCATCTTCTCGCGGCAGCTGATCCGCGGCATCACGTCAGGAGCCGTCAAGTGAGCCAATCCGAAAAGCCGATCCGTGTCCTCGTTGCCGGCCTCGGCAATATGGGCCGCAGCCACGCGCTCGCCTATCACAACAATCCGGGCTTCGAGATCGTCGGTCTTGTCAATCGTTCCAAGCCGTCGCAGCTTGCGCCGGAACTTGAGCAATATACGATCCATCCCGACTTCACGACGGCGCTCGCCGAGCTGAAACCGGACCTCTGCTCGATCAACACCTATTCCGACAGCCATGCCGATTATGCGGTCGCCGCCTTCGATGCGGGCTGTGATGTCTTCGTTGAAAAGCCGCTGGCGACCACGGTGGCCGACGCCGAGCGCGTCGTCGCCGCAGCGGGGAAGGCCGGGCGCAAGCTGGTGATCGGTTATATCCTTCGCCATCATCCTTCCTGGATGAAGCTGATCGAAGAGGCGCGCAAGCTCGGCCCGCCTTACGTCTTCCGCATGAATCTCAATCAGCAGTCCAGCGGCCCGACCTGGGCGACGCACAAGTCGCTGATGCGCACGACCTCGCCGATCGTCGATTGCGGTGTGCATTATGTCGACGTCATGTGCCAGATCACTGACGCGAGGGCTGTCGAGGTGCGCGGCATGGGGCTGCGCATGTCCGGCGAGATCGCCGCCGACATGTACAATTACGGTCACCTGCAGGTGCTGTTCGAGGATGGTTCCGTCGGCTGGTACGAGGCCGGCTGGGGCCCGATGATCTCGGAAACAGCCTTCTTCGTGAAAGATGTGATGTCGCCAAAAGGCGCGGTGTCGATCGTCATGGATCCGAACGCCAAGTCCGACGATATCGACACGCATACCAAGACCTCGGTGATCCGTCTGCACTCGGCCGAGACCGGCCCGGACGGCAAGTTCATCCGGCCCGACCGGGACATGACGATGGAAGGCGAGCCCGGCCATCAGGAACTCTGCGACCTGGAGCAAGCCTTCATGCTGAGGGCGATCCGCGAGGATCTGGACCTCGACCGCCATATGGCGGATGCGGTGGCGTCGCTGCGCATCTGCCTTGCCGCCGACGAGAGCGTGCGTACCGGCCAGCCGGTCAGAATATAAGGAAAGACCCGTGGGATCGCTTCAACTCAAATCCATCCGCAAGACCTATGGCACGCATGAGGTGCTGAAAGGCATCGACCTCGAGGTCAAGGACGGCGAATTCGTCATCTTCGTCGGGCCGTCGGGCTGTGGGAAATCGACGCTGCTGCGCAGCATTGCAGGCCTCGAAGACGTCACGTCGGGCGCCGTCGTCATCAATGGCCGCGACGAGACGCTGACGCCGCCGGCCAAGCGCGGCATCGCCATGGTGTTTCAGTCCTACGCGCTCTACCCGCATCTGACGGTCAAGGACAATATGGGGCTCGGTCTCAAGCAGGCCGGCACCGCCAAGGACGAGATCGACAAGCGTGTCAGCAAGGCATCCGGCATGCTTTCGCTGGAACCCTATCTGGCGCGGCGGCCGGCCGAGCTCTCCGGCGGCCAGCGCCAGCGTGTCGCCATCGGCCGTGCGATCGTGCGCGAACCGGAACTCTTCCTGTTCGACGAACCGCTGTCGAACCTCGATGCGGCGCTGCGCGTCCAGACCCGCCTCGAAATCGCCCGACTGCACCGCAGCCTGAAGGCGACGATGATCTATGTGACCCACGACCAGGTCGAGGCAATGACACTTGCCGACAAGATCGTTGTCTTGAATGCAGGGGCGATCGAGCAGATCGGTTCGCCGATGGAACTCTACAAACGACCGGCCAATGTTTTCGTTGCCGGCTTCATCGGCTCGCCGCAGATGAATTTCATCGCGGCCGAGAAGGTCGGCGATCACAGCGCCAAGACGATCGGTGTGCGTCCCGAACATATGACGTTGTCGCGCGAGCAGGGGACTTGGGCTGCGAAGGTCGTGCATGTCGAGCATCTCGGCGCCGACACGATCATCTATCTGGAATCTGATCAATGCGGCCTGCTGACCGCGCGTCTTTTCGGCGAGCACCAGTATGAGCCGGACGAGATCGTCTATGCGACGCCGGACCAGGCGCACGTGCATCGTTTCGACGTCGACGATCAGGCGATCCGCTAAGCGCATGACAGAACGGAAAAACCCCGCCAGCCAGCCTGGTGGGGCTTTTTCATTTCCCATCGTGCGCGGTTCGATCAGCCGAGCACGGGCCGCATGAAGCTGCGTTCATAGCTGACGATACTGCGGTTGCGTTTGTCGAGTTCGAAAGCGGCCTGACATTCCGGATCGCTTGCCATACGTGTGCGATAGTCCTCGTAAGCGGCAAGGCTCGGGAAGGAAAACAAGGCAACGGCAATGTTGTTGGCGCCTTCAGACGGCAGGAAATAACCGTGATGGGTGCCGCCCATCTTGTTGACGATCGGAATCCAGAGCCGGGCATATTCCTCGAATTCGGCAAGCTTGTACGGGTCGATCACATAACGCAGGTGGCAGGTAATCATTGACATATCCCATCGCGTAAAATGCCGGACAGAGGGCTGCCGGGCTCATTTGGTTTGCTCAACTTCTGGCACTGACCTTGAAGAGTTCAAGTGCTTTGCGGTGATGGCTGCATCACGATTGCTGACAGGTCGGCCGGCCTGAAATGAAAAAGGCGCCGTTTCGCGGCGCCTTTTGCCTGAGCAGTATTGGTAAACTCAGTCGCGGATGATCAGCAGGTCGGCTGCCATGAAGCGCAGCGTTACCGTTTCGCCGGCCTGTGGCGGGGTGGTGCCGGGGCTGTTGAACATGTCGAAGGAGATGACGTTGCCGCCGACATTCATGCGGGTGCGGATGACCGACCCCAGGAAGTGGGCCGAAACGACCAGACCGGTCAGCGCCGTGTCGCTCTTGACGCTGTCGGAGAGCGAGCCGGCTTCCGGACGCAGCGCCAGCGAAATGGTTTCGCCGGCCTTGTGGGCTGCGACCGACTGCTTCAGCGTTATGCCCTGATCGCCGATCTGGATGCGGTTGGTATCGGGATCGACGACCTTGGCCTCGATGAGGTTCAGCGTGCCGACGAAGGAGGCGACGAAGCGCGTCGCCGGCGTATTGTAGATCTCGAAGGGAGAACCGATCTGGTCGGCCTTGCCGGCGTTCATGACGACGATGCGGTCGGAGATCGACAGGGCCTCTTCCTGATCATGGGTGACGAAGACAGTGGTGATGCCGAGTTGCTGCTGGATCTGGCGGATTTCCTCGCGCAGCGACACGCGGATCTTGGCGTCGAGTGCGGAGAGCGGCTCGTCGAGCAGCAGCACCTGCGGCTTGACGGCAAGTGCGCGGGCAAGGGCAACACGCTGCTGCTGGCCGCCCGACATCTGATAGGGGAAGCGGTCGGCCAGGTGATCGAGCTTGATCAGGCCAAGCATTTCCTTGACGCGGGCGTCGATTTCGGGCTTCGGGGCGCCGGCGACCTTGAGACCGAAGGCGACATTGTCGTGCACCGTCATGTTGGGGAACAGCGCGTAGGCCTGGAACACCATGCCGATATTGCGCTGGTTCGGCTTCAGCGAGCTTTGGTCCTTGCCGTTGATGGTCAGCGTGCCGCCGCTCGGCGTCTCGAAGCCGGCGATCATGCGCAGAACGGTCGTCTTGCCGCAGCCCGACGGTCCCAGGAAGGAGACGAACTCACCCTTCTCGATCGTCATGTTGAAGTTCTTGACGACCTGAACCGGGCCGAAGGATTTCTGAATGTTGGTCAGCGTGAGAAAAGACATGAGCCAGATACCTTAAGCCTTTGCCGGGGCGGCTTTGCCGAAGCGGGAAACGAGATTGAGCAGGCCCATGCTGAGCCAGGTGATCGAGAAGGCGATGACGGCAAGCGCCGAAGGCTCATAGGCCTTGTTGGCGCCGACCAGCTGCAGGTAGGGACCGAAGGCCGGACGGTTCAAAAGTGCGGCAAAGGTGAATTCGCCCATGACGATCGCGAGCGTGATGAAAGCGCCTGAGAGCACGCCGCTCATGACATTCGGGAAAATGCACTTGAACATGATGGTCGTCCATCGGGCGCCGAGGCTTTCGGCCGCTTCCGTCAGCGTGCGGACGTCGATGGCGCGCATGGCGGTATCGACGGCGCGGTACATATAGGGCAGGGACAGGGTGATATAGGAGAAGACCAGCAGGATGTTGGTGCCGGTCGTCGAACCCGTCAGCGGCAGGTAGGATGAAGAATTATACATCCTGAGGTAACCGAAGACGATGACGATCGCCGGAATGACGAGCGGCAGCAGCGTGATGAATTCCACGACTGGACGCATCTGCGGCAGGCGCAGGCGCACCCAATAGGCCGTCGGCACGACGAGCAGCATGCCGAAGACGATGGTGAACAACGCCATCAGCATGGAATAGCCGAAGGTCTCACGGAACTGAATGTCGGAGAAGACCGACTCGTAGGCATCGAGGCTGTATTCGCCGCGGCGCATGCGCAACGAAAACTCGATTGTGCCGATCAACGGAATGACGAAATAGGATGCACCCAGAATGACGGCGATCCAGGCTCCGAGACGTTGAGCTTTCATTTCTGCCACCGTTCGGCGCGCATGCGCAGCATGAGGTAAAGGACGTTGGAGACGCCGGTGATGACGATCATGCCAAGCGCAATGGCGTAACCGAGATTGGCATTGTGCAGAACGTCGCCGCGGATCTGTGCATAGAGCAGGATCGGCACGATGTTCAGCGAGCTGCCGGTCAGCGCGAAAGCGGTGGCGATGGCGCCGAAAGCGTTGGCGAAGAGCAACAGCGTCGTGCCGAGCAGGCTCGGCCAAAGGATCGGCAGCGCGACCATCGTCCAGTATTGGCGGTTGGTGGCGCCGAGGATCTGCGAGGCTTCGCGCCATTCCTTCTTCATGCCGTCGAGGGCCGGCGTCAGGATCAGCACCATCAGCGGGATCTGGAAATACATGTAGGTGATGGTGAGGCCGAAGAAGGACAACAGATTAAAGCCGGTGCCGTAGAGATTGAAGCCGAACCATTCGCGCAGGAAAATCGTCACAAGCCCGGTGCGGCCGAGCGTTGCGAGAAAGGCAAAGGCAAGCGGCACGCCGGCGAAATTCGAGGCGACGCCGGAGAAGGTCAGCAGCGTCGAACGGATGGAGGCGGGCAGGCCGCCGAGCACGACGGCCCAGGCGAGGAAGAAGCCGATCAGCGCACCGCCCAGAGCTGACGCCACCGACACACGGATACTGATCGAGTAGGCGCTCATGATGGATGGGGTAAAGAGATCACCGATATTCTTCAGCGTCAAATCGCCCTCGGGCGTCAGGAATGCGCCCGCCACAAGATAAAGCGTGGGGATGATCAGGAACAGCAGGGAGAAAATGATGAAGGGTGCAATGCCCAGCCAGTCGATCACGCGATCTCTGTTGATCAAGGGGGCACTGCGCACCATAGGCGTTGAAACGGTGCTCATGGAAAAGCTCATCCTGGGGCGTCGGAGTGAGAAAACCTCCCCGCCTTGCGGCGGGGAGGCAGGATCAGAGGTTACTTGACGGCGGCGCCGACAACGGAATCCCAGTTCTTGGTGATGGCTTCCTTGCCAGCGGACTGCTCTTCGAGTGTCGGGAAAACAGCCTTTTCATAGGCTGCAGCCGGCGGCAGCTTGTCGAGCAGTTCCTTCGGGATCTTGTTGTTCTTGGCAAGATCGTTGAAGCGGATCGGGTGGCAATAGCCCTTCAGCCAGCCGAGCTGACCTTCGTCGGAATAGAGGTATTCCATCCAGAGCTTCGCAGCGTTCGGGTGCGGAGCGAAGGCGGAGATAGCCTGGACGTAGACGCCGGCAACGACGCCGGTCTTCGGGACGACGACCTCAAACGGAGGATTGCCTTTCAGGCTTTCGCCCCAGGAGAGGGCGTTGTAATCCCAGGCAACGATGATCGGCGTGGAGCCCTGGGCGAACGGAGCCGCCTTGCCGACGACCGGCACGAAATTGCCGTTCTTGTTCAATTCGGCGAAGAACTTCAGGCCTTCTTCGCCGGCCTTGGCAGCGTCACCGCCGGATGCGGAAAGACCGGCCGCATAGACGCCCTGGACGGCCTGGTTGGCGGTACGCGGATCGCCTGCGAGGGCGACGGTGTTTGCGTAGTCGCTCTTCTTCAGGTCGGCCCAGTCGGCCGGCGATTCCTTGACGAGATCCTTGTTCACGAGGAACGAGAGAACGCCGTAATAGTCGCCGTACCAGTAGCCTTCGGCATCCTTGGCGGTATCCGGGATGGAGTCCCAGGTGGAGACCTTGTAAGGCTGGATCAGGCCGTCTTTCTTTGCGGACGGGCCGAAAGAGAGGCCGACGTCGATGACGTCAGGAGCCTGCGGGCCGGTGTTGCCCTTGTTGGCCTTGATGGCTTCGACTTCGTCGCCCGAACCCGCATCCGGGTTGAGCTCGTTGACCTCGAGGCCATACTTGGCCTTGAAGCCGGCGATGACTTCGCCGTAGCCGCACCAGTCGTGCGGAAGAGCGATCGTCGTCAGGGTGCCTTCCTTCTTGGCGGCGGCAATAAGTTCAGCGCTCGGCTCGGCGGCGGCAATCGCGGTCGAAGCCACGATCATCGCAGTAGAGAGCGACAGAAGTCGAGAAATGTTAGAGATCACTGTTGTTCTCCTTCGGGTTTTCAGTGTCTGGCGATGCTGTTAATGAGATTACATGAAGCTTGTGTGACAGTAGGATGACGTTAATTCTGCTGTTGGTAGCGGAGGTTGTAGCAAATGTTTTATTTGCGACAACGCCGTCTGCCTTCACCAAAATCCGTCATTGTTTTTCTTCTGTTTTAGTCTTGTCCTCCTAACCCGGTTTGCGGAAAAGCCTGGTCTGCTCGAACAGGCCTTCCAGTGTCTTCATGCGTTCCTTCGTCTCGTCCCAGGTCGAATTCTGAACGGCCTCGATCAGCGCTTCGACGATGAAAAGGGTAACGACGGAGGAATCCCAGGCCGACGGCGCCTCGATCCGGACGCGAAAGGTATGCCTGGCGAGCTTGGCCGCGGGCGATCCCCATTGGTCGGTGAAGACGACGATTTCGGCGCCGCGTTTGCGGGCGGCGGTGGCAAGGCTCACCATCTCCTGCTCGTAGCGGCGGATGTCGAAGATGATCAGGATGTCACCGGCATTCATATTGAGGACATATTGCGGCCAACTGCTGGAATTCGACGACAGCAGCGTCGTTGCCGGCCGGATCACTTGCATGTGGGTGAAGAAATACTCGGCAAGCGCGCCGGTGATGCGGCCGCCGACAAAATAGAGGCCGCGCTTGCGGTCGGAAAGCAGCGCGGAAACGCTGTCGAAAGTCGCGGTGTCGAGATCGGTCAGCGTCTGGCGCAGATTGCCCATGATGGCATCGGCGAAACGGTTGAGAATATGCGTGCCCGGGGCATTCTGCGCCCAGCGGTCGTGTTTGGCGATCGGGTTAGAAATCGTCGCCTCGACCTCCAGGTGCAGATGCGCCTGAAAGTCCGGATAGCCCTTAAAGCCAAGCTTCTGCACCATGCGCACGACGGTCGGCGTCGAGACTCCGGCATTCTCGGCAATCGTGGTGATGCTGCCGAGGCCGGAAACCGGATAATTGTCGAGCAGGCTTTCGGCCAACTGCTTCTCGGCGCGCGTCAACACCCCCAAATGCGAGTGTATGACGTCCGAAACCGTCTTCGACGCAACTGTCACGTAACTATGCTCCCCGGGATGGTCTGGCGCCACTTTCCCACTCAAAGTTAACAACGCTGTCATAATCCATGTCAACTACTGTCATGAAAAGAAATTTTCAGTGGATGCTTGACACCGGCTGAAACCTGAAGAATTCTTTTCTTCATAAGGAATTTGTTAAGGGATAAGGAGTGGCGCGTTTGGTGCTGGCCCGGCCGAAAATCCTCAGTGAAGCGGACGGTGACTGCGTCGGGATCGAACGTATCCACGGCCGGAGCCCGGTGCTTCTGGTCTGCGAGCACGCTTCGAATGCGCTTCCGGCCGTTTTCGGCAATCTCGGCCTGCCCAGCGAAGCGCTCTCCAGTCACATTGCCTGGGACCCGGGCGCGCTTGCGGTCGCCCGCAACATATCGGAAGCGCTCGACGCGACGCTCGTTTACCAGCGGTTCTCCCGGCTTATCTACGACTGCAACCGGCCGCCCAGTTCACCCGGCGCCATGCCGGAGACCAGCGAGATCTACGCCATTCCCGGCAATAAGGATTTGAGCCCCGAAGAACGGCTTGCGCGCACCGACGCGCTCTATGTGCCTTTCCACGATGCTATTCGCGGGCTGATCCGCGATCGCCGAGCGAGGGCACAGGACAGCATCATCGTGACGATGCACAGCTTCACGCCGGTCTATCATGGCCGCGAACGCGCCGTCGAACTCGGCATATTGCATGATGAGGACAGCCGGCTTGCCGACCTTATGCTGGAGGCTGCGGCCGAGGCGCCGCTTTACAGGACAGAACGCAACAAGCCTTACGGGCCCGAGGACGGCGTGACCCACACGCTCATCCTGCACGGGCTTTCGAACGGCTTGCGCAATGTGATGATCGAGGTCCGCAACGACCTCATCGCAGACGATACCGGCCAAGGGGTCATGGCCGACTATCTGAAAGGGCTGCTCCAGCAAAGCCTGGACGCCTGACATAAAAAGAAGACCCGAGGGAGCAGTTTAACTGCGGACGTCCGCACGGCGCAAATGTCGCGGGCAATTGGCACTGAATCGGCCCGCAATCCCGCGGCCGATCGTGAACAGGGGGAAGTCATGTCGGATTATACCGAACTGGACAAGAAGCAGGATGTGCACATCCTGCATTCCATGGGTTATGCCCAGGAACTCGAACGACGCATGAGTTCGTTCTCGAACTTCGCCGTCTCATTTTCCATTATCTGCATCCTCTCCGGCGGCATCAATTCGCTGGCGCAGGCGACCTCGGGTGCCGGCGGCGCCGCCATCGGCATCGGCTGGCCGGTCGGCTGCTTCATCTCGCTCGTCTTCGCCATCGGCATGGCGCAGATCAGCTCGGCCTATCCGACGGCCGGCGGCCTCTATCACTGGAGCTCGATCCTCGGAAACCGTTTCACCGGCTGGGTGACCGCCTGGTTCAACCTGCTCGGTCTCGTCACAGTGCTGGGCGCCATCAATGTCGGCACCTATTATTTCTTCATGGGGTCGTTCGGCACCAGCTATTTCGGACTGACCGACACGATAGCGGTGCGCATCATCTTCCTCGTGGTCATCACCGGCGCGCAGGCGCTCGTGAACCACATGGGCATCGGACTGACCGCGAAGCTGACCGATTTCTCGGGTTATCTCATCTTCGCGACCGCTATCGCGCTGTCGGCCGTCTGCCTCATCGCAGCGCCCTCCTACGAGATCGGCCGTCTTTTCACTTTTGCCAACTATTCCGGCGAAGTCGGCGGCAACGTCTGGCCTTCCACCTCGGGCGCCTGGGTCTTCCTTCTCGGCCTGCTGCTGCCGATCTACACCATCACCGGCTATGACGCCTCGGCGCATACATCGGAAGAGACCGTCAAGGCTGCCGAATCGGTTCCGCGCGGCATGGTCTCCTCCGTCCTGTGGTCGGCTCTTTTCGGCTACATCATGCTGTGCGCCTTCGTTCTGATGCTGCCGAACATGGACGATGCGGCAAAGCAGGGCTGGAACGTGTTCTTCTGGGCAATGGACAGCCAGGTGAACCCGATCGTCAAGGACATTCTCTATCTTGCGATCCTGGTCAGCCAGTGGCTGTGCGGTCTTGCGACCGTCACCTCGGTCTCGCGCATGATCTTTGCCTTCTCGCGTGACGGCGGTCTGCCGGCATCAAAGGCGCTGTCGAAGGTCAGCCCGAAATACCGCACGCCGGTGGCGGCGATCTGGACTGGCTCCATCCTGTCGGTACTTTTCGTTTGGTTTACCTCACTCGACTTCATGAAAATCGGTGAGACGCCGGTTTATACGATCGTTGTCTCGTGCACTGTCATCTTCCTGTTCTTCTCCTTCGCGATTCCGATCACGCTCGGCCTCTTCGCCTGGGGCACATCGAAGTGGGACAAGATGGGTCCATGGAACCTCGGCGAAGGCGTCTTCAAGCTCTTTGCCGTGCTCACGATCATCGCTATGATCCTGATCTTCATTCTCGGCATCCAGCCGCCGAACGGTATTGCGCTTTACGTTACCGTCGGCTTCCTGGTGCTCACCGCGATCGTCTGGTTCGGTTTCGAAAGCCGGCGCTTCAAGGGGCCGCCGATCGGCGCCGAAGTGGCGAAGCGCCAGGCCGACATCGCGGCCGCCGAAGCAGCCGTCGGCGAAAGCGGCGAAAACTAAGCATCGAGGCTTCCCTCTCAAATGGTGGGGCCGCATCCTGCGGCCCCATCACGGTTCAACGAAAAGGCATCGGGCCGCAAAGTCCGGCCGAGCGCATGCGATTTCGTTGCCCCGATTTTGTCAATCCAATTCAGGCGGATCAATCATGAGCAGCAGCTACACAATCGACGATCTCAGGAAGGATGTTGCCGAAGGGCGCATCGACACGGTTCTGGCCTGCCAGGTAGACATGCAGGGCCGGCTGATGGGCAAGCGTTTCCAGGCGGAATATTTCGTCGAGAGTGCCTGGAAGGAAACGCACAGCTGCAACTACCTGATCGCCACCGACATGGAGATGGAGACCGTCTCCGGCTACAAGGCGACGAGCTGGGAGAAGGGCTACGGCGACTACACGATGAGGCCGGATCTGGCGACGCTGCGTCGTATTCCCTGGCTCGAAGGCACCGCGTTGGTGCTCTGCGACGTGCTCGACCATCATACGCATGAGGAGGTCGCCCACTCGCCGCGCGCGATCCTGAAAAAGCAGGTGAAGCGGCTCGAGGATATGGGCATGAAGGCCTACATGGCCTCCGAGCTCGAATTCTTCCTGTTCGACCAGAGCTATGAGGCGGCGCAGACTTCCGGCTACCGCAACCTCAAGCTCGCCAGCGCCTATAACGAGGACTACCACATCTTCCAGACCACCAAGGAGGAAGAGGTGATGCGGGCGATCCGCACCGGGCTGCAGGGCGCCGGCATCCCGGTCGAAAACTCCAAGGGCGAGGCTTCGGCCGGCCAGGAGGAGATCAACGTGCGCTACGCCGATGCGCTCGCCATGGCCGACCGGCACGCGATCATCAAGAACGGCTGCAAGGAGATTGCCTGGTCGAAGGGCAAAGCCATCACTTTCCTGGCCAAGTGGAACTACAATGCTGCCGGCAGTTCCTCGCATATCCACCAGTCGCTCTGGAGCCTGGAGGAAAAGCCGCTGTTCTTCGACCATACCGGCAAATACGGCATGTCGCCGCTGATGCACAATTACGTCGCCGGGCTTCTCGCCCATGCGAGCGAGATCACCTATTTCCTGGCGCCCTACATCAACTCCTACAAACGCTTCATGGCGGGCACATTTGCGCCGACCAAGGCGATCTGGAGCAAGGACAACCGTACCGCCGGCTACCGGCTCTGCGGTGAGGAGACCAAGGGAATCCGTATCGAGTGCCGCGTCGGCGGCTCCGATCTCAATCCCTATCTTGCCTTCGCCGCGCTGCTCGCCGCCGGCATTGACGGGATCGAAAACAAGCTTGAACTCGAAGCCCCCTTCGTCGGCGACGCCTATGGCGGCAAGGGCGTTCGCGAGATACCACGCACGCTGCGCGCGGCGGCGACTGAAATGACGGAATCGGCAATGCTGCGCAAAGCCTTCGGCGACGACGTGATCGACCACTACACCCGCGCTGCCGAATGGGAGCAGGAAGAATACGACCGCCGCATCACCGACTGGGAAGTGGCGCGCGGTTTCGAAAGAGCTTAATAGGCATTTGCGGGTTGCTTGCCTCACCCTAACTCTTTCCCCGGCTGCGGGGAGAGGGACTTGCCACACGGATCGCTTGAGAATTCGGGAAACGGTGCGGCATAGCTCCTTCGCTCCGCGAGCGGGGGTTCGAAGGACGGGTCGAAACCAGTGGCTCGACCCGAGTGCCGGCACGCGGATGAGTGGCTATGGCCCTCACTAATTTTGACGCATACGAGGACAGGAACAGATCATGGCAATGATCCAATGCATTTCACCGGTTGACGGTTCGGTCTATGCCGAGCGCGCAGCCCTTTCTCTCGACGCCGCCAAGGACGTGGTGGCGCGCGCCCGCAAGGCGCAGAAGGCCTGGGCGAAACGGCCGCTCGAAGAGCGCGTGCAACTGGTGCTGAAGGGTGCTGCGCGGCTGAACGAGATGTCCGACGTCGTCGTGCCCGAGCTTGCCTGGCAAATGGGCCGGCCGGTCAAATATGGCGGCGAATACAAGGGCTTCAACGAGCGTTCCAACTATGTCGCCTCGATCGCCGCGGATGCTTTGGCGCCTGTCGTCGTCGAGGAGAGCGAGCGTTTCGAGCGCCGCATCGAGCGCGAGGCGCATGGTGTCGTCTTCGTCGTCGCGCCGTGGAATTATCCCTATATGACGGCGATCAACACGATCGCGCCGGCGTTGATGGCCGGCAATACCGTGGTGCTGAAACATGCTTCGCAGACGCTGCTGGTCGGTGAGCGGCTGGTGCAGGCCTTCATCGAGGCCGGCGTTCCCGAGGATGTGTTCCAGAACGTCTTTCTCGACCATGAAACGACGTCGGCGCTGATTGCCGCCGGCAGCTTCAATTTCGTCAACTTCACCGGATCGGTCGAAGGCGGGCGGTCAATGGAGCGGGCCGCCGCCGGCACCTTCACCGGTCTCGGCCTCGAGCTCGGCGGCAAGGATCCGGGTTATGTCATGGAGGACGCCGATCTCGAAGCTGCCGTCGACACGCTGATGGACGGCGCGACCTACAATTCCGGCCAGTGCTGCTGCGGCATCGAGCGCATCTACGTGCATGAATCGCTCTATGACGCCTTCGTCGAGAAGTCGGTTGCCTGGGTGTCGAATTACAAGCTCGGCAATCCGCTCGATCCCGATACGTCGCTCGGGCCGATGGCACATAAGCGCTTCGCCAAGGTGGTGCGCGAGCAGATCGCCGATGCCGTTTCCAAGGGCGCCAAAGCGCTTGTCGATCCAAAGCTTTTCCCCCAGGATGACGGCGGCGCCTATCTTGCACCGCAGATTCTCGTCGACGTCGACCACTCCATGGCCTTCATGCGCGAAGAGACTTTCGGTCCGGCGGTCGGCATCATGAAGGTGAAGAGCGATGAGGAGGCACTCGCTTTGATGAACGACAGCCAGTACGGGCTGACGGCCTCGCTCTGGACCAAAGATGTCGAGCGGGCAGGGCGGCTCGGCCGCGAGATCGAAACCGGCACCGTTTTCATGAACCGCGCGGACTATCTCGACCCGGCACTTTGCTGGACCGGCGTCAAGGAGACCGGCCGCGGCGGCTCGCTGTCGATCATCGGCTTCCAAAATCTGACGCGCCCGAAATCCTTCCATCTGAAGAAAGTCACAGCATGAGCAGCAACATCACCGCAAACTGGAGCTATCCGACATCGGTCAAGCTCGGCCGGGGCCGCATCGCGGAACTGGCCGACGCCTGCAAGAGCCTCGGCATCAAGAAGCCGCTGCTCGTCACCGACCGCGGCCTCGCCTCGATGGCGATCACCAAGACTGCGCTCGATATCCTCGAAGATGCCGGTCTCGGCCGGGCGATCTTCGCCGATGTCGATCCGAACCCGAACGAGAAGAACCTCGAAGCTGGCGTCAGGGCCTTCAAGGACGGCGGCCATGACGGCGTCGTCGCGTTCGGTGGTGGCTCCGGCCTCGATCTGGGCAAGTGCGTCGCCTTCATGGCCGGCCAGACGCGGCCGGTTTGGGACTTCGAAGATATCGGCGACTGGTGGACGCGTGCGAGCCTTGAGGGCATCGCCCCGATCGTCGCGGTGCCGACAACGGCAGGCACCGGTTCGGAAGTCGGGCGCGCCAGCGTCATTACCAATTCCGAAACCCATGTGAAGAAGATCATCTTCCATCCGAAATTCCTGCCTGGCGTTGTCATCTCCGATCCGGAACTGACGGTCGGCATGCCGAAGATCATCACGGCCGGCACCGGCATGGATGCCTTCGCTCATTGCCTGGAGGCCTATTCCTCGCCCTTCTATCACCCGATGTCGGCCGGCATCGCGCTCGAAGGCATGCGTCTCGTCAAGGAATTCCTGCCGCGCGCCTATCGGGAAGGCACCGATCTGGAAGCCCGCGCCAACATGATGGCGGCGGCTGCCATGGGTGCGGTCGCCTTCCAGAAGGGGCTCGGCGCCATCCACGCGCTATCGCACCCGATCGGCG
The DNA here is from genome assembly GCF_017357285.1 of Rhizobium ruizarguesonis. Taxonomy (NCBI): domain Bacteria; kingdom Pseudomonadati; phylum Pseudomonadota; class Alphaproteobacteria; order Hyphomicrobiales; family Rhizobiaceae; genus Rhizobium; species Rhizobium ruizarguesonis. The sequence continues at coordinate 3,442,468 of NZ_CP071678.1, read as the reverse complement.
CCGTCTACAACACCCATCACGGCATGACCAATGCGGTGGTGATGCCGGCGGTGCTGCGCTTCAACCGCAAGGCGATCGAGGAGAAGATCGGCCGCGCCGCCGCCTATCTCGGCATCTCGGGCGGTTTCGACGGGTTCTACGACTATGTGCTGAAGCTCCGCTCCGAACTCGGGGTGCCGGAGACGCTGTCGGCGATGGGAATCGCTGCCGACCGCATCGATGAATTGTCGGCCATGGCGATCGAAGATCCGAGTGCGGGCGGCAACCCGGTTGCAATGACGCTCGAAAATACCAAGGTCCTTTTCAGGGATTGCTTCTGACAACATAAGAGCGGACCTACTAACTGGCCTGGAGAACCTCGGTTTTCCGGGCTTTTCGTTGCCGCGATATCCCTAGTTTTAGGGATGTGAAAAATACCGGCTGCAATTTCGCCGCGCGTGTTTCCAATTTGTTAACCATGATTAGAAAGGATGGATTAACCGCACGATGCTCCGAGGGTGCGTAAAAGAGCGATATCGGCTCGCACCATTTCCTTCCGAGGACCGAACATGCCTGTCATCACATTCGCAAATACCAAGGGCGGCGCCGGCAAGACGACCGCTGTTCTCCTGCTCGCGACCGAGCTTGCCCGCAAAGGCTATCGCGTCACCATCCTCGACGCCGACCCGCAGCACTGGATTTCGCGCTGGCACGAGATCTCTGGTCATGTGGCTAATCTTTCGGTCATCGATTTCGTGACAACCGCCTCGCTGCCGCTGCATATCAGCGAGAACAAGCACAATACCGACTATTTCATCGTCGACCTGCCGGGTGCGCGCAATCCGCTGCTTGCCACAGCTGTCGGCCTTTCCGACCACGTGCTGATCCCGATCCAGGGCTGTGCCATGGATGCGCGCGGTGGCGCGCAGGTGCTCGAACTGCTGCAGTATCTGGATGAAAAGGCCGGCATCAAGATCGGCCATTCGGTGGTGCTCACCCGCGTCAACTCGATGGTAACGACGCGGGCGCTGCAAGTCGTCAAGTCGCTGCTCAGCGAGCGGCATGTGCCGGTACTCGATACGGCTATCATCGAACGCTCCGCCTTCCGCGACATCTTCGACTGTGGCGGCACCCTGCACACGATTGATCCCACGCGCGTCAGCAATCTCGACAAGGCCCGGGAAAACGCCACCTGTTTTGCCGAGGAAATGATGCGCAAACTGCCGGTGAGGCTGGTGGCATCCGCCCGTGTGACGAACCCGATGGTCCGCTCGGCCGCCTGAACATCTCTCACATGAAACGACAAGGCCGCCGGAGCGATGCGGCGGCCTTGTCGTTTCTATCGCGAGAATGATTTCAGTCGACGAATTCGACCGTCACTCCCGGCTTGACCATCTTGGCAAGCTCTGTCGCATCCCAGTTGGTTAGACGGATGCAGCCGTGGCTCTGGGTGCGGCCGATCTTCGAGGGTTCGGGCGTGCCGTGAATGCCGTATGTCGGCTTGGAAAGCGCCATCCAGACTGTGCCGACGGGGCCGTTCGGGCCGGGCGGGATGTTGAGGATCTTGTCGTTGGCACCCTGCTGGAAATTGATCTTCGGATTATAGGTATAACCGGGATTGAGGGCGACACGCTCGACATTTACCAAGCCCGACGGAGAGGGGGTGTCGGTGGAGCCGATCGATGCCGGATAGGCGGCGAGGAGATTGCCGGCGCCGTCATAGGCGAAGACCTGCTTGCGGCCCTTGTCGGCGATGATGCGGGCAACTTCACCGCTCTTCGGCTCGCCCGGATTGACGACCTTGATGACGGTGCCTGCAACTGTGAAATCGGCACCGGGGTTCATCTCCTTGAGAAAGGCCTCATCCATGTGGAAGCGTTCGGCCAGCATTTCGGTGGTCGAGGTGTAGGCGAGCGACGGTAGCAGCGCCTTGTGCGAATAATCTTCCGGGATCTCAGCGACGAAGGGGCCAGCAGCATCGGCCGGCGTGATCGTGTAGCTGATGACGGGCAGGCCGCCGTTCATGCGCAGCTCTTCCAGAATGGCATCGGTGTCGTTGGGATCGAGCTTCGAGCCGGTCATCTGGTCATAGGCATAGATCCCCTTGGTGACGTTCGAGCCCATATGGCCGTCGATGACGCCGGGAGAGATGCCGGCGCGATCGAGGAAGACCTGCAATGCGACGATCTCGGGCTTCGACTTGTTCTTCAGCGTGATGACGGGCTCATCGGGTGCGGCGTTCGGCTGGTCGGCGGGCGGGATCTGCTGGTCCGGGTCGATCGAGGCATAATCGTCGCTAGGCTGCGGATTGCCGATGCTGTTATCATCGGGATAGGGCTGCTCACCGAGCGGCCGGCGTTCGATCTCGGCATCGCGCGGAATGCCGCCGGTGACGGCGCCGCGCTCTGAATAACGTGTATCGCCATCGGGATTGTTGTCGGAATAATAGGGGTCGTTGCCATACTGGTCGTTATAGACCTCCCGCGGTCCCGGCCGCGGCGGATAGTAGCCCCGCGCGCGCATCTCGGTGGCGACGACATTGCCGTAGCCGTCGATCAACACGCGATTGCCGCTACGGTCCCGGGCGTAGATATAGCCAGCTGGAACATAGTCGAGGATTTCGCCGCTCGGCGTCACAAGCACGATATCGCTCTGGCGGCGATCGCGGAACTGCTGCGCGCCTGCCTCCGGCGCTGCAGCCGCAAGGGCAGCCAGGACGGCCGCGAAGCAAAATGCCGACTTCAAAAAGCGATTCACGTCTCATACCTCGAACAGTGACTGGGCAGACACACACATGCCAATTTTGACGCTAGTGTGGAATTTATGAAACCGTGCTGAACAAAATATGAAAATCACTAAGATTTCCTTTTACTCATAAACGTTTGCGTCCTTGTGTCAGTTCCGCAAAATCCATGGTTGCTGCAAAAGCACAAGATGGAGGCGACGCCGATTGACGAATGGCGACGCGAAACCTAACGCTAGCGCATCCTGCTTTCCGAAAATCGGATTGGATTTTCGGAAAGCAGGATGCGTCGATTCAAAGTGTTAGAGCGTCCTTTGTGCGTCCGAAAGAACGCACGGCGCTCTAAGGGCTGATTGTTCCCCGAGGAGACCGTGATGATCGAATTTGCCGCCGCAAGCGGGCCGCGCCTGATGCTGGACGAAACATCGGTGCTGGATATCGGCGGATGCATCGTCGACGGTGTCGACATCGCGCCGAAACGCGCCATTCCCGACGACGGTGATGCGCGAATCGATCACTCGCTCGAAGGCTTTCTCTTCACCTGCGGCCCGGATCATATCCGCCACCGCCAGCCAATTCCCGGTCGGGATGACGGCAAGGTCTATCCGCTGCACGGATCGGCCTCCGGCCATGCGGCAAAAGTGCTATGGACGAAGTTCGAGAATGGCCATGCCGAATGCCGCGCCGATATCGACATCACCACCGTCGAAGGACTGCCACAGCGCATCGAGCGGCTGTGGCGGATCGATGGGGCGACCGGCGAGGTGCGGCTCGAGGACCGGGTCGTCAATACGAGCGATCGGACGGTGCCGACCTTCCTGATGTACCACATGAACACCGGCGGCAAATGGCTGGACGAGGGCACGCGGCTCGAAGGCCGGATGCTGGAGAATGGCGGTTTCCCCTGGGCGTTCGGGGAGGAGCCGGGCGGCATCTTCTGCGTTGCGGCGCCGGCGACGGAGGAGGGTTTCGCAGAGGTTCGCCTCGGACCGATCGCCGCAATCGGCGGCAGGACGCTGAGTGTGCGCTTCCGCGCCGACACGCTGCCCCATCTGCAGGTCTGGCGAAACCAGAAGGCGCCGGCCCATATCATCGGTATCGAGCCGGTTTCGCATCGCTGGATATCGCGCGACGAGCTTCAGGCAGCCGGTGAGCTCAACATGCTGGCGCCAGGCGAGAGCCGCAGCTATGCGCTGACCTTTGCCTTCCTATGAGCGAAGTGTTGTTGACGCTGGCAGACCTCCGTCGTAGACCTTCAGCCCACCATTTTTGAGGAGACAAGACGATGGATATTCGCCAGATCGACGATGAATATTCGGTTTCGGGCCAGATCACGCTGGAGGAGCTCGACGAGATCAAGGCGCTGGGGTTCAAATCGATCGTCTGTCACCGTCCAGACCACGAAAGTCCCGACCAGACGTCGTTCTCCGTCATCGAGGCGCGCGCCAAGGAGCTTGGCCTCGAGATCGCCCATGTGCCGGTTGGACCGATGGGCGTGACCGAGGAAGCCGTGCAGGGCATGGTCGACGCGCTCGATGAATTCCCGCGGCCGATGCTTGGCTATTGCCGCTCTGGCGCACGCTCGACGGCGATTTACCAGAAGACCCACCATATCCGTAATTGAGCCCGTCCCGGGGGACCGATTTTCCGGCGTTGAACCTCAGCGCCGCCACCTTCCATTCACTCAGGAGACTATAATGAGCATCAAGCGTATCGACGTCGGCTCGCGCATGAGCGGCGCCGTCATTCACGGCAACACGGTCTATCTCGCAGGCCAGGTCGGCGAGGGCGAAAGCGTCACCGATCAGTGCAAGTCATCGCTTGCCGAAGTCGACCGCCTGCTGGCTGCATCAGGCAGCAGCAAGTCGAAGATCCTGCAGACGATCATCTACCTCTCCGATATCGCCGATTTCGCCGAGATGAACGCCGTCTGGGAAGGCTGGATCGATCCAGCCAACCCGCCAGCCCGCGCCACCAGCGAAGCCAAGCTCGCTGCGCCGAAATACAAGGTCGAGTTCATCATTACGGCGGCACTCGACTAGAGCATGCTGTGATTTAGCGGAATCTGGGATTCGCAAATCAGTTTGAATGTGATTCAACATTGCTGCTGGGGAAGGCAGGCCAGCGGCGATGACACAGCCTTATTCTGAAGATCTTCGAGAGCGTGCAATGGCGCGGCTAACGGCCGGCGAGACGATACGCTCTATTGCGGCCGCACTATCGATCAGCCCTTCGTGTGTTTCAAAATGGAAGCGGCGCCTGGCCGAGACAGGCGCTCTTACGCCAGGCCGGATTGGCGGGCACAAGAAACGGACTTTGTCGGATGAGCGGGCCGAGTGGTTGCGCCAACGTTGTTGCTCTGGCCCGTTCACGACACGTGGGCTGGTCGCGGAGCTTGCCGAGCGTGGCATCAAGACCGACCGCCGTGCTGTCTGGGTGTTTGTCCGGGCTGAAGGCTTGAGTTTCAAAAAAAACGGTGCTGCCAGCCGAGCAGACGAGACCGGACATCGCCCGCAAACGGCAACGCTGGAAGAACCACCAGCACCGGATCGAGGCTCATCGACTGGTCTTCCTTGACGAGACCTGGATCAAAACCAACATGGCGCCGCTCAGGGGCTGGGCACCACGTGGCCAGCGGCTCGCCGCTTCAGTCCCGCACGGCCACTGGAAAACCCTGACCTTCATCGCGGCCCTGCGCAGCGACCGTATCGACGCGCCCTGGGTTATCGACGGGCCGATCAATGGCGAGCTCTTTAACGTCTATGTCAGGAAAATCCTTGTGCCAACACTTGCCAAAGGCGACGTCGTCATCCTCGACAATCTCGGCAGCCACAAGGGGCAGGCTATCCGACGTGCAATCAGGGCTGCCGGCGCGCATCTCATCTTCCTGCCGCCTTACAGTCCAGACCTCAATCCCATTGAGCAGGTCTTCGCCAAGCTCAAGCATCTCATCAGAAAGGCCGAGCCACGAAGCGTCGAAACAACGTGGCGCACCGCCGGTCACATGCTCGACGCATTCGCGCCTGACGAATGCGCAAACTATCTTAGAAACTCAGGATATGCTGCCGTCTAAAAACAGCACGCTCTAGAGCAACTCCAGGAAAAGTGCGAAGCGGTTTTCCGTCCGGGATTGCGCAAAAAACAAAAGATTAAAGCGGCTCTGCGCTTCTATGAAAAGCTGAACCGCTCTAAGTCGCACCATTCCGATTGCCTGAAGCCGGTGAGCACTGCGCGTGCTCACCGGCTTTTTGTTTGCGCGATTTCGGAGAGCGTGCGTGTCGGTGTGATCGCTTCGGGATCGAGCTTGACCTCGATGATTGCGGGCTTGCCGCTGGCGCGCGCCCGCTCGAAGGCCGGGGCGAAGTCCGCTGTGGTTTCCACCGTCTCGCCGTAGCCGCCATAGGCGCGGGCAAGGGCTGCGAAGTCGGGATTGGTCAGATCGGTGCTGCTGACGCGGCCGGGATACTCGCGCTCCTGATGCATGCGGATCGTGCCGTAGATGCCGTTGTTGACGACGACTGCGATGATCGGCAGGCCGTAGCGGATGGCGGTGGCGAATTCCTGGCCGTGCATCAGGAAGCAGCCGTCGCCGGCAAAGCAGATGACCTCGCGCTCGGGAAACAGCCGCTTGGCGGCCACCGCCGCCGGCAGGCCGTAACCCATCGAGCCGGAGGTGGGGGCGGCTTGGGTGTTGAAGCGGCGAAAACGATGGAAGCGGTGCACCCAGGTGGCGTAGTTGCCCGCGCCATTGGTGAAGATCGTCTCCGGCCCGGTATTGGCCTCCAGCCATTCCATGATCGGCCCCATCTGGACAGCGCCGGGACCACTCGAGGGTGGTTTCGACCAGGTGAGATAGGCCTGATGCAGGCGGGCGGTGCGCTCCGCCCAGAGCGGTTCGGCCGGCGCTTCCAGATCGGCGAGTGCGGCGACGAAATCGGCAGGTGCCGCGCAGATGGCAAGATCCGGACGGTAGACGCGGCCGAGCTCGGAAGGGTCGGGATAGATATGCACCAGCGATTGCTGGGGGTAGGGGATATCGATCAGCGTATAGGACGAGGACGGCATTTCCGACATGCGGCTGCCAAGCAGGATCAGCAGGTCGCTCTCCCTGATCTCCTTTGCCAGCGCCGGATTGATGCCGATGCCGACATCGCCGGCGTAGCAGGGATGGAGATGATCGAACAGCATCTGCCGGCGAAAGGAGCAGCCGACAGGCAGGTGAAAACGTTCGGCGAAGCTCTGAAAATCGGCGACGGCATCGGCATCCCAGCGTGTGCCTCCAAGGATTACCATCGGCCGCTCGGCCTTCAGCAGTCTCACATAGAGATCGTCGATCTGGCGGCGGCCGGGATGGGCCTCGACGGTGGCATAGTGCCTGGCGCGGGGTGCCTCGACCTCATCGCGCAGCATGTCCTCCGGCAGCGTCAGCACCACAGGGCCGGGACGGCCGGAGGTTGCGACCGCAAAGGCGCGGGTGACGAATTCGGGAATACGGGCGGCATCGTCGATCTCGCCCACCCATTTGGCGAATTCGGTGAAGGCGCGGCGGAACTCGACCTCCTGGAAGGCCTCGCGCTCGCGTGCTTCCCGCTGCACCTGGCCGATAAACAGGATCATCGGGATCGAGTCCTGCTTGGCGATATGCAGGCCGGCGGAGGCGTTGGTGGCGCCGGGGCCGCGGGTCACCATGCAGATGCCGGGTTCGCCGGTCAGCCTGCCCCAACAATCCGCCATCATCGCCGCTCCGCCCTCCTGGCGGCAGACGAGGACGTCGATATCGCTGTCGCGCAACGCGTCGAGCACGGCGAGGAAGCTCTCGCCGGGCACGCAGGAGAGACGTTTGACGCCGTTCGCCTTCAGCGCCTCGACGATCAGTTCTCCGCCCGTCTTCTTCATGACAATGCCTTCTTCATGACGATGCCTTCCTCTGGCGCTCGGCGAGTTCCGCCAGAATTTCTGCCTGGTGTTCGCCGAGACGCGGGCTCGGCCTGATATAACGCAGCGGCGTCTCCGACAGCACCACGGGCGTCCTGACACCGGGGATCACGGTGCCGGCGGCATCCTCAAGGTCGATGCGCAGGCCGCGGGCCTGCACCTGCGGATGGGCGAACATTTCCTCGATCGTGTTGATTGCGCCTGATGGAACCGCATTCTCCTCGCAGGCCTTCAGCAGATCCGCCTTCTGCCACTTCAGCGTCTCGGTGGAGATGAGGCGGCGCACTTCGCCGCGATTGCCGACGCGGGCCTTGTTGGTGGCGAAACGCTCGTCGCCGGCGATGGCCTCCAGGCCGAGGATGCTGCAGAGGCGACGGAACTGGCCGTCGTTTCCAACTGCGAGAATGAGGTACCCGTCCGCCGTCGGCACGACCTCATAGGGCGAGATATTGGGGTGGGCATTGCCGAGGCGGGTCGGTGCCTCGCCGGAAACCAGGTAATTCATGTTCTGATTGGCGAGCACCGCCGATTGCACGTCGAGCAGGGCCATGTCGACCAACTGGCCTTCACCTGACTTCAGGGCGTGGATCAGGGCGGCTTCAATCGCCGAGACGGCATAGATGCCGGTGAAGATATCGGCGATGGCGACGCCTGCCTTCATCGGCTGGCCGCCTGGTTCACCAGTGATCGACATGAAGCCGGACATGCCCTGGACGATATAATCGTAGCCGGCGAGGCTGGCATAAGGGCCGTCCTGGCCGAAGCCGGTGATCGAGCAATAGACGAGCTTCGGGTTCACCTTGCGCAGGCTGTCGTAATCGAGGCCGTATTTGACGAGGCCGCCGACTTTGAAATTCTCGATCACCACATCGGCGGTGGAGACGAGGCGGCGGACGAGATCCTGGCCTTCGGCGCTCTTCAGGTCGGCGGTGACGGAGCGTTTGCCGCGATTGGCGGCGTGATAATAGGCGGCCGAGAGATTTTCGCCATCGGCGCCCTCGACGAAGGGCGGCCCCCATTGGCGCGTATCGTCGCCGCCATCGGGATTTTCGACCTTGATCACGTCGGCGCCGAGATCGGCAAGCATCTGTCCCGCCCAGGGGCCGGCGAGCACGCGGGCAAGCTCGATCACCCGGATGCCGGCAAGCGGCGGCTTTTTGGTCACGGTCTCTGTCATGTTCCTCCAGGCAATATCTACGGCGCCAGCGTCACCTCAGATGTATCGGATACAGGCTTTGAAGCAAAGCGGCGCTCGCGCCAGAGGATGTAGAAGCCCGCTGCCACGATGATGGCAATGCCGAGCCATTTGACGGCATCCGGAAAGTCACCGAAGACCAGCCAGGCGAAGATCGTTGCCGAAACGATCTCCAAATATTGCAGCGGCGCCAGCGTCGAGGCCGGTGCTGCGCGATAGGCGTAGACGCCGAGGATGCCGGTGATTGCGGCCATGGCGCCGACGCCGGCGACATAGAACCAGGCGCGGCCTTCCGGCATGACGGGATCGAAGAGGTCGGAGCCGGTTCCCTGACCCAGGAAAAGCAGGACGGCACAGAAGAGCAAGCCCCAGATGCTCATCTGGAACTGCATCGACCAGGGGTCTTCCCTGTGCGAGAGGGCGCGAGTCATCAGCACGAAGATCGCGATGCAAAGAGCACTGACGACAGGTAGAAGCGCGATGTAGCCGACCTCTTCGAAACTCGGCTGGATGATCAGCATCGCCCCGAAGAAGCCGACGCAGCAGGCTGTATAGCGCCGCCAGCCGATCGTCTCCTTGAGGAAGATGCCGCCGAGGATCGTCACCATGATCGGCTCTACGAAGAAGATCGCGATCGCGTCGGCGACCGCCATATATTTCAGCGTGGTGACGAAGGAGATCATCGAGACGGTAATGATCCCGCCGCGGATGGCATGGAACAGGCTATGGCGCCAGGAGAATTCGGCGAAGCTGCGCCGCCATACGACGATCGGCAGCATGCAGAGCGCCTGTACGACGAAGCGACCGGCAGTGATCTCCCCGGATGGCACGGTCGTGATTGCAAGCTTGGCGAAAATATCGATGAGCGGCGACACCATCACCGAGAGGAACATCAGCACAAGCCCCGTCATCACGTCGGAGGTGGATGAAACGGGGCGGGTGGAGGTGCTGTTCACGATGAAATCCTTGTCACTCACGATATTGGTCGCTCAGGATCTTGCGACCGCCCGTCGCACCAGTCCGCGAAGGCTGCGATCGCCGCATCCGCGCCGATCTCATTCAGCGTTTCGTGTCGCACGTCCTGATATATCTGAGTGCTGATACGAGAGAAGCCCCGGCCTTTCAAATGGTTTGACAGCCAGAGCACCGCTTTTCCCCGCTCCGTCGCCGGGTCCTCTCCGCCGCCGACGAGATGGATCGGCAAGTCCCGCGGCAGCCGATCGAGATGGATCTTTTGCGGCGCGCGGAAGGTCAGTTCAAAGAGATCGAGCCAGAGAGAGACCGAGGCGTCGAAGCCGCAGAGTGGATCGGCGACATACTTGTCGACTTCGTCAGGACGACGCGACAGCCAGTCGAACTCGGTGCGGCGGCCGGCAATGGATTTTCCCCAGGTGCCGAAAGTAAGCTTCGGCAGCAGGCCGCTCGGCACGTCGGAGCCCTTCAGCATGCGCTCGGCAAGCAGGATCGCCTGGGCGGCGCGGCCGGCAAGGCCGACGGCGAAATTCGAATTCCAGACGGCGACAGCATCGAAGTCGGCCGGAGCCGTGACGGCTGCATTGAGGGCGATGAGGCCGCCCATCGAATGGCCGAAGAGGGTCACCGGCAGACCGGGATGGCGGGAGACCGCGTGGCCGCGCATGGCGATGACGTCGCCGATCACCCTTTTGACCCCGCCGCGTCGGGCAAAGCGGCCGATCGGCGCATCGGGTGCCGTCGTCTCGCCGTGGCCGCGATGATCGTGGGCATAGACGTGATATCCGTGCACCGCCATCGCCTCGGCAAAGGAGCGGTATCGTTTCGAATGTTCGGCCAAGCCATGCGATATCAACAGGATGCCGCGTGCCGGGGTGAGGGCCTCGGCATGGTGATAGGCCAGCGACGCCCCTGGCACGGCGAGCCTTTGCGTTTCAGAAAACATGTGGGTCCTCCCGGCGGCAACAGACCAGATCGCCGGGTAATTGCAACATGGGCATGTGATTATCTGATAACAATTTGCAGCCTTGTTGCGATTCAGGGTTGCGGCCTTTTGATTTTGATGCTTATTTGTTCCTGTATTGTTCTTTTTAGGGGGTTGAAATGAGCAGCATGCAGTTGCGTACCTTGTCGTTCGCCGTGTCGATGGTTGTTGCCGGCGCCGCCGTGGCGCAGGAAGCTGGCGGGCGCACCCGCTTCATTCTGGCGGCGAGCTGGCAGCCGGCCTTTTGCCAGACGAACCAGAAGAAGGCCGAATGCGCAAGCCAGACCGGCGAGCGCCCTGACGCGACGAACTTCTCGTTGCATGGACTCTGGCCGATGCGGGAGGATTATTGCGGCGTAAGCGCCGAGCAGAAGGCCGCCGACAAGGATGGCGACTGGAACAAGCTGCCGGAGGTCACGCTTGCGGCCGAGACGAAGACTGCGCTGACAAAGGCGATGCCCGGCACGCAATCCGGTCTGGAACGGCATGAATGGGTGAAGCATGGCACCTGCACGAAGATGAGTGCCGACGACTATTTCGGCGTCGGCGTGCATCTCGTAAGCGCGCTCAACGCGTCGGCCGTGCGCGATCTTTTCGCTGCCAATATCGGCAAGCCGGTCAAGGCCGACGCGATCAAAGCGGCTTTCGACAAGAGCTTCGGGCCGGGTGCCGGCGATCGTGTCAAGATGAGCTGCCGGCGGGCCGGCAATGTCAGGATGATCAGCGAACTGACGATCGGGCTTTCGGAAGCCGCCGGGGCGGCATCGGCGAAAACTACCGGCCTTGCCGATCTGATCCAGGGCGCTGGAAAAACGTCGTTCGGCTGTGACGAGGGCGTCGTCGACGCTGCGGGCTTTTGACCGGAAATCCTGAGTAAACCGGGTTTGGCGTTGCCCGCAGGCGCTGTTTCGCCTACATAGCGGCACAATCGAAGTTTCCCGCCCGGAGCAGCGCAGCATGGCACGTCAGTTCATCTATCATATGTCCGGCCTCAACAAGGCCTATGGCAACAAGAAGATCCTGGAGAATATCCACCTTTCGTTCTACCCGGATGCCAAGATCGGTATCCTTGGTCCGAACGGCGCGGGTAAATCCACCGTGCTGCGCATCATCGCAGGCCAGGACAAGGAGTACACCGGCGAAGCTTGGCTCGCCGAAGGTGCGACGGTCGGCTATCTGGAGCAGGAGCCGCATCTCGATCCCAACAAGACGGTGTTCGAGAATGTCATGGAAGGCGTTGCCTCGAAGACGGCTGTCCTCGATCGCTACAACGAATTGATGATGAACTATTCCGACGAGACGGCGGAAGAGGGCGCCAAGCTTCAGGACGTCATCGACAGCCAGAACCTCTGGGATCTGGAAAGCCAGGTCGAAATGGCGATGGAAGCCCTGCGCTGCCCGCCGCGCGACGCCGAAGTCACCAGCCTTTCCGGTGGTGAGCGCCGCCGTGTCGCGCTCTGCCGCCTGCTGCTTTCGCAGCCGGATCTGCTGCTGCTCGACGAACCGACTAACCACCTGGACGCCGAAACCATCGCCTGGCTCGAAAAACATCTGCGCGACTATCCGGGCGCCGTGATGATGATTACCCACGATCGCTACTTCCTGGACAACGTCACCGGATGGATCCTCGAACTCGACCGCGGCCGTGGCATCCCCTACGAAGGCAACTACTCCGCCTACCTGCAGGCGAAAGCCAAGCGCATGCTGCAGGAAAGCCGCGAAGACGCATCGCGCCAGAAGGCGATCAGCCGCGAACAGGAATGGATCGCGTCCAGCCCGAAGGCCCGTCAGGCCAAATCCAAGGCGCGTATCAAGTCCTACGAGCAGCTGGTGGATGCCGCCGAGAAGCAGCGTCCCGGCGACGCGCAGATCATCATCCCGGTCAGCGAGCGCCTCGGCCAGGTGGTCATCGAGATGGACGGCATCACCAAGGGCTTCGAGGGCCGCACGCTGATCAACGACCTGTCGATCAAGCTGCCGCCAGGCGGCATCGTCGGTATCATCGGCCCGAACGGCGCCGGCAAGACGACGCTATTCAGGATGATCACCGGCCAGGAAACGCCGGATGGCGGTTCGATCCGCATCGGCGAAACCGTGCATCTCGGTTATGTCGACCAGAGCCGTGACACCCTTGCGGCCGACAAGACGGTCTGGGAGGAAATTTCCGGCGGCGCCGAAATCATCAAGCTTGGCAAGTTCGACATGAACTCCCGTGCCTATTGCGGCGCCTTCAACTTCAAGGGCGGTGACCAGCAGCAGAAGGTCGGCAATCTCTCCGGTGGTCAGCGCAACCGCGTTCACCTTGCCAAGATGCTGAAGGCCGGCGGCAACGTTCTGCTGCTCGACGAACCGACCAACGACCTCGATACGGAAACGCTGGGCGCCCTGGAAAACGCGCTTGAGAATTTCGCCGGCTGCGCCATCATCATCAGCCATGATCGCATGTTCCTCGACCGGCTGGCGACGCATATCCTTGCTTTCGAAGGCGACGGCCATGTCGAATGGTTCGAAGGCAACTTCGAGGATTATGAACAGGACAAGGTTCGTCGTCTCGGCCCCGACGCCCTCAACCCGGGCAGCCAGGCTCACAAGCGCCTGACACGCTGATTTCACCCATTTTTCGTTTGTGAGAGCCCCGGTTCGCCGGGGCTTTTTCATGTCGGGCTCTGTCGCAATCTGAGCAGGCAATTTCGTGGAGAGAGCGAATTGCCGCTTGCCACTGCTTTTCAAATCACATAAAGATATCTTTATGTCTTGATTGGATCAAAGATGAGCGAACCGTTGAAGCTTGGACTGGATGCGCTGGTGGACGTCTTGAAGGCGGCCGGCGAGCCCACGCGCCTGCGTCTTCTGGCGCTTCTTGACGGCGGCGACCTGACGGTGACCGATCTTACCGAAATTCTCGGCCAGTCCCAGCCGCGCATCTCCCGCCATCTGAAGCTGCTCGGCGAAGCCGAACTGATCGAACGCTACCAGGAGGGCGCCTGGGCCTATTTCCGCCTGAAGCAGGACGGCAAGGCGGCCATGCTGGTGCGGGCGCTACTCAAGCATGTCTCCGAGAACGATCCGACCATCCTTCGCGATGGCGAGCGGCTTTCGCAAGTCAAGCGCCAGCGTGCCGAGCGGGCGCAGGCCTATTTCAGCCGCAACGCGGCCGAATGGGACGAGCTTCGCCGCCTGCATGCGGCTGATGAGGAGGTCGACGCCGCTGTCATCCGGCTGCTCGGCAACCAGCCGATCGATTCGCTGCTTGATCTCGGCACTGGCACCGGCCGCATCCTCGAGCTTCTGTCCGGCCTCTACCGCCGGGCGATCGGAGTCGATGCCAGCCGCGACATGCTGAGCGTGGCGCGTGCCAATCTCGACAAGTCCCGCATCACCAAGGCCACCGTGCGCCACGCCGATATCCTGAACCTGCCGTTCGAGGGACAGGATTTCGACCTGGTGACGATCCATCAAGTGCTGCATTTCTTCGATCAGCCGGAAATTGCGATCGCGGAAGCGGCGCGCATGCTCCGGCCGGGCGGTCGGCTCGTGGTCATCGACCTGGCGCCGCACACGCTCGAATATCTCCGCGACGAGCATGCGCATGTCCGTCTCGGCTTTTCGCACCAGGCGATGTCCGAGTGGCTGCGCAAGGCCGGGCTCGACGTCGAGCAGGCCGTCGATCTTCATCCGGGTCAGCAAAGCGGGCAAGGGTTGACGGTCACCGTCTGGCTCGCGCGCGATCCGAGGCGCCTCATGGCTTCGCAGACGAGCGAGGGCGCTGAACCTACATTTGCCGGGAGGGTATGACATGGCTTTGAAAAACGAAGCACGCGGCCGCAACATCAGGGTCTCCTTCGAATTCTTCCCGCCGAAATCGGAAGAGATGGAAGGGCAGCTCTGGCATACCGTCAGCCAGCTGCAGGACTGGGATCCGGATTTCGTGTCGGTGACCTATGGCGCCGGCGGCACCACGAAGGCGCCGACGCTGACCACTGTCACGCGTTTCCTCTCACAGACGCCGCTTGCCACCGCCTCGCATCTCACCTGTGTCGGTGCGACCAAGGAGGAGACGCATCAGGTGGTCGATACGTTCCGCAAAGCCGGCGTAACGCATTTCGTGGCGCTGCGCGGCGATGCGCCAGGCGGCGCCGGCGCGCCCTACCAGCCGCATCCCGGCGGTTATGCCAATGCGGCGGAGCTGGTGGCTGGCCTCAAGGAAATTGGCGATTTCGAGATTTCGGTCTCCGCCTATCCGGAAAAGCACCCGGAAAGCCGCGATACGGCTGCTGATATCGACATGCTGAAGCGCAAGGCCGACAATGGCGCCGACCGGGCGCTGACGCAGTTCTTCTTCGACAACGACAATTTCGAGCGCTATCTGGAGCGGGTGCGCGGCGCCGGCATCTCGATCCCCGTTGTGCCCGGCATCATGCCGATCCAGAACCTGACGCAGCTGAAACGCTTTGCCGGGGCCTGCGGCACAATCATCCCCGCCTTCCTCGACGAGCGCTTTGAAGGCTTCGACGACAAGCCCGAGGAGCGGGCGAAGGTCGCCGCGGAAGTCGCCGCCGAACAGATCGAGGATCTCGTCCGGCGTGGCATCCATGATTTTCATCTCTATACGATGAACCGTGCGCCGCTGGTTTCCGCTGTGCTCGACAATCTCGGCCTCTCCCGCTCGGCGGCAAAAAGTGCGGGCGCAGCCGCCTGATCTTTGCGCGTCTGAAAGACGCGCGGCGCTGTAAAAGTGAAAAGCGCATGTCGGGCGGGACATGCGCTTTTTCGTTGGCGGATTGATCAGCTATCCAGGAGTTTAGGCACTATCAGTCGTCATACTTTCGTCGGCCGGCTCAGATGAAGAGCATGGACAAGACGAAAGCAAACGCTGCACTGACCAACAGAACATTCAAGGATTGCGTGAGTCCCATGTCTGTCTCCTCGCGTTAACCCGCCGATAATATGTCTGAAATATGTCGGTTGGGAAGCAGATCTTATGCTGCGCTGCAGAACGGTTCAGTGGATAAGTCGAATAGTGCTCTTGCAAGCCTTTGAAATAGATCAATAATTTTCAACAAATTTTTGTTCACACAATTTAACATGCCGTTAAATCAAGCGATTGTGGATTTACCTATGCGTCTAAAACATGGCGGATCGGCAACCGGTTGAAAACATGCGAAATTCGCAACCGGTTCAAACAGCTTTCGCCAGCAGGCGATAGGCGCGGCCATCGAGAATGATGAGGCCGAAACCGATCAGCGCCATGCCGGCCAATTCGCCAAGTGCGAGCCTTTCGCCGAGGAAAAGCACGCCGAGAAGGATGGCGCTCGGCGGCACCAGCAGGGTGACGAGCGAGGCGTTGGTGGCGCCGGCGGTTGCCATGATCCGGAAATAGAGGATGTAGCCGAAGGCCGTCGACAGCAGCGCCAGCGCCAGGATGGCCAGGAGCGCATCCAGCGGCGGTGCGGCAAGCGCCCAGGGACGATCGGCCAGCAGCGACAGCGGCAGCGCAATCAGCGATGAGGCGGTCAACTGGCCGGCGGCAGTGACAGGAGCAGGAACATCCTTGAAGCGTTTGCCGTAAGTGGCGGCGAAGCCATAGGAGATGGCGGCAAGTACGGGAAGAAACAACGCCCAGAGCGGCGCTTCGCCACCAGCCGACATGCCGGGGCCGATCAGCACGATCGTTCCGGCCAAACCGACCAGGCAGCCGGCGATCTTTGCCGGTGACAGCTTCTCGTCTGATGTGAAGTAGTTGGCGATCAGCACGGTCCAGATCGGTGTCGTCGCATTCAGGATCGCCGCAAGACCGGCGCCGATGCGGGTCTGGCCGAAGAAGATCAGCGCATGCGGTAGGGCATTGTTGATGAGCCCGAGGATCAGGAATTCGCACCAGCGGGCCTTGAGGATCGCATAGAATTCAAAACGGCCGGCGATATAAGTATGCAGCGCCAGCGCCGCGAGCAGCAGCCTGAAGAAGACGAGGGTCAGCGGCGGCACATGCTGGACGGCGATGCGGGCAAAGAAGAAGGAGCCACCCCAGATCAGGCCGAGCAGGACCAGCAGGCCCCAGGTCCAGGCATTCATCCTGTTGTCCATGCCGATTCCTCCACCGTGAGCCGCTCGTTTTGCCGAAAGCCGGCACCGGATTTCGACCTGATGCTTTAGCGCAGGTGGCGGACCGCGCCACCCGTTTCTTGCGAAGCGGGCGGCGGTAAAATGTCAGCGGGGATCAGAGAGCATTGAGAAGGGCAGGCGTCGCCCAGCCGTCGGCCGGCATGCCGAGGCGCTGCTGTTCCTTCTGGATCGCGACACGCGTGCCGGAGCCGAGGATGCCGTCGATCTCGCCGACATCATGGCCGAGCGACTGCAGCTTGGTCTGCAGCGCCTTCATCTGGTCGCTGGCGAGCCCCTGTTCCGGCACGCCCTTGAGATAGGGTTCGGCGCCCGAAAGGCGCGTCCCGAAATAGGCAGCCGAGGTCGTGTAGATGAACGACTTGTTCCATTCGAGATAGATCTTGAAATTGGGATAGGCGATGAAGGCCGGTCCCATGCGGCCCTGCGGCAGAACGAGGTCGCCTTCGAGGTTGCCGAAGGCGGTATTGCCGTCGCGCGGCTTGACGCCAAGCGCGAACCATTCTCCCGCTTTCATCGTGCCGCCGAGGCCGGATTTTTCCCAGGGCAGATTGTCGGGCAGGGTCACTTCCTGCAGCCAGGGCTGGCCGCGCTCGAAGCCGAGATGCTGGATGAATTTCGCCGCCGTCAGGATGGCGTCCGGGCTGCTTTGCTTCAGGCGGATATGACCGTCACCGTCGCCATCCATGCCATAGGCAATGATGTCGCGCGGCAGCATCTGCACCTGGCCGATCTCGCCGGCCCAGGCGCCGGTATTGGTGGCGGGGTCGAGGTCGCCGTGCTGAACCATCTCGACAAGGGCGATCAGTTGCGGGCGGAAGAGTTCCGGGCGGCGGCAGTCATGCGACAGCGTCACCAGGGCGTTGCGGGTGTTGAAATCGCCCTGGACGGCGCCGAAATCGGTTTCCATCGCCCAGAAGGCGGTGATGACGCCCGGCGGGACGCCGAACTCCTGCTCGGCGCGGGCAAAGACGTCGGCATATTGCTTCATCTTCTGGCGGCCGATGTCGAGGCGGGCCTGGCTGACGGTGCGCTGTGAGAATTCGAGGAAGGTCTGCTTGAAGACGCCCTGAGCGCGATCCCGGCTCAGCACCTTGGGGTCGATCTCGGCGCCGGCGAAGGCCTCGTCGGCGGCTGCAGCACTGGCGCCGGCTGCGACCGCATCTTTCTTGACGCCGTCGAGGAAGGCGGACAGATCGCCGCCGCAGGGCGCTGCCGGGGCTGCGTCTGGCGCCTGCTGGGCGGCCGCGCCGCCTGCGAGGGCGAGGGCAAACAGAAGGGCGAGTGCAGAGCGGCTTGCGAGCGAGCGGTGCATGGATGCGGTCCTTATATCAAACAGATTGCCGTCGCTTTCACAGACGAATGTGACGGAAGCAAGAAACATCGCAAGACGTTACTAAGAATTTCTATCCTTGGAAACGGTCGCGACCCAATTGTTCCAGTTCTTTGCGCTGCCGGCGAAGACATTGATATCGGTCGGCCCACTGATGCCAGGAATAACGCCGGTCGAGGTATATTGCCAGAAGGCCCAGCGGCGGTCGGAGTAGGTCACCTCGGGGTGTTTTGCCACCGAACGGACCCAGAAATGATAATCCTGGAAGTAGCCGGCGAGATTGTCGCGATGGAAATCGACCGAGGTATAGATGATCGGGCGTTTGCCGTAATAGGCCTCCAGCCGGTCCATGAAACGCTGCATTGCGGCGCGCACGGTTTCAGCGTCGGGGCGGTAGCGGCAGGTCTTCGATTCGGCGTTCCATTCGACGTCAAGCACCGGCGGCAGGCGCATGGCCTCCTTCGGCACGTTGCGGATGAACCAGTCGGCCTGCTCGTCGGCGGAGGAGCAGAAATAATAGAAGTGATAGGGAGCGTGCGGGATGCCGGCGGCGCGGGCCTCGCGCCAGTATTCGTCGAAGCGCGGATCGACCCTGTCCTTGCCTTCCGTCGCCTTGATGAAGGCGAAGGCCACTCCGGAATTCTTCACCGTGCCCCAGTCGATATCGCCCTGCCATTTGGAGATGTCGATGCCGTGGATCGCATTCTGCTGCGGATGCTTCGCCCCGAAATCCTGCGGATCGGTATCCTTGAAGCGTGTCTTCGGTTTGATCGATGCCGTTTCGAGATAGTCATGACCGGAGGAGCTGCAGCCGGCCAGCAGGATGGCCAGGGGCAAAACGCAAAACAAAAACCGGCGCATGGGCGTCCTGTCGTAACTCGAATGATCTCTTTGCCCCACAGCCTGACCTTCGAAAAAGACGAGTCAGCAGAGGAATAACCCTCTTTTCACCATATCAACGTAAAAAATCGGTTAGTTTCAAGCGAATTATAAGCGCTTGCTGATAATAGCAGCCCGCCAAGCATAACCGCCGCCGACGGTATCGAACAACAATATCGCGTTGTTTTCATGGGCTTGCGCTTCCAGAATCTCACGCAGATCGGGGCGCGGGGTGACGTGGAATTTCGCAAGCCAGGACTGCAGCATGCGCCGGAACCAGCCCGGCAAGCCTTCCTGCTGGCCGAAATCGACGATGTGCAGCTGGCCGCCGGGATTGAGTGCGGCGAGCGATGCATCAACGGCGCGCTCCCAATCCGGGATCATCGATAGAGCATAGGAAATCAGGATGCGGTCGAAGCCGCTGACGCCGAATTCGCGCGGTGTGAACGCCGTGGCGTCGGCGACGCGGAATTCCGGGATCGTCGCCTTGGTGGCGAAGGTCCTGCGCGCCGAAATCAGCATTTCCTGGGATATGTCGAGGCCGAACAGTTTGGCGGTCGGGAAATGCCGGTGGGCGAAAGCCATGTTGCGCCCCGTGCCGCAGCCGACTTCAAGAAGGGTGCCGCCTTCGGGCACGTCGAGATTGCGGATCGTGCTGTCGCGGCCGAGAAGATAATATTTGCGGGTCAGGTCGTAGATATGGCGCTGGTAGCGATACATGCCATCCATCAGGCTGGCATGTTCATCGCTCTTTTCTGCCGTCTCAGTGCCGACCTTGCTCACGCCTTCTTCCCGTAGATGTGGAAGCCGCCATAGATTGCCGAGCGATCGAGCGCGGTCAGCTCACGTGACTTCTCCTCGAAGTAATCCCACTGGTCGCGGATCACAGAAGCCAGACGGCCTTCGATGATGCTCTTTTCGGCGGCGGTGCGGAAGATCACGCGGGCGCCTTCGCGCGCCGTGCGGGTGATTTCCGTCCAGACGTCGTTCAGTTGCTCGTCCGTCATCCAGTCCTGCGCGTCGAGCAGGATGTAGCGGTCGCGCGAGGCGGCCGGCTCGCGCGCCAGAAGCTCGGTGAAGCTTGCGTGGTGGACGTTGACGCGGTCGACATTGGCGCGGATCACCTCATAGTGCTCCGACTTCAGATAGGTCGGCAGCGGGCCTTCCGCTTCGGTGCCGTAGCGGCGGCCGAAGGCCTGCCAGGCGAAATAGTTGTCGCTCATCGGGAAATGACAGGCGAGCTTTTCCAGGCGGTGCTTCAACACCGGCGCGATCGAATGATCGGCGGCAAGGCTTGCAAGTTCGTCATATTGCTGCGGCGGAATGCCGAGGCCGAAGAGCGAGCTCTTGCGACCGGTGATCCAGCGCACGACCGGCTTTTCGAAGAGCGGCGCGATCTGCTCGTCGAAGAACTGGCGCTGCTCGCGGATCGAGCGGGTCTTGGTCATCTCGCGCAGCTTGACACCATGCAGGCGGGCAAGAAGATGGGCCGCGCCGATGAAGCGGCCGAGCAGACCGGTTTCGTAGATGTTGCGGTCGAAGACGGTGACACGGCGGCGGCCGAACTTGCGGCCGTTCCAGTAGCTGCGGGTCGCCTCATCGAGGCGTGCGGCGAGATGCTGGTCGTAGGCGCGGCTGTTCGACTTCTCGTTCGGCATCGCCAGGAAGCGGACGAGATCGGTATGGCCGGGAAGGTGTTTGAAGGCGGCAAGCTTCAGGCGGTTCAGGGCGATGTGATGCGGGTTGAGATCGACGACGTCGATTGAGGCCGGCGCCTTGGAGAGATAGGCGAGCATGTTGCAGCCGCCAGAACCGATGGTGACGATGCGATGGTTGGGCTTCAGCTCCATCGCCTGCATGTCGAGATCCGGATCCTCCCAGATCTGCGGATAGACGAGGCCGGAAAAGAGAAGGCCGAAGAGACGCTCGGAAAAGCCATCCTTCGAAAAAGCCTTGTGGCGGAGAAGGGCGTCCTTGAGTTTCCGGTTCTTGCGGAAGCCGGCATCCGGTGCAAATTCTGACATGAGTCTGTCACCTTTTTAGCGTTCAGGGCGTGTAACGCGCCTCTGCTACAGTTTGATGACGCGGGCTGTGGAGGCGCCGTTCCTGGGAGACTTCGACCTCCTCGGCAGAGCGACCGGGTGGCTCTCCTGGGAAAGTGATCGGGATGATGGCCGTTCTTCGCTTCGGCCCCTTTCCGGCGCGTGCGATTCCTGCTTCTCTCCCGGCAGGGAGGAATGCCATGCGAATTGTCCTGCGTATCCTGAAGGCGCTCGCTCTCCTTCTCGTTCTCGTCGTCATCGCTGCTGCCGGCTGGCTCTTCATCCGGCCGCCGGAATTGCTGCGCGTCGGCGACGGTTATGCCGCCAAGATCGTCTGCTCCAACGTCTTCATTGCCGGCCGAGGGGCTGAGGATGTGCTCCATGACGATGTCCAGGCGCCCGGAAATCCGTTACTGCGGCTGGTGCGCGTCAGCGTCGACCGTGACAACGACCGTGTGACGGCGCGCTTCATGGGGCTGTTTGCGCCGAGTTATGCGCTCTATCGCGGCGCTTTCGGCTGCACGAGCGTGCCGGACGGCAATTTTGAGGCGGCGGCGAATGCGGTGCCCTTCGATCCGCCGGCCAAGGTGCAGGCGAATGACGCCTTGTGGCCGGAGGGCGAGGGCATCGACAATCCGGCGGACGGGAAGATCGCCGCGCTGCTGGCCGATGCCGGAGTTGCCGGCCCAGCAATGCGGGCGATCGTCGTGGTGCGCAATGGCCGCATCGTCACTGAGGCCTATGGCCCCGGCTTCTCTGCAAAGACGCCGCTAATCGGCTGGTCGATGACGAAGACCGTGAATGCGGCGGTCCTCGGCCGGCTGATGCTCGGCGGCAAGATCTCTTTCGACGATGATAACCTGTTGGCGCAGTGGAAGAACGATACGCGCGCCAGAATCAAGGTTTCCGACCTGCTCGGCATGGAGAGCGGCCTCGCCTTCAACGAGGACTATGGCGACGTCGCCGATGTGACGCGCATGCTCTATCTCGATCCCGACATGGTATCGCTGCCGGCCAATGCACCGATGGAGGCGGCACCCGGCCAACGCTTCCGCTATTCGAGCGGCACGGCCGTGCTGCTGTCGCGCATCTGGATGGACAGGGTCGGCAATGCTCAGGCGGCCTTTTCTTATCCGCACGACGCCTTGTTTTCGCCGCTCGGCATGACGAGCGCGGTGTTCGAACTCGATGCGCGCGGCACCTTTGCCGGAAGCTCCTATCTCTATGCGACGGCGCATGACTGGGCGCGCTTCGGGCAGTTCCTGCTGCAGGATGGCGTGTGGAACGGCCAGCGGCTGTTAGCGGAGGGTTTCGTCGGCGCCATGCGCACCCCGACGGCAGCATCGGACGGGCGGTATACGCAGGGTCAGGCTTGGCTCGCTCCTGGCGGCTCAAGCGCCGCGTTCGGGCTGCCGGAGGATACGTTCTGGCTGACGGGGCATGACGGGCAGAGCATGGCGATCGTCCCCTCCGCCAATCTGATCGTCGTCAGGCTTGGCCTGACGCCGAGCCGGCTCGACTATCAGCCGCAGGTGCTGCTCAAGGCGATCCTGGCGGCATTGCCGCAACCACGTGGGCCGCAACAGCAGGCCGGATCGCAACGACAGACACAGCCGCAGCCATAGGCAGCGGCTTCAGCCATTATCTCCAGATTTCAATAATTACCTTGGGCGATGTCGGTCATGCCCTTGCGCTTGGCGTCGTAATAATAGCCGCGCGCATACAGGCGGACGGCATCGTCTTCCTTACTGTCGGAGACGAGCCAGGCGCCGCGCAGATATTTCGCGGCATATTTGATGTTGGTCTCGGCATCAAAGAGGCCGCCCGGGGCACCGTCATAACCCATGGACTTGGCGGTGTTGTACTTGATCTGCATGAGGCCGAAATAGCCGCGCTTATTGTAGGCCTTCGGATTATAGCGGCTCTCGCGATGGACGATGCGGTGAAGCAACGTCTCGGGAATTTCGTAGACCTTCGAATATTTGGCGATGAGCTTGGTGACAAAGCTCTTCTCGACCGTCGGCGCGTCGTCTTTGTCGTCGTCGCTGAACATCGGGGGCGCCGTCGGCGGATCGATCGGCCCGGATTCGTCGAAACCGTAGTCCATGCTGGCGCGCGGCGTGGTATCGACTGCGGCAAGTGCTGCAAGCGCGCTGTTTTGCGGTGTGGCGGCAAAGGCAAGCTGCGTTGTCGGCTGTGCCGGCGTTCCCGGACGCGGCGTCGGCACGACGGACTGGATCGCCGTCATCTCGGGCGTCAGCGGGATCTGCGCATAGGCTGCCGGCTGCATGCTAAGATCGCCAGGCTGAGAAGCTGTCACGGCCGGCATCGCCGTTGCGGTCAGGGAGGGGGATGATGCCTGGGGAATGGTGGCGCCTGCAACCGCCTGACCGGCTGCGCCTTCGGCTGTCGGGATCGCGGCGAGTGTTGCATCTTCGCCAGGTTTCGGCATCGGCACGACGGTCTGGACAGCTGCCAGTTCGGCCTGGGACGTGTATTCGACGCTCGCACATCCCGTCATCATGCCGCAGAGTATCGTGGAAACGACAAGACTGCGTTTCAGGCCGGATAATCCGATCGCTACCATTCCGCCACTTTCGTGAAATCGCGCCGCCCCGGCAGCGTATAAAAGTTACCAAAAACCTTAAGCCCTGGCGACCCCATTAACCTATTCGTGACATTCCGGCAACCACGGAATATTACTAGGCTGCAATACGGCGATACCCGGCTGTTACGGCACCTGCAGCGATCAACAGAGTGCCTCCGGTGCGGTTTACGGCGCGCTGGATGCTCGCCTTGCGAATCAATCCGCGCGCGGTATGGGCGAGAAAAGCGTAGGTGGAGGCGTTGAGGATCGCCAGCACAAGGAAGGTCGCTTCCATGATCGCCATCTGCCCGACGAAGGGCAGGGCCGGATTGAGGAACTGCGGCACGAAGGCGACGAAGAAGATGATGCTCTTCGGATTGAGGGCGGTGACGACATAGGCGTGGAGGAAGATCTTGAGCGACTTCTCCTCCGGCAGATTGTCGTTGTCGGCAACCGGTTCGCCGATGATGGGAGCCCGCCAGAGCTTGATTCCCAACCAGATCAGGTAGGCGCCGCCGATCCACTTCAAGACGGTGAAGAGGGTCGCGGAGGCGGCCAGAACGGCACCAAGACCGAAGAGGGAAGCCGTCATCGCCGTGAAGTCACCAAGCGCCACGCCGCTCACCGTCGCAAACGCCGTCCTGCGTCCATGACCGAGCGCATAGGAAACGACGAGAAGTATCGTCGGTCCCGGTATGGCCAGCATGATGGCGGATGCGGCCGCAAAAGCGAGCCAAGCTTCAAGTGACATGGTGTCTCCTCCTATTCCTCAGGAATAAGCAAAGACATCATATTAACCATCCGTCAATCACGCTTCTTTGTATTTCTGGCCTATATTGTCCATGACTTCGGCAAACCATCCCGTCGAAAGGTCAAAAGTCTTGCCGCCCTTGATGCGCGGGAATTCTATAGTGCGCAATTTACCGTTCTGGCCTTCATCGTGGCCGGTGACGCCGGAGACTCTATTGAGCGCGCTTTCGACGGCGAGATCGACCATGCTCTGGATCAGCCTGAGGTCATCGCCGTTGGCAGGCGCGGAGCGGGCGAAATAGCCCGATTTCTGCACCAGGGAACGCTCGGCGTCGAGCAGATTGGCGAATTGCTTCTGGAACCAGGCGCCGACATTGATCGTGTCGATTTTCACATGGCCGAAAGCATCGCGCTTGACGGTCTCGCCGGCGGCTTCGCGCTCGGCGACGATGGCGTCGAGGCAGGCGCCTTCTGAGACGAAGACGGTAGCGTGGCCGTTGCGGTCCATGCTCTCCTTCAGACGGGCGGCCTCAGCGTCGAGGTCGAAGGCCATCTCAGGAAGGTAGACGGCGTCGATGCTCTTCAGATGTGCGTTCATCATCAGGCCATCGACATATTGGTTGCGGCTGGTGCGCTGGAGATAGGCGCGAGCGGTGGCGGCCGTCAGCCAGCCAGAATGGCGGCCCATCACCTCGTGGATGACGAGAGTGCGCGGCGCGGCCGTCTGCTCGTTGCCGACATTGTCGAAGAAATGCGCGCCAACTTCGGCGGCCGTCCAGGCGCCGAGCGACTGGCGGATCGGTACGACGTCATTGTCGACAGTCTTCGGCAGGCCGACGACGGTCAGATCGTAGCCGTTGGCGGCGAGGTAGGCTGCAAGGTCGGCGGCCGTGGTGTTGGTGTCGTCGCCGCCGATCGTGTGGAGAATGGTAATGCCGTCATTGGCAAGGCGTTCGGCGGCGACCCGCAGCGGATTCTCGCCTTCCTTGACCAGGCCGCGCTTGACGCAGTCGGCGGCATTGGTGAGCTTGACGCGGCTATTGCCGATCGGCGAGCCGCCATAGCGGTGCAGCAGCGGCGCCTTTTCGCGCATCTCGCGGGTGATCTCGAGGCTGTCGCCGATGAGCACACCCTGGTAGCCCGACTTGTAGGCGACGATATCGAGATCGGGCGCGACGTCGCTGTAGCGTTCGATGAGGCCACCGACAGCGGAAGAGAGACAGGGCGCCAGGCCTCCGGCGGTCAGCATTGCGACTTTCTGCTTGGCCATGATCCCTCCTATGGCGTTTCGGTGCGGCGGCGTTACTTAGCGCATGGATGCGGCAGGGAAAGGGGCCTGTAAAGTAAAGAATTTACGAAAAACGCGCCTTTCTGCCGCGTTGGACTGCAAAGGCGACTGGAAGTGCGATATAATCGTTTCAAGCCCGATCTGCTTGCCGAGAACTGTTGTGGAAATTTCCGTCGCGCGCACCGGAACCCACGTGCCGGGCGATGCCGGCGACTGTCGGCCAGGCGCCTTATACGAGATGAAGCGGGCGCAATGAATCGTTTGCTGCGGTGCGACAATTACCAAATCGTGAAAACTGTGTTCGGCCCTACGACCAATAGTCGCCTTGCAAAGGCTGCGATTCTTTGGTCAAGCTGTTTGCCTGTAAGTTGACAAGTGTGTGAGATTTTCGATGTCCTTCTGGGAAAAACTGTTGAATGCCATTGGCAATACTGCAGGCAATGCGCTGTCTGCGGTGGTCGAGGCTATCCGCACGGTTTTCGAAGGCGATCCCGAGACCCGGCGTAAGGTGGCTTTCTCGGTGGCGATCATCGCGCTGTCGGCCAAGATGGCCAAGGCCGACGGCATCGTCAGCGAGAAGGAGGTTGAAGCCTTCCGCGAAATCTTCGAATTCCCGCAGGATCAGGCAAAGAACGTCGCCAGGCTTTACAACCTCGCGCGCCAAGACGTTGCCGGCTACGAAGCTTATGCCGAACGGCTCTCCACGCTGTGCGTCACCTGCGCGGCCAATTGCCCGGTGCTGGAAGACGTGCTCGATGGCCTCTTCCACATCGCCAAGGCCGACGGGCTGATCCACGAGAAGGAACTGAATTTTCTGCGCCATATCGGCGAGATCTTCCAGATGAGCGAAACTCGCTTCGAGCAGATTGCCGCCCGCCACGTCTCGTCCGGCGGCGATCCATACAAGGTGCTCGGCGTCTCGCCTTCGGACGATTTCCCGACGATCCGCCGCCGTTACCACGGCCTCGTCAGCGAACATCATCCCGATCGGCTGATCTCGCGCGGCGTGCCGAAGGAATTCCACGTGATCGCCAATGAGCGCATGGCGGCGCTGAACGCGGCCTATGAGGCGATCGAGAAGGAACGCCGCGCCGCATGACCTCTTTCGAGGCCGACTGCAGCAGCGCTCGCGTGCAGCCTTCGCCAAACCATGGCGAGCGGGCGGATGGGTGCCGTCCCGACATGATCCTGCTGCACTATACCGGCATGCCGACGGCAGATGGTGCGCTCGACTGGCTCTGTCGCGCCGAAAGCCAAGTTTCCAGCCACTATTTCGTGCATGAGAACGGCGAGGTGGTGCAGCTCGTGCCGGAAACACGGCGTGCCTGGCACGCGGGAAAAAGCAGCTGGCACGGCGAGACTGATATCAATTCGCTGTCGATCGGCATCGAGATCGCCAATGCCGGCCATCCGGGCGGGCTTCCTGATTATCCGAAAGAGCAGATCGCTGCGGTGATCGAATTGTGTCGCGACTGTGTCAAACGTTGGTCGATCACGCCGGAACGGGTGCTCGGGCATTCCGATGTCGCCCCGATCCGCAAGGTCGATCCGGGCGAGAAATTCCCCTGGGCCGAGCTCCACCGGGCAGGCATCGGGCACTGGGTCGAACCGGCAACGATCACCGGTGGGCGCTTCTTCCAGCGCGGCGATACCGGCCAACCTGTGGAAGCGCTGCATTCGATGCTGTCTCTTTATGGTTACAGCACTGAAATAACAGGGGAATTCTCCGAAAAAACGGCGGGCGACGTGGAAGCTTTCCAGCGCCATTTCCGGCCCGAACGGGTGGATGGCATCGCCGATTTCTCGACGATCGACACGCTGCACCGGCTGCTGTCAGCACTGCCGCGTTATTCCTGACCGGAAGAGCCGGATATCAGGGCTGATTTCTTGCGGCCGGCGTGAAATCCACCTCGCCACATCATTTCCCTATTATCTCCTCATTGCGATGGTCTAAGAACGCCCGCTGAACAGCGCTCACGGCTGTTTTCAAGTGTAACCATGAGCGCCAAATGAAACGATAAGAATTGCTGCGGAACGCGAACAGTCATTGATCGCGTGTGACCGGATGACAGCGAGGCGCGCAGTCCTGTAATTCTTTGGGTCGGAGTGAAGAGACTACATGAAGAATATGATTGTTGGTGCTGCGGCATGTGTTGGCATGCTGCTGGCGGGATATAGTTTTGCCTTGGCGAATGATGACTGGGGTGCCAGGGCCGAAACCATCTCGCTGAAAACCGTCGATCGCCAGAGCGGCTATGCCATGCCGGATTTCTCCACGAGCACTCCCTATGCCTCCCTGATCAACAAATATGCCGCTGAATACAACGTGCCCGTGGCACTCGCCCAGGCCGTCGTGCGCGTCGAGAGCAATTTCAATCCGAATGCCCGCGGCAGCGCCGGCGAAGTCGGCCTGATGCAGATCAAGCCGGCGACGGCGCGGATGATGGGCTATTCCGGCACAAAGAAGGGCCTGTTCGATCCGGAGACCAACATCAAATACGGCATGAAATATCTGGCGGCCGCCCATCAGCTTGGCGGCGGGCAGACCTGCAACACCATCCTGAAATACAATGCCGGTCATGCCGCCACGCGCATGAACCCGGTGTCGAAGACCTATTGCGGCAAGGTCCTGGCAATGCTCGACTGAGCATGGCCAGTCGCGTCGGGACGAAATTCCCTTGCGGCATTTTTGCGGATATGAATCAACACGCTTGCCGTGATATCCCGCCTTGAAACGAGGTGGGATATGGCAGTCGATTTCAGGTTCATCATCATCGGAAGCGGCATGATGGGTGCCGCCGCCGCACGGCATCTCTCGTCGATGGCCGACGGCATCGCGCTGATCGGCCCGCGCGAGCCGGATCAGCGCAAGTCCCATCACGGCGTCTTCGCCAGCCACTACGACGAAGCGCGCATCACCCGCACTTTCGACGGCAATCTTGCCTGGGGAACCTTCGCCGCCCGCGCGCTCGACCGCTACGGCGAGATCGAGGCAAGGAGCGGCATTTCCTTCTATTCGGAGGTGGGCTGCCTCTTTGCCGGTCCGACCCCGACGGACGAACAGGACTACATCAACCGGGCACTGACCGTCAGCCGGTCGCTCGGCAGCAATATAGAGACCATCGCTCCGTCGGTGCTTCCCCAACGTTTTCCCTATCTTGCCGTTGCCCCTGATTTCAGCGGATATTTCGAGCGTAAGCGCGCCGGCCACATCAATCCGCGTGCGCTGGTGCGGGCGCAGATCAAGCTTGCCGAACAGGGTGGTGTCTCGCTGATCGAGGCAACCGCGACATCCGTGCACGACGCCGGTTCCCATGTCGAGGTGACGGCCGGCGGCAGAAGCTACAGCGCCGAGCGCGTGCTGGTCGCCGCTGGCGGTTTCAGCAATTTCCATGCCCTGCTGCCGCGTCCCGTCGATACCAGGGTCATGGCGCGCACCGTCGCCTTCTACGAAATCGGCGAGCGCGAGATGGCGG
Organism: Rhizobium ruizarguesonis; assembly: GCF_017357285.1. Classification (NCBI taxonomy): domain Bacteria; kingdom Pseudomonadati; phylum Pseudomonadota; class Alphaproteobacteria; order Hyphomicrobiales; family Rhizobiaceae; genus Rhizobium; species Rhizobium ruizarguesonis. The sequence goes on along the minus strand of NZ_CP071678.1, from coordinate 3,413,184 downwards.
TTTTCGGCGATATCCCGTCGACGATCGTGCTCGGTGACCGGGAAGAGGATCACATCTATATCCTGCCGCCGGTGCGTTATCCCGACGGCAAGACCTATCTGAAACTCGGTGGCGATACCGAGGCGCTTTCCTTCGAGAGGTTGGAGGATGCCGGCGCGTGGTTCCGTTCCGACGGCAATGCTGCCGAGCGCGATCATCTCTCGCGTGTCGCCTTGCAGCTGATGCCGGAGCTTGCCGGTTGCCGCGTGACCTCGGCGCCCTGCGTGGCGAATTTCACACTCACCGGTTATCCCTATGCCGGATTTACGCAGTCGCCACGCGTCGCGGTGCTGACAGGGGGCAATTTCGTCGCGGCCAAATCCTCCGACGAACTAGGGCGGCTGGGAGCGGTGCTTCTGGCGGAAGGACGGCTCGGCGATCAGGATTTCGGCGGCGAACTGACGCCGGTCTTCGCAGCAATTCAAGATGATACAGCGTCCTTTGCGGGTCTGAAAAGACACGCGGCGTCGTAGAGAGGAAAAGCATGGCAGTCGATTTCAAATATATCGTCGTCGGCCGCGGGCTGATGGGGGCAGCGGCGGCGCGGCATCTGGCGCGCCAAGTCGACGGTGTCGCGGTGATCGGTCCGGACGAGCCTGATGACCGCAAGGCGCATCAGGGCGTCTTCGCCAGCCATTACGACGAGGGGCGCATCACCCGTACCATCGATCCCGACCGCAATTGGGCGCTGCTCGCCAACCGTTCGATCGGCCGTTATGGCGAGATCGCCCGCGACAGCGACATCGACTTCTATCGCGAGGTCGGCTGCGTCGTCGTCGCGCCGACGGAGAGCGATTATCTCGAGAGAACCCGACAGGCCGCCATCTCGCTCGGTGTCGAGACCCGCCTTCTCGATGGGGCCGGCCTGAAGGCCGTCTTTCCCTTTTTCGCCTTTCCTGATGGTGGCGCCGGCGTCTTCGAGGCGAGGGGGGCCGGCCACATCAGTCCGCGCAGCCTGGTCAAGGCGCAGTCGCTGCTCGCCGAAAAGGCAGGCGCCACCGTCATTCGTGACTATGTCGTTTCGATCCGTAGCGAGGGCGGCGTGGCTGTCGTCGAGACTGCCGGCGGCCGGACCTGCCGCGGTGAAAAGGTGCTGCTGGCAGCGGGCGGATTTTCCATTGCGGAGAATCTGTTGCCGCGGCCCGTTGCCATGACCGTTTATGCCCGGACCGTGACGCTTTTCGAGGTGGGCGAGGCCGATGCTGTGCGCCTGGCCGCGATGCCGTCGCTCATTCTCCGGGCGCCCGGCATCGATATCTACCTGCTGCCGCCGATCCGGTATCCCGACGGCAAATTCTATCTGAAGATCGGCGGCGATCCCGACGATCTGGCACTCAGCGGCGACGCCGACATGCGCGCCTGGTTCAAGACCGAGGGCCGCGATATGGTGCGCGCGCATCTCAAACGCATCGTTGAAGGTCTAGTGCCCGATATCGTGCCGCTCTCGATTTCGACGGCGGCCTGCGTCGTGTCGCATACGGAAAGTGGCTACCCGATGATTGGCTACACCTCATCGCCAGAAATCGCGGTGCTGACGGGCTGTGCCGGAACGTCGGCCAAGAGCTCGGACGAAATCGGCCGGCTTGGAGCCGAGCTGCTTTTGTCAGGTAGAATCGGCGAACAGGGCTATTCCACGGATTTCACACCGCAATTTCGCTAGAGCATTTCCGTTTTTCTCCGAATCACGGAGGTGCTCTCTCTTTTTGTTGTTCCGCAATTCCGGACGCAAAACCGCTGCGCATTCTTGCTGGAATTGCTCCGAGCGATATCGTTTATTTCGATAGCAATTGCGATCTCTCTCGTTTATGGGAGCCCTGCCAGTTGGCTGGGCAGCCGCGCTTTACCAATGCCGAAAGGCGGTAGGGTGAGGAAAGTCCGGGCTCCACGGAAACACGGTGCCGGATAACGTCCGGCGAGGGCGACCTCAGGGAAAGTGCCACAGAAAGCAAACCGCCTGTCATGACAGGTAAGGGTGAAAGGGTGGGGTAAGAGCCCACCGCATCTCCGGCAACGGAAATGGCACGGTAAACCCCACCGGGAGCAAGACCGAATAGGGATGACGTGGCAGGTCGAAAGGCCTTCCGGCCGGTTTCCAGGCCAGTCATCCGGGTGGGTTGCGCGAGGCAGCGTGCGAACGCTGTCCCAGAGGAATGGCTGCCACGTTCCGGTTCACGCCGGAGCCATACAGAACCCGGCTTACAGGCCAACTGGCGATTACCATCTTGTGGCGCGGCAGCCGGATTTTCAGCGTAAGTCGCTGAAACCGGCTGTTTTCAAGCGGCTGTTTATGCATCCATCGGATGGATTTTTCCTGCAGGCATACCAATGCGTGTCATTTGTAAGATGACGCTGCTAACCCTTTGTTAAACTTAACGGCTTATAAATTTTTGATCATGCGTCCATTGCAAAATGGGCGTATCCCATTGACGCCCATATGGTCCCATGCTATCCCAAATGCGCACTGCACCAGGGCAATCATCTGCCCATTCATCGCAAAGCAAAGGCGTCTTCCTCTCCGGAAGCGTCGGAGGGGTTTTCGCTCATCCGGCTTGCGAAGCTGTGCCTGATATCGGGAGTTTCGGGCGTCTTTTGGTCCGGATCCCTGCGGGAACGGATGTTTCGTGTGATGAGCCGCTTCCTTTCGAACGCGACCAACAGGATCGACGCCAAGGGCAGGGTTTCCGTGCCTTCGGCTTTCCGTTCCGTGCTGGCGCAGCGCAACGTCCAGGAGCTCTACTGCTTTCAGGACTTTGTGTTTCCGGCGATCAGTGTCGGCGGTCCGGATCTTCTCGAAAGATTCGAACGGCAGATTGCTGCGGAGGATCCGTTTTCGCCGGATGCAAACGAGATGTCGCTTCTCATTCATGGAGGCGGGGTCTTCATGAAGCTCGACGCCGAGGGGCGGCTGATGGTCACGGATTTCATTCGGGGCTTCACTGGCATCTCGGACGAAGTGACCTTCGTCGGTCGGGCGGATCATTTTCAGCTCTGGCAGCCGCAGGCTTTTGTGGCCGCACAGGCGCAAGCACGAGGGGAGCGCAAGCTGGCGGGCAAGCGTTCCTGAAAGAACGAGGGAACGGAATGGTGGCGAATCCTGGCGGAGGTTCAACTGATGCCGGTGGCGGACCGGTTCGTCACATTCCTGTTCTTCTCGACGAAGTCCTTGCGGCACTGGCGCCCGCGCCCGGCAAGCTCATCCTCGATGGTACATTCGGTGCGGGCGGTTACAGCTCGGCCATCCTTGCCGCCGGCGCCGAGGTGATCGCGCTCGATCGCGACCCGACAGCGATTGCATCAGGGCAGACAATGGTCGCCGCCCATGGCGGTCGGCTCAGGCTCGTTCATTCGCAATTCTCGCATCTTGGCGATCATGCGCCGCAAGGCGGGCTCGACGGCGTCGTGCTCGATATCGGTGTCTCTTCCATGCAGATCGACGAGGCCGAGCGCGGCTTCTCCTTCCAGAAAAACGGTCCGCTCGATATGCGCATGTCGGCCGAAGGCGTTTCGGCCGCCGATGTCGTCAACCGCGCCAAGGTCGCTGATCTCATCCGCATCTTCCATTTTCTCGGTGAGGAAAGCCAGGCTCCGCGCATCGCCCATGCGATCGAGAAGCGCCGCGCCGAAAAGCCGTTCGAAACGACACGCGACCTCGCCGGTCTCATCGAGCTCGTCACGCCGCGCAAGATGAAGGACAAGATCCATCCGGCAACGCGCGTCTTCCAGGCATTGCGCATCTTCGTCAATGACGAGCTCGGCGAGCTGGCGCAGGCGCTGTTTGCGGCCGAAACGTCGCTGAAGCCAGGCGGGCGGCTTGTCGTCGTCACCTTCCATTCGCTCGAAGACCGCATCGTCAAGAAATTCTTCTCCGACCGCGCCGGCAAGGCGTCGGGTTCGCGGCACCTGCCGGTCGCGCATGAGCGGGCAGCAACCTTTGCGGTCATCGGCAAGTCGATGGTTTCGGCAAGCGAGGCGGAGGCGGAGATCAATCCGCGCGCCCGCTCCGCCAAGCTGCGCGCCGGCCTGAGGACGGACGCTGCCGCCGAGGCCGCGGATATGTCGCTCTTCGGGTTTCCCAATCTTGCCAGCCTCGGAAAGCTTGGTGGTTGATATGCTGAAAACGTTGGATCTCGTGCTCATCGGCGTCATGACGGCCACTGCCGCCGTGACCTACACGATCAAGCACCGCGCCGAATTGAAGCTCGAGGAGGTTCATCGCCTCGAAGCCGAGATCAAGCTCGAGAAGGACACGATCGACCTTCTCAAGGCCGACTGGGCGCTGCAATCGCAGCCGAACCGGCTGGAGCGACTGGTCAGAGCCTATAATGACGAATTGAAGCTGCAGCCGACGGAATCGACGGCGCTGGTGCATGCCAAGGAATTGCCGATGCTGAAATCCGAGGTTCCCGTGCCTGATGTGACGGAGGCCAAAGCCAGCGCCAAAGGCGCGACCGAGGCCAGCGCCAAGAGCGCGACCGTGGCCAGCGCCAAGGGCGCGCAAGCCACCGCCAAGGCGCAGCCCATTCCGATGCCTGCGCCACGCGGCGAGGCAGAGGATGCAGATCAGATCGAAACCGGATCGGTGGAGGAATAATGTCGTTTCTTTCCCGCATCATGGTTTTGAAGAGCCAGGCGCATTTCTCCGCCGGCGTCTATAACCGCTTCGGTGGTCCTTCCCCTGCCGGCCTGGCGATCGAGGGATCGCGCAAGAAGAAATCAGGGCAGGCGAAAAGCCGCGTCGGCCTGCTGATCCTTGGTTTCATGGGTGTCTACGCCGTCATCGGCGGCCGTCTTGTCGAATATGCGATGAAGGACCAGGAGGTCGTCTCCAGCATCCTGCCGCCCGACCGGCTGATGGCCTCGCGCCCCGACATTCTCGATCGCAACGGCGAGGTGCTGGCGACCGACATCCGTACCGTCTCGCTGTTTGCCGAACCGAACAAGATCGTCGACGCCGACGAGGCGGTCGAGAAGCTTGCGACGGTGCTGCCCGAGCTCGACGTCAAGGACACCTACAAGAAGCTCTCGGTCAAGACCTCGCATTTCGCCTGGCTGCGCCGACAGCTGACGCCGAAGCAGCAGAGCCAGATCCTGGCGCTCGGCATTCCCGGCATCGGCTTCCGGCCGGAGAAGCGCCGCTTCTATCCGGGCGGCTCGACCGCCGCGCATATCCTCGGTTACGTCAACATCGACAACCGCGGTGTCGCCGGCATGGAGAAATTCATCGACGACCAGGGGCTGGCCGATCTCGCCTCCGTCGGCATGACCAGCGACCAGCCGCTCGAGCCGGTGCGCCTTTCGATCGACCTGCGCGTGCAGAACATCGTGCGGGACGCGGTCGTCAACGCCGTCAACAACTTCCAGTCCAAGGGCGCGGGTGCTGCGGTCATCGACGTGCATACGGGAGAAGTGCTGGCGATGGCATCGGCGCCGGATTTCGATCCGAACGATCCGCAGGAAGGCGCCAAGGAGGGTTGGCTCAACCGGATGACTAACGGCACCTTCGAAATGGGCTCGACCTTCAAGACCTTTTCGCTGGCCATGGCGCTCGATAGCGGCAAGGTGAAGATGACCGACAGTTTCGATGCCAGCAAATCGATCTATATCGGCGGTTTCACTATCCACGATTTTCACGGGCAGCGCCGCTGGCTGACTGTTCCCGAGATTTTCCAATATTCTTCGAATATCGGCACGGCGCGCGTCATCGACATCGTCGGCATCGACGCGCAGAAGGACTATCTGACCAAGTTCGGCCTGTTGACCAAGATGCAGACCGAGCTGCCCGAAGTGAAGATGCCGAGCCAGCCGCGCGTCTGGAAGAAGATCAATTCGATCACGATTTCCTTCGGCCATGGCGTCTCGACGACGGCACTGCAGACAGGGGTGGCGGCCGCCGCTCTCGTCAACGGCGGCAAGCTCATCGAGCCGACATTCCTGCCGCGCACGCGCGAACAGGCTGATGAGATTGCCACGCAGGTGATCAAGAAGTCGACCAGCGACGAGATTCGCTATCTGCTTGACTTCAACGGGTACAAGGGATCCGGGCGCGTCGCCCGCGTGCCGGGCTTTTCCGTCGGCAGCAAGACCGGCACGGCTGACAAGGTGGTGAACGGCCGTTATTCGGCGACCCTGAATTTCAATTCCTTCATCGCCGCATTCCCGATCAACGATCCCAAATATGCGGTGATCACCTTCTGCGACGAGCCGAAGACCGGTGAGAAGGCCTATGGCGGAACGATCTCCGCCGGTACCGCCGGGCCGATTGCCCGCGAGATCATCAGCCGCGCGGCCCCCATTCTCGGCATCGAGCCGAAATTCGGGGAGGGCGGATCGGCCTTGCTGGTGTCTTATTGAGTGTGAATGAATATCGACGCCGATTCGCGAGGGGTGAACCGGCTTCAAGAGAGAAAAGTGCATTCGATGAAATTGCGAGACTTGGCCGGAGATCAGTTTCCGGAACTTGAAGCACAGCTCGAAGGCCCGGCAGGCTTGCTTGATATCTCAGGCCTGTCTTCGGACAGCCGCAAGGTGGCGCCGGGCAATGCTTTCGTGGCGGTCGCCGGTACCAAGGCGGACGGTACGGGCTTCATCGCGGATGCCGCCGGCCGCGGCGCTGCCGTCGCGATCGCCTCCCAAGCCGTCGCTGCTTCGATCCCGGTGCTTGCGGTCAAAGAGCCGCGCCGTTTCCTTTCCATCGCCGCCGCGCGTTTCCACGGCAGGCAGCCCGATACTATGGTCGCCGTCACCGGCACCGCGGGCAAAACCTCCGTCGCTTCTTTCACCCGGCAGATCTGGGCGCATGCCGGCCACGCGGCCGCGATGATCGGCACGACGGGCGTCGTCTCGCCGACGCGCAACGAATATGGCTCGCTGACGACGCCCGATCCTGTGTCGCTGCATGAGCTGCTGGCGGAACTTGCCGGAGAAGGCGTGACGCATGCCGCGATGGAGGCCTCCAGTCACGGCCTCGACCAGTGCCGGCTCGACGGCGTCAGGCTTGCCGCCGCCGCGTTCACCAATCTCGGCCGGGACCACATGGATTATCATCCCACGATAGAGGCCTATATGGCCGCCAAGATGCGGCTTTTCGATACGCTGTTGCCGAAGGGATCGCCGGCGGTGATCTTCGCGGACGATCCGTGGTCGGCTCAGGCGATCAAGGCCGCGACCGGTGCCGGTCACGACGTTCGTACCGTCGGGCGAAAGGGTAACTACCTCTCATTGAAGCGGGTCGAGCACTTCCGCCACAAGCAGATGGCCGAGGTCCATATCGGCGGCGAGATCTTCGAGGTGGACATTCCGCTGGCCGGCGACTTTCAGGTGGCCAACGCGCTGGTCGCGGCGGGGCTTGCCATGTCGACCGGCGTTGAGGCGAAGGTTGCGATGGCTGCGCTCGAGAAGCTCGTCGGCGCGTCCGGCCGTCTCGAACTCGTCGGCCACACGAAAGACGGCGCACTCGCTTATGTCGACTATGCCCACAAGCCGGATGCTCTGGAAAACGTGCTGGGCTCGGTCAGACCTTTCACCACCGGCCGCGTCATCGTCGTTTTCGGCTGCGGCGGCGACCGTGACCGCGGCAAGCGGCCGATCATGGGCGAAATCGCCTGCCGTCTTGCCGAGGTCGTCATCGTCACCGACGATAATCCCCGTTCTGAGGAGCCGGCCTCGATCCGGGCGGAGATCATGGCGGCAGCGAGTTGCGCCTCGGAAATCGCCGATCGCGCCACGGCGATCCGCGAGGCGGTCAGTATGCTGAGATCCGGCGATACGCTGATCGTCGCCGGCAAGGGGCATGAGGAAGGGCAGACGATCGGCGACGTCACCCTGCCGTTCTCCGATCATGCGGAGGTGCGCAAGGCCTTGGAGGACCTGAAATCTTGAGCTGGCTCTGGACGACCGAAGACATGATCGCAGCGATGGCGGGGCGCCCCTTCGGCACTCTGCCCGAAGGCATCACCGGCATCTCCATCGACAGCCGCTCGATTGCTCCAGGCGAAGCCTTCTTCGCGATCAAGGGCGACCGTGTCGATGGTCACGATTACGCATCGATGGCGATGGCGAACGGCGCCTCCCTTCTCGTCGTCAGCGAGGCGAGGCTTCCCGCCATGGGCCGTCTGACGGTGCCGATGATCGTCGTGGAAGACGTGCTCGCGGCACTTGGCCGGCTCGGCCTTGCCTCGCGCGAGCGCTCTAAGGCCCAGATCATCGCGGTGACGGGATCTGTGGGAAAGACGACCACCAAGGAAATGCTGCGGCATGTGCTGTCGCCCTCCGGCAAGGTGCACGCCTCCGTCGCCTCCTTCAACAATCATTGGGGCGTGCCGCTGACGCTGGCACGCATGGCTGAGGATACGGATTACGGCGTCTTCGAAGTCGGAATGAACCATCCCGGCGAGATCCGGCCGCTGGTGGCGATGATTCGTCCCGATGTCGCCATCATCACGACGATCGCGCCGGCGCATCTCGGCAATTTCAAGAACATCAAGGAAATCGCCGCCGCCAAGGCCGAGATCTTCGAGGGGCTGGAACCCGGTGGGCATGTCGTGCTCAACCGCGACAACGACCAGTTCAATTTCCTCGACCGCACGGCGCAATCGCTCGGCATCGAGCATATCCATTCCTTCGGCCAGCATGCCAAGGCTGAATTCCGGCTCGCAGAATTCAATGGTTCCGACGAGAATTCGACGCTGTGGCTGACGATCGGCGGCGAGACGCTGGAAGTTGCGCTCGGCGCGCCGGGCCGCCATATCGCCGAGAATGCGCTCGCAGCGCTCGGCGTCGTCAGGATCGTCGGCGCCGATATGCAGAAGGCGATCGAAGCGCTTGCGACGCTGAAGCCGGAAAAGGGCAGGGGCAAGCGCCACCGGCTTTCGATCGGCGGCGGCAGCTTCACGCTGATCGACGAGAGCTACAATGCCAATCCGGCCTCGATGCGCGCGGCGATCGCGCTGCTGGCGGCCTCCGAGCCGACCGGCCGCGGACGCCGTATCGCCGTGCTCGGCGACATGCTGGAAATGGGCGACTATGCGCAGAAGGTCCATACCGACCTTGCCGTGCCGCTGCTTGCTGCCGGTATCGAACATGTCTGGTTGGCCGGAGCGGAGATGGCTGCGCTCAAGGAATCGTTGCCGGAAAGCGTCCATGTCGAATATCGCGAGAACACGAGCGAATTGACGGACTATGTATTGAACTCGGTCGCGCCAGGCGACGTGTTGATGGTGAAATCGTCTCTGGGCATCGGTTTCGGCAAGATCGTCGCCGCGCTCCTTGACAAGTTCCCGCCATTTGCCGACACGCAACGCGAATTTTGATCGGGTAAACAAGGGGCCCTGAATGCTGATCTGGCTTGTCGAACTGTCGGAATATTTCAAATTTCTGAATCTGTTCAGATATATTACCTTCCGCACGGGGGCCGCTCTCTTTACCTCAGCGCTGATCGTCTTCCTGTTCGGGCCGACGATCATCAATTCGCTGCGCATCCGGCAAGGCAAGGGCCAGCCGATCCGCGCCGACGGGCCGCAGACGCATTTCAAGAAGGCCGGCACGCCCACCATGGGCGGGCTGATGATCCTCGCCGGCATCGTCGGCGCATCGCTGCTCTGGGCCGATCTTTCCAATGTCTATGTCGTCGCGACGCTGCTGGTGACGCTGGGCTTCGGCGCGATCGGCTTCTACGACGATTACCTTAAGGTCACGAAGCAGAGCCATATGGGCTTTTCCGGCAAGGCGCGTCTCGGCATCGAATTCGTCATCGCCGGCATCGCCGTCTATTTCATGATGCGCACCGCCCTTGCCTCGGGGATTGCCGGCTCGACCTTCGGCTCCTCGATCGCCTTTCCCTTCTTCAAGGACTTCATGATCAATATCGGCATCATGTTCGTCGTCTTCGGCGGCTTCGTCATTGTCGGCGCCGGCAATGCCGTCAACCTGACCGACGGTCTCGACGGGCTTGCCATCGTGCCTGTGATGATCGCCGCCGCCTCCTTCGGCGTCATCGCCTATCTCGCCGGCAACGTGGTGTTTGCGAATTACCTGCAGATCAATTTCGTGCCCGGCACCGGCGAACTCGCCGTCGTGCTTGGCGCCGTCATCGGCGCTGGTCTCGGTTTTCTCTGGTTCAACGCGCCGCCGGCCGCCATCTTCATGGGCGACACGGGGTCGCTGGCACTCGGCGGCACGATCGGCACCGTCGCCGTCGCCACCAAGCACGAGATCGTCATGGCAATCATCGGCGGCCTCTTCGTCATCGAGACGCTGTCCGTCATCATCCAGGTCGGCTTCTTCAAGATGACTGGCCGGCGCGTCTTCCTGATGGCGCCGATCCATCATCACTTCGAGAAGAAGGGCTGGACCGAGAGCCAGGTGGTGATCCGCTTCTGGATCGTTGCCGTCGGCCTTGCGATGCTCGGCCTTTCGACGCTGAAGCTCCGGTGAGGCGGCGATGATCCCGGTCACGACGCTCAAGGACAGGAAGGTCGCGCTCTTCGGGCTCGGCGGCTCCGGCTTTGCCACCGCCCGGGCGCTGATCGCAGGCGGTGCTGAGGTGACCGCCTGGGACGACAATCCAGACAGCGTTGCCAAGGCCGCGGCCGAAGGCATCAGGACGGAGGATCTGCACAGCATCGACTGGAGCCAGCAGGCGCTGTTCGTGCTGTCGCCCGGCGTACCGCTCACCCATCCGAAGCCGCACTGGACTGTCGATCTTGCCCGCGCGGCCGGCGTCGATATCGTCGGCGATGTCGAGCTCTTCGTACGCGAGCGCCGCGCCCATGCGCCGGATTGCCCTTTCATCGCCATAACAGGCACCAACGGCAAGTCGACCACGACGGCGCTGATCGCCCATATCTTGAAATCCGCCGGCTACGACACGCAGCTCGGCGGCAATATCGGTACGGCGGTGCTGACGCTCGATCCGCCGAAGGCCGAGCGCTATTACGTCGTCGAATGCTCCTCCTACCAGATCGATCTGGCGCCGACGCTGGACCCGTCGGCCGGCATCCTGCTCAACCTGACGCCCGATCATCTCGATCGTCACGGCACGATGCAGCATTATGCCGATGTCAAGGAACGGCTGGTCGCCGGTAGCGATGTTGCAATCGTCGGCATCGACGACAGCCATTCGGCGCTGATTGCCGACCGCGTCGAGCGGGCGGGCGTCAAGGTGGTCCGCATCTCGCGCCGCAACGTCGTGGCCGACGGGATTTATGCCGAGGGCACCAAGCTCATCAAAGCTGCCGGCGGAGCGATGCTGCCTTTCGTCGATCTCGACGGCATCCAGACGCTGCGCGGCAGCCACAATGCGCAGAACGCCGCCGCAGCCGTCGCTGCCTGCCTTGCCGTCGGCGTGTCGGCCGATGACATCCGCGCCGGCCTTGCCTCGTTCCCCGGCCTCAAGCACCGCATGCAGCCGGTCGGGCAGCGTGGCCGTGTCGTTTTCGTCAACGATTCCAAGGCGACCAATGCCGATGCCGCGGCGCCGGCCCTTTCGAGTTATGATCGCATCTACTGGATCGCCGGCGGCCTGCCGAAGGCTGGCGGCATCACGACGCTCGCTCCCTATTTTCCGCGCATCGCCAAGGCCTATCTGATCGGCGAGGCGGCGGCGGAATTCGCCGCGACGCTCGGCGAGGCTGTTCCTTACGAAATATCGGATACGCTGGAGCGCGCCGTCGCGCATGCGGCCGCCGATGCCGAACGCGACGAGAGCGCCGCTTCGGCCGTGATGTTATCCCCGGCTTGCGCAAGCTTCGACCAGTATAAGAATTTCGAAGTCAGGGGCGAAGCCTTCGTCGGCCACGTGGCAGCGCTTGACGGGATTGCGATGCTGATCGGTCCGGCAACAGGAGAGAAATGACATGGTAAGCCGCGCGGAACGTGGGCCTCTGGCCGATTGGTTCTGGACCATCGACCGCTTCTTCCTGGCGATGTTCATCTTTCTGATGGGCATCGGATTCATGCTGTCATTTGCGGCATCTCCTGCGGTCGCCGAACGCATCGGGCTCGAGCCTTTCCACTTCGTAAAGCGCCATGCCGCCTTCATGATCCCCTCGATCGGCGTCATGCTCGGGCTGTCGTTCCTGACGCCGCGCCAGGTGCGGCGGACCGCGATCCTGATCCTGATCATCTCGGTCGCCATGATGGTGCTGGTGCTGTTCGTTGGCCAGGAGGTCAAGGGTGGCAGGCGTTGGATCTGGATCGCCGGCCTTTCCATCCAGCCATCGGAATTCATGAAGCCCGCCTTCGTCGTGGTCTGCGCCTGGCTGTTTGCCGAACATGCGCGCCAGCCGGAGATCCCCGGCAATCTCTTTGCCATCATCCTGTTCGGCATCGTCGCAGCCCTTCTCATCGCGCAGCCGGACCTCGGCCAGACCATCCTGACCACGGCCGTGTGGGGCGGGATGTTCTTCATGGCCGGCATGCCGTGGATCTGGATCATGCTGCTCGGCATCGGCGGCGCCGGCGGCCTGCTCAGCGCCTATTACGTCTTCCCGCACGTTGCGTTGCGTATAGACAAATTCATGACCGGCGAAGGCGACACGTTCCAGATCGACACCGCGCGCGAGGCGATCATCCGCGGCAGCTGGTTCGGCCAAGGGCCGGGCGAAGGCATCGTCAAGCGCATCATCCCGGATGCGCATACCGACTTCATCTTCTCGGTCGCGGCCGAGGAATTCGGCATCGTCTTCTGCATGGCGCTCGTTGCGCTGTTTACCGTTCTGGTGCTGCGCGGCCTCTCGCATGCCTATCGCGAACGGAATGACTTCAACCGCTTCGCCGTCGCCGGCCTGGTGCTGCAGATGGGCATCCAGTCGATCATCAATATCGGCGTCAATCTCGAACTGTTGCCGGCGAAGGGCATGACGCTGCCGCTGATTTCCTATGGTGGCTCGTCCATGGTGGCGATCTGCGTCACCGCCGGCTTCATCCTGGCGCTGACCCGCCATCGACCGGAAAAACGCGCGCAGGACCGGAGCCTCTTCCGCGTCCCGCACGGCATGCCGGCGGAGTAGAAGACCATGAGCAAAGGCATCGTGCTGCTTGCCGCCGGGGGAACCGGCGGCCATGTGTTCCCGGCGGAGGCGCTGGCCTTCAAGCTGAAGGAGCGCGGCTATTCGGTGCATCTCGTCACGGACAGCAGGGCCGAGCGTTATGCCGGCAAATTTCCGGCCGAGGAGATCCATGTCGTGCCGTCGGCGACGATCGGCTCGAAGAACCCGGTTGCTGTCGCCCGCTCGCTGTGGACGCTCTGGAGCGGCATGCGGGCGGCAAAGAAGCTGATTCAGCGGCTGCGGCCTATCATCGTCGTTGGTTTCGGTGGTTATCCCACCGTGCCGCCGCTGCTTGCCGCCACCCGGCTCGGCGTGCCCTCGATGATTCACGAGCAGAATGCCGTGATGGGGCGCGCCAACAAGGCCTTGGCAACCCGCGTGCAGGCCATCGCCGGCGGGTTCCTGCCGGAGGGAGGCGCCGCCTTTCCAGACAAGACGGTGACGACGGGCAATCCGGTCCGCCCGGCGATCATCGCTGCGGCCGAGGTGCCTTACATGCCGTCGCATCCGGGCGAGGCCTTCAACCTCGTCGTCTTCGGCGGCAGCCAGGGCGCGCAATATTTCTCCAAGGCGCTGCCGACGGCGATCAGCCTGCTCGACGAGGCGCTTCGCGTGCGCCTGCGCATCACCCAGCAGGTGCGTCCCGAGGATATGGAAATGGTCAGCGGCTGCGTCGCCAAGCTGGAAATGGGGGCCGATATCGCCCCCTTCTTCACCGACATGGCCGAGAGGTTGGCGAGGGCGCATCTCGTCATCTGCCGTTCGGGCGCCTCCACCGTTTCGGAAATCTCCGTCATCGGCCGGCCGGCCGTGCTCGTCCCTTACCCGCATGCTCTCGATCACGACCAGGCGGCGAATGCGGCGGCACTCGCTGCGACCGGCGGAGCGAAGGTGATCGCCCAGTCGGAGCTTTCGCCGGAGAAGATCGCGGCGATCCTGACGGCTGTCATGAACGATCCGGAAAAGCTTTCGCACATGGCGGCGGCGGCGAAACGCGCCGGGAAACCCGATGCCGCGAACTTGCTTGCCGACATGGTTGAGGCTATTGCCGCCAGACGGACAATTGCGGAATTCAAGAGGACACGCGCATGAAACTGCCGAAGACGATCGGCCTCGTCCATTTCATCGGCATCGGTGGCATCGGCATGAGCGGCATTGCCGAGGTGCTGCACAATCTCGGCCACAAGGTGCAGGGATCGGACCAGGCTGACAGCGCCAATGTCCAGCGCCTGCGCGACAAGGGCATCGAGGTGTTTGTCGGTCACCGGGCCGAAAACCTGGGTGAGGCCGAAGTCGTCGTCGTCTCGACGGCGATCAAGAAGAGCAATCCGGAGCTCATCGCCGCGCGCGAAAAGCTGCTGCCGGTGGTGCGCCGTGCCGAAATGCTGGCCGAGCTGATGCGCTTCCGCAATGCGATCGCCATCGGCGGCACGCATGGCAAGACGACGACCACCTCGCTGGTCGCCACACTACTCGAAGCCGGCGGGCTCGACCCGACCGTCATCAATGGCGGCATCATCAATGCCTACGGCACCAATGCCCGCATGGGCGAGGGCGAGTGGATGGTGGTCGAGGCCGACGAATCGGACGGCACCTTCCTGAAACTTCCGGCCGATGTCGCCGTCATCACCAATATCGACCCGGAACATCTCGATCATTACGGCAATTTCGACGCCGTGCGTGCAGCCTTCCGGCAGTTTGTCGAGAACGTGCCGTTCTACGGCTTCGGCGTCATGTGTCTCGACCATCCCGAGGTGCAGTCGCTGGTCGGCCGCATCGAGGACCGCAAGATCATTACCTATGGCGAGAACCCGCAGGCCGACGTGCGCTTCAAGAATGTGCGCATCGACGGCACGCGCTCAATATTCGACGTCGAAATCCGCCGCCGCCGCACAGGCCAGGTGATCGAGCTCAAGGGGCTGGTCATGCCGATGCCGGGGCGCCATAATATTTCCAACGCAACGGCGGCGATCGCCGTTGCCAACCGGCTCGGCATATCGAGCGCCGATATCGCCAAGGGGCTTGCCTCCTTCGGTGGCGTCAAGCGTCGTTTCACGCTGACCGGCGAGTGGAACGGCGTGCAGATATTCGACGATTACGGCCATCATCCCGTCGAGATCAAGGCGGTGCTGCGCGCCGCCCGAGAGTCCTGCAAGGGGCGTGTCATCGCCGTCCACCAGCCGCATCGCTTTAGCCGTCTTGCGAGCCTGTTCGAGGAATTCGCCGCCTGCTTCAACGATGCCGACAGCATCTTCCTGGCACCGGTCTATGCGGCGGGCGAGGATCCGATCGAAGGCATCGATTCCGTGTCGCTGGTCTCACGCATCAAATCCGGCGGCCATCGCGACGCCCGCTTTATAAACTCGGCGGAGCTTTTGCCGCAGATGGTCGCGGAGGTTGCAAAGCCTGGCGATTTCGTGGTTCTGTTGGGGGCTGGGAGCATCACATCCTGGGCGGCGGCGCTGCCCAAGCAACTGGAAGGCCTATCGGGAAAGTCCGTATGAAACAGGTGAATGGGGAAAAGCTTCTCGCGTCTCTCGGAGACGGTGTAAAGGATATCCGCGGCCGTATCACGCCGGATGCCCCGATGGACCGTGTCACCTGGTTCAGGGCCGGTGGCCTGGCCGAGCTGATGTTCCAGCCGCATGACATCGACGATCTCATCGCCTTCCTGAAGATATTGCCGGAAGAGGTGCCGCTGACGGTGGTCGGCGTCGGCTCCAACATCCTGGTACGCGACGGCGGCATTCCCGGCGTCGTGCTGCGCCTGTCGGCCAAGGGGTTCGGCTTCGTCGAGCTCGCCGGCGAAAACCGTATTCTGGCCGGCGCCATCTGCCCGGATAAACACGTGGCGGCGATGGCGATGGACAACGGCATCGGGGGCTTTCATTTCTTCTACGGCATTCCGGGCGGCATCGGCGGCGCGGCGCGCATGAATGCCGGCGCAAACGGCGTGGAGACGCGCGAGCGGCTGATCGAGGTCCATGCGGTCGACCGCAAGGGCGACAAGCACGTGCTTTCCAATGCCGAGATGGGCTATTCCTACCGGCATTCGACCGCATCCAGCGAGTTGATCTTCACCTCTGTGCTGTTCGAGGGTTATCCGGAAGAGCGTGCCCAGATCCGCGCCGAGATGGACGCCGTGCGCAATCACCGCGAGACGGTGCAGCCGGTGCGCGAAAAGACCGGCGGCTCGACCTTCAAGAACCCGGCCGGCCATTCGGCCTGGAAACTGATCGACGAAGCGGGCTGCCGCGGTCTCGTCATCGGCGGCGCGCAGATGTCGGCGCTTCACTGCAATTTCATGATCAACATGGGGCAGGCGACCGGCTACGACCTCGAATATCTCGGAGAGCAGGTGCGCCGCGAGGTCTTCGAGAAAGACGGCATCAAGCTCGAATGGGAAATTAAACGTCTCGGCGTCTTCATGCCCGGCCGCGAAGTGCGTCCGTTCCACGGCGTGACGAGCGAGTAACGGTTACTTCACCGCAAGCTTCAGGCCTTCGCGCGGCGTGACGAGGGGCGACCAGCCGAGCACGTCGCGGGCATGGGATATGTCGACCCGGAGGGAGCCACAAAGGCGTTGGTAGACGGCGCCCTTTCCCGTGACTCTCGCTCCCATCTGCAACAAGGCGGGCGGGAATGGGAGCAGCATCGGTTTGACGCCCAGCCCTGCGGCAATCCCCTCGATAAGCCCGGGAGTCGAAAGATCTTCTCCATCGCCTGCTAGAAAGGTCTGGCCGGCTGCGCCGGGATGCTTCATCCCGGTGATGATCAGATCGACGAGATTTGGAAGCGCGACCAATGTCCGGCGGTTCTTCAGCGACGCGAAGGGGAGCGGTATCTTCTTCCTGACCAGTCCGACGAGCAGGGCGAAATTGCCCCTCGCGCCGCGTCCATAGACGAGCGGCGGGCGAATGACCACGACTTCCATGCCTGTTCGGGCGGCAATTCCATGCAGACCGATTTCAGTTTCCAACTTCGAAATGCCATAGGGATCGATCGGCATTGGCGTATCGTCGTGCCGGAAGGGGCGATCGTTTTCCTCGCCATTGACCTTGATGCTGCTGATGAAGACGAACCTTTTTACGCCCGCGCGGGCGGCCTGCTCGGCGAGGTTCAACGTGGCGGCGGTGTTGATCCGACGAAATTCCGCAAGCGGATCGGCTGCGCGGTCGTTCATGATGTGAACACGAGCGGCGAGATGGACGATGACATCGATACCCTCGAGAACCGCTGTCCAATCGGTTTCGCTTGTTATCTCGATGGGGAAATGCCGCACAGATGTCGGGAAGCTGGCGGCTGCAGATCGCGTCGTCACTGCAAGCTCGCATATCCGCTCTCCATGCAGTCTCTCGACGAGTGGTCCACCGACAAAGCCGGCCGCGCCGGTAATGAGGCATCGCATGATCTGTTCCCCGTTTTGCCGTGAGTGCTCCGGTTAACCGGAAGTGCTCATGGCATCAATACAAAAGCCGCGACGTTAGAGCGCCGCGGCTGGTTGTTCACTTGCTACTCGAGGTTCAGACTTCCTCGCGGCCCGACAGCTGGATGCAGACCAGCGAGATTACGGCCGCGGCGGCGAGGTAGTAGCCGACATAGTCCAGGCTGTAATGGGTGGCGAGCCAGGTGGCGATATAAGGAGCGAGCGAGGCGCCGAAGATGCCGCCGAGGTTGAAGGTCATCGAGGCGCCGGTATAGCGCACCATGGTCGGGAAGGGAGCGGCAAGGGCAGCGCCGATCGGACCATAGGTGAAGCCCATCAAGGCGAGGCCGATGATCGAGCACAGGAAAGCGCCTGTGAGACCGCTGGTCAACAGCGTCGCGTAGAAGAAGCCGAAGATCACGATGGCAATGGTCGTCAGCGTCAGGATGATGCGGCGCGAATATAGATCGGAGAGCCAGCCGGAGAGCGGGATTGTCAGGCCGAAGAAGACGACGCCGACAAGCTGGACGACCAGGAACTGCTCTCTCGTATAACCGAGCCCGCCCTTTTCCAGAGGTGTCGTGCCCCAGGAGAGCGTGAAGACCGTCATCAGGTAGAACAGTACGAAGGTCGCGACGGCAATGAAGGTGCCGAGGATCAGGCTGCGCAGATGGTTGCGGAAGACCACTTCGATCGGCACGGCGACGCGCTCCTGCTTTTCGACGGCTTTGCGGAATTCCGGCGTCTCGGCGATCTTGAGGCGGACATAGAGGCCGACGGCGACGAGCGCGAGGCTGGCGATGAAGGGAATGCGCCACCCGTAATCGAGGAAATCCTCGTTGCTCATCGTTTCCGCCAGGATGAGGAAGAAGCCGGAGGAGAGGATGAAGCCGATCGGCGCGCCGAGCTGCGGGAACATGGCGAACCAGCTGCGCTTGCCGGGAGGAGCGTTTTCGGTGGCAAGCAGAACGGCACCGCCCCATTCGCCGCCGAGGCCGAGGCCCTGGCCGAAGCGGCAAAGCGCCAGCAACAAGGGTGCTGCGATGCCGATCGCATCATAGCCCGGCAGCATGCCGATCAGGACCGTCGAAAGCCCCATCGTCATCAGCGCGGCGACGAGTGTCGCCTTGCGGCCGATGCGGTCGCCGAAATGACCGAAGATGACGGCGCCGATGGGGCGGGCGAAGAAGGCGATCGAGAAAGTGACGAGCGACTGCAGCGTTGCGGCGTTCGAATCGCTTGCCGGGAAGAAGAGATGCGGGAAGACGAGGACGGCTGCCGTCGCGTAGACGTAGAAGTCGAAGAATTCGATGGTAGTGCCGACAAGGCTGGCGATGAGGACGCGAGCCGGGGAATTGACTTGCGCGCTGTTCGAAGCGGGAGTCGGCGATGCGGAGATCGCGTCTGTCATTTTCATTCCAATCAGTATTTTTATGGAGCGCCTAGGGAGGCTGGCGGGTCTTAACGCAATTTCAGGTCTGAGAAAACGTCTCCTCGCGCCGCACTTGCCGCATCTCCACCCGTTTCTTGATCCTTGCGTGGAGCTTGCCGCGGCAATGTCCACGCGCTTGACCGGAATCAAATTGTAACGGATTCATTTAAACTCTTGGTTGAGGTTAAGGAGGCGAGCATGCAAAAGAGTCTAGTTGCTGAGTTTCTCGGCACGTTCTGGCTGGTCTTCGGCGGATGCGGCAGCGCAGTGCTGGCCGCGGCCTATCCCGAGCTTGGGATCGGTTTCGTCGGCGTAGCCTTTGCGTTCGGTCTGACAGTGCTCACCATGGCCTATGCCGTGGGCGGCATTTCGGGCGGTCATTTCAATCCCGCCGTCTCGCTTGGCCTAACTGTTGCCGGACGGTTTCCCGCGGCGCGTCTCGTTCCCTATGTCGTCGTGCAGGTTGTCGGCGCCATCGCCGCGGCGGCGCTGCTTTATCTCATCGCCAGCGGCAAGGCAGGTTTCGAACTCGGCGGCTTTGCCGCCAACGGATATGGCGATCATTCTCCAGGCGGTTATTCACTGCTTTCGGCGCTGCTGATCGAAGTGCTGCTGACCATGTTCTTCCTAATCATCATCTTGGGGTCGACCAGCAGCCGGGTGCCTGCCGGCTTCGCGCCGCTTGCGATCGGCCTCGGGCTGACGCTGATCCATCTCGTTTCTATCCCCGTGACGAATACCTCGGTCAATCCGGCGCGTTCCACCGGCCAGGCGCTTTTCGTTGGCGGCTGGGCGCTGCAGCAACTCTGGCTGTTCTGGATTGCGCCGCTTGCGGGTGGAGCGCTCGGCGGGCTCGTATGGAAATTCCTCGACGACGCCGACTGACCGCAAGATAACGAGCTATCCCATTGAACCCGCGCGGTTTTTTCGTGCGGGTTTTTCTGTTTTCGCGGATCAGCGGCGTCTTCGATCTGGCAATCCCGAAGAAGAGAAGGTTAAAAAATCAAGGGCGCGGCAATACGAAGTTAACGAAAGTAAACACTTCATTAACCATAATGATGCTCTAATGCACCCAGGTCGGACAAAGGCCTGAAACGACGCAGACAGCTTCGCGCAAGCGTCGATTTCGAAACTGGAAGTTATTTTTTGGGGGTGTTGATGAGTCGCAAGCATGTCGCTGTCCTGATGGGCGGATTTTCCTCGGAAAGGCCCGTCAGCCTTTCCTCGGGAAAGGCTTGCGCAGAAGCCCTCGAGGCAGAGGGCTTCGACGTGACGCGTATCGACGTGGCGCGCGACGTTTCCGAGAAGCTTGCTGCGCTGAAGCCCGATGTCGTCTTCAATGCGCTTCACGGCCCGTTCGGCGAGGACGGCACCATTCAGGGCATCCTCGAATATCTTGAAATCCCCTATACGCATTCGGGCGTGCTTGCCTCGGCGCTGGCGATGGACAAGGACAAGGCGAAGCTCGTTGCCGGCGCCGCCGGCATTCCGGTGGCCGAATCGCAGGTGGTCAACCGTTTCGCCTTTCCCGCGACGCATCCGATGAAGCCGCCCTATGTGGTGAAACCCGTCCGCGAAGGGTCGAGCTTCGGCGTCGTCATCGTCACCGAAGATCAGGCGCATCCGCCACAGATCGTCAGCTCGCCCGAATGGCGCTACGGCGAAGAGGTGATCGTCGAGCGCTATGTTTACGGTCGCGAACTCACCTGCGGTGTCATGGGTGAAACTCCGCTCGGTGTCACGGAAGTGGTGCCGCAGGGACACAATTTTTATGATTACGACTCCAAGTACGCGGCAGGCGGTTCAAAACACGTCATCCCCGCGAAAATTTCACCGAATATTTACCAAAAAATACAAACATTGTCCCTAAGGGCGCATCAGGCAATCGGTTGTCGCGGCGTCAGTCGGTCCGACTTTCGTTACGACGATCGTTTCTCCGAAGACGGCGAAATCATCTGGCTGGAAGTCAATACCCAGCCAGGTATGACTCCAACCTCGCTCGTGCCCGAAATGGCCGGTCATGCCGGTTATTCGTTTGGTCAGTTTCTCCGGTGGATGGTGGAGGACGCGTCTTGTTTGCGTTGACAGTCAAGAGGATTGGGCGCCCCAGCCATCATGCCGTGCTTCCGATCATGGAAGCCGAAGAGCGGTTCGTGTTGCCGCGTCCGCTGCGCCGGGTCACGCGCTTCCTGATCAGCCTCTGCAGCGGCCGCATCTACATTCCTGTTCATACGGGCACGGTCTCGGCGCTCGCCTTCCTGGCTGCGACGGGGCTTTACGGCATGTCGCTCGGCGGTCACACGGAAGCCGTAGCGCAGGCGACGACGACGGCCGCGGGTTTTGCGATCGAGGACGTGAAGGTCTCCGGCAATTCGGAGACCTCCGAAATCGAGATCCTGCAGCTGATCGGCCTTGACGGCACGACCTCGCTGGTTGCGCTCGACGTCGATGCCGCCCGCAGGAAGATCGCCCATCTTCCCTGGGTCGAAAGTGTCGAGGTGCGCAAGATTTATCCGAAAACGATCGAAGTGAAGCTCAAGGAGCGCCAGGCCTATGCGATCTGGCAGCACGGACAGGAGCTTTCCCTGATCGAGAAGAACGGCAGCGTCATTGCGCCGCTGCGCGACAACAAGTTTTCGGCGCTGCCGCTCGTCGTCGGCCGCGATGCCGAAACGGCGGCGGCTTCGCTCGACGACGCCTTCTCGAAGTGGCCCGACGTGAAGGCCCGCGTGAAGGCCTATGTCTGGATATCAGGCCGTCGCTGGGACCTGCACATGGACAACGGCGTCGTCGTCAAGCTGCCGGAAGACGGTATCGACCAGGCACTGGCGACGCTTTCGAAGTTCGACAAGGAGCACCAGCTCCTGGAGCGAGACATTGCCGCGGTCGATCTCAGGCTGGCCGACAGAACCGCGATCCAGCTGACGCCGGAGGCGGCGATCCGCAGGCAGACGGCAGTGACGGAGCGTACGAAAGAATTGAAGAAGGCGGGGCAGAATATATGAGCTTGTTCGGTTCATCCCATTTCGGATTGCCGCGCCTGAAGCCGCTTTCGTCGAAGCGGTCACATGTCGTTTCGGTGCTCGATATCGGCTCGACCAAGGTCGTCTGCATGATCGGCCGGCTGACGCCGCGAGAGGAAAGCCAGATCCTGCCGGGCCGCACGCACAATATCGAGATCATCGGCATCGGCCACCAGCGTTCCCGCGGCATCAAGACTGGCGTCATCGCTGATCTCGACGCGCTGGAAGGCGTCATTCGCCTTGCGGTCGACGCGGCGGAGCGCATGGCGGGGCTGACCGTCGAAAGCCTGATCGTCAACCTGACGGCTGGCCGCCTCGGCAGCGACATCTACACCGCGACGATCGATCTCGGCGGCCAGGAAGTCGAGCTCAACGATCTGAAGAAGGTGCTGTCGGCCGCCTGCCAGCAGTCGCTGCGCCAGGACCGTTCGGTGCTGCATTCGCTGGCGACCGGCTTCTCGCTCGACGGCGAGCGCGGCATCCGCGATCCGCTGGCGATGTACGGCGATGCACTCGGTGTCGACATGCATGTGGTGACGGCGGAGCGCTCGGCGCTGAAGAACCTCGAGCTTAGCGTCAACCGCGCGCATCTGTCGGTCGAGGGCATCGTTGCGACGCCCTATGCATCGGGCCTTGCGGCTCTCGTCGACGACGAGGTCGAGCTCGGCTGCGCGGCGATCGACATGGGCGGCGGCACGACAACGATCTCGGTCTTTGCCGAAGGCAAGCTCGTTCATACGGATGCCGTCGGCCTCGGCGGCCATCACGTCACCACCGACCTGGCGCGCGGCCTTTCGACCCGCATCGAGGATGCGGAGCGGCTGAAGGTCGTGCATGCCTCGGCCCTTTCGAATTCCTCCGACGAGCGCGAGCTGATCTCGATCCCGCCGATCGGCGAGGACGATCGCGACCAGCCGTCGCAGGTGCCGCGGGCGCTGGTTTCGCGCATCGTGTCGGCCCGTATCGAGGAGACGATGGAACTGATCCGCGACCGGATCCAGCGCTCCGGTTTCAGCCCGATCGTCGGCAAGCGCGTCGTGCTGACCGGCGGGGCGAGCCAGCTGACCGGCCTTGCCGACGTGGCGCGGCGCATCCTTGCCCGCAACGTTCGCATCGGCCGCCCGATGGGCGTCTCGGGGCTGCCGACGGCGGCCAAGGGCCCGGCCTTTTCGACGGCCGTCGGCCTGATGATCTATCCGCAGGTCGCGGACATGGAGACACATGCGTCACAGAGCGGTCTGCTCATGTCGCTTGGGGGAAATAACAGCCGCATAGCCCGCATGGGCCAGTGGCTGAAGGAAAGTTTCTGAAATTGAGTAATTGGCCGGCGTGGCGATGCGGCCAGAGAGAGAAGGAACAGGTACCATGACCATCAAGCTGCAAAAGCCTGACATCACAGAGCTGAAGCCGCGCATCACCGTGTTCGGCGTTGGCGGCGGTGGCGGCAATGCCGTCAACAACATGATTACCGCCGGCCTCCAGGGTGTCGACTTCGTCGTCGCCAACACGGATGCGCAGGCGCTGACGATGACGAAGGCCGAGCGCATCATCCAGCTCGGCGTCAACGTTACCGAAGGCCTCGGTGCCGGCTCGCAGCCGGAAGTCGGCCGCGCGGCCGCCGAGGAGTGCATCGACGAAATCGTCGATCACCTGAACGGCACGCATATGTGCTTCGTCACCGCCGGCATGGGCGGCGGCACCGGCACAGGTGCTGCTCCCGTTGTCGCGCAGGCCGCCCGCAACAAGGGCATCCTGACGGTCGGCGTCGTCACCAAGCCGTTCCATTTCGAAGGCGGGCGTCGCATGCGTCTGGCCGAGATGGGCATCCAGGAACTGCAGAAGTCTGTCGATACGCTGATCGTCATTCCGAACCAGAACCTCTTCCGCATTGCCAACGACAAGACGACCTTCGCCGATGCCTTCGCCATGGCTGACCAGGTTCTCTATTCGGGCGTTGCCTGCATCACCGACCTGATGGTCAAGGAAGGCCTCATCAACCTCGACTTCGCCGACGTCCGTTCGGTGATGCGCGAAATGGGCCGCGCGATGATGGGCACCGGCGAAGCCTCCGGCTCCGGCCGCGCGCTGCAGGCCGCAGAGGCTGCGATCGCCAACCCGCTGCTCGACGAAACCTCGATGAAGGGCGCCCAGGGCCTGCTGATCTCCATCACCGGCGGTCGCGACCTCACACTCTTCGAAGTCGACGAAGCCGCGACCCGCATCCGCGAGGAAGTCGATCCTGACGCCAACATCATCCTCGGCGCCACCTTCGACGAATCGCTCGAAGGCATCATCCGCGTCTCGGTCGTCGCAACCGGCATCGACCGGGCGATGAACGAAGCCGCCGAGCGGAACCTCCAGCCGGCAGCAAGGCCCGCTATCCGTCCCTCCGCGGCTGTTGCTCCGGCAGCGGCCGCAGTTCAGCCTGCCCCCGTGATGCAGGCACCGAAGGCCATGGATCCGATCGCGCAGACCATCCGCGAAGCCGAGATGGAACGCGAGCTCGAAATTCCGGCCCCGCGTGCTGCGGCACCGCTACAGCAGCCGGCTCCACAGCAGGAGACCTTCCGTCCGCAGAGCAAGATCTTCGCGCCTGCGCCGGAAGCTCCGGCAATGCGTCTGGCTCCGGTGCAGCAGCAGGCTCCGGCGCCCGTCATGAGCCAGCCGGTGATAAGCCAGCCGGTTCAGCAGCAACCGGTCCGGCAGGAGCCGATCATCCGCCAGGCGCCCGAACCGATGCGCATGCCGAAGGTCGAGGATTTCCCGCCGGTCGTCCAGGCTGAACTCGACCACCGCACGCAGCCGGCTTCCGCGCATGCGGCGGAAGAGCGCGGTCCGATGGGCCTGCTCAAGCGAATCACCAATTCGCTTGGCCGCCGTGACGACGACGCCGTTGCCGCCGATATGACCGCCGCACCGCCGGCCGCTTCGCAGCAGCGCCGTCCGCTGTCGCCGGAGGCAAGCCTCTACGCACCGCGTCGCGGCAACCTCGACGACCAGGGCCGGGCAGTTCCGCAGGCCCGGATGATGCAGGAAGACGACCAGCTGGAAATCCCGGCATTCCTGCGTCGCCAGTCGAACTGAGTGCGTGCTTCGGCACCGTTCATGCCCGGGATCAAGGTCCCGGGCATTGCTGTTTTTCAGCCTGCGATTCGCGAGCAATTTCAATCGCGTGACTTCGTAACAAAGCGAAAGAAACAGTGATTTGGATTGGAGCGCCGGCGCACGTAAGTATGGTGCAAGGAAACTGCCCTAGGAGACCTTTCGACAGACTCCTTCTGCAGAATGAACGATGACCGCGCCGATCGGACAGACCGCCGGTACGGAAGAATAAAAGGCAGATTTTATGGCAATTGGCTTGCTGGGTTTTCAAACGACGGTATCGCGTCCCGTGACGCTTTCGGGCATCGGGGTGCATTCGGGCGCTGACGTCTCGATCACCCTGAACCCGGCTGAATCGGACACCGGCGTCGTTTTCCAGCGCTTGCATGACAATGGCGACATTACCGAACTCAAGGCTGTTTCCTCGCAGGTCGGCAATACCGACCTCTGCACCGTGCTCGGCTTCTCACCTGCCCATTCGGTCGCGACGATCGAGCATGTCATGGCCGCCGTCTATGCGCTCGGCCTCGACAATGTGGTGATCGAGGTGCAGGGCTCCGAAATGCCGATCATGGACGGCAGCTCGCTGCCCTTCGTCGAGGCGATCGAGCAGGTCGGTCTCGTCTCGCTCGGTGTCAAGCGCCGTTATATCCGTATCACCAAGCCGGTGCGAATCGAGCATGGCGGCTCGTGGAGTGAATTCCGTCCCTATGATGGTACGCGCTTCGAAGTCGAGATCGATTTCGACTGCCCGCTGATCGGCCGGCAGAAGTGGGCCGGCGACATGACCGCCGCCGTCTTCAAGACGGAACTTTCCCGCGCCCGCACCTTCGGCTTCATGCGCGATGTAGAGCGTCTCTGGGCGTCGGGCCATGCGCTTGGCTCCTCGCTTGAAAATTCAGTCGTCATCTCGGACGACAACACCGTCATCAATGTCGAAGGTTTGCGTTACGCCAAGGACGAATTCGTCCGCCATAAGACGCTCGATGCCGTCGGCGATCTGTCGCTTGCCGGCGCCCAGTTCATCGGCTGCTACCGCTCGTATCGCGGTGGTCACAAGATGAATGCCAATGCGCTGAAGGCGCTGCTCGCCGATCCCTCCGCCTACGAGGTTGTGGAGACGTCGACGCCACGCCAGCGTGTCGCTGCCCGCGAACTGATCGCAGTCAGCGCTTCGGAATTCGCTCCCTGGTCGGCATGACCTCCAGCATATTCTCAAGACCAGGCCGCCTCTTTCCCGGAGGCGGTTTTTTTATGTCCGGCCGTGTCTGCGGCAATAGACCGATGCTTGGCCGCCCCAGGTCGGGAAGAAGTTGAAAAGCCGATCATTCTTCGGCTGCTGCCACAAAAATGCGTTAATGCCTTATCATTGCGTTGCTCTTGATGCACATTTGTGGCTAGAAACGCCAGCGAGGCGTGGCTGCCGTGGAGAGAGCGGCAGCAGTGGGGTTCTTTCGAATGGGTTATGCAGGATCTGAAGGTATGATGAAGACAGCGCGCGCCTTGTTCGCATCGCTTCTGGTGCTCAGCGCAGGCGCCTCGATCTCTGGTTGCCAGTCGGACCCCGATATCGACATCACCAAGCTCGGCCTCGAAACCGATCCGCCTGACGAGCTCTACACCCAGGGCCTTGCCAATATGAAGGCCGGCAACATGGCGGAAGCAGCGCGCAAGTTCGACGCGATCGACCGCGAAAACCCATTCTCCGAATGGGCGCGCAAGGCGCTTGTGATGAGCACCTTCGTCAAATACCGCCAGGGCCGCCTGGACGATGCGCTTGCTTCCGGCAACCGCTACATGTCGCAATATCCGAAGTCCCAGGATGCCGCCTATGTGCAGTATCTCATCGGTCTCACCTATTCCAAGCAGATCGTCGACGTGACGCAGGACCAGCGCGCCTCGGCCAAGACGATCGAGGCGATGCAGGCCGTCATCGACAATTATCCGAACTCCGAATATGTCGATGACGCACAGGCCAAGATCCGCTTCGCGCGTGACCAGATCGCCGGCAAGGAAATGCAGATCGGCCGCTACTACATGGAGCGGAAGGAATATCTCGCCGCGATCTCGCGCTTCCGCATCGTCGTCGAGAAATATCCGAATACGAACCAGATCGAAGAGGCCTTAGCGCGTCTCGTCGAAGCTTATTACGCCATGGGCATTGTCGACGAGGCGCAGACAGCCGCTGCCGTTCTCGGTCACAATTATCCCGACAGCCAGTGGTATGCTGATTCCTACAAGCTGCTGCAGAGCGGCGGTGCCGAGCCGCGTGAAAACAAGGGCTCGTGGATCGCAGCAGCGGGCAAGAAACTTCTTCTCGGTTCCTGAGGCCAATGCTGATCCAGCTTTCGATCCGCGATATCGTCCTGATCGAGCGGCTGGATCTTGCCTTCGAGACCGGCCTCTCCGTGCTGACGGGCGAGACCGGGGCGGGCAAATCCATCCTGCTCGACAGCCTGTCGCTGGCGCTCGGTGGGCGCGGCGACGGCGACCTGGTGCGCCATGGCGAGGATAAGGGCCAGGTGACGGCGGTGTTCGACGTCGGCATGCAACACGGCGCCCGCACACTCCTGCGTGAAAACGGCATCGATGACGAGGGCGACTTGATTTTCCGCCGCCAACAATCGGCGGACGGGCGCACCAAGGCCTATGTCAACGACCAGCCGGTCAGCGTGCAACTGATGCGCCAGGCCGGTCAGATGCTGGTCGAAATCCACGGACAGCACGACGATCGCGCCCTTGTCGACACCAATGCTCACCGCACTCTGCTCGATGCTTTCGCCGGTCTCACCGACGAGGTTTCGGAGGTCTCCCGGCTCTATCGCCTGTGGCGCGACAGCGAGCGGACGCTGAAGAAGCATAGGGAGAAGGTTGAAAGTGCTGCGCGCGAAGCCGACTACCTGCGCTCTTCGGTCGAGGAGCTCGAGAAGCTCTCGCCGCAGGATGGCGAGGAGGAAGAGCTCGCTGATCGCCGGCAGAAGATGATGAAGGCCGAGCGAATCGCCGGCGATATCGCCGAGGCGTCCGAATTCCTGAACGGCAATGCCTCGCCGGTGCCCCATATCGCCTCGCTGGTACGCAGGCTGGAGCGCAAGAGCCATGAGGCGCCCGGACTGCTCGAAGACACTGTGGCGCTGCTCGACGCAGCACTCGACCAGCTCTCCAACGCGCAGATGGAAGTCGAGGCGGCACTGCGCAAGACCGAATACGATCCGCGCGAACTGGAGCGGGTGGAGGAGCGGCTTTTCGCGCTCAGGGCCGCCTCGCGCAAATATTCCGTTCCCGTCACCGAGCTGCCGGCGCTTGCTGTGCGCATGATCGCCGATCTTGCCGATCTCGATGCGGGCGAGGAGCGGCTTGCTCGGCTCGAAGCCGAGGTCGGCCTGGCGCGGGAAAGTTACGATGCGGCGGCGCGCGCGCTGTCCAACAAGCGCCATCATGCCGGCACTGCGCTGGCCGGGGCTGTCATGGCCGAGCTGCCGGCGCTGAAGCTCGAACGCGCCCGTTTCATGGTTGAGATCAGCACGGATGCGGGGGAGGCGCTCGCCGAAGGCATCGACGTCGTCGAGTTCCATGTCCAGACCAATCCGGGCACGCGACCAGGCTCGATCATGAAGGTCGCCTCGGGCGGCGAACTCTCGCGTTTCCTGCTGGCGCTGAAAGTGGCGCTCGCCGATCGTGGATCGGCCCCAACGCTCGTCTTCGACGAAATCGATACCGGCGTCGGCGGTGCGGTGGCCGATGCGATCGGCCAGCGGCTGAAGCGGCTGTCTGAGCGGGTGCAGGTGCTGTCGGTCACGCATGCGCCCCAGGTCGCGGCGCGGGCCGCGACGCATCTTTTGATTTCCAAGGGACCGTCGGCCGATGGGTCCGAGAAGATCGCCACGCGCGTCGCGACGATGGCGCAGAAGGACCGTACCGAGGAGATCGCCCGTATGCTGGCCGGGGCTTCGGTCACCGAAGAGGCGCGGGCTGCGGCGAAGCGGCTGCTGGCCGGCAACGGCTGATTTTTCTTCTGATGCTCTTTCCGCTTGAGCTGGTGGGATGACAATCATCCTGCGGCGCGATATGCGCTGAAGCTTCCCGATCGGCGGCGAGCTCAAGCCATGCGACTTTTCCATTTCAGCGACGATCCCGGTATCGTAGCGTTCGAGCCACGCTCGGTTCGCGTCCCGTCTGCCCGCGCGCCCGGCCGGGAATGGCTGAACGGTCCACTCGTCTGGGCAATCGATGCCGATCATGATTTCATGTATCTCTTTCCGCGCGATTGTCCCCGCATCCTGCTCTGGGCGACAGCCGATACGCCGGAGGCCGAACAGCGGCGCTGGCTCGGCGACTGGCGCGCTGTCGCCTACGTCGAGCGCCATTGGCTGGAAAGGCTCGAAGCGGAGACGATCCACCGTTACGAGATGCCGGCCGAGGGCTTCGAGGATCTGGGTGATGCCGGCATGTGGGTGGCCCGCAGACGCGTCATTCCCATGGAGAGGACCGCCATCTCACGGCTCGACCAGGAGTTTGCGCCGCGCGGGGTGGAGCTTCGGGTGGTGGACACGCTGACGCCGCTGAAAGGGCTCTGGGGCACCAGCCTGCATGTCAGTGGCATCAGGCTGCGTAATGCGGGCGATTGGGAATAGCCGGATAGGGCGGTAACAAGGATTCCACGGCATGAAAGTTGGCGCGAAAGCTCACCTCAATCTCCCTCATCCCTGTACTCGTCACAGGGATCCAGCGCGCCCAAGTCGTTGGGCGCGGGAGATTCTTCTTCGTTGAAAGAGAGCTATTCACGGCGCGGACGCGCCGTGGCTGGATTCCTGTGACAGGCACAGGAATGAGGGAGGAGAGGTGAGCAGGCCGATCCTCCCCACGGCGGATACGCGGCCTCTCTTTTCATCCGGAAATTTTGCTCTAAAAAACAATGCAGATTCTCTGGAGTGATGTTCCATGTCCACCGAAGGTTCCACTGTCGACACGTTGACGATCGAAGAGGCTGCCGCAGAGCTCGAACGGCTGGCAAAGGAGATTGCGCATCACGATGCGCTCTACCACGGCAAGGACCAGCCGGAGATTTCGGATGCCGATTACGATGCGCTGAAGCGTCGCAATGATGCGCTCGAGGCTCGGTTTCCCGAGTTGATTCGCGAAGACAGCCCATCGCGGCATGTCGGTGCAGCGCCCTCCGTCACCTTCGCGCCCGTCATCCATGCGCGGCCGATGCTGTCGCTCGACAACACCTTCTCGCAGGAGGACGTGCAGGATTTCGTCGCCGGCGTCTATCGTTTCCTCGGCCGTCTGCCGGACCAGTCGATCGCCTTTACCGCCGAGCCGAAGATCGACGGCCTGTCGATGTCGATCCGTTACGAGAACGGCAGGCTGGTGACGGCCGCAACGCGTGGCGACGGCACGACGGGCGAGAATGTCACTGCCAACATCCGGACCATCGCCGAGATCCCCAACGAGCTGCCGAAAGGCGTGCCGGCCGTCGTGGAGATCCGCGGTGAAGTCTATATGGCCAAGAGCGACTTCCTGGCGCTCAACCGGCAGATGGAGGCTGAGGGCAAGCAGACCTATGTCAATCCGCGCAACACCGCGGCCGGGTCGCTGCGCCAGCTCGACGCCAAGGTGACGGCGAGCCGCAAGTTGAAATTCTTCGCGTATGCCTGGGGCGAGATGTCGGAGATGCCGGCTGATACACAGTTCGGTATGGTGCAGACCTTCAAGGACTGGGGTTTTCCGGTCAATCCGCTGATGAAGCGGTTGAACTCGGTCGCCGACATCCTGGCGCATTATGACGAGATCGGCCTCGAGCGTCCGGATCTCGACTACGACATCGACGGCGTCGTCTATAAGGTCGACAGTCTCGAGCTGCAGGCCCGTCTCGGTTTCCGCTCACGTTCGCCGCGCTGGGCGACGGCGCACAAGTTCCCTGCCGAACAGGCTTTCACGATCGTCGAGAATATCGACATCCAGGTTGGCCGCACCGGCGCGCTAACGCCCGTGGCGCGTTTGACGCCGATCACCGTCGGCGGCGTGGTCGTCACCAATGCGACGCTGCACAACGCGGATTACATCCAGGGCATCGGCAATAGCGGCGAACGCATCCGCGACGACCAGCACGATATCCGCATTGGTGATACCGTCATCGTGCAGCGCGCAGGCGACGTCATTCCGCAGGTACTCGACGTCGTCATGGAGAAACGCCCGGCCGAGGCCAGGCCCTATGAATTTCCGAAGACCTGCCCGGTCTGTGGTTCACATGCCGTGCGTGAAAGACATGAGAAGACCGGCAAGCTCGATTCGGTCACCCGCTGCACCGGCGGCTTCATCTGCCGGGCGCAGGCGACAGAGCATCTGAAGCACTTTGTCTCGCGCAACGCCTTCGATATCGAGGGCCTCGGCTCGAAGCAGATCGACTTCTTCTTCGAAAACGAAGATCCGTCGCTGCAGATCCGCACCGCGCCCGATATCTTCACGCTGGAGGAACGGCAGCTGCAATCATTGACCAAGCTCGAGAATATCGACGGCTTCGGCAAGGTCAGCGTCGGCAAGCTCTATGGCGCGATCAACGAGCGGCGCAGCATTGCGCTCCATCGCTTTATCTACGCGCTCGGCATCCGTCATGTCGGCGAGACTACCGCGAAGCTGCTGGCGCGCTCCTATGGCACCTACGAGGCATTCGAGACGGCGATGCGGGAGGCCGAGACACTTTCCGGCGACGCCTGGAACGATCTCAACGCCATCGACGGTATTGGCGAGGTCGTCGCCCGTGCCATGGTCGAATTCTACAAGGAGCCGCGCAACGTTGCGGTGATTTCGGAGTTGATCAGACAGGTAAAGCCGCAGAAGGCCGAACAGCCGGTGACGGCAGGCAGCCCGGTTGCCGGCAAGACCGTGGTTTTCACGGGTTCACTGGAAAAATTCACCCGCGACGAGGCGAAGGCGCGGGCGGAAAGCCTCGGCGCCAAGGTGGCGGGATCGGTCTCGAAGAAGACCGACATCGTCGTCGCCGGCCCCGGCGCCGGCTCCAAGCTCGACAAGGCGCGCGAACTCGGTGTGCAGACGATGGACGAGGACGAATGGCTGGCGCTGATCAGCGGGTGAGGGGCTGACGGCAAGCCGCCAGCCCCGTTTGCTCACAGCCTGAGCCGCGCCATCGTATAGGCATCGACGTATTGACCGGCGCGATATCCGAAGGCCTTCAGCAGGCCTTCCTGCTCGAAGCCGAATTTCCGGTAGAGGCCGATGGCGACATCGTTGTCGGTATAGACGGTCAGTTCCAGCCGTTTGATATCGAGCCAGTCGTCGGCGGCGTCGACCATCGCGCCGAGCAGGATCCGTCCGAAGCCACGGCCGGTGAAATCGTCATGCACGCCCATGCCGATACTGGCGACGTGCTGCCGGCGGCCGGAGAGGCGGTTGAGGCCGCCATTGCCGACGATCTTGCCGTCCTGGGTGACGACCAGGTTGAGCGCGCCCGGCGACGGGTTTTCCATGTGTTTGCGAACCTCCTCGACCGGCTGGTAGGGCGGCCGCAAGGTGCCGGCCCGGTAGCCCGGCAGATTTATGAGATCGGTGATCTCCTCGGCATCGGACAGGCGGACGGCGCGCACGAGGACGCCATCCGGCAGGCGCGCTCGGCCGCGAGGTTCATTCTCTTCGTTTTCGGACATTCATGCTCTCCATCTGTGTCGGGAGGAGAGCCGGTTTCCGAAAACCCTGCTCGCCTCGGCAGGGTTTCGGGATGATGATCGGATCGCTGCTAACGCGCCATCGCTCCCGCGTACCCTTCAAGGGTCGTGGTGTGATGGATAAGCGCTGCCATGGTTACGGAACCGATCATGGCGGCAAGTTTCGATATGCGGGTTAAAAAGTCAACCATGCGTCGTGTCGAATTTGCGCGGCCGGAAGCGGGGCGGTATTCCTGTTCCCGAAGAAACGATTCGGGTTGCTGATTTGAAGACCATCGCGATTGACTTCGAGACGGCGAACGAACAGCGCGGCAGCGCCTGCGCCGTCGGCCTTGCCTGGATCGAGGAGGGCAGGGTGACGCGCGTCGAGGAGCGGCTGATCCGGCCGCGGGAGATGCGCTTTTCCGGGATGAACATCGCAATCCATGGCATCCGGCCGGAGCATGTCGAAGATGCGCCCGAGTTTCCCGAGGTGATGGGCGAGTTCGAGGAAGATTTTCGCGGCGCGACGATGATCGCGCACAATGCTGCCTTCGATTTCAGCGTCTGGCGGGCGAGCCTCGATCTCTACCGGCAATCCTATCCGGAGCTTACCTATCTCTGCAGCCTGAAGATGGCGCAGCGGATCTGGCCGCATTTCCTGTCGCACCGGCTGAACCTGATCGCCGAGCATCTCGGCCTGCGTTTCGTGCACCACAACGCTGCCGAGGATGCTGTGGTCTGCGCGGCCGCGGCGATCGAGATGGCGAAAGCCGTCAAGGCCAGTGCCGTTCACGCGATACCGGCGCTGATCGGCATGAGGCCCGGCCGGCTGACGGCGCGGGCCTACGAGCCCTGCACCTGCCGGAAAGGCTGAGCCCTACAGCGAGCCCCATTTCTTGCAAAGCATGGGTGCATGCTTATCTAGAAAGCGGATTATTCAGGGAGCCGCCATGTCCAGACTGCGCAATCTTCTCCTCGCCGCCTTTTCCTTCTCCGTCCTTTCCGCAGGTGCTGCCTCAGCCGAAGTCGTCGGCAAGGTCGGGGTCGACTGGATCGGCAACGACATCATTGTCGAGGCGGTCTCCGACCCTGAGGTCAAGGGCATCACCTGTCACGTCACCTATTTCGATCGCAGCCTGATCGACCGGTTCAAGAACGGCAACTGGTTCGAGGACCCATCCAATAATTCCATCGCCTGCCGGCAGACCGGGCCGATCGAGATCGGTAATATCGACCTGTCCAAGGATGGCAGCGAGGTGTTCCGCCAGGGCATGTCGCTGATCTGGAAGACGCTGGTCGTCAACCGCATTTACGACAAGACGAACGACACGCTGATCTATCTCGCCCATTCGCGCGAACTGACCGACGGTTCGGCGAAGATGTCGATCTCGACCATTCCGCTCTATGGCCAGAACGTTGTCTGGAAGAATGGGAAGCCGCAATAAGGCGGGGAGGTTCCGGGGTCTCTCGCGCTTGCGATGAAAGACCCCGCCCCAACCCCTCCCCACAAGGGGGAGGGGCTTAACTTGCCGCACCCGCTTTCCAGATCTTCGACGTTTCGATATGAACGAGGCGGGCGCTCCGGGTAGTCCCTCCCCCTTGTGGGGAGGGGTTGGGGAGGGGTCTTCCTAAAAGCTGATCCGATGCCGCTTTGCTCCTGCATCAAACGAAAAAGGCCCGGACGAGCCGGGCCTTCGAATTCTAGATATGAGTATTCCTCAGGCGGCCTGCGTCAGCTCGTCGGCAATGACCGTGTCGAGGTTCAAGAAGCACACCATGGTCTTTTCGAGCGCGACGATGCCGCGGCAGAAGGCGCGCTGGGCTTCCGGGATGATTTCCGGCGGCGGCTGCAGGTCTTCGCTCTTGATGGTCATCATGTCGGAAACCTGCTCGACCAGCAGGCCGACCAGCTTGCCGGCGATGTCGGTGACGATGATCGCCGAGCGCTCGGAGGGCTCGGTCATTTTCATGCCGAGGCGGCAGGCCATGTCGATGACGGGGATCACCGCACCGCGCAGGTTGATGAGACCCAGCACATAGGGCGGGGTGTGCGGCATCGGCGTCACTGGTGCCCAGCCGCGGATTTCGCGGATGGCCATGATGTCGATGCAGAATTCCTGATCGCCCAGGTGGAACGAAACGATTTCGAGATAAGCGCCCGACTGCTTGATGGCGTTATTGTTGTTCATGGTCAGAATTCTTCCCAGTTGTCCCCGGCGGGAGAGGCGATGCAGAACTGCTGTTAAATATAGATGTGACGGCTTAAGTCTTTCCTAACGATATGTATTTTCAGATTACCCGTCGCTCTAAAGGCAAGCTATTCACAAACATGCCATTTTTGATCCGCGCAGATTCCTGAGGTCGGATTTCGTTGCCGTTGCAGTTTCTATCCGTGAGACAATTTATCACCAGTCAGAAAACATATTCTTGAATTGCGCGCGTCCGGTCGAGGCTATAATCACGCGGGGCAAAGGGCGGGCGGTACATATCCGCCTGGATCGAGGATCATGCCAATGAAGACATTCCGCATCGCCGTCTGGGTCGGTGTCCTGATACTTGCCGGGTTTCTCGGCGCGTACACGCTCAACCTGACGAAGTCGAGGGACGTGGTGGCCGAACCGCCCTTCGGCGTGCCCTTCACCCTGGTCTCCCAAAGCGGGCAGCCGATCACCGAGCAGGCGCTGCGCGGCAAGCCGACGGCGCTGTTTTTCGGCTTCACCCATTGCCCGGAAGTCTGCCCGACGACGCTTTTCGAACTGAATGGCTGGATGGAGAAGGTCGATCCGAAGGGCGACAAGCTGCAGGCCTATTTCGTGACCGTCGATCCGGAGCGCGATACGCCTGAGATCATGAACGAATACGTCTCCAATGTTTCCAAGCGCATCATCGGCATTTCAGGCCCGCCTGACAAGATCGCCGAGGTCGTCAAGGGGTTCCGCGTCTACGCCAAGAAAGTGCCGGTCGACGAGAAGGATCCGAACGGCGACTATACGATGGATCACACCGCCTCGGTCTTCCTGCTCGATTCGGCCGGGCGGTTTTCCGGAACGATCGCCTATGGCGAAAACCCTGACACGGCGGTAAAGAAGCTGGAGAATCTCGCCAGCAAGGGGTGACAGCTTCAGCGTGATGGGGCGTTGGATCGACCGGCGGCGGGCAACGGAAACGGGAAAGACCGCCTATCGTGAGTGAAATCCGCCTTTACGTGACGACGACCGAAAGCAAGGCCGAAGAGATCCTCGACCTTCTGAGCGCGGTCTTCGGTGAAGAAGACTTTGCCATCGGCACCACCGAGATCGATGAGAAGAAGGATATCTGGGAAGCCTCGATCTACATGATGGCCGAGGACGAGGCTGAGGTGCAATCCCGCGTCGAGGACGCATTGAAGGCCTCTTTCCCTGATGCCCGGCTAGAGCGGGAAGTCATCCCCGAGATCGACTGGGTGGTGAAATCGCTGGAGGGGCTGAAGCCCGTCCGGGCAGGGCGCTTCCTGGTGCATGGCTCGCATGACCGCGACAAGATCCGC
Organism: Rhizobium ruizarguesonis; assembly: GCF_017357285.1. Lineage (NCBI taxonomy): Bacteria > Pseudomonadati > Pseudomonadota > Alphaproteobacteria > Hyphomicrobiales > Rhizobiaceae > Rhizobium > Rhizobium ruizarguesonis. The sequence goes on along the minus strand of NZ_CP071678.1, from coordinate 3,376,923 downwards.
CCCGGCGACATCGCCATCGAGATCGATGCCGGCCAGGCCTTCGGCACCGGCCATCATGGCACGACGGCGGGCTGTCTCGAGGTGATCGATGCCGTGGTGCGCTCGCGCCCGGTCCGCAACGCGCTCGATCTCGGCACCGGCAGCGGCGTGCTGGCGATAGCGGTGCGCAAGCTCAGGAACATACCGGTGCTGGCGACCGACATCGATCCGATCGCGACGAAGGTGGCGGCCGAGAACGTGCGCCGCAACGGCATCGCCTCGGGCATCGTCACCAGGACTGCGCCGGGCTTTCATTCGACGGCCTTTTCCGAGCACGGTCCCTTCGATCTCATCATCGCCAATATTCTTGCGCGGCCGCTGATCCGCATGGCACCGAAGCTTGCGACGCATCTTGCGCCTGGCGGATCGGTCATTCTCTCCGGCATCCTTGCCGGGCAGCGCTGGAAGGTGATTGCCGCCTATAGTGGCGCGAGGCTTCGCCATGTCAGAACCATCTGGCGCAACGGCTGGGTGACTATTCATCTCGATCGTCCTTGAGTTTTCAAGGCTGTGAGCAGGTGATTTCTCCTGCAACGCATGCCTTGCTTAAGGCAATGCGCCTCCTCCCCACCCTCATCCCTGTGCCTGTCACAGGGATCCAGCCACCGCGCGTCTGCGCGGTGAATGACTCTATACGAGCTTGAAGAGAGTTTCCCGCGCCCAAGGACTTGGGCGCACTGGATCCCTGTGACAAGCACAGGGATGAGGGCGGCGGCGGGTGCCGCATCGCCTTATCGAAAGGGAGCCGCTCCGTGAGCCTTGTTGAAGGCAAGAAAAAAGGCGGTGCCGATGGCACCGCCTTGGACCGGTCTATCCGGCCAATGCCCGCGAGCTCAAGGGGAGGAGCGCTCAAGCGGGCTCTACTGCATTCCAATAGGCCAGTCCGGGAGGGAGGAGACGGACTGGCTTTCAGGCTTAGAACGCGTAGCTGGGGGCGCCCTTGTGGCGCGTGGCCCGCTGGCCGGCGCCGAGCAGCTTGAGGCTGTCCTCGTTCTGCGGGCGGCGGGCGCCGATCACGTGACGCACGGTCTGGCGTTCGCCAGCCTGCACCGGGCTGCTATATGCGAAGCGCGAGAGAGAGGCGGTCATTTCAAGAATTCCTTTGTTATAGGTTCATCGCGAACCGTTCGATGACGCCTATATAGCTATTCTGAAATGCGGAGGCAGAGGGTTTCGCTCATGGGAGCCATGCGGCCATTGCATAAAGCGTGCCAAATTAACTTTTGGCGTCACAGTTCTGTCAAAATGTTGAGCGGCACCAGAGGTTTCGACTCGTTTGGTCGCTTTTTCTCCCCATCAGTTGAAATTTCGCTAACATGGCCGGCATCCCATTAACCGGATTCGTCTCAATCATTCGGGTTTCCAGCATGTTCCAGTCTTTCGAGGTCACTTCCACGCCGCAATTCGGCAGGGATCGCGTATCGGCGCTACGCGCCAGTTTCGATTCGCTCGGCATCGACGCCTTTCTCGTGCCGCGCGCCGACGAGTTCAACGGCGAATATGTTCCCGCATGTTCGGAGCGCTTGGCATGGCTGACGGGCTTTACCGGTTCCGCGGGTATTGCGCTCATCCTGCGCACGCAGGCGATCGTCTTTGTCGACGGGCGCTATGTGACGCAGCTTGCCGAACAGGTCGACGGTTCGGTTTTTTCGGGCGGCGATCTCGTCAACGAACCGCCGCATCTCTGGCTTGCCGCAAACGGCGGTAAGGGCCTGCGGCTCGGCATCGACCCCTGGCTGCATGCGGGTGCCGAGGTGCGCCGGCTGGAAAGAGCCCTTTCCCAGATCGGCGGCACGCTGGTCTTCCTGCCGCACAATCCGCTCGACAGGCTTTGGAGCGACCGGCCGGCCGAGCCGCTCGGCGCGGTTAGCATCCAGAACGTCGCGCAGGCCGGCGTGCTGGCGAGAGAGAAGATCGCGACGATCGCCGCCGATCTTTCGAAGAAGAATCTTGCGGCGGTGTTGATCGCCGATCCCTCTTCTGTCGCCTGGACCTTCAATATCCGCGGCGCCGACGTGCCGCACACGCCGCATCCGCTGGCGCGCGCCATCATCCATGCCGACGGCCGGGCCGAGCTCTTCCTCGACAAGCGCAAGACCGGCATCGAGCCGGAGGCCTATCTCGCGCAGATCTGCACGCAGCTGCCGCCCTCGGCGTTGGAGGAGAGGTTGGCTGCCGTTTCGAGAGATGGCGGCCGCGTGCTGATCGACCCTGATATCGCCGCCTATGCGCTGGCGGAGATCATCCGCAAGGCGGGCGGCGAAGTGGTGGAGGGCGCCGATCCCGCCAAGTTGCCGCGCGCAGTGAAGAACGACGTCGAGATCAACGGCTCGGCCGCCGCGCATCTGCAGGACGGGGCGGCGATGGTGGAATTCCTCTATTGGCTGTCGCAGACAAAGCCCGGCACGGTGAGCGAGATCGCCGCCGCCGATCATCTCGAAGCGGCGCGTGCCCGCGTCGGCCAGAGCATGCAGAACCCTCTGAAGGACATTTCCTTCGACACGATTTCGGGAGCCGGCGAACATGCAGCGATCATGCATTACCGCGTGACGACCGAGACCAACCGGATGATCGAGGCCGGCGAACTCTTTCTGATCGATTCCGGCGCGCAATATATCAACGGCACGACCGACATCACCCGCACTGTCGGCATCGGCGCGGTATCGGAGGAGCATCGGCGCTTCTTCACGCTGGTGCTGAAGGGGATGATAGAGATCAGCACGGCACGTTTTCCGAAGGGCACGCGCGGCTGCGACCTCGATCCGCTGGCGCGCATCGCGCTGTGGCGGGCCGGCGCCGATTTCGCTCACGGCACGGGCCACGGCGTCGGCTCCTATCTCTCGGTGCATGAGGGGCCGCAGCGCATCTCCAGGCTTTCGACGCAGGAACTGCTGCCCGGCATGATCCTTTCGAACGAGCCGGGTTATTATCGGCCCGGCAGTTTCGGCATCCGCATCGAGAACCTGATCTATGTGCGCGGGGCCGAGGAGATCGAGGGCGGCGATGCGCCGATGCTCGGATTCGAGACGCTGACTTTCTGCCCGATCGACCGCAGCCTCGTCATTCCCGAGCTTCTGACCCATGACGAGCTGCACTGGTTCAACGACTATCATCGCCGCACATGCGAGGCGCTGATGCCGCTCATCCACGATCACGATGTCAGGGCGTGGCTCGAAAACGCGACGCTGCCGCTGGAATATTGAGAAAACGGCATTACAGCGTCGGCGACGCTGTAGCACCTTGAATTTCTGCGCCGGCTTCGGGCCGGCGCTCAGGCGCCGATCGTGTGGCGCCAAGTCATCACGACGATCCAGGCGGCGACCAGCATCCATGTATGGGTGAAGCGCAGGCCGATGAAGAGGGCGACGATCAGCGCCAGCTTCGATTCCCAGCCGCCGATGAAGAAGGCGGGTGCGACGAGTGTCGTCAGCACGGCCGCCGGCACGGCATTCAGCGCCGCCTCCATGCGCGGGGGGATGCTTTTCATTCGGGTGATGAGGATATAGCCGCCGATGCGGGTGGCGAAGGTGGCGGCGGCTGCTGCGAGGATGACGAGCGCCATGTGAAGATCGAATTCCATGGCTCAGACCTCGTGCACTTCGGATTGGAGGGCGTCGGCTTCCAGATCCTGCGGTTGCTGCGGCAGCGGCAACAGGGCGGCGAGCACGATGCCAACGGCGGCACCGAGGCTGACATGCCAAGGCGAGCCGACGTAGCGGTAGGCGAACACGGATGCCACCGCACTGACGAGCGCCACAGGCAGGAAATTGTCTCGCTTGCGGAAGCCGAGGACGATGCCGAGGAAATAAGCCGGCAGCAGGATGTCGAGGCCGATGGCCTTGGGATCGCCGATGAAGCCGCCCAGCATGCCGCCGGCGATGCTGATCAGCACCCAGGGAATGTAGATGATGATGGCAAAGCCGAAATACCAGGCGAAGGTGAGTCGCCGGCCGGCCTCGGCGCGCTTGACCGCTTCGGCGAATTGTGGATCGACGAGCAGGAAAAAGGTAAAGAATTTCTGCACCGGCGTGAAATGGCCGATGTAGCGAGCCAGTGCCGCCGAATAGAGCACGTGGCGGAAATTGACGGCGAGGATCGACAGCACGATCAGCCAGGCGTGGACATTGTGACCGAAGAGTTCGATGCCGACCATCTGGCTGGCGCCGGCATAGACGGTGGCGCTCATGAAGGCGGCTTCGGAAAGCGACATGCCATTTTCGACCGCCAGCGCTCCGAAGAGAGCGCCAAAGGGCGCCGATGCCAGCGCAACGGCGGAGCCGCCCCGCAAACCTTCAACAAAGTCGGCGCGATTCATGTGATCTTGTCCAGTTGGAATTCAAGTTTTCCCTTATGGTCTACGGCTTGCGACGGCAATTGAATTTCCTTGATTGACCAATCGATTTTGCTGAACCATCAAAGTCCCGATCGCATTCGGCAAAGAGGCAACCATGAAAAAGATCGAATTTTCCAAGGAAGAAAAGGCTGAGATCGTTTCGCGCATCCGCGCTTATTTCGGCCGGGAACTCGATCCCATCGGCGCATTGCCGGCCGAATTCCTGCTTGACTTCTTCGCCGAGGAGATCGGGCCGTATTTCTACAATCGAGGGCTGAGAGATGCCCAGGCCGCCTTATCGACGAGAATGGAACACCTGGCCGAAGATATTCATCTTCTTGAGAGGGAGCAAAAATTCTAAAGCGCGTCGCGATCTTTCAGATTCGCTCCCTGCACTTTAAGTCTTTGTTTTTACGCATGCCGTTGTCGCAAAACCGCTGCACATTTTTGCGCGACATGCTTTAGCGCCTTAAAATCAAATCGGCCTTCACTTAACGGCAAATTATTTCTGCGCCGATATGGTCGTGACGCTTTTGTTCACCGGATTGCGTGTTATTTGGCCTTGATTGTCTCCGTTATCGATGAACCTCGATCCGCCAAGCTCGGCAAGGCGTTGATCTTTATGGTCTGGCTTGCGCTGGCGTCTGCGCTTTGCTGGTCCGAAACGGTCTGGCGTGACGAGGTTCGTGCATTGTCACTCGCCCTTCAAGGGGACAATTTCATCGATATGCTTCGCCAGATGCATGGTGAGGGCCATCCTGCTGTCTGGTATATTCTGCTGCGCGCCGCCTATGCCGTGGTCGGCTCGCCTGTCGTCCTGAAGATCGTCGCACTCACGATTGCAGCGACTGCGGCCTATCTTCTTGTTTTCAGGCTGAAACTGCCGCTTTCCATCATGCTGCTGGCGCTGTTCAGTAGCTTTTCGATTTTCGATTATGCCGCGATGTCGCGAAATTACGGCATCAGCATGCTGGTGATTTTCCTTATCGTCCTGAGTTGGGAGAAAGGAGCGCGCAACGGGATATTGCTCGGCCTGTTGTTTGCCTTGCTGGCAAATACGAACGTCCATTCGGTCGTCCTCGTCGGCGGCTTTCTCGCCTATTGGTTTTTCGATTTAATTCTGGCCCGGTCGAGGCCGCCTCTGACGGCATATCGGGCCTTTGTGACAGCCGCTGCCATTGCCGCGGTTGGAATTGTTCTATGTTTCGTAACAGTCTATCCGACCTTCAATGATACGGGGCAGAACGATCTCAGCGGCGAGAATTTCGCTTTGCTTGTCCTTCGTGCTCTTGCCCTGACCAGTTCGCATTTTATGGCGTTCTATCCCAACAGCATCCTTGAACTGGTCGTGGCGTATCCGTTGGCTGCCCAGATTTTCGCAGTGTTAATGTCCGTGCTGATCTACGGCAGCCTGTTGGCGCTGGCGAATCGGTGGCCGGCGCTGATCGCAGCGGGACTGGTTCTCTTGGGGCTTTCGCTGCTTTTTACGCTTGTCTATCCCGGCGGATACAGACATCAGGCGCTCTGGCTGGTTTTCATGATCGCGATCACCGCCTTGGCCACAGACTCTCAGCGCGACGGGGCGGGCGTTGCCGGCATCGAGGCTGCTGGCGGCATCGTAACGTTCGGGCGCCTGTGCTTCCTGATATTGCTGGCGCTACAGGTCGTGTCCGGCATCGACAAGGTCCATCAGGCCTTCATAGCCGAAATACCCCTGAGCCGAAGCAAGGATCTCGGTGCGTTCATTCAATCGCGCCCCGATCTCAAGGATGCGGTCATTATGGCGGATCCCGACTATCTGGTGGAAGCCTTGCCCTATTACGTCCCCAACCGCACCTATCTTCTGCGGGAGGAGCGGTTCGGCGCGATCGTGCGATATACCCGGAATGCGCGGCTTTCGCTCAGCCTTGCCGATATTCTGCAAACGGCACATCGATTGCAGCAGAGTGAGCATGTCCCTGTTGTCATCCTTCTTTCACAGCGGCTTGATCAGATTGCTGCGCCCGTTTCCCTGCGTGAAAGCTACGTTTGGCGGTTGTCTCTGACGCCGGAAGACATTTCTGCTTTCCAGAGCGCGACAAGCCTCGTCAAGCGCTTCGGCACGGTTGCCGGAAGCGATGAGACGTTCGACGTCTACGTCCTGAAATAAGATGCCAGCCAGCAGGTTATTTGCACACGTCCACGCATTTGATCATTGTGACATGCGTCCGCATTCCGTCGATTGCGGCGGTAACACCTTCAGGAGTGGTGCCACCGTTGCAGCGCGACCAGACGAACAAGGGCCCGAGCCTATAAACGGGACGCGACGGCGCCTGCGGCCCCGCAATCGCAAAGGCACGGTCAGCCTTCGCGCTTCATCCGCTCCCGGCGTTCGATCTCAGCCTCCGAGGGCTGCGCCAGCTCGAATGTGCCTGTCTTGATTGCGCCGGCACGCTCGTAGACGCTCATGATGACGCCCGTCGTCGAGATCGTGTTGGCGGTGAGCTTCAGCGCCTCTGGCTTGGCGCCTTGACCGAACAGGCGTTTGCCCGGGCCGAGGACGAGCGGAAAAGTCAGAAGCCGGAATTCGTCGATCAGGTCATGCGCCAATAGGGTCTGCAACAGGCCGCTGCTGCCCTGTGTCAGGAGGACGGGACCGTCCTGTTGCTTCAACCGGGCGATTTCGGCGGCGGCGTCGCCACGCAGGGCGACGGAATTTGCCCAGGTGAGCGGCTCCGTGGAAGTGGTCGCGACATATTTGGTCACGGCGTTGAAGACCTTGCCGATTGGATCGTCTTTCCCGACGAAGGGCCAGTGCGCGGCGAAGATTTCGTAGGTCTTGCGGCCAAGCAGCAGTTCGAAGGGATCGGTAAAGATCCCGCCCATGAACTGGCCCATCGGCTCGTCCCAATAATTGACGGTCCAGCCGCCCTGCGTGAAGCCGCCGGTCGGATCCTCCCGCGGCCCGCCCGGCGCCTGCATGACACCGTCCAAACTGACGAAGGCTGCAGCAACAAGCTTTCTCATCTCTCAACTCCCATTGTTGGTGTGTTCAGAGCCAAGGACGGATTAGCTTGCACCGATCCGACATCCGACGCGGTTTTTTCGGGCGGTATCCGAGTTGAACTAGCCGGCCAAGGCCTTGGTGCTGTCGATGATCGCGATGCCATGCGCCAGCATCTCCTCGATGGCGGCGGCGACGCCTTCGGGCGTGATGCCGCGGCTTGCGTCCTCGATGAAGCGCACGTGGATACCAGGCATCATCTCCAGCGCGTCGAGCGCGGAAAACTTGACGCAATAGTCGGTCGCCAGCCCGCAGACGTCGAGGTCGGTGACGCCCTGATCCTCGAGGAAATCGGAAAGTCCGGTCGAGGCATCGCGGTCATTGTCGCGGAAGGCCGAATAGCTGTCAATATAGGGATTCTCGCCCTTCTGCTGGATCAGGTCGATCTCTTCGGATTTGAGTTCGGGATGCAGTTCGGCATCGAGCGTACCCTGAATGCAGTGGTCGGGCCACATCATCTGCGGCTTGCCCGACAGTTCGCCCATCTCGAAGGCGGCGGCACCCGGATGGGCGGAGGCAAAGCTGCCGTGGCCCGACGGGTGCCAGTCCTGCGAAGCGACGATCAGGTCGTATTTGCCGCTGTCGATCAGTCTGTTTGCGACGGGAACCACCTTGTCGCCGTCAGGCACCGGCAGATTGCCGCCTGGACAGAAGCCGTTCTGAATATCGACGAGCAGCAGCGCTTTCATCAAGGCCAATCCCTTCGCTTTATTGCAGTGTAAGACGCCATGCACACTGAATGGATCAACTAGTGGATTTCCAGGCGCGGACGCGCAAGTGTTAATTCTGGCGCTAGCGGTAGTAAGTCGTCGAAACAGAATGCTCTAATGCAATCATTGCGATAGCTGGCGGCGGTTCTCGTGTTGAAAGGGAACGGAGGGGGAAGGCGCGTGCATGATTTCCGGATCGCAGACACGGCCCGCGACGGCGGCAATTGTCGGCAAATCGATCTGCCTGCGTAGGACGCTTTTGTGCGGCATCGATGGATCGAGGCTCCCCCGGCAGAGCCCGGATCTCGGCCGGCTAGACCGCCGCCACGTCTTCGGCTGCGGAGTCACCTGCTGCGGCGGAAGTGCCGTAGGTATTACGGTAGGCCTGGAGGGCCGTCTGCATGTCGCTCAGCACCTTGGTGAGGAGCGGATCGCTGTCGCCTGAAGTCTTGATGCTGTTCGGATCGGCGGCAAGAAACTCGGACTCGGTTAACTTGCCGTCGCCATTCGTATCCATCGCGGCGAAGACGCCCTTGGAAGCGTCGTCGCTCTGATCGCTGCCGTCGCCCTGATCGTCACTGCCGTCGGTCTTCTGCATGGACAGCATCAGCGACAGGATGTCGGCGGTGATCTTCTTGACGATGTCGGTGCTGCTGTCGTCGCTGTCGGTCGACGCCGTGGCCGATGTCGAGGACTGCGAGGCGGCGGCCAACTCGTCCGCCGAAATGACGCCGTCGCCATTCTTGTCCAGGCTGGAAAGCGGAGACTGATATTGAGTTAAGCTGCTGCCGAGAGATGAAACACTGGTCACTTGAACCTCCTTCGAAAAGTTCGTCGTGAAGCCCGCCTTTCATGGGCGGGCAGCCTCTGGGCTAAGCTGATTTGCGAAAGGCGTCAAAGCGACGTTTTGACAGGGCGGAAGTGCGATTGACGATGTGAGGCAACGCACGTTAACCTTTTCGGTTACCAAAGTTTTTTCATTGGATTTATTGGCTTTTTTTGGCGGTCGGTTTGTCTGGGCGCGATTAAATCCATGCCGGTGTTGGCCCGAAATTGCCGTAATGGAGCACGTGGAGGAGCTATGGGCGGAGTGCTCGGGTTTGCGCGGCTGCGGCATTTCGTCTGCTTTCCGCGAGGGGCGACTTCAGGTCGACCTTGCTCCGGGTGATGATTTCTGCCTTTCTTACCCTTAGAAGCAAGACGGAAGCGGAGCCATGCCAGAGCCGGATCCCGACGAAAAGATCGACGCGACGTTTCGCAACGGGTCGCTGACGGCGGCCGGGATCATCCTTGGTTTCTCGCTCAATTTCATCAGTGTCTGGGTTTCCAATCCTAATGACTGGACCAGCATCGATATTCTGCCGATGCTGTTCCTGACCGTGGGCATCGCCGTCCAGGTGAAAGTCTTTGCCGATCTGCTGGCGCGGGACTCCCTGTTTGCCGCCAAATATGACCGGTCTCGCCGGCTCTTTCTGATCGGATTGGGAATCGTCGCGGCGGGAATGGGCATTGCCCTGATCAACGATATTCTCGGGCTCGGAAGGATGCGGATGCTCGGGTAAACTTCGCGTCATACTGACGCGAGGTCAGACGCGCTCGACGAACCCGTCCAAGACCCGCTTCTGTCCGGCCCGGTCGAATTCGATCGTCAGCTTGTTGCCCTCGATGCCGGTGATGTTGCCGTTGCCGAATTTCAGGTGGAACACGCGATCGCCGGGGGTGAATCTCGACGGTTCCGACGATGTCGATTTCGCCACCAGCTCACCTTCGATGGTGCGCCCCTTCGGGCCGCTCTCGCCGTAGCCGATGCGTTCGACGGCGTGGCCGGAGCGGGTTCCCCAATTGTCGCGCGTGGCGTCGCTCTTGTTGGCCTGGGCGCGTTTCCAGCCGGGCGTAGAATAGGAATTGGCGAAGGGTTCGGCCTTGTCGAAGCGGGACTGGCCGTAGCCGCCGCGGCCGTACCCGCCGTAGCTCTGTTCCATTTCAGCGACCTCGACATGGGTTTCCGGCAGTTCGTCGAGAAAACGCGAGGGCAGGGTCGACTGCCAGAGGCCATGGATGCGGCGGTTGGAGACGAACCAGATGTGGCAGCGATGCTTGGCGCGGGTGATGCCGACATAGGCGAGGCGGCGTTCCTCCTCCAGGCCGGCGCGGCCGCTCTCATCCAGCGAGCGCTGGTGCGGGAAGAGGCCTTCCTCCCAGCCGGGCAGGAAGACGGTGTCGAATTCCAGGCCCTTGGCCGAGTGCAGCGTCATGATCGAGACAGCGTCGAGGTTCTCGTTGGTTTCGGCATCCATCACCAGGGAGACGTGTTCGAGGAAGCCGCGCATCGACTCGAAGCTTTCCATCGAGCGGATCAGTTCCTTGAGGTTCTCAAGGCGGCCCGGCGCTTCGGCGCTCTTGTCGTTCTTCCACATGTCGGTATAGCCCGACTCTTCGAGGATCTGCTCGGCAAGTTCGGTATGCGGCGTGTTTTCAAGCAGCTCCTGCCATCGGCGGAAAGATTGAATCACGTCGAAGAGCGCCTTTCGCGCCTTCGGCTTCAGCTCGTCGGTCTCGATGATGTCGGCGGCTGCCGCAAGCATCGGAATATCGCGGGCACGCGCATAGTCGTGCAGCGCGCGCACCGTCGTATCGCCGAGGCCGCGCTTCGGCGTGTTGACGATGCGCTCAAAAGCGAGGTCGTCGGAGGCTTGCGCGACAAGGCGGAAATAGGCCATGGCATCGCGGATTTCCAGGCGCTCGTAGAAGCGTGGGCCACCAATGACGCGGTAATTGAGGCCGAGAGTGACGAAGCGGTCTTCGAATTCGCGCATCTGGAAGGATGCACGTACGAGGATCGCCATGTCGTTCAGCAGATGCTTGCCGCGCTGAAGCTGCTCGATCTCCTCGCCGATGGCGCGGGCTTCCTCCTCCGAATCCCAGGAGGCGTGGACCTGCACCTTGACGTCGTCGGGATCGGAGCGGTCGGTGAACAGCGTCTTGCCGAGGCGGCCTTCATTATGGGCGATCAGATGGGCGGCGGCGCCGAGGATATGTTCGGTCGAACGGTAGTTGCGCTCAAGCTTGATGACCTTGGCGCCGGGAAAATCCTTTTCAAAGCGCAGGATATTGTCGACCTCCGCGCCGCGCCAGCCATAGATCGACTGGTCGTCGTCGCCGACGCAGCAGACGTTCTGCAGCTCGCCCTTGGGGCGCTGGGCGAGAAGCCTGAGCCACATGTATTGAGCGGTGTTGGTGTCCTGGTATTCGTCGACGAGGATATAACGGAAGCGGCCGTGATATTCCTTCAAGAGATCGGGGTTCTTGCGGAAGATCGCGATCGGATGCATCAGCAGGTCGCCGAAATCGCAGGCGTTCAGCGTCGTCAGGCGCGCCTGATAGGCAAAATAGAGATCGCGGCCGCGGCCATTGGCAAAGGCGCGGGCGTCGCCCTCGGGGATATCGGCGGGGCCGAGACCCTTGTTCTTCCAGGTATCGATCATGCCGGCGAACTGCTTGGCCGGCCAGCGCTTGTCGTCGAGGCCCTCGGCCTGGATGATCTGCTTGATCAGGCGGACGACGTCGTCGGTATCGAGAATGGTAAAATCGGAGCGCAGGCCGACGAGCTCGCCGTGGCGGCGCAGAAGTTTGACGCCGATCGAATGGAAGGTGCCGAGCCAGGGCATGCCTTCGACGGCGCCGCCGACGAGCAGCGCGATGCGCTCCTTCATCTCGCGGGCGGCCTTGTTGGTGAAGGTGACGGCGAGGATCTGCGAGGGGAAGGCGCGGCCGGTGTTGAGAATATGGGCAATGCGGGTGGTGAGCACCCGCGTCTTGCCGGTGCCAGCGCCGGCCAGCACGAGGACGGGGCCTTCCAGCGTTTCGACGGCTTCGGTCTGCTCGGGGTTCAGCCCGGCGAGGTAATCCGGCCGCTTGCCGCCGTCGCGAGCCGCCATGGCGCGGGCGGCGATGCCGCCACCGGCGGCGGGCGCGCTTTCGGCGGGGGCGGCAGGCGGCTGCGGCTTGCGCGCCATCTCGCCCGGCTCTTCGTCGAAGAAGGGCATATCGTCGAAACTATTGCTCATGGCGCGTAATGTAGTGATTCGGGAAGGAAAGACCAGAAAAGATGTTCTGCTTTCATTCCTGAGCCGGCGCTATTCCAGGCGGTATGTTGCGGGCGGCAAGGCCGCCGCCGAGCCCGGCTGCGGTCGCCATGCGGGCGAGCGGGCTAAAAATTTCCGATCGGAGTGTGTCGGAACCGGTGCCGGTGGGGCGTCTTTGGGTCATCGGACAGCAGTCCGGATCAACACCCGTCAACAAGGAGGCCGTTTCATGCCGAAGGTCGTTTCAAATCTCTGGTTCGCCGAGGAAGCGCGCGAAGCCGTCGAATTCTACGTGTCTGTTATCCCGGACTCCAGGATCGGCCGCACTACTATATTGCCGGCGGAAACGCCGAGCGGGCCTCCCGGCAGCGTCGAGCTGATCGAGTTCACGCTCGCCGACCAGGCCTTCCTGGCGATGAAGGCCGGCCCGCTCGATAGCTTCAACCATTCCTTCTCGATCGCGATTCTCGTGGAAAGCCAGGCCGAGATCAATCGGGTATGGGAGGCCTTCCTCGCCAATGGCGGCACGCCGGAGGCCTGCGGCTGGCTGAAGGACCGCTGGGGCCTTTCCTGGCAGATCGTGCCGCGCATGCTGTCCGAGATGATCGCCGACAGCAACCGCGAGCGGGCCAGGCGCGTGACCGAGGTGATGCTCGGCATGGTCAAGATCGATGTCGCTGCATTGGAGAAGGCGTTCAACGGTTGATTCGCGCCGGTGGCATATAATTACGATGCCGGGCGCATGGCCGCGTCGCGCTCGTCGCCATCATGTCGGTAACGGACCGACACGACGCGCTGCCCAGCATCGGCTTTTGCCCTTATTGGCCGCCGATTGTCGATTTTTCCAGGGCTCGAATCACGGGCGACATTGCACACCCTTTTCATCTTTCTGTCACGTCGCGAAATGTGCTGATACCGCAACGGCCCTTTTCTCAACTACAATAAGAGACAGTTTCGTAGAGTAAAAAATAACCGGTGCATGCACGTTTTTGTGCATTGCCAGAAACAGCCGGTGAGCGTGGAATATACCTGTGAAACTATTGATTCTTAGGAATGTCGTGGCCATCTCCTTTGGTATGACGACCTAGAGCCTGTGGCATTAACCTTGAATGGAGGGCCCATGCTGAGTGAATCCGTATTTGATGCGTTCACCCGCAGCTATGATGCGCGTCGCGAAACCGATATGTCGATCACGGAATATCTCGACCTTTGCAAAAAGGAACCGCTTGCCTATGCCAATGCGACCGAGCGCCTGCTCGCCGCGATAGGCGAGCCGCAGATGGTCGACACCGCCAGGGACACCCGCCTCGGCCGGATCTTCATGAACCGGACCATCCGGATCTATCCGGCCTTTGCTGGCTTCCACGGCATGGAAGAGACAATCGAACGCATCGTTTCCTTCTTCCGGCACGCGGCGCAGGGGCTCGAGGAGCGCAAGCAGATCCTCTATCTGCTTGGCCCGGTCGGCGGCGGCAAGTCATCGCTGGCGGAGCGGCTGAAGCTGCTGATGGAGGTTCATCCGATCTACGTGCTGAAGGCGGGTGACGAGATAAGCCCCGTTTTCGAAAGTCCGCTCAACCTGTTCGACCCGGACACGATGGGATCGCTCCTCCAGGAGCAATACGGTATTCCCTTGCGACGCCTGAACGGACTGATGAGCCCGTGGTGCCTGAAACGGCTCGACGATTTTGGAGGCGATATTTCCCGCTTCCGCGTCGTCAGAGTACAGCCTTCGCGGTTGCGCCAGATCGCCATCGCCAAGACCGAGCCTGGAGACGAGAACAATCAAGATATCTCGTCCTTGGTCGGCAAGGTCGATATCCGCAAGCTGGAGACCTATTCCCAGAACGATCCCGATGCCTACAGCTATTCGGGCGGGCTCAACCGCGCCAATCAGGGCGTGCTCGAATTCGTCGAGATGTTCAAGGCGCCGATCAAGATGCTGCATCCGCTGCTGACGGCGACGCAGGAGGGGAACTATATCGGCTCCGAGAATATCGGCGCCATACCCTTCTCCGGTATCGTCCTAGCGCATTCGAACGAAGCGGAATGGCAAACCTTCAAGGCCAACAAGAACAACGAGGCCTTCATCGACCGTATTTGCGTGATCAAGGTGCCCTATTGCCTGCGCGTCACGGAAGAGCAGAAGATCTACGAAAAGCTGATCGAGGGATCGGAATTGGCCGATGCGCCATGCGCTCCCGCGACGCTCGAAATGCTGGCCCGCTTCTCCGTGCTTTCGCGTCTCCGCAAACATGAGAATTCGACATACTTCTCGAAGATGCGCACCTATGACGGCGAGAGCCTGAAGGAGACGGATCCGCGCGCTCGCAGTGTCCAGGAATATCGGGATGCCGCTGGCATCGACGAGGGCATGGACGGCATATCGACCCGCTTCGCCTTCAAGGTGCTCGCCTCCACCTTCAATCACGACACCACGGATATCGGCGCCGATCCGGTTCATCTGATGTATGTGCTGGAGCAGTCGATCCGTCGCGAGCAGTTTTCCGACGATGTCGAGAAGCGCTACATGGAGTTCATCAAGGCCGATCTTGCGCCACGTTACGCAGAGTTCATTGGCAATGAGATTCAGAAGGCCTATCTTGAGTCCTATGCGGATTACGGACAGAATTTGTTCGACCGCTACGTGGATTATGCCGATGCCTGGATCGAAGACGTGGACTTCAAGGATCCCGATACCGGCCAGCTTCTCGATCGCGAGCTCCTCAACCAGGAACTGACGAAAATCGAAAAGCCGGCGGGAATTGCCAATCCGAAGGATTTCCGCAACGAAATCGTCAAGTTCTGCTTGAGATCGCGGGCAGCCAACGGCGGAAAGAATCCGTCATGGACGAGCTACGAGAAAATCCGGGAAGTCATCGAGAAGCGAATGTTCTCGCAGGTCGAGGATCTTTTGCCGGTCATTTCCTTCGGTTCGAAGAAGGATTCGGAAACAGAAAAGAAACACAGCGAGTTTGTCTCGCGCATGGCTGCGCGGGGCTACACGGAGAGGCAGGTTCGGCGCCTCGTCGAATGGTACATGCGCGTCAAACAGGCAAGTTAATGTGGAGCCAATATGCACATTGTCGACCGTCGGCTAAATCCGCGCGGTAAAAGTCTGGAAAATCGGCAACGGTTTCTTCGGCGCATGAAAGGCGCCGTGCAGCAGGCGGTAAAACGTTCTCTGCAAAACCGGAACATTCGCGATGTGCTCGACGGCGGGGAAATCAGCCTGCCGATCGATGGAATGGCCGAGCCGAACTTGAGAAGGGGCGACGGCGGCATTCGCGACCATATCCTGCCTGGAAACAGGGCCTTCGTCGAAGGCGACATTCTTCCGCGCCCGCCGGGGAGCAGGGGCGGTAAACCCAAGGATGCGGGCGAAGGCGACGGCGAGGACGGCTTCCGTTTTGTGCTGACGCGCGAGGAATTCCTCGATGTGTTCCTGGACGATCTGGAGCTGCCCGACCTTGCCAAGCGGCGTCTGGCCGAAACCGAGGAGGAAACTCCCTTCCGTGCCGGCTATTCCGTGTCGGGATCGCCGTCCAACATCGCCGTCGGTCGCACGACCAGGCTCGCGATGATGCGCCGTGTCGCGCTTCACCGTCCGCGCCGCGAAGAAATCGAAGCCCTGCAGCGGCAGATCGAGGAATGCGAAGACGACGAGAGCCGGCTGGCGCTTGAGGCAAAACTCAAATCCCTGACGGAAAAAAGCCGGCGCATTCCCTATATCGATCCGCTCGACGTGCGGTATCGCCGCTTCGAAAACGAGCCGAAGCCTGTGGCGAAGGCCGTGATGTTCTGCCTGATGGACGTCTCCGGCTCGATGTCGGAACACATGAAGGATCTGGCCAAGCGGTTTTACCTGCTGCTCTACCTTTTCCTGTCGAAGCGCTACAAGAAAGTGGAGATCGTCTTCATCCGCCATACCGACAAGGCCGAGGAAGTCGACGAGGAAACCTTCTTCTATGGTCCGGCAACCGGCGGCACGCTGGTCTCCAGTGCGCTAGCGGCAATGCGGGCGATCATCGCGGCGCGTTTCGATCCGGCGGAATGGAATATCTATGGCGCCCAGGCCTCGGATGGCGACAACGCCCATTCGGACGGGAACCTGAGCGGACAGCTGCTGCGCGAGATTTTGCCGCTGTGCCAGTATTTCGCCTATATCGAGGTCGGCGAAGAAGGCGGTGACTCCTCTGTATCCCGCTCACCGCTTTGGATGCTCTATGACGGGCTCCGTCCCGAGCTGCTGCCGCTTTCGATGCGCAAGGTCTGCCGGCGAAACGAAATATTCCCTGTTTTCCACGATCTCTTCCAGAAACGTGACGCACAGTCGAAGGTGACGCCATGACCATGACGATGAGGCCAAGAGAGCGGCTGTTGTTCGAGGGGGCCGACTGGGATTTCGCAACCCTCCAGCGCATCCACGATGCCTGCGAGGAGATCGCGCTCGGCGAACTCGGCCTCGACGTCTACCCGAACCAGATCGAAGTCATCACCTCGGAGCAGATGCTGGATGCCTATTCCTCGACCGGCATGCCGCTCTTCTACCGCCATTGGTCCTTCGGTAAACACTTCGCGCATCATGAAACCTTCTACCGCCGCGGGATGCGCGACCTTGCCTATGAGATCGTCATCAACAGCTCGCCCTGCATCTCCTACCTGATGGAGGAGAACACAGCGACGATGCAGACGCTCGTCACCGCGCATGCGGCCTTCGGCCACAACCATTTCTTCAAGAACAACTATCTCTTCAAGCTCTGGACCGATGCGGAGGGCATCCTCGATTACCTCGATTTCGCCAAGGGCTATATCACCCGCTGTGAGGAACGTTACGGCGAGACGGCTGTCGAGCGCACGCTGGATGCAGCCCATGCGCTGATGTCGCACGGGGTGCATCGATACGCGGGCAAGACCACGATCGATCTTCGCCAGGAGGAAAAGCGGCAGCAGGAGCGCCGCGCCCACGAGGAGCAGATGTTCAACGATCTGTGGCGCACGGTTCCCGTCGGTAAGGCCCGAAAGGCGGGTGACATCGGCCTGGAAAAGCGCCGCGCCGCCCTCGGTCTTCCGCAGGACAACATCCTTTATTTTCTTGAAAAGTCGGCGCCGCGGCTGCAGCCGTGGCAGCGCGAGATCCTTCGCATCGTCCGCCACGTCGCACAATATTTCCATCCCCAGCGGCAGACCAAGGTGATGAACGAGGGAACCGCCACCTTTGTCCACTACCAGATCATGACCCGCCTTCACGAGCGGGGGCAGATCAGCGACGGAAACTTCCTCGAATTCCTGAAGTCGCACGCCAACGTCGTGTTTCAGCCAAGCTATGACGACCGGCGGTTCTCGGGCTTCAACCCCTATGCGCTCGGTTTTGCGATGATGCAGGATATTGAGAGGATCGTCACGAAGCCGACGGAAGAGGACCGCGCATGGTTCCCCGATATCGCTGGACGAGGCGATGCGATGGCCGTCTTGCGTGACATCTGGGCCAATTACCGGGACGAGAGCTTCATCAGCCAGTTCCTGAGCCCCAACCTGATCCGGCAGTTGCGGCTGTTCCATCTCTACGACGATCCGGAGCAGACCGAGGGAGTGCTGGTTTCGGCGATCCACAATGAGCGCGGATACCTGCGCATCCGCCGCCAGCTCTCCCGCGAATATGATATCGGCTGGACCGATCCGGCAATCGATATCGTCGATGTCGATCTCGCCGGCGACCGCCGGCTGTTGCTGCAGCACATCGTTATGAATGGCTGCTATCTTCAGGAAAATGACACGAAGCTCGTCCTGCAGCATCTCGCCGATCTCTGGGGCTATGACGTATTGCTTCAGGAAATCGATAGTTCCAGCACGGTGGCGAGAGAACACGCGGCGAGCCCGCGCAAGATCGTTCAATAATCACCGGTTATGCTGACGGGCGATAATGAACAATTATCGGTGGCAACAAACACAAAGCCTTAGTAGTTTACCACCGTTGCAATCGCCCACTTGATCTCGACCAGTTTCAGCCTTTGCAGCGATCTTTCCGGGGGTCGATAGCGCGGAGACGAGAGACGATGAGTGAAACGCGGCGCAAGCTGACGACGATCTTCTGTGCTGACGTGCAGGACTATACGCGGCTGATGGGGACTGACGAGGAGGGGACGCTTGCGAGCCTGAAGCGCTGCCGGGAGGCGATGGGGCGGCTGATCGAAAGCCATGGCGGCCGCGTCATCAATACCTGGGGCGATGGGCTGATCGCCGATTTCCCGAGCGTGGTCGAAGCGGTGCGTGCGGCCGTCGACACCCAGAATGAACTCGCGGGCTTCAACGCCCGCCGCCCGGCCGACGGGCGCATGCTCTTCCGTATCGGCATCAATCTCGGCGATGTGATCGTCGAAGGCGACGACATCTACGGCGACGGCGTCAATATTGCGGCGCGGCTGCAGGCGTCGGCTGCAGCCGGCGGCATCGTCATATCAAGTTCCGTTTACGACCAGGTCCGCAACAAGGTGGCGGTCGGCTTCGAGTTTCTCGGACCGTTGATGGTGAAGAACGTCGATGAAGGCGTGCCGAGCTACGCGGTGAAGATCGGCGACGCCAAGGACGAGACGCCGCCTGCTCAACGATCCGGCTCCGCGCGTCCGCAGCCGCAGCCGGCGGCGGTTATTGCGGCTGATATGGCCGAGGCAAGCCCGGCACCGCGTGGACGCAGGCTGTACGGCGTGCTCGCCGTCATCGCCGCTGTCCTGATCGGCATCAATCTGCTGTCATGGCAGGGCGTTTTCTGGGCGCGCTTTCCCGTGCTTGCGCTGGCCGTCGTCGCGGCGCTCGCCTGGAACCGCGACCAGACACTGTTCAACCGCAAGATCACCTCGCTGGCGATCGTGGCGCTCGGCATTGCCGGCATCAACTTCTTCACCTGGACGGGGCAGTTCTGGGCGGTGTGGCCGATGCTGGGGATCGCGGCCGTCATGGGCGTGCGGTGGTCGATGCGCCGGTAGACATCCAACCCGCATCGTCGGAGATTTGTACGATATCTCGCCCGATAATCGGCGGTGTCAAAGACATGGGCGAGTGTCCGTTCAAGCAAAAGTGAGCGGCCGGGTTATTTCCATTCTTTGCTGATATTACAAATCGGTAATGCCGGCTGCTTATGCTTGCCGGTAAGCTGTAAACGCGCGATATTGTCGCATCAGACGGGAATCTTCATCCCGCAGCGCCTCTTTCGACCGACCCTGGTCCAACCTCGAGTCCCTCTGGAGACGTGAATGGCCTTTTGGAAGCAGTTTATACTGTCGCTCATCGTCATTGTTGCCGGCTTTGCCGCGTGGGTTTTCTTTGTGCCCGGCGCCGGCGATACGATGCGCGACGCAGGTATTCCAGACAGCATCGTTTCCAAGATCGCGCCGAAGGCTGAGGAGACGGCGGATGCCGACGCTCCCGCCCGGGCGCAAGGGCAGCAGCGTGGCGAGGGACAAGGTCAGGGGCAGGGCCAGAACCGCCGCAATGGCGGCGGGCGCAACAGTGCCATTCTCGTCGCGACGCAGGCTGTCGTCCAGGGCGTCGTCAACGACCGGCTGAACGCCATCGGCACGGGCGACGCGATCCGCTCGGTGGCGGTCACGCCGCAGGCATCGGGCACGATCCGCGAAATCCTCATCAAGTCGGGCGACAGGGTGAACGCCGGGCAGGTGCTCGCCAAGCTCGACAGCGAGGAGCAGGTGATCGCCCGCGGCCAGGCTGATGTGGCGGTCAAGGCCGCCGTCGAAAAATCCAATCTCTATCACAACATCAAGTCGAGCGTGTCGCGCATGGACGTCTTCGATTCCGAGATCGCCGAGCAGGGCGCACGGCTGCAACTGCAGGCCGCCGAGCTCAATCTCGCACGGCGTAATATCACAGCGCCGATCGACGGCATCGTCGGCATCGTACCGGTCAATATCGGCGACAACGTCACGACGAGTATCCCGATCGTCACGCTCGACGACCGTTCGGAAATCCTCGTCGATTACTGGGTGCCGGAGCGCTTCGCCAATACGGTGTCGGTCGGCCAGCCGGTCGAGGCTATGTCGGTGGCACGGCCGGGACAGGTCTTTTCGGGCGTGGTCGAAGCCGTCGACAACCGCATCGACGTGGCAAGCCGCACGCTTCGCCTGCGCGCCAAGATCGACAATAGTTCGGATGAACTGCGCGCCGGCATGTCCTTCAACGTCAGCATGAAATTTGCCGGCGACAAATATCCGGCGGTCGATCCGGTCTCCGTGCAGTGGGACTCGCAGGGCTCCTTCGTCTGGCAGGTCAACGACGACAAGTCACGCAAGGTGCGGGTTAGCATCGTGCAGCGCAACCCGGATTTCGTGCTCGTCAAAGCCGACCTCAAGGACGGCGACGTGATCGTCACACAGGGACTGCAGCGCGTGCGTGAGGGTGGGGCGGTGCGTGTGAGCGCCGATGTCGCCGCGAATGCGGAGGTCGTCACCCGATGAGCGTGACCGAGATTCATCAGGACAGGGCGTCGGGCAAGCAGAGCTTCACCGCACTTTTCGTTCGCCGGCCGATCCTGGCGATGGTGTTCAACACGCTGATGGTTGTCGCCGGCCTTGCCGCCTATGTCGGCGTCGAGGTGCGCGAACTGCCGGATGTCGACCGTCCCGTCGTCACCGTGCGCACCACCTTCGATGGCGCATCGCCGCAGACGATCGACCAGGAACTGACCAAGGTGATCGAGGGGGCGGTCGCGCGCGTCAGCGGCCTGAAATCGATTTCGTCTACTTCTTCCTTCGGTCAGAGCCGGGTGACGCTGGAATTCTCGGATGCGATCGATCTCTCGGTCGCCGCCAACGACGTGCGCGACGCGATCGGCCGTATTACCCAGAACCTGCCCGACGAAGCGGATGCGCCGCAGATCGTCAAGGCGGATTCGGATTCCTCGGCGATCATGCGCCTTGCCGTCACCTCCACCAATCTCAACATGGACGACCTGACCCAGCTCGTCGAGAATGAGGTGATCGATCGCCTTGCCTCCGTCGACGGCGTTGCCGACGTCGAGGAATATGGCGACCAGGAGAAGGTCTTCCGCGTCGACGTCGACCAGGGCGCGCTTGCCAGCCGCGGACTGACCATCGGCGACCTGACGAAGGCGCTCGACAACGCCGCACTCGACGTGCCGGCCGGCTCGCTGAAGAGCAATACGCAGGATATCGTAGTGCGCGCCACCGCCAACCTGCAGACGCCGGCGGATTTTTCCAATGTCATCCTGCAGGATCGCGTTCGGCTCGGCGACGTCGCGACGGTGATGCTTGGGCCACGCGATGGCGAAACGGCGCTACGCTCCAACGGCAAGCCGGGCATCGGCCTCGGCATCATCCGCCAGGCGCAGTCGAATACGCTGAACATCTCGACCGGCATCAAGGCGGCCGTCGACCAGCTGTCGAAGACACTGCCCGAGGGCACGACGATCGCCATCACCAGCGACGATGCCGTCTTCATCCAGGGCGCGATCCACGAGGTGGTGCTGGCGCTGATACTCGCCGCCGTCATCGTCACCGCCGTCATCTATCTCTTCCTGCGCGATTGGCGGGCGACGCTGATCCCGGCGGTCAGCATGCCGGTGGCGCTGATCGGCACGCTGGCGGCAATCTATATGGTCGGCTTCTCGATCAACATCCTGACGCTGCTCGCGATCGTGCTGGCGACCGGCCTCGTCGTCGACGATGCGATCGTGGTGCTCGAAAATATCGTGCGCCGGCGCGCCGAAGGCATGGGGCCGCGCGCGGCTGCGGTGCTCGGTACGCGTGAGGTGTTCTTCGCCGTGATCGCCACGACGGCGACGTTGGCGGCGGTGTTCATTCCGCTCTCCTTCCTGCCGGGACAGGTCGGTGGTCTCTTCCGCGAATTCGGCTTCGTGCTCGCCTTCTCGGTCGGTCTGTCGTCGATCGTGGCGCTGACGCTGTGTCCGATGCTCGCCTCGCGCATGCTGACGAAGCCGATGCTCGAAGATCACGGCGTGCTCGGCCGCTTCGGCGGGGCGCTGGCCGATCTCTACAAATGGGCTCTGCACGGCTGTCTCAACGCGCCCTTCGTCGTCATCCTCTTCTCGGTGATCTTTGCCGGTGCGGCACTCGTCGCCTTCTCGACGGTCAAGAGCGAGCTGACGCCCGAAGAGGACCGCTCGATGGTGATGATGCGGCTGACGACGCCGCAGGGATCGAGCCTCGAATATACCCGCGACAAGATGCAGCTCGTCGAGGAATATCTGCAGCCGCTGGTCGACGGCGGTGACATCCGCAACGTCTTCTCGATCTCCGGGCAGGGCGGTTCGCTGAACAGCGGCTTCATGGTGCTGACGCTCGCCCCCTGGGGAGAACGTGACAGGACGCAGACGGAGATCGTCGGCGATATCAACCAGGCAGCCTCCAGGGTGCCGGCTCTGCGCGGCAATGCCATCTCCTCCAACAGCCTGCGCATCCGCGGTGCCGGCAGTGGTCTGCAGATGGCGCTGATCGGCAATGATCACGAGGCGCTGACGGCGGCGGCCGCCAAGCTGGTTCAGGCCCTGGAGGCCACTGGCCAGTATGATACGCCGCGCCTGACCAACGAGCCCAGCCAGGCGCAGGTATCGGTGGCGATCGATCGCGAGCGTGCGTCCGATCTCGGCATCGACATAACCGGGCTCTCGACGGCGATCCAGTCACTGCTCGAAGGGCGCTCGGTAGTCGACGTCTTCGTCGACGGCGAATCCTATCCCGTGCTTCTGACCTCGACGACGCGGCCGATCGACGATCCGACCGACCTCGAGAACGTGTTCCTGAAGACTGGCGACGGCAAGATCGTGCCGATGTCGGTCATTGCCACGATGAAGGAAGGGTCGGTCGCGCCGCAGCTCAACCGCGAGCAACAGCTCGCCTCCGTCGCGATCACCGCCGGCCTCAGGAACGGCATGTCGCTCGGCGATGCCGTCAGACAAGTGACGACGCTTGCCGAGCCGCTGCTGCCGCCAGGCTCTCGCTTGCTGCCGCTGGCGGAAGCGGCGACTCTCGAAGAGAATTCGAGCGGCATGGCGCTGACCTTCGGCTTCGCCATCGTCATCATCTTCCTGGTGCTGGCCGCGCAGTTCGAAAGCGTGCTGTCCTCGCTGATCATCATGTCGACGGTGCCGCTTGGTCTTGCCTGCGCCGTCTTCGCGCTTGTTATCACCGGCTCCAGCCTCAACATCTACAGCCAGATCGGCCTGGTGCTCCTGGTCGGCGTCATGGCGAAGAACGGCATCCTGATCGTCGAATTCGCCAATCAGCTGCGCGACCGGGGCGAGGATGTGCGGTCCTCGATCGAGAAGGCCTGCGCGCTACGCCTTCGCCCTGTGATGATGACGATGATCGCCACCATCCTCGGCGGCGTGCCACTGGTCTTTGCCCATGGCGCGGGTGCCGAAGCGCGTATTGCGCTCGGCTGGGTGATCGTCGGCGGTCTCGGTTTCGCGACGCTGGTGACGTTGTTCATCACGCCGGTCGCCTATCTGCTGCTTGCCCGCTTCGCCAAGCCGCACGCCCATGAGGAGGCGCGCCTGCACGAAGAGATGTCGGTCGCCACGCGGCCGCGCGCTACGCCCGACGACGAGCAGCTACAGGCCGCCGAATAAGGCTTTCATCCTTTCGAACGCTGCCGGTCCTGCTGCATAGTTCCTTAAATCGTAATCGATTTTAGGACAAAATTATGCGGCAATTCGAAGTGCTACAGCGTCCTTTGCGGGTCTGAGAAGACGCGCGACGCCGCAATCCGGCGGCGTTTCTCTTGGTGTATGAAACCTTCTGAAATAAGCTAAATTACTTCTGAAGTTTAGTCGTTTATTAAGCATAACCGGCAATGATTGTTACCAGTAACCGACTGGTCTTCTTCGTTTCTTGGAGGCCGCAACGCGCTGGGATTCCAGCGACCCCGGACATGAGAGTCCGTGCGGACGGTTCATTTCTTGTGCAGTTTGCGTCCTGTTGTGTTTTTGGAGTTTAGTTTCGTGAGTATTTATCAGCGCGTCTCGGTGGATGCGGCGCTTCATGTGCTGCGCGATATCAACCGTAATATGGCGGTCACGCAAAACCACATCACCACCGGCATGCGTGTCGCGGAGGCCAGAGACAATTCCGTCTACTGGTCGATCGCTACCACTGCTCGAACCGACAACAAGGCGATTTCGGCGATCCAGGATGCACTCGGTATGGCTGCGGCGACGATGGGAACGGCCTATACCGGCGTTCAGAATGTCATCGACGTCGTCTCCGAAATCAAGGCCAAGCTCGTTGCCGCGACCGAAGACGGCATCGACAAGAACAAGATCAACGAAGAGATCAAACAGCTGCAGGAGCAACTGCGCAGCGTTTCGGAATCGGCGACCTTCAACAGCGACAACTGGGTGGTCCTCACCAACGATGCGACGCCGACGCAGCCGCGCCAGATCCCGGCCTCCTTCATCCGCAACGCCGACGGAACGATCTCGGTCGGCATGCTGAGCTACCATATCGACACGACGCCGAGCGGGAGCACGACCTCCAAGGACGCGCGCTACCTGATCGACGATCGCGCCACCGGTTCGGGTGAATACGGCGTGCTGACATCGGCCTATTTCGCCACCGAGCTCGGCGCCTCGCAGGACTATGTGCTGATGCAGAGCAAGAACGGCACCACCACCGGGCAGGTGGTGATTTCGCTCTCGGCCAGCACGACGAAAGGACAGGTCAGCGAAATGATCAGCGTCGTCGATGCAGCGCTGACGCAGCTGACGACGGTCGGTTCGGCTTTTGGCGCGCTGGAAAAACGCATCAATCTGCAGAACGACTTCGCCACGAAACTGCATGACAACATCACAGCCGGCATCGGCCGGCTCGTCGATGCCGACATGGAGGAGGAGTCGAGCAGGCTGCGGGCGCTGCAGACGCAGCAGCAACTCGGCCTGCAATCGCTGAACATCGCCAACGCAACTTACGATACCGTGCGGCAGTTGTTCCAGAATTTCTGAGCCCAGACGCTCTTCATCCGAAACGTGTGACATCGAACTCCGCAGGCAGGAAGTGCTTCCCGCCTGCGGAGTTTTCACAAATTCCCATGGAGGCGCAGGGACGGCGTCCACCAAAACTGGTGATAATCAGCGCATTCTGGCAACATGGCTGTGTTTCGACGCCCGAATTTGCCGTATCAGGAGAACATCTTCATTTTCTTGCCGCAATCCTTGCCATTTGCTCGGATCAGTCGAACGGAGACCGTCCTGTCCATGATCAAGAAATTCCTACTTCTAGCTATTGCCACAAGCTATCTCAGCGCCTGCACGACGACCGATCCCTATACCGGTGAACAGAAGGTTTCCAATACGGCCGGCGGCGCCGCGCTTGGCGCCCTCGGGGGCGCGCTCGTCGGCGTGGCTGTCGGCGGCGGCGGCCACGGCAAGCGCAATGCGGCGTTGATCGGCGCAGGCGTCGGCGCTCTCGCCGGCGGTGCGATCGGCAACTACATGGACCAGCAGGAATCCGAGCTTCGCGCCCAGCTCGAAGGCACCGGCATTTCGGTGACCCGTAACGGCGACAACATCATCCTCAACATGCCTTCGAACATCACCTTCGACGTCGATCAGGACGCGGTGAAGCCGGGCTTCTATCCGACGCTGAATTCGGTGGCGATCGTGCTGCGCAAGTTCAACCGCACGCTGATCGACGTCAACGGCCATACGGATTCGACCGGCAGCCTGCAGCATAATCAGGACCTGTCGCAGCGCCGCGCGCTGTCGGTTGCCGATTATCTCGGCGGCCAGGGCATCGACCAACGCCGCGTCTCCGCCGTCGGTTTCGGCCCGTCCCAGCCGGTCGCCTCCAATGCGAACGAGGCCGGCCGCGCGCAGAACCGCCGCGTCGAGATCCAGATCGCGCCGATCACACAGGGCTGATTCCGGCTCATATGCGTTTGCGGAAAGGCCGGGTCACTCCCGGCCTTTTTCGTCAGTGCTGCATCGTCGCACCCTTGGTGATTTTGTCGACGATCTTCTTTTCGGCGCGCAGCGCGATGCCGACCACCTTGGCATCTTCGGGCGCAAATTCTGCGAAGACGGCGCGGTTGGCTGCGTCGTGGCCGGTTGCAAACATTTCCTCGATAAAGAGCGAGCTGGTGATATCGCGCTCCAGCGCGCGGCGGTGAACGGCTGATATGGTCGCCTCGTCGGCGGAAAGCACGATGATCGGCTGGATCGATAGCGGATTGTAGAGATTGCCGGCGCGGTCCCTGTAGGCTTCACCGATGATCTCCGGATGCCGGCCGGCAATGCCTGTCATCAGGAAGGCGGTGACGTTCAGCTTCTGCCAGCCGGCAAGATTGTTTCGCAGGACGACGGCAATTTTGGTATCAAACATCGGACGGTCTTTCACCTATCTACGGGTTATGGAGTAGCGGCGCGTTGAACCAGGATCTACATCCGCAGGTCTTCGAAGGTCTTGAACGTTTGTGCGCGGGATCATCCGGCAACGGCATCCTTGCCGCACCGGCCTTTCCCGGTATCGAACGCATCGAGGCGCAGTTCTCCGGCAATGCCTTCGAGCCGCACCGGCACGACACCTATGCTCTGGGCGTGACGCTGAAAGGCGTACAGACCTTCCGTTATCGCGGCGAGCGGCGCTTCAGCCTGCCGGGGCAGGTGATCGTGCTGCATCCCGACGAGGAGCATGATGGCGGGGCGGGGACGGAGGACGGGCTGCAGTACCGCATGCTCTACCTGGAGCCATCGCTGCTGCTCGAGTGCTTGGAAGCCGATGGCGTCGGCCTGCCTTTTGTCGATGAACCTGTTATCGGCGATCCCGCGCTGGCGGGCGTGCTGCTGGCAGCACTCGGCGAACTCGACCGCGAACTGGACGCGCTTTTCGTCGACGATTTCGTATCGCGGGTCACCGGCGGGCTGTCCCGGCATGCGCGCATGCCGCGCCGGCCGCTGGGTCTCGTCGCCTGGCGGCAGGCGCGGGCGGCGCGCGATTATCTCGAGGCGCATGCGACGCGGGTAGTACGCTCCGGCGAGCTGGAGGCGGTAACGGGGCTCGACCGTTTCGCGCTATCGCGGCATTTCCGGGCGGCCTTTGCCACCAGTCCGCATCGCTACCTGCTGATGCGGCGGCTGCAGCGGGCGCGGGCGATGATCGGCGCGGGCGAGGGGATTTCCGATGTGGCAGCGGCAACGGGCTTTGCCGACCAGAGCCATCTCAACCGCCATTTCAAAAAGGCCTACGGCATGACGCCTGGCCAGTGGGTAGCGCTCGCGCATAACTCCGCGCCGCACTCTAAAGCGCGTCGCGTCAATCCGGATTCATGCGACGCGCTTTAAGTCTTTGATTTATGCATGTCGTTATCTCAAAACCGCTGCACACTTTTGGGCGATATGCATCAAGCGGGATTTTCCGCAAGGCCGGAACGGCGCGCGATGAAACGGGCGAGCATCGGGCCGATCATCAGGATCACCAGGAAACGGCCGGTCTGCATCGCCATGACGAAGGGCACGTCAACATCGCTGGAGGCGGCGATGATGGCGACGGAATCGGCGCCGCCGGGGCTGGTGGCGAGATAGGCCGTTAGCGGGTCTATGCCGGCGAAGACGTGAAGCGCCACGGCCATGCAGCCGCAGAGCGCCATCAGCAGCACGATGCATGCCGATACCCTCGGCAGGGCGCGCGCCACGTGCTCGATGATCGAGCGGGTGAAACGCAGGCCGATGCTCCAGCCGACCAGTGCATAGGCGATGGCGAGCAGCCACATCGGCAACTCAATTTTCAACAGGCCCATGCCCTGCAGCAGGGCGCCGAGAAAGAGCGGCACGATGATTGAGCCGCCCTGGAGGCGCAGGCGCCGGACGCCATAGGCGCAAAAGGCGGCAACAGCCATCGTCGCCGCGAAGGCCGGCCAGTCGATCTCGGGAAAGAGGACAAGCGGCGGCTCGGCGCCGTCGGCTGCCACCCACAGGCGCGAGATCACCGAGGCGCCGACGGCGACGAAGACGACGCGCAGATACTGCATGAAGGCGACGAGACGGGCATCGGCGCCATAAGCTTCCGACATGATGACCATGGCGGAGGCGCCGCCCGGCGAGGAGCCCCAGACCGCGGTTGTTCCCGGCAGCACCTGCCAGCGCGTCAGCAGCCAGCCGAGGCCGGTGGCAATGGCGATGACCGAGAAGATGAACAGCAGAAAGAGCGGCGCGTCTTTCGCCATGGTGCCGAGAATATTGGGAGTGATGGTGCGCGCCATCATCAGGCCGACGAGGACCTGGCCGAATTGCAGCGGCCAGAAGGGCACACGAAGCTTTCCCTTGCCGACGGTCAGCGCCAGCGCGATTGCCGCGACCATCGGCCCGATCAGCAGCGAGGCCGGCAGGGCGAAGAGTTCGAGGAAGACGACGAGAGCTGTGGAAAGCGCGAGCAACAGCGCCCATTTCGGCAGGCCGGCATCCCGCAGCAGGCGGCTTGCGTCGCTGAATGGCATGGATTCCCGTATCTTTCCTGGCCGGTGCCAAGCCCTGAGGCTGAAGGTAGGGGAAGCTCCGGCATGACGAAGAGAGGCCGGCTGCAGGAGCCGGCCGGCGCGGGTCCGGTATAGGTGGGTGGCACGGCGGCGGTCAATTGCGAAATCTGGCTTCCTGGCGTCTTGGAATGCGAAACTGATTCATGCGGCCGCTTCAAGTCGTTGTTTTCATGCAGATCGTCCTCCAAAGCCATTGAACGGTTCTGAACGAGATGCACTAGAAATGCACATGGCTGACGAGAAAATCGAGCAGCGCGCGTACGCGCGCCGGCAGCGGGCCACCCTGGCCCATATAGAGGGCGTAGAACTCTTCGAGATCGCCGGGATTGGCCTCTTCAAGCACCGGCACCAGGCGCCCGGCATCGATATCGGCGCGCACGGTGAAGTCGGCAAGGCGGGCAAGGCCGGCGCCTGACAAAGCGAGGTGGCGCATGGCTTCGCCGTCTCCCACCTGCACGCCCGGTGTGATCGGGATGGTCACCGTCTGGCCGTCCTCGCGCAGCGGCCAGCCCTCGATGGCGCGGGCATAGGAAAAGCCGATGCGGCAATGGCGGCGGAGATCGGCGGTCGTGCGTGGTTTGCCGTGACGCGAGAGATAATCCGGCGACGCGACGATGATCTTGCCGGTGGCGCCAAGCTTGCGGGCGATCAGGCTGGAATTCTTCAACGGGCCGGCGCGGATCGCGACATCGGCGCGCTCTTCCATCAGGTCAACTATCCTGTCGGTATGGGAAATATCCAGCGTCACGGCCGGATGAAGCGCCATGAAGGCAGGCACGAGCGGCGCCAGCAGATGGTTGCCGAAGGAGCCGCTGGTGTTGATGCGGATGCGGCCTGAGGCTTGTTCGCCCGTCGAGGCTTGATGTTCGGCCTCGGTGATATCGGCAAGGATGGCGATGCTGCGCTCGTAGAAGGCGCAGCCTTCCGGCGTTAGCTGCAGCCTTCGAGTGGAGCGGTTGACGAGGCGGGCGCCGAGGCGTGTCTCCAGCCGGGCGACGAGCTTGCTGACGGCCGACGGCGTCATGCGCCGGGCCGTGGCGGCCGCGGAAAAGCCACCGCGCTCGACGACACTGACGAAGACTTCCATTTCGCCGGAGCGATTGATGTCCTGACGGCTCATGATGAATTCAAGTCACAAATGTTTTGCCGGTGGGCAATCTATATCATCGAACCGCTAAGGTCTATCTCATAGGAAAGACAGGAGACAGGTCCATGGACTACAGAAATCTCGGCGCATCCGGCCTCAGAGTACCGGTCTTAAGCTTCGGCGCGGGCACATTCGGCGGCAGCGGCCCGCTGTTCGGCGCCTGGGGCAATACCGATGCCGAGGAAGCGCGGCGCCTCGTCGACATCTGCCTGGATGCCGGTGTCAATCTCTTCGACACGGCCGACGTCTATTCGGCCGGCGCTTCCGAAGAGGTGCTCGGCCAGGCGATCCGCGGCCGGCGAGACGCTGTGCTGATCTCGACGAAGACGGCACTACCGATGGGCGAGGGGCCGCAGGACTGGGGAACGTCGCGGGCGCGGCTGATCCGCGCCACCGAGGATGCGCTGCGCCGGCTCGGGACCGACTATATCGACCTGCTGCAGCTTCATGCTTTCGATGCCTCGACGCCGGTCGAGGAGGTGCTGTCGACGCTCGATGGGCTCGTTGCAGCAGGCAAGATCCGCTATGTCGGCGTTTCCAATTTTGCCGGCTGGGAACTGATGAAGTCGCTCGCCGCCGCCGAGCGCCACGGCTATCCGCGTTATGTCGCCCATCAGGTCTATTATTCGCTGGCAGGGCGCGATTACGAATGGGAGCTGATGCCGCTTGGCGCCGACCAGGGGGTCGGAGCCTTCGTCTGGAGCCCGCTTGCCTGGGGACGGCTGACCGGCAAGATCCGCCGCGGCCAGCCGCTGCCCAAGTCAAGCCGGCTGCACGAGACGGCGCAATACGGCCCGCCCGTCGACGACGAGAAGCTGTTCGACATCGTTGAGGTGCTGGCCACCGTCGCAGCCGAGACCGGCCGGACGGTGCCGCAGATCGCCATCAACTGGCTGCTTAACCGGCCAACGGTGTCGAGCGTTATCATCGGCGCCCGCAACGAGGAGCAGCTCAGGCAGAACCTCGGCGCAGTCGGCTGGAGCCTGTCGAAGGAGCAGATCGAAAGGCTCGACGCCGTCAGCACCCTGACGGCGCCCTACCCCTATTTCCCCTATCGGCGGCAGGAGGGTTTTGCGCGGCTCAATCCGCCGATCGTCTGAGGCGCCGGGGGCGGCGGGTTTGGCTATAACAAGCGGCCTACAACAAAAGGGGAATGAAATCTTCTGCCAATCTTAACTGGACAGCCGCTTTGACTTGCCGCATACCCAGCTAACCTGCGGAACACGATATGGTTTCCGCGGAATAGCAGGGAGATCAAAGGGATGGCGCTGAAGGACGCAAAGGCCGGCACACGCAACGAGGTGGGTATCGCCGCCGTGCTTGGCATTCTCAAGCAGAGCTTCGGCGAGCGCTTCCAGACAGGCCAGTCCTTCCGCGAACAGCATGCCCATACGACCACCTATATCCCAGCGCAGCTGCCGGACGGCGTGCTCTTTGCCGAGAGTGCCGAGGATGTGAAGGCGGCGGTCAGGGCGTGTGCGACCCACAAGGTGCCGGTCATCGGATTCGGCACCGGCACCTCGCTGGAGGGGCAGATCAATGCCGCCCATGGCGGTATTTCGATCGATTTCAGCCGCATGAACCGGGTGCTCGAGGTCAATCCCGAAGATCTCGACTGTACCGTCGAGCCGGGTGTGACACGCGAAGCGCTGAACATCCACCTGCGCGATACGGGCCTGTTCTTCCCGATCGATCCCGGCGCCAACGCCTCGATCGGCGGCATGGCCTCGACGCGGGCGTCCGGCACCAATGCCGTGCGCTACGGAACGATGAAGGACAATGTGCTTGCCGTCACCGCGGTCACCGCCAATGGTGAAGAGATCCGCACGGCCCGGCGCGCCCGCAAATCTTCGGCGGGCTACGACCTGACGCGGCTCTTCGTCGGCGCCGAGGGCACGCTCGGCATCCTGACCTCGGTGACGTTGCGCCTGCAGGCGATCCCGCAGAAGATCGCCGGAGGGGCCTGTGCCTTTCCGAGCATCAAGGCCGCTTGCGATGCCGTCATCCTGACGATCCAGATGGGCATTCCGGTGGCGCGCATCGAGCTCCTCGACACGGTGCAGATGCGGGCCTGCAATGCTTATTCCGGGCTTTCCTATGCCGAAAGCCCGACACTCTTCCTCGAATTCCACGGCACCGACGAGACGGTGCCGCTGCAATCGGCAGCCTTTGCCGAGATCGCGGCGGAATGTGGGGGCGGCGAATTCCTGTGGACCGCCAATGCCGAGGAACGGACAAAACTCTGGAAGGCGCGCCACGACGCCTATTGGGCCGCAAGGGCGCTGGCGCCCGGGCTTGCCGCACTTTCGACCGATGTTTGTGTTCCGATATCGAGGCTCGCCGATTGCGTTTCCGCTACACAGGCGGATATCGAGGAGCACGGGCTGCTGGGGCCGATTGTCGGCCATGCCGGAGACGGGAACTTCCATGTGCTGCTGTTGTTTGACGACAGAAGTGCCGAAGACATCGCCATGGCTGAGAGCTTCGTGCAGCGACTCAACCAGCGGGCGCTCGACCTGGACGGGACATGCACCGGCGAACACGGGATCGGGCAAGGCAAGATGGCGTTTCTGGAACAGGAGCTTGGCGGCGCTGTGGATCTGATGCGACAGGTGAAACAGGCGCTCGATCCGGACGACATCTTCAATCCCGGCAAGATTTTCCACCATGGCTGAAAACGGAATATTCTCATGAACTTGGGCCTTGCCCCCGGCATGAATAGCGCTAGAACAGGATGATGTTGGGCCGGCTCAACCTAAAATCTGAATCCTGTTCTCAAATAAAGAGTTAGAGCATGATGTCGTCCGAAAACCGCTCACACTTTTCGGCATCATGCTCTAGTGTCGGCAACAGAATCCCGAATGGAGACGCTTTGCATTGGTAGGCCGGTTCCTCGTCTTTCTGGGGGGAGTGATCGTCGTAGTGCTGTTTGTGGCGCTGCTTGCGCCGCTGTTCATCGACTGGACGGATTTCCGCAAGAATTTCGAGGATCAGGCAAGCCGCATTATCGGCAAGAAAGTCACGGTCTACGGCACGGTGGATGCGCGCCTGCTGCCGTTTCCATCGGTGACGCTGCATGACGTGCGGGTCGGCCAGGAAGCTGACGGCACGCCGATCGTCAAGGTCGAGCAGTTCTCCATGGATGCGGAGCTCGCACCTTTCCTGTCGGGTGAAGCGCTGATCTTCGACATGCGCATCGTCAATCCGAAGGTGCGCTTGAGATTGCTCAAGGACGGCACGCTCGACTGGATGCGCGGCAGCCGTGCGGAAATACCGGCAAGGACCGTCGTACTCGAAAACGTGCATGTCAGCGGCGGCGAGGTCGAATTCATCGACGACCAGTCGGGCCGCTCGCGTCGCATCACCGGCCTCAATGCGGAAATGTCGGCAAAGTCGCTGGCCGGTCCCTGGCGCATCGAGGGCGACGCTGCGCTCGACGGCGAGCATGGCGGCTTCTCGATCTCGAGCAGTCAGCCGGACGACAAGGGCGTGCTGCGCATGCGCACGAGGCTTTCGCCGGACAAGCATCCCGTCAGCGTCGATCTCGACGGCGAACTGAAGCTCGTCGACAGCAAGCCGAACTATCAGGGCCAGCTTTCGGCCGCGATCGAAATCCGCAACAGCGCCAAGCCCGCCAACAAAAAAGAGCAGCCGCCGCGCGTCAAGGGCCGCTTCGAGCTCACCAATGAACGCATCCGCATTCCTGAATACCGGATGGAGATCGGCCCGACGGACGATCCCTATGTCATAACCGGCGAGGCGACGCTCGATACCGGCAATGCACCGGAATTCCTGTTGACCGCTGATGGGCAGCAGATCGACGTCAACCGCATCGGCAATCAGGGCGCGTCGGGCAAGACGACACGGGATCCCGCTGTTTCGGCGCGCCAACGGCTGAATTCGCTGATCGATATCGTCCGGCAGGTGCCGATCCCGCAGGTGCCGGGCAAGGCGAGCGTCAAACTGCCGGCGATCGTCGCCGGCGATACGACGCTGCGCGACGTACAGCTGGAGCTCGAACCGGCCGGCACCGGCTGGATGATCGACAGCGCCACCGGCACGCTGCCGGGGCGCACGCAGGTGGAAGGCAAGGGCAAGCTCCTGCTTGAGGGCGAAGCTTCGTTCAATGGCCAGATCGTGGTGGCCTCCAGCCAGCCGACGGGGCTTGCCTCCTGGCTTGCCGGCTCGGTCGATCCGGCCATCCGGCAATTGCGGCAGGCTGGCTTTTCCGCCAATGTCAGCCTGACGCACGAATTGCAGCGTTTTGAAAATCTCGAGATTGCCATCGGACCGGCGACGCTGAAGGGTCGGCTGGAGCGCCAAGCGATCTCCGGCCAGACGCCGACGTTGTCGGTGGCGCTGAACGGCGATACGCTCGATCTGGACGCGCTGCAGGCGCTGAGCGGGCTCATGACCGGCCCGGATGCCGGCGATAACGTGCTCGACCACAAGATCGCCGCCCAGCTCAAGGCCGATAAGTTCACGGCCTTCGGCGTCGACGCCGAGAATGTCGAGACCACCTTTACGATCGCCGATGGGGCGCTTGCCGTCGACCGGCTGTCGATCAAGAACATCGCAGGCGCCGAGCTGACGGCGACGGGCAGGGCGGAGGGCTCGCTGCTCGACTACAAGGGCGCCGGCGAAATCACCTTCAAATCGGCCGATCCCGGCGGGTTCTTCACCATGCTGCGCGAGCACCTGCCGCATCACCCGGTGCTCGACCGGCTGGTGCGCAATGCCGGCTGGTACGGCAATACGGCGCTACGCGGCGCACTGACGCTCGGCGGCGACGAGGGCAACGCGCTGACCGTGACGCTTGCCGGCGTGGCGAACGGCAGCCGCGTCAATCTCGACTACCGCATGTCCGACCTCTTGGCGTTGACCGGCAACGGCACGACGAGCCTCGAGGCGACGCTCGAAAACGCCGTGCCGTCCATCCTGTTCGGTCAGGCCGGGCTCGACCCGCTGCCGGTCGATGTCGGGGCCAATGGCCGTCTGACGCTCAAGGTGAAGGCATCGGGCAACGATCCCGCCGATGCGGCGCTGAGCTTTGCGACCGACCGGACCTCGCTCACCGCCAACGGCAAGGTCGATGTCCGGCCGGAGAGCTTCATGAACGGCCACATCGCACTGTCGCTCGACAGCGCCGATATCGACCCCTATCTCATCATGAACGGCATCGCCCTGCCGCAGACCGGAACCGGGTTGCCGCTCGGCCTGCAAGTCAATGCAGCGGTCGATAGCGACAAGATCGTCCTTTCGGATCTTAAGGGGCATGCGGCCGACAACGAATTTTCAGGTGCGCTGACCGTCGACCGGAAGGCTGCGAAGACGACCGCGAGCGGCGGCCTGACGCTCTCTAAGGCCGATGCCGGCTGGCTCGGCGAGGCGTTATTCGGCCAGATCGTCGATCCCGCCAACGGTCAGCTGACGACGGCGCCGCTGGGGCTGCCCGTCTTCAAGGATCTCGACGTCAACGTGAAGCTGACGGCCAAGCAGTTCTGGCCGGGCCTGCCCGAAACGGCGGTGTCGGACTTCACCAGCAACGTCGCCTACAAGGGCGACGAGCTGCAGCTCAACGACATGGCCGGCAACTGGGACGGGGGAAAGCTTTCCGGCAACCTGCTCTTCACCAATGCCAACGGCACCGGCTTCCTGCAGACGAAGCTTGCGCTTGCCGATTCCGATCTTTCCGGCGTCGTCTGGCTGCGCGACGGCGCGCCGATCGCCAACGGCAAGTTCGGATTGTCGCTGTCGATGGAGGCCTCGGGCAAGACGATCGGCGAGATCGCCAGCTCGCTCAATGGTTCCGGCGAACTGAGGCTCGGCGATACCAGCATTCGCGGGCTGAACCTTGCCATCCTTCCGCCGCTGCTTGCCGCGACCGATACGATGCAGGAGCAGATCAACGCCGGCAAGGTGCATCCGATCATCGAAACGCTGCTCAGCAACGGCGAGGCGAAGCTGCCGCCGCTCGGCGTTCCCTTCAACATCGCCGACGGAACGCTGAGGGTGCAGAATGTCACCGTCGCCAACGATCTCGCCCGCATCACCGCCGATGCGCAGATCGCGCTGCCGGAAGAGCGGGTCAGCGCGACGCTGGGTGTCGGGTTCAATCCGGGCACGGAAGCGCTTTCCGGCGCCGAGCCGGCGCTCAAGCTGAATTTTTCGGGCATGCTGCCGTCACCCGGCAAGACGATGGATGTGACCGATATCACCAGCTATCTGTCGCTGCGCGCCTTTGAGCGCGAGCGTCGGCGGGTCGAGCGACTGCAGGCGATCGTGCTCGAAAAACAGCGGCTGCGCCGCGAGGTGGCGCTCTATCGGTTCAACGACGCCGAGCGCATCAAGGCGGTCGAGATCGAGCAACAACGGCAGGCGGAGGAAGAGCGGCTGCGTGCACTGGCGCAGCAAGCAGCCGCCGAGAAGGCCGCTGCCGAGGCAGAGGCTGCACGCGCGGCGGAAGCCAAAGCGAAGGCAGATGCGCAAGCGAGGGCTGCCGCTGAGGCGGAAGCGGCACGGCGCGGTGGGCAAGCGCAGCCCGGTCCGCTCAATTTCGACCAGTTACCGGGCGTTCAGGCGCAGTGAGATTGCATAGAGCGCCGCGCGTCTTTTCAGACGCGCTAAGGACGCTCTATCACTTTGAATCTGCGCATAATCCTTTCCGAAAATCGATTCCGATTTTCGGGGTTATGCGCTAGAATTTGATTCATGCAAGGCGCTCAGATCTTTGTTTTCATTGATTTCGCGCCCCAAATCGCCCCACGGTTTTGTGCAATATGCATGAGGCCCGTGTCACGGCTGGCGGTCGCCGCCGGCCTTCAGCCATGAAAGCACATGCAGCCGCAGCGCCGAGGACAGGTTGCTTTCAGCAGGACGGTGGTCGTCGATCTCGGAGATCAGGGCGGCGAACGGCATCGAACGGCTTGCGGCGATCGTCTTCAGCTCGGCCCAGAACTCATCCTCCAGCGAGAAACTGGTGCGATGGCCGTGCAATGTCGCCGAATGCTTGCGGATCATGAAGCGGTTTCACATCCCGGTTAGAGCGCCGTGCGTCCGAGAGGACGCGCTAGGGGCGTTCCATCAAATCATGCGTGGGTTGGCGGATCGATTCAAGGAAAGCACGCAAGTGGCTGATCGCAGAATCTATTCCGGTTTTCAAGCTTTGCGTGAAACCATCACGCGCCGTCGTCATCCGTTTCGATTCGACCGTCGCGATGGGCTTTGTCGGCCTTGTCGTTCAGGCTGCGGGTCAGTTGCTTTTCGGCCTTGGTGCGGCCGAAGGAGATGCGGTTCTGCTCGGCCTGCTGCTCCTTTTCGGAGCGGGCCTGCTTCTTGCGGAACTGGCGCAGATTGATGATTTCGGCGCTCATGCGGTTGCCTGATTTCCCCATGAAAAAGGGAGGCTTGGCCTCCCTTTAAATCACTGCTTCTTGCGGAAGGAGTCGAGTGAGACGACGGAGCCCGGTTTTTTCTCCTCGCCGTCGGCGGGTTTTGCGCCCGCGGCGTCGTCGGGCTTTCCAACAGCATCCACCGGATAAGCGGTGATTTCACCGGACGGCAATTCCTCGCCGTCGGCGAGAGGCACATCGAATTCGAGCTCGAAGTTGACGGAGGGATCGTAGAAACCACGGATCGCATTGAATGGGATGACCAGCTTTTCCGGAACGTCCGAGAAGGAAAGGCCGATCTCGAAATGCGTTTCAGTGATCTTCATATCCCAGAACTGGTGCTGGATGACGATGGTCATCTGCTCGGGGTATTTCGACTTCAGGTGCTGGGAGATCCGCACGCCGGTCGCGCCGGTGAGGAAGGTGATGAAGAAGTGATGATCACCGGGCAGGCGGCCCGTAGCTGCGACTTCCGCCAAAACCTTGCGGATGACGCCGCGAAGTGCATCCTGTGCCAGAATGTCGTAGCGGATATGATCCTGCCCCATGCTTTTCCTGTCTTTCGTCGGTTCGGAGTCTTTTCACAAGGTTGTATGCCACGTCCGGGCGCCTTGGGAAAGACCGGAGCCGAGTCACGTTTTTAAGCAGCATACATGATTTCGGCGGCAGGGAGAAGGTGAAGGCTTCTGTTGCCAGGTGCCTTCGGACCCCGCCTAGAGGTGCGAACCACTAGGACTTTGATTGAAGTGTCACACCGCGATTAAGCAGCGAGACGAGCTTCCGCATAGTTGTCGTTTGCAACTACAATTTTAGCCCGATAACGGCGGTACAATGCCGAGCAAAAAGACGATCTTTACACCCTTGTCGATCCTGTTTCGCCCCCATCAAAAGCCGGCCTTTAAGACCGCCGGTTTTTGGTGGAGGCGCCGGGTACCGCCCCCGGGTCCAATAGGTTTATTACACCGCTCATTTATCGCCATAGCCGGCCCGAAAGCCGACAGGGGTGATATAGTGGTTTCCTCAGCCCAAGGAAAGGGCAAACGTCATAAAAGCGTTATGCGTCCCATCAGAAACATTGGGAAAATGCCCGCCGGTGATTGGTTTCCCGGTTCCGAAGGCTTAAATTAGCCGAAACGGAATCAGCGCGACATGAAGCAATATCTCGATCTCTTGAATCATGTGATGGAAAAGGGCTCCGACCGGGGCGACCGTACCGGCACCGGCACGCGTTCGGTCTTCGGCCATCAGATGCGCTTCGACCTCGAAGAGGGCTTCCCCGTCCTCACCACGAAGAAGCTGCATCTGCGCTCGATCATCCACGAGCTTCTCTGGTTCCTGAAGGGCGAGACGAACATCCGCTATCTCAAGGAGAACGGCGTTTCGATCTGGGACGAATGGGCCGACGAAAACGGCGATCTCGGGCCGGTCTACGGCGCCCAGTGGCGCTCCTGGCCAGCGCCCGACGGCGGCCATATCGACCAGATCGCCAATCTGGTCAAAGGCATCGTCAACAACCCGAATTCGCGCCGCCACATCGTCTCGGCCTGGAATCCGGCCGAGGTGGACGAAATGGCGCTGCCGCCCTGCCATTGCCTGTTCCAGTTCTATGTGGCTGACGGCAAGCTTTCCTGCCAGCTCTACCAGCGCTCGGCCGATATCTTCCTCGGTGTGCCGTTCAACATCGCCTCCTATGCGCTGCTGACGATGATGGTGGCTCAGGTGACCGGACTGAAGCCTGGCGATTTCGTCCACACGCTCGGCGACGCCCATCTCTATCACAACCACTTCGACCAGGCGAAGCTGCAGCTGGCGCGCCGGCCGAAACCGCTGCCGTTCATGCGCATCAATCCTGATGTGAAGGATATTTTCGGCTTCACCTTCGACGATTTCGAGCTGATCGGCTACGAGGCCGATGCCAGCATCAAGGCGCCGATCGCCGTCTGATCCGGGACATTTCATGGCTGACATCCGCAGGACCATTATCGCCGCCGTTGCTCGCAACGGCATTATCGGCCGCGACGGCGACATGCCGTGGCGGCTTTCGAGCGATCTCAAGCGCTTCAAGGCGCTGACATTGGGCAAGCCTGTGGTGATGGGCCGCAAGACTTACGATTCGATCGGCAAGCCACTGCCGGGACGACCGAACGTCGTCATTTCGCGGCAGGCGGCGATAGACCATGCTGATGTGAGCATGACACATTCGCTGCCCGAGGCGATAAAGGCGGCCGAAAGGCTGGCGCTCGAAACCGGCGTCGACGAGATCTGCATTCTCGGCGGTGGGCAGGTTTATGCCCAGGCGATCGGTCTTGCCGACCGGATGTGCATCACGCATGTCGAGGCCGATCTTGACGGAGACGCGTCGTTTCCCGCGATCGATCCCGATATCTGGCAGGCAGGGGAGGCGATCGCGGTTCCAGCCGGCGAGAAGGACAGCTATCCCACGCGTTTCATCGTCTACGAACGCCGACACGCCTGAAAATGAACTATTTTCCAATTAAATTGACCAAGTTTCTCACGCTGCGTTGAAAGCCGATGCGGCGATACCTATAACGGTCACCAACGCGTCCGCCGGTCAGCCCCCACGGTTTCGGATGCGTGGAGACTTAACGAACAACGAGGTTTTGATGCCCTGGAGCAATCAGAATGGCGGCGGCGGCCCTTGGGGCGGCGGCGGCGGTAATAATCAGGGACCATGGGGACAGGGGCCGAACCGGCCGCGCGGTGGCGGCGGCAAGGGCGGACCGCCCGATCTGGAAGATATCATCCGGCGCGGCCAGGACCAGCTGCGCAACATCATTCCCGGCGGCTTCAACGGCGGCGTGGCGGTGATCGTCGCGGCGATCGTCGCCGTCTTCTGGCTGATCCAGTGCATCTACGTCGTGCAACCGGACGAACGCGGCGTCGAGCTGCGGTTCGGCAAGCCGAAGGACGAGATTTCGATGCCGGGCCTGCATTTCCACCTGTGGCCGATGGAAACCGTGGAAACGGTCAAGGTGACCGTGCAGCAGCTGAATATCGGGGCGACTTCGGCATCGTCTTCGAATGGCCTGATGCTGTCCAGCGACAAGAGCGTCATTAACGTGCAGTTCGCCGTCTTTTACACGGTGAGTGACCCGAAGGCCTATCTCTTCAATGTCGAAAATCCGGCAGAGACCCTGCAGCAGGTTTCCGACAGTGCCATGCGTGAAATCGTCGGCCGGCGTCCGGCGCAGGACGCCTTCCGCAGCAATCGCCAGCCGATCGAAGTGGATGTGCTCAATATCCTGCAGGACACGATGAACCGCTACGGTGCAGGCGTGACCGTGACCGGCGTGACGATCCAGAACGTGGCGCCGCCGCGCGAAGTCGCCGATGCCTTCGAAGAAGTGCAGCGTGCCGGCCGTGACCGCGACAGCACGATCGAAGAGGCCAATCGCTATACCAACCAGAAGCTCGGCCAGGCGCGAGGCGATGCGGCGCGAATCCGTGAAGATGCCGCCGCCTACAAGGACCGTGTCGTGAAGGAGGCCGAAGGTGAAGCGCAGCGTTTCACGGCGATCAACGACGAATATTCCAAGGCGCCTGACGTGACCCGCAAGCGGTTGTACCTCGAAACGATGGAGCAGGTGCTGAAGAATTCCCGGAAGGTCATCATCGATGAGAAACAGGGCGTCCTGCCCTATCTGCCGCTCAATGAGCTCGGCAAGCCGGCGCAGCAGGGAGGTTGAGTCATGACATCGAACAGACTTCCCATCATTCTCCTCATCCTCGCCTTCGTGCTGGTCGGGCTCTATTCGTCCATCTTCGTGGTGAATGCGCGCGAGCAGGCCATCGTCGTCCGTTTCGGACAGATTCAGACGGTCAAGACCGAGCCTGGCATTTACTTCAAGCTGCCTTTCGGCTTCATGGATGC
Organism: Rhizobium ruizarguesonis; assembly: GCF_017357285.1. Classification (NCBI taxonomy): domain Bacteria; kingdom Pseudomonadati; phylum Pseudomonadota; class Alphaproteobacteria; order Hyphomicrobiales; family Rhizobiaceae; genus Rhizobium; species Rhizobium ruizarguesonis. The sequence continues at coordinate 3,335,765 of NZ_CP071678.1, read as the reverse complement.
CGACCGCGTTCAGCTGGTCGAAAAGCAGGCGCTGCGGCTCGATCTCGACAATATCCGGGTTCAGGTCCAGGACGGCCAAACCTTCGATGTCGATGCCTTCGTGATCTATAACATCTCGGATGTCCGCCGCTTCCGCGAAACGGTATCGGGCGATCGCGAAGCCGCGGAAGCGCGGTTGAGAGCGCAGCTCGATTCATCGCTTCGCCGCGTCTACGGTCTGCGTGACTACAATGCCGCGCTCTCGGAAGAGCGTGTCGCGATGATGCTGGAGATTCGCGACGATCTGCGCACAGATGCCGAAAATCTCGGTCTGCATATAGACGACGTTCGCATCCGCCGCACCGACCTTTCACCGGAAGTTGCTCCCAACACCTATAATGCCATGCGTTCGGAACGCCTCGCTGAGGCCGAGCGTATCCGTGCGGAGGGCAATGAGGAAGGCCAGCGGCGCCGGGCCATCGCCGACCGTCAGGTCGTCGAGCTCACCGCAGGCGCCCAGCGCGATGCGGAAATCCTTCGAGGCCAGGGCGATGCGGACCGCAACCGCGTCTTCGCCGAAGTCTTCAGCAAGGATCCAGCCTTCTTCGAGTTCTATCGCTCGATGGCGGCCTATTCCTCTGCTCTCTCGTCGCAGGACACGACGCTGGTGCTGTCGCCGAATTCGGAATTCTTCCGCTATTTCGACAATGCCGCCGGCACCCTGCAGTCGTCGCCAGCAAGCCCGGCAGTACCGGCTCCGGCAGCGCCTGGGGCACCTGCCCAGCGGACGAATTGAAGCAGGGGATTCCCCGACAATCATGAAAGGGCCGGCCCGAGTGCCGGCCCTTTTTTCGTGGAATGGGCGAGATAATTTGGCTTTTGCGAGGCCACGTCACATTGCACGGGGATTTCGCGAAAAGGTGATTTCGCCCTCCATCATTCCGCCTTATGCTGGTGCTCAATGTGCGCATGTACCCCTTATGAGGAAGCTTGATGGCCCCCACGATTCGCTCGCCCTTCAGACGAACGCTCGCGCTTATGGCCAGCGCTGCAATTCTTGCGCATGCCGGCATGAACGGGGTCGCCTATGCGCAAGCCGCGCCTCAGACGATCACACCCGGGGTTACGACACCCGCTCCGGCTACTCCGGAAACGACTGCTCCCGCACCCACACCGCCGGCCGCGGCTGCACCGGAAACGGCTGCTCCCGCACCGCAGCAGGCCGCCCCGATCCAGGCCGTCGTGCCCAACAGCGGTCCGGCTTCGGTCGCCGATCTCGCAGAGGGGCTGCTCGATGCCGTGGTCAACATCTCGACCTCGCAGAATGTGAAGGACGACGAGGGTGCAGGCCCGGCGCCGCGCGCGCCTGACGGCTCACCTTTCCAGGAATTCTTCAACGATTTCTTCAACAAGCAGCAGGGTAACAAGGGCGGCAATCACAATGTCAGTTCGCTCGGCTCCGGCTTTGTCATCGATCCCGCCGGCTATATCGTCACCAATAACCACGTGATCGAGGGCGCCGACGATATCGAGATCAATTTCGCCAATGGTTCGAAGCTCAAGGCGAAGCTGATCGGCACCGATACGAAAACCGATCTTTCGGTGCTGAAGGTCGAGCCGAAGACGCCGCTGAAATCCGTGAAATTCGGCGATTCCAGCACCATGCGCATCGGCGACTGGGTGATGGCGATCGGCAACCCGTTCGGCTTCGGCGGGTCGGTGACGGTCGGCATCATTTCCGGGCGCGGGCGCAACATCAATGCCGGCCCCTACGACAACTTCATCCAGACGGATGCGGCGATCAACAAAGGCAATTCCGGCGGTCCGCTTTTCAACATGAAGGGTGAAGTGATTGGTATCAATACGGCGATCATTTCGCCGAGCGGCGGCTCGATCGGTATCGGCTTCTCGGTGCCGTCGGAGCTTGCTTCCGGCGTCGTCGACCAGCTGCGCGAATATGGCGAGACGCGGCGCGGCTGGCTCGGCGTGCGCATCCAGCCGGTGACCGACGATATCGCCGACAGCCTCGGGCTCGACACAGCAAAGGGAGCGCTGGTCGCCGGCGTCATCAAGGGTGGACCGGTTGATGACGGCTCGATCAAGGCGGGCGACGTCATTTTGAAATTTGACGGCAAGACCGTCAGCGAAATGCGCGACCTGCCGCGCGTCGTGGCGGAAAGCACGGTCGGCAAGGAAGTCGACGTGGTGGTGCTGCGCGACGGCAAGGAGCAGACCGTCAAGGTGAAGCTCGGCCGGCTCGAGGACAGCGATCAGGCGGCAGCATCCGACGATTCAGGACCCGATGGTTCGCAGGATGACGGCGTGATCACCCCGGATCCTAGCGAGAACAACGACATGGACCAGCCTGACACCGGCGATCAGGTCCAACCAGCGCCGGGTACGCCCGACCAGCATAAGGGCCAGGTGTCGCCGGATGCGGCAACGCCGAAGAACGTGCTCGGGCTGTCGCTGTCGCTGTTGAGCGCCGAGACGCGCAAGGCCTTCGGCATCGCCGAGAGCGTCGACGGCGTCGTCGTGACAGAGGTGACGCCCGGCTCGGCCTCGGCCGAAAAGGGGTTGAAGCCCGGCGACGTGATCGTCGAGGTGGCGCAGGAGTTCATGAAGTCACCGGATGCGGTCGCCGCCAAGGTGCAGGCGCTGAAACAGGAAGGGCGCCGCAACGCCCAGCTGATGATCGCATCGGCGAATGGCGATCTGCGGTTCGTTGCGGTGCCGATGGAATAAGCGAAAAAGGAGCGGTCAGCCGCTCTTTTTTGATTTCCAGGCCGGTACAGATTGCCTTTGCGCGCAATTCGCTACGGTTCGTCGGTCACCTCAGAAATCCGCTGATGTCGATATTCTCGTCGTGACGCTTTTCCAGCGCCTGGAGTTCGTCCAACTGCTTATCAATCAAAGGTCGTCCGACCGGTTTACCTGGAAACGAAGTCCGTCTTCCGGTAGCCCTGGATGTAGAGCAGCGCGGTCAGATCGCCGTGGTTGATGCGCATCTGCGCCTCGGCGGCGACGGCCGGCTTGGCGTGGAGGGCGACGCCGGCGCCGGCGAGGTGCAGCATGCCGAGATCGTTGGCGCCGTCACCGACGGCGATCGCTTCTTCCGGCGAAATGCCGAGGCGGGCCGAAATCTCGTTCAGCGCATCGACCTTCGCCTGCTTGCCGAGGATCGGTTCGGCGACGAAGCCGGAGAGAATGCCGCCGTCTTCGAGCAGCGTGTTGGCGCGGTTCTCGTCGAAACCGAGGGTGGCGGCGATGCGGCTGGTGAAAACCGTGAAACCGCCGGAGACAAGCGCCGTGTAATGGCCTTTCGACTTCATGGTGGCGATCAGTTCCGGGCCGCCCGGGGTGAGCGTGATGCGCTTGGCGATCACCTCGTCGACGACGGATATCGGCAAGCCCTTCAGCAGGGCGACACGCTCACGCAGGGCAGGCTCGAAGGCGATCTCGCCGTTCATGGCGCGGGCGGTGATGGTGGCGACCTTCTCCTTCAGGCCGACTTCGGCGGCGAGCTCGTCGATGCATTCCTGGCCGATCATCGTCGAATCCATGTCGGCGATCAGCAGCTTCTTGCGGCGGGTCTCCTGCTCCTGGATGACGAGGTCGATCGGCGCGCTTGATATGACGGCAAGGATATTGGCCTCGGCCGTTTGCACGTCCGTGCCGTCACGCAGCGCGATATCGCAGGCGATGCCGTCGGCCAGCCAGTAGAGACCGGAAGCGTTCACGGCCTTGGCCGCCTGCTCGGCGATTTCGGGTGTCAGCACGGGATTTGACGGATTGGCAACAAGCGTGGCAACGAGGGCCATGATGGAAAACCTTCTGAGCACAGTGAATGCGATCCTGATAACCGGGCCGACCGCCAGCGGCAAGTCCGCGCTCGCCGTCGAATTGGCCAGGCGCCATGACGGCGCAGTCGTCAACGCCGACAGCATGCAGGTCTACGACACGCTGCGGGTGCTCACTGCGCGCCCGTCGGAGGAGGAGATGCAGGGCGTGCCGCATCATCTCTACGGCCACGTGCCCGCCGGTGCGGCCTATTCCACCGGCGCCTGGCTGCGGGATGTCTCGGCATTGCTGCCGGCGCTCAGGGCCGCCGGGCGGCTGCCGGTCTTCGTCGGCGGCACAGGGCTTTATTTCAAGGCGTTGACCGGTGGTCTCTCCGATATGCCCGCGATACCGGAGGCGCTGCGGGAGACCCTCAGGACGCGGCTGCTGGAGGAGGGCCTGGACGGGCTCTATGGCGAACTCGCCGCGGCCGATCCCGCCATGGCGGCAAGCCTCAACCGCCAGGACGGGCAGCGGATCGTCCGGGCGCTGGAGGTGGTGAAGGCGACGGGGCGGTCGATCGCCGATTTCCAGGGCCAGTCGGGACCGGTGATCATCGACGCCGATGAGGCCCGCAAGATCGTCGTGCTGCCGGATAGGGCGGTACTGCATCAGCGCATCAACGGGCGTTTCGAAAAGATGCTGCAGCAAGGTGCGGAAGATGAGGTAAGGGCGCTGCTTGCGCTCGATCTGCCGGCCGAGGCGCCTGTGATGAAGGCAATCGGCGTGTCGCAGATTACGGCGATGGTCCGGGGCGAGATGACGCGCGACGAGGTGCTGGAGAAGGGGGCTGCGGCGACGCGGCAATATGCCAAGCGGCAAATGACATGGTTTCGCAACCAGATGGACGATAGCTGGGAGCGGCTGACGGTTTAGGCTTCAGCTCGTTGCGGGCCTCCTGCTTGAAACATCTGCTGGCTCAGCAGTTTGACGAGTTCGCTAACCGCCGCCTGCAGCTGTTCCGGCAGAAATCCGCCGAAGCCCAGCATCAGGCCGGGGCGCGCCGGCCGCGTGGCATACATCGGGGAGATCGCCCGCACGGCGAGGCCGGCCGAGAGGGCGCGGGCTGCGAGTTGCACGTCGTCGACTTCGTCGGGCAGCCATAGAAGTATATGCATGCCCTGGTCGCTCTCCTGGACGCGGCAGCCCTCAGGCAAGGGCCGATCGAGCGCCGAGAGCAGAACAGCGCGGCGTTCGGCATAGAGGCCGCGGATGCGCCGGATATGCGCTTCGAAATAACCTTCCCGCATATAGGCCGCCAGAACGTGCTGTTCGGCGATCGGCGAATGCCGGTCGAGAATGGCACGGGCGCCGGCAAAGGCTTCTGCGAGCGGAGAAGGGGCGATGACGTAGCCGAGGCGCAGGGAAGGAAAGAGCACCTTGCTGAACGTGCCGAGATAGATGACGCGTGACGGACGCAATCCCTGCATCGAGGGAAATGGGTGTCCGGCATAACGCAGCTCACTGTCGTAGTCGTCCTCGACGATCCAGGCGCGATTTTGGTCAGCCCAGGCGATCAAGGCATTACGCCGCGCCATGCTGAGCGGCATCCCGATCGGATATTGGTGCGAAGGGGTGACGAATGCGGCGCGGGCCTGCGGACATAGCTCGAGGCCGCGTTCCACGTTCATTCCCTGTGCGTCGACCGGCAGGCGGTGCATTCGTACGCCGAGATCGTCGAGCACTGCCGTCAAGCCGGGATAGGCCGGGTCCTCAGCCCATACCGGATCGTCACGCGAGAGAAGGACCCGGCCCGCCATATAGAGGCCTTGCTGGGTGCCTGACGTGACGATGACCTGTTCCGGCTCGCAATGAACGGCCCGCGCGCGCCGGACGTGGTCGGCAATGGCAAGCCTGAGTTCGAGCAAGCCCATGGGGTCGTGATAACCCGAGGGTGCGGCCTGTCGCGACGCGCGGACGCGATTGCCGAGACGGCGCCAGTTGTCGTCGGGCGCAATACCGCAAGCCGGGACGGCGATGGCAAAGGGAACGGCCGGGTGCGGGGTGAGCGCACGGGCGATGGCGATCAGCCGGGCAGCCTGGGAAGGCAGATCGACAGTCTCCGCGCCTGGCGGCACTGGCGGTGCAGATGGGAGCGCTGGCGTGGCGTCGATCAGGTCAGCGGCAACATGGGTTCCGGCACCGACCCGCGCTTCGACATAACCTTCGGCGGTCAACTGATCGAACACCTCGACGACAGTGCCGCGTGCGATTTTCAGCGAAGTCGCAAGGCTACGCGTCGAAGGAAGGCGTTCTCCCGACCTCAGCTCACCGCGGGCGATTCCGTTCCGCAGGGCCTGCGCAAGCTGGCGACCGACATTAGCCGTTCGATCGATCGCGTTCAGCGATGGTATCTCGATGATGCTGCGCCGTTTGGACATCGCAAAATGGTCTATTGAAATTCTTCAAAATGGCGCTTCATGATGGACCAATTATTGAGGAAAAGGAAGCGAATTGGTGGCTTCGCGATGGCGCACTCTTCGTCTTCGGGTGTGCCGTGCGTGTGCGCAAACTTCTGGAAACAGGTAAATGCAGGATCTTCTCGTCGTCTACATCGCCTACGCAATCGCTGCAGGCAGTCCTGGACCAAGCAACATGGCCATCATGAACGTGGCGATGCGGCAGGGGCGTCGACCGGCGCTGGTTCTTGCCGCCGGGGTTATCACGATGTCGACATGCTGGGGGTTGGTCGCGGTCACCGGCATCTCGACACTCCTGGTCCGCTATGCTCATGCCCTGCTGCTTCTCAAAATCGGAGGTGGGCTGTACCTCCTCTGGCTCGCCTGGAGGGCGGCTCGCTCGGCAACCATGTCTGATATGCCGGCAAGCGAGGTCGTTCGACCCGCCGTGCAACTCGGCATGCTCTATCGTCGCGGCGTCCTGATGCATCTCGGCAATCCGAAGGCGGTTCTGGCCTGGGTCGCGATCATGTCGCTCGGCCTCAAGCCCGGCGCTTCGCTGGAGATGGCCGTCACAGCTTTCGGCGGCTGCGTGCTTCTCGGGATCTTGATATTTACCGGCTATGCCATGCTCTTCTCGACGGCACCGATGGTGCGCGGCTACACCCGTGCGCGGCGATGGATCGAGGGAAGTCTCGCCGTCTTTTTCGCGGGCGCCGGATCGCGCCTGCTGTTCTCACATTGACCAGATTTTCAGGATCGCATGATGTCTGTCGCCTCTCCGTTTCATGGTCTTTCGGCCTTTCCGCCAACTCCCGCCGATAGGGATGGCCGGGTCGACACCGAAGCTCTCTGCCGCCTGCTGGAACCCCTGTGCGATGCAGGCGTCGCTTCGATAGGCCTTCTTGGCAGCACTGGGATCTACGCCTTTCTCGCACGCGAGGAGCGACGGCGAGCCGTTGAGGCCGCGGTCGAGTGCGTTCGCGGTCGTGTTCCGATCGTCGTCGGTGTCGGTGCTCTGAGGACAGACCACGCCCGGACCCTGGCGAGGGATGCGGATGCGGCTGGTGCGGATGCGCTTCTGCTTGCGCCGGTGTCCTACACGCCGCTTACTCAGGAAGAGGCCTATCAGCATTTCCTTGCCGTCACGGATGCGGCGAAGCTGCCGCTTTGCATCTACAACAATCCCGGCACGACCCACTTCACCTTCAGCCGGGACCTTCTGCAGCGCCTGTCTGACATCGAGACGATCAGGGCAGTGAAGATGCCTCTGCCAGTTGACGGCGATTTCGCAGGCGAACTGGCGACATTGCGTGAGAAGACCAAGCTTGCGATCGGCTACAGCGGCGACTGGGGCGCTGCCGAAGCGCTGCTTTCAGGTGCCGACGCCTGGTACAGCGTCATCGGCGGCTTGCTTCCGCGCGTCGCAGTTGCCCTGACCAAGGCCGCGACTGCAGGCGAGGATGGGGAAGTGCGTCGGCTCGATGGTCTTCTCGAGCCGCTCTGGCAAACGTTCAAGGCGTTCGGAAGCCTTCGTGTGATCTATACGCTGATCGACCTTCTCTCACTCGCCAGGGCAGAGCTCCCACGCCCTCTCTTGCCGCTCGGACCGATGGACCGGCAAAGGGTGCTCGAGGCCGTCGAGCCTCTGATCGCACTGGAGAGCGAGTGGAAGGCTTATTCCTTGTTGTAAAGGCTGCTCAGCGGTTTTTTCAGAATGCTTTCGCGCAGCGACGTGCCGGGCTCCCGGCGGGAGATCGCTGGCTGATCCGCCGGTGGTGCCGGCCGGGGAAAGACTGGCTCATCGCGGCGCATCTCGCGGCGAAGCGCGTCCAGCCGGGGATCGATCGCGGGTGACGTGGCCGGGTCCAGCCGCGGCGTCTGCGGCAGCAGTTCGCGGCGGTAGGATTCGAGCGGCGCGGAGGCGGGCGGCGCGGCGGAAGAGGCGGGCGGCGTGTATGGCTTCGCGTCAAGATCCTCGTCGGCTGCGTCAGTCTCGTCGAAACCTGCCGCGGACGCGGCATAGCTCTGCTGGAAATTCGAAATGTCGGGTCCGACGGTCACCGCCCGCATGCGGGTGACGATCTTGCGCAGATCGACCGTATCCGGATCTTCCTCGCTGTTCTTGCTGTTGGCGCTGCTCGCCTTCGGCAGGAGCTTTTCGTCGACGCGAGAAAAGCGCATGCGCATCGGCACGCTGATCGCCTCGCCGAAGGCGATCGCCTCGCCGTTGCCGATCGAGGAGATGAAGCTGGTCGTCGAGATCGACGAGTTCGGAATGGCCGAGCGGATGATTTCCTGGTCTCGGTCGTTGGCGAGACGCATGGCAAAGAGCGTCGAACATTGCGACAGGATCGTCTGATCGAGCTCGCCCGGCCGCTGGGTGATGATGCCGAGCGAGACGCCGTATTTGCGGCCCTCCTTGGCGATGCGGGCGATCGCCTGGCGCGTCGGCACGAAGCCGAGGCTTGGATCGGAGGGGATATAGCGGTGAGCTTCCTCGCAGACGACGAGCATGTGGATGGCGCCGTCGCTCCACAGCGCCACCTCGAAGGCCATGCGGCAGAGTACGGAGGCGACAGAATTGACGACCTCGGAGGGGATGCCGGCAAGCTGGAAAGTGCAGATCGGCCGGTTCTCGCCGGGGATGCGGAAGATCTGCGCGATGGTTTCGGTGATCGTGTCGCTGATCGTGTTGTTGGAGAACATGAAGTGATAGCGCGGATCGTTGATCGCAGCGATGAGGCGCATCTTCAGCGACCGCAGGAAGGGCTTTTCCGAGCGGCCTTCCAGGCGGCCGATGCGCTCGTCGATCAGCGCCAGTAGATCGGCCATGCGGTAGGGAACCGGCGTGTCGGCGGTGATCGAACTCTTTTCCGTCGTGCGGCGCACCAGCGAGTTGTCGCTGCCGCGGAAGGCGCGCTTGGCCTCCGGCAGGATATCGCGCAACATGTCAAGCTCTTCGGGCACCGGCGGGCGGCCGCGAAACACGACCTCGGCAAATTCCTCCAGCCGCATCAGCCAGAAGGGCAGGTCGAGCGTATCGGTATCGATTGTGACGGCGTGCTCGGGAAAGGCGGCGGCGAATTCATTATGCGGATCGAGGATCAGGACGCGCAGCTTCGGATCCGCCGCGATTGCCTTGTGCAGGAGCAGCGACACGGCCGTCGACTTGCCGACGCCGGTGGAGCCGACGACGGCGAAATGCTTGGAGAGCATCGTGGGGATATGGATCGCCGCATCGATGCTTTCGTCCTGCGTCAGCTTGCCAATGACGGCGGTTGTACCTTCGCCGGCATCGTAGATGCGCATCAGGTCGGCGGATCGGATGCGGTGGGCGATGGCGCCGAGATAGGGATAACGCGAGATGCCGGTCGAGAATTCCTCGCGCCCGTCCTCGTCGACACGGACTTCGCCAAGCAGCTCGGTCTCGATCTTGAAAATATTGTCTTCGCCTTCGCCCCAGGCATGGCTGCCGGTGTTCATCTGATAGACGAGCGCGACGACGCGGTTGCGGCCGACGCTGATCGAAATCAACCGCCCCACGGACCAGAGTTCGGTCAGGTCGGTGCCGCCCTGTTCGGCAACGGCGGCAATCGTCGCCCGCGAACCGCTGCATGCGACGACGCGGCCGAGAAAGCGATTTCCCGGCGCATGGCCATCGCGGCGATCATGCTCGCCTGCCTTGCCAGGCGTGCGCAAGTCGTTGTTGAGCAAAGGGCTACTCCCTGCGGTAGCGTAGAAGAATAAAGTCGATCCTTTAACAAATCCTTCATCCTATCGATTTTCGGGGATGCAGGCGTGGGGCAGTTTTTTATTGCGGCATGCGTTGACGCTGCGAAATTTTCTGTCTATCACTTCCGACCATGAAAATCGCAACGGCTCTTATCGTGGTGGGAAAGCGCATGGGCAGGATGGTGTAACCATCCGGCGATAGCCACCCATGCGCTAGATGACAGGCTCCTCAGGGGCCTTTTTTTATGCCCGAAATTCGGGCTTCCGGCCACAAACGCAATCCCAGCATCAAACGGAACAGACAGATGAGCACGGACAATCAGGCGGCAGGCAATCGGATGACGGGAGCGGAGATCGTTCTCAAGGCGCTGAAGGACAACGGTGTCGAACATATTTTCGGCTATCCGGGCGGCGCGGTCCTGCCGATCTACGACGAGATCTTCCAGCAGGAGGATGTCAAGCACATCCTCGTCCGCCACGAGCAGGGGGCAGGCCATGCGGCCGAAGGTTACGCCCGCTCCACCGGCAAGGTCGGCGTCATGCTGGTGACCTCGGGTCCGGGCGCTACCAATGCGGTCACGCCGCTGCAGGACGCGCTGATGGATTCGATCCCGCTCGTCTGCCTGACCGGACAGGTTCCGACCCCACTGATCGGCTCCGACGCCTTCCAGGAATGCGATACGGTCGGCATCACCCGGCCCTGCACCAAGCACAACTGGCTGGTCAAGGATGTCAACCAGCTTGCCGCCGTCATTCACGAGGCCTTCCGCATCGCCCAGTCCGGCCGTCCGGGCCCCGTCGTCGTCGATATTCCGAAAGACGTGCAGTTTGCGACCGGCACCTACACACCGCCCGCCGATTACGCGATCCAGAAGAGCTACCAGCCGAAGATCCAGGGCGACCTCAACCAGATCCATGCCGCGATCGAACTGATGGCGAATGCGCGCCGTCCGATCATCTATTCCGGCGGAGGCGTCATCAATTCCGGCCCCGAGGCTTCCAAGCTGCTGCGCGAGCTGGTCGAGCTCACCGATTTCCCGATCACTTCGACGCTGATGGGCCTCGGCGCCTATCCTGCTTCAGGCAAGAACTGGCTGAAGATGCTCGGCATGCACGGCTCCTACGAGGCCAACATGGCGATGCACGACTGCGATGTCATGGTCTGCATCGGCGCCCGCTTCGACGACCGCATCACCGGCCGTCTCAATGCCTTTTCGCCGAATTCGAAGAAGATCCATATCGATATCGATCCGTCCTCGATCAACAAGAACGTCCGTGTTGATATCGGCATCCGCGGCGATGTCGGCCATGTCCTCGAAGACATGGTCCGCCTGTGGCGGGCGCTGCCGAAGAAGCCGGAGAAGGGTCGCCTGGAAGACTGGTGGACCGATATCGCCCGCTGGCGCGCGCGCAATTCCTTCGCCTATACGAAGAGCAGCGACGTCATCATGCCGCAATATGCGCTGGAGCGGCTCTTTGCGCATACCAAGGATCGCGACACCTACATCACCACCGAAGTCGGCCAGCACCAGATGTGGGCGGCGCAGTTCTTCGGTTTCGAGCAGCCGAACCGCTGGATGACCTCGGGCGGTCTCGGCACGATGGGTTACGGCCTGCCGGCAGCGCTCGGCGTGCAGATCGCCCACCCCGACAGCCTCGTCATCGACATTGCCGGCGACGCCTCGATCCAGATGTGCATCCAGGAAATGTCGGCGGCGATCCAGCACGATGCGCCGATCAAGATCTTCATCATGAACAACCAGTATATGGGCATGGTGCGCCAGTGGCAGCAGCTGCTTCACGGCAACCGCCTGTCGAATTCCTATACCGAGGCGATGCCCGACTTCGTCAAGCTGGCGGAAGCCTATGGCGCCGTCGGCCTGCGCTGCGAAAAGCCGGATGCGCTCGACGACACCATTCTGGAGATGATCGAGGTCAGAAAGCCTGTCATCTTCGATTGCCGCGTCGCCAATCTCGCCAATTGCTTCCCGATGATCCCCTCGGGCAAGGCCCATAACGAAATGCTGCTGCCGGACGAAGCCACCGACGAAGCGGTCGCCAATGCGATCGATGCCAAGGGTCGCGCGCTCGTCTGACATTTTTAATTTGCGCATAATCCTTTCCGAAAATCGTTTCCGATTTTCGGGGTTATGCGGCAGGGAAGAGGAAACTCAGGACCATGAACGCTCACCTACAGCCCACGGGCTCCGCTTACTTCATCTCGCCGGAAACGGCGGCCGTCGAAAGCCACACGCTTTCGGTTCTCGTCGACAACGAGCCGGGGGTTCTTGCCCGGGTCATCGGCCTATTTTCCGGCCGCGGCTACAATATCGAGAGCCTGACGGTCTCCGAGACCGAGCATCAGGCGCATCTTTCCCGCATCACCGTCGTCACACGCGGCACGCCGCAGGTGCTGGAACAGATCAAGGCGCAGCTCGAGCGCATCGTGCCGGTGCATCGCGTCGTCGACCTGACGGTGCGTGCCCGCGAGCTCGGCCAGGACCGGCCGATCGAGCGCGAGGTGGCGCTGGTCAAGGTGATCGGCGAGGGCGAGATGCGTGCCGAGACGCTGCGCCTTGCCGATGCCTTCCATGCCAAGGTAGTGGATGCGACGGTCGGTCACTTCATTCTGGAGATCACCGGCAAATCGTCGAAGATCGATCAATTCGTGGCGATCATGAAGCCGCTTGGCCTCATCGAGGTGTGCCGTACCGGGATTGCGGCGATGAACCGCGGCGTGCAGGGCATGTAAAGATACAGCCCGGGCATGTAAGATCACAGCCCGGGCATGTAAGATTACAGCCCGGGCATCTAAGCCCGATGCTGATAATTGGGAAAGCCGCTGAAGGTCAGAGCATCTCCAGCGGTTTTTTCTTTGTGGGCGGCGGAAAGGCGGCGTCGAGGGCATCCCAGTCGTCGTCGGTGATATCAAGCGAGACGCAGTCGCGGTTCTCCGCCGCGCGTTCGGCATTCGAGGTCTTCGGGATGACGATGACGCCGTCGCGTTCCAGCAGGAAGGCGAGCGCCAGTTGGGCAGGTGTTGCCTGATAGGCCTTGGCGATGTGGATCAGCTCGGGATGGTGCAGGATATTTCCCTGTTCGATCGGCGAATAGGCCATGACGGGAATGCCGCGGCTCTGGCACCAGGGCAGCAAATCGAATTCGATGCCGCGGCGGGAGAGATTGTAGAGCACCTGGTTGGCGGCGACATTGGCGCCATCGGGCACTCTAAGCAATTCCTCCATATCGTCGGTGTCGAAGTTGGAGACGCCCCAGGCGCCGATCTTGCCCGATGCCTTCAACGTTTCGAAGGCCGCGACAGTCTCAGTGAGCGGATAGTTGCCGCGCCAGTGCAGCAGATAGAGATCGATACGATCGGTGCCGAGCCGTTCGAGACTGCGCTCGCAGGCTTCGATCGTGCCTTTCAGGCTGGCATTCCAGGGATAGACTTTGCTGACGATGAAGACTTCGTCGCGCCGCCCCCTGATCGCCTGGCCGACGATCTCTTCAGCGCCACCGTCGCCGTACATTTCGGCGGTGTCGATCAGCGTCATGCCGAGATCGATGCCGGCCTTGAGGCTTTCGATTTCGGCCTTGGCATGGCCGGCATCCTCGCCCATGGCCCAGGTGCCCTGGCCGAGCGCCGGCACCTCAGTGCCGTTCGGAAATGTGATCGATGGAATCGGGTCGTTCTGCATGGGTTTCTTCCTACAGCGCCGCGCGTCCTTGAGACGGACGCTGTAGCACTTTGAATGGCTGCATGATTTTATCCTTAAATCGATGGCGATTTAGGGAATTATGCAGTCGGCAAGAGATTGGGCCGGGTCTCCATCTTTCAAGTAATCCTGTCACCATGACAATGATGCAATGGTATCGGCGGTTTAGGACAGTTATCCTGACCTAAATAAACGGGCCGCGGAAAAGCTGGCTTCGGGAGGTCGCATGCCGCTGGATACATTTCTCGCCCTCGTTCTGTTCGCCTTCACGACCTCGATCACGCCGGGGCCGAATAATATGATGCTCTTCGCATCGGGCGTGAATTTCGGCTTCCGCAGGACGATCCCGCATATGTTCGGCATCGGCGTCGGTTTCTTCTCACTGCTCATCGGCGTCGGCCTTGGGCTCGGCGCGCTGCTGCACACGGTGCCTATGGTCTATACGGCGCTGAAATTTGCGGGCGGTGCCTATCTCGTCTGGATCGCCTGGAAGATCGCCTCGTCGCGCTCACTCAGCGAAGGCAGGAGCGGCGTCGAGCCGATGTCCTTCTTCGCGGCGGCCGCCTTCCAGTGGGTCAACCCGAAAGCCTGGGTGATGGCGGTCACCGCGATGGCGACCTATACCAATCCGCAACTCTACCTCGTGAGCGTGCTGATCGTCGGTCTCGCCTTCGCGGCGGTCAATGTGCCCAGCGTTTCGACATGGGCAGGCTTCGGCTCGGCGCTGAGGGAGTGGCTTTCCGATCCGGTGCGGCTGAAATGGTTCAATATCAGCATGGCGACACTCTTGGTGCTAAGCCTCTGGCCGATGCTAAAATAGAGCGATCGACGGCTTCGTTAGCATCAGCCAGAGAATGCCGATGACGGCTGAGAAGGCCGGAAAGCCGCAGGCGAACCAGATGCGGTAGAGGCTGAAATAGGCCGGCGGCAGGGCTTTTCCCGCCGCCGCTGCGGCCCGGGCGAGATCGCGCAGCCGGATCTGGATCCAGACGACCGGCAGCCAGAACAGGCCGGTCACGACATAAAGCAGCAGCGACAGCGCAATCCATCCCTCCGACAGGTCCCAGCCGATCGACCGGGCCAACAGATAGCCGGTTGCCGGCTGGAGAAGGGCTGCGGTGGCGGTGAAGATCGTGTCAGCGATGACAACCGTGCTGGCGACATGGGCGATCAACCGGGGATCGCGCGTCCGGTGTGCCATCACCATGAAGAAGGCGATGCCGGCGCCGGTGCCGAAGAGCACCGTCGCGCCGATGACATGGGCAAGCAGCAGCCATTGCTCAAGCATCAGCGTTCATCCAGGTTGGCAAGTGCGGTGAGTGTCAGCAGGATCGACGGCAGCACCTTGACGAGGGGACCGAGCGGATCGAGCCAGAGTGCAGGTTCGAGCAGGCTGGCGCCGGCAAGATAGGTGAACGACACGGCCAGCATGCCGAGAAGGGCACGTTGCGCCAGCGGGCGAAGGAGGACGGCAGCACCGGGAGCGATGTCGATCAGGCAGGTTGCAAGCGTCAGCGCTGTTGCCGCGGCCTCAGGCATGAACGGCAGGAAGTGCGCGGACGTCTTCTCCAGCGCCAGCAGCGGGATCAAACCTGAGAGCAGCCAGAAAACGGACAGGCCAGATATGACGAGCGGCTTCAGAAGATACAGCCTGGCAAACCAGAGATCCTGTACGCCGGACGGATTGGCCGCGAGCGTTGCTCGGGCCGAGAGAGTCGGCAGGCCTGACGGTGTCGCGCGATCTATGCTGATACCTTCGGACATAACGGTTATGGCGGTGGAGCGCAGCGGCGAGCGCCAGCCGAGATGACCGGCCATATCCGCAAGCCATGTGACCGGCCTTGCAAGAATGGACGGAAGGGAAATGACTGGTGCATCCGGCAGGCCGAGCCAGGCGCGGTGGAGTTTGACGAGGCTCGCGAGCGAGTGCCGTTCCTCGGCCGCCAGTTCGATATCGCTGCCGGAGGGCAGCGTACCGGAGATTGCGGCTGAGACTCCGGCGGCGACATCTTCGACGGCGACGGTTTCGACCGGGCTGTCGGCGTGGACGAACGGCAGGACGAGGGGGAAGGCAGCGAGGGAACGCAGCAGCGCCGTACCGCCATGGGCGTTTCGGCCAAGCACTAGCGCCGGGCGCAGGATCACGTAGGGAATGCCGCTTGCGGCAAGCGCCAGATCGGCGGCGCGCTTGGTCGCCAGAAAGGGCCGGTCACGACCGGCGCCGTCGGTGCGCGCCGATATCTGTATGATCAACTTCAAGCCGGCCATGCGCGCTGCTCCCTGCAGCGCGATCATCGCCCGTTCCTGCGTGGCGGCAAGGTCGTCAGACAGGCCGTCTTGCAAGGCGCCAGCGCTGTTGACGACAATCTGTTGGCCTTCAAGCACCGTCGCCCAGTCGGCCGCGTCGGTCATCTTATCCAGATTTGCGCTGATCCAGCGGATGCCGGGCTGGCGGAAGCGCGCCCGGCCGGGATTGCGGCCAAGCCCGGTGATGACATGGCCGTCCTCTAGCAATCTTGCGGCGACCGCTGAACCGATAAAGCCTGTAGCACCGAGAATGAGGATATTCATAAGGAGGAGGTTATCGAAAAATCGGAGACGGTGTCTTTGAGGTCAGGAGTTGTCGTCATGCGCGGCAAGGACAATAACCCGTCTTGACCCTGATGCCTCAAGGAATTTTACGCGGATCGATTTTTGCCATGGGAACTGCGCATTCGGTCACGACCTGCGCTGCCAGTAGCGGGTCTATCCTTTGCTCGTCGATCGCGAAAGCAAGCTCGATTGCCATGCCGATCGCCAGCGGCCGCCGCCGGACCGGGACATGGTTCATGTCCAGAATCTGCCGGACGATCGGCCAGAGGCGCCTGACATAGCTGATGGGCAGGGCGCCGGGCTGATCGTCATCCGCCAGCCGTGGCCTGCCGAACTGCTGATCGCCGATGGTGGCCGCGACATGGCGAAACGTACTGAGGACCGTCTCTTGCGGCAGGACCGCGCCCTGGTTTCTAGCGGCGCCATAGGTCAGCGCCAGCAGAGAATCATGGCCTTCCAGCAGAGAATCATGGCCTTCCAGCAGAAAAGCATTCGGCAGATTGCCGGCGTAGTAGCGAGATCCATCCCTTGTTTCCACGATGACTAGATCGGCGCCGTCGCGGCACTGTCCTGCTTCAGCAACATCGAGGGCGGCAATAACACAGGAAAATCCACCGATCGCTCCGAGCGCCGCCAGCAGATCGATCATCCGAAAACGGCCGTCTTCGGCGATTTCCTGATGAATCCGGTGGAGGAGGGCGCGGGCCACGAGCCTCGGGCCTTGCAAGGGATTGCCGGCTTCGCTCCGGCGCGGATCGTCCCGCACAGCGCTTTGCGCACGGGTCTTCATTTCCTCTGCGTGAGGCGAGGAGGCGGAGGCGGGCGGAGTGGTTCTTCGGCCGAATGTCGGAGTTTTCATGGCATGCAATCTGAAGATGAAGCCATTAACGTTTGGTTATATCGGCGGCGCGAAGGACGGCTTGCTTAACCAATCCCTATTCGTCTGGCCGCATCTTTACGAGAAACGCACTTGGCGGCCATCCGGCCAGCACCTAAGATCGAGCCGCCTATTCGGGAGGGAGTTATGCGGTACAGCGACGATCATGCGGGTCATGACCACGACGACCATCACCACGACAATCACTACTCCGACATGCAAGCCCGCGTGAAGGCGCTGGAAACGCTGCTGACGGAGAAGGGGCTGATCGATCCGGCGGCGATCGATGCGATCGTCGAGACCTACGAGACGAAGGTGGGACCGAGAAACGGCGCCCATGTCGTCGCCAGAGCCTGGAGCGATGCCGATTTCGCCGACTGGCTGAAGCGCGATGCGACGGCGGCGATATCAAGCCTCGGTTACACCGGCCGGCAGGGCGAGCACATGCGCGCCGTCTTCAACACGGCCGAGACCCATAACCTCGTCGTCTGCACGCTCTGCTCCTGTTATCCGTGGTCGGTGCTCGGCCTGCCGCCGGTCTGGTACAAGGCGCCGGCCTATCGCTCACGCGCCGTCATCGATCCACGCGGCGTGCTGGCCGAATTCGGGCTGACGCTGCCAGAGGACAAGAAGGTCCGCGTCTGGGATTCGACGGCGGAGCTGCGTTATCTCGTCATTCCCGAGCGGCCCGAAGGGACAGAGGGAATGGACGAGCAGACGCTCGCCGACCTCGTCAGCCGCGATGCGATGATCGGCACGGCCGTTGCCCGCAAGCCGGAGAGCGCCACATGAACGGACCGCACGATCTCGGCGGGCAGATGGGCTTCGGTCCTGTCGCGCCGGAAAAGGACGAGCCCTATTTCCATGCCGAATGGGAAAAGCGGGCGCTCGGAATTACCCTTTCCTGCGGCGCTTTCGGCGCATGGACGATCGATGAAAGCCGGCATGCGCGCGAGAATATTCCGCCGGCCGATTACCTCGCCGCCAGCTACTACGAGATCTGGATCCGCGGCATCGACAAGCTGCTCGAACGGCACGGCTTTGCGACGCATGAGGAGCTGCTTTCTGGGCGGAAGCTGCAAGACGGCGCGGTGCCGAAGCGGGTGCTGAAGGCGGACATGGTGCCCGCCGTGCTGGCCAAGGGTGGGCCTTGCGATCGTCCCGTCGAGGCAGCGCCGCTCTTCGTGGTCGGTGAGACGGTGAGGACGAAGAATTTCAATCCGGCGACGCATACGCGCCTGCCGCGTTATGCCAGGGCCAGGACCGGTGTGGTCGAGGCGGTGCAGGGTTCGTTCGTCTTTCCCGACGACAACGCGCATGGCAAGGGCGAGAGCCCGCAATGGCTCTATACGGTCGTTTTCGACGGCGCGGAGATCTGGGGCGAGGATGCCGATCGGACGCTGACCGTGTCGATCGATGCCTGGGAGAGCTATCTTGAGCCTGCATGAAATGTCGCCGCTGACTCAATCGCCCAGCCTGCCGAGGTCATCGGAGGGCGAGCCGGTCTTTCCCGAGCCATGGGCCGCCGAAGCCTTTGCCATGACCGTGCACCTGCATGCAAAGGGCCTGTTCAGCTGGAGCGAATGGGCTGAAACGCTTTCCGCGCAATTGCACAAGCCTGGCCGGGCTGAAGATGGCAGCGACTATTTTGACTGCTGGGTGGCGGCACTCTCCGACCTCATCGTCGACAACGGCATCGCCGATGTGGAAACGATCCTGGCACTGCAACAGAGTTGGCAGCGGGCGGCGGAAGCGACACCGCACGGACGGCCGATCGAGCTCGGCAACGATCCCTCGCGCGGATCCTCATGACGGGAATTGCTTGTAGCACTCCTCGGCTACCTCCCGCAGTGTCTCGCGGGAGATTTCGCCGGTGACGGCGTAGCCGAGTTCGCCGTCGATCCAGTAGAAGGTCTCGAGATTGTCGGATGAGGCGAAGCGGAAACTCGTCGTGCGATTTTCCGTGTTGCGGCCGACCAGGACGGTCAGTCGCTCGCCGGCCTGGTTTTCATACATGAACATGGCGCCCGGCCTGCCATCGACCGGCAGCAAGCGGCCGCCGACCAGCTTGAAGCCGAGCGACTGCAGGTTCGGGATCTTGAGATTCTCTATCGCCAGGCGTTTGCCGAGCCAGGTGGTCAGATGGGCCTCCTCGTTGGCGAAGACTTCGACGGGGTGGCGAACCTCGGCGGCATAGACCATGAAGGCGGTCTCAGCCTGTTTGGGGAGGGTTTCGGAGCCGGCAAGCTGCAGCTCCGGTTTTTCCAGAAGGGCCGGACCATAATGGCCGCTGACGGCGCCGAGCGCGAAGACGAGGAGGGCGGCTGCGGCGATCGCCGCACGTTTCCGCCCGGAAGAGATGCCGCGCGGCGGCGAAACCAGGAGAGCGTCGGTTTCCTTTGTTTTTTCATAGCCTGCAAACAGCGATCGGATGCCTGTATTCTGCGCCTGCCATTCGGCGACCATCGCCGCCTCGTCGGGATTGTCTGCCAGGAAGGCATCGATGCGGGCGCGTGCCGTTTCCGGCAGTTGGCCGTCGGCATAGGCGTGAAGGTCGGCTTCGGTTACGCTCGGGTTGGTGTCGTTCATTTCGGTCTCCGAAGCGTAATGATATTGTCGGCTTTCAGCCGCTCGGCGACACGCTGGCGGGCGCGTGACAGGCGGGACATGACGGTGCCGATGGGGATATCGAGCGCGGCTGCGACCTCGCTGTAGGTGTATCCCTCAATAACGACAAGCATCAGCACGGCGCGGTATTCCTCCGAAAGGCTGTTCAGCGCATCGTCCAGCCGCGCGCGCTCCTGCGGATCGGCCGGCACTTCAGGCGCGGCCAGGTCAACTGCGGCGTCGAGTTCGACGAGGCTGTCGCGCGCCTTGCCGCGCCGGCCGTTGCGATAGAGATTGGTCATGATGGTCAGGACCCAGCCGCGCAGGTTGAGGCCACGCCACTGGCTGCGGCGCGTGAGAACCTTCTCGACGCAATCCTGGAGCAGATCCTCGCCATCGGCATCCGAGCGCGTCAGGCTGCGCGAATAGCGCCTGAGCGAGGGCAGGAGGGCCAGGATCTGGCCCTCGAAAGTTTCGGGTGCGGGTGTTTTCACGCCGGCAACTCGCTTGTGATCGGGATCTTGGCGATCAAGGCTTGGCGAGATCCCAGTTGCCGCCGACGCCATCGCCGGTGATGTCGCCCATCTTCTTGTCCTTGACCCAGAAATAGAGCGGCATGCCGTCCTTGGCCCATTGCTTCATGCCATCCTTGCGCTCGATGATCGAATATGCACCATCGGCCTTGGCATCGCCAGCAGCCATCAGCGGAGGCCAGTTCTTGGCGCAATCGCCGTTGCAATTGGAAACGCCCTTCACGTCCTTCTTGAAGGTGTAGAGCGTCATGCCGTTTTCGCCGGCAAGCACCTTGCCCTTTTCGGATTCGACTGTTTTGACAGGAGGGGCGGCGAAAGCAGCGGTCGCGGCAAAGGCGGCAGCCGCCACGACGGACAGGAATTTCACGGATTTCATGGTGTCTCTCCTCAGATTGGGCACGCAGTCTTGCGATACCTGACATGAGACACGAGGCGAGGCGGTTTTATTCCATGGGTGGGAAAAGTTTTTAAGACGAGTGAGGCGGATGGAAGCCCGCCGCACCTGATGCCATGCCGCAGATCAATGTGGCCGGTGTTGCCGCTATTCTCCCGTGGTGGACACTGCCGCCATGTCGACCCAGACCGCCTCGAACATATGGCCATCGGGATCCTCGAAGGCGCGGTTGTAGAGCCAGCCCATGTCGGTTGGGGCGCGCGGATCGGCCTTGCCGCCGGCGGTTGCTGCCGCTTCGACGATGGCGTCCACCGTTTCGCGGCTGTCCTGTGCCAGGGCTAACAGGACCTCGCTGGTCTTCTGCGCTTCGGCAACCGGCTTCGGCGTGAAGGTCGCGAAAAAATCGCGCGTCAGCAAGTGGAAGATGATGGCGTCGGACCACACCATGTTCGACGCCTGATGGTCGCTGAACTGTTCGTTCTTCGTGCATCCGATCGCTTCGTAGAAGCGGGTCGCAGCAGCAATGTCTTTCACCGGCAGGTTCACAAAGATCATCTTGGGCATTGCAGTTTCCTCCTCTTCGGTTGTTTTCCAGGGGACAGTCTCGCCTCACAAGAACTCTTGCACGATCGTGTCACTGGCATGAATGCAGACGATTTCGAGCCGTCCCATGCCGACATTCTCGAAACGATGCGGAACGTTGGCGGCCACGACGACGATATCGCCCGGAAAGGCGCGGGTCGTGGTCTCACCCACGGTGAATTCGGCCTCGCCTTTCCTGACCGCCCAGGTCTCTGAATAGGGGTGGACATGCAGGCCCGGCCCCTGACCCGGTTCATTGTCAACAATGAAGAGCGAGATCTCGCCGCCGTAGTCGCGGCCCTCGAAGCGGACCGTCCGGCTCTGATCGGGTTGTGGCTCCTGGTGGCGAACTATCCTGAACATCACGTGCCTCCCGCTCGTGCCGTTTGCGAATGCAAAGTATCTTCGTGAGAAGATATATTCTTAAAAGTATCTTCCTGTCAAGATATCTTCCTTGACTCGAATGGAAGGTGTATGTCTCGGCTGTGGTGGCATATGAGGCAGAGAATGATGAATGGGACTGAAGGGGACCGCGACCGTCCCAGGGACGGTGACCGCTCCGGGGATGACCATGTCGACCGGCTGCGCCGGCAATGGGCGGTGGAACTGCCCGACCTCGATACGGAGCCGATGGCGATCCTGGGGCGGGCCTTCCGGCTGTCGAACCTGGTGCGCCCCAGCATCGAGGCGACATTTGCCGATTTTGGCCTCGACCGCGGCGAATTCGACGTGATCGCAACGCTTCGCCGTTCCGGAGCGCCTTACCGGCTGACCCCGACGGAGATGTATTCGGCGCTGATGATCTCCTCGGGAGGCCTGACCCACAGGCTTGACCGGCTGGAGAAGGCGGGACTGATCCGCCGGGAGAAATCACCACGCGATGGGCGCAGCGTGCTGGTGGCATTGAGCGAGGCGGGTGCGGCACTCGCCGAAAAGGCCTTCCGCACCGACATGGCGAGCGAAGCTTCGTTTCTGCAGGCTCTTGACGGAAACGAGCGCGAGGCGCTCGCAGCGCTGCTGCGCAAGCTGATCGCCGGAATTGAAAGTGAGCAGGCGCGGGGGGAGGACGAGAACGCGGGCTGAGGGGAGATCGGAGTCCGCATCGCCGTTCAGCTCGTTTACATCGAGTCGGTTTTCGGATATGATATATCCTTAATTCCACCGGCAGAGCCAGCCATCACACGAGTTGCTGAATGATCCTGAAAAGCCAGGTCGAGTGGGCGCTTCACTGCTGCGCCATTCTCGCGGGCCTGCCAAAGGGCAGGTATCTTTCCACCAAGGCGCTAGCGGAGCTTCATGGTCTGCCGAAGGAATATCTCTCCAAAGCACTGCAGAGCCTTTCGCAGGCATCGCTTGTCGAGACCACGCTCGGCCCGAGTGGCGGTTACAGGCTTGCCAAGCCCCCCTCGGACATCAATTTTCTCGAGATCGTGGAGGCGGTCGAAGGGAAGGCCCGCAGCTTCACCTGTACGAACATCCGGGCGAACAATCCCTGCCGACCGGAAGGATATTGCGACAGCAAGCCATGCGCGGTCGCGCGCATCATGTGGGAGGCCGACGAGGCCTGGCGGGATACGCTAAGGCGCGTCCGGCTTTCCGATCTGGTCGGCACCTTGTCCGAGGAAGTGCCGGCCGACATTTGGCGGAGCACGTTCGAATGGGTGCTCAAGCGCGCCGGCTGAGCGGGGGGGTGCCGATCTCTACGCCTTGAAGATGGTCCTGATGGTCTTCAGGATGGCATGTGCACTGCGGGCATGTTCCGGGGGCAAAGAGGTGCCGTTGCGGAAACGCTCGGCGCGGCTGGCGAGGTGGTCGGCGATTTCTTCCGCCAGCGCGGGGCGTTCGCTTAGCAGCGGCGCGAAGGCCTCTTGATCGATCTCATACGCGGTCACGGGGGTCAGAGCCTCCAGGGTGCAGACTTCCCGCAGGCCGGCGAGTAGTCCGGTCTCTCCAAAAAAATCGCCCGGCGCGAGCCGTCCGCGTTCCTCATCTCCGTGCCGCGCCGCGACGATACCTGCCCGCACCATCATCAGCGACGGGAGCATCTCGCCCTCCCGCACGATGACATCGCCCTTGCGGAATTCCCGCACAGCCGTGGTCTCGGCGAGTTTCTGCTTTTCATTTGATGTCAGCGTCGCAAAGATTGGAATGGCCTCGATCAGTTCGAGCGGCGTCACACGGGGCGGCCGTGCGCTTTCTTCGGTCGGCAGATCGCCCGTCAGGATTGAGGCCGCCGCCGGAACAGCCAAAAGCAGGCCGGCTGATTTGCAGTGACGATAGACGAGATCGAGTACCTCGTTTCGTGCCGTCACCCGTTGGCTCGGGCTCGTCACCCGGAACTGCAACTCGAGCTCCAGCGCCGTGGCATCCAGCCCCTTCAGTGCCACGACCGGCGGCGGCTCGCGCACGATCGAATTGCAGCTCGCAAGCGCCGTTGCCATGACGTTCCGGACCGATGCCGGCATCCGCGTCGGGGCGATGCGGATGGTGAGGACCAGGAGATGGGTCTCGTCAGGCCGGCTTACATTCGTCAGGCCGAGCTTTGCCAGAAAACTGTTCGGCAGAACGACGACATTGTTTGCGCTGGTCAGAATGTGTGTCGCGCGCCAGTTGCTTTCGACGACGCGCCCCTCCGTGCCGTCGCTGAGAAGGATCCAGTCGCCGATGATGTATGGGCGGCCGAGTGTCAGCGCGATGCCGGAGAAGACGTCGGCCAGCGTATTCTGGAGCGCCAAACCGAGAATGATGGCGACCACGCCCGAGGTCGCGACGAGGGTGCCGATCGGCACACCGAAGACGAAGGCCATAACCGATAGGGCCATGCCGATATAGACGACCCCGATGACGAGATCCTGGAGCAGTCGGGCTTCTCGCGGACTACCCTCCAGTACCAGATACAGCCTGATGAAACCGATGACGGCCCATGCCAGATGGATCCACCAGAGCGATTTCGCGACGATGACGAGCAGGGCCTGCGGGTCCTCGGACTCATATCCTTGAAACCGGTGGGGTTCGATGCCGCTGATGACGAGGATCAACGTCATCACCGCAAAGAAGAGGATTTGCACCACCAGTCGCGTCGTCGGCCGTTGGCGGGAGAGAAGATGCCAAACGATGATCCCGGCGAATCCAACTGTAATGAGGGATATCAGAGGCTTGCCGAAGAGCACGTCGTCAATCATCACTCTGTCTCCGGGATAGGGCGGGCCGCACATGATTCAGCATCTCGGCCGCCCGCGCAAGCTCGGGGCTTGCGCGGGCGGTATAGGCGGATCATCACTTCTTGAGCGGATAGGTCAGCTCTTTCTGCTTGGTATCGACGACGAAGACGGCGAGCAGGCGGGCGGGCTTCGTCTCGCTACCGTTGGCGCTGACACCATGGCGGTCACCCGGCATTTCGGAGAAGCTCTCTCCGGCATGATAGACCTTGACGGGGCCGTCATTGACCTGGTTGCGGATCGCTCCTTCGAGCACGGTGGCGTAGATGAAGGCCGTATCGGGATGGGTGTGGCCGTCGGAGAAGCCGCCTGGGCCGTACTCGACCAGCACGCCCTTGATGCTCTTGCCCGGTACGTTCGGAAGTTCGTGTTCATAGACGAGCGTCACCTTGGCAGCTTTGCTGCTCTCATCGGCGCTGGCGCCCGTGGCAGCCAGAAGGGCGAGCGCAGCGGCGAGGAATGATGTTCGGATCATCGGAATCTCCATGGTTGCAGGGTTTGGGCAGGACGCGCCCGAGTGGCCGCGTCCTCAGGGCAAGTCGCATCACTTCGGCTGGGCGGACTTGGCGAACCACTGCTCGAAGGTGATCGAGCCGAGCCGCGGGTTATTGTCCGAAACAAGCGACTGGTCGTTGAGTCTCGCGCCGAAATATTTCGCCTCGGCATCGGCCTCGACGGTGCGCGGATCTTTCATGGCCTTCAAATACCGGGCGACGAGTTCGCTGAGGCGCGCCCGTTCCGGACCTGATATCTCGATCGTCGCATTAGCGGGCGGTGCGAGAGCCACATCCGCCATGACATCGGCGACGTCGTCGGAAACGATCGGCTGCACATAGGCCGGCGACAGGCGGACCGTCTGGCCGACCGTCCCCGATTGGGCGATGCCGCCGAGGAATTCCATGAATTGAGTCGAGTGAACGATGGTGTAGGGAACGCCGGATTGCTTGATCAGCTTTTCCTGGGCGAGCTTGCCGCGAAAATAGCCGCTTTCCTGCAGACGCTCGGTGCCGACCACCGAAAGGGCGATATGATGCTTCACGCCGGCCACTTTTTCGGCAGCGAGAAGATTGCGGCCCGAGGTCTCGAAGAATTCGAGCACGGCCTTGTCCTCGAAGGACGGAGAATTGGCGAGGTCGAGCACGACTTCGGCGCCCGAGAGCGCCTCCGCCAATCCTTCTCCGGTGATCGTGTTGACGCCGGAGTTCGGCGAGGCGGCGATCACTTCGTGGCCGTACTTGCGCAGGCGTTCGACAGTCTTCGAACCGATGAGGCCGGTTCCGCCGATGACAACGATTTTCATAACAGATCTCCGTTTACTGCCGCGGTGCGGCAGCGTCAAAGGTGAATCTTCTCAATGAATTGCGCGGTTTAGTTCAGGCCGGCCTTGTCGAGGCCATAAGCCTTGTCGGCCGCGCCGGGTACGGTCTTGAAGCCGACATTGACGCGGTTCCAGGCATTGATCGCCATGACGACGAAAGTCAGGTCCGAGATTTCCTTCTCGGAAAGCTGGCCGCGAACCCGTTCGTAAATCTCATCGGGAATGCCGCCTTCCGGCAACTTCGTCAGAGCTTCCGTCCAGGCAAGCGCTGCGCGCTCGCGGGGGATGAACAGGGTCGATTCCCGCCAGATGGCGACGTGATAAAGCCGGAGTTCGGTTTCGCCGAGGATCTTGGCCTGCTTCACATGCATGTCGAGGCAAAAGCCGCATCCATTGATCTGCGAAGCGCGGATCTCGACGAGGGCCTGCAGCTTCTCGTCGATCACGCTGCTCTTCAGCGCCATGCTGAATTCCATGAATTTCTTGAAAAGCTCGGGGGACTGCTGGGCGTAGTTCAGTCGCTGGGTCATGTAACTTCTCCTCTAATTAAGGATATCAAATATCCTTATGGATAAAAGATATCCTTAATTGCTAGACTGTAAAGCCATTCTCGCTTAGTCTGGCTGCATAAGGCCTATGCGCAAAAGTATGAGGGGGCGGGGATGGATATCGTATCGGCATTGCGGACGTTTCGGCGCGTCGTGGAGACGGGTTCGTTCTCGGCGGCGGCGCACGATCTCGACGTGACGCAGCCGGCGGTCTCGCGACAGGTCGCCGCCCTCGAAGGCCATTTCAACACCCGCCTCCTGCATCGCACGACGAGCGGCCTATCGCTGACGGCAGAGGGGGAGCGGATGCTGCCGATGGCGCTGCGGATTCTCGAAGCGGTTGAGGAGCTTGGCGATGCGGCCGGATCGGACGGAGCCATGGCCTCGGGAAAGGTCAGGCTCAGCGTTCCAGCACCACTCGGCCTCTGTCTCAGCGAGCGGCTCGGCGATCTTCTCGCCGCCCATCCAAAGCTCTCCGTCGAACTCATTTTCAGGGAGCAGGGCTCGGATATGATCGAGGAGCGCCTGGATCTCGAAGTGCGCTTGGGCCAGGTTGCCGACAGCAGCCTCGTCTGCCGGCGGATCGGCTGGACGACCGCCTTCCTCGTTGCATCTCCCGCTTATCTCGCGCGCAGGGCGGCTCCCCGCGCACCGAAGGAGATCAAGGACCATGAATGCCTGTGCTACAACAGGGCAGGTGAGGCCAATACCTGGTCCTTCTCGAACGGTTCGGAAGACATATCGGTCCGGATCTCACCGCGGCTGACCGCCTGCAATGCCGTCGCCATTCACCGGGCAGCCCTTGCTGGAGCGGGTCTTGCGGTGCTTTCGCACATCATCGCCATGCCCGATATCGCCGCCGGCCGGCTGGTCCCGGTGATGAAGGATTTCCAGCCGAGCCGGCTGCCGGTTACCGTCGTCTATCCCTCGCGGCGCAACATGCCGCTGCGCGTCAAGACGGTTCTGGATTTTCTCATCGACGCTATTGGGCAGGACCCGTCGATGTGCGCGAGCGGCGCGGACCCGCAGTGGAACTGATGATCGACTGGCCGGGCGATTTGCCGTTTTCCGCCTTGCCTAAATCCCGCGAATCCTGCCAAGTCCTGCGATCATGCAATTTGCGCCGCAACAAGACGAAGCCCTGAAGGCTGTTTCGAAATGGCTGAAGGAAGGGCGCTCGCCACTCTTTCGCCTGTTCGGCTATGCCGGGACAGGGAAGACGACGCTTGCCAAGCATTTCGCCGAAAATGTCGATGGCGACGTGTTGTTTGCCGCCTTCACCGGCAAGGCGGCGCAGGTGCTGCGCTCGCGCGGCGCCTCCAACGCCCGGACGATCCATTCGCTGATCTACCGGCCGCGCGGTGAGGAGGCGGTGGAAGACGAGGAAACAGGCAAGACGTCGATTGCGCCGATGTTTTCGATCAACCGGCAAAGCCCGGTCGCGAAAGCGGCGCTGATCATCGTCGACGAATGCTCGATGGTCGACGAAGCACTCGGCAAGGATCTGATGAGCTTCGGCACGCCGATCCTGGTGCTCGGTGATCCAGGCCAGCTGCCGCCGGTGACAGGTGGCGGCTACTTCACCAATCAGGAGCCGGACTACCTGCTCACCGATATCCACCGCCAGGCGCGCGACAATCCGATCATCAAGCTCGCCATGCAGGTGCGCGAAGGCAATGAGGTGATGTACGGCGACTACGGCACGGCCAAGGTGATCTCGAAGAACGAGGTGACGCAGCAACTGGTCCTCGACGCCGATCAGGTGCTCGTCGGCACCAATAGGACGCGTCGGCGCTACAATCAGCGCCTGCGCGAGCTGAAAGGCTTCAATGCCGATTATCCCCAGACCGGCGACAAGCTAGTCTGCCTGCGGAACGATCCGGCCAAGGGCCTGCTCAACGGTTCGCTCTGGCAGGTGATGACCTCATCCAAGGAAACGACGAAGCCCGGCATCAATCTGCTCGTCCGCCCCGAAGACGATGACATGGACCGGGGAGCTGCCAAGATCAAGCTGCTGAAACAGGCGTTCGAGGATGTCGAAGGTGAGATCCCCTGGAACACCCGCAAGCGCTATGACGAGTTCGACTACGGCTATGCGCTTACCGTTCACAAGGCGCAGGGTTCGCAATGGAATGATGTCGTGCTCTTCGACGAGAGCTGGGCGTTTCGCGATACCCGGGAACGCTGGCTTTACACTGCGATCACGCGCGCGGCGGAGACGCTGACGATCGTCCGCTGACCCGATCACATCCGGGATCTCGATCACACTCGTGATCCCGGTCGCACCCGCGACCAGATCGTATCTGCTGATCGGGCAGAAGAAAGAGGAGACGGTGGCGGCCGTCGGGGCGTGATTCAGGCCTGCACGATGCCGAGCAGAACTGCCTTGGCGATGGCCTGGAAGCGGTTGTTGGCGCGGAATTTCAGGATGATTCCGGCCTCCAGGTCACGGGTTTCGTCATGTTTCAGGTCGAGCGCCCGGGCGATGCGCTGGGTGGAATAACCCTCCGCCATCAGTTCCAGGCAACGCCGCTCCTGCGGGGTCAGGCTTGCGCTGTCCTGATTGTCGTTCAGCGGCGGCTCCTCGATGCTGCCGTCGTAATCCAGGAGGTCGCCGACCTGCTGGAGCTGGCGGTGCAGCGTCGACATCTCGGCCGTCAGTTCGCGCTTGCGCACCTGCAGGGCCTCGCGGAAGATCGTCTCGGCCGCTTCCTGCGAATCAGCGTTGCGGAGTTCGTCCATCAGTTCCTGGATGACGGCGATTGGCATGCCTGTATCGCGGCAGACCGTGATCACGGCCATGCGCATCACGTCGTCCTGTCCGTAGACCCGCATCAGACCGATGCGGTTGGCTGAAATCAACCCTTTCTCTTCATAGAAATGCAGTGTCCTGTGTGTGACGCCGAATGCGTTTGCCATCTCGGCAATGGGCACCGGACCGTCCGGTAGATCCGGCGGTAGCGCGGCCGAAGGCAGGAACCGATATTTCGATCGGGCCTCCGAAGCGATACCGGCGGTGGCAAACAGGCGTTTGGAACCGTCTGGCATGAACCCTCCTGGGGCATGTTGTTGCACCTCATGCGGTTTTGCCAGTTGCTTCCCATGCGCGGCGAGTGGGGTTTCCTCTAGGCGTTCTTCTCAGTGGGAAAGAAGCAGTACGCGGCGTACTCTACGCGATACGATGTCCACGTTATGCGTGAACGATCTTTTTTATAAGTGCTAAAAATAATCTCTTTTAAATGGGATAGCAACTTTACCTGCATATTTTGCCGGGTTCTTGGGTGTGTTGCACAAAAACATGTGCTGCACTGCGGGATCTCGCGGTCCTCTTCAAAGATGACGGGATTTACTATCTGCGGTACGCGTGCGGCAAATGCTCAGCGTAATTTCGGTGCCCATCAGCGATTGGCATCGCATCCATTTGTGAATCTCGTTGGCCATCGCGGAGCACTTGGCTTAAAAGCAGGCCTCCCATTTCCGTGACCGATGGATCTCGCCATGCCCGCCAAGCTCTCCGTGAACCTCAACGCCGTCGCCATGCTGCGCAACCGGCGCGACCTGCCCTGGCCGAGCGTCGAAGCGCTCGGGCGTATCGCGCTGAAATCCGGTGCGAGCGGGCTGACGGTGCATCCGCGCCCCGACCAGCGGCACATCCGCTTTTCCGACCTGCCCGTGATCCGCAACCTGATCGACGACGAATTCCCCAAGGCCGAGTTCAATATCGAGGGCTATCCCACAGAGGAATTCTTCGAACTCTGCGCCGGCGCGGCACCCGAGCAGGTGACGCTGGTGCCTGACGATCCCGCCCAGGCGACCTCCGATCACGGCTGGGATTTCGGCAAGCACCAGGCGTTCCTGACCGATGCCGTCGCGCGGCTGAAGACGATGGGATGCCGGGTGTCGCTGTTTGCCGATGGTGACGGGGACGCACAGGCGGTTGAGATCGCCAAGGCGGTCGGCGCCGATCGGATCGAACTCTATACCGGCCCCTATGGCGGTTGCTTCGATGCGCCGGAGCGGGCAGGCCCGATCCTTGAAGCGCTTGGACGGACGGCGGATGCAGCCGTCGCAATCGGCCTTGCCGTCAATGCCGGCCATGATCTGACAGTGGAAAACCTGCCAGCGCTGGTGAAGCGCATTCCCGCTCTTGCCGAGGTTTCGATCGGCCATGGGCTGACCGCCGATGCGCTGGAATACGGCATGGCGGAAACGGTGCGGCGCTTCTGCCGGGCCTGCGGTCAGACGATCTGATCATTGAAGAAAGCCCGCCCCTGATGTGCAAGGCGAGCTTTCCAGGCGGCCTTATCCCGCCTCAGGCGGTCAGAGCCGCCTTGTGTTCGACGAAGAAATCCTTCAGCGGCTGCGGCTGTTTGCCGGTCAGCTTGGTGAAGTCTTCGGTGACGATGTCGAACTTGCCGGCGCGGGTGTTGGCGTCGGCCGAAACCAGCATGTCGGCGACGAAACCGGGAAGGCCGGCGCCGCGCATGCCCTGGCCGAGCTGCTCATCATTGACGTCGATCACCTCGAGCGGCTTGTCGGCGACATCGGAAACGATGGCGGCGATCTGCCGGTTGTTCAGCGATTGCGCGCCGGTCAGCGTATAAGTGACGCTCTCCGAGGTGCCGGAGGCAAGGGCTGCGGCGATCGCCAGCGCGCAGTCGTCACGCGAGATCGTCGAGATCTTGCCGTCACCCGTGGCGCTATACCATTTGCCGCCCTGCAGGTTGTGCGGCATGCCGTGCAGGTAATTGTCGTGATACCAGGCGTCGCGAATGATCGTATGGGCGATGCCGCTTGCCTTGATGGCGTTTTCGCTGCCGAGATGATCGGGCGCGAAGGTGACAAGCGAATTGTCCGGCGCCGGCATTGAGGTGTAGGCGATGTGCTTGACGCCAGCCTTGACGGCCGCTGCAACGGCGCCCTTGTGCTGGGCGAGGCGCTTGCCGGGAGTGTCCAGCGCATCGGTGCTGATGATCAGCAGGCGAGCGACGCCTGCGAAAGCCTGCCCCAGGCCTGCCGCGTCATCGAAATCGGCCTTGCGGGTGACGACGCCCTTCTTTTCGAGTTCGGAGAGCTTTTCCGGGCTGCGTGTCGCCGCGACGATGTTGCCGGGGGCAACCTTGTAGGTCTCGATGAGGTGATGGATGACACGCTGGCCGAGCTGCCCCGCAGCGCCGGTGACCAGGATGATTTCGCTCATACGTCGTTTCCTTCCGTGTTGTGCAGGTAGTCTCGAAAAGAGAGTAACACTAGAATAGGAATTGACTAGGCTGTGTAAAGGAGGCAGTTTTTCAGCTCTACGTTACCAAAAGGGAACCAGCAGATGAGTGGTGCGGTCGTCAGTCTGAAGAACAGGGTGCCGGGGGCGCGGCGCGAGATCGATCTCGCCGGCCTCGATTTCGGCAATTGCCCGGTCAGGGACATGATGCAGCAGATCGGCGGCAAATGGTCGACGTTGCTGCTCGAGGTGCTGGCGGATCGGCCTTATCGCTTCGGCGAGCTGCGGCGGATGATCCCCGATATTTCGCAGCGCATGCTGACGCAGACGCTGCGCGACCTGCAGAGGGATGGTTATATCGACCGCGAGGTATTCCCGACCAAGCCGCCGAGCGTCGAATATTCGATGACCGAACTTGGACGTTCGCTCTACCAACCGCTGTCGCAGCTTCTGAATTGGGCGGAAGCGAACCATGATGCCGTTCGCGCCGCCCGTTCGCATTTCGATTCCGTCAGCGGCTAGTGCCGTTGATAAAAGCGAATTCCGCCTTTCTGGAAACGGAAACAGCAATTATTTGGTTGGCCGCATGAACAGAGCGCGGAACAATTCCTCCGATCTTCGCAAACCTTCGTCGCTCAGAACGACAGACTTGGTCTTGCCTGCGGGATTTGCAATCAGACCCTTCTGATGCAAACGGTCCATCACGCCCCAGTCAAAACCCTTCCAGGCGCGGTCTCCGTCATGTAGCGTCAGCCATAATAATGCGAGTACAGCATCGTCGATTTTTTCTTCGTCTATCTCCATGCCAGAATCCCATGTAAAAAGGCGAAAATTCTGCAGCTCTCAAACGGATGCATACGCTGCTTCCTGGATGTGGGCATCCATAAGTTGGCTCTGTCAAGGTTTTAGACGTTCGATCCTGGATTGATGGCGCCTTACTCACCGCGTCCTTCCGTCAGGAACAGCAGAAAGGCCAGCGCCGGGAAGCAGAAGCCGATCCAGGCCGTCATCGTCCAGCCGCCGGTCGCATAGGCCCAGCCGCCGAGTGCTGAGCCCAGCGCACCGCCGGCAAAGAAGGTCGCCATGAACAGGCCGTTGAGCCGGCTGCGGTGTTCCGGGTTTAGCGCATAGATGGCGCGCTGGCCGCAGACGAGATTGGTGGTCACGCCGAAATCGAGGAGGATCGCCGCTGCCGTCAAAAGCAGCAGCGCGGTGAGCGAGCCGTCTACGGCGAAATGGCTGATCAGGAAGGCGGCCATGCCGAGCAGCATGGCAAGCGTCGAGGCGATCTTTGTCATGCCGCGATCGGCAAGCCGGCCGGCGATCGGCGAAGCGACGGCGCCGGCAGCACCTGCGAGGGCGAAGAGGGCAATGCCGTTCTGCGTCAGGCCGAAGGCCGGGCTTGCGAGCAGCAGCGGCGTCGTCGTCCAGAACAGGCTGAAGGCACCGAACATGCCGGCCTGATAGAGCGCCCGGCGCTGCAGCACGCGGGAGGTGAGCGCCAGATGGCCCATAGAAGCGAGCAACTCGCCATAGCGCAGCTTCGTCTTCGGCACGCGAACCGGCAGGTTGATGCGCAAGACGACGGCGAGCACGAGCATGAGCGCTGCGGTGACGTAATAGACCACGTGCCAGGAGGAGGCCTCGGCGACGAAGCTTGCGAAGGGGCGGGCGAGCATGATGCCGCAGAGCAGGCCGCTCATGACGTTGCCGACGACCTGGCCGCGCGTGGCATCCGGCGCCATGTTGGCAGCGAAAGGAACCAGGACCTGAACTGCGACAGATGAAAGACCAATAGAGAGCGAAGCGACGAGGAAGGCCGTGGGCGTCGACGACAGCGCCGCGCCGATGAGCGCAACGGCGGAGACGGCGATCAGCATCAACACCAGACGGCGGTTTTCGGTGAGATCGCCGAGCGGCACGATCAGCAGCAGGCCGAGGCCGTAGCCGATCTGCGTCAACGTGACGATCAGGCCGGTGGCGGCAGGCGTGAAGCCGAGATCGGCACTGATCGGACCGGCCAGCGGCTGGCCATAGTAGAGATTGGCGGCCACCAGCCCGCAGGCGGCGGCGAAAAGGAAGGTTAGCCAGGGGGATAGCGCCCTGGGAATGGCCTTATCCGGCGTGGTGGCTGAAATGCTCATCAGAAACTCCGGTATTCAAAGATTGAAAGGATTGAATGCAAAAATGCTGGCTGCGGCCACCCGATCCTTGACCGAATGCCGGTATTTCTCTCGTCCACGGTGTGGACTGTTCAGGTCACGAGCTTCATCGCGGCCTCGGCCGCGGACTGCATCTCTTCCCTGCTGCGCCCTGTTTTGCCGATGACGCGCAGGCCTTTGGTAAAGCAGAGGAAGGCGAGGGCGGCGGCATCCGGGTCTGCCGTCTTCGGAATGCTGCCGTCTTCCTGGCCGATGCGGATGAGATCGGCCATCAGCTTTTCGTCCGCGGTAAAGGCAGTCACGACGTGGGCAGCGGCTTCCTCGTCAAGCAGGGCGAAGTCGTTGGCGCCGCCGACGACGAGACAGCCTTTGCGGCCGGCCTCGCCATAGGAGAGCTCGGTATAATACATCACCATCTGGAAGACCTTCTCGCGACCGGTCTTCGCAGACGCGATCATCGCTTCCAGACGCCGTCGGCCGAGTTTTCGATAATGGGCGAAAGCAGCAAGAAAGATGCCGCGCTTATCCTTGAATGCCTTGTAGATGCTCCCCGAAGCAAGGCCCATTGCTTCGGTCAACTCGCTGATGGAGGTGGCGTGATAGCCGCGTTCGGAAAAGACGCGGAGCGCCGCATCCAGTGCTGCGTCCATATCGAACTCGCGCGGACGGCCACGGCTGCGGGTCTTTGCTTCTGGTGTGAGATTGGCAACGGTCATTGCGCCTAATTAGGGAATGAACGTTTCCAAATCAAGTGAAATTTCTGCGACGCAGCAAATTCAGAGATCGAGCACCCAGTTCTGGCCGTTCGCTTCGGGGCCGAACATGCGATGTCTCTCCTCGGAGACAAGTCGGAGACCCGCCTTGACGTAGATGGCGCGGGCGGTCTCCAGCATATCGTTGGTCCAGAGCGAAAGCTCGCGGTAGCCCTTCTGTTTTGAGAAGCGGATGCATTCATCGACCAGCAGCTTGCCGAGACCGAGGCCGCGGGCTGATTTGTCGACATAGAGCAGGCGGAGCTTGGCGACGCCGTCGCCGCCATTGGTGACGAGGACCGAACCGACATTGACCCCGCCGCGCTCGGCGATCCAGCAATATTCTTTGACCGGATCGAAATTGGCGAGGAATTTGCCGGCGACCTCGGCGACCAGCGCCTCGAAGCGCAGATCCCAGCCATATTCCTCGGCATAGAAGCGGCCCTGGCTCTGGACAATCCAGCCTATATCGCCGGCCCGGTGAGCGCGGATGATTGCCGGCGCAGGTTTTGCCGCCGGGTCGAGCAGGGCGCGGATCGTGCACATGGCGGAGACGGCCGCCTCCGGCTCGCCGCTCGCCAGGCGGTCGAAACGGGCGGCGATCTGCGCATTGGAGCGCCGGCCGAGTTCCTCGAACGTCCCGCGTCCCTGGTCAGTGACAATGATGACCTGGCTGCGAAGATCGGCCGGATCGGGGCTGGTCTCGATCAACCCCTCGGCGCGGAAACGCTTGAGGATGCGGCTGAGATAGGCCGGGTCGAGCTGCAGGTCGCGGACAAGGGCGGCGGCGGTGACGCCATCATGCGAGCCGACCTCGAAGAGGATGCGGGCATCCGTCAGCGTGAAGGGGGTGTCGAGATAGGCCTTGTTCAAGAGGCCGAGGAAGTTCGTATAGAACCGGTTGAAATCGCGAGCGGTTTCGAGGAGGGCGATATCGGGCATGGCAAGAATCTCCAGATGGAGATTCTTGCGAGACGAAGTCGGCCAACTCCTCCTTCGTCATGCTCGGGCTGTCCCGAGCATCTGCGTCCCGTCGATGCGTGGCAGATCCTCGGCACAAGGCCGAGGATGACGCCGAGGAGAGAACGAGGTGTCAGCAAACTGGCAAAAATCTCCGAACAGAGACTTTGTCGTGCATTTGGTTGACTGGGTCAACTAAATTGTCCGTAGGCCTTCAGGCCGCTTCCTCTTCTGCCTCTTCGTCTGCACCGAGCGCGAAATCGACCGCCGCCCGCGCATGGATCGCGGTGGTGTCGAAGCCCGGCAACGGCAGGTGGTCGGGATCGAGGATCAGACAGATTTCGGTGCAGCCGAGGATGATGCTGTCGGCGCCGTTATTGATGGCGCGTGATATCACCGCCATCAGCTTGTCGCGCGAACTGTCGAGCACCTTGCCGGCGCAGAGCTCGTTGAAGATGATGTCGTGCACGGTGGTGCGGTCGCCGGCATCGGGCACCATGATGTCGAGGCCTAGGCCCTTCATGCGGTCGCCGTAGAAGCCGTGCTCCATCGTGTAGCGGGTGGCAAGCAGCAGCGGGCGCTTGCGGCCGCTCGCATGCAGCGATTTTGCCGTCTCGTCGATGATGTGGATCAGCGGCACGGAGATCTTGTCTGCGACCTTGTCGGCGATCAGGTGCATGGTGTTGGTGCAGATGAGGATGCAGCGGGCGCCGGCGATCTGCAGGCGCAGCGCCACGTCGCCGAGGCGCGAGGCGGCCATATCCCAGTCGCCGGCCTTCTGGAGCGCGACGATCTCTTCGAAATTGACCGAATGCAGGATGAGTTCAGCCGAGGCGAGGCCACCCTTGCGGTCGCGCACCATCTCGTTGACGAGGCGATAATAGACCGCCGAACTTTCGAAACTCATGCCGCCGATCAGTCCGATCATTTCCATTTCTTCAAGCTCCCATGCTTCTCAACTGTCGGGAATGATGCCGCGATTCCGGCGCGACGTGTTTGCGTTGTTTGTCATCTCTGTGAAATACGTGATATTATTTTGCGTGGTTTTACGAGTTTATGCAAAAATTCGGCGAGAGGTTCAGTTTAGACACATGCTTGACGATCGCGATAGGCGCATTCTCGACATGCTGCAGAAGGATGCAGGCATATCCGTGACCGATCTTGCCGAGCGTGTGGCGCTTTCGGTGTCGGCCTGTTCCCGGCGCATCCAGCGGCTGGAGGAGAGCGGCCATATCGCCCGGCGGATCATCGTGCTCGACCGGGAAAAAATGGGCGTACCGACGACGGTCTTCGCACTCATCAAGACGGCGCACCATTCCGACGACTGGACGGAGACCTTCCGCAGGATCATCAGCGACATTCCGGAGATCGTCGAGGCGCACCGGCTGACCGGCAATCACGATTACATCCTGAAGATCGTCCTGCCGCGCGTCGAGCACTACGATGTGATCTACAAGCAGATCGTTCGCCGGCTCGAACTCTTTGATGTCTCCGCGTCGATTTCGATGGAAGAATTGAAACATGGAATGGCGATACCCGTGGGCTATGCCGATTGAGTCGGTTCCACCGACCGGGATGCAGGGGAGGTATGCCGAAACGGCGGTTGCAACCATCGCGGCGAAGGCCACATTGGCTTTGAGCGAAATGGCGCAAAGGGGTAGGTCATGAGCGATCATCATGTCGTCGTTGTCGGCGGCGGTTTCGGTGGACTGCAGCTCGTCAACGGCTTGAAAGGCGCGGGTGTCAGGATCACGCTGGTCGACCGGCGCAATCACCATCTCTTCCAGCCGCTGCTCTATCAGGTGGCGACCACCATTCTGTCCACCTCCGAGATCGCCTGGCCGATCCGCCGTCTCTATGCCGACCGGCCTGACGTGACCGTGCTGCTCGGCGAGGTCACGGGCGTCGACAGCGGCGCCAAGACGGTTTCCCTACGCAACGGCATGACTCTCAGTTATGACACGCTGGTGCTGGCGACCGGGGCGACGCATGCCTATTTCGGCCATGACGAATGGGAGCCGGTGGCGCCGGGCCTGAAGACGCTGGAGGACGCGACGACGATTCGCCGGCGCGTGCTGCTCGCCTTCGAGCGAGCGGAGATGGAGAGCGATCCCGCCGTGCGCGACGCGCTGCTGACCTTCACCATCGTCGGGGCCGGGCCGACCGGCGTCGAGTTGGCCGGCATCATTGCCGAGCTCGCGCATTTCACGCTGCCCAAGGAGTTCCGCAACATCGACACGCGCAAGACCCGCGTCGTGCTGGTCGAGGCCGGCCCGCGGGTGCTGCCGACCTTCGCCGAAGAGCTTTCGGCCTATGCGCAGAAGGCGCTGGAGAAGCTCGGGGTCGAGATCCATCTCGGCAAGCCGGTGACCGAGTGCACCGCCGACGGCGTGAAGATCGGCGAGACCTTCGTTGCCAGCCGGACGATCGTCTGGGCAGCCGGCGTCACCGCCTCGCCGGCGGCGCAGTGGCTGGGTGTTACGGCCGACCGGGCAGGGCGCGTCGTGGTCGAGAAAGATCTCAGCGCGCCGGGGCTGCCCGAGGTCTTCGTCGTCGGCGATACCGCATCGGTCATGCGCGAGGACGGCAAGCCGGTGCCGGGCATTGCGCCCGCCGCCAAGCAGCAGGGCGGATACGTCGCCAAGGTGATCCGCGCCCGCATATCCGGCAAGCCGGCGCCGGCGCCCTTCCGCTACTGGCATCAGGGCAGCTTGGCGACGATCGGCAAGAGTGCTGCGATCATCGATTTCGGCCGGATCAAGCTGAAGGGCTGGCTCGCCTGGTGGATCTGGGGACTTGCCCATATCTACTTCCTGATCGGCACCCGCTCGCGCTTCTCCGTCGCCTGGAGCTGGCTGTGGATCTATCTGAGCGGCCAGCACAGCGCCCGGCTAATCACCCAGCGAGAGACGATGCGGGAGGAGGGGTAACTCTTCTCCCGTCCTTCAGAGGCCAAGCCTCGAAGCAGCGATGTAGCCAAACTTGACATATCTTCGGATCCGCCCTTAGGGTTTGCCCCGCGTCTTCCGAAAACCACCAGGGTTACGCATCCAGCCGTAGCTACAGCGAGTAGAGGTTCCAATGCGCCGATTCACTTCTCACGAAAATCACATTCGAAATTCTGAGAAGTTGGTGGTTCATGCGCACTTTGAATCTGGGCATCCTCGCCCATGTGGATGCAGGCAAGACTAGCCTTACCGAAAGACTGCTTTTTGACGCCGGCGTCATCGACAAGCTCGGCAGCGTCGATACCGGCAATACACAGACGGACACTCTCGAACTCGAACGGCAACGTGGCATCACGATCAGAGCCGCGGTGGTGTCGTTCACGATCGGCGACAGGATCGTCAATCTCATCGACACGCCCGGTCACCCGGATTTCATTGCCGAGGTCGAGCGGGTGCTCGGATTGCTGGATGCCGCTGTCGTCGTCGTTTCGGCGGTCGAAGGCGTACAGGCCCAGTCGCGGGTGCTGGTGCGGGCGCTGCGGCGGCTTGGCGTTCCCTTCATCTTCTTCGTCAACAAGGTCGATCGTCTCGGCGCGCGATATCAAGAGGTTGTCGAGGCCCTTGCCGCGCAGCTGGCGGTCCGCCCCATCGCCATGTCTTCGGTCATCGATGCGGGAGCCAAGCTTGTCCGGGTGGAGACGCTTGCTCTGGGAGACGAGCCACTCTTTTCGGCGCTCTGCGAGACCCTCGGGGAAAACGATGAGGCGCTGCTCGATGACTATGTACTCGCTCCCGATTGGCTGACGGAGGAAAGGCTCGGGCGCTGCCTAGCCGATCAGGTGGCGAGCGGCCTCGTGCATCCCGTCTTCGCAGGAGCCGCGATGACCGGCGTCGGCATCCCCGCCCTGGCATCGGCCATTGCGAAGATCCTGCCCGAGCGGCGCCCCAATCCGGATGGTCCGGTCGCGGGCAAGATCTTCAAGATCGAACGCGGCTGGGGCGGGGAAAAGCTCTCCTACATCTACCTGGCCTCAGGCACGGTGCGGCTCCGGCAATATCTGGACCTGCCCAGAGGCCCGGAACGGGTGACCGCCATCCATGTGTTCGAGGCCGGCCGGGTTCATGGCGCCGAGAGCCTCCGCGCCGGGCAGATTGCGCGCATCAGCGGCCTTGCCGGTGCCCGCATCGGGGATGCGGTGGGCGGAGATCCCGCGGGCGGGTGGGCTCATTTCGCGCCACCTACGCTCGAAACCCGGGTTCTTGCCCGGCGGCCTTCCGGCAAGGCGGCGCTCTGGCTGGCGCTGAACCAGATGGCCGAACAGGATCCCTTGATCAATCTGCGCCGGAACGAGGAGGCGGACGAAGTCTTCGTGTCGCTCTACGGCGAGGTGCAGAAGGAGGTTATCCAATCGACCCTGCTGATGGATTTCAACCTTGAGGCAAGGTTCGAGAAAAGCACTGTCATCCTGGTCGAGAGGCCCGTCGGGACCGGGGCCGGCCTGCAGATCCTTTTCAAGGAACCCAATCCCTTCCTGGCAACCGTCGGCCTGCGCGTCGAGCCGCGCCCTCCCGGGGCGGGCAACAGCTTTGCGCTCGAAGTGGATGTCGGCCAGATGCCCGCCAGCTTTTACAGGGCAGTCGAAGAAACCGTGTTCGAAACGTTGAAGCAGGGCGTTTTCGGCTGGCAGGTCATCGATTGCCACGTGGCGATGACGGCAGCCCGGCACAGCTCGCCTGCAAGCACTACCGCCGATTTCCGGCAGCTCACGCCTTGGGTGCTGGCAGATGCACTGTCGGCCGCGCAAACCGTCCTCTGCGAGCCGATCGACCGCTTTCATCTCGAAACGCCCATGGAGAGCTTGAGCGGTGTGCTCACTTTGCTTGCGAAATCGGCAGCGGCGACGATGGATTCGGTGATCGCCGATGGCGTCGCCCGGCTCGAGGGCACCATGGCGTCTCAGGTGATCCAAAGCGTTCAGCAGCAATTGCCGGGCCTGACGAGCGGGGCCGGAACCATGGAAACCTCTTTCGATCACTACGCCCCGGTTGCCGGCCAGCCGCGCTTGCGTGGGCGCTCCGGCCCCGATCCGTTTAACGGTGCCGAATATCTGCTGCGTCTGCGGGGTGTCCCCATTTGAGTACAGCCCTGATCTGGAGGTGGTCCGGCGGTGTATAGTGAACGTTGATGCAGAGTTATTTCCTCGCCAAAGGTCTCTGCATCGAATAATGGTAGCTCGCTGTCTTGGAATAGAGCGTGAGATGTTTGCATGACAATTGACGTAGACGCTGATGGAAAGCATCGTTTCTGGATGCTCGATTTGTTGCGTGGGGCGTCTGCAATACTCGTACTCGTCTATCATTCCAGTAATATATTTCCCGTCGCTTATGCTGCTGTCGATCTTTTCTTCATGTTAAGCGGCTTCGTTTTGGCGGAAAGATACGGCGAGAGCCTGTTACAGGAGGACGGCCGCCGAAATTTCATTAGTCACCGTATTGCGCGATTGTATCCTGTCTACCTGGTTTGCACATTGCTAGGCGCTGTTTCGGTTTTCCCGTTGATTGGTCATCTTGAGAACTGGAGCGTCAGCGCTTTTGCCGTTTCCTCGATTACCAGCCTGCTCGTCCTTCCCGCGCCGTCGGACACCGTTCTCGGCATTCTGCCCTTGAACGGCCCGGCATGGTCGTTGTTCTTTGAAGTCGTGGCCAACGCAGTCTTTCTATTCACCGCGGCTCGTCTTCGGCTGGCCGTTTCTATCGTTGTGCTATCGGCGCCAGCGTTCGTCGTTGCGTTGTGGTACTTTCGGTACCCGCCGGGCTCCGTTTGGGGCGATATTGTCGGGGGCTTTCCCCGGGTGCTGGCATCTTTCTATGGCGGAGTGCTTATCAGTTGTCTTTGGCGACGAGGCTTGCGCATCAGGCTTGCTGCCTGGCCCGGCTGGATTTTGGTGGCCGCTCTCACGGCGCTTTATTCGGAATTCGTTCTCACCGAGAGAAAATACTATCTGCTCCTGACATTTGCCGCTCACCCAATGATTATCTGGTTTGGCTTGGGTCTGGCAAGAAATGCACAGTTGGAACGCATCGCCACTTGGATGGGTGAGATATCCTATCCTCTCTACCTCGTGCACGTCCCGCTGCTTATTCTTCTCGCAACGTACGGAGTGGGCGATTGCTTTGCTTTGCGTAATTATCTAGGGCTCGGAAACACCTCTTGGGGCGGTGAATGCCACCGAGATGCAATTCCCTTGGTGGTATTCGTTCTGCCCCTGTCATTGTTGATGGCGCACCTTATTGCCATCTCGATACAGTCCCCTGGCCGAAAGTTGTGGCTTCGTTGGAGGCCTATCTAGTCGCCCAAGATTGACAACAGGGGACTACGCGCACTTCGACACGGCCGATGTCACGGGCACCTTGCGCCGGAGCAGGTGGGCGGCCCCCGAAAGAGCCGCCTGTCGTTTTCTTAAGCCGCCAGCGAGGCGATGTCGATGACGAAGCGGTAGCGGACGTCGCTTTTCAGGACGCGTTCATAGGCTTCGTTGACCTGCTGGATGTTGATCTTCTCGATCTCGGAGACGATGTTGTGCTCGCCGCAGAAGTCGAGCATTTCCTGGGTTTCCTTGATCGAGCCGATCATCGAGCCGGATATGCTCTTGCGGCCGGGGATGATCGAGAAGGCATGCACGGGGATCGGGTTTTCCGGCGCGCCGACCACCACGAAGGAACCATCCACCTTCAGGAGGCCGAGATAGGCATTCCAGTCGATCTCGGCGCTGACGGTGCAGATGATCAGGTCGAAAGTGCCGGCAAGCTTCGTGAAGGTTTCCGGGTCGTTGGTGGCGTAATATTCCTTGGCGCCGAGCTTCAGCCCGTCTTCCTTCTTGGAAAGGCTCTGGGAGAGAACGGTGATATCGGCGCCCATGGCGGCGCCGAGCTTGACGCCCATGTGGCCGAGGCCGCCCATGCCGACGATCGCAACCTTCTTGCCGGGGCCGGCATTCCAGTGGCGCAGCGGCGAGTAGAGCGTGATGCCGGCGCAGAGCAGCGGCGCGGAGGCATCGAGCGGCAGATTGTCCGGAATGGACATGACATAGCCTTCCCTGACGACGATCGAGTCGGAATAGCCGCCCTGGGTCCGTGTCTTGCGGTCGGCTTCGAAGTCATTGTAGGTGCCGGCGAGCCCCGGCATATACTGTTCCCGATCGAGGTCGCGCTCGGCGCAGCCGATGCAGGAATCGACGAAGCAGCCGACGCCGACGCGATCGCCGACCTTGAATTTGGTCACATCGGAACCGACAGCCGAGACGATGCCGGCGATCTCATGGCCGGGCACGATCGGATAAACGGCGTTCTTCCATTCGTTGCGGACAGTGTGGATGTCCGAATGGCAGATGCCGGCAAACTTGATGTCGATAACGACGTCGTCGGGGTTCGGGTTACGGCGTTCGAAGGTGAAAGGGGTCAGCGGCTTGGAAGCGTCGGTCGCGGCGTAGCCTCTTGCAATAGGCATGGGAACCATCCTTTTCGATTGTGGTGGGGGTTGAAAGAGATGGTGGACTATTGCCCGGAACTGCGTCAGAGGGTTAGAGCGATCCTCTCAGCTTTTTGCACGATCCTGCAAAAGTGAGGCGCCGGCCTGTTTGCGAAATGGCCAAGGCACTCTAGATAGAGCGGTATCGCTGGCGTCAGACAGTTGACAGAAAGAGTTGCCGCATGACTTTGCCTTTCAGCCCCTATCAGGAAATTGT
The DNA here is from genome assembly GCF_017357285.1 of Rhizobium ruizarguesonis. Taxonomy (NCBI): domain Bacteria; kingdom Pseudomonadati; phylum Pseudomonadota; class Alphaproteobacteria; order Hyphomicrobiales; family Rhizobiaceae; genus Rhizobium; species Rhizobium ruizarguesonis. The sequence goes on along the minus strand of NZ_CP071678.1, from coordinate 3,292,642 downwards.
CGATATCGCGATGCGCTTCGCGGCTGGTGACGGTGAGTTCGCGACTGATATCGGCAATCTTCACATCAGCCGTCGGTCCAAGCCCAGCGATCCGCTGCATAGCAGCTACCGGCCCTGTTTTGCCTTTGTACTGCAGGGCGCCAAGAGCTTGCGCCTCGGCACTGAACTTATCAGCTACGGGACTGGTGACTATCTGCTGACCTCGCTCGACCTGCCGGTCGCCTGGCGCGTCACGGAGGCGAGCCCTGAGGTTCCGCATCTCTGCCTGGGGCTGGCAATCGATTCCGAAAAGCTGCTGGAGTTGCTCAGTCGCATCGATATTCCGCGCCCGGCCGCGGATACCGACGGGCAGCGCGGGATGGCGGTGAACGTCGCTCCGCCGGAGCTCCTGGATGCTGCCGTCCGCCTGCTGCGCTTGCTCGATCGTCCAGGCGACATTCCTGCCATGGCGCCGCTGATCGAGCAGGAAATCCTCTACCGGGTGCTGACCGGGCCGGATGGCGCGCGGCTGATTAATATTGCCACTGCAGACAGCCACAGCAACAGGGTCGCGCGCGCCGTCGCATGGCTGAAGGAGAATTTCGCGCGGCCACTGCGCATCGAAGACCTTGCCGACCGCGTCAGCATGAGCGTGTCGTCCTTCCATCATCACTTTAAATCGGTCACGGCGATGACGCCGGTGCAGTATCAGAAGCAGCTTCGCCTGCACGAGGCACGCCGTCTGATGCTCGTGGAGCGCCTCGATGCGGGCACGGCCGGCCACCGCGTCGGTTATCTAAGCCCGTCGCAGTTCAGCCGTGAATACAGCCGCCTCTACGGCGCCTCGCCGGCCCGTGATGTCGACGGCGCCCGCGACGTCATGGCGGCGGAATAGAGCAGCGCACGTCTGGAAGCCATGTATTGTCGAGTTTTGTCGTCTGATCGGTCGAAGCAAGCTACAGTCCGATGGCTGCGGAGGGAGAGGTGGCCCTGCGACAGGCATCCAATCGTTAAAGGATGTTTGACCTTTCGTCGCTAGTCTGGCGCCAAACATCAAGCAGGCACCGACGTCAGCATGACGCAAGTACCCTTTCTTTCCATCGTCGCGCCTTGTCACAACGAGGAAGAAGGGCTGCGCGAGTTCTGCTGCCGCTCCGCCGCCGCGGCTCATAGCGTTGCCGGCGATGCCTTCGAGCTCATTCTCGTCGATGACGGCTCGTCCGACCGCACCTGGGAGATCATTTCGAACCTGGCGGCTGATGTGCCGCAGGTGCTCGGTATTCGTCTTCTGCGCAATCATGGCCACCAGCTGGCATCGACGGCGGGTCTTGCCGCATCGCGGGGCGAGCGCGTGCTTTTGATCGATGCCGATCTTCAGGATCCGCCCGAGCTGCTTTTGATGATGATGCCGATCATGGAGCGCGGCGCCGACGTTGTTTACGGCCAGCGCACGCGCCGCCAGGGCGAAACCTGGTTCAAACTCGCCTCCGCTTCGCTTTTCTATCGCGCCCTGTCCAAGCTCGCTTCCGTGACCATCCCGCGCGATAGCGGTGATTTCCGGCTGATGCGCCGGCGTGTCGTCGATATCCTGCTGGCGATGCCGGAGCGCGATCGCTTTATCCGTGGCATGGTCAGCTGGATCGGCGGCAGGCAGGTGGCTCTTCCCTACGAGCGTGACGCCCGTTTTGCCGGCACGACGAAATATCCTCTGCGCAAGATGATCAATTTTGCCCTGGATGCGATCACCAGCTTTTCAACGACACCGCTGCGTATAGCCACATGGCTTGGCATGATGAGCGCGGGCGTCGCGATCTCGTTGCTCGTCTACACCTTCGTTCGCTGGCTGCAGGGCGAGACGGTGACCGGCTGGTCGTCGATCATGGCCGCGGTCAGCGCCTTCAGCGCCATCCAGCTGATCTGCATCGGCATCATCGGCGAGTATCTTGGCCGTCTGGTGCAGGAGAGCAAGAGGCGGCCGATGTTCATGGTCGAGACGATCGTGCGCGGCAGTGAACACGCGGAACTGTCGATCGCTTTCTCGGAGATGAGCGCCAGCGACAAGCGCACGGCGCTGGATGCGGCCTTTGCATCCGAAGAGCCACCGCGCTCGCAAAAGAACAGCCGGATCGGATAATGGACCGGATCGCCGCTCCTGCCTTGGCCGCAGCCGGGCCTGAGAAATTGATTGCCAGACAGGACTCCACCGTTGCGATCGTCGCTTTCGTCGGACTTGCCGCGGCTTTGGTTCTCCTGTTTCCCTTTCCGCCAATTCTCGATTACCCCAATCATTACGCCCGTATCTGGCTCCTTTCAGGCGGGATCGGCGAGCAGCCGTTTCCTGAGATCTATGCGGTCGATTGGAACCGCACCTTCACCAATGTCGGGATCGATCTTCTAGCCACCTGGCTGGGGCCGCTTGTCGGTGCCGACAGGCTTGCGCGGGCTTTGCTTTTCCTGGCGATCGTGCTGCCGCCACTGGGCGCGATCGGCCTGCACCGCGCGCTTTTCGGTGGCCGGCACCACTGGCAGACCGCCATGCTGTCGCTTAGCTGGTGCGCCACCATGATCGGCGGCTTCATCAACTTCCAGATCGGCCTCGGCATGGCGCTCGGCTTTGCCTGCATCGATCTCCGGCTGCAGGGTAGAAATCCCGCCCTGGTCTTTGCCTGGCGGCTCGCCGCCGCGCTGCTGCTGACGGTGATGCATCTCTTCGCGCTTGGCTTCTATATGGCGATCGTCTGCGGCCTCGAATTTTCCTGGCGCATCGATATAGTGCGATCGAAGGCGGGTCTGATACGGCTCGCCGGCCGGTTGGCGCTGGCGCTTGGCGCCTGCGTCCTGCCGCCGCTCGCGCTCTATCTCCATACGGCGGCTTTGCCCAACGCCGGTGGCAACGGCCTTGGCCTTGCCTGGAACGACGGCATCGTCCTGATCGTCCTGAACCTGCTCTCCGCCATCACGACCTATGTTCCGGTGGTGGATGTGGTGCTGGTTCTGCCACTGATCCTCATCTGCACACGTGCCGTCCGCGCGGGCGATATCCGCATGCATGCCGGGCTTGCCGTCGCCGCCTGCGGCCTGCTGCTTCTGTCCTGTGTTTCGCCTCGCCACATGCTCGGCACCGGATGGATCAGTTGGCGCTTTCCGATCATGACGGCGCTCGTCGCCATGGCGATGGTGTGCCCCTTCGCCAATCTCACGCGCCGGCAGGCGATTCTGCTGGCGCTCATCATCAATCTCGCGGTCTTCGGCCGCACCGGCTGGGTCGGCTGGAACTGGTGGCTGGCACAGAAGGACGTTGCAGCCGTCGAGACTGTGCTTAAAAAGGTGCCTGCCGGCGCGGCCGTGCTGCCCTTGGGACACGAACCCGAGACAGTGAGCGGTCTTGCCCACTCCAACCGCCATTTTTCCTGGGGATTGGATACTTTCCGGCACCTGCCGACGCTTGCTGTGCCCTTCTCGCATGCCTTCGTGCCGACGCTCTTCACCGCAAAAGGCAAGCAGCCGCTATCCGTTCTGTCGCCATGGTCTGAGATCGCGGTTCCCGAGGGCAATCTGCTGTCGATCGGCGTGCTTTCATGCCCGGCAATGATGCAGGAATATAAAGGCTTCACGCCCTATCTGTCGGACTGGCGCAGACGTTTCGATTTCATCCTTGTCGCCAACGCCGATATCCCCGACCGCTATGTCGGCACCTTGATGCCGGCGGGCCTGACGCTGGTCGAGGATGCCGGTTTCGCGAAGCTTTACGCGATCGACAAGGCGATGCCGGCAGAGCCTCTCTTGATCCCCGCTGGTTGCGCTACGGCGTCATAGGCTGCGGCTCTTCGCGGATCAACTGCCTCCGGACGATTGGCTCATGATCGCGGCCGCCATCCGGTATTCGCGTGATGGGTTGGTCAGCCGGGGAATTTCAGCGCCTTGTCGGCACGGCATCTGGCGAGCTTTAGCTGGCGGAAGGAGAGGATGCGGGTGATGCGGTCCTTGCCATCAGTTTCCACACTCATGCATGCGCAGGCATAGCCGTAATTGCCGTTGGTCCTGACATAATCATGTTCGGAGATGTCGGAGATCAACTCCATGCCTTCCACCTCGCCGGCATCGTCGCCCTGGGTCATGATCGTCCAGGTGTTCTCCGCGTCCTCCAGCCACCAGTTGGCGGGCGTCGGATTCTCGATCCAGCCGCAGCGCATTTCGGCGGCCTGTGCGTTTGCGGCGATGGCGAGAGCTGCGGTGATGACTGCGGCGGCTATCCGGTGTTTCATCGGCTTTTCCTCGTCGCCAGATTTTAATTGTTGATCGCGATGATCGCCCAGTGGCTCGCCTCGCAGGCGTTGTCCTCGCAGATCGCGCCCATCCAGACGGCGCTGCCGGCGAGCATGACGCCGTCACTATTGACGAAGAGATCCTCGTATTGCTGGCGTCCGACGGCGCGGCGCGTTTCCGGCGTCACGAGATCGTCGAAATTGTCGATGAAATCTTCAGCGCTCTCGACGTCGTAGGTCTCGCCGTTGGCCTTGACCGTCAGTGGGTATTCGGCAAGGCCGGCGATGGTCTCGGCGTCGCCTGAGCGCATCGCCCGAACAAGTTGGCGCAGCGACCGGTCGAAGCTTGCGGCATCGCCGTGCAGTTCCTCGATGCGGTTATAGACGTCGCTGTCGGACTGCGCGAGAGCGCTTGAGCCGCCAAGGAGAATTGCTCCGAGCAGGAGAAGAGCTGCAGACAGGCGTGACATCGAAGCCTCCGGGCAAATGGCGTAGCGCGACATTATGCGATCGCCGAGGATTCGCGCCTATCCAATTCTGGTGTTTCATCGCGGTTTCCCGTATTAAAAAAATCTATCTGGACTTCTTGACGACCTGATCGGTTTATCGCATAAACCTCACGAACCGTACCGTACGGTACGTATATGGGAGCCATGATCGTGTCCGTCGATACCGCAGAGCCGAGCGAGTTTTCGCCGCGCCAGAACGCCGTTCTGGAGCAGGCGCTGCAGTTGCTCGTCGATGGCGGCGAGAAGGCGCTGACGACTTCGGGCGTTGCGCGCGCCGCCAATTGCTCGAAGGAAAGCCTCTATAAGTGGTTCGGTGATCGCGACGGGCTGCTGTCTGCGATGATCGCCTATCAGGCAAGCAAGGTGCGCACCTTCGAACGCAACGGCGAGCGGCTGACGGCGGCGAGCCTGCACGACCATGTCGTCATTTTTGCGCGTGACTTGCTGGAAGTGCTCGCCGGCGACGTCTCGCTGGCCCTGAACCGGCTGGCGATCGGCCAGTCGAACCGCGACGGCTCGAAACTCGGCAAGCTGTTGCTCGAGCGCGGCCGCCGCCAGATCGACCGGCGCGCCATGGCGCTGATCGATGCCGGGAAGAGGGCGGGGCTCCTGCGTTTTTCCGATGCCGACGAGGCTTATCACACGCTTTACGGCCTTGTTGTTTCCGACCTGCATGTGCGCATGCTGCTCGGCGAACCGGGCCTCAAGGATACCGCACGCCAGGCGGAGAGGGCGGTCACCGCCTTCCTCAGGCTCTATGGCACGGACAAGGTTCTGGCGGAGATGCCGGTTCTCGGCTGATTCCGCTTTAATGACAGTCGACAAGACAAGCAAAGGGAAGGAACTTCAAATGCGCGTCTATTACGATCGTGATGCCGATCTCAACCTCATCAAGTCCAAGAAGGTCGCCATCATCGGCTACGGTTCGCAGGGCCGTGCCCATGCGCTGAACCTCAAGGACAGCGGCGCCCAGAACGTCGTCATCGCGCTGAAGGCCGGTTCGCCGACCGTCAAGAAGGCCGAAGCCGATGGCTTCAAGGTCATGACGGTTGCCGAAGCTGCCGCCTGGGCAGACCTGATGATGATGGCCACCCCGGACGAACTGCAGGCCGACATCTACAAGGCTGACATCGCCGGCAACATCCGCGATGGCGCAGCAATCGCCTTCGCTCACGGCCTCAACGTTCACTTCGGCCTCATCGAGCCGAAGGCTTCGGTCGACGTCGTCATGATCGCACCGAAGGGCCCGGGCCACACGGTTCGCGGCGAATACCAGAAGGGCGGCGGCGTTCCCTGCCTCGTTGCCGTTCATCAGAACGCGTCCGGCAATGCGCTTGAACTCGCTCTCTCCTACGCCTGCGGCGTCGGCGGCGGCCGTTCGGGCATCATCGAAACCAACTTCCGCGAAGAGTGCGAAACCGACCTCTTCGGCGAACAGGTCGTTCTCTGCGGCGGTCTCGTCGAGCTCATCCGCGCCGGTTTCGAAACGCTCACCGAAGCCGGTTACGCGCCTGAGATGGCCTATTTCGAGTGCCTGCACGAAGTGAAGCTGATCGTCGACCTGATTTATGAAGGCGGCATCGCCAACATGAACTACTCGATCTCCAACACGGCCGAGTGGGGCGAATATGTCTCCGGTCCGCGCATCATCACCGCCGAGACCAAGGCCGAGATGAAGCGCGTCCTCAAGGACATCCAGACCGGCAAGTTCACGTCCGATTGGATGCAGGAATACCGCGCCGGCGGCTCGCGCTTCAAGGGCATCCGCCGCCTGAACGACAGCCACCCGATCGAAGAAGTCGGCGCCAAGCTGCGCGGCATGATGCCCTGGATCGGCAAGAACAAGCTGGTAGACAAGTCGGTCAACTAAGCAGTTTTTGAGCTGTTGCAGTTTAAGGCCGGGGCGAAAGCTCCTGCCTTTACCGTTCTGCGCTGACGGTCAGCCAGCGGGTTGGCTTGCCGTCGTAGCCGCCGCCGTCGCTTTCGCTGATGGCGACGTTCCGCCAGCCGCCTTTCGTCAAAAGCTCCGACAGCCATTCGGCGGAGGGGTAGTTGTAATAACGACCGAAGCCGTCATGGCCTTCCGCATCGCCTGCCTTGAAGGTCGCATGAATGATGCCGCCGGTCCTCAGGGCGCGCCGGATGCGGGCGAAGACATCGGGCAGCTCGGGCCTCGGGACGTGGAGTAGGCTTGCCTGCGCCCAGACGCCGTCGAAGGCGCTGTCGGCGTCGAGCTCTTGGAACAGCATGACCCTGACCGGCCTGCCGATCAGCGCTTCGGCCTGTCTTGCAAGCTCGGCCGAGCCATCCGTCGGTGTCACGTCGAAACCCTGCGACAGCATGTAGGCGCTGTCCTGCCCGCCGCCGCAGCCGAGTTCGAGGATTGCCGCACCCGCGGCAAGCCCGGCGAGGAAGGCATCGAGCCGCTGCTTCGGCAGGCTGCGCGCCCGGTTGGCATATATCTCGGCATTTTCCTGATAGAAGGCGGAGGTGCGCTCAAGAGGCATGCTGTTCGGCCGATCGGGGGCGTCGGTTGGATTGAAGATGTCTTTCGGGAAGCCGGTCCGCGTCGATGATGTCAATGACGACAATCCCTTCCGATGTCACCCGGTAGAAGGCGACGTGGCGCATGTGGAGGAGGCGGCGAAGGCCAGCGCCGAGTTCGTCGCACTCTTCTCCCATGGAGGGAGCGTGGGAAAGAAGCACGAAAATCCTGTCCCAGTCGAGAAGATAGGCGTCTGCCTGCGCCTCGCCGAAGTTGAGGCAAGCATATTCGTCGATGCCTGATAGCACGGCGTCCGCGGTTCGGGTCAGCCTATAGGTTGTTGTCACGCAGCTTCACCTTCGTTTCCGACAGGATGTCGGGAATGCGTCGATCGCTCGGGCCGCTTTCCTCAGCCTGTCTCAGGATGTTGCGCAGTTCTTCGTCGTCAAGTTTGTGATGGAGCTGATCCTTCAGAATGAGCTCTGCCAGGAATGCGTCAGCACTGCTGTATCTGCCGCTTGCGACACGGTTTTCGACATATTCCGCCAGATTATCCGGAAGCGAGATCGTCATTTTCGCCATTGGATTCGGTGCCGCCCGCCCACGCCGGTTTTCAGCCATTTCAGATGCCAGATTACCATTTCCCAGTTTGTGATAGAAGCGTTGTGCTGCGCCGTCGAGGGCTTGGGTCACATGCGGATCAGTCTTTTTATCGATGTGGACGGCGCATTCGAGATCCTTGAAATGGCGTCGCAAGTCAGGATATCGGCATCATGGCGCTCCGCGGTCGCAGAAATGATCGCGTCGGTGGTGGCGAGTTTATGAGTTGCCGCGGCGAGGGCGGAATAGATCGCCGGCCCGACGGCTTTGCGGGCGAGGCGGAGAGCCGCGCGCCCCCACCATGTCGGTGCTGACGCCGCCGTTCGTGTGGAACGTCCGGATTTCAGGCCGGGATGAGGCGCGTCCAGCCGTGCTCATCGTTCGTTACGCCCTTCTGCAGACTGACGAGCTGCTGGCGCAGTTCGCTGGTCAATTTGCCGGTCTGTCCGTCTCCGACTGGAAATTCGCCGCCGGCATGTCGAACCAGGCCGATGCCGGCGAGGACCGCGGCCGTGCCGCAAGCGAAGGCTTCGACGAGCCTGCCACTGGCAGCGTCGTCTTGCCATTCCGCGAACGAGTAGGGGCGCTGCTCGACGCGCAAGCCCCTTTCTTCGGCAAGCACGATCACTGAGGCCCGGGTGATGCCCGGCAGAATCGTGCCGCCAAGGGGCGGGGTCACCACTGATCCATCGTTCATCACGAAGAAGACGTTCATGCCGCCGAGTTCTTCGACCCAGCGATGCTCTGCGGCGTCCAGGAAGACGACCTGATCGCAACCCTTCTTCGACGCCTCGGCTTGCGCTACGAGGCTGGCTGCGTAGTTTCCGCCGCATTTTGCCGCGCCAGTACCGCCGCTGGCTGCACGGGTGTATTCGGTCTCGACCCAAAGGGAGACGGCCTTCGCGCCGCCCTTGAAGTAGGCGCCGACCGGAGAGGCGATGATGCAGAAGACATATTCCTGAGCCGGACGAACGCCGAGAAACGCCTCGTTGGCGAACATGAAGGGGCGAAGGTACAGGCTGGCGTCGCCGGACGGAATCCAGTCCTTGTCAACGCGGACCAGTTCTTCGACCGCCTTCAGGAAGAGTTCTTCGGGCACAGGAGGCATCGCCATGCGGGTCGCCGACTGCGCAAAGCGGCGTGCGTTCTCTTCAGGCCGAAAGAGCAGAATCCGGCCATCATCTGCCTTGTAGGCTTTCATGCCCTCGAAGATTTCCTGAGCGTAGTGCAGCACGGCGCTCGCTGGATCGAGCTCCAGGGGGCGCCTCGGCGTAACCTTCGCATCGTGCCAGCCCTTGTCGGCAGTCCATCGTGCCAGGACCATATGATCCGTGAAGACCTTGCCGAAGCCGGGCGTCTCCAGTGCCTGAATGCGGTCGGCGTCGGAGACGGGAGACTTGTGGAGTTCGATTTTGATTTCAGGAGAGGCCGACGTCACGGTCATTGCTGGCACCTTGATAGTAAATTGAATAGTGGCGGCGACACTACCGCCGTCGAGCTGGTCTTGGAAAGGTCTGAATCAGCCGGTTTCGGCTTTGATCAGCGGAATAATCGCTGGATGTGGCTGACGTCGAGCAGCAAAATCGGGATCGAGCGCCTTCGATATTGGATGGCCCCTACATCAAGTGAATCCCGAACATCGGCGGTACTGAAAAGCATTCGGTTGGTTCGGGAAATTTCATCCTTATCGGGAAAGGCGGTCGCCAATCCCGCACTAGGGCTTTGAGATATAAGATCTCCAACTTGTCACCATGACAAGAAAATAGGTCAGTATTATTGACATAATTTTCCCCGCATGGTTTGTCGGCGGTATAGAAAATATGAGGAAACCCCATGCTGAACTGGGACACCATGTTTGCGTCGCGCTCGTCGCGCATGCGCGCATCCGAAATCCGCGAGCTCCTGAAGCTCCTCGACCGCCCCGACATCATCTCCTTTGCCGGCGGCATTCCTGATCCGGCGCTGTTTCCGGATCAGGAATTCAAGCAGGCCTATGCCGATATCTTCGACGGCGCCGCCGTCAATTCGGCGCTGCAATATTCGGTCAGCGAAGGCTACAAGCCGCTGCGCGAATGGCTGGTCGGGCAGATGGCGGCTCTCGGCATCCCTTGCGAGCTCGACAATGTCTTCATCGTGTCCGGTTCGCAGCAGGGCCTCGACTATCTCGGCAAGCTCTTCCTGTCGCCTGATGACACCGCACTCGTGACATGGCCGACCTATCTCGGCGCGCTGCAGGCCTTCAATGCCTATGAACCAGCCTACGATCAGCTGACGCCGAACGGCAACCGGACGCCCGAATCCTACCGTGCGGCCGCTTCCGCTGCCGGCGGCAAGGTGAAGTTCGCCTATCTTTCCGCCGACTTCTCCAACCCGACCGGCGAGACCGTCGATCTCGACGGCCGCAAAAAGGTCCTGGCACTGGCAGAAGATCTCGACATCGCCGTCATCGAGGATGCGGCCTACCAGTCGCTGCGTTACGACGGCGATCCGCTCCCGCCGATCCTGGCGCTCGAGATCGCCGAGAAGGGCCATATCAACGATACGCGCACGATCTATTGCGGCAGCTTCTCGAAGACGCTGGCACCCGGTCTTCGCGTCGGCTTCATCGTCGCCAACGCGCCCGTCATCCGCAAGCTGGTGCTGATGAAGCAGGCGGCCGACCTGCATTCTTCGACGATCAACCAGATGGCGATATCAGATGTCGCCGAGCGCGGGTTCGATGCGCAGGTCGCCAGGATCAAGGCCGCCTACAGCCAACGCCGCGACTGCATGCTGGCCGCACTTGAGAAATACATGCCGGAAGGCACCAGTTGGACGAAGCCGGAAGGCGGCATGTTCATCTGGATCACGCTGCCGGAGGGCATGGACGGCGCCAAGCTGCTGGCGAAATCGCTCGAAACCGCCAAGGTCGCCTTCGTGCCCGGCAAGGCGTTCTTCGCCGATGGTTCGGGCGCCAACACCTTCCGCGTCAGCTTCTCCTGCGCCAACGAGCAGATGATCGAGGACGGCATTGGCCGCCTGAGCGCGCTGATCTCGGCCGAAATCGGCGGCTGATTCCAGCCGCCCGGCTGACGGATCAAGGGCAGGGCGCCGATCAGAAGATCGTCGTCCAGCCTTCGTTCGCCGTCTCGCTCTTGCCGTAGCCGACCCGGTCGGCCACGGCGCCGTCGGCGTTGCGAAGGATGATGTCGCCGCCCCTGTTGGCAAGCTGCGGGCCGCCGACTGCGGCATCGAGCGCTATGGTGCGCAGCTCGCCTGCGCTCAGCGATCCCGACAGCGTATGGGTCCTGCCGTTTTCGTCCTCCAGCTTCCAGCCGTCGAGCGATGCCTCCATGTCGGAGCGGTTGATGATCGTCACCGTTTCGGCCTCGGTGCCGCCTTCACCGTTCACCGGGTTGATCAGCGCGGCGACGATGCGCAGCGACGAGGCGACGATCGGCTGCGGCCGGCGTGTGCCTTCGCCGCGGCCCTGGCCGCCGCGACTGTCGGAAACCGGATGGCCGGTCGCCGCATCGGTGTTCCAGTTCTGCGACTGGAAGCAGAGAAAGATCGCCGCCCATTCGTCGGTATCGTTGAAATGGACGAGCAGGGCGCCGTCCTGGTTCGGCCCGTTGGTGGCCTTGAAGCTGCCGCCGTCGCCTTGGTTCATGTGGATGTCGTGAATGCCGTTGCCCGGCTCGAAACGAAAATATTGGTCGGGCTTGTTGTTCTCGGGCCCCCAGGCCTCGCCGAAGGCGTAGAAATGCACGTCGGAATCGGCAATGCCTTCCTGGACGATCGGCTCGATGAAGTCACGCAGGTCATTCTTCGGCCCGGAGAGCTGGAAGGGCGCGACATTCATGTCTTCGCGCTCGATCAACCCGCCGCGGACATAATCGATTGCGAGCTCCGGACGGTCCTTGCGGATGTCGGTCAGGCCCATCGGCAGAGCTTCGAGCGCCTCCGTCAGCGCCGGATGCTTGAAATCGACGATATCGGCGTAGAGCAGGTCGTGCGGCGATTCCTTGGAGCGGACGTTGAGCGCGATGCGGTAGCTGACGCCATTCGCCTCGATGCGGATTTCGATATGGGGATCATTGTCGTCGTCGAGGGCAAGGGCGCTCGCCGTACCCTTCAGGACCTTGTAATTCTTCAGCATGGAGAACCTCGCGGCGGGTGGCGGGGTTTGACGATAACACGGCGAAAGTGCATCTTTTGTGACGCCTGTCTTCACCGTGCAATGCCGGATCCGCTATCGCCTATTGCTGGAGATGCGGGCCGAAAAGCTCGAGGTCGGCTTCACCAAGCCTGTCGCTAACCGTGTTCAGCTGGTGCCAATAGGGATAGATCACCGGCGGCAGGCTGACCGCGTCGAGGCGCTTGCGTTCGTCGTCCGTGAGTTTCAGCTCGGCGGCGGCGATGTTGTCGCGGAACTGGGCTTCGGTGCGGCCGCCGATGATGACCGAGGTCACGGCCTTGCGGCCGATCAGCCAGGCGAGCGCCACCTGTGCCGCCGAAACGCCGCGCTCTTCGCCGATCGCGACCAACGTCTCGACGATGTTCCAAAGGCGGTTCTCATCGCGGATCGGCGGTTCGGTCCAGCCGGCGAACTGGCGCGTGCCTTCGGGGGCTGCCTGGTTGCGGCGATGCTTGCCGGAGAGCAGGCCGCCGGCGAGCGGGCTCCAGACCAGCACGCCGAGGCCCTGGTCGATCGAGATCGGCAGCAACTCATATTCGGCGTCGCGGGCCTCCAGCGTATAGTGGATCTGCTGGCTGACGAAGCGCTGGTATCTGTGCTCGTTGGCGATGCCGAGCGCCTTCATGATGTGCCAGCCGGAATAATTCGAGCAGCCGACGTAACGCACCTTGCCCTGCCTGATCAGGGTGTCGAGCGCTTCCATCGTCTCTTCCAGCGGCGTCTGGCCGTCCCATTCATGCACCTGGTAGAGGTCGATGACATCGGTCTTCAGCCGCTTGAGGCTCGCCTCGCATTCGCGGATCAGGTGGTAGCGCGACAGGCCCTGGTCGTTCGGGCCGTCGCCCATGCTGAAGCGGGCCTTGGTGGCGAGCAACACGCCCTGCGGCCGCTTGCCGCCGAGCACATCGCCGATGATGTTTTCGCATTCGCCTGATGAATAGGCGTTGGCGGTGTCGATCAGGTTGATGCCGGCATCGATGCACATGTCGATCATCTTGCGTGCCTCTGCAACGCCGAGGTCGCCGACGGTCTTTGCCCAGCCGACGCCACCGAAGGTCATCGTGCCCATGGTCAAAGTCGAAATCTTCAGGCCGGAACGGCCGAGCAGACGATATTCCATTGAAATTCCTCCCTCATCCAAATGTGAGTGACGTAGCGCAAAGCCCGGCAATGGCAAATCGCCGCGCGTTCACGCCTGCGTGAACTCGCTTGCGCGAGCTCCCACGCTCGCTTGCGTGTGAACTTTCACACGCGGGTTCACTGGCGGGCGAGGATGATCAGGCGATCGGCCTCGGCAAAGGCCAGAAGATCCGATTTCCCGGGATTGACGACGACGCCGGAAAGATTGCGGGCGTCGGCTTCTCCCTGCCGCTGCCGTTGATAGCCGATCGCGACCTCGCCGCGGCGCAGCGCCGCAAGGCAGATCGTATAGAAGGTCAGCGGCTTGTCCATCGAAACATAGTCGGTGACGGGGCGCATGTAGATTTCCGAGCCGTCCTCGTCGAGCAGTTCGTCGAAGATCGCCGCCATCTGGCCGTTCTCGGAGGCCTGCGCCAGCATCAGGCTGACGAGCTTGTTGCTGACGACGAAATCGTCGGCGCGGGTGACGGCGGCAAGCTCACGGTTGCGCACGTCGATCATCTCGCTGACGATGCCGATGTGGCGGCCGGTTTTCTCGGCGATCCGGCGTAGCTGCAAAAGGGTGACGAGCGTGCGGGTGTCGGCGGGCTGTGCGGCCATGTGGTCGGAGTAGCCGAGCACAAGCACGTGGTCGTAGGCGGGAATATCGAGGTCGTCGAGTTCGGCGCGGCTGCTGGTATCGGTGACGCGGCAGGTGACCGCCATGTTGTCGCTCGCAAGCGTCAGGCCACGAACCTCCTCTTCGATATCGGGCGTATCGGCGGCGATGGTGAGTTGCGAACCAGGGGCGACATAACGCGACAGCTCGCGGGCGATGATCGGGCCGCGGCGGTTCCAGCCGAGCATCAGCGTGCGCTCCGCCTTTGTCTCGCGTGTCACTGGAGCCCGGATCGCCTCCTTGTCGATACGCATCTCGGCGGCGGCGCTTTTGATCGCGGCATCGTCTTCGGCGATGATGATGGCGCGCTCGCCGGGCAGGAAGATGCGGTTTGCCGGCGGGTTGAGATGTACCGCGCCCTCGTTGTCGCAGAAGCCGATCAGCGTCGAGCTCTCGTACATCATCACGGCGGCGCCGAAGCTTTTACCGGAGAGTTCGGGCTGCTCGAGCGTATAGATCTCGCAGCCTTCGAAATCGAGCAGTTCGGAATAGACGCCAGACAGTCCCGACTGGCGGCTGGAATGGGCGACAATGCGCGAGATCAGGTCGTCGGCAAGCACCAGTTGCAATTCCTTGCCGCCGACGATGCGCGCCACCTCTGCATTCCTGGTGTCGCGGATTTCGGCGGCGATCTGGTAGGGCTCCTTGCGGCGACCGGGATCGTTGACGAGGGCGAGCACCGTCTTGATGACCTCGGAATCGGCATGGTCGCCTTCCGGCGACAGCACGATGATCGAGCGCGAGGTGTGCGGGTTGACGATGTTGATGTCGTAAAGATCAGTCGGATCGCCGCTGCGACAGATGATACGGGTGTTCCCGAGATTTTCGATCTTGTCGGCAAGCTCGTCCTCCATCTCCACCTTGTCCTTGGCGGCCATGATGACAATGCGCGGGCGGCGCCGGCTGGTGTTGGCAATGACGAGTTCGGAGATGACGTCGAAGATTGAGGGCGACCAGTTGAAGATGATCGTATGGTCGTTTTCGAGCACCTGCGAGCGGCCCTTGCGCAGGTCGTCCAGCTTTTCCTCGAGGCCGGAACTCAGCACGCGGGCCGAGAAGACGAAGATGCCCGATATGGTGACGACAAGGGAGACGCCGCGGAAGGGCCAGCCGATATCGCCGCCCATCGTGCCGGCATCCATGGTGCGCATCAGCGATTCCCAGGCGCCCTCGACGAAGCTCAGATGCTCGCCGCCATCAGGCGCAATGCCAGTCAGCGCCAGCACCAGGCCGGCAGCGATGATGGCGACCAGCGATATCACCGCCAGCCAGCCGATCAGGGCGATCGGGCCGGCGGCCATGCTCTTGTCGAACTGGTAGCGCAGGCGCGCGCGCCAAGATGCCCGTCTCATTCTTGCCATCCCCTCGAATCGGCCAGGATCAGGCCGCGTCCACAGGCGATTCCAGAAATCGGAAGGGCGATCAACTGTATTGTCGGCAGGGCGGGCGAACCACCAAGGAAGGTTGTGGGAATGGCGCCGCGGCGGCTGCGGCGCGCTGTCACATCTCTGTAAAGGACCCCTAATAAGGGAGGGGTATCGAAATCGAGGATCCCTCCCATGAAAACGATCGTTTCCGCCGCAACACTTGTCGCTGCGAGCCTCTTTGCCATTCCGGCTTCGGCCGCAAACCTCGTTCTCTACACCAGTCAGCCGAACGAAGACGCACAGGCGACGGTCGACGGCTTCATGGCCGCGAATCCCGATATCAAGGTCGACTGGGTGCGCGACGGAACGCCGAAGATCATGGCGAAGCTCCAGGCCGAGATCCAGGCCGGCAACCCGGTCGCCGACGTTCTCCTCATTGCCGACGTGGTGACGCTGGAGCGCCTCAAGGAAGACGGCAAACTCCTGGCCTACAAGTCGCCGGAAGCCGCAGGGTACGACGCCGCCCTCTATGACGCCGACGGCTATTACTACTCGACCAAGCTGATCACCACCGGCATCATGTATAACGCTTCGGCCGCGATGAAGCCTGCGAGCTGGAAGGACCTGACGAAGCCGGAAGCCAAGGGCCTCGTCACCATGCCGAGCCCGCTTGCCTCGGGTGCGGCCCTTATCCACGCCCAGACGCTTGCCGCCGTTCCCGGCCTCGGCTGGGACTTCTACAAGTCGCTTGCCGAAAACGGTGCGATCGCCGCCGGCGGCAACGGCGCCGTGCTGAAGTCGGTTGCCTCGGGCGAAAAGGCCTATGGCATGGTCGTCGATTACCTGCCGATCCGCGAGAAGGCCAAGGGCGCTCCGGTCGAGTTCGTCTTCCCGAGCGAAGGCGTTTCGGCCGTCACCGAGCCGGTCGGCATCCTCGCCAGCACCAAGAACGCCGATGTCGCCAGGAAGTTCGTCGATTACGTGCTCTCCGAAAAGGGTCAGGAAGGCTTCCTGAAGCTCGGCTACATCCCGGCCCGCAACGGCATGAAGCTGCCGGACGGCTTTCCCGCGCGCGACACTATCAACGTCCTGCCGATCAAGGCCGCAGATGCTCTGAAGAATACCGACCAGGATCTCAAGACCTTCTCGGACATCTACGGCTCGAACTGATCCTTTCATGCACGGATACATCAAAACCGGAAACAGCCAGCCCGCCTGGCTGTTTCCTTTTGTCGTCATCATCGTCCTGATCCTCAGCGTGCTGCCGCTCGCCCGCCTTGCTATGGTCGGGATCGCGGCCTTTGCCGACGGCGGGGTGATGACGGTTCTCGGCGACGCCTCGCTGTGGTCGTCAACCTATTACACGGTCGTCACCGCCATTCTGGGCACAATCATCTCGCTCATCATCGGCTGCCTCTTTGCCTTCCTGCTGACGCTGACCGATATCCGCGCCAAGGGGGCGCTGAGCTTCTTCTTCGTGCTGCCGATGATGATCCCGCCGCAGGTGACGGCGCTGGCCTGGGTGCAGATGTCGGGCCCCTCCAGTCCGCTGTTGAAGGCGCTGCATATCGCCCCGCCGATGGGTTCGCCGCAGCCGCTCTATTCTGTGGGTGGCATCGCGCTGCTTTACGGCGTGCAGCATGCGCCGCTGGTCTACCTGGCGCTGCGGGCCGGGCTGATGACGCTGCCCCGCGACGGCGTCGAGGCAGCACGGCTTTCCGGCGCTACCAGCCTGCGGGTGTTCCGCGACATCATCCTGCCGCTGTCGCTGCCCGGCATCATCGCGGGTGCGGCGATCTCCTTCGTCTCCTGCACCGGCAATTTCGGCATTCCCGCCATTCTCGGCATTCCGGCCTCGATCTTCACGTTGCCGACGTTGATCTTCACCAAGTTTTCCGCCTTCACCAACCGCACTTTCGGCGACGTCGCCGTGCTCTCGGCAATCATCGCCATCATCTCGATTGTCGGGCTGATGATCCAGGACCGGGCGCTGCGCGGCCGCGACTACCGTGTCATCGGGTTATCCGGGGCGAGTGCCGCCTTCGAGCTCGGCGCCTGGCGTTTCGTGTTCACGCCACTCGTCTGGACTATCCTGTTCTTCATGCTGGCCGCGCCCTTCTTCGCGCTGATCGCCGGCGCGCTGGTGCCGGCCTATGGCGTGCCGCTCACCTTCAAGACCATGTCACTGCATGCTTTTCAGGAGATCCTGTTCCGGCAGGCGGTGACGCGCACCGCCTTCATCAACTCGCTGTCACTTGCCGCCGCTACCGCGCTTTGTCTCCTCGTGGTGACAGTGCTTGCGGCCTATGCGCTGACACGACGCAGGGATCTGGCTTCCCGCATCGTCTCCAGCCTGATCGAAATACCCTATTCGCTGCCAGGCATCGTCATGGCTGTTTCCTTCATCCTGGTGTTCGCTGCACCGATCCCGATCCTGCACGTCTCGCTTTACGGCACGATCTGGATCATCCTGATCGCCTATTTCTCCTCGTTCTTCGCCGTCAGCCTGAAGCCGGTGGTCAGCGCTTTCCATCAGCTCGATCCGGCGCTGGAAGAGGCCGCACGGCTTTCCGGGGCCGGCTTCTTCCGCCGGCTTGCCGATATCATCGTGCCGCTGATTGCGCCGGCCGCTGGCGCCTCCGTTATCCTTGTCTTCCTGATTGCCTGCAACGAGCTGACGATCTCGGCGCTGCTCTGGTCTGCCGGCACGCAGACGCTCGGTGTTGCCATCTACAATCTCGACGACAGCGGCAGCTCCGACCTTGCCTCGGCGCTCTCGGTGCTCGTCGTCCTCTTGGTCGTCGCGCTGATGCTGCTGCTCGAACTTCTGGCGAAACGACTGCCGAAAGGAGTGGTCCCATGGCGAGGCTGACCCTCAACCAGCTCTGCAAGGATTTTGGTACAGGCCGAGCCGCCGTCAGCGGTTTTTCGCTTGATGTGCGCGAGGGCGGCTTCCTGGCGTTGCTTGGGCCTTCCGGCTGCGGCAAGACGACGGTGCTGCGCATGATCGCCGGTTTCGAGGCGCCGAGCGACGGCTCGATCCATCTCGGCGAGAGATTGCTTGCCGATGCCGCGCAGTCGCTGCCGCCGGAAAAGCGCAACATGGCGATGGTCTTTCAGTCCTACGCGCTGTGGCCGCATATGAGCGTTGCCGACAATGTCGGCTATCCCCTCAAGGTGCGCGGTATTTCGGGCGAGGCTTACCGGGCGAAGGTGCGCGACGCGCTTTCCACCGTGCGGCTTGCCGATTATGCCGAGCGGCGCCCGGCTGATCTCTCCGGCGGCCAGCGCCAGCGCGTGGCGCTCGCCCGCTGCCTGGTGACATCGCCTGACGTGGTATTGCTCGACGAGCCGCTCGCCAATCTTGACCGGCACCTGAAACAGGAGATGGAAGAGACTTTTCGCGAGTTCCACCAGCGCTCGGGCGCAACGATGATTTATGTCACCCACGACCAGAGCGAAGCGATGGCGCTCGCGACTGACGTTGCCGTGATGTCGGAGGGCCGGCTGCTGCAGGTGGCGGCTCCCGCCGAGATCTACGCGCGGCCGGAAGGGCGCATCGTCGGCGGGCTGATCGGGCGAGGCGCGATCGTGACGCTGCCGCGTCCCGCCGGCGATGGCAGGGCGCTCGACTGGCCTGCGCTGGAGCCGCTGTTTGCCGGTGCTGCCGCCGGGGCAGCCAGCGGCGACAGGGTGGACGTCCTCGTCCGGCCGGAGGATGTCATCGTCTCCGGCGAGAATATCGCCGCCGGCGAGGGGATTGCGGCGACGGTCGAATCCATTCTCTTCGAGGGCGAGCGATATGCGCTGAAGCTCATCCTCGCCGATAGTCAGGTACTGCGGGCCTATACCCGTTTTCCCGTCCGGACGGGTGACGGCCTCAGGCTATCGGTGCGCTCGGCATGGCGGCTTTGAGACGCCGCACTCAGCCAGAATCATTCACTGCCGGAACATTGCCAGCGGATGACGCGGCAGCTGCCGGTTTGTTTTCTACAGCTGCGGATTGCCTGGCGCTGGGCCTCACGATTGTCGTAACCCCAGCCGGAGCCCCAGCCGCCGCGATGGCCGACGGCCACCGCACCGCAGCCATTGCGGAACCAGATGGCGATCCGGCAGTCATTGGCGCTGCTGTCGCAATTGCGCCGGGCAACGGTTTCGGCGTCGCCGCGATTGTCATAAGCATAGGACCAGCCGATAGCGCTGGTCGACGGCGAATAGGCGATGGCGCCGTAGGTGTCGGCAAGGGCCGAGCCGGCGAGGGACGTCAGAACCGCAAGCGATGCAAGAACCCGCTTCATGAAATGCCCCCGCGCCGGAACGGCGATTGTCCTCTGCGAAGAACTATTCGAGGCTTGCGGCGGAATGTCTGCGGCCGAAGTCACAGGTAATCGCGTCCGGGGCTGTAAGAGGGGTGGTTGTCCGCATATTTCTTGGCTCCGCCATCTTTTCCTGCGGCTTCTGCTGGTTAAGGTACTCCCCGCAACCGGATCCTTCCCATGTCGCTTCGCCTCGCCACCTTCAATGTCGAAAATCTCCTGACCCGTTTCGATTTCACCGGCTTCCGCAATCAGCTGCGCCAGGACCGGGTCATCAAGCTTTTCCAGGTGTCGAGCGAGGGCGTCTACCAGCAGCTCGAGCAGGCGCGGGTGATCGCTGCGACCGACGACACGCGGCAGATGACCGCGCTTGCGATCGCCGACGCGGATGCCGATATCCTCTGCCTGCAGGAAATCGACAACATGGCTGCCCTTCAGGCCTTCGAATACGGCTATCTCTTCCGCATGGTCGGAAACGGTTACCGGCAGAAATACCTGGTCGAGGGCAATGACAGCCGCGGCATCGATGTTGCTGTGCTGATGCGCGAGGAAACGCGCGACGGCCAGAAGATCGAGCTCAGGGACATCAAGAGCCATGCGATGACGACCTATCGCGATCTCGATCTCTTCGACGAAGAGCTGGCGCTCACCAACCGCATCGACGACAAGATCTTCAAGCGCGATTGTCTGGAGCTCGATCTTCTGATCGGCGGTCGGCCTTTTTCGCTCTACGTCGTACATTTCAAGTCCATGGGCAATCCGCGCGACGGGCTGGACGGGCGGCAATCGACCATGCCGATCCGCCGCGCCGAGGCGCGCGCCGTTCGCCGCATCATCGAGGATCGCTTCGGGGCGGATCAAGCCGGCACGAAGAGCTTCGCTATCTGTGGCGACATGAACGATTATCAGGAGCGCGTCGATGTCATCGGCCGCCGGGGCGCCGGCTATCGTTTCGAGCATCAGGATGAGGCCGAAAGCGCACTCGACGTTTTCAGCCGCGATGGCTTTGCCGAAAATGTCGTGCGCCGCCGCGAGCCGCTCGACCGCTGGACGCTCTATCATGCGCGCGGGCCGCAGGAGCAGTGGCTCTGCCAGCTCGATTATCTCTGGCTTTCGCCAGCACTCGCCGCCCACAATGTCGGCCGCCTGCCGGAAATCATCCGCAGCGGCCAGCCTTACCGCACCATCTTCCCGCCGGGGCAGGAGGTGGAGCGTTATCCGCGCACCGGCTGGGACAGGCCGAAGGCGTCCGATCACTGCCCCGTCGTCATGACACTGGATCTCCCATGAATGCGAATTTGAACGCGAATTTCACAAACAGCAATTTTTCTGGCGATTTCGCCGGCTGGCCGCCGGAGGCCACGGTCTTCCCGATTGCCGGCGTGGATCTGCGCATCCTGCCCGGTCCCCATCCTTTGGTCGTCGCCGAAGAAACGGCGATCCGGGAGAACTGGGCCAGAGAGACTGCCGCCAATCCGGCGCTGTTCGACGGGCGCATGGTGTTCCAGCGGCTGGTATCACTCAGTGAAGACGGGATTGCAGGCGAGGGCCACGTCATTCCCTTTTCCGCCTTCATGTGGTGGCGCCGCCAGCCGCAGCGCCAGGGCGGCCTCCATCTCTTCGCCTATCCCGTGCTCGAAACCTCCGACGGTGCGCTGGTGGCGATCCGCATGGGCGCGCATACGGCCAATCCCGGCCAGGTCTATTTCGCGGCCGGCTCGCTGGAGCCCGAGGATGTCGTCGACGGACGCTGTGACATTGAGGCAAACATGCGCCGCGAAGTCCAGGAGGAGACCGGGCTCGATCTTGCCGAATCCGTGGCGGGGCGGGGGCTGTTCGCCACCCGTAACAAGCGCACGGTAACGCTGCTGCGGCTCTACCGCTTCGAGATGACGGCTGACGAGATGATCGCGCGGATCGAGAGCCACATGCTCGTCGCCGAGGACCAGGAGATCGCGGGCGCCGTGGCGATCCGCTCGGCCGATCCTTCGGCCCATCCCTATAACATCGCCATGCTGCCCGTGATCGACTGGTATTTTGGCAAGGCCGAGCGGAGTTGATGTATGCCGCCTAAAACCGTGTAGCGTTTCGGGATAACGGCATCCATCACCCAAAGATCGAAAGCGCGTCATGTGAATCCGGTTGGCATGACGCGTTTTAGCGCCTTGCACTCGCTCGCCCGGTCGGGCAGGTTGGCGGCGCGATGACGATTCAAGGAGGCTGATGTGGCGCGAAGCTACAGCGTCTATGACGTGTTCACCGATCGAAAGCTTGCGGGCAACCCGCTGGCGGTGATCTTCGACGGAGACAATCTCAGCGACGAGGCGATGCAGGCGATCACCCGGGAGATCAATCTCTCGGAGACGGTCTTCGTGAAGCCTTCGGCCAACCCCGCCTATGCGGCGCGTCTGAGGATATTCACGCCGGGGCGCGAGCTGCCGTTTGCCGGCCATCCGACGGTCGGCACGGCGGTGGCGCTGGCCGAACGGGCGCATGGTGCTGCGACGCGCGATCTCGTCACGGTGCTCGAGGAAAATGTCGGGCCGGTGCGTTGCGCGGTGCGGCTGAGAGAGGGTGAGGCGAGCTTTGCCGAATTCGACCTGCCGCGCAAATCGCAGCCGGCCATCATGCCGCTCGACAAGCTCGGCATCGCCGATGCGCTGTCGCTGAAGGTGACCGAGATCGGCTTCGAAAATCACGTCCCGTCGGTCTGGAGCGCCGGCGTTCCCTTCCTGCTCATTCCGGTGCACGATGTTGGAGCCACGCAGCGGGTGGAATTCGATCCGCAGCTCTGGGAAAAGATCGTGCCCTTCGTCGATGGCGCGCTTGCCTCGGCCTATGTCTATTGCCGTGGCGGCGTCAACCACGTGGCAAAGTTTCACGCGCGCATGTTCGCAAGCGGCATGGGCATCGTCGAAGATCCGGCCACCGGCTCGGCGGCGGCCGCACTCTCCGGCGCCATCCATTATTTCGACCGGCTGACGGACGGGCATCACCCGATCATGATCGAGCAGGGCGTCGAGATGGGCCGGCCGTCCTTCATTCACCTGCATATCGATGTCGACGGCGGGGCGATCTCCAACGCGCGGATCGGCGGCCAGGCGGTGCGGCTGGCCAGCGGCACGCTCGACCTTTGATTTCACTGGAGCGCCGCGCGTCCGATAGAACGCGCTAAGGACGCTCTATCACTTTGAATCGGCGCATAATCCTCTCCAAAAATCGATTCCGATTTTCGGGGTTCTGCGTTGCATTTCAGCCATGCCGAAAAATCTTCGCGATTAACCAAAGAAATTTCGCCTACGCGCTGGACAAGCCTGCCGATCCTGTTTATACGCCCCGTCACACCGCGCAGCCAAGCGCGAACGGGTGATTAGCTCAGTTGGTAGAGCAGCTGACTCTTAATCAGCGGGTCGTAGGTTCGAGCCCTACATCACCCACCAAATCTCTTGAAAAGATTGATGTATTTGAACTCAGGCCGGATTTTCCGGCCTGCTGGAAGCAGGCGGCATTGCTAGCCTTGCCCAAAGGACTGGTCGCAGTGATCTGCGCGCGCTAGTTTCCCTCACACACACTGGGAGGGTCCCATGAGAAGCATCATTCTAGTCGTTGCCTTGTCTCTGCCGCTACCGGCCTTTGGCGCAGGCGTCATGAACGTCAAAGCGAGCGAGCATAGCTGCAGCGAGCTTACGCAGATCATTCGCCAGAACAAAAAGGTCTTTGTTCGCGTCGGTTTCGGCGGCCGCAGTTTCCGTTATCCACCTGCCCAGTGCAGCATGGGTGATAAGCGCACCACGACTAGTTTGCGCGATGCGGGGGGAAAGCAGTGCATCCTTGATTATTCCTGCGTCTTCGACCCCGCGTCGCCCTATAACTTTCCCTAGAACAGGATGTCGTCCGAAAACCGCTCAACACTTTTCGGCATCATGCTCTGGACGCTTCCGTTGAGAGAGGGAGCGAGCGGGAAGTGCGGGCGGCGGTCAACTTCAGACGGCGCCAACCGAGGTTACCTCAATCGCTGCCGCTCAGTTTCATGCCGGCGAGCCAGAGAGCTGCGACGATGAAAAACGACAGTGCCGCCATCATTGCTATCGGCGGTGTGTATTCCTGGAAGGAATGCGAGGCGTTCAGTCTGAGGACGTAAATAATCACAACCGCAAGTTTGATCGAGATCAGGAGGGCCAGGGTCGCGTTTTTGGTGTAACGCCTGATTTTCGGCCAATCGAAGCTTCTGGCGGGTGACGCATCGACCTTCTGTGTCGGAACGGTTCTTGTCCGCTCCGGCTCCGGCAATGCAAGGTGTCTGCGCCCAAACGTCGGTTTCATCGCCGGCAGCGTAGACCAAATATCTTAATGGATCGGGACGTTGCGATGCCCTCGCCGAAGCAGTAGCGAAGGAGTGCCTCGCCCATCTGGACTTCGCTGCCTTCGAAGAGCCCGTGCGAAGCTGATTTCTGAAGGGTGCCCGGAGAGTGCGGCTGTGCTCAGGCGTACAGTTCGGAGGGTTTCTGGACTGGCAGCATGGAGTGCGATGCCCTAACTTCGCTCTCTCACATTCAGGAGTTTCCATGAAAAGCGTTGTTCTGGCCGTCGCACTATTGTTTCCGTCCGTCGCTCTGGCCGTCGAGGCGGTGGAGGTCAATGCCAGGGATCACAGTTGCGAAGAGCTTGCGCAGATCATCCGCAAGGACAAGGCGGTTTTTGTGCGGATGGGCTTTGGCGGCCGCAGCTTCCGTTATCCGCCGGCCAGGTGTAATCTCGGCGACAAGTACGACACCGCAAGGGTGAGGGATGGCAATGGCAAGCTTTGCCTGCTCGACTACGAGTGCGTGTACGATCCGCAGTCCTTCTATAACAGGATTCCCAAATAATATCGGATCCAGGCGTTGCCAGGACGAAGCGATGACCTTGAATTTCTTCGATCATGCCGCCAGCTTGAATGCCTGTTCGGGATAGATGACGAGGTCAAGCACCGACCTTCCTCGATCAGTCTCGATAACGGCTGCCAGTACCTCCGTGGTCAGCCGTCAGAGACGGATTTAGTATCCCTTAAGTAGGGTTTTCTTAAAAAACTTCAAGAGCTCGCGGCTGGAAGGAAGCCGGCACTGGGCCGGCTTCTTCTGGCCGAGCAGCGATTACTGCTGTGCCGGGGCAGCCGGCGGAGTGGCCGGTGCTGGTGCCGGTGCGGGCGTAGCGCTGTTGTCGGTCGGAGCGATCGGCTTGGCCGGCGCCGGCTCGGATTGGGTCGTGGAAGCTGTCGTGTCCGGGGATGTGCCGGGGGTGCTCCACTGCGAATAGGCGAATGCAGCGACAGCGATCACGGCCAATGCAGCGGCCCAGACAACCCACGTATTATTGCTGCGCGCGCTCGGCGTGGTGCGCAGATCCAGATTTGGGTTCAGCGGGCGGTTCGGGTCGTTGGCATTATTGGGGTCGTACGTCATGGTACTTTCTCCTCTTTCGGTGAGAGAAGAATGCCGAAGTGGGCATTTTGTTCCGTTCTGGGCCGAAGCGCTTGTGCTGATTGGGTTTTCCTACTCTTCATTCCAGCTCGTTACTGGCGCTCCGTGCATTCGTGGCTTTGCCGCTCACCTCTTATCTGCCTGCCGGCTCGCCTGGAGGCGACCGGCAGAGACCCGGTGGAAGAGCTGCCGGCTGATCGGGTGGCGTGGTGGATGGCAGGCCGCTGCCGCGGACGGCAAGCCGCCATGGCGTAATGCGCTTGACACGACGGGGTCTGTTTGCGCATGGTTTGGCCATGGGGTCGCGATCACCCCACGAGGCGTCATGCTGAAGAATCGCGTCCAGTAAAACCGATCAACGGAGGGACGCGTCATGCCGTCATTTCTAGAAATCTCACCTGAAAAGCTCAGCCGCCTCATCGGGACACCTGGGGCTCCCGTCATTATCGACGTGCGCACGGAGGAGGACTTCGCGCTCGATCCACGCCTGGTGCCGGGCTCGATCCGGCGCGCCCATGCCGATGTCGCGTCCTGGGTTGGCGGCGTCGATGCCGAAGCCGTCGTCGTGGTATGCCAGAGAGGCGGCAAGCTCAGTCATGGTGTTGCCGCCTATCTCCGCCATGCCGGGATCGACGCGGAAAGCCTCGAAGGTGGCTTCGAGGCGTGGATCGCGGGCGGACCGGCTGTGCCCGATGCAAAGCTGCCGCAACGCGACGCTGAAGAGCGCACCGTCTGGGTGACGCGCGCGCGGCCGAAGATCGATCGTATCGCCTGTCCCTGGCTGATCCGGCGCTTCGTCGATCCGAACGCCGTGTTCCTGTTCGTGCCAACGCCCGAGGTTTTGGCCGTCGGCGAGCGTTTCGGGGCGACGCCCTTCGATATCGAGGATGTGTTCTGGAGCCATCGCGACGAGCTCTGTACCTTCGACGTGATGATCGAGGAGTTCGGGCTGGCTTCGGAACCGCTTCTGCGCCTGGCGCGGATCGTCAGGGCGGCGGATACCGCAAGGCTCGACCTCGCGCCTGAGGCGGCGGGCCTGCTTGCGGCATCGCTCGGCCTCTCCAGGATGTATTCCGACGATCTGGAGCAACTCGAGGCCGGGATGCTTCTCTACGACGCCTTCTTCCGCTGGTGCCGCGATGCGACCGAGGAAACCCACAATTGGCCGGCGCCGAAGAAGAGGGCATGAGATGGTCGAGATGACGGATAATGCGCCCGGCGGCAAAACGGCGGAGGAGGACGCGGGAGAGGAGCATCATCACGGCGTCTCGTTTGGCGAGGCCTTCAAGGTGTGGCTGCGCGTCGCCGCCCTGAGTTTCGGCGGCCCCGCCGGCCAGATTGCCGTGATGCACCGGATCATCGTCGACGAGAAGCGATGGATCGGTGAGCACCGTTTTCTGCATGCGCTGAACTATTGCATGCTGCTCCCCGGACCCGAGGCGCAGCAACTCGCCATCTATATCGGCTGGCTGATGCACCGTACAGTGGGCGGTCTCGTCGCCGGCCTGCTGTTCGTGTTGCCGGGCTTCCTATCGATCCTCTGTCTCAGCTATATCTACGCCGCCTATGGCAACGTCGGCATCGTCGCGGGTCTGTTCTTCGGGCTGAAGGCAGCGGTGCTCGCCGTCGTCGTGCAGGCCGTCATCCGCATTGGCGGCCGCGCGCTCAAGAATCGCCTCATGGTCGGTATCGCGGCCGCGGCCTTCGTCGCCATCTTCTTTCTCCATGTCCCGTTCCCGCTGATCGTGCTTACCGCCGGCATTGCGGGCTTCCTCGGCGGCAGGTTCGGGCTTGCCGCCTTCCGGACGGGCGGCGGCCACAAGGCCGGAAACGGCGCGACACTGTCGGACGCCGAGTCGGCGCTCGGCGAGGGCATACCGACGCATGCGCGCCCGAATCTTGCGTGGTCGCTGCGAATCTCGGCCGTGCTGCTTGCTCTCTGGCTCGCTCCGCTCGCGGCACTTTACACAACCTTCGGTGCTGACAACGTCTTTACCGAGATCGGCCTGTTCTTCAGCAAGATGGCGGTCGTCACCTTCGGCGGGGCCTATGCCGTGCTTGCCTATGTCGCGCAGGAGGCCGTGCAGCATTTCGGCTGGCTGAAACCCGGCGAGATGCTGGATGGTCTCGGCATGGCCGAGACGACGCCGGGGCCATTGATCATGGTCGTCCAGTTCGTCGGCTTCATGGGCGCCTACCGCGATCCGGGAGCGCTGAACCCGATGCTTGCTGCAACCCTTGCGGCGATCCTGACGAGTTGGGTCACCTTCGTGCCCTGTTTCCTCTGGATCTTCCTCGGTGCGCCGTTCATCGAAAAACTGCGCGGCAACATCGCGCTTGCCGGCGCGATGTCGGCCATAACAGCGGCGGTGGTCGGGGTCATCCTCAACCTCGCTATCTGGTTTGCCTTGCACACGCTGTTTGCCGAGGTTGCGACCGTCCACCTTGGCGGCTTGCGGCTCGATATCCCCGTGCTGCAATCGGCCGTGCCGGCGGCAATGGCGCTGTCTGCCGCCGCGGCGATAGCGATCTTCCGCTTCAAGGCTTCCGTGATCGCGACGCTGCTAGCCTGCGCGGCCGCAGGGATGCTCTGGACGCTGGTGGTCGGCTAGGCTTCCGCCCCGTCCGCTGAAATGCGCGTCGCGAGCATCTTGTCGATACGCATGCCATCCATGTCGAGCACTTCGAAGCGCCAGTTGTCGAAGACGAAGGTTTCACCGGCTTCGGGGATGTGCTGGAGTTGATGCAGCGCAAACCCCGCCAGCGTATGGAAATCAGCATCCGGACGATCGCGCAGGCCCAGCCGTTCGAAGGCGTCGAAGGCCGGCATCATCGCATCGATCAAGAGCGACCCGTCTTCCCTGACGACGATGTCGGGCTCTTCGTTGGATCCTGGCAGGTCGCCGGCGATGGCTTCGAGCAGGTCGGTCTGGGTGACGATGCCTTCGAGGCTGCCATATTCGTCGATGACGATGGCAAGGCGAACGGGTGAGGCCTTGAAGCTGTCGAGCACGCGGACGACCGAGGTGCCCTCATGCAGCACCAGCGGCTGCTTGATCACCTCCATCGGCCGGACCTTGCCGCCGTCGAGAACCTGATCGAGAAGGTCCTTCTTCAAGACCATGCCGATCGGCTCGTCGATCGAGCCGCGGGCGACCAGCAATTGTTCGTGGCTGCATTCGCGGATGGTCTTCAGGATCTCGGCCTCGCTGTCGTCGGCGTCGAACCACTCGATATCGAGACGCGGGGTCATGATGTCGGAGATCGGTCTGTCGCCGATGTTGAACACCCGTTCGACGAGCTGCTGCTGCACCTGGTTGAGAAGGCCGGCCTCCTGGCTCTCGGCAACTAGCAGCTTGAGCTCCTGCGGCGAATGGAACGACGATTCGCCGGTTCCGGCGCGAAGACCCACACCCCGCAGCACGAGGTTGCCCATGCCGTTCAGAACAAAGATCGCCGGCTTAAACAGCACCAGGAACAGACCGAGCGGACGCACAACGGCAAGTGAAGTGGCTTCGCTGCGTTGAAGCGCTAGGCTCTTGGGTGCGAGCTCGCCGAGCACGATATGAAGTGCTGTGATGATGACGAAGGCGATGACGACGGCAACAGTATGCGCGCCCGCCGTCGCCCATTGCCCAGGCAGCCATGATAACAGCGGCTCGATCAGGTGGGCAAGCGCCGGTTCGCCAACCCAGCCGAGGGCGAGCGACGAGATGGTGATGCCGAGCTGGGTGGCTGCAAGGTTGGAGTCGAGATTGTCAACGGCGCGCTGAAGTGCTGAGGCGTTCATGCGGCCTGCCGCAGCGAGTTCGGCGACGCGGCTACGCCTGACCGACACCAGGGCGAATTCGGCGGCAACGAAGAAGCCATTGGCGGCGACGAGAAGAAACACGGCTAGTATCCCGATATAGTCGGAGAGCCCGCCGGCGGAATCGGACATGTTTTCCCTGCCTTCGAATTGATAGGAATCCGAAACTACACGCTCGCACACTGGTGGCAAGGCGTTCCGGCCAGTCTCGCGGCGAGAGATGCCGACGCCAGCTGCCGTGATCGAAATACTGCGTTGGTTTGCGGATGACCGCAAATGCATGGCAACCGCATGACCGGCGTCGCGCCATTCACCGCTTGGGTGCTTCGAAGAGCTCGATCGGGTTTCCGGCCGGATCGTCGAGCAGGATTTGCTTGCCGCCTATGCCCTGCACGATCTCGTTGCGGAAACGCGCACCGGCCTGACGCAGCGCGGCGACGTCTGCTTCCAAGTCCTTGACCTCGATCTGGATGCGATTCCAACCGCCGGGCTCCGGCTTTCTCCCATCTGGCATTGCTTGAGATGCTCCGCCGGGTCCCGTCATGCCGCTGACGAACAGACGAAATCCGTCCTTGGTCAGGATGGCGAAACTCGACGCGGGACGAAGTGCGACGGAGAAGCCGAGATGTCTCGTGTAGAATTCCACTGCGGCGTCGACGTCGTCGACGATGTAGCGCATGCTGATACCAGGCATGTTTTCCTCCATTGTGGTCTTCGTTGTCTTGATCTGGATGCGTCGCTTCGAAACTCGATTATGCGCCCGTTTCAAGTTTTTTATGCATCTCGTTATGCCAAATCGCTGAGCACCTTTGGGCGAGACTTGATCGAATCGAGAGCATGCCGCCTACCGCCAGCAGCAGGACAACCCTCCACGGCCGCGCCTTCTAGGCGATGAGCAGCCAAGGCCGAAGGGCTTCAGAGGACGAAGCCAGCCGGCCGCGCCAAAACCTCGATCACCGTGTATAAGCTTAAGCTAAAATATAAGCTTCGACCCGTAGCTATTGGATTTCATTACAAAAGTTTAATTTTTATTTCAGTTTCAGTTCATCTTTTCGACCCTAGTTTGCTCTCGTGCCCAACACGAGGAACCCCACATGAAAAAGATTTTTGCAGCTCTTCTTTCCGCCTCCTTCCTTCTGTCCCCGATGGTTGTTTCCCAAGCCAGCGCCGACGATCATCGCCGTCCCCACGTTGTCGTGCAGAAGAAGGTGGTCGTCCGGTCGCACTGGAAAAAGGGATACCGCGTCAATGCCAGCGAACGTCGCCGGTTCTCCGATGTCAACGACTACCGCCGCTACCGGCTGGCGCCTCCGCCCCGCGGTTATCGCTGGGTGCGGGCCGATAACGACTACCTGCTGATCGGCGTTACCAGCGGCATCGTCTCCAGCGTTATTGCCGGTCGCTGACCGGCAGATGAACGAGAAGAGGGCGGCTTCGACCGCCCTTTTCGTTTGCCGCAGGTGAATCTCTCGTCAGGAGGGCTTCCTGAAGGGAACGATGCGCTCGGCGAGGCTTCGGAATAGGCCGCCGGATCGTCGCTGCCGATCGGGCCGTTCGCCTGTTGCCTCGACGGTTTCGGGACGAAGCCCTTCGATCGGCGGTAGCGGCTCGCATTCGGTGCAGACGCAGAGATAACGTTTGATTGTCTTCGCCTTCATGCCGCTTGCCTGTTCCAGTTGGCGAAAGGATCGGGCAGGTCGCGCCAGCGCTCGGGCACGAAGGCATCTGTCCTGATAAGACAGGCGTCGAGTTCCTTCCTGATCCAGGCTTCGTCCATCGGATCGGCACCGATGAAGACGATTTCCTGGCGGCGGTCGCCCCAGACGGGGTCGAGATAGGGGCCGATGGCGCGCATGAAGGCCGGTTCCTCCGGCCATTGTTCGCGCGGCACGGCCGCCCACCAGAGGCCCATCTTGCCGGTGCGCACGATCGCGCCCGCCTGGCTGATCTCGCCGACATGGTGCGGGCGCGTCGCCAGCCAGAAGAAGCCCTTGGCGCGCACGACGCCCGGCCATGCGCTGTCGAGGAAGGCCTGCAGCTTTGCCGGATGGAAGGGCCGCTTCTCGCGATAGACGAAGGAGCGGATGCCGTATTCCTCGGTCTCCGGCACGTGGTCGCGGAAGCCGTGCAGTTCCTTGTACCAGAGCGGATGGGTCTCGGCCCTGTCTATATCGAAGCGGCCGGTGCCGAGCACGTCTTTCAGGGCGACCTTGCCGAAATCCACCTCGATCAGCCGTGCATCCGGGTTGAGGCCGGTAATGATCTTGCGCGCGGCGTCGCGCTCCTCCTTGGCTGCCGTGCCGATCTTGTTCAGCACCACGACATCGGCGAATTCGATCTGCTCGACCAGCAGGTGGACGATGGTTCTGTTGTCGCCGTCGCCTGCCGTTTCACCGCGGTCGGCGAGGAAATCGGCCGAGGCATAATCGGCAAGCAGATTGGCGGCGTCGACGACGGTCACCATCGTATCCAGCCTTGCCACATCCGAGAGGCTTTGCCCGTTCTCATCGCGGAATTCGAAGGTGGTGGCGACGGGCAGGGGCTCGGCGATGCCTGTGGATTCGATCAGGAGGTAATCGAAGCGGCCCTGATCGGCGAGCTAGCGCACCTCCTTCAGCAGATCGTCGCGCAGCGTGCAGCAGATGCAGCCATTGGTCATCTCGACAAGCTGCTCCTCGGTGCGGGAGAGGTTGGCGCCGCCGTCGCGCACCAGGGCGGCATCGATATTCACCTCGCTCATGTCGTTGACGATGACCGCGACGCGTAAGCCTTCGCGATTGGTCAGCACATGGTTGAGCAGCGTCGTCTTGCCGGCACCGAGGAAGCCTGAAAGGACCGTGACGGGAAGTCTGTTGTCCATAGGAACCTCATAAGATCTTATTTAATGTTATATCAGTACGTGCAGTGTGTCGAAAAAAGGCGGAATGGGGTTGTCCGCCTCTTTCCGCCTCAGCTCTCTCCGGAGCGTCGCGTGTCCGGCAGGACACGCAGAGCCGCGGATGAGTGTCATGCGCTGGAGAGGCAGTCCTTCATGCTGTTGGCGATGCCGCGCATAAGGGTGAAGTAGAGATCGGGGCCGGCCTTCAGTGTTGCCGCTTCGGGATCGAGTACGCCTGACTTGGCGCTTGTGCCTTCGATGACGACGTTGACGAGGCGCGGCTCGAACTGCGGTTCGGCAAAGACGCAGGTGGCGCCGAGTTCGCCGACCTTGCGGTGGATATCCGAAACACGCTCGGCGCCGGGAATAGTTTCCGGGCTGACGGTGATCGAGCCGGCGACGCGGATGCCGTAGCGGTGCTCGAAATACTGATAGGCGTCGTGGAAGACGATGAAGGGCTTGCCCTTGACGGGAGCGACGATACCCTTGAGCTCGGTGTCGAGCGCATCCAGCCGGTCATCCAGCGCCCTGGCGTTGCCCTGATAGGTCAGTGCATTGGCAGGATCGGCGGCGACCAGTGTCGTGGTGATCATGGCCGCCATGGCCTTGGCGTTCATCGGGTCGAGCCAGAGATGCGTGTCGAATGTGCCGTGGTCGTGGTCAGCTTCGGCGCCATGCGTGGCTTCGGCGTGATCGTGTTCGTGCTCTGGGGTGGCGGAAGCACTGTCGTGCTCGTCGCCGTCATCATGCGGTTCGAAGGCGCCGCCTTCGCGGAAGGGCAGCTTGACGAGGCCGGGAGCATTGTCGAGTTCGGCGATGCTGGCATCCCGACCGAGCGCCTGCAGCGGCTTTTCGAGAAAGGCCTCGAGGCCCGGGCCGACCCAGAAAATCACCTTGGCGTTCTGCAAAGCGCGGGCATTCGATGGCTTCAGATTGTAGGTATGCGGGGAGGCCGCGCCATCGACGATCAACTCGGGTTCGCCGACACCCTGCATGATCGCCGACACCAGCGAATGGATCGGTTTGATCGAGGTGACGACGACAGGCGCGTCGGCTGCTCGCATAGTGCCGGCGAAGAGAAGGGCGGGGATCGCCAAGACCGGGATTGCGAGGGCCGGCATTCTGAGGGCCAGGATTTTAAGGGCAGGCCCCTTCGCACGTTTCATCAATATGCTCCGCTTGAATTGCAATTGTTATGTTATTACATCAATTGCGTTATGCTATAACGTGTGCAATAGCAGGACGCAACAGCACTTTCGGAAAATTTGATGCTCTCTCCCGCAAAGACTCCCGCTGGTATCAGGGCCGAGCCGCTGGTTTCGCTTGAAGATGTCGGCATCCTGCGCAATGGCCGCTGGCTGGTGCGCGGCATCGATTTTTCCGTTTCGCGCGGCGAGATCGTCACGCTGATCGGGCCGAACGGCTCGGGCAAGTCGACCAGTGCCAAGGCGGCGATCGGCGTGCTGAAGCCGGACGAGGGCAGGGTGGAGCGCAAGCCCGGCCTCAAGGTCGGCTATGTCCCGCAGAAGCTTTCGATCGATTGGACGCTGCCGCTTTCGGTGCGCCGGCTGATGACGCTGACCGGGCCACTGCCGGAGCGCGACATGCTTGCGGCACTCGATGCGGCCGGCATGGCGCATATGCTCGATGCGGAGGTGCAGCACCTTTCCGGCGGCGAATTCCAGCGGGCGCTGATGGCGCGCGCCATTGCCCGCAAGCCGGATCTGCTGGTGCTGGACGAGCCGGTGCAGGGGGTGGATTTCGCTGGCGAGATCGCGCTCTACGACCTCATCAAGTCGATCCGCAACGCCACCGGCTGCGGCATCCTGCTGATCTCGCACGATCTCCACGTCGTCATGGCCGAGACCGACACGGTCATCTGCCTGAACGGCCATGTCTGCTGCCGCGGCACGCCTGAGTCCGTCAGCCGCAGCCCGGAATATGTGCGCCTGTTCGGCAGCCGGGCGGCGCAGACGCTCGCGGTGTACAGCCATCACCACGACCATACGCATCTGCCGGACGGTCGCGTGCAGCATCCTGACGGCACGGTGACCGATCATTGCCATCCGGACGACGGCCATCATGCGCATGACCATAGTCATGATCACGATCATGCCGAGCATGACCATCCGCATGTGCATGCGGAGGGAGAGCGCCATGCTTGACGATTTCTTCGTGCGCGCCATCCTTGCCGGCGTCGGACTGGCGCTGACGACGGGGCCGCTCGGCTGCTTCATCATCTGGCGGCGCATGGCCTATTTCGGCGATACGATCGCCCATTCGGCGCTGCTCGGTGTGGCGCTGTCGCTGCTCTTCGAACTCAACCTGACACTGGCTGTCTTTGCCGTCGCCGCGCTCGTGTCGGTGCTGCTGCTCTTCCTGCAGAAACGCCAGGCGCTGTCGGCCGATGCGCTGCTCGGCATCCTCTCGCATGCGACACTGGCGATCGGCCTCGTCATGGTCGCCTTCATGAGCTGGGTGCGGATCGATCTCATCGCCTTCCTGTTCGGCGATATCCTCGCCGTCTCCACCACTGACATCGCGATGATCTGGGGCGGTGGGCTGTTCGTGCTCGTGGCAATGGCCTGGCTCTGGCGGCCACTCTTGGCTGCGACCGTCAATGCCGAGCTCGCCGAGGCCGAGGGGCTGAAGCCGGAGCGGGCGCGGCTGTTCTTCATGCTGCTGATGGCCGTCGTCATCGCCATTGCCATGAAGATCGTCGGCATCATGCTGATCACCTCGCTGCTGATCATTCCGGCGGCTGCGGCGCGGCGCTTCTCGCCGACGCCGGAGATCATGGCGGTGCTCGCCTCATTGATCGGAGCGGCGGCCGTCGTCGGCGGGCTGTTCGGCTCGCTCACCTACGACACGCCCTCCGGCCCCTCGATCGTGGTTGCGGCGCTGATCCTCTTCATTCTCAGCCTGCTTCGCGTCAGGCGCCACCGCGCGGTCATGCAAGGATAAGGCTCATGACGACACCGCAATTGACCAAGAACCAGTCGCTGGTCTTCGACGTGCTCGAAAAGGCCGAAGGGCCGCTCAGCGCCTACACCATCCTCGACAAGCTGCGCGACCACGGTTTTCGTGCGCCTCTACAGGTCTACCGGGCGCTGGAGAAGCTGCTCGAATACGGCGTCGTGCACCGGCTTGAAAGCATCAACTCCTTCGTCGCCTGCGCCCATCCGGGCGACGACTGCCACAGCCACGGCATCGTCGCCTTCGCCATCTGCGAAAGCTGCGGCCAGGTGATGGAGTTCCACGACCACGAGGTCGACCACCGGCTGATGGAATGGGTGCGGGGCCAGAAGTTCAAGCCCGAGAAGACGACGATCGAGATCCGTGGGTTGTGTGAGGCCTGCGCGGCGTAAGCTTCGCTCGCATTCGCTAGACGATCGCCTCGCGCTCACCGAAAGGCGTGTCGTCATCGGATTTGCGGGTGTCGATCCAATCGTGGGCATGATCTGCCGCGGAAGGCTCGATGGCCAAGGACATTATTGCCTGACGGGCTATTGTGATGGCCGAGCCCGCCGGGTCATCCCGCCAGGCTCGCTCCTGCGTCTGGCCTTCCCGACGGCACTTCCAAAAAAAGGTGAGGCCGGAGACCGGCCTCACCCTTCACGTTTTTTCGCTGATCGGCTTAGCCTTCGTGCGAACCGTCGTTGCCACCCTTGCCTGGGCCGTCATTGCCGCCCTTGCCCGGGCCGTCATTGCCGCCCTTGCTTGGGCCGTCATTGCCGCCCTTGCCTGGGCCGTCATTGCCGCCCTTGCCCGGACCGTCATTGCCTCCCTTGCCGGGACCGTCATAGCCACCCTTGCCTGGGCCGTCATTGCCGCCCTTGCCGGAACCGTCATTGCCGCCCTTGCCAGGACCGTCATTGCCGCCCTTGCCGGGACCGTCGTTGCCGCCCTTGCCGGGACCGTCGTTGCCGCCCTTGCCGGGGCCGTCGTTGCCGCCCTTGCCGGGGCCGTCGTTGCCGCCCTTGCCGGGGCCGTCGTTGCCGCCCTTGCCAGGGCCGTCATTGCCGCCCTTGCCAGGACCGTCGTTGCCGCCCTTGCCAGGACCGTCGTTGCCGCCCTTGCCAGGACCGTCGTTGCCGCCCTTGCCAGGACCGTCGTTGCCGCCCTTGCCGGGGCCGTCGTTGCCGCCCTTGCCAGGACCGTCATTGCCACCCTCGCCAGGACCGTCATTGCCGCCCTTGCCGGGACCGTCGTTGCCGCCCTTGCCGGGGCCGTCATTGCCGCCCTTGCCAGGACCGTCATTGCCACCCTTGCCAGGACCGTCATTGCCGCCCTTGCCGGGACCGTCTTTGCCACCCTTGCCGTGATCGTGATCTTTTCCGCCCTTGTCGTGGCCGTGATGATCGCGGTCCTTGCCGCCGTGATTGTCTTTTCCACCGTGGCCCGGACCGTCCTTGCCGTGCCCGTGATCTTTCCCGCCCTTGCCGCCGCCGTGATGGTCATGGCCCTTGCCGCCGTGATGGTCATGGCCCTTGCCGCCGTGATCGTCCTCTCCGCCATTGTCGCCGCTGCCATTGTCGCCGCTGCCGTCGCCGTTGCCGCTGCCGTCGCCATTGCCGTCGCCATTGCCGCTGCCGTCGCCATTACCATTACCGCCACCATTCCCATTGCTGGCGACGGAGCCGGTGCTGGATGTCTTCTTGCCGCCGCCAATGTTTTGGCTGCCGCGATCGTTATCGTTCGGACTGAACTTGCTATCGAACTGAATTGCTCTGGTCGGCATGCACAGTCTGTATTCGAGTGTGCCGCGAACTGCGGCCTTGCAATTAACGACTGCCGGGGCTGCCGTTGCCAAGCTGCTGCTTGCCAGAAGGGAAGCAACGGCGATGCTGAATTTCGCTGCTCTGCTGATCATTTCAATCCATCTCCCAAGGTTAACCGAATGTTAATGGGGAGAACTCTTACACTAACAATAAATTAACACGAAGAATAGATGATGGTTAATCTGTCTAGTTCGCCTAATACAGTTAAATTCGCAAGTATAAAATTTTACTAAATTTTATTGTGCCTATGTTATTGTCTCGCAACAACTAAAGGGAATCGGCTATGAAGCGTCTCTTTTCGCTTGCTGCCTTTTTATTCATTATGCTGCATTTTCAAGCTGTTGCGGGATCATCGCTGCCTGTGACGCGAAGCATCGGCGCACCCGTGGGATTCGCTGCGGCCTGCGCCAAGTACAAGTGGCTGTGCGGCAGGATGGCGGCGCAACAGCTGAATGATCAGGCAGGAACAGCGCTTCTTCAAAAGGTCAATCGTGCCGTAAATGGACGTATCATTCCCGCGGAGGATCGTTCGTCTTCCCGAAATAAGGATGTTTGGTCTCTGCCGGTTGCCGGCCGTGGGGACTGTGAGGACTACGCTCTCCAGAAGATGAAGGACCTGATCGAAGCTGGTTTTCCATCGAACAGGTTGGCGCTTTCCGTGGTGATTGGACCGCACGATCAAAACCATGTCGTTCTCATTGCCCGGACGGACGGCGGCGATTATGTGCTCGACAATCTGACCAGCGCCGTGCGACTCTGGCGCACGACGGGCTATACGTTTCTGGCCACCCAGGATTTCCAATCGCGAACGGGCTGGCGCGTGACGCTCGCGGGTCCCCGCGCAGGCGAGTTCTCCTGAACTGAAAGTCTCGAAGCGGCGCGCTCGTTGGCAGGTGCAGATGCCGGCGCTATCTTTGTCGCAGAACCCAAGCCAGGGACGATCGCGTGACGAGAACCGAACTCGCGGAGATATATCGCGGCTACATCGCCTGCCTGAACAGGCAGGACTGGCCCAATCTCGGGCAGTTCGTCGGCGACGATGCGATTCATAACGGCCGGCGGCTCGGGGTGTCGGGCTACGTCGCCATGCTCGAGCGGGACTTCGACGAGATTCCCGATCTCTATTTCAAGGTGCTGATGCTCCTTTGTGATCCGCCATACATCGCCTGCCGGCTCGGCTTCGATTGCAGGCCGAAGGCAAAATTCCTCGGTCTCGATGTGAACGGCCGGCGCGTTGCCTTCAGCGAGAACGTCATCTACGAATTTCGCGGCGGCAAGATCGTCGAGGTCTGGTCGGTCATCGACAAAGTGGCAATCGAAGACCAGCTTTCGGGGTGGGGAGAGGCCCAACAAGATGGAGTGATTGGCGTGTTCGATGCAAGGAGCCTCGTCCCTCGTGACAAGCACGACGTTGCCGCTCTTTCTGGTATCGAGAGCGCTGGTTATCCTGCGATCGCTCCGATCCTGGATGACTTGCTGGCGTGGACCGCGGACGGCAACTGGCCTATTGCTCCACCTCTGGCTCGTTTTCTCGTCACACTCGGAATGCCAATTGTTGATCCGGTGTCGCGCGTTCTCCGAGGAGATGACTCCCCTCAAAAATATTTCTGCTTTCAACTGATCGTCGAAAAGCTGTCGATGGAGGTTGTTGAAGCGCTTGAGGGCGACCTCCGGAAGCTGGCGGATCAACCGAGCAAGGCGGACCAGTTGGAAGGGGTCGACGAGTTGGCACGTGAAGCGCTTCAGCGCTTGCATTCATAGCTTCCGGCAGCGCTGTTGCTGATCGTCTGCTCGGGGCCAAGTTGAAGATGAATGCCATCAATGTGATGTGGAGGCGCGATTTTGGTGCGCTTTTGATCAGATGATGGCGACGCGCTCGCCGAAGGGCGTGTCGTCGTCGAAATTGCGGGTGCCGATCCGATCGCTTTCGCCTGACAAGACCGGCTGTTCCGCCTGTTCGCCGGCCGCTTCCCCTTCTTCCGATGCCGCATGCCGGTGCCGCTTTTGCGGATGCTCCTCGTCGTCGACGATCAGATCCGCGTGCGGAATGAGATCGGCTGCGGCTTCCTTCTCCACGGCCCTCTTCGCTGCCAGCTGATCGGCCGTGATCTGCGACTGGCGGGCGGCGACCCAGGCATTGTCCGGTTCGGAGCCGATCGAGGTGCTGTTGCCGACCTTGGTGGGCTCGGACGGGGCGGTGGCGGAGATGGGGTTGATCGCGTCGACCATAAAATTCTCCTACGGTGACCACCTGGCGAAACAGCCGGCCGTTTCGGGGGATGAAAAACGGGCGTTCTTCGGACCAATCAGGGAGACATATCGAGCCCGCGCCGAAAAACACAAGGGGACATTAACGTGACTGCCACCTCGGACAATGACGCAATCGGTAGCAGGTTGCGGGAAATTCGACGAAGAATTGTGTGCACAAGGGGGTGATCGGCGCGTGGTTAATGTAAGAATCGGAAACACTTTGTGACTAAGTGTCTCCAAAAGCAGCGTTTTTTGACTTGCTGCGCGCGAAGACATGACGGATATTGTTTAAACGTTGAGGAAGCCGTCATGATTAGAATGATTGAAAACCCTGCCGAACTGGCTGGCGAAGATATCACCGGCAAATATATTCTCCGGAGGCTGAACTACCACTGGTTCGCCTACGGCAAGGCGGCTATCGTGACCGCCTGCAAGGGAACGATCCTGCAGCTTGAGCGGGAAGAGACGGTCTATTCCGAGCGTTGGGGGCGTCGCGCCTATACGGGCACCGGCAAGCGTTATCCTGGCGGCATCTGTCCCATTTCGGCGGTCGCCTGCGTTTGCGATACGCCGGATGACGTCAATGCCGTCATTCAGCTGGATGTCGAAGCACAGGACGAATTCTATCAGCTGATCGCCAAGGCCGAAGCCAGGGTTCAGGCTCTTGCCTCGTCCTCGCGAAACAGCCAGTTTCTCGAAGCTGCCGAATAGGGCGGCTCTTTACCGGAATCCGCCCTCAGCCATCATTGCGGCGACGGTAGAATTTCTCCGACATCTCGAATGCTGGATGCAAAAGCGTCGCGACGATCAAGCGCAGCTTTCGTTCGCTACGCTGCCATCGGGTGCGTCCGTCTCCTCAATCCGGTGCGGTGGTGTTAGACTTAGGTGGCAGCCGTTGGGATCAGGCAGCTCGTTCCCGGTTGAACGGAGAGCGGTCATGACAGAGCAGGACACTCGGCCCAATCACTCGTTCGCAGCGACGGCGCCATCGCTCGGCGCGCTCGCCATCACCATTGCCGTGATCTTTGGCGCGCTATTCTGGCCGGCCGGCACGCTCGAATGGCCGCGTGGCTGGATCTTTCTCGGCCTCTTCCTTGCACTGACATGTGTCGCGATCATCTGGATCTGGCGGACAAATCCGGAGCTGTTTGCGGCGCGCAGCCGATATCAGAAAGGCACCAGGCCCTGGGACGCCGTGGTGGCGACGCTGACGATCATTCTCTTCGCCGCCATTCTTCCGGTCGGCGCGTTCGACGACGGGCGTTTCCATTGGGTGCCGCAGCCTGATTGGATCGTCCTCATCGGCTATCTGCTGATGACATCAGGTTATCTCGGCCTAACTTGGGCGCAATCGGTCAACCGGCATTTCGAGCCGACGGTGCGCATCCAGACCGACCGCGACCACAAGGTAATCGACACGGGACCCTACGCCGCCATACGCCATCCCGGATACGCAACCGCTATCGTGCTCAGCGTCGGCATGGCGCTGTCGCTTGGATCGCTCTACGCGCTGATCCCCGCCGGCCTGCTCATCATCGTCCTCTTCGGCCGCACGCTCGGCGAGGAAGCCGAACTGCGCAGGGGGCTCGAAGGCTATGCCGACTATATGGCGCGTGTACGCTGGCGCTGGATTCCGGGCGTGTGGTGAACGCTTTGCGGGCGGCGGGACGCCTGACCACTGGC
Organism: Rhizobium ruizarguesonis; assembly: GCF_017357285.1. NCBI lineage: Bacteria > Pseudomonadati > Pseudomonadota > Alphaproteobacteria > Hyphomicrobiales > Rhizobiaceae > Rhizobium > Rhizobium ruizarguesonis. Next base: position 3,252,287 of record NZ_CP071678.1, on the reverse strand, counting down.
CTCGCGTTACCCGATTAACCGATCTGCCTGAGATCGCGCGCGAAGCGTTGCCAGTTGGCGATGTAGCTCTCGGCCGAGCGGCGGATGGCCTCGGCCGCCGCCTCGTCGAGCACGCGTACGACGCGGGCGGGCGCTCCGACGATCAGGGAGTTGTCGGGGAATTCCTTGCCTTCGGTGACCAGCGCATTGGCGCCGACGAGGCAGTTGTTGCCGATCTTCGCACCATTCAGGATGGTCGCGCCCATGCCGATCAGCGTGTTGTTGCCGATGGTGCAGCCGTGAAGGATGGCGTGGTGGCCGATGGTGCAGCCTTTGCCTGTTGTCAGCGGGAAGCCCATGTCGGTATGGGCCATCACACCTTCCTGGATGTTGGTACCTTCGCCGACGGTGATCTTCTCGTTATCGCCACGCAGCACGGCGCCGAACCAGATGCCGACATTCTCGCCGAGCTCGATCTGGCCGATGATGTTGGCATCCGGTGCGATCCAATAGAGGCCGGTGGCGGGCAGTTTCGGCGTTAATCCGCCGAGCGCGTAGACGGGCATGGCTCTCTCCTCAGACGACCTCGACCGATAGGGTGGCGACGCCGTCGATGCCGCAATTGATGCGATCGCCCCTGGCCACCGCGCCGACGCCGGCGGGCGTGCCGGTCATAATGATATCGCCAGGCGCGAGAGTGAAGAGCTTCGACAGTTCGGCGATGATCTCCGGCACCTTCCAGATCATCTGGTTGAGATCGCCGTCCTGCACGCGCTTGCCGTTCTGTTCCAGCCAGATCTTACCTTCAGCGGGGTGGCCGAGACGGCTTGCCGGAATGATCGACGAGACAGGGGCGGAATGTTCGAAGGCCTTGCCGACCTCCCAGGGACGACCGAGCTTCTTTGCTTCGCCCTGTAGATCGCGGCGGGTGAAATCGATGCCGACGGCATAGCCGTAGATGCAGTCGAGCGCGTCCGCGGCCTTGATGTTCGCGCCACCCGATTTCAGCGCCAGCACGCACTCGACCTCGTAATGCACGTCTGATGACAGCGGCGGGTAGGGAAAAGCCTTGCCCGCCGGCAGCAAGTTGTCGGCATTCTTCTGGAAGAAGAAGGGGGGCTCGCGGCTGGGATCATGGCCCATCTCGATCGCATGGTCTGCATAGTTCCGCCCGACGCAATAGACGCGGCGCACCGGAAAATGCTCGGCGCTGCCCTCGACCGGCAGCAGCGCCGGTTGCGGAAGCGGGATGACGGTGACGGGATCGGACATTGGCGGGCTCTTCCTGTTTGCGAGTCTTGCGCCATCTTAGACGGAAATCGGCGTGCCGGGGAAGCGTCCTTGGCGTCCGGCTTCGGTGCATTGACGCTGTCACAGTCGCGGGTTAACCTTGGTCATGAGCAGGATTTTTGCAATTTCGATGACGTCTACGACCACCGCGCCGCGGTGGGTGGTAGACGCTTGAACTGAATTCCGTTCATAGCTGCTAAGACCAACCCGCCGGTGACGAGCGGGTTTTTTGTTCCCGCCCGCGCCCGCATTCGAGGACGAGATCGTGGACGATATCCAGAAAAATATTCTTGCGGAGCGGGCTCTGGCCGCTGCCCGCCGCTGTGTCGCCAGCCGCTATGTTGGGGCTGCTTTTGCCTATGCGGCGGGTTCCATCATGCGCGGCGAAGGCACCACCTTTTCGGATATCGATCTGGTCGTCGTGTTCCCGTCTCTCGAAAGAGCCTGGCGGGAATCGTTCACTGAGGACGGTTTCCCGGTCGAGGTCTTCGTCCACGATCCGCAGACACTGGCGCATTATCTCCATCAGGATGCCGACAGCGGCTATCCCATCATGGCCAACATGGTCGCGACGGGCTGTATAATGGGATCGGATATCGACAGCGCGCGCGTCATCCAGGCAAAGGCGGCAAGTATGCTGGCGGCAGGACCCAAGCCTCTTGCCGGGGCAGACTACGACTTGTTGCGCTATCAGGTCACCGATCTGGCCGACGATCTGCGAGGAACGCGCCCACCCGAAGAGATCGCCGCCATCGCCGCGCTGCTCTATCAGAAGCTCGCCGACCTGATGCTTCTCGGACGTGGCGTGTGGGCTGGCCGGGGAAAGTGGGCGCCCCGTCTGATGAGGGAGTTCGACGCGCAATTGGCGGCCGAATTCGACGCGGCGTTCAGTCTGGCGGCTGCGGGTGACGGCACCCGGTTCCTGGCTTTGGCCGATCGGGAGCTTGCCCTGCATGGCGGCCGCTATTTCGAGGGATTCAGGCAGGACGCGCCGCTGGAAGCGCGCCGCCTGGAATAATTTGGTATCGGTGACGTTGCCGCATTTTGAAAATTGGATGGAAGATGCTTGAGCACGAATTCAAGGGCGCCTTGCAGTCGGCAGTAAGGCGTACCGCCAGATTGCGCCTCAGAATTCCCTTGGAGGGGGATATCGATTTCCTGACCCGACTTTTTTCGCGGCCGGAATTGGTCGCACACCGACCGGTGCCCCGGCCTGATACGCCGGCGGAAAGCGCAGCGCGGCTTGCGCGCGACATCGGGCATTGGAAAGATCACGGGTTTGGGCGTTGGGCCGTTGAGGCGAACGGTACGTTGATCGGGTTCGGCAGTGTGACCGTTTCAAAGGAATTCGACGACCTCAATCTTTCCTATCATCTGCAACCTGAAAGCTGGGGGCAGGGATATGCCACGGAATTGGTCAGGGAAGCCCTGGTGTTTGCCATTGATGATCTGCATGCGGGGCGGATGATCGGATTGGTTCGCACCGCCAATGTCGCTTCAAGACGCATTCTCGAGAAATGTGGCTTCAAATACGAGCGGGAGGTAATGCTGCACGGTGCGCCGACCAACATGTACGCCTTCGGCAAAACGAGCGGCTCATGAACGAACATCCGTGCGCAATTGTCAGGTGTGACGAGACGTCTTCGCCGGTCATTCCTCGCCCGCCTCGGCCAGCGCATCCCGCACGATCGCGTAATAGCCTGCAAGCTCCGGGATATCAGCGGCCAGCCTGTCGAAGGCGGGGTCGGATGGCGCAAGTGTGCCGGCGTATTTCGCTTGCGTGAAGGCCCGATGGGCGGCAAGGGCTTCGGCGTCGGCCTTGTGCACGACGGTATAGACAGGCGAGGGCACGGTGCGGCCCTTGACGATGATGCGGTCGAGCTCGATGACAGTGTAGGTGCCGGCGACCAGTCTTGCAGTCTCCTCGCCGAGCAGCAGCGCCACGCCATAATTCTTCGAGGCGCCTTCGAGGCGGGAGGCGAGATTGACGCTGTCGCCGAGGCAGGAATAGTCGAATCGGCGGGTCGAGCCCATGTTGCCGACGATGCATTCGCCGGTGTTGATGCCGACACCCATCTTCAACACGTGCGGCCTGCCACCGCGCGCTGCCGCCTCCCGCTCCAGCTCACGGTTCAGGCTCGATATCGCCGCCTGCATGGCGAGCGAGGCTTTGACTGCGTGGAGTGCATGATCGGGATCGTCGAGCGGCGCGTTCCAGAAGGCCATGATGCAGTCGCCCATATATTTGTCGATCGTACCGCCATGATCCATCACCACGTCGGAAAGCGGCGTCAGCAGCCGGTTGATCAGCCCGGTCAGCTGCTCCGGCTCGTCCTTCAGCGTCTCGGCGATGGTTGTGAACCCACGCACATCCGAAAACAGCACCGAGAGCGTGCGCCGCTCGCCGCCAAGCTTCAACTGCGATGGATCGTTCGACAGGCGCTTGACCAGATCGGGAGAGATATATTGGGCGAAGGCGCGGATGATCTGCCGCTTGTTGCGGCGCTCCTCGGCATAATCGAAGGCGGCCTGGCCGAAGGCGACCGAGACATAGGCGACGACAGGACCGAGCGGCGAGACGAAGACATGGGCAAAGCGGATGCCGGCAAAACTCGCGGCCGCGAATGCAAGCACTGCCACCGCGCTGGCTACGATCGTCAACCATCCCGTCGAACGCCAGACAGTGGCGGCGGCGAGCAGCACGGAGATCAGGATGCAGGCGGCGACCAGCGGCAGGCGCGCTTCCGCGATCGACAGGCCACGACGGATATTGTCGTAGATCGTTGCCTGGATCTCGACGCCGGAGGTCAGCGTGCCGGTGTGGACGGTATAAGGTGTCGCGAAGGCATCGACGCCGCCCTTGTCGATGGCAGGGGCATTCTGCAGGCTGAGACCGACGAGCACGACGCGGCCCTTGAAATAATCCGGCGGCAGCAGGTTCTCAGGGTCGAGCGCCTGGTAGTAGGAGACTGTGGGATAGCTGCGGGCCGCGCCGAAGGATTGGATGAGCCGGCCAGCCGGCAAGGCTTTGGGTGCTGCTCCCGACGCCTTCATCAGCATGGCGGCAAAGCCGTCCTCATAACCTGGAATGCGCCGGAACGCACCGTCACCGCTGAGATCGACGGAGGCGATGCCGGTCACAGCACCCGCTTCAGTCAGTTGCGGCAGCGGCGTGGCGCGGATCAATTGCGAGGACTGGGGCGTCTCGATCAGCGTTTCGTCGCCGGCGAGCACGACATCCGGGCCGACGGCCTTCGTGATCGCGTCGTCGTTCTCGGGGTTCGAAGGTTCGGCCATGATGATATCGAGGCCGATGACACGGGCACCGGCCGTGCGTAGCTGCCTGACAAGCTGGGCATGCAGGCTGCGCGGCCAGGGCCACTGCGCATTGATATCGGCAAGCGAAGGCTCGTCGATCGCGACGATGACAGGTCCGCCGGGTGGCGGACGGGGATCGTCGACGGTCGAGAGATAGTCGAAGCTTCTCAGCTCAAGCAGCGACCAGGCGGGCAGGCGCGACAGCAGCGAGATGGCGATCAGGACGGTAAGCGACAGCACCAGCAGCCTGAGGCGGCGGCTTTCGGCCTGCCCGCCGGCCGGTCTGAGCTGCCGAGGCTTTTTCTGCTCCCGCATCAGAAGCGGACTTTGAGCGTGCCCTTGAAGGCGCGGCCCCAGCCGGGCACGCCGGGCGTGATCTCGAAGTCCTCGTCGAGGAGATTGTAGGCGGCCGCTTCCAGCTCGATGCGCTTGTCCAGCGGTTCCCAGATCAGGTGGGCATCGAGGCTCCAATAGTCGTCGAGCTTGGTGCCGAGGTCGTCGCCGTCGCGCTCGCCGACATAATTGGCCGCCACCGTCGCCTTGACCTTGGCCTCGTTGACCCAGGTCAGCGCGATCTGGCCGGAATTCTTGGGTATATAGGGCAGGTTACCGCCGTAGTTGAAGGTTCCCGGATCCTTGTTTTCGGAATCCATGTGGGCGTAGGTGGCCGAGAGACCGAAACCATTGCCGAGCGCAACGTTGGCGGTAACGGCGGCGCGGTCGATGCTGCCGCGCGAGAGCGGCAGGCTGTCGAGGGCCGGAAGCGAAATCAGCGGCAGACCGATCGAGAAATCATGGAGTTCCTGATGCTGGTACTCCACCGTGGTGAAGAGACGGTCGGTCCATTCAGCATCCCATTCGAGCGCCGTCGTATCGACGTAACCTTCAGTGCCGACGGAGAACTGGTTCGCCTGAAGACCCAGGATGCCGATCGGCGCAAGGGTAGGAACGCCTGTGTCGGTGCTCTGGCGCATGAAGGCCGCGCGAAGCCAATGGTTCTGCGTCGGCGCCCAGGCAAGGCCGAAGCGTGGTTCGAGCCGGCTGACATCAACGCCATCGCCTTCCAGGCGCGTGCCGAAGAGCGCATATTCGCCCTTCAGGTTCGGGGTGATTTCATGGAGGAGGTCGACATAGGCGCGACCGATATTGATGCGGGTCTCAACCTCCGTGGGTCCGTCGGTCACACCGTCGATGAGGCCCGGAATGACATCCTCGAGATGGAAATAGGTCTCGCGCGACGCGTCGATCCAGCCGCCCTCGATACCGTAACGCCAGGTCAGCGACTCATCGCCGATGCTGTGGCTGAGCGCCGCGATGTAGGCCTTCGAGTCATTTTCGTCGCTGGTTTGAAGGAAAGGCCTGATGTCCCTGCCGGGGCCGCCGAGAAGCGGCACGTCCGCCCAGTCGAACCGTATGTCGTTGGTGGTTTTCGCTTCGGTCTGCTGATAGAGGAATGCAGCGTTCAGGACATTCTCATAGGCGAAGGTATGGCTCCAGCCAAGGCCGGCGTTGGTGAGTTGCGTTGTATCTCGCCGAGTGGTGTAGAGCGGCAGTTCGTCCGGTGCCAGCGGTAAGCCAAAGAAACGCAATACGGGATTCAGCGCATCCGAGAGCGAGGGATCCGTCGACAGCGCATTCAGCGTTCCATCAATCTTGGCGTGATTGAAATAGGCCACGACGCGGTCATCCGGCGTCACAGTCGCCGTCAGATAGCCGTTGCCGCCGAGCAGTTCATTGTCGGTCGCATATCCGCCGAAGTCGCGGTAGTCCCCATCGAGCGCCAGCTCTTCCCAGGTCAGATTGCCATAGAAGCTGATTGGAATCGTCTCGTTGGAATAGCCCTGGATATCGGCTTCGCCGATGCCTCTGGTATGGCCGTCGACGCTGTTGATGCCGCCGCCAAGCGAGCCTTCGATGAAGGGCACATCGAACAGCGTTGCCGAGCGCGAACGGCCCGACAGCATGTGCGGCGAGAGCAGCAGGCCCTGGATGAAGGATGAGTAGCTTGACGCGTTGCCGCGGTTTTGGATGATATTGTCATCGCTAAAGCTCGCCGCGTTGACGTAGGGAAAGATGCTGCCCTTGATCGACTGGTCGATGTAACCGGTGCCTTTGAACGGGTCGAAGGCGGCATCGCCGTAATAGCGGCCCCAGGCGTCCAGGCCCTGCAGGCGGAAGGCGTTGTTGAGCGTCGAACCGGCGCTCGCATTGGCGCCGAGCGAGCTGTAATCGCCGCCGCGGGCGCGAGAGCGTCGCAGGTAATCCTGCGCATTGCGGATCGCGCCGTCGGCGTCGTAATCGTCGATATCGACGGCGGTGCGGAAGGCGGAGATAACCGGGTCGTTCTTGTCGAGTCGGTCGGCATTGTCGAGCGCCTGCTGAGAAGGGATGCGGTCGCCTTTTTCGTAATGGGCGGCGGCGAGCATCAGCTGCGACTGCGAATGCGCCGGATTGGCGGTGCTGGCGGCCAGCAGGTCCTCCATTGCCTTGTCGCGCTCGCCGGTCTGCAGGTAATAGCGGCCGCGGGCAAGGAGTGCGATGTCGAAGGACGAATCGAGCGCGATGGCCGTGTCGATTTCGCGCTTGGCTTCCTTCATGCGCCCCTGGTCAAGATAGAGGATGGCGAGGTTGGCGTGGAGCAACGGGTCCTGCGGATCGAGCTCGATCGCCTTCTTGAAGGCCTTTTCCGCTTCGCCATTGGCATCGCGCGAACTCTGCAGCAGGCCGAGCGAATTCAGCGTGCCTGACCCGCCGGGGGCAAGCTCGATGGCGCGGTTCAGATCGGCGAGCGCGCCGTTGATGTCGCTCTGATAGGCCGCCTTGTAACTCGCGCGGGCGGAGAGCGCCATCGGATGATCAGGGTCGAGCGACAGCGAGCGTTCTATCGCTTCCTTCATCTGCTCGCGATCGTCGGTGAGCTGCGCCAGCTGGGCGCGGACCGCCGGCAGGGTCGGGTCATCAGGATAGCGCTGCTCCGCTTTCTTTATGATCTCGAGCGCTGCGCGCGGGTTTTTCAGGAAGCCTGCCGTATAGGCCTCCATGATCGCGCCATAGGGACCGGTGGTGTTAGCCGGCGGCTGTTCGGCATGGGCGGGGTCGGCCAGCGCACGGGCGAAATAGCCGCCATATTGGGCCATGTTGCGGCGTGTCGGGTCGAGATGCGGCAGGGCCTTCCGGAAGAGCTTAGCGGCATCGCCATAACGCTTTTCGGAGCCGGCGATGGTGGCGTCGATCAGATTGACGCGCGCCTGCTGGGCTGTCGTCAGTTTGCGGTCGCGGATATTCTGCAGCGTTGCGGCGGCAGCCTGGCGTCCGTCGAAGGCGCTCTGCACTTCGGCAAGTTCCAGCCAGTCTTCGGTGGTGCGGCGCTCCGGCGGCAGCGCCAGCAGGCGGCGGCGTTCTGTCGCCATGCGGTCGGCCCGCAGCGGCGAAGTCGGCATCAAGTCGAAGCCGTCGCGCAGGTCCAGATAGAAGAGCATCTGTTCGCGGTCGTCGGGATTGACGCTGATGACCTTATGTGGCGGCTGGCCGATCGTGGCGACCGCTCCTTCGCCCTCGTTCACCTCGACGCTGCCCTGCGGGTTGGTGAGCGCCACGCGGCCTTCGAGCACGATCATCGAGGTCTTGGCGCCCTCAACCGTCATGGTCCAGTCGGTGCCGCGGATGGCGGCTGCGGCCGCCGGCGTTTCCACAGTCAGGCCCTGGCCACCGCGCTCGGCGCGCGCCCAGATCGTTCCCGATTGCAGCTCCAGCGTCGTGTCGCCGCTCGCGGCCATCTTCTTGACCTGCAGCGAGGAATTGCGGCCAAGGCGAACCTGGGTGTGATCGGAAAAGACAATGGCGAGCTGGCCGTTGGCATTGGTGCGCAACACGTCGCCGGTCAGGAGATCTTGATTGATGTCGACGACGCGCCAGTTCGACACGTCGATGAAGCGGACCTCCTCGCCGGTCTTGCGGGCGATGACGGAACCGGCGACCGGTGTTGCACGCTGCACGGGGTCAGCCGCCGCCGGCGAAAAGCCCGGTACGACAAGCGCAAGCGCCACCCCGGCGCGACAGATGTTTTTCCAGCGACCCAGCATGACCCCAACCCCCGCTTCCCCTTTGTCCAAGTAAAAAAGAAAAGTCAAGCATATTGCACACGTGTTCTTGAATTCAGCGTGAAGTGTAATATCAGGGAAACACTTATGGGATGGAGTATTCGGGTGAGCGATTTCGAGAGTACAACTGAACTTATGCCAAGCGAGCCGTCGACGGGTGACATCGGCGCCGGGTATTTCGATCATATCAAGAAAATCAATGACATATTTTATGATCAGATCAAGATCTCGGACCAGAAGGCCGCTTATATTTTTACTTTCATGCTGGCCTTCCTGGTGAGTTCCAGCGATGTCAGGGCAGTGTTCAGCCTGGCGCGCTACGTGAGCGGGACGCCGGGCAGTATGCTGTTCTCCGGCTTGCTTGCCGCAGCTTCGGTCTTCTCGATCCTGTCGGCGATCCTCGTCGTACTGCCGCGCCATTTGAACAGCTCGACGTCACTGTTCTGGGGCGCCTGGCATGGCCATCGCGACCGGTTCTTCCATGCGGCGCTGCGGCGCGACGAGCGCTACCTTTTCGAGCAGTATCTCGAAAACGCCGACATCCTCTCCACCATCGCCCGCAACAAATACCGTTGCGTCACTTTTGCGTTCCGCGGGCTGATGGTGAGTGTAATCGCCTATGTGCTGCTGTTGGCGGTGGTGTGAGCGCGGCAAGCCCCAGGAAAATCTCCCCTGAGGTGTCTTTCAGGGGGTGTCGAAGGGCGAGATGCGCTCCGCCGGGCGCGCCGAAACGCGCCCGGCCGTTTTCATCCCTCGACTTCGAGGACGAGTTCGAGTTCGATCGGCACGCCTAAAGGCAGGCTGGCGACGCCGAGCACGACGCGGCCTGAGAGCTTTTCCTCGCCGAAGACCGCAAGCAGCATTTCGGATGCTCCGTCAGCAACCTTCGGATGGTCGCGGAAATCGCCTTCGGTCGCGATATAGACGCCCAGCTTGACGACCCTGACGACCCTGTCCAGTGAACCGAGATAGTCCCTGGCGGCTGCGAGCGCGCTCAGCGTTGCCGTTTCGGCCGCCTTCCTGCCATCTTCGGCCGCCAGCGCACCGCCGACGCGGCCGATATAGCGGGGCTCATGGCCGACAACCGGCAGCATCCCGCTGAAGAAGACCAAGTTGCCGGTCCTTATCGCTTCGACATAGGCCCCAAAGGGTGTCGGCGGCGGAGGAAGCGTGATGCCGAGTTCCTGCAGCCGTCGTTCGGCGCCGGCTGCCTGCGCTTTCGCATGGTCTACCATCTGCCCAGATGTGCGCCGCCGTCGACGTGCAGCACCTCCCCGGTTACGCGCGGCGCTTCGGTAAGGAAGACGACTGCGTCGGCGATCTCCTCGACGTTTGATATGCCTGCCATCGGCGAAAGCGTCTTCAAGAAATCTTTCGGATTGTCCTTGTGCAGCGGCGTATCCACCACACCGGGAGCGACGATATTGAAGCGAATTCCTTTGTTCGCATATTCCATCGCCAGGTTCTTGGAGATGGCGTTGATGCCGCCCTTTGTCATCATCGACACCGAAGCGGAGAAACCGGCGATCGGATGATCGGTCAATGGTGTGGTGATGCTGACGACGCTGCCGCCGGTTTTCTGTGTGAGCATCTGTCCGACGACTAGTTGTGTCAGGTGGATGAAGCCTTCGAGATTGGTCGAGGACAATTTTTTGAAGTCGTCCATGGTGAAATCGACGAACGGCTTGGCCAAGAAAATGCCGGCATTGTTGACGAGGGCGTCGATCGAGCCGAACCGCTCGATTGCGGTCTTTGCCACCCGCGCTGCGGTTTCGGCATCGCCAATGTCACCGTCGACGAGCGCCAGCCTGTCGGAGGCTTGGAAAGCGTTCGAAGTGCTGACCTGGCGCGAGGTGGCGACGACATTATAGCCGCGCTCGATGAAGGCGTTGACGAGGCCGGCTCCGATACCCTGCGAGGCGCCCGTGACGATGACTGTTTTTTTCGTAGTCATGCTGATCTCCATAAGCCGGTTCGGGCAACGCGGGCCGTATGTTTTGCGGAGGCCGGTCGCTCGAGATGGGGCTGCTGCGAATGCGCCTCCATCGGTTGTTTTGTTTTCGCAGGGTGAATATGGCGAAAACTCCATTACCCGATTAGATGGAAATATCTGGATTCTCTTTTGCATCTATGCAAAAACCAGAGCATGGCTGATCTGAACGATATCGCCGTTTTCGTGAAGGTGGCGCAGTACGGCAGCTTCAGCCGCGCTGCCCATTCCCTCGGCATGCCGGTATCGACCGTCAGCCGGAAAGTAACGTCGCTGGAGGAGCAGCTCGGCGTGACGCTGCTGCAGCGGACAACTCGCAAACTGAGCCTGACCGCGCAGGGCCGGGCCTATTACAACAGGTGCAGCGAACCGCTCGCCCATCTCCTCGACGCTGAGCAGGTGCTCACCGAGACACAGAGAAAACCGGAAGGTCTGCTGAAGATCTCCGTGCCCGTCATCTTCGGACAGGAGGTCTTCTACGAATTCGTCTCGGCTTTCCTGAAGACCTATCCGAAGATCCAGGTCGACCTCTTCGTCACCAACCTGTTCCTCGATCTGATCGCGGAGAACATCGATCTCGGCATCCGCTTCGGCGAACTCAAGGATTCGACAATCGTCGCGCAGCGGCTCGGCAAGAGCGTGCGCTATCTCGTCGCCGCACCGGACTATCTGAAGGGCAGGGCGTTTCCCACCAAACCTGAAGAGCTGAAGGACCATCAGTGCGTTCTCTTGAACGGCCGCAACGGCGAGGCGGAATGGCATCTGGTGAGCGGTCGCAAATCTGTTCGCCTGCATGTGTCGGGGCCGGTATCAAGCCGGGATTTCGATGCGGTAAGCGCCTTCACCTATCGCGGACACGGCATCGGCTTGCTGCCTTCGACCTATTGCGACGAACAGATCAGAAGAGGCGAACTTGTTCGCCTGCTGCCGGGCTGGTCGTCCGAGGAAATTTTCGTGCACGCCGTCTATCCCACGCGCCGCTTCCTGCCTTCCCGATTACAGGTCTTTCTCGAGGCGCTGAAGGCATGGAAGACCCCCTTGTGGCTTCCCTTGCATTGAGGGCTTTCGATTCCATCACCGAAAATTGAAGCCTCGCGCGGGGCCGAGCGATCTGCGTCGGTCAAGCTGTGTTAGAGTTCGCTGGCTTGGATGGCGCAGGGATTGGATTGCCAATGCTGACGACACTTGCGGTGCTTATGAGTCTTTCCGGCCTCGTCCCCATCGCGCAAGCGGGGGGAAGCGAGGTCGATGTGACCCTCGTGCTTGCTGTCGACACCTCGCGGTCGATGGACTTCGAGGAGATCGGCATCCAGCGCGAAGGTTATGTCGAAGCGCTCAAGCACAAGGAGTTTATCGACGCGGTGAAGGGCGGGCTGACCGGCCGCATCGCCATCAGCTATTTCGAATGGGCTGGCTATGTCGTCCAGGATTCCGTGATCGACTGGCAGGTGATCGAGACGGAAGAGGACGCGATCGCTTTTGCCGGCAAACTCGAAGCCCGGCCGATTGCCACGCAACGGCGCACATCGATCTCTACCGCGATCGCCCAGGGCGCCAGCATGATCGTTTCCGGTCCCTTTCAGTCCAGGCGACAGGTGATCGATGTCTCCGGCGACGGTCCGAACAATTCCGGCGATCCCGTCACCCCCGCCCGCGACAAGGCGGTGGAAGCCGGCGTGATCATCAACGGCCTTGCCATCATGCTGCGGCCCTCCGATGCGCCCAATGGGCTCGACAAATATTATGCGGATTGCGTGATCGGCGGCCCCGGCGCCTTCGTGCTGCCGGTCCGCAAGATCGAGGATTTCGCCGTTGCCGTGCGCCGCAAGCTGGTGCTGGAGATCAGCGGCCTTTCCCCGCCGGTGATGGTGCAGAAGATCGCCGGCGCTGAGGCGGGCACAGACTGCATGATCGGTGAGAAGCAGTGGCGGGACATCTTCGACCGCTGATGCCAGAACAGGATGATTTTAGGCCGGGTCGGCCTAAAATCTCAATCCTGTTCTGAATTATATAGTTAGAGCATGATGTCGTCCGAAAACCGCGCACACTTTTCGGCATCATGCTCTACCGGATCAGCGCGCGGAAGTTATATCAGTCAGTATTTGGTAGGCGGCAGAGACACGGTCCTCGTTGGGATAGTTTTTGTTGGCCAGAATGACGATACCAACTCGCTCTTTCGGGATGAACGCGACATATGCGCCGAAACCATTCGTGGAGCCGGTTTTATTGATCCACACGTCGTCGCGCGGGTGCATCGCCGGCGTCAGCTGCTTGACGGGAATGGTTTTGAGCATCGCGCTGGAATTGTTGTCCATCAACGTCGTCAACGTCGCGGGATAGGAATACTGCTCCCAAATAAGGTCTTGCGTCATCGCGCCGACATCGAAGTATCCCATGTGCGTGTTCGTGATCGCCTGATGGAGCTTTCCGTCCAACTTGACCAGTCCCATGTTCGCGTCGATGAACCGGATCATGTCGCTTGCTGTGGATTTCACTCCATAGGCCTCGGACGAAAGAGTGGCGGGTGTCATCCGAGCCGGCTCACCGCTTCGCTTGTAGCCTTGGGCATAGTCGGCCATTCTCGATTTCGGCACATTGATATACGTGCTCGTCAACCCGAGAGAAGGAAACAATTGGTCTTCCATAAGAGCTGTGAAATCTTTGCCCATGCTTTTCGCCGTTATGTATCCGAGCACGCCGATGCTCGGATTGGCGTATGTTCGGTGCGTTCCGGCGGCATATGAAGGTTTCCAACTTGCGAAATACTCCATCAGCTGTTTTTCGGTTTTGACTTCATCGGGAACTTGCAGCGGAAATCCGCCAGCCGTGTGCGTGCCCAAATTCATCAGCTCGACATCGCCGAAGGGTCTTCCCTTCATCGACGGAAGATATTTGCGTGCCTTGTCCGACAGCGAAAGTCGGCCGGTCACGTCCGCGTAGGAGGTGAGGGTGACTGTAAACGTTTTGCTGATCGATCCCAGTTCGAACATGGTCGCCGGGCTGACGGGCCTGCCTGTGTCCTTCGACTCGACACCGTAGTTGAAGATGTGGTCCTCTCCGTCAACGGCGATGGCAACGGCCATGCCCGGAATGCCGTTTTTATCCATAATCGGCTTTACCGCTGCGTCCGAGATGGCTTTCAGTTTCATCTCGTCGGCCGCAAAGCCACTTGTGGCAATGCATGTCGAGACCAAGGTGGCCGATAGAATTTTTATCCAATTACGATTCATTTTCATCCTCCGCAGGCAGCTTTTCATCAACGCAAAGGCGCATGAGGACGGCATTTAACGGCACTGTTTTACGGCAGCAAACGATGATATCTCGGAGGAGATCCAAGAAAATCTAGGGCTAAGATGGTTCGGCAATTCCTCCCTTTAAACGGCTTGAGGGCCTTCGAGGCATCGGCAAGACATCTCAGCTTCACCCGTGCCGCGATCGAGCTTTGTGTTACCCAGGCCGCTGTAAGCCAGCAGGTCAAAAGCCTGGAGAAGCGATTGGGGGCTGCCCTTTTTCAGCGTCTCCCCAGAGGCTTGAAAATCACCGCAGAAGGCGAAGCCCTTTTGCCGACCCTGACCAATTCCTTCGATCAGATGGCGATCACGCTGGACCGGATTGAAGCCGGGCAGGTTCGGGAATTGCTGTTCTTGGGCGTGGTCGGGACGTTTGCCGTTGGCTGGTTGTTGCCGAGGCTTTCGGATTTTCAACGGCAGCATCCGTTCATCGATGTGCGCGTTTCGACAAACAATAATCGCGTCGATATGGCGGCCGAGGGACTGGACTTAGCCATTCGCTTCGGCAGCGGCTCCTGGCACGGCACAGAAGCGCTGCGTCTGTTCGACGCTCCGCTCTCTCCTCTGTGCACGCCCAAATTGGCCGAGCGTTTAAGGTCGCCTGCAGACCTGGTCGAAGCGACGCTTTTGCGGAGCTACAGGGCGGACGAATGGAGCGCCTGGTTCGCGGCAGCGAACGTTCCTCCGGCGGCGCAGATAAACGCCGGTATCGTCTTCGACTCTTCCCTGGCGATGATGGAGGCGGCCCTGCAAGGACTGGGGATCGCTCTGGCACCGCCGTCGATGTTTTCCAGACATCTATCCTCGGGGGCTATCAGACAACCTTTTCATACCACCATATCGTTGGGGAGCTATTGGCTGACCCGACTTCAATCAAGGCCGCCAACAGCAGCCATGCTCGCATTTTCCGATTGGATAACGTCGCGGATGTCTTCCGCATCTCAATGACGGCTTATGGCGGATTCCGATCCTCGACCTCACGTCGGCAAGGAGATCGGTGAAATTGGTGAGGCGAAGACACGATAGAGCATTTCGGTATGGCGCGCGCCATACCGAAATGCCGTTGCTTCTCAGAGGATGTCGCCGCTGTTGCCTATAAGGGCAGCTGCTTGCCGGCCTGTTCGCTGACCATGTATTCGGCGTACCAGTCCGGCCAGTTCTCGTCGTGTTTGCCGCCGTTTCGCTTCTCGTGTTCGCCGTGCGCGGTCGCCGCACGGCGCATGGCTGACGCGAGATCGGTTGAGTTGGTGAATGTCGTCCCGTCGGCGTCGATGCGTCCCGGCAACCGCGTGGTGACTTCCTGGAACAGCCAGCCGTTGCCATCGGGATCCGTGAAGGAGGCAAAGGAGCGATAGCTGCGGTGATCGGGATCGCGGCCGGCAATGCGGAGCCGCCCGAACAGGTATGGTTCGTCCTTGCCGGCATAGACGCCGGCTGCATCATGGAAGACTTCGCTGACTTCGATGCCACGGGCGATCAGATCGCGGCGGGCGGCCTCGATGTCGGAGACGACGAGGTAGAGGCCCTGGGCGGAGCCGGGGGCGGCGGCCGTAACGTTCTTGCCGAAGATGATCGCGCAGCCGGAGCCGGGCGGGGTAAACTGGATCACACGGAAATCGGCATCGTTGGCGAAGTCGGCATCGAGCCGCCAGCCCAGGCCGTCGTAGAAACGTTTGGCGCGGTCGACGTCGGAAACGGGGATGACGACCACCTCGAGCTTGGTGTCGACAGGCTGTGTTCTCGGGGTCTCAATGGGGGGGGCACTGCGCATGGCATTGCTCATCTTCAGCTCCTTGAGGTTTTGGATGCGTTAAGAATGGCGATACATGTCACCGTCCAGTGGACCACAGCGCGGTGAGGCCGTCGAATCAATTATTCTGTCTGATTTGGCCGGTATTGGCGGATTCCATGCCTATTCCGGTTGAAGGCAGATTCCGGCCCGGCCACGCAGAGATCCGGCTGACGGCGCATCACTCGTGATCCGCCTTCAGCCTATGCCGGTGGGCTGCCTGTTTTGCGCGATTGCCGCACATCGCCATGCTGCACCAGCGCCGCCGGTGGCCACGGGTGTGGTCGGCAAAAAGCAACGTGCAGACCGGTCCCTCGCAGGCCTTCACGGTAGAGAAATCCTCGGTGCAGACGAATTGCGCCAGTGCTTCGCCGACCGGCAGCAGCAGTGCATCGGGCGAGCGCCATTTGCGCATCGGCTGAAGCGCCAGCGTCTCGTGCCCATCGGCGTGACTTGCCACGATGCGGCTGAAGCCCTCGTTGCGTTCGAGCAGGCGGTTCAACGGCTCCAGCTCGTTCAGGGCATTTGCCGGGAGTGGGCGGCCCTTGCGGGTGCGGACGAAATCCCTGAACCACTCGCGCAGATGCCTTGCCTGATCGGCAACATTGTCGAGTTCGCCGGGCAGGGCCTGCGCCCGCATCGCCTCCAGCGTTTCGTGAGGAACGAGTGCTGCTTGCTCCAGCCAGCGCAGCAGGCCTTCGCCGTCGTCGATCCAATCGACCGGCGTATCGACCGGTGTCGCGATCGAATTCAGAAAATCCAGCCCCAGCGCATCGCCAATGAAAAGGGCGGGTGAGCGGTTGTCCATCATAACTCCTGTTCCGGCCGCTGTGACACCAAGCGTGGGCGGCCTCTTGAAGACATAATTGACATGTAACCTGTTCGAATGGTCTTGACAAGTTATGCGATCCAATAGTAACCGTTATATCAACATTTGATAGGTTACTTAATGTCATCAGGACGCAGAGGAGAAGGCCGATGTCCCGAGAGAATGTGAATGTTGTGCTGGTCCATGGCGCTTGGGCTGATGGTTCGAGCTGGTCGAAGATCATCCAGCCTCTGGCTGCCGAAGGCTTGACGGTGGTGGCAGCGCCGCTGCCGCTGACCTCCTTCAGTGACGATGTCGCGGCACTCGATCGCGCACTGGAGCGGTTGACGGGGCCAGTGGTTCTCGTCGGTCATGCCTATGCCGGCGCGGTGATCGCCGCGACCAGGGAAGAGAAGGTCAAGGGGCTTGTCTACATAGCGGCGCTGGCGCCCGACGAGGGCGAGACGGTGGCCGATATTTTCTATCGCGGCACGCCGCATCCGCAGGCGCCGAAGCTTTCGCCGGACAATCACGGCCTGATCTACCTGCCGGAGGAGGCCTTCGCCTCGGCATTCGCCCAGAATGCGACTGATGAGGAGCAGGCGGTACTGGCCGCCGTGCAGCGGCCGATTTCGCCGGCCTGCATCACTGTCCCCGTGTCGCGCCCGCTCTGGAAGGACCGCTCGGCCTGGTTCCTGGTCGCCGAACAGGACCGGATGATCGTTGCCGACAACCAGCGCTTCATGGCCGAGCGGATGCAGGCGCGAGTGCGCTCTCACGCCGCCGACCACACGCCGATCGTTACGGCGCCTGCCGCCGTGCTCGACATCGTCAGGGAGGCGGTCGCCACAGTAGCGGCGGCCTGAATTCAGCCGTCAAAACATGGGATGAGGAGGAATTGAGATGCACGGACAGAAGATGACGACGGAGCGCGTGAGCGCGTTTTCGGACGCTCTGATCGCGGTGATCATGACCATCATGGTGCTGGAGCTGAAGGCGCCCGAGTCCCCTGAAATCACAGCCATGCTTGCGCTCTGGCCGACCGTGGTCAGCTACGCCTTGAGCTACCTGTTCATCGCGATCATCTGGATCAACCACCATCATTTGTTACGGCTGGTGCATTTTGCATCGACCCGGCTGATCTGGGTCAACTTCTTGCACCTGTTCCTGGTGTCGCTATTGCCGTTCACCACGGCCTGGATGGCGAGGACCGACCTCGCGCCAATGCCGGTCGCCATCTACGCAGGCGTCTTCGTGCTGGTGAATGCCGCCTATCTTTTGTTCGAGCGCGAGATATTTGCGCAGGCCGAGGCGGGCGCGATGCCTGAACCGGCCCGGCGGCTGGCGCGCCGGCGGACACTCATCGGGCTGGCGATCTTTGCCCTGGCGGGGCTCGTTGCCCCCTTCGCACCGCTCCTCGGCTTCTTCCTGATCTGCTGCGCCCTCGTTCTCTATCTCCAGCCGGAGATCTTCAGCAGCCGCCTGCAAGGGCAGGCGGAATAACCACACGGAAAATAGCAAACAAGTTATCAACGCAAAGGAGACTGTCATGTCCACCATCAGATACCGCACCGCCGACGTCGACGGCTTCAAGATCTTCTATCGCGAGGCCGGTTCGCCGGATGCTCCGAAGCTGCTCCTGCTGCACGGCTTTCCGAGTGCCGGCCATATGTTCCGCGACCTGATCCCGCTGCTCTCCGATCGCTTCCACATCGTCGCGCCCGATCTTCCGGGCTTCGGACAATCCGACCTGCCGGCGCGGCCTGCCACCTTCGACGGGATCGCGGCGACGATCGACCGCTTCACCGAAATCGTCGGCTTCGATCATTACGCCGTTTACGTGTTCGACTATGGCGCGCCGACGGGCTTCCGGCTGGCGGTGAAACATCCCGAGCGCATCACGGCGATCATTTCGCAAAACGGCAATGCCTATGTCGAGGGCCTCAGCGACGGCTGGAACCCGATCCGGGCCTATTGGGAGGACGCCTCCGAGGAGAACCGCAATGCGCTGAAGGCGATGCTGCAGCCGGAGGCGACGATCTGGCAATATACCCATGGTGTCGCCGATCCGACGGCGGTTTCGCCGGACGGTTATTCGCTCGACAATTTCTATCTGGCCCGGCCTGAAGTCGAGGATGTGCAACTTGATCTCTTCGGCGACTACAAGAGCAATGTTGCGCTCTATCCTGCCTTCCAGGCGTATTTCCGTACCCACAAGCCGCCGTTCCTTGCCGTGTGGGGTGAGAATGACCCGTTCTTCCTGCCGCCCGGTGCAGAGGCCTTTGAGCGCGATAATCCGGGCGCGGTCGTGCGCTTCCTCGACACGGGCCATTTCGCGCTGGAAACGCATGCCGCCGAGATCGCGGCCGAGATTCGGGATTTTCTGGCCCGCTGACGGCAACCTGGCGCCGCCCCGCCGGAAGGGGCGGGTGGTGGCCGAAGCAGAGAGGAGAGACGGCATGTCGAACTCAGTCGCGATCATCACCGGCGCCAGCCAGGGTATCGGCCAGGCGACGGCGCAGCGCCTCGCGCGCGATTTTTCCGCGCTGGTGCTGGTCGCCCGCAACCGCGCTAATCTTGAGGAGACCGCGCAGGCGGTAAGGGCGGCCGGCGCGCAAGCCCTCGTCATCGGCGCCGACCTCGCCGAGCCGCAAGCGGCGCAGGCCGTGGTCGATCAGGCGCTCGGTGCCTTCGGCCGCATCGATGCGCTGCTCAACATCGCCGGTGCGGTACCGCAGATTGATCTTTTCGAGATGACCGATGCGCAGTGGGAGGACGGGCTGGCGCTAAAGCTGCACGGCGCGAGGCGCCTGACGATAGCGGCATGGCCGGCGCTGAGAGAGGCGAAGGGCTCCGTCGTCTTGATGTCGGGCAATTCGGCGGTGTTTCCGAAGGCGCCGTACGCGGCGGTCGGTACCATCAATGCTGCCATCGTCGCACTCGCCAAGGCCTTTTCCGATCGCGGCATCACCGATGGCGTGCAGGTCAACAGCGTGCTGCCCGGTCCCGTCATGACCGGCCGGCGTCTTTCCTATCTCAAGCACTGGGCGCCGCTGCATGGCGTAAGCGTGGAGGAGGCGACCGCCCGTTTCCTCAAGCAGGCCGGCATCGCCCGCTATGGCGAGCCGGAAGAAATCGCCGAACTGATGGCTTTCCTGGTATCGCCGGGCGCACGCTGGATGACCGGCTCGACGCTGCGCATGGATGGCGGCGAGGTGAAGTCGATCTGATGCGGTCGACGGCGGGAGTGCCCCGCCGTCTTCATCTCCTGTGTTCCTCTGCTCGTCGAGCTGCTTTCACGCAGCCAGAGCGGCGCGGGTTTTGCCGATCGTCAGAGCCGCCTTTGCGGCCTCGCGCCCTTTCTCGACGAAATGTGCGCGGTAGATCTGCTTGTGATGCTCGGTTTCCTGATACTGATGCGGCGTCAGCGAAACCGACAGCACCGGCACGCCGGTATCCATGCCGGCGCGCATCAGCCCATCGACGACGGCCTGGGCGACGAATTCGTGGCGGTAGATTCCGCCGTCGACGACGAAGGCGGCGGCAACGACAGCAGCATAGCGCCCGCTTGCCGCAAGATCGCGTGACAGCAGCGGCATCTCGAATGCGCCGGGAACATCGAACACATCGACCTGCTCGGGCGGAATAAGCTGATGGAAGCCATCTAGGGCACGGTCGACGATATCGGCATGCCAGCTGGCTTTGATGAAGGCATAGCGGGTGGGTGTCATGGTAATCTCCTTTGGCGAACAGACACATCACCCAAGGCGATCACGAACGTCCCCGACAGCCGCAAGGGCGGCAGGAACGCGCGTTCTCTTTCATCCGGACTATGACCGTCGGCTCAGGCATCTCACCTGATCTGCTGACCCTTCCTGAGAAGGCGCTCGCGGGCTCGCAATCCAAATTGCATACCGCCGGTAGGGACTTGCACCCCGCCCTGAGAACGGCGCGAACAATAGGTGGAAGGTGACGGGCTGGCAATAGTCCGGAAAGAGCTTTCATGACCGATGAAAGCGCCGATGCAGGATCAGGGCTCCCGACGCGGCGATTTTGCTTGTTCGTCGATCGCGACGGGCAAGCCCTCTTGTGGAGGATGGGCTTGCGCCTACATGCTTCCAGTGAGGACATTCACGTCAGAATAGCACGGCAAGACAGGATGCGCCGTCTCCACCGGAGACGGGCAGGGCCGTGGCAACCACGGGAGAGAGAGATGCAAGACCCCTTCGTCGTCCACCGCGAGGCGCATATCGCGGCGCCGCCGGCCGCGGTGTTCGCGCTGATGACCGACCCGGAAAAGATCCTGCGCTGGATGGGAACGGAGGCGCAGGTCGAGCCGCAGCCCGGTGGGCTCTATCTCGTCAACGTCACCGGCGCCCGCTTTGCGCGCGGCTCGTTTCGAGAAGTGGTTCCGGTTCATCGCCTTGCCTACAGCTTCGGCTGGGACGGCAGTGAGGTGGTGCCGCCGGGGTCGAGCCTGGTCGAGATCGACCTGATCGAGCAAGGAGATGGAACGCTGTTGCGGCTCACCCATAGCGGCCTGCCGAGCGCCGAGCAATGCGCCGGCCATGCGGAAGGCTGGGCGCATTACCTCGGGCGGTTGACCGAGGTCGCCGCCGGGCATGATCCGGGTCCCGACCCTTTTTACGGCAGGACATGAACAAATTTTGCCGGCAGCGGGGCGTCTGTGAAGCGCTTGCCGTTGCGACAACAACGGTCGGCGAGCGCCCAAGCCGGTCGTGCGGAAGCGCTTCTTTTGCTACCGCAAACATGAACGCGCAGTTCATCTCCAGTTCAATTTAGCGGTCCTAATCTGCGGACGGCTGGATTGAAAATGGAGTTCACGATGAAGGCACTTTCTATCGCGGCTGCCTTGCTTGCCGGCAGCCTCTCGATCGGTACCGCGGAGGCAATGCCGATGGGGACAATCAATGTCCAGAGCAATGTCACAAAGGTCGACTACGCCTGCGGTCGCGGCTGGCATCTGACGCGCTGGGGCGAATGCCGGCGAAACTGGAGACGCCCGCCGCCGGTAGCTTTCTACGGTGGTCCGCCCCGCTGGGGCTGGGAGCGGCGTCACCGGGATTGGGATGGTCCGCGCTGGCGCGATGAGAGGCGCTGGGATCGCGACCGGCGTTGGCGGGATGATGACTAAAGGTCTGGCTTAGATGTAGATGGACGAAGGCCGGAGCGATTTTCGCCCGGCCTTTTCTAATGCTTCGCCGACGCTGACAGCCAGCGTTCTCCCGATTCGCCCGAGAGGATCAGATCCTGCTGACGAGCCAGTGCTTGTCGTCGATCAATTCCTCGAGCTCGACGGGATCCTTGACGCCGAATTCGAACCATTCGACGAGTTCTTTCGCCTTGCGGCTACTCTCCTCCGCCGTCAGCTCGACCTGATATCTTTCGCACCATCGCCGAAGGATCGACGTCAGCAGCGTCATGTCATTCCCATCCAGCGGATCTTTCGGCCAGAAAATCGTGCCCATCGTACCCCTCAATCACACGATGACGAACGGCCCCATAATGGAATCAAAGCCGCGCAAGTTTAAAGTGTTTATTTTTTGTTTTCCACCGCGGCGAATGGTTTTCGACAGGGGAGTGGAACGTCCTTTTGGGGATGAAAGGTTGAGCCGGTGGAAACGTCCTCATGGACATTCGGAATGGCTGCTTGCGCTCACCCGGGGACATCCTTGCGGCCGCCCCGGTCAGCGTGCGATGTTAAGCCATGGATCTGCCATCTCCCCTTGCCTGGCTGGTTGATGAGGCCGGTGCCTCGCCCAGTCCCGAATGGTTTCTGGCCGAACTCGGGCGCCGGCTGCTGGCCGATGGCCTGCCGCTTTTGGGCGGCGCGCTGACGCTTTCGGTGCCGCATCCGATCATCGCGCGGCGCACCTGGCTGTGGCGGGCGGAGACTGGCGCTGTTATTGAGGCTTTGGCCTTTGCCGCCGCTCCGCGGAGCGAGGCCGGGCGCGAGTGGCTGGCCGGGCTCGGGCCGGTATGGGAAGACAGGATCGGGCCTTCACAGGACAATCGGTCGGACAGCCCGCTGCTCGGCTGGGCGAGGGTTGCCAGCGGGGAAGGGGCAGGTGCATTCGGCGCAGCCGAGGCCGGCCTGCTGCGCGAGGTCGCGCGTTTTGCTGCAGCGCCGCTCGCCGCTTTGGCGGCGCGCGAGGCGCGGGCAGCGCTGCTTGAAGCCTATCTCGGCCGCCGTAGCGCCGCGCGGGTGCAGGCCGGCGCGCTTGCCCGCGGCACCGGCGAGACCATCCGCGCGGCCCTTCTCTGTGCCGATCTGCGCGACTTCACCGCCCTCTCCGAGGTGACCGAACCTCACGTGATGATATCAGCACTGGACGCCTGGTTTGACCGCGTCGCTGGCGCCGTGCATGCCTTCGGCGGTGAGGTGTTGAAATTCATCGGCGACGGCGTGCTGGCGATCTTTCCGGTCACGGCTACGTCAGGCGAGGGCGACGCAGCCCGAGGGGATCGCGAGGCTTGCGAGGCCGCACTTCGGGCGGTCGCCGCCAGCCGTGCCGGCATGGCCCATCTCGATCAACTGCGCCAGGCGCAGGGACTGGCACCGCTGCCCTTCGGCGCAGCACTTCATTTCGGCGAAATCCTGTGGGGCAATATCGGCGCGGCCGACCGGTTGGATTTTACCGCCATCGGCCCCGCCGTCAATCTGGTCAGCCGGCTGGAAGGGCTCTGCAAGCCGCTCGGCCGAAGCGTGCTGATCTCGGGCGCGGTGGCAGCGAATACGGCGACGGCGCTGACGCCGCTCGGAGAGCACACATTGCGCGGCATCGCCGACCCTTGCGCTGTCTTTGCCCTGCCGACGGATTGAGCTGCGGGCAGGGATGAAGTTTTGCAAAGAAAAATTTGCAAAGATATGTTTGCAATAGTAGGCTTGCGGCATGAAAACACCGCGCCCGCAGCCTGCTCAATCCGTCACCGCACCCCGCACCATCAGCCGCGTGGTGCCCGATCCGACCGCGCTGAAGGCGCTGGCGCATCCAGTCCGGTTGCGCATGCTCGGCATGCTCAGGGTCGATGGACCCGCTACGGCGACGCAGCTGGCGGTGCGGCTCGGGTTGAACAGCGGCGCTACCAGCTATCACCTGCGCCAGCTTGCCCAATACGGCTTTATCGAGGAAGCACCGCATCCCTCGCGGCGCGATCGCTGGTGGCGCGCAAGCCACGAACTTACCTCGGTGCCGGCGAGCGAGGCTGAGGGCGAAGCGTTGGATCTCGATCTTGCCTTCAACCAGGCGGCACTCTCGCTGCAGGTCGGTCAGATGCAGCAGGCGCTGGAGGAATATACCGAGCTGCCGGCGGAATGGCGCAAGGCGAGCACGGCCAGCGACATCATCATCCCGATGACGGCGGAACAGGCCGAAGCCCTGACCAAGCGGCTGACCGATATCATTCTCGAAGCGATGCGGGTAGCTCCGCCTTTGGGGGAGCTGGCACCCCCGGATATGGTTCCCTTCTCGATCATGCTGCACGCCTTTCCCTACCCGGGCCGGCTCCCGCACTGCGATGGGGATGGTGGGCCATGAGAAGAGGTGGACCTTTCCTGGCGCTTGCCGCAGCCGAGACGCTTTCGCTTTCCGGCACGCGGCTGTCGACCATCGCCATTCCCTGGCTGGTGCTGAGCACGACGGGCAGCCCGGTTCTGACCGGGCTGACGGCTATGATGGAAATGCTGCCCTATGTCGCCGCCAAGGCGCTCAGTGGGCCGCTGATCGACCGCGTCGGCCCGAAGCGCATCGCCGTCGTCTGCGATACCGCCTCGGTGGCTGTGGTGGGGCTGGTGCCGCTGCTCGATCTCTTTGGCCTGCTTAATATGCCGCTGCTACTGCCTGTTGTCTTTGCCATGGGCGTGCTGCGCGGCCCTTCCGATGCCGCCAAACAGGCGATGGTGCCTGATATCGCCACGCTGGCGGCCATGCCGCTCGAACGGGTCACCGGCGTCGTCGGTGCTATCGAGCGGCTGGCCTCGACGGCGGGGGCAGCCGGCGCCGGCGCGCTGATCGGCCTGATCGGCCCGGGCCAGGCGCTCGTCGTTAATGCCGTCACCTTCGCCGCCGCTGCGCTGATTGTGGGAGTAGGCATTCCTGGGCTGCGGCGCGTCCCCGAGCCACGCGGCATGCCCGAACCGCGCGGCGCGCCTGAGGCTCGGCCGGGCGGGATGTCCTCCTATTTCAGCGATCTCCGGGAAGGCTGGCGCTTTCTGCGCGGCGACGCGGTGCTCGTCAGCATCGTCACCATGGTGGCGACCACCAACCTGCTGGACCAGGCTTATCACGCCGTACTGCTGCCCGTCTGGACGCAGAGCTCAGGCCATGGCCCGGAATTGTTGGGGGCGATGTTTTCGGCCTTCACCGGCGCCTCGATCGCGGGTGCCGCGATTGCCGCTGCGATCGGCGAGCGGATGCCGCGCCTGATGGTCTATACCGTGGCGTTCCTGCTGACCGGGTTTCCGCGTTTTCTCGTTGTTGCGCTGGATGCGCCGCTCGCCCTCATCTTCATCACCCTGGCAATCGCAGGATTTGCCTCGGGCTTCCTCAATCCGATCCTGTCTGCGGTGATCTTCGAGCGCATCCCCAAGCCGTTGACCGGCCGCGTCACCGCGATGAACGCCGCCCTCTGCTTTGTCCTCATCCCCTTCGGCGGCCTCGTCGGCGGCGCGTTGATCAGTACGATCGGCCTTGCCGCGGCGCTCTCGCTCACCGGGCTCGCCTATCTCGCCGCAACGCTCTTTCCCCTGGCGCTGAAAAGCTTCCGCGGCTTCGACAAGGCGGTCGCCGATGCCGGCGCATGAAAGCGTGCGTCTACTGTTTTAGCGTCGCGGCCCCGTGCTTTGCCCCCGGCGCCCAAGCTCTTCAACTATCAGATCGACGAAGCGTCGGACACGTGGTTCCAGCAGGCGCTTGTCGAGATAGAGCGTGACGATCTTTGCGTCGTCGGTTTCGAGGTCGGTCAGGATCTGCCGGAGGCGGCCGGTGACGAGATCGTCGGCGACGAGAAAATCGGGAAGCAACGCGATGCCCAGCCCCGCCAGGGCGGCGTCGCGGATTGCCTCTGCGCTGTCGAGCCTCAGGCGGCTGCGCCCTTGCGCTTTGACCCAGGGACCGCCTTCACCGCGAAAGCGCCAGCCCTGCCTTTGATTGCGGCCGGCGAAGATCAGGCAGTCGTGGGCTGCGAGATCGTCGATGTCGCCCGGCTCACCGCGCTCGGCGAGATAGGACGGCGAGGCGCAGAGCCGCGCCTTATAGGTGGCGATCACGTGCGAGACGAGGCGGATGTCCGACGCCGTCGCCGTCGCGCCGATCCGGATCGCCAGATCGAAGCCTTCCTCGACGATGTCGGCCAAACGATCGGTGAAGCTCACTTCGACCTGGACGTCGGGCCAGGCCCGTAGATATTTTTCAAGCAGGGGCAGCACGACGAGCCGCCCGAAGGCATCGGGAACGGTGAACCTGAGAACACCTCGCGGAGTGCTGCTCTGCCCTGCCACGCTCGCTTCCGCTTCGTCGACCGATGCGAGGATCTGCAGCCCGCGCTCGTAAAACATCCGGCCTTCATCGGTCAGGCTCAGTGTCCTTGTGGTGCGGTTGAGCAGACGCGCACCGAGCCGGTCTTCCAGGCGGATGACGGCCTTTCCTGCCGCGGAACGGGACAGGCCCATGGCCTGGCCGCCGGCGATAAAGCTTCCGGCATCGACGACGGCCATGAAGATCATGATATCGTTCAGGTTCGTACGCGGCATGAGGCAACTCGAGCGGTTCGGCTACATCAATAAGTCGGTCAGTCATGGGATCGATTCAAGGTTCGCACCATCAACGGCTACCGCGGCAGTAAGGTCCCGACGCTCCGCTTCTGTGTCGACGTCTCTTCGCCAATCAACCTTTTATGGCAGCCATAGCACCGGATCGCCGGTCAAAGATGGGCACTGGAAGCCGGGCTACAGCATATCGCCGAGGCTCCAGTGGTTGTTCCACCGGACGTCGATCTCGTCGTCGACATTCTGATATCTTATGTCGGTGGAGAGGCGCAGCCGCCGGCTGCGGTCCTGGTTGATGGTCGAAGCGTGGATCATGTAGGGCGAGTGGAGCACCACGTCGCCGGCCTCATAATCGGCGGCGAGCCAGCGGGTGTCGAAACGCTCTGCCATGTCGGGGAGATCCTTCGAGACCCAGCCGCCTTCGCTCATGTGGCTGTTATAGGCACTGATCTGCTCTTCCGGAGAAAGATCGCCGCTTGCCGCCCTGAATTCGGCCTCCATCTTGGTGCCCAGAGCATGCGAGCCTTCGAGATAGACCAAGCCGCCCATCTCGGCGGGGGTGTCGCCGATCGGTATCCAGGCCGTCACCAGGCGGCTGGTGCCGCCTCGGAGATAGACGAGATCGTAGTGGGCGGGCGTGGCTGTCAGCGATCCCGGCTGGACGAAGCGCATGATCTTGCGCTTGTGCAGATAGGAGATGCCCTGCAGGAAATCGTCCATGAAGCGGGCGAGCAGTGGTTGCGCACAGAAGCCTTCATAGGCGGCGGAGCGGACGAGCGACATCAGGCGCCGATCCGCCAGGCTTCTGTCGAAGCCACCGGCAGACGCGATCCCGAGAGAAAAATCGCTGCCCGGCTCGACCAGTCCGGTTTCGGCAAGGCGTTCGAAGACCCAGTGGCGGAAATCGATGACATCGGCCCGCGGCAGAAGGCCTTTCAGCCAGACATAGCCATCGTGCTGGTAGCGGCGGCGGATGGCGTCGACGCCGATGGCGGGATCGGTCGACATGAGCCAGCCCGTCCGCTCCGCAGGCAAGGTTTTGCCATGGGCGGCAAGGGGAAATTCCGGCCTGCAGATCTGCTCGGCCTCCGCGGCAATTGACATTTCACTCCTCCTTCGCTTGAGTTGGCTTGCCATCAATTACCTGATCCGGCGCGCCAACCGACATAGAGGAAATTCATAGCTGGACTTTTCGCTCACCATGAGAGACCCAGAGGCCATCTATAGGACGCCGCTAGCCGCTGCCGGCGGACTTGCTGTTACCGGCAGCGGCAGGCAGCCGGCCCGCCGTGCGGTGACGGACCGGAAACTGCCGAGTTTCGCCGTCGTGCTGGTAGAGCGCGGGCAGGGCTGGCTGGACACCGCGGCCAGCGGCCGCCTGAGCCTCACCGGGCCGATCCTCTTCTGGCTGTTTCCGAACCGCGTGCATTCCTATGGCCCCGATGAAGGCGGCTGGGACGAGCGCTGGGCGCTTTTCGAAGGATCGTTCACGCGAGACTTCGTCCGGTTGAGGCTCATGACCGAGCGACAGCCCGTCGTGGCCTTGCATCACGTAGATGAGATGGCGCGGCTATTCGGCACCCTGCATGCCGACCTGCTCGACGATACCAACCTCGGGCAGGCATCGGCGGCCTTGATGCTGCATCGCATCGTCATATCAGCCGCAAGACAGGCAAGCGGCGCGGCCGATCACCGCCGAGACAGGCCCGACATGGCCGAAATCGTCGAGACGCTGCGGCAACGCGCAATGCAACCGCTGGACCTTACAGCCTTCGCCGCTGAGCACGGGATGTCGCCGGCGACGCTGCGCAGGCGGTTCACGCTCAAAACCGGGCTGCCGCCCAAGGCATTCCAGCTTCGTGCGCGCATGGATCACGCCAAACAGCTCTTGGCAACCACCGAGGAGAAGATCGAAACCATCGCCGCCATGGTCGGCCTGGATGACCCGTTTTATTTTTCGCGTGTCTTTCACGAACGCGAGGGCTGCAGCCCCCGCGAATTCCGCGCCAGGTACACCAGGGTTTGAGAGCTCGGCAGCAGTGGCCGTATCCCGTTTTCACGAAGTCGTGTATGATGACGGGGCGTTGGAGACGATCTTTCACGGCGTCGGCAAAATCTTCGCCGCGCAGGTCCGATACCGGGTGGAAGGTTTCGCTGTCCGATGCGTGAGCGTCCGGCTTCGCTCGTTGGCGGAGGCCGGGCCGGGAGGGGAAAATGACGTCCAGCGCATCGAATGTCGATCTCGCGCCGTCGAGACCGTCCATCATCCATGCAGCGGTTCAATTGGGAGTCGTCGCGCTTCTGGTCTATGTCTGCGCCAGGATCATGTCGCCGTTCCTCGGCATTCTGCTTTGGTCAGTGATCCTGGCGGTCATGCTTCATCCGTTACATCTGCGCCTGTCCGATCGGATCGGCAATCGCTGGTCGGCATCGCTCATAGGGATCGTCGGCGTTGCCGTCGTGCTGGTGCCGATGTTCGTCGTGATCACGTCGCTTGGGTCATCCATTTACTGGCTTGTGTCCGGTTTGCAGAACCAAAGCCTGACAATTCCGCCGCCTCCAACGTGGCTTGCCGACCTGCCGGTGGTCGGAGCGAAGATCTCGGACGGCTGGTCGCTCGCTGCAGCCAACCTGCCCTCGGCATTGCGTCAATACGGCGAGATGCTGAGCAAGCCTGCTGCGTGGCTCGCATCCTTCGCCGGCGGCCTGGCCTCTGGCGGCCTGTCCTTCGTTCTTTCCATCGCGATCGCCGCCGTGCTTGTCGCTTACGCCAAGGGTGCTGCGGCTTTTGCCCTCAGTCTGCTGGAACTCGTCACCAACAGCAGGGCGCGGGGTGCCCGGCTTGTCCACCTGACCGCCACAACGATCCGGGGAGTTGCGGTCGGCGTGGTCGGTGTGGCGGCAATCCAGTCGATGCTCGTTGGCATTGGCTTCTTCGCCATCGGGGTTCCGGCGGCCGGTGCCCTGACGCTCGTCACGTTTCTATTGGCAGTCGTGCAGATACCGCCGCTGCTGCTGACGCTGCCTGTCATGGCCTATGTCTTTGTCACGGAAGCGACAACACCAGCAATCATCTTCGCCATATGGTCTTTCATCGCCGGGCTGAGCGACAATTTTCTCAAACCATTGATGCTCGGCCGCGGATCTGATGTGCCGATGCCGGTCATCCTGGTCGGTGTCATCGGAGGGATGATAGCTGACGGCCTTCTCGGTATATTTGTCGGCCCCGTGCTGCTGGCCGTCGGCTTCGTTTTGCTGATGGAATGGCTGCATCAGCGCCCGGTCGAGGACGGCCCCCAGATCGAAGGTCCGGCCCCATGATCAAAGTCATTGGTCTCGGCCTGCTTGCGATGGCGATCTGCCTCGCACTCCAGGCGCTGGCTTCGGTGCTGGCTGCGCGTTATTTTGCTCACGCGCGCACGCAACCCGTAGGCCGAAAGCCCTGGCGGACGATCTTCGTGCAATTCTCGGTCCTGATGATCGTGCTCATGCTGGGCAATATCTTCCAGGTCGCTTTTTGGGCAGTGTTATATCGCGTGCTCGGTGCCTTCGAAGACTTCGAAACGGCAATGTATTTTTCGGGCGTCACTTTCACGTCGCTCGGTTATGGCGATGTCGTGCTGGATGGCCGTATCCGGCTGCTAGCGCCGCTGCAGGCAGCCAATGGGCTGATGATGTTCGGGATCACGACGGCGCTTTTCTTCTCGGCCATCCAGCAGGCCATGGGGAAATTGGCTGCGGCAAATCAAACCGCGCATGAGCCATAGTGTGCCGCAGCCTGGTCGACGAAGATCGCCTGCCGGGAAGGGGCCTCAGCGCCAACCCATCGCAGGCGCGACGTGGGTGAGGATCGCTTCAATGACATGGGCGTTGTAGTCGACGCCAAGCTGGTTGGGGACGGTCAGCAGCAGGGTGTCGGCTTCGGCGATGGCTTGGTCTTCGGCGAGCTGCTTGATCAGGGAGTCGGGCTCGGCGGCGTAGCTGCGACCGAAGATCGCCCGGGTCTTCTCGTCGATGAAGCCGATCTTGTCCTCACCGTCATTGCCATAGCCGAAATAGGCGCGGTCGCGGTCGTCGACCAGCGCAAAGATGCTGCGGCTGACCGAGACGCGCGGCTGGCGCGTGTGGCCGGCTTCTTTCCAGGCCTCGCGGTATGCGCGGATCTGGTCGGCCTGCTGGACGTGGAAGGGCTCGCCCGTCTCATCGTCCTTCAGCGTCGAGCTCTGCAGGTTCATGCCGAGCTTGGCCGCCCAGACGGCGGTGGCATTCGAGCTTGCGCCCCACCAGATCCGCTCACGCAGGCCCTCGGAATGCGGCTCGAGGCGCAGGAGACCGGGCGGGTTCGGAAACATCGGCCGCGGGTTCGGTTTGGCAAAACCCTCGCCGCGCAGCACTTCGAGGAAGACTTCGGCGTGGTGGCGGGCCATGTCGGCCTCGCTCTGGCCTTCGGGCGGGGCATAACCGAAATGGCGCCAGCCATCGATCACCTGTTCGGGCGAACCACGGCTGATGCCGAGCTGCAGGCGGCCGCCGGCGATGAGGTCAGCCGCGCCGGCATCTTCAGCCATATAGAGCGGGTTCTCGTAGCGCATGTCGATGACCGCGGTGCCGATCTCGATCCTGTTGGTTCTAGCGCCGACGGCTGATAGCAGCGGGAAGGGTGCGGCCAACTGGCGGGCAAAATGATGAACGCGAAAATACGCTCCGTCGGCGCCGAGCTCCTCGGCCGCGACGGCAAGGTCGATCGACTGCAGCAGCGCGTCGCCGGCCGAGCGCGTCTGCGATTGGGACGAGGGCGTCCAGTGCCCGAATGAGAGGAAACCGATCTTCTTCATGCCGATGCCGCACCTTGATCTGTTGTATCTGGGGTCGATCGGTCATGGCACAGTTTCGGCCCGGAAGACAATCGGAACCGGATGGCCGAACCGATGAAAACCCATTGACATAAACTTGTGTTACAGCGTCTGCTTAGGCCGCGAGAGCATGGAGTTTTGATGGATCAGCGCAGGGGCTCCTCCTTTTCGGAAACCGACGTTGTCGCAAATTACCGGTATCGCCCGCCTTACCCCGCTGCCGTATTTCGAAAGCTTCTGGCAATTGCGCCACGGTCGGAGCATCTCCTGGATATCGGTTGCGGACCTGGAAAAATCTCGTGCGCTCTGGCGGGTGCGTTTACAAGTGTTACGGCAGTTGACCCCTCTGAGCATATGATCGCTCTCGGCAGATCGCTGCCGGGCGGTAACGCGGGGAATATCCGGTGGATAGAAAGTTTCGCCGAGGATTTCCCGGCCAACGGTGGACCTTTCGATCTGACGGTCGCTGCGGCAAGCATCCACTGGATGGATCATAGCAGGCTGTTTCCGCATCTTCTGGCAAACGCCGCGCCAGGCCATGTCATGGCCGTCATTTCCGGAGACGACCCGTTCGAACCTCCATGGCAATCGGATTGGCATTCTTTCCTGGGGAAGTGGGTTCCGGAGGTGACAGGCCAGCCTTTCGATCACGATAAAAGGTCCGAGGGCATGCGAAGCTATCAGAGCTATCTCAACCTCCATGGCAGCGAACACTTCGTATCAGAGCGTCCCTTCGAGCAGAACGTCGAAGACTTCGTATCCTGCCAGCATTCGCGGGATACATTTGCGCCTTCAAAACTGGGCGACCGCATCGCAAGGTTTGATGCGGAACTCTCGGAGCTGTTGCGCTCCTATTCGAATGATGATCGGTTGAGCTTTGTCGTGTGCACCAGGATTGTCTGGGGCGAAATCAAGCCGATCTGAGAAGAGTGGACATTTGGGGTGGGTGGCAGACAGAGGCGTTGCGGCATACTCGCCTTACCTCTCTCGCCATAGTCGAGGAGAGGGAAACCAAGGCGCCGCCGCGTATCTCTTCTCCCCTCGGGGAGAAGGTGCCGGCAGGCGGATGAGCATCTGTGTTTGGTGTCAAGGTGGATTTGGTGTCCAGATGCGGTTTTTAGTGATGAGGGTATTTGCGAGCACGATGAGCTTTCGCATGACGGCGACGAGGACGACCTTGTTGGGTTTCCCGGCCTTCTTCAGTCTTTCGGCGAAGTGCGCGAGGTCGGGGTTGTGACGGGAGGCGGACAGGGCAGCCATGTAGATGGCGTTCCTGGGTGCGGGGCGTCCGCCCCTGATGGCGCGATGTCCGGCCCGCTCGCCACTTTCGCAGGCGAGCGGCGCAAGGCCAGCCAGCATGGCCGCCTGCTTGCCGGAGCAGGCGCCAAGTTCGCAAAGGCCAGCGATCAGGCTTGCGGCGGTGACGGCTCCGATGCCGGGAATGGAGATGAGGATGTCGAGGCGGCGGCGCATCTCGGGCTCGGCGCCGATGCTGCGCTCGATCTCGGCATCCAGTCTTGCGATATGGGTATCGAGCGCGGCAAGCCGGCGCGTCAGTTCCTTGCGCAGGAAGGCGGTCACGGCCGTCTTCATCCGGTTGGACAGGGCGGTGCGTTCGCCGTTGGCCGCAGATCGCGCATTGACCAGTTCCTGCAGGGCTTCCAGCGCTTGGTCCTGCGGTGGGGTCTGTGCGGGCTTGAGGGCTTCTCCCATGATGGCCAAAAGCCGCGCATCGAGCCGATCGGTCTTGGCGAGAAAGCCGCAAGCTTTGGCAAACAGCCGGGCGCGCAACGGATCGACGACCGACACGTAAAAGCCATCGGCATGCAGAGAACGCTGAACGGCGCGATGCCACTTGCCGGTCGCTTCCATGACGATGTGCAGCGCCGAGCGCGGCATCTGGTCAAGCGCATCGAGCTCCCGCTTGAGGCGGCGCAGACCGGCCGTGTCATTGGTCACCCGAAAACTGCGGCCGAGAGGATGCAAATGAATGTCCAGCCACTCTTTACAGACATCGATACCGACATAAACTGTCGCCATCGCGGTGCGTTCGGACGATACCTTGCCTTGCATACGGGACCTGCTCCCCACTATCTGTTCAGGACAAACGCGAAGGACGGGCGGACCAGGCTCATCCCCGGTTCAAGCCAAGGGGGTTACGGTCCCGCCCGTCCGACCCCTGGGGGATGGCCATCCCCCAGGGGTCGCACCCATCATCAAACAATGAATGCAGTTTGAACATGCAAGGGGGTGAGCGACGACAGGAGCGAATGCGCTGAGCATGAGCGAAGGGGCAATGAATGGTGTGCCGTGTAACCCCCTCATCCGACCTTCGGGCCACCTTCTCCCCGGCGGGGAGAAGAGGGAACAAGCGGCGATCTCAGCCATTCCATAAATCACGCGCTGCCCACATCCTCCATCTGCTGGCGCACGCCGTTGAAGACCTGCGCCGGCACGCGCAGCCCGGCATCGTCCTCATAGAGCGCCCGCAACTCCCCGAAGCGTTCGTCCGCTGCCATCGTCAGGGCAGCGAGGCGATCGAAGCGGGCGAGACCATCCGCAGACATCTCTTCTTCGGGTTCCGGCATCGATCCCCAATTGTCCCAGGGAAGCATCTCCATGTTATTGAGGGCGGCGAAGTCGCGGACGAGGTTCATGGCGATGAACCAGAAGCCGGACTCGTCGAAGATGCCGAATTTTCCGGGGTCGGCGGTGCCGGCGCGGCAGCGCTGCCAGGCTTCGCCAGCGCTCAGGAATTTGCCCGAAGGCTGGTCGAGAGGATCGAAATCGAGTTTCAAGGCAGCACGCTGGAGATCGTCGATCTGGAAGTCCGCAGACACCCAGCGCTCTCCGTCCCAATATTCCACGATCCAGTGATCGATGCCCTTGCCGGCCTCGAAATACATTCCGAAGCCGCAGCGGGCGCGTGCCGGCAGGCTCTGGGCCTTGAGTGCTGCGCAGGCAAGCACGGTGAAATTGCGGCATGTGCCGATGCTGCGCTTGTCAGGCGGGCGCGTGATGTCGAGGGGCGCAGGATCGATCGCCATGATCGTATCGAGTATCTCGCCCGCCGGCCGCGTGTGCGATTGCGCCCTTCGTTCCGGGGTCAGCACCTGATCGTAGTGTTGCGCCCAGGCATCATGCAGCAGCGTGCCGCGTACGGCGGCGGCAACGGCGCCGACGCCCTGGAGCGCGGCAAGGGTAGGCGCATGCAGCCCGGCCGAGGTCATCCGGCCGGGTCGCGTGTAGAACTCGATAGGGCTCTCATGTCCGCTCATCCCGGGCAGTATGATAAAACCGGCGTCGCAGGGCAAGATCCCGCGGGCCATGCGTGAGGCCCGCGAGCGGCGTGGCTGGATTCCTGTGACGAGCACAGGACGGAGGAGAGGCGAGCGGCCGTCAGGAATTTGCCAAGCGATTCGCGATCAGCTCCGACTGCATCCAATGCGTTTCACTCTGAACGTGGTTGTCCCGCACATACTTGCCCATCCGAACTGGCATTTCGGCTTCCAGGAACGCATCAGCGATCCGAACGACAAACCCCTCCTGCTTGGTCCTATCCAACGAGGCCGCAGTATCCTCGAACAGGCCGGTTTTGTATGGCCCCCGATACAGAGTCGACACCGGAACGGTGCTCAGTTCTTCGAACCGAGCCAGAGTCAGATCCCAGGATTGAACTTCGCCTTCGATAATCCATGCAAAGCCGAGGAAGTATGACGGCAGATCATCATAACCGATCGAGTGCCGGGCATAGAGGTTCTCGCCCACGATGCGTTCGCCGTCTGCCAGTTGCGGGCTGATCCCGGCGGCAAAGGCTTTAAGCCAATCGCGCGACGAATGGTAACGGCTGTCGGGACTGCGGGCATGAGACCTACCCCGATGAATGGTCGTGTTCTCACCATCCATTTTCTCGGTGATGACAAGATCGGCGATCATCAGCCCGTCAAGCGTCGTCATGACCTTGTCGTCGCTTGTCGCTCCGGGCGAAATCGGCAGGTGATAGGTTCGTCCGTATTTTTTCATGGGATGAAGGCATAGCCGTTGACGATCGCACAATGCAAGGTCGCCTTCGGGCGACAAGCTGCCCTTGATGGTACGTAACGCCTGGCTTTTATTGATGCGACAATCGTCCGTGGATCGGCATCTTGACTGTCACGGTGATTGCCGACGGGTGCCCTGTCTAGTTGTCATCCTACGATCCATTGCGGTTTCTTCGAGCGGTCTCTGCAGCCCCCGAATCGCGCCTGAGGAAATCGACGAAGGCGCGTAGGCTCGGCGGTGTGTAGCGTTGTGAGGGATAACAGAGGAACCAGCCAGGGAAGGTGCCGCACCACTCCTCAAGCAGCGGCACGAGCTTGCCGTCCTCGATCAGCGGACGCACGAGGTCTTCGGCCCAGAAGGCAATGCCGACGCCCTGGACGGCGGCGGCAAGGGCCATCTCGCGGTGCGAGACGATCAGCGGGCCGTTGACCGCGACGGAGAACCACGTGTTGTCTTTGAGGAATTCCCACTTGTAGAGACCTGTACCGCCCGGCCGGCGCCAGTTGATGCAATGGTGCCGGAGCAGGTCGCCCGGCACATTCGGGCGGCCGTGTCGGGCGATGTACTCCGGCGAAGCGACGGCCAGCTGGCGCTGCTCGCCGCCGAGCTGGACGGCGATCATATCGGCCTCGAGAAACTCACCCAGCCGCGCGCCGACATCATAACCGGCTTCGACGATGTCGGTGACTGCATCGTCGATCGTCACGTCAAGGACGATATCGGGATAGGCGGCGTGGAAGCGGCCGAGGGTCGGCTCGAGGAAGGTTGCGGCGGCGACACTCGGCAGATGCACCCGGAGCGTTCCCGCCGGCGTGTCGCGTGCGTCGACGACATTGCGGACCGCCGCCTCCATCTCGATCATGGCCGGCCTGAAGCGTGCATGCAGCCGCTCGCCGGCGTCGGTGAGCGATACGCTGCGCGTCGTGCGGTTCAATAGGCGAAGCCCCAGGCGGGCTTCCAGCGCGCGGATCGTCTGGCTGAGCGTCGATGCCGACATTCCGAGCTCGGCTGCGGCACGCGCGAAATTGCCGTGCGCGACGATGGTCACGAACGCTTTGAGCTCCGCATAGTCGCTGCCGCGCATTATGCCTCCAAATCAACGTAGTCTGTTCGATTTATATAGCATTGTCGCCATGATCATCGCAGCCCAAATTGCCGATAATTTCGCCAACCCTGAACCAAAAGACGGGAGATCCGGTATGCAGACAGACAAAAAGCTCAGTGGCAGGGTCGCCCTCATTGCCGGCGCTTCGTCTGGCATAGGTGCGGCGGCCGCTCTGGCGCTGGTGGAGGAAGGGGCAAGCGTGGCGATCGCCGCCCGCCGCATGCTGCGCCTCGAGGCGTTGGCGGAGCGCATCCGCGAGCGCGGCGCTGAGGTCCTACCGATCGAGGCCGACGTGTCCGACGAGGCACAGGCTGCGGCGATGGTGCAGCGGGCGATCGGCGATTTCGGCAGGCTCGACATGCTGCTCTGCGTCGCCGGCGTCGGCGTTGCCGCGCCGTTCCGGAACACGACCACCGCCGAGTATCGGGAGATGGTCGAGGTCAACTTCCTCGGGCTGCTCTACCCGATCCATGCGGCGTTGCCGGCGATGCAGCGGCAGGGGACCGGCCATATCGTCATCGTCTCCTCCGGCACCGGCCGGTACATTCATCCCTCGACGGTCTATTCCGGCACCAAGCATGCGGCGAGCGCTATGGCGGAATCGCTGCGGCGCGAGATTGGCCGGGATGGCATTCGCGTCACCTGCATCGAGCCTGGCGCCGTCAGGACCGAGTTTACCTCCCACATGCGCGCCAGTGTCCGCGAAGCGGTGGAACGACGGCTTGGCGACATGGAGCAACTAGAGGCCGCGGACATCGCCACGGCCATTCTCTATGCGGTGACGCAGCCGCGCAGGGTCAATGTCAATATCCTGACGCTCTACCCCACTGAGCAG
Organism: Rhizobium ruizarguesonis; assembly: GCF_017357285.1. Taxonomy (NCBI): domain Bacteria; kingdom Pseudomonadati; phylum Pseudomonadota; class Alphaproteobacteria; order Hyphomicrobiales; family Rhizobiaceae; genus Rhizobium; species Rhizobium ruizarguesonis. The sequence continues at coordinate 3,215,102 of NZ_CP071678.1, read as the reverse complement.
GCGTGAGTGTTGTGGCGATTGCCTCAAGCGGAAGGAGAGCCAACCGCCATAAATACCGGAGATTGAGTCGGTTTTCCCGATGGCGGCGGGCTTTCGTTTGTTATGATGCGGTGGACGGCGTGGGGCGTGAGCCTCGGCATAATGCCCTGGCGCGTCTTCTCGTCTTGGCCGCGCGCCGTCGCACTGCAGCCGAGAGGGTCGAAGCATGCGCTACACGTTCGCCATAGGTGATATCCATGGCTGTATCGATCCGCTGAACAGGATGATCGATCGGATCGCGGCCTATGCGCCTCGAGGGACCGTCGTCTTCGTTGGCGACTATGTCGATCGCGGGCCTGACAGCAAAAGCGTCCTCGACCGGATCATCGCCGGTCCATCGGACCCGTGGCGATGGATCTGCCTGAAAGGCAATCATGAGGACCTGATGGTCGCTGCCTATGCCGATAGCTATAGCAGAGACGTGTGGATCGGCAGCGGCATCGGCGGACTTGAAACCGAAATGTCCTATGGCGGCAGAGTTCTGCCCCAGCATCTGCAATGGGCGGCCGATCGTCCCCTCATGCATGTCGATCGATATCGCATCTTCGTCCATGCGGGCGTCGATCCAGCATTTCCGCTGGAGCAGCAGAGCGAGCACGATCTTCTCTGGTTACGGTTCCCTCCCGGTGAGTCCAGCGACTATTGGGGCAAGCACCTGGTCCACGGCCATACACCGTCGCTGTCCAACCCGGTGACGACAGGAAACCGCACCAACATCGACAGCGGCTGCGTCTTCGGCGGCAAGCTTTCCTGCGCGGTCTTCGATGACGAGATTGCCGGCGGGCCGATCGACTTTATCGAGGTGAGGGCATGAACTTGATCGCTTTGGTAAGGGGTAAAGCCGGACGCGGCTGAGCGGGAGTGCGGCTTGCTCCCTCTTCTCCCGGCCGGGGAGAAGAGATACCGGCGGCGTCGCGGAGCGTTATCGGGGGCTCAAGCCCCGCCAGCCGGCGGCGAGCCGCAGCCAGGGCGCCATGTGGAAGCCGCTCATCAGCAGGTACATGGGCACCATTCCGCCGATCGGGAAGGCATCCGGCGCCGTCATGCAGATCATGTCGGCGCTGCCGGTCGTGGCCGTCAGCAGTGCCATGATCGCGAATGTCGGAGCGGCGGCGAGCGACAGCCAATCGGCAACGGCGAGGGTAGCGGGTTTGCAATTCGGCTTGGCGGCTGATCCGTCTGCGGCGGCGGAGAGCGAGAGCCATTCGGCGGTGTTGAGGGCGGCGTTGCCGCCGCCCCTTTTCGAAGTGTGGATGGGAAGCAGCATCGCAGTCACTCCTTGCCATATCGGTCGTGGTGGCGCCACCAGACGCCTTGCTCGTTGCGGCCCTTGGGGGCGCGGTCGAGCCATTGGTACATGCCCCAGAGGCCGTCCAGGCCGCGGGCATAGCTGGAATAGCTATGGTAGACGGCGCCGTCGGCAAGCTCGAAGGCGCTGACTCCGGGCCGGTCGCGGGTGTAGGTCGCGACATCGGTTTCGGTCATGGCGGCGATCTGGGCGACCGGTCCCTCGGTGCCGCGCAGTTGCCATTCCTGCACGGTCCTGCCGGCCAATGGTTCGGAGGCGGACTGTTCGGGAGCGGGCGGCTCGCGGCGATAGTTATATTCTATCCCGCCCTGGCGCTGCTGCTCGGGGGTGAACCAGACGCTGAAATCGCTGTTGAAGTCGCTGCCGGAGGAGGAGGCCCAGGGAAAGCTCCAGTCCATGCGCTGCCGGAATGCCAGAAGCTTTGCCAGCGGCGCGCGCGAGATCGCGGTGAAGGCGACGTCGTGGTTTTCGAGATGGACGAAGAAGCCGTTGAAGCCGTCGGCGATCGAGGAGCAGGAGGGGCATCCGGCGGTATAATCCGGCCCGAACATGAAGTGATAGACGAGGAGCTGCGAACAGCCGCCGAAGAGATCCTTCAGCGAAACGTTGCCGGCCTCGGTGTCGAAGCGGTATTCCTTGTCAATCCTCACGCAGGGCAATTGCTGGCGCTTCATCGCCAGCGCGTCGCTCTGCCGCGTCAGCGCCTTCTCCTCTTCGAGCAGGTCGAGCCGCGCTTCCAGCCACTGCTGCCGCGTTCCGAGTTGTATCGTCATGGGTCTTCTCCTTTGCCTGTTTCTCGTCGTACCATCCGGCGCGGGGTTGCTTGCCGGTCGACGACAAAGCTACGGCCGGGCAGGGCAAGGGTGGGAGTGACAAGTGTGACGGGATTTGAATGGACTCGCTGATCACGGCGGCGGCGCGGGCGCTGGCAGTGGGAGATGCGCTCGGCGCGCTGAAGCGGGTGGCGCTGCGCGACGATGCGCCGGCGCTGGCGCTGCGCGGCATTGCGATGGCGCAGCTCGGCGATCTCGTCCGCGCCAAGGCGCTGCTGAAGAGTGCGGCCCGCGCCTTCGGCCCGCGAGAGGCGGTGGCGCGAGCCCGCTGCGTGGTCGCCGAGGCCGAGATCGCGCTGGTCTCGCGCGATCTCACCTGGCCGCCCAAAGCGCTGGAGGCGGCGCGCAAGGTGCTCGCAGCGCATGGCGACAGGATCAACGCAGCCCATGCCAGGAATGTCGAGCTTCGCCGGCTGGTGCTGATTGGTCGGCTTGACGAGGCCGAGAGGGCGCTCGAAACGCTCGACCCGACGCCGCTACCGCCGGCGGCAAGGGCTGCCCACGAACTGGTGGTCGCGGGTATCGCGATCCGGCGCCTGCAGACGAAAGCGGCGCGTGCGGCTCTTGACCGGGCAAGGCAAGCGGCGCGCGAGGCCGGTATGCCCGTATTGACGGCGGAGGTGGAAAATGCCGCCGACGTACTCAACGCACCCGTGGCACGGCTGATCTCGCGCTGGCGGGAAAGCCCGCTGCGGCTTGAGGAGGTGGAAGAGTTGCTCGGTTCGGGCGCGCTCGTCGTCGATGCCTGCCGCCATGTCGTGCGCGACGACCAGCTTTCCGTGTCGCTGGCAACGCGGCCGGTGCTCTTCGCGCTCGCCCGCGCGCTCGCCGAAGCCTGGCCGGGGGATATTGCCAGGGGCACGCTGGTCGCACGCGCCTTCCGCGGTAAACATGCCGATGAATCACATCGCGCCCGGCTGCGCGTCGAGATCGGCCGGTTGCGCGCCGAGCTGCGGGCGCTCGCCGAGGTCTCGGCGACGAAACGCGGCTTTGCGCTTTCGCCGCGGCGCGCCGGCGAGACCGCCGTGCTGGCGCCGCTCGTTGAAGGCCAGCATGGGGCGGTGCTCGCCTTTCTCGCCGATGGCGAGGCGTGGTCGAGCTCGGCGCTGGCGATCGCGCTCGGCGCCAGCCCGCGCACCGTGCAGCGGGCGCTGGATTCGCTTGCCGGGGAGAGCAAGGTGCAATCCTTCGGGCGCGGGCGGGCACGGCGTTGGATGAGCCCGCCGCTGCCCGGTTTCCCGACGATCTTGTTACTCCCGGGACCTTTGCCAAGCGACTAGTATGGCCTGACAGATGAGGATGGCCCTGGTCAGACGGGGCAAACAGGACGGAAGAGATGAAAAAATCGGCTGCGACGATCATCCGTGAATATGGACCCTTTCCCGGCGCCGAGCGCGTCAACGGTGTCACCTTCGATGGTGAGCACGTCTGGTTCGCCTCGGGCGATAGGCTGAACGCGCTCGATCCCGCAAGCGGCGACGTGGTGCGCTCGATCGAGGTTGCGTCCCATGCCGGAACGGCTTTCGACGGCGAGTTCCTCTATCAGATCGCCGAGGATGTCATTCACAAGATCGATCCGAAGACCGGCCGTATCCTTTCCACCATCCCGGCGCCCGGCAATGGCGGCGATTCCGGCCTTGCCTGGGCCGAAGGCTCGCTTTGGGTCGGCCAGCACAGGGGCCGCAGGATCCATCAGATCGACCCGGAAACCGGCAAGATCCTCCGCACCATCGAATCCAACCGCGTCGTGACAGGCGTCACCTGGGTCGACGGCCAGCTCTGGCACGGCACCTGGGAGGGCGATGACAGCGACGTCAGGCGCATCGACCCCGAAACGGGGGAGGTGCTAGAGCGGCTTGATATGCCCGAGGGTACCGGCGTCTCCGGCCTCGAATCCGATGGCGCCGACTGCTTTTTTTGCGGTGGCGGCGCCAGCGGCAAGGTCCGCGCGATCACCCGGCCGGCGCAGGGCAAGGAGGGGAAGGGGAAGTAGCCGATGCGACGCCGAAGAGGCCGAGGCGGCATATCTCTCCCCAGTGACAGTCAGCTCGCCAGCAATCGGGGCGCCAGGTTGGAAGTCGACACCAAGGGGCAAGTTGTGGGAAATTCAACCGAGTGAGCGATTGATTTCGGTACGTGACGATCTACTTTCGCGGCAGTGTCGGTCGAGGCCTTTACGCAAAGCCGGTATGATCTTGGGGGAGAGACTTTGAAATATCTGCGCACGACGCTCGGGCCTAAGGGCAAATCCGAACTTGGGATGATCCTCCCGCATGAGCACGTTTTCGTCGACCTCAGGACGCCGGACCAGCCCGGTTATGCCGAGGCAGACATCGACGACGTCGTCCGTCTGATGGCCCCCGAGATCGAGCGGATCAAGAAGCTTGGGGTGACGGCACTGGTCGAATGCTCGACGGGCGGCGTTGGACGCCGTGCGGATATCGATCTTGCCGTGTCGCTCGCGACGGATTTTCCGATCGTCGTTCCCACCGGCAATTACCGTGAACCCTGGATTCCCGAATGGGTCCGCCAGGCTTCCGAGAAAGAGCTGGAGGCGTGGATGCTTCGTGAACTGACGGAGCAGATCGACGAGACCGGGTTCCAGGCAGGCTGGATCAAGCTCAGCGCCGGCGATGACGGCATGACGGCGCTCGAGACGAAAATCCTGCGGGCAGCCGCGCGCGCCGCGGCGCAGACAGACGCCGTCATCGGCAGTCATACGATCAGGGGACGGGTCGTCATGGACCAGCTCGATGTCATCGAGGCGGAGGGCTACAGGGCCGACAGGTTCATCTCGATCCATACGCAGGAAGAAAAGGACTTTGCCCTTAATGTCGCCGTCGCCGAGCGAGGCGCCTGGATCGAGTATGACCATGTCGGCCGGGGCGGAGACAACGAGGTAGCGGAACTGGTGATCAAGGCGCTGGAGGCGGGCTGCGGCGATCGCCTGTTGTTGAGCCATGACCGCGGCTGGTTCGATCCGGCGCTGCCGATGGGCGGGATACCCAAGCCGTATACGCATCTTTCCACGGTCTTGCTGCCCGAGTTGAAACGGCGGGGCATAGGCGACGGGACCCTGATGCGCCTGACCCACGACAATCCGTTCGAGGCTTTTGCCCGATAGGGGGAGTGGCCGGGCGAAAGAAGCCCGCATAATCATGTCGCGATACCTGGAATTGCTCAAAACCCGGTTCAGCCGATTGCCGACACCTCGGCTCCGCGGGAGCGGAGGTCGACGAGAATGCTGTGGGGACCGTTCAAAAGCCCGATCGGCAGGATGATGAAAGCGTTCGTGCCTGCCGGCAGGTTCACGATCCGCTCGATGAGGAGCGCGCGCAGTTTTTCCGCATCGATGAGATCGGTTGGCGTGATGATGCCCCTAGTAGTGATTTCCTCTCCGAGGCTTGCGATCTCTGCACTCTTTCGAGCCTTGTACAGTTCGTCGAAACGGGCGCCGATCGGTCCGATCCGGCGGCGCAGCTCGAGAAGATAGGTAATCGAGTCCGGGCCGACGGAATTGACCGTTTAGAGCGTCAATGGCTTCTGCATGGCCTGCATTTCGCCGTCGGCTACAAGCGTCTTCACATCGCGCCCGATCGATACACCGTACTTCGCAAGCGCCAGGCTGATGCTCGGCGCGTCGGGGCCGATGACATGCTGTCCTTCGCCGATCAGGAGGAGGCTCGCCTCGAAACCGGAAAGTTTTTCGATTGCTCCCTTTGCCGGGGATGTCGAGAGGATGGTCTTTAACTCGCCCTGATCGGATGGCGTCAAACCTGAGAAGACGGGCTTGATATCACTGTTCTTGAACCTGGCGGTCGACAGGGTGAGGCCGGGTTGACGTCGATCAGCACCGTCTTCGATTGATCGACCAGGCGTTTTCCCTCGGCCACGATGTCGGGAAAACTGTCGGCGCGGATGCGCACGTAGCCGAAAAGCACATGGTCGTTCGCGGCGGATTTGGCGCGCCAGAAGACGGCGTTCTCCTCGTCTGCCGCTTGCGGCATCCCCGGCAGGAAAAGCACGGCTGCAAGCGCTGCAAATTGCCGGCGGGTGATGTGCATGGCTGCCTCCTCGCTGAGCCCGATGCATGGCGGCGCATTCGCATCGGACTAATCTGGTGAAAGAGCATTTGTTCCAACTCCCGGTGGAAATGATGAACGTCCGGGGCACGGGAGTCAGCTGGACTCGTTCTAAAATTCTCGGCGATATCAGGACTATGCCGCGCCGCGCTCGTCGAACAAAAGCGCCATGCTGATCGCATCGATGAACCGACCATCGATGTGTGCAGCACGTCGGACGATGCCTTCGCGGGCAAATCCCATCTTTTCGTAGAGAGCGATAGCACGGGCGTTGTCTTCATAAACATCGAGTTCAACCCTGGCAAAACCGCTTTTCTGCGCCGCTCTCAATGTGGTCTCGATCAGCATCCGTCCGAGACCTTTGCCCCGATAGGCGGGAAGGATTCCCATTCCGAGCTTACCGCGATGGGCGTGCGACGGGAAAAAATGCCGGCTGATGTCGCACCAGCCGACGACCTTGTCTTGAGCGGTGGCAACGAATTGCGGATTGCCTTTCGCAATCATGCCCATCACGAACTCACGCGTTTGCGGCAGCGGAGTTGCTTCCAGCATGGACAGGTATTTTTTCTCCCGCGCGACCACGTCGAGCGCATGATGAAAGCTGTCGATGTGGGCGGCAGCGATCGGCTCGATCCTGATGCCTGGCATATCCGACGATGCTGCTGCATCCATGTGCTTCTCCTTCAACGATTGCGATGCCTATGGGAGACCTGCCACAGACCCTCACGGGAGCGCATAATTCATGGTCCGTCAACCTTTGCGTGTCAATTTCTCGGCATAAGGCGCCATCAAAAGGTTGCAGGTATTGAAGGTCGGGCTCACATCCCACATCACATTCGTCTTGGTGACGCTCACCTGCGCGGCGGCTGTGTTGTTGTGCGGGTTTGCGTGGCTTGCCGCGGTGAAGGTCGACGATCTCTCGTTGCGCCGGCAGGCCGACTTCGTCGGCCAAGGATTGGAAGAGCAGATCGCGGCACTTCCCCGGGAGCAGGAAAGCGTCACCAAATGGGACGATGCCTTCCTCTATGCAAAGCAGCGAAACCATGAATGGCTGCTCGATAATGTCGGTCGGTGGACGAGCCAGTATTTCGGGCACGACAGAACCTATATCTTTGACGATACCAATCGCCTGATGTTTGCGTTCCGCGACGGCGCGGATGCCGTGCCGCCGCGGCTCGGTGACGACGACGGCCAAGAAATGGCCACTCTTGCCGGAGAGATGCGCGCCGCTCTCGTCGAGCGGGCTGCAAATCCCGGCGCCGAACCGATTGGTCAACTGGCCACGGTTCGGACGATCATGATCGGCAACCGGCCGGCGATATCAAGCGCGCGTCCCATTCTGCCGAGCTCGGCCAGGATGCAGATCGAGGCGGGCCAGGAGTTCATCGCCATCTCGGTCAAGTTCATCGATGGAAAAGCTGCCGAAAGTATCGGCCATCATGCGCGGCTCGAAGGATTGTATTTCGCGCCTTCGAAAGGTGGGGATGAGCGGGCGCAAGTGCCTGTGTCGTCCCATGACGGCGGCACGATCGGCTATTTCGTATGGCCGCCTATCCGGCCCGGATACATGCTGCTGCAGCAGATCGCGCCGGCGGGGCTCGGCTGCCTGGCGCTGCTGATCACCGTCGTGTTCTGGCTTGGACGTGGTCTGCATCGCACCTCGCTGACCTTGCTGGACAGCCAGGCGCAGCTCACCCATCACCGCAACCATCTGGAAGAGATGGTGGCCGATCGAACGGCCGAGATCGAAAGGCAGAGAGAGGAACTGGACCGCTTGCTGGTGCACGAACGGCAGGTGAATGCGCTCCAGCGCCAGTTCGTCGCCATGGCCTCGCACGAGTTTCGCACGCCGCTCGCCATCATCGACGCCGCTGCCCAGCGGCTCTGCCGCTCGACGACCAACGTCAGCGGCGACTACGTTCACGAAAAAGCCGGCGTGATCCGCAGCGCGGTCGTGCGCATGGTCGATCTGATGGAGAGTATCCTCGCCAGCGGCCGGCTCGAAACCGGACAGATCACACTGAAGCGCAGCGAAGGCGATCTGAAGGCCCTGCTCGTCAGCTGCTGCGACAGGCAGCGTCACCTCAGCCGCTCGCATGTGTTCCATCTCGATCTCGCGCCCATACCGGATGTATTGACGTTCGACCGCAGCGCGATGGAGCAGGTCTTCACCAACCTGATTTCGAACGCCGTCAAATATTCGCCGAACGCGCCTGACATTCATGTTCGCGCCCGGGCCGACGAGAAGACGGTGGAGATCGCCATCTCCGACAGTGGCATCGGCATGGATGCGGAGGATCTGCCGAAGCTATTCCAGCCCTATTATCGCGCCCGCAGCGCGACGGGCATTGCCGGAACGGGCATCGGCCTCAACGTCGTCAAGCAGGTCGTCGAACTGCATGGCGGCACCGTCGAGGTGACGAGCGAGCTCGGCAAAGGCACAACATTCACCATTCTTCTGCCAATAGAGTTTCTATTGTCGGATCAACAAGTCGCAGCTTAAGGAAGAGCTCATGGTTACAGTCCTGTGCATAGAAGACGAAGTCGAGATCCGGAACCTCCTCGTCGAAGAATTGAGCGAAGCCGGCTACAAGACGCTCGAGGCATCGAACGGCGCCGAGGGACTGGAAATGATCCTGTCGAAGTGGCCCGATATCGTCATCAGCGACATTTCGATGCCTGTGATGGATGGGCACCAGCTTCTGGCGGAAATTCAGATCAACCACCCCGAGCTTTCCAACATCCCCTTCATCCTGCTGACGGCACTGACCGACCGGGAAAACACGCTAGCCGGCCTGCGCGGCGGAGCGGCGGACTATCTGACGAAGCCGCTCGACTTCGATCTGCTGCTCGCCAAGCTCGAAGGCTGCGTGACGCGCCTCGCCAACGACAAGGCGGTCCACCGGTCGTTTTGATGGTTGCGGGCGGGGCGAGAGAAGAAAGCACATGTCCTTCGTTTCCGCAAAGACTCGCTCAGGAAGGGTGAGGCGCTGCCGCATATCTCTTCTCCCCGCTGGCGAGAAGAGGGAGCAAGGCGCTTGCTATTGCCTCGCCACAGACGTTTCGTGGGGCAAGGCGCTCGATCCGCGACGGCTCGCCTTCCATTATCCTCTTCCTGCCAGCGCATCACCCAGCACCTCGAACACTCGCGGATCGAGCGTCTGAGACACGTTGAAGCGCATGAAATTGGTTGCCGATTGCGACAGGCTGAATGCGTTTCCAGGCGCCAGAACGATCCTTTTTTCGAGTGCGGCCCGCGCGGCATCAGCCGCATCGATGCCATCGGGCAGCCGGCACCAGAGGAACATTCCGGCCTGTGGCTCCAGCCACGGCGTTATGCCCAGATTCTTCAGCTTGGCCGAGACCTCGCTCGTCGCCCGGGAGAGCCGGTGTCTCAGCGTTTCCATGTGTTTGCGATAGCTGCCGTCGCTCAAGACGTTCAGCACCAGTTCCGCCGTCAGCCGGCCGCCGCCGAAGGTGGTGGCGATCTTGAGGTCTGTCAGGCCGTCGATCCATTCCGGTTTCGCCACGACGAAACCGCAGCGGGCCGAGGCCGACAGGGTTTTCGAGAAGCTGCCGATGTGAATGACCCGCTCGAGCCCGTCGAAGGCGGCAAGGCGGGGTGCCGGCGTGTGCTCGAAATCGGCGAAGATATCGTCCTCGATGATGGTCAAGTCGAACTGGTCGGCGAGTTTTAGAACCCGGTGAGCCGTAACAGGAGACAAGGTTGCGCCGGTCGGATTGTGGATGGCGGAGTTGGTGATGTAGAGCCGCGGACGCTCATCGGCGACGACTTGCGCAAACAGCTCGATATCGGGACCGGACGGCGTGTAGGGCACGCCGACGATCTTTGCCCGATGGGCGCGTAGCAATGCATGGAAATTGAAATAGCAGGGATCGTCGACCAGCACCGTGTCGCCGGGTTCCAGCAGGAAACGGCAGAGCAGGTCGATTGCCTGCGTGCCGGAATCGGCCAGCATGATTTGACCCGGGGAGGCTTCTATCCCCCGTTCACCCATGCGCCGCGAAATCAGTTGGCGCAGTTGCGGCAAGCCGAGTGGCGAGCCGTAATCGGCGAGCGCCGGCCCGTCGGCGCGGGCAAGTGTTCTGAGCCCGCGGCGCATGCCGTCCCCCGGTAGCCAGGAGGGCGGCAGCCAGCCGCAGCCGGGCTTCAGGTCTGCTTCGCCGGCCTCTAGCGATTGCCGCGATATCCAGAACGGATCGACCGCGCGGTCGAGCTTCGGCCCAGTCTCGGCAAGCGCAAAGGGCGCTGCCTGGTTGGCGACGTAGAATCCCGAGCCTGGCCTTGCCAGGATCGCGCCTTCGGCGACCAACCGCTCATAAGCGTCGACGACGGTCGAAGTCGACAGCTTCAACGTCGCAGCCAGCCCCCGGACGGAGGGCAGCCTTGCGCCCGGCGTCAGGCTGCGCCCGGCGATGCGCTGCCTGATCGTCGCCACGACCATCTCCACGCGTGTGCGTCCTTCGCTCATCTGTATTGCTTTCTGTATCACTACAGTTTCGCAAAATCGTATCAGACTGTCACTGTTATGGCCATCGCTGTTGGCCGATAAGGATTAGGAAATGAAGGAGTGCAGCGCATCATGGACCGTATGGCATCGGGATGGATCAATGGTTTTATCGGGGTGGTGATCTTCAGCGGATCGCTGCCGGCGACGCGCGTGGCGGTGATGCAGTTCGATCCCGTCTTCCTCACCGTGGCGCGCGCGGCGATCGCCGGCTTCCTCGCCCTCGGCCTGCTGATCGCTTTCAGAGAGAAGCGGCCGAGCCGAGGTGATATTCTCTCCCTGGCCGTCGTGGCGCTCGGCGTCGTTGTCGGCTTTCCGTTGCTGACGGCGCTGGCGCTGCAGCATGTCACCTCAGCCCATTCGATCGTCTTCATCGGCCTGCTGCCGCTCGCGACGGCGATCTTCGGCGTGATCCGTGGCGGAGAACGGCCGAAGCCGGCATTCTGGCTGTTTTCGGTTCTCGGCAGCGCGCTGGTGGCGGGATTCGCATTGACGCAAGGCCTGACAGCCTCGCCGGTCGGCGATCTGCTGATGCTGGCGGCTGTCATCGTCTGCGGCCTCGGCTATGCCGAAGGCGGCAGGCTTTCGCGCACGCTCGGCGGGTGGCAGGTGATTTCCTGGGCGCTCGTGCTGTCGCTGCCGGTGACGGTCGCAGTCGCGCTTTTCCATCGGCCGGAGAGCTTCTCCGGCATCGAAGCGCCGGCGCTGCTCGGCCTTGCCTATGTCTCGCTGTTTTCGATGCTGATCGGCTTCATCTTCTGGTATCGTGGCCTGTCGCAGGGCGGCATCGCCGCCGTCGGCCAACTGCAACTGCTCCAGCCGTTCTTCGGGCTGGCGCTCGCCGCAACCCTGCTGCACGAGCCCGTGACCTCAGCCATGCTCGCCGTGACCGTTGCCGTCATCCTGTGCGTCGCCGGCGCCCGCAGGTTCGCGCGGTAGGGGGCGGATCGACCGGGGACCCGTCAACTGAATACGGACGACTTGCCGTCAATCGCGGCTGTTGGGGGCTTGTGCCTTGTCCAAGGCATCCGACAACCAGAGATCCCGTTTTTCATGATAGCAAGGTAAGCCGCCGATGCAGCGCCTTTCATGTACATATCGCCTTTCCATTCCCCGGAGCGAAACCCCGGACAGCAGATATCCGAAGGCAAGGCAGGTGAATATGCAGGCCCAAACTATTGCGAAGGTGAGTTGTCGCGTCGTCATTGGTACACCCATCAGCCAGACGACGCGACTTAATCAGGCTTCGATTGCAGAAGGCTTTTCGAAATTCGTAAACTTTCAATGATCTTCATGCGGAGGCGACGTTAGATCCCGGCTGCATTTCGAAAGGAAATGTGCTTCCGTTTCACGCGCTTAGCCTTGGCTGTCCAAACAAGCCAACTCATGTCGCTTCGATGTTGAACCCGTAGGCTCGCGTGACGAGCGCAACACGGATTTCGTACCGGGTGTACCAGTCTGACCGACCGCGATTTTGTGCCTGAACGTGATCGACGACTGATTTCCAGGCTCGAATGCTGTCCTCATCCTTCCAATAGGAGATGAGTATGCCGAAACCGTCTGCTCCGCGAGCGCTTTCGAAGCCGAGATAACCCGGCTGCTGTTTTGCAAGTTCCGTCATCGCATAGCCCATCTCGCCATAGCCGTTGTCGACCTTGGTTCGTTGAGATGAAAAACTGACCATGTAGTATGGCGGTTCAGGCAAAGCGGCGGTCGACATTTGAGCTCCGATCGGTTGCTATGTGTGTGGCTTATCGCTGCGATCGCAATGACTGCTGTCGGCCTACTGCGAAAGCGAGTAATCTTAGGCGCGGCGGATTGCCCTCATCGTGAGTCATCCACCCGCCATGACAGCTCGATGCTGTTCCGCCATGGCTGCGCCGGAGACTGAATACCATCCATCATGCTTCGACAAGTTCTCGTTGATAGGTATCAGCGATCCGTTGTGACGGCAGCCTTGGCCCTCGCGCACTCTCAATATCGGGAAGGCGCAAGAGTTGCTCCTATGGCTGTGGCCCCCGGCCAGGTCTGCCGGCGGCAGGTGCCGGCCTCGACAATTTCGCTCACCGGTTTTCGTCGGCCGTGGCAAACTGCGATGGCGGTGATCGCGGCATTTCTCGCGAGATCACCATGGAATCTTGCTGAAATCAGAAGTTGAGGCACCGCAATGACCGAAACGGGTCGACTCCTTGGTTCGGGCAAAGAGGCCGAGGTCTTCGAATATGGCGCCTTGGCGCTCAAGCTATACCGGTCAGCCGCCTCCAAGGCATCGTCATTCAGGGAGGCGGTGAACCTGTCGATCCTTGAGAGGCTCGCGCTGCCGACGCCAAAGGTCCATGCGGTCGGTGAATTCGATGGGCGCTGGGGCGTGTTGATGGATCGCGCGCCCAGCTGCTGTTTTGCCGACCCATTCGTCTCGACGGCAGGAAGAGCGTCGCTTGAAGACATGGCGCAACTGTATGGAAGAATTCACGAAAAGCCGGGCGACGGGTTGCCGTCTCTCATGGCGAGGCTTTCCGCCAGAATCCGCCGGGCCGAGCACTTGGATTCTTCATCCAGAAATCGGCTTCTGGCGCAACTCGAATCCCTGCCAGATGGCGACAGAGTGTGTCACGGCGATTTTCACCCGTGGAATATTCACGGCTCGGGGCAGGGGTTTATGATCGTCGACTGGCTCGATGCCTGCTGTGGCAATCCTCTGGCCGATGTCTGCCGAACATACGTGCTGTTGCACCATGCGATGCCGGAGCGGGCAATGGGCTATGTCGAAGCTTACGCCTCGGTCACCGGATCGGAGGTCAGCGGCATTCTCGCCTGGCTTCCCCCGATTGCCGCCGCCCGGCTGACGGAAGGCGTTGCAAACGAAAATGACGAGCTGTTGCGGTTGGCTGGCCTGAGCCCATAACTGTCGAAGCTCCAGCCAAGCGTTGGTCTCGGCTTTGCGCGAAGCCGCCATTGCGGCCGGCTATCGGCCTGGCTGATCTATTCGCTGTTTCCTCGGCCCTTTGCTTCCCGCGCCAGGTCCGGCATTCCATCGTGCGGACCGAGGGCATGGGTGGGATGGTCATCCCACCAATCATGATGCAGCGGTCTGCGGTGAGGGTGGAGCGGGTAGAAAATGCGGTTCTCAGCCTTGTGGCGCTCGCCGACGACGAGGAGGTGCACTTCGGCTTGCGTGTTGTTGAGGAAACTATGGGCGATCCCGGTGCCGGCAGGAAATCCGACCGCGTCGCCGGGCTTCAGCCGATAGAGGTGGCCATCGAGCCAGACGTCGGGTGCGCCTTCGATGACATAGACGAATTCTTCCTCGGCGCTCTCGGCATGCGGAAAGGATGTGCGCCGGCCAGGCGGCAAGCGCTCGTGATGAATGCCCAATTTCGCCAGGCCGAAATAGCGTCCGAAAGGCGCACCGATGCTCATCAGCTCGTCGTCATCGTCATAATGCGAGTTGTCAGGCCGTTCGATCTCGCTCCAATGGACGACAAAGGCCGGCCGCTCCAACGTTGCCATGGCAATCCTCCTAATGTGAGAGGTTCAGATGACTGGGGACACGTGCATGCTGCCGTGAATGGAAGGCGACCGCAAGGGAGAAACGGCCGGCAAGCGTAGCTGGCGGTGGTTAGCATGAGGTCGCCCGCCAACCCGTCCTTCGAACCCTGTGAACGGGGTCGAGTGAAGGGAGCTGGTGTCTGCCAGATCATCGGCTCTGGGAACGGCTCACTTGGCAGGTACGACGAGCGGTGCGCCTTTGCGGACGATGTAGGTCGCCAATTCCGAAGCCTTGCCGCTGCCGACGTTCTTCGCCGAGTGTACGACGCCTGATGGAATGAACAAGGATTGGCCGGCTCTGAGGGTAACAGGCTGTCTGCCGTCGAGCTGGTATTCCAGCGTTCCTTCGATGACGAAGGCGATCTCCTCGCCGGGATGCGTGTGACTGGGGGCGAGAACGCCGGGCGCGAAATCGACGCGCACCTGAACGACCTCGTGGCCGGGCACATCGATATCGTTCTTGATGAGATCGGTGCGCTGCAGCGGCTGTTCTGCGTGTGCTGCGGCTGCGCCGCCGAGAACAAGGGCGAGCGCGATAGCCTGGATCATTTTCATCTTGTCATCCTTCCTGAATTAATCATTCCCGACCGGTTGGCCGCATCGGGATTTAAGTCGCTGATTGAACCAGGGATGTGTCGGCGAACCCCCATTTTTGTAAGCCAGTGTATCACTACGCCGCCGATGATGAGCCCGCGGTTCTGACGCCGACGAGACTGGCGATGTCCGTGATGCCGCCGGAGGATTCGAAGTCGAATATTTTCTGGGTGACGAGGGCAGCGGCACCCCGGGCCCAGGAATTGTCCTCCCAGTCGGGCAAGAGGGGCGGGGCGGTTCGGAAGGTCCGGGCCGAAAGCGCTTCGCGCAGCGGTGTCAGGAAGGGATCGCCGAGGGAGACGGCTTCGCCACCGGCGACGATGACTTCGGGGTCAGTGATATTGACGAGATTGGCAAGGGCGGTGCCGATGCCGCGGCCGGAATCGGCGACGAGGGCGAGGGCGGTGGTATCGCCTGATGCGAGCGCCACCGACAGTTCCGGTAGACTGAGTTCCTCGCGGCCGGTCGCTTCCCGCCAGCGCCGGAGCATCGAGGCTTGGGAGTGATAGGCCATCAGGCAGCCGCGTTTGCCGCATTCGCAGAGCCGGCCGTTCTCCTCGTAAAGCGTGTGGCCGAATTTGCCGGCAGCACCATTGGCGCCACGATAGAGCTTGCCGTCGATGACAAGCGCGCAACTGATGCCGACGCCGACGGCGAGAACGGCCATGTTGCGATGCTGGCGGCCGAGTCCGAAGAGCTGCTGGGCAATGGCATAGGCGTTGGTGTCGTCTTCCAGCCAGACCGGGACATGGACGCGGCTGGCGACCAGCGAGGCGAGGGGGACATTGTCCCATTTGAATCGGTAGCTGCGCACGCAGGCCGTCTGTTCGTGGTTGATGACGCCGGGCATGGAGATGCCGATGCCGGCGAGCTTGGCGTCGGGCCGGCCGGCGAGCTTCACCAGTTCGGGAACGGTGCCCGCCAGCAGGTCTGCGACCTTATCGGGCTCGTGGCCGTCGAGGCTTACCCGCATGGCGGCGACCGGGTTGGTGGCAAGGTCGGTCGCCACGCACTCTACCGAATCCACCATCAGCTTGAAGCCGATGGCGAGCGCGTGCTCGTAGTTGATATCCACAGGGATCGGGCGGCGGCCGGTGAGGCCGGGCACGGTCTTCCCTTCGATGACGATGCCTTCCTCCAGAAGGTCGGAGACGACGAAGGTAACGGCGGCAGGACTTAAACCAATCACCGTCGCGATGTCGGCGCGGCTCCTCGGCCCCTCGCGCCGCAGGAGATTGAGGATGAGGCGTCGGTTCATGGCTCTCGCCGTTGTCTGGTCGCCTTTTAACTTCACGATGCATTCCTTAATTTTGTAAATTAATTATTGCGAGCTGCAAAGATCTATGCATAAGTTCGGCCGCGGATCAACTCAGCCAAGCGGATTATCGCAGGAATCGCAGAGCGGATCGCAGCATTGAATGCCTGGTCGGTCGTTTCATGGAGGAGGCGACGGTCGGGAGAATGTCGATCGATCAACTGGGAGGAATTCAATGACATTTTTGAAGCAATTTCCGTCGACCACCCGCAGACGCTTCCTGAAAGGCGCGGGGCTGGTTTCCGCCGCAGCGGTTACCGGCAGCTTTCCGATCCCGGCGATCGCGCAGGCCCAGGAGGTCACGATGATCTCTGCCGAAAACAATGGCGCCGCACTCGACGCACTGAAGGCGATCGCCGCGAGCTTCAGCAAGGAAGCCGGCGTCAACGTCGTCATCAACAATATGGACCACGAGGCCCACAAGACGGCCATTCGCAACTATCTCGTCGCCGGCGCGCCTGACGTCTGCTCCTGGTTTTCGGGCAACCGCATGCGCGCCTTCGTCAAGCGCGGCCTGTTCGACGACATCTCCGACCTTTTCGAGAAGGAGAAGTACAAGGACGTGCTGGGTGCTACGGCCGGCGCTGTCACTGACGAGGGCAAGCAATACGGCCTTCCCACAGGCGGCACGCTCTGGGGCATGTTCTACCGCAAGGATGTGTTCGAGCAGCATGGTCTGACCGTGCCGACGACCGCCGAAGAGTTCATGGCCTACGGCGACAAGTGCAAGGCCGCGGGCATCACGCCGGTCGCGATCGGCACCAAGGAATTATGGCCGGCGGCCGGTTGGTTCGACCAGATGAACCTGCGCATCAACGGCCTCGACAAGCATATGGCGCTGATGAACGGCGAGATGAGCTATCTCGATCCCGCGCTGACGGCGGTTTTCGATCAGTGGGAGGCGATGATTTCGAAGGGGTTCTTCACGGAGAACCACACGTCCTTCGGCTGGCAGGAGGCCGCGGCGCTCCTGGCGCAAAAGAAGGCCGGCATGATGAACCTCGGCGCTTTCCTGCGCTCGGCTTTCACCGCCGAAGATCTACCGCAGCTCTCCTATGCGACCTTCCCGGTGCTCGATGCCAAGGTCGGCCACTTCGAGGAGTTCTCGGTCAATTCGATCCACATTCCCGCCAAGGCTAAGAACAAGCAGGGCGCGCGCGAATTCCTCGCCTACTTCTACAAGCCCGAGAATCTGGCGGCCTATCTGGAGCCAGGCGGCAACGTTCCGCCGCGCCACGACCTGCCGCCAAGCAAAGACCCGCTGGTCAACGTCGCTGTCGAGACGATGAAGACGGTGCAGGGCACGTCGCAATATTACGACCGCGACAGCGATCCCGATATGGCGCAGGCCGGCCTCGTCGGTTTCCAGGAGTTCATGGCCAAACCCGACCGGCGCAAGGCCATCCTGACGCGCCTCGAGGGCACGCGCAAGCGCATCTACAAGATTTAAGGGGCGGGTGCGGCCCACGCCTGGTCCTTCGCCTTGAGGCTGCCCCTCACCCTAACCCTCTCCCCGTAAACGGGGCGAGGGGACGTGCCATACGAGAGGCTGGTGGGGAACCGAGAGGTTGCTGCATATCCCCTTCGCCCCGTTTACGGGGAGAAGTTGGCGGCAGTCGGATGAGGGGCAGGTCGCCGCTTGCTTTTGTCGTAAATGAGGCTCTAGACATGTTGATGTTATGGCGCCGCCAGCGCTGGTGGCTCACCCCGACTTTACTCATCGCGCCGGCGATATTGCTGTTCTTCACCGTCATCCTGCTGTCGGCCGTCAGGAGCCTCTGGATCAGCCTGCACGACTGGGACGGCTTCGGCCCGATGGTGTGGATCGGCTTCGGCAATTACGTCGAACTCTACGACGACCCGCAATTCTACGTGTCGTTGAAGAACAACCTGATCTGGCTGGTGATGTTCATGGCGGCACCGCCGATCGGGCTCGCCATTGCGCTGCTGGTCAACCAGAAAATCCGCGGCATGCGCTTCCTGAAGTCGCTGTTCTTCATTCCGCTGGTGCTCGCCTCGGTGACGGTCGGCGTCGTCTTCACCTGGGTCTATACGCCGGAGTTCGGGTTGCTCGCGCTGATCTTCAGGGCATTCGGGGCGACGGCGCCGGCGGTTCTCTCCGACGAGCATTTCGTCACCTTCGCCATCGTGATTGCAGCACTCTGGCCACAGATCACCTTCTGCATGGTGCTTTATCTCGCCGGCCTCAACAATTTGAGCGAAGAGCTGATCGGGGCAGGGCGCGTCGATGGGGCGAGGGGCTGGAACATGTTGTGGCACATCGTGCTGCCGCAGCTGACCCAGGTCACCTTCATCGCCATTGCCGTCACCGTCGTCGGGGCACTCAGGTCCTTCGACATGGTGTCGGTGATGACGAACGGCGGCCCTTTCGGTTCGTCCTCGGTTCTCGCTTACCAGATGTTCGAACAGTCGATCTTCTCCTACCGCTTCGGTTACGGCGCGGCTATCGCCTCGGTGCTGTTCGTGATCATGGCCGCCTTCATCGTCTGGTACCTCAGCCGCATCATCCATACCGAAGAAAGGGGAGGCTGATGTATCCTCGTCCCATTCCCGATGCCGCCCTCTGGCAGCGCCGCCTCTATGTGCTCGCCGTCGTCATCGTCCTGCTGCTCTGGCTCTGCCCGCTGTTTGCGATCATCCTGACCTCGTTCCGCTCGACCGAGGATGTTATGGGCGGCAATCTGTGGGGATGGCCGACCGGGATCGGCGTCATCGACAACTATACTGATGTCTTCACGCAGACGCCGATGGCTCGCTACTTCCTCAACAGCCTGACGATCACCATTCCCTCGGTGATCGGCGTGCTGGTGCTCTCCACGCTCGCCGGCTACGTGCTGTCGCGCTACCGCTTTCCCGGCAACATGCTGATCTTCGCGCTGTTCGTCGGCGGCAATTTCCTGCCGCACCAGATCATGATGATCCCGGTGCGGGACCTGATGGTCCGGCTCGACCTGATCGATACCACGGCAGCGCTGATCATCTTCCACGTCGCCTTCCAGACCGGCTTTGCGACGCTGTTCATGCGCAATTTCATCGCGGCATTGCCCGACGAGCTGTTCCAGGCGGCCCGGGCGGAAGGGGCGTCTCCCTTCCAGACGCTATGGCATGTGGCGATCCCGCTGGTGCGGCCGGCGCTTGCCGCACTCGCCATCCTCATCTTCAACTTCATCTGGAACGATTACTTCTGGGCCGTGGTGCTGACCGTCAGCGACTCCGTCAAGCCTGTTACTGCCGGCCTTGCCAATCTCCGCGGTGAATGGGTCTCGGCCTGGAACCTGATTTCCGCCGGGACCATCGTCGTCGCCGTGCCGCCGGTCGTCATGTTCTTCCTGATGCAACGCCACTTCATCGCCGGCCTGACGATGGGAGCGGTGAAGGGATGAGCGATCTCCTAAAGTTCCAAGTTTCAACAGCAGAGAGCCAGGACGCATGACCAGTCTCGAACTCCGACAGATCAACAAGAATTACGGCGCCTATCATGCGCTGCGAGGCATCGATCTTTCCGTAGCGCAGGGCGAGTTCATCGTCATGGTCGGTCCCTCCGGCTGCGGCAAGTCCACGCTTTTGAAGTCGATCGCCGGCCTGGAAGAGATCTCCTCCGGCCAGATCCTGATCAACGGCCGCGACGTCAGCAACCAGGAGCCTGGGGACCGCGGCATCGCCATGGTCTTCCAATCCTACGCGCTCTATCCGCATATGACGGTGGCGGAGAACATGGGCTTCGGTTTGCGCATGGCCAAGCGCCCGAAGGCAGAGATCGAGGCGGCCGTGGCGCGCGCGGCCAAGATCCTGAGGATCACCGATCAGCTGGAAAAGCGGCCGAAGCAGCTCTCCGGCGGGCAGCGGCAGCGCGTGGCTATCGGCCGGGCGATCACCCGTTCGCCCGACGTTTTCCTGTTCGACGAGCCGCTGTCGAACCTCGATGCGGCACTTCGGACCCAGATGCGTGTCGAACTTAGCAGCCTGCACGCCGAGCTCGGCGCCACCATGGTCTATGTCACCCACGACCAGGTGGAGGCCATGACCATGGCAAGCCGGATCGTTGTCTTGAACCAGGGGGTGATCGAGCAGGTCGGCTCGCCGCTCGAACTCTACCGCAACCCAGACAATCTCTTCGTCGCAGGTTTTCTCGGCGCGCCGCGGATGAACTTCCTCGGCGTTACCGTCGATGAGGTGTCCGGCCGCAATATCACAGTTTCGGCGCCGGGCCTCGTGCCGGTGACGGTGGAACTGGCGGAGGCGACGGTGCTGCCGAAGGGCGCCAGCCTGACGCTCGGTGTAAGGCCGGAAAACATATCGATGGTCGCCGACGGGGCGCAGGGCGGAGCGATCAACGGTCAGGTCCGGCTGGTCGAGCATCTCGGGCGCGAAACCATTCTCTATATCGACGCCGGCAACCTGAGGACCATCGCCTCGGAAAGCGGCACCGGTAACATCACGGTGCAGCTCAGCTACGTCGCGCCTTTTGCCGCCGACCAGAACGTGGCGCTGAAGCTCGACGCCAGCGAACTCTATCTCTTCTCGCCCGATGGCGGACGCACGATCAGCGCCCGCAAGACGATCCTCGACCGATAATCACAGGAAACATCACCGTGTCCGACAAGACCGCAAGCCTTTCCGTATGGAACCCCGTCAAGACCGACCGCTTCCTCGTCGGCGCCCCGCATTATCCCGAACATGTGGATGAGAGTTACTGGGAGCGCGACGCCGAGCGCATGGCAAAGGCCGGCTTCAACGTGGTCAGAATGGCCGAATTCGCCTGGCATATTCTCGAACCGAAGCTCGGCACCTTCGATTTCGATCTGTTCGACCGCGCCATCGCCATGCTCGGGCGCTACGGCATCGACACGATCATGTGCACGCCGACGGCAACACCGCCGCGCTGGCTGACCGTGGCGCATCCAGAGATTCTAAGAGTCGACGGTAAGGGCCGGCCGATGAGCCATGGCTCGCGGCAGCACTGCGACACGGCAAGCCCGGTCTTTCGCGAACACAGCCGGCGCATCACCAAAGCGATGGCCGAGCACTATCGCGACAATCCTTTTGTCGTCGGCTGGCAGACCGACAACGAGCTGAACACCAGCATGCCGGAAAGCTTTTCCAAGGCGACGCTCACCGAATTCCAGGCCTTTCTCGCTGGCAAATACGGCGAGATCAGCAAGCTCAACACAGCGTGGGGCGGCGATTTCTGGGCGACGGCCTATGACAGCTTCGACCAGGTCGTGCTGCCGATCGAGTTCGGCCCGACCTTCCCGAGCCCCGGCCATCTGCAGGATTATCATCGTTTCCTCGCCTTCTCGACGGCGCGCTTTCAGCACGACCAGGTGGAGATCCTACGCGCCGTCAAATCCTCCTGGTTCGTCTTCCACAATCTCGGCGGTCTCCGGGATATCGACTTTCGCGGCCAGTTCACCACCGATCTCGATTTCGTCGGCTACGACATCTACCCGATGCTCTACGACGAGTTCCAGCGGCTCGGAAACCACGCCAAGGTCCAGGCGCTGCATCTCGATATCTGCCGCGGTTTTTCCGGCAACTATATCGTTCCCGAGCAGCAATCGGGCTTCGGCAGCCAGCCGGGTTTCTGCACGCTGACGCCGGAGCCGGGCGAACTGCGCCGCATGGCACTTTCCTCGGTCGCCCATGGCGCTGACGGGTTGATGTTCTTCCGCTGGCGCCCGGCCCATTTCGGCGCCGAGATTTACTGGATGGGCATCATCGACCACGACGACGTCGCCCGCCATCGCTATGACGAGGCGAAGCGCTTCGCAACCGAGATGACCGCGCTGGCGCCCAAGATCCTCGGCACCTATGTGCGCATGGATGTCGGTATTGCCGGGTCCGATTTCGACAATCAGGAAGCCCACAAGACCTATCCGATCGGCCTGCCGAGCCCGCAGGACGATGCGATCCTGCTGCACCAATATTGCTACGACCGCGGCATTGCCTGCGGCTTCATTCATCCCGAGGACGATCTTTCGAAGCTGAAGCTGCTCTATGTCCCCCACTGGGTGATGTGGAAGGACGAATGGACCGAAAGGCTGCTGAAATCCTTCGCCGAGCAGGGCGGCACCGTCGTCATCGGCGCGCGCACCGGTACCCGCAACGAAGACAACCACGTCATCCGCGAGACCGCTCCCGGCACCTCGCTGTCGCAGCTCACGGGCGTGCGCGTCGAGGATTTCGGCCGTCTCGCCGCCCCCGGCGCCAACGGGCTCTTCGACGTGATGGAACGTTCCGGCGGGCTTGTCATTCCACCGAACAAGCCGGCGGAATCGCACCGGCGTGAGCGCCGCTTCAAGATCGGCAACCGCGAACTGGTCGGCGGCTATTTCTATGAAAACCTGGCGATCGCAAGCGATGTCGACGTGGTCGCGGCCTGGTCCAACCGCTATGCCGAGGGCCAGCCGATGGCGACGTCGCGCAAACTCGGCAAGGGGCAGGTGGTCTATGTCGGCACCTATCTCACCCCGGATCTGACGGCAGCGC
This sequence comes from Rhizobium ruizarguesonis, assembly GCF_017357285.1. NCBI lineage: Bacteria > Pseudomonadati > Pseudomonadota > Alphaproteobacteria > Hyphomicrobiales > Rhizobiaceae > Rhizobium > Rhizobium ruizarguesonis. The sequence goes on along the minus strand of NZ_CP071678.1, from coordinate 3,192,342 downwards.
TTGCCGAGCGGCTGTTTGCACCCGTCGGCATCGAGCCGCTGATCGGAGAGCTTCCCGAGGGCGTCGAGGTGACCATGCGGATGAACGAAGAGCGCCGGCTGCTGTTCATCCAGAACTACACCGACCAGCCGGCCGCCATCGGCGGCGTTCCCGCTGGCCGCGACCTTCTCGATGACGAAAAGGCGGTTGCCGGCAGGCTCGATCTCGAAGGCTACGACTGCGCGATCATCGAGCTTGCGGAGTGACGCGGCTTTCACGTGCAAGGCAGGGGCCGCAGACCGGCCTCTGTCCGATCAAGGCGGGTTCGCGAACGATCGATGGTTTTCAATGCGGCGACACCGTTGTCCGCAAACGGGATCGGTCGATGGCTACGATCTGGTCGGGACGTCGAAACATGACTGCCGACGTGAAACGAATTCGGCACGCTCGAAGGCTCATCACGACACAGGGACTTTGAGGTGGTGGGTGATCGACCGACATATTGGAGCAATTCGAGCAAAGGGTTCTGCGTCTGAAATTGATAAAAAAAGAGCATCTCCGTACTCAAACAAAACGGAAATGCTCTTCGTAGTTTAGTGCGGAGCCATACTTGTCGGCTCCACACCGCTCGCAACTGATTTATCGGTTATTCGTCTGATGTCGCCGGCGCAGCGTCCTCCAGAGAGGTACGGATTTGATCGATCTTCCCGTTTGCGTCGCCAACCCCCAAGATGGTTTTGGCTTCATCCAAAACCGCCGGGCTGACTTCACCGGTTTTCGTCGCTGAAGCCAATGCGTCCTCCAGCGCCTGATCCCCCAACAGAGGGTCATCGGCCGCGGGCTCGATTCCATTGTCGAGTTCATACTGGGCATAAGCCACGGCATAGGCCGCGATGGCCGTCATGCGTGGGTCGGACGTATGCATCAACGCCTTGTAGTTTCGCTTCAAGGAGTTCAGGCCCGCAAGTTGCGCCGACAGGTTCTTTTCTTTGGTCTCGTCTGCCTTGACGGACTTGGACTTGCTTGCCGCCTCGGTGGACTTGCCTTTCACGCCTTGAGATTTGGAGTTGCCATGGGTTGAACCGCTACCCTGGCTGCTGCCATGGTTGCCGCTGTTTCCACTGCCGCCGCCGTGACCGCCGCCATTGCCCCCACCGTTGCCGCCACCGTTTCCACCGCTCTTTGCCTGTGCGGTCATGTCGATGCCGGCAATCGTTGCCGGGCTTGCTGCAAGAGCCAGCGAAAGCGCGGCCAGGGACGCTAAGGTTGCTATCCGCATTGTTTTCCTCCGAGTCGGATCAAGCGCCATGCAGATACACGGCTTGAACAGATACGAGAGGTTAGACGGTGATCGCGCGTTGCACATCGGACCGAGGTCCGATGCCGGCCCCGGCAATGGTCTTAGATGGCCTGAAATGCTTAACGATTCCTTCTTAGCCCAGAGAGGCCATCGGTTTGAGCTCATTGCTGCTCAGGGTTTTCCATCTATCTCGCCTGCGGACGTGTCGCGGGGCAGCGGGTGCGGCATAGCGGCGGCGAGTTCCTCTCGGGCGTAGGCGGCTTCGTGATACCGGCCGACGAGTGCGCTGAAGTCAGCAGCCTTCATTCCCTTGATCCCCAGGGCACCCAGCGTGACAATGCGCTGCCGGCGATCGATTTTACTATAGATCGCACGCCAATCTTTTTTGGGCAGTGATGCGTCCTGATTGAGCCAGAGGCGCAGGGCAAAACGGCTCGATGCATAGACCGCGTAGCCGGCAACACCCGTCCAGGCAATCGGCCTGTCCAATCTGGAGGCAAGCAATCCATCCGGGGTCAGAACCATGAGCGGTCGTGCTGCGCCTCGATAGAGAAAGGCCGCATAGAGAAGGGAGGTAACAGCACCCACGGCGGTGATCGCGGCGATCAGCGACTGCGCGAATTCATCGTAGCCGAGGCCCAATTGGCCACTGAGGAAGACGACCGTCAGGCCAAATCCGGCGAAAATCATGGCGACGATCACCATCGTCCAGATCATCGGCTTGACGTTGTCGTAGACAACGGTCTCCTGTGAGGCCCCGGCAACCACCTTTTCAAGCACTTCGCGACGACGGTCACGCATCATGCGCGCGTCGTCGATGAAATCCTTGCTCAACAGACGGCATAGTCCGGCCCAATCCGAAAACAGATCGTCCGCAAAAGAGCGAGCTCCCGGCTGCGGCTGACGCATCGCTCGTCTCAGGAGGTCATCGCCAATTTCCACACCGAGGGCCGATATCCGCTGGATCGTCGGCGGATGGCTGTCGGTCGGATGCGGTTGCCGATCTCCCAAAAGGGGCATCGGATCGCTCCATCCATTGGTGGTGACCAGTTCCGTCGTCTGCGCGACGAGGTCAGGCCAGGCATCATCGGAAGCGGTATCATCAGATCCGGCATATGCGCGCTGAAGAACATAGGCGACGGCGGGAGCGATAATCCCCGTACGGATGAGAGCCGAGGCGGCGTCTGCCGGCGTCGCCAGCAGGCTGCCGCTACGGTCAGCATCGAATTCTCGCAGCCGGCTCCAGTGTGCGACGGCATGATCGAACCGCTGCATGGCGTGAAAGCCGAGCTTCACCGCCGGATACAGGACGAAGCGACCACCGTCGGCGCGTCCAAGAGCTGCAAGAGCACGCCAGAGGCCCGCATAAATCGGCGTGAATTGCTGGCTATAGGTGGTGTCTTCGCCAGAAAAATGGGCGAGCTCATGGCCGATGATTGCCGCGATTTCGGCCTGGTCGAGAAGATCAAGATAGGCCGCAGGCAGATAGAGCGACCGTCCGGTCACCAGTCTGTCCTCAGGCCAGAGACGCAGCTGGCTCTCCGTTACGAAAAAGCCCTGGCCGAGGCCGACGATGATCGTGTCGGGCAACAAAGCGTGTTGCCGCCCGGCCAGGCTGCGCACGAAACGCCAAAGTTCAGGAGCCTGCGTTTCTTCGATGACTCGTCCCGCCGCGACAAGCGGTTCGGGTGTGAACAGGGCAAAGACATCCTTTAAGCCACGCAGCGCCATGAAGGCGCTGTAGGCTGCGATGACGGCGAGGACGACGGCGACCGCGAAAAGCTTGGCACTGCCCGTGGTAAAATCTGCCCATAGGCCCATGCTGACTGCTTCGAAGAGAGTCGCCGAAATGACGCCGATAGAAAACCCGATCACAACGGTCGCAAGAATGAACGGAAGGAGCGACCGCAGACGTTGAAAGCTCGTGATCAGTTGGCGTTGGGAGGCGCGCGCGCGGATCCCGGAAATGCCGGCCGCCATCAATCCCACCGCACCGCCGAAAAACGCAAGCACGGCTCCGCCGATCGTTCCCCAAACCAATGGGCGGCGGATCTGCGAGATTTCCAGCTCCTCGTTGGCTTGAGAAAGGGCTTCCTCGATTTGCGAAACGGCGACCAGGGCAGCAAGGGAGGTGGGCTCGCCCGCTCCCTGGAAGGTCAGAATGGCTGTTGGATTGGATGCCGCGATGTTTTTCACCTGAGCCAGGGTCGTCGAGAGTTCGACCGAAGAACGGCGCGCATGTTCAAGCGTTTCGGCTGCACGCTGTGTCTGCCAAATCCCGAAAGAGACCAGTGCGATCGGCAGGAGCAGCACCCACGCCGCCAAGCCGAGGCTTGCAATTTTGCGGGTTCCTTGTCGGCGGCTGGTTTGCTCCATGCTTGTTCCCCCCAATTTTTCCTCCCCCATTTGCGAGGTCAAAAAACTTGGCCGCGCGCCCGTTATCGAAAGGATGTCGACTTCATACAAGATGCCTCGCTGAGTTTCATGAGAGTGTCAAACGGCAGTCGCAAAATTCCACCGCCATCACGCAATCATCGCGGCGTCAGATGGATGCCTGCGAGCGTGCAGCGGACCGATCCACCGGCGCGCTCGATCGTCGGGATATCAAGCGCGACCAGTTCGGCGCTTTCTTCGATCGTGTTGCGTTGATCCCGGCTCAGGGATGCAAACGCCGTGGTCGAGAGCGCAAGGATACGCCCCGCATTTCCCTGGAGTTCGAGAGCGTTGCCGACGAAAGAGGCGATCTGATCGTTGGTGAGTGCGATGACGCCGCGGCCGGAGCGCTCCAGTCTTAGAACGACCTCCCGCCGTCTTGCTGCATCGGTCATCATCTCCAGTCCGATCATGGCGAAGTCGGTGGCGATGCACATCAGGACATTGGTGTGATAAACGGCGACGCCGTTTCCATCCCGCGCGTCGAATACCATCGGCTCGAAGTTGACGTGAGTCGAGAAGCGTTCCAGCGCGATTGGATCGGTGCGGTCGGAGCGGACGGCATAGGCCACCCGATCGATGTGATCGAGAACCATGGCGCCGGTGCCCTCGAGAAACAGTCGGTCCGGCTCGAGGCCGGAATAGTCGATCACCTCCTGCACCCGATACTGGCTCTTCAGCATTTCGATGACGTCGCTGCGCCGCTCGCGCCGGCGACTGACGGCCTTCATCGGATAGATCGCCACATGACCGCCGGCATGGGTGGAAAACCAGTTGTTGGGAAAGACCGAATCCGGTGTCTCGGTACCGGTGTCGTCGAAAAGATGCACGTTCACGCCATGGCTTCTGAGCACATCGGCCGCCCGGGTGATTTCGTCGTAGGCCGCCAGTGAAAGGTCTTCCGTCGTATCCGGGCTGGACTGGAAAAGGTTGTCGATGGCTGTCTCGGTATTCACGGTGAAGTGGTGCGGCCGGACCATGACGACTGCAGAGGGCGCCTGGACGGAATATGTGACGTGTCTTGGCATCATCGTGCTCCTATGCCTGCTTTGCTCGCTGCAGCATGCCAAACAGGTCGCGCGGATCGTCCGGATCGGCGATGATATCGAGGTCCTGGTAAAGCCCGGTCCCCCTAAGCTTGTCACGGACATAACGAAGAGCGGAAAAATCCTCGATCGCGAAACCGACGCTGTCGAACAGGGTGATCTGATCGGCATCGCGGCGGCCGGTCGCCTGTCCCGTCAAAACCTGCCAGAACTCGGTGACGGGATAGTCGGCATCCATCTGCTGGATTTCGCCCTCGATGCGGGTCTGTGGCGGATATTCGACAAAGGTGTCGGCGCGCAACAGGATGTCGCGGTGCAGCTCGGTCTTGCCCGGGCAGTCGCCGCCGATGGCATTGATGTGGACGCCGGAGCCAACCATGTTATCCGTCAGGATCGTCGCGTACTGCTTGTCGGCGGTGCAGGTCGTAATGATATCGGCATTTTCGATCGCCGATTGGGACGAGCTGCAGGCGGTCACCGTCAGCCCAGTGCCTGCAAGGTTGCGGACCATCTTTTCCGTCGCCAGCGGATCGATGTCGTAGAGCCTGATGTGGTCGATGCCGCAGACGGCTTTCATGGCAAGCGCCTGGAATTCCGCCTGGGCGCCATTGCCGATCATGGCCATGGTGCGGGCACCCCTGGGTGCGAGGTGCCGCGCGGCCATGGCCGAAGTCGCTGCGGTTCGAAGCGCTGTCAGCAGGGTCATTTCGGTGAGCAGCACCGGATAGCCGGTCGAAACTTCCGCGAGAAGGCCGAAAGCCGTCACGGTCTGCAGGCCTTGCGCCATGTTCTTCGGGTGGCCGTTCACATATTTGAAGCTGTAGATTTCGCCGTCCGAGGTCGGCATCAGCTCGATCACACCCTCGCCGGAGTGAGAGGCAACGCGCGGGGTTTTGTCGAACGATCCCCAGCGGCGGAAATCCGCCTCGATGACGTCGGTAAGTTCGGTCAAGACGGTTTCGATGCCGATGTGGTGGACAAGACGCATCATGTTCTCGACGCTGACGAAGGGTACGAGAGCCTTTTCCGATGGAAGGGGCGACGACATGCTGAGTTCCTCCTGCATATGCTCGAGAAAGACTAACCGTCTCGCATGTTGGCCGAAAGCTCAAATCTGTGCTAATTCTGGCAGCAAATTGTGCAATTCGTTCAGCGCATTTGCGCGAATTTACCAGTGAGGCAATATGAACATCGCGAAATACGCACCAGACGATCTGGATCGCCGGATTATCGCTCACCTGCGCGCCGATGGGCGCGCTTCCTTGAGCAAGCTTTCCGATGCACTCGGTGTCGCGCGCGGCACAGTTCAGAACCGGCTGGATCGTCTGATCGAGACGGGTACGCTGCTCGGCTTCACCGTCCGGGTGCGGGAGGACTACGACGTCAACGCAGTGCGTGCCGTGATGATGGTCGAGGTCGTCGGCAAGTCGACGACCCAGGTCATACGAAAGCTCCGCGGCCTGACGGAGATTTCAGCGCTGCACACGACCAACGGCAACTGGGACCTCGTCGCCGATATCCGGGCCGCAAGCCTTGCCGACTTCGACCGGGTTCTACGCGAGGTGCGCATGATCGACGGTGTCGCAAACAGCGAGACCAGTCTCCTCCTCAGCAGCGTCTGAGTGCTGCCAAGTGTGGTCGACGCGGAGCGCCATCACGATGGGCCGGCGCTGCGGGGGATGGCGAAGAAGCCGATGGATGCTGCTCAAATCAGCGGCTGTTGGCTTTGACTTCGATTTCTGACGGCGCGTCGAGGTGTGAATTGGCTCTTCCCCCGAAAGAGAATCACGCCAAGCGCAAATCGAGAAGCGGGTGTAACTTCTTGAGATTCGGGAGGGACTTCGCTTGCCATGGATATTGGTTGGTGCCTTTGACAACGAGCAGGAGGTCGCCCATTTTTCTGGCTTCAATCGTCAGCTTAGCCAAGAGATTTATGCCAGAGGAATTGAGGAATTCGAGACCCGTCAGGTTGAACGTCACCTGTTTGTGCCCCTCATGGAGCAGGCCGAATACCAATGAGTAAATCGGCGCATAGGCGTCCGGTCCCGCCAGCCGGAATACGCCATCGAAAAACACCTCGTTTTTCTCAGCCCATACGCGGAAGTTTTCGTCGCTGATTTCCATTCTTCGCTCACAGATTGGAGGAGGGTGGCATCGCCACAGCTGCAGTCGTCGTCAGTATGATATGCTGGTCACTATTGCCTTCGAATGCCCATGCCATTTTTGCGTCGTAGTCGCTCAAAAGGGTGAGCAAGCCCAAGCCCGACCCGCTTGCTGCGGATATGGCATTGGTTTCGATTTGCTCAAGAAGAAGTTCTCCTGGGTCCTTCGATTGAAGGCGATGCAGCAGTTGCTGAAAGCGAGATGATGTCACGCCATCGATCGTGTTCTTGACCCTTATTAAGAACGTTCCGTCGAATATGCCGGCCTCAATGAGGATCTCTCCAGGCTGTCGAAATTTAACGGCATTTTCGATCAGCTCATTGCTGAGGTATCCGATGTCATGATGGGCCTGCATGTAGTCTTTTCTTGACCGTGAATAGGGCAGAGCCATGACTTCCGCTATGAAGTCCGCAGTCATTCCTGAGTGCTTCCATCCAAGCTGAAGCGGTCCATCGCTTAACGTGAGGCGAGTGCCCGAACCCAGGCTTATGCCCACCAGAGATTCCATACCATATACCGTTGGCGTCATGTCTCACCTATGTCGCACTGCGAGCAGCGTAATATCGTCGTAAATCTTCTGCGATCCGATGAAGAGCATTAATGTCGCTACAATTCCGGAAACGACTTTTTCGGCGCTCTGATCCTTCAAGCGAAGTGCTTCGCGGCAAAGACGTTCGATGCCAAACAGTTCTCCCGCGTCGTTTTCGGCTTCTGTTATGCCGTCCGTATGCAGGAGTATGAGGTCCCCCTTCTCGAACGCTATTTCACGGGTTTTAATGAAGGCAGAAATGTCCGCTTCCAACCCGATTGGTATGCCGAGATCCATGGTATCTATGCGCTCGACTTCGCCGTTCGCCCGCACGACAACAACTTCCTCGTGTTGTCCCGACAGGATCATCTCTTTTCCGTCGTAGTCAAGAAACGCCAGAGTGAGATGCTTGTCGATTTTAGTCCTCACGATATTTTTAAACAGGGCGCTGTTCAGGTCCGTGAGAAATTTGACTGCATCGGTGTTTCCGGCTTCCTGCAGGGCGCGGGCGACGGACTGCACCATCAACATCAACACGCCGCTTTCGAGCCCGTGTCCGGTGACGTCGCCGATGCCAATCTTCAACCGATTTCCGCTCTTCAACACGTCATAATAATCGCCGCCGACTTCTTCCGCCGGTCTCATATAGGCTGCGATCTCGAGGGCCTGAAATTCTTCAAGCTCCTGATGCAGCGGAAGAACCATGAGCTGGATTCTCTCGGCGACGGCCAGCTCTGTTCCGAGACGTCGATTTTCTCGCTGGAGCTGTGCGTTCAGGGTCGAAATCTCTTCCTTTGCATCTTCGATTTGAGCGGTTCGCTCTTCGACGAGCTGCTCGAGATTTTCGGTGTGATAGCTGATCTCTTCGGCCATGCGATTGAAGGCTTCACCGGCCTCACCGACTTCGTCCCTGCTTGTGATGGCCACTCTGACGGAATAATCCTTCGCCTGAATCCGTTTGGCGGCCCCTGCCAGGGCGCTGATTCCGCTGGTTATTCGTTTCGAGGCCGCAAAGACCGCGATCGTCACGATCAGTAGGGACATCAGGATCGCCAGAATTTGGTAGAGCACGATCCGGTTCGTCGCTTCGGAAATCTTGGCCTGGGCCGCATAGAGCGAGGCCTGGATTTCTCGCTCGGGCACAACCACCCCCAGCAACATCGCCTCTTGCCGAACCGGGCCACTGACCCAGAGATTGGTCGCCGGCAGTTTCTTGACGATAGCGATATAGGGGACCTCGTTGCCGTCCTGCTGCAACAGCAGGTGCTGAATGCCCTGTTCTCGGTCAAGAGCCAGTTTGGCGATGGCAGGCTGGGAGCTTCCCTTTAGGGAGCGCTCCAGGCCGGTCAAGGCGCCGGCTCCGCTCGCATCGCTCGCAGAACGCAGACCGAGGGTTTTTTCTCCTGTGCTGTTGATCGCCACAACGTTTCCGTCGGACATTGCGAGAAATCCAAAGCCGGACTGGGCCACTTTCACATTCTCAACAATCTGCGCGAGCTGGTCGAGTGTGATGTCCGCGCCAGCCGTCCCGGCGACATCCTGCCGGTCGGCTGTCCACAATGGATGAAAGAAACTGACAATCAGCTTTCCGGTAATGGCATCGGTATATGGAGCGGTCTGCGTGATATCGTCGGCGACCGGCCGCGTTTTCGCGTCCTTGGCCCAGCTCTGCCAGGACTCGTAAAGCCCGGGGAAAAAGAAGTCCCAGAAATCGGCTTCGTTGTGCCCCGAATAAAGGCGATCGAAGGTCTGAGCCTGGTCGGTGTAAGGCGCCGTCCTGAAGATTGGCCGTTCTTTCGGTCCGATGTAGTACATCTGCAGCTTGGAAGCGCCGTGCTGCAGCAGGCTCGGCGCAACGATGTCGAGAACCGCGCTCGTCTCTAGATCGCGCTGGATGTCGGGTTTCGGCCGATGGTCAGGTCCGAGCAAGTAACCCCAGACGCTCACAACCGAAGCGGAGCCGGGCAGGTTCTGAGACCATTTTCCCTTTTCGTCGTAAACAAGGCTGACGCTGCCAGGCGATGTGCGCGCGATCGCCGCGCCGACATCGGAATTACGCTCGGGATCGTCGATTTGCGCCTGGAGCACACCTGCCAAGGTGCCGACGTCGCTATGAACCTGCCGCAGGAGCAAACTCACCTGGGCTGCGGTGGAATCGGCATATGTGCGGATGTATTCCTGGCTTGCTGCTTCAAGACCTTGCCCGACTTCGAGCGTCGCGTCGCGCGACAGCCTCTGAACGTTCCAAAGTGCCAGCCCGCCGCTGACCAGCAAGTCAAAGAGCACAGCTCCACCGACGACCAAAATGAACTTTGCCCGAAATGAGCCTAGTCTTGCTGGTCTCTTCGATGATCTCCCGTCCATCATAGCGGCTTCCGGCCGGAGGCTGCCCAGATCGGCCAGCCTGCATAACCCTTGGGGTGAAGAGCAGCAAAGACATGATCTTTGAATCCCTGCCGGAACCTGCGAATGAAATCCAAAGAGTCGCCCCGTCGAACGGCCATCTCACCCGCATAGACATTTTCCCAAGCTTCGATGATGTCTGCGAAGTCTTGGGGATCCCCGTCGAGGTTCGTGACCATAAAGGAATCGACCCTGATACTATCGAACCCCGCGTCGGCGAGAAGATGGCGGCTTTTCGGCCCCATCTCGACATCCATGTCGAAGTACCTGAACAGTTTGGCGACCTCCTCGTAAGTCCATCTTATTGTTTCAGCATGTGGTTCGCCCAGACAATGCGAATTTTTTTCGTTGGTGATGTAGACGCGGCCGCCAGGCTTGCAGATGCGATAGAGCTCCCGCAGCAGCATCTCGGGACGGTTGAAGATCTGCAGCGAATGTCGGCAGGTCACAAAGTCAAATTGATTGTCTCGCAGCAGCATTTGGGAGGCGTCACCATAGGTGTACTCGATTCCCTGTAGATCGAAGTCGGCAGCGACCCTGCGAGCATATTCGAGGCTGCGCACGGAATGATCCAGCGCGACAAGGCGTGCCGGTTTAAATTCCCTTTGAACCAAGGCCGCGAAATCACCAATTCCGCAACAGATATCCGCGATGACAAGACCGCTGCGCAGGCCGTGGCGAGGCAACAGTTCACGTTCGTGCCTCCATGTCATTTTCGTCTGGGTGCGCAGAATGGGGATGAAACTCTCATCCTCAACAAAGCTCTGGCCTGGATAAAATGCCGAATCGTAGACTTCAACCGATAAGTTTGGTTGGGATGCCACCAGCGTCTCGAAAAACGAGGTCGACCAGGCCACCACGCTCGACGTAATGATGACGATCTTCCGTTCAGGCCTCGCCCGGCAGCTTGCCGTGAGTATATCGGACAGGGCTGCGAAGGCAGTCATGTTAATATGCGTCAGACGTTTGACATTCAGGTAAACGACCCCGCCGTATTGTGCCAAACTTTGCTTCACCAGCTCGATGGCATCGGCAATCTCAGCGGCGCTTTCGGGTCGCATCTTGCCGGACAGCAACAGCTCCTGATTTGTCGGATCAAAATGAACAGTAAAGGGCAAGGGGAGCAGGCTCATCGGAAGTCCTCGGCCGAAGGGAAATCCGCAGTGATCTGTATCCCTTGTCCGCTGTCTTTCTCAATTCGGATCGTGGCGCGGAATATTGCTGCCAAATCGCTGAGCAAAACCGTCCCGTCGGACTTCATCACCAAGTATCCAGAGCCGGCGCCGGGGACAGGTTGGTGTTCGCTTGATCTTGCATTGGCGTGCTTGCGGCCAAATGCTTCCTCGCCGGGAAACGCAATTCTCAGCCGATTGACTGTCGCGCTCCGATAGAGACTGAAACTTATCCTTCCTGGCTCGCTCGTTGAACGGAAAGCAAGTTCAATGAGCTCATTCGTCGCGACGGAAAGAAAATTGGAATATCGAGCGGGATCGCTGTGACCTTGGCCGAGAATGTCTGAGAGATATTCTGTAATCCTGTCGCAAAACTGCCATCGAGATTTGAACATCGCAACGTTCAGTTCCAGCGATACCATCGGCGCAAAAGCATGGTCATCGAAGCTAGCTGCTTCCTGTTCCAATACACCCTCCCTTCTTTTGCCTGGGGCGTCAGGTTGATGCATGCGATCGCTAAAGGCACGGCGAAAATCGGTTGTTCACTTTGATAGCGCGGGGCTTACGGATGTTTCCGCCCGGGTGATGAACTCGCCAATCGCCTCGACCGGAAGCGGCCTGCTAATCAAATAGCCTTGAAGTCTGTCGCAGCCCACACTGCGCAACCATTCCGCCTGACCTGGCGTCTCCACCCCTTCGGCTGTCACCTGCATGTCGAGGTCATGTGCGAGGTTAACGATGCAGCGGACGATTGCCTGGCCTTTCAGATCGCTTTCGAGGTCGGTGATAAAATATTTGTCGATTTTGATCGTGTCGAACGGGAATGTCTTCAGATAGCTCAGGGAAGAATATTCGGTCCCGAAATCATCAAGCGAGATTCGTATCCCTAGCACGTTCAGAGTATTCAGGGTGTCGATATTGTTGACGGTCCGCTCAAGGAGCACGCTTTCGGTTATCTCAAGCTCCAGACGGTCGGGCGGCAACCCGATCAAGTCTAGCGTTTGGGATACCCGATCAGTGAGTCCGCTTGTCAAGAATTCAGCCGCCGACAAATTGACCGCGACGATGTAATTCTGCGGCCACTTCATTGCCTCGCGACATGCCTGCTCCAAAACCCATGCACCTATTTCCGGCATCATTCCATCGGCCTCGGCCATCGGAATAAATGCCGTTGGTGGGATTTTTCCAAGTAGAGGGTGGTTCCATCTAAGCAATGCTTCGAAGCCGACAATGCTGCCGCCCTCGGCGATGGGTTGGTACTCGATAGAGAATTGTTCTTGGACCAAGGCCATGCGAAGGCTGCGGCGCAGCAGTTCGCGTTGTTCCAGCAACTCAAGCATTGACGGATCAAACGGTCTTGCGCGACCGCGCCCGTCCTTCTTCGCGGCGTAGAGTGCGACGTCGGACGCCTTCATCAGCTGCTCCGGAGTTGTACCGTCCGGTGGAGCAGCAGATATGCCGATGCTGGTGCCGACAAATAGTGCGATGCCATCTATCGTGAAGGGCTTTTTGAATGCATCAACCAAAGCTTCTGCTAGCCGATGCCCTTTGGCGGGATGTCCCGGGCCCCTTGATATGACGGTGAATTCGTCACCCGCCAGTCGATAGGCTCTGTCGTCCCTGGTGAGGCACTCTTGAATGCGGTTTGCAGCCAGCTGAAGAAGCTTGTCGCCGGCCGGATGCCCAAGCGTGTCGTTAACGGGTTTGAAATCGTCAAGATCGAGTTGCATCAGGGACAGGGTCTCGTTCGAGCCTGCGGTCTCCCGTAACAACACAGCGAGGTCCTCGCTGAACTGGCGTCGGTTCGGCAGTCCAGTGAGCGGATCGTGGGTGGCCAGATGCAAAAGGGTTGCGCGCTCATCGTCGGCAGATTCCTCTGACCGAACCACGGCAAACAGATCTCCGATCCGATAGATCGTCAGTCCGTGCGACGCTGGCGTGCCAAGATCCCCCGATATTTGCAAGGGTTGGGCACTGTCACCCAATGAACGGAGGGCGAGTGTAATCGCCGATTTGTCCAATTCTGGAAAATGCTCCCAAAACGACGCAACTGGTTTGACAGAAGCAGGCAGCTCATTGCCCAGCAAATTCTCGACGGGATTGAAATCGCGGTCAAAGAACAAAAGCCGGTCGATCGAGCTCGAAGCTTTTGCCTCTGTTTGTCCGAGCGCCGAGGGGGCCGCATGAATTTTCTGCATGTCCGAGGCCCTCCCTAGTCGCATGTCATAACCAGATATTGTAGCAAATCAGCTCCCGCACAACTTGTGCACGCCAAGATTTACATTAGGCATTTCTGATTAACAATACCCAACCTCTGCCCAACTCGCGCTCGGATGGGCTTATGCAACGTCTTTATTACCGCGACCTATTTGCATCCATCGTATCGGCGGCGACCCTTCGATGAGCTGCTGGCAGGGGATATCACGCGCCCGATCCGCATTCGGTCATGAACCAGTCGATGAAGCGCCGGACCGGTTTTTTCGCCCAGCTGTTCGATATGACGTAATAGCCTTGGTTCTCTGCCGTTGCGATGTCGGAAAGCACCAGCAGATCGCCGCGTTCGATCTCCCGGCGGAACACCTCTATGGGGCAGAGCGCCACGCCGTGGCCGGCGATTACGGCCGTCGCCAGCATGTTGAAATCCTGGAATATCGGGCCGCGGAGCGGCTCCGGCGCTTTCTGGCCGGCCTTGCGGAACCATTCCTTCCAGCCATCGACGGATTCGTCGTGCAGCAGATCGGCGCCGGCGAGCGAGACGTCGTCGATCTTCCAGTTGCGTTTGGCAAGGTAGTGGCGGCTAGCGACGGGCTGGTTGCGGCGGGAGAAGAGCAGGCGGCTTTCCCTGCCGCCGCTCAGGTCCTCGCCCATGGTGATCAGCACGTCCAGGCTCTCGTCATCGAAGCGTTCTTCGGCGCGCGCATAGACGATCCTGACGTCGAGATCGGGGTCGCTCTCCTGGAAGGAGGGCAGGGCCGGGACGAGCCAGCGGGATGCGATCGAGGGAATGCAGCCGACGGTGATCGCCCGCATATCGTGATCGCGCCGCATATTGCCAGTGGCATGCGCGATCGCCGCCAGCGATCCGGAGACGGCCCGGTAATATTCGCTGCCGGCTGCGGTCAGCGCAACGCCGCGGCCCGACTTCTGCAACAGCTTGCGGCCGAACCAGGTCTCCAGATGTTTGATCTGATGGCTGATCGCCGCATGGGTGACGTGCAGTTCATCGCCTGCTTTCGAGAGGCTCATCAGGCGGGCCGTGGCTTCGAAGGCGCGCAGGGCGTTCAACGGCGGCAATTGCATTTGTAAAATTTCCTCACAGATTGCGCAGGAATCATCATTTGAAAATACCAGCCATTTCAATAGCTAGATGTTGCGAGCGATGAAAATGAATCATCGCTACATCTTCAATAAACTGCCAGGAGAATCGGCGATGTTCGTCAGAAATCTGAAGGAAGTGGAGCAGACCGAGCGTTTCGTGGACTGGGGCAACGGCACGAGCCACCGCCTGCTGACCAGGGACGACGGCATGGGCTTTACGGTGTGCCATACCGTCGTTCGCGCCAATAGCGAGGCCCTGCTTCAATACCGCAATCACCTGGAGGCCTGCTATTGCATCAAGGGCGAGGGTGAAGTGGAGGATATGGACGGCAACGTCTTTCCGATCCGCGCCGGCGATATCTACGTGCTCGACAAGCACGACCGGCACTATCTGCGCGGCGGCAAGGATCAGGACCTTATTCTCGTCAGCATCTTCAATCCGCCGCTGGCGGGAACCGAACGGCACGATCTGAACAACAACAGCGGCTCAGAATATTGAGTGATCCCGTCGTCGATGTAGCGAGGTGAAAAGCAGAGCCCGGCAAATGGCGGGCTCTGCTTCCGGCGCGAACGGCAAGGCGTCCGCTGCCTATTCGTGGCGACTTACGGCGCCGCGCGCAGCCTATTGCTGCGGCTGCTGCTGGCCCGGCGGCGGAGTGCCGATTTTTTCCAGAACTTTCTTGGCCAGAGCCGGGTCGCTCTGCGCGGCCGTCAGGATCGACGAGTATTCTTCGACGGAGATGTCGGGAGAAGCTTTCACGGTGTCGACCATCTGTTTCTTGGCCTCCTCCTGCAGCTGTTGCTTGGCAGTCTCGTCCTTCGTCGCGCCGATCTTGGCCGAATATTCCTGCCTCACCTTGTCGACCTGCAGATAGGCAACGGCGAAGGCCTCGATTTTCTGATCGCTGACGGCTGCTGTCGCACCGTTGCCGCCGGGCTGTCCCTGCATCGGCGTCTGGCCTTGCGCCGGCGGCTGCGCCTGTGCCGGCTGCTGTTGCGCCTGGGCCATGTCGACAGCGGATGCCGGGCTGAAAGCAAGCAGACTGAAGACCGCAGCGCTCAGTGTTGCGACAGATGTGTAACGAGTGATCATATTCGTTCCTCTTCAAGTGCATGATTTGGTTGGCAGCAGGACCGCCTCGGTCAATCGCTCAGCCCTCAAAGGCCGGGCGAGGTCGCGACGATGGAACCTTTAAGAGGGCACGGTGCGGCGGTAAGGGGGCGATTTGCTGACGATTGAGCGGCAGCTTTGTGACCGTCGGCATGTCGAGTGGTGCAGGAAATTCTAGTCATTGCCGGATTCTGTTATGCTTGGACCTGGGCGACATTCATCGCTGATCTGGATGCAGAAATGCCGCCAGGAACGTGGCGACGGCGGCCTCGGCGTGCCGGTGAATCTCCTGCTTCGTCGGAATGGTCGCATCGCCCAGCATCATCACCCGGTTGACGGGATCGGCCATCACCAGCCAGTTGAACTGTGACGCGGCGACGGTTGAATCGGAGAGCTGCAGCAGTTTCTTGCCGGCAAATTGTTCGAAAGCGCTGCCCATGACCTTGAGCGCCCGTGCGGGGCCGCGTGCGTAAAGCACCTTGGCCGAAAAGTGTGATCGGTTTTCGGACGACATCATGCTCCAACTATTTAATTTAGAACAGGATTCAGATTTTAGGCCGACCCGGCCTAAATCATCCTGTTCTAAGGCCGGATGGTGGTTGAAGGCTGTCCAATTGGATCTGGAAGCCAAGCGCATCATCCAGCGTGGGCCGGGAAAGCCGGTCAAGCTTTTCAAGTGCCTTTGATAGATCTGTCGGCTCAGCCCAGGGAACGGATGTCGCGGGCGACCGCCGTTTGTCTGGTTCGGCTTCGGCTAAAGCAATTCTAGCAAACACTGCGCGGGAGAGCTTGTTTCGCAGCGCAGCCGCCCTATGTCCTCTTCCGTTTCAGCATGAGATTGCAGGCAGTATTTCACCGTAAATCCGGGTGCCGACGGCTTTGTCCGCCGGCCGGCTTGAAGGAGCTGAGCAATGAAAATTCTCATGGTTCTCACATCGCATGATCAGTTGGGAAACACCGGCAAGAAGACGGGATTCTGGCTCGAGGAGCTTGCTGCTCCTTATTTCGTTTTCCACGACGCCGGGGTCGACATCACACTCGCTTCGCCGAAGGGCGGCCAGCCTCCGCTCGATCCGAAGAGCAATGAGCCAGCCTTCCAGACGGAAGACACGAGACGGTTCGAACGAGACGCCGCCGCAATGGGTGCGCTCGGCAACACGTTGAGGCTGTCCGACATCAACCAGGCGGAATATGACAGCGTGTTCTTCCCCGGCGGGCACGGCCCGCTTTGGGACTTAACGAACGACCGCAATGCGCTGTCGCTCATCGAGGACATGCTTTCGGCGGGAAAACCTGTGGCGCTCGTTTGCCATGCACCCGGTATCCTGACGAATGTGAAAGCGCCGGATGGAAAGCCCGTCGCCAAGGGCCGGGCCGTCACGGGATTCACCGATTCAGAAGAAGAGGCCATGCATCTGGTCGAGGTTGTTCCCTACCTGCTCGAAGACGTCCTGAAAGAGCAGGGCGCAAAGTTTTCGAAGACGGCGGATTGGGGCGTGCATGTCGTCCAGGATGGCCAGCTGATCACCGGCCAAAACCCGGCCTCGTCAAAACAGGGCGCCCGGACCCTGCTTGATGCCTTGGGAAAACAGGCCGCGGCTTAAGCGCTTCAGCCCCTGGGCACGATTGCTGTCCGGGACGTCGAGATCTCCCTGTTTGGCTTGTGCTGACGCCGGCCGCAGGCGCGTTTCAACGACGCCGTGGAACAGCGGCGGTGGAGAGCCAAACGTTCAAACACAGGAAGAAAAGGCACCTGATATGACGAGGAAATATACGGGGCAATGCGCCTGCGGCGCGGTGAGATTTGCCTTCGATACGGACCCGAACTTTGTCGCCAATTGCCATTGCCTGGACTGCAAGAGGGCAACGGGCGGCGAGGCCGCCACGTTCTTCGCCGTGCCGCAGGAGGATTTCACCGTGATCACCGGCAGCCCGAAGGCGTTTCATTACATCGCCGATTCAGGCAAGGGGCTCGACCGCAACTTTTGCCCCGATTGCGGCGCCAGATTGTTCAGCAGCAACCTGGAGAGCTTTCCCGGCCTCGTCTTCGTGACGCTCGGCAGCCTGGACCGGCCCGAACTGATCAAGCCGGGCGTCGAAATGTTCACCCGGCGCCGGCTGGCCTGGGCAAGGCCGCTCGATCTTCCGCAGTTCGATGGCATGCCTAGCTGAGCCGCGATAGCCCTAAAGCGCGTCGCAATCTTTCAGATTCGCTCCTTGCGCTTTAGGTCTTTGTTTCCACGCATAACGTTATCGCAAAACCCCTGCACAGTTTTGCGCGACACGCTTTAAGCATTTTTCTTGAAGAAAAATTCGATCCGGTGTCGGATCGGCCAAGCCACGCCCGTCCTAGGTTCGTCCATTCCGTAAATCCAAAAAGGATCACGACCATGCCGAGTACCATACGCTTGCACCGCGTTCTGGCGACCAGCCCGGAGAAAGTCTATCGCGCATTCCTGGAGGCGGACGCGCTTGCCAAGTGGCTTCCGCCGAACGGCTTCCTCTGCACGGTGCACCATTCGGAGCCGGTTGTCGGCGGCACGTTCAGAATGTCCTTCCGCAACTTCACGACGGGCAATAGCCACGCGTTCGGCGGCGAATATCTCGAGCTCGTCCCGGGCGAACGCCTGCGCTACACCGACAGGTTCGACGACCCCAACCTGCCGGGCGAAATGGAAGTCACCGTGACGCTGAAGAAGGTTTCGGTCGGCACCGAGGTGGATATCGTGCAGGCAGGTGTGCCTGATGTCATTCCGCCCGAGGCTTGTTATCTCGGCTGGCAGGAGTCGCTGCGAAACCTCGCCAGGGTCGTCGAACCCGATATCCAGGAATAGCGCAAGATCGCACCGGCCGGACGATAGTCGCCCGGCATTGGCGCCCGGCATCGGCGACATCAACCAATCCCCATGCCGCGTTTGGCCAGGGCGTTGCGGGCGGCCGCAGCGCCCCAGTCGT
Organism: Rhizobium ruizarguesonis; assembly: GCF_017357285.1. NCBI lineage: Bacteria > Pseudomonadati > Pseudomonadota > Alphaproteobacteria > Hyphomicrobiales > Rhizobiaceae > Rhizobium > Rhizobium ruizarguesonis. The sequence continues at coordinate 3,173,933 of NZ_CP071678.1, read as the reverse complement.
CGGAAAGATCCTGCCCTTCGATTTCGGCCTCCGCGATCGGTGTGGCTCGGATCAGCGGCACGGAGCCGAAAGGCAGGCCATCGATCCGGTCTGCGTCACGGCTGAGCATGATGCGGGTCATCGGGCGGTAATCCTCCGTCAGCCGGCAGAACAGGATGGCGCCGTGCTTCTCGACATCGCGGGCGACGCGATAACCGTCTGCCACGAGGTCGCCGATGTTGATCAACAGGTTCGCCCAGTTTTCGATCCCGGCCGCATCCAGTCTCGCGGCGTCGAATTCCATGAAAAGCTCGCATTCGACGCCGTTCTCCGGCTCGGATATGCCGGCCCAGGGCGTCGACAGCCCGTCGGTGGCAAGTATCAGACTCTCCCGCGCATGGATGGCGAGGATGCGGCGGTGCGGGCCGAACCATTTTGTCTGGGCGTGAATGTTGGCCGTTCCGCGCTCAGCGGCAAAGTCGTCCTGGACTGTACCGCGGCTCTGCCAGAAGACGCGCCGCGCAGCGGCAGCGGTTGCGTAGATCGGGTCGTCGGGGCCGCGCGGCACGATCGTCCGATCATAACTGGTTTCGAGCGTGATCTCTTCCCGCATGAAGGGAAACTTCGGCTTCTTCCAGCGGATTACCACCTTGTTAAAGCGGGGCACCCCTGATGCATCGAGCTTTTCGACGATATCGGAGATGATATCGAGAGGATGCCTGGAGGCCTCCGGGACATAGTTTCCCTCGGCATCGCGGTAGCCGCCCGTCCGGGAGGAATGCCCCGCCTGCATCGTGGAGGCTGTCCATTCGCCGCTGACTGCGCCCGCCGGCGCCTTTCCGAGAGCCGGCGCAAGTTCCCGGATCGCATCGTCAATCGAATAGGATGCCACGTCGCCCCCTCCGCCTTCGCCCATAGATCGTATCCCCCGCGGCCGCTCGGCCCGCGAGCAGAAGCTAGCGCGGAGGCGTCACCGATCAATAGCGAGGTGGATGGCGCGAGCAGGGGAGGCGCCCGGATCCCTGGGCGCAGGAGAATTCTTCACTTAGGTGAGGTGAGGCCTGCGGCACTCATTTGCTTCCGTCGTTCGGCCGCGCCTTGGCGCTATCATTGTTGGTCGACGAGGCGGTTTTTCCGTCCGGTTGCTGCCCGAAGTATGTGCCGCCGAGATGGCCGCCGGCGCTGGTGTTTCTCACCTGCCGTTCGGCGCGTTTCTGAAGTTCACGAGCGTTGGTCTTGCTCATTTTCGGCTCCATGTTTGAGGTGGACCTCTGATCAACCGATGGCGGACGACACGGTTCCATATTTCCTGCCGGCGCGGTGCCCCTTGCGCAGGCGGCGGGTTTGAGGGAAACGCTCACTCACCCGCCGTCGGCGCCCCGCTTCGCTGCCGCGCACCCGATCACGAGTCAAGCCGGCAGGCATTTCCGTTTTCCCCAGTTACGGAAATGCTCCATTTTTATATGCGGACACGGTTCCTACCCGCCGAAATAGGCGGGATGGTCGATATCGGCGAGGAGGCCGGGCTGTTGCGGCTGCCAGCCGAGCAGCGTGCGGGTATGCTCGCTCGAGGTGGCGCGCCGGTCGGCGGCGCAGTTTTCGGCGAATTTCGAGAAATCGTGGTTGAAAGCCGTGTGGCTTCGTCGGACATTTGGAGCTCCTTCTTTTGGCTTCGTTGTAGAAAGCCGATCCGGGACAACATCCCGATGAAATGATCGGCGTGGAGCAGCCGGTGCCGACCTAAGCGAGGAAAAGCGGAAAGGCTCTAAAGTTTGGGCCTGCGCTTCGCAAGCGCCTTGCGCGCCGCCATCCCATCCCACTGCTCGTCAGGATCGAGGTCTGCGACTTCGGCGTCTCTCGCAGCGAATTCCTGGATAAATTTACCATCGCAAGAAAATCGTCTTTCATTTCACAGTATATGTGTTAACACTTTATTAGGGATGGGGAGTATTCCGGTTCTGATTTAAGAAATATGGGCATTGTTGCCGACAATACCGGCGCGTCCGCGTGTTCACGCGTGTCATGCTGGTTTGATAGTCTTAAATAGTCGCCGGGTTACTTGTTTTGTATTGTGGGGGTATTTTGATGAGTACGCAAAGCACCGGCGGCGGCAGCACGACTTCTTTCTCCAATACGCCGCAGGCGAAGGATGACTCTTACATCTGGACAGAAGACCAACTGCTCAGTCTCCAGCTCTACAATGCGGCCACCAAAACCATAACCCTCGACGTCATGTCGAATGATCTCGGCGGGAATGCCAAATCCCTCTTTTCGGTCGACGACGGTGATGGCAATCCAATTACCGCCGACTACGAGCTTCTTGCGAAAGACGTCGGAGCGAATGGGGCATCTGCCTGGGAGAAGACCCTGCTCGGCAATTGGGTCAGGATCAATAATGGAAAGATCGAATACCGTCTTAGTGATGGAAGCGGCATCGCGGGCTCGGGCGCGGATATCAACACGCTGTCTGCCGGTGAAATCCTCAAAGATAGTTTCGTCTACGCGATACGGCTCGGCAATGGCACGCTGAGCGAGGCAAATGTCTCGATCTCGCTCACCGGCGCCAACGATGCGGCTTCGATCGTCGTCGATGCGACGGTCACCGACGATCGGGCGACGGTCGAGGCGGGTGCGGCCGGCAGCGGCGATCCGAATGCCTCCGGCAAGCTGACGGTCAGCGATGTCGACGACGGCGAGGCGGCGTTTGCCGCCCCGGCCTCCCTCAACGGCATCTATGGCAGCTTCACCTTCAATGCCGCCAGCGGCAGCTGGACCTATACGCTCGACAATAACCGGGCCGCGACGCAGGCGCTCAACCAGGGCGACGCCGTCAGCGACACGCTGAGCGTCAGCTCGCTCGACGGCACGGCCAGCCACAACATCGTCGTCGCCATCACCGGCGCAGATGATGGTCCAGCTAGGCAGGCGCCGACCGACATTAAGCTGACGCCTGTCGTTCCGGCGGATAGCGTTAACTTCAATAGTTTTGAGTTCAGTGGGCTGCTGACGGCGACTGATCCCGACGCAGGTGGATTCAGCTTCAGCATTGCCTCGCAGTCGAATCCGGGCTTGTTTTCGATTACCGGCAATACGCTTCATTCGGATGCGCTATCGACGAACGGTACATTTTCAGTGACGGTAACGGCAACGCAGACCGGTGATCCTATAGGCCCGGCCTTCGAAAAGACCGAGACGTTCACGATTATCACCGGTGGCAATGGCAACTCAGTGGACAATCCGACCGGTGGAACGGGCGACGATATGCTCTACGGCGGTGGCGGTAACGATATGATGTTCGGGCTCGGAGGTGACGACGCTCTTTTCGGCCAAGACGGCAACGACACCCTAAACGGTGGTGCTGGCAACAACACCCTGACCGGGGGCGTGGGAAATGATACCTTCTTTTTCCAAAAGTTTGCCACCACCACGAACCATATGACTGACTTCAACGCTGGGACGAATAGCACAACCGTGGACAGGTTCCAGTTGGACGTCGGAGGCGGCACTTTCGAGTTCGCCGTCGGCAACAACAATACAAGCGTGGACAATGTGAAGGTGGGAAACAACGGCACGATCAATGTTGCCGGAACGGAGGTTGCCGTCAAAACGGACGTGAGCGTCACGAACGCAACCGTCCAGAGCACCATCAATAGTTACAGCAACATAACCACAGGGGCATTGTTCGTGTTCCACAACACGGATCTCGGCCATGCGGCGGTCTACTACGATCAGAACCCAAGTTCAGCCGGCGGCGCGGTGCTGGTTGCTGAATTCGACAACATCACCACCCTCAGCGGGCTTACAAATTTCAACTCGGGCGACTTCTTGTTTAGCTGAGGCGGTCTGTGATCTCGACCAGCATTCACCGCAGACGCAGCCCAATGGAGACCTCGCCTGCGGCGTACGTACTCGGGCCTGACGGGGAGGTCCCGGACGTTTGTGCGCCCAGCGCGCTGGGCGCGACGGATTCATCGGGTGGTGGATAGCATCAGGTCACACGCGTTGCGGCAGCCTGCCGACCTCAATTGCCATCGTTGGGCCGTGCCTTGGCGCTGTCATTGCTGCTGTCCGAGGCGGTTTTTCCGTCCGGCTGTTGGCCGAAATAGGTGCCGCCGAGGTGGCCGCCGGCGCTGGTGTTCTTGACCTGCTGTTCGGCGCGTTTCTGAAGTTCACGGGCGTTGGTCTTGCTCATTTTCGGCTCCATATTTGAGGTCGACCTGTGGTCAACCGATGGAGGCCGACACTGTTCCATATTTTTCTGAGCCAACCGCCGGGGCTGGCTGTTCGGTGAGAGCAAAAGATCGGCCGCTGGCATTTGTGAGACTGGGCGGGAACAGTTCGGGGTTTTGCCTGTTGTTCGAATTCAACATGGAGAAACGAACATGGGCATGACGACACCAAAAGCCGGCGCCCCCGGCACGACCGACCAGTCTCCCCGCTGGGAAGGGCCGAAGGGGAATAAGCCTCGCGGCTACATGAAGGCCAAGGACGATCCGGATCGCGACCGCGACGCGCATGGCGAAAACAATCGCGACCCCGAGACGAAGAATATCAGTGACGCCCTGAAGCAGAAGGGCGATTGACATGGCCGATCCCAAAAAAGACGCAGCCGGCCAGTTCGCCAAATCCCAGGCGGACAGCAAAAGCAGCGGCGTAATCAGCGCCAAGCCGACCGTTATCACGGGCTCGGAGGATGCGACGGTCAACAAGAACCCGCCCGGCAAGAAGAAGCCCGAGAAGGATTGGGACATCAATTACGACCCCGCCGATAGGAACGAGAGCCGGTCGCACTAGCTCAGGCTGTCGCTGGTTCTCCTCACCAGCCAAGCCGGGAGGCATTTCCGTTTTTTCCAGTCACGGAAATGCTCCATTTTTGTATGCGGACACGGTTACGCTACCCACCGAAATAGGCCGGATGGTCGATATCGGCGAGGAGGCCGGGCTGTTGCGGCTGCCAGCCGAGCAGCGCGCGGGTATGCTCGCTCGAGGTCGGGATGTCGAAGCCGGCGAACATGGCGAACCAGCCGAAATGCTCGGCCGCTTCTTCCCGTGCGAGCGAGACGGCGGGCACATCAAGCCGCCGGCCGATGACCTCGGCGATCTGCCTGAAGGAAACTCCCTCTTCTGCGACTGCCAGGAACGGGCCGCCGACGGCGCCGCGCTCCAGCGCCAGGCGATAGACGCGGGCGGCATCGAGCCGGTGCACGGCCGGCCAGTGGTTCTGCCCTTCGCCGATATAGGCCGAGACGCCCTTGCGCCGGGCCAGATCGATCAGGATCGGCACGAAGCCGTGGTCCCCATGGCCATGCACCGAGGGAGGGAGCCGGACGGTGGAGGCGCGCACGCCACGCGCGACAAGCGATACCGCGGTGATTTCGGAGGCGCGAGGGTAGGTCTCCGATGTCGGCATGGGCGGATCCTTTTCGGTGCCGACGCGGCCGGGGGCAAAGCCGAGGCCGGCTGTGACCAGCAGCGGACGATCGGAGCCTTGGAGGGCTTCGCCGAGCGCCTCGATGGCGCGCCGGTCGGCGGCGCAGTTCTCGGCGAATTTCGAGAAATCATGGTTGAAGGCCGTGTGGATCACGGCGTCCGCCTCCGCCGCACCGCTCTTCAGGCTTTCGAGATCATCGAGCATGCCGTGATGGACTTCGGCGCCGGCAGCCGCCAGTTGACCCGCTCCTTTGTCGGAGCGGGTGAGGCCCAACACCTTGTGCCCGGCGGCGATCAAATCATCGACGACGGCCGAGCCGACCCAGCCGGTGGCTCCAGTAACGAATACGCGCATTTGATATCTCCAGTTTTGCTGGAGACACATATCGGCCCTGCCTCTATCATGGTAAAGTAGTGACATTATCATGGTATAAAGGCTAACAGGATGAGTGAATTCGTCACCTCGGACAACCGGCTCGGCGCCTATCTGAAGGGTCGCCGCGTCAGACTCGATCCCGCCGCCCTTGGCTTTGCGGGGGAGAGGCGGCGCACGCCGGGTCTGCGCCGCGAGGAGGTGGCGAGCCGCGCCAATATCAGCCCAACCTGGTACACCTGGCTGGAGCAGGGGCGCGGCGGGGCGCCGTCTGCCGACGTGCTCGACCGGATCTCGCGCGCGCTGATGCTGACGGATGTCGAGCGCGAGCATCTCTTCCTCATCGGCCTCGGCCGGCCACCTGAGGTGCGCTACCACAGGCAAGAGGGCGTGACGCCGAGGTTGCAGGGCGTGCTCGATGCGCTGGACCCGAGCCCGGCGCTGATCCGCAACGCCATCTGGGACGTGATTGCCTGGAACAGGGCGGCGACTGTGCTTCTAACCGATTACGGCGCGCTGCCGCCGGAAGAGCGCAACGTGCTACGCTTCATCTTCCTCGATCCGCGCGTACGCGCCGCCCAGTACGACTGGGAAAGTGTCGCCCGCTTCGTCGTCGCCGCTTTCCGCGTGGATGCGGCCCGCGCGGGTGCCGCGGCCGAAGTCGAGCCCCTCGTCGACGAACTCTGCCGCAAGAGCCCCGAATTCCTGGCGATGTGGCGCGACAACGATGTGCGCAGCCACGGCGAGGGCGCCAAGCACATCAAACACCCCATCCTCGGCCCACTCGCTTTCGAATATTCCGCCTTCCAGGTGGATGGCCGGCCGGATCTCAGCATGGTGGTGTACAACCCGGCGACGGCGGAGGATGCGGCGAAGATCAGGGAGTTGGTGGGCTGAGGCGAGGGCAATTGGTTGATCGATGATATAGCGGCCTTCATCGCCTCGCCGCGGTCTTGGTCGCCGCGTCGGTCTTGATGGTGCTGTCTGCGTCGGCGGCATCCGCCTGGGGCGAAGCCTCCAAGCATGACAAAGCTGTGAAAAGCTAAAATACTACTCCTGCTAGAAAATTCGTTGACCGTGCCGGTGTCAGCTGCTTTCCTCCCGATAGACCAAGGCGAATGGATCTTGAAGGAGATATCCATGACAGTGCTTGCAAAACCTGTGGCGGTTGATGATGTCAGCAGCGCTTCCGAGAATGACGTGATCTCGGGCAATCTGCTGGATAATGATCTGGCCGGGGGCTCCGGCAACATGTTCCTCAACTTCTTCGATGGCGAGCGGGTTCTCGCCAAGACGGCCGGGCAGATCACCGATATCGAGGGTGAATACGGCACGTTTCACGTCAAGGCCGACGGCTCTTATACCTATACGCTGAACGAGGCCGCCAAGGCGGGCTTCGTTGACGGAATGACGTTGACGGAGACGATCGGCTACAAGATCTCCGACGGCGCCGGCAATACCGATGTCGGCCATTTCACGCTCGACATTCACGGGGTCACGAGCCCGCCGGTCGCGGTCGACGACGCCTTCTCCTTCCGCGAAGGAAGCGAGATGGCCCGCAACGTGCTCGCCAATGATCACCCGGGAGAGGCGGGCACGCTCTTCCTGCGCTCGGTCGAGGGCACGAGCATTCCTGCCAGTCAGGGGCAAGGGCAGACGACCGACGTGGCGGGTGAATTCGGCACCTTCCATTTCGCAAGCGATGGAAGCTTCACCTACGATCTCAATCCAGCCGTCAAGGCGGGCCTCGATGACGGCGAGCATGTCACCGAGAAACTCCAATATTACAAGGTCTCTGACGGCGCCGGTCACGCGGATGCCGGCGTGATCACCCTGACCGTCGACGGCGTGACGGACGGGAAGTCGTTGAACACCGATCATGTCGAGGCCCAGGCGGATGTGGTGCGCCCCTTCCTGGACCATTACGAACTCCAGGGGGTCGCGGTCGATCCGCTAACGGGCAAGTATTACGTCAGCTCCGGCCATGGTTTCCCAGATGATTCCATGGTGAGCGTTTACGACAACGCCGCGGCATTTGAAGCCGACAACGCCAGCGGCGCCATCTCTCTCGGCGACTATGACAAGGGCGAATATGACATCGGCGGAACCTATTTTTCGGTCCGCGGCGGCGAGATCATCGGCCGAACCAACGAGGCGAGAGGCGAGGAGGACCCTTTCCCCGATCAGACCTATCTCGCAAAGTGGGATGCCGCCGACGGATCGTCCGATCAGCGGGGCGACCCGATCCCGGACCTTATCGGCGAGAATGGGGCGGGTACGTTCGACTGGGGTGGATTCACAGCCGTCAATACGATGCAGGATTCGACCGGCATTTACGTCGTCGGCCGCATCGATGATGCCATCTGGCAGGTCTCCAAAATCGATCCCGACACGCTAAACCCGATCGAGTCCAAGACCTTCGCTGCCGGCGGGCTCGGCTACGGCTTTGCCGTCGACGGCACGTTCTTCTTCGGCGATTCCTCCAACAGCGAGCATATCGGCACGGCCTTCGACTTCGAAACCGGGGTCAAGACAACGGTCGACGTCAACATCGCCATACCGGGAGACGACTTGATCACCAACGTGGTCTATGACTCAGCGGCGGATAATCTCTACCTCACCAACACCGGGACCGACGAAATCTCCGTGGTGCACAATATCTCGGACGTTCTGTTCGCCTAGCGGATCGGAAAGCACGATGCGAAGATTGAAAGTGTTAGAGCGTCCTTTGTGCGCCCGAAAGGACGCACGGCGCTCTAATGGGCCTTACCGCTCGAATGCCGACGCCGCCCCGCCCGTTCTCTTGACGGCGGGGCGTTTAACGGCGGCGTGAGGCGCGGATGCGGGCAGCGGGCTGCCTTCCAGGCCGGTCGCTACCACTGAGACGCGGAACTTGCCGTCGAGGCTGCGGTCGAGATCGCCCCGACGTATGCAGTCTTGCCGTTCCGGACAAGGCCGCTCTCCAGCCAGTACGAGGCGTCTCCGGCTGTTCCGGCAGCGAGAGCGGCGGGCCGTGCGGAACATGGATGGCGGCCGACGCCTTCAGCCGGCCGCGTGGACCGGTTTCGGCCGATGAATTGGAACCATGAACCCGCCATGCTGTTTACCTGGAAGGCGCAGAAGCGCCGATAACGGGGATGCCGATTGCCGGCCAACCCGGTAATGACGATCGGCCTTTCGGTTCGCCTATGGAGGAGCACGACATGCAAACGACCCGATCGAAAGAACTGGCGGACGAATACCTGCGGCTTGGCGGCAAACGGCTGGCCAAGATCGATGACAATATCGTCAAGATCCGCCACTGGGATGATGACACGCCGGAGGCCGAGGCCTTCTGGCAGAAGCACATTGAGCCGCTGGATGACAAGCGCCGCGTAGAGGTCGAAACGCACCTTCCCACGATCAACGACAGGTGATCGCGAATCAACGACCGGTGATCGCGGCGATTTCCCCGGAGCGCAGGTCATTGAAGCACGACAGCGCCGCGCGTCTGAAAAGACGCGGCAGGCTGTTGTGCTCGGATATGTCGCGCCGCTGCGCTTACTGCAGCGTGCGCGTCTGAACCTGCTCGGCGGCGTGAGGCGCGGATGCGGGCAGGGGGCTGCCTTCGAGGCCGGTCGCCACCACCGAGACACGGAACTTGCCGTCGAGGCTGCGGTCGAAGATCGCGCCGACGACGATATCGGCGTCTTCCTGGACTTCGTCGCGAATGCGGCTTGCCGCCTCGTCCACTTCGAACAGCGTCATATCCGAACCGCCGGAGATCGAGATCAGCACGCCCCTGGCGCCCCGCATCGAGATATCGTCGAGAAGCGGGTTGGCAATTGCTGCTTCCGCCGCCTTCATCGCGCGGCTTTCACCGGAGGCTTCGCCGGTACCCATCATCGCACGGCCCATGCCTGACATGACCGACTTCACGTCGGCAAAATCGAGGTTGATAAGGCCTTCCTTGACGATCAGATCGGTTATGCAGCCGACGCCGGCATAGAGCACGCGGTCGGCCGTCATGAAGGCATCGGCGAACGTCGTTTTTGCATCAGCAATGCGAAAGAGGTTTTGATTGGGAATAACGATGACCGTATCGGCCGCCTGGCGAAGCGCCTCGATGCCGATTTCCGCCATCCGCATGCGGCGGTTGCCTTCGAAGGTAAAGGGCTTGGTGACGACGCCGACCGTCAGGATGCCGGCGGCACGCGCAGCGCGGGCGATGACAGGTGCAGCACCCGTGCCCGTTCCACCGCCCATGCCGGCGGTGACGAAACACATGTGCGAGCCGGCCAGGTGATCCATGATCTCATCGAGCGACTCTTCGGCAGCCGCATGGCCGACCTCAGGCAGCGAACCGGCGCCGAGACCCTCCGTCACATTCGCGCCAAGCTGGATGCGGCGCGTCGCCTTGGAGGTGGCCAGCACCTGAGCATCCGTGTTTGCGGCGACGAATTCGACGCCTGCCAGCTTTTCCGCGATCATATTGTTGATCGCATTGCCACCACCACCACCAACGCCGATGACTGTAATATGCGGCCGTAGTCCAGAAATGCCGCTCTTGGCGTCCGTCATCGCGCTCTCCTTTGATGTTTCGTTCATGCCCACCCTCGTTTGCGGACGGCGAATCGGGCGTCAGGATACTCGAGCAACAAGGCAGAGGCGAGGCGAAAGACGTGTCAGCGGGAGCGGCGGTGACCGGGAAGGGGCTGGGTTGCTGCTTTGAGGGAGGTGCATCAGAGAAGGTCGAGCGTTGTGGAGATGACGAGTATCGGCCGCCAGCCCTCGGAATTCGCCGTTCAAGGGACTGGCATGGAGATGGGCGATATCCATCTTCACCGCCCGATCAAACCACCCAAAATCCTACTCCACCGATCGCACCGTCACCGGCAAACACAGCACACTCCGTAACCCCATCACCCCATTTACCTCCAACACCAACGACCCGCCGTAAAGCCCCGCGAGTTCGTTGACGATACTCAGCCCAAACCCGTTGCCCGGCACGTGTTCGTCCTCACGCACACCCGGCAGCAGCACGGCGGCGAGGCGGTCCTGTGGTATCCCCGGCCCGTCGTCCTCGATGGTGATGCGGGCGGTCGGGCCGTCGCGGCGGGCGCGGACGGTGACGCGGGAGGCGGCCCATTTGAAGGCGTTGTCGATCAGGTTTCCGAGCATTTCCTCGACATCGCTTTCGTCGCAGGCGACGCGCAGGCCCTCTGATATATCGGTATCGAAAGCGATCTTGCGCTCGGCGTGGATCTGGCTGATCGCCCGGTGGAGATCGGCGACCGAGGCCGCCGCGTCGGTGCTGGCGACATTGTCTGATGAGGCCATCACCCGGCGGGCGGCGGCGAGGTGATGCTTGATCCTGTTGTCGATCCGGGCTGCGAGGCCGCGCAAAGCGCCCTGCTGATCGTTTTTCTCGTCGAGCGCCAGCAGCAGGCTCGCCACCGGCGTCTTCAGGCCATGGGCGAGGTTGGCGAACTGCATGCGTGTCGCTGCTAGCCGCTCTTCATTGGCGGCCAGCAGCGCATTGGTTTTCAGCGACAGCGGTGCAAGCTCGACGGTTGCCTCATCGGGCAGGCGAGCGCGTTCTCCCCGGTTGATGGCATCGATATTGGCGGCCATGGATTTCAGCGGGCTGAGGCCGAAGCGGATCTGCCAGAGCGTGCCGGCCATCAGCACGAGCCCCAGTAGCAGCATGCAGGGAACCAGCCAGAAGAGGGCGCCGAGCGCCGGGCCGACAAGGGCGATCATCGGCGCCGTCGCGGTGATCGTCAGCGTCATGCCGTCGATGCTGCGGATGGCCTGGCGAAGATAGAGCGGTCCTCTTCCGCGATCACCGCCCATGCCTGATGTCGGCATGCCCATCAGCACATGGCGCAGATCCTGCCGGGGCGGCGGTGCGTCTATCGTGCCGTTCATCAGGGAGCGCGAGGGCAGGCGCTGCCCTGCACCATCGATCTGCCAGTACCAGCCGGAGGAGGGGCGATCGAAGGGCGGCGCATCGAGCGGCGCGGACAAGGTGATCCTGCCTTGTGCGTCGCGCGTCACCGCGCCGGCAAGGGCGCCGATCTGGATGTCCAAACGCTGGTCGATCTGCTCGCGCACCACCGTTTTCAGCGCCAGCCAGAGCACGATGGCGGCGATGAGGAGCGCCAGCGTCACGAAGATGCCGGAGAACATCAGCAGCCGCCCGGCGATCGATCTCGGTTTGAGGGACGGGTCGTTCATGGCGCCACTGCTGCCGTCAGCATATAGCCGCGGCCGCGCACCGTTTCGATGCTGCTGGCCCCAAGCTTCTTGCGCAGGCGGGCGATGATGACCTCGATGGAATTGGAGTCGACTTCGGCATCGCCGTCATAGACGCGCTCGGTCAGTTCGCGCCGGTCGACGATCATCTCCTTGCGCAGCATCAGGCAGGAGAGCACCCGCCATTCCAGCGCTGTCAGCTTCAGCGGCAGGCCGTCGAGCTCGAAGGTGCCGAGCTGGGCATCGAAGACCAGCGCGCCGCAGACGAGCCGCGAGGCGGCGTGACCGGACGCCCGGCGCACCAAAGCGCGCAGGCGAAGCACCAGTTCCTCCACCTTGAAAGGTTTGGCGAGGAAATCGTCGGCGCCGGCCTTGAAGCTCGAGACCTTGTCCGGCCAGCCATCGCGCGCCGTCAGCACCAGAACCGGCAGGTTGCTGTCGCCCTCGCGCCAGCCCTTCAGCACGCTGACGCCATCGATCTTCGGCAGGCCGAGGTCGAGGATCGCGACATCGAAGAGTTCGGTGAGGCCCGCATGGAGAGCGTCCTCGCCGTTGCGCGCGATGTCGACGACGAAATTCTCCGATCGCAGCACGGCGGCGATCCGGCCGCTCAGGTCTTCGTCATCTTCGACGAGCAATACGCGCATGGGGCAGGGCTTTCACTTCAGGGAACGGGCCGAAACTATCGGGCCGAGCTTAACTCAATCTGAACGGAGAGGTTCAGGCAGGCGAGGGGGCGGGGCGGCTAGAGTGCCGCCACTACTGAAGCAAGGAGCAGATATATGCCTGATGAAGACCAGGACAACGGACATCCCGAGGGCGCAGCGACGCCCGTGCCGCCAGGACAGCGCCGGCGCCGGCTGGCGATCCCCGCGATCGCGGCCGCCGTGGCGCTTGTCGTCGGTGCTGCCGGGGGCGCGAGCGCCGTGAAGATGATGCGTCCCGCGCCCGAGATGGCGCCGCTGACGCCGGTGGCGATTTCGGCCATGCCGGCCACCAGCCTCGTCACCATCAAGGGCAAGGTCGCCGAGATCTACGGCAACAAGTTCGTGCTGCAGGACGACAGCGGCAAGGCGCTTGTTGAAACCGGCCGGGCCGGCGAGGATGGCGCTCTCGTCACAAAGGACGAAGCCGTCACTGTGCAAGGACGCTTCGATGACGGCTTCGTGCATGCGAGCTACCTTGTTCGTCAGGATGGACGAACCGAAGCGCTGCGTCCGCCGAAAGGCCCGCCGCACAGACGATTTGCAGATTTCGATCACAGGCCCTGACAGGCGTGAACCAAAGCCGCGCTGCGGTGTTTACCCACGCAGTTGATATCTCCGACACAGGAACGTTCCCATGCAAAGACTTCTTCTCTCAGGCATTGCCCTTGCCGCGCTCGCCGGCGTCGCTTTCGCGCAACAAACGCCCATCCCGCCATCGGCCGGCACTCCGCCCGCCGCGGCCGAGCCCAGCACACCGCCTTCGCCGCCGCCGCCAGCGCCTCCGTCTGCCTCCGGTGACGATGGGTCGATGATGGATGGGCCGATGATGGACCGGCCGGACGCGAGAGAACGTCCCGATCGCCCCGATCGCCAATGGCATGGCCCGAGAGGCGAGATGGGCTTCGGCGGTGAGGGCGGCTTCCGTGGCGACAGGGGCTTCCGCGGTCATCGTCCGATGCTCCCGCCGCCCTCCAAGGCCGCCCATTTCCGCATCGAGGACGGCAACACCAAGATCGACCTGAAATGCGCCGAGGACGAACCGATGAAGGCCTGCGCCGATCTGCTGCTCCAGGTGATGGACCGCTTGCAGGGGCAGGACTGATCATCTGCGCTTGAGGCGGATTCCGGATGATGATGCGGTTGCCTGCGTCTTCTAGCGGGCGATTGCAGTTTGACGCGAACACCATCCCTTTTCCGTCAGTCAGGCCTTGTGCCGAGGATCTGCGGCACCGGCTGTAGATGCTCGGGACAAAGCCCGAGCATGACGGAGGAGGGGTTGGCGCGTTTTCTCGCGGGCGGCTTTGCCGACTTCTCGGGAACCGTGGCTTGGTGCGGCTGACCGCTATCCGACCTTAATGGCCTGCTATTTGATGACGTTCACGTTCAACACCATCTCCTTGATCTCCCCGTCTCCAACAGGGAACCTGACAACGAACCTGTCATCGCCGATGTAGCCTGGCTTTGATGTATAATAACCAGCAACGCCTCCCACCTTGACCGTCCGGCATTTTGCCAGTTTTCCCTTTGCTTCGTGGGGAAATATCGGTTCATGGACAATCTGGAGACGCCCATGCTTGGGCTGCTCGATGATATGCGTAGGCGGGTAATCGGCGAGGCTGCAATCGCTGTGGATACGCCAGACTTGGCCCGCTCTCGTCCTTTCACTACTGCGTACCGTTAATGATGCGGACTCGCGTCTGAAGCTGTCGGAGGTTGTCGTGCAGCTCGAAAGCGAAATCACCGCCGCTACCGAAATCAAGTACATAAAGATATTTTGCACTATAAATCCTCAACTTTTGCTAGAATGAATATTGGGTTCTTCTCAGGATTCAATCAGGGTGCAAAGCCTTGATCCGGCAATTTTCCTGCTTGCAAACATCGGCGAGGTGCAATCTTGAAAAGACGTCTCGTGGCGTGGGTCTTTCTTATCGTGGCAGGTGCGGGGGTACTCCCGGCCGGCACCAGTGATGCCGGTGGCGTCCCTTTTTCCGCCAGCCTGAATGTTCCTGACTACAAGGCTTCGATGACCGTCCGAGATCCCTATCCTTTCCATGATAAGCCGAAAGAATATTCGCGCTCGGTCTTTCATCACGATGGCTGGACCCGGGTCGAAGAGATCCAAGGCAATGAGACAAATATCGCCTATGGAAGCGCCCTTGATAACGTCGTGTTATGGACGAGAAGGTTCGGCGACGAAGATTTTACGAGGGTCGACATCGACAAGACCAAGCCGCGGGAAGCGAGGGAAACCGGGGATGCAGACAATCAGGCCGGTGAAAGTTGCAAATGGTCGGAGATCACCAGCAAAGGCTCGCAGGATGGACCGATCTGGCTCAGCTGCCTGTCAGGTGACGGCATTGAAATTGGCGAAAAGGTCTTGTTCAGTAGCAAGGAGCTCATGACCGAAACGCGATTGGTCAGGCTCGAGCGAAAACCTGTTGCGGATTACGAAGTCAGGCCCCCGAAGAGGCTATTCGATCCCGGGTTCTGGCTGAAGCCGTTCAGGGACTATCCAGATAGGCCGCAGATCGCGTCGACTTTGAAGCCAGAATGACCGGCATGCACTCAGACCTCAGAATCCTCAGGCATTATCCCTGGCAATCCGAAGAGCGTCGCGGCAAGGACGGATCGGTGCGGTTCACGGTTTGGAACGACCTCGAAAACCAGGGAATCAACCTCATTTACTCCAAGCGCGAATATAGTCTTCAAGCTTTCCGCTCGCCGCTTGATCCCGCACAACCGTTCAATCAACTCGACGCTGAAAGAGGTCAGGCCGACTTGAAACGTAGAGATAATCACCTTGATGAATCCTGCGCCTGGTTCAACATGACGCCCGACTCTGCAGACGCGGGCAGAATGGAATGTTTGACGCCGGACGGCGTGCCCCTGAAAGTCGACGCTTGGGCTTGGGGTGGGGACGGTGAAATCTACACCGCCGCCGAGCTCAAACGCCGCCCTGTCGACCTCAAGGAAATGCTGCCGCCGCGCGAATTGATCGAGCCCTCGGCGTGGGGATTTACGGTCGGGGACTGAGGGCGCCGCTCCCTGCATCCATCGGATGCCGGAACGCCCGCCTCGTCCTTCGAGGCCCCTGCGGGGCACCTCAGGATGAGGCTCTCTTTGGCGTTGGCGGACGGCCCACTGGCGCGAGACGGTGGCGCAACGGGAGCCGGGAGACATTCTCTCACGCTCATTGTTGGGTGCGGCATCCTCCAATGGCCCTCATGCTGAGGCGCGCAGCCCATAGGGCGGAGCCTCGAAGGACGTGCTGCAATGCTGCTTCCAGCATCCACCGGCCCCGGCGCACCCGAGAGACGAGGATGTTCGTGCTGACGCATCGAACGATCGGTGTCGTCGGCTCACCGCGTGACGCGGGCTGCAGAGGTTGCGGAGTAGCGGTCGCCGTGGATTTCGATGCCAGAAAAGACCGCGTCGATCTCGGCCAGTTCTTCCGATCTGAAGGCGATGTCGGCGGCGGCGATATTCTCTTCCAGCCGGTGCAGCTTGGTGGTGCCGGGAATGGGGACGATCCAGGGTTTGCGGGCCATCAGCCAGGCGATGGCGATCTGGGCTGCGGTGGCGTTTCTGCGGGCGGCGATCGCCTCGATCGCATCGACCACCGGCTGGTTTGCCTTGCGGTTTTCGGCCGAAAGGCGCGGATTGGTCTTGCGGTGGTCGTTGCCGCCTTCGAAACTGGTGTTTTCGTCCATCTTGCCGGCCAGAAACCCGCGGCCGAGCGGGCTATAGGGCACGAAGCCGATGCCGAGTTCTTCGACGACGGGCAGGATTTCCCGTTCCGGGTTGCGCCACCAGAGCGAATATTCGCTTTGCAAGACGGTGACCGGCTGGACCGCATGGGCGCGGCGGATAGAGCCGGCATCAGCTTCGGATAGGCCGAAATGCAGCACTTTGCCGGCGCCAATCAGATCCTTCACCGTGCCCGCCACCTCTTCGATCGGCACGTCAGGGTCGACCCGATGCTGGTAGAAGATATCGATGCGATCGGTGCGAAGCCGCTTGAGGGCTTCTTCGACGACCACACGGATGCGTTCCGGCCGGCTATCCAGGCCGACTTCCGGCCGGCCATCCCTAAAGCCGAATTTCGTCGCGATCACCACCTCATCACGGATCGGCGCCAGCGCCTCGCCGACGAGATCCTCATTGGTGAACGGCCCGTAGGCCTCTGCCGTGTCGAAGAAGGTCACGCCCCGCTCATGCGCCGCCCGCAAGAGTGCAATGGCATCGCCGCGCTCCATCGCCGGCCCGCGATGATAGTTCAGCCCCATGCAGCCGAAACCGATTGCCGATACGTCAGGGCCTCTTTGGCCCAGCTTGCGTTTGATCATGCGGATGTCCTCCTCAGGTTTGATCGTAACCTAAGGGCAAAGGTTGGTATCGATTAGCCGGTGATATCGGCATGGGCTTATGAGTTGGGTTCATGAATGTCACCCGGCGAACTGTGAAGCGGCGAACTGCAAAGGGCGGCGAGGGCGCGTCTGCGCTGAAGGTCGATGGCTTGGCGTCATGACGCCAGCCGGAAGGCTCCGCTTTGCACGGCTTGGATAACGGCGCCCAGCGTCTCCTTCCTGTCGTGCCCATCCGTCGACAGAACATGTCGCTCAAACGCACCCAGCGATGAGAACTGTCGATGGAGCTCTGCAATAGGGCCGGGATCGGTCAGCGTGTTGCCGCCACGCTCCCGGCAGCGCCGGATGGCGACATCGAGCGGCGGACGCAGAATCACGTAGTGGAGGGGTGCCGCGATTTTCCGGAACGGTTCCAGGAACCACGGCCCGACGATGCCGTCCACGACGACGAAGTAGCCGCCGCCGGCATAGCCTGCCGCCGCCTTCGTCAACACGTCGACGACAACGATATTCTGTTCATGTGCTTCCGGCAGATAGGGCGGGATCACGCCGTTCTTGATGAAATGCCAGAAGTCGTCGGAATGAAGATGGACCTTCGGCGGGCCGGGCTCGCTGGCGAGCGCCTCGGCCGTCGTGGTTTTTCCCGAGCCCGGCGGCCCGGTGAGAATGAGAACTTCGCCCGTGTGGTTCATAGCATGGCAATTTCGCACGAAGCAGCATCGTTTCGCAATTAGCCGATAGGGGGTCGGCAATAGCCCGGCATGACCCCCTTCGTTCCGAAGAAGAAGCCGCTGAAGCGGCAGCTACTCCGGTAGCCCCGCCATCCTGAGAGCCTCGATATATCGATTGCGATCGTCCGGTCGCCGGAATGGTGGCAGTACGTCGGCGAGATTGGAAAGTCGGAGGGCCGGTCCTTCAGGCACAGGCGTGATTGTTTCCCGGGCTTGTGTTCCTCCCAGGATGGAATGCCGACCGATTTTCAGTATGTGCAGCCTCGTCAATGATTGGCGGGGCTTTTGCCGTCTGCCGGGCAGGTGGCTGCGGGTGTGGGCGAGTCCGCTCTGTTTGGGCAGGGACTGCTGATCTGGCATTCACCCTTCGCCATCACAGTCGTCTGTTTTTCCGCCGCGGCGATTTCGACTATGATGGGACGCTGGAACGATAGGGAGGGCACGGCATGATCGATCATATCACCATCGCAGTGAGTGACCTTGAGAGGAGCAAATTGTTCTATGAGCGCGCTTTCGAACCTCTGGGTTATCGCCTCTCCTTCGGGAAGGAGGGCGTGTTCTGGGCCTTCGATGTCGGCGGCAGCCTGTTCGAGATCCAGCACACCGACGATAAGCCGCCTCTGACGCGTGTGCACGTTGCCTTTCGGGTTCGGAGCAGGGCGGAGGTCGAGGCGGTTTATCAGACCGCGCTCGAAGCCGGCGCCCGGGACAATGGCGCGCCCGGCCCGAGGCCGGAATATGAAGAGAACTACTATGCCTGCTTCGTTCTCGATCCCGACGAATACAATATCGAAGCGATGCTCAATGAGCGGGCGCCGCAAGGGTGAGGTGCAGGGCTCCGCTCACAGAATGCAATCGAGGGGGAAGTGGATATGTCCAGTTTCAGGAACGCCGTCGTCTCTTTGCCCGGCAAGGAGCGCGTGGCGAGCACGCCCTTCGGCGCGAGGATCGTCATCCATGCCACGGCCGCCGAGACCGGCGGCGCGTTCGGGATGTGGGAAACCTTCACGCCGCCAGGTCATGGTCCCGCCCCGCACACGCACACCCGGGAGACGGAATTCTTTCGGGTCATCCGCGGGCTCTATCGATTCCAATGCGGCGACGAGGCGTTCGACGCGCCTGTGGGAACCGTCGTCGTTCTGCCGCCACATGTACCCCACAGCTGGCGAAACATAGGCGAGGAACCCGGCCAGATGTTCGGCACGGTCAGGCCAGGCGGCTGCGAGCAAATGTTCCTCGATATCGAGGCTTTTGGTGCCGATACGCCTGAGAAAATCGCGGTGATCGAAGCGCGACTGGGGATCATCAACGACATCACGCTGGCGCTCGGATTGACAGGCCCGCAACCGCGCTGATCGATCATCAGGGTGTCGATCGGATCCTCAGCCGGTGGCCGTCTTCAGACTTTGCGGCCAGAGGTCGAGAGGACCGAGCGGCGTTTTGCTCCAGTCGCGAGTCTGGATCAGCCGGCCAATTTCCCCGCCACCGACAGGAAAGCGAGCTGTGAGTGGCTGAGGGGATTCGGAATCCAAGGCTCGCTCCAAATTTTGATGGTCTTGCTAATTAGCTCATACTTTGATTTTTTCCACCCATGGGTGTCACGGCTTCTTGTATCAATGTTGCGGCCACGCGGAGCGCGCCGGCGGCGCAATCTTGCGGCTGACGCTTCTACACCCGCAGCGGATCTCGCTCGCATTCCCGATACCACTTGAGGCTGAAATTTCCCAGTTGTTTACGAGCCGCTGGTACTCGTCGGCATCAAAGCGTTGGAGCCGCCGCTGATGATCCGATTGACGACACCATCGAGAGTGTTTTTTGCCATCACTGCAGTCGCCTATTTCCTCCAGATGGTGCCTGTCGTCAGCGAGATTCTGTTTTTTCTCGCGGTTATGGCCTGGCCGATCTTGCTGCTCAATCTCGGCTTTCTGGCGATGATTTTTGAATCGGCCTTCGGCGAGTCTCCGAGAATTCTGCTGATCTTTCCGGCGCTCTGGTTCGGTGGAAACGCGGCTGCCGCAACCTTGAGCCAGATCCGCCTGTCGGACCTGCGATCCGAAGTCGAACGTATGAACGAGGGCAAGACGGTGAGCTTCGATCCCGCGTCTCAGACGGTGGTGTTTGACGGAGAGGAAGCCATGTCCGGCGTCGCGTCCCGTCTGGTGGGGAGTTACGACGCCCCCGTCGCCTTTGCGCGGCAGACAGGCGGGAGCAAATTGCTGGCCTTCACAATGGGTGGTCGCGACATTTGCCAGAAAGCATGGGACCGGCGAAGCGGCTTATGGAAAAAGGATATATCGCCCTCCGGATATCAGGAGAACAATAAACTCGTTCATGGCCTCTGCGTCATCCGATACCCGGCCGCACCCCCGCCAAGCCGGATCGCGGTCAAATCCAGGGCCTATCAAAAATCGGAGGGTTTCCTGCTTCCCTTCGAATTGAAGGAATTCACGTTGACCGATGCCAGCGGTAAATCAGTGAGCGTCTATGCCGGAACCGCGCAGACCTTGAGCTGGTATCCGTTGCCCATATTGGGCTGCTCCTACATCGAGAAACCGCACCTGAAATGCTATGAGTATGTCTTCAGGCTTTCGGCAGACCCGGTTGGCGGTCGAGCTTCCCGTGAGAGCGACTTACCGGTTGACGTCATTGCCCGCGCATTGGGCCTTGAAAAGGCTCCCGCCAGCACTCGTGCTGCAAAAATCAACGCGGACAGGACCGATCTTCCTTAAGGGTTCGGTTACCGGTCGAGGACGTTCGTGCCGTGGCATCGAACGATCGACGTCACTGTCCTTCCATTCCCCGGCGTCCAAATGCAGGTCTTGCGCCATTGACCTGAGGTCTGGGAACGTCGGTCGTCGTCACGCGATGCCTAGGTGCCACGGGCGGTTCGCGTCGCTGGGGCTCATCGGTATCAGGGGATGTCCAAGTGAAACGATAATCGCTCGGGCAAAACAGGAGTGACGCATTCAATGTAAAATTGGCGATCTTGGCGATTGTGGAGAATGCCGATACAGCGGCAGAGCCGGAAAAAAGCAGCGCGACGAAAAAAACAAAGATGTTGAGTGAGATCACTCCCAACAGAATGGGCTTCGGCTTGAAACCCATGTCGCGTATTCTTGCAGCTTGCAAGCTGTAGCTAACCCACAGAAGGGGCGGTCCGCACAGGATCCCCAGCGCAATCAAGACCGTGAAGAAGTCCTTGGTGCCCTGCTGCCTCATCACCAGCAGAACAGCAGCTAGCACTGCGCCGAAGACAAGGCCGATGCATGTGCTCGTGCAGAAATACTGCAGCCTTGCCACCCGCCCACGGAAAGAGAAAAGCACATCCAGCATTCGATCCCCCTTTTTTACGCGATATATCGAAGGGTGTTTTCGAACCTCTGAAAGACATCGGTAAAATCTGATCGAAAGGGTGTGTGTTGGGCGAGGGGGGGGGGAACGATACACGTCAGGATGGACGGGAGTTGGGCTGCGTCTCCCGCCGGCGTCGTCAGGCTCTTCAGGCCGGCGACGGGCACGGAGGAATACCAAGCGCCTATTCTTGCGTTCGGCAATATACTTGTGAGATTGTATCGATATACGTGCGATAATGCCTGGTGCGGGCAGCGCGGGGGCTTCGATGACATCCGTGAGGGTCAATGAGTTGATATCGGTGGCGGGGCAGCCCGACGCCGCAGGTTTTGCCGCTTTCGCGGCGGATGGCTTTGCCGCCGTCATCAATGCCCGGCCGGATGGCGAGGAGCCGGAGCAGCCGGGCAATACGGCGGAAAAGGCTTCCGCCGCCGCCGCCGGACTCACCTACAGCTTCGTGCCGGTGAAGGGGACCGAGATCACCGAAGCCGATATCCGTGCCTTCCAGGCGGCGATGGCCGAGGCCAAGGGACCGGTCGTCGCCCATTGCAAGAGCGGCACGCGGGCGCTGACCCTCTATGCGCTGGGCGAGGTGCTCGACGGGCGGATGAAGCCCGGGGAAGTCGAAGCTTTTGGTCAAAACCTCGGCTTCGATCTCGCCGGCGCGCGCCGCTGGCTGGAAAAGCGGTCAGGGCAGGCGGCTGATGTGAAGGCCTTCTTCGAGCCCCGCACCTGCAGTGTGCAATATGTCGTTTCCGACCCGGCGACGAAACGCTGCGCCATCATCGACCCGGTGCTCGATTTCGACGAGATGTCGGGGGCGACGGGGACGGCCAATGCCGACGCCATCCTTGCTCATATCAAAAGTGAAGGGCTGACGGTCGAGTGGATCCTCGACACGCATCCGCATGCCGATCATTTCTCCGCCGCGCATTATCTGCATGAGAAGACCGGCGCGCCGACGGCGATCGGCGCCCATGTCACCGACGTGCAGACGCTCTGGAAGGAGATCTACAACTGGCCGGCGCTTAAAACCGACGGCTCGCAATGGGACCGGCTGTTTGCCGATGGCGATACGTTCGAGATCGGTGCGCTTAAAGCCCGCGTGATGTTTTCGCCCGGCCATACGCTTGCCTCGATCACCTATGTAATCGGCGACGCCGCCTTCGTGCACGACACAGTGTTCACGCCGGATTCCGGCACGGCGCGCACAGATTTCCCAGGCGGAAGTGCTGCCGCCCTCTGGCACTCGATCCAGGCCATCCTGTTGCTGCCCGAGGAGACCCGGCTCTTTTCCGGCCACGATTACCAGCCGGGCGGCCGCCACCCGCGCTGGGAAAGCACAGTGGCGGCGCAGAAGCGCGCCAATCCGCATATTGCGGGCATCGACGAGGCCGGTTTCGTGGCGCTGCGCCAGGCGCGCGATCGTACGCTGCCCAAGCCGAAGCTGATGCTGCACGCGTTGCAGGTGAATATCCGCGGCGGGCGGCTGCCCGAGCCGGAAGGGAATGGCAGGCGGTATTTGAAGATTCCGCTGGATGCGTTGTAGGGGCGGCGGGCGCTGGCAATCGCCGTATCGTTCAAAGCGCGCTTTCCACATCGGTCATGACGAGGTCGTCGCCGACAAACAGCAGCCGGCACCCATGTTCCCGAGCCACCTCGTAGGCGAAGCAATCGCCGAAATTCAGGCTGGCGGGATGGGCGCCTTTGCCCCAGGTGCTGTTCGCCAAGCCGCGACCGGCAGTTCGCGCACCGAACGGCGGCGTGAAGCCATACGCGCGATATATTTATCTGCTGGCGGCATGGCGCCTTCGGAATAATCATTGACGGCGCGCGGGCAGGCGACGTAACTGGGTGCGACGGTTCCCTAAAGATGACTCCAAGGGGATTAATAGGGAACACGGTGAGGACGACCCAGCAGGGACCGAGACCGTGGCTGCCCCCGCAACTGTAAGCGGATTGTCGATCATCTCAGGAGTGGCCAGCGACTGGCCACCTCTGAAGGGCTCATGGCCCTGCCACTGCAAGATATTGCGGGAAGGCGGATGAAACGACGGATATCCGCAAGCCAGGAGACCTGCCGTCAATCACGATCCAATCAACCGGGCGGGGATGCCCGGACAAGGAACAGATATGATTGACCTGCTGAACCTTCGCCGAATTCCGGCATGCATCCGTCTCGATTGGGCCTCCTGCGGCTAGTGCGCCTAAGCGTGCTTTCGGTCCGCGCATATGCGCGGAACGGCCGTGATTTTTCCCTTCATCGAGGTTTTCCATGCGCCAGATTCTCGCCACCATGACATTTGCCTTCGGGCTCGCCGGCCTTGCTGCACCAAGCCTTGCCGCGACCCAGTATCCCTTGACCGTGACCAATTGTGGTCAGCAGGTGACCTTCGAAAAGGCGCCGTCCAAAATCGTTTCGATCGGCCAGGGCATGACGGAAGTGCTCTTCTCGCTCGGCCTTGCCGACAAGATCGCCGGAACGGCCGTCTGGGTCGGTCCCGTCCTGCCGCAATATGCCGAGGCCAACAGCAAGATAAAGCGACTTGCCGACAACGACCCGAGCTTCGAATCCGTCGTCGGGCAGGAGCCCGATCTGGTGGCGGCCGAGTTCGAATGGCATGTCGGCGCACAGGGCTCGGTCGGCAAGCGGGAGCAGTTCAAGGATCTCGGGATCAATACCTATCTGGCGCCGGCCGATTGTGTCGCCAAGGTCAACACCGATGGCGGCGACGGCGTGCGTGGGGAATTGTTCACGATGGAGCTGATCTACCGGGAAATCGCCGAGCTCTCGGAGATCTTCGACGTGAAGGAACGCGGTGATGCGCTGATTTCGGAATTGAAAAAGCGCGAGGCGGATGCCGTCGCTTCGATATCAGGCGCCTCGGGCAAGAACCTGCCCATCGTCTTCTGGTTCTCCAGCAAGGAGGTCAATGGCGACGCCTTCATCGCCGGTAAAAACAGCGCGCCCGCCTATATTCTGAAGACGATCGGCGCGAAGAACGTCATCACCACGGAAGAGGAATGGCCGCTGGTCGGTTGGGAAACCATCGCCCAGGCGAACCCGGCGGTGATCGTGCTCGCAACCATGGACCGCCGCCGCTACGCGGCTGACGATCCCAAGGTCAAGGTCGATTTCCTCGAGAACGATCCTGTGACCAAGGAGCTGGATGCGGTCAAAAACAAGCACTTCGTGATGATGGACGCACAATCAATGAACCCGACGATCCGTACGATCGACGGCATCGAGACATTGGCGAACGGCATCAAGTCCTTCGGCCTGGCGCAGTGAGGGCAATGTCGGTCAGGCAACAGGGATGGTGGGCGCTTGCCGCGCTCACCATGGCCGCACTTCTCCTGCTCGGGCTGATGATCAGCCTTGCCGTTTCCATCGGCGAGATCGCAATTCCCGTTGCGACGACGGCGGAAGCGGTTTCGAACCGGCTGTTCGGAACGCATTTCGAGCTCAGCCGCATCCACCAGGGCATCGTCTGGGATTATCGTCTGAGCCGCGCGCTCGTCGCCGCCAGCGCCGGCGCATCGCTCTCGCTTTGCGGTGCGATCCTGCAGGCACTGCTGCGTAATCCGCTGGCCGAACCTTACGTGCTCGGCATTTCCGCCGGCGCTTCGACGGGAGCCGTCTGCGTGATGATCCTCGGCTTCGGCTACGGTGTTCTCGGCCTGTCGAGCGGCGCCTTCATCGGTGCGGCCATCGCCTTTCTGCTTGTCGGCTTCCTGGCGACGGGTGCGGGGGGAACCGGCGAGCGCATCATCCTGTGTGGCGTCGCCGGTTCGCAGCTCTTCAGTGCACTCACCTCCTACATTGTGACGACATCGGCGAATGCCGAACAGGCGCGCGGCATCCTGTTCTGGCTGCTGGGTTCGCTCAGCGGCGTGCGCTGGCCGGATGTCTATCTGTCGGTGCCGATCGCGCTTGCCGGCTTCATCATCTGCATGGCCCATGTGCGGGCGCTCGACGCCTTCGCTTTCGGCACGGATGCCGCCGCCTCGCTCGGCATTGCCGTACGCCGCGTCCAAATCGTGCTGTTCGCCATGACGGCGGCGATGACGGCAAGCGTCGTCAGCATGGTGGGTTCGATCGGCTTCGTTGGCCTCGTCATCCCCCACGCCGCCCGCTTCCTCGTCGGGCCGGCGCATAGGCGGCTGCTGCCGGCAACGGCGCTTGGCGGCGCGATCTACATGGTCGGCGCCGATATCGTCTCGCGCATCATCATCCCGCAGCAGATCCTGCCGATCGGGGTCGTCACCGCACTCTTCGGCGCACCGGCTTTCGCCGTCATCCTCTATCGTGTGCGGGGGAAGGCATGAGCATCAGCGTCGATGAGGTGAGCTTTGCCGCCGGCGATACCGTCATCGTCAACGGCGTCAGCCTGACGGTGGAAAGGGGCAAGGTGCTCGGGCTGCTCGGGCCGAACGGTTCCGGCAAATCGAGCCTTCTCAGATTGATCTGCCGGCTGCGCAAGGTTCGCAGCGGCATCATCAGGCTGGGCGACGACGACATTTCCTCGCTGTCGCGCGCAGCCCTTGCGCGTCGCGTCGCCTTCGTCGAGCAGCAATCGACGACCGATACGCAATTGACCGTACGCGACGTGGTGCGGCTTGGCCGCACGCCGCATCGCGGGCTGTTGTCGTCCTGGGGCGCCGGAGACGACGCCGCCGTCGACGAGGCCCTGTCGCGGACGGGCATGCGGGAGAGGGCGGGCCAGCTCTGGCAAACGCTGTCGGGCGGCGAGCGCCAGCGCGTCCATATTGCCCGATCGCTGGCACAGGCGCCGAGCGAACTGCTGCTCGACGAGCCGACCAACCATCTCGATATCCAGCATCAGCTCGACATTCTCTCGCTGATCTCAAAGCTCGGCATCACCTGCATCGTCGCGCTGCACGATCTCAACCTGGCGGCTATGTTCTGCGACAGGCTGGCGGTGCTTCAGAAAGGCGAGGTCATTGCCTCCGGCGCGCCGGAGGAGGTGCTGACGGAGGATATGATCGGCCGGGTCTTCGGCGTTCGCGCCCATGTCCAGAAATCGGCCGTGCATGGCCGGCATCACATCCAATACGTCATGGATTGACGGATGGCCGGGAATTTCGGTCTCAAGGAGGAGGTATGGCTCGCTAGCCTTTTTCCCGGACTGGCGTATTATTTCTTGCGGTCGAATGGAGTTCCGAGATGCTCGAACGAAATCAGCTTCCCCTGCGCCCTGTCGCACCCGGCTTTGCTGTCGCCTGGGTGGCCATCATTTCAGGTGCGAGCGTTGCCCTCAGCCTGCTTTTTGCCTGTGTCACGCCCTTCGTGGCGTTGGCGGCGGTATCGGCGGTCATTCTTCCCCGGCGGATGGCGGCGACGGCTGTTCTGCTGGCCTGGCTCGCCAACCAGATGGTCGGATATCTCGTGCTCGGTTATCCCCAGACCTGGGACAGCTATGCCTGGGGTCTGGCGATCGGTATCGCGGCATTTGCATGCCTGGCTACGGCGCTCCTGGTACTTCGTCTCTCGGCCGATCTTACCGTCACGATGGTCGGCGCCTTCATGGCCGGGTTCGTTGCCTATGAAGGCGTGCTGTTTGCCGCAACAGTGGTGCTTCCGTCCGGCGAGGGCGCGTTTTCGGCAGCGGTGGTCGCTGATATTCTGTTGATCAATTCTCTCGCGGCGATCGGGCTCATCTGCCTGCATGCCGGCGCGGCAGCCGGCCGTGCGCTCGTCGCAGGACAGTCGGGACCGATGTTGTCTTAGGCTTGAGGCGCCGGAAACCGCATTGTCTCCCGCAGCAGCTCGATGGCCTCTGAGACCGATGGCCCTTTGACCGGTGGCGGCTCTGCGCGTTCGCAGAACTCGCGCCAGACAAACAGCGTCAGTTCCGCGCCATCCGTGGCGGTTTCTCCCGGTCCCTCTGCGAAATTCTCGAGCAAGCGATATCGACTGTCCTTCCAGAACAACTCCTCCACCCAGTCATATATCGGGATCACATGAAAATGGATCGGGTAACCAGGCGTGTGCCCGTATCGGCCGATATAGACGCGCTGAGCATTCAATTGCTGTTTCAAGGTACTCTGAGCCCTTGCAAGTAATGGGCCGAATTCGGCCAAAGCATCTTCGGACAAATCCGACAGATCGTTGGTGTCGGTCTTGGAGCTGATCATGAGGTAACCGGGAAGGGCAGAATTGATGCGGTGGTTCACAAGCCATCCGGCCGTCTCGACAATGTGAAAGTGCTGAGGGATCTCCACGGACTTACTCCTGATGCACCCTTCAGGGGCTTCGATGAATCCTTCTAGAGGCCGGTATCTCGGTGACATGAGAAAGGACGCTGTAACACATTGGATTGCTGCATCATTTTATTCTTAAATCGACTCCGATTTAAGGTATGGGTTGAGATAGCAGCCGGCAACGGTTATTTGGTGCCGACCTGCAAGCGGACTCTCCGCGAACGACAAGGCGCATAGCTCCTATGATCCCCGATTTCCTCGTCACCCATTCCGGTGGCTTTCATGCCGACGAATTGCTGTCGAGCGTCATCCTGACCCGGCTTTTCCCGCAGGCGCGAATTGTCCGCAGCCGTGCGCCGGAGTGGATCACGCCGGGCGAAGACCGGATCATTTATGATGTCGGCGGAGCCTATGATCCTGCTGCCGGGATATTCGATCACCACCAGCGCGCCGCGCCGCTACGCGACGATGGCCAGCCCTACAGCTCGTTCGGCCTGATCTGGAAGCATTACGGCCGTGATTATCTGGCAGCCTCCAGCCTTCCCGAAGCACATGTGGAAGCGATGCATGGCTCTTTCGACGCCAGCTTCGTGCTGCCGATCGATCTGACCGACAATGGCGCGTTTAGCCCGTCGGGGCCGCTGGCCGGGCTGACACTGCCGGCGCTGCTGGAGACCCTGAAACCGGTTTTCGACGAGACGGCCCCTGACGCCGACGATCGCGCCTTCCACGCGGCCCTTGCCATTGCCCGCAGTTTCGTCGAGGCCAGGATTGCCCAGAGTGCTGCAAAATTGCGGGCCGAGGCGATCGTGCAGCGGGCAATCGAGGCTGCGGGGCAGGGGCGTGTTCTGGAATTGCCGAGGGGAATGCCCTTCCGTCCCGCCATCGTCAAGGCGGGCGCCGATCACCTGCTGTTCGTCGTCCACCCGCGCGAAAAGGACTGGTGCGTGACCGGCATCCGCCGCGCCGAGGACGGGTTCGAGCTCCGAGCCGACCTGCCGGCAGCCTGGGCCGGTCTCGCCAATGGTGAGCTGGAGGCGGCTTGTGGAGTAGAGGGCGCGAGCTTCTGCCACAACGGCCGCTTTATCGCCGCCGCCAGGACCCGCGAGGCCGCTCTCGCCATGGCCGAGTTGGCGGTAGAAGAGGCGCTTTCGATCGGGACGTAGTCAAATGGCGGCTGCTGGGGTGGCGCGAGACCAGCATCATATCCAGCCCCGGCGGCAGGTCGCTGATCCTGTTACCGCCCTCCGGACGTTCGCCCAGCCTTTCCGTGACGAAGGCGGTTTGCCCGTCTTCGCTATCCGGCCTGCAATGTTGCCATCTTGGCGCCGAAGCCGATGAAGACCACGCCTGTCGCGGCTTTCAACCAGCGCTGGAAGCGCTGGTTGCGCGCAGCTCTGGCGAGCCTCGCAAAGAGCATGACCATCGAGCCGAACCAGATGACGTTGAGGCTGGCATGGACGGTGACCAGAAGGAAAGCCTCGCCGATCGCGGCCCGGCCATTGGCATCGTGGTGGATGAACTGCGGGAAGACCGCGAGGTAGAACATCGACACCTTCGGGTTCAGGGCGTTGGTGAGGAAACCCTCGAGGAAGGCGCGGGGGAGGTGCCTTACCTTACGGGAAGGGGTCCACTGACGTTACGGCAGCATAACCGCGCCAGGCGCCGACCAGCGCCTTGATGCCGATCCAGCAGAGATAGGCGGCGCCAACCATCTTGACGACGAGGAAGGCCTGCGCCGACTGCGCCAGCAGCAGGGAGATGCCGCAGATCGACAGGGTGCCGTGCACATAGAAGGCGGCGACGAAGCCGGCAATATTGGCGAAACCGGCGCCACGCCCCGAGGCCGGCACCGTCTTGGCGATGAGGACGCCGTTGGGGCCGGGGGAAATGATCAGCAGCGCGGTGACGAAAGCAAAAGACAGAATTTCAGCAATCGACATTGCGCGCCTTTCCTGGGGCTGGTTTCGACTGTGGGGGCTTCAAGCAAGTATGTCGTCGCCGATACCGGCGTCAATATCCAATTCTCTGGGGTGACGGACCCTCCCGAGACTGGAACAGGCCCGGCCTGCGTCCAAATTGTGGAACCGATTGACTTGCACCCACGAACGACTAATCTTCATGATATCGCGACACCATTCGCGGGAGAGAGACGGCGGATGGTGCGAGTGGGTGGGAACCCTTCAGGAGGAAGAGGTTTGCCGTGGATTACCGTATTGTACTGCTGATCGGTGCTGCCGTGATTGCCCTTTGTCCTGGTAACGCCGGGGCTCAGGAGGGCGATCCGACGGCGGGTGCTGTCGTTTTCAAGAAATGCGCCACCTGTCATATCGTCGATTCCGATACGAACAAGGTCGGCCCGTCGCTGAACGGGTTGTTCGGCCGCAAGGCCGGAACGCATCCTAATTTTGCCTATTCGGCCGGTATGAAGGCGGCTGGCGAGGGTGGTCTTGTCTGGGACGAGACGGTGCTGCGCGATTATTTGCACAATCCGAAGGCGAAGGTGAAGGGCACGAAGATGGCCTTCGTCGGCGTGAAGGACGACCAGGAGATCACCGATCTCATCGCCTATCTGAAACAATATTCCAAATGATGGGCAATATTCCAACTGCGGGCATTACTTCAAATGACGGGTCGCGGCCGGTGGCGCGTGCCTAAATTGCGGTAATTGCCGATATTTTCTATCTGTGCGATAATAAAGACGGACTTTTTACGGAATGCGGTTTCACGGGTCACTGCTCGAGGAGGAGCGGACATGGCTGTCGTGCTGATCCTCGTCCTGATTGTCGTCGGCTCGGTGCTGTTCCATGTGCTGAGCCCGTGGTGGTGGACGCCGATCGCGTCCAACTGGACCTATATCGACAGCACCCTCGTCATCACCTTCTGGATCACCGGCATTGTCTTCGTGGCGGTGGTTTCGTTCATGGCCTATTGCGTCTTCCGCTTCCGGCACAAGCCAGGCAACCGGGCGCATTATGAGCCCGAGAACCGCAGGCTGGAATTGCTGCTGGGAGGGGGAACGGCGGTCGGCGTCGCGGCGATGCTGGCGCCTGGCCTGATCGTGTGGAACCAGTTCATCACGGTGCCTGCCGATGCCGCATCGGTCGAGGTCGTCAGCCAACAATGGCTGTGGAGCTTCCGGCTGCCCGGAGCCGACGGAAAGCTCGGCCGGGCCGAGACGCGCGACGTCACCCCCGAAAATCCGCTCGGCCTCGACAAGAATGATGCAAGCGGCCTTGACGACGTCATCATCGAAGGCGGCGAGCTGCATCTGCCGATCGGCAAGCCGGTCCACATATTGCTGCGCTCCGTCGATGTGCTCCACGATTTCTACGTGCCTGAGTTTCGCGCCAAGATGGACATGATCCCCGGCATGATCACCTATTTCTGGTTCACGCCGACGCGCACGGGGACCTTCGAGATCCTCTGCGCCGAACTCTGCGGCGTCGGCCATCCGCAAATGCGCGGCACCGTCGTCGTCGATAACGACGCGGACTACCAGACCTGGCTCGGGCAGCAGCAGACATTCACCCAGTTGACGGCATCATCGGGAGAGCTGCCGCCGGCAAACTGAACCGGCCGGAGGCCGCGTACCGGTTCAAGGAACCGGAGAAGCAGTTGCAGACCGCTTGGGAAAGGGAAGAGAGATCATGGTCGAGATTCCATCCGGCAGCATCCCATCCGCCGAAGTCGAGGATGTCGAGCTTTATCACCCGCACAGCTGGTGGACCAAATATGTGTTCAGCCAGGACGCCAAGATCATCGCCGTGCAATATTCGATCACGGCCATCTCGATCGGCCTGGTGGCGCTGGTGCTCTCCTGGCTGATGCGGATTCAGCTCGCCTTTCCCGGCGCTCTCTCCTTCATCGATGCCGATCACTATTACCAGTTCATCACCATGCACGGCATGATCATGGTGATCTATCTGCTGACCGCGCTCTTCCTCGGCGGCTTCGGCAATTACCTCATTCCGCTGATGGTCGGCGCCCGCGACATGGTGTTTCCCTATGCGAATATGCTGAGCTACTGGATCTATCTGCTTGCGGTGCTGATCCTGGTCGCCGGCTTCTTCGCCCCCGGCGGCCCGACAGGGGCCGGCTGGACGCTCTATCCGCCGCAATCGGTTCTATCAGGTACACCCGGCGGCAAGGACTGGGGCATCCTCTTGATGCTCTCCTCGCTGATCGTCTTCATCATCGGCTTTACCATGGGCGGGCTGAACTATGTGGTGACGGTGTTGCAGGGGCGGGCGCGCGGCATGACACTGATGCGGATGCCGCTCACCGTCTGGGGCATCTTCACTGCGACCGTGATGGCGCTGCTCGCCTTTCCCGCGCTCTTCGTCGCCTGCGTCATGATGCTCTTCGACCGCGTGCTCGGCACCAGCTTCTTCATGCCCGCCATCGTCGAGATGGGCACGCAGCTCCAGCATGGCGGCGGCAGCCCGATCCTCTTCCAGCACCTGTTCTGGTTCTTCGGGCATCCGGAGGTCTATATCGTGGCGCTGCCGGCCTTCGGCATCGTTTCGGACCTGATCAGCACCCATGCGCGCAAGAACATCTTCGGCTACCGCATGATGGTCTGGGCGATCGTCATCATCGGCGCGCTCAGCTTCGTCGTCTGGGCGCACCACATGTATGTCAGCGGCATGAACCCGGCCTTCGGCTTCTTCTTCGCCACCACGACGCTGATCATCGCTGTGCCCACGGCGATCAAGGTCTATAACTGGGTGCTGACGCTGTGGCGCGGCGACATCCACCTGACGCTGCCGATGCTCTTTGCGCTCGCCTTCATCGTCACTTTCGTCAATGGCGGGCTGACCGGCCTCTTCCTCGGCAATGTCGTCGTCGATGTGCCGCTATCGGATACGATGTTCGTCGTCGCGCATTTCCATATGGTCATGGGGGTGGCGCCGATCCTCGTCATCTTCGGGGCGATCTATCACTGGTATCCGAAGGTGACGGGACGCATGCTCGACGAGGTGCTCGGCCAGATCCATTTCTGGGTCACCTTCCTCGGCACCTATGCGATCTTCTTTCCGATGCATTATCTCGGCCTGCTCGGCGTGCCGCGCCGTTACTTCGAGATGGGAGAGACGGCTTTCGTTCCGCCTTCGGCCCACACGCTGAACATCTTCATCACCGTGATGGCGCTTGTTGTCGGAGCCGGGCAGATGGTCTTCCTGTTCAATCTGGTCTGGAGCCTTTTCCGGGGCAGGGAGTCCGGCGGCAATCCATGGAGGGCAACGACGCTCGAATGGCAGACGCCGCAGACGCCGCCGGCCCACGGCAACTGGGGCAAGGACCTGCCCGTCGTCTACCGCTGGGCCTATGACTACAGCGTGCCGGGGGCGGCTGAGGATTTCATCCCGCAGAATGTGCCGTCAAGCGACGGCGTCACCCGGGAGGTCCACGCATGAACGTCATCCTGGTCTTCCTTGCTGCAATCGGCGCCATCATCATCTGGTGGCTTTCCGGGCAGCGGCTGACCTCGAAGCCCTGGCTGGAAACCGGATCGGTGCAACTGCCGGATCATCACAGCGCTGACCGGCCGCCGGTGCCGGCGGTGAAGATCGGCCTCTTCGTGTTTCTCGGCGTCGTTGGCGCGCTCTTCAGCCTTGCCGTCAGCGCCTATTTCATGCGTGCGGCGTCCGCCGACTGGTGGGCGATGCCGGTTCCCCGGCTGCTCTGGGTGAACACCGCGGCACTTGCCTTGAGCAGTGCCTCGCTGCAATGGGCGAAACGAGAAGCGGGGCAGGGCCGCATGGAAAACCTGCGGCCGGCGCTTGCCGCCGCGTTTGTCCTTGCCGTCGCTTTTCTCGTCGGACAGGTCCAGGCATGGCGGGAGCTGGTGGCGGCCGGCTACGTGCTTGTCGACAATCCCGCCAACAGCTTCTTCTACATGCTGACCGGCCTGCACGGGCTGCATATCCTCGGCGGGCTTGCCGTGCTCGCGCACACGACGGTCAGGGCATTTTCAACTGATGTCGCGCCGGAGAGACTGCGCCTCAGCGTCGATCTTTCCGCCATCTATTCGCATTTCATGCTCGCTGTCTGGCTGTTGCTCTTCGCGCTTTTCGCCGGCTGGGCGAATGATTTCGTCGATCTCTGCCGCACACTACTGAACTAAGGGGTTTGCAGATGGCACAGACTATCGAGACACACGGCGAGCCAGGCCTCAGGCCGGCCGGTCTGCGCGGTGTCGCGTCCGATTTCAGCTCTGATCAGCGCGCCTTCAAGACCGCCTCCTGGGGCAAGGCGATGATGTGGATCTTTCTCTTGAGCGACACCTTCGTGTTCGGCTGTTTCCTGATCGCCTATATG
Source organism: Rhizobium ruizarguesonis (assembly GCF_017357285.1). NCBI lineage: Bacteria > Pseudomonadati > Pseudomonadota > Alphaproteobacteria > Hyphomicrobiales > Rhizobiaceae > Rhizobium > Rhizobium ruizarguesonis. The sequence continues at coordinate 3,140,209 of NZ_CP071678.1, read as the reverse complement.
ACGGCCCGCATGTCGACGCCCGTTCCGTGGCCCAATCCGAGCGAGGTCTTCGCGCTGCATATCGGCGGTGAGGACGTTCCGCTGATCCTGATTGCGATCATGACTTTCGTGCTGATCTCGAGCAGCGGCACCATGGCGATGGCGGTGAATTTCGGCTATCGCCGCGACCGCCGCACGACCGCGATCCTGATGCTGCTGACGGCGCTTCTCGGCGCTTGCTTCGTCGGCATGCAGGCTTTCGAATGGACGAAGCTGATCACCGAAGGCGTGCGCCCCTGGGAGAACCCATGGGGGGCGGCACAATTCGGATCGACCTTCTTCATGATAACAGGCTTTCACGGCACCCACGTGACGATCGGCGTCATCTTCCTCATCATCGTCGCCCGCAAGGTCTGGCGGGGCGATTTCGACGTGGAACGGCGCGGCTTTTTCACCAGCCGGAAAGGCCGCTATGAGGCCGTCGAGATCATGGGCCTCTACTGGCACTTCGTCGACCTGGTCTGGGTCTTCATCTTCGCGTTTTTTTATCTGTGGTGAGGTCGTCATGAGCGAGACAACGGCGCATGCACAAGTGCAAACGGCGCATGTACAGGCACACACCGGACAGCAGCATCCGCTCCGGCTCTATTTTCTCGTCTGGGGCCTGCTCTTCGTGCTCAGCGCGGCGTCCTACATGGTCGATTATCTCGGCGTCCAGAGCTACTTGAGGTGGACGCTGATCCTCGTGTTCATGATGCTGAAGGCCGGGCTGATCGTCGCCGTCTTCATGCATATGGCCTGGGAACGGCTCGCGCTCGTCTACGCCATCCTGCTGCCGCCGCTGCTGGTGCTGGTTTTCGTGGCGCTGATGGTATCGGAAGCGGACTACACGATCTTCACCCGGCTGGCGTTTTTTGGGGCTGGGCCGTAGGGCAGCAATCGGGCGGTCTCCGTTAGCGTTCCGATCGTCCATTTACTCGACTGCTACATCTTCAACCTGTCGAAGATGGGTAGTTCCCCTTCTTCTCCCAGGATCGCAGCGCACGCCAGAGCACGGTGTTGTCTGCATAACCCAGGACACGCGCAACTTCGGACATCGGTGCGGCATGTCGGTCGCCGAGATAGTGGGCGGCGAGTGTCTGACGATGCTGGCGAACGAGATCGCGAAGCGACACGCCTTCCTCCGACAGCCGGCGCTGCAGGCTCCGCGGCGACATCTTCAGTTCGGCGGCAAGGGTTGCGACTGTGATCGGCTTGCGGCCGAGATAGATGCTGATCAGAGCCTGGACCTTTTCAGTGACGATATCGCCGGCCGCTGGCTCGTTGACCAGATCGCCGATATGCCGCTCCAGGATTTCGATCAGGCTTTTGTCTTCCGCACGGTGCACACGATCAGCCTCCGCCCTGTTCATGACCATCCGGTTGCCGGATTGGCCAAACAGGATGGGCGCGCCACAGATGCGTTCCAGCGCACTGGCGTCGCGCGGGGCGTGATGCTCGAGCTGGATTTCGATCGGCCGCCAGCCATGGCGGAAGCACGAACGGACGAGCTGACAGGAGGCGGCGATCGTGAATTCGCTGTCCTGCCGGCGCGGCCACATCGCTGGATCGACGATACGGTAGCTCCAGACAAAATCGCCATTCTCCTCGAACACGCCGGAACTGGTCGCGCCCTGGACCGCGTTCACATATTTCGACAGCCGTTCGAAAGCGCTGCGAATGGTCGGCGAGAGCGCAAAGAGCATTCCGATGGGGCCGATGTCGGCGGGCTTGAACCCGGTGCCCATGCGAGCTCCTAGTGCCGGTTCGCCGGTTATCGTCGCGGCCTCCTCGAACAGCGCGACATAACGCGCCATAGGCAGGACAGCGTAGGGATCTTCCAATTGCGAGCGCAGAATGCCGTGCGAAGCGAGAAGAAGGTCGGCTTTCCCGGATCTTTTATCGATTTGTTGCACCAGCGGGATCAAGACGGAGGCTCGAATAGAAGCAACTGCGGGCATGCGGCTGATCAAATGCGATGCAACTGCCATTTTCAGCGTCTCCGGTGACCGTCGTGGCGCGAATTATCGATTCATTGGCATAAACTGCAATTTCGGGGCCAGATCGCCGGGCTTACCTTCTTGGCAACAAACAAGCAAAGAGGGGTTCTCCATGACACTGGAAGCAAGCATGCCCGCACCATTATCGCCGGAGCGTCGTCTGGCCAGGAACTCGGTCGGCCTCGCCCACATCGTGTTCTTCGTCGTTGCCGCGGCCGCGCCGCTCACGGCCGTCGTCGGCGCCTCGCCGGCCGCCTTTGCCTTCGGCAATGGCGCAGGCGTCCCCGGCGCTTTCGTGCTTGCCGGCCTGCTCTACCTGCTCTTCTCGGTCGGCTTCACCGCCATGAGCCGGCATGTGGGCGGGGCAGGCGCTTTCTACACTTATATCACCCACGGCATCGGCAAGCCGGCGGGTGTGGGTGGCGCCTTCATGGCGCTGGTCACCTATAGCGCGGTTCAGATCGCCATCTACGGCCTGTTCGGTTTCTTCATGGCCAATGCCATAGCGCCGCTTGGGCTGGTCCTGCCCTGGTGGGGCTGGGCCTTCGCAGCACTCGTCGTCGTGCTGGTCTGCGGTCAGCGCAACATCGCCTTCTCAGGCGCGATCCTCGGCGTCTGCATGATTGCTGAAATCGCCATATTGCTGGTTCTGGATCTTGCCATCGTCTTTTCAGGCGGCGGACCGGAAGGCACCAGCTTCTCCTCCTTCATGCCATCGTCGGTCTTCGCGCCCGGCCTTGGTGCGGCGCTGGTCTTCGTTATCGGTTCGTTCATCGGCTTCGAAGCTACGGCCATTTTCGGCGAGGAAGCTGAAGATCCGGAAAAGACCATTCCCCGTGCCACCTATGTCGCTGTGCTGCTCATCACACTCTTCTATGCCTTCTCCACCTGGGCAATCGTGCAATTCTACGGTCCGGGCAAGGTGCAGGCCACTGCTGCTGCCGGCCTCGACAGCTTCTACTTCGCCGCCGCCAATTCCGTGCTCGGCGCGTGGTCGAGCCAGGTGATGAACGTGCTGCTGATCACCAGCCTGTTTGCCTGCATCCTGTCCTTCCACAATACGCTCAACCGCTATTTCTTCGCCCTGGGCCGTGAAGGCCTGGCCGCACAGGTGCTCGGCAAGGTGCACGCCAAGCATGGCTCACCCTATGCTGCAGGTCTGCTGCAAAGTCTGATCGCGGCCGTCATCCTTGGCCTGTTCGTGATTTTTGGTGCCGATCCTTACACCGTTGTGTTCTCGTGGATGGCAGCGCTCGCAGGTATCGGTATCCTGCTGGTGCAGGTGCTGGTCTCCGTCGCGATCGTCATGTTCTTCCGCAAGACGCCGAACAGATATAGCGCCTGGACCACGATGATCGCGCCGGCGCTGGCGCTCCTCGGCCTCGTTGGTTCGCTGGTGCTGGTCAGCTCCAATCTTTCACTCCTTTCCGGCAGCGAAAGCCCGATCGTCAAGGCTTTCCCCTATGCCATGGTGCTGGTGGGCATTCTTGGCGCGCTGTTTGCGATCCAGGTCAAGAGATCCAAGCCCGCTCTCTACGCCTCCCTTGGAAAGGTCTTCGAATGAGTGCCGTTGTCGAACTTGCACCCGTCGATTGCCTTCTCGTTCTCGCGGTCGCGATCCTTGCCGGCGCAACACTGCTGGTTGCCGTTGAAGCGCACGCCTTCTGCTCAGTGTTCTGCATTCATCGAGGCACGATGATGATCGAGACGCAGATCTGCTCCGGTCGATCCTGATCACCGCAGCTAGCGACGCGCCATGGTGCGTCGTCTCTTCCGAAACCAAGAGGCCCAAAACCAAAGAGGTATATCCATGGACGCCGTTGTCGCAGTCACCCATCCGCTCGATCCTCTGAGCCTCGACGAGATCGCTTCTGCCGTTGCCATACTCAAGGATACGCAGACACTCGCACCCACCTTCCGCTTTCCGATAACCCGGCTGGAGGAGCCGACCAAGGCGGATCTTGCCGCTCATCGCTTGGGCGACAGGCTGCCGCGCCTCGCCTTCATCCTGGCGATGGATATCAGCAATGGCGAAACCGTCGAGGGCATCGTAGACCTGACTGCCGGCACGGTGTCCTCCTATATCCGGCTGCCTCTTGATGAACTGCCTTATGGCCAGCCGCCGGTCATGCTGTGCGAGTTCGAAACCGTTGAAGGCACCGTCAAATCCGATCCGCGCTGGATCGCTGCCGTCAAGAAGCGCGGCATTACCGACGAGGATATTCCGCTTATCCAGATCGATCCTTTTTCCTCGGGCTATTTTGGCCGCGAATTCGAGAAGGGAAAGCGCATCGTCCGCGCCGTATCCTATTGGCGCGAGGATATCCGTGACAACGGCTACGCACATCCGATCGAGGGCGTGGTGGCGGTGGTTGATCTGATCACCAACCGAGTGGTCGATCTTGTCGACGATGAGAAGATCATTCCGATTCCGAGGAAGAAGCGCAATTATGGCCGCGAAACCTTCCCGGAACCGCGGTCCGATCTCACGCCGCTGCATATCGTTCAGCCGCAAGGGCCGAGCTTTACTGTCGACGGCTGGAAAGTCGAATGGCAGAACTGGAGTTTCCGTGTCGGTTTTACCCCGCGCGAGGGCCTCGTTCTGCATGAACTCGGCATCAGGGATCAGGGGAGGCTGAGGCCCGTCGTCTTTCGCGCCAGTGTCACCGAAATGGTCGTGCCCTATGCCGATCCGACCGCGAACCACTATTGGAAGAGCGCCTTCGATGCCGGCGAATATGGTCTCGGACGCCTGGCCAACTGCCTCGAACTCGGCTGCGACTGCCTCGGCCATATTCACTATTTCGACGTGCCGGCGGCGGACGATTTCGGCCAGCCTTTCATGATGAAGAATGCCATCTGCATGCATGAGGAGGATTACGGCATCCTCTGGAAGCATTACGAATTCCGCAACGGTGTTTTCGAAGTGCGCCGTTCGCGCCGCCTCGTCATCTCCTTCTTCGCAACCGTCGGCAATTATGATTACGGCTTCTACTGGTATCTCTACCAGGACGGCACGATCCAGCTCGAAGCCAAGCTCACCGGCATCATCCAGACGGCAGCGGTCGCGACCGGCGAAACCTATCCATGGGGCGGCATGGTCGATGACAATCTCGGCGGTCCGACCCACCAGCATTTCTTCAATGCGCGCCTGCACATGGATGTCGACGGCGGCGACAATACGGTAACCGAGCATGAGTTCGTGCCGCGTCCCTGGGGTGAAGACAATCCCTATGGCAATGTCTTCGATACCAGGACGCGTGTACTGAAACGCGAACTTGATTCCCCGGCACTCGCCAATGGCGAGACCGGCCGTTACTGGAAAGTCTCCAACACCAACATGAAGAACAGCGTCGGCAAGGCGCCGGGCTACAAGATTGTCGTCATGCCGTCTCCGGTCATGCTTGCCCAGCCGGATTCGACCGTTGCCCAGCGCGGCGGCTTCGCCAAGAAACACATCTGGGTCACGGCCTTCGATGCCAGGGAAAAATATGCGAGCGGCGATTATCCGAACGTGCATGCCGGCGGCGACGGCCTGCCGGGTTATGTCAAGCAGAACCGCGAAATCGAGAATGCCGATGTCGTGCTCTGGCATTCCTTCGGCCATACCCATGTCTGCAAGCCCGAGGATTTTCCGATCATGCCCGTGGAATATGCCGGCTTCACGCTGAAACCGAACGGCTTCTTCGCATCCAACATCGCCATGGACCTGCCGCCGGAAGGAAACAGCCAGAGCGTCGACAATCGCCTGCAGCGTTCGCTCGATGACACCGGAAACGGTTCCTGCTGCCACATGTAGCTGCAATGCTACGGCTGTTCCCTTTTAAATAGCTTTTTGGTAGTCCGACGGATTGTAAGAAAGGCAGGGAACAGAATGCAGTGGCTTCTCCAGCAGTTCGAAGATACCAACAAGCTGGCCGAGGCGCTCGACCAGCTCGGAATCTCCTACACATGGCACAAGGTCGTACCGTTCGTCGGCGAGCTCATCCCTGAGCCGGTCGTCGCTGATCCGGGTTCGGTGGTCATGTTTGGCTCCTACACGCTGTGGAAGAACGCCGAGGCGAACGGTTACCGGCCGGGTGTCTTCAAGCTGCGTCCTTTCGTTCACGAACAGGTGTGGCATCCTTACCTTCTCAACGGCGCTGATGCGCTGTTCCTGACACTCCGGGATGTCCCTCAGTGTCTGGCGGATGACGGAAGGGACTGGTTCCTGCGCCCGGTCGACGACAGCAAGGAGGAGCCCGGAAATGTCAAATCGACCGGCGAGATCATCCGTATGGCGGAAATGGTACTGGCGCTCGACGAAGATGAAATCCCGAACGGATCGCTTCGCCACGACACGCTGCTGATGCTGACCGAGCCTGTCCGCATCAGCAGCGAATGGCGTCTCTGGGTGGTCGACGGCCAGATCGTCACCTATTCGCTCTACAAAGACGGATCGCGTGTCGTCCACCGCCACGAGATCGATGGTGATGCGCTGGATTTCGGGCAGCGCATGGTTGATATCAACCCCGGCTACTCCCAAGCCTATGTCATTGATATCTGTCGGACCGAGGAGGGGCTGAAGCTGCTCGAGACGAACTGTCTCAACGCTGCCGGGTTCTACGCCGCAGATCTCGTGAAGTTGGCGAGGGCGATCGACGGCCTGGCCCGCGATTGACGTCTTCCGGTGAGGCGAGGGCGCCGGAGGCTCCGTATGGCTGGGGTCTTGTTGTTTCATCACACACAGGGGCTGACCCAAGGGTGCGCGCGCGTTCGCCGCGAAGCCTCACACGGCAGGTCGAGAGAGCGTCAGCTCTGCCGGGCTGCTGCGATGAAATCGGCCGACTGGCAGATCAGCGCATCTCCCATGAAGGCCATGTTGGCGAATGAGCGCTCGGCGGCCTCGGCATGCCCGGCGCCGCAGGCGTCGCTGATGACGAGCGGCACGAGCCCGAGGTCGGCACCGTGGCGAACCGTCGGCTCGATGCCGATTTCGGTGGCGACGCCGCAAATGGCGAAGCTGGTCAGACCCAGATCGCGCAGAATGATCGACAAAGGCGTGCCTTCGAAAGCCGAAAAGGTAATCTTGTCGATCACCGCCTCGTCGTAGCGCGGCTGAAGTTCAGGCACGATCTCGAAGCCTTCGCTTCCTCTGAGAAACCAGGGCTTGATGGCGGCCGGATCGTCGATCCTTTGCCAGGCCATGGCCTGACGGCGCTGGAAGGCGCCCATCAGAGCGAGCGGCATCGACATGTGCCGCATGAAGATGACGGGAAAGTTCGATGCCCGCGCGGCGGTCAGAATCGACAGGACGCGGGCGGTGATGCCGGCGCCGTCAGGCATTTGCCGCATGATGCCGATCTGCATGTCATAGACGACGAGAGCCATTTGATCCGGCCGGCAGAAATCGCCGATCGTCTTGCCGGGGTGTTTGATGGAATGCATGCGCGGCCTCCTCTTTTCCTGCTTATGTAGAGGCGATGAATTGCGTCCGGCAAGCAGAAGGTGACAGTTTCCGGGGCGAGGTGGATATTGTCGGCGACGAACTGCCTGCCGGGCTAGTCTGCCGGGTTCTCGTTCGCTCTGAGCGGCTGCGAATACGCGACCGTCCAGGCTGAAGGGGAAGCCGATGTGACATCTTGACTCGCTCCGGCGCTGTGTCAGGCTTCAGATATGAGTATGCCTCGAGTTCGCATGCTCTCGATACCCCTCTACGTCACCTCGGGGATTTCAGCCATGGATAACGCTCAAGGCAAGAAAGTGATCTTGGAATTCTTGCGCCGGCACACCCTGGCGGTGATCGCGACATCGCATGCGGACGGCAAGCCTGAAGCTGCGGTCATTGACTTTTCGGTGCGTGACAACCTCGAAATCGTGTTCGATACCTTCGAACAGACGCGCAAGTTCGAAAACCTGTCGGATAGAGGCAGCGTCGCACTTGTCGTCGGCTGGGACAAGAACATCACGGTGCAATATGAGGGCGATGCCATGAAGGTTTCCGCCTCCGACGTGCAGGAATACCAGAAAGCGCACCTTGAAAGCGTTCCAGTCGAGAGAGAGTTTGTCGAGAAGGGCGCCGTGTTGTTTAAGGTCGTTCCTCGGTGGATACGATATTCCGATTTCACCAAAGACCCTGTCGAACGTTTAGAGCTCCGCTTTTAGGTGCCACGCGAGCGTGCACTGAATCTCTACCCCAACCTTCCTCAGAAAAGCATATCTTCTGTTGCCGATCGATCGCCCGGCGGCTATGTTGCCGATGTCGGAAAAGGCATGACTTGGTGTGGTTGGCCCAAGTCCTTTCGGAAACGAAAGCTCTGTTCCTTGCCTCGTGCATGAGTTCTCCACGACGAACACGGACGCTGCTCAAGCGTCCCACTGTTCGTCCGTGTGGTTCTCGAAACGACGAACTGCTCCGGTCGAACGACCATAAAGGAGTAGTTCATGCCCGATTTTCCCATGATTCATGATGTTGTGATTGCTGGTGCCGGCCCTGTCGGTCTGTTTCTCGCCTGCGAACTGCAGCTGGCCGGCCTCTCGGTGCTGGTGCTGGAGCAGGCCGAGGACCCGCATTCGCCCTTGAAACGGCTGCCGTTCGGCATGCGCGGCCTTTCCGCACCGACCATCGAAGCCTTCTACCGTCGCGGGTTGCTGGATGACATCACAGCGCCGCAACGCGAAAAAGATCAATCGACTTCAGCGCATTGGATGCAACAGCTGCGCCGCCCGGGCGGCCATTTCGCCGGCATTCAGTTCTTCCACGACACCATCGACACAGCGAAGTGGCCGTATCGCCTGCCAGGTCCGGCGGGCACCAGCATGGCGATCGAGATGGAGCACCTTGAATCCATCCTGGCCGCGCGCGCAAGCGCGATGGGTGTGGAGATCCGGCGCGGGCTCGGCGTCGACGGTTTCGACCAGTCGGATGAAGGGGTGACCGTTCGCGCCGGTGGCGAGAGCTTTCGCGGACGATGGCTCGTCGGTTGTGACGGCGGGCGCAGCATGGTGCGCAGGGCAGGCGGCTTTGAATTCGTTGGCACCGATCCCGAATTCACCGGTTATTCCGTTCAAGTCGAGATGGCCGATTCGGAGAAGCTCGCCCCGGGCCGCCATTATACGCCAACAGGCATGTATACCTATCAAAAGCCCGGCACGATCGCGATGGTCGATTTCGACGGCGGCGCGTTTCACCGGACGCAGCCGATCACGGCGGAGCATGTGCAGCAGGTGTTGCGGCATATCTCCGGCACCGATGTCACGGTGACGGGCCTCGAGCTTGCCACCACCTGGACGGATCGCGCCTATCAGGCGACGGCTTACCGCAAGGGCAGGGTGCTGCTTGCGGGTGATGCTGCGCACATCCATTCGCCCCTCGGGGGCCAGGGGCTTAACCTCGGACTTGGCGATGCGATGAATCTTGGATGGAAGCTTGCGGCGACGATCCGCGGCGATGCGCCGGATGGTCTGCTCGACAGCTATATCTGCGAACGGCATCCAGTGGGAACTGAGATTCTCGACTGGTCGCGCGCCCAGGTCGCGCTGATGCGGCCAAGCCGGAGCTCGCGCGCGCTCGAAGCCATCATCCGCGATCTGATTGACACGCGCGACGGCGCGACATACTTCGCCGAGCGCGTCTGGGGGGTGTCCCTCCGCTACGATCTTGGCGGCAGTCACCCGCTGGTCGGCCGCAGCGCTCCCGATTTCGAGCTGGCCGACGGCACGAAGCTCGCCGATCACCTCAGGGAGGGCAAAGGCCTGCTTTTGGACTTTGACGCCGGTGCGCCGCTGCAAGCACTGGCAGGCCGCTGCAATGGGATCACCTATGTCGCAGGCGATGCGAGGGATCGGCTGGGGCTGAGCGCGCTGCTCGTGCGCCCCGACGGCTTCGTGGCGTGGGTTGGTGGGGCTGTGCCTGACAATGAGGAAGCCGCGCAGGCCGCATCGCGGTGGTTCGGCAAAGCCCAAAACTATGCCGCCGGCGGCGGCGACCATTTTCCCCGCCATTGAGGTTTGGAAGGACGTTTCTAAGAAGCTCCAACTTTTCCAGAAAATTCGAAAAACCAGAAGCGAAACACGTCTCCAAAATTCCAGGGAATTTGTTGCTTTCTTAGAAACGTCTTTGCCACTCTTAAGAGCTTGAATCACAATGCCTTTTGGAGACAAGACGTTTTTAAGGATGGCATTTGGCCGTTTTTCCCGCTCTAAAAATGCCGGCTGAGCGCAAGAAGGCCTATCAGTCCGGTAGAGCGTCACGGAGGTTTCCCGCTATCGGTTTTCGGCGAGTTTGCAGACGTTGCTTCGCAACGTATCCGCACTCTTCCCGACAAGGCGGCGACGCTGTAGAGTGGCGATGCGCCCAACCGTCCCGCCCGGAGGCTCCTTATGGCTGAGATCCTGTTGTTCCATCACGCACAGGGGCTGACCCCGGGTGTGCGCTCGTTTGCCGACGATATCAGGGCAGCCGGTCACATCGTGCACGCGCCTGATCTCTTTGACGGGCGCACATTCCCAAGCATCGAAGCGGGGATCGCCTATATCGGCGAGATCGGATTCGACGCCATGCGGGAGCGCGGCGTGCGCCTCGCCGACGAATTACCGCCCACGCTCATCTATGCCGGGTTCTCGTTCGGGGTGCTGCCGGCGCAGAAGCTGGCGCAGACGCGGCCCGGCGCCCGCGGGGCTCTGCTCTTCTACTCCTGCCTGCCGATCAGCGGCGAGTGGGCCTTCGGACCCTGGCCAGACGGCGTCGCGGTGCAGATCCACGGCATGGACAACGATCCGATTTTCGTCGGCGAGGGCGACATCGACGCCGCCCGCGAGATCGTGGAGAAGGTCGAGGACGCGGAGCTTTTCCTGTACCCAGGCGATCAGCATTACTTCGCCGACAGCTCGCTGCCCTCCTATGATGCGGATGCAACCGCGCTGCTCACCCTCCGCGTGATCGAGTTCCTGAATCGTGTCTGATCCAGACATTCCGCGGGAGATCCGGTTTGGCGCTGGTATAGCCGACCTGAGATGGGAGCCTTTCATGCTGCAGCGCGTGCTTTCGGCCCGGAGCGGACTATTCGGACGCCACGCAGAAGTTGTTGCCTTCGGGATCATTCAAGACCGTGTAGCCATCTGCTTCCCGGACGAAGCTCGCTCCGAGGGATAAAAGCCGCTCTACCTCCCTGGCCCGATCAGGGGTGGCAATATCGAGATGAAGTCGGTTGCGGGCGGGACGTTCCCCCTGGCGAAGGTGGAAGCAAAGGCGGGTTCCGGGACCTTCGACCATCACGGTCGGGTCAGTCTCGGGTGTCAATCCGAGAGCGGCAAGGCGGGCCAGTTCTTCGTCGTCATATGGCATCATGTCGTAGCCATCGAGCGCCTCCGCCCAGAACCGGGCGACGCGCGAGGGAATGTCGCAATCAATGACGATTTCTTTCAGCCTTGCCATGGACCCTTCAAGAATTGTTGGGCCGGCGACGGCAAACGCGTTCAACGAGAGCGCCACCGATGGCCGGCAACAATGCGAAAAGCACGAGCTGCGGTGTCTCCGTCAGCGCCAACAGGCTAGACATGAGGAAGGCGACCAATAATCCTGCCAGCACCCCGGCTGCATAGGGCAGATAATCCTTCAAGAAAGCCTCCGTCTTGTGCTGATCCCAAACAGAAGGGGCATTGTTGGCTTGAGATAGAGATCTTGGCGGTATCGGCAATGGCTGGTTGCGGCCGAACCTCACGTCGTCCAATCGGTTTATGCGGAATGCCACCACGTTGGTTTACGGGACAGGTCGACCCAAATGACGTGAGCCGGTGCGCCTGATTTTGCAGGAGACGACCAATTTCTTTCGCGCTATGAAGACTGACCGCATATCCCCGCCACATCCGACACCGAGGTCCTTCACATGGCTTTGAAAATCCTTTTCGTTGGCGGTACCGGCCAGATTTCATATCCATGCGTCGAGCGCGCCGTTGCTGAGGGCCACCATGTCAGCGTCTATAATCGCAGCTTGAGAGGCGACCCATTGCCTGCGGGGGTTACCGCGATCGTCGGCGATCTCGCGGCGCCCGCCTACGCGGACTTGGCCAGGGCCAATTACGACGTCGTGTGTCAGTTCATTGCCTTTACACCCGATCAGATCGCGCGTGACATCGATGTGTTTTCCGGGCACTGCGGCCAGTACATCTTTATCTCTTCGGCCTCGGTTTATGAAAAGCCGCCGCGCCACTACGTGATTACCGAGCAGACCCCGGCGATCAACCCCTACTGGCGCTATAGCCAGGACAAGATTGCCTGCGAGACGCTGCTCAAGAACTCCCAGAATCTCGCCTGGACCATCGTTCGTCCCAGTCACACCGTTCGCACGGGCCTGCCGATCATGATGGGCGACAGCGATGTCATGGCGAGACGCATGCTGGATGGCGAGCCCACCATCGTGGCGGGCGATGGCCATACGCCCTGGACGCTGACGCGCTCGGTTGATTTCGCGGTGCCCTTTGTCGGGCTTTTCGGCAAGCCGGCGGCGTTGAACGAGATCTTCCACATCACCTCCGACCGCGCCCACATCTGGAACGATATTCAAACGGCGATCGCCAGATTGCTTGATGTCGAGGCCAGGATCGTACACGTGCCGACGGACACCCTTGTCCGCTACAATCCGGAGTGGGTTGGCCCGCTGTGGGGCGACAAGGCATGGTCGGCGATCTTTGACAATTCAAAGGTCAAAAGCGTGGCGGGCGACTTCACCTGCGCCGAGAGCCTTGAGGAAATTCTGGCGGAGCCGATCATGCATCTCAAGCAGCGCCTGGCCAAGAACCGCCCGCCAAAGGGCGATCTCGATACTTTGGTCGATCGGATTTGCGCTGCGCAAAGCGCTCTCGGCTAGGCCGGTCCTCGCAGAGCAACTTTCCGAAAGACACGGCGCAGACAGTCGTGCCCGCGCTGATCACCCGGACTTGCGATGTCGCCGATCTCGACAGCCTGTCGGGTCGGCTGGAAAACAACCATACCCACCTGAACGGCGGATTGAGACTTGTGGCCGGCGACCCGAAGGGCCGGGCGAGGGTATCACGGTATGCAGTTCACAAAAAATCCCAGCCTAAAACACGTCCTAAAACATGATGAAGGTCGCGCCGGCGGAGGATCTCGGCAATGATGGCCATCTGTTTGCCACTCCGATCCTGCAGGCCATGCTGTTCATTCCGCTTCCCTTCGTCGTTGCTCTTCTGCTGCTCATCCTCTTCGTCACCGTTCTCAGGCGCGACGAGGAGGCGCAGCCCAACCGGTCGTTTCTGGCACTGATCCTGCTTGCCGTGCTGCAATCCGTCCTCTCCGGCCTGCGTTGGGGCTACGGGGTGCAGGCGGTGAGCGTGATCGCGCCGGTCACCGCGGCGATGGTGCCGCCGCTTGCCTATGCCGGGGTTTCCAGTCTGGTGAGGACGAGCCGGCGGTCGCTGCCGGCGCGGATTACGCTGCATGCCGTGCCCGCCGCCGTCATCCTCTTGTTGATGGTGGTCTGGCGGGATGTGATCGATCTCGCGCTGGTGCTTGTTTTCGTCGGTTATGCCCTGGCGATCCTGCTTCTGATGCGGCCGGGCGCGGATGCGCTTCGGCTTGCGCCCTTCGAGGGAGCGGTGCCGGCCTATCGGGCAATCATCTTCGCGGCGGCGGCGCTATGCCTGTCGGCCTCGGTCGATATCTTCGTGTTTCTCGACTTCACTTGGGCGCATGGCGAGCATGCGCTGACGCTGATCAGCCTGAGCAACCTCGCCGTCCTCGTCATCCTCGGCATCGCGGCAGCCGCCGCCAGCCGAAGCCGGGCGCCCGCCGAGACGGCGGAGGCGGCGCTGAAGCCCGAAACGACGGAGGATAAGGAGACGATCGCCATGGTCGATGCATTGATGGACGCGAGGAAACTCTATCGCGACGCCAATCTCAATCTCGACCGGCTGGCCCGCAAGGCCGGCATTCCCGCCCGCCAGATCTCGACGGCGATCAACCGGGCGATGGACAAGAACGTCTCGCAATATGTCAATGACTACAGGATCGGCGAGGCCTGCCGGCTGCTTGCCGTGACCCAGAAATCGGTGACCGAGGTGATGTTCGAGGTCGGCTTCCAGACCAAATCCAACTTTAACCGCGAGTTTCGCCGCGTGACGGATATGACGCCGGTTGCCTGGCGGGAGAAGAAGGCAGAGCGGTGAGGAGCAGGCCCGACGGGGCTTTGGTCCTCGTCAGGTTCGCTTGCCTATAACGCCCAGATGGGTGTGGCTGAAGGCGGATGCGTATTTCAATCCATAACCCAGGCTTCGGTCAAAGCCGGCATGAGCCGCCAGAATGAGGGCGATCTGCCAGAGCAGGTCGATGCCCAGCAGCCAGCTCGCGCCGGCGAGCAGTATGGCCGAGATGTAGCTGTGAACCATATTGTAGACGATCGCTCCCAGCCGGGCATTGAGAGCATAGGCCGCGAAGCTGAGATCCGGCGTGAAGAACAGAATGGCATAGAGCCAGGGGTTGCCGCCGGAGACGAAATAGGCCGTTGTCGCGGCCGCCATGATCGCGAAAGCCTCGAGCCGCAGCACCTCACGGACGCCGCCGGTCACTGATCCTGCGGAAGGAGAAATGATGTTCGCTGCCTGGTTCATCGGTCCTGTTCCTTCATGACAATTGTCGCCGCGCTGCCGGCGCCCTGATATGTGGATTTCCTAGCATGAACATTGCGGGTGCAAAATTCGCGATCGATGAATAAGCGTCATACATATTTGTATCTTTGGCTCGTAGGCACTAACGTTTTCGAATGCCGAAACCCCATTCGTCTGGATGGTCATCGCCGTACAATTCCGCAATTATGAACGACGTGCCGCGCCAGCCCTGCGCCGGGGGATGAGATAGGAGGTCGCTGCCACACACATATCTTCTCCCAGCGGGAAGAGGCGCTGGCAGGCGAATGAAGAGGTGAGCAGTGGAACTGCGAATGCTCGGAGCGTAAGCGAGGGCAATAAAGGGCGTGCCGTGTGGCCCGCTCATCCGACCCTCCACCGACAGAGAGGCTCGACCCGTCCCACGGACTCCCGGAGAAGAAGGGAGCAAGCCTCAGCCTCCGACAATTGCCGTTACCACGTACACAATCGCGATCGAGGACTGTCTGGAACGTGTTCGAGGTCGCAGTTCCGGCCGGATCGGCGATGCTTGCGGCATGAACACGACAACCGAACATGACCGTAACCTTGTCGCCAAGCTGAAATCGCTTTCGATCGAGCCCGCGGCCTTCAAGACAGAACCGCCGAACCGTCAGGCCCGGCGGCGCGTGATCCCTGTAGCAATGCTTGCCCTTGCGGCAATGGCATCGCTAGCGGCAGTGTTTCTTTATCGACCCGATAGGCTTCAGCGCATTGAGACGGTGCTGGCAGGTTTCGCGGGCAAGGATGGGACGGTGCTATCCGTTGGTGGAGCGGAGGTGCCGGCCGAGAGCGGCGCCGCCATCGAGCCGACACGGGTTTTGCCTGCTAATACGCCATCGGCACGGGCCTTGTCGCCCCGTGAGGTGACTGGCTCCGGTTATGTCGTCGTCGCCGACATCGCCACCGTCTTCTCCAAATATGAGGGGCGGATCGTCACTGTTGACGTTGAGGCCGGCGACCGGGTGTCGGTGGGGCAGGTTCTGGTGCGGCTCGATGATGCCGGTGCGCGCTTTGCGCTTGAGGGCGCCGAGATTGCCAGGCGGTCGGCGGAGCTGGCGCTGGCGGCAAAGAGTATTGATCTCTCGCAGGCGCGGTCTTCGCTCACGCGGATCGAGCGGCTGGCCGGGCGCGATGCGATGTCGGCGCAGGTGCTGGAGGAGGCGAAGACCGCGTTCGACACTGCCGAAAATGCTGCCCTGCAGGCACGGCAGGATGTAGCCAAGGCGGATCTCGATATCGACAGGGCGCGCGAGCAGGTGGAGGCGCTGACCGTCCGGGCGCCGATATCAGGTAACGTCACGCGGCTTACCGCGCATGTCGGCGACACCGTGCTGTCGCGCGAGGACAGCGTCCGGGAGAATGAAAGCCTGCTTGCGATTGCCGACATGGCGAACATGGTCATCGATGCCGATGTGGCCGAGGCGAATATCGCGTTGATGCGGCCAGGGTTGCGTGGCGAGGCGGTGCTCGACGGCTTTCCCGACCGGCCCTTTGCGGTGGAAGTATCGAAGATCGCTCCGATGATTTCGCGCGAGAAGGGGACGGTGACGCTTCGCCTGTCACTCTCCTCGCCGCCGCCAGACATGCGCCCCGCCATGGCCGCGCGCATCCGCCTTGTGGTGGGTGAGGCCGCAACCTCTGTTCCCACAGCCTCTCATCCCCCGGGCACCGGCGCACAGACGGGCGGACCTACGACCTTTCGGCCGCAGGCCGGGGATACCAGAGACCATCAGCAACGAGCAGAGCGATGACCGACACTCAAGAACCCTATATCGCGCTTCGCGGCGTCAGGAAGGCATTCAAGATTGGCGCGGAGACGATCCCGATCTTTTCCGGACTCGACCTTTCTATAGCCCGCGGCGATTTCGTCGCCGTCATGGGCCCGTCGGGCTCGGGGAAATCTACACTGCTCAACATGCTCGGCGGCATCGATAGCCCCGACGGAGGGGAGATCAGGATCGGCCGCAGCCATCTCGAGCAGATGGGCGAAGGCGCCAGAGCCGCCTGGCGGGCACACAGCATGGGCATTATCTTCCAGTTCTACAATCTGCTGCCGATGCTGAATGCGGGCGAGAATATCGAGCTGCCGCTGCTATTGAAGCCGCTCAAGCGGAAGGAGCGGCGGGCGCGCGTCGAGACGGTGATGGACCTGGTCGGGCTCTCGGGGCGGCAGCGGCAGTTTCCATCCAGCATGTCCGGCGGGCAGCAGCAGCGTGTCGGCATTGCGCGCGCCATCGTCAGCGATCCGGATCTCTTGCTCTGCGACGAACCGACCGGCGATCTCGACCGGAAGTCTGCAAACGATATCATGGAGATGCTCGGCTTTCTTAATCAAGAACTGCGGAAGACCATCATTATGGTGACGCATGATCCCGAGGCGGCTTCCTTTGCCCGGCGCACGCTGCATCTCAACAAGGGCGAATTCGTCGAGCAGGAAAGGTTGGCCCAATGACCTTCTTCCAGCTGATGCGCCGCAATGCCTGGCGCAAGCCGCTCAGGGCCACGCTTCTGATGTTCTCGGTCGGCGTCGCCTTCCTGATCTATGGGCTGACGGCGAGCTTCCTCAGCGGCTCGCAAGGGGCGGCCGGGGCGAGCGATACGCTGCTCGGCGTCTTCAACAGATCGGGGCGGGCGCAGCCGCTGCCGCTTGCCTATCTCAACCGGATTGCCGCCGATAGCGATGTTGCCGCCGTCGCCTATATGACGCGCATGCGGGGCTTCGTCGATGTCGAGAAGAATGTCGTGATGACGAGCGCGGTCGATCCACGATTGATCGCCGCGGCCAATGGCGACGAGCTCGGGCTGACGCCGCAGCTGATATCAGCGCTGGAAGAGGGCCGTGACCGGGTGCTGGTCGGCCGGGCGCTGGCGGAGGCGCAGGGCTGGTCGGTCGGCCAGCGCATCGGCGTCACCAGCCACCTGACAAGGGAAGACGGCAGCCGCAACTGGAGTTTTGAGATCGCCGGCATCTTCGAAGGGGCCGATGCCAGCACCGACACCTATTTCCTGATCGCCCGCTATGATGCCATCAATGAGGCGCGCGCCCGCGGAAAGGATACGGTCGATGGCTTCGTGGTGCGCCCGCGACCGGGCGTTTCATCCGGCGTGCTCGCCGCCCGGATCGACGCACTGTTTGCCAATTCGGCCGCACCGACAAGGACGCAATCGGAAAAGCAGTTCCTCGAGGCTTTTCTGCGGCAGTTCGCTGATATCGGCCTGATCGTCAGCCTCGTCGTCGGCGCGGCCTTCGTGACCATCCTGATGATCGCGGTCTACACCATGCTCTTTGCGGTGAGGGAACGCAGCTTCGAAATCGGCGTCATGAAGGTGCTCGGCTTTTCCAGCGGGCGCATCATGGCGCTGATCCTCGGCGAGACGCTGTTCATCTTCGCCGCCGGTGGCGCGGGCGGGCTTGTGCTAGCCAAGCTTGCGACGGTCTTGACTGGGCCGGAATTCGGCCTCGCCTTCACTATGCCCGTGCTGCTGAAATCCGTCGCCATCATCGCCGGCCTCGGGCTCGCGACCGGGCTGCTGCCTGCCGCCAATGCCATGCGCCTGCCCATCGTCAACGCCTTCAGATCGAGATAGTCCAATGTCATCAGCTCTCAAGCAGATCTTTCTCATGGTCAGAGTCAATCTCGGCAGCCTGCCGCGGCGGCTGTGGATCTCGCTGTCGATGGTGTTGTCGGTGGCCCTGGTGGTGGCGGTGCTTGCGGGTTTTCTCGCCATGGCCAGGGGCTTTGAGGCAGCCCTTCAAGGCGCGGGTTCGACCGGCATCGCCGTCATTCTCGGCGGCGGCACCAATCAGGAGACCGGCTCGGATGTGCCGGCCGAAGCGATCCGCAGCCTTGCCGCCATGACCGGCGAGATCGGCGTGGTGCGCAATGCCGCGGGCGGCCTGGCGCTGTCGCGCGAGATCGTCGTTCCCGTCGATGTCGTCAGGGCCAGCGACGGCGCTGAGCAGACGCTGTCGCTGCGGGGCATGGATCTGGCCGGCCCCGGCTTGCGCGACCGCGCCACGCTCTCCCAAGGGCGGCTTTTTTCGCCAGGTGCGCGCGAAATCGTCGTCGGCGGCCGCATCGCCGATGAATTCTCCGGCTTCGCCGTCGGCGACAAAGTACGGCTCGGCACGATGGACTGGACGGTGACAGGGCATTTCACCTCCGGCGGCAGCGCCTTCGAATCCGAGATCTGGGCGGATCTGGAGGCGGTGCAATCGGCCTTCGACCGGCAGGGACAGGTGCAGAGCCTGCGCGTGCGGCTTGCGGGGGCAGGCGGATTGCCGGTGCTGCAGGAGCATCTTTCCGCATTTCCCGGTGCGCCGCTCACCGCCGTCTCCGAGGCCGATCTTTATGCCGCGGAATCTGAGCGCACCGCGAGCCTCATCCGCCTGTTCGGCTGGCCGCTGGCGCTTTTGATGGCCGTCGGCGCCACCGCTGGCGCGCTGAATACGATGATGAGCTCGGTCTCCGACCGCACCGTCGAAATCTCAACGCTGCGCCTGCTCGGTTTCGGCCGCCTGCCGGCCTTTGCTGCGACCTGGGTCGAGGCCGTGGCTCTCTCGATATCAGGCGCCGCCCTCGGCATCCTCGCCTCCCGGCTCGCCTTCAACGGCTGGCAGGCCAGCACGATGGGCGCCAACAACACCAAGATGGCCTTCCAGCTCGACGTCACCACCGACGTCGCGCTCACCGCCGGCCTGCTGGGGCTTGCCATCGGCATCATCGGCGGAGCGTTGCCGGCGCTGGCGGCGACACGGTTGCCGCTGACCTCGGCATTGCGGGCGAGGGAATAAAGGCTGGCTGTCTAAACCTTCCGGGCGGGTCACATCATCGCGGCGACCGTCCTGATCGGCCCGAAGGAGACATCCGCTACAGGCGGAGCGCCGCCGCCTCATCTGTGCAGCCCACGGAAACTGTGGCATAACTGAGCCATGGCAATGAATGTCTTGGCGGTCCATCGCGACACGGTCGGGACGGAACAGGCGACAGGCAATTCGCTTGCCGCCGCCTATTCCGTGGGTGTTCTCTGCTGGCTGCTGTCGGCAGGCGTCTATATAGCAGCGAAATGGGTTTCTTCGGAGATGCCGCCCTGGGCGCTCTGCTTCTGGCGCGTGCTGATCGCCTTCGCGATCCTGATGCCGATCGTGCGCCGGCATTTCGGCGACATGGTCGCGCTGGTGCGGGCTCGCGCCCTCGAACTGCTTGCGATTGGCGGTGTGGGACTGGCGATCTGCCAGGGCATGATTTTCGTCGGTCTCGAACATGCCGATGCCACCACTGCCGGCATCATCATCGCCCTGATCCCGATCATCACCATGATCCTTGCCCGTTTGATGCTAGCCGAGCCGATGGGACGCTGGCAGGTGATCGGATCGATCTTGGCCTTTCTCGGGATCGTGGTCATCATCATCAAGGGCAGTCCGGCCGCGCTGATGCGGCTCGACTTCAACCCGGGTGAACTGTGGATCGTCGCTGGCGCGTTCTGTTTCAGCCTCTATAGCGTCCTGCTCCGCCGCGCGAAATTCGATATGAATCGCCTTGCGCTCCTGGTGCTGCTGCTCGGCGCGGCGGTGCTGACGGCGCTGCCCTTCTACCTGTTCGAGCTATTCTCAGACGAGCGCTCGACGCTCAACGGCAGCGGGCTCATCGCGCTCGCCTATGTCGCGATCCCCGGCGGGGCGGTCATGTACTACCTCTTCAATCGAAGTATCGAGGCCCTGGGAGCGGCTCGGGCCGGTGTCCTCCTCTACATTCAGACCATCTTCATCGCCGTGCTCGCCTATCTGATCCTAGGCGAGCAGTTGCAACGCTATCACCTCGAAGGCGCGGCACTCATCATCGCCGGCTTGCTTCTCATCATCCTGCTGAAGCCGAAGATCAAGGCCGAAGCGGCTACTGCATAATTCCTTAAATCGGAATCGATTTAAGGATAAAATTATACAGCAATTCAAAGTGCTACAGCGTCCTTTGCGCGTCTGAAAAGACGCGCGGCGCTGTAGGGCCTGAGGTCTCCCCATCGCTGCGACATGGTTGCCGCTGACCTCGGCTTTGAGGGCGAGGGGGTAGGGTTTCACCTTGGAGTGCGCCTTGAGCGCAAGCGAAGGCAAGAATCACATGGCGTACAGACCGAAGGCGACGTGCGCCTCGCGCAAACGCGCTGCGATTTATTCACCTCGAAGTCGCCGATTTCTCGGCCAAAGTTGTAACTTTCGTCACACCAGGCAATTGCCTGTGGAATGAGGCGCGCGAACCCGCCCGCTGCCCCATTGACAACATCTTATCGCCTTCTTGCCGTGGCCGGTTGCCCTCCGCCGCATCCGATCGGCCGATTCTGGGCGATCCCGGCGGCGACATTAGCGATCCGACGAACAGGGCAACATGGCGATATGACAGTCTACTATGTGAACTCAGCGACTGGCTCCGACCGCAACGGTGGAACGGGCCAGAACTCGGCTTTTGCGACTTTGTCCAAAGTGGAATCCTTGAAACTGAAACCCGGCGACAGCGTGCTTCTTGCCAAGGGGAGCGTGTTCAACGAGCAGTTCGATATCAAATATTCCGGCAGCGAGAGTGCGCCGATCAAGATCGGCAGTTACGGGACGGGGGCTGCGCCCGTCATCCACAGCAGCGGCGACGGCATCCACAGTCTCTATGCCTCGAACATCGTCATCGAGAACCTGAAGATATCGAATACAGCAGGTGCGGGCATCTATGGCGGCAGTGTCACGAACTGGACGGTCCGCGACGTCGAGATCGCCAAGACGGGATTGTCGGAAAACGCTGGCGCCGTCACCTTCCGGAGCAGCAAGAACGTCACGATCGAAGACAGCAAGATATCGGACGTCAGAGGCGACGGCTTCTGGATCGAAAAGGTCACCGGCATCAAGCTTCTCAACAATACCGTCACCAACGCCCATGGCGCGACGGCCGATGCGGTGCAGGTGAACGACAGCAGCAACATTCTGATCCGCGGCAATCATCTCGACCAGACGCATGCCGATAGTCCGAAGGGCGTCATCGCGCTCGTCAGGCCGGTGAATGCCGTGGTCGAGGATAATACGCTCACCGGCGGCGGCTTCGGCATCAGCGCGCAGGCCGGCAAGAATGTTGCCATCCGCGACAACGACATATCGGGTTTTCACGGCTACAGCTGGTCCTTTGCCGTCGGTCTCGGCGACACGGGCGATACGAGAGACTACGATATCGCGGGCAACCACATCCATGACGGCGCCTCGGGCGTGGTCATCTCCGCTGCCGGCAGCCCGAGCTACGACCGCACGAATATCAAGGTCCACGACAATGTCTTCGACGACCTCTCACAGGCGGCGTTGAAGGTCGACAGGCCGGCATCCGGCTCCTTTTCCAACAATACCATCGAGAGCGGCGTCACGGCCACCAGCATATCGCCTGATATCGTCGACGCCCACACCTTCTCCGTCAGCAACAACCATACGGTTGCCAATGTCGAGACGGCGCTGGCGAGCCCGGTTGCCAAGACTGCCGCAGCAACGGAGGCGGCGGCGGATCCGGCAGTTGTCGCTGTCCATGACAATTTGAAGATCCTCAGCGATACGGGTGCTGCCCATCATGGCAATCTTCTCGAAAACGACAGCTCGGACAATGACACCCTGGTGCTTCGCCGCTTCGGGGATGAAACTGTCGGCAAGCACGGCCTTACGCTGACCGGGGAATACGGTGACATCCACGTGGACAGAGAAGGCAACTATGCCTACACGCTCGATGAAACGAAGCTCCCCACCGACCATAGCGGACACGTGAGCGAGTCCTTCAGTTACGGGGTCAACGATGGAACCTCGCATCATAGCGACGGGGATACGCTGACCGTCTTGATCCACCTGGATGGCTTGCTGAGCTGAGGTGAGGGTGCCGGGAGCGGCGCTACGCCGGGGGAGGCGTGACTCCCCCGGGGAGGCGTCGCTTCCACTCCCCGGGGAAGCGTTGCTCTTGCCACCAAATGGCTCCGCGGCGCCCCTCATCCGGCTGCCCGCCGGGTGAGGGTAAGGGGCTGCAATACGGCCCCAACCTTTCCGGCTTGCGACTGACCTGAAACAGGACATCTACACCTCCTGCGACCATACGTCGCCGAGGGGACGATTACCGTTCATTCACCTTTCGGTCGCTTTTTAGTAGATTGTTTTCGTATAAGTTGTCATCTCCAGGATATCGCCTCCGCCAGGCGTTCTCGAGACCAAGGCAGGCCCACAGGGTCTGCCGACCGTCGTGAAGGCAATATCGAAGGCCACGGCCTTTAGCCCCGACCGCATCCGATCCACGCGTCGCAGCCGATTCAGACGGCTGCGCGGCAATTCGAGAACAAGGCGATATGACAATCTATTATGTGAATCCAGCGACAGGCTCCAATGGCAACAGCGGAACGAGCGAGGCCACGCCATTTTCGTCGTTCTGGGCGGTGGAAAACTTGAAGCTGCAGCCGGGCGACAGCGTGCTGCTCGCCGCCGGAAGCGTGTTCAACGACCAGCTCGACCTGAAATATTCCGGCACAGTGAGTGCCCCGATCACCATCGGCAGCTACGGTGTCGGCGATGCGCCAGTCATCCATAGCCCCGGCGACGGTATTCACAGCCTTTATGCATCGAACATCGTCATCGAGAATATCAAGATATCGGATACCGGCGGCGCGGCCATCTATGGCGGCTATGTTTCGAACTGGACCGTGCGCAATGTCGAGGTCGATCATACCGGCTTGGCAGGCAAAGCCGGTTCGATCACCTTCCGGACCGGCTCGAACATCACCATCGAAAACAGCACGATCAACGACGTGAACGGCGACGGCGTCTGGATCGAGAAGATCAACGGCGTCAATTTTCTCAACAACACCGTCACCAACGCCCACGGCACTGCGGCAGATGCCGTCCAGATGAACGACAGCAGCAATATCCTGATCAGCGGCAACTACCTCGACCAGACGGGCGCAGCTACGCCGAAGGGCGTCATCGCGCTCGTTCGGCCCGTAAATGCCCTGGTCGAGGACAACGCGATTGTCGGGGGCGGCTTCGGGATCGGCGCACAAGCCGGCACCAACGTCGCCATCCACGACAACGATATTTCAGGTTATGGCGGCTACAGCTGGTCCTATGCCATCGGTCTCGGAGACACGGGCGACACGCGGGACTACGATATATCGGGCAATTACATCCATGACGGCGTATGGGGCGTGGCGATCAGTGCCGCCGGCACGACCAGTTACGTTCGCGAAGATATCAATATCTACGGCAATGTTTTCGATGACCTGTCCTCAGCGGCGCTGAAGGTCGACAGGCCGGCATCCGGCTCCTTCCACGACAATGTCATCGCCAGCGATGTCACGCCCTACAGCATCTCCCCCGCCATCATCGCCGCGAACACCTTTCCCGTCAGCAACAACACGACGCTCGACGAGGCCCAGGCGACGATGCTTGCGAGCAGCGATAGTCTCGCGGTCGGCGATGTGACGCACACGGACACGGCGCCTGCGCTTGTCGCAACCCATGACAGCCTGAAAATCGCCTCCGATCTGGACGCCGCCCATTATGGCAATCTCCTCGAAAACGACAGCTCGGCCAACGGAACCGTGCTGCTTCGCCGCTTCGAGGGCGAATTCGTCGACAAGGACGGCGTGACGCTGACCGGCAAATACGGCACCATCCATGTCGACAGTGACGGCGATTACACCTATACGGCCGATGCGGCGAAGCTCGCCGGGCTCAGCGGAGACGTGAGCGACACCTTCCACTACAAGATCTCCGATGGGACTTCGCTGCATTTCGACACGGATACTTTGAGCGTCTCCATCCATGTGAATGACTTGCTGAGCTGATAGGGATGCCGGCAGCAATTGGCGTTGCATCATCGCGGCGGCAGTCCGCCCAGCACTTGCGAAGTCTCATTGATCGCCGAGCAGGATCCTGATGACGTCGACTTCGATTTCCGCGCAGATGATCTCGTATTCGGTGATGATTGCGGAATCGGCCGATCTATCCCGGCGCATGCGATCGAGGACGGCGCAGGCTTCGCCGTAGGCGCCGCATAATTCGTAAAAATGGGGCTGGCTCGCCGCGGCTGTTCTGATCGTCGCCCGCGTCGCAGGCAGCCTCATCATCAGCCTGGCCAGCCCCTGTTCCGCGGCTTGCCGGGTGATATGGGCTACGCCTTCTTTCCTGACCATGCCGTCATTCCTCGCTGCCTGTGTTTTCCCATTCAGGGGGTACGCAAGACCCATCCCCTGAGTAGTACGCAGGAATGCTGCATCTGGTTTCATGTCGGATGAAGGATTAGCGTCGCATTGCTGCGCGTCTTCGACCGAGCTCGGCATTGCGGGACAATCGGCACTGCAATCCGACAGCCGGTGCTACCAGCGCAGGAGGCGGGGCCCGAGGAGGGCGCCGATTGCACCGGTCAAGAGGATGCCGAGCGAATACCAGAGGGTGACGAAGGGCAGGCCGTTTTCCGTGCAAAACCAGGAATAGACCCAGGCGCCGGATGCGCCGGCGGCAATGCCGGCGATGAAGCCTGTGATGCCGAGGTTGCTCGGGGCGCCGCCACGGAGAACCCAGGTATTTGCGATCAGGATCGGCATGGCAAAGGCAAAGATCAGCAGCGGGCAATGCAGGGCGGAGGAGCCGAGCACCAGCACGGGATAGCTTGCGGCCGGCGACAAAGCGAGCTGGATGACCGCCATGACGGCGAGGGCGAGTATGATGGCCGCGGCAATTCCGAAAAAGCGGCCTTCCGAGCCATCCGGCCGGGACAGCCGGTAAACGGCTGCGAAGGCGGCGATTGCGAGCAGGGCATTGTAGGCGGACTTGATCCAGAAGACCGGCAGCATCAGCGCCTGCGCCATATCGGTGCGAAGGCCGACGACGATAAGCATCAGCAGCAGCGAGACTGCCAGAGCAGGCAGGATGGCGAGCGCGAAGCGGCGTTCGAGCGCATGTCTCGGCACCGGCTTCAGATCCCGGACAAGGCTGTCGATCACGTCCTCAGTCTCTCTCACATTCCACCTCGCAATCTTGCCGCCAGCGCCTTGATGCCCCTGTGAACGCCGACCTTGACCGCCGATTCCGACTGTCCGGTGCGGCTTGCCGTATCGGCCACCGACTGCCCCTCGAGCTTGACCTGCCGGATCAACTCCTGCTGGTGCTGCGGCAGGCCGTTCAACAGCCGTTCGACATCCATGCGCGCTGCAATCGCATCCTCCCTGAAGTCGTCTTCGATCTCCTCGTCCAGCTCCATTTCCGCCCTGTACCGGCCGCCATGCTTTCGGTGGTGGTCGATCAGCTTGTAGCGGGCAATCGAGAAGAACCACGCGGTGAACGGCCGCTCCCTATCATAGGTCGCCCGGCGCGAATGCAGCGCCAGCAACGTCTCCTGCACGAGATCTTCCGTGTCGGATTTCGCCGTCGCGCCGATCCGCCCGCCGTAATAACCGACGAGCAGGGTTCGCAACGTCACGAGCAGACGCCGATAGGCAGCCTCGTCCCCGTCGAGGGAAAGAAGCATCAGCATCTTCAGTGCTTGTTCCGAATGGGTGCTCGTCATGTCGTCTGCAATATCATTCGGGTGGATGAAGCTTTGGTTACAGGCGGGTTCAAAAATCTTCCGGTGGCAATTCAAAGTGTACAGCGTCCTTTGCGCGTCTCGAAAAGACGCGCAAAGGACGCTGTAGCGCTATCACATAAGCGTGAGGCTGTAACCGTCTTCGCAAGGGGTTCGAATTCAGGACTGTGAGCCGTCGGCGGGTGCCGGCGGACATGTCAATCGATCCGAGGAGACCCTCATGACCAAGATCCTTTCCAGCCTTGCCGCCTGCACCTTCGTCATCGGCCTGTCGCTTGCCGGCGCCGCCAGCGCCCAGAGCAGCGATGCCATGAAGAAAGACAGCATGAAGACCGACGCGATGTCGAAGGACGCGATGTCCAAGGATGCAATGTCGAAGGACGCAATGGCGACCGGCAGCACCAAGGCCGATTGCATGCACAATGCCGGCATGGAGAAGGACACGATGAAGAAAGACACGATGATGAAGGCCTGCGACGCGATGAAGTAAGTTTAGCCGCGGCCGCTGAAACTTTATCATCGGCGGCCGCGTCCTTTCTCGCGAAGACCTTTCATGTCGATCCGGAGGAACTACAATGGCCACGACCGATGCCGGCATGGCGAGCGGACGCACGCTCTTCTACCGCCATGACCTGCTGGTGCGCCTGTCGCACTGGGTGAATGTGCTGTGCATGACGGTGCTGCTGTATAGCGGCCTGCAGATATTCAACGCCCATCCGGCGCTCTATTGGGGCCAGTACGGCGCCGACGACGATCCGTCCTTCATCTCGATGGAGGCGGAGCAGGAAGGCGATGCGCTGAAGGGTGTCACGCACTTGGGCGGATTGAGCTTCGACACGACGGGCGTTCTCGGGGTTTCGAATGTCGACGGCGAGGCTGCGGTGCGCGGTTTTCCGAACTGGCTGACCTTGCCGAGCTACCAGGATCTGGCATCGGGCCGGCGCTGGCATTTCTTCTTTGCCTGGCTGTTCGTCATCAACGGCTTCATCTATCTCGCTTATGGTTTTGTCAGCCGGCATTTCCGCCGCGATCTGCTGCCGGCGGCCGAAGAGCTGAAGCCTTCGCATCTCGGCCATGAGATCGTCAATCATGCCCGGCTGCGCTTTCCCAAGGGGGCCGAGGCACGCCATTATAATACGCTGCAGAAACTCGCCTATGTCGCCGTGATCTTCGTGCTGCTGCCGCTGATGATCGGGACAGGGCTTACCATGTCGCCGGGCTTCGACGCGGTCGCCCCCTGGCTGCTCGATCTGTTCGGCGGCCGGCAATCGGCCCGCACACTGCATTTCCTGACCGCCTTCTCGCTCGTCGCCTTCGTTGCCGTGCATGTGGCGATGGTGCTGGTTTCGGGCGTGTTCAACAATCTGCGCTCGATGGTCACCGGTTATTACGACATCGGGCAGGGAGGAAAGTCATGAGCCGCATCATCACCAGACGTCGCTTCCTGATCGGCACGACGATGACGGCATCGGCGCTGGGGCTCGCCGGCTGCGATGCCCTCGTCGAAAACGATCGAACGAAATCGGTGCTGAAGATCGCCGAAGGCTTCAGCATGAAGACGCAACGCTTCCTGCTCGGCGACGGCGCGCTCGCCCGCGAATTCACGGAAGCCGATATCTCGCCGACCTTCCGGGCCAACGGCACGAGCATGCCGGATAATGCCCGCTATATCGACTGGATGAACCAGCGGTTTTCAAGCTGGAAGCTCGAGGTCGGCGGGTTGGTCGACAGGCCGATGCAGCTGTCGCTGGCGGATCTGAAAGCCCTGCCGGCCCGCACGCAGATCACGAGGCATGACTGCGTCGAAGGCTGGAGCGCGATCGGCAAATGGACCGGCGTGCCGCTTGGCGCGCTGCTGCAGGCGGCCGGTTTGAAACCCGAAGCCCGGTTCATCGTCTTCCACTGTGCCGACGAATATGAAAAGACGCTCGACGGCAGCGGCTGGTATTACGAAAGCATCGATCTCGTCGATGCGTTCCACCCTCAAACGATCCTTGCCCACACCATGAACGGCCGCGATCTCGAAGTCGCCCACGGCGCGCCGCTCAGGCTCCGGGTCGAGCGCCAGCTTGGCTACAAGCAGGCAAAATATCTGACCGGCATCGAAGCCGTCGCCGATCTCGGCCAGCTTTACGGCGGCAATGGCGGCTTCTGGGAGGATCGCGGTTATGAGTGGTATGCGGGCATATAGGCAGTGTTCTCCGACCGACATGCCGACCTTGACCTTTTCCTCGTGCCGGATTCCACGGCCGGAGGTCGTCGTGGTCGAGGGTGCGAAAATCCCGCTGCTCCCTCTCAGGCGGAGAGACCGATCGTGATGGTGGCGGACAGCACGCCGCCATCGAGCTTTTCGAAATCGAACATGTGGTCGGCGGCATCCTCTGGAATGATACCGTCTTCGTCGTTGCGCGTATCGCGGGCAGGGCGCCCGAGATAATCAGGATGCTCGCCATAGATGATGTCGCTCAGCGCATCGTCGAAATAGATCTGGCTGACGAGAAGCTCCTTGCCGTCGACAAGGATGCGGCAATGAACATGCGGCGTGCGGCCCTTGTACCATCCGGGATAGGCCGTCAGGAAGCTTGCCTGCCCCTTAGCATCCGTCAGCTGGCGGCCGCGGAAGGCAAGACCGCTGATCGCCTCGACATCGCCGAAGGTACACATCTCCGCAGCCTCGCGGCCGGAATAGATGCCGCGGTGATCGGTATGCCAGATTTCGATATCGGCATTTTCGATCGGCCGGCAATCGGCGGCATGGACGATGCGGACGGCGAGCCGCAAAGGCAGCCCGGTCTTTCCTTCCGAGACGTCCTGACGGGTGGGAATATTGTTGACATGGCAAGGGCCAAGGGTCTGGGCGACGGTGACGACGCAGTTCGGACGGCTGCGGAAGAGCGGCTCGGGCAGCTTTTCCAAGGCGATCGACTTTGTGCCGCCGCTTACGAAATCGGTTCCCCTCCAGTCGAATGTCCGGGCGGCAACAGTGATATGCCGCCGTGGCCAGATTGCCGCCGCAGCCACGAATGATGCGACAATGGCCGTACCTCCAAGCACAAGGGTCCGTCTTTTCATCTATTTCCTTTCCTGAAGACGCAGGATTTAAGGAGGATGCGCAGGAAACTCCAATTAAATCCTGGCAATGATCGATGGCAACGCGATCATCGGCGTCAGATGTCTGCCGAGACAGTAGGCTGCGGTCCCGAAGCGGCGATTCCGTCCGACGCATTGACGAGAAAGCGTATTCTGCCGATGCTAGCACACGGACGGGTTGCTCTAAGCCGTCCACTGGGGTTCGTCGCGAAAATGCAGGGTAACACTTTGAATTGTTGTGCAATTCTTTGAAACGACTCCAGATTTGAATTATGCAGAAGGTATCCGAAATTCGTTGCTGAGCCGGGGCAGAGGCACATGGAACCAACCCACTTATTCGAGCTCGTCATCGCGATGTTTCTGGCGATCATCGCGCTGCACTATGCCGCCCACCGGCTCGGATTGCCGCCGTCCGTCGCGCTGCTGACTGGGGGCGCCTTGCTGGCCTTTGTACCTGGGTTGCCGGCGATATCAGTCGATCCGGAGCTGGTGCTCGTCATCTTCCTGCCGCCGTTGTTGATGGACGGCGCCTGGTCCATTGCTGTGGCGCGGTTGCGGCGGCATGTGATCGGCATCGCCTCGCTTGCCGTCGGCGCGGTGTTTTTCACCTGCGCGGTCGTCGCCGTCGTCGCCCATCTGATCTTTCCATCGATTCCCTGGGCAGCTTGCGCAGCCCTTGGCGCGATCGTTGCGCCGCCGGATGCGGTTGCGGCGCGTGCCGTGCTGCAGCGCGTCAGGCTGCCGCGGCGGCTTCAGATTCTGCTGGAAGGCGAGAGCCTCCTCAACGATGCGAGCGGCCTGGTGCTCTTCCGTTTCGCCGTTGCCGCTGCCGCAACGGGCGCCTTCAGCGCGGCGGAGGCGGGCGGCAGTTTCCTCGTGCTGGCGCTCGGCGGCGCCGTCGTCGGCATCGTCGTGGGAACGGCGTGGTTCAAGCTCGTCCGGCTCCTCGGCGACGAATATCTCATCATCGCAGCCTCGGTGCTGCTCGGCTGGATTGCCTATCTCGCCGGAGAGCAACTGCATGTTTCCGGCGTCATCGCCACCGTGACCGCGGGTCTGATCATGAGTTGGCACCAGCACACCGTGCTATCCGCCGCGATGCGCATGCGCGGCACCTCGTTCTGGACGGTGATGATCTTCCTGATGGAGGCGGCGGTCTTCATCCTGATCGGACTGTCGCTTCGCGATGTCGTCGAACGCGGCGGGGGCTTTACCACCGTGATCGCGACGATGGGGCTGCCGATGCTGGCGATCCTCATCGCGCTCGTTCTGGCGCGTTTTGCCTGGGTCTTCGCCTGCGATTTCGTCGTCAGGTTCTGTGCCGCCATGGGGTTTGCGCGCGCCCGGCCGCTCGGCGTCGGCGGCGCTGCTGTTCTCAGCTGGGCGGGCGTGCGCGGCGTGGTGACGCTCGCTTTGGCACTGAGCTTGCCCGAGGGATTCCCGGGCCGCGACTTCATTCTCGTCACGTCCTTCGCCGTGATCCTCGGCACCGTGCTCATCCAGGGCACGACATTGGGGCGGGTGATCGCCTGGGCGCGGCTGGTGGAGCCGGAGTCGGAACGGGCGCGGCTGACGATGAGCCAGGCCGAAGCCGCCATGGCGCAGGCACAGGTTGGGGTCGTCCAGAACCTGGCCTACGACGCGGAGGGAAAACTCATCCACCCGCAATTGCTGGAGCGTTACCAGCGCCGTGCCACGTCGATCATCGACTACGCCGAGAAAACCGAGCAATACATGCCGGTGCTCCATGCGCATTTCGACGTCATTCTCGAAGCGGTTGCCATCGGGCGTCGGGAACTCATACGCCTCCATCGCGCCGGCGAGATCGACGACGAGACGCTGCTGGAGCTGGAACGGGATCTCGATCTCGAGGAACTGAGCGCGATCTCGGCGAAGGCGTGAGGTTCAGCGCCTCGCGTCTTCGGCTTCAACGCATTGCGATATGAGGCTGAAACAAGCGCGGTCCGGACGCCGTCGCCGGGTGGCGTCCTGCTCTAAATGGCGATCTGTTCGCCGAGTTCGACGACGCGGTTGGATGGCAGGTTGAAGTAATCGGAAGGATCAATCGCCAAGCCTTCCAGCGCCATGAATATGCGCTCCTGCCAGGCGGGCAGCCCGGTGTTCGGCGTCCTGACGAGGTTCCGGCGGCCGAGATAGAAGGAAGTCCTCATGATCTCGAACTTGAAGCCGCCCTCCCGGCAGAGAGCCAATGCCCTGGTGACGTCGGGGTCATCCATGAAGCCGAAGGTGATATCGAGGCGCACGAAACGCGGCGAGAGCTGGCTGATCTTGATGCGTCTGATATCGGGGACATAAGGTTCGTCCTCCGTCCAGACGGTCAGGATGACGTTCTGTTCGTGGAGCACGTGGTTGTGCTTGAGATTGTGAAGTAGCACGTTCGGCGTCCGGTCCGGAACGCTGGTCAGGAAGACTGCCGTTCCAGGAACGGTGACGGGGGAATGGTCCGACTTTCGCTCGATCGACCTGATGAAGGAATCGAGCGGGATCTCGTTGTTGGCCCGCAGTCTCTTCAGATAGGCCTGGCCTCGGGTCCATGTCCACATCAGGATCATGATCGCCAGCGCAAGGGCGACCGGAACCCAGCCGCCATCGTAGATCTTCAGCAGATTGGCCGCCAGGAACATGACTTCGATGGTAAAGAGCGGCAGCAGCCAGGCGGCGGCGTGCACGAGGGAGTAACCCCAGACGACCCGAAGGAACTGGAAGACCAGCATCGTCGAGATGACCATGGTTCCCGTCACTGAGATGCCGTAGGCCGTTGCCAGCGACTCGGAGTCGCCGAAGGAAAAGATCAGCATCAGCACGCCGACCAGCAGGAGAAGATTGACGGCCGGCACATAGATCTGGCCGGTGTTGGTCTCCGACGTGAACTTGATCCTGAGCCTCGGCAGGAAGCCGAGGTGAACCGCCGAGCGGGACAGCGAAAATGCGCCTGTTATCACCGCCTGGCTGGCGATGATCGTTGCCATCGTCGCCAGGAGAACCATCGGCGGCAAGGCCCAGTCGGGATACATCAGAAAGAACGGGTTTCCGGCCGTTTCGGGATGGGCGAGAACCAGCGAGCCTTGCCCGAGGTAGTTCAGCAACAATGCGGGAAAGACGAGCACGAACCACGCCATCTGGATCGGGCGGCGTCCGAAATGCCCGAGATCGGCATAGAGCGCCTCAGCACCTGTCACCGTCAGAAAAACGGCGCCGAGCACGATGAGGCCGACGCTGCCGGCATGGGTGAGGAATAGGAATGCGTTGGCGGGATTGAGTGCGGCCAGGATCCTCCAGTCGTCGCCGATATGGATCAGGCCGCCCGCCGCCATGGCCAGAAACCACAACACCGTGATCGGCCCGAAAAGCTTGGAAACGGCGGCCGTTCCCCTCGACTGGACGGCAAAGAGAACGATCATGATCGCCGCCGACGCAAGCGGGACATATTCGGCAAAGGCGGGCGTGATCAATTTCAGGCCTTCGAGCGCCGACATGACCGACAAGGCAGGCGTGATCATCGCATCGCCGATGAAGAGGGCGGCGCCGATCAGGCCGGCGAAGAAGAGCACCGGCACGTTTCGCCCCATCTTCTTCACCAGGAGGGCGAGGAGCGACAGCGCGCCGCCTTCGCCGTCATTGTCCGCCCTGAGAAGGAAGAGCACATATTTGAAGGTCACGATAATGGTCAGCGTCCAGACCATCAGCGAAATGAGACCGATGACCTCGGGTTCGTGTATGCCATCGGCGGCAAAGGGCCTCAGCGCCTCGCGGAAGGCATAGAGCGGGCTGGTGCCGATATCGCCATAGACGACGCCGATCGCGCCGATGACCAATCCGACAAAGCCCTTCCGGCCGACGCCATCCCCCGTCTTATCCCTATGCGTCGACGTCATGCTTCCCCGCTCATGCCATTTGCCTATGAGCACAAACATATGCCGCATTGCAGAACGGCAAGCAAATTGATGCGGGTGCGAATTTTTTATGTGGGGCGGATGCGGGATGGGGAGGGTGGCCTTGTGATCGTCAATTCACATCCCCTTGTGATTGCGCTGTCGCATGATAATAAGGATGCATGACCTGCACCCTGAACCTTTCGAACTTCTATTACACGCTGCTCCCATAGAGCGGCGCAAGGTCATATTCCTGACACTCGAGACGCCGCACGGTCGGCGGCACGTGTGTCAACAGATGGTCTCCGGCCTCATCGGCCCAAATGGAGACCCTTGTGACACTATCCTCTCAGCCCACCGGACCCAGATCCGACTTTCTTCGCACTCTGAGCGAGCGCGGCTTCCTGCATCAATGCACCGACTTGGAAGCGCTCGACAGCTGGCTTTGTTCAGGAGCCGGCACGGCCTATAACGGCTTCGATCTCACCGCCGACAGCTTGCATGTCGGCCATCTCATTCCGATCATGATGCTGCGGTGGTTCCAGAAGACCGGTAACAAACCCATCGCTTTGCTCGGCGGTGCGACAAGCCGCCTGGGCGATCCGAGTTTCCGCGACACGTCGCGTCCTTTTCTCAGCCAAGAGCAGATCATGAAAAACTTGATCGGCATCCGGAGGGTCTTCGAGCGCTTCCTCGCTTTCGGGGACGGCCCGACCGATGCTGTCATGGTCAATAATGCCGACTGGTTGGGCGGGCTCAACTATCTCGATTTCCTGCGCGATATCGGACCATATTTCTCAGTCAACCGGATGCTCACATCGGAGAGCGTGCGCCAACGGTTGGAACGAGAGCAATCGCTGTCATTGCTGGAATTCAACTACATGGTCATGCAGGCTTACGACTTCCATGTCCTCGCAGAAAGCCGCGGCTGCCTGCTTCAACTGGGTGGCTCCGACCAGTGGGGCAATATCGTCAGCGGCGTCGAATTTGGACGGCGGATAGGCGGGCGAGCGCTGTTTGGATTGACTGCCCCGCTGCTGACGACGTCGTCGGGTGCGAAGATGGGCAAGAGCGTTTCGGGCGCGGTTTGGCTGAACGCCGATCGGTTGTCGCCTTATGAGTTCTGGCAATTCTGGAGAAATACGGGGGATGCCGACGTGGGTCGTTTTCTCAGATTGTTCACCGAGCTACCGTTAGGCGAAATTGCACGCCTCGAAGTGCTTCGGGATTCCGAGATCAACGAAGCGAAAAAGATCCTTGCCGACCAGATCACGAGCCTATGCCACGGGGCAGATGCGGCAGCGCAAGCTTCCGAAACCTCCCGGCGCACTTTCGAAGCAGGCGAGGTGCCGGCGGGTCTCCCGACAGTCAGACTGCCGGATAGCCTTCGCGGTGCATTTCCGCTGGTTGACGCCATGGTCGTTGCCGGGCTCGCCAAGTCGAAAAGCGAAGCACGGCGACTGATCGTCGGCGGCGGAGTTCGGGTGAACGGCGGCAGCATAAACGACGAGGCAATGCGGCTTGGCGACTGCGACATCCAGGACGGCGTGATCCGGCTGTCGATCGGCAAGAAGCGACACGTCCTGCTTCGGCCGGTCTAGCGTGGGGTGCTCAATTCGGGGAGCGGGCAAACTCGACCACCTGTCGCGCTCCCCATTGATACAAGCTTGATGTGGCAGTGTGCGGCGGCGCCCCCTTTCACCCGGACGACCACGAACCGCCTGTTCAAGTCGCTCCAGGCTGTTTCACCACTTCGTAGCGAGCCCGGCTCAGGCTGACCAGGCTCGCTATTGCCGCGCAGCCACCCGCAGTGACGACCGCAAATTCGAGCGCGCTCGACAACGGCAATGTTGCGAAGATGATCGACATGCAGATCCCGCCCAGGGTTTGGCCGAGAAGCCGCGCGGTGCCTTGCATGGCGCCCGCGGCGCCGCTTCTGGCTTTCGGTGCCGACAGAAGGAGAATTCGGTTGTTCGGCGTCTGGAACAGTCCGAAACCGAGGCCGGCGATCACAGTGCCGACGAGAAACGCGATACCTCTCGGGTCGGGCGGGATGAATCCGACCACCAGGAGACCCAGGGCGAGCAGCGCGCCGCCGATGGCGCAAAGCCATGCCGTCTTGACGCGGTTTGCCAAACGTCCCGAAATGGGCGCGATGATCGCGGTCGCGGCAGGCCAGGGCACCATGTATAGACCGGCCAGAACCGGCGTCATGTGCAACGTGTGTTGAAGGTAAAAGGGTAGCGCGATGTAGCTCAGCATCTGGCCGCAGAAGCAGAATATCGAGGCGATGACCGCCACGCGGAATGCCGGTGCCGCCAGCAGGTCCGTAGGAACGATTGGTGCGTCACTGTTCCGTTCAAGGCGCAGCAGGACGAAAAGGCAGGCCAGCGATGCGGCGATGAGGACGGCACCGCTTATCGGCGCGATCGCTATCCGGTCGGCGCCGCAGAAGAAAAGGATGAACATCAGCGTGTTGGCCAGCATCGCCTTGGCGTTCAGCTTTCGCTTCGCGCTCTGAATTTGCCCGAGCAGACCGCCGCCGAGCAGAACGATGGCGCCGAGTGGTATATTGACTGCAAACAGCCAGGGCCAGGTGGTGACGGAAAGAATGGCGCCGGCAATGCCGGGGCCGGCAGCGGAAGAAATGGCGATGACCATGGCATTGATGCCGATGATCGGACCCAGCATATGCTGCGGCACGGCCGAGCGCAGGTTCATCATGGCAAGCGCCATGATCGCGCCACCTCCCAAGCCCTGTGCGAAACGAGCAAGGATCAGTAAGGGAAGATCGCCCGCAAAGGCGCAGGCCGCGGAAGCCGCGGTGAACAGCGCGACGCCGATCAGGAAGACCCGCCGCGCGCCGTAGATTTCACCCAGCGCACCACATGGGAGAATGGCGACGAGCACGGCCAGCTGATAGGCCGAGACGACCCATACGGTGCTACCCGCCTCCGCGCGCAGCGAGACCGCGATCGAGGGTAAGGCGACATTGGCAATGGCTCCGTCCAAAACGACAAGAACAAGCGTAAGAAGCAACATGGCAATAGCCAGGTACCGTCGAGGTGACGTCAGGCCGTCTTGAGAAACTGGTGCGGTGTAGGTGAGGGACATGAGAACTCCTCGATGTTTGTTGGACGGTCGATTACTTAGGCTTTGCTGATTACCCGCGCCAGACGCAACAAAATCAATTGACCATTGCGTATCGCGCCATGCCTGAATAGAATTGAGCCATGTCTGATCTCGATCTCAACCTCCTGGTGGCACTGGATGCGTTGCTGCGCGAGCAGAGCGTATCTGCCGCCGCTCGGCGGCTTGGCCTCAGCACGTCCGCCATGAGCCGGACGCTGTCACGGTTGAGGGCCGCGCTAGGTGATCCGATCCTTGTGCCGGCCGGGCGCGGCATGGTTGCGACGCCGCATGCCCTGGCGATTGGCGCCGAGGTACATTTGTTGAAAGAAGCCGTGCAATCCGTGCTTAGTCCGCCGTCGACCGTGGAGATCCGGGAGGTGCGCCGCCATTTCACGATCCGTGCCAATGAGGCATTCGTGCTTCTCTACGCCGCGGGTCTGAGCGCCGCTGTGACGAGCGCTGCGCCGGGGATAAGGCTTCGCTTTGCGCCGAGATCAGACAAGGATGTTCAGGCTTTGAGGGACGCAGCCATAGATCTGGACATCGGTGTCCTCCCGCGAGACAGCGGGGAACTGCGTTGCCAAACCCTTTTCGAGGATCGGTATGTCGGTCTCGCGAGGCTAGGGCACCCGATCTTCGATGCAGATCGGATAACGGCGGAGCGTTTTGCTGCCTGGGGCCACGTGCTCTTCTCGATGCAAGCGGATTTTGCCGGTCCGATCGACAGGGCGCTCGCCGAATTGGGCCATGTCCGTGATGTCAGACTGATCGTGCCAAGCTTTCCGGCGGTGATAGCAGTTGCGGCGGCATCCGATTTGATCGGCTCGATTCCGAAGTCATATTGCAAGTCCGCCGCGATAAGCCATATCGAAACCTTTGACCTGCCCGTGGACGTGTCGGGTTTCAACATCGTGCAGGCGTGGCACCCCCGCATGGACGCAGATCCCGTGCATCGCTGGCTGAGGGCGCTGATTTTTGAGACGTTCCACTCAATGAACTGAGCGCGTGGCCCGCCAAAGCAAGCGCTTCGTTCCCGTTCCGCAGGCGTGATTAGCGATGTTGTTCGGTGCAGCCTCCCGCTGATGCAGGGAGCGAGAATTGCCGCTCGGCAGCGCCGAATGAACGGCTGCCAACCACTGTGAAATTACCGGCGGCTGCGTCATGCTGACAGGGGCTGTCAGCAAAGGTGGTCGATAATCCAGAGACCATGGGTGTCCGAGCCAGTCGCCATTTTGTCGGAATGTCCAGCTATGCGTCGGATCCCTGGGCTTCAATCCCGCCGCAATCAGAGCAGAGGCCCCGAGATGAAGCCGCACCATCGTATTTTCTTCATTCAGTTTGCCGTGGCCCTTTCCCTGGGCGCGTTTGTTTCGCGGCTGCCTGACCTTCAGCTCAAGTTCAGCCTCACAGAGGGAGAGCTGGGCCTTCTGCTCGCCGTCATGTCCTCCGGGGTTCTCTGCGGGTTGACGTTCTCGGTGAGGTTCATCGAGAGGCTCGGTGCGCGCACCACCGCTTTCGTCACCGTCTTCGGTGCGTCGCTGTTTTTCGCGCTGATCCCCTGGATGCCATCAGCTCTTCTGGCGGTGCCATTGTTCTTCATTGCCGGCGTTTTCACCGGAGCATTCGAGATCAACGCCAATATCGAAACCGATCGCCACGAGGCGCTGCTTGGGTACCGCATCATGAGCCGGGCTCACGGCATGTGGAGCCTCGGCTTCTGCATCACCGCCCTTGCCGCCGCCGGCATGCGGCAGGCTGCCGTCTCCATCGAACTGCATACATTCATCGTCCTCGTGTCGGTCTTGATTGCCGGGTCGATCGTTTTCTCCGGGATCGAGAACGCGCCCCGGCGGCAGGAGGCCCACCCGGGAGATACTCCGATCATCGCTTTTCCGACGATCGGACTGCTCCCCCTTTGCCTTGTCGCCGCAGCTCCGCTTCTTGCCGAAGGCGCAAGCGTCGATTGGTCGGCGATCTATATGCGCGACGTATTCGCGGTCGAACCCTTCGTCGGCGGGCTCAGCGTGACCATTTTCTCCTCGTTCATCGCCATCGGGCGGCTCGGCATGGACCCTGTCATCGACCGCTTCAATCCGCGGCCGGTCGCAATCACTCTTCTTGGGATCGCCGCCATCGGTCTCGTCATGGTTGCGACGGCGACACACCCGGTTGTCGCGCTCGCAGGCTTTGGCCTGACAGGTATCGGCTGCTCTTCGGTCTATCCGCTTGCCATCTCGGCTGCGGCCCGACGCACCGATCGGCCCGCACCGATCAATGTTGCGGCTCTGGCGCAGACGACGTTTCTCGTGTTTTTCGCAGGGCCGCCGCTGCTCGGTTTCGTTGCCGAAAATTTCGGCATCCGCTTTTCGTACTGGGTGGTCGTCCCGGTTATCGGTGCCGCACTCCTGGTTACCAAGGCGCTTGCCGCTGCTTCCGCGCCGGTCACAGGGCAGCCCGAACCGGTGCAACCGTAGGGTTGAGACGCTGCGCCGCCCGTCGGCGATCCCAAGGTCGTACATGTTGGAAACCGGCAGGGCGCGACCACCGGCCTTTGCTGGTGAATGGAGCGAGGCGCAATGTATTGCCCGTCGCGTCGAAGTATTACAAATGATCTCCGGAAATATAGCTCGTATAGGTGACGAGCCAAGGTCGTGCGCAGCCGTCAACTCTGGACGAATGGTCTTGTCGTTCAAGCACTTGCGGGCGCGGTCGATCTCCTCAGAATGAAACTGGTTTGGATGGTGAAATTCCAGCCTTTCGTACTTGCAAAACATATGTTTGCGGGTTTTTCGATCGTCGCCTTCCGCCGCAAAGGGCGGCTCGCCTACGGAGTTCCGCGCCTCGCTTCGGACAAATTTCTGCCGCCAAAATGCCAGTATTAGTTGTTTCTAAATCACGCCATAATTCGCATCTACGTTGCCGCGCCTGTTTTATTCTTCGCCACATTTCGGAATTTCAACATTATACAAACAATGGTGGGTAACTATGAAGGTTATTCTCGTCATCGTCCTCACGGCGCTTGCCGTGCCCTGTGAGGCGGACATGCTCGGCACGGCGTCCCGATACAAAAGCATGCATGAACGCTCCATCTCCTTCCTCAGCATCAATCCGCGCAGGGTATCGTGGTGCGGGGCGTTCCTGGCCTTTGTCGCCAAGCGATCTTCGCGACAGCCGCCGCCCAACCCCAACATGGCGGCGTCCTGGAGGAAGTTCGGCCAACCGGTCGGCGTCCGCTCCGCCAGGCGAGGGGATGTCGTGGTGATCCGCACCGGCAGGCGCTTTCATGTGAGCCTGTTCGATCACATCGACCCGCGCCGACAGTACGTCTACCTGTTCGGCGGCAACCAATCCAACCGGGTCCAGCTGTCCAGATATCGCGCCAGTTCGGTCGTCGCGGTGCGACGATGATGCCAGGAACGTGAGCAGGCATCGCTTCTGAAAAAGGCGAAGTATCGCTCCTTGAAAACCTCTTGTCTGCAAAAGATAATTGAATTCAATATCTTGTCGTTGACAGAGAGGTTTTTAAGGGGCAACTTTTATAAAAGAGGCAGGCAGTTTTTGCCGCTGATGTTTCGGGTTTTCCCGGAAAAAGTTTGGCTTCTTGAAAATCGTTCCAACCTCGACGGCTGCTGCCGGCAAGTGGGCTTCAGGTCCTGCGGGCCCTGACGTGGAGGAAGATCGGCGCGATACGGGTATCGGCAACCATTGGCTCGGCAAGCGCGACCTCGACTGACGCCACGGGCTCGCCGAAAGCTTCGATCGTCAGTCCCGCTTCGACGATCATCGACACCCAGGTCGACAGCGTCCGGTGAAAACGCGGAATGGCGAACGGCGTCAGCGTCGCCCGTTCCGCTTGCGGTATGGAGGAGAAGATCCAGCGATCAATCCGGCCGTCGCGTTCGTCGAAATAATCGGCGATCTCAACCGCGATAGGCTCGCCGGCCTCATTGCGGATATTGCGGCGCGTCGGCGGCACGAAACAGGGATGCAGGATCGAAAACTGCAGGAAGCCGCCCGGCTTCAGGACGCGGTGGATGCCCTTCAGCACGCCGCGCTGGTCGGCCATGTCCATCATCGACATGAAGGCGGTGACGAAATCGAAGCTCGCCTCCGGGAAATCGATGCTCTGGCCGTCGCCGAGCACATAGTCGATGCCGAGCGGCGCTTCTGCCTCGGTCTCGCGGGCATAGCGAATGAAGGTCGGGGCGATGTCGAGACCGGTCATGCGGGCGCCGAGGCGGGCGACGGCACGGGTATTGGAGCCTTCACCGCAACCGAGGTCGAGCCCGGCAAGGCCTGCGACCGGCAGCAGCATGTCAAGAAAGGCCGGCGTGTTCAGCGCGTCGCGATATTTGTCATAGCCGGCGCGGCTATAGATCGTCCAGGTCTCGGCATTGCTCTCCCAATGGGCGGCGACATCATTGGCGTTCATAGCTCTCCTCCTTGCGCGATCGGAACGGGCGGGGAGCTATAAGCGGAGCGTGTGGCAATGGGAAGACAGGCTGCCCCCTCGACCGAGAAGAGAAAACCGTAGCCTTGCTTGGCGACGTGTGAATAGTCGATGCGCAGCATGCGTCACTGCGTCAGGGAATGGATCCTGTCGTAGCGGACCGTGTACTAGTCGGCCGTGCCTTCGCCATAGACCGTCGTCGCGTTCGGCGGAGGTGGTGATGCTGTCTGCCGCGGGTCGTGCCTGATGGCCGGTCATCTGGAAATTGCCGATCGTCGCGTTGCTCGGCAGGCTGGTTGATGCCGGATGATCGCTTAGAGATGCCGGGGTACCTTCGCCTTCAGCAGCTGAACGAGCGCGGGGTCCATGAAATCGTAGTCATCGGGAATATGAAGGCATATCAATCGCTTGTCCTTGAGAGCTGACCGGTACTTGCCCTGGACCTTCGTGCGGTGAGCTTTCTCCATGACGAAGACGATATCAGCCCATTCGATCAGTTCTGTCGATAGCGGATTTTCGGCATCGTTGTTGGT
This sequence comes from Rhizobium ruizarguesonis, assembly GCF_017357285.1. Taxonomy (NCBI): domain Bacteria; kingdom Pseudomonadati; phylum Pseudomonadota; class Alphaproteobacteria; order Hyphomicrobiales; family Rhizobiaceae; genus Rhizobium; species Rhizobium ruizarguesonis. Next base: position 3,098,872 of record NZ_CP071678.1, on the reverse strand, counting down.
GCCTGCCGAGGAGACTTCGATATCAGGCCAGCTTGCGAAGACCTGTTCGGCCGTCGGGCTGCGAAGCTTGTTCTGACTGCAGACGAACAGGACGTTTTTCACGTTTCGATCTCTCTTGGAGTGAGCGAGGCCGGCGATAGCACAATTCCGTGTCCGGGCGAACCAAGGGAGTTGATGCGTCATCCCAGGCGCACACTCTTGAACGCAGCGATGATGCTTTGTGCGGCGCGTTGCGCCTCATCTGATGTTGTCTGGAAATTGGTGACGGAAAGGCGGAGCACGTCGCGGCTGCGCCATTTGGCGCCGCCGGCGAAGATCATGCCGTCCGCCTGGATCTTTTCAATCGTCTTTCGCGTCAGCGTGTCGCCTTCTTCGGAGGGCAGGTCGGCTCCGAGGCGGATGACGAGCTGGTTCAGCGCCACCTCGTTCAGAATGGCAATGCCGGGCTCGCGTGCAAGCAGGTCGGCCACCAACCGCGCTGAGGCGCAGCACTGGTCGATGAGGGTGGCGATGCCGTCGCGGCCGAGGTGTTTCAGCATCGCCCAAGTGGCAAAGCCGCGCGCTCTTCTCGAAAGCTCGGGCACGTAATGGGAGGGATCGCGTTCGCCTTGACCGGCGAGCGGCAGATAGCTCGCGGCGATCGTCATGGCGCGGCGATGGGCGAGCTCGTTGCGGACGATCGCATAGCCGCAATCATAGGGCGTCTGCAGCCACTTGTGGCCGTCGGTCGCCCAGCTGTCGGCCGCTTCGATGCCGCGGCTGAGGTGGCTGGTTTTCGCTGAAGCCTGCGCCCAGAGGCCAAAGGCACCATCAACATGCACCCAGGCGCCTTTCGCCTTCAGCGGCGGGATGATCTTGCCAAAGTCGTCGAAAGCGCCGGTATTGATTTGCCCAGCTTGAAGAACGGCGATCAAGGGACCGGCGACGGAATCGAGCGCCCCCAAGAATGCCGTCGGGTCGATCCGGCCGGTCGCGTCGGTGGGCACCCGCAGCACGCGATCATGCCCGAGGCCGAGGAACTGAAGCGCGGAGAAGACGGTGGTGTGGGCGTCGTCGCCGATTAGCACGGTAATCTCAGGCGCACCGAACAGGCCCTTTGCATCGGCATCCCAGCCCACCTGGCGCAGCACCTCGCCGCGTGCGGCGGCAAGGCAGGTGAAGTTCGCCACCGTCGCTCCCGTGACGAAGCCGACCGAGCTTTCGGCCGGCAGCTTCAGGAGATCGAGAAGCCATCTCGCCGCGACGGTCTCGACGGCGGCCGCGGCCGGGGCGACGACATGGTTTCCGGCATTCTGGCCCCAGGCGCTGGTGAGAAAATCGGCGGCGACGCCGACCGGATGGGAGCCGCCGATGACCCAGCCGAAAAAGCGCGGCCCTGTGGTCGCATGCAACCCGGGTTCGGCGCCGTCCGAGAGACGCCTGATGACATCAAGCATATCGGAACCGGCCGCCGGCAGCGGCTCGTCGAAACAGGCAAGCGAGGCTGCGTAATCGTGGGTGGGCATATGGCGGGCGGGCGCCGCCTGCCGGAACACCGCGGCAAGGCGGGCGGCTTCCTGAAACAGAGATGCGATTGCCGACATGCGGACCCCCCTGCCGCCGCCGATCCTGAAGGGGCCGCCCTCAAAAGCAGGCTGCTGGCGCCATACAATCTAGCCCATATCGCCGACGTTGTCTTCGCCCGGGAGATCAGGGCCGGGGTCTGGTGGCTCTTCCTCGTTCTTGCCCAGACTTCAAGACAAATTGAGCATCGGGGAGAGACTTCCTAAATATATACAATAATTACCTTATCCCGTTCTGTGCATTTTTGAAATTTCGTGGCTCTTGTTAAAAATGATTGCCTTCTCTTCAAGTATCGTTCAATGATGCGGAAATATCATTTGCACCATTGTCAAGTTGGTGCTGCCAATCAGCGAGGGATATGCACTGAAATATTTCCTTCTCTACGCGCTGACGTGCACGTTGGTCGGGATAGTTCTTCTCTTCATCATCCGTGAAGTTGTACCGTTCACGATCGACAAGCCAACCGATCAATCGGTGGTCGGATCAACTGATGAGCCAGTTGCCGTACCAACCGAGCAATCAGCCGGACCAATCGGTGAGCCGTTGAACGCGGCAACCGGGGAGCCGGTGCCCGCGGCAACCGGGGAGCCGGTGCCCGGGCCAACAACCGATCAATCCGCCGTCCAGCCAGCCGATCCCTTGGTCGTCCGGTCTACCCGCCAGCCGGTCGACGGGCCAACTGGCAAACCAGTGAGTGGACCGACCGACGAACCGACCGCAAGGCCGACCGATCAATCGGTGGTCGGTCCGAGCGGTGAACCGGTCGTCCGGAAGGGCGGCCGGCTGGGGAGTCCGGCGCAGTGATCGGCGCTTGAGATGATGGATTTCTATTCGATCTCATAACTCCGAGCATATGCTGAAGGACGAAGCTTGCTGACACCGGTTGACGGCTGGGCCATCTGTATTGACAGTACCTCTCATCTTGCAGGAGGTCCCGATGGATGGAAGCGGCACGACGATCAGACATATCCAGGCAGACGAAGTGGAGGCTTTCCGGCGCATCCGTCTGGAAGCGCTTCGCACCGAACCGTCCCTCTTTGCAAGCCGTTATGAAGACTGGGAGGTTCTTTCTCTCGAGGAGTGGCGCAATCGCCTGAACGAGCCGGTTTTCATCGCCTTTCAGGATGGCGAACCCGTTGGCATAACGGGCCTGCTTCGGCAGCGGTCGAGCAAGATGGCCCATCGCGCGACGATCATCATGGTTTATGTCAGAAGGAACCTGCGCGGAACGGGCCTTGCCGGCAAGCTGCTCCGCGCGGTGGCTGATCACGCGCGCGATATCGGCATCCTGCAGCTCGAACTCTTCGTCAGCGCGGAGAACCCGGCGGCAATACGCTTCTATCAGCGGGAAGGCTTCTCCGAGATCGGCAGGATTCCCGGCGGGGTTCTGGAAGAAGGCAGGGAGATCGACGACGTCATGATGGCTCGCCGTCTGGTCGGTTAACTCTCATCGAATATCAGCCCATATCCGTTCGTCTGACTATTGACCTCAAGCGGGGTTGGGGTTGCAGCATGCCGGCATGGGCTGGAGGTTGGGCCGTGACGAAAATTCTGAAAGACGAGGATCTGGTCGGCAGCGTGCTGATAGTGGTCGCGATCGATGCGCTCGAGACCGCTTTTCTCGCGAGAGCCGGCAATCGACTGATCTCTCCACCCCGGCACCATGTCTCGGTTCCCGATCGAGGCAATCTGGTCTTCACCGTCGGCGGCATCCTCGGCGAGAAACCGCTCGCGGGCTTCCGGGTCTATGAAACATTCGACGGGGCGGAGCATTCGCAGATCGTCGCGGTGTGGTCGGCCGACGACGCCAGCCTCAAGGGCATTATTCTCGGAGAGCGCCTCGGCAACCTCAGAACCGGCGCGATCGGCGGTCTCGCCATCCGGCATCTCAGCGCGCCTGATGCCAGGATCGTCGGGATCCTCGGAAGCGGGGCGCAAGCGCGAACCCAGCTTGCCGCAGCGGCCGCCGTTCGAAAACTGGACCGCGCCCGCGTCTATAGCCGCGACGAGAGGAATCGCGCCGCCTTTGCAACTGAGATGCAGCACGCCTTGGATATTGAGGTGGAGCCTGCCGGCAGCGCCTCTGAAGCCGTTGATGGTGCCGACATCGTCATCTGCGCGACGACGAGCCGAATGCCCGTCATCCATGCGCGGGATTTGAAACCCGGGATGCACGTCAACACCGTCGGCCCGAAAACGCGTGCGGGATACGAACTCGGCCTGGATATCGCCGATGTCGCAGCCGTGATCGCAACGGACTCTCCCGAACAGACGCGCGCCTATGCTTCGCCCTTTTTCCTGGCCGGCTCCGGCAATGAGCACCGCATGGCCGACCTTGCCGATATCATTGCCGGGAAAGCGGCGGGGCGAGGATCGCCTGGCGATACGACCTTGTTTTGCTCCGTCGGCCTGGCTGGAACCGAAGTCGTCGTCGCCTCGGCAATCCTCGATATGCTGTGAGCCTGTTTCCCCTATTCACGCCAGACCCAGCACATCCCGCATGCCGTATTCGCCGGGTGCGCGTCCTGCGATCCAGCGGCCGGCGGCAAGCGCGCCGCGGGCGAACATGCCGCGGTCGAGAGCCGAATGCGAGAGCGTCACGACTTCTTCGGCGGCGGCAAACAGGACGCTGTGTTCTCCGACGAGCCCGCCGGCCCGCAACACGGCGAAGCCGATTTCGCCGGGCGGGCGCTCGCCGGTGATGCCGTCGCGCCCGCGCCGCTCGACGGATGCGAGTGAAACGCCACGGCCCTCGGCGGCGGCTTCGCCAAGCATCAGCGCCGTACCCGACGGCGCGTCGATCTTCCTGTTGTGATGGGCTTCGAGGATTTCGATATCCCAGCTATTCGCGGGAAGGGCGCGGGCGGCCTGGGCGACCAGGCCGACCAGCATGTTGACGCCGATGGAGAAATTGCCGGAGCGCAGGATCGGAATCGTGCGGGCGGCCTCTGCAATCCGTTCGAGCTCATCCGGCTCGAAACCCGTCGCCCCGATCACCAGGGCAGGTCCGCCGGCCGACGCGCACAGGCCGGCAAGTTCGGCGGCCGCACGTCCCGTCGTGAAATCCAGGATCACGTCGGCCGCTCCGATCGCAGCCGAACGATCGATCAGCCCCGCGCCTGAGGAGCACTGACGGCCGATGCCGCCGACGAACGCAAAATCCGGATCGCCCGCCAGCAGCGGCAGGATGGCGCGCCCCATGCGGCCGTTCACGCCGGCGACGGCTATTTTGATTGGTGAGGTCACGGATTTTCCTTGGCTTACGATATTTTCGACGGAGCGGCTATTTGCATCCAGCATTCGCGCCGGAGAAGGCGAGCTGCAACTACCTCATTCCGCTCCGGCGCAAAACCGTATTTCCAGTCGCCCCTCTGGTCGTCTGCCGCTTACCAATTGCCGGGATCGGCGGTGTGATCGATGCTGGCGAATTCGTCGGCCTTTTCCCGATCCAGCTTCACCTCGGTGGCCACCTTCGTCTCGTCGGTGACGGAGTAGCGGTCAGGGATCGGTCCCGTTGATAGTTCCTGGTACATGAGCAAGGCGGCCTCCTCGGCGGTATCGGCCTCGATCTCTCGGGTGATTGATACGGTGAATTTGTGCATGGCTTCGGCCTTCTCGATCGGCGCGCCGGCGTGTGCGCAGCTTGCACAGTCTGACACGAGTTTTGTGTCGATGACACTAAAACTGCTCGCTTAGAATTTGATTCATGCGATGGCTTCAGGTCTTTGTTTTTATGAATGTCGTGGCGCCAAGCCGCCACACAGTTTTGGGCGAACTCAGCCGAGGAGGTAGATCATACGTCTGAACCAGGTGACCGTTACGATGCCTGACCTTGATGCGGGCTGGAACTTCTATTGCGTCGACCCTTGGCGAGTCGACGCGGTCACCCAGAGATGAACCCTTTATTACGCAACCACGCCGGATATCGTATCGGCTGAAGCACCTACCAGATTGAACTCGCCGTCGCAAAGACGAAAAAACCGGTCTTGGGGAACGGGCAATTCCAACATCTCGCGTTTCGAAAGGCCGGCATATACACCACGCACCAATCTGCCAAACAGCCCGTGAGAAATCGCAACTGTCGGTCCATGTATGCCTGCGATCCAGTCCTCTGCTCGCGCACAGGCAACATCGAAGCTCTCCCCGTCTGGAGATTTGAAATACCAATCAAAAGCGTCTGAGCCGTCCAGCATTCCTGGGAACTCGTTGTCGATCTCGAACTTGGTCATGCCGTCCCAGGAACCGACGGTCACCTCCATTAGCCGCGATTCCGGACGAGCCGCCAGCGGCGACACCCGTTCGATGCGAGCCGCAGTCTCCTGCGTTCTGCCGAGAGGGCTGACATGGAGTTGGAAAGATTGTTCGCTCCCTGCCATTTCCTTCTTCAGAAGCTTCGCCATCTGTTCGGCCTGTTCGATGCCGCGCTCTGTAAGCGGTGAATCTTTTTGGCCCTGGAACCGACCTAAGGTGTTCCAAATGGTCTCGCCGTGGCGAAGCAGGTAAATCATTGGTGTTGTCCTTAAACGAATTGATGAAACAATTAGCTGAGCTGCCCGCCCGAGGGGCGGTTGTAGCCGCGAGGCCATGTGACGGTTCAATGATGACCGCAATTGGGGTGATCACGGCGAGCCCGGTCTTTTTCTATCGGCTCAAAACTATCAAGGAACTCACCCAAGCTCGTCGACTGAAGTCTCTGGCTCGACACGCAGCCACGGCCAGCGCTGCTGATATTGCCTGCATTTGCTGGCGAACAATTTGGGCTGAGCATTGAGGGGGTTCATCCTGAGGATGCCGTGGCACATATCGTCGAGATGATCGGGCGCGTAGAGGCTGCCGTCATGAACTCTCACCCCCAGCCGAGTACAGGAGATAAGATAACGATCAACGCCGTCTTCAGTGCATTTGAAGGCGGGGAAGTCTTTGCCAAACTTCTCGCCATACCAGAGGTGGACGCGAGCCTGGTTCTTTATGTCAACTTTGTCTGCGAGGTCTCCCAGCAAAGCCTTGCCACGACGGATCACTTTGTCCTCGGCCTCCCATGAGAGATCGTGGTCGTCAAAATAAAAAATGTCATAATCCTTGATGCCGTGCTCTGGATCATTTCCGGTCTTCAAGTTCCATACCGTCTGAAAGAGGCAGCCAGCCGTTAGCATACACTGCGGCAGGCCAAGAGCCGGCAATTTCTCCAGGAGCAGATGGCTGACCGGATTAAGCCGAATGCGGGCTAGAAATTGTTCAGTGGTGATGGTCACGCTTATCCCTTCCTCTCTGCGATCATAATCGATTCTCGTCTCGCAATCGTCCGCGTGAAATCGCTCGGACTGGGCTGGAGAAAGACAGTTTCCCTCTTATTTCACCGGGGAATGCGAAACGAAGTGCGAAAGGACCGCGCAATGGCAAAGAACACGATCTGCGTATGGTACGACAAAGACGCTGAGGCAGCCGCCCGCTTCTATGCCGCGACTTTTCCCGACAGCGCCGTCGGCGCCGTCGTTCGTGCACCGGGAGATTATCCTGACGGCAAGCAGGGCGACGTCCTGGTTGTTGAATTCACCGTTGCGGGTATTCCCTGCATCGGCCTGAACGGCGGTCCTGCGATCAAACACAACGAAGCCTTCTCCTTTCAGATCGCAACGGACACTCAGGAAGAAACCGATCGCTATTGGAACGCGATCGTCGGCAATGGCGGCCAGGAAAGTGAGTGCGGCTGGTGCAAGGACAAGTGGGGCGTGTCGTGGCAGATTACGCCGCGGATCCTCTCCGAAGCCCTTTCGGCAGGCGGTGGCCAGGCAAAGCGTGCTTTTGACGCGATGATGACCATGAGGAAGATCGACATTGCGGCGATCGAGGCGGCCCGGCGCGGCTGAGGTGGCCTTGCGCAGAACGATCTTTTGCCAGGGCTCGCATCTGGGCCGGTCCGGTCGCGTGTCGATCCTCGCAGTCGGCTCAGAACCAGAGATCGCGCACGCAGCGCTCCTTGGATGGAAGGTCTTCAAACGTGTCCAGGCCGTCGAAATGATCGATAGGCAGATCCTGAACGAGATCCGGCGGCGCAAGCCGGATGTTGACGGCCATGCGCCGGCGGCCATCCTTTCCAAGCCGCAGGCCGCGCCAGCTCAAGACACAGGCGCAGGATGGGCAGAACAAGATTTCGAGAGACGGCTCGTCCCTGTCGGCGCGGGTGTAGGAGGCGGTCTCACCGGTGAGAGCGATGCGCTCTCCTTCGTAATCATAAGCCCACAGCGTGCCGTAGCGTCGGCAGAGCGTACAGTTGCAGGCGGTGATCGAGCCCGGATCACCTTCAAGTGTCCAGCTCGCCTTGCCGCAATGACATGAGCCCGTCAGCATGAGCGTCGATTCAATCCTGTTCCCCGTTCAAGTCCGGCATCCTGCCCCAGTCGCGCGATGACCGCAATTGGCGCTTTCCGGCGCCGCTTGCTTCTCTGGCTTCCTAACCAGCGTTCGCGATACGTCAGGCTTCGTAAGGCTTTCTGAAATTTCTAATTGAGATTACAGCATGAAGATGATTTTCTGCGACCCAGCGTAGCTGAGTCCACGCCTCCTCCCGATTTTTGATCCGAGTGGCCCATGTCGATTTCAGATGCGATTTACCGTCCCTTCGAAACCTTGATCCGGCCGCTCGACATCCCCTACCGGCCGATGCCCACCAAGGGACCTGTGGCAGTTCTCGTGCATTTCATCGCGATGTTTCGGGGCGTCATCGTTACCATGGCGCTGACCTCGATGGCCATCGAAGCCATCAACCTTACGATCATCTGGGGTCTTTCGGTCATTGTCGACGGAGTGACGACACACGGCGTGGAACTCTTCGTCGACAGCAATTTCCGGCTGCTGGCGGTCCTCGCCTTTCTGCTTTTTCCCGTAATGCCCGTTCTTTTCTACGTCACCAATATTCTCAACTCGCATACGATCGGCATCAGCCTGCCCGTTGCGATTCAATGGCAGGGGCACAAGGCCGTCGAGCGGCAGGACCTCGCCTTCTTCCATGATCTTTTCGCCGGCCAGGTCGCATCCCGGCTCGGTCAGGTCGCCAATGCCGTTCAGCAACAGATCCTGATCGCGTTCCAGACGGCACCGCGCTTTCTGCTTCAGATCATCGGCTCCGTTGTTCTTCTGCTCACGCTCTCCTGGCAGCTTGCGCTGCCAGTCATCGTCTGGGTTGCCTTCAACGTGCTCTTTGCGATCAAGGTCGTTCCGGATTTTACGGAGCGCGCCCGCCGCTCGGCAAAGCAGAACAGCCTCATCTCCGGTGCCCTGACCGACATCTACGGCAACATCCAGATGGTCAAGCAGTTCGCAGCAGAAGACAGCGAGGCGGGTGCGCTAAGAACGATCATGTCCAACGGGGTCGATACGCTTCACCACGAACAGCGCATCTACCGGACAACCGAACTCGTCGTCATCAGCCTCAACATGGTGCTCTGGCTCGTCATGCTCGGCATTGGTTTCTGGGGGCTGTTTGACCGATTCCTGACCGTGGGCGATTTCGCCGCAACGGTTTACATCCTCCAACGCCTCTCGGCAGGGTCCTTCACCTTCCTGCAGATGGGACAGCAGATCTTCCGCGCACTCGGGACGATCAAGGATGCCATGCCGGTCATGACAACGCCGCCCACCATCACCGACCGGCCGGATGCGACCGAACTGACGGTCAGCCGTGGGGGGATCCGTTTCGAGAACGTCCGCTTCGCCTACAAGTCGGGCAAGCCTGTCATCGATGACCTGTCGCTGACGGTTCGGCCCGGCGAAAAGGTAGGGCTCGTCGGCCTCTCCGGTGCTGGCAAGACGACCCTGGTCAGCCTGCTGCTGCGTTTTTACGATATAGAGGATGGTGCGATCCTGATCGACGGGCAGGAGATCCGCGAGATCACGCCGGCAAGCCTTCGCCGCGCCATTGGGGTCATCGCGCAGGACGTCGCGCTACTGCACCGTTCGGTCGGCGATAATATCCGTTACGGCCGGCCGGAGGCGACGAAGGACGAGATCGAAGCAGTGGCGAAGATGGCGAGCGCCGATGTCTTCATCGCCGATCTTTTCGACGGCGAAGGCCGCAGCGGCTATGACGCCTTCGTCGGCGACCGCGGCATCAAACTGTCAGGCGGCCAGCGCCAGCGCGTGGCCATTGCCCGCGTTCTCCTGAAGGACGCACCGATCCTGGTGCTCGACGAGGCGACCTCCGCCCTCGACAGCGAATCCGAAGCCGCCATCCAGGAAAGGTTGAACCTCGTCATGGAGGGAAAGACGGTGATCGCCATCGCACACCGCCTGTCGACCATCGCCAGGATGGACCGGATCGTCGTGCTCGATCGCGGGCGCATCGTGGAAGAGGGCAGGCCGGATGAGCTGGTCGAACGCGACGGCTTGTTCGCGCGCCTGTGGAAACGGCAGACCGGTGGTTTCATTCCCGAAGACATCGATGAGCCCTTGCCGGCCCCGCTGGCGACCTGACCACCTGACTGAAAGAATTTGTCGGTGATGTCGGAACGCGGGCCGTTCGTCCGTCCTTTGTCCGTGAAACAAAAAATGGAGATGCCGGATGGGTGACCTTACCCTCACCACCTTCGACTGGGTTCCCGAGCCTCCCAGGGGTTATGTGCGTGACCTGCGTGTGCGCTGGGCGCTGGAAGAGAGCGGCCTGCCTTACCGCGTCGAGAGCGTGCCTTTCCGCGACCGCAAGCCCGAGCATTTCGCGCACCAGCCCTTCGGCCAGGTGCCGTGGTTGACCGATGGCGACATCTCGATCTTCGAGAGCGGCGCCATCCTGCTGCATCTCGGCAATCGCAGCGACGCGCTGATGCCTGCCGATCCGCGCGGCCGCGCCGAAGTTTTGGAATGGCTGTTTGCGGCGCTGAATTCCGTCGAGGCGGCAAGCCTGCCCTGGTCGATATTGATCTTCTCCGGCATCACGGGTGATGCGCCGGCATATGGGCTTATGGACTCGTTTCTCAAGCACCACCGGCTGAAGCACATGGAGCCGGTCCTGGCAGGGCGCGAATGGCTGGCGGGCACCTTCTCCGTTGCCGATATCCTCATGGCCGATGTGCTGCGCCTCATCAACCGGTTCGACGGGCTGGCGGAATATCCCGCCTGCCGCGATTATGTCGCGCGCGCCACGGCCCGCCCATCCTTCGCAAAGGCGCATGCCGACCAGATCGCCCATTTTGCCGCGGCAGACTGAGCAGGCCGGCGCCCAAAGCGTAGGGGATCGAGACCTTCTCCGTCGCCGCACCCCTTGACGGCCACGGCGGCCGTCCTGCCTATTGCCCGCAAGGGAACCGGGGGCAGGGTGGTCATGATCAATCCGTCGAGCAGGTCGGGCAGCCGCGACCCCGATGTCACCATCCGTCGCATTTTGAAGGTCAACCATGCGGGCGAGTTTGGCGCTATCAGGATCTATGGCGCCCAGATCCTGGTGGCCCGGCGGCTGTTTCCCGACATCGTGCCGGCGCTTGAAGAGATGCGTCGGGACGAGATCGACCATTGCCGCCTGTTTCGCGAGGCGATGCCTGCAAGGAGCGCCAAGCCCTGTCGTGTCATGGCGTTCTGGAGTCTCGGCGGTTCTGTGCTCGGCTTCCTGACGGCGCTTGCCGGGCGCAACATGATCTGGATTTGCACCGAGGCAGTCGAAAGCACGGTTCATCGCCATCTCGAAGACCAGCTGGCTTTCCTTGCAAAGCGCGATCCCGAGCTTCACGCCCTCATCGCGTCGATCCAGGAACAGGAACTGGCGCATCTCAGGACGGCCGAAAGCAGCCAGAAAGGGCGGGGCCTCAGCCACGCCCTGCTCCTGCCCGTCGTCGGCGCCCTGACCGACCTGATGATCTGGCTCTCCACATGGCGAGATTCGAGCTGGATGCGCGCCGAAATGGCGCGTGCGGGGAAGAGCTAGCTTTGTGAAGGACGGCGGCTTCCGCTGCCGGGTCTTGCAGTGATCGGATGGCGGCGGGCTTACATGAACTAGGAGCTTACCCTCAAGTTCGAGAAATAGGCTTGGCTTCCGATGTCGACGAACACGCCGATGCGGCCGGTCGAAGGCGGTGACTTGGCCTTCGTTATCGCCAGAACCGTCTCGCCGTTTACGGACGCGGCGACGTGATCATCCTGAATCCGAAGAGTCAACGCTATCCATTCGCCGGGTCTGATATCGGCTCCGGCCTCATAACGTCCGTCTGGATATTCCTCGCGCAGACGCTCGAACCGCCAATCAGGATAGGAGAAATACTGGACGGCCCGACGCGAGCGCGGAGGATGAGGCTCAAGCCGGATACCATTCAGGGGCCTTAGGTAAACGGCTTCGAATCCGGTTTCGGTTATGCGATAGGCGACCCCTGCGAATGCTCTTGCGTAGTCGGGCGCATCTGCTCGGAGCTCGCCCAGGATGTCGACCGAAATCTCGCCGTTCTCAAACTCGATCGGCAGTTCGAGAAACGTCGGCATGTCGATGTAGTCGATATTCGGGGTGCCTCGGGCCGTGCGCTCATCGAACGTCACGCTCAGAGCCGTCCGGCCGACCTTGTCTGCCGTCGCGAGCTCGACAGATCTTGCTTTGGAACCCTGCGGAACCGTGGCGAGATCAAGGAACATCGAAGCTGGATCAGTCACACTCATCTCCTCCTGAGGACTTCCCATCGATCAGCCTATTCGACAAGCCCAAAGATAGGGCCGTAGCCGCCGTGCCAGGATCGGTCGTTGCGGCCCATTGCCGGATTGTAAAGTCCGACACCGCGTCCGCCATCGAGAAACAAGGCATCGGGGCATTTCAGATGGTCGCGGAAGAGCCGTGCGAAATCGTGGAAATTCACCCCGTCTTCGCTGATCGCGAAACGAACTGTGCCACGCTCGCAGACGCCGACACCGTTGCGGCGGGTCCGGTCTGTCGAGCCGACGATGAAGATCGGGTTCAATTTGTTGGCGATGACAAGCATCGGGCCGGACTGGGTGGCGAACAGCACCTTGGGCCGGCGCTTCAGAAATTCATCGGTCGGGAGTATCCCGGCGCCTGCTTCACCCAGAAAGAACACGCCGTTCGGCTTCTTATAAAAATTCGGCACCTGACCCGAGGAGCTTTCGGCCTCCGTCGTATTGGCGGGCTGCAATTCCCTGGCGTTCTCGACGTAAAGTCCCATCGGCGAAAAATCAGCCCGGTACATCCCGGCGTTGACGGCGAAAGCCAGCGTTCGCCCTTCGGCGCGAACGGCTTCGGCCAGGCTTGAAAAAGCGCGGTATGGCGCGCCATTAGCGTTCTTCCAGAACAATCGCAGGTCGGCTTTGCCCGGTTCCAGTGTGCAGACGACGTATTTCGCCTCTTCGAAGCTCTCCTGCTCGCATGGTTGCGCATGCGCCGGATGCAGGGATGTCATCGTTGCTGCCAGCACGATGGCCGCGGCGAGCACACTGTGTTTGGGATAGCTCATCGGTGCCGCGTCCAATCTTTCAAATCCATCAAGCCGCTTACCATGTTCCAGCGAATGCCGTGCAGGCGAGCAGCACCCCCGTCAGGATATTCGCCGGGAACAGGCGATAATTTATGTCCGGGCGGGCAAGATCGATCCGCCGGGTCTGCCAGGCAAGATGGACGGCGATCACCAGTATTCCGATCGCATAAGGCGGCGACATTTCCAATAGCCAGCCCCCGAGTGACCACGCGCCGACCGCCAGAGCATAGAACAGGCCGATCAAGGTCTTGCCCTGCCGGCCGAACAGAATTGCCGTCGATTTCAGGCCAAGACGGGTGTCGTCCTTCAGATCGACATAGGCATAGATCGTATCATAGCCGATCTGCCAGGTGATGGCCCCGGCCCACATCAGCACGGCGCCAACCGGGATATGTCCTGCAGCCTCGGCCCATGCCATCAGCATCCCCCAGTTGAACGCCGCGCCCAGGACGGCCTGGGGCCAGTGGGTGAAACGCTTGCAGAGCGGATAAACGAAGACAAGCGGCAGGACACATATCGCGATAAGGCGTGTGTAGGGCGTCAGGAAAAACAGAAGCGAAGCCGCCAGTGCGAGTTCAACGGTCAGGAAGATAAAGGCCTGTAGCGCGACGATCTCTCCACTTGCCAGAGGTCGAAAGCGAGTCCGCTCGACATGGCCGTCAAACTTCCGATCGGCGATGTCGTTGACCGTGGAGCCGGCACTTCTCATAAGAAGAGCGCCGAGAGAGAAGATCGCCAATTGCCTGAGATCCGGGAGACCGTGCGATGCCTGGATAAGGGCGGCCCAGCACGGGAACAGCGTCAGCCATATTCCGACCGGGCGATCCAGCCGCGCCAACCGCGTGTATGGCCGCCATGCGGCCGGCAACCGGCGATCCACCCAGTCGCCACGGTGGATGTCGCTGAGATCAGGGCGGCTCAGAGTCGTCATGATGTGATCCAAATTTCCTGTCGCAAATGGCCATGAAGCCTCAGGTTTTTGTCGCCATCGGCGCTGCCCAGAATAGGAATTTTTGCAGACACGGCAATAACCGTCCGTTGCGATTGGTCGCTGACCTTCTGCGGAAAATGCGGCCAACTGTTCTTGTTGTGTTCGCATGTTTGCGATATGAATTCTTCCGATCTTGGAGATCGAAAGGGAGGATCATGAGCGTCTACGCAACCGTCGGTGCAGTCGATTCCGTCAAATCGAATGGTTTTTATGATGCGACCCTGGCAACGATCGGATGGAGCAAACATCGGGAATTTCCCGGATGGAGCGCTTATTCCGAAGGTGGGAAGGGTGAAGGTTTCGTTCTATGGGTTTGCGAACCGTTCAACGGCGAACTGGCGAGCGCCGGAAATGGCTCGATGGTCGCTTTCATGGCCAAGTCCCGCGCCGAGGTGGATGCTTTTTACGATGCTGCCATGACCAACGGCGGAACGGACGAAGGCGCACCTGGTTTACGTCCGCACTACGGGCCGAACTGGTATTCCGCTTACGTGCGTGACCCCGCCGGAAACAAGATTGCTGTCGTCTACGATAGCTGAGGCCAGCTCGATTGCCGCAACTCGACGTCTCGGGGATTTCCCTGTTTCCCGGCGAGTATCACGTGGGGACCGGCGCCGCGGTCCGCCGCATCCCGGGGAAGGCCGAAGAAGCGTCTTGCCATTTCGGTCGGGCCGATATCCTCCAGAGATGTGAAGCCCAGGCTCAGCAATCGCTCCGCAATTTCCTTCGGATCGAAGTGCGTCAGCCATGGCTCGCCGGCCGCGGCCGTGCGCGCGCCCATTTCCGCGGCGCGGGCACGGCGTTCGGGCGAATAGTTTTCGAGGGGTTCACTGTAGTCGAAGACGATGGATGCGCTCGGCAGGCCGGCGACGAAGCGCAACAGCGTAAAGACCGACGCCTCCGTGAGATATGGCACGACGCCAAGCCAGATGAAGAAGGACGGTGCCTCGGGCTCGAAGCCGGAATCGACGAGACGCGTTTTCAAATCCTCATGTTCGAAATCGACAGGAACGAATGTCGGCAGGCTTTGTGTCAGTCCGGTCTCGCTGAGCCGCATCTGCTTCCAGCTCTGCGTCGCAGGATGATCGACTTCGAAGACCTTCAGGCCGGCATGGGGATTGCGCAGTGCAAAGGTGTCGAGCCCGGCGCCGAGGATGACGGCTTGCCTGACGCCCCTTGCGACGGAGAGGTCAAGGCATTCTTCGGCATATCGGCTTCGCGCCGCCATGAACAGGCGAAAGGATCGCGTGGCGGGGTCCTGGGCTTTCAGATCGGCCTCGGCGCAGGCCGCCTCGCCGAGGATGCGGCGGGCATAGGGGTCTAAGAAGATGGCGCCGCCATCCGCGCTCTGATGTGCTGCTCGATAGGCTGCCGCGCCCATCGCGGTGCGGCTTGGTTCGGATGCACGCATGAAGGCCTCTTTCTCTGTAAACGTTGGTCTGTAAACCTTGTCAGTGCCGGGAACGCGGCGCTCAAGAGAGCCTCACCTTGAGGTGACCGCAGTGCCTCGAAGAGCGAGGCGGCGTCGGATGCATTCAAGGAGCCGTGTTGAGCGTGTCCTTCGAGGCTTCGCCTTGCGGGCTGCACACCTCAGGATGGGGTGGGTTGGAGGATGCCGCGCCCTCAAAAAAACAGGCGTTGGGGATACAGCCCCCAATCGCGATCTCTTCTCATCATGCCCTTGTCATTGGAGGCAGACTAGAGCATGATTTTAACACTGTAAAGATTAGATCGAGACATGGCCACGCACGACGGATCGCCCCGCTATCATCACGGCAATTTGCGCCCCACACTGCTGTCTATGGCGCGGGCGCTGCTTGAGGAGGGGGGGCCGGCGGCGCTGAGCATGCGGGAGATCGGCCGCCGCGCCGGCGTCTCGGCTCCGGCGGCATACCATTATTTCAACAGCCTGGACGCCATCGCGGCGGCACTTGCCGAACAAGGGTTTGCCGAGTTGAGCGAAGGCATCGATGCGGCGCTAGCCGGTCCTCGGCGTCATCTGCTCGCCGGCGGCATCGCCTATGTCGCCTTTGCCCGTGCGAATCCCGGTCTCTATCGGCTGATGTTCGGGGAGGGATTTCAGGCCTATTCCAAGGGAAACGAGGCGATACGCGGCTTGCGGATAGGGGTCTACCGGCAGATGAAGGACGACCTGGAAAAGCGGCTGACGCCCGGAGACGTGCCGAACGCCGCGCTCTTTCTCTGGTCGCTGACGCATGGCCTTGCCTTGCTGATGATCGACGGCCAGGTCGAACCCGGCGCCGATCCGGACGCAAAGCTCGAGGATATCCTGAAGCTCGCCGGCATGGGGCTGCCTGCCGCGAGATAAGCTGTCAACGCGCTCGGCTTAACGGATCTCCGCGTGGGCGATCCAGCCGAGATTGCTCGATCCTATTGTCGACGGCGATGCGGCGACATTAATCCCTACCAGGCGGTACGGGCGGTGCCGAGCGCGGTCGTATGAGAGGATGAGACCTGGGCGATGTGCGCCTTCAGCGACACGACGCAGTTTCCCGGAACGCTGAGATTGTGCGACGTCAGGTGTTTCAGCAATGTCTCGGCGTCGCGCTTTTCGGTTAGCGGAAATGTCACAGTCATGCGAGTTCTCCAACGAATAAACTGAGCATCCGCACAAATTAATGTCTAAATTCTTTTGCGCTGCAACAAGAAAATTTTAACGATAAAATTAAAATCGATTAGCTTTGGGAGTGGCTATTTTAAAATCGTTTGAAATTGGCTTCGGGGCGTCTCCGTGGAAGCCTTGACTGCTTCGGCCAGCCGCCAGGGAAGATGCCGTCAATGTGGGCCTTGACCTAGCCGCCCATCTGACCCTCTCAGCTTATTGAGATCCGAATCGGCTCGTTTCGTACGGTTCCCGTCGGTCGAAGTGCCGGGGGAGGCGTTTGGAGCGTCGTGAGCGTTAAGTGCGCTGGCTGACGTAAGATGGGGCGGTCATCTGCCGTTGCGGGCCGCCCAGCTCCTGAGCCGTAATCCGTTGAGCCTGATGAAACCTTCCGCGTCGTGATGATCGAAGGCGATGGCGCTTTCTTCGAAGGTGACGAGGTCGGCGGAGTAGAGTGAGCAGGGAGAGGCGCGGGAGATGACTGAGGCACTTCCCTTATAGAGCCTGAGCGTCACTTCGCCGCTGACGAAAGCTTGGCTGTGGTCGATCAGGGCTTGCAGCATTTCCCGCTCGGGAGCGAACCAGAAACCGTTGTAGATCAGCTCGGCGTAGCGGGGCATGATTTCATCCTTCAGATGGGCGGCGGCGCGATCGAGCGTGATCGATTCAATGCCGCGATGCGCCGCGAGCAGGATCGTGCCTCCCGGCGTTTCGTATATTCCCCTCGACTTCATGCCGATGAAGCGGTTTTCAACCAGATCGAGCCGCCCGACGCTATGCCGGCCGCCCAGTTCATTGAACTCGGTCAGCAATGCGGCCGGCGTCATGGCCTTGCCGTTCACCGAAACTGGATCGCCCCTCTCGAAGCCGATGGTGATGATCTCGGGGGCATCGGGCGCGTCGAGCGGATCGACCGTGCGCTGATAGACATGATCGGGCGCGACCTCCGCCGGATTTTCGAGACTCTTGCCTTCGGTCGAGGTGTGCAGCAGGTTGGCGTCGATCGAGAACGGTGCCTCGCCGCGCTTGTCGCTCGGCACTGGGATATTATGCTTCTCGGCATATTCCAGAAGCTGCATGCGGGAGCGGATGTTCCATTGGCGCCAGGGCGCGATGACCTTAATCGACGGGTCGAGCGCATTGACGGCCAGCTCGAACCGGATCTGATCATTGCCCTTGCCGGTCGCGCCGTGGGCAACGGCATCCGCGCCGACCTCCCGGGCTATGCCGACCAGATGCTTGGCAATCAGCGGCCGTGCGATGGAACTGCCCAGCAGATATTGCCCCTCATAGAGCGCGTTCGCCCGCAACATCGGAAAGACGAAGTCGCTGACGAACTCCTCGCGCAGATCGACGATGCGGATGTCCTTGACCCCCGCCATCTCCGCCTTGGCTCGCGCCGGCTCGAGCTCCTCGCCCTGGCCGAGATCGGCGGTGAACGTCACCACCTCGCATCCGTAGGTTTCCTGCAACCATTTGAGGATGATCGAGGTATCCAGCCCACCCGAATAAGAAAGCACAATTTTCTCTATCTTCGTCATTTACCCATCTCCATCTCGATGCTGGAACGATAGGCTAAGCTCTGCGCAATGAGCTTGCGAAGCATCCGTAAAATTGCGAAAGTTTGGCATATCATGCCATTCCAGCATGAGTTGGAGCTATGAAATGCCAGTCATCCTGGATCCGATCGACCGCCATATCCTGCGCGTACTTCAGCGTGACGGGCGTATTTCGAATGTCGATCTGGCAAGGGAGGTAGGGCTGTCGCCTTCGCCGTGCCTGCGTCGCGTCCGGTTGCTGGAAGAGGCCGGGATCATCGATCGCTACGTCGCCGTGCTGGACCCTGCAAAGGTCGGGGCGGGGCTGACGGTTTTTGCCCGTGTCTGGTTCAAGACCCAGGATGCCGAGGTCACGCTCCGCTTCGCCGAAGCCGTCAGGCGGTTTCCCGAAGTGATGGAATGCTACCTGACGACAGGGGAATGCGACGCCGTGCTTCGGATCGTCACCGCCGATCTGCATAGCTATTGGCGATTTCAGGCCGATCACCTGACGCGCATTCCGAGCGTCCTCAGCGTCAAAACCGACGTGCCGATGGAAACGCTGAAGCGAAGCTTCGAACTGCCGTTGAGATAGGCGTCGTAGCTCGATCCCTATCTGAGAGAAGAGGCGCCGCTCCGGCTCCTTGCCAACCAGACCAGGCCTGTGACCAGGAGCAGGATCATCACGGCATGGGTGATGTAATCGAGAGTGGTTTGCGGGCCGACGCCGACGGCGATGGTGAAGGCGCCGACGAGGGTGCCGAGGAGGGCGAAGGACTGGGCCAGGATCGCAGTCATTCGGCTCCACGATCGGTCAAGGCCGAGCGAGATCAGGCCGAGAAGGAGTACGGCTGATATCACCGCTTCGGCAATCATCGCCTGCCGGTGTTCGTGGTCTTCGAGGATGAGCCCGGCATGGGTGAGTGAGGCAATGGCATAAAGACAGGTTTCGATCAGGAAGAGGATCGCGACGGCTGAACGCATGGCGTGGCTCCTTGGCAAGGTGGACGCCCACTGGACTTTCCGGGGGAAATCGCCAATAAGGTTTGATTGATACGATAATTTGAGTAATAAAATTATTTTTCAAGCATGTTGCGAGGATATTTGATGTCTTCCGCCTCCGACCGTCACGCCAGAGCCGCCGCCTCGGCGTGGCGGATGATGTTCGATCTCTTGATGAAATCGGCGCCGCAGCGGCTGGAAAACCTTCAGGTGAGGGGGCTGACGCCAAACGATTCCAGGGCTCTGTTCACCTTGCACGACGAGGGGGAACCGATCAGCGCGCTTGCCCGCCAGTGGGGGTGCGACGCCTCGACCGCGACATGGCTGGTCGACCGGCTGGAGCGTGCGGGTCTTGCCGAACGCGTGACGCCGGAACACGACCGCCGCGTCAAGCTGGTGCGACTGACTAGGAAGGGTGCGGCCACCAAGGACGAGCTGTTGACGGAGCATTATCGCCCGCCGGCGGAACTCCGACACCTTTCGGCCGAAGAGCTCGAAGAACTGGCAAGGCTGCTTGCCAAGACCGAAGGAGAGGGGTGACGGGGTTCGGGACCGATTGCCGTTTACCGCGCCCCCTGGACGATCGGGCCGGGCGATGCGGCCTGGCCATTCCTCAGAGGCGGGCCATTAGTCGACCTGGATATGAATATGGTCGTCGTGGCGGGCAGCGCGGCAGCCTTGAAAGCGGATATGGCTGTCGGTGATGCCGAGCGCGTTTTTCAGATGCGGCTCGATGAAAATCTTCTGCAGGCCGAACTTCGCAACGCCTTCGCTCGTCAGCCAGCCGATCGCCGCCGATGTGCGCTGCTCCTCGATCCGATAGGTCGGAAACAGAGACTGCAGCGCATCGAAGTTCCAGCGGGTGGTGAGCCAGTCGTTGCGCCCTTCGCATGGCAGTTCGTCGCCGGGGGCGGGTTGCTCGAAGGCGAAATAGCCGATCGGGGAGCGGGTGGCGCCATTCAGGAAGGCGCCGTCCACATCCTTGTAATAATAGGCGAAGTCTAGCTTTTTCCCATCGGCATGCGACAGATGCGGCAGCAGCGGAAAGGCGTTCATGAAGGGGAAATTCGCATCCAGCGCGACGGTGACGGTTCCGGGGAATTCTCTGTCCATGTGGGCGGCAAGCGCCTTTGCCAGATCGCGCAGTTCAGGTGTGACGTAGTTGCGGTTCAGCAGGCAATAGATCGGGGAGCGGACCACGAGCCGGTCCGTCGCGCCGGCGACGCAGGAGAGGGGAACTCGCCCGAAGATCGGCGCGGCGAAGCTCGCCGCAAAAGTGGCGCCGGCATAACAAAGCAGGAAGATCGCAAGCTTTGTCAGAAACCGCCGCAAGCCCCAGGCGTGGGAGGCGGCCAGCGCCACGAGATAGGCGATGCCGCCGATCTGCGTCAGCAGCGTCAGGATGAGAATGATCAGGGCGTGAAGGGCAAAACGGAACACGGGAAGGCCTTGCGGACGTTGCCATCCCTTAGGCGAGGCGATGTGATGGCGGGGAAGTGCGCGGCTCATTTATGCCCTTCCTTTGAGTGCTTTGAATTGACAGGATCAATTATCTGACTAAAGTCAGACAATATGACCTACGATCCTGTCTCTCGTGTCCGTCGCTTCAACCGTGCCGTCACCTCCGAAGTCGGCGCTCTCGATACGTCTTTCCTCGGACGCGGCCGTCCGCTGGGTGCTGCCCGCGTCCTCAATTCGATCGGCCGGGGGCAATCGGATGTTGCGGTGATCCGCGATTATCTCGGTCTCGACTCCGGCTTGATGAGCCGCCTGCTGCGCAGTCTGGAAGAGGAGGGTCTCATCGAGACGGTGCCGAACCCTCAGGACGCGCGTCGCCGCGTTGCCAGGCTGACCGAAACCGGCCGTTCCGAGTTTCAGGCTTATGAAGCGCTTTCCAATGCGCAGGCGAAATCCTTTCTGACGCGCCATCGTCGCCCGGACGAACTGCTGCGCGCCATGGATATCGTCGCTTCCTCGCTAAGACGTGAGCAGATCGTGCTCGAGGAGAAAGACCCTCGGCACGAGGACGCCAGCTATTGTCTGAACGAATACTACGGCGAACTTGCACGCCGCTTCGAGAAGGGTTTCGATGTATCGCTTTCTCGCGATCCCGACGCCAAGGATATGATCCGTCCGCACGGTGCGTTCCTGGTGGCCATGTCGGATGGCCTGCCGATCGGCTGTGTCGGGCTGAAGGGCAATGGCGGCGAGGTTGCAGAGATCAAAAGGCTCTGGGTCGCCCCGTCCGCGCGTGGCCTTGGGCTCGCAACGCGCCTTATGACGGCCGCCGAGAACATCGCCCCCGAGCTATCCATCAAGCTCCTGCGTCTGGATACGAATAGCGCGCTGCCCGAGGCAACACAGCTTTATCGCGGAACCGGCTGGAGTGAGATCGACCGTTTCAATGACGACCCATACCCGGACACGTTCTTTGAAAAACGCCTTTAAGCGAAGGTCGCTTTGTGTTGCCCGTGGTTTGGGGCCCTCGGCAATTTGAAACGGAACACCAGTCAAGGTGATAGCGGATGTTCCCCATTCTCCTCTCCTTCCTGTAGCAAGCACAGGAAGGAGGGAGGAAGGCGCCGCTGCCCGGCTCTTTGCAAGGCTCAGGGCGTTCGGCCCTGCGATCGATTCACTGGATCGATCGCTCCCGCTTCGCAGGGCCGGGCCTCACCCCCTGAGGATCAGGCGACGAAGCGCTCGGCGGGTGGGCGGCGGCGCAGGTTCGGCTGTATCACCGCAGGCGGGTTATAGGCCGCCTCCAGCGGGCCGGTGTCGGTGCCGGGCGGGACGATCGCGTCGATCCGGTCGAGGATTTCGTCCGTCAAGCTCACCCCGGCGCCGGCAAGCAGATCGTCGAAGTGCTCCATCGTGCGCGGGCCGATGATCGCCGAGGTGACGGCTGGATGGGCGATGGCGAAGGCCATCGCCATGTGGGCCAGCGAAAGCCCTGCCTGCTGGGCGAGCGGGATGAGCCGTTCGACCGCGTCCAGCCGGCGCTCGTCGTTCATCTGCCTGGGGAAGCGTTTGGCGCGGGCGCTGTCGGGCTGCGGCGCGCCCCTGCGGTATTTGCCGGTGAGCATACCCATCGCCAGCGGGCTCCACACCATCGCGCCCATTCCGTAACGCTCGCAGGCGGGTAGAACCTCGCGTTCGATACTGCGGTTGAGGATCGAATAGGGCGGCTGCTCGGCGCGGAAACGTGCCAGCCCACGGCGCTCGGAAACCCACTGCGCCTCGATAATTTCCGAGACGGGGAAGGTCGACGATCCCACGGCGCGCACCTTGCCCGCCCGTATCAGGTCGGTGAGGGCCGATAGCGTCTCCTCGATGTCGGTATCGGGTGCCGGCCGGTGGATCAGGTAGAGATCGATATGGTCGGTCTGCAGGCGGCGGAGCGAATCCTCGACCGCCCGCGTCAACCAGCGGCGCGAATTGCCCTGCCGGTTTGGGTCGTCGCCCATCGGCAGATGTGCCTTGGTGGCAAGCACGACGTCGTCGCGCCGGCCCTTGAGCGCCTTGCCGACGATCTCCTCGGATTCGCCGCGGCTGTAGATATCGGCGGTGTCGATGAAGTTGATGCCGGCATCGAGAGCCTTGTGGATGATCCGGATCGAATCCTCGTGGTCGGGATTGCCGGCAGCGCCAAGCATCATCGCGCCGAGGCAATAGGGGCTGACCTTGATTCCGGTTCTTCCAAACGTGCGGTATTGCATGGTCTGTTCCTTTTATTGGGGAGGCGGACTTCGTGCGCATTGATGTGGCCAACACCATCGCGCTGTGTTAACTTGCATAAACGGAACCGTATTCCGTTTGTATACGGAACAATGTTCCGTTTTGCAAGTGATGAGCGATGAGCGACGAGAGAAAAGAGCAGGAGGACGGCCTGAAGCCCGGGGAAAGGGCGGACAGGCGCGTGCGCGCCGACGCCAAGCGCAATCTCGACGGGCTGCTTCAGGCAGCATTGACGGTGTTTGCGACCTCCGGTGTCGATGCCCCGGTGCGTGAGATTGCGGAGAAGGCCGGAGTCGGCATCGGCACCGTCTACCGGCATTTTCCCGAGCGTTCCGACCTCGTCGTCGCCGTCTTCCGCCGCGAAATCGACGCCTGCGCCGACGCTGCGCCGATCCTTGCCGCCGAACATGCGCCGGGCGAAGCGCTGACCAGATGGATGCAGCGTTTCGTGGATTTCATCGCGGCCAAGCGCGGGCTTGCGGCGGCCCTGCACTCCGGCAACCCAGCCTTCGATGCCTTGCCCGCCTACTTCCAGCAGCGGCTTCAGCCGGCCCTTCGCTCGCTTCTCGACGCCGCCGCTGCCGCCGGCGAGGTCCGGACCGATATCGCCGCCGAGGATCTTTTGAATGCGGCCGCAAGCCTCAGCATGCACGCCTACGCCCAAGGGTCCGAACATGCCCGGCGCATGGTGTCCCTGCTGGTCGACGGGCTGCGCTACGGCGCTGTACGGCGGTGACGCTCCGACAATGAAACGCGCCGTTGCCCGGCCGGCACGCGCGCCCGGCCAGGCAACGGCCTGGCGTCATCAGGTCCGCATCGACAGCTCGATATCCTCTTCGAATGGTGTCGAGAGGTAGCCGGCGGCGGGCGAGCGTACGCGAGCGAGGTATTCCGGGCAGAGGTCGGCATTGTCGGCGATGATGAGGGCGCCAGGCCTCAGGCGGTCTTCGACCAGTTCCAGGATATCGCGATAGAGCGCCTTGGCGCCATCGAGGAACAGCAGGTCGATCGTTTCCGGGAGATCCGTGCTCAGGGTCTCAAGGGCATCGCCTTCGCGGATCTCGACGAGGTCGATGAGGCCACCGGCCGTCAGGTTGGCGCGGGCGCGGACCAGCTTCGACGGCTCGAACTCGCTGGTGATCAGCCGGCCGCCGCCATTGTCGCGCAGCGCCGCTGCGAGATGGAGGGTCGAGATGCCGAAGGACGTACCGAATTCGACGATCGTTCGTGCGCGGCTGCTTCGCGCCAGCATGTAGAGCAGGGCGCCGGCCTCCTTGGAGACGGGAAGCCAAAGATCCCTAAGGCGCCCGTAAAGGTCGAGATATTCGGTCTTGCTGCCGATCAGGCGCATTCGCTCATCACCTGATAGGCCTGACATTGCCGGGCTCGTCGCCGCGGCCGCCTGTTGGAATAGGCCGTCGAGCAGGGGTGCCAGCGGGGCGGTGGTCAGTGTCGTCATGTCATATCTCCTTGGTGACAGCTTCTTGTGTGGGACGAAAAATACGAGTAATTCGTCGCATCTGCTATTCGCATTGCGGAGCGCTGCCATGACCGATCGTCCAAGGGCCCGGATTTCCTCACGAAAACAGCCCAAGCAGGCCCGATCGAGCGAGCTCGTGGCGGCGATCCTGGATGCCGCTGCTCAGGTTTTGGCGCGGGAAGGCGCCCAGCGCTTCACGACGGCACGGGTGGCCGAAAGGGCGGGCGTCAGCATCGGATCGCTCTACCAATATTTCCCCAACAAGGCAGCGATCCTCTTCCGGCTGCAGAGTGACGAATGGCGGCAGACGACGGACATGCTCGGCGGGATCCTCGCCGATGCGCAAAGGCCGCCGCTCGAACGGCTGCGCCGCCTCGTCCATGCCTTTCTCCGCTCGGAGTGCGAGGAGGCGGCGATGCGCGTGGCGCTCCATGACGCCGCGCCCCTTTATCGCGATGCACCGGAGGCGCAGGCGGCGAGGGCAGCGGGAGACCACATCGTCGAACTGTTCATGCAGGAAGTGCTGCCTTGCGCGCCGGAGGTGACCCGGGCGCTCGCCGGCGAGCTGATCACCACGACGCTCGGCACGGTGGGCAAGCAGTTCTCGGAGGCTCCTCGGAACCTTGCCGAGATCGACGTCTATGCCGACACCACGGCCGATATGTTTTGCGCCTACCTCGAACGGCTTGGGGCTGGCCGGGACGGGGCATGACGTTTCCCGCCGGAAAGACCGCCTCGTCCTTCGAGCCTTCAGGATGAGGCTCTCTCAGGCGCGGATGCTCCTCGGCGGTGACGCAACGGGGCGGCAAGGGAAAGCGCGACATCCTCAACATCGGTCATTGGAGGACGCCTCGGCTTCGATCGGATTCTAGCGGTCGTCCAACTGCTTCGACAGCTCGGAAAACAGTCTGTCGCGGCCGGTGTTCAACTGAACGAGATCGACGGCGACGGTGATGGCGTGGCGTCCTTCGATGCTGTCGATGTCGAGCTTCCTCTCGCAGCACCATTGCCGAACGGCATCGGTGACGATGGTTATGTCATCATCATTGAGCGAGATGAGCGACAGGAGCACCTTTGTACCCTCCATGAAACGGCAAGAGCACCTATAGTCTCGCAAGCGGTCGTGTCGATGATCCGATGAGCGATGGCGTTTACTCTACGCTCATTCAGCAGCAATACCACGGCCATTTTGACACGGCTTGGTGACAGCCGAACGATCCCGACAGGCGCTCGTCAGAGCGGTATCTGCCAGGATTGCTTGATATTCTCCATCGGGATTTCCGTCTTGATGTTGCGGACGCCTTCGATGCGGCCGAGGTGTTCCATCTGGAAGCGCCTAGAATACCGACCGGGCTCGTTTATTTCGCCAGCACGATATGCGTGGCGAGTTCGGTTGCGACATGCTCGGCGACGCGGAAGCCGAGGGCGGGGAGGTCGATGCCCGTGAACATCGCTTCGCCCTTGCCGAGTACGACCGGCGAGATGGCGAAATGCAATTCGTCGATCAGGCCAGCCTTCAGATATTGGCGGACGGTGCTGACGCCGCCACCGATTTTCACGTCCTTGTCGCCGGCCGCAGCCACCGCCTTGTCAAGCGCTTCCTCGATGCCGCCGGTGACGAAGTGAAACGTCGTGCCGCCCTCCATGACGATCGGTTCGCGGGGATAATGCGTCAGGATATAGGTCGGCGATAGGGCGGGTTTGGCCCCCACCAGCCTTTCCATACGTCATCCGGCCACTCGCCGCGGATGGGGCCGAACATGTTGCGCCCGAGAATGAAGGCGCCGAAATTGGCCATGCCGCGAGCCGCATAATCCTCATCAACGCCTTCAGAACCGCCATCCTTTCCGATCATCGCGCGGAAGGTGCGGGTGCGGAAAAACCATTCGAACATCTCCGTTCCCCGCTTGCCCAGCGGATCGGTCATGCTTTGCTCCGGCCCGGCGCCGAAACCATCTACGGAAAGGGAAAATGCTGCGACACGCACCTTGGGCATGCTCTCCTCCATCTGATTGCGTATTGAAACTAGTTGCGTTGTCGCATAAGTGATCCTATATTGCAACCAGTTTTAAGGAGAGAATATCGTGGATATTGAACTGCGGTCGGGCTGCCCGATCAACCTGACGATGGAAGTGCTGGGCGATCGGTGGAGCCTCATCATCATCAGGGACATCATGTTCGGCAACCGCCGCCATTTCCGCGATCTTCTGACCCATTCGGAGGAGGGGATTGCCTCCAACATCCTGGCCGCCAGGCTGAAGCGCCTGCTCTCGCTCGGATTCATCAGCAAGCGGGACGACCCGAGCCACAGCCAGAAAGCGATCTACAGCCTGGCGGAGCCGGCGATCCAGCTCGTGCCCGTCTTTGCCATGATCGGCGCCTGGGGGCGGCGCCATTTGCCTGCGAGCGAGGAGCTGAGCATCCGCGCGCAGCTTCTCGAAGAAGGCGGGCAGCCGCTTTGGGACGAATTCATGGAGGATCTCCGGCAGATCCACATCGCCGATCCGATCGGCGGCGCCAACGGCACATGCACCTCGCCTGTACTGGCGAAGCTGACGGCGGCGTTCCTAGAGGTTCGCGCGAGATCGTTGTCGCAGGCATCCTGATTACGAGGGAGGTCGGTCGGCTCGATCAGCCTCCGGCACCCTGGTATTTGCCGGTGGCATACCGCCAGTGAGCGATTGATATCAACACCCAGATCGGGCCGGCCACGAGAGCCACAGGCCCGGCCCAGTCCCCGAGGATCGGGATGGGTTTGCCGAGCAGGGCGCCGACGGGGACCGAACTGGTGAGGGCCAACGGGACCGCGGTGATGAGGATGGTCTGGATGCCGCCCGGAAAAATATTGAGCGGGTAGCGCGTCAATTCCCAAAAGCCGAAGAAGATCGAGAACAGATGGTTGGACCGCACCCAAATCAATGCCGTGGCGCCGATCATGGTGATGAGCGCACCCGTCAGCAGCGTCGCGCTGATAAGCGCAGCAATGAAGAATGACGCGGACCAGATCGACCAGGTGAAGTCGATGGACAGAACGGCCCAAGCCATCAGCGCCACTGCGAGGATGACGTGGCCGGCATAGCCGATATTAAGGCCGGAAAAGACCAGATAGGCCCAAGGGCTGAAAGGTTTGACCAACAGCGTGTCGTAAGTTCCGAGCCGCACCAGTTCTTCGAGCTCGCGCAACTGCACGAAGCTCATCGCGGCGCCGAGCGAATAAGCCAGCAGTTGGAAGCTGAACAGCAGCGCAAGCTCCGGCCAGGTCCAGCCGCCGAGCGTGTCGAAGCGGGCAAGCAGGATTCCGATGGTGGCGAAGACGCTGCCATAGGAAAGGATCTGCGCAAGACGGTCGAGCCAGAAAGCGCCGCGATATTCCATCTTGGAGCGGACATGCATCCGGACCAGCAGCGGAAGGACGCGCAGGTGATGCATGAGCATGATCAACCTCCCTGCACGGTGATGCGGCCGGAGGCGCAGCGCCACAGCCAAAGGACGCCGGCAAGGAACAACGCGGCCCAGCCGAGACCAAGGCCGAGATGGAGCCAGACATCGGCAGTGGAAAGCCTGCCGAGATAGACGGCATTGGGATAATAGACCACCCAGGCGAAGGGCAGGTGGCGGGCAATCGTGGCGAGAGGTTCGGGGAAGAACCAGAAGGGCACCAGCAGGCCCGAGAACAATTGCAGCAGAGCGCCCAGGATCCAGTCAAGCGAGAAGCTCGTCATCAGCCAGAAGGCGATGAGGCCGAAGAGCGCCGACATCAGGAAGAGCAGCGTAAAGGACAGCGCCCAGAAGGCGACGAACATCAAGCCATCGAACAGGCTCGCCGGCGGCAGCATGCCGTAAAACAATGCGGTGAAGGTCACCGTCGGAATGACCTGGGTCATCAGGCGATAACCGAAGCTGCCGCATTCGTTGGCGAAGAGATAGAGCGGATAGGACAAGGGCTTGAGCAGCCAAACCGCGATATCGCCTGTCTTGAGCGACCGGCCTATCTCGCCGATGATCCTTTCAGGGCGGGTCGCTCCCATCACCGCGCCGCCGAGCAGCGCATAGGTCACCATCTGCTGCAGGGAGACGCCGTCGACGACGATGCCACCGATGCCGGCATAGGCCGCCTGCCAGATGGCGACACGCGCGAAAACCTGCACGAGTTTGCCGAAGATATTGGCCCATACTTCGTTGCGGTAGGCGAGCTGCGAATGGAAGGAACTGCGCGCGAAGGCGAAATAGGCGCTCATGATGCCCGGGCCTTGGCATTGCTACGCTGGTCGGCGTTGCGGCGCTGGTAGAAGGTGCGGATGACCTCTTCGATGTCGGGCTCGTGCAGTGCCACGTCCTTGAGGTCGCGCCCGCTGCCGACCTCCGACAGGATCGCGACCAGCGAGATGTCTTCACGCTCGATGAGATAATTCTTACGCAAGCCCTCGTCGCTGACGAGAGCCGCGGTGCGCAATGGCAGCGGTCCGGGGTCACTGGCAAATTCGAGTGTCAGCCGCCGGGCCGAGCCCAATGCCGCGCGCAGGCTCTTCAACTCGCCGTCGAAGATGAGCCTGCTATGATCGACCATGATCAGTCGCGGGCAGATGGTCTCGATGTCCTGCAGGTCATGGGTGGTGAGAATGATGGTGACGCCGCGCTCGCGGTTGATCTCGGCGAGAAAGCGCCGAACCGCATCCTTGGCGACCACATCAAGACCTATGGTCGGTTCGTCCAGAAAGAGGATCTTGGGGTCGTGCAGCAGTGACATCACGATCTCGGCGCGCATGCGCTGACCGAGGCTGAGTTGGCGCACTGCGCGGTCGAGAAAGGGCGTCAAGTCGAGCAGTTCGCTGAAGCGCCGGAGATTATCCGCATAACGGGCGACGGGGATGTCGTAGATGCGCTGGTGAAGGGTGAAACTGTCAACCAGCGGCAGGTCCCACCACAACTGGCTGCGCTGGCCGAAAACGACGCCGATCTCGCGGGCATTGTCCATCCGCTTCAGATGCGGCGTCCGGCCGAGCACTGAGAGTGTGCCGGCACTCGGCACCAGAATGCCGGTCATCATCTTGATCATCGTGGATTTGCCGGCGCCGTTGGGGCCGAGATAGCCCACGGCTTCGCCCGCCGCGATATCGAAACCGATGTCGGAAACGGCCAGAACTTCCGTGTATTCGTTGGTCACCAGCGTCTTCAAAGCGCCCAGCAGGCCTGGAAATCGCTTGTGCTGCCGGAAGCGTTTGCTGACACCCCGTGCCTCGATCAAAGCCGTCATGTGTATTTCCTCGAGGGTAATTCCAGCCGATTCGGCAGCAGCATCCAGGCTAACGCGGGGCTTGGCCAGTTCAAGCAAAAGTCGCTTTTTTGGCGTTACTCAATCGAACCTAACCTTTTGCGTTGACAGCCATGATCAATCGATTCCTGGTAGGATCATGAGGATTCTCGCAATATCCGGCAGCGCCCGGCTCAATTCCACCAACACGGCTATGCTGCGGGCGATCCGTGCCATAGCGCCCAGCGATATCGAACTTTCGATCTTCGACGGCGTCGGACGGTTGCCGGTATTCTCGCCTGACCTCGAGGGAGAATGGCTACCGGAGGTCGTGCGGGATTTCATCGATGTGATCGCTCAGAGCGACGGGGTGATCTTTACCAGCCCGGAATATGTGCGATCCATTCCCGGAGGCCTCAAGAATGCGATCGACTGGCTCGTATCGGGAGATGAGATCGTCCATAAGCCGATCGCCCTGCTGCATGCATCGCATCGAGGCGATGACATGCTGGCGGGCCTTCGCACTGTTCTTGCGACCATCACCGACCGCTTCGCGGGCGATATTTTCCTCAGGCTTCCTCTCATGAAACTGGAGCCGGCCGAGGTGTTCAAGGCCGTGGAGGCAGCGGAGAACCATTCCAGGGTGCAGGCCTATCTTCAGGCATTCTCGGCCTATTGCATGGCAGACAGCAAGACCGCCTGAGGTCCGCTCGCTGCATCATCGAACCTCCATCAGTAGGCCGTTCTCGAATGCCGTCTTTTCGTGAAGCGTGTGCAGAATGACGAGCGGGGCTGCGAGCAGCGCGGCAAGGATGAAGGCGGAGAGGAAGTGTCTCGTCAGGAGACGAAGGATATGTCGGATCATCTTGATCTCCAGCTGCCGCGAATATTCTTTGTGCTGGACCCCAACAATTGCGGCAGCATGACCGGCTGCCTTGCAAGCTCCGCAATGCTGCCGCAACCCTTGTGGCAGACAGAAGGGGTGAGCGAGACAATGGACGGGCGATGCGGATACTGCTGATAGAGGATGAGAGGGAGCTGGCCGAGGCGCTGTCGGCCGCACTCGGCAAACATGGGATCGTCACCGACCACACGATGCACTTGGCCGATGCCGTCGAACTGACGCGGCAGAACCTCTACGATGCGATCCTGCTCGACCGGCGCCTGCCGGACGGAGAGGGGCTGAGCTTCATTCCGGAGCTCAGGCGGACGGGCAAGGATACGCCGATCATCGTGCTGACGGCGCTGAATGAGCCGAGGCAGCGGGTGGAAGGGCTCGATCTCGGCGCCGACGACTATCTCGGTAAGCCGTTCTTGGTCGAGGAGCTGATGGCGCGGCTCAGGGCCGTGCTGCGGCGATCGCCTGAAGTGGCCGAACTCAAGATCACGGCCGGGCGGATGGTGATCGACCCGCTGCATCTCAGCGTCACCGTCGATGGCGTGCCGCTCGATCTGCCGCGGCGCGAACTGCTGGTGCTTGCAGCCCTTGCCAGACGCAAGGAGAAGACCGTGCTGCGCTCGACGCTGGAGGCGGCGGTTTATAATTACGAAGAGGAAATCCAGTCGAATGCGCTCGACGCGCATATCTCGCGGCTGCGCAAGCGGCTGATCGATGCCGGCGCGGGTGTTGCAATCCACAATATCCGCGGCGTCGGCTATCTCATGAAGGAAGAATGATGGCCAA
This sequence comes from Rhizobium ruizarguesonis, assembly GCF_017357285.1. Lineage (NCBI taxonomy): Bacteria > Pseudomonadati > Pseudomonadota > Alphaproteobacteria > Hyphomicrobiales > Rhizobiaceae > Rhizobium > Rhizobium ruizarguesonis. Next base: position 3,067,549 of record NZ_CP071678.1, on the reverse strand, counting down.
GGCGGAATACGCCAATCCGTCGCTTTGGTGGCGGCTCAGCTGGCAGCTCAGCATTGTCTTCGTCGCCGTGGTGGCGGCGGTGATCTTCGGCCTCTGCGTTTATGGCGCCACGATCCTCTCTCCTAATGTCGCGCTGGAGGATCATATTACCGCGGTACTGGCCCGGTCCGTCGCGCTCGATGCGCAGGGGCAGCTTGAAATACGCGATACGCCAGAGCTGGTGTCGCTCAAGGAGCAGTATGACGGGCTTTGGTATGTCGCCGCCATGACGAACGGTTCTTCGGTGTCTTATGGCGCCATCCCTGCAGCATATGGCGAACTTGCGCATCTCACGCATCTGTTCGAGGGCGCGGACATCAGGGGATCGGCCGGCACGGACGAGATCGCTTCCGTTGAAAACGTGGAAACTGCCATAGGCGAGCTCCGAGTTCTGTTTGGCGGCGTCGCTGACAAGGGTTGGCCCGTCCTTGTCCTGATGGGCGCCGTCTATCCGATCTATGTCTCGCTGCTCACCGTTGCCTTGCCGGCGGTTTTCCTTGCCGTCCCGCGAATTGTCAGGCGCGCACTGGCCCGTGTCAGCGACGTCGCCCGCAAGGCATCGGAGATCGAACCGCGCCGCTACGATGCACGTCTGCCTCTGGACGGCATCCCCAAGGAGGTCGCCCCGCTGGTGATTGCCTTCAACGGCGCTCTCGACCGGCTCGAAAACGAATTCCGCAAACGACAGCACTTTCTGATCGATGCCGCGCATGAACTCAGGACGCCGATCGCGATCATGCAGACGCGGATAGACGGAACACCCGAGGGCCAGGACCGAAGGCGGTTGCTCGATGACGTCGCACGCCTCGCCGAAACTGCCGAACAACTGCTCGATTTCGAGCGCAACAACCAGGCGATCGATCTGCACGAAACGATCGATCTCGTCGAAGTCGCCCGAACGGTCGTTGCCGATCTCGCACCGCTGGCGATTGCCGACGGCTATCAGATTTCGTTTCAGAGCGAGCTCAAGAGCCTGAAACGCAAGGGCAGCCCATCGGCGCTGCCGCGGGCGGTGAGCAACCTCGTGCGCAACGCCATCGACCACGGCGGCAACGCCGGCATGATCACGGTTTCGGTGTCGGCTTTCGGCGGCGCCCGGATCAGTGTCGTCGACGAAGGGCCAGGCATTCCGGACGAACACCGGGAGCTGGTTTTCGAGCCCTTTTATCGCGTCACCCCGAAGAGCAAGGGCGCCGGTCTCGGCCTCAGCCTCGTCAAGCAGATCGTCGCAAATCATGGCGGCGAGGTCAGCATCGAAAGCGGTGCGACCGGGACGCGGGTGACAATCGAACTCGCATAGGTCAGGCCTGCTTGAGCAGCATCCGCCCCTCCGAAGCGAACTGTAATGTTGCGGCAATTGTCGAGCGCCACTTTCGCCCGACACTAGAGCGCCGCGCGTCCGACAAGACGCGCCAAGGACGTTCTAGCGCTTTAAACCTGCGCATAATCCATTCCGAAAATCGATTACGATTTTCGGGGTTATGCGCTATCGGCGACGGAGGCCAGACAGCGTGCGCAGCAATCCATTCCTATTTTCCTTCCCACGGGCCTCGAGAGGCTTGTCGCTCGCTCTGCCGCTGGCGCTCGCCATGGCCGCGGCCGGTTGCAGCTCGGTGCCGCTGAAGGAGGCCGGCACGCTTTCTTCCTACGATAATCTCGGTGCGCCGAAGGGCAAGCTGTCGAAATCGCGCGTCTATGTCGATGGGACGCGCCTTGGCCCGGCAAAGACGGTCAGCATCGTGCCGACGACCTTCGCCTTCAGCGCCGCGACCCGCGTCAAATCGGACGCCGACCGCGTGATGGTGGCGAACGCTCTGGACCGGGCGCTCTGCATTTCGCTCAGCGACAAATACCAACTGGTCTCTGCCGGCCAGCCGGCGGATCTGACGATCCGCTCCGTCGTCACCGACATTGTGCCGACCAATAAGGCGATGGCTGGTGTTTCGACCGTCGTGACCGTCGGCACCGGTTTCATGCTGCCGGTCGGCGTGCCCCGGCTGCCGGCCGGCCTCGGCGGATTGGCGGTCGAGGCGGAGGCCGTCGACAGCGGTGGCGTGCAGCGGGCGGCGATCGTCTGGTCGCGCGGGGCAAACTCGCTGCAAAACAACCCCCGCGTTTCCGAAGTCGGCGACGCCTATAGCCTGGCTTCGAAATTCAGCAGCGAGTTTTCCAGCATGCTGATCAAAGGCAAGGAGCCGAAAGGACTGGATATCTCGCTGCCGTCAGGGCAGCGGATGAAATCCTGGCTCGGCGGAAAACCGAAATACGCAGCCTGCGACGCTTTCGGCCGGCCGCCCGGACTGATGGGAGCGGTAGCCGCCAAATACGGCGCGCCGCCGCAATGGACCGAGAAGAAGCCGAAACCGGCCGCGACCTATTGAGAGACGATGCGCGGCGGCGGCGGCAGCCGCTACGCGACCAGCACTCAGCCAGCCCCAGGCTGACGGGACGGACGGAGCAAAGGCGGGCAAGGCTTGTGCTCCGTCCGTCTGGAAATCCGTCGCGATTCACGTCAGCCGGCGGTTCCGGGCCGCACCCAGAAATACAGTTTGATCTGATCGGGCCTGTCGGAGGGATGCGGGCCGCGCATGAACAATTCGCCGCCATTGCGTTCGATCACCCGCCGCGAGGCATCATTATCCTCGTTGCAGAGGATGACGAGGCGGTCGAGACCTTCCTTCGCCGCCAGTGCCAACAGCAGTCTCAACGCAGCGGTCGCGTGGCCGTTGCGCTGTTTCCACGGCACGACGGAATACCCGACATGGCCCGAGACTTCCTGCGGCAGCTCTTCGGTGCCAGCTTGAAAACGCAGGCTGATGCTGCCGCAGAATTCGCCGTCCCAGATCCAGAACAGACGGGTGGTCAGAGGTGGCCATCCGGATCCGGCGTGCCGTCTGCCATCAGGAATGAGATCGTCGAGGAACTTCGCCCGGTCCTGGCGCAGCCGCTGAAGCTCACCGCGAACATAGTTTTCGTCGCCCGCGCGGCGCGGATCGGGAGACCAGCCGGCGGCGAGCGCCGCTTCGAAGCCCGACAGGTTTTCCAGATCCGGCGGAAGCAGGACGACGCGGCCGGCAGGCTTTGCTGGATCTCCAGATGTCATGTCGCACCCAGTTTCGTGTCGCTTACCGCCAATCTTGGCCGCGCAGACAAGCACGACCAACCGGCGATTGGCAGCCGTGCAACGGGCTTTCGGCCATCAAAAAAGCCCCGCATCTTCATGCGAGGCTTGCTCCGATGGACGGGCCGGATTACTGGCACTGACGGCGCGGGCCGTAATTCGGCTGGTAGGTATTGTCATAGGCGCGGTATGACCGGTAGCGGCTATAGCAATAGTCGGCGTGCGAGCTATAGGCACTCGTGCGCGGCTGGGAAGCGATGATGCCGCCGAGGAGCGCGCCGGCCGCCAAACCGCCGATGATAGCGCCGGTGTTGTCGTGGTCGTGATACCGGTGGTTATAGCGCCGATCCCAGCCATAGCGGTCGTCGCGGTAGTAGTCCCGGTCGCGATAGTGGTGGCGGTTGCGATACCACCTGCGATTATTGCCGAACTGACCCGGGCAGTTGGTGAAATTATTGCAGCCAACGGTCATGATGCGGGCATCGGCGCTTTGAGGCGCCGGCTGCGCCGATTGCACCGGGCTCGGCACGAAAGCCGGACCCGCCGAGGCCGGCATTCCGGAGAAGGCCGTCGCTATCGACAGGGCAATAATGGCGAATCTTTTCATTTCACTCACCTTAGGTAAACGGATGTATCGAGGGGATAACGCGGGGGAAGGGAATAGGTTTCATTTTGGGATAGAAAGAGGCGGTGTATGTGCGCTTTCGCTAACATAGCAGGGCTGTACACCGCTGCCGGACGGTAGGAACTGATCGGTCCTAAAGCGCTTCAAGAGCGCGATCCTAGCGATCGTATGACGCCGTTTCCATCCGCGCTGACAAGATGTGGCCGATCGAGCACTGTCGTGAAGCCTCAGAATAATACGCCGGATATTTTCGTGGGTTGATCCGGATCTGGCTCGCGCTCTATCAGGCTCACCTTCCGCCGGCCAGCAATCGGAGTTGGCTTTCGTCATGCACACCCTGGCGGTAAAGCTCGATGATGAGGGCGCCCAGACGGTCGGCCTCGTTGCTTGATCTGTCGATCTTTAGCTCACTACAGAGAGCTTCGTGGACACGCCTGCACACATCGAGGTCCTCGGAGGCGAGCGGTTCGTCACGCGTGCTGAACAGCTTGTCTGACATCGCAATCTGCCCTTTTTGGATGCCGTGAATCGCTTTCGTAAAAAAAAGATAATTTCGCGATCTTTGCTCTGCAAGACGGGCGAAGGTCCGAAATTCAAAAACAATTCGGGGCACGCACGGGAAGATGCGGGCGAGGGCGTCCGGGCATGGATATGAGACCGATCCGTGTATCGGCCTGATGGATAGCGTGCACGTGCTACTTGATTGCTGGGTCCTTGGCGCCTTGCTGCGACAGACGCAGTTCTTTCAGCCGCTTGGTTTTTTCCCGGCGGGCCCGCTGCTCCGCCTCGATGGTTTCCTTGGCGGCTCGCTCGGTGTTTTCGAAACGATCCTGCCGGTAAGCCTTTGATGAGGGTTCACGTTCTCTTTTCATGGCCGCTAAACGCAAATCTGCGAAAACGGTTTCATGGGAAAATGCATAACTGGCTGTCAATCGATCGACGTGCTTCGGCGAGCCGGCGTATGGAATGGCAGCCATACCAGCAACCGGGCGCCTCGTCGGCGCCCGGCAACATTGCGGCTCAGCCCTTGATGAAGGCGAGGATGTCGGGGTTGATGATGTCGGCATGGGTGGTGCACATGCCGTGCGGGAATTTCTCGTAGACCTTCAGCGTGGCATTCTGCAGCAGCTTGGCCGAGAGCAGGGCGGAGTCGGCGATCGGCACGATCTGGTCGTCGTCGCCGTGCATGACGAAGGTCGGCACGGTGATGATTTTCAGGTCTTCGGTGAAGTCGGTTTCCGAAAAGGCCTTGATGCCGTCGTAATGCGCCTTGGCGCCGCCGATCATGCCCTGGCGCCACCAATTGTTGATGACCGGTTCCAGGACCTTCGCGCCCGGCCGGTTGAAGCTGTAGAACGGACCGGCCGGCAGGTCGTGATAGAACTGTGCGCGATTGTCGGCGAGCTGCTTGCGCAGGCCATCGAAGACTTCGATCGGCAGGCCACCGGGATTGGCTTCCGTCTTCACCATGATCGGCGGCACGGCGCCGATGATGACGAGTTTGGCGACACGGCCCTGCGGCTGGCCATGGCGGGCGACATAATGGGTCGCTTCGCCGCCGCCGGTGGAGTGGCCGACATGGACGGTGTTCCTGAGATCGAGATGCTCGACGACGGCTGCGGCATCGGCGGCGTAATGGTCCATATCATGACCGTCACCCACCTGGGTGGAGCGGCCGTGGCCGCGCCGATCATGAGCGACGACGCGGTAGCCCTTCTCGAGGAAGAACAGCATCTGGGCGTCCCAGTCGTCGGAGCATAGCGGCCAGCCGTGATGGAACATGATCGGCTGGGCAGTCTTCGGCCCCCAATCCTTGTAGAAGATCTCGACGCCGTCCTTGGTTGTGACTGTGCTCATCTTTTGGCTCCGTTGTTTGGATTGGATTCATGCGGTCAGAAGTTTGCGCCGTTGCCGGCAGAATTGGCAAGGCCACGAGCGCCGTTGCGCCGGAGGCTTGGGGCAAGAGGTCGCGCCTGAGGGATAAGTCGGCTCTGAATATGCTGATGTGCTTATTGAATAGCTCTTTCTATTCTATTGATATGACAGAAGTTTGCATGTCTCCGCGAGATGGGCACACAGCACCCGTCCATCTCGCATGACGGGAAGGGAGATTTGGCGATCCTCGCCTGGCTGCTTCGTGCTGCGAACATTCTTTTGATCCCCGGTATATCGGCCTGTTGGTCACCTCAGGCAGGTTCGTCATGGCGTAGCGAAGGCAGCTGGTTTGAGGGACGAATGTCTGCAATGAGCCAATTTTTTGCCGTTCGTTCAAGATATCTGTCCGGATAGTTCAATATATCTGTCCGGGTAGGTGTGTTGGCGTCCTCTGCGTTGCGCGCATTGCAGACCGCCGCCGGGGTTCACTTGAACGCGGGTTTATGCCCAACCATCTAATCCTCACACAACAGCACAATGGCGAACGGTCGCAATCGCGACCGCTTTGCCGGCGGCGGGACGGCCGTTATTGCCGTCTGAGGATCAAATCATGGGTTATATGGATAAGGACATCGCGCCTCAGAATGACGGGGCGCTGATCGATGCCTATTCGCAATCGATCGCAGCAGCAGTCGACATCGTCGGGCCGGCAGTCAGCCGGATCGAGAGGGTGGGCGGCCGGCAAGGGCACGGGTCGGGCTTCGCCGTCTCGCCTGACGGTCTGATCATCACCAACAATCACGTCGTCGACGACGCCAAGGTCGTTCGCATCACCACACCTGACGGCTTCGTTACCGAGGGCCGGGTGCTCGGCCGCGATGTGGATACCGATATCGCTGTCATTCGCGCCAATACAAGCACCGGCGCCTGGGCGAAGCTCGGAGATTCCCAGCGCCTGCGCAGGGGCCATATCGCAATCGCGATCGGAAACCCGCTCGGCTTCGAATGGACGGTTACCGCCGGTATCGTCTCGGCGCTCGGCCGATCGATGCGGGCGGCAAGCGGCCGGCTGATGGAAGATGTCATCCAGACCGATGCGGCGCTCAATCCCGGCAACTCGGGCGGGCCGTTGGTGTCGTCAGGCGGAGAGGTCATCGGCGTCAACACGGCCGTCATCCAGGGCGCGCAGAGCATCGCCTTTGCCGTGGCGTCGAATACGGCCAATTTCGTGGTTTCGGAAATTCTCCGCTATGGCCAGGTCAGACGTGCCTTCATCGGCATAGCAGGCGATACGATCGTGCTGCCGCGCCGGGTGGCACTCGCCGCTGGCACGGTACAAACGACCTCCGTTCGCATCCGGCGCGTCGAAGCCGATGGGCCGGCGGCGAAGGGAGGGCTGCAGGAAGGCGATTATATCCTCGCCATTGACGGCAGCCCGGTCGGCGGCGTCGACGATATTGTCCGACTGATGGATGGCAGCAGGATCGGCAGGGATACGGAAATCCTGGTGTTTTCGGTGGCGGGCCGGATCGAGAAGAAGATCTTGCTGCCGATGGCCCGCTCGTGACGCCGCGCTTCGGCGCCATGACAAGACATCACCTGAGGTCAGGCGCTGACTGCCTCCTGCTCCGTCCCTGAGAAATCCACCGCCGCAAAGGCTGCTGCCAGCACCTCCGGCCCGGCGCCGGTTTTTGCCGCATCGGTCGAGAGGATCTGGCGATAGCGCCGTGCGCCGGGCAGGCCGGTAAAGAGGCCGACCATGTGGCGCGCCACGTGCTGCAGCCGGCCGCCGCTGGCGATGTGGCGTTCGGCATAGACCATCATCCGGTCACGCAGGGCCTCCCAATCCGGTTCGGCCGCAGGCGCACCAAAGAAGCGCTGGTCGATGTTGGCAAGGATTGCGGCATTCTGATAGGCGGCGCGGCCAAGCATGACGCCATCGACATGGTCGAGATGAACGGCGGCCTCGTCGAGCGTGCGGATGCCGCCATTGATGCCGATGAAAACGTCAGGCCAGCGTTGTTTCATCCGATAGACGATCTCATAGTCGAGCGGCGGTATCTCGCGATTTTCCTTGGGGCTCAGGCCCTTCAGCCAGGCCTTGCGGGCATGGATCCAGATCGCGTCGGCGCCGGCATCGAGAACGCGGGTGATCAGCTCGGGCAGCGCCTGTTCCGGCTCCTGCTCGTCGACGCCGATCCGGCATTTCACCGTCACCGGCACGGTTGCAACCCTCTTCATCGCCGCGATGCATTCGGCCACCGTTTCCGGCGTCAGCATCAGGCAGGCGCCGAAGGTGCCAGACTGCACGCGGTCGGAGGGGCAGCCGACATTGAGGTTGATCTCGTCATAGAGGTAGGGTTCGGCGATTTTCACCGCCTCGGCAAGCTTTGCCGGGTCCGATCCGCCGAGCTGCAGCGCCAGCGGATGCTCGGCGGCGTCATGACCGAGCAGCCGGTCGCGTGGGCCGTGGATGATCGCATCGGCCACCACCATCTCGGTATAGAGCAGCGCCTCGTGGCTGATCTGCCGGTGGAAATAGCGGCAATGCCGATCCGTCCAGTCGATCATCGGGGCCACGGCGAAAATCGGCCTCTTCTCAGTCATCGACGTTCCATTGTTCCTTGTTCCCGCGGTACCGTCTCACGGCGCCGTCGCAGCCGCATGGGGCGGGATCATCCATAAAACGCGCATATAACACTTGCCGATGCGATCGACAAACCAGTGGCGCGCACAAACAGAAACAGCGCCCCTTGCGGAGCGCCGTTCATGCCGCGTGAGCGGAAGTCTGACTTACGAAGCCGAGATGTTGACAGCCTTCGGGCCCTTGCCCATGCGGTCCGGCTCGGTGTCGAAGGTAACCTGCTGGCCCTCGCGCAGCGACTGAATGCCAGAAGCCTGCAGCGCAGAGATATGGACGAAAACGTCCTTTGCGCCGCCATCCGGCGTGATGAAACCAAAACCCTTGTCCTGGTTGAAGAATTTTACGGTGCCCTTGGTGGCCATTGGGATCGTCCTTTTCCCTTAGTCTGTGTAGTATCCGCGCCCCCGAGAGGAAGCGGACGGCTTTAGCTTTCGCCCCGATCGATTGGGACGAAGGGTCAGTCGGAGAAGTCACGTACGGGGAAAGAACGTCTACGTAGGCGGGTATTCCCGCGCCGCCTTCCAAACGGAAGGGATTACCACATCAGTCCAGTCACCGGCATGCAAATGCCCGAGTAAGTCAATTCGTGCCAGCATTTCGGGCAAAAAGCAAGCGGGATTATTGTGGCATGCCCGCATCGATGTCGGGAAATGCCGAAGATTCAGATACTTGACTAAGGGTTACCAGATCCTTGCACGGCTGTGCCATAGCGGGATTCCGTGCCGAAACGGGATGGCGGGCGGATTCGATAGCCGGGCAGGGATTTCGTGGGCGGTCGGGGCGGCGGTCACACCGATCAGTCTTCATGGTGAAGAGGATCGCAGAGTCTGCTCTCCAGTGTTCCTCGCGCCGTCTTTGCTCCGCCCTCATCCTGAGGTGCGTAGCCCGCAGGGGCGAAGCCTCGAAGGACGGGGGCGGCCACCGGCGCCATTGCCTTCATAGGGGGCTTTGTGGAATGCAGTGGGAGGAGCTTCCACGCCCGCCCTCGTGGTTCGAGACGGCCCCTTGGGCCTCCTCACCATGAGGGCTCTCTTTGGCGCCTGCGGCTTTTATTCTACCGCTAGTGCAATTGTCCGCTCCATCCTCGTCGTAGGCTAGACCCCAACGGCTTCCCACCTACTGTGCATCCCCCAGCAACCCGCTCAGGCTCCAGGGTTTATCACCCTTCTGGTTGGCGATGTCGTCGACCTTCCAGCCGCCGTGTTCGCGGACCAGGGTGTAGAAGAGCGTCACTTCTTCGCCGTTTTCGAACTCCACCTCCACCTCGGCCTTGTCATCCAGCAGGATCGGTTGGCCGATCCTGACGTCGCTGGCCGCGCCATCCTGACCCGCGATGACGGGATCGAAGTCGATTGCGCCGACATCGCCCTCCGGCGTGTTGTCGAGATCGGTCTGAAGGAGCTCGTTCAGGTGGTCGGAGAAAAACGTCGAATAGGGCGAGGGTGCCTCGGCGTCGCTGTTGTCGGTGTCGTAGCTGTAGAGCGCCTTGAGCAGCGCCTTCGGCGTCTTGTAAGTCTGCGCCGATGCAGGCAGGGCTGCGAGCGCCGAGACGGCGAGGGCGAGGATGAATGTGGGCAGGCGCATGCGAACTCTCCTCGGATGAGCGGTGAATCATAGCGGAATCGGGCGCGGAGGTGGAGCGGCATTTTTGGAGGGGGGGCTTGGCCCGAACTCCCTCTTCTCCCCAGTGGGGAGAAGGTGGCCCGAAGGGGCGGATGAGGGGGCCGCACGGCACACCCTGATTGTTGATCTATTGCTCTTCGCCTATGCTCAGGGCATTCGCGGCTTTGCCACTCACCCCCTTGCATGTTCAAACTGCATTCATTGTTTGATGATGGGTGCGACCCCTGGGGGATGGCCATCCCCCAGGGGTCGGACGGGCGGGACCGTAACCCCCTTGGCTTGAACCGGGGATGAGCCTGGTCCGCCCGTCCTTCGCGTTTGTCCTGAACAGATAGTGGGGAGCAGGTCCCGTATGCAAGGCAAGGTATCGTCCGAACGCACCGCGATGGCGACAGTTTATGTCGGTATTGATGTCTGTAAAGAGTGGCTGGACATTCATTTGCATCCTCTCGGCCGCAGTTTTCGGGTGACCAATGACACGGCCGGTATGCGCCGCCTCAAGCGGGAGCTCGATGCGCTTGACCAGATGCCGCGCTCGACGCTGCACATCGTCATGGAAGCGACCGGCAAGTGGCATCGCGCCGTTCAGCGTTCTCTGCATGCCGATGGCTTTTACGTGTCGGTCGTCGATCCGTTGCGCGCCCGGCTGTTTGCCAAAGCTTGCGGCTTTCTCGCCAAGACCGATCGGCTCGATGCGCGGCTTTTGGCCATCATGGGAGAAGCCCTCAAGCCCGCACAGACCCCCCGCAGGACCAAGCGCTGGAAGCCCTGCAGGAACTGGTCAATGCCCGATCTGCGGCCAACGGTGAACGCACCGCCCTGTCAAACCGGATGAAGACGGCCGTGACCGCCTTCCTGCGCAAGGAACTGACGCGCCGGCTTGCCGCGCTCGACACCCATATCGCAAGACTGGACGTCGAGATCGAGCGCAGCATCGGCGCCGAGCCCGAGATGCGCCGCCGCCTCGACATCCTCATCTCCATTCCCGGCATCGGAGCCGTCACCGCCGCAAGCCTGATCGCTGGCCTTTGCGAACTTGGCGCTTGCTCCGGCAAGCAGGCCGCCATGCTGGCTGGCCTTGCGCCGCTCGCCTGCGAAAGTGGCGAGCGAGCCGGACATCGCTCCATCAGGGGCGGACGCCCCGCACCCAGGAACGCCATTTACATGGCCGCCCTGTCCGCCTCCCGTCACAACCCGGACCTCGCGCACTTCGCCGAAAGACTAAAGAAGGCCGGGAAACCCAATAAGGTCGTCCTCGTCGCCGTCATGCGAAAGCTCATCGTGCTCGCAAATACCCTCATCACTAAAAACCGTATCTGGACACCAAATCCACCTTGACACCAAACACAGATGCTCATCCGGCTGCCGCCACCTTTGTAACTTCCCTTTATCCGCTCCTGGCGCTGTAATGCCTGTTGCGGTGGCGGATGGAAGACCGATGCACCTTTGGGACACCAAGCCCGTGGGAGAGCCTGGGTCTCCGTCCGCCGTTCCATTGAACCCGAACAGTCGCCAGGGCCGCTTGCGAAAGCAAAGCCCGATTAGGCAAGTATGGGATCAGATGGAGATTGTTGTTGGGATCGACGTTTCGAAAGAGCGCCTGGATGTTGCGATCCTGCCGCAAGAAGAGGTCTTTGCCGTCGGCAACGACCATGCCGGCATCGATGAACTGGTCGAGCGGCTCAAAGGCATTGGTGTTGATGCGATTGCGCTGGAAGCGACCGGCGGCTTCGAGATGCTGGCGGTTGCCGGATTGTCCGCAGCCGGATTGACGGTGCTCGTCGTCAATCCGGCGCAAGTGCGCGCCTATGCCCATGCGATCGGCCGCAGGGCCAAGACCGATCCGATCGATGCCGCCGTCATCGCCGCCTTCGTTTTGGCGACGAAGCCCGAGATCCGGCCGTTGCGCGATGCCGAGACACAGGCGCTTTCCGAGCTTGTGGCTCGCCGGCTCCAGATCGTGCAGATGGTCGTGGCCGAGGAGAACCGGTTGCGCATGGCGCTGGCAAAGCAGGCGCAGGAAAGCATCAAGCGCCTGCTGAAAGCCTTGCGGCGCGAGCTCGAAAGCCTCGATGCCGATCTCGACAGCCATATCCGCAAGTCGCCGGTCTGGCGGGTGCGCGAGGCGCTGTTGACCTCGGTGCCGGGTGTCGGAGCGACAACAGCGCGCACGCTGCTGGCCGAACTGCCCGAGCTCGGCAGCCTCGACCGACGCCAGATCGCCTCGCTGGCTGGTCTTGCCCCATGGACGCGGCAGTCGGGAAAATGGAAAGGCAAGAGCTTCATCGGCGGCGGCCGCGGCAAGGTACGCGCCGTCCTATTCATGGCCGCCCTCGTCGCCAGCCGATACAACCCTGACCTCAAGGCCTTCCGCGACAGGCTGGTCGCGGCCGGCAAGCCCAAGATCGTCGCCACCGTCGCAACCATGCGCAAGCTGCTCACCATCCTCAACGCCATCATAAGGGACGGACGACCATGGCAAAACGCTTGACAAACAAGACAGTCGCTCTCCCCGCTGGGGAGAAGAGATTCGTGGCGGCGCCTTGTTCCGAGCAACTCTGCGTCGCAGGCAATCCAGCCGTGGCCTAGATCAATGCCTCATGCGACAGCGCAAACGACGGCTCGAAGACGTCCTTCACGGCCAGCGTGAAATCGTGGCTGGTGACGTTTCCGGCCGCGTCATAGGCTTCCGCGGTGAAGGTCAGGCTGTGGGTGCTTTCGTAGTCGATCGCCGCCTTCGTCTGGATCTTGTTGCCGACGAGCTTGAAGATGCCGTCAGCATCGTCCGTCAGCCGCCATTTCACCGTGTCGCCTTCAGGATCGACGGCCGTGAGAAGGCCGACCGAGGTGCCGTTCGCGATATTCTCGGAGACCGAGCTGCGCGAGAAGGTGAGGTTGGTCGGGGCCTTGTTGACCGGCGTCTCGTTGACGTCGAGGACGTTGATCGTGATGTCCTTTTCGACCGTGACCTTGCCGTCGGAAACAGCGATCTTGATCGTGTGCGACTTGTCCGTCTCGTAGTCCAGCGCCTTCGAGGTGACGATGCGATTGCCATTGAGCCGGAAGTGATCGTCCGCGCCGTTGATCAGCGTGTAGGTGAGGGCATCGCCGTCGGCGTCCTTGGCGCTGAGCAGGCCGACCGTGGTCCAGATCGGGGTGCTCTCCAACAGGGAGGTTTTCGAAAGCTGGATATTGGTGGGAGCGCTGTTGCTACCGTCGGGCGTGAACTTTCCCTTGGCGAAATCGTAGACGCCGTCGGCAAAGCGGGCGAATTCAACGTCGGTCAGCGTATCCTTGCCCTCCAGGGCGCTCGTCAGGATGTGGCTGCCATTGTTCAACGCGAAGGAGTATTTGGCGAAATTGCCTGAGAAGACCGCCGTATCGATGCCCGCACCGCCCAAAAGCACGTCGTTGCCGGCGCCGCCTTCGAATTTGTCATTGCCGCCGGTTCCGTAGAAATAGTCGTCGCCGCCGCCGGTCTTGACGTCGATGCCGAAGGCGGTGCCGAAGATGTCGACGTGGCGGTTTGCCAGTTCGTCGGAGAGGTCGGCATGGGCGCTGTCGGTTAAAGTCAGTGCGAGGACGTCGTTCTCATAGCCCGGCATTTCGTATTTGACGATCTTGTCGAAGCTTTCGAACTGCGCGGCCGAAGCAAGAACCTCGGCTCCCGCCGTTTCAAGTATTTCGACGTTCTTAATCGTCAGGCCGGCAAGCCCGATATATTCCATGCCGGTGCCTAACGTCGGCTCGATGACACGCAGCGTGTCAATGCCGGCGCCACCGTCGATCACTCCGGAAATCGAGGAAGAGTGTGTCCGCAAGGTGATGGCATCATTGCCGTCGCCGGCGTCGATATTGAAGGTCTCGGGGGTGGTGGAAACATTGTCGCCGTCGAAGATCGCGTCGTTGCCCGCGCCGCCGGTCAGCTTGTCATTGCCGCCATTACCATAGATCGTGTCGTTGCCAATGCCGCCGTCTAGAATGTCATTGCCAGCGGCACCGTATAGATGGTCGTTGCCGCCGCCGGTCTTGACGTCGATACCGGAGCCGGTGCTGCCGATGGTGACCGAATTGTTTGCCAGTTCGTCGGAAAGATCGAGATGGCCACCGTCCGTCAATCTCAAGGAGATGGGAAACTGCTCGGTCGCACCGGTCGAGCTGATGATCTTGTCGAAGCTTTCGAACTGAGCGGACGATCCTCTAGTCTCGCCCACCGACACGTCGAGGATTTCAAAGTTCTTGATCGTCAGGCCCGTCATATCAGTTGCTCTTAGCGTGTCGATGCCGTCGCCGCCGTCGACTGTTCCTGACATCTGGCTGAAGAGGCCCGAACCCAAACCCACGGTATCGTTGCCACTTCCGGCATCGATATTGAAGATTTCCCCACTATCGCCAATACTGTCGTCACCTGCGCCACCCTTGATGATGTCATTGCCGAGACCGCCGGATAGCGAGTCATTGCCGTCTCCGCCGTCTAAAGTGTCGTTGCCAGCGGTACCGCCCAGACGGTCGTCGCCGCCACCCGTCGTCACGTCCATGCTGGAGCCAATGCCGATGATTTGGACCTTACGGCTTCCCAGCTCGTCGGAAAGATCGAGATGGGCGCTGTCCGTCAATTGCATGAGGATGATATTGGCCGGATTGTCCGTGTTTGTGATCTTGTCGAAGCTTTCGAACTGCGCCGCCGAGCCGATAGCCCATGTTCCCGTATCAAGGATTTCGAAGTTCTTGATCGTCAGGCCAGTCAGAAGACCGGCTTGCAGCTTGTCGGTGCCGGCACCGCCATCGACGGTTCCGGAATCGGCGATGCTGTCATAGCTCTGCAAGATCACGGTGTCATTGCCATCGCCGGCATCGATGTCGAAGGCTTCGGAGCTAATGCCATTGGAAATTTGGCCATCCATGATCTTGTCGTTGCCGACGCCGCCCCTGATCACGTCGTTTCCGTTGCCGCCGTCGATGGTGTCGTTGCCAGCTCCGCCGGTCAACCGGTCATTTCCTGCATTGCCGTCGATGACGTCGTCGCCGGCGCCTCCGTCCAGGATGTCATTTCCGCTGAGCCCGGTGAGGTGGTCCCTGGTACCGCCGGTGGTGACGTCGATACTGGTGGTGTCCTTGTCAGGAGAGATGTAGACCACGCTGGGTCCGATCTCCTGCGAGAGATCGACATGAGCGCTGTCCGTCAATCGCAAGGTGATCGTAGGAGTGAAGCCGGGACCGAGGTTGGGGGTGATAATCTTCTCGAAGCTTTCGAACTGCGCGGACGATCCGGTAACTTCCAATCCTTGCGTGTCGAGGATTTCGAAGCTTTTGATCGTCAGGCCGGTCAAATTGGTGGCTTGCAGCGTGTCGACACCGATACCGCCATCGACTTTACCGGAGGGCGTGCTGCCAGGCATCTGTGACAATAACACGGTGTCCTTGCCCTCACCGGCATCGATATTGAAGACGCCGGTCGTAGAACCTTCATCGACAATCAAATCGTCGCCGGCACCACCCTTGATGACGTCATTGCCGGCGCCGCCGAAGAGCTTGTCGTTGCCGTCGCCGCCATTCAGCACGTCGTCGCCAGCTTCGCCTTTGATCAGATCGTCGCCAACGCCACCGCTTAGCGTGTCTGCACCGTCACCACCCGAGATGGTGTCATTGCCTGCGCCCGTCGTGATCGTGTTGTCACCGCTCGAGCCCGTCACGTTTGCGGAAACCGAGCCCAGTTCGTCGGCCAGATCTGCCACGCCGGAATCGGAGACGACCAGAGTGACGGCGGCGAGGGGAGTGGCTTCAGAGTGGCGGATAACGTCGTACGCTTCGAACTCAGCGCCGGTCCTGGTAAGCGTGGCGCCGTTCGTGTCCAGAATATTCAAGGCCATATATATCTTTCCCCAAAAGATGCGTTGTACTCGGCAATATGAGACATCCCCGAAAGAACTGTTTTATTGCTCGGCGGACGACAACCCCTCGGTGATCTATGCCAATCTCCGATTAAGTTTTCAATGCAAAATTGTGTCTTTTGATTGCTTTTTTAATGAAAAACTAAGGATGAAATGCTGGGGAAACGAGTTTTAATTTGAGAACTCAATGCGATATTTTGGTCTCCTAAATAGTATTACCTTTCATTTTTGAGTGAGATGCTCTCGCGAAAATTGTGTTTTCAGTGGGTTCTTCGGTGGTGCCGCGCCGCGCGACCATCCCCGTTGCTATCGTAGGTTGGTGCTAGCTTCGACTTGTCCGGCTTTCCGCGCGGGAGGTGTCACACGAGCTTGATGAGGCCTGCTTCCGTGGGTCTGAAGCCGCAGGCGCGGTAGAGGCCGGTCAGATGCGGCTCGAAATCGACATGCAGCCACTCTGCACCCCGCTCCCGCGCAACCCGCGTCGCTTCCCTGACCAGCCGCGTCGCGATCCCCTGCCGGCGCATGTCAGGGTGAACTGACGTGTCGAGGATGAAGGCATGAATGCCGCCATCCCAGGCGACGTTGACGAAGCCGGTAAGCTGGTTGTCGTGGTAGGCGCCGATATGGGTGAGGCTGCGGGAGAGGATGGCGGCGAAGTCACGCGGGGCGGGGGCGCCCCAGGCGGCGGACCAGAGGGCGTTGAATTCGGCGGCGGAGGGGAAGGGGTCGATGCGGAGTTCTGGCATTGGTGACGGCTCGTTCCCTCACGCTCGCGGTGTTTTGGATGACGTGACGGGCCCTGGCGCGTGTCCTGATATAACCTAAACCTGCCCCCATATTTTTTGCAGTGGCGTTCCAAGGTATTCAGCCATTGCAAGTGCCGTTCATCGAACTGCATATCCCCATGGGTGGAATTGAGTTCAGAAGGTCAAGGAGACTTCGCGGCTTCCACTATAGCGGGAAATATGCCAGTCATTGAATCATTTCAATTAGTCGGGGAGCAATCTGTGGCTGCACGAAAGAGCGTAGTAATTCATCCAACTATAAAGGAGGCGCTTGGTTACGACGTCAACGATAGTGATGGCAATGTCATCAAGGACTGGAAATCTAGGACGCGCAGGGTATGTAAGCCATGCTGGGAGCTTAAATATTGTCCGTATGGTCCCTTCGTTGAGCAATCCCCATTGTTGCCAGTTGTGCGATCTGATTCAGAGGAGCAGATCCGCTATTTCAAGGAATGTATTGAGACTGGCCTTGTCGGTTCCATAAGCGAGCTAGATGACGATGACGTGGCTGAATACAAGGCATGGTTAAACGACGAAGACCTCTTGGTTGCTCAAGCGATAAACAGGTTGCAGCGGGATGCTGCATTGGAGACGGCTTCCCAACTTGATAGTGACGAGGCCAAAATAGCAAATTGGCTAGGCGGACCGTTGCCATCCATTCAAGAATACAGAGTTTCATTTGAGCAAGAGCATCCCTCTACGAATGAACGTGACCACACCCCAGAATTTTGGGCCAAGATTAAAAAGGAGGTATCCAGAATTCGGAGCGAATACCGAAATGCAATCAAGGATAGAAAATACGATTATAGACAGCCACTGGAGCCGGCGCGTTTGGCTTGGTTTAAGAAGGTAATTGCAGAATACGATTCTGCTTCTCACCCAGAGACGATTCCAGAAATTTTTGAAGATTCAAGATGTAATATATTTGGCCATATCTGTCCTGTTTTCTTTGTTGCCGAAGCAATAACCGAGACCAACGAACAAAGAAAGTTTGGAAGGCACAGCATCCCTTTCGCCACGCGTATAAGAATAGTTAGGCGAGACTACTATACGTGCCAGCATTGCGGCAAGCACCTTAGGGATGACGAAGTCGAGTTCGATCACATCATCCCGGTCTCGAAAGGAGGTAGCTCTGAGGAGCACAATATTCGTCTCACTTGCTTCGATTGCAATCGAGATAAGAGCGATAAATATGTCCCGTAATCTGTCAACCTAGCCAACTGACCTGAGTTCTTTTTTTGGTTCAGATAGCTGCATGTGTGATTGACACGGGGGAGTTTCTTGAATGCCAATCGCAGATTGATTGCCTTTAAGCCAACGCAACAGTGTCGTTCATTCCGGAGCATCGGAGCGAGTTGTTTCCAAATGAGCCATTTTAGGAGATGGCGTCTTGCGCCAGATTTTGGATCAGTTCCGCTACGAGGGGCAACCTCACCGCCCCGGCCGCCCAGTCTTCCCCTTCGTCCGGCCCTTGCGCTTCTGCTCGCCCTGGTCCTCATAACTCCCCACACCCGTCTTCCCGCGCACGACCGGCCGCACGTCGTCGCGCTCCGGCTGCCCTTCAAGCAGCGGTGAAAACCGCTTCGTGCTCTTGGCGGCTTCCGGCTTTTCCGGCAGTGCGCCGATGACCGGTTTTTCCGTTCGGCCGACGGTCATTTCGTCGAGGTCGTTCTTGCGGAAGAGGGTTTTCTTGGCGGGTTCGGCGATGTCGCGGCCCATGTCGTCGAGATGGGGTTTGCGGAAGAGGGGGGTGGTGGCATCGGTGCCTGGGCCCATGTCGTCGAGGCTGGGTCTTGAGAAGTAGGAGGGTGTGGCCCCCTCATCCGCCCTGCCGGGCACCGACCGGGGTCGAGCCGCTTGTCTCGACCCGTCCTCCGGACCCCCGGCGGGGAGAAGGGACTCGCGGGTCGCTTTGGCGCTCCGTATGACGCCTTCCATCGCCTTTGCTTCCTCGCGCGCCATCGGGTCGTCCATGGCGGCGAGTTCCACGGCTTTGAGGCGTTTGATTTCGTCGCGGAGGCGGGCGGCTTTTTCGAAGTCGAGGTCGGCGGCGGCGTCGCGCATGCTTTTTTCGAGGGCGTTGAGATGGGTCTGCAGGTTGTTACCGACAAGGTTGCCGCCATCGGCGAAGCCCTTGCCCGAGGCGCCCGAGATATCGGCGCGGACGTGGTCGCGTTCGTAGACGGAGTCGAGGATGTCGTTGATCCTGGCCTTGACCGATTCCGGGGTGATGCCGTGTTCCTGGTTATAGATCATCTGCTTTTCGCGGCGGCGGCTGGTTTCCTCCATCGCCCGCTTCATCGAGCCGGTGACCTGGTCGGCATAGAGGATGACCTTGCCGTCGACGTTACGCGCGGCGCGGCCGATCGTCTGGATCAGCGAGGTTTCCGAACGCAGGAAGCCTTCCTTGTCGGCGTCGAGGATGGCGACGAGGCCGCATTCGGGAATGTCGAGGCCCTCGCGCAAAAGGTTGATGCCGACGAGCACATCGAAGGCGCCGAGGCGGAGATCGCGCAGGATCTCGATACGCTCCAGCGTGTCGATGTCGGAGTGCATGTAGCGGACGCGGACGCCCTGCTCATGCAGATATTCGGTCAGGTCCTCGGCCATGCGCTTGGTCAGCACGGTGCAGAGGGTGCGGTAGCCCTTGGCCGCGGTCTCGCGGATCTCGCCGAGCACGTCGTCGACCTGGCTGCGGGCCGAGCGGACCTCGACCGGCGGGTCGATCAGGCCGGTCGGGCGGATCACCTGTTCGGCGAAGACGCCGCCCGATTGCTCCATCTCCCAGCCGCCGGGGGTGGCCGAAACAGCGATGGTGTCGGGGCGCATGGCGTCCCATTCCTCGAAGCGCAGCGGCCGGTTGTCCATGCAGGAGGGCAGGCGGAAGCCGTATTCGGCCAGCGTCGCCTTGCGCCTGAAGTCGCCCCGGTACATGCCGCCGATCTGCGGCACGGTGACATGGCTTTCGTCGATGAAGACGAGGGCGTTGTCGGGGATGTATTCGAACAGCGTCGGCGGCGGGTCGCCGGGGTCGCGGCCGGTGAGGTAACGCGAATAGTTCTCGATGCCCTGGCAGGAGCCTGTGGCCTCGAGCATTTCGATATCATAGCGGGTGCGCTGCTCCAGGCGCTGGGCCTCCAGCAGGCGGCCGGCCTTCTCCAACTCGGCGAGGCGAAGCCTGAGCTCCTCCTTGATCGACTTGATGGCGCCGTTCAGCGTCGGGCGCGGGGTGACATAGTGCGAATTGGCGTAGATCTTCACCGATTTCAGGTCGCCGACCTTCTGGCCGGTGAGCGGGTCGAACTCGGTGATCGCGTCGATCTCGTCGCCGAACATCGAGATGCGCCAGGCGGCATCTTCCAAGTGGGCGGGGAAGAGTTCGATCGTGTCGCCGCGCACGCGGAAGGAACCGCGGGTGAAATCCATGTCGCGGCGCTTGTATTGCTGGGCGACGAGGTCGGCGAGCAGCTGACGCTGATCGAGCCGGTCGCCGACCGACATCTGGAAGGTCATCGCCGTATAGGTTTCGACCGAGCCGATACCATAGATGCAGGAAACCGAGGCGACGATGATGCAGTCGTCGCGTTCGAGCAGCGAGCGCGTTGCCGAGTGGCGCATGCGGTCGATCTGCTCGTTGATCGAGGATTCTTTCTCGATATAGGTGTCGGAACGCGGCACATAGGCTTCCGGCTGGTAATAATCATAGTAGGAAACGAAATATTCCACCGCATTGTCGGGGAAGAAATTCTTGAATTCGGAATAGAGCTGGGCGGCCAGCGTCTTGTTCGGCGCCAGGATGACGGCCGGGCGCTGCGTCGCCTCGATCACCTTGGCCATGGTGAAGGTCTTGCCGGAGCCGGTGACGCCGAGCAGCACCTGGCTGCGGTCGCCATTCTCCAGCCCCTCGACGAGATCGCGGATCGCGGTCGGCTGGTCGCCGGCCGGCTCGTAATCCGACTGCATGCGAATGGCGATGCCGCCTTCGGATTTGTCGGGCCGGGCAGGGCGGTGCGGCGTCCAGATCTTGCCGTTCTTGTGCAGCGGATTGCCGCTCTCGATCAGCGCCGACAGCGCCTCGACCGTGGCGGTGACGGCCGTGCCGGCCTGCAGCGACGAGGCCTCCTCCAGCGTCGTATCCATGCCGGAGACGGGATTGAGGCCGGCGGCCGCGCGCGTCTTCGGATCGGTCGAGCCGCCCATGGAGGTGCCGCGCGCCGATTTCGAGGCGGCGATCTCCACCTTCTTGCGGTGTTTGCCGGCCTTGGAGGCGATCTGGCGCTGGGTCTCGACGCCCGAGGCCTCGGCATCGGCCTCCAGCTGCTTCACCCAATCGGCGACGGAGCCGGAGAGCGGTGCGCCCTCGAAGGACGATTGAGGGGCTTCCTCGAAGCCATTCGGGGCGGGGGATTTCTTCGGAGATCTGGCCATGGCGGGAATATGGAGAGAGTCAGCGCGAAAGGGAAGAGGGAAAGAGTACAAAAGGGAAACGAATGAATCGTTCGGATTTTTGAATAGTCTCTCGGTCGCGTGATACTAAAAGACCCCGCCCCAAACCCATCCTGTAGGATGCCGGGGTCGAGCCACGGGTCTCGACCCGTCCTTCGGACCCCCACAAGTGGGAGGGGCTTAACCTGCCGCGCCGGCTTTCCAAATCCTCAACGTTTCGGAAGAGGCAAGGCGGTGCCGCCGGATTAGCCCCTCCCACCTGTGGGGAGGGGTTGGGGAGGGGGCTTTCTTCAGCGGTTCTACACTCATCAAGCCGAACGCTGGTCCGCCGGCCCCTCCAGCCGCGCGAGGTTCAACGCACTGTTGATCAACCCGACATGGCTGAAGGCCTGCGGGAAGTTGCCGAGCATGCGGCGGGCGGCGGGATCATATTCTTCCGCCAGAAGCCCGACATCGTTGCAGATAGAAAGCAGCCGCTCGAACAGGCGCAGCGCATCGTCGCGGCGGCCGATCATGCCGAGGGCGTCGACGAGCCAGAAGCTGCAGGCGAGGAACGCGCCTTCGCCTGGCGGCAGGCCGTCGTCCACCTCCTGCGTCTCGTAGCGCAGCAGCAGGCCATCGCGCAGCAGCCTGCGCTCGATCGCCTCGACTGTCGCGACATAGCGCGGATCATCAGGCGGGATGAAGCCGACCATGCCGAGATGCAGCAGGCTGGCATCAAGCGCCTTGGAGCCGTAGGCCTGCACGAAACAGCCGAGTTCGGGATCGAAAGCCTTCTCGCAAACCTCGGCATGGATGTGATCTGCGAGCGTGCGCCAACGTGCGGCGGCCTCGGGCTCGCCGTCCGCCTCGGCAATCTGGACGGCGCGGTCGAAGGCCACCCAGGCCATGACCTTCGAATAGGTGAAATGCTGGCGCTGGCCGCGCACCTCCCAGATGCCTTCATCGGGCTCCACCCAGATTTTTTCGAGAAAGGGCAGAATGGCCGCCGCCAGTTCGCGTTCGCGGTGATGCGGCGGAAGCCCGCCCTTGCGGGCCTGCAGCATGGCGTCGGCCACCTCGCCATAGACGTCGAGCTGCACCTGTTCGGCAGCGGCATTGCCGATGCGTACGGGTGTCGAGCCCTCGTAGCCACTCAGCCAGGGAACCTGCCATTCCAGCAGATTGCGCTCGCCCGCGACGCCATACATGATCTGCATCTGCGCCGGGGCGCCGGCGACCGCGCGCAACAGCCAGCGGCGCCAGGCACTGGCTTCCTCGTAATAGCCGAGTTTCATCAGGGCGAGCAGGGTCAGCGTCGCGTCGCGCAGCCAGCAATAGCGGTAGTCCCAGTTGCGCGGCCCGCCGATCTTTTCCGGCAGGGAGGTTGTCGCCGCGGCGACGATGCCGCCCGTCGGCATGTAGGTCAGTGCCTTGAGCGTGATGAGCGAGCGTTTGACCTGTTCCGTCCACCGGCCCACTTTCGGGCAGGTCGCGGCAAAGGATTGCCAGAATTCCTCCGTGTCCGGCAGCGCATATTCCACCTGCCGCTGAGCCGGCTGCGGCATATGCGAGGGGGACCAGGTCAGGGTGAAGATCTGGCTCTCGCCAGCGGCAACCTGGAAGGAGCCGACCGTGCTCAGGCCGCGGCCTTCGAGTGGGACGGCGCAATTCAGGGTTAGCCTGTCCGGGCCGGCAATGGCGGTGATGCCGCCATCCTCGCCATGCGTGACCCAGGGAACGGTTCGGCCGTAGTCGAAGCGAAGGTTGAGCTCCATATCGAAGGCGACAGTGCCGCTCTTGCCCTCGACGATGCGCATCAGATCGCTCGTGCCATCGCGAAGCGGCATGAAGTCGATGAGAACGGCGGTGCCGGTCTCGGTCTGAAACTCGGTTTCGAGAATGAGCGTGTCGTTGCGGTAGCGGCGCGTGACGCGGACATTTTCACCTGACGGTGACAGCGACCAGAAGCCGTTATCCCCGGCGCCGAGCAGGGCGGCAAAACAGGCGGGAGAATCGAAGCGCGGAAAACAGAGCCAGTCGATCGAGCCGTTCTTCGAGACGAGTGCGGCGGTTTCGCAATCGCCGATGAGCGCGTAGTCCTCAATGGGTACCGACACCGGAGCCTCCTTTGCATAGCAGTCGGGCTTTTAGGTAGAGGCCGTGCGCGGAGGTCAAGCGCGGAAACTAACGGGGCGGTAGGCGTGCCGGCTATCATGCAAACTCCGGATATCAATGGGGGCATCGCCAGCAATGCCAAGCCGAAATGGAAAGTGTCGATAAATAAAAGTCTGTGGTTGAAGGCTCTGCCGCCTCCCGCATTGCGCGCGCCGATGTTACAGCTGCTGCGGGAATTGGGGACCATTCATGAACAAAATAATCATTGCATTCGCGGCCGCCGCGGCAGTGGCCAGCTGCGCCAAACGTCCTGACGCCATCGTCCAGGTCGATATTCCGATGGCCGCCTATACGAACCTCAGTTGCGAGGCGCTCGCAGTGGAACATAAGAAAGAGAAGGCCAAACTCGACGACCTGTCCAAGCAGCAGATCAGCGCAGCGAACGGCGATGCTTTCGGTGTTTTCCTCGTCGGCGTCCCCATCGGAAGCGTCGCCGGGGGAGACAAGGAAGGGGAAATTGCCGCGTCCAAAGGCAAGGTTTCTGCCATGCAATCCGCTGGACTGAGCAAGGGCTGCAAGCTGCCCAGCTGACAGCCGGGGGCGGTAACCATCGAGATCGGCCCGGCCAAAAGTGAGGCGTTGGCCGGCGATCCCGCTTTCAATATCCATTCGCCACCCGTCGTTTCTTCGCCCAAAGACCGACGACATTCGTGAAATGCCGCGCAGCGATCGTCCGCACCCTCGTATCGGAACCGAAATCGGCCTTCCGCAGTTAGTTTCCTGTGACTTAAGCTTCAGGTACAACTGCCATTAGCGATCATTCTGCCTTTTGGGAAAACCCCATCTCGATCGACCTTGATTCCGGCGAACGGCTGGTTCTTCGCTCACCGCAGGATGCGCTTTATGCACTCGTCTCCGACTGGCCGGTCAATGGCGGCGTCCACCAGCAAAGGGCGATCGATTTCTGCCGCGCCTGGCTTGCCGGGCGGATGCCGGCCGAGACGGTGCGGCAGGCTTTCATCCTGGCCGCGCTGGAAGCCGGCGTGTCGATCAATGATGATGAAGACGTGGCAGAAGCCGCGGTTGTGAATCCTCCAGCATAGAAGGAGCGACGCCGGCTACATCCAGGCTTCACGCGGCCCGGTATTCCGCAGCACCAACAGTATTCCTTTCATGTATTGCAAATATTATTCCCGCTGTGTTTGTAGGAAATGCGCAGCGTCGCCGCGTTCCGATTCTTTGGGGATTCAACTGAATGAGAATAACAGTCCTTGCTTGTGCCGCTCTGCTGATGCTGGCCGGCTGCAACGCCCCCGTGTCGCAATCCGTTGCAGATTCCCAGCATCCTCCCTCGAATGACGTCCGGCAGAACTTCATCAATATCGTGTTCAAGAGAAGTTATCGGCACGAAGCAGGAGAAGTCGTATGGGCCCGCATTTCCAGCCTGGTGGTGCTTGAACCTGAGAAAAAGATCTATGCTTACTGCGTCCGTTTGGTGCCCAAGCGCGGCTGGGGAGACTGGGCCTACCTCGGCGTCTCCTTTACGGATGGCAAAATATTAGGCGCGACGGTGAATGACGATCGCTGCCGCGACAAGCGGCTGCGCTACTACCCGTTTCCTGAGCTGACCGGCATGAAGACCTGACGCAGGGGCGAGGGCTCCGGCCGCGTCGTCGTTCAAGGCTTTGTTGAACGGCGGCGCGACGGCGTCGTTGAGGCGCGGCATCCTCCAACCTTCCTCATGCTGAGGTGCGCAGCCCGCAGGGCGGAGCCTCGAAGCACAGGCCGCGACATTGCTGCTTTCAGCCATCGCCTTCAGGAAACCCGTTTCATCAACTTTGATAGAGGGAGATCCAACTGAATGAAAATTAAACTCCTTGTTTGCGCTGTCCCGCTGGCACTGTCTGGCTGCCAGACTCCGGCGCCGCAGTCCGTTGTAGATTCCCAGCGGCCGCCTTCCAGCGCGGTTCGACGCGAATACGTCGACGCTTTGCGGGGAACCATTAAACCGGGGAACTTCGTGAAGGCCGAGATTTCCAGCGTGGTTCTGCTTAATCCGGAAAAGCAGATATATGCATATTGCACGCGCACGACGGAACGTGCCTACCCAAACTGGTCCTATATCGGCCTGGGCTTGCAACACAACATGATACTGTACCTGAAAAAGAACGACTATCGCTGCCACGACGAACGGCTGCGTTACTATGATTTTCCCGAAATGCGTAACATGAAATACTGAGAGAGAGGCGAGGCGCTTGGCAGCCTCGCGATCACCTTCCGGCCGCCGTCCTGCTCAAACCGTGAGAAACATCCCCACGCTCGCCGGCGCACCATCCTCAGAAAACGGACGCCCTGGAGTCATCCACGGACGGCGCTCTGCAATACCATACAAGGACGGCAATCGTTCCAATGGGAAACAGAATCCCAAGAAGCTGGTGCCATCCGCTTTTGTTGATGTCGTGAAAACGCCGCGCGGCCATTGCGATTGAGGGAAGAAACGTCGCCAGCGACCAGATCCCGTTCAATGTTGCGGTTCGATCAAGAAGGTACAAAACGATGCTGACGAGAGCGACAAAGAGCGCCGAAAACCAGAATTCCGATCGGCTCGCTCTACCGCTGAAATCCACATATTTCTTGAAGTAGCTGCTGATCGCCTGGCCGAAACCCATTCCCGGCGGCAGGCCGCCGAAGCGGTTCGGCCCGGCGGCCGGTTTTCTGAAAATGAAGAACAACGGCACTGCTAGCGGGATCAAGACGACCAACCAGTGAAAGAGAGAAAAACCACCCATGAGATACCCCAACGATTTGAATGGCATAGAGATAAGCTATGTTCGTTTCCGGAAGATTAATTGGCGTGCAATGTGACGCGTTCGGCAATCACAACGCGAGAAACGGCGGCTGCGACGTTGAGGACAGTATAGACGCTTGGAGGAGTTGGCGGCGCGGTTGGCAGCTCAGGGCTTGACCAGAACTCGTGCCTGCACCGGCTGCTCGATGCCCTTGAGCACAAGCATGCGGGTTTCGGCGCCTGCGGCGAGATCAGCGGCCTTCGCCGCCGTTTCGGCCGAGATCAGGATCTCGCCGGCGGCAGCCTGGGATTCGAGCCTTGCGGCCTGATTGACGACGCCGCCGATCGCGGTGAAATCGCTGCGAAAGCTTGAAAATTCGCCGATCTGGACCTCACCGGAATGGATGCCGACGCCGACGCCGAGGGTGCGGCCGGGCAATGCCTCAAGCGTCAGACCGTTCAGTGCGGTTGCGCAGTTTCGCTGGATCTCCTGCGCGGCCAGGATTGCCGCGCCGGCGTGGTCCTTTCTGACGATCGGGAAATTGAAGATCGCCATCAGGCCGTCGCCCATCTGCTTGTTGACGATGCCATCATGTGCCCAGATCGCCTGCGCGCATCGATCCTGAAACAGGCTGACGATCTCGCTCAGCTGCACCGCCTCGATGCGCTCCGACAGATCCGTGAAGCCCCTGATATCAGCAAACAGGATGGTGGCGTCGACAGTGATCTGGCGCTGCTTCTTGACATATTGGAAGGAGCGTTCGCAGATCGTGCAGATGTCGGGGTTCATCTTGCTGCGGGTGATGCCGAAGGCGCGGAAGGGCAAGGCGAGGGGGCCGCCGATCGGGATCGGCATATGCATCTGGTCCCAGCAGCCGCGGCAGATCTGGGCGCTGCCGTGCCTGGCTGGCTCCGTGGAAGAGGCTGTCGTCATATCTCGCAATCCATCACCTGATAGCCAAAAACGAGCTTCCGACACTCGCCTGCTTTTGGCAACTCTGCTGATGGTTGGGGTGACGATGGATTGAAGTATTTCGTCCGGCCCCATCCTTATCGGACATGTCGCAACTAAGTTGAATATCGCCCGGCCCGACGATAGCATCGCGCTGGGACATACTGTAGGATATTGTTAGTAATACATTCGCTCTCCAGGAAAGACCGGGGATGGAGCGCCGTCTTGCAGCAATCCTGATCGCTGATGTCGTCGGTTACAGTCGATTGAGCCAGATCGACGAAGAGGGCACCCGCGCGCGTTTTCAGGCAGACCAGAATGACGTCTTCGAGCCGGCGCTCGAGCGTCATCACGGCCGGCTGGTCAAAACCATGGGCGATGGTCTGCTGGTCGAATTTCAGAGTGTCGTCGATGCCTTGCGCTGCGCGGTGGAGATTCAGCAATTGAAAGCCACGCAGAGTGCCGCGGCGCTGCCGGAGCATCGGCTCGAGTTCCGGATCGGCATCAATCTCGGCGATATCATCGTCGAGGGCGAAGACATCCAGGGCGACGGCGTCAATATCGCCGATCGAATGCAGGCGCTGGCGGAACCGGGCGGCATCGCCATATCGGGCACGACATACGACCAGGTGAAATCGAAAGTCCCGGTCGGTTTTGCTTCGCTCGGCGAACAGCGGTTGAAGAGCATCGCCGAACCGACCCGGGTCTACCGCGTCCTGCTTGAGCCGACCGCCGCCGGCAAAACCCTCAAGACCCGCAGGCGCCTGCCGAGACGCCGCCTCGTTGCCGGCATAGCAGCGGCCGTCGTCCTTGCTTTTGCGGGCGCAGCACTCTGGTGGCAGCCGTGGATGGCGGCAAAACCGCCGGGTCCTGGCGAACGTTTCGCCTATCCGCTGCCGGACAGGCCTTCGGTCGCGGTTCTGCCCTTCATCAATGTCAGTGGCGACACCGAGCACGACCATCTCGCAGAGGGTCTGACCGACGACCTGATCACCGAATTGTCCAAAGTATCGGGCCTTTTCGTCATCGCCCGCCATTCGGTCTTCGCCATCCAGGACTCCGTCGGCAAAATCCAGGATGTGGCCGCCGAACTCGGCGTTCAGTATGTGCTCGAAGGGACCTTGCAGCGCGCCGGGCCGCGGCTGCGGATCAATGTCAAACTGATCGACGCGGGCACCGGCCTGTCGCTCTGGGCCGAGCGCTACGACCGCCAATATGCCGACCTCTTCGCCGTTCAGGACGATGTGATCGGCAAGATCATCTCGGCCCTGTCGGTCAAGCTCAGCGCGCGCGAGCGCGACCAACTGGCCCGGATCCCGACCGAAAATCTCGAAGCCTACGATTATTACATGAGGGCAGAGCAGGAGGGTTTCATCTTCAGGGATGTCGATACCTATCGCCGGACCCTGTCCTTTTACCAGAAGGCGATCGATCTCGATCCGGGCTTTGCTAATGCCCATGCGGGAATCGCCCGCGTGGCCGTCGATGTCTGGCGCAACGACTATAATTACCTCTGGTCGGCCGCCGTCGCCCGCAAGATCGCCTATGACGCAGCCGGGCAGGCGCTCAAGCTCGATCCAAACAACGCCAGGGCGCACACCGTGCTTGCCCTGCTGCAATGGGTGGACGGGCGCGAGACGGAGGCAGGGAATTCCGCAAAAATGGCTGTCGCGATGCAGCCGAACGATGCGGAGGCCGCCGCCAACCTCGCTCTCATCCTGGTCCACACCGGCAGCAGCGGGCAGGCGGTCACTGAGATGGAAAAGGCTTTGCGGCTCGACCCATCACCGGCGTCGAGCTTTCAGCTGCTGGCGGGGATCGTCTTTTATACTGCGGGTGATGATCAGCGGGCGATTTCCCTGATAGAGCCGACGCTCGACAGCCTGCCGAAGGTCGAGCCGGCGCGCGAATATCTGGCGGCGGCCTATGCGGATCAGGGCAATGAAACCAAGGCCGCGGCGGAGACGGCAAAGCTGCTGGAGCTGTTCCCGGAAAGCAATCTCACCTATTACAGCTATCTCTATGATTACTGGCGGGACAGCGACCTTCAGCGTCATCTGGCCGGATTGCGAAAGGCCGGCATTCCCGAATGGCCCTTCGGTTTTGCAGGCAAGCAAACCGACCGGCTCGGCGAGGCAGAGCTGCGCAATCTCGTCGACGGCAAGACGTGGACCGGCAAGCACAAGAACGGCACGGATTTCATCCAGTATTTCGACAAGACTGGAAACACCGCCTATCGCAGCGCGAATACCAACATCACCGGCGTCGTCGAGGTGCGGGGCGACAGAATCTGCGAAAAATTCGACGGCTATTTCCTCGACCGGATGGTGTGCGGATATGTTTACCGCAACACCTCCGACGAGCAGCGTGACCGGCCATACATACACGTCACGCCGCGCGCCTTGACGTTCTTTGCACCCGCACCCTGAGGAGCCAGGCGTTGCGGCCTCATTTCGTAGCCGGTTGCTGCCAGACGGTGTGCATCTTTTCCGAAATCAGTGTCTGCTGAACTTCGGACCAATGTTTCTTCGAGTCGGTCACCTTGGTCGGATTCTTCTCCATGCCTTCCGCCGCGCCGGGGTCATAGCTCAAATACAGTTTGCCATCGATGATCCGCCAGGCTTTCGGATCGATATTGGTGGTCACTGTCCCGAAAGACACGCCGTCGGCGCAATAGCCGCCATATTGCGGCGCATATTTGGACGGATCGCCCTTGAAGAGATCGCGATTTCTAGCGCTGGAGAAATACCAGGTCGCGCCAAGCCAGTGGTGGGAATATGTCTCGGATCCTTCGACGGCCTGGTTTTCAGTGAAGTAGGCGACTGGGTCATAACCCTTGATCGCGATATCGCCGAAATAGCCGGTATTGACGAATTCCTCGGCCCCCGCAGGCTGAAGGAAGGAAAGCAGCATCACCGTAGCGCCAACAGCCACGCCCAGCCGGCTTCCGCATTTTTGCACATGATAAAACATAACAAGCTCCGTTCCCGGACGCGGTCTGTTACTTCAAGCGAAATGCTATTGCCGTTTGGTGCATTCCTTGTAGAGCGGTTCGCCCACAAGCTCGGCTTTCTGGCAAACAGCACCGGCTTCCATGAGTAATTTGGCCGTATCCCAATGCGCCCGCCACCCGGCTTGAGTGAGAGGCGTGTACCCGTTTCTTTCCGTCGCTTCGACATCCGCATTTGCAGTCAGCAGAAAAGCCACCACCTCGGTATGGCCCTCTTCGGCGGCGCCGTGCAGCGGCGACATCTGATAGAAATTCTTCCTGTCGTTGACATCAGCTCCCTCGGCGACAAGCCGTTTCACCACCTCCAGATTTCCTGCATAGGCTGCCGCATGCAGTGCCGTCAGCCCGCCCTTGTTGCGGATTTCGATGTCGGCGCCGCGATCCAGAAAAAGAGCGACGACATCGGCATGGCCGGCCAATGACGCGATAATCAGCGCCGGCTCGCCCGCCTCATCGAGCTCCGACAGATCGGAGCCCTGGTCCAGCAACTGTGTGACGCGGGCGATATCGCCGTCCTTGGCCGCCTGATGCAAAGGACCTGCCCATGCCGGCAGGACGCCAATGACAAGCGTAGCAACAGTCGCGATAAAAATATTCACGGGCACGATCTCGGTTTGATCAGGGTTCGTATGCGCCGTTTTGTGGCGTTGTAGCACGTGTGCAATTCGTAAACAAGATTACGCTAATGGACGCGCTCCCGGCCAACACCACTCGCGCGCCAAGGCTGCGACCGACGGTTTCAGGGAATACGGTCACACTTGTTACTCCCCCTGTTCGATTTCCGATGCGAAACTATCTCAGACCAATGCGCGATGAACCGAGCTTCCAAGCCTGGGAAATCGCCCCAATGAGGAGATTGAAAGCCATGACTGCTTCAGCCGAGAATGGAAAAAGCGGACAAGCCATGCACAAGCCACCGGTCGTGTCGCCGCAGGCCTGGGAGGCGGCCCGCGCGCAACTGCTCGTCAAGGAAAAGGCTGAGACCCGCGCCCGCGACGCACTCGCCGCCGAGCGCCGACGCATGCCGTGGATGGCGGTCGAGAAGGCCTATGCGTTCGAAGGTCCTCAGGGCAAAGTCAGCCTGCTCGACCTGTTCGACAACAGACACCAGCTCATCCTCTATCGCGCCTTCTACGAGCCCGGCGTGTTCGGCTGGCCCGAACATGCCTGCCGCGGCTGCTCGATGGTCGCCGATCAGGTCGCCCATGTCGCCCATCTCAACGCCCGCGACACGACGTTGGTCTTCGCCTCGCGCGCGCCACAGGCCGACATTGCACGGCTGAAGGCGCGGATGGGCTGGACGATGCCGTGGGTCACGATCACCGATAGTTTCGACACGGACTTCGGCGTCGACGAGTGGCACGGCACCAACGTGTTCTACCGCGACGGCGAGCGCATCTTCCGCACCTATTTCATCAACAACCGCGGCGACGAGCAGATGGGCGGCACCTGGAACTACCTCGACATCACGCCGCTCGGCCGCCAGGAAGTCTGGGAGGAATCGCCCGATGGCTATCCCCAGACCCCGACCTACAAGTGGTGGAATTGGCACGACAGCTACGTGCCGGACGCCGAGCCCGACAAGAAATGGGTCGAGGTGTCCGACGCCGGCGAGGCGGCGTTTCGGGCCGAGAGTGCAAACGAGAAACCGTAGGGCCGGTCCGGCCGTATCCTCCGTCCCGTCCCGGCAGGAGGGTACGGCGGTCCGTCTGAAAGTCTGGCGAACCGCAACTCTCTTTCATGACGACGCATCAGCAGGGCAGGTCGTGGCGGCGTGCTGGACGTCCGCAAAGCCCGGCACAGCGTCGGCGGTCATCGACAATCGGGTCAACGATTGACGACTGGGCGACGGAGGCGGTGTCCCAGAACGCGCTTGCGCCGTACCGTCGCCTCCCTGCACCTTCTGCGCGCAGAATTTCGCCGACATATCTCCTTACTGTCACGGAACCATGCTAGATTTTGCCCGATTTCCAGGGGAGGCGGGCATGGATGCGGATTTTCGTGTGACCGGCAGGAATGCCGCTTCGCTTTTTGCGCTGACCATCCATCGCGGCGACGGCATGGTGCTGCTCGGCATGGACTGGAAGAATGGCCTGCCGCCGATCGATTTCGTCGGTTTCGCCATCCAGTATCGTGAGCCGGATACTGACTTCTTCAAGACGGTGCATAACCGCATCGGCTTTCCCGGCCAGCCGGTTCCCGAGGACGGCATCCGTACCACCGAGGCGCCGATCCAGAAGTTCCGCTGGGTGCACTTTCCCTTCAATGCCGATCTGCCCGGCAAGTTCACCTATCGCATCACGCCAAAGTTCATGGATGCCGCGGGCGCGCTGACATCAGGCGAGGCACAGGAGGCGGAACTGGCGCTGATGCGCGAAACCATCCCCGGCAAGCTCAACGTCGCCTTCACCCGCGGCTTCGTCTCGTCGCAGGCCTTCGTGCGCAATTTTGCCGCCGGCGGACCCATCATCACGCTGGTGCCACCAGTTGGCGACCAGGGACTGGACTTCGTGCCGACCCATGCCGATGCCGAGCGGGCACTCGCCTGGATGGGCTTCGAGGCGCGAGCCGAAACGCTTGATCTGCTCGACAGGGCGCACGCTGCTGGCGCCGAGGTGCGCGCCATCGCCTATGACCTCAACCTGCCCGAGGTGGTCACCCGGCTGGAAGCGCTGGGGCCGAAGCTCAAGATCATCATCGACGACAGCGCCAGCACCAAGGGCCATGGCCGCCCGAATTCGCCGGAGACGGGGGCGGCGGAGCGGCTGATCGCCTCGGCGGGTGCTGCCAACGTCAAGCGCCAGCATATGGCCAACCTGCAGCATCAGAAATCGATCGCGGTCAGCGGCAGCGGTATCTCGACCGTGCTCTACGGCTCGACCAATCTCAGCTGGCGCGGGCTCTATGTACAGTCGAACAACAGCCTCGCCGTCCACAGCGACAAGGCGATCGAGGATTATTTCACCGCCTTCGAGAGCTATTTCACCGCCAAGCGCGCCGACCATTTCCGCGCCTCGCCAAGTTCTGCCGGCTGGATCGATCTTGGCCTTGACGGCGTCGACGCCAAGGTCGCTTTCTCTCCGCACAGCGACGCCAATGGCCGGCTGGACGAGATCGGCGCCGATATCGATACTGCGCAGTCCAGCGTGTTCTTCTCGCTCGCCTTTCTCGGCCAGATGACCAAGGGGGCGATCGGCCCGGCATTGGGGCGCGCCCTGGAGCGCCCCGATATGCATGTGATGGGCATTGCTGATGCCGAGGTGCGGGCCGGCAATCTGGGCCTGACCGTGCTCACTCCCGACAACCGTCGGCGGGTGGTACGGTCGGCGGCGTTGACGGGCAACGTGCCGCCGCCCTTCGTGACCGAGCCCTCGGGCCTGTCAGGCGTCGACGGCAAACAGCGCGGCACGAGGATGCACCACAAGTTCGTCGTGCTCGACTTCGACAAGCCGACGGCGCGGGTCTATCTCGGCTCCTACAATTTCTCCGAACCCGCCGATGACGAGAACGGCGAGAACCTCGTCCTCGTCCGTGACCGCACGGTGGCGACCAGCTACATGATCGAGGCGCTCCGGATGTACGACCACTACATCTTCCGCGTCGCCTCCGAAGCAAACGACGGCGCCGCCCGCCCGCTTGAGCTCAAGCGCCCGCCCCAGCCCGGCGGCACACCGTGGTTCGAGCGCGACTGGACCGACCCCATCCGCGCCCGGGACCGGGAGTTGTTTGCCCGGGCGAAGTAATGTTGCCGGTCACGACGGCTCTTGAACCTCAACCATCCCACGCGGGTGATTTCGAAAGGCGCAACAGGCGTTCGACGGACGGTTGAGATGAGGCGGTCTTTCGCTTTGGGGATGATTGCCTTGTCCATCGTTGATACGGATGACGAAGGGGCGATCACCCGGATTTATTCCGTGCGGCAATTGCCGCTTTCCCGATGCCGGAGCGACCGCGCCATCGGCTGGTTCCTCCACAAGAACCAGTAGCGGGACCGGTAATGCGGCGCTGCCCGCCGATCGCCAATATATTCTTCTCAAAGTGGAAACATTCCGGTGACAGTTGCGTTGTAGCCGCTACCGGTAGTGCGCCTGACAGCACGCTAAAGAGGAGGCTTATTCATGAAGGTCATGATTGTTGAAGACGAGAATTTTATTGCTCTGGAGCTCGAACGCATCGCGCAGGAGGCTGGACACCAGACTATTGGGCCGGTTTCGACGGTGGAGCAGGCTCTCGCCCACGCTCAAAGAAGCGATGTCGCGCTCGTCGATCTCAGTCTCTCCGATGGGCTGAGCGGCGCTCAGCTCGCGCGCCGGCTGATCGACCGCCATCGGGTTGACGTCATCTTCGTGACCGGCAGTCCCGAAAATGTCGGGCACGGTATCGAAGGCGCGCTTGATGTGATCTCCAAGCCCTTCACCGACGAGAGGATCGCCAGCGCGCTCTCGCGGGCGGAGGAGCGACGTAAAAACTTCGACAGCAGCAAGGCTGCTTTGTGAACATCAGCAAAGCTGCGTTGTGATAAGAAGGAGATCGACGTCATTCAGGCTGCTGGTGCCCAGCCCGA
Source organism: Rhizobium ruizarguesonis (assembly GCF_017357285.1). Lineage (NCBI taxonomy): Bacteria > Pseudomonadati > Pseudomonadota > Alphaproteobacteria > Hyphomicrobiales > Rhizobiaceae > Rhizobium > Rhizobium ruizarguesonis. The sequence continues at coordinate 3,033,089 of NZ_CP071678.1, read as the reverse complement.
GGAGATAGTCCGGATGAAACACGCACTCATTGCCGTTCTCTTCGCTCTTTCGGGCTGCGCCAGCGCAGGGGATCCGCAGCCTCTTCCCGGCAGCCTGACCTATGGCGGAAAGGTCCTCCATTCCCCCTATCGTCCGGGAACGGTGGTCAAGAATACCTTCCTTGGCGATTTCGGTTACCGTGTGTTCGAGACCTATGTCGTCCAGCCGGATGGGACGCTCAAGCTCACATCCCAGAGCACGGGACCGGACTTCCTCTGGCAGTGAGGAGGTACCGGTTCCTCAGCGCCCAAGAGAAGGAACGAGTTTCAAGATGCCGTCCAATGAGAGGCTGACGGCTCGTGCGCTTATCCCAATGGGTGCTCGTCTGCTTTCGCCTTCGTCCTTGGCAATTGAATGTTGCACTGCGGTAGAGATCTCGTCTATACCGCAGGCATTCACCACGGACCCGGTGAGATCCCGGGTGGCTCTTCTGGCCGCCGATCCGCCAGACAACGCAAAACCTGCATGCCATCACGCGACCGCTCGAAAGAGTGGGTCCGGCCATGCTTTGCGAGAATCCTTCCTATGCTGCTTTCCTCCATCCGTCGTGATTGGTCCGCCAATCCCATGCGCGAAATGCTTGCCGGAGCGGTGGCGACCTTCGCCCTCATCCCCGAGGTGATCGCCTTTTCCTTCGTGGCGGGGGTCGATCCCGAGGTTGGTCTGTTCGCCTCTTTCGTGATCAGCATTGTCATTGCCTTTACCGGCGGACGCTCGGCGATGATTTCGGCGGCAGCCGGGTCGGTGGCACTCGTCGCGGCACCGCTGGTGCATGCCCACGGCTTGCCCTATCTCTTCGCGGCCGGGCTGCTGGCGGGGCTGATGCAGATCGTGTTCGGCCTGCTGCGGCTTGGCGTGCTGATGCGCTTTGTGTCGAAGTCCGTGCGCACCGGCTTCGTCAATGCACTTGCCATCCTGATCTTTGCCGCGCAGATGCCACACATCATCGGCGCCGGCTGGATGGAATATGCCGTGCTGATTGCAGGGCTCGTCATCATTTACCTCACGCCCCGCATTACCACCGCGATCCCGTCACCGCTGATCTGCATCCTGATTCTGACCGTCACCTCGATGGCGCTCGAGCTTCCTATTCTCACCGTTGCCGACCTCGGCAAGCTCCCGGATTCGCTACCGGTCTTCGGCTGGCCGGCGGTGCCGCTGACGCTGGAAACGCTTCGGATCATTGCAGCACCCGCGCTTGCCATTGCCATGGTCGGACTGCTGGAATCGATGATGACGGCGAGCGTCGTCGACGATCTCACGGATACGCCGAGTTCGAAGAACCGCGAATGTACCGGTCTCGGCCTCGCCAACGCCGCCGCCAGCCTTTTCGGCGGCATCGCCGGCTGCGGCATGATCGGCCAGACGGTGAGCAACGTGAAATATGGCGGGCGCGGCCGGCTCTCCACCCTGTTTGCCGGCGCGTTCCTGCTGATCCTGATGGTGCTCCTGAAGCCTTGGGTCTCCGAGGTTCCAGTCGCCGCACTGGTGGCGATCATGGTCATGGTGTCGATCGATACGTTCGACTGGTCGTCGCTGAGAGCGGTTATCGTCCATCCCCGGATGTCGAGCGCCGTCATGGTGGCAACCGTCCTCGTCACCGTCTTCACCGCCAATCTGGCGCTTGGGGTAACGGTCGGCGTTCTGCTCAGCGGCGTGTTCTTCACCTTCAAGGTCGCCAGCCTGCTGCGCGTCGACGTGGCGCCCGACCAAGCCGCCGGGCGGCTGATCTATCGCGTGTCCGGCCAGGTGTTCTTTGCCTCCGCCGACGTCTTCGTCGAAGCCTTCGACGTTCAGGACGCAGTCGGCAAGACCGTGCTGATCGACGTGTCCGAGGCGCATTTCTGGGACATCACCGCCGTTGCCGCACTCGACAAGGTCGTGCAGCGGTTCGGAGCGCACGGCATCGCCGTGGAGGTCGCGGGTCTCAACCAGGCGAGCGCAACCTTGATCGGAAGCCTCGACGGCAAGGTGGTGCTGAAGGAGGTGTGACCAAGGTCGGGCGGATTTCCTAGAGCATGATGCCGAAAAGTGTGAGCGGTTTTCGGACGACATCATGCTCCAACTCTTAATTTAGAACGGGATTCAGATTTTAGGCCGACCCCGCCTAAAATCATCCTGTTCTACCGCGAGACGATCACGTAATCGTCGCTGTTGCCGGTTATCGCGTTCAGCCGTCTGACGGCCAGTTCGATGAACGCCTTGACCAAAGGCGGCAAGTGCCGGCTGCTGGGATAGACGACATGCAGGCCGCCGGTCGGGGTGGTGTAGCCGTCGAGAACCCGGCGCAACCGCCCGTCCTTGATGCAGGCATCGGCGACGCCGTGCGGCAATTGCGCAATGCCGTAGCCGGCGATCGCGGCGGCCATCACCGCCTGCATCTCGTTGGCGGCGAAGCGCCCCGAAACCGCGATCGTTTCCTGACAGTGCGGACCTTCCAGCAGCCATTGCGCCTGGGCGGATTGGCCGGCGATGACGCAGTCATGGCGGGCGAGATCTTCAGGCACTTCAGGTGTGCTGCAGCGGGCGAGATAATCCGGGCTTGCGCAGAGAAGGCGGTGCGTCGAGCCGAGCTTGCGGGCGATCAAGGTGGAATCCTCGAGGACGCCGGTGCGGAAGGCGAGATCTATGCCGCTTTCGACGAGGTTCAGCCTGTCGTCGGTCAGGCGCAGCTCGACGCTCGTCTTCGGGTAAGTCGAAAGAAATTCGAAGATCGCATCCTGGAGGAAGTGGCCGCCGAAGCCGACCGGCGCAGATATGCGGATGGTGCCGGCAGGCTCAGCACGCGCTTCCGCAAGCCGCAGGTTGGCACCTTCGATGGTGCGCAGCGCCTGGCTGCTTTCTTCGTAGTAGAGACGCCCTGAAGCCGTCAGGTTGAGGCTGCGGGTCGTGCGCTGCAGCAGCCGCACGCCGAGTTCGCGCTCGAGCGCGGCGATACGGCGGCTGACCGTCGTCTTCGGCATTCCGAGCAAGCGCGCTGCGGCGGTGAAGCTGCCCGCTTCGGTGACGCGGGCGAAGATCATGATATCGTTGAGATCGATCATTGTAGCCTATGATGGTACGATGTTTCCCAACTATAGGCCATTATGGTTCAATACGACAGGCCTTACCTTTGTTGCATCAGTCACAACAAGGAGCAGACAGATGAGCAATACACGAAGCGTTCTGGTCACCGGCGCCACAGGCCAGCAAGGCGGCGCGGTCGTGCGCGCCCTGATCGCGCGGGGACATCGCGTCAAGGCGATATCACGCAAGCCGGATAGCGACGGCGCAAAGCGGCTGGCCGCGGCAGGAGTCGAGGTCGTCGCCGGCGATCTCGATGACGGCGCATCCGTGGCGAAGGCCGCAAGCGGCGTCGACACGATTTTCCTGATGGGCAGCAGTTATGAGGCCGGGACGGAAGCGGAAACCCGCCAGGGCATCACGGTCGCGAATGCGGCGAAGGCCGCCGGCATCGGCCACCTCATCTATTCCTCCGTCGCCGATGCCGATAAGAAGACCGGCATTCCGCATTTCGACAGCAAGTATCTCGTCGAGAAGCACGTGGCAGGCCTCGGCATCCCCTACACGATCAGCGCGCCCGTCGCCTTCATGGAGAACACCGTGGCGCCCTGGGCGATCGACGGGCTGCGCCAGGGAGTTTATGCCGCAGCGCTGCCGCCCGCCCGCGTGCTGCAGCAGATCACGATCGACGACATCGGCGCTTTCGTCGCGGCACTGGCCGAGCGGCGCGAACAGGTGTTCGGCAAGCGCTTCGATATAGCCGGTGATGAATTGTCCGGCGAGCAGCAGGTGAAGATCCTGTCCGAGGCGCTCGGCCGCCCGATCCGCTACCAGGAATTGCCGATCGCGGCGATACGGCAGCAGAGCGAGGATACGGCGCTGATGTTCGAATGGTTCGACCTTACCGGCTACGACGCCGATATCGCCGCCCTGCGCCGCGACTTCGCCGATGTCGGCTGGCACAGCTACGCCGACTGGGCACGCGGTTTTGACTGGAGTGTTCTCGACCAGGCGGCTGGGTGAGTTCGCTGTGACACCGGTGATCTGACCGGTGTCACCGACAGGTGATGGCTTGATGGCCTTAGCCACATTCTCCGGCCGCTGCCAACGATACCTCACGCCTGAGCGGTTGGCCTAACAACGATGTCGCTGATATCGACATCGGCGGGTTGCTCGATGGCGAAGGCGATGGCGCGGGCGATGGCATCGGGTGAAATTGCCATCTCGTCCATGCGCTTTGCCATCTCGGCCTTGATCTCTGGGTTGGTCACCGAGTCGGCGAAATCGGTCCTGATCATTCCCGGGGAGATGTTGGTGACGCGCAGATGTTCGCCGGCCTCCAGCCGCAGGCCTTCGGCGATGGTGCGCATGGCGTTTTTCGTGCCGGCATAGACGGCCATGGTCGGCTTGATGATGAGGCCGGCGGTCGAGAGCGTGTTGACGAAGTGGCCGGAACCCTGGCGGCGGAACACCGGCAGTGCGGCGGCGATGCCATAGAGCGGACCCTTGATGTTGACGTCGATCATCTCCTCCCAATCCTCGATCCGCAATTCATCGAGAGGCGAGATTGGCCCGATGCCGGCATTGTTGATCATCACATCGATCCTGCCATAGGTGTCGCAGGCAAGGGCGACGAGGGCTGTGAGATCCTCGCGCTTTTTGACGTCCACGGTGAGGCAGACGGCCTCGCCGCCTTTTTCGGCGATGCGTCGCGCCAGGGCCTGCAGCCGGTCGGCGCGGCGGGCTCCAAGCACGAGCTTTGCGCCGCGCTCGGCCAGCAACAGCGCCGTGGCTTCGCCGATGCCGCTGCTTGCTCCGGTGATGGCGACAACCTTATCCTTGATATCAGACATGTTCGTTCTCCTTTGTGCCTTTGAGGATTGCAGGTGCTGCCTGGAGAATCTATGCTATTGGCTCCATGATTTCGTCGAGATCGTCCAGAACCCATGATCGATCCCTTGTCCGATGTCTTTTCGCTGCTCGACATAGAGAGTGCGCGCTGGACGCGTTTCGAGGTCGGCGGGCAATGGGCGTTTCGCTTTCCGGCCAAGCCCGCGCTCAAGTTCGTTGCTGTCCTCCGCGGCGCGTGCTCGATCGTTCTGCCTGAGGAGCCGCCGTTTGCGCTTGTCGCGGGCGACACCTTCCTGCTTGCCAATGCGCCCGCCTATGTGATCGCCAACGATCTCGATAGGGAGCCGGAGGACGGGATCGCCTTCTTCGACTGGCAGCATTCCAACATCGCCCTGCACGGCGGTGACGAGACTGCGCTGATCGGCGGCAGCTTTGTCATCGGCGGCGGCAACGCCCGGCTGCTGCTCGACGCGCTGCCGCCGTTCATTCATATCCCGGCCAGCGACCGTGCGGCCGCGATCCTCAGCGCCACGCTCGCAACTCTCGACGACGAACTCGGGGCGGGCCAGATGGGCTCGACGCTGATGACGCGGCGCATGGGCGACATCCTGCTCGTGCAGGCGCTGCGGGCCTATGTCGGCCGAAAGGGTGCTGCCGAAACGGGATGGATCGGCGCGCTGACAAATCCGCAGATCGGCGCGGCGATCAGCCTGATCCACAACAGCCCCGGCCACCGCTGGACGGTCGAGGCGCTGGCGACCCGGATCGGCATGTCGCGCTCCGCCTTTGCGCAACGCTTCAAGGAACTGGTCGGCGTTGCACCCCTCGACTATGTCACGCGCTGGCGCATGCATCGCGCCCGCGAAGCCCTACGCCGGGAGGACGTCTCGGTCGCCGGCCTTGCCGCCGTACTCGGATATTCCTCCGAAAGCGCCTTCGGAAACGCGTTCAAGCGTGTCTTCGGGCGTGCTCCGAAGCGCTACTGGTCGGACGCGAAGGTCGGGTGAGAACGGCTGTTCCGCTTGCGAGGGTTGCTGGGGAATCCTATTGTCCGGCGGCGGACCATCGTCCTTGAAGGGGGAGACTTCAATGCCGTCGAGTTTCAATGTCGAAAGTGCAGATGGTTACGAACGGCTGATGGGGCGCTGGAGCAGGAAGCTGGCGCCGATGCTGGTCGATTTCGCCGGCCTCGCGGATGGTGATCGCGTGCTTGATGTCGGCTGCGGCACCGGCAGCCTCGCATTCACGCTGGCGGAAACGCCGGGTCTGCAGGAGATCGTCGCCGTCGACTATTCGCCGGTTTTCGTCGAGGCCGCAACGCGACGCAACACCGATCCGCGCGTATCGATCCGGCAGGCCGATGCCTGCGCGCTTCCCTTCGAGGATAACCGCTTCGACCGGGCGATGTCGCTGCTCGTGCTGCATTTCGTGCCTGAGGCGGGAAAGGCGGTCTCCGAGATGCGCCGTGTGGTGCGCCCGGGCGGCGTGGTCGCGGCCGCCGTCTGGGACCATTATGGCGGCATGTCCGGCATGCGGATGATGTGGGATACGGTGGCGATGCTCGACGAGAACGCGCTGGCGATGCGCCGCAGATATTGTTTCCAGCCGATGATGCGGCCGGGGGAAATGAAGGAGAGCTTCATCGCGCAGGGCCTAGCCGATGTCGAGGAGACCTCGCTGTTGATCCGGATGGAATATCTTTCCTTCGAGGATTACTGGGATCCGATCGCCGCCGGCGAGGGACCGCTCGGCAAATATGTTGCCGGTCTGGATCCGGCGAAGCGAAAGGCCGTCGATGCCGCCGTCAGGGCCGCTTACGAGGCTGGCGAGCCGAATGGGCCGCGATCGTTCGCATCGGTGGCGTGGGCATGCCGGGGCAGGGTGGCGGACTGATTAGCGGGAGGGCCACCTCCTCTAAAGGGAGAATCGTGCTGCTCCCTCTTCTCCCCAACGGGGAGAGCGACTGTCTTGTTTGTCAAGCGTTTTGCCATGGTCGTCCGTCCCTTATGATGGCGTTGAGGATGGTGAGCAGCTTGCGCATGGTTGCGACGGTGGCGACGATCTTGGGCTTGCCGGCCGCGACCAGCCTGTCGCGGAAGGCCTTGAGGTCAGGGTTGTATCGGCTGGCGACGAGGGCGGCCATGAATAGGACGGCGCGTACCTTGCCGCGGCCGCCGCCGATGAAGCTCTTGCCTTTCCATTTTCCCGACTGCCGCGTCCATGGGGCAAGACCAGCCAGCGAGGCGATCTGGCGTCGGTCGAGGCTGCCGAGCTCGGGCAGTTCGGCCAGCAGCGTGCGCGCTGTTGTCGCTCCGACACCCGGCACCGAGGTCAACAGCGCCTCGCGCACCCGCCAGACCGGCGACTTGCGGATATGGCTGTCGAGATCGGCATCGAGGCTTTCGAGCTCGCGCCGCAAGGCTTTCAGCAGGCGCTTGATGCTTTCCTGCGCCTGCTTTGCCAGCGCCATGCGCAACCGGTTCTCCTCGGCCACGACCATCTGCACGATCTGGCGCCGGCGAGCCACAAGCTCGGAAAGCGCCTGTGTCTCGGCATCGCGCAACGGCCGGATCTCGGGCTTCGTCGCCAAAACGAAGGCGGCGATGACGGCGGCATCGATCGGATCGGTCTTGGCCCTGCGGCCGATCGCATGGGCATAGGCGCGCACTTGCGCCGGATTGACGACGAGCACCGTCAATCCGGCTGCGGACAATCCGGCAACCGCCAGCATCTCGAAGCCGCCGGTCGCTTCCAGCGCAATCGCATCAACACCAATGCCTTTGAGCCGCTCGGCCAGTTCATCGATGCCGGCATGGTCGTTGCCGACGGCAAAGACCTCTTCTTGCGGCAGGATCGCAACATCCAGGCGCTCTTTCGAAACGTCGATCCCAACAACAATCTCCATCTGATCCCATCCTTGCCTAATCGGGCTTTGCTTTCGCAAGCGGCCCTGGCGACTGTTCGGGTTCAATGGAACGGCGGACGGAGACCCAGGCTCTCCCACGGGCTTGGTGTCCCAAAGGTGCATCGGTCTTCCATCCGCCACCGCAACAGGCATTACAGCGCCAGGAGCGGATAAAGGGAAGTTACAAAGGTGGCCCGAAGGGTCGGATGAGGGGGCCTACGGCACACCACTCAATATTGCCCTTCGCTTACGCTCCGTGCATTCGCGGCTTTGCCGCTCACCCCCTCATCGCCTCGCTATCGCTCCGGCACTTCTCCCCGCCGGGGAGAAGAGGCAGGCAGCGGCCCGCATGCGCCAACGTGAAAGCCAGGGTGCGGGAAGGTCTACGCCTTCAATGGTGGCGCTGGACGCGCCCGGCCGATCACGGCAATCGTGATGGAACACGGGCAGCATTGCTGACGTTATTGCCCGCTGTCTCCGACTGCAAACGCTGCCGCAACAGCATCACCCGCCCGGTTCGGGCACCCCTTCCGACGGCATCCGGAATTGCCCGCCTCGCCGCCGCTTTCGGACGGAGGAATATCAGATGTCCGCTTTGGAAAGCCTGCGCCGGCTGACGCCGCAGCAGCGCAACACCGTCATCGCCAGCTATCTCGGCTGGACACTCGACGCTTTCGATTTCTTCATTCTCGTCTTCGTTCTCAAATATATCGCCGAGGAATTCCACACCGACGTTCCCGCCGTCTCGGTGGCGATCTTCCTGACGCTTGCCATGCGGGCGCTCGGCGCGCTGGTCTTCGGGCTGGCGGCCGACCGTTACGGACGGCGCATCACGCTGATGGCCGACGTGCTGCTCTATTCGCTGTTCGAATTCCTGACCGGCTTTTCCACCGGGCTCACCATGTTCCTTGTGCTCAGGGCGCTCTACGGCATCGCCATGGGCGGTGAATGGGGCGTCGGCGCCTCGCTGGTCATGGAGACGGTGCCGGAGGAAAGCCGCGGCATCGTTTCCGGCATCCTGCAGGCCGGGTATCCCTCGGGCTATTTGATCGCCTCGATCGTGTTCTTCCTGCTCTTCCCGGTCATCGGCTGGCGTGGCATGTTTTTTGTCGGCGCGGTGCCGGCGCTGCTGGTGCTCTACATCAGGCGCAATGTCGAGGAGAGCCCGGCCTTCCTGAAGCGGCAGGCCGAGGGGCGCCGGCCTTTCCTGACGGTGCTGCGCGAGAATATTCCGCTGTTCATCTGGGCGGTGCTTTTGATGACGGCGTTCAACTTCTTCAGCCACGGCACGCAGGATATCTACCCGACCTTCCTTGAGACGCAGCGCAACTATTCGAGCTACACGGTCGGCGCCATCGCTATCGTCTACAATATCGGGGCGATCTGCGGCGGGCTGTTCTTCGGGGCGCTGTCGCAGCGGATCGGCCGCAGACGGGCGATCGTCATCGCCGCGCTGATCGCCGTGCCCGTGGCGCCGCTCTGGGCGTATGCGCCCGGGTCGGTGCTGCTCGCCATCGGCGCTTTCCTGATGCAGTTCTTCGTCCAGGGCGCCTGGGGCATCGTGCCGGTGCACCTGAACGAGCTGTCGCCGGATGAGGTGCGCGGCACCTTCCCCGGCTTTGCCTACCAGCTCGGCAACCTGCTGGCGTCAGGCAATGCGACGCTGCAGGCGGGGCTCGCTGCCCGCTGGGACGGAGACTATGCCTATGCGCTCTTGATCGTCGCGGCGGTGGTGGCACTCATCGTCGCGGCCCTTGCCGGCTTCGGCTACGAGAAGAAGGATGTCCGCTTCGGCACGGAGGAGGCCGAGGAACCGCATGGCGCGATGCGAATCTAGCGCTGCCTGCGGTTATGAAGGCCGGCGGCGGTGTCGCCGGCCTTTCAGCTCTTGCGCACTTCGCAACCGCAGATGCGATCGTAAAACGCCGACCGCAACAGGGTGATTATGGAAGGCAAGCCGCTGGGCGAGCTGCCGGTGATCCCCATCGGTCGCGTGAGACGATTGGTCCGAGTCTTGAGGGCTTGCCGTCGAATGGCGGCGTGCTAGGTAAGGCCCGCCGGCACCTTGCCGGATCGATCCTTCTCTCCACCGCGCCGAGTTATCCCATGCCGTTTTCTCCCGCCGCCGTCTGGCCCATCGTCATGCTGTTTGCCTCCAACATCTTCATGACCTTTGCCTGGTACGGGCATCTCAAGCACAAGAGCAGCGCCATCTTCCTCGCCATCATCGTCAGCTGGGGCATCGCCTTCTTCGAATATTGCTTGGCGGTGCCGGCGAACCGCATCGGGTCGGCGGTCTATACGACGGCGCAGCTGAAGACGATGCAGGAGGTGATCACGCTGATCGTCTTTTCCGGCTTCTCGATTTTTTGGCTCGGCGAGAACCTGACCTGGAACCATGCGATCGGCTTCGCCCTGATCGCAATTGGTGCATCTTTCATCTTCCGTGCATAAACTTTAGCCTTTTCAATAGATTACAAATCGTCCATGTCTAGATATCGCCACATTTCCTACAGATTGGCGTCGCAATCGGCTGGCAGCCTGTCACCTCAAGCATTTCCGTTTTTTCCGAGTCACTGAAATGCTCTGACTTTTTGTTTGCGCAATTCCGGACGCAAAACCGCAACGCACTTTTGCTGGAATTGCTTAGCAGTGATCAGGAGGTGATCTGCCATGAGCCTGTCTTTCCCGACGATGGCGGCGATCCGGTTCGGCTATGGCTTCCGGCCGGGCGAGGCGCCGCCGGACAGCAAGGACGAGCTCATCGGCCAGCTGCGCAAGGGGGCGGCGGCGACGCCGGACTTTCCGCTCGGTGGCCCCGACATGCGCCACCAGGCGATTCTCAGCCTGCAGGCGCAGTTGCAGCAGATCCGGCAAGACGCCAAGACGGTGACCGACGATACGACACAGCGCGAGATGCGCAAAGGGGTCCAGCGCCAGGCGCAGCAGCAGTTTCAACATGATGCGAACCTGCGGCTGATGCAGGCGGTGCTGTCGCCGTACGGCTTCTACGAGCGGCTGGCGACCTTCTGGACAGACCATTTCTCCACCAGCGCCGACAAGAGCCTGCCGATGCGCCTGATCGTGCCGCTCTACGAGGCGGAGGCGATCCGGCCGTTCATATCAGGCAAGTTCGGGGATCTCTTGCGCAGTGCCACCGCCCATCCGGCCATGCTGATCTATCTCGACCAGGCGGATTCGCTCGGTCCGGATTCGGCCGGCGGCATCAAACGCAACAAGGGGCTGAACGAAAATCTCGGCCATGAACTGCTGGAATTGCACACGCTCGGCGCCGGCAGCGGCTATACCCAGGCGGATGTGACCGCGGCAGCCATGGTGCTGACAGGCCTCACCATCGACCGCAAGGAGATGGACATCGCTTTCCGACCGAATATTTCGGAGCCCGGCGCGCATGAGGTGCTCGGCGTCAGCTATGGCGGGCGCAGGCGCTCGCGCGACGATTATCTCGACATGCTCGACGATCTCGCGCTCCATCCGAAGACGGCGGCGCACATCAGCCGGAAGCTCGCGGTGCATTTCATCTCCGACCAGCCCGACGAGGGGATGGTGTCCGATATGGCCGAAGCCTGGAAGAAGACGGATGGCGACCTGACCGCCGTCTACACTGCGATGCTCGACCATCCCGCCGCCTGGCGCGACGAGGGCGCCAAGGCGCGCCAGCCTTTCGACTATGTCGTCACCGGCCTGAGGGCATTGAATGCGGGACCGGTCAACGGCGTCGTAGGCAGTTTCCTGGCGGCCAACCAGCAAGGTACGGACGAGGGCGACATGGCGGCGAACACGCCTGGCATGGCAGGATCGCCGGTGCCGACGGATCCCGCCGGCGAGGCGAGGGAGAAACGCCTCAAAGCCTTCCAGACGGCGCGGGCGCTGGGGCAGGGCGCACTCAGGCGCATGGGCCAGCCGATCTGGCTGCCGCCGAGCCCGGCCGGTTACGAGGAAGGCTTCTCCGCCTGGATCACCGGCAGCCAGCTCGCCGAGCGGCTGGCCTGGGCGAGGCGGGCCGCGGCGCAGTTCGGTCGGGACGAAGATCCGCGCGAATTCCTGAAGTCGACGCTTGCTGATGCCGCCCGCGACGAGACGATCCGCGTGGTGTCGCAGGCGCCGAACAAGATCAGCGGGCTGACGCTGGTGTTGGCATCGCCCGAATTCAATCGCCGCTAAGCAGACTTTCGTTGGCAAGCCAACGCTTCGTCTGCTTAGCTTCTTTGTTTTATCGCAGGTTCTGGCCGGAAAACCGTTGGACACTTTTCCGGAACCTGCTTAGGAGGCCCCGCCCATGACGCTGCCCACGAACCGGATTTCGCTGTCCCGCCGCGGCTTTCTGGCCTCTGCCTGCTGTCTTGCCGCCGCCCCCGTCTTCACACCGGTCACTTTCGCGGCAATGCCGGGGGATAACCGCTTCGTCACCATCGTGCTGCGCGGCGCGATGGACGGGCTGGATCTGGTGCAGCCCTATGGCGATGCCGGTTTTGCAGCGCTCAGGCCGACCCTGGCGCTGACGCCCGAGACCGGGCTTCTCGACCTCGATGGGCATTTCGGCCTCAATCCAGCGGCGGCCGAGCTGATGCCGCTCTGGAAGAGCCGGGAGCTCGCCTTCGTGCATGCGGTGTCGACGCCCTACCGCGACCAGCGCAGCCATTTCGACGGGCAGGACATGCTGGAATCCGGCGGCGAGGATGTCGCCGAGGAAAAGACCGGCTGGCTGAACCGGGCGCTCGCCGTGATCCCGCGCTCGGACGCGCGCAAGGCGATCGACATCAACACCTCGACGGAACTGATCCTCTCTGGGCCGAACAATGTCGACGTCTGGGCGTCGGATTCCAATCTGGCGCCGGCGCGCGACGAGATGCAGTTCCTGGCACGGCTCTATGCCGGCGATCCGCCGTTCGCCGAAGCACTTGCCGAGGCGACGCGGGCCGACACCGCCTCGATGATGGTCGAGCCAGAGGGCCAGCACGGCGCAAAGATCGCCGACGTGGCGGCGCTCGCCGGCAACATGCTGAAGGGCGATTATCGCATTGCCAGCTTCTCGATCACCGGCTGGGATACGCATATCGGCCAGGCCGGCCAGTTCAAGCGGCCAGTGCAGGACCTCGCCCAGGCGATCAATACGCTGAAGGCGACACTCGGGCCCGAGATCTGGTCGAAGACCGTGGTGCTTGCCATGACCGAATTCGGCCGCACCGTGCGCCAGAACGGCTCAGCCGGCACCGACCACGGCACCGGCGGCTGCGCGCTGCTTGCCGGCGGCGGCGTCAACGGCGGCCGCATCCTCGGCCGTTGGCCGGGCATCGGCGACGGCCAGTTGCTCGACGACCGCGACCTGATGCCGACCGCCGACCTACGCGAACTCGCGGCGGCAATGCTCTACCGGCAGTTCGATGTCAGCGCCGATGATTTGACGGGGAAGATCTTCCCGGGGCTGGGGTTCGACAAAGGGTCGCAGTTTCTGCGTGGGTGAGGCCCGGTCTCGCAAAGCGGGAGCGATCGATCCAGTGAATCGATCGCAGGGCCGAACGCCCTGAGCCCAAGTGAAGGGCCGGGCGGCATCGACGACAGGCCTTAGCGGCCGGTCATCTTGAGCGCTGCCTCGGGTAGCCGTTCGCCTTGGACCTCGATGCCGGAGAGGGCTGCGTCGATTTCGGCGAGGTCGTCGGCGAGCAGGTCGACGTCTACTGCCCCGAGGTTCTCTTCCAGCCGATGTTGCTTCGTCGTTCCCGGGATCGGTACGATCCACGGCTTTTGGGCCAGCAGCCAGGAAAGGGCTATCTGCGCGGGTGTGGCGCCCTTGCGGTCGCCGATCCGCCTGATCAGGTCGACGAGCGCAAAATTGGCCTTGCGCGCCTCAGGTGAAAAACGCGGCACGCTGTTGCGGAAATCGCTTGGATCGAACTTGGTGTTCTCATCGATCTTGCCGGTCAAAAAGCCTGCGCCGAGTGGGCTGAAGGGTACGAAGCCGATGCCGAGTTCCTCAAGGGCGGGCAGCAGTTCCGCCTCGGGGCCGCGCCAGAAGAGCGAATATTCGCTCTGGACGGCTGTCACCTTTTGAACGGCATGAGCGCGGCGGATTGTCTGGACGCCGGCTTCGGATAGGCCGAAATGCTTGACCTTACCGGCTGCGATCAGCTCCTTGACAGCGCCGGCCACGTCTTCGATCGGAACGTCGGGATCGACGCGGTGCTGGTAGAACAGGTCGATGCTGTCCGTCTTCAGGCGGCGCAGGCAAGCATCGGCAACCGCCTTGACATGTTCGGGGCGGCTGTTGGTGCCGCCGCGGCGTTCACCAGTTTGCTGGTCGATATCGAAGCCGAATTTTGTGGCGATGACCACCTGGTCGCGGATCGGTGCGAGCGCCTTGCCAACAAGCTCTTCATTCGCGAATGGGCCATAGGCTTCGGCCGTGTCGAACAAGGTGACGCCCTGCTGATGGGCGGTGCGCATCAATCTGATCATGTCGCCTTCGTCGGCGGGCGGGCCGTAAGCGGCGCTCATGCTCATGCAGCCGAGACCGAGCGCTGAGACTTCGAGATCGCCGATAATGCGTGTTTTCATGGTCGTGTCCGTTCGTGGCTTTGTAGGGGCTTGAGGGTGAAGGCGCCGGCCCGGTGTCGCCGGTCTCGCAGTTGAGTTGACGGGAACTTAGTCCTCGTGTCAGCTTTCGATTAGATGCTGTAATGCGCATGGACCTATAAGGCGGACTAATGAATGCCCCAGGACAACAATTTCAACGAACTCGTGGCCTTTCTGACGGTCGCCCGGGAACGGAGTTTTACCAGGGCGGCCGCGAAGCTCGGCGTGTCGCAATCGGCGTTGAGCCAGACGGTGCGCGGTCTCGAAGAAAAGCTCGGGCTTCGTCTTTTGACCCGCACTACCAGAAGCGTGTCGCCGACACAGGCAGGAGAACGCCTGGTGGAACGGGTGGGACCCAGATTTGAAGAGATCCAGTTCGAGATCGCCGCCCTGAGCGAAATGCGCGAGCGACCGGCCGGCACCATTCGCATCACGGCAGGCGAGCACTCCGCGATTTCCATTCTCGCGCCGGCACTGACGCGCTTTCTTCCAGATCATCCCGATATCAACGTCGAGGTGATCGTCGACTATGGCCTGACCGACATCGTCACCGAGCGTTACGACGCCGGCATCCGGCTCGGCGAGCAATTGGCGAAGGACATGATCGCGGTCCGGATCGGTCCGGAGATGTGCATGGCGGTCGTCGGAGCGCCCTCCTACTTCGAGCGCCATCCGCGCCCGGATATCCCGCAGGATCTCACGGCTCACAACTGCATCAACATGCGGCTGCCGACACACGGGACGATATATCCATGGGAGTTCGAGAAGGACGGCCGCGAACTGCGCGTCCGTGTCGAGGGCCAGATGGTGTTCAACAACATCGCCACGAGGATCGGCGCCGTGCTGGACGGGCTGGGACTGGCCTACATGCCCGAGGATCAGGTTCATTCCTACATCGAAGACGGGCGGCTGATCCGGGTTCTGGACCACTGGTGCCAGCCTTTTCCAGGATACCATCTCTACTATCCGAACAGGCGGCATGCATCTCCCGCCTTCACCCTGTTCGCCGATGCGCTCCGCTATAGAGGAAAGTAATTCCGATTTTATTCCATCACGGCTTATCAACAGCTTGTGATTAATTAGTCTTGCTAATAGACCCTAGCTGTCCGAGCCGTCTAATCCTTTCCCTCCCATGCCGCTAGCTTCTCGCCACCTGAAACGAAGCGAGAAGCCGACATGCGATATGGATTGTCCAACACCTTGGCCGCATTGGTGCTTGCCTCAGCGCAGCTTGCCGCGCCATTGGCGACGGCTGCCGATGCGGTAAAGCCCGAGCCATTGGTCATCCAGGAGCAGGGTAGTTTTGCCGTGGGGGGAACCACTACGGCAGCGCCTGGCACTTTCGATCCGCTGAAACCTCTCGATCCCGCAGGCCAGACCTATCACGGCGATCATGCCTTTGCCTTCTATCAAGTGCCGGTGAACCCGCGTCAGTACCCGATCGTGATGTGGCACGGTGCCGGACAATTCTCCAAGACCTGGGAGACGACACCCGACGGCCGCGAAGGCTTCCAGAACATCTTCCTGCGTCGAGGCTTCTCCACCTATCTCGTCGACCAGCCGCGCCGGGGCGGGGCCGGGCGGAGCATGGCCGAGACAACAGTGAAGCCGACGGCAGACGAGCAGCTCTGGTTCAACCAGTTTCGCGTCGGCATCTGGCCGAACTATTTCGACAGCGTGCAATTCTCCCGTGATCCGGAAGCGCTGAACCAGTACTTCCGCGCGATGACGCCGAACACCGGGCCGTTCGACATGGACGTCGTGTCGAACGCGGTGGCAAAGCTGTTCGAGAAAATCGGTCCCGGCATTCTTTTCACTCACTCGCAGGGCGGCGGACCCGGCTGGCTGACGGCCATCAAGAGCGACAAGGTCAAGGCCATCGTCGCCTTCGAACCCGGCAGCAGCTTCGTATTCCCGGCAGGCGAAGTTCCTGCCGATATGCCGAGCGCCTTCGACACGCTGAAGGGTGTGCCGGTGCCGATGGACGACTTTCTCAAACTGACGAAGATCCCGATCGTCATCTATTATGGCGACAACATCCCCGACCAGCCGACGACGATGCCGGCGCAGGACAGCTGGCGGGTGCGCCTGGCAATGGCCCGCCTGTGGCGCGATACGGTGAACAAGCATGGCGGCGATGTCACCGTCGTGCACCTTCCAGAGATCGGCATCCGCGGCAACACCCACTTCCCGTTCTCCGACCTGAACAACGTAGAGATCGCCGACCTGGTCTCGACCTTCCTCCACGAGAAGAAGCTGGACTGATCCGCCTCGGACGCTGTGCGGCGCTGCTCTGGCCCAAAGGCCGGTGTGCAGGCAGCGATCCCGTTTGTATCCTGCTCAGAGCCCATACGAACTGCAGACTAAGGGAAACATATCCATGCGTGATCTCTTCAAACGTGTTCCCATCCTTCTTGCCTTGGCCAGCGCTGTCGTTCTCGTTGGTTGGCAAGTCGACGCGGAGCCGAACCGGACGACGCTGCCCGAATTGGCGGGCCTCGTTCATTACACGACCGTCAGGCGCGGCAACGTGACCGAGCACATCATGACGACGAACGAAGCCATCCAGGCCGTGAAGAACGGGCAGCCTGTTCCCGCGGGCACGCACTTCGTGCTGGTCGATTACCGCGACGGGGAAATCTATCGCACCTTCGTCATGGAAAAGGGTTCGGGCTGGGGCGGCGACTATGATGAAGACCGTCGCACCGGCGACTGGCAGTTCCAATGGTTCAAGCCGGACGGCAGCGTCAACATGGCCGAGAACACGGCGCGATGCCAGTCCTGTCATTCGTCCAGGGCCGACGAAGACTTCCTCTACACGCTCGATGCTCTCAAGGAATTTAACGGAGCCGTCATTGACTAGGCCGGATAAAATCCCCGGCGAGGGCGTCGCATCGTGAGTCCTTTTTTCATGATACGCCTCGTGCTCGATTTCACCGCGGCCGGGCTGCTTCTGGCCGCGCTCGCCTACTGGTGGCTCGACAACACCTCGCATGAGCTGATCGGCACCGGCATGTTCATCCTTCTCCTATCGCACAACGTCTTCAACAGGCGGTGGTGGGCGAGGCTTCCGAAGGCGGCGCGCGGTCGGCCAAACCTTCTGACAAACGCGTCGAATATCTCGATCGCCCTGGCGATATCAGCTTTGCTGGTGACCAGCGTGCTGATTTCCCGCTCGGTGTTTGCTTTCCTTCCCTTGAACGGCGGGCCGACGGCGCGCGAAATTCACATCCTTGCGGCCTACTGGGCGTTCGTCCTCGCAGCCGTCCATCTCGGCCTTCACTGGTCGATGATCATGGCCGTCATTGTCGGGCTTTTACGGGTCGGTGCTCCAAACGCGATCAGGACTGCATCCCTTCGCGCTGCCACGGGCGCAATAGCGGCGTGGGGCATCCACAGCCTGTTCGTCATGGGAATCGGAGACCGGCTGATTGCCCGGCCATCGATCGATTTCTGGGACTTCCAGGAGTCCACGATCGGGTTCTTCCTGCATCACATCGCGATCCTGGGGACGTGTGCGTGCGCTGCGCACTATGCGGCCGTTTCGTTGCGTTGGGCGGGTGGGGTAAAGCAGAGGACGGATGCGGGCGTGTGATGTGTGCTACGGCTTTTGGGGTGCAGTCTGTGGTTGCGGCGCTCCCGGCCCTTCGCTTGGGCTCAGGGCGTTCGAAGCTGCAATCGATTCACTGGATCGATTGCTCCCGCTTTGCGGGACCGCTTCTCACCCCAACACATCATAAAGACGGAAGATGAAGCTGATTTGGTAGATCAGGTTGGCGATGACGAAGGTGGCGTGGAAGCGGCGGTTGGGGGTCCAGGCGGCGATGGCGCAGAGGAGGATGTAGACGATGTTGCGAGCTGGGTATTCCCAGCCGAGGGAGAGGATGCGCTCATGGCCCTTGATTGCCGTGTCGAGAATATCGACGGCGTAGGTGAGGCCGAGGATACCGAAGAACCATTTGCGCCGGGAAATGAAATATTCCTCGTAGCCGCCATATTCGTCGAGCGAGGCAGGAAAGAGCAGGGCGCAAAGCAGGAAAAACAGACTGCAGAAGCAGATCAGGAAGAGATAGATGCCGAAGCCGATCGCAGGCACGGCCTGCAGACGATATTCCCACCACCAGATATGGATGATGAAGAGGAACATCGATAGCGCCCAGCCGAGATGGATGGGATAGACCTTGGCCTTGGCGGGATGCTGGACGATGCCGGCAAGGCCGGTGAGCACTCTCGCGAGCGAAAGGCTGATGACCATGCCCATCACCACCTTGATGTGAAGGAAGACCTCCGGCGAGCTGACCGTTTCCATGCGTTCGATCCTTGGCTTGTCACTCCTCGGGGACTTGCTTCGGTTTGCCCTCTTCGTCGAGCGCCACCATGATGAAGGTGCCGGCGGTGACCTTTTCCTGCTGGTTGTAGCGCGAACGATGCGCCCAGGCTTCGACGATCAGCGTGATCGAGGTGCGGCCGACACGGTCGATATCAGTATAGACGGAAAGCGTGTCGCCGATCTTGACCGGCAGCTCGAAGGCCATCTCTTTGACGGCGGCGGTTACGACGCGGCCCTTGGCGCGCTCGGCCGCACGGATGCCTGAGGCAAGGTCCATCTGCGCCATGACCCAGCCACCGAAGATATCGCCGGCCGGATTGGCGTCGCCCGGCATGGCAAGCGTCCTCAGCGTCAGTTCGCCTCTCGGCTTGGCGGCATCGGTCATCAAGTCTTCTCCATCTGGTGCGGGCCACGGGCCGGCGATTCACTGGGAAGCACCCTAGTGCAAAGGCTGTGGGGTGTAAAAGACGGCAAGGCCAAGCGCTACGGACGGCCGACGGGAAAAATGTTGCTGCCGTTTCCGATTGAAATTTCATTCGATTTCAAATGGTTGAATTTTGCAGCTTTCACCTGACCTTACGTTATTTAATATTTTTCTAATTAAGCTTTACGCTCCAGTAATTCCGGCAATTCAGAATGCGATCGATCTCAAATACAAGAATCGCCGGGAACCTCATGCGCAACGTCAAGATTTCCACCCGCCTTTACTGCCTCGTCGCATTCGCGCTTGCCGTGCTCGCTGCGACGATGGTCTTCTTTCTGAACTATTCCTATTCTGAGCTGGAAGCGGAGCGGAAGGCGGGGCTGGCGCAAATGGATGCAACGGCGCTCGGCATATTCGACAAATATTACAAGATGGAACAGGCGGGCACGATGACCCGCGAACAGGCGCAGGCGGCCGCCAAGGACGTGATCGGCGCGATGCGCTACGGCGCCGACGGTTATTTCTGGATCAACGACATGCACCCCACCATGGTGATGCACCCGATCAAGCCGCAGCTGAACGGCACCGATATCTCCCAGATGAAGGATCCGACCGGCAAGTTCCTGTTCGTCGAGTTCGTCAACAAGGTGAAGAAGGACGGCAAGGGCTTCGTCGATTATCTTTGGCCGAAGCCGGGCGCCGACCAGCCAGTGCTGAAATATTCCTATGTCGCCGGTTTCGAGCCCTGGGGCTGGATCGTCGGCACCGGTGTCTATGCGGATGACCTTGCCGCGCTCTATCGCCAGAACGCGATGTGGGCCGCGCTGCTCTGCCTGCTTGGCGCCGCCGCAACGATTGCCATCGCCTATGCCATCGTGCGTAGCGTGACTGCACCGATCGCCCGGCTGAAGGCGGCGATGAACGCGATTGCGGCCGAAGAAGCATCGGTGGAGATATCAGGCAGCGACCGTCGCGACGAGATCGGCCAGATGGCCAAGGCGCTGCTGGTGCTGCGCGATTCCGTCGACGAGCGTAGTGCGCTGCGCGGGCGGGAAGACGAAAGGCAGCGCCAGATCGAAGAAGAGCGCCGCGGCAACGAGGCAAGCCTGCGTTCGGTGTCCGAGCGGCAAACCCAAGCGATGCAGGCGCTCGGCGTCGGCCTTGAGAAGCTCGCGGGCGGCGACCTGACGGTTGCGATCGGCGATATCGGCGAGGATTACGCCAAGCTGAGGGGCGATTTCAACGCCGCCGTCGACGCGCTGAACGGCGTGATCCATGCGATCGCCGAATCGAGCCATGTCGTCAACGAAAGTGCTTCCGACATCAGCGAGGCGACCGGCAACCTGTCGAAGCGTACGGAACAGCAGGCGGCCGCACTCGAAGAGACCGCGGCAGCGCTCGACGAGATCACCGCGACCGTCAAGACCGCATCCGAGCGCGCAAACGAGGCCCGCGAGATGGTCACTGAGACCAAGGCGAGCGCCGGAAAATCCGGCGAGATCGTTCGCAATGCGGTCACCGCGATGGGCCGGATCGAAGAATCCTCCAACCGCATCAGCCAGATCATCTCCGTCATCGACGAGATCGCTTTCCAGACCAACCTGCTGGCGCTGAATGCCGGTGTCGAGGCCGCACGTGCCGGCGAGGCGGGCCGCGGCTTTGCCGTCGTCGCCCAGGAGGTGCGCGAACTCGCCCAGCGTTCCGCCAATGCGGCCAAGGAGATCAAGGCGCTGATCAGCCGCTCGGCGGCCGAAGTCGAGGGCGGCGTGGCGCTGGTGCGCTCGACCGGTGACGCGCTGTTGGAGATCGAGGCGCTGGTCAACCGCGTCAACGATCACGTCGTGTCGATCGCCACGGCGGCGCGCGAGCAGTCGACCGGGCTGAACGAGATCAATAGCTCCGTCAACCATATGGACCAGATGACACAGCAGAACGCCGCCATGGTCGAGGAAACGACGGCGGCAAGCCGCACGCTTGCCGACGAAAGCACCCAGCTGAAAACGCTACTCGCGAATTTCCGCCTGCGCGGCGCCGGGCAACAGGCCGAGGCGAGGTACACCCGGGCCGCGTGAGGAACCGAAAGAAGAGCCGTCCGATGTAACGGCCTCTCACCAAAGTCGGACGGCCCGCGCTTCAGACACTTAGGAAAAAGAGCCGTCGTCACGGCTCTTTTTTATTGACAAGTCTCGTTCTTTAATCGGCCTCGTGCCGAGGACCTGCTGCACTGGCTGTAGATGCTCGAGACAATCCCGAGGATGATGAAAGAGGAGTTGGCCTATTTTGTCAGCAGTCAGAGCTGTTGCAGATCGTCCCCATGCTCCCCTCGACTATTGACGATCTTGGATTGGCGCAATTCTAAGCTTTTCAGGGAACTATACGTTACGGCAGTTCTTGGTAAAAAGCAGCGGATTCAATCAGTAAGCGAATGTAATTGCAATTATTCTGCTAATATGCTTCATTCAGGTTGTACTTGAGGGACGGGGCATTTCGAAGCTAGCGATAGCTACCGTAACGGAAGCCAACACAATTCTCCAATTTCTCCAAATATCCGAGACCACAGTCCCGGCGGCTTTGGCATGGCCGCTGCCTGTTCCCCTGCATTGGGGATCGATGAAACCGACCTTTTGCCGCCTGCAGTCGTCCGCATCGAATGCCGCTGCCCTCAATCACTCCGCTGCCGGAAACCTCAAGGGGTTTCCGTCACCGCATTCCAGCTTTGCAACCGAGGGAGGCCCGAAATGGCTCAGAGCAAGCATGGTTCGCCTGTGAGAGGTATGGATAACGTCGCGCAATCGAGTGTTCGCGATCAGAGATTCGGGAGGATGTTCCGCAACCTGCCGTCCGCCGCATTTACCGAAGCGGCGCTCGTCGATCTCGCGAAAACGATGTTCCAGGGGGAGTTCGCGGAGAAGATCAAGGATCACGAGCCCGTCGATGTTGCGCTCAACGAGAGAGAGCCTGAAGACGAAAACCCGGCGATTCCTGCCGGCTTCACCTATTTCGGGCAGTTTCTCGATCATGACATCACCTTCGATCCAGCCTCGTCGCTTGATCGATTCAACGATCCCAATGCCCTGCAGGATTTCCGCACGCCACGTCTCGACCTGGATTCGGTCTATGGCTCAGGCCCGGCCGACCAGCCTTTCCTTTATGACGACGACGAGCTTCACATGCTTCTCGGGACGGACAAGGATTTCGACAAGGCGCGAAACAAGCGCCCCGATCTGCCGAGGAACAACGCCTCGATCCGGCGCGCGCTGCTTGGCGATAAGCGCAATGATGAAAACCTGATCGTCTCGCAACTTCACACCACCTTCCTCAGATTTCACAACAAGGTGGTGGATACACTGGGTACCCGCGATTTCGAGCTCTGTCAGCAGACGGTGCGCTGGCACTACCAGTGGATCGTCCTGCATGATTTCCTGCCCAGGATAATCGGTCAGGAGACTTATGAGCGCGTCATCGTCGGACGAGGCGAAAAGCCTGTCATTCGTTTCTACAATCCGCAGGGCCGGTATGCCTTTATCCCGGTCGAATTCTCGGTCGCAGCTTACCGATATGGCCATACGATGGTGAGGCCGAGCTATTCCCTCAACAGGATCGTGACGAAGGCCAGGCCCGACGAGCAGCCATTCAATGGAAAAATGGCAAAGTTCAACCGCATCCCGATATTCTCCTTGACCGACGTGGCGCAGGAGCCGCTGGCGAATTTGAACGGGTTCCGCGAGCTTCCCGACTTCTGGTCGATCGATTGGGCCTTCTTCTTCGACGGGGTCGCTCCGGATGGAGCGCCGCCCCCGGGCGCCATTCTGCCGCAACCCTCCTACAAGCTCGATACGCTGCTGGTCGATCCGTTGACCAGCCTGCCTGATCATCAGAGGGAGCCGATCAAGATCCGCAGGGCGCTCGCCGCCTTGAACCTTTTGCGCGGCTGGCGCCTCGGACTGCCTTCTGGCCAGGCGGTCGCCCGGCACATGGAAATGGAGGCGCTGTCGGACGAACAGCTGTTCGACAGCGAGGATGCCGACAGGAAGGAGGCGCGTGGCAAATTGCTGACCGATCATCCCGGCAGCTTCAACGGCAACGCGCCGCTCTGGTTCTACATCCTGCGTGAGGCGGAGATAGTAGGGAACAGCCAGCATCTCGGACCGGTCGGCGGCACGATCATTGCCGAGGTCATCGCCGGCCTCATCCGCGAGGATCGCCACTCGTTCCTGGCGCAATGGCCGAAGTGGCGGCCGACATTGCCGAGCGCTGTGGCGGGTCATTTCACCATCGCCGATCTGATCAACTTCACGAACGGGTAGCCGATCTCGCGCAGCGCGAGACTGCGCTGGGCCTCGTGACTCAACCTTGAAAAGGCCGCGAGAGCGGCCTTTTTCGCGTTCATCGCCTTCAGATTGCGCGGGTAAGCTTTCGTTCACCGTTTTTTATTAAATTTGGAGTGAGTTTTTTCGGTCACTGCCCAGCCAGCCTGCGGAAGCGATAAGAGTATGGCGTTTGTTTCCTTTCCTCGGCGAACCCTTTTGCCCGTTATCCTCTCGGCGGCCCTGACGACCTGTTCGATCAGCGACGGACTGGTGCCGCCGGCCAATGTCGACAACGGCACCAGGGTCAGCTCGATCTCGCCGTCGCGGGGGGCAGCGCGCATGGCGCCTGCCGTGCGCATGGCGCCAGTGGAGAGCCAGGCCTCCTATCCGGTTTCCAGCGCGCCCGTCGGCAATAGCCAGGGCTCGGTCGATTATCTCGACACGCCAAACCTTGCCGGCACCGGCCATGCCGCCCAAGCCGCGCCACAGGCGCGGCGGGGCAAGCTGCCGATGATCGACAGCGACGAGGCGTTAGCGCAGCAGAACCAGAACTGGGGCGGCACGCAGGCGCTTGCGATCCCGTCCGGCGGCGTCAACATGGATGACGATCTCGGGGCCGAGCCGGTTGTCGGGCTGGCGCAGGAACAACAGCAACAGATCGCCGAGGGCAATGCCACCGAGCCGGTTGTCGACGGCATCGGTACCGACAATCCGACGCAGCTCAACCAGCCCATGCGCCAGCCCCCACAGCAGCCAATGCCGCAGCCGACGGCCGAGGCACAGATGAGCCGGGCGCCCGCCTGGAACGACGGCAGCCCTGTGGTGGCGCCGACCCGTGTTCCCGAAGAGGACGAGAGCGAAGAGGTCGCGATGCTGCGGCCGAACAATCCGATGATGAGCGAACCGGCGGCACCCGTCGATCCCAGCGTCATGCCGTCCTCCGAGCTTGCCTGCCGGCGCGAGTTGAAGCGCATGGGCGTCCTCTTCGATGACAAGCCGCCGATTTCGAACGGGCCGACCTGCCAGGTGCCTTATCCGGTGTCGCTGAAGGGGCTTTCCGGCAATATCGGCGTGCGCCCGGCTGTGACGCTGAACTGCCAGGTGACGCTCGCCTTCGCCAAATGGGTGAAGAACGAACTGGCACCGTCCGCCCGCTATCGCTACTGGAGCGGCATCAAGACGATCCAGCCGCTCGGCGGCTATTCCTGCCGGCGCATGAACAACAGCCGGCAGAAATACAATCCTATGTCGGAACACGCCCGCGGCAACGCCATCGACGTCGGCAAGTTCGTGCTGAAGAACGGCCACGAGATCGACGTGCGCAAGAAGGGCCTGTTCTCGCTGCGCGAGGGGCGGCTGCTGAAGGCGGTGCGCAGCGACAGCTGCCGTTATTTCAACACCGTACTCGGGCCGGGCAGCAACCCGGAGCACTGGAACCACTTCCACTTCGATCTTCGCTCCCGCAAGAGCGGCAAGGCCTATTGCGACTGATGCATGCCACCTAAACCATGCGGCGGATGCTGATGTTGCGGCCGCAATTGGGCCTGGCTGGCAGAAAACGGTTCATCCTCGCCGCAGGGCACGCTATAGATCGGCCAGGCGGATTGCCATTTCGAGAGTTTGATCCCATGAGCTATGATTTCCATGTCGGCCAGAAGGTCGTCTGCATCAACGATACCTTCAAACATGTCAGCATCGACCAGCTCATCCGTAAAGGCGAGATCTATACGATCCGCTGGGTGGGCGAATACACCCATTATATCGACGGCACGTTCATCGGGGTGAAGCTCGCGGAGATCAACCGCGGCAATGATGACGGGCCGGAAGGTTATGGGGCGGCCGACATGCCCTATCGCGCCACGCGTTTCCGGCCGCTGGTGAAGGATAAGATCTCGTCACTGCGCAAGCTGTTGGCGCCGACGCCTGATGCACCTGTCGAGCCGAAAGAAAAAATCAGGAAGAAAGAAAAGGTCTGAGCGCTGGCGCGCCGTATTCTCCTGGTGATCCGCCATTGCTGACCGATACATCCGAAGCAGCGGCTGCACGGCGGCTTCGGGACCACCTATCTTGACATCCAATAGCGAACATGTTCGTTAGAAACATGTTCGTTATTGGGGTTTGGATATATGGCAAGACAATCCAGGAGCCGGCGGGAGCGGCCGAGCAAACCGGCTTTGAGCCGTGAAGGGGTCATCGCGGCGGCGCTCTCACTCTTCCATGAGGAGGGGCTCGCCAAGGTTACCATGCGGCGCGTGGCTGCCGTGCTCGATACCGGACCGGCCTCGCTTTACGTCTATATCAGCG
The DNA here is from genome assembly GCF_017357285.1 of Rhizobium ruizarguesonis. NCBI lineage: Bacteria > Pseudomonadati > Pseudomonadota > Alphaproteobacteria > Hyphomicrobiales > Rhizobiaceae > Rhizobium > Rhizobium ruizarguesonis. The sequence continues at coordinate 3,007,328 of NZ_CP071678.1, read as the reverse complement.
ACACCGAGGACCTTCATGCCGAGATCCTCGATGCGTTGCTCGCGGATGTTGCCAAACCGTCTTCGCCGGCGGACTGGCGCGGTCGGCTGAAGGGCACGCTTCGCGGCTATATCGCGGTGCTTTTCGAGCATCCGGAACTGGCGCGCATGGCGATGTCGACCATGCCCAGCGGGGCGAACTACCTCGCGCTTGTCGAGAAGATCCTGGCGCTGCTGAAAGAGGGTGGGGTACCGGACGGCCAGGCGGCCTGGGCGGTCGATCTGCTTTTGCTTTCTGCGACGGCGCAGGCGGCTGAGAAAGCCGCCTGGAAGGCATCGGCCCGTTCTCCGTCCAACTTTTCCGCGCTGGCGGCGATCATCGAGACTGCTGATGTCGAGACCCTACCGAATATCGTCCGGCACGGTACGGACCTGCTGTCGGGCAGGGGCGACCGGCTGGACTGGGGATTCGATGTCCTGATCAACGGCGTCCTTAAAACGCGGCGCATGGAGACAAAATCATGATCACCATTCTCGGGGCCGGCCTCGGTGGGCTCATTCTCTCGCGCATCCTGCATATTCATGGAGTGGATGTGCGCATCTTCGAAAGCGACACTTCCGCATCGGCGCGGCATCAGGGCGGCATGCTCGACATGCATGTCGAGTCCGGCCAGGCGGCGCTCAGGGCCGCCGGACTTTATGACGCGTTCCGCGCGATCGTGCTTGAGGAGGGGGATGCGTCCCGCGTTCTCGACAAGACGGGCAGGGTGCATTTTTCGGAGGCGGGCAACGGTCTGCGCCCCGAGGTCGATCGCGGCGCATTGCGCGCCATGCTTATCGCATCGCTGCCGGAGGGAATCATCCATTGGGGGCATCGCGCCACCGGCGTCAGCGCCAGTGCCAGTGCAGACGACAGTTACGTCATCGCCTTCGCCAATGATCGCTTGGTCAAGGCGGATGTGCTGATCGGCGCTGACGGCGCATGGTCTAAGGTGAGGCCGCTGCTTGCCGATGTCGAGCCTGTTTATGCCGGACTGTCATTTGTGGAAGCCCGCCTGACCGAGGCGTCTTTCCGGTTTCCTGCCCAGGCGGAAGCTGTCGGGAAGGGGATGATGGCCGCGCTCTCGGATCGCAAGGGCATTCTGGCCCATCGCGAGCCGGGTGACGTGCTCTGCAGCTATGCCGCCTTCGAGGCGCCGATCGAGTGGTCGACAGGCGACTGGTCGAATGGCGGGCGTCTGCGCGAGGACGTGCTGGCGCGTTTCAACGACTGGCATCCCTCGCTCGTCGACCTCATCGCCAGAAGCGAGGCGCCGTTGATTGCAAGGCCGCTTTATGCCTTGCCAGTCGGCCACCGCTGGGAGCGCCGGCCAGGCCTCACGCTGATCGGCGATGCCGCGCATCTGATGTCGCCCTTTGCCGGTGAAGGAGCCAATCTGGCGATGCTCGACGGCGCGGAACTGGCGCAGGCGATCATCGCTCACGGGGAAGATGTCGAGGCAGCACTGGCCTCCTACGAGGCGGCGATGCTTCCCCGCAGCGAAGATGCAGCCGCACAATCGGCTGCGGGCCTCGACATGTGCTTCAACGACCAGGCGCCGCGGCCGCTCGTTGATTTCTTCCAGAGCATGCGTTCGGGCATGGAGGCATGAATGGATGGTGGCGTCTAGGTTGTCTGCCGGCCGACTGGCACGCCGGGCTCGCCGAGATCCCAATAGAGGCCTGCCATCAACGCGAGGCCCTCGCGGGCGATGGAGAGGGGAAGATGCTCGTTCGGCGCATGCTGGGAGCATCCCGGATAAGAATGCGGGACCCAGATCGTCGGCAGGTCCAGGGTCTCGGAGAAGGTGTCGTTCGGCAGCGATGCGCCGAGGTTCGGCAGGATGGCCGGCGTCTTGCCGCTGGTGCGCCTGATCGAGTCGACCGCCCAACCGACCCAGGGATGCTTGGGATCGAGACGCGTCGCGTAGAAAATCTCGTCGCTTGCCTGGGCAATCTGCGCCTGCGGAAAACCATGGCTGTCGAAGTGCCGTCGCAGCGCCGGCAGTATATCCTTCACATCGACTCCGACGACGAAGCGTAGCTGGCAACGCGCCCAGGCGCGCGGCGGGATCGCGCCGACGGGTGTCTTGGGGTTGCCGGCTTCGAAAGCCAGGATCGCGAAGGAGCTCCATGCAAACAGCTTTTCGGCTGGCGTCAGCCCGGGTTCGCCCCAGTTCGGATCGATTTTCGCATCGCCGTCGCCATCCTCTGGGACGCAGTCGGCAAGCACATGCCGGACATTGTCGGGGATCTCTTTCGGACACCATTCCGGGATGCGAATTTCGCCTGACGGGCCGGTGATGCTGGCAAGCGCATGGGCGAGTTGGATTGCAGGATCGGAGAGTAGGCCGCCCCAGTTCCCGGAGTGGTGCCCGCCCTTGCGCGCGTCGATCAATATATCGAAGCTGACGGCGCCGCGGGAACCCAAGAAGATAGTCGGCCGTTCGGCGGTGAGCCGCGGGCCGTCTGAGGCGATCAGAACGTCGGCGCGGAACAATTCCCTGTGCGTGACGGCGAGTTCACGCAGGCCGGGCGATATCCGCTCCTCACCCATCTCGATCAGATATTTGGCGTTGAACCCGAGCTTACCGCGCGTTTCCAGCACGGCCTGGATGGCGCCGATGTTGACGGTGTGCTGCCCCTTGTTGTCGGCGACGCCGCGCCCGTACCATCTGCCGTCACGTTCGATCATCCGCCAGGGCGACAGGCCGTCGTCCCAGGCATCGTCAAGTCCGCGGATCACGTCGCCATGGCCATAACCAAGCACGGTCGGCAGCTTCGGATCCTCGATACGCTCGGCGAAGAGAAAGGGCCAGCCGCCCTCCGTCAACGTGTGGCAGGTAAAGCCGAGCGCCTCGAAAGTCGGCCTGATCTCGGTCTCGATATAATCGAGCAACACCTGCCGGCGATCTGGGTTCTGGCTTTCCGTCGGCATGGCGACTCGGCGCGCCAGATCCGTCCGGAACGATCCGGAATCGAAATAGGTCTCTGCTCTCGCAATGGCGGCGTCGCGGGTCATGCGGAAACATACCATCAAGCCGGATGCATCGAAACGGCCATCTGACCATCGCCCCGGCGACACTGGCCTCTGCCTGAGTTCATCACCGCGACATCAACACCTCCACGACACAATTGTGCGGCTGGACCGCCTGTGCAACAGTTGGTGCGTGAGTTGTCAAGGAGTGGCTGTGAGACCGATTTCGAAAATCCTGGCGCTCTGCGCCATCGTCATCACCATCATGGCAACAGGCGCGGCAGCGGCCGATCCGCTGGTTTTCAGCTATCACGGATGGCAGGTCGATCTCACCAACGCCAAGGGCGCGGAGCCCGACAACGAGATGGTCGCGGCGGTCAAGCGGCAGCTCGATATCGTCGAGCATGTCGACCTGAAACCCGATGTGCTCACCTTCATGCGGATGATCCCGATCTGGGCCAATCCCGCCGCCGCAAAGGCCGGGCCTGGCCATTACAGCAGCAAGACCGGCATCGACCTGCGCGTGAAGGCCCTCGCGTCTGACAAGCCGATCATCCTGCATGAACTTCTGCATGCCTATCACGACCGAATGCTTCCGGGCGGATTCGGCAATACCGATGTTGCGCAATTCTTCGATATCGGCAAGCGGGTCTGGCCGGGCGATTCCTACATGATGAGCAATGGTCACGAATTCTTCGCGGTCACGGCCAGCGTCTACCTGTTCGGTGACATCGATCGGCCGCCTTATTCGCGCAGCCAGTTGCGGGAGAAGCAGCCACGATACTACCAGTGGCTTGCCACGCTGTTCGACGACGGCCGGCCGCGGTCGTAAGGCCGCAGCCGACACCGCGATACGGATCAGTCCGTCTTCCTGCTCAGAAACAGCGCGGTCTCCCTGCGGACTTCAAGCACGCCGTTGCGTTGGGTGAAGGCATCGGCAACGGCTTGACGGAACTTGGTGAGCTGGAGCTGGCTGGCGCCATCGCCGGGCGGGTAGGAGGTGAGCGCCAGGAATACATCCTCGGGCTCAGTGATCCTCAGGCTTGCCGGATGCTGCGACATGTTCACGTTTCCAAACTGTGACCGCATCAATCGTTCGGCAGCGTCATATCCGAAGGCTTCGGCAGCCGGATCGGATGGGGCATTGCCGAATACGGTCGTCAGCGCGTAGATCTCGCGCATATTGCCGGCGCCGTTGGTTGTGACCGCGAGTAAGCCACCCGGCCTCAGCACTCTTGACATGTCAGCGATGCCCGCGGCCGGGTCGGGCAGGTGATAGAGCATATGCATCGCGACCACGGCATCGAAGGCGCCATCTTCGAAGGGGAGCGCGGCTGCGTCGGCTTGGCAACCCCGGACGGAGCCGAATGGCAGGGTGCTGCAACGCGCCACCGCCTCGTCGACCATGCCTTGCGAAAGGTCGGCGAGCGTCAGGTCAAGATTCTCCGGCAGCAGACCTGCCGTTGCTGCCCAGAACCAGGCCGGTCCGCAGCCGACGTCGAGGACACGATCGCCTGGCTTCAGGGACAACTGCGTTGCAACCCATGGAAACCAGGCCGTCTCGGCGATGGTGTATTGGCTATGCAGTCGAGCCCGCGCGGCGAGCTTCCGGCTGTCGCCATACTGTCCCGCATTGTCTGCTGTTATGGAGGACATGGCATCTCTCCGGGCTTTTTCACGGGCGCCACCTCGCGCTTCCCGGCAGAGCCTATAGAGGGCTCTGTTCCCGGGCAAGACGTGACTTTGCGCAGCGGGTCGGCCTGCTCGCACAGCTGCCGTTGAGGATTATCTTGATGTGATGAGTTTGGCCGGAGAAATAAATCGCATCCGATTAAATCGGAATAGTGTTGACATCGGTTATGGTGCGGCATATTAGAGCGCATCCGATTTAGTCGGACGCGTAGCAAATCAAACCGAAAGGATATCACCATGACCGAGAAGCTTCTCTTTACGGGCAAAACCCACATCTCCGGCGGCCGCAACGGCTCCGCACGCAGCAGCGACGGCACGATCGACATCAAACTGCCGCAACCGCATCCGGCTGCCGAAAACCTGTTCGGCATCGCCTGGTCGGCCTGCTATATCGGCGCCATCGAGTTTGCCGCTTCGCAGCGGAAGATCACGCTGCCGGCCGGTCCCGAGGTCGATGCGGAGATCGATCTCAACGTCGATAACGGCTCCTTCTTCATCAGGGCGCGCCTCAATGTCAGCCTGCCCGGCATTGATCGCGACGTTGCGCAGGAATTGATCGAGGCAGCCCATGGCATCTGCCCTTATTCCAAGGCGACACACGGCAATATCGACGTCGAGACCACACTTGTCTGAGCGGGGAAGGGCGGACCTCACCGCCAGAGGATTTGATGCGGAGGGCCTGCCGATCGGCCGGCAGACCCTTCCTGAGGTAGCAGGCACCGGAACCTTGCCGATCTGGAGAACATGCCATGAACAATAGCCACGCCCAGCCACACCAGGCCTATGACGAGTTTTCGCTCGTGCTCGACCCAGCCGTCTATGAGCCGCTGCCCGAGGATTGGCTGATCGGCATCACCGACGTCGTCAGCTCGACGCTGGCGATCAAGTCGGGACGCTATGAAGATGTCAACTTCGCAGGCGCATCGATCATCGCCGCTCTCGGTAATGCCTGGGGTTCGTTCGATTTCCCCTTCGTGTTTCGTGGAGACGGGGCGGCATTCGCCTTGCCGCCGCACGGCATCATGGCCGCGACCTCGGCGTTGCGGCAGGTCGCGAGCTTTGCAAGAAGCGATCTCGATCTCACCCTTCGTATCGGGCTGCTCACCGTGCGCGAAATCCGCAATAGTGGGCGCGACGTAAGGGTTGCGCGCTATGCGGCTTCGGAAAACGCGACCTATGCGATGTTTGCAGGAGGAGGGCTCAAATGGGCGGAGCAGCAGATCAAGAGCGGCCGGTATCTGGTCAAGCCGGGCCGCTACGCGACGAAGCCGGATCTGACCGGACTGAGCTGCGACTGGACGCCGTTCCCGAGCCAGCGGGGCGAGATCCTGTCGCTGCTGGTCGAGCCGGATGACCATACGAGCCCGGAGGTCTTTGCGGCGCTGGCGAAGCGCGTGCTTGCCGTCTTCGATGCGCCGTCGCACCGGTCTCATCCGGTTCCCGTGGAAATGGCTATCCCCAGGGATATTGCCATGCCCAAAGGCAGCGGGAAGCGTGTCGATGCGAAACGCTGGTCGGAGGTCGCCTCCCATTCGGATTTCCGCAAATTCGATGACGGTTTGCGCCTGACGCTGGACTGCACGCGCGAACAGATTGATAGGGTCGAAACCATGCTTCTTCTGGCAAGGGCGCGCGGTGAGGTGAACTTCGGACTGCACCGCCAATCGCATGCGCTGATGACCTGCCTCGTGCCATCAGGCAGCCCGGATTCGCACCTGCATTTCCTCGACGGAATTGGCGGCGGTTATGCAAGGGCCGCCGAGATGATGGAGGCCGGTGCGCTTGGCGACGTCCAGCATCATGTTCTCTGAGGACCCGTTCAGCTGGCGAGACCGCCTTGACCGCCAAGGGACCTAAGTGGGCGTGCCTGTTTCCCGCATGGCGAGGTTTGCGAGAATTTCAGTGAGCTGAGGCGGCGCCAATTCGGCTTCTTTTTCTATCGCGGTGGCGGTGAACCATCTGAGCTCGGTGTGTTCGTCACCGATCAGTCGCGGACAGCCGTGCCATTTAAGGACGTGATAGACATGGAATGTCGCGGATGCTTCGGGCGGGTCTTCCGAGGTGAACCGTCCTGCAAACTGCCAGAGCTCCGGCGTCACGCCTATTTCTTCGATCAATTCCCGGCACATCGCCGTCTCGGCGTCTTCGCCCTCTTCGATATGGCCGCCCGGGAGGCTCCAGCGATCCGGGTGCACCTTGCGCTCGGAACTGCGCCTGGCCAGGAGAACGGTTCCGTTCTGGCTCAAGACGCCCATCGCGATGTCGGGCATGCATTCTCCTCTGCCTCCTCGATCTCGCGCCGATGCTGCCCGCAGCCACGGCTTTTTGCAATGGCCAGTCGTCCATCGAGACAGTCGAGGCATAGCCTGACCGGGTAGGTTGACCCCCGACGTTGCCCGGGAGCATAGTCCCCGGACAGACGCGAATGACCTGCTGATGCGAACGAGGTCGGTCAGTCGATCTTCGTCCGTTTCCGAACAGATCAAACGGAGAGGAGAGCGTCATGCCACCCACATCCCTATCAACGCCCACGCGGCGCGAGCTGCTTGCCGCCACGGCCGCCGCCGGAGCCATGAGCATGCTTGCCGGGACGCGCAGCGCTGAGGCAAACGGCGACGGGGTGAGCCCCTTCAGCGTCAATTTCCCCGAGGATCAGCTTGACGATCTGCGCCGGCGCGTCGCGGCCACCCGTTGGCCTGACAGGGAGACTGTTGCGGACGATACGCAGGGCGTGCAGCTCGCAACGATCCAGAAACTCGCGAAGCATTGGGCGACGGATTACGACTGGCGCAAGATGGAGGCGCGGCTCAATGCGCTGCCGCAGTTCATCACAGAGATCGACGGGCTGGATATCCACTTCATTCACGTGCGCTCCCAGCATAAAAATGCGCTGCCGTTGATCGTCACACATGGATGGCCTGGTTCGATCATCGAGCAGTTGAAGATCATCGAACCGCTCACCGATCCGACAGCGCATGGCGGGAGCGAAGAGGACGCATTTGACGTGGTGATCCCGTCTTTGCCGGGCTACGGCTTTTCCGGGAAACCGACGGGGTCGGGGAACTGGAACCCGCCGCGTATCGCGCACGCCTGGGTGACGCTGATGCAACGTCTCGGCTACACGAAGTTCGTGGCGCAGGGTGGCGACTGGGGCAACGCGGTGACCGAATTGATGGCGGTGCAGGAGCCGCCGGGATTGCTCGGCATCCATACGAACATGGCGGCCACGGTTCCGGCTGACATCGCCAAGGCTCTTGCCGCCGGCGGCATGCCGCCAGCCGACCTGTCACCGGACGAAAGGCGCGCCTTCGATCAGCTCGACGATTTCTACAAGAATGGGCTGGGCTATGCGATCGAGATGAACAACCGGCCGCAGACGCTCTACGGGATTGTCGACTCGCCGGTCGGGCTTGCGTCGTGGATGCTCGATCACGACATCCGCAGTTACCGGATGATTGCCCGCGTTTTCGACGGAGAGCCCGAGGGGCTGACGAAGGACGATATCCTCGACAACGTCACGCTCTACTGGCTGACGAACACCGCAATCTCCTCGGCACGCCTCTATTGGGACAACGCGCACCATCCGTCGGGCGGGTTCTTCGACCCCAGGGGCATCAAGATCCCAGTGGCGGTCAGTGCTTTTCCCGATGAGATCTACCAGGCGCCGCAGAGCTGGGCGGAGAAGGCCTATCCGAAGCTCATCCACTACAACCGGCTGCCGAAGGGCGGCCACTTCGCCGCCTGGGAACAGCCGATGGCTTTCACTGCCGAGCTCCGGACTGCGTTCCGGCCGCTACGGCAGTAGACCCAGGCGGGATCAGGCGACTGAGGCCGCGATCACGATTTCTCCGGTTCGCCCTGAGTTGACCGCAGCAGGTTGTCGCGCAGCGTCGTCACCGATTTCTGCACGACGGGAAAGTCGTCGCCGAGGCCGATGGCGCCAAGCAGCGCGTTGCCGGGATCGGTTTCAACGAGTTGGCGTCCTGCCGGCGTCAGGCTGACCCGCACCTGCCGTTCGTCGGCAGGATCGCGGTGACGGGTGATAAAACCATTCGACTCCAGCTTCTTGAGGATGGGCGTCAGCGTGTTGGATTCGAGGAACATCTTTTCCCCCAACACCCCGACGGTCTGGTCGTCCTCTTCGGAGAGAGCCACCATGGCGATGTACTGGGTATAGGTCAGGCCAAGCTCGTCCAGGATCGGCTTATAGGCGCGGCCGAAGGCGAGATTTGCCGAATAGACCGCGAAGCACAGGAAATTCGAAAGTTTCCTGCCTTCCTTGCCCGCTGGCGGGGAGGCGGGCACAGGCATATCCGGCCCCTTAGCTGCTTTAGATGTCGGCATCGGTCCATCCTGTCCAAGCTTTCTGACGATGACATCTATATATATATATCGCATCCGATTAAATCGCAATAGTGTCGAAGTCGGTTTTCGATCCTGCCGTTTGTGGTGACTCGACAAAGATCAGCGGAAACTCCTGGGAGGCCTCCCATACTTCTTGCGAAAAGCGGTCGCGAAATGGGCGGAGTCGGAGAATCCGATTTCAAAGGCGATCGCCGTCATGGGCAGTGTGCTGTTTTCGACTAGAAACCGGCCATAGCGCAATCTCGTCTCGACGATAAAACGCTTCGGGGTCATGCCGATATTGTCCTGGAACAGACGCGCGAACTGGCGTGGTGACAGGCCGACCAGAGAGGCCACCTGTTCCGGTGAGACATCGCGGCCTTTCCGACTCTCGACGAGAACGACGGCTCGCTGAATACGCGAATCTTCTGCGCGGCGAAATGTTGTGGCGCGGCCGTGATCGAAGGCGCTCATGTGCTTCTGCTCCGAGAGCGAAAGCTGGTGCACGGCCTTGGCCGCCCGATCCGGTCCGCAATGCGTGCGGATGAGCTCCGTCATCAGCGACAGGATCGATACGCCGCCAGGCACGGTAATGCGGCCGTTTTCGATCAGGAAGTCATCGCGCGTGGAGAAGGCAAGACGCGGGAAGGCAATCCGGAAATCCTCCGCGTGAAAGGGATGAACGCACGCCTTGCGCCCCGCGAGCAGTCCCTCCTGCGCCATTACGAAGGCGCCCGTACACACACCAATGACCGGAACACCCGCCGATGCCGCCACCCTGAGATAGTCGCGATGCTTGCTAGGTGCGGCGCGCAGATGTGGCAGGAGGCCACCGATAACCACGACGTAGTCGAAGTCGGTCGGGTTAATGTAGGGCGCATCGGCGTGGACCCGGATGCCGCAGCTGGCGACCGCTGCATGGCCCGGAGCCCCCATGATCGACCAGCGACAATGTAGTGGACGGGAATTGTCGGCAAAGTCCGCCGCATGCCTGAGAGGCTCGACGATACCCGTCAGCGACATCATCGGGAATGTCGGCCAGAGGAGAATGCCGACCGAGAGATCGGCCTTTCGGTCGCGTGCGACCAGAAGCCGCTCGGCCCAAAGATCGTCGAGCCAGCGCACATAGTCCGGCTCGTTGGCAGATATTTCGGAAGGTTCCTCGGATGTGATCATGGCGCACGGCAATGATAGAACAACCATGTCCTTTTTTCAAAGAAAATGTCCGATTTATAAAATTCAGCGGCAGTCTTCAGTGTCAAGTTTCCTCTCGTCGAACGCGACATCCGGGGACAGAAACCACCGGACCGGGGAACCAACAAATCAAGGATCAGAACAATGGCACTTTCTCTTTCGAGAAGGATGGTGACGTGCGCTCTGCTGGCAGGCAGCTTCATGTCCCTTTCATCTATCGCCAATGCTTTCGAACTTGCCGAGCAGGGCAAGCTGACGGTTGCCTTCACCGGCGACATGCCCGGCTCCGGCTGGCAGGACGGGAAGCTGGTAGGCTATGACGGTGAAATCATGCAGCGCATTGCCGACAAGCTCGGCCTCAAGATTCAGCCTGCGCTCATGGAATGGTCGGGTACGATCGCCTCCGTTCAGTCAGGCCGCGTCGACGTCATGCTCGGCACCATGGGCTGGACCGAAAAGCGTACCAAGATCATGACGCTCTCCGAGCCGATCCACTACTTCAAGAACGGCATCATGCAATCGACGAAGACGAACTGGGACAAGCTCTCTGATCTGGAAGGCAAGAAGATCGGCACGATCACCGGCTTTTCGTTCGTCTCGGAATTGAAGAGCATCAAAGATCTCCAACTCTCGCTCTACGACACTTCCGATGCGGCCGTGCGCGATCTTATCGCCGGGCGCATCGACGCTGTCATCGGCGATCCGCCGGTGATCTCCTACGCCATCAAGCAGAACCCCGATTGGAATATGCACTTCCTCGCCTTCACCGATAACAGTCCGGATTTTCCGCTGCTGACCGGTCTCGGCCAGGTCGTCTATGGCCTCAACCAGAAGAACGACGATTTGCGCCAGAAGATGGACGCCATCATCGCCGACATGTGGAAGACTTGCGAGATGAAGGAAATCGGCGCCCGCTACGGATTGTCGTCGGATGTCTGGTTCAAGCCTGTGGGTCAAAACTTCCGCGCCGGCGTCGATCGCCCCGCAGATTACAAGCTGCCGTCCTGCGCAGCTGGCGGCTGAACGAGCGTGCGGACGGAAGCTGCAATCGGCGGCTTTCGTCCACCCTCTTCGCCAAGATATAATCGCATAAGGAAACGGCGATGAATGCGCTTCTGAGCGTTGCGGGCCTGCGCAAGAGCTATGGTCCTATCGAAGTTCTCAAGGGCATCGATTTCGATGTCGCACCAGGTGAGAAGATTGCCCTGATCGGCCCATCCGGGTCTGGGAAATCCACCTGTCTGCGCTGCATGAATTTTCTGGAAAAGCCCAGTGCCGGCGAGATCCGCCTCGACGGCGAGCGGATCGGCGTGCGCAACGGCCAGGTCATGAGCGACCGGCAACTTGCACCGCAGCGCGCCGAGATGGGCATGGTCTTCCAGCTCTTCAATCTCTGGCCGCATCTGTCGGTGACGGAAAACGTGGCGATTGCGGCGCGCAAGGTCCGCGGCCTGGCTGCTGCCGAGGCACGCGAACTGGCTTTGGAGATGCTGGCCAAAGTCCATATGACGCACCGCGCTGAAGCCTCACCACTCGAGCTGTCCGGCGGCCAGCAACAGCGCGTCGCGATTGCGCGGGCGCTTGCCCAGAAGCCAAAGCTCATGCTGTTCGACGAGCCGACATCGGCACTCGATCCCGAACTGGTTCAGGAGGTTCTGAAAGTGATGGAGGAGCTGGCAGACGAAGGACGCACGATGCTGATCGTCACGCACGAGATCGCGTTTGCGCGCGACATTGCCGACCGCGTTCTGTTTCTTGACGGCGGCACCATCGTCGAAGCCGGCCCGGCCCGCCAGGTCATAACCGCTCCCCGCGAGGCGCGCACGCAAGCGTTTCTCAACAAGATTCGGCACTAGGCGCGTCATGATTGGATTTTCCGTATTCTTCTCGGTCGTCCAAGGGCTCGTCGCCGGGCTCGGCGTAACCGTTTTCGTCACGATCGCCTCGCTGGCGCTCGCAGCCACTTTGGGGTTCTTTCTCGCTCTGCTCAGGCAATTTGCAGGGATCAAGTTCATCAATCTCGCGATCGATGCCTGCTGCGAAATCCTCTGCAATGTGCCGGCCTTGACGCATCTCTTTATCCTCTACTTCGGGCTTGCCAGCCTCGGCGTGAAATTGACGTCGATCACGGCGGCCGTCCTGGGCCTCGGGCTCATCGGTGCAGCGATCACCTGCGCAATCTTTCGCGCCGGTTTCGCCGCGCTGCCTGGCGGGCAGGCGGAGGCGGCGCTTGCCGCAGGGCTGACCCCGCTCCAGACGATCTTTGAGATCCTGACGCCACAGGCCATGCGGATAGCGCTTCCGGGGCTCGGGAACTACGCGGTGCAGCTTCTCAAGGATACATCCGTCGTCTCGGCCATTGCGGCGCCGGAAATCATGTTCTTTGCCCGTTCAATGGTGACGTCGTCCTTCCAGACAATAATGATCTACGCGACGGCGGCGGCACTCTATCTGTTGCTGAGCTTGCCATTGATGCAGGCAACGCAGTTCCTCGAAAGACGTTACGGGAGATTGAAAGGATGAGTGCTTTCCTGGCGCCCTATGGCGATTATGGTGCCGAATGGCTGCCTCTGCTGCTGCGGGCGATGATGAATACGGCGCTGCTTTCCGTTTGTGCCTTTGCCCTGGCCTTCGTTTTCGGCCTGCTGCTTTCGCTCTGCCAGAAATCCAGTTTCGCAGCGCTGCGGTATTTTGCGGCTCTTTATGTGACGATCGTGCGGGGCGTGCCGTTATTGGCGGTTCTGTTTCTGCTTTATTTCGGCTTGCCGGGCATCGGGGTCGTCTTCGATGCTTTCGGTGCGGCGATCGCCGGCCTGGCGTTGTGTTTCGCGGCCCAGGTCGCAGAGCTTTTCCGCGCCGGTCTGAAGGCTATACCGGCCGGGCAGAGCGAGGCAGCGCTGGCCGCGGGCTTCGCCCCGGCCCAGAGCTTCGTCTGGATCATCCTGCCGCAGGTCGCGCGTGTCATCCTGGCGCCGATGATCATCACCTTCGTCTCGCTGCTCAAGGATTCTTCGCTCGCTTCGCTGATTACCGTCGACGAACTTGTGCTCACGGGGCGGTCAATGGCGACGGAGTATTTCCTTCCCTTGCAAATCTACGTTGCCGTCGGGCTCTGCTATTTCGCGATAGCCTGGCCGTTCTCGGTCCTCTCGCGCCGGCTAGCCCTTCCGGCCGCCCGCTAACTCGTCATCACAAGGCCAAGATCATGACCACTGAAACGACCGTTGCCACGGGCAACGCACGTCGGCATGCAACGCAATCGCATGAACCTCGCTGGCCGGTGATCCTCATGACGCCCGATGTCAGCGAGGCGCCCGATGTTCCGACCGAGACGGAGTATGTGGTGCGCGCCAACTATGCGGATGCCATAGCCGAGGCAGGGGGATTTCCTTTGATCTTGCCTTACAACACCCGGAACCTGGCATCGGCGTTGGCACTCGCCGATGGAATTGTCCTTACCGGTGCGCGGCCAGGGACCGAGGTGACAGGCGCGCGCAGGCAGTTCGAAATTCAGCTGGTCGAGCAGGCCTTGAAAACGGGCAAGCCGCTTCTCGGCATATGCCACGGCATGCAACTGATCGGTGAATGCCTTGGGGGCGAATTTCAAACCGAGCTGCCGGCCGCCGCCGTATCCCACATCCCGCAAGATATCCCCGACGTTTTGGCGCACGAGATCATCGTCGAGCAAGGCAGCGTGCTGACCGATTGGGTAGGGAAGGGGCCGGCGCGCGTCAACAGCCTGCACCGGCATGCTTTGGCCGGCCAAGGACGCTTCCGTGTCGCCGCGCGGGCGCCGGACGGAACCATCGAAGCATTCGAAGGGGACACGGACGGCTTTTGCCTCGGCATCCAGTGGCACCCCGAATACCGGCTGACGGAACTCGACAAGAATATCATGAGGGCCTTCGTCGACCGCAGCGCAGAAGCAGCAGTCCGCAAGGCACGCGATGCTTCATCGGCTGGAAGCAATCGTGTGCGCGAACGGCTGGCACAGCTTGAGCTTGCTCTGCCGGAAGCATCCTTGCCGCCAGGCGCATTTTCCGGGGCTGTGCGGACCGGCAATATCATCACCGTTTCAGGTCAGGTGCCGCTGAAGGATGGTGTGGTGCTGCGGACGGGACATCTCGGAGCATGCGTCTCCATCGAAGAGGGGCGAGAATGCGCCCGCTGGGCGCTTCTCAATGCGCTTGCGCAGCTGGAGGGGGCTGCGGGCGGCTTTGACAACATCCTGGGCTTCGTCCGGCTTGCGGGCTATGTCGCGGCGGATGCCGCTTTCGAGCGCCACGGCGCCGTCATAGATGGCGCTTCGGAACTACTCCGAGAGCTTTTCCCGGATCGATGGGCGCATGCCCGCATCGCGATTGGCGTAACATCTCTGCCGCGCGGGGTTCCCGTTGAGGTCGAGTTGACGGCCGTCGTCGGCGACGAGGCTTGAGATGGCGCGTGTTGCGGTGATCGGCGCCGGCGTCATCGGCGTATCGTCGGCCTATCTTCTGGCCCGGGCGGGGCATGATGTGACACTTATCGATGCGGCAAGCGAGCCGGGCATGGGGGCGAGTGCCGGCAATGCCGCGCAGTTGTCCTGGGCCTATGGTGACGCTATGGCATCGCCAGCCCTGCTGAAGCATCTGCCAGCCATTGCGATGGGCCGCGATCCGGCTTTCCGGATCCACTGGCAACTCGACCAGGACTTTCTCTGCTGGGGGCTGAAATTCCTTGCCAATACACCGTTCAGGCGTTGGTGGAACAATACAGAGGAGATCCTGCGCCTTGCCGAACAATCCCGTCACGAGCTCGCAATCCTGCTTAAGGAAACCGATATCGAATTTGATTACCGTGTCGCCGGAAAGCTGCATCTCTGCGCCGATCGGCAAAGTTTTGCTGCCGCCGATTCCGGTGTCGCGCGCAAGAATGCTCTTGGCTTCGAACAGCGCCTGCTGACGCGGGTGGAGGCGGAAAACATCGAGCCTGCGCTCGCCGCATATCAGGGAGAGATTGCCGGCGCCGTTTACACCCCCGGTGATGCCCTCGGCGATGCGGCCGGATTTTGCCGCCAACTGACCGCCTGGATGATCGAGCGCGGGCAGGTCTCGGTGCTCTTCGGCAGGAGGGTCTCGAGCTTCGTCCAAACGGGAGACGTGCTGACAGGGCTGAGGTTCGAGGACCGCGACGAGCTTCGCGTCGACGCAGCCATCGTCGCCGCAGGACCGGAGATCCGTTCCCTCATATCCGATTTGCCCGAGGCCCGGGACATACGCCCCATCAGAGGCTACTCGCTCACCGTTCGAAGAACTGGCCTTGCACCAAGTATCAGCCTGACCGACGTCAAGCGAAAGCTTGCCTTTGCGGCAATCGGCGATCGTTTTCGTGTCGCCGGACTGGCAGACATCGAGCGTCCGGGGGCCGGTTTTGATGCCAGACGTTTCGAGACGCTCAAGCTGGCCGCGTCCGCGGTGCTGCCCGACCTTTTCGAGCGATCGGATGAACTGATGAGATGGTCGGGCGAGAGGCCTATGACACCGACCTCCAAGCCCATTATCGCCGCTTCCCGACGCATCAAACGTCTTTACATCAATGCCGGTCACGGCATGCTGGGTTGGACACTCGCATTGGGCTCTGCCCGCCGCGTGGTCGATCTCTTTGAATAAGTCGGTGGCTGGCGCCCGGGCTTACAGTTGCTGATGCTCTTCCATCCGCCGCCGCGTTCCGGCAGAGGCTGCCGGGACTTCGCTCAATTCATACCTCTTCACATCCATCTGATCGTTCCGGATCATAAAATCCGGAACGAAGTGAGTCAGAACTCATCACCAAATGGAATCCGGAATGCGGGTTGGTCCTAGCCGAATTTCTCGGTCGTATCGGCTTTGCCGAACACCCAGTAGCCGGATGCCTTGATCCAGCCGAGCGGGCAACCTCGTTCCAGCAGGTAGGCGCGGATATCGCGCGTTGCCGAGGCTTCCGCCGCGACCCAGATGAAGGTCTCCGGCTGGATATCGACTGTGCTCAACAGTTTCAGCGGGGCTGCGGCATCGGTTGCCTGCGAAAGAGGCCGGTGCGCCCAGTGGGCGTGCAGTTCGGCTGATGTCTCGAAGACTTGTTCTTCCAACGGGCCGCTGACGGCTGCGATTGTGGTAATGACGGTTCCGGCGCCGCTCTCCTCGATCCGGCGGCCGATCGCCGGCAGCGCCGTTTCGTCGCCGATTAGCAGCCACCGCTTTACCGTCTTGGAGACCACGGCGGAGCCCCTTGGTCCGCCGATCTCGAGCCTGTCGCCGGCGCGCGCGTCGATCGCCCATTGAGTCACTGGACCTGCCTCATGCAAGGCGAAGTCGATGATCAATTTCCGTTCGATATTGTCATAACGGCGTGGCGTGTAGTCACGGCGTTCTTCGCTGCCATCGGCGGCCGGCACGAAAATCTTGATGTGGTCGTCGGGTGCAAGGCTGATGAAATCGGCAAGATCATCGCCGGTCAATGTGATGCGGCGCATGCCGGGAGTGATGTCGACGACGCTCTCGACCGAGAGAGTGCGCCTTCGCGTGTCGTGGCGGACCCGTTCGATGCCGGGAGCCGGTGAAGTCTGATCTTTGAGTTGATTGTTATCCATGTGTCCTCAGGAGCTCTTTGAACTCGATCCGCAGGACACAGTCGCGCAGATCGAAGCCGCAAAGCCGTTCGATCATACGCGTTGAGTGACGTTAACGCTTACGTGGCCGGGTGACCCGACCATTGACGGCATGATGTAGCCGACGACGGCGGCATGTGCAACCGCAAGGGAGCTAGCAATGGCGATGATTGCCAAAGTTTAACTTTCCCGCGGTGTTTCGGTCGGGCAATGATCGGCTGATCAACGCGCAGGCGGTCATGGAGAAGACAATGGACAGCAGAATCCAGGACGTGCTCGACATCTATCACGCGATGATCGAGACGGAGCATAACAGTCCGCGCGAACTGCCTCCTGGCGGGCGCGACGGAGGACAGGATCAGCGGCTGCGGGCGGTCGGGCCTGCGACCGGACAGTTCATCAATATCCTCGCCAAGAGCCTCAAGAGCCCGACCATTCTCGAACTCGGTACCTCCTTCGGTTATTCCGGGATCTGGCTGGCGGAAGCCGCGCGCGCTTCCGGCGGGCGGCTGATCACCATGGAAATGCATGACTACAAGTCGGCCTACGCACGCGACATGGCCGTCAAGGCGGGGCTTGCCGAGCACGTCGAATTCAAGGTGGGGGATGCGGTCCAGATGATCGGCGAGCTTTCCCAGGGCATCGACTTCGTGCTGGTGGATCTCTGGAAGGACCTCTACGTTCCCTGCCTTGAAGCCTTCTACCCCAAGCTCAATCCGGGCGCGATCATCGTTGCCGACAACATGCTGCGCCCAGGAGGCGACGATCTCAAACGCTACGGCGAGGCTGTCCGTGCCAAACCCGGAATATCAAGCGTGCTGCTGCCGGTTGGCAGCGGGCTCGAGGTCAGCCGCTTCGATCGAGGGTGAGGTGAGACTAGCAACCATGTGTTTTTAGTTGCAGCAAAAAAGAAGACACGTTTTAAGCTAATTTCCGACACGGTCCCGATCAAAGCTCTGCGTTATTGCGAGCTTTGGAGATGTGATGTCGGGCATTCTTATCGCCACCCTTTTGGCAACGGTTTCTGCAAAGATTCCCGCCGGATTTTCCAGCGGTGATCTCCTTCATTCTGATTGCGGCGGCTACCGGCAGTTGGTCGTCGGATATGTTGCTGGTTGGTTGGACAAATGGAACCGGGACGAGTATTTGGCCCGCCGTATTTTCACCGAAGTCGTTCCTGCGCCGAAAGCAATGGTGAGCTCGGCGTATTTTGCCAACTCCGTTGGGGTAAACGTCTGTGTGCCGGTTGGAACGACCGCGGAAGCAATCGGCAATACGTTGTGTACATTCCTGGAAGAGAATCCCGGCATACGCGAGGCCACCGGCGACGAGCTGATGACGACCTTGATTGCCTATAAATACCGTTGCCCCGTGCCGTAGGAACCTCAAACTTACGTCGGCTTGTTGGCTTCGATGAAACGGCGTAGCGAGGTGGCGGCATTCAGCATGTGGGCGCGCATGCGCCGCGATGCCATCTCGCCGTCGCCTTCGGCGATCGCCTGCATGATCGCCTCGTGCTCGTCGCGCGATCGGCGCAGCCGTTCGCCCTGGCGCAGTTGCGTGCGCCGGAAGGCGTTCAGACGGTTGCGCACGGCGATCGCCTGTTCGGCAAGGAAGGCGTTGTGGGTGGCGTGATAGATGGCTTCATGGAATTGGCGGTTGAAGCTGTCATAGGCATCGAAATCGCCGGTCTCGACGATCGGCTGGGAGAGATCGTGCAGTTCGATCAGGTGACTGCGCTCCAGCGGTGTCATGCGGTAGGTGGCGAGCCTGACGCATACGGCCTCGATCTCGGCCACCGTCTCGAACATCTCCATGATGCGTTCCGGCGTCATGCGGGCGACGACGCCGCCGCGCCGGGCGCGAAGCTCGACGAGGCCGCCCGCCGCCAGCTGACGCAACGCTTCCCGAACCGGGGTGCGGGAGGCACCGAAACGATCGGCAAGCTGCTGTTCGTCCAGCGCTGCGCCCGCCGCCAGCGTGCCGGCGGCGATCTCGTCGGTCAGGGCGTTGCGAATGCGGTCGGAGAGCAAGCCGCGATCATCGCCGTCATCCTCGGTTTCGAAACCATTCGCCATCCATTATCTCCGATCTGTTTCAACATCGACGGCTCGATCGACTGTGTATGCAAATGCGATTGTATGTGCGCTTAACGTATACATCAATGACATCACGAAGGTGTTACGTATTCAATAATTGACTTTATGTCAGATGGGAATACATAAATCTCCAGTAAGCAGGCTTCTGCATACACGAAGCCGCTTCAAATACTGAATTTGAATACGACGGGAGCTCGCAACGTGACGAGGGCCAGTGCCTCGCGTCGGGCAAAGCGAACCGTTCCGACATGGCATCACAGACTTACCGATTTTGACTTGGCTTCGGTCCCTCGGTCCCGAGCCGACATGCTTTCGATCCTTCAATTCTTGGACGCACAAGGAACCAGATCATGATGATGAACAGACGGACCTTCTCGGCTGCCCTTGTTGCCGGCGCCGCTTCT
The DNA here is from genome assembly GCF_017357285.1 of Rhizobium ruizarguesonis. Taxonomy (NCBI): domain Bacteria; kingdom Pseudomonadati; phylum Pseudomonadota; class Alphaproteobacteria; order Hyphomicrobiales; family Rhizobiaceae; genus Rhizobium; species Rhizobium ruizarguesonis. The sequence continues at coordinate 2,987,976 of NZ_CP071678.1, read as the reverse complement.
CTGCTTGCCACCCGCGGTATGGCCGCGACATCCGCTCCCGTTAAGGCGCGCAATGTCGTGCTGGCGCACGGGCTGTTTGCCGACGGCTCGTGCTGGACCGAGGTGATCGCGCGCCTGCAGGCGGCCGGGCTCAATGCTACGGCGGTGCAGAACCCGCTGACGACGCTGCCCGAGGCCGTCGCTGCCGTGAAGCGGATGCTCGACCGACAGGACGGCCCAACGGTTCTGGTTGGGCATTCGTTTTCCGGCATGATGGTCACCGAGGCCGGCGTGCACCCCAATGTTTCGGCGCTCGTCTATGTCGCGGCACGGGCGCCGGATGCGGGTGAGGATTATACCGCCCTCGCCAAGACCTACCCGACGCCGCCGGCTTCTGCCGGCATCGTCTTCGACGGCGACGAGGGACGCCTCAGCGAGGAAGCCTTCCTGCGTGATTTCGCCGGTGACCTGCCGGAGGCGAAGGCTAAAGTGCTCTATGCCGTGCAGCAACCGTTCCAGAAGGCGCTGTTGACCGGCAAGACGACACAGGCCGCCTGGCGTTCGAAGCCGAGCTGGTATGCCGTCTCGACCGAGGACCGGACGATCAATCCCGATCTCGAACGCTTCATGGCCAAACGCATGGGAGCAAAAACCATTGAAATCCAGGCCAGCCATCTGTCGTTGATCTCCCACCCGGACGAGATCACAAAGCTGATCCTCACGGCGGCGGCGCAGAATACGGACTGATGCCGAGGCCGGAAAGCGGCAGGGCCGTTCGCCAGCTGGTCACCGGCGCAGCGGCCTGAACGCTGCTCGAAGCTCGGCGGAGAAGAGCTCCGGCTGCTCCCAGGCGGCGAAGTGGCCGCCCTTGTCGACCTTGTGGAAATAGATAAGGTTGCGATAGGCGCGACGGGCCCATGTCTCGGGGGCCTGATAGCTCTCCCCAGGAAAGACGGTGATGGCGACCGGAAGCGCGATCTTGGAGGTCTTCTCCCCGGCCGCAAGGACGGGACTGCGCCCGCCGCCATATTCCCAGTAGATCCGGGCCGAGGAAGCGGCGCTGTTGGTCAACCAGTAAAGCGTGATGTCGTCGAGCACCTCGTCGGGAGACTTTTCGGGATCGCTGCTGTCGTAGGTCCAGTGCGTGAAGCCTGGATGACCGAGCGTCCATGCCGCAAGGCCGGCCGGGGAATCCGATATGGCGTAGCCGATCGTCTGCGGTCTCGTGCCCATCATCGTGGCATAGGACCTGTTCCCCATCTTGGCTGCGGCGCTGAGGGCATCGAACGCCGCGCGTTCCTCGGTGGAGAGTCGCTGCGGCGCTGGCCCGCCCGCGGCGAGCACCGCGGCAACTTCGGGCGGCACGACAGCCGGCAGGTTGATGTGGATGCCGAGCAGACCTTGTGGCGCGAGCCGTGCCATCGCGCCGGAGACCGGCGAGCCCCAGTCGCCGCCCTGGGCGACGTAGCTGCTGTAAGCGAGGCGCTTCATCAGTTCTGCCCAGGCCCGCGCCATGCGGTCCGGCCCCCAGCCGGTGCCGGTCGGCTTGCCGGAGAAGCCGTAGCCCGGCATCGACGGAATGACCACGTCGAACGCATCTTCGGCGCGTCCGCCATGAGCGGTCGGATCGGTGAGCGGGCCGATGATCTTGAGGTTCTCGAATACCGATCCCGGCCAGCCATGGGTGATGATGACGGGCAGGGCATTCGGATGTTTCGAGTGGACGTGAATGAAGTGGATGTCTAGGCCGTCGATCTCGGTGATGAATTGCGGCAGCGCGTTCAGCTTCGCTTCCGCCTTTCGCCAGTCGTAGCCGGTGCCCCAATAATCGACGAGCGGCTTGATCTTTTCGAGCTGTATGCCTTGCGACTGGTCGTCGACCGTCTCGCGTTCGGGCCAGCGTGTTGCCAGCACGCGCCGGCGAAGGTCGAGGAGGTCCGCCTCGGGAGTGTCGACGCGAAACGGGCGGATCGCATCTCCCGTGGCAGCCGATGCCGGATAGGACGGAAACAGGCTGGTCGCGCCCGCGGCGGCGATCCCGATCGCCGCGGTGGTCAGGAACCTGCGCCGGTCGCGGTTCAGGGATTCCGAGCCGGCACTTGTGAGCATTTTGAAGAGCATGGTCATGGCATTGTCCTTTGAAGCAGACGCCTTGGGCAAGACTTCGATGAGTTCGGCCGTCGTCAGAATAGCATGGGCGTAGGTCGGGCCGTTCAGCTTGTGCGCAGCATTCATCATTAGGTGCGAGAAGGCGCCGTCGCGTCGCTCACCAGGGTCGCGAAATAACCGAGTTCCATGGCGAAGCGGGCGGTGGATTCGATACAGGTATTCCCGCCGGATTATCTCGATGCGAGGCCGGCCGTATTGCGCAGGTGATCGGGATGCGTGCCGCCGCCCATACTTCTCGCCACCATCGCGACGATGGTTTCGAAGAGTTCGTTCTTTGCCTCGACGGCGGTGATGTCGCCCGACGCGGCGGCATAGGAGAGGGCTTCGGCGGCGCCGAGCATGGCCCAGAGGCCGGCTGCGGCGATCGTGCCGGCACCGGTAAAGGGCGAAAGCGCGATGCGGCATTTCTCGATGAAGGCCGCTTCGTATTCGCGCTTGATCCTTTCGAGTTCCGGCGAGCCGGCAAGTGCTGCGATCACACCGGGGATTTCGCGGCCCTGAAGAAGCACGCAGTCGACATAGGAGGTGGCGATGACTGTGGCCCGGTCGGCGAGCGACGGCTGGCTTGCCGCAAGGGCTGCGTCCATCACAGCCGTCTGGCGGGCGTCGAATTCGCGGTAGAGCGCTGCGAGCAGGCCGGGGCGGGTTTCGAAATGATCATAGACCACGGGTTTCGTTACGCCCGCCAGCTCGGAAAGCCGGCCGAGGGTCAGAGCTTCCGTTCCCTCGTCACGGACGATCTGCCAAGCGACGTCGAGCAACTGGCGATGCCGATCCTGCCGCGACAGGCGGCGGCGCGGTTGCGGATCGGTCGGCTGACCTGTTGTTTCGGCGCTTGACATCACTATATACCAAAAGTAACTTACTGAAAGTAGCTTACCAAAGGTATACAGCCCGCGACTTCCGTCCGCAATCATTCAACAGGAGTTTTCTGCATGCACGCGCTCATCGTCGTCGCGCATCCCGATCCCCAGTCGCTCACCCACGGCGTCGCTGCCCATCTTGCCGAAGGTGTCACACTTTCCGATGCCGGCCATTCCGTCGAGTTTGCCGATCTCGCGGCCGAGGGCTTCGATCCCCGGTTCACCGCGGCCGATATCGCTCTGCATCTGAGGAAAGGGGTGCTGCCCGCCGACGTTGCCGCCGAGCAGGCAAGGATCGACCGCGCCGATGCGGTGGTGCTCGTCTATCCCATCTACTGGTGGTCGATGCCGGGGCTTATCAAGGGATGGATCGACCGGGTGTTCAGCAATGGCTGGGCTTACGACGATCGCCCGGATACCGGGCTGGTGAAGCTGCTTGGCCGCCTGCCGGTGCATCTGGTCGGCCTCGGCGGCGCCGATGCCGGGACCTATATGCGGCACGGCTATTTCGGCGCCATGAAGACGCAGATCGATCACGGGATCTTCGACTATTGCGGCGCCCGCGTCGTGACATCGGAGCTGTTGCTCGAAGCCGGACCGGACCATGCGGCCGCCCATCTGGAGACTGCGCGCGCCGTTGGCCGCAGGCTCTTCGTCACATCCGGGCGATACGAGGCGACTGACGCGGCGTAAAGGTGTCCGAGTGCTGGTAAGGTTTATCGGCTGGTTAAGGCAGAGTCTTGCGCCGCCGGCCTTTTCACGAGACAAGCCTTGGATGAGCATTCCGACGACACATCCCTTCGCCTTCGATCCAACCTACGGCATGAAGCTTGACGAGCTTCTTGCAATCGAACCGCCGGATGAGCCCGACGGTTTCGACGATTTCTGGGAGGCGCGTTATCTCGAGGCGCTGACGGTCGATCCGAAGCCGGTGCTTTCCCACAGTCGGATCACCCATCCCGACTGGCATGTTCTCGACCTCGTCTATCTCTCGACCGGCGAGTTCCGGATCGGCGGCTGGCTGCTCCTGCCGCGGGAAGGGCAGGTGCGGCGCGGCCTCGTCGTCGGACACGGTTACGGCGGGCGGGATCGCCCTGATTTCGATCTGCCGGTCAGGGAAACGGCGCTCATCTTTCCCTGCTGCCGCGGGCTGTCGCTCAGCGCCCATCCGCCGATCTCCGAGAACCCGTCCTGGCACGTGCTGCACGACATCGACAGACCGGAGGCCTATATCATCGGCGGCTGCGTCGAGGATATCTGGCTCGCCGTTTCGACGCTTACGGCACTCTATCCCTGGCTTTCAGGGTATATCGGCTATAGCGGCATCAGCTTTGGCGGCGGTGTCGGAGCGATGGCGATCGCCTACGACGAGCGCATCGATCGCGGCCATCTGGCGCTGCCGAGTTTCGGGCATCAGCCGCTGCGGCTGATGCTGCCGAGCGTCGGCAGTGCGGAATCGGTGCAGGAATATCAGGGGGAACATGGAAACGTGCTGGAAACGCTGCGCTTCTACGATGCGGCGACCGCCGCCAGCCGGATCAAGGTGCCGATGCTGACGGCCGTCGCCCTTTTCGATCCTTCCGTCGCGCCACCCTGCCAGTTCGCTGTCGCAAATGCGCTACCAAAATTTAATGAAATCTTCATCCTGGATGCGGGGCATTTCGACTATCCTGGCAGCGCTGAGCAAGAGGCGGTTCTCCGCGACAAGATCGGTCAGTTTTTCAGGGTGCCATGAACCGCGAATATCTGCGCTGGTACAGTCAGCGGCTGCATCGAGACATGGAGATGCTGGTGTTCGGCCATGCCGGCGCCAAGGTGCTGGTTTTTCCGACGCGGGACGGGCGCTTCTTCGAATATGAGCAGCTCGGCCTGGTCGGAAGCCTTGCCGACAAGCTGCAGGCCGGACAACTTCAGCTCTATTGCATCGAGGGACTGGCGGCCGAGACCTTCTATGCCTTCCACCATCACCCGGCCGAGCGCATCCGCCGGCATGGCGCCTTCGAGGATTATATCCTGCACGAAGTGTTGCCGTTGATGGCGGCGAAGAATTCGCATGACTGCACCATCGTGCACGGCTGCAGCCTCGGCGCCTTTCAGGCGGCAAGCCTTTTCTTTCGTCATCCGCATCTCTTCCGCAAGCTCGTTGCCTTTTCCGGCCGCTACGACCTGACGATGAAGGTGGAATCCTTCGGCGACCTGTTCGACGGCTATTACGATGACAGCGTCTATTTCCACACGCCGGCGCATTTTCTTCCAGGGCTCGGCAGCGACTGGCGGCTCGACAGGCTGCGTGAGCGCGACATCGTTCTCACCATCGGCGATGCCGACCCTTTCCTCGACAACAACCGCTATCTCAGCCGGCTGCTCGCCGACAAGAATGTCGGTCATCAGTTGCATGTCTGGGATGGACGCGCCCACCGCGCCGGCGCCTGGCGGAAGATGGCACCACTTTACATCTGACGCCCTTGGGAGTTGTCACGGCCAATGCAGCGCGGCCGTCGCCACCGGCGCGTCCCAGAGTGCGATCTCCTCGTCGGTCAGCAGGGCGAGGGTGACTGACAGTCCCTGCATGTCGAGCGAGGTGACGTAGGTTCCGACCAGTGAGCGCTCGATCGGGATGCCTCTTTCCTCGATGAAGCGGCGGGCGCCATTATAGGCGAGGTAAAGTTCGGCGGGCGGCGTGCCGCCGAGGCCGTTGACGAAGAGCAACGCCTTGGTATCAGGCGTTGCCGCGATGTCACCGGCGATGGTCTCGCAGAGATGGCCGATGATGGCGTCGGAGGCGGCGAAAGGCTGCCTGGCATGGCCGGGCTCGCCATGGATGCCGACGCCCATTTCCATTTCGCCGGGTTCGAGCGCAAATGTCGTGCGCTCGGTCTGCGGCACCGTCACGCCGTTCAGCGCCACACCCATCGAGCGGATGCGTGTGTTCAATCCTTCGCCGAGCTGTTTCAACTCGGCAAGCGACATGCCGCGTTCGGCAGCAGCACCCAGGAGCTTTTCGACGATGAGCGTTCCGGCGACGCCACGCCGGCCACGGTCTTCGCCTGTTCTCGACGTTTCGATATCGTCGCTGACGACGACCATGTCGAGGCTGTGGCGGTCGCCGGCCATCTCGATCGCCATTTCGAAATTCATCAGGTCGCCGTCGTAATTCTTGACCACGAGCAGGCAGCCGGCGCCGGTATCGGCCTCCTCGATGGCGGCAATGATCTGGCTCGGCGTCGGCGAAGTGAAGATATGGCCGACGCAGGCGGCATCCAGCATGCCGTGGCCGACGAAGCCGATATGCATCGGTTCATGGCCGGCGCCGCCGCCGGAGATGAGCGCCACCTTTTCAGGCGTGAGATGGCGGCGGCGGATGCATTTGCGCTCGGCGCCGAACACCACGAAGGTCTCATGGGCGCGCACGAAGCCTTCGACGCTTTCGGCGACCATGGTTTCCGCAGTGTTCATGAACTTCTTCATCAAGCCCCTCCCAAGGCCAAAAGCATTACGTTACGTCAACCAGCGCACGCGTCATTCCGCACCCGATATCGCGACGATTTTCTGCACCAGATCTGAGATCGCCTCTTCCAGCAGGCGGTTTTTCCTGTCGTCGCCGAAGTCGGGCACCATCAGCGACAAGTGCCGCAATTTCTCGGAATGGCCGAGGTCCGGCAGCTTGCCGGGATGGGCGGCCTGATAGGCTTCGAGAAAGCGCTCCTGTTCGGCGGCACTGAAATGGCAGACGCGGACGATGGTGGCCAGATGGCGCGCAGGCAGCGGCGTTGCATAGGTCGGACTGGTGATCTGGGTGACGAAGCTGCGATGTTTTCCAAGCGCCGTCGCCAGGCGCTGGCGCGTGCCCGATGGCCTGTTGTCGATGATCTGCGCCAGAATGGACTTGTAGGCGATAATGGCGTCTTCGGTGTCTTCGCGCGCCATCCTATTCTCCGGCTGCCCTTGTACCATCGGCGTTGAGGCCGATGATCGCCGATCTTATCGCGGGACGCCGGGCCGGCGCCACGGAAAAATGCCGCAGGCCGGCGGCGAGCAGCCCCGGCAGATAGCTGGGATTGCCGGCCATGTCGCCGCAGATGCTGGTGGGCTTGCCGGCGGTCAGCTTCACCGCCTGGGCAATCAGCCGGAGCACGGCGGGTGCGGCCTTGCCGGCATCGGCGTCGATATCGTCGCGGGCGGAGGCGGCAAGATATTGGGTGAGGTCGTTGGTTCCGAACGAGAAGAAAGCCGCAGATCCAAAGGTGTCGAGCATCAATGCGGCTGAGGGTACCTCCACCATCATGCCGATCGGCGGCATTCGGTGGAGCAGGGAACGGCGGCCGAGTTTTTCGGCTTCCTCGCGGAACAACTCGCGCATCCTGTCGATCTCGTCGGGAAAGGTCACCATCGGCAGCATCACCGAAAGCCTGCCGAAGACGGCGGCGCGCAGCAGGGCGCGGGCCTGGACGCGGGCGATCTCCGGCCGGGCAAGCAGCAGCCGAATGCCGCGCAGGCCCGAGGCGGAGAGAGCCGGCAGGTCTTCCAGGCCGGCGAGCGGTTTGTCGCCGCCGATATCGAGCATTCTTATGATCACCGGCTTCTCGCCCGCCTGTTCCAGCACGCGGCGATAGATCGCCAGCTGGCGCTCCTCGTTGGCGGCATCGGCGATCGAGGTGACTGAAAATTCCGAGCGCATCAGGCCGACGCCTGCCGTTGCCGGATCGAGCGCGTCGATCTCGGCGGGATCGTTGATGTTGATGGAAAGCTGGATCGCCACGCCGTCCGCGGTGCGCAGCTCGCCGCTTTCGGTCTGCGTGTCGCTGGCAGGTGCTTGTGCCGGTGCCGGGATCAGCATGCCGCCGGCCTTCAGGACGACCGCACCGGCGTCGCCATCCACGCGAACGGGATCTCCATCTGCTGCCGAAAAACGGCCCGTGCCGACCACCATCGGCACCGATTTCGCCCGGGCAAGCAGGGCGACATGGCCGGCAGTGCTGCCTGCAAACAGCGCGATGCCGCCGCCTTTCGACCAGTCATGGGCGAGAAAGCGGCTCGGCTCCATGTCCTTGCCAACGAAGACCGAGCCGGGCGGGAAATCGGCGATCGGGGTGCCGGCGAGCGCCCCGAGTACGCGGTTCTTTATGTCGAGAATATCGACGGCGCGTGCCCGCATCTGCTCCTCGTCGGCCGCTTCGAGTTCACCGATATAGGCGTCGAGGGTGGCGACCCAGGCAAAGACGACGTTCTCGTCGACCTCCATGCGTGCGCCTGTTGCTTCCGCGATCGTCGGATCGCGCAGCACCTCGATCTGAAAATCGATGATATCGCGGCTTTCGGCATCGGCGCCCTCGGCAAGGTGCTCGAGTTCGCCGATCGAGATGTCGATCGCCTTCTCCAGCGCGCTGTATCCACCGACGGCTCGGGACGCAGGGGCGGCGTCCGGCCGCTCGGCCAGAAAGGCCGGGCCGGATGCGATGCCCGGGGATGCACTCTTCGCTTTCAGTCTAAGCGGTTCGGCCATGTTTCTTTTCCTCATCGAAGTTGCGCTCGATGAGTTCCTTCAGGGCACGGATCGCCTCTTCGGCGAGAATGCCGTCGGCGCGGATCCTGAGGATCGACCCTTTTCGGATTCTCGCGCCCATGATCTTGATGATGCTCTTGCCGTTCAGCCAGACGTCGCTGCCGTTGACAGCGATCTCGATCGAACAGGGGAAGGACTTGGCAAGCCGCGTGAAGGTGACGGAGGGGCGGGCATGCAGCCCGACACCGTGCTTGACTTCCACCTCCGTCTGGCAATTCACGTGCAATGGATCGGGCTCCTGTTTTTCACTACGCAATCCGCTCGTCATCAGGGGGACAGTTCCTCGGCTGTGGCGACGACCTTGGCCAGCGACGCGCCCCCCGACGCCTCGGCGGCGGCGATGACGGCGCCTTCGACCAGCGGCGCGTTGCAGATGGAGACGAGGGCCGAGCGGGGAAGCCCCAGCATTTCGATCGCCATTTCGCTGTTGGTTTCGGCGCCGCCGAGATCGACGAAGACGGCGACGCCGGCATCGGACCAAGCGGCCTCGATTGCCCTCAGGATGCCGCCGGCGTCGGTGCCGAGTTCACCATGGACATTGCCGCCCGACCAGGCGAGCGGCACGCAGTCGCCGACCATCTGCCGCACCATGTCGGCGATCCCCTTTGCCACCAACGGCGAGTGGGAGACGATCACGATACCCACATTTGCGGTCTTTCCACTCATTGCGGACGGTGCTCCCCGAGATAGCGGCAGATCGCCGTGGTCAGCAGCGCGCAGCTCGACGCGCCGGGATCGACATGACCGATGGAGCGGTCGCCGAGATAGGCCGCGCGCCCACGCATTGCCTTCATCTCAGCAGTGCGGTTGGCGGAGCGCTCGGCCCTGCGGGCGATGGCGCCGAGCGGCGAGCGGCTGGCGAGTGCCGCATGCACGGGATAGAGTACGTCGAGCAGGGTTTTGTCGCCGGCATGCGCGCGACCGCGTCTGGCCACGGCATCGATCGCCTGTTTCAGCACCTGCGAAAAATCGGCCTTTTCATCACTTTTGCGAAGCTCGCGGCCGATCTCCATCAGCAGCGTGCCGTAGAGCGGCCCGGCCGCACCGCCGACATTCATCACCAGGGTCAGGCCGATTTTTTCCACGGCATCGGGGAAGGGCAGGCTGGAGAGGCTCTCGCCTTCGGCGCTCACTGCCTCGCAGCCGCGCCGCATATTGGTTCCGTGATCGCCATCGCCGATGGCGCGATCGAGCGCGCAGAGATGATCGCTGTTTGCCGCGATGGTCGCGCGGCACACCTCGATCAATCCCGCCACAAGCACCGGTTCCGCCTGCACTGCCATCCTCCCTGTCGCCGCGCCTCCCGCGGGCTATCAAACGTCTCTTTCGTCAGGCGAGGCTTGCCGCCACGCCGAACGCGCCGGCAACCGCCACGGCGCCGGGATCGGCGACACCCGCCAGATCCCTTTCGCCGACATAGGAGGCGCGTCCGGCTCTCGCCTTCATCATCATCTTCGTCGACTCCGCACCCACTGCCGCAGCCCTTGCCGCGGCGGCGACATCGCCGGATGCAAGCGCCTGCAGGGCAGGCGACAACGCATCGACCATCGTCCGGTCGCCGACTCCGGCTCCGCCATAGAACGTCATCCTGTCGAGCCCGGCAAGAAGGGCTGCTGATATATCGGCTTTGTCAGCCATCGCCTTTGCCGCTGCGGTGAAGAAGATCGACAGCAGTACGCCGCTCGATCCGCCCATGCTGGTGCCGAGGATATCGCCGAGCGAGGCAAGCGTTGCCGCCGGCCGGTCGAGCGGCAGCGTGTCGAGGCGGGCAAGCACACTGCGGGCGCCAGACGCCACCGTCGAGCCGGTATCGCCGTCGCCGACGCGGCCGTCCAGCCGGTTGAGTTCGCTTTCCTGCGAGATCAGATGCTCGCAGAGCGCCGTGATCAGGCGCCGGTTGCGGTCATTTTCCCCGGCCTTGCCGTTGGCGCCATTCAGTCCGGCTGATGTTCTCGGTGCGGCGATGATCTGGATCTCGTGGCGTTCGACGGCCGGCATCCAGGCATGCGGCTCGACCACCGCCGTCAGTGCCGCCTCGCGAACGGCATCCAGTCGGATCAGCGACAGCGAGAAGCCATTCATGTTGAGCGCCGTCATCATCGGCGCCGGGCCGATGATCAGCCGGATGCGATCGGCAAGCGGCGAGGACAATACGACATTGGCGATGACGGTCATTTCGAGCGGCGGCACGGCGCCGAGATTGTTGATGAGGAGCGCATGGTTTCTGCCTTCGCGCAGCGTCGGAGTGAGGCGCGCCACCATGGTGGCGACGATATCGGCGACCGGCTGCAAAGCGATGCGCTCGACGCCCGGCTCGCCATGAATGCCGAGGCCGAGTTCGCCCTCGTTCTCGCCGAGGCGGTCCTCATGCGCCTGGCCGGGCACGCTGCAGGTGGAGAGCGACATGCCGAGCGAGACGATGTCGCCGGCTGCTGCCGCGGCATGGGCTGCGACCGTCTTCAGATCCTCGCCCCTCTCTGCGTGATAACCAGCGATCTTGTGAACGAACAGCGTGCCGGCGACGCCGCGCGGCTGGTTGATGCCGGGGATGGCGATATCGTCGGCGACGATGACCATCTCGACGTCGAAGCCCTCGGCGCGCGCTTTTTCGGCGGCAAGGCCGAAATTCAGCCGGTCGCCGGTGTAGTTCTTGACGATCAGCAGGGCGCCCTTCGGGCCGGCAACGGCGCGGATCGCTGTCAGCACCGCATCGACGCTCGGCGAGGCGAAGATTTCGCCGGATACGGCTGCCGTCAGCATGCCCTTGCCGACAAAGCCGGCATGGGAGGGCTCATGGCCGGCGCCGCCGCCGGAGATGATCGCCACTTTTGACTTGTCCCAGTCCGCGCGCAGGATCACCTTGATGTCGGGAAAGCTGTCGAGGCGGGCCAGACGGCCGGCACTGCTGGTCAGAAGCAGACCGTCCAAAGCTTCGGTGACGATGTTTTCCCTGCGGTTGAAGAAGTGTTTCATCGATTGAGACCCGTCTGTTTGTTTTTTATGCCATCATCATGTCTGTCTGCCGGTCAGGAAAGACGCTGTCCACCGGCGTCGAAATAAAGTGGATCGCGCAACGTCAGGCTGATCCGGTCTCCCGGGGCGATCGCCAGATATGGATCCGCAAGTGTGACGAGCTTGTGATTGCCAGCCCTGATGTGCAGATGGTTCTGGTCGCCGAGATGTTCGATCCAGTCGATCTCTGCATTGGCATCCTTGCCGACAATGATGTCGAGATGTTCGGTGCGCGCACCGACGGTTTTCGTGCCGGCCGGCGGCTGGCCGCCCGGGAGCAGGTCCGCAGGCAACAGGTTGATGTGCGGCTGGCCGAGGCGGGCGGCGACATGCAGGTTGGCGGGATTGCCGTAGATTTCGCGCGGTGTTCCCACTTGCATCAGCCGTCCCTCGGCGACGATGCCGATACGGTCGGCCATGGTCATGGCTTCCACCTGGTCGTGGGTGACATAGAGCAGCGTCGAGCCAAGCTCCTTCTGGATACGCTTCAGCTCCAGGCGCAGTTCGGCGCGCAGCTTGGCGTCGAGCGAGGACAGCGGTTCATCCATCAGATAGATCGCCGGCCGGCGCACCAGTGCCCGGCCGATCGCGACACGCTGCATCTCGCCCCCGGAAAGCCTGGTCGAGCGGTTCTCCAGCTTGTGGTCGATCCGGACCATGCGCGCGACCTCGCGGACGCGGCGGTCGATCTCTTCGGCGCTCAGTTTGCGGACCGGCGCCTTCAGCGGGAAGGCGAGGTTCTCGTAAACCGTCATATGCGGATAGAGCGAATATTGCTGGAAGACGAAGGCGACGTCGCGTTCGGCCGGTGCTTCGGCTGCGACATTGCGGCCGCCGATCTCGATGCGGCCGCTATCTGGCTTTTCGAGGCCGGCGATCAGCCGCAGCGTCGTCGTCTTGCCGGCGCCTGTGGGACCGAGCAGCACGACGAACTCTCCGTCGCGGATCGAGAGATCGAGATCGACTAAGGCCTGGGTGTCGCCGAAGCGCTTGGCGAGGTTCCTGAGGACGACATCAGCCATGCCGGGTCTCCTGATAGAGCGAGGACGGTACGGCACGGCCCGACGTGCAGTCGAAGAGCGCGAGTTTCGCCGGATTGAATTCCAGGCCGACCCTCTCGCCGATCTGGAAGCTGCGATTGGCGGGAACGCGGGCCTTGATCAGGCCGCCCGGGGTTTCCACAGCCACGACCTGGTTGGTGCCGAGATATTCGCTGCCATAGACGGCACCGCGCAGCGCCGAGGCGTCGCTGAAGCGGATATGCTCCGGCCGCACGCCGAGCGCCAGTTCGCTTTCGGCCATGTCCTGGTGGATCTCGGGAACAGCGACATCGACGCCGTCGAGCAGGATGGAGCGATCGCCGCTTTTCAGGCCGGAGGTGAAGCGCATGAAGTTCATCGGCGGCGAGCCGATGAAATCGGCGACATACATGGTCGCGGGCTTGGCATAAATCTCCTGCGGCGTGCCGAACTGCTCGATGACGCCATGGTTCATGACGGCGATCTTGTCGGCCATCGCCATCGCCTCGTGCTGGTCATGGGTGACGTAGACGGTGGTGGCGTGGATGCGGTTGTGCAACTCGCGCAATTCGTGAACCATGATCTCGCGGAACTCGGCGTCGAGCGTGCCGAGCGGCTCGTCCATCAGGAAGCACTTCGGGCGCCGGACGATGGCGCGGCCGAGCGCCACGCGCTGCCGGTCGCCGCCGGCAAGGCCGGAGACCGAGCGGTTGAGAATATGGTCGATCTGCAGCAGGCGCGCGGTCTCTTCGACGCGCTGACGGATTTCGGCCTTGGGCATGCCCTGCGACAGCAGCGGGAAGCCGATGTTCTTGCGCACGTTCATATGCGGGTAGAGCGCGAAGAGTTGGAAGACGAAGGCGATATCGCGGGCGCTGGCGCGGTTGAAGGTGACGTCCTCGCCGTCGAGATAGATCTTGCCGCTGCTCGGCAGCTCGAGGCCGGCGATCATGCGAAGCGTCGTCGTCTTGCCGCAGCCGGAAGGCCCGAGAAGCGCCAGGAACTCGCCATCATGGACGGTGAAGCTCGAATCCTCGACGGCGACGAAGCTGCCGAATTCCTTGCGGAGATTTTCGATCCGGATATCCGCCATGGTTTACTCCGGGAATTTCGAGACGATGATGAACATGACGGTGCCTGCAAGCAGGGTCACCAGCGAATAGGTGTAGAGCACCAGCAGGAAGGGCTGGAACAGCATCAGGAAGCCAAGCCCGATCAGCACTGTGGCGATGGTCTCCATCGGGCCGCGACGCAGGAAGAACGGCCGCTTCGGACGGGCAGGGGTGCGTGTTTCGATCAGATGGCTCATTTGCGGACGGCTCCGAAGGTGATGCCGCGCAGCAACTGCTTGCGCAGGAGAATGGTGAAGACGAGGATCGGGATCAGGAAGATCGTCGTGCCGGCGGCGACGGCCGGCCAGTCCTGCCCGCCTTCGCCGATGATCGTCGGGATGAAGGGCGGTGCGGTCTGGGCCTCGCCCGAGGTCAGGAGGGCGGCGAAGGCATATTCGTTCCAAGCGAAGATCAGGCAGAAGATCGCGGTGGCGGCAATGCCTGTGGTCGCCTGCGGCAGCACAACCTTGCGGAAGGCCTGCAGCCTCGTATAGCCGTCGATCATTGCCGCTTCCTCGTATTCGCGCGGGATCTCGTCGATGAAGCCCTTGAGCAGCCAGACGGCGAGCGAGACGTTGACGGCGGTGTAGAGCAGGATCATGCCCAAGGCCGTGTCCGACAGGCCGAGCTCGCGATACATCAGGTAGATCGGGATTGCGACGGCGATCGGCGGCATCATGCGCGTCGACAGGATGAAGAACATCAGGTCGTCGGCAAGCGGTATTTTGAAGCGGGAGAAGCCATAGGCCGCGAGCGTGCCGAGGAAGACCGCGAGGAAGGTGGAGCCGAAGGCGATCACCAGCGAATTGACGAAGCGCGGCACGAAGTTCGACGGGCCGGCGATCACCATGTTGCGCTTGCGCGTCACCTCATCGCAGGTGTCGACCGGCGCCGGCAGCGAGGCGATATAGTCGGGCGTCTGCCGCGTGCGTGTCGTGAACAGGTTGCAATAGCCCTCGAGCGACGGAGTGAAGACGATCTTCGGGGGATAGCTGATCGAATCCGGCGGCGACTTGATGCTGGTCAGAAAGATCCAGACGAGCGGTATGAGGGTGATCAGCGCATAGAGGACGACGATCGTGCCGGCGATGCGCTTGCTGGACAGGCTCGGTTCGACGACCGAATGGGCTGAGTTGGCGGCGCTCATCGTTGCTTCACCTTGTTCAATGCCTTGACGTAGATGTTGGCGAGGCCGAACACCGCGACGAAGAGGATGATGGCGAAGGCCGAGGCCCGGCCGGTCGCCCAACTTTCGAAGGCGGCGCGCTTCAGGGTGATCGAGGCGACCTCGGTGACCGAGCCCGGTCCGCCGCCGGTGAGCAGCGTCACCATGTCGAACATCTTGAAATTCTCGATGCCGCGGAAAAGCACGGCGAGCATGATGAAGGGCAGGGCCATCGGCACGGTGATCGACCAGAACTGCCGCCAGGGCGAGGCGCGGTCGACCTCGGCCGCCTCATAAATATAGTCGGGAATCGAGCGCAGCCCGGCGAGGCAGATCAGCATCACATAGGGCGTCCACATCCAGGTATCGACGATGATGATCGCCCAGGGCGCCAGCGTAACGTTGCCGAGCATCTGGATATCCGATGTCGGAATGCCTGTGACCAGCGACACGGCATAGGCGAAGAGGCCGATCTGAGGCTCGTAGAGGAAGCGCCAGAAATTGCCGACGACGGCGGGCGACAGCATCATCGGGATCAGGATGATCGTCGTCCAGAAGGCATGGCCGCGAAACTTGCGGTCGATCAGATAGGCGAGCGTAAAGCCGATCACCGTCTGCAGCACGATCGTCCAGAAGACGAAATGCGCGGTGGTCTGCATCGCCTGCCAGATATCGGGATCGTTGAGAACGCGCTGGTAATTTCCGAAGCCGACACCCTGGACCGGCGCATTCGGCCGGTTGGCGCGGTAATTGGTGAAGGAGAGATAGACCGCCCAAAGCAGCGGAAAGATGTTGATCGCTAACAGCAGAGTGATGGCAGGCGCAATGAACAGCCAGGCGATCGCCCTATCGGAGAGGCCGCGGACGCGCCGGGCGACCGAGGAGGGCGTTGCCCTTGCAGTCGCATCGGCTGCCTTCTCGACGATGGAGGAATGGGAAATGGTCAAGTCTTCACCTGGTATTTTTGGGGTACGGGGTCTTTTGGGGTATGAGAGATCTGGCGGCCCGGCTCGTCTGCCGATCCGGGCCGCCATCCTGTCGAGGATGGCGCGCATCAGGGATGCCACGCGTCAGATCTTGCCGTCGTCCTTGAAGACGTCGCTCCAGTCTTTCACCAGACCGTCGAGCGCTTCCTTGGCGGTGCCATTGCCGGCGACCACGTAGTTATGGACGCGCTTCTGCATGGCCTGCAGCAGCGAGGCGTAGCTCGGCTCGGCCCAGAAATCCTTGACGATCGCCATCGAGTCCAGGAAGGCCTGGGCATAGGGCTGGCTCTTGGCGAAGCCCGGCGCGTTGACGACGGAGTTCAGGCAGGAAAAGCCGCCGAGTTCCCACCATTTGGCCTGCACATCGGGCTGTGCGAACCACTTGATGTATTGCAGGGCGGCGTCGCGCTTGTCGGAATAGGAAACCACCGAGATGCCCTGGCCGCCGAGTTGGGCGAAATGCGCCTTTTCAGCTGGATTGGGGAAGAAGCCGATCCTGTCGCCGCCGACCTTCTCGTCCTTGTAAAGGCCGGGCCAGGTGAAGGCGAAGTTCATCTGCATGGCGACCTGGCCGGATTTGAAGGCGTCGGCGGATTCGACCATGTAGACGTTGGAGCTGCCGGGCGGGGTGCAGCAATCATAGAGCGACTTGTAGAATTCGAGGCCCTTGACCGCGTCGTCCGAGTTGACGAAGCCTTCCATGTCATAGGGCTTCTTCGGGTTCTCGTACTGGAAGCCCCAGTCGTAGAGGACGTTGGTCACGCCCATGGTGATGCCTTCGGAGCCGCGCTCGGTATAGATCGAGGCGCCGTAGACGGTCTTGCCGTCGATCTGACGCTTCTGGAAGAACTCGGCGATCTGCTTCAGTTCGTCGTAGGTCTTCGGCGCTGCGAGATCGTGGCCGTATTTCTCCTTGAATTCCTTCTGCAGTTCCGGCTTCTCGAACCAGTCCTTGCGGTAGGTCCAGCCGACGACGTCGCCCATGGCGGGCAGCGCCCAGTAGTTCGGGGTGTTCTTCGGCCATTCCGAGTAGCCAACGACCGTCGCCGGCACGAAGTCATCCATCTTGATGCCTTCCTTGTCGAAGAAGTCGTTGAGCTTGACGTAGTGGCCATTCTCGGCCGAGCCGCCGATCCACTGGCTGTCGCCGATGATGAGATCGCAGAGCTTGCCGTGCGAATTCAGCTCGTTGAGGAAGCGATCGGCATAACTCGTCCAGGGAACGAATTCGAATTTCATCTGCGTGCCGGTCTTGGCGGTGAAATCCTTCGACAGCTCGACGAGCGCATTGGCGGGGTCCCATGCGGCCCAGCACAGCGTCAGTTCATCGGCTTTGGCGAGATTGGGCAATGCCGACGACATGACGAATGCCGTGGCCAGCCCGAAAAGGGCTTTCGATGTTTTCTGCATAAGTTCCTCCCAGAACCAAGGGCCGGCTCCCCGCCGGCGTCGCATGTTCACCCACTTCAGAGAATGCTCACATGAACTCCTCAATCATCATGTTTAGCAATATGTTTAGTGATATCTATTTTTATAAACATTGCAAGCGCCAATCGTTGCTGCAATGCGACAGGTGTCGCACCACGTGGACGGATAGTTTTTGGGGTCGATCTTTTTTCGGCAGATCTCGAAAAATTCTTTGGCGAGCGTACCGATGCAGCGACATCTGGCCTCGCTGCGACATCGATCGCACGGTATGGACTGCGCGCCGCTCCTGTTTTTTTCCCCGGAGCGGATCAAGCTTGGCCTCGCTTCGGCGGGGCCTTTTTCTTGAATCCTTTCTTGGGATCGATAGTGGCCAGCTATCCGGCTGCATCGGGAATATTCCTGCGTAGTGCGAGATTTAGCCTTTCCGGCCGGATGCAACGGGCGTATTCAGCCAGTGCGCGGCTTTCCATGTCCGCGCTCCTCCGCGCGGCAGATCTTCGATCGGCTTCCTTCCCGTTTCCCTGCCGCGTCATCCGGAATTTTCATTGGCAGATCGATGACCACGGCAGAGACGAGCGAGAATGGGCAAGAGGCGGCGAGCGGCCGCCAGGCAAAGATCGTGGCGCTGGTCGTTGCCGTTTCCTTCTTCATGCAGATCCTCGACGGCACGATCGTCACCACCTCGCTGCCGCAGATGGCGGCGAGCTTTAACGTGCAGCCGGTGTCGATGAGCATCGGCATCACCGTCTACATGCTGACGATGGCCGCCTTCATTCCGCTGTCCGGCTGGCTCGGCGATCGGTTCGGCGCGCGCCGCATCTTCCTGATGTCGATCGCCGTCTTCACCGGCGCCTCGCTGTTCTGCGGGCTGTCCGGCAGTCTTGCGGAATTCGTGCTGTGGCGCGCCGTCCAGGGCGCAGGCAGCGCGCTGATGACGCCGGTCGGGCGCATCATCGTGCTGAAGAACGCCCGCAAGTCGGAACTCGTCCAGGCGATCGCGCTGATTACCTGGCCGGCGCTGACGGCGCCGGTGCTCGGCCCGGTGCTCGGTGGCTTTATCACCACCTATGCCAGCTGGCACTGGAACTTCCTGATCAACATCCCGATCGGCATTCTCGGCATGGCGCTGGTGCTGCGCTTCGTGCCGGAGCAGCGCGAGACCAATCCCGGTCGTCTGGATTTCCTGGGCTTCATCCTGAGTGCCGCCGGGCTGACCTTCCTGCTCGCCGCGCTGGAACTCTCGGTCAAATGGGACGGCGGGCTTATGCCCATCATATCAATGCTGGCGGCGGGCATCGTGCTGTCGGTCATGGCGACGCGGCATTTCCTCGCCGTCGACAATCCGCTGCTCGATCTTTCGGCCTTCCGCATCCAGACCTTCTCGATGTCGACACTGTCGGCGGGCACGGCCTGCCGGATGGCGATCAATGCGACGCCGTTCCTACTGCCTCTGCTGTTCCAGCTCGGCTTCGGCCTGAGCTCGATTGCCGCCGGCACCTATCTGCTCGTCTATTTCCTCGGCAATTTCAGCATGAAGGCGGTGACGACGCCGCTGCTGCGCTTCTTCGGCTTTCGCACCGTGCTTGGGGTTAACGGGCTGATCGCGGCGCTTTCGATCGTCGCCTGCGGTTTCCTCTCGCCGGAGACGCCGCCGTTTTTCATCCACGCGCTGCTTTTTCTCGCCGGCCTTTCGCGGTCGATGGAATTCACCGCGTTGAACACGCTCGCCTTCGCCGATATCGGCTCGGCGCAGCGAAGCTCGGCCTCGACGCTGTCGAGCATGCTGCAGCAGGTATCGATGCTGCTCGGCGTGGCAGTGGCGGCGGCCGTGCTCAACATCGCCTCGGCTCTCAGGGGCGCCGACAATCCCGTCCTTGCCGATTTCCGCTGGGCTTTCATCGTGGTCGGCGTGATCGGCATCGTCTCGTCGCTGCGCTTCCTGCAATTGCCGGCGGAGGCGGGAGCCGAAGTATCAGGCCATCGGAAATTCCAGAAAAGTTAGCTTGCTGCGGAACCAATCGGGCCGCTCGGCGTTTATGCATCTCATTTCAGGTTCTTCGTTTCCCTATCTCCTTCAACGGCTTCCATGGGATCCTCCCCAGGCCAGGGTCATGTTCTGAAAATGCCGGATTCCCGACATCCTTCTTCCGCGCCGCCTGCAACAAGAGCGAGGGATGACCGCTGTTTACCCCAGGCGGCCAATACAATACGACATTGCCATGCGGACGACTCGGACGCTTGCGGGCGGTCGTCGCTGCGAGAGAACGCCGGGAGACCGAATGAGCAATTCTAGCGGCGATGCGGATGCCCTGATCCACATCCTCTATATCGACGACGACGAGGGGCTTGCCCTGCTGATGCAGAAGAACCTGCTCCGGCGCGGCTTTTCGGTCGAGTGGGCCGAGAGCGGCGCTGCGGGCCTTGCGAGACTCGGCGAAGGCGGGATCGACGCCGTCGTGCTCGATCATGTCCTGGCCGGCGAAACCGGCCTCGATATCCTGCCCTGCATCACGGCGATGACGGATCATCCCCCGGTCATCTATGCGACAGGTTCGGACGATACCAGCATCGCGGTCGCGGCGCTGAAGGCCGGCGCCGACGATTACATGCTGAAGGGGATCTCAGCCGATTATTTCGACCTGCTCGCCGCCGCCCTCGAACAGGCGCTGGAGCGGGCGCGTTTTCGCCGCGAGACGGCGCAGGCGCAGGAGGTGATCCGCCAGCAGCGCGACCTTGCCGAAATGCTGCTTGCCGAAGTCAATCACCGTATCGCCAACAGCCTCGGCCTCGTCGGCGCACTGATCCGCATGCAATCCTCGATGACCACGGACCAGGTGGCGATCGACGCGCTGCACGAAACGCAGATGCGCATCAACGCCATCGCCAGCGTGCACCGCCGGCTCTATACCAACAGGCAGGTCGGCTCGGTGCAGGTCGATGAATATCTGGACAGCCTGCTCACCGAACTCGAAACCTCGATGCGCGACGACAAGCGGCCGCACCGCATCGTGCTCACCGCGCAGCCGGTCAATCTGGCGACAGACAAGGTGATCACGCTCGGGCTGATCGTCAGCGAACTCGTCACCAATGCCTTCAAATATGCTTATCCGGACAGCGTGCCGGGTGAGATTCGCGTCATCGTCGACCAGACGGACGACGCATTGCGCGTCGTCGTCGAGGATGACGGCGCCGGTTTCGACCCGTCGAGCCCGGCCAGGGGAACCGGTCTCGGCACACGCATTCTGACGGCAATGGCCGCCAGCCTGAAATCGGATTTCGCCTATGACCCCGGCCACAACGGAACCAAGGCGACGCTGGTGTTTTCGTTGCATGAGGGGAAGTAGGGGATTTCCCCCGTCCGGCACTGAGTTTGCCGCCCCCTCATCCGCCTGCCGGCACCTTCTCCCCGCTGGGTAGAAGGGGAAATGAGGCGCCGCCGCAAGTCTCTTCTCCCCTCGGGGAGAAGGTGGCGGCAGCCGGATGAGGGGGCCTCACGGCACGCCGTTTACCCTATATCTACAACAGCTTGCAGGCGCCGCATTAACAAGCCTAACGCAAGGGGAGAGGAAACATGGCGACGATCCGCACACCGAAGGAAGTGTATGATTTCTGGTTCGTGAGATGCGGCCGGGAGCTGTGGTTCCGCGCGACGCCTGACATCGATGCGGAGATCAGCACGGTCTTTCGCGATACCCATCTGGCCCTTGCCGCGGATGTTGGCGCCGAATGGCGGGCGGATGCGGAGAGCCGGCTGGCGGCCGTCATCGTGCTCGACCAGCTTCCCCGCAACATCTATCGCGGCACGCCGCTCGCCGTTGCGACCGATGGGCTGGCGCTTCGGGAAGCCAAGCTCGCGCTGGCATCGGGCGCCGATCAGGCGGTCGAAGCCGCATGCCGTACCTTCTTCTACATGCCGTTCGAACATGCCGAGGACCTCGGCGAGCAGGAGCGATCGGTAGAACTGTTCACCGCGCTCGGCGATGCGGAATATCGCGATTATGCAATCCGCCACCGCGACGTGATCGCCGCCTACGGCCGCTTTCCGCACCGCAATGCCATGCTTGGACGCGAGTCGACGGCGGTGGAGCGCGACTATCTCTCCAGGCCTGATGCCGGTTTCTGAGGGTTTCCAGGGAGCTTCCGCCTTTCTGTCGCCTTTGTTTACGATGACAAGCTGGCATTCTATTCCGATGACAACCTTTCCCGGAGGCGCTTTTGCGGCTGAGACCGATCCTGCTTCGCACCATTCTTCTGCTGACGCTGGCGGTTGCCGGCGCGCATTTCAAGGGTGCTGCGGCCTTGGCGCAGGAGCCGCAGGCACCGGCGTCCGCGCAGGCGCCGCTTGCCGATACGCCGCTCGACCAGGCGACGAAGGAGATCGACAAGGCGAAGGTCCAGTTGACGGCGCTTCAGGACGGCGTCAAGCAGAATGCCGACAATGACGATGCCCTGGTCGGGCTTGCGACCAAGGCCGATGAGCTCAGCCGCGCCGTCATCACCATATCGGTCAATCTCAGGCCGCGTTTCGACCAGATCAAGAACCGGCTTGCCGAGATCGGCGATCCACCGAAGGACGGGCAGCCGCCGGAGGCCGAGATCGTCACCCAGGAGCGTAACGCGCTCGCCGCCGAGCGCGCGCAGATCAACGCGCTGACGGGCGACGCCGAAAACCTGTCGATCACGGTGACGAAGCTAGTCAACGAGATCACCGAGATGCGGCGGCGGCTGTTTGCCGATACGCTGCTCAGGCGTACCGAGATTTCGGTCTCGGTGCTCGACGATGCCGGCAGCGCCTTTGTGCACGAGGCCAGCGAATTCTCGCAGGCCCTGTCGAGCTGGTCCACCTTCGTCTGGAAATTCAAGCGTTTCCCGATGTTTGCCGCGATCTTCCTGTCGCTTGCCGCGGCGCTGATCCTGCTCTCCGGCAGCTACCGGCTGTTCGGCTCCTACCTGCAGCGCGACGAGGCTGTCGAGAACCCGTCCTATATCGGCCGGCTGTCGATCGCCTTCTGGTCGACACTGATCCGCACCCTGGCGCTCTCGGTGCTGCTCGTCACCTCGTTCTTTTTCCTTAACGGGTTCAATGTGCTGAGGCCCGACATCGCACCTGTCATCGGCGCGCTGTTCGGGGCGATCGGGCTCGTCTATTTCGTCGGCCGCTTCGTCAATGCCATCTTCGCACCGCACGAACCGCGCTGGCGCCTCGTTCGGCTTTCCAATCTCGGCGCGCGCTCGATCGGCTACTGCTTGCTGGCGATGGCGATCGTCAACGCGCTTGATTATCTGTTCGGCACGATCGGCGAGGCGATGGGCTCGCCGCTGGTGCTGACCGTGGTCAGAAGCCTGATCGCCGCGCTGATCATCGGTCTGATCCTGATCGCGGTCTCCTTCGGCAAGCCGATGCTGGCAAAGAACGGCGATCCCGATGCGCCGGGAAGGCATTGGCCGCGCGGCATGGCGATCATCCTGCGGGTCGTCGGCGCCGGCCTCATCCTCACCGCGCTGACCGGCTATGTCGGGCTCGCGCGCTTCGTCGCCACGCAGCTCATCATCACCGGCGCCGTCGTCGTCACCATGTATATCGGCCTACTCTCCGGCAAGGCGATATCAAGGCAGGAAAGCTTCGGCGACACCTTCTTCGCAAGCTTCCTGACGCGCCGTTTCAAGCTCGGGCCGGTGGCGATCGACCAGGCCGGCCTGCTTGTCGGTCTTGCCATCTATGCGGTGGCGCTTCTCGTCGGCATCCCGCTGATCCTGCTGATGTGGGGCTTCCATGTGCAGGACCTGCAGATTCTTGCCTATAGGCTATTCACCGAGGTCAGGCTCGGCGGTATCAGCATCTCGTTGCTCGGCATCTGCACCGGCATTCTCTTGTTTGCCGGCGTCTACCTGCTGACGCGCTGGCTGCAGCGCTGGCTCGACGGCAATGTAATGGCCAGAAGCCATGTCGATCTCGGCGTGCGCAATTCGGTCAAGACGGGCATCGGCTATCTCGGCGTCGGCATCGCGGCGATCATCGGCGTCTCGGCGGCCGGCATCGATCTGTCGAGCTTCGCGCTCGTTGCCTCCGCACTTTCGGTCGGTATCGGTTTCGGCCTGCAGAACATCGTCTCCAACTTCGTCTCCGGCCTGATCCTGCTCGTCGAACGGCCGTTCAAGGTCGGCGACCATGTCGTTTCCGGCACGGCCGAAGGCATCGTCAAACGCATTTCGGTGCGCGCCACCGAGATCGAGACCTTCCGCAAGCAGTCGATTATCGTGCCGAATTCGGAGTTGATCAACGGCCTCGTCGGCAACTGGACGCACCGCAACAAGATCGGCCGCTCGGAAATTCCGGTTTCCGTCGCCTACAACGCCGATCCGCAGCAGGTGATGGACATTCTGCTGGAACTGACGGCCAAGATACCGCTCGTTATGCGCAATCCGGAGCCGCATGTCGAATTCCTGCGCTTCGGGCCCTATTCGCTGGATTTCGAGCTGCGTTTCTTCCTCGCCGACATGGGTGACGGCATGGCGGTGCGCAACAATCTCAGGATCGAGATCCTCAAGCGCTTCAAGGCCGAGGGCATCGAGATCCCGCTGCCACAGACCGATCTTACCATCCATAGAGAGGCTCGTCCCGCGCTCGCCGATGCGGGCAGGGATCAACCCAACGAGCAGGAAAACTCTGCGGACACACCCATGGAGGAGGAAGAGCAGCCGGTGCGGCAATTGCGCAGCAAGACGGCAGACGGCAATCGGAAAGGCTGAACGGGTCATTCAGCCATCATTCACAGCTATATGTGCATGATCTCCACTATCGGGATCGCTGCCGGGGGCAGCACCGATCGTTCGAGGGGAGGGCGCGCCAGCGCCGCCGCACATGATGGCAAGATTTGCCGCCGTTCTGCTTGTCCCGCTGCTTGCCGCACCCGCGGCTGAAGCGGCATCCATCACCAACACCGATCCAGCCGCCGTCGTGCTCGTCATCACCGAGAGCGGCCAGCGCGTCGAGGTTGTGGTCGATGCCGGCGCTTCGGAAAACCTCTGTGCTTCCGGCTGCTTCATGACAACGCCCGACGGCGACCGCATCGGGCTCGACGGCGGCGAGACGATCGACATCGTCAAGGGCTCGGCCGTCGTCAAGTAGCGCCTGTCCTGATTAATGCGCTCAAGCTTCTCTGGGATTGAGAACAGTTTCCGGCCAGGCAACAACCGGGCGCGTCAGCCGCATGATGGCGAAGAATGCGGCAACGGCGACGGTGCTGAGCAATGCAGCGATCGACAGTGACCATGATACGCCGAGATTGCCCATCAGGAAGGCGAGCGCGAACGGCGCCATCGAGGAGACGACGAGACGCACCGACATAATTTGTCCTTGCCGCCGGCCGTAGCCATCGCTTCCGAAGAGCGCGAGCGGCAAGGTTCCGTAGACGATGCTGTTAAGCCCCGAGCCGAGGCCGAAGACGACGGCGAAGACCAACGCGCCGGGCACCGAGGGTGCGGTGGCGATGAGGATGACAAGGGCTGTCGGCAGCAGGATGGCGCAGATGATCGCGAGCATCACTTGCGACAAGCTCTCGCCAAAGACCATGTTGATGAGGCGGCTCAGCACCTGTGACGGGCCGAAGAGCGTTCCGACCACCACTGCCATGGCGCCGAGGCCGAGGGCCGACATCACAGGCACCATGTGAACCAGAAGCGCCGAGTTCACGAAGCTTTCCAAAGCAAAGCCCGTCACCAACAGGATAAAGGCCTGCCTGCGCACCGACGGCGGAAGGCTCGGCTCGACGCGTTTTGCAGCCCCCTCTCCGGTCCGTCCCCTGGTTTGGCTGACGCCACGGGAGAGCCAGGCATGAATGGGAAGGCAGACAACGAGATTGAGCGCGGCGAAGATCAGATAGACGTTCTGCCATGAGAGATGCGCATGCAGCGCCGTGGTGATCGGCCAGAAAAGGGTTGAGGCGAAGCCGGCGATCAGGGTCAGATAAGTGATGCTGCGCTGGGCGACCTGCGGCCTGATCTGCACGAGCAGGGCGAAGGCTGCGCCATATTGCACCAGGTTCGAGGCGATCTCGATGCCGATCAATGCCGTGACGAAAGCGATCTTTCCCTGCGCGAAGGCGCAGGCGACGAGGGCGGCGGCGGCAATCGCCGAGCCCGACGTCATGATCCTGCCTGCTCCGAAGCGATCGATCCACGTGCCCATGAGAGGTGCGGCCAGACCGCCGATCAGTAGGGCCGCAGAGAGCGCGCCGAAGATCCATTCCGATGACCAGCCCAGATCACGGGCCATGTCGGGGGCGAGGATGCTGAAGCTGTAATAGAGCGATCCATATCCGATGATCTGCGTCAGCCCGAGCGCGGCGATGGCCGCTACCGGCGGTCGTTCGGTGCTGACGATTGTCATAGGGATCTGAGGCTCACGCGCTGTTCGAGCTTTTCGGCTTCTTCCTTCCTCTCGCTGTAGCGGTCGGTCAGATAGTTCGAGGCATCACGGGTCAGCAGCGTGAACTTCACCAGTTCCTCGCAGACGTCGACGACGCGGTCGTAATAGGACGAGGGTTTCATACGGCCGTCCGCGTCGAATTCTTGGAAAGCTTTTGCAACCGAGGACTGATTGGGAATTGCGATCATCCGCATCCATCGTCCAAGGATGCGGAGCTGGCTTACCGCATTGAAGGACTGGGAGCCGCCAGAGACCTGCATCACCGCCAGCGTCTTGCCTTGCGTCGGCCGAACCGAGCCGACCGACAATGGAATCCAGTCGATCTGCGCTTTCATGATGCCGGTCATCGCGCCATGACGTTCGGGGCTGACCCACACCTGGCCTTCAGACCATGCCGACCATTCGCGCAACTCCTGAACTTTGGGGTGGCTCGCCGGCGCCGCATCAGGCAGCGGCAGACCTTCCGGATTGAAGATGCGCACTTCGCAGCCGAAATATTCGAGCAGCCGCGCGGCCTCCTGTGCGAGGAAGCGGCTGTAGGACACTGCTCGCAACGAGCCATAAAGGATCAGGATGCGCGGCTTGTGCGTCGAGAACGCCGGCCTGAGCGCGTCCATATCCGGTTGACGCAGATGCATCGGTGATATGGCAGGCAAATCAGACAATGCGCTTGCCTCCGGCATCGAGCACCTTCTCGCCGTCTTCCTTGGTGAAGGCGCCCTGATGCGTTTCCGGCAGGATTTCGAGAACAAGTTCCGACGGCCGCGACAGACGCGTGCCGAGCGGCGTGATGACGAAGGGCCGGTTGATCAGGATCGGGTTTTTCAGCATCGCGTCCAGCAATTGCTCGTCGGTAAGATCAGGGTTGTCGAGGCCGAGCTCCGCATCGGGCGTGCCCTTTTCGCGGATCGCCTCGCGAACACTCAAACCTGCATCCGCAATCATCTTGATTAGCTGGTCGCGCGACGGTGGGTTTTTCAGATATTCGATAACGTTGGGCTCAATGCCGGCGTTCTGGATCATCGCAAGCGTGTTGCGCGAGGTGCCGCATTCGGGGTTGTGATAGATCGTAACATCTATGGTCATGAGGCGGATTCCGTCTTGGTGAGAGTTTCAGGATCGCGGGCTTCCATCAGCAGCCATCCCGCAAGCATCAGCGCCAGCAAGGCGCCGAGGACTTCAGCGGCGATAAAGCCCGGTAGATCGATCGGGCGGATGCCGGAAAAGGTGTGCGTCAGCGATCGAGCAATCGCGACGGCGGGATTGGCAAAGGACGTGGAGGCGGTGAACCAGTAGGCGGCGGTGATATAAAGGCCGACCAGCCATGCCACGGCATCGGCGCGAAAGCGCACACCGGCTAAGATGACGAAGACGAGGCCGAAGGTTGCCGTCACTTCAGAGAGCCATTGCGCGCCGCCGGTGCGCACGGTTTCCGAGGCCTGCAGCACGGGAAGGGCGAACATCGCATGAGCGAGCATCGTTCCGGCAATGCCGCCGACGATCTGCGCGGCGATATAGGCGGGAACGGAGGAGGCAGGCAGTTCGCGCCGGAGCGCAAACACCAGCGACACGACCGGATTGAAATGAGCCCCGGAAATCGGGCCTAAGATCGTGATCAGGACGACGAGGATTGCCCCCGTTGCCAGCGTATTGCCGAGCAGCGCAAGCGCCGTATCGTCCGTCAGGCTATCCGCCATGATGCCCGAGCCGACGACGGTTGCTACGAGCAGCAGCGTGCCGAGCGCTTCGGCGACCAGTCGTCGAGACGGGGGAAACATCGGCGCGCTCATGCCGGCAGGCTCCGGACCATCAGGGCGGCCGATGCCGGGCACAGGCTTGCGGCCTGCCGCGTCGTCAGGATCTCGGCCGGCGCTTCATCGCGGGCGATCGGACGAAAGCCGAGCGATTGAAAGAAGGAGGCGGCTGTTTCTGTCAACAGATAGGCGGCAGTGGCGCCTTTCCTTTGTGCCTGATCGAGCAGGCTAAGGGTGATCGCATGGCCGAAGCCAAAGCCTTGCTGATCGGACAGCACGACAATGGCACGCAGGAGTACAGTCTCGCCATAGAGTTCCAGCCCGCCGAAGCCGACCGTCTCGCCGCCACGTGAAAACCGATAGAAGCTTCGGCCGGCGTCTGTGAGGTCATCGACCGGAAGCCCGGCGCCTGCGAGCGCGCCGCGAAGTCTGTCGTCGTGCCCTTCCAAAGCCTGCTGGTTCAAATCGAAACCCATCAGCTCGCCTTGGGCTGTTTAATGCTGGCGCCTTCCATGGTGCCGATCTGGCGCAGGTGCGATTCCAGGGCGAGCTTGTCGATCGAGGAAAGAGGCAGGCTCAAAAAGGCGCTGATCCGGTTCTTGAGGAAGCGGGCGGCCTGCGCGAAAGCGCGGCCTTTGTCGACTTCGCTGCCCTCGACGACAGCCGGGTCCTCGACGCCCCAATGGGCGGTCATCGGATGACCGATCCAGACGGGACAAGCCTCGCCGGCAGCGCTGTCGCAAACCGTAAAGATGAAGTCCATCTCCGGAGCGCCCGGCTCGGCGAATTCGTCCCAGCTCTTTGAACGGAAGCCGACTGTTGGGTAGCCCTGCGCCGCAAGCTCCTTCAGCGCATAGGGATTGACTTCACCCTTCGGCTGGCTGCCCGCCGAATAGGCCTTGAATCGACCCTTGCCTTCGGTCTCAAGGATGGATTCAGCCAAGATCGAGCGGGCAGAATTGCCCGTGCAGAGAAAGAGCACATTGTAAATGCGGTCAGGGGTCATTGCAATTTCTCCTTCATTTTAGGGGCGCAGCAGGCCGCGACCTCCGCGGCAGGTGCGCAGATTTCCGGATGCCCGGAACAGCAATCTTCCATCAGAAAGCGAACCAAGCCACCAAGTGCCTCGTAGTTCGCGGTGTAAATGATCGATCGGGATTCACGCTGTTGCGCGATCAACCCCGACCGTTCCAGCTCTTTCAGATGGAAGGAGATATTAGAGGGCGAGACCTCCGCCTTCTCAGCGATCGCGCCTGCCGCCATACCGTCGGGACCCGAAACCACGAGCATGCGAACGATGTGAAGGCGGGTTTCCTGCGAGAGCGCGCCGAATGCGATGAGGGCTTGACGTTGATCCATATTTCAATAATCCTTGAATCATTGAAACGAGGATTAGCGCAAATGAACGTCATCGACAACAGCAAAATTCAAGAGAACGACATCGATCTCGGCCTGCTGCTCAGTGTGCTTACCGGCGCCAAGGATTCTCCGCTGATTTTCTATTATGACGGCAAGGCGGTGAAGCCTGGCTATCATGTCACCGAGGTCAAGGCGGGCCAGTTCTCGGCGTTGGATTGCGGCGCCAATCCAGAAGCGTGGGCGGAAATCTTCATCCAGCTCTGGGATATCGAGGAAGGCGACCGCACGCATATGCCGGCCGGCAAGTTCCATGCAATCATCCGCAAGGTTTCCGATCATGTGCAACTGGATGGTTCGGCGAAGCTGACCTTCGAAGTCAGCGACGGCGTGCGGCCAATGCAGCTTTATTGCGCAGCGATGCCGGTTCTCCGTGCCGGCGCCGTCCATGTTGCGCTTTCGCCGCGGCCGTCAAGCTGCAAGCCGCGCGACCGATGGCTGGCAGAGGAGAACAGCAAGGCGGCGGCCTGCTGTGGGCCGCAAGCGGCAGCGAGCGGCTACTGCGCGTAACGACACATAAGAACGCGCGGCAGGGCAGGGTGGCGGCGAGATCAGAATCATATTGACTGACCGTCAGTCATAGGTGCATTTCCTGCGGGCGCTGGGTTTGCCGTCAGGCATTGATTGAGGGCTGGGTATCCCACCATCTGAGCACCCGCATCGCCCGGAGCGTCACCCACCGCGAGGGCTTGCCTTGCCCATCATCGACCTCGAACCACACCCGACCTGCGGGGCTGTCGTCGAGCGGCCAACTGCCG
This sequence comes from Rhizobium ruizarguesonis, assembly GCF_017357285.1. NCBI lineage: Bacteria > Pseudomonadati > Pseudomonadota > Alphaproteobacteria > Hyphomicrobiales > Rhizobiaceae > Rhizobium > Rhizobium ruizarguesonis. The sequence goes on along the minus strand of NZ_CP071678.1, from coordinate 2,958,324 downwards.
TCCTGCAAGCGTCTGGAACGAAGGTGGTCAATTGCCTCGCCGAGGCGCGGATCGGGGTCGGTGCCGGCCAGGATTGCGCTGGAGCGGAAATAATCGAGCGCGCGCAAAATGTCGTAGCGCCAGCGGTTCGGATGCAGGAGGCGCAGGAAGCGCTTGTCGGCCGGCTCGCCGGTGCCAAGGCGGCGGAAGAGGTTGCGGGCCAGCAGAAACTCCTCACCCGTCCTGCGCGCCTCTCGAGACCGATGCGTGCCGCCGGTCGCTCTCTGGTATTCCAGCAAGCCTTCCAGCACGTTGATGGTGCTGGCGAAAGACGAGCGGACGGAGCCGTTGATCCGCTCGCAGTTCCAGCCGCCGTCGTCGAGACGCTCGCCGGCCAGCGTGTCGACGATGGGCGAGACGTCGATCCCAAAATAGGCGCCGTCGGCAACGGTGCGGCCGTTGATGCACTCCTCGACTTCGCCTTCCCAATAGGGTTGGCCGCCCTCTTCCCAACGGGCGTTGGCGCCGATCAATTCGACGGTGCGCCTGGCGCAGCCGCAGGCGGGTTCGAGACCGAACTCCCGCAATTGCGACAGCGAGAAGGTTGTGGCCGTCCACGGCTGGCCATGCTCCTTCCACTCGCGCGGGTCGAAATCGGCGGGCAGGAAGGCGCCGCCTGCCCATTGCCCGTCCTCGTCCTGGCAGGAGAACAGCCTGGCGCCCCAGCCCTCGGTCTCGATTTTGGTTCGCTCGGCCATCCATTCCCGCTCCGGGGCGTCAAGCAGGTCGCGCATCACCTGCCACCGGATCGACGGGTCGGAGTCGAGAAGCCATTCGATCACCGGGTCGGATTGGATCATGGGGCGAACCTGTCGGCGAGTGGGGGTGGATGGTTTGTTATAATCGCTTCGGCCAAGCGGTGCCACCCGAAGGGGTGCGCGGGAAATCGTCTAAATCCGACATGGTCACGGCAAGCGCTGGCGCTTGCCATGTTGCGGCCGGACTAGGCCAGGGAAGGCACGAAGTTGAAGATCGAAATCCCTCGGGTCGACCTATAATGCGACGGTTGTCGGCGAAAGCGCGTTCGATGCCGAGAATGCGCGCTTCGCGCCTGATTTCTTAATCATATCCGCAAAGAAATCGGAGGCGACCCCATCGGGCCGCCTCTTCATTTATATCTGGGCGCGCCGATTAATAATTATTCAAATCAATTGATGTATCAGTTTGATCCGGGGACAGATTTTACATCAAAGGTTTGCTATGGCGTTTCTAGGTATTTCGGGGATGCAATATTCCGGGGAAATGTTTGCCGGTGCGCGTATTATTGTCGCGGAAGATTCCAACGTATTCACCTCGATGATCAGCAAACGCCTCAAGGAGCTGTTCGACATCGATGTCGAGATCTGCCGCAGCTTCGAGGATCTGCAGGTTTCCTACGACAAGTCTTCCGATCCGATCACGCTTGCGATCTCGAACATCAATCTGCCCGGCGCCGAAAACGGCGAGGCGCTCGAATATCTGGTCGATCTCTCCATACCCACAATCGTCTTCACCGGCACTTTCCATGAAAAGATGCGCGACAAGCTGATGGCCAAGGATATCGTCGACTATATCCTCAAGGACAATATCTTCGCCGTTGATCTGCTGGCGGAATCGATCTGCCGCTTCCTCACCAATCATCGCCACCACGTGCTGATCGTCGACGATAGTGCGACTGCGCGCGCCCTGCTGTCGAGCCGGCTGAAGCGCTACAATTTCCGTGTCAGCGTCGCCGAGAGCGGCGGCAAGGCGCTGGAAATCCTGAAGGCCAACCGCGATATCGGCCTTGTCATCACCGACTACAATATGCCCGACATCGACGGCTTCGAGCTGACGCGGCGCATCCGCGCCAATATCGGCTCGCACGAGCTGCGCATCATCGGGGTTTCCTCCTCTTCGAACCGGCTGCTTTCGGCACGATTCCTGAAGGCCGGCGGCAATGATTTCATGCTGCGTCCCTTCATCGACGAAGAGTTCTACTGCCGCGTCAACCAGAACCTCGATACGCTGCTGCAGATTCAATCGATGCGCAAGGAGCGGGCGGTTGCCTGACGGCTCTTCCAGTATCGGTATCGCCAGGGGGCCGGATATCACGGTCGGGGACAGTCGCAGAATTTCTGCAATTACAGGTAATGTCGCCGTTATTTGTCCCCTTCACGCGCACACGCCTCTCGGTTATCGTCACCGCCGGGGAAAGGGCCGAGTCGAGCCCATCGGACGCATCGGGGAGTAGGGGCTGTGGCTTTTCAAGCGGATTTCCAGCGAGATGGCATCGGGCTGCGCTCCGGCGGGCTCAAGATACTTCTGGTTGAAGATTCCCGGATGTTTTCCGCCGTTCTCTGTCACCGGTTCCAGACAGAGCTCGGCCTTGCGGTCAAATCCTGCCCGTCTCTCAAGGCACTTCGCAAGGAACTTGCCGACGACGGTCACGGCTACACCATGGCCGTCGTCGATCTCAACCTGCCGGATTCGCCCTATGGTGAAGCGCTCGACTGCACGATCGAGCACGACATCCCGGCGATCGTCTTCACCGCGACATTCGATCTCAACACGCGCAACAAGATTATGGAGCGCAACGTCATCGATTACGTGCTGAAGGACAATGAATTCGCACTCGACAATCTGGTTGCCACCGTCCGGCGGGCGATCTCCAACCGCAAGACGCGGGTGCTGGTCGTCGACGATGTCGTCTCGGCGCGCCAGGTGCTCGTCGACCTGCTGAAGGCACAGCAATATCTCGTCGTCGAGGCAAATTCGGGGCTTGAGGCGCTGGCAGCGCTCGAGGCCTACAGCGATATCGAACTCGTCGTCACCGATCACCACATGCCCGATATGAGCGGCTACGAGCTGACGCGGCGCATCCGCCATCGTTTCGGTTCGGACAGGCTGCGAGTCATCGGCGTTTCCTCCTCCAACGACCGCATGCTTTCGGCGAGTTTCCTCAAGGCCGGCGCCAGCGATTTCGTTTACCGGCCCTTCGTTGCCGAGGAACTGCAATGCCGCATCGCCAACAACGCCGAAACGCTGGCGCAGATGCGGCAGCTGAGGGCGGCGGCGGCCTGCGACTACCTGACTGGTCTCTATAACCGCCGCTATTTCTACGACAATGGCCCGAAGCTGGTGAATGAGTGCCTGCGGCTGAAGGTGCCGAGTTCCGTCGCCATTCTCGATATCGACCATTTCAAACGGCTGAACGACACCTATGGCCACGAGATCGGCGACAAGGTACTGAAGGCTGTCGCAAACAGGCTGTTTACGATCTTCGAGGGCAGCGACAATCTTCTGTCGCGGCTCGGGGGCGAGGAATTCGCCATCCTCTTTCCGCAGATGGATTCCGCTGCCGCCACCAAGCTCTGCGACGAGATCCGCTCGGACATTTCGCGACTGAAGGTCACGGCCGACGACGAGGAACTGGGCGTTACGATTTCGATCGGCATTGCCGAGATCGGCGGTTACGAGACCTTTGAGAATTACCTCAACGCTGCCGACCAGTTCCTCTACATGGCCAAGCACAGGGGCCGCAACCAGGTCTATTCCGACGCCAGGATGACGGAAGAGGCGGCGCAGTAGGCCGCTTCTAGTCACCCGCCATCATCCTCGGCCTTGTTGCCGAGGATCTGCTGAGTATCAGCCGGTGGTAGATGCTCGGGGCAAGCCCGAGCATGACGTCGTTGATATCTCAGGCCGCAACCGCCTGGCGTGCGGTCGCCATGGTCATCTTGCGCTCGGCGCGCTCCTGCTGCGGCGAGCGATGGTAGAGTTCCCGATAACACTTGGAGAAATGCGAGGCCGAGACGAAGCCGCAGGCGACGGCGACCTCGACGACTGGCATCGAGGACTGCACCAGGAGGTGGCGCGCACGGTCGAGGCGGATTTCCAGATAGTAGCGGGCCGGTGAGCGGCCCATCTCCTGGCGGAACAGCCGCTCGATCTGGCGGCGGGAGAGGCCGGCGCCATCGGCGATCTCGATCAGCGACAGCGGCTCGGCGAGATTGCCTTCCATCAGCTCGATGATCGACAGCACCTTGGCGTTCTGAACGCCGAGGCGAGCGCGCAGCGGCAGGCGCTGGCGATCGTGCGGGTTGCGCACGCGGTCGGTCAGATGCTGCTCGCAGATACGGTTGACAAGGCTTTCGCCGAAATCTTCGCCGACGAGGTTCAGCATCATGTCGAGCGAGGCGGTGCCGCCGGCGCAGGTGTAGAGATTGCCGTCGATCTCGTAGAGATCGGCATAGACCTCCGCCTGCGGGAAGGCTTCCGAAAAGCCCGGCAGGTTTTCCCAGTGGATGGCGCAGCGCTTGCCGTTCAGGAGGCCGGCCTGGGCAAGCACATGCGCGCCCGTACAGAGGCTGCCGACGGCAACGCCGCGATTGTAGCATTCACGCAACCAGGCATTGACCGACTTGTTGTTGAACTGCTCGACATCGATGCCGGAACAGACAAGCACCATGCCCGGCCGATTTTCGCCGCCGAGATGACGGCGTTCCTCGGCAAGCGAGGAATTGGCCTCGACGCCGATGCCGCAGGAAGAATAGACCTTTTCTCCATCGACGGAGGTCAGCCGCCAGGTATAGGCCTGATAGCCGAGCATGCGATTGGCGATGCGCAAGGTGTCCACGGCCGCCGAAAAGGGCAGCATGGTGAATTGCGGTACCATAAAGAAGACTACCGAACGCTTCTTGATCTGCATCCTGTTCATAGCGGAATCCATGCTCGAGGGGCGATGACACATTCGTTGCGCGGAATGCGTCGCGCCGATGTCCTGAAAGCGACACTGGCATGGAAAAATGCGGCCGGGAAGAGCAAATATGCGACATCGCCCGCGATTTGGCTGGTCAAACTACCGGAATGGCCGCGGATAGGGCAGATGACGGGCTGATAGGCGACTGAAATTCAACGCTGAAAACAGGTTCGAAAACACGGGGTCAAGAGACGAAAAAGGCGGCGTTGCACAACGCAGACGCCGCCCTTATTTTGGGAGGAATGTCGCATTCATTACATGGTCCGGTGTTTGCTGTCGTCCGTGCTCGGCCAGCCGATGTCCTTGCGAATGTCGAAGGGCATGGCTTCGATTTCGCGGGCCGTCTGCCAGCGCGTCCAGGCGAGCACGAGCTTACGGGCATAATGTGCCAGATCGAAGCGGCTTTCACTGGAGGTGAGGGACTTACCACCACCGCGATAGGTGAGCGTGGTCATTTTCCGGTTCCTTTCTTGGGTCAGGGGCATGGTCGTCAATGGGAGGTTCGTCCATGTCCATGATCCCAATATGGGCTTTGAAAACTCATCATTCAAACGAATAGAACTTATGGATAGCATCAGAGATATTGAATGATCGCGGTGCGCCCGGCGGTCGGTGGCGACACCATTGTCGTCTGTACCCGACCTTAATCCCCGGGCTTTCCGCGCACGGGGACAGTAAAGCCGCAGCTGAGCATGATGCCGAAAACCGGGCGGCTTTCGGCTCTATTTTTTGATTTAAATCCGGGTTCAGATTTTTAGCCCGGCCGGCCGCGAATCATCCGCATCTAATGCGCGGCGGTCGGCGTGATGATGCCAAGATTGCCAAGCCCGCTGACGACCAGTTGGACTGCGACTGCGGTCAGCAGAATGCCGAAGACGACCTCCGAGACGATCAGACTGGCAGGCTTCATGCGCTTGGCGAGCGCGTCGATGTTGGTAAACACCACATAGTCCAACGCAGCGACGATCAGGATCAGGCCTATGACGAGTAACGCGCTGGCAATCGAGACGACTTCGCCAGAGGCGATGATGACGACGGTGATGCCGACAGGATTGAGCAGGTAAGGGACCGCAAGTGGAAAGACGGCGATCTTTTCGGGATCGACGGGAAGCTCCGTTTCCTCATGCGGCTTCTCTGTTGGTCCTGATGCCATCTTGATCGCGATAAGCGCGAGGATGATACCGCCGGCGACGGCGACTGCGCCACCCGTGATATGGAGAAGCCGCATCAGCAAAGCGCCAGTGGCAAAAAGGATCAAGGCTGTTACCACTGCGACCAAAACCATCTGGCGGCCGATGCGCGCCTTGGTTTCGGTATCGAAAGCATGGGTCTTCTCCAGAAACGGCACCAGGGCGATCTTCGGCCCCAGGCCGACCAGAAGCAGCAGGAGAAGTTTTCCGACGAGTGCGGCATCGATGACTGTGAAATCCATGGAACGTACCCTCTAAAATTTGTGACCTGGAAATCGAGGTCCTCCCCACTCATGGGAGGGCAGGCGACGAAGAGAACCAAACGAGCTGGCAGTTTTTCTGCCGGATCGCTCAGCGCGGGCACACGTCCCAGAAGCCCGTCGTCTTGGCGGGCGAGGTGTAGTACCAGCATTGACCGGACTGCGGCGGCGTGCCCGCCAGTGAAACGGCGGCAGCTCCGGCGACGAAGCCGATGGCAGCACCTGCGGCGATTGCCGTACCCGGGCGCCAGTAGCGGCGAGGGGCGACGACCACGACGCCGCGCCGGACGGGCGGCCGAACGGCAGGGCGGGTGCTTCCGACTGCAGCGCATCCGCGCGGTCCGCAGGCCGCGGCACCACAGCCTCTCGGGCCGCATGCCGCTACGCCGCGACGGGCTTCGGCCGCCGTGGGAACGAGGACGGGTGCGCAGACCGTCATGATGACGGCAAGTGTCGCAAGCATGTGCGTAGGAATGACCAGGATCTTCATTTCATTTCTTCCTATTGCTCTCGTCTGTGTTCATTTCCTCGAAGATTCCGCCCTCAGGCCGGGTTTGCGGCTGCGGCTGCGTTGTGTGCTGCGAGCGTCTGCTGGGCAGCGGCTGCGACAGCGTCGTCCTTGCCGCCCGAGACCTGAACCGTGGGCACGGCGAGCTTGATGCCGTTTTCGTTGAACGCCTGATGGATCATCCGCAGAGCCCGACGCTTCAGCGTGAACTGCTGGCCGGGAAGGGTCATGACCTTCATGCGCAGAAGCAGGCCGGAGTCCCCCAGGCTATCGATCCCCTGCATCTTCAGCGGCTCGATCGTCGTCGGCTTGAACTCCGGATCCTCGAACAGCTCCAGGCCGATCTTCTTGATGATCTTGCGGGCCTTGTCGATGTCGGAATCGTAGGTGATGGTGATCGTCATCTTCTCGATCACCCAGTCGCGGCTCATGTTCTGCACAGCACCGAGCTCGCTGAAGGGGACGATGTAGACCGCACCGCGGTGGTGCCTGAGCTTGATGGATCGCAAGCTGAACGACTCGACGGTGCCCTTGTAGCTGCCGCTCTGGATATATTCTCCGACCCTGAAGGCGTCGTCGAGCAGGTAGAACATCCCGCTGATGACGTCCTTCACCACCGTCTGCGCCCCGAAGCCGATGGCGACGCCAACTACCCCTGCACCTGCGATCAACGGTCCGATTTCGACCCCCAGCGATGAGAGGGCCATCATGATCGCAATGGCAACGAAGAGGATCATGAGGAAATTGCGAAGGATCGGCAGCAGGGTTCTGATACGAGTGCGCCGCCGCTCCCGTTCGCTGCCGACTTCAAGGACGGCCTCGGTGTCGCCTAACTTGCGATCGATCAGGACTTTCACGACGTTCCAGGCGAGGTCGAGGACCAGGAGAATAATCCCGGCGCTCAGGAGTCCACGCACGAGGCGCAGGGCCGGCGAATCCTGCATTGTCATCTGCGTCAGCCTGATGCCCAGGGCGTCTGCGAGCAGAACGATCGCTCCGACGATCAGCGCCGCCCTTATGCCGCGCTCCACGATCACCGACACGACGGTGCCTCTTTTGTGGCCGTCCTCTTCGGCCGCGGAAGAGCGCAGGATATTGTCGACCGACGCCTTGGTGAGGGCGATGGCGCCGGGCAGCGCTGCACAGACCACCGCGATCCAGAACAGCTTCATGGCTCCGACCACCCACAGCAGCCAGACGGCAACGAAGTAGACCGTCCAGAGCCAGTTCCGCGCCCGTAGGCCGATCCGGCTGGCTTGGCCGGCAGACAATCGGGACGGACGCCTCCAGACGGCTTCGATGCCGATGACGAGGAGCACGAGGCCGAGGCAATAGGCCACGAGTTGCCGGGCCGGGTCGGAAAAGCCAAGGGCGCCGAGCAGGCGGATAGTCACCCAGCCAAAGGCATACCAGCCGACGAGATAGCCCAGGCGCTTCGCCCAGTGGCCAGCGGCATCCCCAGTGATCGGTACGACACGAAACCGGCTCTCTTCTTCAGCCCGTGGCGCCAAAAACACGTCGAAAAGAGCGCTCGCCAGACGGAAGACGACGATCGCGAAGAGGTACCCGACGACGACCTCCCTGATAACAGGCGGCCATTGGAACAACAGGAAGAAGCCGATACTGCCGAGGCCGAAGGAAAGGACGTAACATGCCGCCCACAGAAGCCTTGCAGTCAGTGCGATCACTCTCTCGCGAACCGTCGCATAGGGCGCGCGTGCCATCCATGAGCGCCAGCCGGCGCTGATCCACCAGAACAGCCACTGCGCGGCCAGCCCGACGGCGACGAAGGCGGCGACCAGGAAGATCGGCCGCGTCCCGCCATTCGCCTGGATGTCCCGTTCGAGCACGGCCCCGCCTCGCATCGTCTCCTGAGGAAAGGACTGGATGGCGCCGAGAAGACTTGAGGCATGGGCACGGAATCGCATCGTGAATTCCGAGAATGAAGGGTCTGCGTTCCGGGTTTCCAAGGGCGGTTCCGCCGCGGTCTTGGCTGCTTCCGACTGCTGCTGCAGGAAGCGTTGGACGTCAGGATCCGAGAACATGCCGATAAAGCGCTGGACACTTTCTGGCTGTGGGCTCGCAGGCGTCACGCTCTGCGCCACAGCAATCGAGGCACAAAGGAGAACGGAACCCAGGGCAACCGCCGTGAGAAGTGGTTTAAACATACGGATCTTGCAAAGTAGTGGCATTGTTTATCCTGATCTCTATGAACGTCAGTTTGCCGGTTCCTGAACCGTCATTGCCTGCACGACTCCTTCGATCGGCCTGCGGCGGTGCACTCGGATGCCTTCGGTGGCGTACCCACAGGACCCGCGAGGCCGCTGACCTGGCCGGCATAATTATCTCTGGTATCCGCATCGACGACGGCGACCGGGGCGGCAAGGATCAGGCCGGCTGCGCTGCCCGCCGCCGCCGCCGTGCTCGTCGTCGCGGCAAGGATCTTGTCGCCGAGCCCGACCTTGCTGTCGGTCAGCGTCTGGCCATCGGAAATCCGTGCGCCGATCAACTGAACGACCTCGGGCGATTCCGCGAACTTTCCGTGGTTCAGACTGTCGCCCGCCTTGACCTTGGTGAGGTCGATCACCGTGATCTGGCTGTCGGCTAGTTCCGTCTTGAAGGGGGCCTGCTCGGGATCGATGGCGCCGAGTCTGGCGACGTCGCCCCATACCCTGCGGGATACCGCGAGCGCGCGGTCGTCTCGCGAAACGAACAAGGTGAACTTCGGATGCTGCTTGCCCATGTCGATGATCTGCTGGCGGAAGACATCGACATCCACGTCGGGCGAGGCCAGCATGACATTCTCGAACTTGGCGGGAAGGCGGCCGTTGCGGATCGCCATTTGGCGAAGCGCTTCCAGCGCCAGCCAGTTCCCCATGGAATGCGCAAGGATCGAGACTTCTTTCACCTCAGGATCCCTGGCGAGATACTGGAAGAGCGTCTCCAATGCGTTACGCGTGTAGTTGGTGCTCTCCCTGTCATAGCCATATGCAAGCAGACTGCCGCGCGAGGGCCATGTCACCAGCACCGGCGCACTATGGACGCCGGAATCCTTGACGATCTGGGCGAAGCGATAGACGGAGTCTTCGAACCGGTTGTTGAAGCCGTGGATGAACACGAGCACGCTGCGGTCGTGGCTCCTCCTGACTGAGGCGCTCAGCCATTTCTTGGCGTCGTCGCGCGTGATCTCATCGGCTTTCAAGGTTGCGAAGTCTGTTGCCGGGTTGGAAGGAAGCCTCCTCGGCCAGGCGACTTCGCCGATCTTGCGGACGTTTGCAGGGGGGATAGATACGGTGATGTCGGCAAAGGCCGGGGCGAGTGCGCGCTCGCCCGTGAACATCTCGCCTTGTATCGTGGAGCGGCTGCGCGTCGTGGCCACGAGCATGTCGACTTTGGTGGAGTTCGGCGCGCTATCGGCAACAGGGATGAGCACGTTCTTCGCGTGGCCACCACATCCGGATAATGCGCAGAGCAGCAGGAGAGCCGAGATCCATTTCAGACCTGGGGAAGTGCCTGGTTGAATTCGGCCATCGCGACATCTTGTGCTCACTGCTGTTCCTCGTAGCGACGTCAAGTTTGAGCAGGCCTCGACGCCGCGCGCTGCGGCTGTCGAAGTCAGCACTGAGGCGAGACTATGCGAAGATGAGATGCCTTACCCGTATGATCGGGTATGTTACGGTCGGGGAGGCAGCATCAGCGGGGTTGCAGATCCGAGGTGTCGGCGGTCGACGCAATTGCATTCGGATCGGGCACGGTCATTCCCGCCTTGCGAAGTCCTTCGATCAGACGGTCGCGATCTTCAGGCTGCATGTTGCGCATTGCGAGTTCCGTTACAACGTTCGGCAGGAAGTCAGGTCGCATGCTGACAAACACCTGTCCTTCCCGCCGGGCGTCGTCCATCATGCCTGCCTCCGCATAGATGATGGCGGCGACAACATGGAAGAGAGGGAACTTCTGCATGTTCGCCTGTCTGATCTCCAGCACGGCGGTGTGGTTGTCGCGGAGCATGTAGGCGGCCAAGGCTCGCGTTCCATGGTAGAAGCCGCCACTTCCTGGGTTCAGAGCAATGGCCTGGTCCAGAAGGTCTGCTCCGCGCTGCCACTGGCCAGCGATCGCAAGCCGGGTTCCGAACTCGCCCATCAGTTCGGTGTCGTTGGGGTTGGTGGCGAGCGCCTGCTCGCCGACGCGAAGTGATTCAGCAAGCTGCTTGTCGAAGAACAGCGCCGTCATCAGCGCTTGAAGTCCGCGCGTATTGTTCGGATCGATCTGCGTTGCGCGCCTGGCGGCATCGAGTGCACGCTGTATGACTGTATCCTGGCCTGATATCGGATTGAACTTGTACCGGTCCTCATCGAGATAGACGATCGACAGCATCGCCCAGGCGGTCGCGTATTTCGGAAACCGCGCCAGTGCGGCCTCGAGGCAATCCCGGACGCGCGCATGCGCTTCGGCGCTCAGCTCCGAGCGATAGGCATAGAAGCGCAGAGTGCACTCATACGCACCGAGGTCGTCCGGCGGCGGACTGGCGGAGTCGATCTGTGCCATGACTCCGTAGGGTTGGGCGATGGCGGTTGCGACCTTTCTGGCGACATCCGTCTGGATCGCAAACAGGTCCCCCGATGCGAGATCATTGTCATAATTCTCCGACCAGAGGATCTCGCCGTCCGACGTATCAAGCAGTCTGGCCGTCACACGAAGGCGCTTTCCCGACATGCGGACACCGCCGGCAAGGAGATAGCGTGCGCCGAATTCGGCCCGGATCTTCGATGCCCCCACATCCGCCGGGAGGGACTTGGACGTTTCGCGACCGAAGACCTTGATCTCCTTGAACCGTGGCAGGATGGTCATCAGTTCCTCGGTCAGGCCGGCAGTGTAGAGCTGCGCCTCCGGCCCTTCGCCAAGATTGGCAAAGGGGGCAACCACGAGGGCCGGACGATCGGGCAATAGGCTTGCGGCGCGTTCGAGCGACGGAGCGGAAGATCGCGCCCCGATCCAATATAGCGAAATAGCCACTGCAGCGAGCGCAGCAGCACCCGGCCACAAGACCCTTCTTGCGCGCCACCAGCGTCCGGGACGGACCTCAGAGGCCGATGTCTCGCCAGCGTCTTCGCCTCCAATGTCGACTAACGCCGGACAGGACCAGGTGAAGGTTGGAACATATCCTCCTTTGGGAATGTCGATCCTGACCGGATCTTGCTGCCCGGCGACGAGATAATAGCGCTCAAGCGACCGCCGCAGCCGTCCGGCCTCGATCCTGACCACCGGATCGTCCTGGGTGAAGCCGGGATCCCGGCCGAACACCTCGATCGCGATCGAATAGGCTTTGATCCGGTTGCCCCGGCCCTCGAGGGTTTCCGAGACGACATAGCGGAGAAACGTGGCGGCGCGACCGACGCCTGGAAATTCAGGGCTGGAGACGACACGTTCCAGCTGCTCCCTGATCTCGTCGGCTTGAGGCACCAGCCCTGAAGAAATGAGCGCTGCAGACCCCTCTGCTGGTATCCACGTCTGCATGTCTGCCCCAATCCCCGTTGAGTCACATCACTGCCAGACCGTATGTTACGGTAACATACTCCACGAACGGATCGTCGTCCACGAAGATTGAGCCGGGCACACGTTGCAGAGGCAGCGTTCCTATGCCGTTAAGGAGTGAACCATGGACGAAGGCACGACCGCAGTCCGTCGGCAATTTCCAGCCAGGATCGAGGCGATCGATGATCTGTCTGCCCGCAGTGAGGACTTTCGGGAAATCTGCAGGGACTTTGCCGACGCCCAATCGGCGCTGCTAAAATGGAACGTCTCAACCGATCCGAAGCGCGACGAACGCGTCGTCGAATATCAGGAATTGATCGCAGAACTCTCCAAGGAGATAGAGGGCGCGCTCGACGCCTCGGCACCGCCACCCGCTCGCTGATGCGCGCGACTAAAGCGCGTCGCAGTCTTTCAGATTCGCTCCTGACGTTTAGGTCTTTATTTCCAACGCATGTCGTCATCGCAAAACCGCTGCACAGTTTTGAGCGACATGCTTTAGGCCGATGGCAAGCCATCGCGAGGCGTATGTTACGGTTACCTACTTGCGTTCCATCTCCCGGTAACGACCATCGCGACAGACGTCCAGCGCTGAACTTTGCGTGCTGAAACTTTGCGCTTCCACGAAACGAAACGCTTCCGAAGGATATTGCCGTGGTTTCCGAAAACTTGGACGAGCCTGCCATTTCCGCAACGCCTCGGAATCCACTCCGCAGGATAGCACTCATCGTCGTCCTGCTGGCGCTCGCCCTGTTCGTTCTCTCCATCTTCATGGAGCGGCGTACGCCGTCGACATCGCAGGCCCAGGTTCAAGCCTATATCGTCGGCATCGCGCCCGAAGTCACCGGCCGGGTCGTGGAAGTCGGCGTCACCGACAACTCGCGCGTCGAGGCCAATCAGATTCTCTTTCGTATCGATCCCGAGCGCTATGAACTCGCGGTCAGTGAGGCCGAGGCGAGCCTCGCAAGTGTCGGCCAGTCAATGGGCGCGTCAACGGCTGCTGTCGATGCGGCGCAGGCAAAGCTCGTAACGGCCCAAGTCGATCGGGACAATCTTCGCGAACAAGCTGCGCGCGCCGCAGAGCTGCAAAAGAGGGGCGTGTATTCCAAAGCGCGCGCTGATTCAACCAAATCGGCTTTCGGTCAGTCAGAGGCGGCCGTCACCGGTGCTGAGGCTGAGCTGGTCAAGGCCAAGGAGCAGCTCGGGCCGAGCGGAAATGACAATCCGCAGCTCCGGGCAGCTCTGGCAGCGCTCGAAAAGGCACGACTCGATCTGGTGCGGACCACCGTTCAGGCACCTTCGGCCGGGGTCGTGACCAACCTTCAGCTCACCATCGGCAAGGTGGTCTCAGCCGGCCAGCCGGCGATGACCTTCATCGACGCCGGCACCATCTGGATCAGCGCGGCATTCAAGGAGAACAGCCTGGAGAAGGTCGCCGTCGGCAACAGAGCGGAAATCCTTTTCGACGCGCTTCCCGGTCGACTGTTTCCAGCGACCGTCGAGAGTGTGGGCTTTGGCGTATCGCAAGGCAGCACGGACCCGAACACCGGATTGCCGACGATCAGAAGCGATACCGGCTGGGTCCAGGAGCCGCAGCGGTTTCCGGTCCGCCTCATCATCGAGGAGGCGCAGCGGCCCAAGGGCGGCGTACGCTACGGCTCGCAGGCGACCGTCGTCATCTACACCGGCGACAACCCGGTCACCAATGCCTGGGGATCGCTCTGGATCCGCATCATGTCGGTGCTGACCTATGTCCGCTGAGAGGAGCCCCGCGGTCGAGGAGCAGAAACGCAAGGGGCTGCGGGTTGCGTTCGCGGTCTCGATCGGCTTCACGCTGGCAGTCTATGCGGGGGCCATCGTGCCCTTCCTCGGTCCGCTCTTTGCCGCCCAGTTTCTGCTCGGTAGTTCGCGGCCCATGCCGCTTGCGAAGACGGTTGGCGCGGCGATGGTCATGCTGATCGCCGGGATCGCGATGATGGTTCTGACCGACGTCCTCGGCGAGCGTCCCGCACCCTTCCTTCTCGTCCTGGGGTTGACCTATTTTGTGTGTTTTGCCGCGCAGTCGACGGGAAAGGGAGGGCCGGCCGTCTTTCTCGTGCTCGTCGTCGCGATTATCGTGCCTCTGCTCGGCATCCTCAACAAGGAACTCGCCAACTCCATCCTGTCCATCCTGGTCACCGGGGTGTTGTCGGGCGCGGCTCTGATGTGGCTTGCACATGCAGTCTTTCCCGAGCCGTTCTCCCACCAGATCGAGGCGGCGCCGATCGACGAGCGGCCGCCGGCCTTGGGTCGGGCACTGGCCAACACGGTTATCCTTCTGGGCTCCGTCGTGATCTGCCTGACGAGCGACAACCTGACCGCTGCGGCGGTCATTCCGATAACCGTGGCGTCGCTGCTCGGGCAGCTCGACGTTGCCGCGAGCGCGCGGGCGGCGATCGGGCTCGTGCTCGTCAACCTCTTCGGCGGCGTGCTCGCCTCCGTTGCGTATGCCGCGCTATCACTGCGCCCCAATCTTTTCTCGATCTTCCTCATCGTTCTCATCGTGGTCCTCCTCATCGGAGGGCGCGCGGCCGCCCGCTCGAAGGACGCACCGATATTTGCCGGCGCTCTGACGACCTTCCTGATTTTGTTCGGCCTCGGGGTCTCGCCTCTGCCCGGCAGCGCCGCGGAATCCTTCGCCACCCGCATCGTCTATGTCGCAGCAGCCTTGATCTACGCGCTGCTGTTTGCCGTCATCCTGTGGCCGCGGACGGGGGAAACGAAGAGGATATCGGCATGACCCAGGCGTTCTCTGAGAGCACCTTATCTTGAAGACGTCGGCTGCCTTGAGTCGCGCGATGTTCTTGGCATTAGCCGCTTCGGCGACTTCAGTTGACGCCACCCAGAGAACAGAAGACTTCATCAATGTCCGCAAGCACTGCGAACTCGTCCATCTGTGGAAGGATCCACCCGACCCCAATGGCTTCAGCGAATGCATGAAGGAAAGGCGCTATCGCCTCCATTTCTCGCCGACCTGCCAGACCGGGAGCCGCAGGGCGCAGTGCTACGACCTGCAGCGCTGACTGCCGATGCGTTAGCATCAGGTCTTTGCTTTCAACCCGGCACGGAGGAACTGCCGCCCGTTACCAAGACACTCATTGTTCCCTCCTTTGGGAAGGCTGCCCATCAGGTTGCAGCCTTGATACATTGCGGCTGCGGTAGTCGTTGCGTTGCACGAGCATTGCGAGCGTACGATTGGAAAATGCGGGATTTCCGGTCACTTCCGGGCCGAGCCACGGCGGGCAGGGAGGTTGGTCGCTTTCGTTGGCAAGCTCGATTTCTGCGACAACCAATCCGTCGTGGACGCCACTGTAGACGTCCACCTCCCAAAGGCAGCCACGATGGTTCACCTCATAGCGGGTCTTATCCACCACACTCGTTGCATAGGCGATCATTTCCAGGGCTTCGGCATAGGGAATCTCATATTCGAACTCCTCGCGCCGCAGGCGCCCGGTTCGGAGTTTAATCGTCAGGACGCCGCGTGCGTTATCGATGATCCTGACCCGCACGAAGCGGTTTTTCCTAACCAGCAGGTAGCCTTGGCAAAATGCGGCTCCTTTGGAGGCGTGATCCTGCCAGCTATCGTTTACGACGAGGAATTTTCGCTCAATCTCCGCGGTCATCTTGCCCTCCTTTGTCGTTCCGAACGACGACGAACCTGGATGGCGATGCTTGACGGACTTCCCACCAGGCTCCGCTGTCCGAACTTTAATATCGAGTAGGCAGGGATGCAGCCTCCCTCCCGCTGGATCGTGCCGTTGATCGTCATATGCCGGACAAAACATCCGGGACGAAGGTTGCTAGAGCATGATGCCGAAAAGTGTGAAGCGGTTTTCGGGCGACATCATGCTCTATTTCTTTGATTTAGATGCGGATTCAGATTTCAGGCCGAGTCGGCCTAAAATCATCCGCATCTAGTGCTTCAGATCGAGGATCTGTCCCGACGCCCTGAGCTCCTCCAGTGTTTTACCGAGGCAACTTCCACCGATCGGTTCGCCCAAGGCCTTGGCGGTCCCGCCGACAGATATCGTTCCGGCAAGCTTGCTCGGATTGACATAGGTGGCCACGCCATCCGCCTCCAATCTCGTGAGATAGAAGATCTGGTACAGGCCTTTATATTCGCAGGCTACGGCGATCGGAAATTGATCGAACGGCCCGGCCGCTTGCGCTCGCGAAACGGATATGCCGGCCAAGGGAAGAATGCAGGCAATGGCGATAGACAGCACACGGATCGATGGATAGATCATCACACACTCCTGTTGATTGATAACATCACCGCGCCGGACAGCCGGTGCTGTTCCGGGCGGGCCTTCCTCCTGAAATTGCGGTGTCGTCCCCGCATGGCTTCGATTATTGCATCTGCTCGGCGACCACATCCGGCACAAAATGCCGGATGCTTTTGTCTTCGACATAGTCAGCGGGCCGCTTTTGACGTTTCCCAAGGTCCGGTGCGTTGAACTTCATCGTTTCGTACGGAATCGACTTCAGGATGTGCGAGATGCAGTTGATGCGCGCGCGCTTCTTGTCGTCTGACGGCACGATCCACCATGGGGCGTGCTGGCGGTCCGTCGCCCGGATCATCTCGTCGTAAGCAACCGTATAATCCCACCACCGTTGGTACGACTCGACATCCATCGGGCTGAGCTTCCACTGCCGCAGCGGATCCTCGATCCGCCGCCTGAAGCGCCGATCCTGTTCCTTCTCGCCGACCGTCAGGAAGTACTTCAGCAGGGTGATGCCGCTTTCGACGATCGAGGCTTCAAAACCGGGAGCCAACTCAAGAAAGCGCCGGGCCTTTTTCTCGGAGCAGAATCCCATCACCCGGTCGACGCCAGGGCGATTGTACCAACTGCGATCGAATATGACGATTTCGCCCGCAGCGGGCATATGTGCGAAGTAGCGCTGCATGTACATTTGCGTCTTTTCGCGATCGGTCGGGGCCGGCAGCGCGACCACGCGAAAGACCCGTGGACTGACGCGCTCGGTAATGCGCTTAATCATCCCGCCTTTGCCGGCAGCATCCCGGCCCTCGAAGATGATCACGACGCGAGCGCCCGATTTTTTCACCCAGGACTGCAGATGCGCGAGCTCGACCTGAAGCTTTACGATTTCCTTGTCGTAGTTCCAGGACTTCTTGCCTTTCTTTTCGTCTACTTCTGTGTCGTCGTCCTGCCGTTTGTTCATCATTTCCTCCATGACCCTTTACTGATGACCTCCGGCCAAAGGCCGGTCGCTTCCTTCCCCCAGGCGCGCGGCACGCAGCGCGTCCTCCGTGTCGCCAAAGAACTTTCCGGCTCCGATGCCGTCGACGACGCCGGCGCGGCCAAGCAGCTCCGTGACCTCGGCGTTCAGGTGAGCGACGCCGAAGACGATGCCCCGCCCGGAGAGGTTTGCCCGCACGGCATCAAGTGCTGCGGCCCCGGTGCTGTCGATATGCGCAATGGCGCTGGCGTCGAGGATGAACCAGCGTGTTTCGGCCGGCAGGCCGTCAGCGACGGTGCGCAACCGGATCCGGACATAATCGGCGTTGTAAAACAGCAGATTGCCCTGGACGAGACATATGGCGATGCCCGGAATGCCCCGGGCCTCCGGAAAGCGCTGCATGTCGTAGAAGCCATCGCGTCCAGCAATGCGGCCGAGAAGCGTGTCTTTCGGAAACATCGTCTTGCGCAGGAGATAGATCAGGGTTGCGGCGATCGCGACGATGACGCCGTTCAGGACTCCGAAGCTGATGGCTCCGAACATGGCGATCAAGGCGAAGACGAACTCCGCGCGGCTGATGTGCCATATCTTTCTCAACTCGCTGACGTCGATCAGGCTGATTGCGGCTGCCGCCAGGATCGCCGCCAGGGCAGGGATCGGCAGGATGCGCAGGGCGCCATTCAAGAACAGCAGCGTCGCCATCAGGGTCACGGCGGAAACGAGACCGGCTGCCTGCGATCTGCCGCCGACTGCAAGATTGATCGCTGTACGCGAGTCGGACACGGCGATGGGAAATGAACCAAACAGGCCGGGGGCGATGTTCGCCGCGCCCAGCCCGATCAGTTCCTGGTTGGCGTCGACCTCCTCGCCGGAGCGCGCGCCGAAGCTTCGTGCAGAAACGATACTCGAGCCAAAACTGATCAGAAAGACGGCTGCCGACCCAAGGACGATCCTGTCCATGGGCATTTGAGAGAATGCATGGAGGGAGAATGACGGCAGCCCGGTGGGGAGATCGCCAACGACGCGGATGCCTGCGGCTTCAAAGTTGAAGATGGCGGAGAGAATGACTGAAACGACGACGACGACGACGGGTCCCGGTACAGGCAGCCGTGTGGCTTTCACGATCCACAACAGTGCGAACATGGCGAGACCGAACAGCAATGTCGGCCAATGGATCAAGGCACTCTTGCGAATGATCTCGGCAATCGGCGGCAGGAGTCCGTCGGACTCGATACGCACCCCGGTAAAGCGGCCGATCTGCCCGACAAGGATGGAGATGGATACGCCGGCAAAGAAGCCGACCAGAATCGGGCGGGACAGAAAGCTTGCGAGGACGCCCAGCCGGAGCAGCCGTGCTGCAAAATAGAAGGCTCCGACGCCGAGCGCCAGGGCAGACGCGATCGCAACCGGATCGGCTGATGTGCCGGCAGGTTGCGCGGCGATGACAGTTCCTATGACCGCCGCGAGAACCGCCATGGTCCCGGCGTCCGACCCGACCACCAATAGCCGCGACGGCCCGAACAGAGCGTAGGCAACGGGCGCGACGATACTCGCATATATCCCGGTTTCCGGGGGGAGGCCGGCGATTGCGGGATAAGCGATTGCACTCGGCAGGCCGACAGCTGCAATCGACAGCCCCGCAGGAATATCGCTTCGCAGCCAGTCCGCGCGAAATCCCTCCAGGCCCCTGAATATCGGCATATGAAAACGTTGAAGCATGCCACTCCCCCCGGAAATTCATTCATCTGCTGAAGCGAACTCAGGCTACCAGTGGGTAGCCTCCGATCGCTCCAGACTGGGCGCAGATTGGCCTTTGACGAAGATGGTCTTGCCAAGCAGCATCAGCCGAAGGGTTGACCGCGGGCGCTGATGCGCCGGCCGAAACCATGGCTGACGAACCGCATAGTTGCGCAGCGGCCTAGCCGACTGGTGCCTCCCAATTCAGGAAGAAGCCGATGTCGCCCGGCATGCCGCCTGGAAAACTGATGACCATCGCTTTCAGCTTGTAGCCGTGAGGCCGGGCGACTTCGACGAAAAGATCATATATTTCCTTGGCTTTTCCTTGAAGCGTCGTCGGCCACTCTGGCCGGGCACTGTTGATCGCGCGGCCGCTATCCGTGCAGAAGCTCGACGGAAAGCTATAGACCATGGCCTCGGATTTGCCGTCGGCGGCTGCCTTCATGACGACGCGCCTGATAATGTCACGTTCCTTGTCGCCGACGTGTTTGCGGAAGAAGTCATCGACGAACTCCGCGTGTTTTTTTGCTTCACGCGCTTTGACTTTGTCATCACGCTGCATTTCTACCAGCTGCAGTTCCAAAGCTTTCTGTCTCAATTCTTCCGCGCTAAGCATCTGAGCATTTGACTTTTCACTTTCAGCCATAACGTTGCCTCCCAGTGGCCGAAGGCCAAGACCGAAAACTACAGCATCGATAAGTCAAACTAGACAGTATGATACTGTAGGTTCTGGTAACCTACGGCCTGGCCGATATTTTAGCCGTCAGCCGCGCCCTTGCGGTGACTGATAATTGGCGTGCCATATCGCCTTCAAAGGAGGCAGTGGTCCATGCCCGTGACTTCGTGATCAAGCGGCCCGCGGTCGATTTTAGCCAGCGCGCTGAACTCCGCTTTTGTAAGCGTGTTACTGTAACATACGTCCCAGATCAGCCCCGCGACTACGCTTGGAGCTGTCTTTGCTATAAATTTGGAGCAAAAGACGGCTTGGCCGATGTTTAGCTATCAATCCTTCTCCGCTCGGAGGAGGATGCGGCACGAGCGAAGATACAATAGTCGACAGCCTACACACCATGTCTGACCGCAAGGAGGATTTGAGATGGCTAGACCTCACGCATTGTTACTCGCCACGGGCCTGTTCCTGCCTTTTGCAGGCTTCCCGTTTTCGCCACATCCGACGCCGATCGCCGCCGCGCAGGAGCCGACCGCTTCCAGTCCCGCCGCGGCGGCGGAAGACGACGCGCCGGCGCCGCTGAGTGAGGACGAACTCGAAATCCTGGTGGCGCGGATTGCACTTTATCCGGACGAACTGGTCGCGCTCGTCACGTCGGCGTCGCTCTATCCGCTGCAGGTCGTAGAAGCAGCCCGGTTTCTCGAAACCTTGAAGAAGCAGCCCGAACTCAAGCCGAAGACGACGTGGGACGGCAGCATCGTATCGCTGCTGAACTATCCCCAGATCGTCACGATGATGAGCGAGGATCTGGACTGGACGCAGTCGCTCGGAGAGGCGCTCTCCGTCCAGCAGAAGGACGTTCTGATCGCCATACAGCAACTGCGCGACAAAGCGGTCGCCGACGGCATCATCAAGACCGACGACAAGATCAAGGTCAGCCAGGAGAACGACAACGTCGTGATCGTCTCCGCCAGTCCTGAGAAGATCTACGTTCCGCAGTACGCGCCGGAGATGCTGTATGAACCAAACTATGCGGCTGAGCCTATCGGTTACTATTCAGAGCCGTATCCGAACTACTACTATCCGACCGCCACCTTTTTTGCGGGCGTGGTGACGGGAGCGGTGTGGGCCGCTGCCGTCGACTGGAACCGCTGGGGCGTATGGGGCGGGCGCTGGAACGGCAACGTCGATATCGACTGCAACAATTGCCTCAACAACATCAACGGCAAAGTGAATATCAACGACGTCGACTGGAAGAATGTCGATCGCAGCAAGATCGGGTTCGACGGTGCGCAGTTCAACAAGATGGACCGCAGCTCCTTCCGGAGCAGTATCGAGGCGAATCCCGGCAACAGGGTCGGAGCTAGAGGCAACGACCGTGCGAACACGATCCGCGACCAGCCAGGCAAAATCAGTGTCAACGACGTCCGCAAGAGCAAGATCGATGCGGACAGGATCAGTGCTGCCCGCAACAAGGCAGGCAATACGGGAGCGGCTCCTGGAGGCGGGAAGGCAGCGCAGGCCGCGCAGAACCGCAGGCCCGACGCGAGGACGACGAACAGAGCTGGCGAAAAGGCAAGGTCCGGGGGCAACGCCAAACGTCCGGTCGCAAAGGCGAAGCCAGCGGCCCGGGTCGACAACCGGCCCAGAAAGCCATCAGCCCTCGGTCAGGTCGACAGCGGCAGGCGCGCGCAGATGCAGTCCAACCGCGGCAGACAGGCCATGGCCGGGAGCAATCGCGGCGGCGGTAGAGAAATGCGCGGCGGTGGCGGCGGCCGCGGTGGCGGTGGCGGTGGCCGCGGTGGCGGTGGCGGTGGCCGCGGCGGCGGTCGTCGGTGACCGAAAGAAGGAGGAAAGTCATGACCAAGTCAGTCAGAAACATGCTTCTGGGTTCTGTGTTCGCTCTTGCGGCTCTCGCCACCAATCCGGTTCCGACATCTGCGGCAGAGCCATCCGATGCGACCGTCATCTCGGGCTTCGCTTCGCAGAGCGATCCCCCGGAATTCGAGACGCCGGAACAAGCCGTCGACGCCTTCAAGGCGGCCTTGTCGGCTGATGATTTCGACAAGTTCGCGGCGCTGCTGGGAATTGATGCGGCGAAAGCGAAGGCGGGCGAAGGCGTGATGGACACCTACGCGCAGATCCGGGACGGCACGAAGAAGAAGATCGTCGTGAAGGACGTCGATGGCCGCAAGATCATTGAGATCGGCGACAAATTATGGCCTCTGCCATTTCCGATCGCGAAGGGCGACGATGGCAAATGGGGCTTCGACACCTATGCCGGGTTCGAGGAGATCATCGATCGTCGCGTCGGCGAGAACGAATTGCAGACCATCGACACGATGCGGGCCTATGTCGACGCCCAAAAGGAATATTCTTCCGCCGACCACGACGATGACGGCGTCCTGGAATATGCCCAGAAACTGATCAGCAGCGACGGCAAAACTGACGGTCTCTACTGGTCGCCTGATCTGGGCGAGGGTGACAGCCCGGCGGGCAACGCCCTCGAAGACAATGCGGCGCTTGATAAAGCGAAGGCCGGCGAGGGCTATTACGGCTATCGCTACAGGATTATCGAAAGCCAGGGGCCGAACATCGCGGGCGGAAAGTTCGATTACGTGATCAACGGCAACATGATCGCAGGATTCGCACTGATCGCCTGGCCGATCCGATATGGCGAAACCGGCGTGCACACGTTCGAAGTGAATGCTAACGGCACGGTCTACCAGGCCGATCTCGGTCGGGAGACCGAAAAAATAGCCGCTGGCATCAGGAGCTTCAACCCGGATGACAACTGGGAAGTGACTGAAGATTGAACACGGTCGCTCGTGCTTGGAACCAAGTCCGCTCCACGTCGTTGCCGCTTCGTATCTGACAATGATGCAAAGGAGGAAACGATGATTTCCGCAGAGCAGATCCGTGAACATATGGAAGTTCGGGCTGCCGACGGCACCCATGTCGGCACAGTCGATCATCTCGACGGCCCCACGCGCATCAAGCTGACGAAGACCGACTCGGGGGATGGCAAGCACCACTTGATCCCGCTCGATTGGGTCGACCACGTGGACGCCCACGTCCACCTGTCGAAGAACGCCAGGGATGTCCGAAGCCAGTGGGCCACCATCAACTGACAGCCAGGAGGCCGCGGCTTCCGGGCCGCAGCCTCCTTGGAACAGGATGATTAGAGCATGGTGTCGTCCGAAAACCGCTCACACTTTTCGGCATCATGCTCTTAAAGGAGCCTGCCATGTCGAAGCAATTGAAGAGGGGCGATGAGGTCAGCTGGAATACCAGCCAGGGAAAGACCGAGGGCAGGGTGGTCAAAAAGCAGAGCAGTCCGACGAAGATCAAAGGCTATAGCGTGAAGGCCTCGAAGGCCGAGCCGCAATATATCGTCGAGAGCGACACGTCGGGAAAGCGTGCCGCCCACAAACCTGGCGAGCTTAAGAAGCTTTGACGCCGGCGGCCGTCCTGTTCGAGCAAAGGAGATCGATATGCCAGCCAAGTCCAAGGCCCAGCAGAAGGCGGCAGGTGCCGCACTTTCGGCCAAGCGTGGCGAGACGCCCAAGAGCGAACTCAAAGGCGCCTCGAAACAAATGGTCGAATCCATGAGCGAGAAACAGCTTGAGGAGTTCGCATCGACCAAGACCAAGGGTAAGCCCCAGCACGTCTCGAAATGAGAGATGTCGAACTGCCGGCGTGCAACCGCAAACCTTATGTCGTCATCGACTTCATGGAGAAGTCCGCCACGTCATGCGTGTTGGAAAGCGCGTTCACGATCGCGCGCGCCGACGCGTCAGGGTCGTTGGCGAGCCATCGCAGCTCGAACGTCACCTCGGCGCTGCCATCGGCCGTTCGTTGGAGTGACAGGAAGCCTACATGGCATCTGAGCGGGTTCAGAACTTCCGATAGCTCCGGGATATTGCCGTTCGAGGCGCGGACGACAAGCGTTGCCTTCTGTTCGCAGCGCAGCCATGTGTCCAGCCGCTTCAACGGCGACAGGACGACAAAGCCAATCGCCGTCGCCACGATGCCGGTCAGGATCTGACCGCCCCCGAAACAGAGGCCCACCACCGTCATGAACCACAAGGTCGCCGCCGTCGTGACCCCGGTCAGCATATCGCCGCGTTTCAGGATCGCTCCGCCGCCGATGAAGCCCACGCCCGTCAGGACGCCGAGCGGAAAGCGCAGCACGTCCATCTGCGTGAACGAGCCGGGCGTCTTTCCGTATACCGACAGAAGAAGGTTTGCCTGGATCATCGCCAGACAGGCGGCAAGCGCCACCAGGATCGTGGTCCTGAAGCCTGCCGCGTGACCGCCGCGCTCGCGATCAAGGCCGATGAGGCCGCCGGCAACCAATGTCAGCGTGATACGCGTGCCGATATCCCACCAAGTTGGCGTCAGCGGCATGGCATCCGTCAGGAACGAAGGCATGTTTTGGTCCAGACTTTGTCCTGGCCCTCTCGCTGCTCGCCGGGCATTTGCTCCTCCTAGGCCGCGTTTAGCAGAGTGTATCCGATGCGCCACGGCGCACCGTCGTATAAACGCCATGCGGCGCAGGACGTTCCTAACGCTCGCAAGCTGGAGGCGTGACAGGAAAAGCGGCCGTCGATGGCCTCGATTGGCGGTTCGTCTGCAGTCGGTGTATGGTTCCAACAGAGGTCTGGGCAATAGCCCATCAGCTACGAGACCGCATCACGCTAAAACGGAGTCCGAGATTGGCCGTCGCTTTCACCAAGGAAGAGAGTTTCGAAACCGCTTCGGAAACCCTGCTGCCCGATCGTCCGATTTCGGCGCATCCGAACCTTGTCACGCAAGCGGGTTTGAACGCTCTGGAGCTGCACTTCCAGCAGGCCCGCGAGGCCTATGATGCGGCGAGCATCATCGACGACGTGAACGAACGGCGGCGGCAGACAGCCAATCCTTTGCGTGATCTTCGCTATTTAGCGGCAAGACTTCGCACTGCCCAGCTCATGCCTGACCATACGTCAATCGACATCGTCGCCTTCGGCAGCACGGTGACTTTCCGCCGTGACGACGGGCGCGTGCAGACCTATCGAATCGTCGGGGAGGACGAAGCCGATCCCAAGACGGGATCGATTTCCTACGTCTCCCCGGTGGCGCGGTTGCTGATGGGCAAGGCTGTCGGCGATGTGGTGGAGACAGGCGGCCAGGAACTGGAGATCATTGCCATCACATAAGAGAGCGATATTTGCGAACCGTCACTCATTATTTTGGTACCGTTTGGTACTTTATTTATTGAACCTTTACCATCCGTGGCTAGAACGATGACATTCCATCATCGAAAGTCATGCTCATGGTTAGCGCAATTTCCAGTTCTGCATCCACCATTTTGAGTTCAGCCGTTTCAACCTCGTCTTCCAGTTCGTCGGATCAACTTGCCTCTCTCGAGGCGCAGCTTGCCGAAAAGAAAGCAGCCCTGTCGGAAACCCAGGACGATCAAGAGAAGGCCACGATCGAAAAATCTATCGATACGCTGGAGGCGAAGATCGCCAAGCTCGAAGCGAGCGAGAGCAGCCAAACTCAGGCGTCTGCTGCATCGAAGCCTGCCGGTGACGCTCCGAAAGAACTTTCCGGCGAAAGCGAGCGTATCGGCACGACGAATTTTGACGAGACCAGTGAGTTCGGCAGCCGCATGGCCTACGTCTGATAAAAGCGACCCGGTCACTGGGATGAAGCTGCATTTTTGAGTGATGCATCAAAGACGGCGCTGGGCCACGGTGACGACTTTGCGCGTCAGATCCGCCAGGCGGTCGGCGGCGAGGCGATTTATCTGCCAGTAGAGCGGGACATCGAGCGGCGTGTCGGGCACCAGCTCGACCAGCCGTCCGGATGCAAGGTGCTCGCGGGTCAGCTGTGTCGGGTTCATTCCCCATCCCATGCCCGAAAGGCTCGCTTCGACGAAGCTCTGCGGCGACGGCAGCCAGTGGGTGGGATAATCGAGATCGCGTCCGAACGTTCGCCTGATCCAACTGCTCTGCAGCCTGTCCTTCTGATTGAAGGTCAGCGCCGGAGCGTTGCGGATCGCCTCTGATGTCACGCCCTGTGGAAAATGACGCGCGACGAAATCGGGCGTTGCCGTGGCGTGGTAACGCAGAACCCCAAGGGCAAAACGCCGACATCCGCGGACCGGCTTTTCCAGGCTGGTGACGGCTGCGATCACCCGCCCGCGCTGCAGCCATTCAGCGGTGTGGTCCTGATCGTCGACGGCGATATTCAGCAGATAGGAAGAACTCCTGGCGAAATTCGACATAGCCTCGACGAACCATGTCCCGAGGCTGTCGGCATTCGTCGCGATTTGAAGCGTGACCCTTTGGCGGGGTTCGTCGGGATCGACGAGAGCCGGCAGTTGCCCGAAGAGTTCGGCTTCGAGCATGCCGACATTTTCCATGTGGCGGCAGAGCCATTCTCCCTTTTCCGTTGCCGTGCACGGCGTGCCTCTGACGATGAGGACGACGCCGAGACGCTCCTCGAGCTGCTTCACGCGTTGGGAAATGGCCGAAGGCGTCACGTTCAGCACGGTCGCGGCTCTTTCGAAGCTGCCTGTCTGAACAATGGTTGCGACGGCGCGAAGAGCGGGATAGTCGAGCATAGATTAGTTTCGCTTAATCAGAGTAAGTCAAATTAATTAGCCTAATTCCCGCAATGGGGATAGCGCAACCTCACCGAAATGGGGCGTTGGCCGAAGCGATGAATTTTTCGATCTATGGAACCGGCCTGATGATGGGCCTCAGCCTGATTGTCGCCATCGGTGCGCAGAACGCCTTCATCCTCCGCCAGGGCTTGCGCAACGAACATGTCTTCGCCGTCTGCCTCGCATGCGCGGTATCGGATGCCGCGCTGATCGTGCTTGGCGTGACCAGCCTCCAGCAAATCGCCAGGTTCATGCCCTGGCTCGATCCTGTCATGCGCTACGGCGGAGCCGTATTTCTGGTCTGGTACGGGGCAAGAAGCCTCTATTCCGCCTTGCGGTCGTCCGCCGCTCTCACGGCTGGGGAAGCCAAAACGTCGAGCTTCCGGCAGACGCTCGCGACTTGCCTCGCGCTCACCTGGCTCAATCCGCACGTTTATCTCGACACGGTCGTGCTGCTCGGCACGATATCGACCCGATATCCGGGAGAGCAGGCTTCTTTTGCGGCAGGGGCGGTGACGGGTTCCTTCCTGTTCTTCTTTTCGCTCGGATATGGCGCAAAGCGGCTGCGTCCGATCTTCTCGAAACCCTCATCCTGGCGCGTCCTGGAAACGCTCGTCGCTTTCACGATGTGGATCATCGCCTTCAAATTGCTGGGCGGGATGTGATCGCGGTTCGACCGGCTTATCATCCGCTGCAGCGCAGGTCGAGCGGCGACGTTGCGAGTTGACCGGCATCGATCTGCCCAGATTATGAGCGGATTCAAAGGGATGAAGCGTCTCTACCGCGTCCCATCGCACGCGCGGCGCTTCGGGACGGTCAACTCTAGCTCGCGCTGGCAATCTGCCAGCAGATGTGGCGGAAAGCGCCTTAACTCCCGGAGCGCATGCTCATGGTTGGCATCCCTGCGCCTCTGCGCCTTGAATGCGGAAAGGGCTTGTACGATATTCCAGATGCTTGTTTGAGACATGTCGGGCCTCCTTGGCTGCATTTAGCTGCCGACACGCGAAATATCGGGTTCAATTGACATTCAATCAAACAAAATGATATGGGGTTATAAATCAGAAAAATTGAAAGATGCGACGATGAGCATACCCTTTCGCCGTCCCATTCCGCTGCTCGACAACGATGTATTGCGCACCTTTGTTGCCATCGCCGAGACGGGCAATTTTTCGACCGCCGCAGAGGCAGTCTTCCGCACGCCATCGGCGGTGTCGATGCAGATCAAGAAGCTTGAAGAACAACTGGGGGCAACGCTGTTTCTGCGCGACGCCCGCTCGGTATCGCTGACGCGCCACGGCGAGATGTTGCTGTCCTATGCCCGTAACATCCTGGCGCTGTCGAACGAAGCGGTGTCGCGGTTTATCATGCCGGAGCTTAGCGGCGTCGTGCGGCTCGGCGCGCCGGAGGATATCGGCGAACGGCTGCTGCCGAGCATTCTGAAGAGTTTTGCCGAGAGCTATCCCGGCATCATGGTTGACGTGACGATCGACATGAGCATGGGGCTGAAGAAGCGCATGGAAGAGCAACGGCTCGACCTCGCGTTGATCAACTGTGCGACACGGCCGTTCCCGACTGGCGGAGAGGTCGTGTTCCGCGAGCGACTGGTCTGGGCCGGGGCCAAGTGCGGCTCGGCGCATCGCCGCGACCCCCTGCCGATCTCGATCTGGGAGGATGGCTGCATCTGGCGCCAGGAAGCGCTCTCGCAGCTCGAACGCAACAAGCGGCATTATCGCGTCGCTTATCTCAGCGGTCACACGATGGCGCAGCGCGCCGCAGTGCTTTCCGATCTCGCCATCGCGCCGTTGCCGCTGTCCTATGTCAACGAGGACATGGCGATCCTCGGGCCTCAGGAAGGGCTGCCGGAACTCGGCGCCTTCGATATCCGCCTGCTGACCGCCTCGCAGGTGTCGGGCCCGATCGAGACGGTGGCCGACAGCATTCGCGGCGCCTTTGCCGAGAGAGCGAAGGCGGTCGCCGCCTGAAGCGCCGACTTAGCCAGTGAACCTTTTGGTTTGTCGCGCGTTATCGGCGCGGACGGCAATTGTCGCCGTTCGGGGTTGATTTCAAACAAGGATATCCGAGATGACGACAACGGCCAAAATTGCCGCAGCCTTGATGGTTCTTCTTGCCCTTTCCTCCTGCGGCAACACGATCCGCGGTATAGGAAAAGATACGGCAAATACTGTAAACGCCACGCAGGATGCCGGCCGCTCGGTCGACCGTGCCGCGAAGAAGTAACGACGGTTCAAATTCCTTCCGGGATTGGCAGATTAGGTGCTGACCGGGGTCGGATCATCCTAACGGATGACCGGGGGATAAATCTTTTCCAGCCCGCCGGATCGGTCGAGACCGGTCCGGAAGGCCTGGTAGGCGGGATGCTGGCTGGAGCGGGCGGTTTCCATCAGTCGGATCTGTAACCGGTCCGGCGCCTGGGTTCCGAGCCAAATTCCCAGATTTTCGAGCTTCAGCGAGTTGAGGAAACGCGATCCGGCGGCAAGATCGAGATGGCGGCGCAGTCCGTCGAGCAGGTTGTCGTCCTGGGCGGCATTTTCCATCAGCAGCGCCAAATACGACTTGTCGGTCTCCGAAAGCGCGGCGAGCTTTTCCGCAACGGTATCGCGGTCGGGAAAGGGAACATTGCCTGTCATCGAATCGTCCATGCTAGCTCGTGTCTTGTCGTTATAAGCTCGCCTTGACCTTCTCGGCTACATCGACTGGCACCCATTTGGTCCACAGACCCTCGTAATTGCGAAGGAAATAGATTGCGGCATCCTCGTTGCTTTCGCGGTTTTCGTCCTGCCAGGCGAGCACCTGGTTGATCGTCTTGTTGTCCCATTTGCGGGTCTTGAGATAGGTCGTGACAGGTCCGGCGCGGCTGGCGAAGGACCGGGTCATCAGCGTGAAGGCGCGCGAGACCGGATAGGAATTGACCTCGGGCCTGGCGCAGCCGGCAACGGCGGTGCAGCGGTCCCATTCGCTCTTGTTGTGGCCGACGCCGAAGCTCAGGCGCGTCATGTCATATTTGCCGAGGATGGCGGTCGGCGCCCAGTAATAACCGAGCCAGCCCACCTTGTTTTCGAAGGCGCGGGCAATCGAGGCATCAAGCTGTTCGGGGCTGCCGGTTTCGACAAGCTCGAAGCTCTTCTTGTCGGCGGCAAGCGCCTTGAACAGGTTGGTGGTTGATATCTGGCAGCTCCAGTCGGCGGGACAGTTGTAAACTGCGCCCTTCGACGGGTCGTCCTCGGCGGGGAAGAGTTCGGGATGTTTCAGCGCGCCTTCGACCGAGCGGATGTCGGGGTGGGCGTCGGCGATG
Organism: Rhizobium ruizarguesonis; assembly: GCF_017357285.1. Lineage (NCBI taxonomy): Bacteria > Pseudomonadati > Pseudomonadota > Alphaproteobacteria > Hyphomicrobiales > Rhizobiaceae > Rhizobium > Rhizobium ruizarguesonis. Next base: position 2,928,462 of record NZ_CP071678.1, on the reverse strand, counting down.
AATTTCGGGATCCACCAGCCCTCGACGGCGCCGTCAGCCAGGATTTCGGCCCCCTGCACCAACCGGCCGCTGTTGACGGCTTGATCGAGGAGGGCCCTGACGGAATTAATCCAGTATTCCGAGGCGATGTCGGGGGTACCTTTCTCATTCATCGAGGCGAAGGTCGGCAGGGTGTCGCCATCGACAATGGTGACGGAACAGCCGTATCCCTTTTCCAGGATGATCTTGTCGAAGCTCGCCGCAATGCCTGCCGAGGCCCATTTCATTTCGGCGATCGAAACGCTGCCGCATTCGGCGGCTTCAGCCAGCTCGACGGTAGAAAGAGCCCCGGCAAAGACGGCCGGAATCAGAAGCGTCTTCATCGTCATTCCCCGAATTCTTCTTAGGCGGACGCGCAGGCTCTGAAATCAACCGACAAATATCTTCGGCACCCGAAGGGAAAACGCCTGCCGGGCGATACAGCAACAGGCTTTCCGGTTCACGGGCACCGTCCGTCCTTGCGGCTCCGGCAACTCATCGCAGGCCATGTTCAACAATGGCGCATTGTGATGGAGCCTACGCGTTCGCTCGCAGAAATCAACCATCTTCTGCTCATGGTTGCGTGACTAAATTATTGAATTCGAAGAATTTATGTGAGGATCCCAAAAATCGACCTCGGACGAAATGCACGCTCTTCGCGATCGGCGGTGGATCTTCGGCAGAAATTTCGACGAGAATATCAAAAAAGATCAAAATTAACATTTGCGTAAGCCTTCAATAACTCTCCGGTAAGAATGTGCCGTTATCAGTTGGGGCGTGGCAGCAATGACCGCCGCTTCTCCGGTTCAGGTAGTGCGTACCGGAGAAAGCGAGCTTCGCCGTGTAAGGGCGAAGACGCCTGAGTTTTCGGCAAACCGCGCAGAGCCAAGGCCATGCGCGGTTTTCGCGTTTGCGCGGGAACTTGCCCAAGCCAAGTCTTGGCCCGGGCCAAGCTTGACCCGAGGTTGCCGCCCATTGTAGGCCTCGCCTGAACGAGAAGCGGATGTGAGCCACCATGGCAAGAGCGATCATGCTGCAGGGAACCGGCTCGGATGTCGGCAAGACGGTTCTGGTTGCGGGCCTTTGCCGGTTGGTGGCCAATCGCGGGCTGACTGTCCGGCCGTTCAAGCCACAGAACATGTCGAACAATGCGGCGGTCGCGGATGATGGCGGCGAGATCGGTCGCGCGCAGTGGCTGCAGTCGCTGGCCGCGCGCGCGCCATCCTCGGTGCACATGAACCCGGTGCTGCTCAAGCCGCAATCGGAAAATGGCAGCCAGATCATCGTGCAGGGCAAGGTGTTCGGACAGGCGACAGGACGGGACTACCAGCGGCTGAAGCCTCAGCTACTCGGCGCCGTGCTCGAAAGTTTCGAAAAAGTGGCTGCGGGTGCCGACCTCGTTATCGTCGAGGGCGCCGGATCGCCGGCCGAGATCAATCTCAGGGCCGGCGATATCGCCAATATGGGCTTTGCGACGCGGGCCGGCGTGCCGGTCGTGCTTGTCGGCGATATCGACCGCGGCGGCGTCATCGCTTCGCTGGTCGGCACGCATGCGATCCTCGACAGTGCCGACCGGGCGATGATCTCGGGCTATATCATCAACAAGTTCCGTGGCGACGTCTCGTTGTTTGACGACGGTATCCGCGCCATCGAAGGTTTTACCGACTGGCCGTGTTTCGGCATCGTGCCGTGGCTGAGGGGTGCTGCGCAGCTGCCGGCCGAGGATTCGGTCGTGCTCGAACGGCTGGCGAGGGGCGGGACGGGTGCGCTGAAGATCGCCGTGCCGGTGCTGCCGCGCATCGCCAATTTCGATGATCTCGATCCGCTGCGCGCCGAGCCCGATGTCGAGCTGGTCTTCGTAAAGTCCGGCGAACGCCTGCCTGAGGATGCGGCGCTCACTATCCTTCCCGGCTCGAAATCGACCATATCGGATCTCGACAATTTCAGGGCTCAGGGCTGGGACCGCGATCTCCAGGCGCATGTCAGGCGCGGAGGCCGAGTGATCGGCATCTGCGGCGGCTACCAGATGCTCGGCCGCATGGTGCGCGACCCGCTCGGCATCGAGGGCGGGACGCTGGAGACGCCGGGGCTTGGGCTTCTCGATGTCGAAACCGACATGGCGCCGGAGAAGACCGTGCGCAACAGCGCTGCCCGCTCGACCGAATATGACGCGCCGCTTGCCGGCTACCAGATCCATCTTGGCATCACCCGCGGCCCGGATTGCGATCGGCCTTCGGCGATCATCGATGGAGCACCTGACGGTGCGCTTTCGGCCGACGGCCGGATCATGGGCACCTACCTGCACGGGCTGTTTGCCAGCGACGCCTACCGCGCCCGTCTGCTTCAAAGCTTCGGGCTCTCAGGCGAAGGCGGAAACTACCGCGAAAGCGTCGACCGGGCGCTTGACGAGGTCGCGAACGGCCTGGAGAAACATCTCGATCCGCGCTGGCTTGCCGGGCTGCTCGGCTAGAGCGGTTCAGCTCTTCAGGAAAGCGCAGAACGGTTCCAAGATGTTGCGATATGGCGCACGCCTGACAGAGGCGAAGCCTGCCCTCGACGCGTCCGAGCGCGGATAATATCGCCGTTGAAGTCATCGATGCGGACGTTCCGTCTGGGTATGGAACGTTTTCGGGCGGCAGCTGTTGAATCGTCGGCTTTTGCGAAGAGGCTTATCCCTGCCTCAAAAACTGCGCCGCACGACTATCCCGATAGTCGGCCTCAAATCGCAAAGGCCAAGGGCGAATTGATCTGACGCGAGGCGAGCCCATGAAAATGTTAATGATGATCATCGTCGGAGCAATGATAGCGTCTGTCCTAGGCATCCTGGTAATCAAGCCATTCGATCGAGGCGGCAATAAGAGCGATACGCCGCCGCCAGTCATCCAACAGCCGGAGCCGAAGTGACCGCACTGCAGGTCAAATCTATCGGGGAACTTGCGCCCATCGGCTGCCATTCGCTCTTGCTAAATTAGTTGACTGAGTCCATTAATTGTGGCGCGGACGATTGAGAGCGATGAAACCATGAGCATATTGGAGAGATTTTCACTGGCGGGTCAGGTGGCGCTAGTGACTGGCGGCGGCCGAGGTCTGGGTTTCGAGATGGCGAGCGCCCTTGCCGAGGCCGGTGCGCATGTCATCGTCACCGGGCGCACGACGGCGACGCTAGAAGATGCCGTCAGGACCATCCGGGCTGCGGGCGGCACGGCGGAGGCGGCCGTGTTCGATATCGCCGACCGCGGGGCCCAGCGTGCTGTGATGGCCGAGATCGACAAGATCCACGGCCGTCTTGATATTCTGATCAACAATGTCGGCGCCCGCGACAGGCGGCCGTTGGCCGAATTCGACGATGAGGCCGTCTTAGAGCTGCTGCGCACCGATCTGGCCGCGGCGATAACGCTTTCCCGGGACGCCAGCGTGCTGATGAAGCGGCGCAATTATGGCCGCCTGATCGCAGTCACCTCGATCAGCGGCCATGTCGTCATGCCCGGCGACTGCGTTTATCCAGCCGCCAAGCAGGGTCTGACCGGCCTGATGCGCGCCATGGCGGTCGAATTCGGCCCGCACGGCATCACCAGCAACGCGATTGCGCCCGGCTGGTTCGCCACCGAGACGAACGCCGCGATGGCGGCGAACGAGGAGTTGATGCCCTTCGTGCGCCAGCGCATCCCGGTCCAGCGCTGGGGACGCCCTGACGAAATCGCCGGCGCGGCGCTGTTTCTCGCAAGCGCCGCCGCCTCCTTCGTCAACGGCCATGTGCTGACGGTCGACGGCGGCATGACGGTCACGATGTAAGCGGAGATGCCCTGAGGCGCCGTGCCGCCGGCGCGCCTTTTCGCCTCTTCCGCCGATCGGCCGAAGTTTGATGTCGAGATGTTACGTGCGCCTGACAGGTGGGCTGAGTTCGCGTACGAGCTGCTGCAGGCTGCGCTGGTCTTCCGCTCCCGTCTTGTCGTAAATGGCAGCCAGTTGCGATTTCACGGTGCCGTCGGCAACGCCCTGTGCATTTGCGATCTCGGATCGCGTCATGCCTTCGGACACGTAGCCGACCACGCGCCGTTCGGCAGGCGTGAGGGCAAAAAGGGCCGCAATGGCCTCGACGGCCGACTGGATCACCGTTCCCGCCGCGGCGAGGAAGATCGCCGCAGCCGCCCGGCTTTCAAAGCGTCCCCTTTCTGTGCGCCGCTGCAGCGGCAGAACGTGAGCGACGGCGGGGCGTTCCGCCGAGGCAAGGGGAACGTCGATGCCGGCGGCCGCGAGACTGATTTCGTCGCGCGCGCCAAGCGCCACGGCGTTGGAAAGGGCGGCGCCTGCATAACTGTAGCGAGCGGCCAGACGGCCTGAAAGCGAGTGGACCACGTGCTGCTCGCGCAGCCGTGCTTCGGCGGCTCCATTGGCGAAGAGGATTGTCATGTCTTCTGCAACGATGAAGACCGCATGATCGAGGGCGTCGATGACCTCCCTTAGGACGGCGGCTTCGGCGCGCTCCATCTCGAACATGTCGTGGATCGTCACGGCACGGCGGATATGAGGGCCGAGCAGACCGACGATGTCGAAGACACGTCGTTCGCTCGGTTCGTATTGCACCGAAATGTTGATCGTCCCGACACGGGTCGGGCGCTTCAGCACGGCCATGTCGATCGAGTTTAGAACCCCATACCTGGCATGAAAGTTCTGGTACAGCGCACCGCTCTTCCAGACGGCTTCGCCATCGGGTCCATAGAGGGAAAACATCCGCTCCAGCGTATCCGGCTGATCGATCTCCATTCGGTGGAGAAGGTGGAAGAACGGGACGTCCTTCGCATGCGCGACGAGGGTGCGGATGGCCTCTCTGTCGTCGCAGGCGATCTGGGCCAGCCGTGCGGACCGCGTGGTGGTGTCGAAGACGGCAAGCGTGGTTAGAAAACCATTCACCTGACCATTGATCAGACGAAGAGCGTTCGGCCAGGCATCCTCCCGGGCCACGCAATCATAAATAGCGCCAATAATTTCCGACAGCTGCTGTTCCATGATCACAATCCTGCATCAGCCCGGCCAGCCCGGTCAATTATCGCCGGCCATGGCGCCTTCATTTCCGGGATTTGCGGAAGATTTCATCCCCCACGCGGGAGATGTTTCATCGCGCGGATTTTTTACAACGCACTGCCAGCCGGAATCCAATCGGCTTGGACAACCAGAAATTGGAGGCAATCTTTATGAAAGCGACAAAAGCGCCGATCGCGGCGCTTCTCATTATGGCAGCTCTTCCGGCTGCAGCGCTCGGCGGCGGCGGCCTGCCGGAACAGGTCCGGGAGGCCAATGCGCGCTTCCGGGACGTCAACCAGGCTGTCAAGGAAGGCTATTCGCCGATCCCATGCACCAGCGGCATAGATGGAGGTGCGATGGGCATCCACTATGTCAGTGCCGACCTCATCAAGGATGAGGCCATTGAACTCTCCAAGCCGGAGGCTGTGATGTACGAGCCTGACGAACACGGCAAGATGAAACTCGTCGCTGTCGAATACATCACGACGAAAGGTCCCGCCAATCTCGGCGGCCAGCTGTTCAGTTTCACGAACGCACCGAACCGCTACGGGCTTCCGGCTTTCTACGAGCTGCACGTCTGGGCATGGAAGAACAATCCGAAGGGACCGTTCGCCGACATGAACCCCGACGTCAGCTGCCGGCATGCGCACGGTTGATGAAGCGCTAGGTCACTCAAAACATCATGAAAGGATAAAACAATGCCGCAATTCGTTATCGAACGAAACATTCCAGGTCTCGGGGACATGGACAAGGAAACCCTGCGCGAGATCTCGGCGAAATCCAACGCCGTCGTGGCCTCCCTCGGCGAACCCTATACCTGGATTACCAGCTATGTGACCGGGGACAAGATGTACTGCGTTCATGAGGCCGAGAGCGCCGAAGCGGTCTATCGGCACGCGGAAAAGGGTGGTTTTCCGGCGGACCGCGTGACGGAGATCACGACGCTCATCGGCCCACATTCGGCGCACTAGGATGTCGGAACCGGCCGGCGAACGAGTCGCCGACCGGTTCTCCGGGTTGCGATCTTGCCACCGGCACGCGCAAATTCATGGGGATCACAATGAACGAGAAGCTCTTGTCCGGCGCGGTCGAGCTGCGACTGCGCAAAGTGATGGTGCTGCTTACCTCTCCGCTGCGCGCCGTTATCGTCTGGCGGAGCAGGCGATCGGTAGCAAATCGCCTTGGCGCCTTGCCAGATCACATGCTGAAAGACATTGCCGTGTCGAGGGGCGAAATACCCTTCGTCGCCTCACAGGATGCAGACTGGAGCAGGTTCCGCTAGCGTGTCGTGGCGGGCGTCCGCATCGGGCGTAAAACCTCGCAGTGCCTCGATACCGGTATCAATCTCTCTGCCATCTGCCCCGCGGTCGTCATGGCCGAGCTCGATGGCTAGAAACATCGGTTTGGCCGGGCTATCACTGGATGTCGTGGTGACCCGGTTCGGCATTGCCGCCCATTTGCCCGATTTGCCATCATAAGATTGTGGCGGCTCATGTGGAGGTTCGGAAATTAGCAATCATATTCAGTGGCTTATAGAACATGGAATCACAGCTGAGCATATTGCTGAGCTGATAGCCGGATTGTGCGATCGGTTGATCGCGGATGGCTTTCCGATTTGGCGGGGAAGCATTTCAATGCCGTCTATTCATCCCATGTATGGCGGCGTCTCGGCCAATTTCGTGCGCGGCGGTGTGACCACGATCGAGAATGCCGAATATGGCACTGCGGGAGTGCTGAATTTCGAGAAGACTCCGATCTATTTTCTTTTGGGCCGTGGCGAAACGTCAGGTCGCTGGAACATCGCTAAGGGTGAGGGTGTCGATGACTACCCGCAGCTTGCGGAATTCGCGCATGGCGGCGGCACGGATCACCTGGTCAGCCTGCTGGAATTCCCGAAAGAGGCTGCGCTGCGTGGAGTCAGTCTGTCTCTCACAAGCGATAGGCCGGGCGGATTTTCTGATGATCAACTGGCGATCGTCGCGAAGCTTTTCCCAGCGCTGGGGCTGGCTTGTTATCGTATTGCGGCATCGAAAACCGCATCGGATATCCTTGCCGTCTATACAGGCGCCAAGACCAGTGCACGCATCCTTGCAGGCGATATTCAGAGGGGAAAGGGAGGGGCGATCAATGCTGCGATCCTGCTTGCGGACCTGAGAAACTTCACTGCGTTGACCGAGGTTTATCAGCCGGGCGAAATCGCCGGGTTTCTGAATGAACATTTCGAGCTGATCGGCTGGCATGTCGAGGAAAATTCGGGCGAGATCCTTAAGTTCATGGGCGATAGCGTGCTGGCGATCTTTCCGACCGATGCTGAAGATCCGCAAAAGGCCTGCATGGCCGCACTGGCTTCCGCAAGGAATATTCTAGAAGCCAACAAGGTGCTGAATGGTCAGCGGAGGAATGATGGAGGTCCTGACATCGGCGTCGATGTCGTGCTGCATCTCGGCGAGGTCTTCTACGGAAATATCGGCGCACGCGGCAGGCTTGATTTCACGGTGATCGGCAGCGCCGTCAACGAGGCTTCGCGCCTCGAAAAACTCTGCAGCACGCTCGGACATCACCTTCTGATGTCGGAAAGCTTCGCCGTCACCTGCGCCGTCGCCAACGAATGTCTGGGATCTTTCGAATTGCGCGGGGTTTCGAAAGCGGTAAACGTGTTCAAGCTCGCCGATGCGGTATCCTGAAGCGTCGATCCGGTCGGCGCGATGACGGATCAGATCTCACCTGAGACCTCACGGCGGCGGCGGTCGAGTTCTTCGCTGTAGCGGCGCAGCGTATAGCTTTCGCTGAGTTGGCCGATCACCTTGCGTTCGATGAGGTTGTTGACGACGGCGAGTGCTTCGCTTTCGCTCTTGTCGAAGATCGCGGCCGCCTGCCTTGCATTCATCTGCGGCTGCAGGAAATCGTTGCGGTAGTGGATGAAATCGGCAAGCGTCTTGCCCTCGTCCTGCGCATCGGTCGGGTTGGCGTAAATCTCAGGCACGAGCACGAGGCCCGCATATTTGTCGCTCTCCTCGACCAGGATGACGCGCTGGGTCGAGCCGATCGGGAAGGCCTGCTTGAATTCCTCCAGAGAGATGCCCGCCCTTGCCGTCTTGACGTCGGCGCGCATCAGCTTGTCGACCGTCAGATTGCGGATCCAGCCGACATCATGCGCGCTGCGGATGCTTTCGCCGCGCAGATGAAAGCGCCATGTGGCAAAGGAGTAGCCGAAGGTCGAGCGCACGACGAGCGAGGAGGTGATGACGGCAGCGAGCACCAGCGCCGTGATCGGAAAATCGCCGGTGATTTCGAGCGCCAGGAACGTCATGGTCAGCGGCCCGCCGATGACGGCCACGGCAAGCGAACTCATGCCGACAACGGCATAGATGACGGGCGTCAGCGTCGCATCGGCGAAATAGGGGCCGCAATAGGCAAAGAGCTTGCCGAGCAGGGCGCCCATGAACAGCGAGGCGAAGAATAGCCCACCCCTGAAGCCGGAGCCGATCGAGATCGCCGAGGCGAAGGATTTCAAGAGGAAGAGGCCGATCAGCGTCGGGATTGCCACCTCACGGGAAAGGTTGAGATGCAGCGCGCCGTGGCCGGCCGAGAGCACCTGCGGCGAGATCATCGCCAAGAGCCCGACGATGATGCCACCGAGTGCCGGGCGGAAGGGTGGGGCGATCGAACTCTTGCGCGCCAGTTCTTCGACAAAGGCGACGCCCTGCATGATCAGGATGCCGACGCCGGCGCAGAAAGCACCGAGCAGCAGCGCCGGGATATAGTCGGCCGGCACGACCGAGCCAAAGCTGCCGATATCGATGGTGAAATCGCTGCCGGCGAGTAACCTTGCGATCAGGGTGGAGACAAGGGCGGAGACGACGACAGGCGTCAGCGAGACGATCGTATAGGTGCCGATGATCAGCTCGAAGGCATAGAAAGCACCGGTCAGCGGCGCGTTAAAGGCGGCGGCGATGGCGCCCGCCGCGCCGCAGCCAACGAGGGTGCGCAGGTCCGAGCGGCGAAGCTGCAGCTTCAGGCCGAATTTCGAGGCGAGGCCGGCGGCAAGCTGGGTATAGCCGGCCTCCAGGCCGACCGAGGCGCCGAAACCGTTGGAGATCAGGTTCTGCACGGCAACGATGATGCTGTCGGTCAGGGACAGGCGGCCGCCATGCAGCGCATTGGCCTCGATCGGGTCGACCATCGGCTTCTTGCGCCGTTTCGCCAGCACGAAAAGCAGCAGGCCGAGCAGGGCGCCGCCGATGACGGGGGCGGTGAGCAGCAGCATCTTGTTCTCGATCTCGGACGAGCTCAGTCGTTCGCTGTCGGCGATGCCGAAGACCAGCTGATGCAGCTCATTGGAGACGTAGCTCATGCCAGTGACGGCAAGACCCGAGATGATGCCGACGACGGCGCCCGCCAGCGATAGGCCGACCTCGCTACGCCGGGTCAGCGCCCGCAAGCGTCCCGGATCGAAGAAAACACGCAGCGCGCGGAAACGGCGCCGATCCAATTTCATAAGCATGGCAAGACAACTAGGCAGGGAGAGGCCTGGTCAAGGGCGAAGGCGCAGTCCGCTTGCGTCGCAATTGCGGCGAAAACCCGGCGGACGGGATAAATATTTGTGACGTAAGTCTCTGATAAATGACGATGTTTTAGGTAGAGTAAGTCGTGTTGGAGCAGGCATTCCGGCTGGCCGTCAATTGGTCGACCGCCAAGGCCGGTTGACTTCACCCCTGCGCTTGCCTAACCATCCCGATAACGGATGGCCGACTGACCATCCTGACATAACGGATGGTTCCGGATCGGTGTTACGCCCTTCCGGATGAAAAGGGAATGTGACGGGGCGGACCCAAGCCGGGCGCCTTCATCACAGCCGACCCCGCGACTGTAGAGCGGTCAGGGTCTTCCATCCGGCACTAAGCCCTTCCGGCCGGCGGCTTGCAATCATGCAAGCGGGCGGGACGGGCGACATGCCGGAAAAGCCACTGGATATGCATGGTGATCAACCGGGGTCGGACGCCTCTCAAGTCTACGAATCGTCCACCTTTTCACTGATGCAGCCGGGAAGGCGAGGATGATCCGCTGGCACGATCAGGGCGACCGGTTTCCGGTCTGCCCCGATCGCGGCCGATAACCGCGAGCCAGGAGACCTGCCATGCGTGCCGGGCGAGAAGCCCACACCTGGGCACTATGCCCGTTGCCAGCACGGAGGTTGTCTTGGCTGAACGATTGAATTCGGCGCGGCCTGGTGCGGCGCGACGGGGGGGTGCTTTCCTCTCCTCCCTCACTCCTGTGCTTGTGACAGGAATCCAGTGTGCCCAAGTCCTTGGGCACGGAAAACTGTGGGTCTTTCGTTGTTGCGCTTCATTTGCGCTCAGCACATTCGCGGCTTTGCCGCTCACCCCCTCATCCGGCTGCCGCCACCTTCTCCCCGCTGGGGAGAAGAGGAATGCCGCAACGGCTCGGTCCTTCTCATCCCGCAGAGGTCAGAGAGACGACCTTAGACTATGGCTTGCTCCCTCTTCTCCCCAGCGGGTAGAAGGTGGCCCGAAGGGTCGGATGAGGGGGGGCACACGGCGTGCCCTATCTGATCAACGGACCGTTTGCATATGATCGCCGCCGCCTCCAACACCGTCTTCATCCTCGGCGGCGCACGTTCCGGCAAATCCCGATTCGCCGAAGACCTCGTGACGGCCACCGGACTCGACCGCCATTACCTTGCGACCGGCCGCGCATGGGACGAGGAGATGCAGGCGCGCATCGCCCAACACAAGGTCGACCGCGGCCCGTCCTGGGTGACGCATGAAGAGCCGCTCGATCTTGTCGGCAAACTTACCGCCATCGACGGCGAGGGGCGCATCGTGCTCATCGACTGCCTGACGCTCTGGGTCACCAATCTGATGATGGAGGAGCGCGACATGGCGGCGGAATTTGCCGGGCTTGCCGATTTCCTGCCCGCCGCGAAGGCGCGGCTCGTTTTCGTCTCCAATGAGGTCGGTCTCGGCATCGTGCCCGACAATCGCATGGCGCGGGATTTCCGTGATCATGCCGGCCGGCTGCACCAATCAATCGCCGCGAAGGCCGCCGAAGTTTATTTCATCGCGGCAGGCCTGTCGCTGAAAATGAAGGGTTAAGTCCATGAACCAGCAGAAGATTCCCGCAACCGTCATCACCGGCTTCCTCGGCGCCGGCAAAACGACGATGATCCGCAACCTGCTCACCAAGGCTGGCGGCAAGAAGATTGCGTTGATCATCAACGAATTCGGCGATCTCGGCGTCGACGGCGACGTGCTGAAGGGCTGCGGCGCGGAGAATTGCACGGAGGACGACATCATCGAGCTGACCAATGGCTGCATCTGCTGCACCGTCGCCGATGATTTCATTCCGACGATGACCAAGCTGCTCGAGCGCAAACATCGGCCCGACCATATCGTCATCGAGACCTCGGGCCTTGCTTTGCCGCAGCCGCTGGTCGCCGCCTTCAACTGGCCCGACATTCGCACCCAAGTGACCGTCGACGGCGTCATCACGGTGGTCGACAGCGCCGCCGTTGCCGCCGGTCGTTTCGCCGACGACCACGATGCGGTCGATGCGCGCCGGGCCGAGGATGAGTCGCTCGATCATGAGAGCCCGATCGAGGAGCTGTTCGAGGACCAGCTCACCTGCGCCGACCTCATCGTGCTCAACAAGACCGACCTGATCGATGCCGCCGGCCTTATCAGGGTGCGTGACGAGGTCGCCTCCCGCACCGTCCGCAAGCCGGTCATGATCGAGGCACGGAACGGCGAGGTGTCGGCCGGCATCCTGCTCGGCCTCGGCATCGGCACGGAGGGCGATGTCGCCAATCGCAAGTCGCATCACGAGTTGGAGCATGAGGACGGTGCGCCGCACGACCATGACGAATTCGACAGCTTCGTCGTCGAGCTTGGCCCGGTCGCGGATCCCGCCGGCTTCATCGAAGCGCTGAAGACGATCATATCAGCCCATGACGTGCTGCGCCTAAAAGGTTTCGTCGATGTGTCAGGCAAGCCGATGCGTCTGCAGCTCCAGGCCGTCGGCAGCCGCATCGACCATTATTTCGACCGCGCCTGGGGCGCGAGCGAAAAGCGCGCCACGCGCCTTGTCGTCATCGGCCTGCACGAAATGGATCAGGACGCGGTGAGGGCGGCGATCGAAGCGCTGGCGTAACCCGATGCATCTGCTTCTGGCTCAACAGGGAACGATCAGCGACGGCGAGGAGGCAATCGACCTCGGGCAGACGCCGGGCGATATCCTGTTCCTGTCGGCGGCCGACAGCGAGCTTGCCGCGATCGCCGCCGCCCATCGCGATCGTGGGGCGGCGCCGTCGCTCCGGCTCGCCAGTCTGATGAGCTTGAAGCACCCGATGTCGGTCGATACATATGTCGAGCGCACGGCAAGGCATGCGAAGCTGATCATCGTGCGGGCGCTCGGCGGCGCCAGCTATTTCCATTATGCGCTGGAGGCGCTGCATGCAGCGGCAGCGCGCGCCGGTGCGCTGATCGCGGTGCTGCCGGGCGATGCCAGGCCGGATGCGGGGCTGGTGCCTTTCTCCAATGTTGATCTCGACGATCTCAACGCGCTCTGGGCCTATCTGATCGAGGGCGGCGATGCCAACGCGCAGGCGTTTCTCGACTATGCCGGGGTGATGCTGTCGGGAGCCGAGAAGCCGGCGCCGGCGGTGCCATTGATGAAGGCGGGTATTTGGTGGCCGGGACGGGGTTTGATCGGGGTCGAGGAGTGGCGGCGGGTTACCGATTCCCCCTTCTCCCCAGCGGGGAGAAGATGCCCGACAGGGCAGATGAGGGGGGCGAGCGACGGAGGGAGCGAGCAGCAGGATTGGGACGCCGGAGTTTGTCGAGCCACCCCCTCATCCGACCCTTCGGGCCACCGACCAGGGTTGAGCCACGGGTCTCAACCCGTCCTTCGGACCCCCGCTGGGGAGAAGAGGGAGCAAGCCGAGAAGCCGACAATCGCCATCAGCTTCTACCGCGCGCTCGTCCAAAGCGGCGAGACCGCGCCGATCGAAGCTCTCATCGAAGCGCTGACGACACTCGGCCTCCGGCCGCTGCCGGTCTTTGCTTACAGCCTCAAGGATCCGGTTTCGACAGGCATTCTCGAAAGCGTATTTTCGGTGCTGAAACCCGATGTCGTCATCAATACGACGGGCTTTGCCGTCTCGGCACCGGGTGCGGACCGGCAGCCGACGGTGCTGGAGGCGAATGAGGCGATCGTGCTGCAGGCGATCTTGTCGGCCTCGTCGAGAGAGGCATGGGCGGCTTCCTCGCAGGGCTTGTCGGCGCGCGATCTCGGCATGAACGTGGCGCTGCCCGAGGTCGATGGCCGGGTGCTGGCGCGGGCGGTCTCCTTCAAGACGGCGGCCCGCTACGATGCGCTGGTCGAGACCAATATCGTCGCCAGCCAGGCTGATGCCGGGCGGGTGCGCTATACGGCGGAGCTTGCCGCCAATTGGGCGCGTTTGCGGAAGACATCAGCCGGCGACCGGCGTATCGCGCTCGTCATGGCGAACTATCCGAACCGCGACGGTCGGCTCGGCAATGGCGTCGGCTTGGATACGCCGGCCGGCACCATCGAGGTGCTTCGCGCCATGCGGGCGGCGGGTTATCCGGTCGCTGACCCTCCGGCCGATGGCGACGCGCTGATCCGCCACCTGATGGAAGGGCCGACCAATTCCGGTTCTGACGGAAAAATCATCCGCGAGACGCTTTCCCTGAGTCTGTACAACAGCTTCCTGGAATCTCTTCCCAATAAGATTCAGGATGAGGTGAGAGCCCGCTGGGGCAATCCGCAAAACGATCCGTATTTTCGCGAGGGCGTCTTCGCCCTGCCTTTCGCGCGATTCGGCGAGGTACTCGTCGGCATCCAGCCGGCACGCGGCTACAATATCGATCCGAAAGAGAGCTACCATTCGCCGGATCTCGTGCCGCCGCACGGTTATCTCGCCTTCTACGCTTTCCTGCGCCGCGAATTCGGCGCCCATGCCGTCATCCATATGGGCAAGCACGGCAACCTCGAATGGCTGCCCGGCAAGGCGCTGGCGCTGTCAGAAAGCTGTTATCCCGAGGCGATCCTCGGGCCGCTGCCGCATCTCTATCCCTTCATCGTCAACGATCCAGGCGAGGGCACGCAGGCCAAGCGCCGCAGTGCTGCCGTCATCATCGATCACCTGACGCCGCCGCTGACGCGGGCCGAGAGCTACGGGCCACTGAAGGATCTGGAGGCGCTGGTCGACGAATATTACGAGGCGTCCGGCGGCGATCCCCGCCGCATCCGCCTGCTCAGCCGCCAGATTCTCGATCTCGTGACCGATATCGGTCTCGACCGGGATGCCGGTATCGCCAAGGGCGAAAGCGAAGGCGAGGCGCTGAAGAAGCTCGACGCCTATCTCTGCGACCTCAAGGAAATGCAGATCCGCGATGGGCTGCATGTGTTCGGCCTGTCGCCCGAGGGGCGGCTCTTGACGGACCTGACCGTGGCGCTGGCGCGGGTGCCGCGCGGGCTTGGCGAGGGCGGTGATGCGAGTTTGCAGCGGGCGATCGCGGCGGATGCGGGATTGGGCGGCGGCGTGCGGGGTGCCTCCTCCTTCGACCCTCTCGACACAGACATGGCTGCCGTTTGGACCGGTCCGCGTCCTGATATCCTCGCAGATGTTCTAGATGCCCCATGGCGAACCAACGGAGACACTGTCGAGCGCATCGAACTACTCTCGGCGAAGTTCGTTTCCGGCGAGCGCAAATGCCCCGAGGACTGGAAGGCGACACGGGTGGTGCTCTCCGAGATCGAGATCCGCCTCAAGCCCTCCATCCTTGCCTGCGGCCCGGCCGAGATCGAAGGTTTGCTCAAAGGGCTCGACGGCCGGTTCGTGGCGCCCGGACCCTCCGGCGCGCCGACGCGCGGGCGGCCCGATGTGCTGCCGACGGGCCGCAATTTCTATTCAGTCGACAGCCGCGCCGTGCCGACGCCGGCCGCCTATGAGCTTGGCAAAAAATCGGCGGAACTGCTGGTGCGCCGCTATGTGCAGGATCACGGCGAGTGGCCTGTTTCCTTCGGGCTGACGGCTTGGGGCACGTCAAACATGCGTACTGGCGGCGACGATATCGCCCAGGCGCTGGCGCTGATCGGCGTCAAGCCGCTCTGGGACATGAGTTCGCGCCGCGTCACCGGCTACGAGATCATTCCGCCGGCGATGCTCGGGCGGCCGCGCGTTGACGTGACGCTCCGCATTTCCGGCTTCTTCCGCGATGCCTTTCCCGAGCAGATCGCGCTGTTCGACAAGGCGATCCGCGCCGTCGGAGCGCTTGAAGAGGACGAGGCCGACAATCCGATCGCAACGCGCATGCGCGGCGAGGCGGCAAGGCTTGGTGCCGCCGGCCTGGACGAAGTCTCGGCAAAGCGCCGGGCGGGCTACCGCGTTTTCGGCTCGAAGCCCGGCGCTTACGGCGCCGGCCTGCAGGCGCTGATCGACGAAAAGGGCTGGGAGCGGCGCGCCGATCTCGCCGAAGCCTATCTCGTCTGGGGCAGCTATGCCTATGGCGCCGGCGAGGAGGGCAGGGCCGAACGCGGCCTGTTCGAGGAACGGCTGCGCTCGGTGCAGGCCGTCATTCAGAACCAGGACAATCGCGAGCACGACCTGCTCGACAGCGACGACTATTACCAGTTCGAGGGCGGCATGGCCGCCGCCGCCGAGCAGCTCGCGGGCGCTCGTCCCTCGATCTATCACAACGACCATTCCAAGCCGGAACGGCCGGTGATCCGTTCGCTGGAAGAGGAGATCGGCCGCGTCGTGCGCGGGCGCGTCGTCAATCCGAAATGGATCGCGGGCGTCATGCGCCACGGTTACAAGGGGGCAGCCGAGATCGCCGCCACTGTCGATTATCTCTTTGCCTTCGCAGCAACGACGGGTGCGGTCGGCGAACATCATTTCGAGGCGGTTTACCAGGCCTTCGTCGCCGATCCCGCCGTCGCCGGCTTTATGGCCGAGAAGAACCCTGCGGCATTCGACGAGATGAGAGAGCGGCTGCTTGAGGCGATCGACCGCAGCCTCTGGACGCCGCGCAGCAATTCGGCCCGGTTCGACCTGGCTGCTACACAACAGAATGAGGTGACCCAATGAGCGACGAGACCCCTGATAGCGAGATCGCAGAAGGCGGAGTTGGCAAGGACGACGCGCGCCATGCCGAGAAGATGGCGAAGAAGAAGGCCGCGCGCGACAAGATCATGGCGACCAAGACCGATGGCAAGGGCCTGATCATCGTTCACACCGGCAAGGGCAAGGGCAAGTCGTCTGCCGCCTTCGGCATGATCTTCCGCCATATCGCCCACGGCAAGCCGTCGGCCGTCGTGCAGTTCATCAAGGGCGCGATGTGGACCGGCGAGCGTGACCTGATCGAGAAACATTTCTCCGATCTCTGCCAGTTCCACACGATGGGCGAGGGCTTCACCTGGGAGACGCAGGACCGCGCCCGCGATGTCGCGGCAGCGTCGGCCGCCTGGGAAAAGGCCAAGGAGCTGATCCGCGATGAAAGCAACTCCATGGTGTTGCTCGACGAGATCAACATCGCGCTGCGCTACGACTATCTCGACATCAACGAAGTCGTCGCCTTTCTGAAGAGCGAGAAGCCCCATATGACGCATGTCGTGCTGACGGGGCGCAACGCCAAGGAAGAATTGATCGAAATCGCCGATCTGGTGACCGAGATGGAGCTCGTCAAACACCCCTTCCGCTCCGGCATCAAGGGGCAACCGGGCGTGGAGTTCTGACGCGGTCAGTTGAGCGCGAGGCTGCGCAGGATGGCAGCCGTTTCCTCATCCGCCGGGAAGAAGGACTCGACCGCGAGTTCCGACAAAGTGATTTCGACGGGCGTGCCGAAGACAGTCGTTGTCGAGATCAGGGAAAGCAAACCGGCCTTGGTCAAAAGCTGAAGGGGAACGGCGATGCCGGCATAGTCGGTATGGACCTCGCCAGTAGTTTTAGGCGCTGGATAGGACAGCAACTCCTTCAAAAGCTTGTCCAACATTGGATCGCCCGAAGCCGAGAACTGTTGGCGCAGCCTGCCGATAAGGTGGGCGCGCCACTCGGAAAGGTTTTTGATATGGGGCGCCAATCCTTGTGGATGCAGGCTGAGGCGCAGTACGTTGACGGGTGGTGTGAGCAGAGACTGGTCGGCAACGGCTGAGAGCAGCGGAGCGATGGCCGCATTGGCCGCGATGAGTGTCCAATGGCGGTCGACAGCGATTGCTGGGAAGGGCTCGTGCCCTTTCAGCACCATGTCGATGGCGCGACGGGCCGGTTCCAATGCGGGATCGTCGAGCGCGCGTTCGGCAAAAACAGGAGCGAAACCCGCCGCGAGCAGCAGCGGGTTCCGATCGCGAAGGGGCACGTCGAGCCGTTCGGCAAGATGCAGCAGCATGTCGCGGCTCGGTGTCGAGCGCCCGCTCTCGATGAAGCTCAGATGCCGCTGCGAGATCTCCGCCTCCAGCGCGAGGTCGAGCTGGCTCATGCGGCGGCGCTGGCGCCATTCACGCAGATGGTCTCCAAGGGAGCGGGCGGTCGGCGTCATCAGGCGGCTTCCGGCAGCAAATCTATGAAACCGCGGACAGATTTCAGCTTGCCGCCTTCGAGCTCGGCGAAATCCGTGCCCTTGATTAGCGCATCGCCGTTTTCCGGGCCGAGGCCCCAGGAGAAGCGTAGGTTGTCGCCGTAGCCGTCGGCCGCCCCGATGAGGGCGAAGCGGAAGCCGGGGAAGCGGCTTTGCACCGCCTCGACCAGTGAATTGATCTGCTCATGGCCTTCGCCGCGCATCAGTGGGTCGATATAGGTCGCGGCTTTGCTCCAGCTCTCGGCGATGAGAGCGCGACGGCGAGCGGCATCCGTCTCATTCCAGATGGCGAGATAGCGCTCTGCGTTGGTGTTTGCGTCGTTCATCGGGTCATCTCCTTTTGATCGCCCATCAGTTCCTGGCAGTCCGATCATGCGGGAAGGCGATGCACCTTATCAATTACGCCAGAGGTAATGGAAGATGGTCGAGGGGTCGTGTCAGACGCCGAGCCAGACACGCAGCGGATTTACCGGGTCGGCGAGCAGCTTTACCGCAAGGGCGACGCAGACGATCACGAGCAGCGGCTTGATGAGCTTTGCGCCGATGCGCATGGCCAGCCGCGAGCCCAGCTGTGCGCCGAGGAACTGGCAAGCACCCATTAATAGGCCGATCTTCCAGAGTATCGCGCCGAAGCTTGCGAAGACGATCAGCGCGCCGAAATTCGAGCCGAGATTGAGAAGCTTGGTGTGGGCCGTCGCCTTCAGCATGCCGAAGCCGGCGAGCGTGACGAAGGCCAGCATGAAGAAGGAGCCCGTGCCGGGGCCGAAGACGCCGTCATAGAAGCCGATGACAGGCACCAGCGTCAGACCGAAGATAAAGGGGGTCATGCGGCGGTGGGTGTCGAGGTCGTTGAGGTTCGGCTTGACGGCGAAGAAGATGGCGATCGTCACCAGGAGCACCGGCATGATGGCCTGCAGCACCTGGCCTGGAACGACCGTGGCGAGTGCGGCGCCGAGTGAACCGCCCATGACAGCCATCAGCGCCATCGGCAATTGTTCCGCAAGCTGCACATGGCCCTTGCGGGTATAGGCGATCGTGGCCGAGGCCGCGCCGAAGAGGGACTGCACCTTGTTGGTGCCGAGGGTCTGGAGCGGCGGAATGCCCGCGATCAGCATGACGGGGACGGTGATGAGACCGCCGCCGCCGGCAATGGAATCGACGAACCCGGCAAAGAAAGCCGCTGCGCAGAGCAGCAGAAGCAGATGGAAGGCGATATCGGGCAAGGTGGTATTCCGGGCAGGGATTTCGGACGGCCTTGTTGCATTTGCCGCCCCAAGCTGCAATGGCTGCAAAGACATGGGCAGGGCGTATTTGACGGTTTCCATGAGCGATATCTCTTTCGATACGGCGAGGCGCCACGTGCTCGGCCTCGGCTGCGAGCGCGGGACGCCGCCTGCCGAGGTGCTGGCGCTTGCGATCGAGGCGCTTGACGTAGCCGCTATCGGCGCGGCGGAACTCACAGCCATTGCCTCGATCGACAGCCGAAGACTGGAGCCGGCGATCCTTGCCGTTGCCGCGCATTTTTCCGTGCCTGCCGTGTTTTTCGGCGCGCTGCGGCTGGAGGAGGAGACGCCGCGGCTCGCGAATCCCTCCGCGATCGTCTTTGCCCGCGTCGGCTGCCATGGGGTCTCCGAGGCAGCTGCGCTGGCGGCTGCGGGGCCGGATGCCGAGCTTGCTGTCGCCAAGATCAAATCTGCACATGCGACGGCGGCAGTTGCCCGTAGCGGGTTGCAGAAAGCCTAGTGGACGTTATGGTGGCGCCAATTCGCGGCGCCGTCCGGCTGCTTCACGGTTCACATCTAGAGGATATCTCATGCACAAGGTCATCTATGACACTGACCCTGGCGTCGACGACGCCATGGCGCTTCTCTTCCTGCATCGTCATCCCGAAATCGACCTTCTCGGCATCACCACGGTTTTCGGCAACGCCTCGGTCGAGACGACAACGCGCAATGCGCTCTTCCTCAAGCGCGAATGGAATATTCCGGCACCCGTTTCCAAAGGCGCCAGCGTCACCATCGATTCCTCGCGCGCGGAGCGGCCATGGCCGGCCATGGTGCATGGCGAGAACGGCCTCGGTGATATCGACGTGCCCGAGACGATCGACCTGCCGCTCGATCCGCGCCCGGCGCATCGCTTTATCATTGACACGGTGCGCGCCCATCCAGGCGAAGTGCGACTCGTCGCCGTTGGCCGAATGACCAACCTGGCGCTGGCGCTGAAGGAAGATCCCGAGATTGCGACGCTGGCCAAGGACGTCGTCATCATGGGCGGCAATTTCTATGTGCCGGGCAATGTCTCGCCGGTCGCCGAGGCCAATATCCACGGTGATCCTGAGGCTGCCGACATCGTCATGACCGCGCCCTGGAAGGTCGCCGTCATCGGCCTCGACGTCACCGCGATCACCACGATGAGCCGCAGCTATCTCGGCGAGATGGCGGCTAGGGGTGACAAGGCGATCAAGCAGCTCGACGCACTGTCGCAGTCCTACATCGATTTCTACAAGCACGCGGTTGAAGACGGCATGATGGTGCATGACAGCTGCGCCTGTGTCTATGTCGTGGTGCCGGAGCTGTTCTCGTCGATATCGGGTGCGGTGCGCGTCGTCTGCGGCGGCATCGCCGACGGTCAGACGATCGTCAGGCCGGACGCCCGGCGTTTTCCGCCTGACGGCGCTTGGGATGGCCTGCCGAGCCAGGTCGTCTGCACCGGTATTGAATCGGAGAAGGTCCTCGACCTCATCCGCAACACGCTGCTCGCAGCCTGAGGGATGGGAGAGCCGGCGCATCGCGCCGGCTTTCGATATATGATAATATATTCATATTGTTGTGCCGGTTTTTCGAGAATTCGAATCCGCCTCTTCGCAAAGTGAGTCATGGTCGTCTTAGCAACTTCAAGTGAGGTGATGGGCGCGGCGTTGACCTTGCCCTTTGCGGGGCCTAGATCAGCAGGATGATCGATGCCGCATTCTCCCATCTTCCGGCGCTGGAGCCGGGCAGCGTCTGGCTCGTCGGCGCCGGTCCCGGCGATCCCGGCCTTTTGACGCTGCTTGCCGCCAAGGGGCTTTCCGAGGCCGACGTCATCGTCCACGACGCGCTGGTCAACGAGGAATGCCTGGCGCTGGCGCGGCCGGAAACGCTGGTGGAATATGCCGGCAAACGCGGCGGCAAGCCTTCGGTGAAACAGCGCGACATCTCGCTGCGGCTGGTGGAGCTGGCGCGCGCCGGCAAGCGGGTGCTGCGGCTGAAGGGTGGCGATCCCTTCGTTTTCGGACGCGGCGGCGAGGAGGCGTTGACGCTGGTTGAGCACAACATCCCCTTCCGCATCGTGCCCGGCATCACCGCTGGCATCGGTGGGCTCGCCTATGCCGGCATTCCGGTGACGCATCGCGACATCAACCATGCCGTGACCTTCCTCACCGGCCATGATTCGTCCGGCATCGTGCCCGACAGGATCAACTGGGAGGCGATCGGCCGGGGCTCGCCCGTCATCGTCATGTACATGGCGATGAAGCATATCGCCGAGATCAGCACGCGGCTGATGGCGGCCGGCCGGCTGGCGTCGGAACCCGTCGCCTTCGTCTGCAATGCGGCCACTGGCCGGCAGCAGGTGCTGGAAACGACGCTCGGAGCGGCGACCGAGGCCGTGGCTGTCTCCGGGCTGGAGCCGCCGGCGGTGGTCGTCGTCGGCGAGGTGGTGCGGCTGAGGGCCTCGCTCGACTGGCTCGGCGCACTCGCTGGACGGCGGCTGCAGCCCGATCCGTTTCGCCGGTCCGGCAAGGTGCGAGCATGAGCGGCCTCCTGATCGCAGCCCCTTCTTCCGGCGCCGGCAAGACGACGGTAACGCTCGGGCTGCTCCGAGCGCTTCGCCGGCGCGGCATCGCGGTCGCGCCCGGCAAAGCTGGCCCCGACTATATCGATCCCGCCTTTCATGCGGCAGCGAGCGGCACGCTCTGCCTGAATTTCGATCCCTGGGCGATGCGCCCGGAGCTGATCTCGGCCAATGCCGCGCTTCACCGTTCCGGCGACCGCATCCTCGTCATCGAGGCGATGATGGGGCTTTTCGACGGGGCGGCTGACGGAAGGGGGACGGCGGCCGATCTGGCGGCCCAGCTTGGGCTGTCGGTAGTGTTGGTCGTCGACGCCTCGCGCATGTCGCAGTCGGTGGCGGCGCTGGTTACTGGTTTTGCCGGTTTCCGTGCCGATGTCCGCGTTGCAGGCGTCATCCTCAACAAGGTCGGCAGCGACCGGCACGAGGCGATGCTGCGGCAGGCGCTCGAAGCTATCCGCATGCCTGTCATCGCCGTCATCGGCAGCGACAAAGGGCTTTCGCTGCCGGAGCGCCATCTCGGGCTGGTCCAGGCCGGCGAACATGCCACACTCGACGCCTTCATCGACCATGCTGCGGATGCTGTCTCCGAGGAATGCAATTTCGAGTTCCTGCTGCGCATTGCAAAGCAGGGGCTCAACCGGCCATCGGCCGCCAATATTGACCGGTTGCCGCCGCTGGGCGCACGCATCGCCGTGGCGCGCGATGTTGCCTTTGCCTTTTTCTACGAGCATATGCTGCTCGGCTGGCGCCGCCGGGGTGCTGCGATCTCCTTTTTCTCGCCGCTCGCCGACGAGGCGCCGGCTTTGGATGCCGATGCGATCTATCTGCCCGGCGGTTATCCCGAGCTGCATGCCGGACGGCTTGCAGAGGCGCAGAATTTCCGCGCTGGCATGCTCGATGCGGCAGCGCGCGACATCCGGATCTATGGCGAATGTGGCGGCTACATGGTGCTTGGCGACGGGTTGATCGACGCGGAGGGGCAGCGCCACGAAATGCTTGGCCTGCTGCCCGTCGTCACCAGTTATGCGGAGCGCAAGCGCCATCTCGGCTATCGCCGTGTTGTGCCGCTCGACGGCGCCTTCTTCGCGCGGATGATGACGGCCCATGAATTCCACTATTCCAGCGTCGTCTCGGAAGGCGAGGGCAAGCGGCTTTTTCAAGTGCAGGATGCGCTCGGAACCGATCTCGGTGCCGCCGGTCTCAGGCGCGACCAAGTGGCAGGCTCCTACATGCATCTGATCGATCTTGCCGGAGCCGCGGCATGAGTGCACCGATTGTCCACGGCGGCGGCATCACCGCCGCTGCCGCCGCCTTCGGCGGCAGGCCGGAAGACTGGCTCGATCTTTCCACAGGCATCAATCCGTGCCCCGTCGCGCTGCCTGACATTCCGGCGCGAGCCTGGCACCGCCTGCCGGACAGGCACCTCGTCGATGAGGCAAGGCGCGCGGCGCGCGACCACTACGGCAGCGGCAAGATTCTGCCGCTACCAGTGCCTGGCACACAATCGGTGATCCAGCTTCTGCCACGTCTGGTCGAGGCGGGTAGGCTGGTTGGCGTCACGGCCGAGCGAGTCGATGTGACGGACAACGGGGTTGCCGTGACGGACGATAGGATCGCCGTGACGGACGATAGGATCGCCGTGACGGACAACAGGGTTGCCGTGGTAACGCCAACCTATGGCGAGTATGCGCGCGCCTTCACCTCGGCCGGTTTTACCGTCGACGCGGTCGATAATGTTGCCGCGATCGGGATCGAGCATAGGCTGGCTGTCGTCGTCAATCCGAACAATCCTGACGGACTGGCATGGCCGACCGAAACACTGATTGCCCTGCACGACAGGATGAAGGCAGCAGGCGGGCTTCTCGTCGTCGATGAAGCCTTCGGTGATACCGATCCAGCGCTCAGCCTTGCATCCCGTGCGCCGCAGCTTTCCAACCTCATCATCTTCCGCTCCTTTGGCAAGTTCTTTGGACTTGCCGGCCTCCGGCTCGGTTTCGCGATTGCGCGCGGCGATATTCTCGCGCGTTTCGAAAACTGGCTCGGACCTTGGGCGGTCTCCGGACCGGCCCTTTCGATTGCAGGTTCGCTGCTGCGATCGGACGTTTCTGCTATCCGCAGCCGCATCAACGAACGTTGCACCGGCCTGCATGCCGTGCTGAAGGGCGCGGGGTTGCGGATGGCTGGAGGAACGGCACTCTTCACCCTTGTCGCCGATGCGAGAGCCGGCGACATTTACATGCATCTCTGCCGCCATCATATTCTCGTCCGCAAATTCGGCTATGCGCCGAATTGGCTGCGTTTCGGGCTGACGCCCGATCCGGCGGCAGACAGGCGGCTTGGCGAAGCCCTTCAGAGATTTGAGCGATGACGATCGACGAAAACCTTCTCGTACTGCTTCTGGCGCTGCTGCTCGACCGGATCGCCGGCGATCCGCAATGGCTGTGGTCGCGGATGCCGCATCCCGTCGTCGTCTTCGGCGCGGCGATCTCCTATGCCGACCGGCAGCTCAACCCAGCAAGCCTCACGGGCTCGCAACGCCGAATGAACGGTATCGCCGCCATCCTGGCGCTGCTTCTTTTGACGGTAGCCGCAGGCTTCGTGTTCAACCGGTTCTTCGCGCTGTTCGGCCCTGTCGGCATCTTGCTAGAGACCGGGCTGGTGGCGATCTTCCTGGCGCAGAAAAGCCTTGCCGATCATGTCGCGGACGTCGCCGTCGCGCTGCGCGACGAGGGGCTTACCGGCGGGCGGGCCGCCGTCTCCCGCATCGTCGGGCGCGATCCCGAGACGCTGGACGAGCCGGCCGTCTGCCGCGCGGCGATCGAAAGCCTCGCCGAGAATTTCTCCGACGGCGTCGTCGCGCCGGCGCTCTGGTATGCCGTCTTCGGCCTGCCGGGGCTCTTCGCCTACAAGATGCTGAACACGGCGGATTCGATGATCGGCCATAAGTCGGAAAAATACATCGACTTCGGCTGGGCTGCCGCCCGACTCGACGATGTCGCCAACTGGCCGGCCGCGCGCCTCTCCATCCTGCTGATTGCCGCCGGCGCCTGGATCCGGCGGGGAACAAGCGCCGGCCGTGAGGCGATCCGCGTGGCGATGCGCGACGGGGCCTTGCACCGCTCGCCGAATTCCGGCCGGCCGGAGGCGGCCATGGCGGGCGCGCTGAACGTCCAGCTCGCCGGGCCGCGCATCTATGGCGGCGTCATCGTGCGCGAACCGATGATCAACGACACCGGCCGCGACGTGGCGACCTCGGGCGACATCGAGGACGGCGTATCGGTATTCTACGCCAGTTGCATGGTACTCGCCGGCATCACCTTCGGGCTGTTTTTGTGTTTTCTGTAGGATCGTTGCGTGCATGCCCCCAGTGGACAGGCCAGGCCTAAACGTTTATTCCGACCGCCTCATATCTCCATCAGACCGGAAGCAGAGCGATGACAGTTCAGGTTGAATTACCGTGCCCGAAGTGCAAGAGCACCAAGATGAAGTTCGAGCGGCCCGAGATCCGTGAGACCGACATCATCACTTGTGCGGCCTGCGGGCATAATCTCGGCACGATGGCCTCGATCCGCGAGAAGATGAACAAGGCCTACCAAGGGCTCAAGAAGCCTTCGGCGGCGCGCAAACTCCAGTGAGGCAGGTGCCGCTATCTTCCGGCGCCAGCTCCCGCTTGGCTCGTTAAAATTGTGATTACCATTCGGATTAAAGCAATATAATAAGTATTGCCGTAGTCTCTCTTTCGTGAGGGCGCAATTAAGCTGCGCGAGTTCGAAGAGGGGTTATGATGAAGACGATTTTGGCGGCTGCGGCCGCAAGTTTATTGCTGCAGTTTTCTCCCGTTGCCGCTCAGGCAGCGACGCTGGTCGCCAATATCAGCATCGGCAAGCAGATGATGACCGTTTCCGAGAACGGCTTCGTCAAGTATCGCTGGAAGGTTTCGACCGCGCGCAACGGCTATGTCACGCCGACGGGTTCGTGGAGCGCCAAGTGGCTGTCGCGCGATCATCGCTCACGCAAATACGACAATGCGCCGATGCCGTTTGCGGTGTTCTTCAACGGCGGTTACGCCGTTCACGCCACTTTCGACCTGAAGCGCCTGGGCACGCCGGCCTCGCATGGTTGCGTGCGCCTGCATCCCAACAATGCAGCCGAGTTCTTCTCGCTGGCGCGGCAGGCCGGGCTTGCCAATACCCGCGTGGTCATTACGCGCTGATCCCGGATCAGCGCCTGACCCCGATGTCGGGAGATGATCCCGTTCTATGCGCTGATCATCCGCTCCAGCTCATCCATGTCGGGCACGATGATATGTCGGAAGTTCTCGATGCGAATGACGCCGCTCTTGCGCAGCCTGGTCATCTGGCGGCTGACGGTTTCGATCGTCATCCCGAGAAAATCGGCGATCTCGGCGCGGGACAGCGGCAGGTCGAAAGCGGTGCTCGTGGCGGTCTGCGGTTCGGCGTGTGTAGCGATCAGGTAAAGCAGGCTTGCGACTTTCTCGCCTGCGGTGCGCCGGCCGAGGGTCAGCATCCATTCGCGCGCGGCGTCCAGCTCCTTTAGCGCCTGATCGTGCAGGCTGCGCTGCAGCTCCGGCGTCTCGGATATCATTCGGTCGAGCAGGTTGCGGGGAAAGACGCAGATTTCGGCATCGGTCGCAGCCTCAGCCGACAGCGAGCTTTCACGGATGAAGGGTCTGCCGACGAAATCGGGGGCGAATTGCAGGCCGACGATCTGCTGGCGCCCGTCCTGCATCACCTTGCAGAGCTTCACCACCCCGCGCATGATGTTCGAATAGAAAGAGCTTTCCGACCCTTGGGCGATGATCTCGCAGCCGGCCTCGATCTTGCGGCGCAGAGAGTGGCGGTTGAGTTCTCTCAATTGACCGCTCGACAGGGCGCCGCAGACGACGCCGTGCCGCGCCTGGCAGGAAGCGCAAGCGACGGGAGTGCCGGTCTCGAAAAGCTCACTGCGGGCAACATCCATGTCCTGATCCCTTTTGAAATCCTCGTATGGCTGGCACGACTGGCGCGTCCGGCATGGCCAGCATGCCCCAGCGCCGCTTGAGGATTATCAATTTTGCCGGGATCGCTGTTTGATCTAGATCAAAGCATGCCCGCCCGTGGGTTTTGTCAGGAGCCGCGCTTGCCCGGTGCGAGGGCCATCCACGGATTTGATTCGGACGGCTTCTCCGATCTGCCGGCGCGGCGGGCCTTCCACAGAGGTCTCGCCTTCCGCCTCGACGCCTGTTCGGATGACCGCAAAGGCCGGCATTCCATTGCTGTTTAAGCAACACCCGATCGGCAAATTGCCATTGTGCCGGGACGAAAGCATTGGCTTTTGAAATGGATTTGCCTATGAGGGGGTTTAAATCGTCATTTCATGAGGTACAGCGCGTGACCGCTACATTCGATAAAGTTGCCGACATTATTGCAGAGACCAGCGAGATCGACCGCGCGACGATCACGCCGGAGAGCCATACGATCGACGACCTCGGTATCGACAGCCTTGATTTCCTCGACATCGTGTTTGCGATCGACAAGGAATTCGGCATCAAGATCCCGCTCGAAAAGTGGACGCAGGAAGTCAACGAAGGCAAGGTTTCCACCGAAGAATATTTCGTGCTGAAGAACCTCTGCGCCAAGATCGACGAGCTCAAAGCAGCCAAGGCCTGAGCGACATAACCGTCTTTTTTGAACGCCCTGCCGCCCTGAATATGGCGGCCGGGCGGATTCGTTCCTAACTAGTGCATGCCGCCCAAAAGTGTGCAGCGGTTTTGGGACGACGGCATGCATAAAAACAAAGACCTAAAGTGCTAAGCAGGTTCCATGCTGCGCGCTTTGGGCGTCACCGGCGGGCGGATCTGGCCTGTCGGGCCGGAGGATCCGAATGCTGCTGGAATATTTCCAGATGATTGACCGCGTCGAAGCGGTGGACCTGAAGAAGGGCACGCTTAAGGCGCGATCCGTCGTGCCGGCCAAGAGCCCCGTCTTCGAGGGTCATTTTCCCGGCATGCCGCTCGTTCCCGGCGTGCTCCTGATCGAGACCATGGCGCAGGCCTCCGGCATGCTGGTGCTTGCCGTCACCAATTTTGCCGCCATGCCCTTCCTGATGACGGTCGACGGCGCCAAGATGCGCACCTTCGTCGAACCGGAAGCCGTGCTCGACATCGAGGCGGTGCTCGAGCATGACGGTTCGGGTTTCGCGGTCACCAAGGCTAAGATCACCAGCGGCGGCAAGAAGGTCTGCGATGCGCAGCTGAAATTGCGCACCATGCCGTTTTCCGAGGTGCCGCTCGGCGATATCGTGAAGAAACGTGCCGGCGAGATCGGGCTTCTCGAAGCGATCGCGGCGCAGGGAGTGATTGGATGAGCAAGGCTGCAAACGACGTCGTCATCTCGGGCATCGGCATCGTCACCTGTCAAGGCGTCGGCAAGGATGCGCATATCGCGCTGCTTTCGGCCGCCAGCGCGCCGAAAGCGATCGTCGAGACCGAAAAGTTCAAGCCCTATCCGGTGCATCCGCTGCCCGAGATTGACTGGTCGCAGCAGATCGCCAAACGCGGCGACCAGCGCCAGATGGAGAACTGGCAGCGCATCGGCGTCTTCGCCGCCGGCCTTGCGCTCGACGATGCCGGCTTCAAGGACGATATCGAGGCTTGCGGTACGATGGACATGATCGTGGCGGCCGGCGGCGGCGAGCGCGACATCAATGTCGACACACTGATCGTCGACGAAGCGCTGAAGCGCAATGACCGCGAGCTGCTGCTCAACGAGAAGCTGACGACGGAGCTGAGGCCGACGCTGTTCCTCGCCCAGCTTTCCAACCTGCTCGCCGGCAATATCTCGATCGTGCACAAGGTCACCGGCTCGTCTCGCACTTTCATGGGCGAGGAAGCGGCCGGCATTTCTGCCGTCGAGACAGCCTTTTACCGCATCAAATCAGGCGAATCCTCGCATGCGCTTGTTGGCGGCGCCTTCGCGGCCGAGCGGCCTGACATGATCCTGCTCACCGAAGCGATCGGCGCCCATGCGCGCGGCGACTGGGTGCCGCTCTGGTCGCGCAAGCCGAGCGATGGCGGCGGCATGATCACCGGTTCGGCAGGCGCTTTCCTGGTGCTGGAATCGCGCAAGCATGCCGAAGCCCGCGGCGCTCATATCTATGCCGTCATCGACGCGGTCGAGGGCGACCGCGGCAACCGCAATTCCGGCAATCTCGAGGTTCGGCTGGAGCGGCTTCTGGGGCCGGCAGCCGGGCTTGCCGCTGAAAGCACGGCGATCTTTTCCGGATCAACCGGCATGCACGATCTGGCCGCCCGCGAGCGGGCGGTGCTCGAACATCAATTGCCCGACGTTGCGATCCGTGGCTTCGGCGGCGTTACCGGCCATACGATCGAGACGCAGTTCACGCTGGGTCTGGCGCTCGCAGCCCTTGCCGTCGACGGCAAGGCCAAGGTTCCGCCCTTCGATGCCGCCCATGAGGCGCCGATGCGGGCAGGCGCCACCGCCGCCGTTGTGACCACGGTCGGACACCAGCGCGGCGAGGGCGTTGCCGTTCTTTCCGCAGATGCGTGAGGAGTGAGAGAAATGACAGCTTCCGCTTATAAAGATCACCTCGGCCGTCCGATCGTGGCTGTTACCGGCATGGGCATCATCACCTCGCTCGGCCAGGGCCTCAGCGACAACTGGGCAGCGCTTTCGTCAGGCACGTCGGGCATCCACGAAATCAACCGCTTCCCGACCGAGGGCCTGTCGACGCGGATCGCCGGCACCGTCGATTTCATCGGCATTCCGGTGCCGAACGCCGTCGAGCGCTCCTATGCCTTTGCCCGCGAAACGACGATCGAGGCGCTCGCCGATGCCGGCCTGTCCGGCGATTTCAATGGCCCGCTATTCCTCGCCGCTCCGCCGATCGAGCCGGAATGGAGCGCGCGCTTCGAACTTGCCGACCGTTCGCCGGCCTCCGACCATCCGGGTGACGCCTACGAGCGCTTCCTGACGGCGCTGCGCCAGCGTCCGGACCCGGCCTTCCATGAAGCGGCGCTGTTCGGCGCGATTTCCGAGCGCCTTGCCGACCGGTTCGGCACGCGCGGCCTGCCCGTCACGCTGTCGACCGCCTGCGCCTCCGGCGTCACGGCGATCCAGCTCGGCATCGAGGCGATCCGCCAGGGCCGCACCGATCGCGCGCTGACCGTCGCGACCGACGGATCGCTAAGTGCCGAAGCTCTGATCCGCTTCTCGCTGCTATCAGCTCTTTCGACGCAGAACGATCCGCCGACCAAGGCTTCCAAGCCATTCAGCAAGGATCGTGACGGCTTCGTCATCGCCGAGGGCGCGGCGACCCTGGTGCTGGAATCGCTGGAATCAGCAGTTGCCCGCGGCGCCAAGGTGCTCGGCATCATGAAGGGCGCCGGCGACAAGGCCGACAGCTTCCACCGCACCCGGTCTTCGCCCGATGGTGGCCCGGCGATCGCGACGATCCGCGCGGCGCTTGCTGATGCCGGTATCGACGAGAGCGGCATCGGCTACATCAATGCGCACGGCACTTCGACGCCTGAGAACGACAAGATGGAATATGGGGCGATGTCGGCCGTCTTCGGCGATCGGATCGTCGGCATTCCGGTTTCGTCGAACAAGTCGATGATCGGCCACACGCTGACGGCGGCGGGCGCGGTCGAGGCGGTGTTCTCGCTGCAGACGATGTTGACCGGAACGCTGCCGCCGACCATCAACTACAACAACCCCGATCCGTCGATCGTTCTCGATGTCGTGCCGAACAAGAAGCGGGAAGCACAGGTTTCAGCCGTGCTTTCCAACTCCTTCGGCTTCGGCGGGCAGAATGCCAGCCTTGTCATGGCGCTCGAACCGGCTTAAGCGGTTCCCGACAATTTCAAGACAAGAAAAACGCCTTCCAGGCGAGGGATTTTGCCATGCGCGCTTTGCAACTGATCGACGACCGCAAGCTTGAGATCACCGATCTGCCGGAACCGGATGCCCCAGGTGCCGGCGAGGTGACGCTGCGCGTCAAGGCGGTGGCGCTCAACCATATCGACGTCTGGGGCTGGCGCGGCATGGCGTTCGCCAAGCGCAAGATGCCGCTCGTCATCGGCGCGGAAGCTTCCGGCGTCGTCGAAGCGATCGGACCGGGCGTGGCGAACGTGCTGCCCGGCCAGCTGGTGGCGATCTACGGCGCGCGCACCTGCGGTCTCTGCCGCCCCTGTCGCGAAGGCCGCGATAATCTCTGCGAACATGTCTCCGGCGTGCACGGCTTCCATCTCGATGGCTTCGCGCAGGAAAAGGTCAACCTGCCGGCGCGCCTGCTGGTGCCCGCCCCTCCCGGCGTCGATGCGATTGGCGCGGCGCTTGCTCCGGTCACTTTCGGCACCGTCGAGCACATGCTGTTCGACAATGCCAAGCTCGAGCCGGGTGAAACGATCCTCGTCCATGCCGGCGGCTCCGGCATCGGCACGGCGGCGATCCAGCTTGCCAAGAAGATCGGCTGCACCGTCATCACCACGGTTGGTTCGGACGACAAGATCGAGAAAGCTAAGGCGCTCGGCGCCGATCACGTCATCAACTACCGCACCGACCGTTTCGAGGGCGTGGTGCGCAAGCTCACCAAGAAGAAGGGCGTCGACGTCGTCTTCGAACATGTCGGCAAGGACACCTGGGCGGGCTCGATGCTCTGCATGAAGCGCGGCGGGCGCCTCGTCACCTGCGGCTCGACCTCGGGTGTTTCCACAGAGATGAACCTGATGATGCTGTTCCAGCAGCAGCTGAAGCTCTTCGGCTCCTTCGGCTGTCGTATGGAGAACATGGCGGATGCGATGCAGAAGATGGGCCGCGGGCTCGTCCATCCGGTCATCGATACCGAGGTCAGCTTCAGCGATATCGACCGGGCGCTGGAGCGGATGGAATCGCGCCAGATCTTCGGCAAGATCATCCTGAAGATGGATTGACCGCGTGAAACTGTTCATCACCCGGATCGTTCTAGCGCTCAGGAATTTCCAGCAATGGCTGGTGGCGCAGGTGATGTTCGGCTTCCTGAATTTCCTGAAGCTGTTTCCGGCCGATGGCGCGATCCGCTTCGCCGACAGGATGATGCGCCGCCTCGGCCGGCTGACCAGCCGCCACAGACTGATGCTGACCAATCTGCGCAATGCCTTCCCTGAGAAGAGCGAGGCCGAGATCGAGGAGATCGCGCTCGCCAGCTGGGGTAATATGGGCCGGCTTGCGGCCGAATACGTCTTCCTCGACCAACTGTTCGACTATGATCCCGAAAAGTCGGAGCCGGGCAGGGTGGAGGTGTCGGGCGTCCCGATCTTCCTCGACCTGCGCGACAATCCGCGCCCCTTCATCGTCTTTACCGGCCATACCGCCAATTTCGAGCTGCTGCCGGTGGCGGGTGCCGCCTTCGGGCTCACCGTCACCGTGCTCTTCCGGCCGCCGAATAATCCTTATGTCGCCAAGAAGGTGTTCGACTTCCGGAGCGCCCGCATGGGCAAGCTGGTGCCCTCGCATGCCGGCTCCTCCTTCGCGCTCGCCCGTCAGCTCGAAGCAGGACAAGGCGTGGGCGTGCTCGTCGATCAGAAATTCCGCAAGGGGCTGAAGGGCACCTTCTTCGGACGCGAGGTCAAGACCAATCCTCTGGTGCCGAAGCTGGTGCGGCAGTTCGACTGCGAGGTTTATCCGGCGCGCTGCATCCGTCTGCCCGGAAATCGCTACCGGCTGGAAATCGAGCCGCGGCTGGATATGCCACGCGACGCCGCGGGTAATCTCGACCTGCCGGCCGCCGCCCAGTTGCTCAACGACAAGGTGGAAAGTTGGGTGCGGGAATATCCGGAACAGTGGCTCTGGTATCACGACCGCTGGCAGATCAAGCAGACGCTCGCGCCTTAGAACAGGATGATTTCAGGCCGGCATGATGCCGAAAACCGCTCACACTTTCGGCATCATGCTCCAAAAACGTCCACCCTCATTTATCAGCGGTGAAAAGCGGCAGGTGCTCTCGGATTGAAACTGAGGGCACTTCATGTTATCCGTCACCACCAAGACGCGAATAATGTCTACCGGAAGGCGCATTTTTTGGGAAATGCAGCCATGTGAGGTTTCGGACTCGTCTCTTGGGACAATGGGAGTGGAGGCGTCTTGCTGGAGCTTTTTCGAGCTTTTTCCTTGCGTTGCGTGCAAATCGAGGAAGCCATACGCTTGGGCGACGACCAGCGCGTCACGGCGCTCGACCGCCATGTCGAGCCGCTGGTCGAGGCAATCCTCGCCTGCCGGGCAGTCAATCTGCTCGAAGTTTACATGCAACTGCAGTTTGTGAGCCATCTGATCAGCCAGGATGCCGACGACAGCGCCAGCGTCACGGAGCACACGTCGGTGCTTTCCTACCTGCTCGACCGCTATTTCGGGGCGCATGGGCCGGACTGGCGCGTGCCTTCGCCGCAGGATGTGCGCATCGAGCCGCCGCCGGCCTATGTGCCTGATACCGACAATGGCCAGTTCCTCAACGCGGTGATCCTCGAAAGCCTGCCGGATCGCGTGGCGGTGCTGACCAGGGACTATCGCTACCTCTATTCCAATCCAGCCAACAGCGCCCATCTCAACAGGAAGCCGATGGAGCTTATCGGCCGCCACCTTTCCGAATTCATCGGCGAGGAGCGGTTTGCCGAATGCGCCAAGCATAAGCTCGACGCCTGTTTTGCCGGCGAACAGATCGACTATTCCTATGAGCGCTCGGCCGACAGCGGCGGATCGCGGCAGGTGCGCTGTCGCATGTCGCCGCTGCGCGATGCGGGCGGTACGGTGATCGGCGCCCTGCTCGTCATGGAAGATCTCGATCGGCTGTCGCAGGCTGCCTGATCCCGGTCGGCAGCCTTAGGCAGCCTGACCAACTCGGCTGCCTTGGGTCGTCTGGCTAAGCGGCCGCCCAGACGGCGAGCTCGTAACCGTCGCGGTCGAGGAAGTGGAAGCGACGGCCGCCGGGAAAATCGGTGATCGGCCGACAGATCGTGCCGCCGGCTCTTTCGACTGAGGTCAGCACTTCTTCCAGGTCTCTGGCATAGACGACGACCAGCGGGCCGCCGCCCGGACGCACCGGTCCGAAATCGGTAAAGCCGCCCTTCAGCCGGCCATCGTCGAATTCGCAATAATTGGGGCCGTAATCGGTGAAGCGCCAGCCGAAGGCCGAGCCGTAAAAGGCTTTGGCGGCGGCGATGTCGGCGACGTTGAATTCGACATAATCGATACGGCGATCGTGGTTTTCTGTCTTCTCGGCCATCTATCTCTCCATCAGGGCTTTCAGCATGGCAAGATCCTTCTCGACATGGGCGGCATCGGCGGAAAACTGCGCGTCGGTCATGCCGGGCAGACGCAGCAGCGTGAACATGACCTCGCAGCCATCGCCGTTCGGCACGATGCGCAGGGCATTATAGACCCTGAGGCCGGATTCGATCGTCACTGTATGATCG
This sequence comes from Rhizobium ruizarguesonis, assembly GCF_017357285.1. Classification (NCBI taxonomy): domain Bacteria; kingdom Pseudomonadati; phylum Pseudomonadota; class Alphaproteobacteria; order Hyphomicrobiales; family Rhizobiaceae; genus Rhizobium; species Rhizobium ruizarguesonis. Next base: position 2,894,505 of record NZ_CP071678.1, on the reverse strand, counting down.
ATCACGCCGAATTCATTGGTAGGTACGAAGCTCACCTTGACGCTGCCAAGAGCGCCGTGGGCGATCCAGTCGGCGCCGTGCGGTTCGAGGCCGGTCGCAAGGCCGGAAGCCCAGAGCGGCATGTTCTCCGGTTTGCCGGCGAAGTCATAGACGTCGCGCCAGTCGCGCCCGATCGACAGGTGGATGATTTTCGCGGGCATTGTCGTCATCGGCTGCAGGTCCCTGTCATGGTTTCGTCAGAATAACAGACCGGCCGGCAGCGTCTTGAACAAAACGGTCAGTCGGCTCTTTGCCGCATGCTGAGCTGGTCAAGAATGACCGCGGGCGTCAGCGTCGAGAGCTCGCCGACCTCGCGCGTCATGTGGGGCTGATCGGCAAAGCCCGCTTCGAGCGCAAGGCGGGCAAGCGGCATCGTGTCCGACCTGCGGCAGAGGTCGAGGAAACGCTGGAACCGGCGGATCCGTTCCAGCGTCTTTGCGCCATAGCCGAAATGGTGGTGGCAGCGGCGGCGCAGCTGCCTTTCGCTCATGCCGAGCCTGTCGAGCAGGCCGGGTGCCGGGCGACGGCTGTCGGCGGCGGCGAAGATCACGGCAGCCTCTCGGGCGGGCTCTTCCTCATCGCGCGCGGCCTCTTCGAGCAGGCGGCCAAACAGCGCCGTGGCGGCTGAGGGGTCGGGGCAATCCGCAAGCCGCGCCTCGAATTCGGCAGTGTCCTTCCGGCCGAAGTCAGCGAGGGGCACCGAGCAGCCGACCAGTGCCGAGAGCGGCGTCTCCAGCCAGGGTGCTGCGGCGCCAGGCGCAAAACGTGCGCCGATCACTGTCGCACCCGGCTGGATGACGGGAAAGGCCGCCGCCCTGTCGGGGCCGGCGACGACCAGCCGGCCGTCGATCCAGAGGAGATCGCAATAGCCGTCCGGCACGATCGCCACCATCGCCAGCGGCCCGTCATGGAGCGCGTGCGACCAGAGGCGGCTGAAATGGTGTCGCAGCGTCGGTGGCGGTGCATATTCGCGGTAGCGGCCGGCGCGGGCCGCCAGGAGAGCCGTATCTTTTCGTCTTCCCGATGCCAATGCGATATCTCCCGGGGCACTGATGATAACATGAGATAGGGCAATACGGGCAGGATGCTCGAAAAACTTGCGGCTTCGGATTAAGCGGCAGCCTGTGGGTTGTCGGACAAGCGGCGATATTGCAAGCTTCATTTCATTGGCTTTTGCGAACCGATTAGACCCTTGCGAGACTTGCCGTTTGACCGAGACAGTGCCACAACACCGGTCCAAATGACACATCGGAGGTTTGTCGTGGAAAAGGCAGAAATCGGACTGATCGGCCTTGCGGTCATGGGCTCCAACCTGGCGCTCAACATCGCGGAGAAAGGCAATAAAATCGCGGTGTTCAACCGCACGCCGGAGAAAACCGACGAATTCTACGAAAGCGCCGGCGATCTGAAGAAGCAGATTGTTCCCTGCAAGACGATCGAAGAGTTCGTCGATGCGATCCGGCCGCCGCGTCCGATCATCATCATGATCAAGGCGGGCGAGCCCGTCGACCAGCAGATGGAGCTGCTGCGCCCGCATCTCTCCAAGGGCGACATCATGATCGATGCCGGCAACGCCAATTTCCGCGACACCGTCGCCCGCTTCGACCGGCTGAAGAATACCGATCTGACCTTCATCGGCATGGGTGTTTCCGGCGGCGAAGAAGGTGCGCGCCATGGCCCGTCGATCATGGTCGGCGGCACCGAAGAGTCCTGGAAGCGCGTCGAGAAGGTGCTGACATCGATTGCCGCCCGCTACAATGACGAGCCCTGCGTCGCCTGGCTCGGCAATGACGGTGCCGGCCATTTCGTCAAGACCATCCATAACGGCATCGAATATGCCGACATGCAGATGATCGCCGAAATCTACGGCATCCTGCGCGACGGCCTCGGCAAGAGCGCCTCCGAAATCTCCGGCATCTTCGGCGAATGGAACAAGGGCCGGCTGAACTCCTACCTGATCGAAATCTCCGAGAAGGTGCTTGCGGCCACCGATCCGGTTTCCGGCGGGCCGATGGTCGACATGATCCTCGACAAGGCCGGCCAGAAGGGCACCGGCAAGTGGTCGGCGATCGAGGCGCAGAACATGGGTATTCCGGCAACGGCGATCGAAGCCGCAGTCGCCGCCCGCAGCCTCTCTTCGATGAAGTCGCAGCGCGAAGCCGCCGAAAAGATCTTCGGCACGCAGGCTGTGTCCTTCCCGATCGCATACGGCCCCGAGCTGAACAAGGATCTCGAACTGGCGCTGTTTGCCGCGAAGATCGGCGCCTATGCGCAGGGCTTCGCGGTGATGGCGGAAGCATCGCGCGAGTTCAACTGGTCGCTGCCGATGCCGACGATTGCCAGGATCTGGCGTGCCGGCTGCATCATTCGCTCGCAGTTCCTCGACGAGATCACCTCGGCCTTCACCAAGGCGCCCGATGCTGCCAACCTGATCGTCACGCCTGCCTTCTCCGACATGGTCAAGGAATCGATCCCGGCGCTGCGCCGTGTCGTCGGTGCCGCGATTGCCGCCGGCCTGCCGGTGCCGGCGCTGACCTCGGCGCTGACCTATTTCGACGCCTATCGCCAGGGCAGGGGAACGGCAAACCTCATCCAGGCACAGCGCGATTTCTTCGGCGCCCATGGCTTCGACCGCCTGGACGGCAAGGATTTCCACCACGGCCCCTGGGGCAGCGGTGCCTCGACTTTCTGAGGTTCAGCCCGATTTTCAAGGAGAGGCCCGGCCACCGCGCCGGGCCTTTTGATGAAAGGCCGAGGCTGAAACCCGGAGATCACGGTGAATAGCATTCGGATAGCCGCCGCGCAGACGCCGGAGTTTCGGGAGAATGTCGAGGCGGCACTGGATTATGCCTGCGGCATCGCCGCTCGTGCCGAGGCTGAGGGTGTTGCCCTGCTGGTCTTTCCCGAAGGTTTTCTCCAGGGCTACCTGACCGATGAAGCATCGGCGCGGCGCGTTGCCCTCGATCTGGCATCGGCCGAGTTCGCGGCGGTCCTCGACCGGTTGCCGAAGTCGGGACTGGTGCTGGTCATAGGGCTGATCGAGATCGATGACGGGCGATTGTTCAACACTGCCGTCGTCGTCGAGCGCGGCGTTCTCCTCGGCCGCTACCGGAAGGCCCACCTGCTGCGCGGCGAACGGGCTTTCGAGGCAGGAAAGGACAGCCCGCTCTTTGCGATCGGTGCCCTGCATTTCGGGATCAACATCTGCTACGACACCAATTTTCCGGAAGCGGCCGCAAAGGTCGCCGCGTCTGGCGCGTCGCTGATCCTATGCCTGTCCAACAACATGATGCCACGGGAAAAGGCGGAAATATTCAAGCAGCTGCATAATGCCGTTCGCGCTGAAAGATGCCGCGAGACAGGCCTGTGGCTGATATCGTCCGACGTAACGGGTGAGCGCGACGGGCGCATCGCCTGGGGGCCGACGGCGGTGCTGAACCCGGAAGGGCAGGTCGTGGCGCAGCTGCCGCTGGAGGAACCCGGCTTGCTGGTCTTCGACTTTCCTTGCATAGAACCTTTGAGCTATCGCGATTGAGGATTGATAGAGATGCTTATCCGAGACGAAACGCCGGAGGATATCGACGCGATCCATGATCTGACCTCGACCGCCTTCAAGCCGATGCCCTACAGCGACGGTACGGAAGCGGAGATTGTCCGAAGGCTTCGCGCGGCGGGCGATCTCAAGATATCGCTAGTGGCCGAGCAGGGCGGCGAGATTCTCGGGCATGTGGCGTTTTCGCCGGTGACGATCAACGGCATGCATGAAGGCTGGTTCGGATTGGGTCCGATATCGGTCAAGCCGGAGAGACAGCGGCAAGGGATCGGCAAGGTGCTGATCACAAGGGGTCTGGAACTGCTGAAGGGGATGGGCGCCAGCGGATGCGCCCTGATCGGCAATCCCGAGATCTACAGCCGTGTCGGTTTCAGCAGCGACGGACAATTGACGTACCTCGACCTCGATACGCGGCTCGTGCAGAGAATTGTCTTTCGCGGATCTCCGCCAAGCGGGACGTTGCAATTCGCCCCGGCATTTGAAAGCTAGAATATTCCGTTCAACGGCCGAAACTCCAAACCCAACTTGACAGAGAAGGCAACGACATGTCCGAAGCGGGCGCGATGACCATTCGAACCGAGCGTCTTAGGCTTCGCATGCCAGAGATCGACGATTTCGCTGCCTATGCGCAGATCATGGCGTCGCCGCGATCCGTCGGAATGGGTGGCCCGTTCGATCTGCGTGCGGCATGGGGGATGTTCTGTCACGACGTCGCCCTGTGGCAGCTTTTCGGGCATGGAGCGCTGATGATCGAGCTTGGCGAAACCGGCGAATGCGTCGGCCAGGTGGGGATCAATCACGGGCCGCTTTTTCCGGAAAAGGAACTGGGCTGGTTCGTCTACGAGGGATACGAGGGCAGAGGCTATGCGACCGAAGCGGCGTTCGGGCTACGCAACTGGGCCTTCGCGACGCTCAAGTTGCCGTCGCTCGTCAGCTATATCGCTCCCGGCAATGTCGCATCTGCTGCCGTTGCGGAACGGCTGGGCGCGCGTCTTGATCCCATAGCACCCCGAATGGATCCTGCCGATCTCGTTTACCGGCACCTCGCTTCCTGAAACGCGGAACATGGTCTTGGGCGCATTGCGATTGGTTGCAGACGTCTCAGTCCCTACATGTTGATCAGCTACTACATACTTGAAAGCGCTACAGCGTCCTTTGCGCGTCTGAAAAGACGCTCGGCGCTGTAGGATATCGGGCTCGGCAAGAGATGGGGATATCGGATGACAGGCGAGAAGCGGGAACACTGGGACGAGGTCTACCGCACGAAATCTGCCGACAGCGTCAGCTGGTATCAGCCGACGCCCGAGCCTTCCTTGCGGGCGCTTGACGAGCTGCAACTGCCGGCCATGGCCTCGCTGATCGATGTGGGCGGCGGCGCATCGAGCCTTGTCGATCGTCTTGTCGAGCGCGGGTGGTCCGACCTCACCGTCCTCGATATCGCCGCGCCGGCGCTCGAGGTCGCCAAGGCGCGGCTGCGGGATGAAGCCGCCCGGATCGCCTGGGTGGTTGCCGACGTCACTTCATGGCAGCCCGACCGCCATTACGATGTGTGGCACGACCGCGCCGTTTTTCACTTCCTCACCGAACCCGAGCAGCGGCTGGCCTATCGTCGAGCACTCGAAACCGGCACGGCGCCGGGCAGCGTCGTCATCATCGCGACCTTCGCGCCGGACGGGCCGGAACGGTGCAGCGGCTTGCCGGTCCAGCGTTACGACGCGGTGGCGCTTACGACCGAGTTCTCGTCCACCTTCGCGCTTCAGCGTGACTGGCGGGAGGAACACACGACACCCGGCGGTGGCCGGCAGTCGTTCCAGTGGTGCGTTTTTCGCAGGCGCTGAGCCCTTTTTGTGAAGGCGGCCGAGAGACACCCTGGCGATCTCGTCTACTGCTGCCTCGTTTCCCGAAGGAGGTAGTCGAGGATGAAATCCGCCCGGTCGGTGACCGCGATTTTCGGCAGCATGACGATGTCGTAGCCGAGCGTGGGATAGACGGCGGCAAGTCGATCATATTCGGCGACCGCCTCGTCGAAGCCATGGCGCCGCTCGGGGTCGGTCGTGTAGATTTCGGGCCACGGCGGCGTGAGAAAAACCCTCGGGTGATAGCGGTGGGCGGCGCTCAATTTTTCCAGGACCGGTTCTCCAGTCAGGTGCTGCAGCGCTGCCGCCGCATCGATCAGCCCGCGATCGAAGAACGTCCAGCCGGTCTGCTCACGCGCCGTCGTGTAGTCAGCCATCGCCATCTCGATTGCGCGGCGGGCAAAGGCCGCCATGTCGACCCAGGGCAGGGCTGCGCCGTCGCCTTCGAGTTCCTGTTTGACGATCCGTCGGCCGGGCTCTTCGACGATGGCATGACCGCGAGCGGCAAGTTCCGCAAGAAGCTTCGATTTTCCGCCGCCGGAACATCCCGAAATCAAGACCAGCCTGTTCATGATCAAGCTCCCGTCTCAGTCGGCCCGTCGGGCGCGCGCCAGGCCGTGGTCCACTAGGCGGTCGATGATTTCGGCGTAGGTGACGCCGCTTGCCGCCATCGCCTTGGAATACATGCTGATATCGGTGAAGCCGGGGATGGTGTTGATTTCATTGACGAGGAACCGCATGTCATCCGTCAGGAAGAAGTCGATGCGGGCCATGCCATCGCAGCCGACGGCTCTGAAGGCTTTTGCGGCCACGTCGCGCATGGCGGTCTCGATCTCCTGCGGCAGTTCGGCCGGCACTTTCAGCGCCGCACCTTTCTCGTCGATATATTTGGCATCGTAGCTATAGAAGCCGTGACTTTCGGCCGGCACGATCTCGCCCGGCCGGGAGACGAAGAGTTCTCCTGCCGTATCTTCCAAGACGCTGAATTCGATCTCACGGCCGCGCACGAATTCCTCGGCGAGCAGCGTGCGATCGTGGCGGAAGGCCTCAGTAAGGGCGGGCGCGAATTCCTGGCTGGCATGGACCTTGGCAACGCCTACCGACGATCCCTGGCGCGCCGGCTTGATGAAGAGCGGCAGGCCGAGCTCGCCTTCCAAGGCTGCCAGCGAAGGGACGGCACCCTCATGGATCGTCACCGCACGCGCCACTGGCAGGCCCGCTGCCCTCAGCAGGCGCTTGGCGATGTCCTTGTCGAGCGCTGCGGCGGAGCCGAGGATGCCGCAACCGGCGAGTGGAACGCGGGCCACCTCCGCCGCGCCTTGCACTGATCCGTCCTCGCCATGCTGGCCGTGGAGGACAGGAAACAGGATGTCGACCTTTGGTAGGTCATGCGGCGCGCCATGGGCCGGAATTGCCAGTATCCGGCCCCGTCCGCCCGGCACGAGGCAGATTTCCGTGCCTGATGAAGGCGTCGCCAGCATGCCGTCCTCGAAGCTGCTCAGCAGCCACCGTCCCTCGCGGGTGTTGAAAACAGGAACGGCGTCGTATTTTTCGGGCTTGAGCGCGCCCATGACATTGGTTGCCGAGAGCACGGAAACTTCATGCTCGGCCGAGCGGCCGCCGAAAAGCACGGCAATGCGCAGCCTGTTTGGGGATGGGGTCATGAAAGCCTCCGAAACGATCTGGTGTTGAAAAGGGTCAGGCGTCGACCGATATGCCGCGATTGGCGAAGAAACGGTCGAAGATGGCGAGCGGCAGTGTCACATCGGCCTGGCTCGCTTCGTCATGACCGGACGGGTTGTGAAAGCGAATCGTCTCCTGCGAGGCTGACGTCACCAGCACCAGGTGTCCGCCTTTCGAGAGCGGCTCGCGCTCCGGCCAGCGGATGCCCGAGTTCACCGAGGCGATGAAGAACCGGCGCTTCGACAGAAGGTCGGGAATAGCTGGCGTCTTGACGCCGGTCATCGTCTCCGCGCTAAGTCCGAAACGCTCGGCGGCGAAGCGGACGAAGGGCGCGTAAATCAGCCCTTTGATCGATGCATCGATCTCGTTGACGACATAACCGCCATAGGCGGTGCAGGCGCGGGCAAGCTCGAGGGTCGGGTGGATTTCACCGCGGGCGGCAAGGATCATCTTCAGGCAGGCCATGCCGCAGACATTGACCGCCCAGCGTGCATATTCCTCGATTGTTGCGGCCCCAGAATGGCGCCAGAGCGGATCGCTGAGCAAGGCCTGCGATCCCTCGGCAAGCACCGGCAGCGTCATGCCCGGTGATTCCCATTGGCTGAAATAGGGCACGCCGCTCTGCTGCATCCTGTCGATATCCCCGTGACTCGTCTCTTGAGATGGCGGGCAATCTTGGCTTTTTTCGAACCGATGCACGCTGACGATCCGACGGTAGGGGGCGTTTTTCCGTAGGTCTACTTAATTAAAATAAGGATATAGATTAGAAATTATGGCCGATTGATCAGCCGAGGGAGCCAAGTTTGGATTTTTTCAGATTACGGACGCTTCGCGAGCTTTCGCGCCGCGAGACAATGGCGGCGGTGGCCGATGCTATCGGCATTTCGTCGTCGGCGGTTTCTCAGCAAATCGCCCAGTTGGAGGACGAAATCGGCATTGCGCTCGTCGAGCGACGCGGGCGAGGGGTGACGCTGACACCGGCCGGCCAACGGCTCGTTGTGCATGCCGATCGGATATTCAGCATTGTCGAGGAAGCCAAGACCGATATTGCCGAGCTGCAGAATATCGTCGCCGGTGACCTGAGGATCGCCACCCAACCGTCCGCGGCGTCCTCCTTCATTCCGGCCGCGATGCGCGAGCTCGCGATCCACCATCCGCATCTCAACATCGTCATGACGACGATGGGACCTGCCGAAGGCGTGGCGGCACTCCGGGCCTGGCAGGCCGATATCGTCATTGCCGACGACATATCGTTCAATCCGTATACGCTGGAGGGCACGGCCGACACGCTGTTCCTCTGCCGCGACCAGCTCTTCGTGCTTCTGCCCGCTGGCCACAGGCTGGAGAGCGAGCCCATCATCGAACTCGCACAGCTGAGGGATGAACATTGGGCGCTCGACGTCGCCTCTAGCGCCTATTCCATGGCCATCCGCCAGGCCTGCCGCGACATCGGTTTCGAGCCTGTCATCAACGGCTTCAGTGACAGCTTCGAAGTGGTGTTCGCACTTGTCGAAGCCGGTTGCTCGATTTCGGTGATGCCCGGACTGGCGCTTCGAGATTTTGGCGAAGGCCTGACCGTCAAGCCGCTGGCGTCATCCACCTACCGGAGCATCTACGCGATTACCCGGCGCGGCGAGGTGCGTAACCCGAAGGTCGCGGCGGTGCTCGAACAACTGGTAAAGAGCGCGCCGCGGGATTTGAACAGATCCTGATTTCGCGCGAATGCACTCTTGGCAGAAGCGATCATATCGGGCACTCTTGGTTCATGGTTATGGCAACTCAAGCAGCAGACGCTCGCGCACGCGACGCACGACTTACCACCACGGCCTCCTGATCGGAGCCGAGTTAACACTGTCGTTTGCTTTCTCCTTATTTGCCTTGAGCCACAGTCCATGGACACCAGATCGTTTCCAAAGCCACATCGCGCTTTTTTCGTCCGGAGCGTCGCGCAGACGTCCTGCGCCGCAACTCCGCGCGCGTTTCGACTTAGCCGCGGCTGCCGGACGTCACCGGAGCACCGGCAGCCGTAGCTGCTCCTGAACCACAGAACGCCTCCATTTTTCAGGACACGCCGCAAAGCCGGCCGGCGCCAGGAGTAATTCATGCCTTATGATCCCACAAAGATCGAACCGAAGTGGCAGGCTTATTGGGCCGACCACCATATCTTCCGAGCGGAAATCGATCCGGCCAGACCGAAATTCTACGCACTCGACATGTTCCCATATCCTTCCGGTGCGGGCCTGCATGTCGGCCATCCTCTCGGCTATACGGCCACTGATATCACGTGCCGCTACAAACGCATGCGCGGCTTCAATGTCTTGCATCCGATGGGATGGGACAGTTTCGGCCTGCCGGCGGAGCGCCACGCGATGCGGACTGGTGTGCATCCCGACATCACGACGAAGCGCAATATCGAGACGTTTCGCGGGCAGGTGCAGAGGTTGGGTTTCTCCTATGACTGGAGCCGCGAGTTCGCCACGACCGACCCCGCCTATGTGCGCTGGACGCAGTGGATCTTCCTGAAGCTGTTCGAGAAGGGCCTCGCCTATCAGGCGGAGGTTGCGGTCAACTGGTGCCCGGCCGAGAACGCGGTGCTTGCCGACGAGGAGGTCAAGGACGGGCGCTATGTCGAGACCGGCGATCCCGTCATTCGCCGCAGGATGCGCCAGTGGATGCTGCGCATCACGGCCTATGCCGATCGGCTGCTACAGGGACTGGACGGCCTCGACTGGCCCGAAAACCTGAAAACCATGCAGCGCAACTGGATCGGACGTTCCGAGGGCGCCGAAATCCGGTTTCCGCTCGAGCACGGCAAAGAGGTCATCACCGTCTTCACGACGCGCCCAGAGACCCTGTTCGGAGCAAGCTATATCCTGCTCGCGCCGGAGCATCCTGCAGTTGCCGCCATCGTCGAGCCGGAAATGCGCAAGGCGGTGGCCGCCTATATTGCCGAAGCCGAAGGATTGGAAGAGACTGTACGGGCCGATGCCGGGCGCGAGAAGACGGGCATCTTCACCGGCGCTTATGCGATCAACCCTGCCAACGGAGCCCGGCTGCCGGTTTGGGTGGCCGATTACGTGCTGGCTGGCTACGGCACCGGCGCCCTGATGGCGGTGCCGGCTCATGACGCGCGCGACTACGCTTTTGCCCATGCGCACGAGCTGCCGATCATTCGCGTGATCGACAGCGAGGACGATATCGAAAAGGCGGCTTATGAGGGCGAGGGGGCGATGGTCAACTCCGGCTTCCTGGATGGCCTGGGCTCGCCGGAGGCGAGATCCGCCATCATCGCCTGGCTGCAGGCGAACGGCGCGGGCTGGCCGAAGGTCATGTACCGCCTGCGCGACTGGCTGTTTTCCCGCCAGCGCTACTGGGGTGAGCCGATCCCGGTGCTGCATCTGGCTGATGGCTCGGTGATGCCGCTGCCTGAGGAATGCCTGCCGCTGCTGCCGCCTGAACTGGACGACTACGCTCCGACGCCGGATGGCGAACCGCCGCTTGCCCGTGCGCAGGCCTGGGTCGAAACGATCGTGCCGGGCACCGACATTCCGGCACGGCGGGAGACCAACACGATGCCGCAATGGGCGGGGTCCTGCTGGTATTATCTCAGGTTCCTCGATCCGGAGAACACCAGCGAACCCGTCGGGCGCGAGGCCGAGCGCTATTGGATGCCGGTCGATCTCTATGTCGGCGGCGCCGAGCACGCGGTCCTGCATCTGCTCTATGCCCGCTTCTGGCATAAGGTGCTCTACGACATCGGCGTCGTTTCGACGGATGAGCCGTTCCAGCGGCTGTTCAACCAAGGCATGATCCTTGCTCATTCCTACCGCGATGCGGCGGGCCGGTATTACGCGCCGTCTTCCGTTGTCGGAGAGGAGGGTAGATGGTTCGCTGGGTCGGTCGAAGTGCAGCGCGCCGTCGAGAAGATGTCGAAGTCGCAGCTGAACGTTGTTAATCCCGACGATGTCGTCCATCAGTTCGGGGCCGACGCCTTGCGCCTGTACGAGATGTTCATGGGACCTCTGGACGCGGCAAAACCCTGGCAGACCGCTGGCGTGATCGGCGTGCGTCGGTTTCTGGAGCGTGCTTGGCGTATTGTCTGCGACGAGAGCGACGGACTCTCTCCAGTGGTGCTGGAGGCGGCCCCCGGCCCGCAGCTTCTGCGCTTGCGCCACCAGACGGTGAAGACCGTGACGGCGGATATCGAAGCAATTCGGTTCAATACCGCGGTTTCCCGGCTGATGGAACTGGCTAACGCACTGACGGTGGAAGCAGAGCGTCCGCGCGAAGTGGTGGAGACATTCGTGCTGTTGCTCGCACCCTTTGCGCCTCACATCGCGGAGGAGTTATGGAGCAAGCTTGGTCACGGGGAAACACTGACATGGGTTTCCTGGCCCACCTTCGATCCTGCAATGATCGAGATGGAGACCCGCGAATATGTCGTGCAGATCAACGGCAAGGTTCGCCACCGCTTCGAAGCCGCCGCCGACCTCGGCGAGGCGCTGCTTGCGGCGGCGCGATCCGAACCCGCTGTCATGGCCTTGCTCGACGGCAAAACGGTGGTCAAGGAAGTTCTGGTCCCGGGGCGACTGGTGAATTTCGTCGTCGAAGACCTGTGATGATCCAAAGCGGATCGTCGGATTTGAGCCCGACGGTCCGTTCCCTCAACCGACCGCCTACCTGCCGCTCTCCGGCCAGGTCGGCTGGCTTACGCTCTGCAGCAGTTCCGGTTCGACGCCGTCGATGCGTGCGATGACGGCTTTTGCCATTTCGCGGCCGGCTTGGCGCACGTCTTCCTGCGCGGTGATGATCTCGGGGCGGATCCAGTTCAGGATGGGCACCGATTGCTTGGAAACCATGTCGAGATCGCGGCCGAGCGCCTTGCCGGCGGCCTCGATGCCGGCATTGACGGCGATTGCAGCACTGCCGGCCGAACAGACGATGCCGTCGGGGGCGTTGCCCGAGCGCATCATCACCTCGACGATGTCGCGGATGTCGGCGAGCGGTGCGTCGGTGTTGACGCGTAGCGGCACTTCCTCGGCGCCGTAATCATGCAGGCCGGTCTGGAAGCCGATGCGGATATGGGCGTAGTAGGTGAGCTTGCTCGGCGGCTGCAGCAGGGCGATGCGGCGCCGGCCGCGCTTGACGAGCCTTTCCACCGCTTGATGCGCGAAGGCCTCGTTGTCGAAATCGTGGAAGGGGTGCGTCAAGCCCGCATCGGTGCGCCCATGCGTGGCAAAGGGCATGCCGCGCTCGCTCAGCAGCCGCACGCGCGGATCGTCCGGCTCGATGCGGGAGATGATGACGCCGTCGGCCGAACCGGTATCGAGGATATAGCGAACCGGCAGCATCGGGTCCTTGCTGTGGGAATGCGGCGTGATGACGATATGATAGGGCGTGCCGGATAGCACCTCGGAAATGCCGAAGACCATCTGGCTCGAGAAGCCCATGATCTCCTCGTCGATGCTGAGAACGAGGGCGATGACGTTGGTCTTGCCGGTGCGCAGGCGCACACCTGCCCTGTTCGGCTGGTAGCCGAGCTGGCGGGCGACCATGCGCACCCGCTCCTTGGTTTCCGCCCCAATATCCGGCGCATCCTTCAGCGCGCGCGACACCGTCGTCACGCCAAGGCCGGTCATGAAGGCGATCGTCTTCAACGTCGGGCGCTCGCGCGCTGCCGGCGTCGATGCCGCGTTCCCGAAATTTCCCTTGTTTTCCATCCCTTTAGGCCGTCCTGCGCGAATTGGTGTCGCTTATAGAGGCTTTTTCCAGCGTCGTAAGCCCGCCGCATGCCAAAATCGCACCTCCCTGAAGAATGCAATCTGTAACGATACAGTAGAAATGTCGAGTGCTTTTTGTTGTGTGCATTGCAGCATCATACGCATAGGTTGAATCGGCAATTCGTGCTCTGTTTTTTTGCGTTTGCGAAGAGGCTAAATCGCTCTGCTAAATTTATCATGTAAAATTATTACGTAAATTCAAATAGATAAATTGAAAACGCATGTGCGAGAACGGCCGACTGAATATCGCTTCAGGGGATGCGGCGCCTCTGATGGAAACAGCCAAAAGTAGCAATTCTCGTTATCGCGGAAAAATTTGCCTGCGGACAGTTGCGTGGAGAAATCGATTGATCTAAGTTTTTCCGGCAACGTTTCAGTGAGGGAGGAGAACTCATGAAAATCCGTATATTGGCGGCCGTGCTTGCCGCCTCGGTCGCGCTTCCGTTCGGCGGCGCCAACGCCACCGATCTCGAAGTCACGCACTGGTGGACTTCGGGCGGCGAATCCGCTGCCGTCGCCGAGTTGGCAAAGGCATTCGACGCCACCGGCAACCACTGGGTCGACGGTGCTATCGCCGGTTCCGGCGGCACTGCCCGTCCGATCATGATCAGCCGCATCACTGGCGGCGATCCAATGGGCGCCACTCAGTTCAACCATGGCCGCCAGGCCGAGGAACTCGTTCAGGCCGGCCTTATGCGCGACCTGACCGATGTGGCGACCGCCGAGCACTGGAAGGATATCATTCGTCCGTCGAGCCTGCTCGATTCCTGCACCATCGACGGCAAGATCTACTGCGCTCCCGTCAACATCCACTCCTGGCAGTGGCTGTGGCTTTCGAACGCCGCCTTCAAGAAGGCCGGTGTCGAGGTTCCGAAGAACTGGGATGAGTTCGTCGCTGCGGCTCCGGCTCTCGAAAAGGCCGGCATCATTCCGCTCGCCGTCGGCGGTCAGCCGTGGCAGGCGACAGGCGCTTTCGACGTGCTGATGGTCGCGGTCGCCGGCAAGGATACCTTCAACAAGGTCTTCAAGGACAAGGATGCGGAAGTTGCCGCCGGTCCCGAAATCGCCAAGGTGTTCAAGGCGGCCGACGATGCTCGGCGCATGGCCAAAGGCAGCAACGTTCAGGATTGGAACCAGGCCACCAACCTTGTCATCACAGGCAAGGCCGGCGGCCAGATCATGGGCGACTGGGCACAGGGTGAGTTCGCGCTCGCCGGTCAGAAGGCCGGTACCGACTATACCTGCCTGCCGGGCCTCGGCGTGAACGAGATCATCTCGACGGGCGGCGACGCCTTCTACTTCCCGCTGCTGAAGGACGAAGAAAAGTCCAAGGCGCAGGCGGTGCTTGCCAAGACCCTGCTCGATCCCAAGACCCAGGTTGCCTTTAACCTGAAGAAGGGTTCGCTGCCGGTTCGCGGCGACGTCGATCTCGCTGCCGCCAACGACTGCATGAAGAAGGGTCTCGACATCCTGGCCAAGGGCAACGTGATCCAAGGCACCGACCAGCTGCTTTCGGCCGACAGCCAGAAGCAGAAGGAAGACCTTTTCTCCGAATTCTTCGCCAATCCGTCGATGACGCCGGAAGACGCTCAGAAGCGTTTCGCCGGGATCATCGCTTCTGCTGACTGATCAGCAGATTTGCTGCCCTTGCGGTCCGGCTCCCATCGGGGCCGGATCGTTCCGGACGGTCGGTGATGGTCCGGCGGGCGGCGGCGTCTCTCTGGTATCTTCAGCAGGTTTCAGAGGTGGAGACGACAGGCGGCGCCTTGCCGTTCTGTTAGTTGTCGCAGTTGCGATTGAGGAGAAGTGTTTATGACGGGTCAAGCGCGAGCAGGCCGGCCAAACAAGTTACTGCGCAATCTGAATGCCAAGATTGCGTCTATCCCGATGATCCTGACAGCGCTGGTGATCTTTGTCGGCGGCACGTTTTGGACGGTCTTTTATTCTTTCACCAATTCCAAGCTCCTTCCGCGGTTGAGCTTTGTCGGCTTCGATCAGTACCAGCGCCTCTGGGCGGCACCACGCTGGGTGACGGCGATCGAGAATCTGGCTGTCTACGGCATCCTCTCGCTGATCTTCAGCCTGGTCATCGGTTTCATGCTCGCGGCGCTGATGGACCAGAAAATCCGCTTCGAAAACACCTTCCGCACCATCTTTCTCTATCCTTTCGCGCTGTCCTTCATCGTGACAGGCCTCGTCTGGCAATGGGTTCTGAATCCCGATTTCGGCATTCAGGCGGTGGTGCGCTCGATCGGGTGGACGAGCTTCACCTTCAATCCGCTCTATACGCCTGAAATCGTCATCTACGGCATTCTGATCGCGGCGCTGTGGCAGGGAACGGGTCTCGTCATGTGCCTGATGCTTGCCGGCCTGCGTGGGATCGACGAGGATATCTGGAAAGCGGCGCGCGTGGACGGCATTCCGATGTGGAGGACCTATCTCTTCATCGTGATCCCGATGATGCGGCCGGTCTTTATCACGACGATCGTGATCATCGCCTCCGGCATCGTCAAGGTCTACGACCTCGTGGTCGCGCAGACATCGGGCGGACCGGGCATCTCGTCGGAAGTGCCGGCGAAATATGTCTACGACTACATGTTCCAGGCGCAGAACCTGGGGCAGGGCTTTGCTGCCTCGACCATGATGCTCGTCACAGTCGCGATCATCATCGTTCCGTGGGCCTATCTGGAATTCGGCGGAGGGCGCAAGCGTGGCTGAAGTAGGAACTCTCAACACCACCGCTGCCGGCATCGACGCCGTCGGGGCTAAACTCGCCGAAGGCCCCAGCGGCCCCCGGCCACGCCCGGCACTGTCGGCGCGCAACATCATGCTCTACGGCACGCTGATCGTCGCAGCGCTTTACTATCTGCTGCCGCTCTATGTGATGGTGGTGACTTCGCTGAAGGGCATGCCGGAAATCCGGCTCGGCAACATCTTTTCGCCGCCGGTGGAGATCACCTTCGAACCCTGGGTGAAAGCCTGGGCGCAGGCCTGTACCGGGCTCAACTGCGATGGCCTGTCGCGGGGTTTCTGGAATTCGGTGCGCATCACGGTGCCGTCGGTCATCATCTCGATCGCGATAGCCTCGGTGAACGGCTACGCGCTGGCAAACTGGCGCTTCAGGGGCTCTGAGCTTTTCTTCTCGATCCTCATCATCGGCGCATTCATTCCCTATCAGGTGATGATCTATCCGATCGTCATCATCCTGCGCGAAATCGGCATCTATGGCACGCTGACCGGCCTCGTCATCGTGCATTCGATCTTCGGCATGCCGATCCTGACGCTGCTCTTCCGCAATTATTTCGTGTCGCTGCCGGAGGAACTGTTCAAGGCGGCGCGTGTCGACGGGGCGGGCTTCTGGCAAATCTTCCTGCGGATTATGCTGCCGATGTCGCTGCCGATCTTCGTGGTCGCGATGATCCTGCAGGTGACCGGCATCTGGAACGACTTCCTGTTCGGCGTGGTCTTCACCCGGCCGGATACCTATCCGATGACCGTGCAGCTCAACAACATCGTCAATTCCGTCCAGGGCGTGAAGGAATACAACGTCAACATGGCGGCAACGATCCTGACGGGTCTCGTGCCGCTCATCGTCTACTTCGTGTCGGGACGGCTTTTCGTCCGCGGCATCGCCGCCGGCGCAGTGAAGGGTTGATCTCATGAATATGAATGCAAGCGTCTCCATCAAGGATCTATCCCTGAATTTCGGCGCGGTCAGCGTGCTGAAGGATCTCAATCTCGACATCAACGACGGTGAATTCCTCGTTCTGCTCGGCTCGTCCGGCTGCGGCAAGTCGACCTTGCTGAATTGCATCGCCGGCCTGCTCGACGCCTCGGAAGGGCAGATCTTCATCAAGGGCAAGAACGTTACCTGGGAAGAGCCTAAGGACCGCGGCATCGGCATGGTGTTCCAGTCCTATGCGCTCTATCCGCAGATGACCGTCGAGAAAAACCTGTCCTTCGGTCTTCGTGTTGCCAAGGTGCCGCAGGCAGAGATCGACAAACGCGTGGCGCGTGCCTCCGAAATCCTGCAGATTCAGCCGCTCCTGAAGCGCAAGCCGGCCGAGCTTTCCGGCGGCCAGCGCCAGCGCGTGGCGATCGGCCGGGCACTGGTGCGCGATGTCGACGTCTTCCTGTTCGACGAGCCGCTATCCAATCTCGACGCCAAGCTGCGCTCGGAGCTGCGTGTCGAGATCAAGCGGCTGCACCAGTCGCTGAAGAACACGATGATCTACGTCACCCACGACCAGATCGAGGCGCTGACGCTTGCCGACCGCATCGCCATCATGAAGAGCGGCATCATCCAGCAGCTCGACGATCCGACGACGATCTACAACAGGCCGCGCAATCTGTTCGTCGCCGGCTTCATCGGTTCGCCGTCGATGAATTTCCTGCACGGCGAGCTGGTCAAATCAGGCGACGGCATTGCCTTTTCGGCCAACGGCGTCATTTTCTCGCTCGCTGCCTACGACGCCAGCGAGACGCTGCAGCCCGGCCGCAAGGTGGTGCTCGGCGTTCGTCCAGAACACATCAAGGTCAACGAGAATACCGGCGGCGAAGAACATGACGCCACCGTCGATATCGAGGAGCCGATGGGTGCGGACAATCTGCTGTGGCTGAAACATGCCGGTCACACGATGTCGGTACGTGTCAACGGCGCACGCCGCTTCAACGTCGGAGCCAAGGTGAAGCTCAGCTTCGACATGACGGTCGCCTCGGTCTTCGACGCCGAAAGCGAGCTGCGTCTCTAGAAGGTTCTGCGGGCGGGGCCGAAATGGCGCCGCCCTATTTCCAATCGGCCATCAGGCCAGCCAAATTCGGCCGCGGTCCGGCTTGTCCGGCGATTCCCAGGAGCGGTCCGATCAGGATATGACTATGACATCCTTGCCGAAGAACGGTTTCAACATCGACCTTTCCGGTTCGTGGCAGCTCGCCTCCGTCGACGGCGAGATCCGCACCGCGATCATGCTGCCGGGCGACGTGCACACGGCTCTGCACCGGGCAGGATTGGTCCCCGATCCCTATTTCGGCCGCAACGAGGAAAAGGTGCAGTGGGTCGCCGAGCGCGAATGGGCGGTCGAGCGCAGCTTCACGCTTCAGGAGGTCGAGGGCGACTGGTATCTCGATATCGACTATCTCGACACGGTCGCCAGCGTCCACGTCAACGGCTTCCTGGCGCTCGAAGCCGATAACAGCTTCCGCCGCTACCGGCCTGATGTCTCCAGCATGCTGAAATCAGGCGACAACAGTATCCGCATCGTCTTTGCCTCCAACATTGCCGTCGGCGCTGCGCGACAGAAGCAGCAGCCGTTCTACATTCCCTACAGTACCGGTAATTCGCCAATCCCCGACGGCAACATGCTGCGCAAGCCTCAATGCCATTTCGGCTGGGACTGGAACATCGCCATTGCCCCGCTCGGCCTTTACGGGACGATCGCGCTGAAGAAGCTCGAAACCGCGCGCATCGAACATGTGGTCACCCGCCAGACCCACAATAACGACGGCTCGGTCGACCTCAAAGTGACGGCGACGCTGTTTTCCAAGGGGCCAGACATTGCCCAGGTCTATTTTGAGCTCGACGGCGAGCGCGTGCGCCTGGATGTCGGCGTCAATGGCGAGACCCATGTCAACCACCTCTTCCATATCGACAATCCACGCCTCTGGTGGCCCTCCGGCAGCGGCGAGCAGGCGCTCTACAGGCTTTCCGTCGAATTGCCGACCGATGAAGTGACCAAGCAGATCGGCCTTCGCACCGTCGAGCTGATCACCACGCCGGATGCGTCAGGCAGCCGCTTCGCCTTCAAGGTCAACGGCCGCGAGATTTTCTGCCGCGGCGCCAACTGGATCCCGGCCGACGCGCTGTTTTCGCTGTCTTCGCCTGAGAAGACCGAGGATCTGCTGCAATCGGCCAAAGCCGCCAATATGAACATGATCCGCGTGTGGGGCGGCGGCTTCTACGAGCAGGATCATTTCTACGATCTCTGCGACCGGCTGGGCCTCATGGTCTGGCAGGACTTCATGTTCGCCTGCAACCTCTATCCCTCGACCGAGGACTTCCTCGACAATGTAACGATCGAGGTCGATTACCAGGTGCGCCGGCTCTCCTCGCATCCGTCGATCGTGCTCTGGTGCGGCGACAATGAGCTGGTCGGAGCGCTGACCTGGTTCGAGGAGTCGAGGAAGGATCGCGACCGCTATCTCGTCTCCTATGATCGGCTCAACCGCACGATCGAGCAGGCCGTGAAGAAGGCGCTGCCCGGCGCGCTCTGGTGGCCGTCGAGCCCGGCGTCCGGCTATCTCGATTTCGGCGATGCCTGGCATGCGGACGGGTCCGGCGATATGCATTACTGGTCGGTCTGGCACGAGAACAAGTCGTTCGACAATTACCGCACGGTGCGTCCACGCTTCTGCTCGGAATTCGGCTTCCAGTCCTATACCTCGCTGCCCGTCATCAAGACCTATGCCGAGGCGAAGGACATGAACGTCGCTTCCCCAGTCATGGAACTGCACCAGAAGAATGCCGGCGGCAACGAGCGCATCGCCGCCACGATGTTCCGTTATTTCCGCTTCCCCAAGGATTTTCCGAACTTCGTCTATCTCAGCCAGATCCAGCAGGGGCTGGCGATCAAGACAGCGGTGGAATACTGGCGGTCACTCAAACCCCATTGCATGGGCACGATCTACTGGCAACTCAATGACACCTGGCCGGTCGCCTCCTGGTCGAGCCTCGATTATGGCGGCCGCTGGAAGGCGATGCACTATCTCGTCAAGCGCTTCTTCCAGCCGGTCGCGGTCGCCGCCATTCCTTCCGACGACGGAAAGACGATCCGTTTCTCGCTCGTCAACGACACGCTTGCCGATGTCAGCGTTGATCTTGCAGTCTCGATCCTGACGGTAAAGGGCGAACGCCGGCACCTGAAGGACGTGCAGGCCAAATGTTCGCCGGATGCGGCCGTCACTGCCATGAGCATCGACGTTTCCGATATTCCCGAGGGAACGCTGCTTGCCTGGCACTTCACCGCGTCGAACGGCATGGGCGGCGAGGGGCATTACGTCAACGGCACCTACAAGGCGCTGGAGCTGGAGCCCGCGAGGCTGACGATCACCCACGAATATGTCGAGGAGAGTGGCTCTCTCGACATCAACGTCACCACTAGAGGACTTGCGCTTTTCGTGATGATCGAGACGGAGACGGACGGCAAATATTCCGACAACGCCTTCGATCTTGCCGCCGGCGAGAGCCGCCGCATCACCTTTACGCCGGCACGGCCGCTTGATCGCGGGGCGCTTCCGGAGTTCCGGTTCTACGACCTGTATTCCTGCCAGTCGGCGGATTGATCTTGAAAGAATGGGCACGAGGCCCAAGGAGAACATGATGACAAAACTCAGCTACCAGCTCTATAGCGCCCGCAACTTCCAGCCTTATTCGGCGATCTTCGAAAAGCTCGGCAAATCAGGCTATGCCGAGGTCGAGGGCTTCGGCGGCATTTATGCCGATCTCGACGATGCCGGGCTGAAGAGCCTTCGCGCTGAGCTCGACAAGAATGGCCTGGTCATGGCGAGCGGGCATTTCAGCCCCGATTTCCTCGAGAAGGAGGTCGAGAAGTCGCTGAACATTGCTAAGATTCTCGGCATGAATTCGATCTATGCGCCGCATCTGGCGGCCGAGGAACGCCCGTCCGACGCTGCGGGCTGGGTCGCCTTCGGCAAGCGCCTGCAGGAGATCAGCAAGCCCTACAAGGCTGCCGGCTACGAATTCGGCTGGCACAATCATGATTTCGAATTCTTCAAGCTGCAGGACGGCTCGCGGCCGATCGAGCACATCTTCGAAGGCGCGCCCGACATTTCCTGGGAAGCCGATATCGCCTGGGTGATCCGCGGCGGCGCCGATCCCTTCGCCTGGATCGAGAAGCTCGGACCGCGCATCACCGCTGTGCATGTCAAGGACATCGCACCGGCCGGCGAGGCGACGGATGAGAGCGGCTGGGCCGATGTCGGCCACGGCAAGGTCGAGTGGGCCAGGCTGATGACGGCGTTGCGCGCCACCAAGGCCAAGCACTACGTCGTCGAACACGACAACCCGAATGACATCGACCGCAACATCAGCCGCTCGATCGCATCCTTCCAGACCTACTGAGGCTTCATCATGACCAAGGAACTTGGCGTCGGCATCATCGGATGCGGCAACATCTCCACCACTTACTTCTCACTGGCACCGCTCTTCAGGGGGCTGAAGGTGCTGGCCTGCGCCGACATCAACGCGCAGGCGGCCGAGGCGCGCGCCAAGGAATATGGCGTCAAAGCGCAGACGATCGACGAGCTTCTCGTCAATGACGAGATCGACGTCGTCGTCAACCTGACGATCCCGGATGCGCATTTCCGGGTATCGAAGGCGATCCTCGAGGCCGGAAAACACGTCTATTCCGAAAAGCCGCTGGTGCTTTCGCTTGAAGAGGGCGAGGAGCTTCGCCACATCGCCAAGCAGAAGAACCTTGCCGTCGGCTGCGCGCCCGACACTTTCCTCGGCGGCGCCCATCAGCTCGCCCGCAAGTTCATCGACGACGGCGGCATCGGCCGAGTGACCTCGGGCGCCTGCTACGTGATGAGCCCCGGCATGGAGATGTGGCATCCCAACCCGGATTTCTTCTTCCTTCCGGGCGGCGGCCCGATCCTCGATCTCGGCCCTTATTACATCGCCAACCTGATCAACCTGATCGGCCCGGTCAAACGTGTCGGCAGTATGACCTCGATGGCGTCGCCGACCCGCACCATCACCAGCCAGCCGCGTAACGGCGAGATCATCCCGGTCAATACGCCGACGACGATCCAGGCGCTGCTCGAATTCGTCAACGGCGCCACGGTGACGCTGACGGCGAGTTGGGACGTCTGGTCGCATCGCCACGCCAACATGGAGCTCTACGGCACCGACGGCTCGCTCTACGTGCCGGACCCGAACTTCTTCGGCGGCACCGTCGAGGCAAGCGGCCGCGACAAGGACATCAAGCCGCTCGACGCCTGGGAGCATCCATTCGGCAAGATCAACCAGGAAAGCCCGAACGGATCGCGCGCCAACTACCGCACCGCCGGCCTTGCCGACATGGCGATGTCGCTGATCGAGGGCCGCGATGCGCGCTGCTCGCTCGACCGCACGCTGCACGGCGTCGACGTCATGACCTCGATCCTGAAATCGGGCGAAGAGGGTCGTTTCATCGACCTGACCACGACCTGCACGCAACCGGCCGCGCTTGGCATCGAAGAAGCGCAGGCGCTTCTGAAGTAGAGAGCACGCACGCCTTGGGCTTGCCGTATCGGCGCGCTTGTTACAATAGTTTCGTCAACCTCGGGCCTGTCCCACGGCTGTGCGGTTCGCGCCGATGGCTGCCCCTCACCCTAACCCTCTCCCCGTAAAGGCGGGGAGAGGGGACGCGCCAAACGCAGCGTCGAGGTCGAGGTTGAGGTTGAGGAAGGCGGCGCGGCGTGTCCCTTCGCCCCGTTTACGGGGAGAAGGTGGCGGCAGCCGGATGAGGGGCAGGTGTCGGCAATCTCTTGGGCCGATAATGTCTCATGACGACCATATAGCTATTTTATCAAGGAGACATTCAGATGAGCTGGCAACCGGCCGCAGACCGTTATTCGAAAATGAAATATAACCGCACGGGCCGTTCCGGCCTGAAGCTCCCGGCCGTCTCCCTCGGCCTCTGGCACAATTTCGGCGGCGACACGCCGCATGACCGCAAAATCGATATGTGCCGCACGGCCTTCGACCTCGGCATCACCCATTTCGACCTCGCCAACAATTACGGCCCGCCTCCCGGCAGCGCCGAGACCGCCTTCGGCGAAATCATGCGTACCGAATTCGTCGGGCTTCGCGACGAGTTGATCATCTCATCCAAGGCCGGCTACGACATGTGGCCTGGCCCTTACGGCGAATGGGGCAGCCGCAAGTATCTGATCGCCTCCTGCGATCAGAGCCTGAAGCGGATGGGCCTCGACTATGTCGACATCTTCTATTCGCACCGCTTCGACCCGGAAACGCCATTGGAAGAGACCTGCGGCGCTCTCGACCATATCGTCCGTTCCGGCCGGGCACTCTATGTCGGCATCTCCTCCTATAATTCGCAGCGCTCGAGAGAAGCCGCGGCAATCCTCAAGGAGCTCGGTACGCCGTGCCTGATCCACCAGCCGAGCTATTCGATGCTCAACCGCTGGGTCGAGGACGACAGGCTGCTCGATACGCTCGACGAGGTCGGCATGGGCTCGATCGTCTTTTCGCCGCTTGCCCAGGGCATGCTGACGACGAAATATCTCGGCGGCATTCCCGAAGACAGCCGCGCGGCGCAGAACCATTTCCTGAAGCGTGACTACATCCGCCCCTCGATCATCGACAATATCCGCAAGCTCAACGAGATCGCCGAAAGGCGCGGCCAGACTCTGGCGCAGATGGCGATCGCCTGGGTGCTGCGTGGCGGGCGCGTGACCTCGGCGCTGATCGGCGCAAGCCGCTCGTCGCAGATCGTCGATTGCGTCAAGGCGCTCGACAATCTCGAATTCAGCGTCGAGGAGCTTGCCGAGATCGACGTCTACGCCCGCGAGGCCGACATCAACCTCTGGGCAAAGTCCGCCGAACGCGAATAGCTACGTCAGGCCCGGAGGCAAGTCTTCCGGGCCTTTTTCTGCTATAATCTGATGTACGTACAGCAAAAAAGCACCGCCGGTCGGAGGAGACCCTGTCATGATCCGCAATCCCATTCTGCCGGGGTTCAACCCCGACCCGTCGATCTGCCGCGTCGGCGCGGATTATTACATCGCCACCTCGACCTTCGAATGGTATCCCGGCGTGCAGATCCACCATTCGCGCGACCTGGTGAACTGGACACTGGTGCGCCGGCCGCTGGAGCGCAGATCGCAGCTCGACATGCGCGGCAATCCCGATAGCTGCGGCATCTGGGCGCCGTGCCTGTCTTATGCCGACGGGCAGTTCTGGCTGGTCTATACCGACGTCAAGCGCTACGACGGCAATTTCAAGGACGCGCCGAACTACATCGTCACCGCACCCACGATCGAGGCCGAATGGTCCGAGCCGGTCTATGTCAATTCCTCCGGCTTCGATCCCTCGCTCTTCCACGACGATGACGGCCGGAAGTGGTTCGTCAACATGCAGTGGAACCACCGCACCGAAAGCTATGGCGGCTCGCCGAAATCGCCGGCCTTCGACGGCATCCTGCTGCAGGAATGGGATCCGGCGGCAAAGGCGTTAAAGGGGCCGATCAAGAACATCTTCGCCGGCAGCCCGCTCGGCCTCGTCGAGGGCCCGCATCTCTTCAAGCGCAATGGCTGGTATTATCTGACCACCGCCGAGGGCGGCACCGGCTACGACCATGCCGTCACCATGGCGCGGTCGCGAAAGATCGACGGACCCTATGAGATGCATCCGAACATGCATCTCATCACCTCCAAGGATCACCCGGGCGCGGTGCTGCAACGGGCAGGGCATGGCCAATATGTCGAGACGCCCGAGGGCGAGGCCTATCACACCCATCTCTGCGGCCGGCCGCTACCGCCGAAACGGCGCTGCACGCTGGGGCGCGAGACATCCTTACAGAAATGCGTCTGGCGCGACGATGACTGGCTCTATCTTGAAAACGGCACCTCAGTGCCCGATGTCGATGTGCCGGGCCTCTTTGGCGCGGTGCCGGTGGAAAAGCCGATGCGCAGCGAATACAGCTTCGACGGCGGCACGCTGCCTGCCGATTTCCAATGGCTACGCACGCCCGAGCCCGCGCGCATCTTCAACCTGACGGATCGTCCCGGCCATCTGCGCCTGATTGCGCGCGAAAGCATCGGCTCCTGGTTCGAACAGTCGCTGGTTGCCCGCCGCCAAGAGCATCACAGTTTCCGTGCCGAGACCGTGGTCGACTTCTCGCCCGACACCTACCAGCAGGTGGCGGGGCTGACGCATTACTACAACCGCCACAAATTCCACGCCGTCGCCGTGACGCTGCACGAGACACTCGGCCGCTGCGTGACGATCCTCTCCTGCAACGGCGACTACCCGAACGGACGGCTGAGCTTTCCCGCCGAAAGCGGGGTTTCGATTACCGCCGAGGGTCGTGTCCAGCTCGCCATGGAAATCCGCGAGAACGACCTGCAATTCTTCTGGCAGACCGAAGGTAAGGGCGCCTGGCAGCCGATCGGCCCGGTCCTCGACGCCGGTGTGATCTCAGACGAGGGCGGACGCGGCGAACACGGCTCCTTCACCGGCGCTTTCGCCGGCGTGTTTGCCTTCGACACGTCAGGCCGGGCGAAGATCGCGGATTTTGACTGGTTCAATTACGACGAGCTGTGAGGGCACCCCTGGTCGCTTTCATCCGCGGTGGACCACGGAAAGAATGAGGTGTGAAACGAAAAAAGAAAGCCGGCGCAGGGCCGGCTAAGACGAACGCGGCTGAACAGGGGATACTGGCCGGTTCCAAACACTTCGTGACTGAACAATAACTTTCACTACATGCCGAGGCAGCAAAAATGGGGCGCAACGAGAACACCCGGAGACGGCTCCGCAAAGGGGTGGGCGGCGGGGCGGATGCCGGTGCTGACCTCGGCTCTCTTATCGGGCACGAAGATCACCGGATGATGACATCTGAAGCCGGTCGCTGCCTTTCTTTCGCCGGCCAACCGCTTCGGCGGACCAACTATGTTAGCAGCGCGCGAATGCAGTGTTCATAGGCTTAAGGATGTTAAAGCGTTACAAAGGGACTATATAGCGGGCCGAAGTAACCTCCGAGAATCCGCAAGAGTCCCGCATGGCCCCCATCATTTCCGTTCAAAACCTTACCAAGACCTACGCCAATGGGTTCGAGGCCCTGAAGGGCATCAACCTCGACGTCGAAAAGGGTGAGATTCTGGCGCTGCTCGGGCCGAACGGTGCCGGCAAGACGACGCTGATCTCGATCATCTGCGGCATCGCCAATCCAAGCGGCGGCCGGGTACTGGTCGCCGGCCGCGACGTCGTGAAGGATTTCCGCGCCACCCGCGGGATGATCGGGCTGGTGCCGCAGGAGCTGACCACCGATCAGTTCGAAACGGTGTTCAATACGGTAAGCTTTTCGCGCGGTCTGCACGGCAAGAAAGCCAATCCTGCCCATATCGAGAAGGTGCTGCGCGCGCTCTCGCTCTGGGACAAAAAGGACAATATGCTGCGCCAGCTCTCCGGCGGCATGAAGCGGCGGGTGCTGATCGCCAAGGCGCTATCCCATGAGCCGGATATTCTTTTCCTCGACGAGCCGACCGCCGGCGTCGACGTGACGCTGCGCAAGGACATGTGGCATGTCGTCGAAGAGCTTCGGGCCTCCGGCGTCACCATCATCCTGACCACCCATTATATCGAAGAGGCCGAGGAAATCGCCGACCGCGTCGGCGTCATCAATGGCGGCGAATTACTGCTCGTGGAGGACAAGGCGGCGCTGATGGCCAAGCTCGGCCGCAAGCAGCTCATCCTCGATCTCACCGAACCGCTGAGCGGGCTGCCGGATTGTTTTGCCGGCAATGGACTGACGCTGGAGGCAGACGGCAACCGCCTGACCTATGATTTCGACACTGACGATGAGCAGGAAAGCATTGCGGCTCTGCTGACCCGGCTCGGCGAGAACAATATCCATTTCAAGGATCTCTCGACGCGGCAAAGCTCGCTCGAGGACATCTTCGTGGCGCTGGTGGGAGCGAGCAAATGAACGTCGAGGCCGTCAAATCCATCTATTTCTTCGAGATGGCGCGCACGCGCCGCACGCTGCTGCAGAGCGTCATCTCGCCCGTCATCTCAACCTCGCTCTATTTCATCGTCTTCGGCGCCGCTGTGGGATCACGCATTCAGGAGGTGGAGGGCGTGTCCTACGGCGCCTTTATTACGCCCGGCTTGATCATGCTGACGCTGCTTGGCCAGTGCATCAGCAACGGCTCTTTCGGCATCTATTTCCCGAAATTCACCGGCACGATCTACGAGGTGCTTTCGGCGCCGGTAGCGATGACGGAGATCCTGCTCGGTTATGTCGGGGCGGCGGCGACCAAGGGCATGATCATCGGCTTCATCATCCTCCTGACCGCCAATCTCTTCGTCGACGTCAGGATCGAACATCCCTTCATGATGATCCTATTTTTCTTGTTGACGGCGATCACCTTCAGCCTGTTCGGCTTCATGATCGGCATCTGGGCCGGTAATTTCGAGCAGCTGAACCTCATTCCCATGCTGGTCGTGCCGCCGCTGACCTTCCTCGGCGGGAGCTTCTATTCCGTCAGCATGCTGCCGCCGTTCTGGCAGGCGGTCAGCCACCTCAACCCGGTGCTCTATCTCGTCAGCGGCTTCCGCTGGAGTTTTTACGGGATCGCCGACGTCAACCCGGCGATCAGCCTGGCGATGATCACAGTGTTCCTGGTGATCTGCCTGGGAACACTCGGCTGGATCTTCAAGACCGGCTATCGGCTCCGAAACTGACCATTCACCCGAACACGTGTCATCGGAAAACTCGATGACACCATCGGTTTCTTCCGTTTTTCTTCCGCTCCGGTCCGAGGCATCTGCTGTATCAGCCGAGAAGGAGATGGCAGATGACGGATATCAGGATCGAAGGCGCGAGGATCATTATTGCTGGCGGCAGCTCCGGAATGGGGCTGGCGCTGGCGAGGCGTTTGCTCGGGGAAGGGGCGGCGGTGACGATCGCAGGACGCAGCGAAGACAAGCTTGCGGCGGCCCGCCGCGATCTCGGCGAGCATCCTGGATTGTCGACGGTTGCCGTCGATATATCGCGGGAGGAGGAGGTCGCGGCGCTGTTTTGCAATAGCGGGCCGGTCGATCACATCGTCAGCACGGCGGCCGATATCGAAGGAGCCTATCAGTTGCTGTCGTCGATTGAGCTGACGGCGGCGCAAAGGGTTGTCGAAAGCAAGTTCTACGGGCCGCTGCTGCTGGCAAAATATGGTGCCGTCCATCTGCCGGCCTCAGGATCGATTACCTATACGTCAGGTGTCGCGGCCTACCGGCCGGCGGCGCGTGGATCGGTGGTGGCGGCCGTCAATGCTGCGCTGGAAGGCTTGGTCAGGGCGCTGGCGATCGAGCTGGCGCCGATCCGCGTCAATGCCGTATCGCCAGGGTGGGTGGATACGCCGATCTGGAGCCTCGTTGCCGGTGACGCCAAACAGGCAATGCTGGAGGCGATGGCGGAGCGCCTGCCGGCCGGCCGCGTCGGTAAGCCGGAAGACATTGCCGATGCGATCCGCTTCCTGATCGGCAACGGATTCACGACAGGCACTATCCTGCATGTCGAAGGCGGACATCGGCTGGTCTGAGCGGCGAGAATTCTTCGCTTGCCGATTGCAGCAGGAGGGTAAGCACCGGCGGTTGCACGCGCCTGCGCCGCCACATCATCACCAGCGAGGCTGCAGGTGGTTTGCCCGGCCATGGCAGCTCGACGATGTTGCTCCGCGTTGCGGCCGGGCCGACCGCAAGGCGCGGGACGAGGCCAAAGCCGGCGCCGGATGCGACGAGCCGGACGATTGTCGCGATGCTGTCGGCTTCCGTGACGATTGGTGGTGCTGCAACATGTGCTTCTGCAAAGGCAGCGTCGAACAGGTGACGGTAGACGCAGCCGGTTTCGGTGGCGACGAAGGGGGCGGTGCTCAGGGCCGCAAGGCTCTCCGGTGGTCGGGCTTGCGAATCGCCGCCGGCAATCAGCACCAGCGGTTCGTCGCAGATGCGACGCGTCAAGAAGCGCTCATCTTGCTGCCCGCGATCGAAGGTGAAGGCGATGTCAATCGAGCCCTGCTGCAATTGCGCGAGCAATTCGCCGCTGCCGCCGACCTTGAGCTTGAGGCCGACGTTCGGGTTCTTCTTGCGAAAGAGTGCAAGCCACGGCGCCAGCCGCTCGGCGGCGATGGTTTCGAGCGTGCCCAAGGTGACGGACTGCTCCGCACTGCCGGCTGCCGCACCGACGGCGGCCTTCGCTTCCTCGTTGAGCGCTAATATCTCTTCGGCATAGGCCTTGAGGACCGCACCTGCCGGTGTCGGGACGACGCCCTGTCGGGAGCGGAGGAAGAGCTCTGCGCCGACTTCTTCTTCCAGCATCTGTATCTGGTCGCTGAGGCTTGATTGAGCCAGATTGACCTCGGCAGCGGCGCGCGTGAGATTTTCGTGTCGGATCACCGCAAGGAATGTCTTCAATTGTCGTGGGTTCATGTCGGGCTCCGGTATGGCGCGCGGAGGCGCCCTGACGCAGGATATCAACAAAGCAGAAGAGGCTGCAACGCAGGAGCATCTGGCGGCGAACTGATCATCTTGGTGCTGCGCTATTGCGTCCGATTCCCGTCAGGCGCGGCTGACGAGCAGGGCCCCGGAGATGATGAGGAGGGTGCCGGCGACGAGCTTTATTATGTCGAGCTCGGAGGCTTCGCCGAGAAAGACGGCGCCGATTGCCAGGGTCACCAGCACGTTGCAGCTCCAGATTGGGGCGAGTTTCGAGACCGGGACGCCGTAGGCGAAGAGCGTAAAGCTGATGAGGCCGGTACCGACGGCAAAGCAGGCGCCTGATGTGGCGGCAAAGCCAAGGCCCTCGGCGGTCCAGGGGGCGGGGCGCCAGATCAGTGCGGCGATCACGCCGGCGAGCGCGCAGGCAGCGCCGAAGGCGATCAGATAGACGGCGGAGCCGGTGGCGGCGGTCGCACTCTGCTTCTGGAAGATGGCGGTGATGCCCCAGAAAATGGCAGGCAGAATGCCGCCGATGACGATCGGCCAGAGTGAATTCATTGCGAAACTCCTGTCGCACCCATGGGTCAAGGCCTCGCCTTGGGCAAAGGCCGGTCGAACATGCGGTGCCACCAGACTAGGAGTTTCTTTTTGCTCTTTGTGGTCTTGTTGTTCTTGGGCTCAAGCTGTCAGATCCGGTCGTCGCCGTAAAGCGGCGGAGCCGCAATTAGTCGCGCATACGGAGTTCGTCGGTCTGCATCTGCAGCGAGCGCAGCGTTTCCAGGAAGCTCATGCCGAGCAGGCTCTGGTCGAGCCGGCCGTCCTCGGCGACGCTGGCTGCGACATTGTTGCGGACGATCGGGCCGATCGCCACCTGGTCGAGGGTGACAGGTGCTGCGCGGCCGCGGCCGTTGGCTGTCATGACCGTCATGGAATAGGTGAGGCGGGAGAGGTCGATACCGATCCGTTCGGCATCTTCGCGCGACAGCGCCACCATGCTGGCGCCGGTATCGACGAGCATCTCGATCGTCTGGCCGTTGACAGCGACATCGGCTTCGAAATGGCCGTTCAGCAGCTTGTGCAGAATGATTTCCTGGCCGCCCTCGCTTGTCGTGACGACAACGGCACGGCCGGGAACGAGACCGGCGAGCAGCCTGTTGCCGACGCCGAGTGCTTCCTGGCGATAGAGATAGACGGTCACGAGTGCCAGGATGATGACCAGCCAGATCATCATATGTCGCATCGTTTCACCGACGCTGCGCCGGCTCGCCCAGATGCCGGCCGATAGCATCAGCGCGATCGGCAGCAGGTAGACGACACGGCCGAAGTCATCACTCTGCAGGCCGAGGATGCGGCTGTTGTCATTGTTGACGATCAGCACGGCAAGGCCGATGCCGATTACGACGAGGAAGACAGTCAAACGAATCATAAAGGCCGCTCCGGCCCGGCGACGAGGCTTGATTTCATATGGTTCGGCACCGTGGTGGTGCCTGCAAGCCTTGCCGGCAGCAGTGCCATGATCTGTCTTCGCTCGGTGTCGGAGTAGCTCATCCAGCTGCTGATTTCCTGAAGAGTCCGCCCGCATCCGGCGCAAAATCCGGTGGCTGAAACGAGGGAGCAGAGGTGAATGCAGGGTGTTTGCATGAAGGATATATCGGAGTTTCAAAGAGCGGTGGCAAGGGCGCAAAGAGTGGCGATCTCGCAAATCTGCTGCGTCGCACCCAGCGTATCGCCGGTGTGGCCGGCAAGCTTGCGGCGGATGAAAGCGGTGAAGGCAAGGCCTGCGATACCGGTGGCGAGCAGGCTTACGATGAGCGGCCGCAGGCCGAAAGCCGGCCAGATCAGAAGCGCTGCGACGAGGCCGGCCGAGGCGAGCGCAAACTGCATCGCCGCCTCGTCCGGCTGGCCGGTCGAGGCGGCTACCCCATCGGCCTTTGCCGGTGGCAGCCGTTGCCAGTGCCAGGCGATGGCGCCGCGACTGAGGGCCGCGACTGCGGGAATGGCAAGGGCGGCAGCGAGCGGCGAGGAACGGCCGGCGATAGCGGCAAGCGCGGCTGCGCGGATCGCGAAGGAGAGGATCAGCGCTATCGCGCCATAGGTGCCGATCCGGCTGTCCTTCATGATGAGGAGGCTCTGCTCACGGCTCTTGCCGCCGCCAATGCCATCGGCCGTATCGGCCAGCCCGTCCTCGTGCAGCGCCCCGGTGACGATGACCTGAACGGAAAGCGCGATCAGGGCCGCCATCAGCGGATCGGCACGCAGCCCCAAAAGCAGGAAGAGGGCGAGTGCGGGGACGAAGCCGATGACGATGCCTGCGAGGGGAAAGGCGCGCACCAGCCGGCCAAGCCTGCCGTCATAGCCTCTGAACAGCGATTGCGGCAGGGGAATGCGGCTGAGGAAGGCGACGGCGCGGGCGGTATCGACCGCATGATCCTTGATCTTCATTCTACTTCGTTCCGCCCGGAGGTCTCGGCTTATGGTCGCGGCGGCGCTTTTAGAGTTGTTCGCCTCGTCCGCCCGCTTTAAGAGAGTTGCCACCCGCAAGGAAGCTGATTTGCGTGGAAAAAACAAGAATACCCGGATTCATAGGAAAACCGCACAAATGAGCGTTTCAGGCCTGCCGTTCGACGATTTCCGTACCCTGCTCCGCGACCTGCCGGGGCCGGATGCCCGCGCGCTGGTGGCTGCCCGCGAACGCGACGCACAACTGACCAAGCCGCCGGGCGCGCTCGGACGGCTCGAGGAGATTGCCTTCTGGCTTGCCGCCTGGACGGGCCGCACACCCGCCGTCAATCGGCCGCTGGTGGCGATCTTCGCCGGCAATCACGGTGTCACCAAACAGGGCATCACGCCCTTTCCGCCCACGGTGACGCAACAGATGGTCGATAACTTCGCGGCCGGCGGTGCTGCGATCAACCAGATCTGTGTTGCCTATGATCTCGGGCTGAAGGTCTTCGACCTGGCGCTCGATTATCCCACCGGCGACATTACCGAAGAGGCCGCGCTTTCCGAGCGCGATTGCGCCGCCACCATGGCCTTCGGCATGGAGGCGATCGCCGGCGGCACCGACCTGCTTTGCATCGGCGAAATGGGCATCGGTAATACGACGATTGCGGCGGCGATCAACTATGCGCTCTACGGCGGTTCGGCGCGCGACTGGGTGGGACCCGGCACCGGTTCGGAAGGCGAGATGCTGGAGCGCAAGATCGCGGCGGTGGAAAAGGCGGTGGCACTGCATGGTGACCATCTCGACGATCCGCTCGAGATCATGCGCCGGCTCGGCGGCCGCGAGATCGCGGCGATGGCCGGCGCCATTCTTGCCGCCCGCATGGAGCGCATCCCGGTGCTGATCGACGGTTATGTCGCGACCGCCGCGGCAGCGATCCTGAAGGCCGCCAATCCGTCCGCGCTCGATCATTGCCTGATCGGCCATGTCTCCGGCGAGCCCGGGCATCTTCGCGCAATCGAGATGCTCGGCAAGACGCCGCTTCTGGCGCTCGGTATGCGGCTCGGCGAAGGCACCGGTGCGGCGCTTGCCGCCGGTATCGTCAAGGCGGCCGCCGCCTGTCATTCCGGCATGGCGACCTTCGCCCAGGCAGGTGTGTCGAATAAGCATTAAGGCCGCGACGGGCGCCGTCGATCCGCACGCGTTCGCTTGCGCGCCTCAAGTGGATTCGGTATTTGCGTATTCGCTCATCAAAGAGGAGACGGCAAAGCCTCTCCCGGTCTGTGATGCAACGGGAAGAGGAGAGGGCATCTTGACGAAGCCTGCGGTGACGAAAGAGACCGGACTTCGGCATTTCATCGCCGCCGCCAGCTACTCTTGGGCGGGCTTCCTGCGGGTGCTGAAAGAGGCGGCCTTCCGTCAGGAACTCCGTTTCTTCGTCGTTTCGATCGCGGCGCTGGCGCTGGTGGGAGCGACTGCGGGCGAGATCGTCGTCGCGGTGCTTCTGTTTCTCGGGCTCTTTTCGATGGAGGCGATGAATACCGCCGTTGAAGAGGTGATCGACCGGATTTCGCCGGAGATTTCAATCGTCGGCAAACATGCCAAGGATCTCGGCTCCTTCGCGGTGACCTGCATGATCGCCGCCTGCAGCCTCTATCTCGGCTTCGTCCTCAGCAAGCACCTGTTCTTTGGATCCGGATGATTTCGCGCTGGATCGGCCTGAAGTCATCCGGATCCAAGTCTAAAAATTGGAGCATGATATTGCCCGAAAACCGTTCACGCTTTTCGGCATCATGCTTTAGCTGAATCAGGCAAAACTCTTGCGCTTGCGCGCGACGGCCTGAGCCTCCTCGACGGCCGGCAGGCTCTGGAGCACGCGCTTGGCGGGCAGGATGGCGATAACTTCGGTGCCTTCGCGTAGCTTCGATTTCAGCAGGAACTGTCCGTCATGCTTGGCAAGGATCGCCTGGACGATCGGCAGGCCGAGGCCTGTACCCTGTTCGGCGCTCTTGATGGCGATTGAGCCCTGGCCAAAGGCCGACAGGACGACGGGAATCTCTTCTTCCGGAATACCGGGGCCGTTGTCCTTGATCGAGATGTACTGTCCGCCGCCGGCTGTCCAGCCGACCTTGACGTGGATCTCGCCGCCCTGCGGCGTGAACTTGACGGCATTGGAGAGAAGGTTGAGCACCACCTGGCGCATCGACTTCTCATCCGCCCAGATGGCCGGCAGCTGGCGCTCGAACTGGTCCGAAATGGCAATGTTCTTGGCGCGGGCGCGCAGCTGGACCATGCCGATGCAATCTTCGGTGATATCGAGCAGCGAAATCGCCTCCTCGCTCAGTTCGTATTTGCCAGCCTCGATGCGCGACAGGTCGAGGATCTCGTTGATGAGATCGAGCAAGTGTTGGCCGGAGCGGTGGATATCGCCGGCATATTCCTTGTAGGTCGGATTGGCGAGCGGTCCCATGACTTCGGCCGACATCACCTCGGAAAAGCCGAGGATGGCGTTTAGCGGGGTCCTGAGCTCGTGCGACATGGAGGCAAGGAAGCGCGACTTGGCGAGGTTTGCCTCTTCGGCGCGGCGGCGAGCCTCGTCCGACATCGATTTCGCCACTTCCAGCTCGGCGATCAGGTCGTCCTTCTCCGACTGATAGGAGAGAATCCTGAGGTTCGACTTGAAGAGCCGGTCGCTGATATAATTGAAGAAGACAAGGGTGGTGGTGAAGGCCCCCGTCAGGCTGATTTCGAGGAGGTCGCGTGACAGGCCGCTCTTGGCGGCGAGTGCCAGGACCGCAGGTGAAAAGGCGGCGAGCACGGCCGGCGTCAGCATGAAGTTCGACATCGCCGTAACGGAGAGCGCGATCAGCAGCGTCGTGCCCTTATAAAGAATGAAGCTCGACGGCTCGCAGGTATCGCAGCCCTGCAGCGCAAAGACGGCCCAACAGCAGCCGAGGAGGAACTGGCCGAGCAGCAGCAGCCGGCGCCATTTGCGGGCGCTCTCGGAGGTAATCTCCTGCCGGCGCGCGCGCCTCGCGAGCAGGATATTACCGGCGTGACAGGTGAGCGTCAGCAGCGCCCAGAAGAGCAATTGCGTGTTCTGGGTGAAATAGACGCCAAGCGCGGTGATGATGACGACGAAGAGGGGCATGATCGTCGCGCTCTGCAGCACCGACGCCACATACATCTTGAGCACGTCAAGATCGAAGGAGGAATTGGACGCGTGACCGGACTGAAGACGTTCGCGCGTCTGCCGCACGGCCTTGGAAACGGCCTTGTTGCGGTGGCTGCGCGACCTGTCGACGATGATCTTGTCGGTCGATGTGCTTACGCCGGTACTCATGTGCACGTTGAAACTTCATCCCAGGGTGGATAAGAGCTTAACCGGCAATTCTTAAGAAGATGTTTGCCATCTTTGCCAAGGATTTGTTTTTTAAGGAGGCGAAAGCGTGACACGGGGCCTGCGCCTGATTCGCGACGGCGTGACCGCTTTTGCCCTGCTGGCGCTCGTGGCGCTGATCGCCGCCAAGCTCAACGATGCAGCAAAAATCGAGCACGCCGGCGCCTTTCATGCTGCCGACGGTGACAGTCTGACATTGGGAGACGAGCGGTTGCGCCTCGAAGGCATCGATGCGCCGGAGCTCAACCAGAGCTGCGAGCGGGCGGGGAAAGCCTGGGCCTGCGGGCGCGCGGCGCGCGAGGCGCTGCAGGACATGGTGCTGGCATCGGGAACACTTTGTCAGGGCAGCCGGCGTGACCGCTACAACAGGCTGCTCGTCATCTGCCGGAGCGGGGCAGGCGGCGACATCAATGCCGCCATGGTGCGCCGGGGCATGGCCATTTCCTATGGCGATTATGGCAAAGAGGAGGCCGAGGCGAGGGCTCAGAAGGCAGGCCTCTGGGCCGGAACTTTCGAGCGGCCGCGCGACGTGCGCAATCATGCGCACCAGAGGTCGGGTTTCGACGGCGCCCTGCGTTTCATCGCGCAGATCGTCGGATGGGAGTAAAGTCATGACCGACGAAGCCATGCTGGAGACGCTCCGGCGGGAGATCGCCTCCTGTCGGATCTGTCGTGACACGCCGGCGAAAGGCCCCGAACACCGGCTGCCGCACGAGCCGCGGCCGGTGGCGGTGATCTCGTCGAGCGCGCGCATACTGATCGCCGGGCAGGCGCCGGGGCTTCGGGTGCATGAGAGCGGCCTGCCATTCGACGATGCCTCGGGCGACCGGTTGCGGTCATGGCTTGGCGTTGACAGGGCAAGCTTCTACGACCGCGGCCGATTCGCCATCGTGCCTATGGGCTTCTGCTTTCCTGGCTATGACGACAAGGGCGCCGATCTGCCGCCGCGGCGCGAATGCGCGTCGTTCTGGCGGCAAAGAGTGATCTCAGCCATGCCGCAAATCGAACTGGTGCTGGTCATCGGCCAATATGCGCAGGCCTGGCATATGGCCGGTGAAAGGCGGGACAATATGACCGAGACGGTGCGGGCATGGCGTGACTGTCTTCTGTCCGACCGATTGCCGGCCGTGCTGCCGCTGCCGCATCCGAGCTGGCGCAACAGCGGCTGGCTGAAGCGCAATCCCTGGTTCGAGAAAGAATTGCTCCCGGTCTTACAGGAACGAACGAAAACGCTGCTTTCCTGAAACAAAATTCTTTTAGTTGCGCGGAATCGAGTTATACAAAGAAAATAATTCGAAAGGACTGTTGTGCGCATGGACCGCCTCGACCGGAAAATACTGCGTCTTCTGCAAGAAGATTCGACACTTGCCGTTGCCGATCTCGCCAAGAAAGTGGGTCTCTCGACGACGCCATGCTGGCGGCGCATCCAGAAGATGGAAGAAGACGGCGTCATCAAGCGCCGAGTCGCCATCCTCGATCCGGAGAAGGTCAACACCAAGGTCACCGTCTTCGTGTCGATTCGCACTGCCACGCATTCGATCGAATGGCTGCGCCGCTTTTCCGAGGTGGTCGCCGAATTCCCCGAAGTGGTGGAATTCTACCGGATGAGTGGTGATGTCGATTATCTCTTGCGAGTCGTCGTGCCCGATATTGCCGCCTATGACGCTTTTTATAAGCGGATGATCGCCAAGATCGAGATTCGCGACGTTTCCTCCGCCTTTGCGATGGAGCAGATCAAGTATTCGACGCAGCTGCCGCTCGACTACATGATTCTCGATAATGCCAAATCCAACGAGGATTGAGGTCAAGTGTGCGGCCGTGACCGCACGCGACACGGCAAAGTCCAGCGCGGCCTCATACCAGGCGTGAGTCTGCGACCTCGGATATGCCCGTTGGAGGCGACTTGTGACATCCTGGCCGCACGTGGGAATGCCAGTTAGCAAGGCCGAGTTTGGGGATGTGCGGTCCCGCGACTGAAAAAAAGCCTCAAAAATAGCGAAAAAACGCTCAAATCGAACCAAATTCCTGGAAAAATGAATAGCCTGGTAAGGATTCTGGGGTTATGGTCGATTAAACCAGTGGGCGATATGTCATAATTTTGTCTCATTGGTATCGAATTCAGAACACTATGTTCTAAACCGCCACCTTGTTTGTGCTTGTTAGCCGGCGGTAGAGTTTACGCGCTTCACCAGTATGTTCGACGGGGTCGGACGGTGGAGAATTTGACAATGGGTGTAGCGTGTGCGGCTTGCGATGGAGGATCTCCGTCGCGGAGCCGTTTTGCATGTTTTTCGTATAAATATTTGAAATTGTTGTATAAAAATCACGTTGCCGGGGAAAGTAGCCCGTGAGAACCCATCTGGCGTATATCGACAATTGCTTGATAGAGCCTTGTATGTGATGACGGTTTGGCGGTTCGATCGATCCGCACGCCGAGATGGCTGTTCAAACTGGGCCGGCTTCAAATCGACTACCCGATCTGAAGCCAGCCCCGATCGACAAAGGAATGGATTGGTAAATGAACATCAGAATGGTTTTGCTTGCATCAGCAGCAGCATTTGCTGCATCGACGCCGGTTCTTGCAGCTGACGCTATTGTTGCTGCTGAGCCGGAACCGGTTGAATATGTTCGCGTCTGCGACGCTTACGGCACCGGCTACTTCTACATCCCGGGCACCGAAACCTGCCTCAAGATCGAAGGCTACATCCGTTTCCAGGTCAACGTTGGCGAAGATGTCGGCGGCGATTCGGACTGGGATGCCGTCACCCGCGGTCAGGTTCAGTTCACGGCCAAGAGCGACACCGAGTATGGTCCGCTGACCGGCGTCATCGTCATGCAGTTCAATGCTGACAATGCCACCGATCAGGACGCCATCCTCGACTCCGCTTACCTCGACGTCGCGGGCTTCCGCGCCGGTCTGTTCTACAGCTGGTGGGACGATGGTCTCTCTGGCGAAACCGACGACATCGGTTCGGTCGTAACGCTCCACAACTCGATCCGCTATCAGTATGAAAGCGGCACCTTCTACGCCGGCCTCAGTGTCGATGAACTGGAAGACGGCGTTTACCAGGGTACCTTTACTCCCGGCGTCATTCCCGGCACCACCGACTTTACTGCGGACGATGGTCCGAACAATGTCGGCGTTGCCTTCGGCGTTGGCGGCACTGCCGGCGCATTCAGCTACCAGGTCACTGGCGGCTGGGACTTCGACAACGAAGACGGCGCTATCCGTGCAATGGGTACGGTTGACATCGGTCCCGGTACGCTCGGCCTCGCCGGCGTTTACTCTTCCGGCCCGAACTCCTACTACTCCTCAGCTGAATGGGCTATCGCTGCCGAATACGCTATCAAGGCAACCGACAAGCTCAAGATCACCCCGGGCGTTCAGTACTACGGCAACTACTTCGGCGGTGGCACGGAAGTTCCGGAAGACTTCGACGGTCTCGGCGATGCCTGGAAGGCTGGTCTGACGGTTGATTACCAGATCGTCGACAACTTCTACGCCAAGGCTTCGGTTCAGTGGCTCGATCCGGAAGATGGCGACGACACCACGACGGGCTACTTCCGTCTGCAGCGTTCGTTCTAATCCACTTGGTGGATATGCTCCCGGTCTTCGGACCGGGAGCACTTAAATCAGTTTCTGATCCGAGTGACCTCCGATCAGCTACGGGGACGGGTCCGGTCTTCCCTGCCGGACCGTCCTTGCAGCGTTTTTGACGCACAGTCTTCAAGGCAGTCTTTCTGGATCGTCTTTTCAGGTGAGCCGAACAGGTACGTTTCGTATCGTATGTCGGCATTTTGTTAGCCTCGGCTATTGAGGCACCCCCGTTTTCAATTTTTCAAGCAAGCTGGATCGGCCGAGATATTGCCGTGCGGACGGCTGTCGATTGATTGACTTCGTCTGCATCGGCTAGCTTGCCGCAACGGGTCGTGAAAAGAAAATCTAATGCCGACAATGTGATTACAGCTTTTTGGGAGAGAGGATACAACCTTTGCTGGGGGCTGGCATTCATTCACACTCTCGGATAGCTTGTTCTTATGGACGATCTCAACGACTACTATTATTTCGCCGCTGTCGTCTCCAGCGGCGGTTTCGCTTCTGCAAGTCGCGATCTCAAAATACCACGTTCGAAACTCAGCAGGCGGGTCAGCCGTCTCGAGGATGGGCTTGGCGCAAGGCTTATAGAACGCTCGACGCGTCACTTCCGGGTGACAGAGATCGGTCAAGCTTTTTACGAAAGATGCCAGACCATCCTGCAGGAGGCCGACCGCGCCAAGTCGATCGTCACCGAGGCCCAATCCGATCCACAGGGCGTGGTGCGGATGGGGTGCCCGCTCGCTCTCGTCGACATCTCGGTCGGGGGCATCCTGCCTGAATTCTTGGAACGTTACCCGAAGATCAAGCTGCAGATCATCGGCTCCGACCGGCGCGCCGACCTCATCAACGAACGGATCGATCTCGAGGTGAGGGCGACCAACGAGCCGGAGACGCAGACGAGCCTGACGATGCGCAAGCTCGACCGGGCGCGACGTATCCTGGTCGCAAGTCCCTCGCTCGTCGAGCGTACCGGCAGTTTGAATTGCGTTGACGAGCTCGCCGACCTTCCGACGCTGGCAATGACGTCATGGGTGTCGTTCCACACCTGGGAACTGGTCGGTCCGAATGACGCCAAACAGGTGATTCGTCATCAGCCGCGGCTCACCTGCCGCAGCATGACCGCCATCCTCGACGCGGCCCGGGCCGGTCTCGGCTTCGGGCTTCTGCTCGAAAGCGCCTGCGAGGCCGATCTCCAGGCTGGCAAGCTGGTGCGGGTGCTGCCGGAATGGCAGTCGGAGGAGAGCCAGTTCTACATCGTTTTCACGACGGCCAAGGGCATGCCGCCGGCGGTGCGGGTGCTGATCGATTTCCTGGTCGAGAAATCCAGGCAGCATTGACGAAGAGGCTTCAGCCTGAAGCGCGTCGCAATCTTTCAGAATCGCTCCTTGCACTTTGGGGCTTTATTTTCCGTATGTCGTCATCGCAAAACACTGCACAGTTTGCGCGACATAGTTTGGGAGCCGATCGGCCTTATCTCAACCGTGCCAGCAGCTTTTCGCCGGCCAGCTCCCTGACGGCATCCTTGCCGATCCAGCGGGCAGTTTTATCAGGGCTTTCCGCCAGGGCCTTTGCGAGTGCCAGCGCCGGCGCATGGCAGGCCAGATTGCGCTTGCCGACATTGCGCAGCGCCCAATTCACCGCCTTGCGCACGAAGTTTCGGGGGTCGCCGGAATGAGCCTTGATCAGCGGCAGCCAGGCAAGAATGGTGGCGTCGGGCTCCTTTTTCCGGTGGACGGCACCGCCGGCAATCATGGCGAAGGCTGTGCGCCGGACGAATTCGCGCTCGTCGGCAGCGAATTCCCAGATGAGCTCGTCCAACCGGGCCTCGACGAAGAGATCGGCGGCGCAATCGACGATCTCCCAGGAGTTGAAATCATCGGCCCAATTTTGGGCTTCTTCCGTCGTCAACCGCTTCGGCTCGGCCGTGTAGAGGGCAAGTAGGCGGGCTTCGCGGATATCGCTTCGCCAGAGCTGCATTGCCCTGACGTGATCCTTCTTCGCCACTCTGGCGACCGCCTTGATATCGGGATTGGAGATACCGAGGGCGCGGCCGGTAACAATACCGAAGCGCGCCATGCCGGCGACATTCTCCTCCGAGCGCAGCGTTTCGAGATGCGCGATCAATTCGGCCGCATCGGAGGAGGGGCCGATCATTTTTCCAGGCGGGCGAGCAGCGAGGATGTGTCCCAACGATTGCCGCCCATCGCCTGCACGTCGCCGTAGAACTGGTCGACGACGGCGGTGACCGGCAGCTTGGCGCCGTTGCGGCGGGCTTCGGTGAGCACGATGCCGAGATCCTTGCGCATCCAGTCGACCGCGAAGCCGAAATCATACTTGCCTGCGTTCATGGTCTTGTGGCGGTTTTCCATCTGCCAGGAGCCGGCTGCCCCCTTGGAAATCACCTCGACCACCTTTTCGATATCGAGGCCGGCACGCTTGCCGAAATGCAGCGCCTCGGCAAGTCCCTGGACGAGGCCGGCGATGCAGATCTGGTTGACCATCTTGGTCAACTGGCCCGAGCCTGCCGGTCCCATCAAACCAACCATGCGGGCATAGGCGTCGATGACAGGCCTGGCGCATTCGAAGACGGCCTCGTCGCCACCGCACATGACAGTCAGGACGCCGTTTTCAGCGCCGGCCTGGCCGCCGGAGACGGGAGCGTCGATGAAATCGACAGCTTTTTCCTTCGCCGCGGCATAAAGTTCGCGGGCGACTTCAGCGCTGGCGGTGGTGTTGTCGATCAGCACCGAACCGGGCTTCATGCCGTGTAAGGCGCCGTTCTCGCTCAATGTCACCGATCGGAGATCTTCGTCATTGCCGACGCAGACGAAGACGAAGTCGGCGCCAGCGGCGGCCTCAGCCGGAGTAGGGGCCGATTTGCCGGAGAATTTCTCGGCCCAAGCGGCGGCTTTTGCCGGCGTGCGGTTATAGACGGTGACATCGTGGCCGCCTTTCGTCTTCAAATGCCCCGCCATTGGGAAACCCATGACGCCGAGACCGATGAACGCGACTTTTGCCATATGTCCTATCCTTTTCCTCAAGTGCAGGCCCGAGGATTAACCGAAACGGCGGGAGCAGAAAAGCCCGTGAAGGCAGACTTCCTTCCGATTGACGCATATGAGGCTGGCTACCGTTCGGCCGAGCCCTAAATTGGAAGGAAGGCATTATGTTCCTGGGGTGACATGAGCGAAATTCCGACGATCAAGCCGCGGCGCAAAGGCCGTAGCGGAATGCAGGCGATGCTTATTCCATCGCAGCAGATGGTCGCAGAGCAGATTCGATCGGCACCGGAAGGTGTACTCACCGAAGTCGGCGTTCTCCGCCGCCGTCTTGCCGCTCAATACGGGGCGGACGCCTGTTGTCCGGTGACCGTGCAGCGGCATTTGCGTGCGATCGCCGAGTTGTCCTTCGGCGCGCTGGAGAAGGGCGAGCGGGTTTCGACGGTTACGCCCTATTGGCGCATGGTCGATCCCGCAAGCCTGCTTGCGAAGCGTCTTGCCGGCGGCCCCACCTTCATCCGCGAGCGGTTGGCCGCGGAAGGTCGGGAGTGAGCCGGGATAGTACTCAGCATAAAGGACGCGCGAAAAAATTCCGCTTAAGGGCGATTTCCGGGCCGCAAAATTTCAGTAAAGGCGGAATCTTGCAAATAAAATTGTCGATATAAATTATAGATTTAATCATCATGGCATTCATCACTGACAGGGTCGACCAGCCGAAAACAGGCCCGGCACCATCAAAAAAGGGGAAAGTCATGATTTCACGTCGACAAACGCTCGGGCTTTTCGCAGCCGCTGCGGCCACGGCAATCCTGCCGGCTGTCCGGCCGGCACGCGCTGCCGCCAGCGAATTCCGTATAGGCTGGCAGAAGAACGGCGTGCTGGCGCTCGCCAAGCGTCGCAGCGCACTTGAAAAGCGGCTTGCCGACCACGGCATTACCGTCAGCTGGTCGGAATTCACCTCCGGCCCGCCGCTTCTCGAAGCGCTGGGCGCCGGCGCTCTCGATTTCGGTGCGACCGGCGATGTGCCGCCGCTCTTTGCCCAGGCGGCTGGCGGGCAGCTCTATTATGTCGGTCTCTACAAGGGCAGCCCGGCAGCCTCGGCTATCCTCGTGCGCAAGGATTCGTCCATCAAGACACTTGAAGACCTCAAGGGTAAAAAGGTCGCTTTCAAGCGCGGCTCCAGCGCGCATAATGTAACCGTTAAGGTTTTGCGCAAGGCGGGCCTGAAGCCCGAAGATGTCGAGCAGGTCGATCTTTCGCCGCCGGATGCCGCCGCCGCGTTCAAGAATGGCAGCATCGACGCCTGGTCGATCTGGGATCCTTATCTGGCGATTGCCGAAGCCGATCCGGAGACACGTATCCTGACGACCGCTGAAGGCGTCGTTGATTCCTACAGCTTCTTCCTCGCCAATCGCGATTTCACCGATGCCAACGCGCAAGTGATCGTCGACGTGATCGATGAGCTTGCCAAGGTCGGGAAGTCGGCACAGAGCAATCTCGACGAAACGGTCAAGGAGCTTTCCGAAATTA
Organism: Rhizobium ruizarguesonis; assembly: GCF_017357285.1. Taxonomy (NCBI): domain Bacteria; kingdom Pseudomonadati; phylum Pseudomonadota; class Alphaproteobacteria; order Hyphomicrobiales; family Rhizobiaceae; genus Rhizobium; species Rhizobium ruizarguesonis. The sequence continues at coordinate 2,851,393 of NZ_CP071678.1, read as the reverse complement.
CCGGCGTGCCGGCTGACGTGACGCGCGTAACATTGACGCGCAAGGGCGCCGATCTCGGCAGCGTCTCGACCATCACCGATGCCGCCGCCGCCTATCAGCAGGCACTCGCAGACGAATTCTACGGGCTCGGCATCCTGCCGAAGAAACTCGCGACCGGCGATATTATCTGGCGTCCCAAGGCGAGCTGATTTTCCGCCCGGTGCCAAGATTTCCGGTTCAGCGGCATGGAGAGGGCTTCCATGCCGCTGAACCGGAAAAATATTCTCCAAAACGGATTACAATAGCAAATTGATATTGTCGATCTAATTACTGGTCTATGTCAATATCCTCTCGATTGGAGCGGACACCGAAAAGCATCGGCCAGCCGCCATCCGATCGACAGGGACATTTTAGATGCTCACGCACAGACAGACAGCCGGCCTTCTTGCACCCTCCGCCACCACCACGATCCTCCCAAGCATCCGTGCGGCGGCGTTATGCGGGCAGACGGTCTGTGCGTCGTCACTTGCAGAGAGCCATCTCGACCGCGAATTCCGCAGCTAAAGGACCGTCTTCTATGACCACCACCTCCCATACAGGTATATCCGGACCTATCAATTTCCTCTGGTTCATCCCGACATCGGGCGACGGCACCTATCTCGGCTCCTCCGAGCTCAACCGTGCGCCGGAGATCGGTTATCTCACGCAGATCGCCCAGGCCGTCGACCGGCTCGGCTATTCCGGCGTGCTGCTGCCGACCGGGGTTGCCTGCGAGGAATCCTTCGTGACGGCGGCAGCCCTTGCCGCCAAGACCGAGAAGCTGCAGTTCCTGGTGGCAATCCGCCCCGGCACGGCATCGCCTGCCTATTACGCGCGTCTTGCGACGACGCTCGACCGCATCTCCAACGGCCGGCTGCTGCTCAACATCGTCGTCGGCGGCAGCCCGGCGGAGCTTGCCGGCGACGGCATCCATCTCGAGCATGACGAGCGCTACGCCCATGCCGAGGAGTTCTTCACCGTCTTTGAGGAACTGCTGGAAAAGGGAACGGCAAGCTTCGACGGCAAATACATCAAGGCGACCAATGCGCGCCTCGGCTTTCCCTCGGTGCAGAACCCGCGCCCGCCGCTCTATTTCGGCGGTTCGTCGGATGCCGGCATCGATTTCTCCGTTGGCCGGGTCGACAAGTATCTGACCTGGGGCGAGCCGCCGGCACAGGTTGCCGAGAAGATCACCAAGGTGCGCAAGGCCGCCGGCGAACGCGGCCGCGAGGTGAGCTTCGGCATCCGCCTGCACTTCATCGTACGCGAAACCGATGATGAGGCATGGGAGGCGGCCGAGCGGCTGATCCGCCATCTTGACGATGATACGATCCGCGAGGCGCAGGAGCGCTTCGTCCAGGAGTCCGACTCAGTCGGCCAGAAGCGCATGGCCGCCCTTCATGGCGGGCGCCGCGACAAGCTCGAAGTCTCGCCGAACCTCTGGGCCGGTGTCGGCCTGGTGCGCGCCGGTGCGGGCACGGCGCTTGTGGGATCGCCGAAGACGGTGGCTGCGCGCCTTCGCGAGTATCAGGAGATCGGCATCGATACGGTGATCGGCTCCGGCTATCCGCATCTCGAAGAGGCCTATCGCGTCGCCGAGCTGCTTTTCCCTGAGCTCGGCATTACCCGCGACCAGCAGCGCCTGGGTTTCAACAACGAGTTCGGCCGCAAGCAGGTCTTCGCAGGCGGCAGCCATGGCGGCAATCTGAAAGTCGTCTCCGGCTCCTGATCTCGAACGAAGACGCAGAGCGTGACACCGTCGCAAGCCGCTTGGGGCTTGCGGCATCCTGCTCCCGATAAGCGCGAGGACAATGCATGTCGACTTTCGATACTCCGTTCGTACGGTCGGTCGCTTCCGAAAAGGCCGGGAAGGCGCGGTTCCGCCTGCCGCTGCCCGGCCTGGAGAAGCTAACGCCCTATCTGGTGCCGGTGGCGATCGTGGCGTTCTGGCAGCTTGCCTCCTCGGCCGGCTGGATCTCGTCGCGCATCATGCCCTCGCCGGCCGATGTCGGCCTCGCCTTCTGGTCGACGACGGTTTCCGGCCAGTTGCCGAATGACGTGCTGGTGAGCGCCGGCCGCGCCTTTGCCGGCCTTCTCGTTGGCGGCTCGATCGGCTTCCTGCTCGGTATCGCCAATGGCGTATCGCGTATTTCCGAGCAGCTGACCGATACCACGCTGCAGATGCTGCGCACCATTCCGCACCTGGCAATGATCCCGCTCGTCATCCTGTGGTTCGGGATCGGCGAGGAATCGAAGCTGTTTCTCACCTCGCTCGGCGTGCTCTTCCCCGTTTATCTCAACACCTATCACGGCGTGCGCAATGTCGATCGCGATCTGATCGAGATGGGCAAGGTCTATGGCATGGGCAACTGGACGCTCTTCCGCAAGGTGATCTTTCCAGGCGCGCTGCCGTCGATCTTCGTCGGCCTGAGATATGCCCTCGGCATCATGTGGCTGACGCTGATCGTATCGGAATCGATCGCAGCATCCTCAGGCATCGGCCACATGGCCAACAATGCCCGCGAATTCATGATGACTGACGTCGTCGTGCTCGCCCTCGTCATCTATGCCGTGCTCGGCAAGCTTGCCGATGTCATCGCCCGGGTTCTGGAGAGGCGGCTGCTCGCCTGGAACCCGGTCTATCAGAAATAGGAGAGACGCCATGACATCGATCGCGCATGAGCGTTTTCACGCCGTCGCCGAAGAGCCAGCTTATGCGCGCGAAAACGCGCCCACGGCCGGTCGTAGTGCACCCGCGGCGATTAGCCTGAGGGGGCTTGAAAAGAGTTTTGGGGCCAACCGCGTGCTGCGCGGCATCAACCTGCATATCCCAGCTGGCCAGTTCGTCGCCGTGATCGGCAAGAGCGGCTGCGGCAAGAGCACGCTGCTGCGCATTCTGATGGGCCTCGACGAGCCGAGTGCCGGCGCGTTGCATTTCGAGGATGCCGATGGCGCGCCGGCGAGCCCGAACGCGCGCATCGTCTTCCAGGAGCCGAGGCTGCTGCCCTGGCTCAGTGTCGCAGATAATGTCGTGGTCGGGCTCGGAGACGGCATCGACGGCCGGGCTGCGGCGAAGGCGGCTGAGGCCGTGCTTGCCGAAGTCCAGCTCGGCGAAAAGACCAGGGAATGGCCGGCGCGGCTTTCCGGCGGGCAGCGGCAGCGCGTGGCGCTGGCGCGGGCGCTGGTGAGCCGGCCGGGCGTGCTGGTGCTCGACGAACCGCTCGGTGCGCTCGATGCGCTGACGCGGATCAGCATGCAGGAACTCATCAACCGTGTCTGGCGCGAACTCGGCTTCACCGCCGTGCTCGTCACACATGATGTCAGCGAGGCGGTGCATCTCGCCGACCGGGTCATCGTGCTCGACGAGGGGCGGATCGCACTCGATCTTCCCATTCCCTATCCGCATCCGCGCCGGCACGGCCATCCCGGCCTTGCCGAGCTGGAGGGCCGACTGCTTGCCGCGATCCTCGGTACAGACAGCGGCCATTGATCCCGGCGCTATTCGCGAGGTTGCATGACCTCGGCATAGGCGAGGCGTGTCGGTGCGAGCATGCATCACCAATGGCGAAGATGTATAGCCGCCTGGGTATGAGAGAATCAGCCGTCTCTGCCGAAGTGCGCTGCGGCACGCGCCAAAATCAGCAACAATAGTTTTCCTAGCTCGCCTTACGTCCAGCTTGACACACTCATACCTTCATGGCTATACGTCAACCCATAGCCAACGGGGTATGGATTGTAGATGTCGGACACCCAAGACGTGCTCTTCAGAACGCTCGCCGATCCGACCCGGAGGGCTCTTTTCGAACGGCTATGCCGCGAAGGAGAAAAGACGGTCGGGGCTCTGACGGCTCGGGCCGGGGTCTCGCAACCGGTCGTCTCAAAACATCTCGGAATCCTGAAACAGGCCGGATTGGTGCGTGATCGTCACGAAGGTCGCCAGACGCATTACAGCGCGCAGCTCGGTGCGCTGGCGCCGCTGGTCGACTGGACAAGTGAGATGGCCGACTTTTGGCAGAATCGGTTCGACCAGCTGGAAGATCTACTGAAAAGGATGGACCAATGACCGAAATATCCACCGAAACTCGTTCCGTCGTCGTCGAACGAGAGATCCCTTTTCCGCCGGAAAAGATCTGGCGGGCGCTCACCCAGCCACATCTGATCGCGGACTGGCTGATGAAGAACGACTTCGTGCCGGTCGTGGATCACCGTTTCAAGCTGAGCGCGGATTGGGGCTCCGTCGATTGCCAGGTCCTGGAGGTCGAGCCGAACAAAACCCTGTCTTACACCTGGGCTGCCTATGATCTCGCGAGCGTCGTCACCTGGACTCTCACGCCCACGAGCGCGGGCACGCAGCTGCGCATGGAGCAGTCGGGCTTCCGACCGGATCAGCGGCAGGCCTACGGGGGCGCCAGGAGCGGGTGGGAGCGGTTCTTTGCAAATCTCGAGCAGGTCCTGGCGCGGATAGAGTGAGGCCGCGGCCAAACGGATCACGCCATCCGCTTCGGCTTGTTTTCGCAGGAGGTTCCCTTGAATTGGAATAACTGGTTTCGGCAGATCCACCGTTGGCTGTCCATTGCCTTTACGCTGGCCGTCATAATTAATATCATCACGATGGTGCAGGAGAAATCATCCGTCTGGGTGGGGCTCATGGCGCTGCTGCCGCTGACCTTGCTCCTGCTCACTGGTCTCTACTTGTTCGCGCTGCCATATGCCACCAAGTGGCGCGGCGCGGGACGCAGCGGAGGGTAGGAGTGACGGCAATGTCCGGGAAGACATCCAAGACCGCAGCGAAGATCACGAAGAAGACAGCAGCCACGCCTGATACCGCGGAGCCGACCCTTCTCTCGGGCGGCAACCCTCAGATCGCCAAGGGTTACGGCGACGCTCCCGTGCAAGCCTACATCGCCGCCATGCCGGGCTGGAAAAGCGACATCGGGCATCGCCTCGATGCGCTCATCACGCGCATGGTGCCGGGGGTGTATAAGGCCGTGAAATGGAACTCGCCGCTCTATGGCATGGAAGGGCAGGGCTGGTTTCTCGGTGTCCATTGCTTCGCGAAATACATCAAACTTGCTTTCTTCCGTGGCACGTCGCTCAGTCCCATCCCACCCGGCGAGTCCAAGCAAAAGGAAGTGCGTTACTTCCACATCCATGAGGAAGACCAACTCGACGAGGCTCAGCTCGCCGCCTGGGTGGAGCAAGCCAGCCGAGTGCCCGGTGAACGAATGTAAGCGGATGCGTAGATTTAATGCGTTAGAGCGTCCTTTGTGCGTCTGAAAGGACGCACGGCGCTCTAGGTCATCAGCACTTAAGGGATGGAGGAGCGATATTGATGAAGAAAGCCACGGCAACCATGAAGAAGAGCGGCTCCAGCGAAGAGAAAGACGGAGACTCTCCTTCTCGTTTGATCGATGCGAGAATCGAGGAGTTGAGCGATTGGCGAGGCGAGACGCTCGCCCGGGTCCGAACTCTCATTAGGCAGGCCGCGCCCGACGTGGTCGAGGAATGGAAGTGGAGAGGCGTTCCGGTGTGGGAGCACGCCGGCATCATCTGCACCGGCGAGACCTACAAAAGCGTGGTGAAGCTGACCTTCGCCAAGGGCGCATCGCTGGAGGACCCTTCAGGCCTCTTCAACTCCAGCCTTGACGGCAATACCAGGCGCGCCATCGATTTCCATGAGGGCGATGAGATCAACGAGCAAGCATTGAAGGCGCTCGTTCGCGCCGCCGCCGCACTCAACACGTCAACGCGGGCTGCCGCTCGCCCCGCCGGCTCCCGAAAAAAACCAAGCAGCGCTTGAGGCTTGGCAATATCGCCTGAAACGCGTCGCATCGAACTTGATTTGGCGACATGTGTCAGTGGATCGGGCTTTCCTCGCGCTCGAGGAAGAGTTGCAGATTGTCGAGGCCGATTTCGGTGCCCTGGAGGCGGGCGCCGTTGTCAGCGTAGCCGTCGAGGAAGACCACCTGTTCGGTGAAGACCATTTTCGTGCCGCCGGGTTCGGCTTCAAAGGCGATGGTTGTGAGCGATGCGGAGATGCGGCTTTCCCCAAGCTTCATCTCATAGGCATAGATGATGCGGGCATCGGGCACGATATCGATGTAATGGGCGTCATAGGCGTGCAGGAGGCCGTCAGTATCGGCGACGTAGTTCCTTTCCTTGCCACCGGGGCGGAAATCGAGCCCGTAGTCCAGCGGCACCCATTCGCCGTGGCAGGCGAACCATTGGCGTTTGGCCTCTGGCGCCGACCAGGCGCGGAAGACGCGGGCGACGGGCGCCTTCAGGTGACGCTCGATGACGAGAGTGGCGTGTTCGGCGGATCGTGTCGTCATTCGGAAAATGTCTCCGGTTCATCAGCCAGAAATTGGTCGAGGCGGTCGAAGGTGGTGGTCCACTGGATCTTTCGCTGCTCCACCCAGCGCTCGACGGCGGCAAGCGCGTCCTTCTGCAGGCGGTAGGTGCGCACGCGACCGGCCTTTGCGGAAAGGACAAGACCGCTTTCCTCCAACACCTGCAGATGTTTCAGCACCGTCGGCAGGGCAACGGCAAGCGGCGCCGCCAGTTCGGTGACTGAGGCGGGGCCGCGACCGAGCCGGTCGATCATACCGCGGCGGCTGCGGTCGGAGAGCGCGTGGAACATGCGGTCGAGATCAGTCTGGCTCTCGATCATCCCGCCGCATCCCGAAAGCGCGCCGGCAGCCTTTCCTTATAGGGATAGAATTTGAAGTAGGGGCGGGCCTCTTCCAGCACCCGTCCAAAGGATGGCCGCGCGAGCAGCCGATCGTAATAGGCGCGAAGGTTCCGCTGCTCCTGGCTGAAGGGAATCAGCGTCTCGGCATAGAAGAGCGCTGGGGCTGCAGCGCAATCGGCCACGGTGAAGCCGTCGCCTGATATCCACGGCTTATCGACGAGCTGCTTTTCGATCATTGAGTAAGCGGTGGCAAGCGTCGCCTTGGCGGCCTCAACCTCGCGTTCGTCGGCCGTGCCCTCTGGGCGCATGTGGTTGCTGACCAGCGTCTGCATAGGTGTCTGGACATAGAGATCGAAAAAGCGATCCCAGAGACGGACCTGCAGCGCCCGGTCGATCTCCAGCGGCAGCAGGCGGATAGGCCCCGGATAATATTGCTCGAGATATTCGATGATGATTGATGTTTCGGGAATGGTGCTGTCGCGCGCCTCGTCGCGCAGCAGCGGCATCTTGCCGATCGGCCAGAAGCGGAAAAGATCGGCGCGCGACTCCTCGCTGGAAAGATCAACGATGCGGTCCTCGAACGGGGTACCGTTCTCGTAAAGCGCGATCAGCACCTTGTGGCAGAAGGAGGCAAGCGGATGTCCATAGAGCACGAGCGACATATGGCGACCTTTCCTGTCGAATACTTTACCGTTCGACTAAGTATCAGGTTGCAGAGCATCGCGCAAGGGATAGTTCGCCGATCGTGCAAGTATCGGCCTCAGCCGATATGCCTGGCGATGACGAGATGGCCGGGAGTTGGCTCGCCGTCTTCCATGCGCACGTTGATATCCGATATCTCGACGAGTTCGAAACCGGTGGCCGTCAGGCGTTCTCTCACATAGGCGTCGGCATGGGCGAAGCGCTGGTGCGGGCCGACCATATAGGCGCGGCCGGCGAGTATTTCCTCGGGCAGGGTTTCCGAGGAGAAGATGAACAAGCCGCCCGGCGTCAGGTTCTCGGCGGCGCCGAAGAAAAGCGGTTCGAGCGCGCCGAGATAGGGCAGCACGTCGGTGGCGGCGATGATGTCGAAGGCCTCCTCGTCGTTGTCATCGAGGAAATCCTCGACCTCGGCGACGAAGAGCGTCTCGTAGAGATCCTTCTCATGGGCGATCTCGACCATCTTCTCCGATATGTCGATGCCGGTCATATCGGCGCAGAGGTCGCGTAGCGCGCCGCCGGTGAGGCCTGTGCCGCAGCCGAGATCCAGCAGCCGCTTGAATGGTCCGAGCTTCAGTTCCTGCAGGCGCTGGCGCACCAGCATCGGAACGTGATAGCCGAGCTGCTCGACGAGCACGTCCTCGAAAACCTCGGCATGCTGGTCGAACAAGGTCTCGACATAGGCGTCGGGCGCCTTGACCGGCGTTTCGCCGCGGCCCATCGCGGCGATGCGCACGGCCGCACCGCCGTGATCGTCGGGATCGATTGCCAGGACTTCCTGATAGGCTGCAACGGCCGCGTCGACATCGCCGGCCTTTTCCAGCGCCAGCGCGCGGTTATAGGCCTCGCCAAGGGCTTCTTCGTCGATCTTCTTTGCCATCGCAGTCCATCGTCCTTTTGTTTCAGGCATGCGTCTAAGGCGGCTTTGGATGTTTTGCAATGGCGCGCTTGCGGGCGCAGAATGGCCGAAAAGAAGACGAAGGGAGGAACGAGCCATGAAAATGGAGCAAGACAGGACGTTATCGGCAAGGGAAGGAGAGGGCGCGCGGCCATTGTTGCTGCCTAGGACACCAATCGAGGTCACCAATGCGCTCTGCCACTATTACCGTGGTGAACTCGGGCGGATGACGAGTTGGCGCGACCGCATCGACCGGACGTCCAATTGGGCGATCACGGTGGTCGCAGCACTCCTTTCGGTGTCGCTGTCGACGCCGACCTCGCATCACGGCGTGCTGCTGTTCGGGATGATGCTGGTGACGCTGCTTTTGATGATTGAGGCGCGGCGCTATCGCTTCTTCGATATCTACCGCGCCCGCGTTCGCCAGATCGAGCGCTGCTATTTCGCTGAGATTCTGGCGCCCGAGGCTGAGGCCGGCGGCGAATGGGCCGTAGTGGTTGCCAGCAGCCTGCGCAAACCACGCTTCCTGCTCAGCTATCAAGAGGCGATGCACCGCCGGCTCAAACGCAATTACGGCTGGATGTATTTCATCCTGTTGCTCGCCTGGTGTCTGAAGATCTCGACGCCGAAACTGCAGACGGAAGGCATGCCGGCGTTGCAGGCGCAGTCATGGACCTATGTCATCGATAATGCCGCACTCGGGCCGGTTCCCGGCCTTGCGGTGATCGCAATCGTCATCGCATTCTATCTCGGCATGCTCGGCTTCGCCCTTCGCCGGGATCGCGACGAAGGCGAATTCGGCCATGGCGAGGCGCATGTCTGATGCGGCCTACAGCGCCGCGCGTCTTTTGAGACGCGCAAAGGACGCTGTAGCACTTTGAGTTGCTGCATAATTTTATCCTTAAATCGATTCCGATTTAAGGAATTATGCAGTGGAGCATGATACGGCCTGAACCATTCGCCCTATTCGGCACCACACTCCAGCCGATCAGTGCAGGATGAACTCGCCCTTCAGTGCCCGCCACTCGGTTGCCGAGATCAGCCTGCGGTGGATGTAGCGCACCGAATGCAGCGGCCCGTCGAGCTTCTCTTCCCAAAATTTCAGGAAGCCGCGCATTTCGGGAAAATCGGGGGCGAGGTCGTAATCCTGCCAGACATAGGTCTGCAGGATCGCCGGGTGGTCCGGCAGGTGGTAGAGGATCTGGGCGGTCGTCAGACCATAGCCATTCAACTGTTTTTCCATGTCCTTGTGCATCGTATTCCGCTTCTTCTTGTTCCCACTCGCGCGCTTATTAGCGCTACATGATATGGAAACATGCGAGTGGTTAACGGAAGCTTTACAGATACTCCGTAAAAGGACAATTCATTTTTAATATCAACGGTTTGGCAGCATAACGCAGAGAGTGCTGCCAAACTGGATTTTGTTAAATGCATGCCGTTATCCCAAAATCTCGACACAGTTTTGGGTGTCATGCATCAGCGCTTGAGATGCCGGGTCAGGCGGCGCTCGATCCAGGCCCAGAGATGGCGTAAGGCCTCGACGATGGTGAGATAGAAGATCGCTGCCCAGAGATAGGTCTGGTAGTCGAAAGTGCGGGAGAAAGCGTAGCGGGTTTCGCCCATCAGGTCGAGCACTGTGATGATGGCGACGACCGCCGAGCCCTTGATCAGCAGGATGATCTCGTTGCCATAAGGGCGAAGTGCGACGATGAGAGCCTGCGGCAGGATGATCTTGCGGAAGGCGATGTACTTGTGGATACCCAACGCATTCGCGGCCTCTTGCTGGCCATGCGGCACGCTTTCAATGGCGCCGCGCAGGATTTCCGCCTGATAGGCCGCGGTATTGATGGTCATGGCGAAGAGGCCGCAATACCAGGCATCGCGGAAGAACCACCAGATACCGACGGCCTCAAGCTGCGGCCGGAATATGCCGAGGCCGTAATAGACCAGGAACAGCTGGGCAAGCAGCGGCGTGCCGCGGAAGAAATAGATGTAGCCGTAGGCCAGCGCATTCAGCAGCCGGTTCTTTGACATGCGCGCCACGGCAAGCGGCAGCGACAGGATGGCGCCGCAGATGACGGAAATGAAAACGAGGCTCAGCGTGACCCCGAGGCCGTGGACGTAACGCGGCCCGTAGCGGATGAATTTTTCCGGATCCCAGCCATTGATGACGGAAATGACGAGAAGTGCTGCGAGCACAGCCCAGATGGCCACGAGAATATAGCCGGCCATGCGCGCCGGCGTCATCGGCTTCATCACCGCGCGGGGGGCTGGCTGCGGCGGGATCAGCGTTTCGGCATAGCTCATCGACGGATCTCCGAACGCTTGGCCCAACGCTCGACATAGACGAGCAGAAAGGAGGAGAGGATGGCGAGCACCAGATAGAGGCAACAGGCCAGACCATAGAAAAAGAAGGGTTCTTTGGTCACTCGCACGGCGACGCTCGTCTGGCGCAGGATATCGGCAAGGCTGATGATCGAGACGTAGGAGGTGTCCTTCAGCAGCACCATCCACAGGTTCGTCAGGCCCGGCAGCGCGATGCGCACGAGTTGCGGCAGGATGATCAGGCGCAACGTGCGGCCGCTATGCAGCCCAAGCGCGTCGCCTGCCTCATATTGCCCCTTGGGAATGGCGCGGAAGGCCGAGAGCAGCACTTCCGAACAGTAGGCGGAGAAGACGACCGAAAGCGCGATGACGCCGGCGAGGAAGGCGTTGATCTCGATCGGCGGCCCGTCATAACCGACGAAGGTCAGCAGAGACTGGATCAGCATCTGCATGCCATAGTAGATGATGAAGAGCGTCAGAAGCTCCGGCAAGCCGCGGAAGATCGTGGTGTAGATGCCGGAAGCCAGCCGCAGCGGCTTTTCCTCCGACTGCTGGCCGAGCGCCACCAGGAAGCCGATGGCGAGGCCGATCGGCAGGGTGACGATCGCCACCGAAATGGTGACCTGCAGGCCAAGCGCGATCTCGTCGCCCCAGCCGGTATCGCCGCAGGCAAGGATCGTCGACTGACCCCACCAAGTGAAGATGCCAACGGGTCCGCACAGCGGATCGAAAATGTGCACAATCCAGCTCCAAAAGGAGCCCAGCGCGGAAAATAATCCGCCCATGCGAGAATTCCCCTCACGGCTTTTGCCGTTTTGATCTTGTAATCTTTGTCAAACAAAAATGGCGGAAGAGCAAGCCTCCCGCCATTACCTTCATCGCCGGATAGCGAATTTCTTATTGGCCGTAAACGTCGAAGTCGAAGTACTTGTCCTGGATCTTCTTGTACTCACCGCTGGCGCGGATCGCAGCGATCGCCGTGTTCAGCTTCTCCCTGAGCGGATCGCCCTGGCGGATGGCAATACCTGCGCCGTTGCCGTTGATTTCCTTGTCGACCGGCAGGGTCGTCAGGATCTTGCAGCAGGCGCCGGCGTCGGACTTCACCCATTCGGAGAGAACGACGACGTCGTCGATGACGGCGTCGACACGGCCGCTGGCAACGTCGAGCTTGTATTCGTCAGCTGTGGGATAAAGCTTGAGTTCGGTGTCGGCGAGATGCTTCTCGGCATAGTTGGCGTGCGTCGTGGAGGTCTGCGCGCCGATCACCTTGCCCTTGAGGCCGGCGACATCGGTGATCGTCGAATCCTTCGGCACGGCAATGGCCGGCGGGGTGTTGTAGTATTTGTTTGAGAAGTCGACGAGCTTCAGACGCTCCGGCGTGATCGACATGGAGGAGACGATCATGTCGAACTTCTTGGCATTGAGCGCCGGGATGATGCCGTCCCAGTCGGTGCTGACGAAGGTACATTCGGCCTTCATTTCAGCGCACAGCGCCTTGGTGATGTCGATGTCGAAGCCCTGGATCGTGCCGCTGGCATCGACGAATTCGAAGGGCGGATAGGTCGAATCGGTGCCGATCACATATTTCTCGCCATCGGCCATTGCCGAGCCGGCAAAAAGGGACATCGCCGCGATCGAGGCTGCCGCGAAAATACGGGTAGGATTAAGCATGAGGATCCTCTCTGTTGGTAGCCGTCGCTCCTTTTTCTCTTGGGCTGACGGCCGCAGTTCAACGGTGCCGAGACCGCCTTGCGGCGATAATCAGACTTTTTTTCACAGAATTGCAACACAAATCCCATCGCAATTGTGCGGTGCAAATAACAGGCGAGATGAACGCCGGCAGACTGCAACATTCACGCGAGGTTAATCCTCCACTTCCTAGAACCGGAACAAATCGGCGGCTCGGCAATTGCCATTCCGCCGTTTCGCCTCATTGCGAAGCTAGGGGCGGAACCAGGGCCTGGCGGCCTTCAAGAAGCTCAAACAGGATCGAGGAAACCCGATGGGCATGAAATCAAGATTGTTCGCGAGCGCGGCTTTTCCGCTGCTTTCTCTTTCGCTGGCTTTGCAGCCGGCATCGGCGATGGCGGCCGTACGCGACGTCGCGACGCAGGCCTCGGCCGTGCAGCAGGCCGAGCAAGGCAGCTTCGAGGTGGCGCAGGATGCGCCTTCCGAAGAGGAGCTGCTGAAGAAGAAGCGCAAGCAGAAGGAGGAAGCTCCGGCCGAACAGGCGCCGGCCGCCGAGAAGCCGGCGCAGAAGGAAGCGCCCGCCGAAAAGCCGAAGGCTGAGCGTAAGGAAGCTCCGGCGCCCGAACCCAAGGCAGAGCCGGAACCGCCCAAGGCCGAAGCGGCGCCGAAAGAGGCGCCTGCGCTGCAGCCGGAAAGCAAGCCGGAGCGGAAAGCCAAATCGGAAGCCCAGCCCGAGGCGAAGCCGGAGGCCGAGCCGCAGCCGGAACAGCAGCAGCCCGTAACCCAGGACAAGCCGAAAAAGCCGAAGAAACAGGAAACGCAGCAGGCCGAGCCCGAACAGCAGCCGGCGGCAAAGGAAGCGCAGCCGGAGACGGATCAGGCACAGCCAGAAGCCAAGCCGGAAGGCGGCAAGCGGGACAAAGGACAGGACAAGGCCCAGGGCCGGGATAAAGGCAAGGGCAAGGCCGAGAAAGAGGCCCAGCCTGCCGCTCCCGAGGCCGTGACGCCGACTGCGGAAACGGCCAAGCCCGAAGCCACGCCGGAGGAAAAACCCGCCGCCGAGGCGCCGGCCGAGAAAAAGCCGGCAAAGGGCAAGACTGCGGCACCCGCAGACAAGCCGAGCGAAGAGAAGGCGACCGAAGACAAGGCGGCGGCCCCGGAAGCTGCGCCCGCCGAAAAGCCCAAGGATGGTACGGCGGCAAAGCCTGCCGGTGAACAGCCCGCCGCGCCCGCGACCGACACTGCCCAGCCGCTGCCGGATGCCAGCGGCGGCCAGCAGGTCGAGCAGGCCATTCCGGCGCCGGAAAAGGCTTCTCCCGAGGAGCTGGAGCGCCGCAAGAAGATTGCCGCCGATCCGGCCAAGAGCAACGAAACCGTCGTGCTGCCGGTCGAGAACGGCGCGGCCGTGCTCGACAGCGACAAGGATGCCGACCGCAGCAAGGGCCGGGAAGGCCGCCGCGACCGCGACAAGCAGCGCGCCGACAGCCAGGAGGTGAAGGTGCCGACCTCGGATGCCGATGCACAGGCTTTGAGCGGTGCCAAAGCGCCGGCGCCAGTCAAACTCGAGGCGGTGACCCGCGAGAAGGGCAGGAAGCTCGACGAGCGGCCGCAATTCGTCCGTCCCGACGGCGCGCGCTTCGACGACCGTGGTGACGACAGCCGTGTGATCATCCAGTACGACAACAGGACGATCGTGCGCGGCGACGACGACAGGCGCTTCCTGCGCGACGGCGAACGGCCGAGCTACGAAGAGCTGTCCGGCGACCGCTACCGCGAGACGATCGCGCGACCGGAAGGCTATCGCATCGTCACGATCCGCAACCGCTACGGCGACATCATCCAGCGGTCGCGCGTTGATGCCCGCGGACGCGAGGACGTGCTCTATTATTCCCAGGACCTCTATGACGATCCGGACCGCGACTATTTCGAGGATCCGGGCGCCGACCTGCCGCCGATGCGGCTGCGCGTGCCGCTCAGCGACTACATCATCGATACCCGCAGCGACCCGAACCGGGACTATTACGAGTTCCTGAGCGAGCCGCCCGTCGAGCCGGTGGAGCGCGTCTATTCGCTGGATGAGGTGAAATATTCGGCCCGTATCCGCGACAAGGTGCGCCGCATCGACCTCGACACGATCACCTTCGCGACCGGCAGCGCCGAGATCCCGATGACCCAGGCGCGCACGTTGCGCAAGGTCGCCGACGCGATCAGCCAGGTGCTCGAGAAGGATCCGAGCGAAACCTTCCTGATCGAGGGTCATACGGATGCTGTTGGCTCAGACCAGAGCAACCTGATCCTCTCCGACCAGCGGGCCGAATCGGTCGCTAACGTGCTCTCCGACGTCTACGGCATTGCGCCGGAAAACCTTGCGACGCAGGGCTATGGCGAGAGCTACCTGAAGGTCAACACGGTAGGCCCGGAACAGGAAAACCGCCGCGTCACCATCCGCCGCGTCACGGCGCTGGTCCGCCCGGTCGCTGCCAACAGGTAATGATATTGCCCCTCCCCATTTCCGGGGAGGGGCATCTCGGTCTTGCTTCTTCTTTCAACGTGGCTTGAAAGGTGATTGAGCCGTACGGCTCGCTCCCTCTTCTCCCAGCGGGGAGGTGGCGGCAGGAGAGCGGATTGTCGTCGAACATCGGAGGCATTGCGACGCCCTTTAGCGCCTATGCCGCGCTGCCGACGCCCCTGTCTTTGAATTCATACGGCGCAGATCGCGATGTCGGAATGTCCTCTTGGTGGATTGCCGTATAGTTCGCGGTGCTTTTAGCCCACCGTGTCTCCGGTACTTTTAAGGAAAAAGTGCATTTTCTGGGTATCAATTGGAACACTAATCCTGTCATCCGGGCCAACGCGCGATGACGCGTGGATCTGGGCAGTAAAGGCCGCTGACCCGACCTTGCCGATCGCCAGTGTGTATGGACCGAGGGGCTCGATATCGGCGACATGAAGGCTCACAGTTGAAACGTTGGAATCCCCAACCATAGTATGTTCCGGTCGGATCCCGAGAACCACTGACTGTCCCACTGCCGCCGAAAGGCGCTCGGCTCTTTGTGGGGGAACCGGAATGTTGACCCCACCCTCGGCTTGGAAGGCAATTCCACCGGCGTTTTGCACAAGTTGCCCCTCGATGAAGTTCATGCTTGGCGAACCGATGAAGGCAGCGACAAAGAGATTCTTCGGAGATTCATAAAGGGTGATCGGATCTGCGGCCTGTTCGATCCGCCCTTGATTCATAACCACGACCCGATCTGCCATCGTCATCGCCTCTACCTGATCATGTGTAACGTACACGATCGTGGTTTTGAGCCTGCGGTGTAAGAGCTTGATTTCTGTTCGCATTTCAATGCGCAGTTTAGCGTCGAGATTGGACAACGGTTCGTCGAACAGGAACACATCCGGCTGGCGAACAATCGCCCGGCCAATCGCCACGCGTTGGCGTTGGCCACCTGAGAGCGCGTTCGGCTTGCGTTTCAAATAGGCACCGAGATTGAGAATGCGCGCCGCATTTGCAACGGCGGCATCGATGTCCTGCTTCGGCGTTCCGCGCACCTTCATGCCGTAGCCGATGTTTTCGGCGACTGTCATATGCGGATAGAGCGCGTAATTCTGAAACACCATCGAGCAATTGCGCAGACCCGGGCGCAGCGCAGTAACGTCCCGCTCGCCGATACGGATTTCCCCTGATGTCGTCTGTTCCAGCCCCGCGATCATCCGCAGTGTGGTTGTCTTCCCGCAGCCGGAAGGTCCGACAAGAACCACGAATTCCTTGTCGGCAATTGCCAAATCGAGCGGAGGAATGACCTCAACGCTACCAAAGGATTTGGTGACCTGATCCAAACTCACCTGGGACATGCTGTAACCTTTTCATGAGAATTCCATCGCCTGGCCCAGCGCATCGGCCCCAAAATCGGAATCGATTTTCGGAAAGCACGATGCGAGGATTGAAAGAGTTAGAGCGTCCTTCGTCCGAAAGGACGCACGGCACTCTAAGCGGCGATGGTTTGCTTCTTCTTTCAACGATGTCTGATCTCATCCCGGCACCGCCGGGATGAGATGTTGAGGATGGGCTTACTTCGCAGGCAGGCCCATCGACGAACGATAGGCTGCCAGTTGCTTGTCGCGGCCGAACTCCTCCGTCAGCTTGTTCCATCCGGCAGCCACGGTATCCAGCGCCTGCTGCGGCGTCACCTCTCCAGCCAATGCCTTGGAAAGCTCAATTTCGAGAATTTCCGTATAGGAGAAATAGCCCGGCAGGCGCATGTCGAGCGCCGTGTTCTTGGCGGTCACCGCGTCCTTCTGGCTTCCAAGATATTCCTTGGCCTCACGCTCGGAAAAGATCTTCGACCACAACGCCGTATTTGTCGTGTGCGAAAGACGGTATGGATTGACGCCTGTGCCGCCGGTAATCGCCGCCTGACCGGAAACCGCCGGGCTCGTCAGGAACTGGATATAGTTCCAAGCGGCCTCCTGGTTCTTGGAGGACGACGGTACGGCTGCCTGCCAACCGCCGAAGGCCATGAAGGAAGTCTGGACGACCTCGGGCTGCTTGTCCCACTTCTTGGTCTTGTAGTTCCAGATCTCGTCGGAGCCCGGCAGCGATGCCGAACCGACATTGCCGGCGACCTTGGACTGCTTCGGGTCGGCGGCGATGACGCCGGTATCGCCCCAGCCGATCGATTCCGCGACCTGGCCACCGGCAAAGGCCGCGTTCACTTCGCCGAACGAGAAGTTCAGCGCATTTGGCGGCGCCAGTTTCGAAGCGCGAATATATTCCTCCAGGCCGCGTACCCAGCCCGGATTGTTGACCTGTGCATCCATCGTATCCGGATCGAAGAACATGCCGCCGGGATTGTCGGGATGGCTGGTGTATCCCGCCACGTGACTGAACAGGAACCAGAATTGCTGGCCACCACGGCGGAAGGCTTCCGCCGTGCCCCAAAGGCCCTTGTCCGGCTGCTGGAAGAATTCAGCGATGTCGAGATACTGCTTCCATGTCTTCGGCGGGGCAAGATCGTAGCCATACTTCGCCTTGAAGGCGCTCTGGTTCTCCGCGTTTTCAAACAGATCAATGCGGTAGGTATAGGTATGGGCATCACCGTCCATGGTCTGCGACAGGACCTTGCCGTTCCAGACCATCAGTTGCTCGCGGTAAACCGGCGCGATGTCCTCCCAGTCGGCACCTGATTGCATCGCCTTGGGCATTTCCGAGAGAAAATCGGTGAAGTCCGGTGCCCAGGCCGGCGCAAAGGCGACCACGTCGAACGTGTCTTCGCCCGAGGTCAACGAGGTTACGATTTTCGGATAGAGTTCCGACCACGGAAATTCGACGACATTCACCTTGCCGCAGGTCTTTTCTTCCCAGCCCTTGGCCGCGAGTTGCAGCGCAGAGGCGATATAGGGGCCTGTCTGCGTCGTGGCGGTGAGCGTGACACCGGTGTAGTCCGGTTCGCACGCGAGCGCGGATGTGACGCCCGCCGCAGCAAGTAGTCCTGCGGCCGTTGAACTCAATAGCAATCTTCTCATGTTTTCCTCCCCGGAATTGAACAATGACTAGGCTTGTCGAACGGTCACTTTATTGCTCCTAAAAGCAGGCCAGACCGCATCAGCCTGCTCAAAATGCCCGCCATGACGACCATGGGTATGATCGCGACCAGGGCGGCTGCCGATATCGACCACCACTCGTCGCCGCGCTGGCTGTTTTGCCCTGCGACGAGAATGGGAAGGGTCTGCCATTTGGAACTGGTCAGGAAGAGTGCGAACAGGAACTCGTTCCAGACGAAGGCGAGCGTGATCATGAATGTCGCGATCAGGCCCGGCTTGGACATGGGCAGGACGATACCGAAGAAAATTCTCCACGACGGCACATTGTCGACCATCGCCGCCTCTTCGACTTCCACCGGCAGTGCCGCAAAGAAATCGCGCATCAGCCAGATCACGATCGGCAGCGAGAAGGCGACATAGGCGAAGGTGAGCCCTGTATAGGTGTCCACCAACTTGAACCCCAACTTGCCCATTTCCGTGTACATCAGGAACAAGGCAAAGGCGGCGACGATCGGCGGAAACATGCGCTGGCTGACAAACCAGAAGACGATATCATCATTGCCGAGGAGCGGCCCTGGAAGCTTCATTCGGCTGGAGCCGATGGCGAGCGCAAGCGCTGCAACAAAGGCAAAGATCAGCGAAATAGCCTGCCCGTAGCCCAGCACATGACGGCCGAGAAGATATCCGCCAAAGGCAACAACGACGAAAATCACGCCGGACAGCAGCTTGACCTCGAAGGTGAAGCGCACCAGCGCATAGGCTGCCATGGATCCGATGAAGGTGGCCAGCACCGATGCGGAAAGCCCGATGATCGTCGAGGCGATGAAGGTGTTGTAGAACTGGCCGCGCGCGCCCGACAGAAGCTCGCTCCAGGCTGTCAGCGTCGGGTCGAAGTCGACAAATGGAATATAGGTCGGCCCGCCGACGACGCCGAGCGGCGACTTGAACGAGGTGATCGCCACCCAGTAAAGCGGAAAGAAGGTGAAGGCGAGCCAGAGCAGGCAGCCTGCGAGCGCCCACCAGCGGCCGGATCCTTTGAGGTTACGCACGCTCATTTGTGCTTCTCCAGATAGGGCTTCAGGATGGCGAGATAGACGAGCCCGATCACGGTAATGACGATCAGGAACAGGAAGGAGAGGGCGGAGGTGTAGCCGAGGTTGAACTTCTTGAAGCCCTCCTGATACGCGAACAAGGTCAGCGTTTCGGTCGAAATGCCGGGCCCTCCGCCTGTCATCACGAACACCGTGTCGATGATCTTGTAGCTCTCGATGAGGCGGATGAAGACCACCGCCACCGAAATCGGCAGCATCATCGGGAAAGTGATCCCCCAGAACTGCTGCCAGGGACTGGCATTTTCAAGCGCGGCAGCCTCGTAGACGTCCTCCGGCAGGGTTTGCAGCCCGGCAAGAAGCATCAGGATGACGAAGGGTGTCCACTGCCACACTTCGACGGAAATGATGGCGCCGATAGCCCATCTGGTCTGAGTCAGAAACGGCAGGTTGGGAAAGCCGAAGGCGGTCATCAACTCATTGAGCGGGCCCATTGTCGGGTTGAGGATCTGGCGGGCAATGAGTGCAACGGCGACGGGCGCCACCAGCATTGGCACCAGGAAGCTGACCCGGAACAAACCTTCGCCAGGCACCCGACGGCTGAGCGCCAGCGCCACGGAAAAACCGATGACATACTGCAGCGACACCGCAACAAAAGCGATGATCGTCGTCGTCCAGGTGACACTCCAGAAGCGCGGGTTCTGAAGCAATTCCGCATAGTTGCCGAAGCCGACGAAATGCGCGGGGATCGGCGGTACGAGCCGCAGGCTCATGAAGCTGGTGGTCAGCGAATAGATCAGCGGGAAGATCGAGATTACCAGCACGATCAGCAACGCCGGCCAGATGAAGAAATGTTTGACCGGATCGTTGCGGGTCATAATGCGCCTCCTTTCCGCAGAAGCGCCTCGATTTCCTCGATATTCGGCATTGCAGGCGCGGTACCCCGCCGCGTCACCGCAATACCGGCGGTCGCGCAGCCGAAACGCACGGCCTCGACCGGACTAAAGCCCCGCGAGAGCGCTGCCGAGAAGCCACCGACAAATGCGTCGCCGGCGCCGGTGGTATCGATGACTGCTCCCGCCGAGACCGCCGGAACATGAACCGATTGCCCGGCCGTATGATAGAGCACACCGCGACCACCCAGTGTGATCAGCGCGGCTTTCACGCCTTTGGCAAGAAAGGCGTCGCCAGCCCGTCTGGCGTCGTCGAGCGTGTCGAGCGGAAAGCCGACGATGGCCGCTGCCTCGGTCTCGTTTGGCACGATATAGTCGCAGAGCGGATAGATCGTGTCCGGAAACGGCTCGGCCGGCGCTGGATTGAAAACAGTGGTAACGCCGGCCGCATGGGCGATTTCGAGGGCGCGCTGCGCCGCTTCGGCCGGTTGTTCGAGCTGGGTCACGAAAACAGCCGATTGCTCGATGGTTTCGCGTGCCGCCTCGACATCACCCACGCCGATGGTGCCTGCGGCGCCTGGATAGACGATGATCGCATTGTCGCCGTTACCGTCATTGACGTAGATGAAGGCAGCGCCGGTCGGCATATCGTCCATCTGCACAACCTTCGGCGTCACGCCTGCTTCCGAATAGGTCTTCAGCGCCATATCGCCGAAGGTGTCGCGGCCGATCTTCGAGATGAAGGAGACTGTTCCACCGGCGCGGGCAGCAGCGACAGCCTGGTTGGATCCCTTGCCGCCCGGGCCTACTGCAAAACCGGTCCCGGTGATGGTCTCGCCAACGTTTGGCATGCGCTTGGCCAGATAGGCCGTGTCGGCGACGAAAATCCCGAGGATCGAAACACCCACCTTCATTTTGTTTCCCCTCATACGGTTTCCGGCGGAATCACGCCTTTGGTGAAGAGGAAGCAGCCGTAGAAGCGGTTTTCGCCCGTGGTGATGACGCAATAGGCCTTTTTGGCTTCCTCATAGAAGGCGAAACGCTCGATGCCATACATCGGCGCCGGTTTGCCCTCGGCGCCGTCGATAACGGCCTGGACTTCCTGCTGCACGGGAGGGATCTCGTCCGGCGCGCCCATGATTTCCATTCGTCCGGCAGACGGCTGCAACGGCGTATCCAGCGGCATTACCGAAAGAATAGCTTCGATGGCGCGGGCAGACGACACATTGTCTATGCGCAACAGCTTGCCGAGCACCGTTTGCCGGGCAATGGAATCCGAAGGAAAATTGGTGTCGGAAACGACGACCGTGTCGCCATGCCCCATGGACCGGAGCGCGTGCAGCACATCCGCATTCAGAGCCGGATCGATATTCTTCAGCATGAGAATCCTCCCTTAGTTGCACCATTTCGCAGCACCTCGTGCCGCGAAACAGAGCCCAATAACCGCAAGTCCGTTACAACTCTGCGATTCCCTCAAATTCCGTTGTTCTTGCCTGCCGGTGCGGTTCTCCTCCCGCCCGGATGACCAGAGTTGGAGCCCTTATTCTCCGTAGGGGATCCAGATATTCTTCACATCCACAGCGCGGCGAAGGTATAGCGCGCCTTCGGCAGCGGCTCTGTCCATCCAGTCCGTCGCCTTGCCATTGTCCACGAAGGTTCGCTTGAGATTGCCCGAAGACAGCTTCTCCACCGTCGTCGAAAGTTCCGCCGAGCCGAAGGCCCACACCGCATCGACGTCATTGTGCGCGGCAAGGATCTTTGCCAGTTCGATAGCCGACCCGGTGACGATATTGACGACACCGGCAGGCACATCCGACGTTTCCAGAACGGAATAGAAATCCGTGGCCGAAAGCGGGAAGGCCTCACTCGGCACGGCGACGACACGATTACCGGTGGCAATCAACGGCGCAATCAGACTGATAAAGCCGAGCAGCGGCGCTTCCGGCGGGCAAATGACGCCAACGACGCCGATGGCTTCCGGCATGGCCAGGGCAACGCCGCGAAGCGGCGGCTGGTGAATGCCGCCTTCATATTTGTCCGCCCAGGCTGCGTAGGTGAAGAGACGGGAAATCGCGGAGTCGACCTCGGCGTTTGCATTGGCTGCGGAAGCTCCGGTCATCGCTGTTATCCGCGAGGCGAACTCGTCGGCGCGGCCACTGAGGTTTTCGGCGATGTAATAGAGAACCTGGGCGCGGTTATGAGTGGTCGCATTCGACCAGGCGGAGGCGGCCTGTGCGGCAACCACCGCATTGCGGATGTCCTTGCGGTTGCCTTCGCCGACCTCCCCGATGGCCTTGCCCTTGGGCGAGGCGATGACACGGGAATAATTGCCGTCTGGGCGTGCCTGCTTGCCGCCGATGAAGAGCTTTGCCGTCCGGTCGATGCTTGGCAGGGCAAAATCGCCGGCAACCGGCTTTACTTGCGAAAGTGCCGGCATTGCTGCGCGCGCCTTGCGACCGACCCAAGCCTTTGGCTTCAGATATTCGTAGCAACCTTCGCGTCCGCCTTCGCGTCCGAATCCGGATTCGCGCTTGCCGCCAAAACCGACGGCGGCATCAAAAAGATTGGTGGCATTCACCCAGACCACGCCGGCTGCGAGCTTTGCCGCAACGTTCAGCGCCAAGCCGATCGTCTCGCTCCAGACGCTGGCGGCGAGGCCGTAGCGGGTGTGATTGGCAAGCTGGATGGCCTCTTCCGGTGTGCGGAAAGTCATGGAGACCGCAACCGGCCCGAAGATTTCCTCGGTCGCGACGATCGATGTCGGCTGCACGCCGCTCAGAAGCGTCGGCGGGTAGAAGCTGCCGCCCTTCGGCAGGTCGATCTTGGCCTGATGCAGTGTCGCGCCTTCTGAAACTCCCTTTTTCACCAGCGCTTCGATACGCGTCAATTGCACGGGGGCTATGATCGCACCCATATCGATGCACTTGTCCAAAGGCTGACCGACCCGCAATGTCTCCATTCGGCGCTTCAGCCGCTCATGGAAAAGATCGGCAATGCCTTCCTGGACCAGAAGCCGCGAACCGGCGCAGCAGACCTGTCCCTGGTTGAACCAGATCGCGTCGACGACGCCTTCCACGGCGCCGTCGATATCGGCGTCGTCAAAAACGACGAAAGGTGACTTGCCGCCGAGTTCCAGCGTCAACGACTTACCGCTACCTGCGGTACGCTCGCGAATAACGCGCCCGACTTCGGTCGATCCGGTAAAGGCAATTTTGTCGATATCCTCATGCCCGACGAGCAGCGCGCCTGTTTCGCCTTCTCCCGTCACGATATTGAGTACGCCCGGCGGAAGGCCCGCCGCGGATGCTAGTTCGGCAAAGAGAAGCGCCGTCAGCGACGTGAATTCGGCAGGCTTCAGGATGACGGCGTTGCCGAGCGCCAAAGCCGGCGCCACTTTCCAGGCCAGCATCAGGAATGGGAAATTCCACGGGATGATCTGGCCGACGACGCCGACCGGCACATGATCTGCAAATTCCGTGTCCTGGATTTGTGCCCATCCGGCGTGATGATAGAAATGACGGGCTGCCAGTGGCACGTCGAGATCGCGGGTTTCGCGGATCGGCTTGCCGTTGTCGATTGCCTCGACCACAGCAATCAGACGCGCATGGCGCTGGATCATCCGGGCAAGCGCATAGAGATGGCGCGCCCGCGCATGGCCCGGCAGTCGCGCCCATGACGCCTGTGCCTTGCGGGCCGCCGCAACTGCGTTGTCCACATCCGCCGCGCCGCCGTTCGCGAGCTTCGCCAGGACCTTGCCGGTGGCTGGCTCGAACGTTTCGAAGTTCTTGCCCGACGCGGAGGGCACGAATGCGCCATTGATGAAGTGACCGAAACCGGAAGCGTGGCGCGCCAGCCAGTCGCGAGCTTCGATATCGGATTCAGGGGCGGGGCCGTAGGACATTTCGTCGAAATACTTTGCAACAGTCATCTGGATCATCCAATCGGGTGTCTGTTGAGGGCCGAATAGGCACCGGTGACGTGATGCTCCAACTGCCGCTCGATATCCGCAAGCAAGCTTGATGCACCGATGCGGAAGAGATCGGACTCCAGCCACTCGCGCCCCAGTTCGTCCTTCATCAGGAACTGGTAGTTCAACACGTCCTTCGCCGCGGAAATGCCTCCGGCCGGCTTGTAGCCGATCTTGATACCGGTGCGCTCCTGATAGGCGCGGATCGCCCGCAGCATGGTCAATGTCACGGCCAGCGTCGCATTGACGCCTTCTTTGCCGGTCGAGGTCTTGATGAAATCGGCTCCCGCCATCATGCAGACCAGCGAGGCCCTGGTGACATTGCGGAGCGTCTTCAGGTCGCCGGTCGCCAGAATGGCTTTGACATGCGCATCACCGCAGGCGGCGCGATATTCTTTCATTTCCTCGTAGAGTGCAGTCCAGTTGCCGGTCAGCACATGCTCGCGGGTGATGACGATGTCGATTTCCTTCGCGCCATCGGCAACTGACGCCTCGATTTCCTTGACCTTGAGGTGGTGCGGGCTGAGGCCGGCAGGGAAACCGGTCGAAACCGCGGCGACCGGAATGCCGGAATCTCCAAGCGCCTCGACGGCCGTTGCAACAAAACGATGGTAGACGCAGATGGCGCCGGTGGTGATCGAACGGCCGCTCATGCCAAGGGAATCCAGAATGTCGGCGCGTATCGGATTCATCGCCTTCGCGCACAACCGCTTGACGCGTTCGGGGGTATCGTCGCCGTTCAACGTCGTCAGGTCGATGCAGGTCACCGCCTTCAGGAGCCAAGCCGCCTGCGCGTCCTTTTTGACGGTGCGGCGTCCAGGAAGCGAGGCTACGCGGCGCTCGGTGGCAGACAGGTTGACCCGGGTATCAAGCACCCACGACAGATCGAGTTCCATACCGGTATTGCGCGGCCGGTTATGGGTGCCGTCCGGCAATCGCGAAGGGCCCCCATGATGCGCCGCGTTTGCCGCATTGTGAACAGCAACGGTCTCCAACTAGAATCCTCCCGATCCGAACGTGAAGATCCTGTTGCCATCAGTGCAGAGGCACGCAGAGGAAGCTTCACGACTGGTACAAATGTGATTTTTTTTTCACTGATTGTGAAGTTTGCATCACCGCGCCGCTGCGTCAAGTTTAGATTTCGGCAGAGGCGGAAAAAAATGCGGGATTTCTCAATCGAAATCGTTCATGCCGTTTTCGGTGATGACCACGTCGAACGACTTCATGTCGCTGAAAAAGGCTGGCTTAAGCTTGCCGATTTTGCTGCTGTCGGCGAGAAGAATATTCTTTCGTGCCCGGGACATCGCCTTTTTCTTGATCTCCGCTTCGTGAAAATGCGCGCAGGTTGCGCCACGCCGGGCATCGACACCGGCTGCCGATAGAAATGCCACGTTGATCACAAGCTGATCGAGCATTTCCAGCCCCGTGACACCGGAAAAGCTCGCCGATGCTGGGTGGTAAAGACCACCGAGCATAACAAGGCGAACGTTGGGTTTTCGCGTCAGACGATCAGCGACATTCATGGCATAACAGATCGCCGTTATGTGAATCTGGTCTGGGAGGAGATCGACCAGATAGGGTAAGGTGGTGCCGCAATCGAAAAAAACCGTATCATCATGGTGAATGTAATCAATGGCTTGTGTGCAAACTTGCCGTTTTGCAGCGGCATGACTGTCGGCTGCCTTGGAAATTTCATAGGGATCGTTTTCCGCTTCGACAGCTGCAACGATATGGCCGCCGAGAAACGCGAATTGGTCTGCATTGGCGCTGACATCACGCCGAACCGTCATCTCTGAGACGCCCAGGATCTCCGCAGCATTCTTGATGTGCAGAATGCGATGTTGTGAAAGGGCCTCGGATAAGACTGCGATGCGCCGGCCCTTGCGACTATCCATATCGCATCTCTCCCTTATCGTTTACACTTGGAATAGTGTTCTGATCAAAATTTAACAAGGGATTGCCATTCTCATCTTGTATGTCCCCTCGAGCTACGATTCGGCATTTGCGCCGAGCTACAGCTTCTGCGCCAGCCAGTTGCGCGCAACATGGCATATCGTCACAATTTTACAGGGAAACCCCGCAATTTGAAATGAGAATTTGTGACCAGCCTACCATTTTTGTGATGGAATAGTCACAAAACTGTATAGATGGTGCCTCACTTCGGCTGCGGGGAAGTGGGTGACGACAAGATCGACATTCTAGGCCGGCAGGGGCGAGTTCGTCACGCCTCTGGTCGGGGTGGCCTTCCGACCAGAGGCTTCATCCTCGCGACTGCTGAGGACATTCCTGGCTGCGCGCGCTACTCGCCGGCTTTTCTTGCTGCTGTTTCGATCGCATCGGCAACCTTTTCCGGTTGGGATGCGAAGACTGCGTGGCTTGCCTTTATTTCAGTCACGTCGCTTCCGGCAAGTTTTGCCATGTCGCGTTCAAGCTCGGGGTTGATGGAGCGATCCTCGGTGGCGACGATCGACCAGCTTTTCTTCGTCCGCCATGCTGGCTGGGTGATCTTGGCGGAGAATGCCTGCTTTGCGGCGAAGACCTGTGACTTTGCCATGAAATCGGCTTCGGCTTGCGGAAGGTCGGCTGCGAAATCCGCGGCGAAGGCACCCGGATCGAGATAGAGATATTTGCCGTCCTTCGTTTCCCTTATATCCATGCTGCCGGCGGGCTTCGAGCTGGCGAGGCTGAGCAGGCTTTCGCCCTTGTCAGGCTGGAACGCCGCGACATAGACCAGGCCCGCGACCGCGGGATCGTTGCCGGCTTCGGTGATGACCATGCCGCCATAGCTGTGGCCGACGAGCAGGACCGGTCCGTCCTGAAGGTCGAGAACCCGCTTGGTCGCTGCCACATCGTCGTCGAGCGAGGTGATGGGCTGCTGGACGATGGTGACGTTGAAGCCGCGCTTCTCGAGTATGTCCGTCGCCTTGCGCCATCCCGAGCCGTCGGCCAGCGCGCCGTGGACGATCACGATGTTTTTGACCTCGGCAGCCCCCGCCGCGAATGCGATGGCGGTCGTGGCAACGGCAAGGGCTGCGGTGAAAATAAGACGTTTGTTCATGGGTATCACTCCTTTGGGTCGTTGTTGATGATTGGGATAGTGATGCGTTTCGGGTTCAACCGAATGTAAAGGCGTAGGCCTGCACGCCGCGATCGAGGAAGCGGATCTCGAAGTTGCGGGCGGCGACCGTGCCGGACTGGCGGACGAGCTGGTAAAGCCTGGTCGCGGTCACCGTACCGTTGCCGTCGGCATCGATGTCGGAGCCGTGGTCAGGCCCTGGCGCCTTGCCGTCGACCTTCACTTGGAAGCGGACCGGTTTGCCGCCGGCGCCAGGCCCAAGAACGAGATGCAGATCGCGGGCGCTGAAGCGATAAGTGATGCCGCCGCCCGGCTGATCAAGCGTCGCCTGATCCCGGCCGACGGTCCAGGTTCCGGACAGGCCCCAGCCATTGAGGCCGGGTTCGGCGATCGTATAGTTGCGCGCTGTGTCTGCCTGCAGCTCTTCTGGAGAGGCGAAATTCGCCGCTTGCTCGTAGCCGAGATAGGTCTCGCCGGAGCGGATGTTACCGAGATCAGGACCTGCTTCCACGCCCTTGGCATCCGGCGCGACCGGCGCACTTGCCGTCGTTTGGCTGCCGGCTTCGCGCAGCAGGTCCTGAATGGCTTTTTCGGTCTTGTTGTAATTGCCTTCGCCGAAATGGTGGTAACGGATCTGGCCTTTGGCATCGATCAGATAGCCGGCAGGCCAGTAGCTGTTTTCGAAGGCGCGCCAGATGCTGTAATCATTGTCGATCGCAACGGGATAGCCAATCTGGAAGTCGCTGATCGCCTTCTTGACGTTGTCGATCTTCTTCTCGAAGGCAAATTCCGGGGCGTGAACGCCGATCACCACGAGGCCCTGGTCTTTATATTTTTCGGCCCAGGCTTTGATATAGGGGATCGTGCGAATGCAGTTGATGCAGGAATAGGTCCAGAAATCGACGAGCACGACCTTGCCGCGCAGCTGCTCGGTGGTGAGAGGCGTTGAGTTCAGCCATTCGACCGCACCATCAAGTGACGGCGCGTAGCCTTCGACGGGCAGATCACTGCGGAAAGGCTGTTTTGCATCGGCGGCCGCAATCATCACCTCGTTGCTCGCCAGCTCGGAAGAAGGGCCACTGAGCGGCTTTGCATGCAGCCTGTCGAGCACGGCCTGTTCCAGCGATGCAGTGCTGGCGTAGGAGAGCCGGGCGAGCAGGCTGGTATCGAGGCCGAGCGCGACGACGGCGACGCCCGCCAGTACGGCAGCGCCGAGTACCTGGCGAATCCGGTCGCCAAACCCGAGGGAGCGCTTCATGGCGGCGAAGAGCTTGCCGCCGACAAGCAGGGCGACGGCAAGCGAACTTGCAGCACCAGCGGCATAAGCGATCAGCAGGAAGGTCGTTTGCAGATTGGCGCCCTGCAATGCAGCTCCGGTCAGCACGAGGCCGAGAATCGGACCGGCGCAGGGCGCCCAGAGCAGTCCGGTGGCAACGCCGAGAAGAAGCGCGCTCTTCACTGTCGTTGTGCCGCGCCCGCCGCCGGTGGCGTTGATAAGATTGTTGCCAAGGTCGACGATCGGCCGGGCAAGCGTGCTTGCGATACGTGGTGAAAGCAGGCTTGCGCCAAAGAGCGCGAGCAGGACGATTGCGGCAAGGCGGCCATATTCATTGGCGCGAATGGCCCAACTGCCACCGACCGCGGCGAGCGTAGCGACGAGCGCGAAGGTGGCGGCCATGCCCGCCAGCATCGGCAGCGTGCTTCTGACGAAGGGCTGTCCGGCGCGGGCGAAGACGAAGGGGAGGATAGGCAGGATACACGGGCTGAGGATCGTCAGCGCGCCTCCGAGATAGGCTATGATCAGAAGTGTCATCATCGTTTCCTTTGAAACCGTTTGATCGGGCTCTGGGCGGCGATGGGCCTGGACCAGCGATGGCCGGGATGTAGCCGGGCCGACGTATCCCCGATGTGTCCGGTTTTGCGGGAAAATGTATCGAAGTGTTGCTGCCGGCGGACGGTGATACAGAGCGACACAAAGTGCTGCCGTGGCCGCGAGGAGCGACGAAAACGGCTGCGGCCGAACCGATGCGTCGCTGAGGCGCCGCGATTGTATCAGACTGTATCCCGGAGGCCGGAAGCTACATGAGCATTCAAAAACTGCTGGCGCGCGACATATCGGAGACACAAGTAGAGCGCCTTTTCAGCACCGTGATTCATTCGACAGGAGAGACCGATGTCAGAGCAAATCAACCAACACCGCCGCCGCTTCTTCGGCATGACGGCAATCGCCCTTGCGGCGGTCGAGTTCGGCGTGGCCGGCAAGGCCGCCGCCCAGTCGGCGCCTGCCGCAGCCCCGCCTGATGCAGAGGCCGGAACCCACACGTCTTTCGAAGCGCTGAAGCAGGTCAAGGCAGGCGTGCTCGACATCGGCTATGCCGAGGCGGGGAAGGCGGATGGCCCTGTCGTATTGCTGCTGCATGGTTGGCCCTATGACATCTATAGTTTCGTCGATGTCGCGCCGCTGCTTGCCTCGGCAGGCTACAGGGTGATCGTGCCTTATCTGCGCGGTTACGGGACGACGCGCTTCCTGGACGACGGCACACCTCGCAACGGCCAGCCGTCAGCGCTCGCCGCCGATATGATCGCGCTGCTCGATGCGCTCGATATCGAGAAGGCTGTCATTGCCGGCTATGACTGGGGCGGGCGGACCGCCAACATCATGGCGGCGCTCTGGCCCGAGCGCTGCAAGGCGATGGTGTCGGTGAGCGGCTACCTGATCGGCAGCCAGGAGGCCAACAAGAAGCCGCTTCCGCCGAAAGCCGAACTTGCCTGGTGGTACCAGTTCTATTTCGCCACCGAACGCGGTCGTCAGGGATACGAGAGCAACACCCATGATTTCGCAAAGCTTATCTGGCAAACGGCATCGCCGAAGTGGAACTTCGACGATGCGACATTCGACAGATCGGCCGCTGCCTTCGACAATCCCGACCACGTCGCGATCGTCATTCACAATTATCGTTGGCGCCTAGGGCTTGTCGAAGGCGAGGCCAAGTACGATGCCTACGAGACGACTCTCGCCGCAACGCCCGTCATTTCGGTGCCGACCATCACCATGGAAGGCGATGCAAACGGTGCACCGCATCCGCAGCCTTCCGCTTATGCCGGAAAATTCTCCGGTAAATACGAGCATCGCACGATCGGCGGCGGCATTGGCCACAACTTGCCTCAGGAAGCGCCGCAGGCTTTTGCGCAGGCGGTCATAGACGTCGATCGTTTCTAGGTCGACGCTGCCGTTGTAGCGCCTCGTTGCTCCGGCCAGCGGAATATGCGTAGGTCGCGCCTATCGCTTCGGTCAGGAACGAAGCGACCGGCGCGGCCGCTTCTATCGATAAGGAACAGGGAAATATGGATCATGTCGATCACATCCTGATCGTCGATGACGATCGCGAAATCCGCGAGCTGGTTTCGGGCTATCTGCAGAAGAACGGCCTGCGCACGAGCGTTGCCGCCGACGGACGGCAGATGCGCAGTTTTGTCGACGCCAATGCCGTCGACCTGATCGTGCTCGACGTGATGATGCCCGGTGACGACGGGCTGGTGCTGTGCCGCGAACTGCGCGCCGGCCGGCACAAGGCGATCCCGATCCTGATGTTGACGGCCCGCACCGACGAGATGGATAGGATCCTCGGGCTGGAGATGGGTGCCGACGACTATCTTCCCAAGCCCTTTGCCGCGCGCGAGCTGCTCGCCCGCATCAAGGCGGTGCTGCGGCGGACGCGGATGCTGCCACCCAACCTGCAGATCAGCGAGGCCGGACAGTTGCTGACTTTCGGTGACTGGCGGCTCGATACGGTCGCCCGGCATCTTCTCGACAGGGAAGGGACCGCGATTGCGCTGAGCGGCGCCGAATACCGTCTGCTCCGCGTTTTCATCGATCACCCGCAGCGGGTGCTCAATCGCGACCAGCTTTTGAGCCTGACGCAGGGCCGCGACGCCGATCTCTTCGATCGCTCTATCGATCTCCTGGTTAGCCGGTTGCGTCAGCGGCTGGGCGACGATGCGCGCGAACCGACCTATATCAAGACGGTGCGCAGCGAAGGCTATGTGTTTTCGGTTCCGGTCGAGATATCGGAGCCGCGCCAATGAAGGCGGCAGTCCGCTTGCGTTCGGGCCTGACGTGGCCGAGCACGTTGCGGTCGCGGATCTTCCTGATCCTGCTGATCGGATTGGCCTTGGCCTACGGGCTGTCCTTCAGTGTGCTCTATATGGAGCGGTACATGTCGGCCAAGGCGGTGATGCTCGGCACGCTGGAAAATGACGTGGCAACATCGATTGCGGTTCTCGATCGGCTTCCGCCAGGTGAGCGCGGCGATCTGCTCGACCGGCTGAGCCGCGGCAACTATCGTTTCGTGCTCGGGCCCGGCCTTCCCGGCGTGCCTGACACGTCAAGCAAGGGGGCGGAAATCTCAGGAAAGATCGAGGAGGCCATCGGGCACCGCTTTCCGATCCGGATCGAACGAATTCCTGGCGATGTGAACCGGCTGCAGGCGCATCTGACGCTTAGCGACGGAAGCCCGTTAACTATCGACGTCACGCCGAAGGGCGTCATGCCGATTGCCGCATGGCTGCCCTACGTCTTCGTCGTCCAGATGGTGCTGCTCATCCTCTGCACCTGGTTCGCGGTTCGCCAGGCGATCCAGCCGCTCGGCGAGCTTGCTGCCGCCGCCGATGCTCTTGACCCGAACAAGGACGGCCCGGCTATGAGTGAGGCGGGGCCGAGCGAGGTCGCGCATGCGGCAAGGGCGTTCAACGCGATGCGGGAGAGGATCGCCCATTACCTCGAAGAGCGTGTCCAGATACTGGCGGCCATCTCGCATGATCTGCAGACGCCGATCACCCGCATGCGGCTGCGCGCCGATATGGCCGAGGATTCGCCGGAGAAGGACAAGCTGGTGCACGATCTCGGCGAGATCCAGCGCCTCGTTCAGGACGGCATTGCCTATGCACGCAGCGCGCATGGCAATGGCGAGAAGAGTGCCCGCATCGATCTCGCCTCGTTCATCGACAGCATAGCCTACGACTACCAGGATACCGGCAAGGCCGTCACCGTCGTCGGCCTGGTTCATGGTGCTGCCTCCACCAAGCCGCATGCTCTTCGCCGTATCCTGTCGAACTTCATCGACAACGCGCTGAAGTTTGCCGGTGCTGCCGAGATCAGCGTCGAGCGCAGCGCCGAGAACGATATCGTCATATCAGTCATGGACCGAGGGCCTGGAATCCCCGACGATATGCTCGAGGCCGCCATGCAGCCATTCTTCCGGCTGGAGCAATCCCGCAACCGGGAGACCGGCGGTACCGGTCTCGGTCTTGCGATCGCCCAGCAGCTGACTGCCAAGATCGGCGGGTCGCTCCGGCTCTACAATCGCGCCGGCGGCGGACTGGCAGCGGAAGTCACCATTCGTTGACGTCGGGGTCGCCGCAGAATCTCGCCAGGTTTTGTATGCCAAGATGTCCTTGACACCGGATGCTACGCTTTGTGACATTTCGGGCGTTTTCGGAAACATGGCGGATATATCAGTCGGTCAAACCACACTCCGTCAACCCGGCCGCCCACCGCGGCCAGTCGCTTGTAGCGACGCAACAGAAGGAGTGTTCCATGACAAAGATCGACAAGGTTCTCTATACCGGCAAGACCCACACGACAGGCGGGCGCGACGGCGCTTCGCACAGCGACGACGGCCAGCTTGATATCAAGCTTTCGCCTGCGGGCAGCAACCGCGGCGGCACCAATCCCGAACAGCTTTTCGCCGCCGGCTGGTCTGCCTGCTTCATCGGCGCGATCGGTTTCGCCGCGGCTAATCAAAAGGTCAAGCTTCCAGCCGATCTTGCCGTCGACACCGAGGTTGATCTCGGAACCGCCGATGGCGGCTATTTCCTGCAAGCCCGCCTCAAGGTCAGCTTGCGGGGGATCGAAGCGGAGGTCGCAAAGGCGCTGATCGACGAAGCCCACCAGACCTGCCCTTACTCGAAGGCCACGCGCGGTAACATCCATGTCGAATTGACGGTTGCCTAACGAGTGGAATTGCCCACCGAAAGCCATTGGCTGCGGTGGTCAGAAAGACAGAGCCGAAATCAAGCGAGACGGGGCCGATCGGGCCTCGCCGATGGAGGATTTGATGAGATTGATGATCATCTGTTTTTTGGGAGCGGTGGTCTTCGCCGCACCCTGCATCTACGACGTAAGCTCGCAGGAGCCTTCGCCGCTTGCGGGCCTCGTGACGGCGGCATCCGCAGCTTCTTCCTCAGGGGAACAGCCGCCGTTTCAGCCGCTTGGATCACCAGGAGAAAGACAGTGAAACTCTATCAGAACGAAATTTCTTCGGCGACGTCGAGAGTCCGTATCGCGCTCGCTCTGAAGGGACTGACGGCAGAAGCGCTGCCGGTTGGCATCCTCGGCGAAGATTCCGAGAGCCGGCAGGCCGGATATCGCAGCGTCAATCCGCAGGGGCTGGTGCCGGCCTTGCTGACGGATAGCGGTGTCCTCATTACCCAGTCGCTGGCGATCGTCGAATATCTTGATGAGATTCAGCCTGAGCCGCCGCTGCTGCCCGACACGGCGGAGGGCAGGGCGCAGGCGCGGTCGATCGCGCTTGCGATCGCAGCCGAGATCCACGCGCTGCTGCCGCCGCGGATCGGCCTGCATCTCGGCAAGGCCTTCCAGGCGGATGCCGATGCCATTACCGCCTGGAATCGTCATTGGGTCGGCGAAGGAATGACCGCGGTCGAGACGATGATCGCCGGCCGCAGGCAGGGGGCTTTCGCTGTTGCGGATCAGCCGGGTATTGCCGAGATCTTTCTCTTCCCGCAGGCGATCAGCGCCCGGCGCCTCGGCTTCGATCTCGCCCGCTGGCCTAATATCGCGGAGGTCGTCGCCAGACTGGAGATGATACCGGCTTTCCAGGAGAACGCACCGGCGCCGAGACGATGATCCAATCAATGAAGAATTGGCCGCAAGTGACTGCGGCCGATTCTCTTCCGGTGTTCTAGCCTTAGCGATAAGACGTCGCCTTCATGGCCCGTCGGCCGCTTTTAGCGGTTGACCCTGGCTTGCAGATGCGCGGGATAACGATCGCCTTCCACCTTGATCGTGGCGAGCGCGCTTTCGATGCTGGCAAGATCCTCAGCCGTCAGTTCGACGTCAGCGGCCTGGATGTTCTCCTCGAGGCGGTGCAGCTTGGTTGTGCCGGGGATCGGCACGATCCAGGGCTTCTGCGCCAGCAGCCATGCGAGAGCCACTTGGGCGGAGGTTGCCTTTTTCTGGGCGGCGATTTCTCCGAGACGATCGACGAGCGCCTGGTTCGCCTTTCGCGCCTCCTGAGAAAAGCGCGGCACGACGTTGCGGAAATCCTTGCTGTCGAAGGTGGTCGTTTCGCTGATCGCGCCAGTCAGGAAGCCCTTGCCGAGCGGGCTGAACGGCACGAAACCGATGCCGAGTTCTTCCAGCGTCGGCAGGATTTCCTGTTCGGGCTCGCGCCACCACAGCGAATATTCGCTCTGCAACGCCGCCACCGGCTGGACCGCATGGGCGCGGCGGATCGTCTGGGCGCCCGCTTCCGAGAGGCCGAAATGTCTGACCTTGCCTTCCTCGATCAGCGCCTTGACCGTGCCGGCGACATCCTCGATCGGAACATCGGGGTCGACGCGATGCTGGTAGAAGAGATCGATGACATCGGTCTTCAAACGCTTCAGCGCCTGGTCGGCCACCGCGCGGATCTGTTGCGGCCGGCTGTTCATGCCGCTCTGGCCGCCATTGGCATCGAAGCTGAAACCGAATTTCGTGGCGATCACCACCTCTTCGCGAAAGGGCGCGAGCGCCTCTCCCAGAAGCTCTTCGTTCTTATAGGGGCCATAGGCCTCGGCTGTGTCGAAGAAGGTCACGTCGCGTTCGAACGCCCGCCGGATCAGTGCGGTCGCCTCCTGAATATCTGTCGCCGGGCCATAACCATAACTCAGCCCCATGCAGCCGAGACCGATGGCCGAGACTTGAAGTCCGCTCTTTCCGAGTTCACGCTTCTGCATAGACGTTTTCCTTTCTAACCTTGGTATTGCGTATCGGTGACATGCTCCATCCAGTCGACGACCTTGCCGTCGAGCTGTTCCTGGATGGCGATATGGGTCATCGCCGTCGTCGGCGGTGCGCCGTGCCAATGGCGTTCACCCGGCGCGAAGCAGACGACGTCGCCGGCGCGGATCTCCTCGACGGGACCGCCTTCGCGCTGCACGCGACCGAAGCCCGATGTGACGATCAGCGTCTGGCCGAGCGGATGAGTGTGCCAGGCGGTGCGGGCTCCGGGCTCGAAGGTGACGCTGGCGCCAGCCGCACGTGCGGGGCTGGTCACGGCAAACAGCGGGTCGACACGCACGCTGCCAGTAAACCAATCGGCTGGTCCCTTGGCCGAAGGCTGCGAACCGCTTCGCTTGATCTCCATCTTTGTCTTCCTTTCGATGTCGGGGTGGACGTGTCCACTCGAGTAGCAAGGTATTTAGGGCGTGCGCCAGGTCGCGATTAGATGGTATAAACGGCAAGAACCCATGAGAAAGTTTCATAAATGCCGCGCCCCGCCGTCAACGACCTCATCGCCTTCCTTGCCGTTGCACGCGCACAGAGCTTCACGAAGGCGGCGGGCAAGCTGGGTGTGTCGCAATCGGCGCTCAGCCACACCATCCGCGGGCTCGAGGAGCGGCTTGGACTGCGATTGCTGACACGCACGACCCGCAGCGTCGCGCCGACAGAGGCGGGCGAACGTCTGCTCGTTTCCATCGGACCGCGGCTCGACGAGATCGAGAGCGAGCTGGCTGCCTTGAGCGCGTTCCGGGAGAAGCCGGCAGGCACCATTCGCATCAATGCCGGCGAGCATGCGGCCGATGCCGTCCTTTGGCCTGCCTTGCAAAAGCTGCTGCCCGATTATCCCGATATCAATGTCGAGATCATTGTCGACTACGGTCTGACCGACATCGTCGCCGAGCGTTACGATGCGGGGGTGCGGCTTGGAGAACAGGTGGCGAAAGACATGATCGCAGTGCGCATCGGTCCCGACATGCGCATGGCCGTGGTCGGCGCTCCCGCCTATTTCGACACCAGGCCGAAGCCGCTGACGCCGCAGGACCTTACGGATCACAATTGCATCAATCTGCGCCTACCGACTTACGGCAGCGTTTATGCATGGGAGTTCGAGAAGGACGGGCGCGAACTCAGGGTTCGCGTCGAAGGGCAATTGGTCTTCAACAATATAGCGCTGCGGCTGAACGCAGTGCTGGCGGGCATGGGACTTGCCTACATGCCGGAGAACTTGGTCGACGCGCATCTAGCCGATGGACGGCTGGAGCGCGTGCTTGAGGATTGGTGCCTGCCGTTTTCCGGCTACCATCTCTACTATCCGAGCCGCCGGCATACGTCGCCGGCATTTGCCCTCGTCGTCGATGCACTTCGCTATCGAGGATAGACGCCCACCGTTTCGGGCCGCCCGGACAGGCATATGTCCGAGCTACTGGTGATGGCCTCTTGCCGGAAAGAAATCATGCCTGCCAGTAATTTGACATTCCTTCACTCGCCGCTAATTCACACTTGAAATTGAAGGAAACAGTGAATGAATACTGCGGCACCTGCCACGAAAGCTCGGACCGGCGTGTCCGGTTTGGATACAGTTCTGGCGGGGGGCCTTTCGCCGGGGCACGTGTTTCTCCTGGAGGGAAATCCGGGAGCTGGCAAAACGACGATTGCGCTGCAGTTCCTGATCGAGGGTGCACGGCTCGGCGAGCAGGGGCTCTACATCACCCTTTCGGAAACCGAGAGCGAACTCCGGGCCGGTGCCGCATCGCATGGCATGGTGATCGATGGCAATATCGAGATCTTCGAGGTCGTGCCTCCGGAAAGCCTGCTGGATGCCGACCAGCAGCAAAGCCTGCTTTATTCGTCGGATCTTGAACTCGGAGAGACGACAAAGGAAATCTTTGCCGCTTTCGAGCGGATCAAGCCACGTCGCGTGGTTCTCGACAGCCTGTCGGAGATAAGGCTGCTCGCGCAGAGCTCGTTGCGCTACCGCCGGCAGATTCTTGCGCTCAAACATTATTTTGCCCGACAAGGCGCGACAGTCCTTCTGCTCGATGATCTGACCTCCGACGTGCTCGACAAGACGGTGCACAGCGTCGTACACGGCGTCATCCATCTCGAAGAGATGGCGCCGAACTACGGCTCCGAACGCCGACGTCTAAGGGTCATAAAATATCGCGGTCAGGCCTTCCGCGGCGGTTATCACGATTTCATCATCCAGACTGGCGGCGTTATCGTCTTTCCGCGGCTCGTCGCCGCCGAACACAGGTCGAGCTACACCCGCGATCAGATTTCCTGCAATATTGCGGAACTGGACCTTCTTCTGGGAGGTGGCCTCGAGCGAGGTTCCAGCACGCTCATCCTTGGTCCTGCCGGCACCGGCAAAAGCACGTTCTCGTTTCAATTCCTGGTGGCTGCGGTCGCGCGCGGCGAGAAAGTGGCGGCCTTCATTTTTGACGAGGAGCTGGGCCTGCTCTTCACGCGGCTGAAGGCGCTCGGAATAGATCTCGAAGCCATGCGGGACGCCGGTCATATCCACATCGAACAGCTCGATGCCGCCGAACTGTCGCCGGGCGAATTCGCCCACCGTGTGCGCAGCTGCGTCGACAAGTCGGATGCGAAAACCGTCATCATCGACAGTATCAACGGTTATCAAGCTTCGATGCCGGATGAGAATTCGCTGATCCTTCATATGCATGAGCTGCTGCAATATTTGAACAGGCAAGGCGCCAACACCTTTCTTACCGTTGCCCAGCACGGGTTGGTTGGTGACATGAAGGCGCCTGTCGACGTTACCTATCTCGCCGATACCGTCATTCTGCTGCGTTACTTCGAGGCGGCGGGAAAGGTGCGGCGAGCAGTCTCGGTGATCAAGAAGAGAACCGGCTTTCACGAGGATACCATCCGGGAGTATCGCATAGACGCTTCCGGCTTGAGGTTCGGCGATCCTCTCGTCGGGTTCCAGGGCGTGCTTCGCGGCGTTCCAGAATTTGTCACGACCTCAACGCCGCTCCTCGCGACCGATGGCGGGGATAGCGGCAATTCCTAATTCCGGCAAACCGAAAGCATTGATCTACACCCCCGTCGGTCGCGATGCCTGGGTGGCGAGATCGTTGGTCGATGAGGCCGGATTGGCATCGATTGCTGCCACTGACCTGTCTATGTTCGCGTCATCGCTCAGCGATGACATCGCGCTTGGCGTCTTGACGGAAGAGGCCGTTCGCTCGAGCGATCTCAAGCCGATTGCCGCCTGGGTTTCGGCCCAGCCGAGCTGGTCGGATCTTCCCTTCATCGTACTCACCACACGTGGCGGCGGGCCTGAACGAAATCCGGCCGCTGCAAGGCTTTCCGAGGTTCTTGGTAACGTCACCTTCCTGGAAAGGCCATTCCATGCGACCTCCTTCATCAGCGTTGCCCGGACCGCATTAAAGGGACGCCTGCGCCAATACGAAGCGCAAGCCAGGCTTGAAGCTCTGGGCGAGGGAGAGCGACGGTTGCAGACGGCGCTCGCCGCCGGTCGTCTCGGGGCGTGGGAGCTGGAGCTGTCCTCGATGGCCTTGTCGGCCTCGGCGACCTGCAAGGCAATCTTCGGTCGAGGGCCGGATGACGATGTCACGCGCGACGATCTGATCGCAAGCATCCACCCCGACGACCGGGATCTTGTGCTGGCACGCCTGCGCCAGACGATCGATACCGGACGCGACTATTCCATCGAGCACAGGACGATCTGGCCGGATGGATCGCTGCATTGGACCGAGGTCCACGCGCAGCTTTATTCCGACAGATATGGTTCCGCGAGGAAACTCGTCGGCGTCTGCTCTGATACCACCGTCCGAAAGACCATCGAGGAAAATCTGAGGCGGCTCAATGAAACCCTCGAAGAACGTGTGAGGGAACGGACCAAAGAGGTCAACGCCGCTCACCAGACCCTGCTCGAGGAAGTCGCCCAGCGCGAAAGGGCCGAGGAGCAGCTTCGCCAATCGCAAAAGATGGAGGCGATCGGCCAACTGACCGGCGGCGTCGCCCACGATTTCAATAATCTGCTTATGGTCGTTCTCGGAAATCTGGAGTTGCTCGGCAAGCACGTTGGCGGAGATGCCAAGGCGACGCGTCTGGTCGACGGGGCGATTCAGGGTGCGCGGCGCGGGGCGGCGCTGACGCAGCGGCTGCTGGCTTTTGCCAGACAGCAGGATCTGCAGGTCAAGCCCGTCGATCTGACCGAGCTGGTCTCCGGCATGAACGACCTGCTGCGGCGCTCGGTCGGATCCTCGATCAGCATCGAAACCATCCTGCCGGCAACCCTGCCGCCGGCGCTGGTCGATGCGAACCAGCTCGAACTGGCGCTGCTCAACCTTGCGGTCAATGCCCGCGATGCGATGCCGGATGGCGGGACGCTGTCCATATCGCTGCGTGAGGAGCAGGTGGCCGGCGATGACGGCGCTCTCGACAAGGGCGCCTATCTTGTGTTGGCGGTGGCCGACAGCGGCACCGGCATGGACGCGGAGACGCTGAAGAAGGCGGTTGATCCGTTTTTCTCGACCAAGGAACTCGGAAAGGGCACGGGCCTGGGCTTATCGATGATCCACGGACTTGCCGTTCAGCTCAATGGCGCACTTCGTCTGACAAGCGAGCTTGGAGTGGGAACGATTGCCGAATTGTGGCTTCCGGCGACCGAACGGCGCCCCGAGCGGCCAGCCGAGGCGGAGCGGCCCGTCCCGCAAGCTGCATCCAGACTGAAGATCCTGCTCGTCGATGATGATGCCTTGATCGCCATGAGTTCGGTCGAGATGCTTGAAGATCTCGGCCACGAGGTCGTCGAGGCAAATTCCGGCGCGCAGGCGCTGGAATTGATCAGCGGTCAGCATTTCGACCTTGTCATCACCGACTATTCGATGCCTGGCATGACCGGCGCACAGCTTGCCCAGGCCACGCGGGACATTCATCCGGGGTTACCGATCGTGCTGGCGACAGGTTACGCCGATCTTCCTGCCGGCACCGATATCGATCTTCCGAGATTGGCAAAGCCCTATGATCAGGCTCAGCTTGCCAAGGAAATCGCCAAGGCGATGGCGAGCGAAACGGTTCCGCTTCTTAGATCCGGCGGCGATGCAGGTGGTTCAAAGCCTCGCCTGTCCAAGGCCGACGATGTCAGCGATGAAATCGGCGATGGCGCCTGTGTCGTCTAGATCGAAGACCGGCAGGGCCGTATCCGTGACGGCATGATCGGCGGCGATAGCGCAGATATGGGGATCGCTCGGCGCCAACGGTTCACGATTGGTGGCCTCAAGGCGGCGGGCCTCTATCTTCGGGATCGGTTCGCGCTTGTAGCCCTCGATCAGCACGAGGTCGCAGGGGGCGAGACGGGCGAGGATCTCCTTGAACTCAGGTTCCGGCGCACCGCGCAGTTCGTGCATGATGGCGTAGCGGGTGCCGGAGACGATGGTGACCTCGTGGGCGCCGGCCTGGCGGTGGCGATAGCTGTCGGCCCCGACCTTGTCGATGTCGAAATCATGATGGGCGTGCTTGATCGTCGAGATCTTGTAGCCGCGGCGGGTGAACTCCGTCACCAGTCGGACGGCGAGACCCGTCTTGCCTGAGTTCTTCCAGCCGGCGATGCCGAAGATTTTCGGTGCGGTCATGCGCGAAGGGCCTCCAGCCAGCGTTCCGCCTCGACGAGATCATCAGGCGTGTTGATGTTGAAGAAGGGATCGAGCAGGCTGGCACGGGTCGGATGCAGCGGAAACGCCACTTCCGTAACGTCATGCCGCAACAGGAAGTCGCGTACGCGGCGCTTCTCGTCGGTGGCGATCCAGGCTTCGAGATCGGCGGCCAGCGTCACCGGCCAGAGCCCGAAGACGGGATGGCTGCGGCCCTCGGAGGCGGCAATGGCGATCTGCGAAGGGTGCTCGACCGCTGCCGCCAGCCGGGCGACGAGATCGGCCGGGAAGAACGGGCAATCCACCGAGACGGTGGCGACATGGGTGATCGAGGGCAGGCCGGCGGCATAGACCATGGCGGCATGGATTCCGGCCATCGGTCCGGCCTTGCCGCGAAAACGGTCGGGAACGACAGGCACGCCCTCGGCGGCGGCATCGGCATTGACCGCGACGAGCGGGGTCTGCTGCGAGAGGCGGGTCAGCACATGGTGGAGCAGGCTCTCGGCGCCAAGCATCACGCCTGCCTTGTCGCGGCCCATGCGTTGCGAGCGGCCGCCGGCCAATACGACGCCTGCTATATCAGATCTGTCGAGCGAGAATTCAGCCATCATCCTTCCTCAGACCGGCGCGCGCGGCGCGGATTCCTGCGCGATCGGCGACACACGGCGCTTGGCCTCACGATAGAATGTATAGAGGCCGGATGCGATGACGATCGCAGCCCCGACGAGCGTCCAGCTGTCAGGCACTTCGGCGAAGAAGAGGAAGCCGAGCAGAGAGGAAAAGATCAGGCTGGTATAGCGGAACGGCGCGACGAAGGAGATTTCGCCGGTGCGCATGGCGAGGATGACCGACTGGTAGCCGACGAGCACCAGCACCGAGGCGAGCACGAGATGCCCAAGCGCGTTAGCGCTGACCGGCTGCCAGCCGCCGAGCGCCGGAATGAGCAGCGCGCCGAAGAAGGAGGCTGATATGGCGGTGATGACGGTTATCATCAGCGAGGGAATCTCCGGACTGATGCTCCGGGTGGCGAGATCGCGGCCGGCCGTCGTCAGCACCGCGGCGACGCAGAGGAGGGCGGCGGCAGTGAATCCCTCAGGGCCGGGGCGGATGATGATCATCACGCCGACGAGGCCGACGAGGATCGCCGACCAGCGCCGCCAGCCGACCGGCTCGCCGAAGAAGAGGGCAGCGCCGAAGGTGACGACCAACGGCAGCGATTGCAGGATCGCCGAGGCATTGGCGATCGGCATCATGCCGAGCGCGGTGATATAGGTGACGGCGGAGAGCGTCTCGCAGATGATCCTGAAGATGATCATCGGCTGCAGCATGATGCGCCAGGAGCGTAGCGCGCCCATTTTCCAGGCGATCAGATAGACGAGCAGGCTGGTGAAGAGGCCGCGCAGAAACATGATCTCGCCGGCGTTCATATAGGCGATCACCGATTTGGACAGGGCGTCGCTCGCGGAAAAGCCGGCCATCGCCAAGCTCATATAGATGGCGCCCTCAGTATTGCGTGACCGCGGCATGAAGAGATTCCCGTTACCTGTGCGCTCCTTTTAGTCGCGAAGATGCATCAAGGGAATCGGATGAATGTCACACCAAGCATAAATCGATGACGCGGTGCACAATGGCGCCGATGTCAACGCAGGCGTGTGGGTGGAAGTCCAGGCAAATCTCCGTTTTATAAGCTGAATTCCGACAGTTCCGACGCCGCAATCAACGCGTCGATGAGGACGCGCCGTCGCGCTGCCGGTTCGGGCCATAGGCGTTTTTCTCCTCCTGCGCGGGAAACGGGTGGCTGCATCGCCTGATGTTTGAGCATCTCAGATCTCGCAACAACGAAGGAGAGATCGATATGACACTTCTCAACGACAAGATCGCAATCATCACCGGCGCAAGCTCCGGCATCGGCCGCGCGGCGGCGAAACTCTTTGCGCGGCAAGGCGCCAAGCTCGTGGTCACCGGCCGGCGACAGGACGCGCTCGATGCCGTCATCGCCGAAATCGAGGCGGAGGGTGGTCAGGCCGTCGCCATATCAGGCGATGTCAAGGATGAGGCGCTGCAGGCAAGACTCGTCGAAACGGCAGTCTCGCGTTTCGGCCGGCTCGACATCGCCTTCAACAATGCCGGCATCCTCGGTGAGATGGGGCCGGTTGCCGGGCTGTCGCTGGAGGGCTGGCGCGAGACGATCGAGACCAATCTCACCGCCGCCTTCCTCGGCGCCAAGTACCAGTCGGCGGCGATGGGAAAAGGCGGCGGATCGCTGATCTTCACCTCGACTTTCGTCGGTCACACCGTCGGCATGCCGGGCATGGCCGCCTATGCGGCGAGCAAGGCGGGTTTGATCGGCTTCGTGCAGGTGCTCGCCGCTGAACTCGGAGCGCAGAAGATCCGCGTCAACGCACTGCTTCCCGGCGGCACCGACACACCCGCCAGCATCACCAACGCGCCCGATGCCACGCCGGAAGTGCTCGCCTTCGTGGAGGGATTGCATGCGCTGAAACGCATGGCGCAACCCGAAGAGATCGCCAATGCAGCGCTTTTCCTCGCCTCCGACATGTCGAGCTTCGTGACCGGCACGGCAATGCTGGCGGATGGCGGCGTTTCGATCAGCCGGACATAGGGCGAGCAAGGGACAGTGCCGTCACGGTCATCGCTTCGGCGTTCTTAGTTGCGGCGGGCTATGCCGCCGCAACTAAGGCGTCGATCAGGCGACTTCGCGTATGTCTCTTGCCGCCTGGCGTTCGAGATAGGCGACCAGATCCTCGATGGTGACGAGGGGGAGGTTGTGGCGTTCGGCGAAGAGCGTGAGTTCGGACAGGCGGGACATGGTTCCGTCGTCGTTGGCGACTTCGCAGATGACGCCGGCGGGGATCCTTCCGGCGAGGCGGGCGAGATCGACTGCGGCTTCGGTGTGGCCAGGGCGGCCGAGCACGCCGCGGGGGTTGGCGCGGAGCGGAAAGATGTGGCCGGGGCGGGCGAATTCGTCGGGCTTTGTGCGATCGTCGACGAGGGCGCGGACGGTGGCGGCGCGGTCCGCCGCAGAGATGCCCGTCGTCGTGC
Source organism: Rhizobium ruizarguesonis (assembly GCF_017357285.1). Taxonomy (NCBI): domain Bacteria; kingdom Pseudomonadati; phylum Pseudomonadota; class Alphaproteobacteria; order Hyphomicrobiales; family Rhizobiaceae; genus Rhizobium; species Rhizobium ruizarguesonis. The sequence goes on along the minus strand of NZ_CP071678.1, from coordinate 2,807,774 downwards.
CCTTGAGATAATCGACCGAGACCGTGAAGGCGGTTTTGTGCGATTCCGTGTTATTGGGCACCATCAGCGGGATATCGAGTGCATCGAGACGCTCGCCTTCCATGGCAATGCAAACGAGCCCGCGGGCGTGGTTCATCATGAAGGCGATTGTTTCCGGGGTGACGGCATCGGCCGCGACCACGATATCGCCTTCGTTTTCCCGGTTCTGGTCGTCGACGACGACGACCATCTTGCCGCTGGCAATGGCTGATATGGCATCTTCAATTCTTGCGATAGTCATGCTGTCTGGCCTTTCAAGGGTTATGTCAGCGGACTGACATGGTCTGCTCGGCTCAATCCGTGAGCGAGCCTTCTGCCCTTGGGCGAACAAACGTCAGCCGACTCCCGGATGGAGTGCGACTGCCCGTGTTGTCCTCTTCCATCCGGACTATACCGTCGGCTCCGGCATCTCACCGGATCTGCTGACCTTCCGACAGGAGGTGCCGGAAGCGCTCGCGGGCTCCAGGATTGCTCCTGATACCGCCGGTGGGGAATTACACCCCGCCCTGAGAACATTTCAAAGATAGGATCAAAAACAGGCGGATGGCAAGGTCACTCGACCCGGCAAAAATGCAAAGCTGCCCTAACGCCGATGGACACACTGTTCACACGGAGGCGACGACCGGGTCGCCTTCCGTGCTTCGTTGGTGCTTTGATCCTTCCATGCATGTCGTTGTCCCAAAACCACTGCGCACTTTTGGGCGACATGCATCAGGACATGATCAGGCCGCCGTCGACATTGATGGTCTGGCCGGTGATATAGGCGGCGTCGTCGCTGGCGAGGAAGGTAACCAGGCCGGCGACATCCTCGCCGGAGCCGGCCCGTTTCATCGGGATGCCCTCGACCCATTCCTTCATCAACTCGCCGGGGGCGTAGTTGCCGAGCAGCTTGCCCCAGGCCTGGTCGTTATAGGCCCACATGTCGGTCTCGATGATGCCGGGGCAGAAGGCGTTGACGGTGATCTTCTCGGTCGCGACTTCCTTGGCCAGGCTCTGGGTGATGCCGACGACGCCCATTTTCGAGGCGGCATAATGCGGCGTGTAGATAAAGCCGTCACGGGCCTGGCCGGAAGCGGTGTTGATGATGCGGCCGCCGCGCTTGTGCTTGCGCATTCTCGATATCGCCTCCTGGGCGCAGAGGAAGACGCCCTTGGTGTTGACGGCCATGACCTTGTCCCACTCGTTTTCGGTCAGGTCCTCGACGCGGGCAATGGTGATGACGCCGGCGTTCTGGATCGAGACGTCGACCGAGCCGAATTCCTTCTCGGCGGCATCATAGAGGGCGGTGACGCTCGCCTTGTCGGTGACGTCGCCGATGAAGGAGATCGCCTTGCCGCCGTCGGCCCGGATCTGTTCGGCAACGCCGTGAACCAGGTCCTCGTTGGCCGAGACGACGAGATTGGCGCCTTCGCGCGCAAAACGTCTTGCGATAGCAGCGCCGATGCCGCGGCTGCCTCCGGTAATGACGACCGTCTTCTGCTCAAAGCGTTTCATGCTCTTTCCTTGTCCGTCGATAAACAGCAAATCTGGGCGCGACCTACCATGCGATCATTATTGGAGCTCAACCGGTTGTCGCCAATTCAGGCAGTCTTGAGCGCCGATGACGACGCCCGAGCCTGTTCGATCGGCGTGAAGGGCGGGCAGACGACGATATCGCACGCCGTCTTGCCCGTTATTCCCTTCAGCGCCTCGATCTCAGCCAGGGAGGAAGCGAGACCGTTCATTTTTCAGTTGCCGGCAATGAGCTTTCGCCTCGCCCTCACCAGCAGCAGAAACCGCCGTCGACGAGAAGATCGACGCCGGTCACGAAACTTGCTGCATTCGACAGCAGAAACACCGCCGGACCCACCATCTCGTCGACCGCTGCCATGCGCTGCATTGGCGTCTGCTCTTCGAAGAGCTTGGTCTGGTGGACCATCTCCGGACGGGTGTTCATGGGCGTTGCCGTGTATCCGGGCGAGATGGTGTTGACGCGAATGCCGCGGTCGACCCATTCCATCGCCATGGACTTCGACATATGGATCACGCCCGCCTTCGAGGCGTTGTAGTGCGCTTGGCTCAGCCCCCGGTTTACGATCACGCCCGACATGGAAGCGATGTTGACGATGGAGCCGCGTCCATTCTTCAGCATGGCGCGAGCCTCTGCCTGGCAGGAAAGAAAGACGCCTTTGAGGTTGATATCCATCAACGTCTGATATTGATCCTCCTCCATCTCTTCCGCCGGGTTCGCGTTGGCGATGCCTGCAGCGTTGACTGCAAGCGTCAGCGTGCCGAGATCCGCTTCGGTACGTGCTACGGCATCTGCAAGGGAAGATTTGCTCGTGACATCCGCCGCGATCTGGATCGAGCGGCGGCCGGCGGCGCGAATATGTTCAGCCGTCTTGGCCAATCCGTCGTCGGTTCGGCGGTCGAGCAGCGCCACGTCGGCGCCGCATTGCGCGAGGCCGATGGCAATGCGCTGACCAATGCCGCTGCCGGCTCCGGTAACGATGGCAACCTGGCCGCTGAGATCGAAAAGCTTCGGGGCGTTCAGAGTGATGTCGGACACCGCTCTTCCTTTCTCTGTCTGTTTAGATGGTGGCTAGCTCCATGACCGAAACGTCATTTGCCTGGTCACGATTGAGAATCCCCGCCTGCTTGCCTTGCGCAAGCACGAGAATGCGATTGGAGACTCCGAGAACTTCTTCGAGGTCTGAGCTTACGACGATGACCGCCACGCCCTGTTTGGCAAGATTGACGATGATGTCGTAGATGCCCGCTCGGGCGCCGACGTCGATGCCTCTCGTCGGTTCGTCGAGTACGACGACCTTGGGATCGCGCATCAGCCACTTCGCGATCACGACCTTCTGCTGGTTACCGCCGGACAGGTCCGAGGCATGCTGTTCAGCACGGCCCTTTACGCCGAACTTGGCAACTGCCTTTTCTGCAAACGAGCGCTTGATGCGCGGCGTGATCCAACCACCGCCCAGTTTGTCAAGATTGGCGTAGATAATGTTCTCGCTGATCCGGTGCCCGACGATCAGGCCCTGCTCCTTGCGGTCTTCCGGAACCATCACGATACCCTTGGCGATCGCGTCCGCCGGATCTCGCAGCCTCAGTTCCTCGCCTTCCAGCTTGATCGAACCAGCACTGATTGGATCTGCTCCCGAAATCGCGCGCACCAGTTCGGTGCGGCCGGCGCCGACCAATCCGGCGATCCCCAGAATTTCCCCGGCCCGCACCTCGAAGGTAACGTCACGGAACGAGTTGTCCGGCGAGCTCAGCCCGGATACCTGGAGTACCGGACGATCTGTCGGCACCGGCAGGGTAGGGAACAGGCGGTCAAGCGGGCGCCCGACCATGCTCTCGACAATCGTTCGCACCGGGGTCGCGCTGTCTGAGAATTCTTGCACCCGCTCCCCGTCACGAAGAACGACGATCCGGTCGGTTATCTGCTTGATCTCTTCCATGCGGTGGGAAATGTAGACGATGCCGACGCCTTCTGACCGAAGCTTCCGAACCTGTTCGAAGAGAGCTTCCGTCTCCGCGCCGCCAAGGGCGGCTGTCGGCTCATCGAGGATCAGGAGCTTTGCGTTGAGAGCCAGCGCCTTGGCGATCTCGATGAGTTGTTGATTTGCCGTGGAAAGGCCGGCGACCGTCCGCGTTGCGGGGATGTGAAGGTTCAAGCGAGCAAGCTGGTCCTGGGCCCGGCGAACCATCTGGGCGCGGTCGACGACGCCGTTCTTCATCGGCCAGCGTCCGATGAAGACGTTTTCCGCGATCGACAGCTGCGGCAGAAGCTGCAGCTCTTGATGAATCAGGACAACGCCCTTGTCGATCGCTTCCCTTGGGGTGGCCGGGGCATAAGGCTGCCCCAGCCATGTCATTGATCCTTCGGACGGCGTGCGTGACCCGGCGATGATGCCCGATAGCGTTGACTTGCCCGCTCCGTTTTCACCGAGGAGTGCAACCACTTCGCCCGGATAAACGTCCAAGCTGACATTCTTCAGAACCTGGAGCGGCCCATACCATTTGGATATGCCCCTCAGGGAAAGAACTGGATCAGACACGGCACACCTCCTCAAGACCTCAACTTCATTATGGATGGTTGGCGATGAAGCCTGCGACGTTTTCCTTGGTTGTCAGCGTGGCATCCATAAGCTGCACCGGGGGTACCTTTTCTCCCGCGACAAGCTTGGCGGCATTTTCGACCGCATCGCGGCCCATCTTCTGCGTCTGCTGTGTCGCCGTTACGTTGAAGACGCCCTTGCTGAGCGCTTCGAGAGCCGCGGTGTCGCCATCGAAGCCGCCAACCACGATCTTCTGCGACGGATTGGCGACCTTGATCGCCTGCGCGGCGCCAAGTGCGAGGCCGTCGGCCTGTGCGAACACGATGGAAACGTCAGGATTTGCCTGCAGCATATTCTGCATGATCTGGAAGCCTTCGTCCTGGCTCCAAATGTTCGAGAACTGTTCGGCGACAACCTTGACGTCCGGATATGCCTTGAGAGATTCAGCGCAGCCCTTCGAGCGATCGACTTCCGGCGTCGTGCCCTTCTGGCCGTGGATGATGACCATCTTCCCCTTGCCGCCGGCTTCCTTCAGGATGTAGTCGCACACGGCCTTGGCAGACGCGACGGAATCCGTTGCAAGGAAGGTATCGCCGGGTGCTCCCTCGGCGTTGCGGTCAACGTTCACGACCGGAATACCAGCGCTCTTCGCGAGCTTGACCGGAACGGTCGCAGCAGCCGCGCCGGCCGGAATGTAGATCAGCGCGTCGATTTTCTGGGTCAGAAGATCCTGGATCTGGTTGACCTGCGTCGGCCCGTCGCCCTTTGCGTCGACGGTGATGACTTCGATGCCGCGCTTCTTGGCTTCGGCCTCGACCGATTGCTTGATCTGGTTGAAGAAGTTTGCCTGAAGGTTGGCAACGGCCAGGCCGAGCTTCTTCAGTTCCGCAGCATGTACAGGCCCGAGCATGAGGCCCAGCAGTGCAGCAGATGCGAGCATGGTGCGCGCTATTTTCATTGTATTTCCTCCGTTGTTTGATGGAACCCTCGGGTATGTCCTCCCCCTCGGGGTATTGATCCGACCCAAATTTTTGGGGCGGAATTCCGGGCCCGCCAACGCGGTGGACCTCGCTCGTCAGGCGCGACGCCGACGAATGGTCTCCGCGCCGACCGCAAGCACGATGACGATGCCGATGATCACCTGCTGCAGGAAGGGCGAGACGTTGAGAAGGTTGAGACCGTTGCGAAGCACACCGATGATAAGAACGCCGATCAGCGTTCCACCGATGCCGCCCGCGCCGCCGGAGAGCGAAGTCCCGCCGATGACGACCGCAGCGATGGTGTCCAGTTCATAGCCCAGACCACTGGACGGCTGGACGGAATCCAGCCGCGCGGCGAGCACGATGCCGGCGAGCCCCGCAAGGACGGCACTCACGACATAGACGGCTATCGTCACGAGCGGGACGTTGATACCGGCCAGGCGTGCGACTTCGGGATTTCCTCCCACCGCGTAGAGCATGCGACCTTCGGACCGGAAGTGCAGGAAAAGCCACGCGGCAAGAACAACCGCAAGCATGAGAAACACAGTGGCTGTCAACACGCCGAAATGGCGATCGATTGCCAGCATCATGAACCAGTCGGGGAATCCAACGATCTGTTGGCCGTCCGTGATCATATTCGCGACGCCGCGAGCCGCAGACATCATCGCAAGAGTGGCAATAAACGCTGGAACCCTGAACTGCGTCACCAGAAGTCCGACGATCAGCCCCGAAAGGCCCGCTGCGACCAGAGCAAAAGCGATCCCGACCGGCAGCGGCAGGCCGGCGACATTCGCAGTCCAGCCCATGACCATCATCGCAAGAGCGAGTGCCGAGCCGACGGAGAGATCGATGCCGCCGATCAGAATGACAAAGGTCATTCCGACGGCCATGATGCCGAGGACAGTGATCTGATCGAGGATGTTGAGACCGTTCCGAACCGAAAGAAACGTGTCGGTGCTGAGGCTCAGGAAGACGCACAGCGCGAGCAGCCCCACGAGCGGGCCGGTGGCGCCCTTGAGTTTGCTCAACCAGGCCCCGGACGAAAGCCCGTGTTCATTGATATCGAGCGCCACCATTGTTCCTCCCTATGTCTAGGCTAATAGCTAATTCACTCTACGAATAAATATTCACTGATGCTGGAAAATTCATTAACAAGTTGCTTTCCGGCTGTCAACAGGATTTCTAGGCCTACAACTGTTGGTGTTCCACTTAAAGGGCTTGACTAATCGGTGTCTTGTGCAAAAATATTGACAACTGAATATTTATGCATGAGAGGAATCCATGAATACGACAGAACTCGAGCGGGTCGCTCGCGAGATCCGATTGCGCGATCTCCAGGCGGTCTTTGAAGCGGGCGCCGGCCATATTGGCGGGGAAATGTCGGTCATCGACATTTTGACTGCCCTCTATTTTCGTGTGCTGAATGTTTGGCCCGATCAGCCGAAGCACCCCGACCGCGACAGGTTCGTTCTTTCGAAGGGACATACTGCATGCGCGCTGTATGTGACGCTCGCAAAACGCGGCTTCATCCCGGAGGAAGAGATTTCCACCTTTTTGCAGCCGCATTCGAGGCTGAACGGGCATCCAAATTGCAACAAGGTTCCTGGCGTCGAAACGAATACCGGGCCGCTCGGCCACGGTCTTCCGGTCGCAGTAGGAATGGCGATAGCCGCCAAGCTCTCGGCCGCGAAATATCACACCTATGTCGTCACCGGCGACGGTGAGATGCAGGAGGGCTCCAACTGGGAAGCGATCATGGCGGCCGCGCAGTTCAAGCTCGATAACTTGACGCTGGTCATCGACCACAACAGGTTCCAGCAGGGCGCCGCCCTGGCGGAAACCAACGATCTCGCCCCGCTTCGTCCGAAGCTTGAAGCTTTCGATTGGGAAGTCACCGAGATCAACGGGAACAATATGAGCGAGGTCGTTTCAGCCCTCGAACACCGGGGATCGAGACCGCATTGCATCGTCGCCCACACCAACAAGGGCCATGGAATCTCGTTCATGCAAGACCGAGTCGACTGGCACCACAAGGTACCGAGCAAGGAACAATACGAAATCGCATTGGCAGAATTGTCGGAGGCACTGTAATGAACGCGCCAATAAACGCACCCAAGCTCTACGATTGCCGCGACGCATTCGCCACCACGCTTGAGCGGCTGGCAGCCGAAAACGAAACGATCGTTGCCGTCTGCAACGACTCCGTGGGTTCTTCCAAGCTCGGCGGCTTCAAGGCGAAGTTTGGAGAGCGCCTCGTCAATGTCGGTATCGCTGAGCAGAACATGGTGGGGGTTGCAGCAGGCCTGGCCAATGGCGGACGCCTTCCGTTCGTGTGCGCCGCCGCTCCGTTTCTAACGGGACGGTCGCTGGAGCAGATCAAGGCCGATATTTCCTACTCGAATGCCAACGTCAAGCTGGTCGGTATTTCTTCCGGAATGGCGTATGGCGAACTCGGGCCGACCCATCACTCGATCGAGGATTTTGCCTGGACGCGTGTTCTGCCTAATCTTCCGGTCATTGCGCCTTGTGACCGCATCGAAACAGCCGCTGCGGTTGAGTGGGCCGCGGCCTACAACGGCCCCTGTTTCCTGCGTCTGTCTCGCGTAGGTGTGCCTGATCTGCTTCCGGAGGGTCACAAGTTCGAACTTGGCAAGGCAAACCTCCTTCGCCAAGGTTCCGACGTCACCCTTATCGCAAACGGCACTTTGACTCATCGAATCTTAAAGGCTGCCGAGATCCTCGCAGAACGTGGCATCAACGCCAGAGTACTCAACCTTGCAACGGTTCGTCCGATCGACGAGGAGGCTATCATCGCTGCGGCGAAGGAAACCGGAGCGATCGTCACAGCCGAAGAGCATTCGATCTTTGGCGGGCTCGGCTCCGCGGTAGCCGAAGTGGTGGTCGACAATGCTCCAGTCCCGATGAAGCGTCTCGGAGTTCCCGGCGTCTACGCTCCGACCGGTTCGGCAGAGTTCCTGCTCGACGAATTCGGGATGGCGCCGTCCGCAATCGCCGACGCGGCGCAGTCGCTGATCAGGCGCAAGTAACTGGGATCACGTGATCAGCCCGGACGCTTTTTGTCGTCCCGGCTGCCGCCTGATCTGGGGAGGATAGAATGCGGGCAATTCTGGCAATTGACCAGGGCACGACCAATTCAAAGGCAGTTCTCGTTTCCGAAAAGGGAGAAATTGTTGGCAGAGGTTCGGCTCCAGTCGGCATCGCCTATCCGAAACCAGGCTGGGTCGAACAAGACCCACGCCGGCTCTACGCATCCGTCTGCGAGGCGATCGACGCCTGCCTGAAGGCTGGCCCCGATGTAGCTATTGAGGCGGTGGCGATTTCCAACCAGCGCGAGTCAGTCACTGCCTGGGACGCCGAAACGGGAGAAGCACTTGGGCCGGTGGTAAGCTGGCAGTGCCGCCGAACGGCACAGGATTGCGAACGTCTTATTACCGAAGGCCACCTTCACCGTGTGCAGGCGCTCACGGGCCTGCCGCTGGATCCGATGTTTCCGGGTTCGAAATTCCGATGGCTGCTCGACCGTATTCCGGCTGGGCGTTCGGTGCGGCTAGGAACGGTCGACAGTTGGCTCGTCCACTGCCTGACGGGCGGGCGCCGGCATGTCTGCGACGCTTCCAATGCCGCCAGGAGCCAGTTGTTCGATCTCCAGGAGCAGAGATGGAGCGAGGAACTTGGCGAGATCTTCGGCGTGGATATCGCGCTCCTGCCCGAGGTACTCGACAGCTCTGCCGACTTCGGCAGGACGCAAGGGTTGCCAGGCGTGCCGGATGGAACTCCGATCATGGCCGTGATCGGAGACAGTCATGCTGCGCTGTTCGGTCATGGAGCATTCAAGCCGGGTGATGGCAAGGTAACCTTCGGAACCGGCTCGTCGGTGATGACGACGCTTCCGCGATTTATTCCCCCACGCAACGGCGTCACTACGACCGTCGCATGGCGTCTCCATGGAAAGCCGACCTTCGCTTTCGAAGGCAATATTCTCGTCTGCGCCGCCAGTCTCCCCTGGATGGCAGGCATTCTCGGCCTTTCGGACGTGGCGGCCCTTGTCGAACTTGCGGCGAGCGCCGAACCGGGCGGACCGGGCTTCGTGCCAGCATTCGTGGGACTTGGCGCACCCTATTGGAACTCCGACGCCCGTGCCCTGTTCTCCCAGATCAACTTCAATACGACACGTGCGCAAATGGCGCGGTCGGTCACCGACTCGATCGCCTTCCAGGTGCACGACGTGATCGCCGCCATGCGAGCACAAAGCGGCGGCGAGCTCGGGGCCCTCTATGTGGACGGCGGACCGAGCCAGAACCGCTTCCTGATGCAATGTGTCTCGAATCTCATCGAACATCCCGTGATTCAATGCGAAGCACCCGAGGCGTCGGCTTTGGGAGCGGCATATCTCGCGGGTCTCTCACTTGGCTTGTGGAGCGATCTTCAGGTTATCGCGGAGCTGCCCCGGAGCTCACATATCATTGACCCGGAACCCGTGGATCGAGCGGTGCTTCTGAATACCTGGAATGATGCACTTGCCCGCTCGACGGCACGCGAAACAACGGCTAATGATGAATAAAAATTCACCCTAGGATTAGCGATGACTCGCCTCAATGAACTCCGCCTCATCTCAAGGGTCGCCCAGATGTACCACTTGGAGGGGCGGCGACAGGCGGAGATCGCACAGCACCTTCGCCTGTCGCAGGCGACAGTGTCGCGCATGCTCAAGCGTGCCGAGGCCGAAGATATTGTGCGAACCAGCGTGACCCCCCCCGTTGGCACCTACAGCGAGCTTGAGAGCGCGCTTCGCGAGAAATATGATTTGCCGGAGGCGATCGTCGTTGAGTGTACGGAAGATCGGGACGGCGCCATCATGGCCCGTATCGGAGAGGCAGCGGCTCATCTCTTGGAGGTGACGCTTGCGCCAGGGGAGATCATCGGCGTTTCGAGTTGGAGCCAGACCATCTCCAAGATGGTCGAGAACATTCATCCCCTTAAGAGCGCTCAGGCGAAATACGTCGTCCAAACCCTTGGAGGCATGGGCGATCCTTCAGTGCAGACACATGCGACGCAGCTTACCACGCGGCTTGCTCGGCTGACCGGCGCTGAGCCAAAACTGCTCGCTGTGCAGGGCGTTACAACGTCCAGAGAGGCAAAATTTCTTATGCAGGCCGATCCATACGTTCGGGAGACGATGGACCTGTTCGGCAGCATAACGCTTGCGATTGTCGGAATCGGAGCGGTCGAACCGTCCGAACTTCTCGCACGGTCAGGCAACATCTTTTCGTCTCGCGAACTGTCTGATCTCGCGGAAGCGGGAGCCGTCGGCGATATCTCGCTTCGCTTCTTCGATAAAAACGGCAAGCCGGTCAAGACGCCCCTGGACGACCGGGTCATAGGGCTTCCACTCGAGGATCTCGAACGGGTGGACCGGGTCATTGCTCTTGCCGGCGGGTCCAAAAAGACCGACGCGATCGCAGGCGCGCTCCGCGTGGGGGTCATCCACATGCTTGTTACGGACAAGTTTACCGCGCAGCGATTGATCAACTGATGAGGCAGACTGATTCCCCAACCTCAATGCGCCGTCCCATCCACAATCACGTGGTCGTGGTCCAGCGAGCATCTCTCCACCCGGGCCTCGACCCTGTAGATTTCCCGTAGCATCTCAGCGGTGACGACGTCGCGGGGGGTGCCGCAGGCATGCATGCGGCCGTTGGCGATGACGAGGACTTTGTCGGCGAAGCGGAGCGCCTGGTTGAGGTCGTGGATGGCGATCAGCACGATCATGCCCTTGGTGCGGGCCTGGCGCCGCATGAAATCGAGAACCTCGACCTGGCGGTGGAGGTCGAGCCCGCTTGTTGGTTCGTCCATCAGCATGATTTCAGGCTCGCGTACCAGGGCCTGGGCGATCGAGACGAGCTGGCGCTGGCCGCCGGAAAGCGCGCCGAGATCGCGGAAGGCGATGGAGGTAATGTTTAGCGCCTTCATGATCTCGTCGATGAAGCGCAAGTCGCTGTCGCTGACGGCCCAGGACTGGCCCTGCTTGCGGGCAAGCAGGATGGATTCGTAGACCGTCAGCACCGCGTTGGCCGAGGTATCCTGCGGCATGTAGCCGATGGCCTTTTTGGCCTTCGAGCCTTCGACCACGACATGGCCCGGCCCTTTGAGGAGGCCGGTAATGCGCTTGAAGAGGGTCGACTTGCCGGCAGCGTTCGGGCCGATCACCGCCACGACCTCGCCCGATGTCATCACCGGCGTCGTCACGTCTTCGACGAAGAGCTTGCGGCCGTGATAGGCGCCGACCGATTGCAACTGAAGCGCTACCACGACCGGCTCCTGTTCGAGAGGATGAGCGAGAAGAAGAAGGGCACGCCGACCAGCGCGGTGATGATGCCGATCGGGAAGACGACACCCGGAATGATCGACTTCGAGACGATCGAGGTCAGCGACAGCAGCAGCGCGCCCGACAGGACAGAGCCCGGCAGGAAGAAGCGCTGATCCTCGCCGAGGATCATGCGTGCGATGTGCGGCCCGACGAGGCCGACGAAACCGATCGTACCGACGAAGCTGACCGGCACCGCGGCGAGCAGCGAGACAACAAGCATGGTTTCGAGCCGGATGCGACGGACATTGACGCCGAAGCTTGCGGCCTTGTCCTCGCCGAGGCGGATGGCCGTCAACGCCCAGGCATTGCGGGCAAAGAGCGGCAGGGCGATCAGCAGAACGGCAAGCGTTACCCAGATCTTCGGCCAGGTGGCCTTGGTGAGGCTGCCCATCGTCCAGAAGACGACAGCCGACAGCGCCTGTTCGGAGGCGAGATATTGCAGGAAGGCGAGAGCTGCATTGAAGGTGAAGACCAGAGCGATGCCGAGCAACACCACCGTCTGCACCGAGACGCCGCGGGCCTGCGAGACGAAATGGATGAAGAGCGTGGCGATCAGCGCCATGATGAAGGCATTGACCGGCACCAGCAGCCCGGCTGCGACAGGCAGAAGCGGAACGCTGGTGACGATCGCCAGTGCCGCGCCAAAGCTTGCCGCCGCCGAGATGCCGAGCGTGAAGGGGCTGGCGAGCGGATTGGCGAGGATCGTCTGCATCTGCGCGCCGGCGACGGAGAGCGATGCGCCGACGACAATCGCCATCACCGCAACCGGCATGCGGATGTCCCAGACGACGGCCCGCACCTGATCGGATACGGAGGAGGGGTCGAGAAGGGCTGCGACGACTTCACTAAGGCTGTAGCGGGCCGGGCCCCAGGCGAGATCGACGGCAAAGGACAGGCAGAGCGCTGCCGTCATGGCGGCAAGGATCAGCAGCTTGCGCCGGGCGAGGGCGCGGTAGCGCTCCCTCCCGGCTTCGGCTTCTATCGATATGGCGGCGATCTCGGCCATGTCGGATTACTGACCCGCCTTGGCGTCGACCCAGTAACCCGGCTGATAGGCGACCGGCAGGAATTTTTCGTGGAATTCCTTGAAGGTGGCATCGGGATCGAGATCGGCAAAGAGGTTCGGATGGAACCACTTGGCCAGCCGCTGGACGGCGACGAACTGGTAGGGGCTGGTATAGAACTGGTGCCAGATCGCATGGACATGGCCGCCGGCAACCGCCCTGGAGCCGGTGAAGGCAGGGTTTTCCACCAGCGTGTTCAGCGACTTGCGACTGTCGTCGAAGGTGGCTGCCGCATTCGGGCCGACATTCACAAAGTCCTTGGCATTCTTGGTCTGGCTCCAGTTGGAGCCGGTGACGACGATGACGTCAGGATTGGAGGCGACGACCTGCTCGGCATTGATCGAGCCGGTATAACCCGGCAGGAAATCGGAGCCGAGATTGCGGCCGCCGGCCCAATCGACCATCAGGCCGAAATTATCGGGACCGAAGGTGCCGCAGCATTCGACGAGACCTGCGGCGCGATACATGAAAACGGCAGGCTTCGGCGGATTGGCGGCCTTGAGCTTGTCGGTCACGCGCGCCATTTGCTCTTTCCAGAAGAGGGCCACGGCTTCGGCGCGGTCCTCATGGCCGAAGATCTGGCCGAGGATCTTCAGGCTCGGCTCGGTGTTGGCGAGAATGTGCTCGCGGAAATCGATATAGACGATCTTCACGCCGATGCCGCTGAGCATCTCCTCGAGCTTCACCTCGTCGGCGGCCGCCTTGTTGCCGATCGGCAGCAGCATCACATCGGGATGAAGCTTGACGACCGTTTCGGTCTGCAGCGTGCCGTCGGTCAGGTTGCCGAGGAAGGGCAGGTCCTTGCCCTTCGGAAACTTCTCGACATAGGCGTTGAAGCCGTCCTTGTCGGTGGTCCAGAGGTCGTTGCGCCAGCCGACGATCTTGGCGAAGGGATCTTCCTTCTCGATCGGTGCTACTGCGTAGAGCATGCGGCCTTCCCCAAGGATCACGCGCTCGACCGGCTTGTCGAAGGTCACTTCACGGCCCGCCACATCCTTGACGGTGAAGGATTGCGCCCAAGCCGAAAGCGGCATGAGGCCGGCAATCGCAGCCGCGGAGACTGCAAGCATTTTTACGAAATTCATCTGGAAATTCCCCCGGTGTCTGAATAATGTCCGCAGCCATATGAAATATGACTTTGTGAATCAAGTTTTATGTTTTAGAGCGTTTCCAAAGTGATCCAAAGCCGGGATGCCCAAGATGAATTCCATGAATACGAACTACTCTATCCGCGACGAAATTCGCGACTTCTGGTCGGAGAGGGCGGCGACCTTCGACAACAGCGTCGGCCATGAAATCTTTTCGGAAGCGGAGCGCAAAGGCTGGCAGCGGCTGATCAGAAAGCATCTCGGCGAGGGCCAAGGGCGCGCGGCCCTCGATCTTGCCTGCGGCACCGCCGTCATCTCGCATCTGATGCATGATGTCGGCTTTGCGGTCACCGGCCTCGACTGGTCGGATGCGATGCTGGCGCAGGCGCGCGCCAAGGCGAAGAAGCGCGGCACCGATATCCGCTTCGTCTCCGGCGACGCCGAAAACACCATGGAGCCCAAGAACAGCTACGACGTCATCACCAACCGCCATCTCGTCTGGACGCTGGTCGACCCGGCTTCGGCCTTTAAGGAATGGTTCTCGGTATTGAAGCCGGGCGGCAAGGTGCTGATCCTCGACGGCAATATGGGTAGGGAAACCTGGGTCAAGGGCCTGCAGAAGTTCTGGACGAAGGTGACCGGCAAGCCGCCGGCGAGCCACATGTCGCCGGAGATGATGGCGCGGCACCAGAAGATCCGCTCACGCGTGCATTTCTCCAACCAGGTGCCGGCCGAAGCAGTCGTCGATCTTCTGCGCCAAGCCGGTTTTACGGACATCGTCATCGACCGCAAACTCGCCGACATCCATTGGGCGCAGGCGCGCAAGATGCCGTTCCTGCGTGGGCTGGAGCGCATGGTGCAGGACCGGTTTGCGATTTGCGCGCGTAGGCCTGGGTGATGGGGGTTGGGTTGGCTCCCTCTTCTCCCCGCTGGGGAGAAGAGGGAGCCTGCCGCACCGTATCCCGGCCCTTCGCATGGCTCAGGGCGTTCGAAGCTGCAATCGATTCACTGGATCGATTGCTCCCGCTTTGTGGGACCGCTTCTCACCCACCCGTAACACTCATATGCCGCGCCACCGCCGGACGATTATGCGTGCGGTCGATGATGAAGTCGTGGCCCTTCGGTTTGCGGGTGATGGCCTCGTCGATGGCGGCGTGGAGGAGGGCGTCGTCTTCGGTGGCGCGGAGTGCTGCGCGCAGGTCGGCGGCATCGTTCTGGCCGAGGCACATATAGAGCGTGCCGGTGCAGGTGAGGCGGACGCGGTTGCAGCTTTCGCAGAAATTATGGGTCATCGGGGTGATGAAGCCAAGCCGGCCGCCGGTTTCTTCGACCCTGACGTAACGCGCCGGGCCGCCGGTCTGGTAATCGATGTCCGCAAGCGTGAACTGCTCTTCGAGATCGGCGCGCAGCTTTGAAAGCGGTAGATACTGGTCGGTGCGGTCTTCCTCGATCTCGCCCATCGGCATGGTTTCGATGACGGTGAGATCCATGCCGCGGCCATGGGCGAAGCGCAGAAGCTCCGGCATCTCGGCATCGTTGAAATCCCTCAGCGCCACGGCGTTGAGCTTGATCTTCAACCCTGCCTTTTGGGCCGCGTCGATGCCTTCCATGACCTTGGCGAAATCACCCCAGCGGGTGATCTTGCGGAACTTGTCGGGGTCGAGCGTATCCAGCGAGACGTTGATGCGGCGTACACCGCAATCATAGAGCTCCTCGGCATGGCGCGAAAGCTGCGAGCCGTTGGTGGTCAGCGTCAGCTCGTCGAGGCCGGAGCCGATCTTCTGGCCGAGCTGGCGAACCAGATACATGATGTTCTTGCGCACCAGGGGCTCGCCGCCCGTCAGCCTGATCTTGCTGACACCCTTGTCGATGAAGGCGGAACAGAGCCGGTCGAGCTCTTCCAGCGTCAAGAGATCCTTCTTAGGCAGGAAGGTCATGTTTTCCGCCATGCAATAGGTGCAGCGGAAATCGCAGCGGTCGGTGACGGAGACACGGAGATAGGTGACCGACCGCCCGAAGGGGTCGATCATCGGGTGCGCACCTGCCACCAGCGGCGATGCATTGCCTATCGTTCCAACTCTGGTGTTCACCTGTATCTCCGTACTCTCATCAATGTGGGCATATGCTATTGTCGCGTCAAGGGAAACAGCCCGCGCGAGCATGCCAATTTCAGCTTGCGCTGAAAAAGATCAGCGCCTACTCCTCGCATGAGAAGAGGACAAAATGATGAGCGATATCTGGCCGAGCGAACTTCGCGTCTCGAAAGACAGGCAGCGGCTGGTGGTAACCTTCGATGACGGTCAGAGCTTCGACCTGTCGGCCGAGCTCTTGCGCGTGCTGTCGCCCTCGGCCGAGGTGCAAGGCCACGGGCCAGGACAGAAGGTGACAGTGCCGGGCAAACGCAATGTTGCGATCATCTCGATGATGCCGACCGGCAATTACGCTGTCCGGATCGGCTTCGACGACATGCACGATACCGGCATCTACACCTGGACCTATCTGCGCGAGCTCGGCGAACGGGGCGATGAGCTGTTTTCCGCCTACGAGGACGAGCTCCGCGAAAAGGGCATGAGCCGCGACACGGCGGAAAAGCCGCGCTGAGTGCCGCTACACTTTCAATCCACGCATAATCCAGCCATCGGGGGCCATATGGCGAAGACGAACGGAACGAACTGGCTGCGCGCCAAGGGCAGCGCTAGCGGCAGCAAGGTGACCTTTCTCGAATTGTTTTTCGACCTGGTCTTCGTCTTTTCGATCTCGCAGCTTTCGCATGTGCTTGCCGCCCATTACACGCCGCTCGGTGCCGCCGAAGCGGCGCTGATGACCTTTGCCGTCTGGTGGGTGTGGATCTTCACGGCCTGGGTGACGAACTGGCTCGATCCGGACAAAATGCCAGTGCGCGGCATGCTGGTGGCGCTGATGATGCTCGGGCTGCTGCTGTCTGCCTCCATCCCCGAGGCCTTCGGCGACAAGGGGCTGCTGTTTGCCGGCGCCTATGTGGCGATACAGGTCGGGCGCTCGCTGTTTACGACCTATGCGATGACGCGCGTCGACCGCCCCAACACGCTGAATTTCGTCCGCATCACCGCCTGGCTCGTGGTTGCCGGGGTCTTCTGGATTGCCGGCGGGCTGCTCGAGCATGAAGCCCGGCTGATCGCCTGGGTGATTGCGCTTGCGATCGAATATGCCGGGCCGGCCGCGGGCTTTGCCGTGCCAGGGCTTGGCCGCTCGACGGCGCGGGACTGGGATGTTTCCGGCGCGCATATGGCCGAACGCTGCGCGCTCTTCGTCATCATTTGCCTCGGCGAAGCGATCCTCGTTTCCGGCCGCACCTTTTCGGAACTGCCGTTCTCCGGGCTGACCAGCATCGTCTTCGTCACCGGCTTCGTCGGCACGGTCGCCATGTGGTGGCTCTATTTCCGCTTCGGCCACGGGCGCGCCGCCCACCGCATCGAGCATGAAGAGACGCCGGGGAGCTTGGCGCGGCTGGCCTTCACCTATGGGCATATCCCGATTCTGGCCGGCATCATCGTTCATGCGGTGGCGGTCGAATTCATGTTCTCGCATCCGCACGAGACCGGCGATCTCGGCATTGCCGCGGCCGTGCTCGGCGGCTCCGGCCTGTTCCTGATCGGCAATCTCTGGTTCAAGGGCGCGACCAGCGGCCAGCTGCCGCTATCACATCTTGCCGGCCTGGTGTTTCTGATCCTGCTCGCCTTCGCAGCACCCTTCATCGAGGTCTATCTGATGGGCATCCTGGCGACGCTAGTGCTGATCATTGTCGCCGCCTGGGAATATCGCTCGCTGACCGGCACGGAGACTGCGCCGACGCTGCATTAGGGAGTCCGGCGTCGCGTCCTTTCAGAGGCGTGGCGCTGTCATCGGCAGGTCGATTTCAGTAAAATTTCAGAAAGCCTACCGGACAAAAATTTCGATTTGAACGATTCTCCCCCCGCCATGTGGGATGGGGCGGGTCATGTCAGCGTTTGCGAGTCTCAGCGGTTTCCGGATCGGCCTCGCCACGGGCGCCGCCTCGATAATTTCCGTCGGTCCGATTTCGGGCATCCTGCTGTCAGCCGTCTTGCTGGGTATGGTGTTCAACCTCGTTAAAGACAGCTGAGCGAGGGCTATGCGATGCCGACGAGCCTTGCCCCACTCGCCCTTCTGCTCGCTGCGGCCTTCTGGGGTTTCGGCAATCTGTCGCAGAAGCTCGTGCTCGCGGATATCGGTCCGTTCAGTGCAGTCAGTCTCCGGTGTGCGATTGCCGCTGCCGTCATGATCCCACTCATTCTGTTCGAGAAGAAGCCGGTGGCAGACCAAGGCTACTGGAAGAGTATCCTGATGGTCTCAGGGGCATTCACGGCCGCGATCACCATCCAGCAATATGCTTATCTCGGCGCGAGCGTGACCAATGCCAGCTTCCTGGTCAATACATGTGTGGTGTTGACGCCCCTGATCGCATGGCTGGCACTTGGCCAGATTGCGGGCCGTAGTGAGATCGCCGCGACCGTGATCGCCATCGGCGGCATCTTCCTGATTTCTGGCGCCTCCTCGGGCGCGCCGACCATGCAGTATGGTGATGTTGCCTGTCTCGTTGCGGCGCTGTTCTATGCGATCTGGATGGTTGCGCTTGGCAGGCATGCGGCAGCGCATGGATGCCCTGTCGGTCCGCATGCATCCAGTTTGTGATGGCTGCCCTGTTTTCGAGCCCGTTCGCGATCGGCGAGATGCCGGCGCCGGCCAGTATCGGCGCGGCAGCGCCGCATCTCTTCATCCTCGGCGTCTTCAGGACGGGCGCTGCCTTCGGCCTGCAGACCTGGGCACAGCGCCACACCTCCGCCTCCCGCGCCGCGGTCATCGTTTCGGCCGAAAGCATTTTCGGTGCGCTCGGCGCCTTTGTCGTGCTGCAGGAACGTCCCGGGCTTTCCACGCTGGCCGGTGCCGGCCTCATCTTCTGCGCAATCCTGCTGGTCTGCGTTGCAGGCCCGATCGGCAGTCTGTTGAGGGTTCGTGCGTCGAGGGTGTCCGGATAGAGCGCCGCGCGTCTTTTCAGACGCGCTAAGGACGCTCTATCACTTTGAATCTGCGGATAATCCTTTCCGAAAACCGATTCCGATTTTCGGGGTTATGCGCTACAGCGCCGCGCGTCTTTTTAGACGCGCAAAGGACGCTGTAGCACTTTGAATTGCTGCATAATTTTATCCTTAAATCGATTCCGATTTAAGGAATTATGCAGTAGTTACGGACGGTGCTGATTGTGACCGGCATCGGCCAGCAGACGGACCAGGCCGGACAGATGACGCACGCCCGTTTTCAGGAAGATGCGGCCGAGATCATTGCGAAGGGCGGCTGCACTGACGCCCAGCCTGTCAGCGACCATAGCGCGGTCATCTCCGGAGACGACCTCGAGCGCTATGTCTGTTTCCGCTTTGCTGAGGCCAAAGCGCTCGCGAAGGAATTTCTCAAGGGTGCCTTTCGAATGGACCGGATCGAGCGGCGGCGGCGCACCGATGAAGACGGCGGCCACGGCTGCGGGCTCCAGGCTGATGCGCAGGTCGCTTCCATTGAGTGGCAGGACATGCGCGGCAAGTTCGCCCCCGCTTTCGCCGGCAAGCCGAACGGACAGGCCGGCCCCGTCAAGCGCAGCCTCGTCCCTTGCCGCAATGCGGATGGCCCGCGCGAGCTCCTGCGAAGCGCGGGTCGTCGCTGCTGCAACCAGGCCGCTTCGGCCTGTCACGAACCTGCCTTCATCAAGCATGCGTTCGGCCCGGGCATTGGCGTGGAGGATTCGGCCGTCCGAATTGGTCAGGACCACGCCCTAGTGCAGGAGATCGAGCGTCTCGGCCAAGCGCAGCCGTTCGACGCTGCGGGCATCGAGGACATTGGTGATGGTGACGGCGCGCCGCAAATGGGGGAGCAGCAGCGCGCTGATGCCGATCTCGCGATGGGTGATCGGGCCGTGTCTCAAATGGCGGCTGATCACAAGTTCGGACAGATGAGTCGGTGTGTATATCAGGAACTGATGCAAGATATCGACGATGCCGCGCGGCTTCAGGCAGGTCTGCACATAGGGCGAGCTGTCCAGGTAGCTCGGCGGAAGCCAGCGGGAGGCGACATAGGGCTCATCGGGGGGTGGCCCCGTCGCGAACCATTCCCCGAGGCGGGCGTGGATCTCGGGCATATGCTTCTGTCGCTCGGCAATGCCCTCTTCTCCCCAACCGACATTCTTGTGGATGATGACGCGATGCCGGCGCAGGTCGTTCAGCGACAGGATCGCGGATTCGGCATCCATCACCGCCGCGATTTCCGAGAGCGCGGTCTCCCAGCGGGTGGGATCCAGGGTGCAATCGTAGATGACACCGATGATCCGCGACAGGTCGGCCGGCGGCAGAAGCGCCGCGTGAATACTGGCCGCGTGAGTACTGGCCGACCCGGGCGGGGAGAGGTCGACGGACGGCGGATGACGACCATCCAGTCCTGGCTTGGCGCCATTATCCTTCGCCGGTTCATGAGCGAAGACATAGCCCCGCTTCGGCAGGGATTGCAGGCGTGCACCCTCATCGCCCAGGATACGGCGCAGATCGCGCACGGTCTGAGTGAGCGCATCGTCCGTCACCACCGCCCGTTCCCAGACGGCCGCGATCAGTTCGTCCTTGGAGATCACCCGGTTCGGATTATGGAGTAAATGCATCAGAAGCGTGAAGGTCTTCGGTCGGATCGGCACCACGAAACCGTCACGGGCAAGCAGGCCCGTCTGGAGATCCAGCACAAATGCACCGAAACTGAACCGATTTTCTTCCGGAGAGACTGCCATTCGCCGTCGAACCTCTTAAATTCAACGTCCAGCACGACATCATCTTCTAGTCTTTAAGTGAACGCTAAACAAAGCGGTCTGAAAAGTCCAGACAACAACCTAAAGTCAGCCTGGCACGCGGCTGTCGCGAGCCCAAGCGGCCGCAACCATTGGACCGCGCCGGCGACATGAGACTCGCCTCAGTCTTCGTCGCGCAAATCCTTGAGCAGCACGGTGATGATGCGCTCCATGGAATCGGCGGTCGCCATGCATTGCTCGATCGGTTCGTCCGACAACACGCGGTCGATGAGGCCGGTCTGGATGGCCATGGCTTCCTCGCTCAGCTTTCGACCCTCCGGCGTCAGATAGAGGCGCAGCACGCGTTTGTCGCGCTCGTCATCGCGGCGAAGGATCAGGCCGCGCTTTTCCATCTGCGGCAGCAGCATGCTCATGTTGGAGCGGCCGACCAGCAGCTTGCGCGCCAGCTCCTGCTGCGAGATGCCTTCGAAACGGTAGAGATTGACCAGGATATCGAGGTGCGGCGGCTTGATGTCGAGATCGGCAAGCGAGCGGGCCAGCGATTGCTGCATCAGCTGGCAGGCGCGAGCCACCGCGATCCAGCTGCGAAAACGCGGATGATCCCAGGGAAGGGATTGATTTTTGTTCATCGTTGTACTTTATTGTTCAGTGTTGAACAGTCTTTTGGAATCCCACTATGGCAAACTTTGCGCTTGACGTCACCCGCCTCGGGTTCTCGGCTCTGCAGGTGATTTCGCCTGATCTGGCAGGCAGAGCGGCGTTCCAGCTGTTCTGCCGGACGCCATCGGCAAAGCCGAAGGGAGCAAAGGCGAAGGCAGCGCATGCAGCGGGTGCGGCCCGGCTTGCCGGCGCCGAACGCTTCACCCTCAGGCTTGCCGGCGGGCGCCAAGCGCATGCCTATCGGCTGAACGGCGGGGCGAGGGGCAAGCGCAAGCGCTATCTGGTGACGCATGGCTGGGGATCGAGCGCGGCATATATGGCCGAACTCGTCTCGATGCTTGCGGCAACGAGTGCGGAGGTCGTGGCGCTCGATTTTCCCGGCCACGGCCGTTCCGGCGGACGCTTCCTGCATATGGGGCTTGCGGTCGAGACGATCGCGGCGGCCGAGGAGCGCTTCGGCGCATTCGATGCGACGATCGGTCATTCCTTCGGCGGCGCGGCGCTGATGGTCTCGGCAGCGGAGCTGCTGCCTGGCGTGGCGCCAGTCAGCGGTGAGAGACTGGTGCTGATCGGTGCGCCGAGCGAGATGGGCTGGCTGTTTACCGATTTCGGCCGGATGATCGGCCTTCGCCCTGCGGCGCAAGCGGCACTGGAGAACGAGGTCCATCGCGTCACCGGACGGAGGCTTGAAGACTTCGACGCCGGCGAAGCGGCGGGCGAGATCGGCCGCCCGGTGCTCGTCATCCATGCCGAGGACGACAAGGAGGTGTCGCCTCTCCATGCCAGGCGCTATGGCGCGGCGGGAAAGGGCGTTCGGCTCCTCTGGGCGAACGGCTTCGGCCACCGACGCATCATCGGCGCCGCGCCGGTTCTTGCCGCGATCGCGGCGTTTCTCGACGGCGATCGGGAAGCTGGTGAAGCGCCTGATGAAAACATCAAAAAAGATGCGGAGATCATTCCGTTTTTTGAGCTTCCGGCAAGGCGCGCAGCATTGTAGCGTCCGTCGCGAAGATCAAGCCGCGGCGGGACGCCTCATGAAAATCATCAGCAGCATCGAAGAGCTCAACACGATCTATGGCGCCGGACTTTCGCCGGCCTCCGTCACCAAGGTGACGAAGCAATTGACCCCGCTCTATCGTGAGATGATCGAGATCTCACCGTTCGCGGCGCTTGCGACCGTCGGGCCGGAAGGACTCGACTGTTCGCCGCGCGGCGATCTCGGCGGCGTGGTGCGCGTCATCGACGACGAGACGCTACATCTGCCGGACTGGCGCGGCAACAACCGGGTCGATTCGCTCTCCAATATCGTGCGCGATCCGAGGCTGGCGCTGATGTTCCTGATCCCCGGCTCAAACACGACGATGCGCATCAACGGCCGCGGCGTCGTCTCCGACGACGAGGCGCTGCTTTCAAGCTTCGAGATGGACGGCAAACATCCGCGCACCGTCGTCGTGATTTCGATCGACGAGGTCTATTTCCAATGCGCGCGGGCTGTGATGCGGGCCGAGCTCTGGAATGGAGTGCACTTCGCCGATCCGGCAAAGCTGCCGACGCCCGGGCAGATGCTGAAGGCTGCAACCGGCGATTTCGACCAGGAAACCTACGACCGGGAATGGCCGGGGCGGGCGGCGAAAACGATGTGGTAGAGAAGCGTGCCTGCGGCCGCCGGCCTTTACTCGGCGTCGCGGCGAACTCGTCCGTTTTCTCCCTGACGGACGAGGGAGGAATACGGGGCCGCCACAAGTCTCTTCTCCCCAGCGGGGAGAGCGACTGTCTTGTTTGTCAAGCGTTTTGCCATGGTCGTCCGTCCCTTATGATGGCGTTGAGGATGGTGAGCAGCTTGCGCATGGTTGCGACGGTGGCGACGATCTTGGGCTTGCCGGCCGCGACCAGCCTGTCGCGGAAGGCCTTGAGGTCAGGGTTGTATCGGCTGGCGACGAGGGCGGCCATGAATAGGACGGCGCGTACCTTGCCGCGGCCGCCGCCGATGAAGCTCTTGCCTTTCCATTTTCCCGACTGCCGCGTCCATGGGGCAAGACCAGCCAGCGAGGCGATCTGGCGTCGGTCGAGGCTGCCGAGCTCGGGCAGTTCGGCCAGCAGCGTGCGCGCTGTTGTCGCTCCGACACCCGGCACCGAGGTCAACAGCGCCTCGCGCACCCGCCAGACCGGCGACTTGCGGATATGGCTGTCGAGATCGGCATCGAGGCTTTCGAGCTCGCGCCGCAAGGCTTTCAGCAGGCGCTTGATGCTTTCCTGCGCCTGCTTTGCCAGCGCCATGCGCAACCGGTTCTCCTCGGCCACGACCATCTGCACGATCTGGCGCCGGCGAGCCACAAGCTCGGAAAGCGCCTGTGTCTCGGCATCGCGCAACGGCCGGATCTCGGGCTTCGTCGCCAAAACGAAGGCGGCGATGACGGCGGCATCGATCGGATCGGTCTTGGCCCTGCGGCCGATCGCATGGGCATAGGCGCGCACTTGCGCCGGATTGACGACGAGCACCGTCAATCCGGCTGCGGACAATCCGGCAACCGCCAGCATCTCGAAGCCGCCGGTCGCTTCCAGCGCAATCGCATCAACACCAATGCCTTTGAGCCGCTCGACCAGTTCATCGATGCCGGCATGGTCGTTGCCGACGGCAAAGACCTCTTCTTGCGGCAGGATCGCAACATCCAGGCGCTCTTTCGAAACGTCGATCCCAACAACAATCTCCATCTGATCCCATACTTGCCTAATCGGGCTTTGCTTTCGCAAGCGGCCCTGGCGACTGTTCGGGTTCAATGGAACGGCGGACGGAGACCCAGGCTCTCCCACGGGCTTGGTGTCCCAAAGGTGCATCGGTCTTCCATCCGCCACCGCAACAGGCATTACAGCGCCAGGAGCGGGTAAAGGGAAGTTACAAAAGTGCCGGAGCGATAGCGAGGCGATGAGGGGGTGAGCGGCAAAGCCGCGAATGCGCTGAGCGCAAGCGAAGGCAACAATGAAGGGCGTGCCGCGTGGCCCCCTCATCCGACCCTGCGGAGGGAGCAAGCCGCGCGAACCGGACAGCACCCCGCCGCCATCACCTGCCGGTGACAGTGCACGCGCGGCGCCGGATCGCCGTCAGGTCTTGTAGATCAGCCAGCTCTTGGTGAAATCCTTCTGCATGCCGTCCTGATAGAGGATGGTGCAGTTGCGGCCGGCATTCTTGGCGCCGTAAAGCGCGATGTCGGTCTTGCTGTAGAGTTCGCCGGCATCATCCGCGTTGGAGGCCATGCAGATGCCGATCGAGACGGTGACCGGACCGTAATTCACCCGCGTGCGGGAATTCTTGAAGGGCGTCGTTTCCAGTGTGCGACGAATGCGCTCGGCGATCGCAGTGACTTCGTCGGGCGTATTGCCATCGACAATGAGGGCGAATTCCTCGCCGCCGGTGCGGGCGACGAAGACGTCGCGGCGGACATTGCTGCGGATCACCGAGGCGACGGTGGCGAGCACCTTGTCGCCGACCGGATGCCCGTAGGTGTCGTTGATCTTCTTGAAATTGTCGATGTCGCAGAGCAGCAGTGCCGTCACCGGCCGCATGCTCGAATTGTCGAAGATGGCGGCGAGGCGGTCATCGAAGGCGCGGCGGTTGGAAAGGCGCGTCAGCGAGTCGGTGTTGGCGATGCGCTTGTATTCGTCGAGCTCCTTGCGGACCTGATCCATCTCCTGGGAGCGCTGGACGACGTCCTCGACGGTGCGTTCGCCATGCGCCATGGTGTCACCGGTCGCCTGGCTCAGGAGATCGATGGCGTTTTCGATCAGTTCGACGCTGGCATTGCTCTTGGAGGTGATGCGCTTGTGGGTCTCGCCGAGCAGCCTGGTGTAGCTTTCGAGCGAGCTCTGCTCCTGCCTCAGGATACGCAGCAGGCCGTCGAGTTCGCCTGATATGCGCGTATGGGCATCGTCGAAGACGCGGGCCGGACTGTGGGTGAAGTGCTGCGCGCCGAGCGCATCGAGTTCGGCTTGGGTCACCTGGCCGCCGAGGGCCGCGAGCTCGCGGGTAAGGGCTGGATTGGAGCCGATATAGGCCTCATAGAAGAGTTGGTAATTGCGCGGTATCGGCGCGACGCCCATGGAGCGCATGGCATAGGTGATCTGACCCGCAACGTCGGGAACTTGCACCTTGGGCGCGACAGCCGTATTCATCCGGCGAACTCCTCATATATTCAAAGGCAATATTCTATTTGTTAGCTTAAATTTCTTGGGAAAAGATTAAAGCGATATATACCAAAGATTACATACGACAAATGCCGCATGGGGCAATACTTCGATCAGGCCTATGATTCTCCACGGAAAAACGTATCTTTAGCGAGACAGTGCATACTCGCTGAGCGGGAACGGTGTCTGAAAAACTTACAGTTCTTCTGTGCCGAAGAGCGTATTCATCTTGTCGACAGTTGGTTTTGGTCGTTTCGTATTGCAGCGCCGATATTTTGCAATGATATTTCCTGGGCAGCAGACGCGATCGCAGCTCGCAAACCAGGGTGTGAGATGATGGAAACGTCCCGCTCTAATTCTTTCGCCATCCTCGCCCTTACCGTCCTCGCCGCCGGCGCCTTGCTGCTGGAGCACACCGGCTTCTTCGCGGGGGCTTTCCGCACGGAGATCCTGGCAATGGTCGATGGCGGGGATGTGGTAAGCGTAGGCGAGGCGGTAACGGCGCATAACACAAGCGCGTCGGATAAGGCGTCGGCTCGGTACAGCAGGCGGTAACGCAGCCCGCCACTCACCCCAAATTCAGCTCCTGGAAAAAATCATTGCCCTTGTCGTCGATCACGATGAAGGCAGGGAAGTCTTCGACGTCGATCTTCCAGACGGCTTCCATGCCGAGCTCGGGATATTCGAAGACTTCGACCTTGCGGATACAGTCCTGGGCAAGACGGGCGGCGGGGCCGCCGATCGAGCCTAAGTAAAAGCCGCCATGTTTCTTGCATGCCTCGCGCACGGCGCGCGAACGGTTGCCCTTGGCGAGCATTACCATCGAGCCGCCGAAGGATTGGAACTGGTCGACGTAGCTGTCCATGCGCCCGGCGGTCGTCGGACCGAAGGAGCCGGAGGCGTAACCTGTAGGCGTCTTGGCGGGGCCGGCATAATAGACCGGGTGGTTCTTCAGGTAATCCGGCATGCCTTCGCCCTTTTCCAGCCGCTCGCGGATCTTGGCATGCGCCAGGTCGCGAGCGACGATGATGGTGCCTGATAGCGACAGGCGCGTCTTGACCGGATGCCTGGAGAGTTCGGCAAGCACGTCGGCCATCGGCCGGTTGAGATCGATGCGCACTGTCGATTCCGACAGTTTCGCCTCGTCGATCTCAGGCATGTATTTAGACGGATCGGTTTCGAGCTGCTCGATGAATATGCCATCGCGGGTGATGCGGCCCTTGGCTTGGCGATCGGCGGAACAGGAGACGCCGAGGCCGATCGGCAGCGAGGCGCCGTGGCGGGGCAGGCGGATGACGCGCACATCATGGCAGAAATACTTGCCGCCGAACTGGGCGCCGACGCCCATTTGCTGCGTCAGTTTGTGGATTTCCTTCTCCATCTCGATGTCGCGGAAGGCGTGGCCGCTCTCGGACCCTTCGGTCGGCAGCTCGTCGAGATAGCGGGTGGAGGCGAGCTTGACCGTTTTCAGGTTCATCTCGGCCGAGGTGCCGCCGATGACGATCGCGAGATGATAGGGAGGACAGGCTGCCGTCCCTAACGTCAGGATCTTCTCCTTGAGGAAGTCGATCATGCGATCGTGGGTCAAGAGCGAGGGCGTGCCCTGGTAGAGAAAGGTCTTGTTGGCCGAGCCGCCGCCCTTGGCGACGAAGAGGAATTCATAGGCGTCGGTGCCTTCCTCGTAGATGTCGATCTGGGCCGGCAGATTGTTCTTCGTGTTCTTCTCCTCGAACATTTTGACCGGCGCGAGCTGCGAGTAACGCAGGTTCTTCTTCTCGTAGGCATCCATGACGCCGCGAGCGAGCGCCGCCGTATCCTCGCCTTCGGTCCAGACCCTGCGGCCCTTCTTGCCCATGATGATCGCCGTGCCGGTATCCTGGCACATGGGCAGCACGCCGCCGGCAGCAATATTGGCGTTCTTCAGCAGGTCATAGGCGACGAAGCGGTCGTTGTCGGTCGCCTCGGGGTCGTCGAGGATCGAGGCGAGCTGCTTGAGGTGGCCGGGGCGCAAGAGATGGTTGATGTCGGCAAAGGCGGTTTCGGCAAGCAGGCGGATGCCCTCCGGCTCGACGGTCAGGATCTCCTGGCCCTTGAACGTATCGACCGAGACATGGTCGCCGCTGATCTTGCGATAGGGGGTGGCATCCTTGCCGAGGGGGAAGAGATCGTCAGCCATCGAAGTGACCTTTCTGGTAGGGCGTCGCTAGATTGGAACCGGT
Organism: Rhizobium ruizarguesonis; assembly: GCF_017357285.1. NCBI lineage: Bacteria > Pseudomonadati > Pseudomonadota > Alphaproteobacteria > Hyphomicrobiales > Rhizobiaceae > Rhizobium > Rhizobium ruizarguesonis. The sequence goes on along the minus strand of NZ_CP071678.1, from coordinate 2,780,276 downwards.
CTAAATCCGCCGCGGGGCAAATGCAATCAGGCTGCGCCGGAGTCCGGCCGGTTAAGCCAGAGTCGCGCGTGCTGCACCACGCGAAACGGGTGAAACTAGCGTAATCGCCTCGACAAAGACGACTCCAGGTTGCCTTCGGTTCGAGGCCAGTCCATATTCCCGGCAGCGTTAACCTGCCGGGGCTTCAAATGACAAATGCAAAGCCAACTGCTGTCGACGACCTTCTCGTTTTTTTCGAAGACAATTGGATCCGCGGGAATCTGCTGCGCCTCTCCAGCGATCCCGAGGGAGCGGACATGTATGTTCGCTTCGTCAATGGCGTGCGTATCGACGCCAAACATGGGCCTGACCACGAAACGATCATAAGGGGCGAGTACGGAACCTTCAAACTGAAACCTGACGGTCACTTCGAGTACGAGCTGGACTACACGCTCGACGTCGTGAAAAATTTAACGAAATACGATCAGCTCATCGAGAAGCTGAGCTTCAAGATGTCCGATGGCTCAGGGGGCACGGACCTCGGCGTGCTGACGCTGGCGATCGACGGCGTCAACGAAGGCGAAAAATACCATGAAAACCTGGATTTCGACGATTTGGGCGTCACCTCGAGGGCGGATAATTTCTCTCTGCCTGACTACCGCAACTTTGCGCTCTCGGTGAACGGCGGTCACGAATTCACGCTTCTGAACGGGTATGTCTATGATACCATCCCGGGCGTCGACGCCATCACCGAGGACGGTTTCAGCGATACGGTCCTATCGCCGGGTTCTGCGCCCGTAAGCTTGAAAATGCTCGATGGCGGGGAGTTCACCTTTCAGAGCGTTTCGATTGCCGAATTGTCGGCATCGCCGTTTCACCTGACGCTGACTGCCCTGAACGACGGCCTGATCGTCTATCAGCAGGAACTCGAGATCACCGACCCCAATCTCGAGGTCAATCTCGAAGACATCGACGAAATCCGTTTCGACTTCATGGGCAATTCCGTCGTGATGGACAACTTTTCGCTGTTGGTTTGAGGCTGGACAAGGACGCTTACTGGATATGCCCAGAGTCAGCCCCTCACCCTAACCTTACCGGGGTCGAGCCACCCGTATCGACCCGTCCTCCGGACCCCCGTAAAAACGGGGCGAGAGGACTTGCCATACGAGACGTGGCGGGGAGCGGAGAGGTTGCGACCTGTCCCCTTCGCCCCGTTTACAGGGAGAAGGTGCCGGCAGGCGGATGAGGGGCGGCCCCGTCCTACTTAGGCCCGATCATCGTTTCCGGGCGCACGATCGCGTCATATTCTTCCGATGTCACCAGGCCGCTGGCGAGGGCCTCTTCCTTCAGCGTCGTGCCGTTCTTGTGCGCTGTCTTGGCGATTTTCGCGGCTGCGTCGTAGCCGATCTTCGGGGCAAGTGCCGTCACCAGCATCAGCGAGCGTTCGAGGCCGGCCCTGATATTGTCCTCGCGCGCCTCGATGCCGACGACGCAATTGTCGGTGAAGGAGACGGCGGCGTCGGCGAGCAGTTGCACCGACTGCAGGAAATTGTAGGCCATCATCGGATTGTAGACGTTGAGTTCGAAATGGCCCTGGCTGTCGGCGAAGGTGAGAGCAGCATTGTTGCCGAAGATATGGATGCAGACCTGCGTCATCGCTTCACACTGGGTCGGATTGACCTTGCCGGGCATGATCGAGGAGCCGGGCTCGTTTTCCGGCAGCGCCAGCTCGCCGAGGCCGGCGCGCGGACCGGAGCCGAGCAGGCGGATATCGTTGGCGATCTTGAAGAGGGCGGCAGCCGCCGCATTGATGGCGCCATGGGAAAAGACCATGCTGTCATGCGAAGCGAGCGCCTCGAACTTGTTCGGCGCCGTGACGAAGGGCATGCCTGTTATATTGGCGATCTCCTGGGCGACCTTTTCGGCAAAGCCCACCGGCGCATTGAGGCCGGTGCCGACGGCAGTACCGCCCTGGGCGAGTTCGCAGAGGCCTGGCAGGGTCATCTCGATGCGCTTGATGGCGGAGCCGACCTGGGCGGCATAACCGGAAAATTCCTGGCCGAGCGTCAGCGGCGTCGCATCCTGGGTGTGGGTGCGGCCGATCTTGATGATGTGGCTGAATTCGGTGACCTTCATGTCGAGGGCGGCATGTAGATGCTTCATGGCCGGCAGCAGGTGATGGGCGATCCGTTCGGCGCAGGCGATGTGCATGGCCGTCGGATAGGTGTCGTTCGACGACTGGCTCATATTGACGTGGTCGTTCGGATGCACCGGCTTCTTGGAACCCATGACGCCACCAAGCATTTCTATTGCACGATTGGAGATTACTTCGTTGGCATTCATATTGGACTGTGTGCCCGAACCGGTCTGCCAGACGACCAGCGGAAAGTGGTCGTTCAGCTTGCCGTCAATCACCTCCTGGGCGGCGTCGACGATCGCTTTGCCGAGGACAGGATCGAGCTGGCCGAGCGACACGTTGGCGCGGGCGGCAGCTTGTTTGACGATGCCGAGCGCACGCACGATCGACAGCGGTTGCTTTTCCCAGCCGATCTTGAAATTGCCGAGCGAACGCTCGGCCTGGGCGCCCCAGTATCGGTCGGCGGCGACGTCGATCGGGCCAAAAGTATCGGTTTCGGTGCGGGTTGCGGTCATCAGCCTTGCCTTCCCTTACATGCTGTTTTCGGGCATCTTCGAAAGATGAGGTCTTATAGGTTGGAAAGCCGGACAAGAAAACTGGACGCCGTGCGAAATATTGAAATCGGAAGTCATGTTTGCGCGGGCTTTTCGGCGTGCTTTTTAAGCCACTTTGGAAATTTTATGCGTCCGGGCGTTTTCGCCACACTGGTCTGGGAGCGAAAATTCGGTAAAAAATTAACTAATAATTTCATAATTTTGTGTGAACTGCTGCGCGGCGCCGTGCAGGATCTCCGTCACACAAAATTGAGTCCGCCGGCGCTGGCGGCGCAGGCCGGTTTCTGATCAATGAGGGCCTACGCTGCTTGAGTTTCGCGGGATTTGAGCTTGAGCCTTGCGCTCGTGACAAGAACAGCATGACACCGGGACTGGAAGATATATGACGTTCGTTTTGAAAAGCGCGGTATCCGCATTGGCACTCTCCTGCGGCCTGGCAGTGATGAGTGCTGCTCCCGCGCATGCCTATACGCTGATGGATATGCTGCGCGGCGACAGGCAGCGGACCCAGAGCACCATCTTCATGGACCAGATGCCGCCCGGCCGCGTAGGCCAGCGCGGCGGCATCGGCGGATCGCTCGGTGGGCTCGACCCTGAGGCGCCGCTGCCGAAGGTGAGCGGTCCGCGTTATTATACCTACAAAACCGAGACGCTGCAGTTCGTCGATGCCGGCAAGTTCGCCGATCCGGTCGTCACCGGCGCGGTCGCCGATGTTTCGGGCAGTGGCGATGCTAGCGCCGAACCCGCCGTACAGCGCCGTTTCCTGGCGCAGGCCAAGGTGCGCGCCAATGCCGACGTCGCAAAGGCGCTCGAAGCCTATTACGGCGACAGCCGCAATCCGCTCGTCTGGGTCGAGGGCAACCAGATCAACGACCGCGCCAAGTCGGCAATGTCAGTTCTTGCCGATGCGGCCGTCGTCGGTCTCGATCCGGCAGATTACGCCGTCCAGACTCCTGATATCGACCCGGCTAATCCCGATCCCGCCTTCCGCGACCGGGCGCTGACACAGTTCGAGCTTGAACTCTCCGCCAAGGTGCTCGCCTTCGTCCAGGATACGGTGCGCGGCCGCATCGATCCGAACAAGATCTCCGGCTATCACGACTTCCAGCGCAAGGTGGTCAATCTGGCCCCGGTGCTGAAGCTTGCCCGCATGAGCCCCGATGTCGGCGCCTACATCGCCAGTCGCTCGCCTGATAGTCCGCAGTTCCTGGCGCTCAAGGCGGAGCTTGCAAAGCTTCGCGCCGCCGATGGCGGCAATGAGGAGCGAATCGTCGTTTCGCTCGACAATTTGCTGAGGCCTGGCGACAGCTCGCCCGAGATTGCCAATATCGTCAAGGCGATCGGCAAGCACGGCTCCGAAACACTGAGGACCGATCATGCGGCAACGCTTGCTGCTTACGCAGGCAGCAGCGACTATTCGCCTGACATCGTTTCGCTGGTCGAGGACTTCCAGAAGGAGCGCGGGCTGAAGTCCGATGGCGTTATCGGCCAGGCGACCGTGCGCGCCATGACCGGCGGCGACACCAATGCCTCGAAGATCGACAAGCTCCTCGTCGCCATGGAGCAGGCGCGCTGGCTGCCGGAAGATCTCGGTTCCCGGTACGTCATGATCAACCAGCCCGCTTACATGGTCTACTACCATAATGACGGCAAGGAACAGCTGTCGATGCGCGTGGTGGTCGGCGGCAAGAACAACCAGACCTATTTCTTCGACGACGAGATCGAGACGGTGGAATTCAACCCTTTCTGGGGCGTGCCGCAGTCGATCATCATCAACGAGATGCTGCCGAAGCTGCGCTCGGATCCGAACTATCTCGACCAGCTCGGTTATGAAGTCGAGGTGAACGGCCATGCCGTCGCCTCTTCAAGCGTCGACTGGTACGGCTCGACCGATAACGTCTCGGTACGCCAGCCGCCGAGCAGCGACAATGCGCTCGGCGAACTGAAGATCCTGTTCCCGAACAGCCACGCGATCTACATGCACGACACGCCGTCGAAGAGCTTCTTCAAGCGCGACATGCGGGCGCTGAGCCACGGTTGCGTGCGCCTTGCCGATCCGCGTGCGATGGCGGCTGCCGTGCTCAGCACGACGGTCGACGATGTCGCCAAGCAGATCGCCAGCGGGCAGAACCATGCGGTGCGCGTGCCGCAGAAGATCCCGGTCTACGTCTCCTACTTCACGGCTTGGCCGAACAAGGACGGCGTGGTGGAATATTTCGACGACGTCTACGGCCGCGACGCCTATGTCGACAAGGCCTTCGACGCGACGACCAAGGCACGTGGGGCGCAGATCTGATAATCGGATCGGATTAGCGATGCTGGCGGGCGGTCTTTGGGCCGCCCGTTTTTGTTTTTGGCGGTGATTACGGAATGGGAACAAAGTGGAGAGGGCGCGCACTGTGTGGCACCCCAGCAGAAAGCGGGGGCGCGGCTCCGGTCTCAGACGGCAACCTTCTCCGCGTATTCCCGTAACAGCCTTTCCACCAGCTCCGATGTCAGCTCATCGAAATGGGTGATGATAACATCCGGATCGAGGCTCGAAACCGGCACGTCGGAATAACCGAACGGCACGGCAATCGAGGGCACGCCGGCATTCTTGGCAACGGCGATGTCGTTGCTGCTGTCGCCAATCATCACCGTGCGCGCGACGTCGCCACCGGCGCGTTCGATGGTGCCGGTGAGGTGGCGGGCGTCGGGCTTGCGCACGGGGAAGGTGTCGCCGCCTGATATCGCGTCGAAATATCGGGTGAGGTCGAGCTTGTCGAGCAGGCCGAGTGCCAGGCTTTCCATCTTGTTGGTGCAGACGGCGAGGCGGTGACCTTCGGATCTAAGCCGGTCCATGGCGGCGACCAGGCCGGGATAGGGTTCGGTACGGCCTGGCATGTTGCCGGCATAGTGGGCAACGAAACGCTCGACCAGCGGCGGCAGGGCGTCGCCTTCAAGCGGATGGCCGCGCAGCCGGCAGGCGCGCTCGATCATCACGCGCGCGCCCTGGCCGACGAGATGGGTGAGGTCGTCGTAGCTGACCGGTTCGAGGTCAAGCGCCGAGATCGTATGGTTCAGGCTCTCGACCAGGTCCACATGGGTATCGAGAAGGGTGCCGTCGAGATCGAAGACGACGAGCGCTTGGCGAGCAGGGGCAGGGGTCAAGGGCATGTCTCTTTGAGCGATGGTCGTCTTGAGGAGCGATGGATCGTCCTGAGGTAGGCGATCGCGCGGCGGAAAGCAACGTCCGGCGATGGCCGGGAAGGCCGCAGGCCTCTGTTTCGGCTTTTCATTTTCCGTGATGATTTTGACTTTCGTTTGCCAGGCGAGCCGTGTAAACAGCACATCCAACGCAATAATCGGAGCTGGCGGCGCATGGATGCCCGCGAAATGAAGATCAAGGCCGCCGAGGCCGCACTCGCCCATGTCGAAGGCGGGATGCGTCTCGGGATCGGCACCGGCAGCACGGCGGAAGAATTCGTTCGCCTGCTGGCAGAGAAGGTCGCGGGCGGCTTCAGGGTCGAAGGCGTTCCGACGTCCGAAAGAACCGCGCGGCTCTGCGTCGAACTCGGCGTGCCGCTGAAGTCGCTCGACGAACTGCCGGCGCTCGACCTGACGATCGATGGCGCCGACGAGGTCGATACGGGGCTCAGGCTGATCAAGGGCGGCGGCGGTGCACTGCTGCGCGAAAAGATCGTCGCAGCCGCCTCCGAGCGGATGATCGTCATTGCCGACGAGAGCAAGTTGGTCGAAATGCTCGGCGCCTTCGCGCTGCCGATCGAGGTCAATCCTTTCGGGCTCGTCTCGACGCGCATCGCGATCGAAAAGGTCGCGGCCCGGCTCGGCCTCTCGGGTGAACTCGCTCTGCGCCAGTCGGGTGACGGAGAGTTTACCACGGATGGCGGCCATCACATCATCGATGCATCTTTTGGCCGCATTCCTGATGCAGAGGCGCTTTCGAGCGAGCTGAATTCCATACCCGGCGTCGTCGAACACGGGCTCTTTATCAATATGGCGGCACTTGCGATTATTGCCGGTCCTGCGGGTGTGCGCACACTGCAGGCAAACAGATAACAGGAGCGTATACTCATGATGAACATTGCAGGTCTTGGCCGTCTCGCCGCTGCGACCGTCGTTCTTTCCGGGCTTGCTTTCGGCTCCGCCGTTAAGGCGCAGGAAGTCTCCGAGGAGCAGCTGAAGGCATCTCGCGCGGCGATCGACGCCATTGGCGCCACTGCCCAGTTCGACAATATCCTGCCGGGTCTCGCCGAGCGCCTGAAGGCCGGCCTGATCCAGGATTCGCCGAACTACCAGGACATCATTTCGTCGACGGTCGACGCGCAGGCGCTGGCGCTGGCGCCGCGCCGCGGCGATCTGGAGAAGGAGGCGGCACTCACCTATGCCAAAACCTTCACCGTCGATGAGCTGAAGGCGATCGCTGACTTCTATAATTCCGACATCGGCAAGAAGCTGCTGCGCGACGGTCCAGTCGCCTCGCGCGAGACGGCGAAGGCTGCCGACATCTGGGCACAGGGCATTTCCCGCGACCTGGAAAAGCAGAGCAACGCCGAGCTTTCCAAGGTGATCAAGGCGCCGCCGCCGGCAACCGACAGCCCCGCCGCTCCGGCTCCCGCACCGGCTGCCCAGCAGTAAGGCTTGCCCCGTCAATTTGCGAAAGCCCGGCATCGTCCGGGCTTTTTTGCTATGATGCGGCAAATGCCGCCGGCGAGGTTTCAGGTGACTGCAGATGTCCGATCATGACAAGGCTGTCCGAGTGCGGATATCCGGCAAGGTCCAGGGTGTCGGTTTTCGCTTTTGGACGCGCGACGAGGCCGTACGGCTCGGTTTGACGGGCTGGGTTCGCAATGAAGAGGACGGGGCCGTCGTCGCTGTGATCGCAGGACCCGACAGCGCCATCTCGACGATGATCGAGCGTTTCAGGCGCGGGCCCTCGGGGGCGTCGGTTTCGGGCGTCGAGACGGAAGCAGCCCAGCTTGAGAAGAACCCGACGGATTTCCACATTACCCGCTGAGAGCATCAATCGCTAGGCAGATGCAATTGGCGTCGCATATGCGCCGGAATTCAGTCCCTATGCGTTCGGGTTCTTTGCAAGTTGCCACACGCCGTCCTCATCCGGTTCCACGCGCTTGTTGCCGCGGTAGAAGATCGGCAGTCTCGTCTTCTTGTCGATCGAGAAACGGCTCGGCGTGTATTTTTCGTCCTCATGGCCCTGAATGGCGAGGCCGAGCGCTTCCTTGAATTTGCCAGCCCTGCACAGGTTGGTGAAGAGAGTTTGATCCATTTTTTGCTCCGGCATTCTTTTCCATCCCATGGATTGCCTGCCAGCCTCGGCTGACCGGGTCAATCGCAGCCGTTTACAACGAAGATTCGGCGATGGGAACGGGATGACGCAGGAGCGGGCTTTTGTTTTCGTGATGATCGCCCCTATATCAGGAACATTCTTCCTGCGATTCCCTTCCGGAGCTCCTCATGTCTTCCTACGACTACGACCTCTTCGTCATCGGTGGCGGTTCCGGAGGCGTGCGTGGCGCGCGTGTCGCCGCCTCGCTCGGCAAGAAGGTGGCGATCGCCGAGGAATACCGCTACGGCGGCACATGCGTGATCCGCGGCTGCGTGCCGAAGAAGCTCTTCGTCTACGCCTCGCAGTTCCATGAGCATTTCGAGGATGCCGCGGGCTTCGGCTGGACGGTCGGCGAAAGCACCTTCGACTGGAAGAAGCTGGTGGCGGCCAAGGATGTTGAAATCGCCCGTCTGGAGGGCCTCTACAAGAAAGGTCTCGCCGGCGCCAATGCCGAAATCCTGGAAACGCGCGCAGAGCTCGTCGATGCCCATACGGTCCGGCTGCTGAAGACTGGACAGACGGTGACGGCCAAGACGATCGTGATCGCCACCGGCGGACGGCCGAACCCGCATGCAGCCCTTCCCGGTCACGAACTCTGCATCTCCTCCAACGAGGCCTTTCATCTTGAAGAGCTGCCGACATCGATCGTCATCGCCGGTGGCGGCTATATTGCCGTCGAGTTCGCCAATATCTTCCATGGCCTCGGCGTCGAGACGACGCTGATCTATCGCGGCGCCGAGATCCTGTCGCGCTTCGACGAGGATCTGAGACGCGGGCTGCACGAGGCTATGGTCGCCAAGGGTATCCGCATCCTCTGCCACGACACGCTGCAGAAGGTTTCGAAGGGTGAGGACGGGCTCATTCTGGAGACGCTGAATAGCGGCACGTTGCAGGCCGGCGTCGTCATGCTGGCGCTCGGGCGCGATCCGAACACCGAAGGCCTTGGCCTTGAGGCGGCCGGCGTCGCCGTCGACGAACGCGGCGCCGTTATCGTCGATGAATATTCCCGCACCAATGTTGAAAACATCTATGCGCTCGGTGATGTCACCAACCGGGTACAGCTGACGCCGGTGGCGATCCACGAGGCGATGTGCTTCATCGAGACCGAATACAAGAACAATCCGACCCGGCCGGACTACGAGCTGATCCCAACCGCCGTCTTCTCGCAGCCGGAGATCGGCACTGTCGGCCTCTCGGAAGAGGATGCGGGCAAACGTTACGGCGAGCTCGAGGTTTACCGCGCCCAGTTCCGGCCGCTGAAGGCCACGCTTTCCGGCCGAGCCGAGCGGATGATCATGAAGTTGATCGTCGATGCGGCGAGCCGCAAGGTGGTGGGCGCCCATATCCTCGGCCACGACGCCGGCGAGATGGCGCAGTTGCTGGGCATCACACTGAAGGCCGGCTGCACCAAGGACGATTTCGACCGCACCATGGCGCTGCATCCGACCGCCGCCGAAGAGCTCGTGACCATGTATGCGCCGAGCTATCGGATCCGCGACGGCAAGCGGCTTTGAGCCGCGACGGGCTTTAGCTCTTTGTTTTATCTATCTCGTTGACCCGGAACCGCTGCACACTTCCGGGCAACATGTATCAGAGCGCCGTGCGTCCCTTCGGACGCACAAGGGACGCTCTAACTTTTTGAATCTACGCATCGTGCTTTCCGAAAATCGATTCTGATTTTCGGGCCGATGCGCTAGCTGGTGATGCGCGGCGCCCGGATGACCTTGAGGAAAAGCGCCTTCATCGCATCGGTGATGCCTTCGGTCGGCGTTACTTCGAAATAGAAGCCGGGCGAGGCGCATGCCTGCATCTTCGTCGGGATCTCGCTCTGGAAGGGCTTGATCCATGTATTGTACCAATCGTTGCTCGGCAACGGCAGGTAGGTGGTGTAGAGCACGGCGATCTTGACGCCGCGGTCCTTCAGCGGTTTGCAGAAAGAGGTGTCGATCGGTTCCTGACAGCGGCCGCCAGTCGTCTTCTTAGTGCATCCCGACGGCTTGTAGCTGTCGCCGACGCCGTCGGAAACGAAGAACAGGATCTTTTCGGGGCTGATATTCGACGTGCCGTCACCGGCCGGATCGATGATGGTATTCATCTGCGTCAGCGCGCTATCGAAGCTCGTGAGCTGGTCCTGGTTGTAGTTCTGGTAGGGAATGGTCATCAGGTCGACGGCGTCGGTGTAATTCTTCACCTTCGTCAGGTCGGAGGTGGGGCTGGAGATCGTCGTCAGCTTGGCGTCTTCGGCTTTGGTGCCGAAAGTATAGACGCCCATGCGGAACTGGTCGCTGCTGACGCGTTCGGTCTTGGCCGTATCGGTCAACGCCTGGGTTGCCTGGCGCACGACGTCGATGCGCATGGCGACGCCGAGGCTCTTGGCGATGGTGTAGTTGTTGGTGCTCTGGTCCATCTGATGGCAGGCAAAGGCGCAGCCTGTTTTGGCCTGCAGCTTGGAAACATCGGTCGCGGTTGCGCCGACGCCCATGGAAGGCGTGTTGTCGAGCAGGATGTAGAAATCCATGAAGGCGGCGGTTTGATACTCGGCCGTCGCCGAGCCTGAGATCGTGATCGAGTCCCGGCCGAGGATGCGCATGAAGGTGGTGGGCACGGTCGCGCTGAAGGAAACCTGTGAATTCAGCTTGTTGGCGGTCTTGATGACGTCGATGCCGAGATCGACATGAACGTCGGTCAGCTCCCCGGACATTTGAGACATGAAAATGCTGCGGGCGTCGTCTTTGCCGAGCGAGATCGTGCCGTTGCCGCTCATGGTCATGGCGGCTGCGACCGCGCCGGATTTCTCGGCGATCGAACCGACGGCGGCAGCATCGGCGGCGGCGTAAAGCTGTGTCCTCAGGCTGAGCGCATGGGCGAAATCCACCGCCATGCCGGCCGCACCGAAGAGCGGTACGACCAGCAGCGCCGTCATGATGCCAAAATTGCCCGAGCGGTCCGATATGAAACCGGGCGGAAGGATCGCCATGCCATGTCCCCGATGTTGAAACTCTTTGCGGTTCTACATTGAAAGTCTAAAATATGGGGAAATCGACATGGTATATGCGGGTTTAACCAGACAACGGCGGGGCGGCGGTAGTGAGGCGACAACTGTCGGCGATTGGTCTTTGCAAGCCTGACCTAAAGGTCTATAAGCCGCCGCATATTGAGGGCATCCTGAGGTATGGATGTGAGAACAGGTGAGTGAGATGGCAGAGAATTGGACCCCGAGTAGCTGGCGGCAAAAACCGATCCTGCAGGTTCCCGAATATCCCGACGCAGCCGCTTTGGCGGCAACGGAAGCCACGCTTGCCAGCTATCCGCCGCTTGTCTTTGCAGGTGAGGCGCGCCGCCTGAAGAAACATCTCGCCAATGTCGCCGAAGGCAACGGCTTCCTGCTGCAGGGCGGCGACTGCGCCGAGAGCTTCGCCGAGCACGGCGCCGACAATATCCGCGACTTCTTCCGCGCCTTCCTGCAGATGGCCGTCGTGCTGACTTTTGGCGCGCAGCTGCCGGTCGTGAAGGTTGGTCGCATTGCCGGCCAGTTCGCCAAGCCGCGTTCGTCGAATGTCGAGAAGCAGGGCGACGTGACGCTGCCGGCCTATCGCGGCGACATCATCAACGGCATCGAATTCACCGAGGAGTCGCGCATTCCGAACCCGGAACGCCAGGCCATGGCCTACCGCCAGTCGGCCGCGACGCTGAACCTTCTGCGCGCCTTTGCGATGGGCGGCTACGCCAATCTCGAAAACGTGCATCAGTGGATGCTCGGCTTCGTCAAGGACAGCCCGCAGGGCGAGCGCTACCGCAAGCTTGCCGATCGCATCAGCGAAACCATGGATTTCATGAAGGCGATCGGGATCACCTCGGAAAACCAGCCGGCGCTGCGCGAGACCGATTTCTTCACCAGCCACGAGGCGCTGCTGCTCGGCTATGAGGAGGCGCTGACCCGCGTCGATTCCACGTCGGGCGACTGGTATGCAACGTCGGGCCACATGATCTGGATCGGCGACCGTACGCGCCAGGCCGACCATGCGCATGTCGAATATTGCCGCGGCATCAAGAACCCGATCGGCCTGAAATGCGGCCCGTCGCTGCAGGCTGACGACCTGCTGCAACTGATCGACATCCTGAATCCTGCCAACGAGGCCGGGCGCCTGACGCTGATCTGCCGCTTCGGCCACGAAAAGGTCGCCGACAGCCTGCCGAAGCTCATTCGCGCCGTCGAGCGCGAGGGCCGCAAGGTCGTTTGGTCCTGCGATCCGATGCACGGCAACACGATCACGCTCAACAACTACAAGACCCGTCCCTTCGAGCGGATCCTGTCGGAAGTCGAAAGCTTCTTCCAGATCCACCGCGCCGAAGGCTCTCATCCCGGCGGCATCCATATCGAGATGACCGGCAAGGACGTGACCGAGTGCACCGGCGGCGCCCGCGCGGTCTCTGCAGAAGACCTGCAGGACCGCTACCACACCCATTGCGATCCGCGCCTCAACGCCGACCAGGCGCTCGAGCTGGCCTTCCTGCTTGCCGAGCGCATGAAGGGCGGCCGCGACGAAAAGCGCATGGTCGCGAACGGCTGAGATCAGCCTAAAATGAATGAAGAAAAGCCCGGTTCGCCGGGCTTTTTATTGACAGGCCTCGCTCTTTTCTCGACGTCATTCTCGGCCTTGTGCCGAAGATCTGCTGTGCCGGCTGCAGATGCTCGGGACAAGCCCGAGCATGACGAAAGAGGAGTTGGTCGACTTGTTAGCAGCCCGGCGGACCGCCGGGCTTTTGTTATCGTGCACCCGCACCCAGCCGCTCAGATGCTGGCCTGAACGCTGTGCAGATTGGCGTAGACGCCGTCTTGCGCCATGAGCTCGTCATGTGTGCCCTGTTCGACAATACCATCGGCCGTCAGGACCAGGATGCGGTCGGCATGGCGGACGGTGGACAGACGGTGGGCGATGACCAGGGTTGTTCGGCCGTTCGCCAGGCTGAGCAGCGCCTGCTGCACCGCCCGTTCGCTCTCGTTGTCGAGCGCGCTGGTCGCTTCGTCGAAGATCAGGATCTCCGGATTCTTGAGGAAGGCGCGGGCGATGGTGATGCGTTGGCGTTGGCCGCCCGAGAGCTTGACGCCGCGTTGGCCGATATCGGTGTCATAGCCATGTGGCAGGGCGATGATGAAGTCGTGCGCATTGGCGGCGCGCGCGGCCACTTCCAGCTCGGCATCGCTGGCGTCGGGCCGGCCGTAGCGCAGGTTTTCCGCCACCGTACCGGCAAACAGGTAGACATCCTGCTGCACCACCCCGACATGGCGCCGGAGCGAGGCCAGCGTCACATCGCGGATGTCGATGCCATCGATCCGGATCGCCCCGGCCACGACATCGTAGAAGCGCGGTATCAGCGCGCAAAGCGTGCTCTTGCCGACCCCTGACGGGCCGACCAGGGCGACGAACTCCCCGGGAGCGATGGTGAGCGACAGCTGCTCGAGCACCCGCGGGCCATCGGCCTCGTAACCGAAGGCGACGTTGGAAAAGCTGATCTCGCCCCTTGGTGCCGGCATCGGCCGCGCCGCCGGCCGATCGGTGATATCGGGAGCGATCTCCAGGATCTCCATGGCCCTGACGAAGCCGGTATAACCCTCCTGCCAGAGGCGCACGAAATTCGCCAGCCGCTGCACGGGATCGACCAGCACGGCGATGCAGAGCAGGAAGGTCAGCATATCAGGCACGGTCAGTTCCGCCGCCAGGATGCGCAGGCCGCCGACGATAATCACCAATATGGTGACGAGCTGGGCGAAGGTTTCGGTGCCGACCGAAAACCAGGCTTCGCTCCGATAGCCCTCGGCGCGGCTTTGCAGGAAGCGCCGGTTCTGCTCGGCGAAGCGTTCCTTCTCCAGCGCCTCGTTGGCAAAGGACTGGACGACGCGGATGCCCGCAAGAGCGTCCTCCACCCGCTCGTTGACGGCGGCGATCTGCCGCTTGCTGGCTTCGAGCGCGCGGTTCATGCGCCGGTTGAAATAGAGCGCATAGGCGACCGCCGCCGGTGTGAGCAGCAGGATGAGAGCCGCCAATGGCGGATCGATGAAGAACAGTACCAGCATGGCGCCGCCGTATTTGAGTACGGCGATGGAAAGATCCTCGGGGCCATGATGAAAGAGCTCGCCCAGCCACAGACTGTCATTGGTGATGCGGCTCATCAGCTGGCCGGTGCGCTGGCGGTCGTAGAAGCTGAACGAGAGCTTCTGGCAGTGCTCGAAGAGTTCCTGCCGCACCGTCGCTTCGATGCGCGCACCCATCACATGGCCGCGATAATCGACGAAAAAGATGGCGACGATCTGGACCGCCAGAACGGCCAGCATGACGCCGCCCATGGCAAGGATGTGTGCGAAGGCCTGCGGCGCGTCGGGCAGAGCCAGAAGGCGGCTCGTGACGATGTTGGCGCAGAGCGGCAGGGCGACCGCCGTGCCGGCCACCAGGATGGCGCAAAGCAGATCCGCCAGCAGCAAAGGCAGGTGCGGACGATAGTAGGAGAGGAATTTGCGCATACGCGACCAGCGCCGCTCGCGGTCGGCGGCATTCGCATCGTCGCGGAAGAATTTCAGGAAGGGGTTATGGCGTCGCGAGTTTTTCCTCGCGCGGGAGAACCGAATGTTCATGAAGCTGAATGTCCTTGTGGGGGATGTTTCCTTTCTGTTCGGACAGGGTCGCTCTCATGTCAGTCTCCCGGGGGTTGAATAAATTTGACCTGCAGTATCGCCGACAACAGCCGGCGATTCAATGCCGGGATGAGATGAGGTTGGCGGCTGTTGTCGTCGAGCAACAGGTGCCAAGCATGCATAAGGCCGGCAATTTTCAAGATTTCTGATGATTTCGTTGAACGGAATGGATTTGACGCCGCGGGCGATCGGCGGCAACGTCCCGTCATAAACGGGAGGGCGACCATGACCGAACGGCATACAGGTGGCTGCCTTTGCGGCGCCGTGCGATTTTCAACGACGGCGAAGCCAGGGCCTGTCGTCGGCTGCCATTGCTCGCAGTGCCGCCGGCAGACCGGGTTTTATTACGCCGCGGTCAACGTGGCCCGCGCGGCTCTTTCGGTTGATGGCACCGAGGCGGTCCGCTGGTACCGGTCGAGCGAAGAGGCGCAGCGCGGCTTCTGCTCGAATTGCGGCTCCGCGCTGTTCTGGCAGGCGGACGGATCGGCGGAGATTTCGGTCATGGCCGGCGCCTTTGACACGCCGAGCGGCCTTGCCTTCGGCCATCATATCTACTGCGCCGACAAGGGCGATTTCTACGAAATATCAGATGGCCTACCGCAATATGACGGGAATCCCCCCTCGTCATCCTCGCTGGCCCCGTGATTGACAAGGGTTGATCGCCGAGGCTAGGTTTACCGTGCTGCGTAGGGCGCTTCGTCGAATGTCGAAAGGGCAATGCCCGCCTACAATGTATCAACAGTTGCGCCCATGCCGAATCTCGAAAACCTCAAAAAGCAGGCCAAGCAGTATTTGCGATGGCACCGCGAAAGATACTATCCGGTTGCAGCCGAGATCAGAGCTGCGTTGCCGCGTTTCCGTCATCTCGATGACAGCCAGGTGCTGGAGGCGCGCTTCAAGCTTAGCGACGCGCAGGACCTGATCGCACGTCAAATGGGTTTCGAGGGATGGCAGGCGCTCAAGACAGGAGCCGCAGCCATGACAGATCCGAAAAAACAGCCCGCACCACAAGCCATCCTGAGTTCGCTATCCGCGCAGTTGTTCGTCACCGATATCAAGGCGTCGTGCGAATTCTTCACCGGCAAGCTCGGCTTCAGGGTCGACTTCGTCTATGGCGACCCGCCGTTTTACGGACAGGTCATCCGCGACAATGCTCAACTCGCTCTGAGGCTGGTATGCGAGCCCGTGTTCGTCGGCGATATCAGGCAACGGGAGCATCTGCTTTCAGCCTCGATCACCGTCGATACATCAGACGAGATCAAGCGCCTGTTCCTGGATTTCCAGGCCGCAGGCGTATCCTTCCATCAGCCCCTCAGGAAGGAGCCGTGGGGCGCCAGAAACTTCATCGTGCTAGATCCGGACGGAAATCTCATCCTGTTTGCCGGTCCGGGCGGCTGATCGTCGCGCAATAAGCGCTGCCTCAGCTTCTGGCGGCAAGCGCGGCGCTGAGGCGGGCCACGTCCTCGCGCAGCCCCGTCAACTCGGTCAGTACGTGCATGTCGATCTTCTGGTGCAGGGAGAGTACTTCGAGCTCGGCCTTAAGATTGACCTCGTAATCCTTGGCGGCCTCGAAGCGGTCACGCTCGGCCTGGCGGTTCTGCGACATCATGATGATCGGCGCCTGGATGGCGGCGAGCATCGACAGGATCAGGTTCAGGAAGACGAAGGGATAGGGGTCGAAGGCGCCGGTCATCAGAATGATGGTGTTGATGACAGTCCAGGCGATGAGGAAAACGAAGAAGGCGATGATGAAGGACCAAGAGCCGCCGATGCGGGCGATGCTGTCGGCGACACGTTCGCCGAAGGAGGCCTCGGCCGAGAAGGCGGCATTGACGTCGGTCGAGATGATCTTGCGCGCGTGCGTTTTCGCCAGCACGCGCTTTTCGATGTCGCCGAGTTCATCGGCCGGCTTGTCGAAATGAAGATGCACGAAATTCGAAAGATTATACATGGCCTGTTTCCGATGCCGGTTATCACTTCGGCGCCAGTATTCCGCTCCGCCGGTAAATTGCAATGCGTATCGGTGCCACGCGGCGCGATGCGCAATCCGTTCATAAAAATTTCGTCACCGCCAAGCGTCGCTTTTGGCGCCAACATGTTGCGGTCGCGAAAGGTGCAGGCTAAATAAATGACATGACACAGGAAAACGCCCTTTCTGATATTTTCCGCATCGCCATCGGCCAGCTCAACCCGACGGTCGGCGATGTCGCCGGCAATCTCGCCAAGGCGCGCGAGGCGCGTATTGACGCGGGACGGGAGGGCGCGCATCTGTTCGTCCTGACCGAGCTTTTCATCTCCGGCTATCCGCCTGAAGATCTGGTGCTGAAGCCCGCCTTCATCCGTACCTGCTGGAAGGCGGTCGAGAGCTTGGCGGCCGACACCGCCGATGGCGGGCCGGGCGTCATCATCGGCTTTCCCCGGCAGGACGAGACCGGTCGCTACAATTCCGTCGCCGTGCTCGACGGCGGCAAGGTGATTGCGGTGCGCGACAAGATTGACCTGCCGAATTACGGCGAGTTCGACGAGAAGCGCGTCTTCGACCAGGGCGCCATGCCGGGGCCGGTGAATTTCCGCGGCGTGCGCATCGGCATTCCGATCTGCGAGGATATCTGGGGCGATCTCGGCGTCTGCGAGACGCTGGCCGAAAGCGGGGCTGAAATCCTGCTATCGCCGAACGGTTCGCCCTATTATCGCGACAAGGTCGATATCCGCCACCAGGTGGTGCTAAAGCAGGTGATCGAGACCGGCCTGCCGCTGATCTATGCCGCGCAGCTCGGCGGCCAGGACGAACTTGTCTTCGACGGGGCGAGCTTCGCCTTCAATGCCGACAAGTCGCTGGCCTTCCAGATGAGCCAGTTCGAGACGGCGCTCGCGGTGACGACATGGAAGCGCGGCGAAAACGGTTGGCACTGCGCCGAAGGGCCGATGGCGCATATCCCTGAAAGCGAGGAGGCCGATTATCGCGCCTGCCTGCTCGGCTTTCGCGATTACGTCAACAAGAACGGCTTCAAAACCGTGGTGCTCGGCCTTTCCGGCGGCATCGACTCGGCGATCTGCGCGGCGATTGCTGTCGATGCGCTGGGCGAGGAGCGGGTGCGCACCGTCATGCTGCCCTACCGCTATACTTCCGAGGATTCGCTGAAGGATGCGGCCGATTGCGCCAAGGCGCTCGGCTGCCGCTACGACATCGTGCCGATCGAGCAGCCGGTGATGGGCTTCAGCAGCGCGCTCTCCGATCTCTTCGAGGGCACCGACAGCGGCATCACCGAGGAGAACCTGCAGAGCCGGGCGCGCGGCGTCATCTTGATGGCGATCTCCAACAAGTTCGGCTCGATGGTGGTGACGACGGGTAATAAGTCGGAAATGTCCGTCGGTTACGCCACGCTTTACGGCGATATGAACGGCGGCTTCAATCCGATCAAGGACCTCTATAAGATGCAGGTCTATGCGCTTTCCCGCTGGCGCAACGAAAACGTGCCGCCGGATGCGCTGGGACCTTCCGGCGAGGTGATCCCGCAGAATATCATCGACAAGGCGCCCTCGGCCGAGCTGCGTCCCGACCAGAAGGACCAGGATTCGCTGCCGCCCTATCCCGTGCTCGACGATATTCTCGAATGCCTTGTCGAGAAGGAGATGGCGGTCGAAGAGATCGTCGCGCGCGGCCATGACGTGGCGACCGTCCACCGGGTCGAGCATCTGCTCTATCTCGCCGAATACAAGCGCCGGCAATCGGCGCCGGGTGTTAAGATCACCAAGAAGAACTTTGGCCGCGACCGGCGTTATCCGATCACCAACCGCTTCAGGGATCGCTGACGCAATCGAGATCGCTGACGGCGGCAATTCAAAGTGTTCCAGCGTCCTTTACGCGTCTGAAAGACGCGCGGTGCAGTAGGATTTTCGGGAGGAAACATGCGCAGCTCGGTTGAGATCTACAATGTCGGGACGGGCAGGGCCCGCGAGGTCTGGCAGACGGACAGGCTGGTGGAGGCCCCGAACTTTTCGCCGGATGGTTCCTACCTTCTGTTGAACGGCGACGGGCTGCTCTATCGCCTGCCGCTCGATGGCGGCAAAGTGGTCAAGGTCGATACAGGCTTTGCCGTCAACTGCAACAATGATCACGGCATTTCGCCTGATGGGACTGAGATTGTCATCTCCGACAAGACCGAATTCGGCAAGTCCGCGATCTATGTCCTGCCGATCGAAGGCGGCACGCCGCGGCTTATCACCCAGAACCTGCCATCCTACTGGCATGGCTGGTCGCCGGACGGGCGCCAGCTTGCCTATTGTGGCATCCGCGACGACCTCTTCGATATCTACACCATCTCCGTCGATGGCGGCGCCGAAACGCGGCTGACGCATGGCGAGGGCCGCAATGACGGACCGGATTATTCCGCCGACGGCCAATGGATCTATTTCAATTCCAGCCGCACCGGGCTGATGCAGATCTGGCGCATCCATCCCGATGGCACCGGGCTCGAGCAGGTGACCTCGGACAATCAGGGCAATTGGTTCGCCCATCCGTCGCCTACGAATGACAAGGTGCTGATCCTGTCCTATGACCCTTCGGTGTTCGACCATCCGCGCGATCTCGACGTGCGGCTGCGGCTGATGGACATGGACGGCGGCAATCTGAAGACGCTGTTCGAGCTCTTTGGAGGGCAGGGCACGATCAACGTGCCCTGCTGGTCTCCTGATGGCAAAGAATTCGCCTATGTCCGCTATTTTCCGGCCGACTAAACGCGGGTCCGGCGCCGCTCGCGGGCGGATGTCGCCAGGTCTTCCAGCACGGCGACCGACATATCCCAGTCGATGCAGCCATCGGTGATGGACTGGCCGTAGACCAGCGGCTTGCCGGGAACGAGGTCCTGGCGGCCGGCGACGAGGTTGCTTTCGATCATCATGCCCTTGATGTCGCCGTTTCCGGCGGCGATCTGCGCGGCCACGGATTTGACGACGAGCGGCTGGTTCATCGGATCCTTGCCGCTGTTGGCGTGGCTGGCATCGATGAGGATGCGCGGGGCGACGCCGAGCTTGACGGCTTCACCGGTGACCGCTTCGACGTCGGCCGCTTCATAGTTGGGCCGTTTGCCGCCGCGCAGGATGATGTGGCAATCCTCATTGCCTGTCGTCGAGGCAATTGCCGCCTGTCCATCCTTGGTCACGGCCGGGAAGTGATGCGGCTGCGAGGCGGCGAGGATGGCGTCGAGCGCGACGCGAACGCCGCCATCGGTGCCGTTCTTGAAGCCGATCGGGCAGGAGAGGCCGGAGGCGAGCTGCCGATGGATCTGGCTTTCGGTGGTGCGCGCGCCGATCGCGCCCCAGCTGACGAGGTCGGCGATGTACTGCGGCGTGATCGTGTCGAGGAATTCGACGCCGGCCGGAAGACCCATGGCATTGATATCGAGCAGCAGGCGTCTCGCAATCCTCAACCCTTCCTCGATGCGGTAGCTGCCGTCGAGATGCGGATCGTTGATGAGGCCCTTCCAGCCGACGGTCGTGCGGGGCTTTTCGAAGTAGACGCGCATGACGATCTCGAGATCGCCGGCGAAGCGGCGGCGCTGTTCCGCCAGCCGTTCGGCATATTCCCTGGCGGCAACGGGGTCATGGATGGAGCAGGGGCCGATGACGACGATCAGGCGATCGTCCTCGCCCTGGAGAATCTTATGGATCGCATCACGGTTGCTGGTCACGGTGTCTGTGACAGCAACATTGCGGTGAATTTCCGCGATGATATCGGCGGGTTTGGTCAGCGGGGTGATTTCGACGATACGCAGATCGTCAATGGTATCAGACACGGTATGGCTCCTGTTTGGTCATACCGGCGGAACAAAAAAGCCGCCAGGTAGACTAGCGGCTGTTCGGGTTGTCGTCGCGTCGAATTCAGTTACGCATGGACCCGCATCCGCTGTGAGCAGCGGTACCAATAAAATCGCGAGGCGTTGATTGATGTGATCGACATGGCGCGTATGTAGCGTCACGCCCAGGCGTTGTCACGTAGAATTTTCTGTCTGAAAATCGGGCGCTCTTGTGGAAGATACACCCGGGGACCCACAAAGCACGTCGCATTCGATCTGTCTTATGCGACGTGCTCCAAGTCGTTGTTTATGCATATCGCCTATGCTTTTGGGCGCCATGCATTTGCACTGCTTTACGAACTAAGCGCGGTTCCTGATATCAGAGGGCGTCGACGTTGACACCGACGGTGATGGCGCCGATCGGCGTGCCCTTGTCGTCTGAAATCGTGACGCTTGCCTGCGACTGCAGCGTCTGGGTCGATTCATCCTTTTCGATCTCATCGACGAAGACGGCGTCCTTGCCGGCGCCGAAGGACTTCTGGAACTTGGCCTCGTCGCCCTGCCAGTAATCCGATGTGGTGTCGCTTTGACCGACATTCAGGCCTTTTGCATCCATGACGAAGATTTCCGTGATCTTGCCGCCGGAAGCCTCCTTCTTTCCCTGAAGGAATTTCGACAGTGCATTGTTGAGCACGCCGTCGATCATCGAGTGGTCTGAGCCATCGACTTCGGCACGCCACTTCTTGTCGAGGGCGTCGATATCTGCCGCACTGAGATTGGCGTTGGTAGCGTTCTGCGCCTTGATAGCCTCGATGATGGCAGGGTCGTTAAGCCAGGGCTTTACATCGCTTGTCACGTAGTCGGAGATCGGGGCAAGCTTGGCATCCTGCGCCATGGATACGCCCATGGGCATGGCAAATGCGGTGCAGGCCAAAAGAAATGCGGGCACGATTTTCTTCATAAGCGTTTCCTTCCTGATTATAGGTTGCTGAGAACTAAGGCTTATCGGATGCAGACGACGTCAGAACTCCTCCCAGGCACCGGGAGCAGCGGCAACGGCGGCACTTCCTGCATGACGCTGCGCGAAGGCTCTGGGCTCGGGACGAGCTTGGCGGGCGGCTTGAACGGGTTTGGGCTGGCTGGCGGTAGACGCACCGACGACGAACCTGCCGGCCGAGTCCTGCAGAAGGCGTCCTTGCGACAGCAGTTCGTGGCAGGCCGCGTTGGTTTCCTCGACCATTGCCGCGTTCTGCTGTGTCGTCTGATCCATCTGGTTGATCGCACTGTTGATTTCCTGCAGACCCGTCGCCTGTTCGCGATAGGATTGGACGATGGAAGCGATGCTATCGCTGATGCGGTTGATCTGTTCCTCGATCTTCAGGAGTGCGTCACCGGTTTCGTTCACCAGCCCGACGCCCGCGGCAACTTCCTGGCCGGATACGTTGATCAGGTTCTTGATTTCCTTTGCGGCATTTGCCGACCGCTGGGCGAGTTCACGCACTTCCTGCGCAACGACCGCAAAACCCTTGCCGGCCTCGCCGGCGCGCGCCGCCTCGACACCGGCGTTCAGCGCCAGCAGGTTCGTCTGGAAGGCGATTTCGTCGATGACGCCGATAATGCGGCCGATCTGGCTTGACGAGGTTTGAATCCGGTCCATCGCGCCGATCGCATCGCGCACCACCGTCGCCGAGACATGGGCGCTCCGCTTTGTCTCCTCGACCAACTGCCCGGCATTTTCAGCCCGTTGCGACGATGTTCTGACAGTGGTGGTCACCTCGTCCAGTGCCGCAGCGGTCTGTTCCAATGCTGCTGCCTGTTGCTCGGTCCGTCTTGCGAGCTGATCCGCGGAGGTCGCCAGCTCGCTCGAGCCGGTTTCGACAGCCACGGAGGCGGTCTTGATCTCTGTCAGAGCGGCTGCGACCGCATCGACCATGTTGTTGAAATCCTGCCGCAATTTATCGAATTCAGGACCGACATCGGCCAGATGTATCGAAAAGTCGCCCGCGGCGAGCTGTTCCAAGGCATTTTCAAGAGCGTGCATCACCAGCCGCTGCGTGTTGCTGGCCTCTTCCGTCAACATTGCGTTGCGCGCCCGCTCGGCGTCGAGCGAAGCACTCTGCTCGGCGGCGGCCTGCTCTCTTTCGACCTTGGCAATCGCCTCGTGGCGGAAAACTTCCAGGGCCCGCGCCAGAAAGCCGATTTCATCGCCGTTTTCCCTGTAGGTGACGGGTGAGACCAGATCGCCTTTCTGCAGCGCGCTGATCCGTTCGCTGATCACCCTGATGGGCCGGCCGACCAGGCTGCGCATGGCGAGAAGGAAGGCAACGACGGCCATGGCGGTGATCGCGGACTGCGTGAGCAGCGAAATGAGAACTTTCTGCCTGACTTCGGAAGCGATTTTTTCGACGGACCAGTTCGTGACGATGTAACCGGTGGCCTTGCCCGACTTATCCAGCGGGAGCGGCGCGATGATCGTCACGACGCCGGCAGATATTCTACCGTCATCGATGGTGGTCTTTTCCGGTTTCGCGCTGAGGCTCTTCGCCAGATCGGTTGGTGCGGGCAACCCACTAACGCCATCGCGCGCCCAGGTATCGACGGCGGCAGGTTCAGCGTTGAATGCGGCAAACTGCACGAGATCGAGCGAGGGGTCGTCGCGATAGAGCGAATAAGCCTCTCGAACGGCGTTCGCCTTCCCCCATTTCACGCCGCCCGCTGCCAGAGATGCAAATTGCTCGGCATCCTTGGACCAGTTCGCCTTGGCGCCATCGATCAAGGCCCGGGTTTCGTACATCCAGGTATAGGTGGCGAAAGCGGAAATGCCGCAGAGGTTCACGGCAACGATAATCGCCGCCAGCTTGGCGGTCAGAGGCATCGTCTTCAAAAATTGGAACATTCCGCGGCGGCCTAGAATTGCGGCTCAGTCGGACATGTTCCCGACTGGCGTATCAATACGGGCATCGACGCTGACGATCACATCACGAGCCCTCATGCCCATGTCCGAATTGCGACCCAAAACGCGCAAACGCAGTGTGTATTTGATGTGTGAATAAATCATAAAGTAGAATGGGGTGCTGGGGTACACGCGGGTCATTTCACCCTGGCGTCTGCCGGCGCCGAGTCTTGCGAACCGGCGGGTGAGGAATGCTTCCATCGCGCCAGGCAGATCTGTCTCGATCAGCTATTTTCCGCCACGGCCTCTTCGGGCTCGGCGTGCCGGCGCTTGCGGCCACGCGCCGTCAGTTCCGCCCCGGCATCGCGCGGCAGGCGCAGGAAGGTGATACAGGCCAGCGCCGAAATCGCCGAGACGCTGAAGAAGGCGACGTGGAAATCCGAGACCAGCAGCCTGCCGTCGTGAAAGCTGCTCGAAATTTCGAGGATGCCGCCGGCGATCGCCACACCCATCGCCATGGAGATACGCTGGGCAACGGCATTGATCGCGGTTGCCTGGCTGCTGTCGGCGTCGTCGACATCGCCGAAGGCCATGGCGTTGACGCCCGAGAAAGCCATGGAGCGGAACAGGCCGCCGATCAGCAGGCAGGCCATGATCAGGAACAGCGGCGTCTCGGCGGTGAAAAGGCCGTTGATGCCGAGGAAGATCGCCGCCAGCAAAGTGGTGATTGATATGACGGTGCGGAAGCCGAACGCCTTGAAGGTGCGCGAGGCGGCGAATTTCGAGCCCATGGAGCCGAGCGCGCTGACGAAGGTGACCGAGCCCGATTGCAGCGGCGTCAGGCCGAAGCCGAGCTGCAGCATCAATGGCATCAGGAAGGGCAGGGCGCCGAGCCCCATGCGGAAATTCGAGGCGCCGAGGATCGCCGCCCGGAACATCGGGTAACGGAACATCTTCGGGTCGAGAAGCGGATTGGGTGCGCGGCGGGCATGCAGGAGATAGAGGAGGCCGGCAAGGATGCCGATTGCAACCGTGGCATAACCGTAGATGACGGGCACGGCCGGCAGGCTGATCACCGACAGGCCGAAGACGAAGCCGGAGAAGCCTATGCCGCAAAGGCAGAAGCCGGGGAAGTCCATCGGCCGCGGACTGCGCGGCTCGACCGCCGGCAGGAAACGGGTGACGAGGATGATGCCGAGCACGCCGATCGGGACGTTGATCCAGAAGATCCAGTGCCAGGTGAGGTAGGTGGTGAGGAAACCGCCGATCGGCGGACCCATGATCGGGCCGATCAGGGCGGGGATGGTGAGCCAGGCCATGGCATCGACGAGTTCGTGGCGCGGTGTTCCCCGGACCAGCAGCAAGCGGCTGACCGGCGTCATCATCGAGCCGCCGGCGCCCTGAATCAGGCGCGAGACGACGAAGGCTGTGATCGAGTTGGAAAAGGCGCAGGCGATCGAGCCGATCATGAAAACGAAGATCGCCATGCGGAAAATGTTGCGCGCGCCGAAACGATCGGACATCCAGCCGCTGATCGGGATGAAGATCGCCAGCGCCACGAGATAACTCGTGACGGCAAGCTTCAGCGCGATCGGCGAGGTACCGATATCGGCGGCGATTGCCGGCAGGCTGGTGGCGATCACGGTGGAATCCATCTGTTCCATGAACAGGGCGACCGCAAGGATCATGGGCGTGAGGCGGGGCACGGGCAACCGAAATGCAAAGAGAAAAAGTGCGGCGCCATGGGCGTCGGTCAGGATCGGTTTGTTTCTAAGGCAGCAATGCGCCTCTGTCCATGAAATCGATGTCGCATGCAGCGTATCGGCGGCGTCATGCGGGCCGCCTTGCCGCAGCCGCGCTTTCCTGAAATAGATGCGCCGTCAGGTGCCCGCCGGTAAGGCGGGAGAATCGGGAATCCGGTGCAAAGCCGGAACGTGCCCAACGCTGTAAGGCCGACGTTTGCCGCTTCATCACGCCACTGGCTTCTTGCCGGGAAGGCTGCGGCAGACGAATGACGCCCAGTCAGAAGACCGGCCTGGCAAGATAGACCGATCCGCGCGGACGGCGGGGCGGTTGCGTTGTTGGGGATTTGACGATGCGACCCTTTGATGAGGATGCCCTTTCGGTGGCGTCCGGTTTTTCTTTGGCCGAACGCGAGGCCGTCTATCATGCGATCATGACGCGGCGGGACGTCCGCAGCCAGTTCCTGCCCGATCCCTTGCCGGACGAACTTGTGCAGCGGCTGCTGACGGCCGCCCACCACGCGCCCTCAGTCGGCTTCATGCAGCCGTGGAATTTCATTCTGGTGAAAAGCGCAACCGTGCAGGCGCGCGTCCGGGATGCTTTTGCGAGGGCCAATGAGGAGGCGGCGCTGATGTTCGAAGGGGAACGGCGGCAGGCCTACCGCTCGCTCAAGCTCGAAGGCATTGTCGAGGCGCCGCTCGGCATATGCGTGACCTGCGATCCCACGCGCAGTGGCAGCGTAGTGTTGGGGCGCACGCACAATCCGAGGATGGATAGCTATTCCACAGTCTGCGCCATCCAGAACCTCTGGCTTGCGGCGCGGGCGGAAGGGGTCGGCATCGGCTGGGTCAGCATCTTTCATGAAGGCGACCTGAAGAGCATTCTCGGCATACCCGAGCATATCGAGGTGGTCGCCTGGCTCTGTGCCGGTTTCGTCGATCGGCTCTATGACGAGCCGGAACTCTCCGTCAAAGGCTGGCGGCAGCGGCTGCCGCTCGATGAACTCGTCTTTCATGATGGATGGGGACGGAGCGAGCCCTAAATCAAGCGCGTCGCATCGAAGATGCATGTCGTAGTCCCAAAACCGCTGCGCAGTTTTGGGTGGCATGATTTGATATCACTGCTGTTGTGGCTGCGGGCCAGGCGTTGCCGGATTGGCGAGGTCGATCGAGCCCTGATCGCCGGCCAGAAACTGCGGGCCGACCTGACGGACGCGGTTCTGCGTGGGATCGTAGGGGCGCTCGGGAACGGATGGTTGCGGCGCGGCGGCATCCTTCGCCGGGGGATTGGTGCGGATGGTGGTGATGGAGCCCTGCTGCGGCGGTTCGCTCACCGCCTGCTTGGAGCGCATCTCCTCATAATAGGCGGTGAGATTGCAGGCGCAGGAGGATTTTTCCCCGGGCGTGCGGTTCTTGTAGGCAAAGGCATTTTTCATGGCGCTGTAGGGCGTGCCCGTTGCGACCGAGATCATGTTCGAGGCTTCGGTGCTCGTCACGTCACGATAGAATAGTTCGGTCTCGATGCCCGGGCACATCTTGGCGCAGGTCTGGGCGTCGCGGCCGAAATCGACCGACGTGGCGTTCGAGCTGATCGGGAAGAAGCCGCCGTCGCAGCTGCGCACGCACATGGTGCTGACCGGAGATAGCATCTCGGCCCGCGGCACGCCGTAACGCGGATCGACCTCGTCACCGCCGCCGAGCGGAATGAAGGTATCGGTGCGCATCGCCTGTTCCTCGACGCTCGGAGCCGGTTCGTTGGCGCTGCGATCGCTCGGGGCATAGAAGTTTTCGCTGTTGCAGCCATTGCGCTCGAGAGCGGCAATCAGTTCGCGCCGCGCGCCGTCATCGGCGCCGTTCTGGCCGGCCAGCTCGTCGCGGCGGTCCTGGAGATAGCGGATGTTGTCGATCATGCGGGCTTCGGACTGCGAGAGCTCGGCGCAATAATCGGCATTCTCGCCGCCGATGACGACCATGCTGCCCGAGGTGCAGCCGTTGCCGCGCAGCTCGTTGCGGACCTTGCGCAGCTCGAGGTTCTGCTCGGCCATGGCGCTGGCATATTGGCGCACTTCCGGGCCGTTGTTATTGCCGATCGACCGCGGCAGGTCGGCCAAGCGACCGCGCAGATCCTCACAGATAGTAGTTGTCTGCGCCGCGGCGGGCGCTGCGAAGGCAAGGAGGAGGGCAAGAGACAGGTTTCGGCGTTTCACGGCGTCGTCCCGGAATGAGCAAAGAATCGATCGGTCGATTGCGGCCTCGATAGCCGCGCGTTGTCTCTTAGCGTGTTTCTCTTAATAAGCTTGGAGATATTCCTAGCGCATTTTCGCGATTTTATCCAGCAAATGCGGGTGGTCCCTCTGTCGGGGAATCTGCTGTGCCGCCAAAAGCGGGACCTCCTTCTTTCAATTTTCCGGCGCTTGATTCTTCTTCTCGTTCGCCAGCATATCGGCAAGCTGTTGCGCGACATCAGGATCCGGCACGACTGGCCAATGCCGCGCTTGCGGCGCCGGTTGGGTTTACAGGCGACCGCGGGCACGGTATCGGCCAGCCACTTCGGCGGGCGCGGCCAAGGCGAGAAGGACGGCGAAAATGACAGACATTTCCAACGAGCTCCGCTCCCCTGCAGCGACAGTCGGGATACCCGAAGCCCAACACGGCCTCCACGTCTTCGTGGACGGTTGCTATGAACCCGGTTCCGGGCACGGGGGCTGGGCATTCGTCGCTTATCGTGATGCCGCGGAAATTGCCTCTGGCTTCGGTGGCGTCGAAGACTCCGCCAATAATTCGATGGAATTGACCGCCGTCCTCAAGGCGGCAATCTGGATCAACAGCGATACAAGCGGCGAGCCCGCGACCATCTGGTCCGATTCCGTCTATGCCGTTAAAGGCTGCAACAGCCGGCGGCATATATAGAGGAACAACGGCTGGAGGAAAGGCAACCCCAATGGGAATGCCCGAAACCGAACGATCGTCAATGCGGAACTCTGGAAAGCAGTCGATCTTCGACTATCCCAGAACGCCCTGGTGACCATTGCCTGGTGCAAGGGCCATGCCGGCATTGCCGGTAACGAACGCGCGGATGCGCTTGCGGATAGAGGACGCCTGTCGTTACGGGGTGATTGATATCTGCTTGATATCAACCGGCTGCAGATGCTCGGGACAAGCCCGAGCATGACGAAAGAGGAGTTGGCCGACTTTGTCGGGAGTCTGAGTCGGCTCACGCCGGCTGCGATGCCTCGACGACAGCGAGTGCCGCCATATTGACGACGCCACGGGAGGTGACCGAGGGGGCGAGAATGTGGGCGGGCAGGGCGGTGCCGAGCAGGATCGGCCCAACATGCAGGCCGTCCGTCATCGACTTCACCACACCGAGCGTGATGTTGGCGGCATCGAGGTTCGGGAAGACCAGGAGGTTCGCCTCGTCGTGCAGGGTCGTGTCCGGCATGACGCGCTTGCGCAACGCTTCAGTGATGGCGCTTTCGCCGTGCATCTCACCGTCGACCTCGAGGTCGGGCGCGGCTTCGCGCACGAGCTGCAGGGCGTTGCGCATCTTCGTGGCGCTTTCGGATTCACGCGAGCCGAAATTGGAATGCGAGACCAGGGCGGCGCGCGGGGTGAGGCCGAAACGGCGGATTTCCTCGGCCGCCAGCACCGTCGCCTCGGCGACCTCCTCGGCGGTCGGATTGAAGGTGACATAGGTGTCGGTGAAGAAGGTGGCGCCGCGCTGCGAGATCATCAGGCTGAGGGCTGAGAAGTCGCGGACATCCTTGCGCTTGCCGATGATCAGGCGGACGTCGCGCAGATGCTTCTCGTAACGGCCTTCCAGGCCGCAGATCAGCGCATCGGCCTCGCCGCGCCTCAGCGCCAGCGCGCCGATGACGGTGGTGTTGGTGCGCACGATCGTGCGGGCGGCTTCCGGGATGACGCCGCGACGGCCGACGAGGGAGAAATAGAGATCGACATATTCACGGAAGCGCGGATCGTCTTCCGGGTTGATGACTTCGAAATCCTGCAGCGGCCGGATGCGCAGGCCGTAGCGCTTCAGGCGCGTCTCGATGACTTGCGGGCGGCCGATCAGGATCGGTTCGGCAAGGCCTTCCTCGAGCAGCACCTGGGCGGCGCGCAGTACGCGTTCGTCCTCGCCTTCGGAGAAGATGACGCGCTTGCGCTCAGCGGCCTTGGCGGCGGTGAAGATCGGCTTCATGACGAAGCCGGAACGGAAGACGAAGCGGTTCAACTGGTCGAGATAGGCGTCGAAATCCTGGATCGGGCGGCGCGCCACGCCGCTCTGTTCAGCGGCCTTGGCGACCGCAGGCGCGATGCGCAGGATCAGGCGCGGATCGAAGGGCGAGGGGATCAGGTAATCGGGGCCGAAGACCGGGGTCTCGCCGGAATAGGCGCGGGCGGCGACGTCCGACGGCTCTTCGCGGGCAAGGGCTGCGATGGCGCGCACGGCCGCCATCTTCATCTCCTCATTGATCGTCTCGGCGCCGCAATCGAGCGCGCCGCGGAAGATATAAGGGAAGCAGAGGACGTTGTTGACCTGGTTGGCGAAATCCGAGCGGCCGGTGCAGATCATCGCATCGGGGCGGGCAGCACGGGCGAGATCCGGCATGATCTCCGGAGTCGGATTGGCAAGCGCCATGATCAACGGCTTGTCGGCCATCTGCGCCAGCAGCTCCGGCTTCAGTACGCCGGCGGCGGAAAGGCCGAGGAAGACGTCGGCGCCGCCGATATTTTCGGCCAGCGTACGCGTCTCGCTCTTCTGGGCATAGATGGATTTCCATTCGTCCATCAGCTCGATGCGGCCCTCATAGACGAGGCCTTCGAGATCGTGGACCCAGATGTTTTCGCGTTTTGCCCCGAGAATGACAAGCAGGTTGAGGCAGGCAAGGGCGGCGGCACCCGCGCCGGAGGCGACGATCTTGATGTCGGCGATGTTCTTACCGGCGAGTTCCAGCCCGTTCAGGATCGCGGCGGCGACGATGATCGCCGTGCCGTGCTGATCGTCGTGGAAGACGGGGATCTTCATCTTCTCGCGCAGGCGCCGCTCGACCTCGAAACATTCCGGCGCCTTGATGTCCTCGAGGTTGATGCCGCCGAAGGTCGGCTCCAGCGAGGCGATGGTCGAGACCATCTGGTCGACGCCTGCGGCGTCGATCTCGATATCGAAGACGTCGATGCCGGCGAATTTCTTGAAGAGCACCGCCTTGCCCTCCATAACAGGTTTGGAGGCAAGCGGGCCGATATTGCCGAGGCCAAGCACGGCGGTGCCGTTGGAGATAACGGCGACGAGATTGGCGCGCGAGGTATATTCTGCCGCCATTTCGGGATTGTCGCGGATGGCAAGACAAGGGGCGGCAACGCCGGGCGAATAGGCGAGCGCCAGGTCGCGCTGGTTGCCGAGCGGCTTGGTCGCCTGGATCTCCAGCTTGCCGGGGCGGGGATAGCGGTGGAAGAAAAGCGCCTGCTCGTCGAGATCGCCGCTCGTCAGGTTCTTTTCTGTCTTCGATTTTTCCGGGTGATCCATCGCCGCCTCCGTGCACGTCTTTTGAGCTCCCTCCATACATCAATCGGATACGGGCGACAGTATGGAAATGGCGGAGTTGGCGAGTTTTTGTCTGGGCAATAAAACATCCCGCCCTCACGGACGGGATGTCGGTCCTGCCGATCGATGAGAGACCTCAGGCGGCGATGTTCATCCAGGCCGGGGCGATGGCGGTTCCGCGGCCGAGCCCGTAGCCGAGGCGGATATTGAGCATGCCCAGCGGTTCCAGGAGCTTGGCAGCGTCCAGGCCCCCGGTTTTTTCGACGGCAAATCCTGCGTCGACGACCAGTCTGGAAACCTTTTCCACCGCATCTTCGTCATTTCCGGCGACAAATACCGGCACGTTGGCCGTGGCATCGCGGGACGCGTTGAAGAGCTCGGCGAAGATGGTGTTGAAGGCCTTGACCACCTTGGCGCCGGCCGCGGCATTCTGGATTTTGTCGGCGGCGGAAGTCTCGTGACCGAAGAGCAGACCGGAGAAATCGGGCTTCAGAGGATTGCTGATGTCAACGACGATCTTGCCCGAGAGCGATGGCGAGGCGGCGATCTCAAGAGCACTGGCATAGGGAACGGCGAGGATGACGATCCCCGCAGCGGCGATCGCCTCTGCAATGGTGGCGCTTTCAACGCCAAGGCTTTCGGCAAGGCCGCGCGCGGCCCGATCGTTGCGTGCCGCGACGATCAGCTCAGTCTTCCCGGCAAGGCGTGTGGCCAGGCCCTTGCCCATGTTTCCGATGCCGATAATTGCAGTCTTCATCGTTCTGTCTCCTGTTTCCGATGCGATGGTCACAGGGATACATCCGAAACATTCCATCGTTAATTGCATTGCTTCCAATAACAGAGTTGCATAAAAGTATCGAATGCCCGATCTCTTGAACTTGCAGACCCTCATTGCCGCCGCGACATCGGGAAGCTTTGCCGGAGCGGCGAAGCGGCTCGGCATTTCGCCTGCTATGGTCGGCAGGCGTATTCAGGCGCTGGAGCAGGAGTATGGGGTCAAGCTGATCGAACGCACGACGCGCACGCAGCGGCTGACCGAGGTCGGGTCCCGCTTCCTCGTCAAGGCAAACAGAATCATCGACGAGCTGGAGGAACTCAACGATATCTCTCGCCCTGATGCAGAGGCCATGTCGGGACGCCTGCGTCTAAGCACACCGACGACATTGGGAATCAAGCGGCTTGCGCCCGTGATGGCCGAACTCGCGGAGCGGCATCCTGCACTTTCGGTCGAGCTCAATCTCAGCGACCGCAATGTCGACTTGGTGGCCGAAGGCTATGATCTGGCGATCCGGATCGGCGAATTGAAGCCCTCGTCGCTTATCGCGCGGCGCGTCGGCAGCTATCATTTCGTCTGCTGCGCGTCTCCGGCATATCTCGATAGATTTGCCGGGCCGGAGAGGCCCGAGGATCTTCGCCTCGGCCGCTGCATCCTCAACCTCAATCTCGTTCCCCGCGACGAATGGCCATTCGAGACAGAGGGCCGAGAGAGTTTCACGGTGGGTGTTCGCGGCAACATCGAGATCGACAATGGAGAGGCGTTGCGGACGGCAGCACTTGCCGGAGCAGGCGTCATCTACGTCCCGGTGGATCTCGTAGCGGAAGACATAGCGAATGGCAGGCTCGTGGAAGTTCTCGCCGACTGGCGGAAACTGGTACTGCCGATCCACGCCATTCATCCGTCACGCCGGTTCGTGCCCGGCAGGATTGGCGCGATCATTGATGCCATTGCGCGGGGGCTGCGGGATTAGGGACTGTTCCGCGGCGTGCGGGGATTGCCGCCACCGGCATCGATTTCCCATGAAAATTCAATAGGAAGTCGCTTCCTTTCGTCGCGGCCGCCGAGGGCTAATCCTTTTCGAAACTTGTTTGAGGACCGCAGCAAGCGCAAAATGCCGGCCGCGACGGTGCGGGGCGCCGGTCGCATGGAGGAAATCATGGACAATTTGAACCTCACGACCCTGCAAAGGGGGCAGACGATGGTCAATGACGTGGCCATCGATGCTTTTGCGGCCGGATTTCGCGGCAGTCTCCTAACCAGTAAAGACATGGATTACAACGAAGCGCGGACAATCTGGAATGCGATGATCGACCGCCGGCCCGGGCTTATCGCGCGTTGCGCCGGTGCTGCCGATGTCGTGCGGGCGGTGCGGTTTGCACGCGACAATAATTTGCTCGTTTCGGTGCGTGGCGGCGGCCACGGTATTGCCGGCAATGCGGTCTGCGAGGGCGGTGTCGTCATCGACCTGTCAGCGATGAAATCGGTGCGGGTCGATCCGCAAACGCGGCGCGCCAGGATCGAGCCGGGTGCAACGCTTGCCGATGTCGACCAGGAAACGCTGGCCTTCGGGCTGGCGCTGCCGACCGGCATCAATTCCACCACCGGCATCGCAGGCCTGACGCTCGGTGGCGGATTCGGCTGGCTGACCCGCAAATTCGGGCTGACCATCGACAATCTGCTTTCGGTTGATGTGGTGACGGCCGACGGCGAGTTGGTCAAGGCGAGCGAGACGGAAAAGCCTGATCTCTTCTGGGCGTTGCGCGGCGGCGGCGGCAATTTCGGCGTCGTGACCTCCTTCGAATTCAAGCTCAACCCTCTCAACACGGAGGTTCTTGCTGGGCTCGTCGTGCATCCCTTCGCCGATGCGGAAAAGGTGCTCAAGGAATACCGACAGGCGCTGGAGGCGGCGCCTGACGAACTGACCTGCTGGGTGGTGATGCGCCAGGCGCCGCCGTTGCCGTTCCTTCCGGCCGAATGGCACGGCAAGGAGATCGTGGTGCTGGCCATGTGCTATTGCGGAGACATCGCGGCGGGAGAAAAGGCGACGGCCAGATTGCGCGCGATCGGAAATCCGATTGCCGACGTCGTCGGCCCGGTGCCGTTCACCGGCTGGCAACAGGCATTTGACCCGCTGCTCACGCCAGGGGCGCGCAATTACTGGAAGAGCCAGGATTTCGCCTCCCTCTCGGACGCGGCGATCGAGGTCCTGCTCAAGGCCGTGCGCAAGCTGCCCGGACCGGAATGCGAGATCTTCATTGGCCATGTCGGTGGTGCCGCTGGCCGCGTGCCCACCCAGGCGACCGCATTTCCACAACGAAGCTCGCATTTCGTCATGAATGTGCATGCGCGCTGGCGGGAAGCCGGGATGGATGGAAGCTGTATCGGTTGGGCGCGGGAGCTTTTCGAAGCAACCAAGCCGCATGCGGTCGGCACCGCCTACATCAACTTCATGCCTGATGATGAAGGTGATCGCGTCGAAGAAGCCTACGGCGCCAATTACGCTCGTCTTGCCGAAGCCAAGCGGCGCTACGATCCGAACAATCTGTTCCGCATGAACCAGAACGTGAAACCGATGGCGGCGGTGCGAGCTGCCTAGCCCGACCATGCCCGCGCTCGGGTGATATACTCGGGCGCGGGATGAGGCGCCAATCGCTTGTCACCCTTCGGTGAGTTCGATTAATTCCTGCAACAGCGCCGTGTCGTCCGAACCGGCATGGTCGTCAGGCTTCAGAACATGGGCAAGCCATGCTCCGTCCGCCGCCAGGCGAACGATCTCGAGCCGCATTCCCACGTCTGTTTCGGCGTGCCTGACAAGCCGGTCATTCATCCATCTATGCCACAGAGACTTGGAGTAGGGGTCGGCAAGCACGGTCATCGTCTGCGCCGACCACGGGCTGTTGTTGAGGGCGCGGTCAGCAAACAGGGTGCGGACATAGGCGCGGGTGAATGTGCCGCGGCCGCCCTTATCCTTTTCCAGTTCCTGGTCGATCTCGCGGTCGAGGCTTTCCATCATGCCGTCGAACACGGCCTCTATAAGCGCCTGCTTGTTCGGGAAGTGGTGAAACAACCCTCCCTTGGTCACGCCGGCTGCGCTGGCGACCGCCTGCAGGCTGACGGCGGCCAGACCATGTTCGAGCGCCAGCTTGGTGGCGCAATCGAGAAGAGCTTGCCGCACGACATCCGGCTGTTTCTTTCTGTTGCGGGGGCTATCTACCAATGCATGACCTGTGTTCGAGATAAGCTTCGCGCCGAGGCGCCGGAGTGGATCAGTATCACTCCCGGGATCGCCGGGCCATGGGAA
Organism: Rhizobium ruizarguesonis; assembly: GCF_017357285.1. Taxonomy (NCBI): domain Bacteria; kingdom Pseudomonadati; phylum Pseudomonadota; class Alphaproteobacteria; order Hyphomicrobiales; family Rhizobiaceae; genus Rhizobium; species Rhizobium ruizarguesonis. Next base: position 2,745,514 of record NZ_CP071678.1, on the reverse strand, counting down.
CTCCAAATATGATAATGCTATCATACCGACCGGTTGGTATCTTGCGAAGAGAAAAAAGATCGACTATCTGTCGGCTGAGGAGGCCCGCCGAACGTCATTTCGGCGGGATGTGCTTTTTTGGATCCCAGTGCGACCATCGGGAAGGCTTTTGAACATGCTTCTTCACACGAAATCATTGTGTTACGCGCTGACGCTGGCACTTTTCCTCGGCGCAGGCCTTCCGGCTCACGCACAGGAAGGCGGCGCGATGCCGCCCGCTGCCATCAGCGTCCTGACGCTTGGTGCCCGCCCGCTTCCCGTGGTTAGCGAACTGCCCGGCCGCATTGCCGCAACGCGCGTCTCGGAAGTGCGGGCCAGGGTTTCCGGCATCCTGCAGCAGCGGATCTTCGAGCAGGGCAGCCTCGTTCAGCAAGGCGATGTGCTCTACCGGATCGATCCGGCGCTATTTCGGGTCCGGGTGGCAAGTGCCGAGGCAAGCGTCGCGCGTGCCAAGGCGACGCAGCTGAATGCCCGCCTGCAGTTGGACCGGCAGAAGTCGCTGCGCGACCGCGATGTTGCAAGCGGTATCGAATACGATGCTGCAGCCGTCGCCCTTGCCCAGGCCGATGCCGATGTCGCGCTGGCGCAGGCCGCACTCGACGAAGCGAAGATCAATCTCGGCTATACCGAAGTTCGTGCGCCTATATCAGGCATCATCGGCGGCGCGCTGGTGACGGAAGGCGCGCTGGTGACGGCCGATGGCGGCGATGCGCTGGCGATGATCCAGCAGATCGACCCCGTTTATGCCGACTTCACGCAATCCTCCGGAGACCTGCTGGCGCTGAAGCGGGCAGTCGAGAACGGCAGCCTCACATCGACCGAACCGGGCAAGGCCGACATCAAGCTCGTCTTCGACGACGGCACGGTCTATGGCGAGGCCGGTAAGCTTCTCTTTAGCAGCGCCAGCGTCGATGCGACGACCGGCCAGGTCACCCTTCGCGGTGAATTCCCCAATCCCAAGGGCGACCTGCTGCCGGGCCTTTACGTCCGCGTCCGCATCGAGCAGGCCGTGCGGGAGAAGGCGATCCTCATCCCGCAGCGCGCCGTCATCCGCACGGCCGACGGCAAGGCGCAGGTCTATGTCGTCCAGGAGGGAGATGTGGCGCAACCGCGCGACGTCGAGCTTGGTCAATCCTCCGGCAATGAGTGGGTGGTCGAAAGCGGCCTGTCGGCAGGCGAGCGTCTCGTCGTCGACGGCGGCCAGAAGCTGCAGCCGGGCGCAAAGGTCGCGCCGGTAGAGTGGCGGGATGGTCAGCTCGCGTCCGGTGACGCCAAGAAGCCGGAGTAAGGTCGATGGCACGTTTCTTTATCGATCGCCCGATCCTAGCCTGGGTCTTTGCGATCTTCATCTCCATCGCCGGCCTGATCGCGCTGCCGTTTCTGCCGGTCGCGCAATATCCCAAGGTCGCGCCGCCGCAGCTCAGCATCACCACCAGCTATCCCGGTGCATCGCCGCAGGATATCTATCAGGGCGTCACCCGCCAGATCGAAGAAGAGCTGAACGGGGTCGAGCACCTTTCCTATTTCGAGTCGACGTCGGATACATCGGGCGCAATGACGATCACCGCGACCTTTGCGGCCGGCACCGATATAGACCAGGCCTCCGTCGACGTTCAGAACGCGATACGCCGCGTCGAACCGCGGCTGCCGCAATCCGTCAAGGATCAGGGCATCACGGTCGAGGAGGCATCGTCCGGCTTCCTGATGTTCATCTCGCTGACCTCGACGGACGGAAAGACCGATGAGGTGGCGCTCGGCGACTATCTCAACCGGAACGTCATCGGCGAGCTGCGCCGTCTCGATGGCGTCGGCCGCGCGCAGCTGTTTGCGTCGCAGCGGGCGATGCGCATCTGGATCGATCCCGACAAGATGGTCGGCCTGAACCTCACCGCATCCGACATCAGCGCGGCGATATCGGCGCAGAACGCCCAGGTCGCAGCTGGCCAGATCGGCGCGGCGCCCAATCCGATCTCGCAGGACCTGACGGCGACGGTGCTGGTGAAGGGGCAACTGACCGACATCAAGGAGTTCGGAGACATCGTGCTGCGCGCCAATGCCGACGGATCGAATGTCAGGCTGCGGGATGTCGCGCGCATCGAAGAGGGCAGCGAGAGCTACAGCTTCTCCACCCGCTTGAACGGCCAGCCGAGTGCCGCCATCGCCATCCAGCTGTCGTCGACAGGCAATGCCGTCAATACGTCCAACCTGGTCAAGGCGAAGATGGAAGAGCTCTCACGCTTCTTTCCGGCGGGGGTCGAATATTCCGTTCCCTATGATACCAGCCCGTTCGTCTCGGCATCGATCGAGAAGGTGGCGCATACGCTCGCAGAAGCCGTCGCGCTCGTCTTCGTCGTCATGCTCATTTTCCTGCAGAGCTTCCGCTACACGATCATTCCGACGCTCGTCGTTCCCGTCGCGCTGCTCGGGACGCTTGCTGTCATGTATGCCGCCGGCTTCTCGATCAACGTGCTGACGATGTTTGCGATGGTGCTTGCCATCGGCATTCTCGTCGACGACGCCATCGTCGTGGTGGAAAACGTCGAGCGGCTGATGGCGGTGGAAGGGCTGTCACCGAAGGACGCGACTAAGAAGGCGATGCGGCAGATCACCGGCGCGATCCTCGGGATTACGCTGGTTCTCTCCTGCGTTTTCGTGCCGATGGCGTTCTTCCCGGGTTCAACCGGCATCATCTATCGCCAGTTCAGCCTGACCATGGTTGTTTCAATCCTGTTTTCGGCCTTCCTGGCGCTGTCACTGACGCCGGCGCTCTGCGCCACCTTCCTGAAGCCGATCAAAGGACATCATGAGAGGAAGGGCATCGCCGGCTGGTTCAACCGCAACTTCGACCGCCTGACCGGCCGTTATGCCCGCACCGTCGGGGGACTGACCAAGCGCTCCTGGCGGGTCATGGCCGTCTATGTCGCGCTGCTCGTCGGCCTTGGCTATCTCTTCGTCAACCTGCCGAGCAGCTTCGTGCCGGATGAGGATCAGGGCTTCCTGATCGTCGACGTGCAGGGACCGCCGGAGGCGAGCCGCAACCGCACGGTGGCCTCGCTCGAAAGCATCGAAGCGATCTTCAAGAAGGAGCCGGCCGTTGCCAACGTCGTCGCGATCCAGGGCTTCAGCTTCTCCGGGCAGGGACCGAACGCCGCCCTGGTGTTCGTCACGCTCAAGGACTGGGCCGAACGCGGCCCCGGCAATTCGGTCCAGGAGATTTCCAACCGCGCCAATATGCAGCTGTTCGGCCTGAAGGATGCAACGTCCTTCGCGCTGTCGCCGCCGCCGATCGAAGGTTTCGGCACGACCAACGGCTTCACCTTCCGCCTCCAGGATCGCGGGGCGAAGGGGCAGGCGGCACTGACCGAGGCGGCGGGAATGCTGCTCGGCAAGGCATCGCAGAACCCCATCATCGCTGGTATCCGCCCAGAGGGCATGCCTGACTCGGCCCAGCTCGTGCTGGTCATCGATCGCGAAAAGGCAAATACCTTCGGCGTTGCCTTCGCCGACATCAACAGCACGATCACCGCCAATCTCGGTTCGAGCTATGTCAACGACTTCCCGAATTCGGGCCGCATGCAGCGCGTCATCGTGCAGGCGCAGGACAAGAGCAGGCTTCAGGCGGAAGACCTGATGAAGCTCAATGTCCGCAATGCGAGCGGTGGCATGGTGCCGCTGTCGTCCTTTGCCGTCGCCGAATGGCAGAAAGGGCCGGCGCAGATCGTCGGTTATAACGGCTACCCCTCAGTGCGCATTTCGGGCACTCCGGCGCCTGGATATTCATCGGGCGCGACAATTGTCGAAATGGAGCGGTTGGCCTCGGAACTTCCCGACGGCTTCGGCTTCGAATGGACCGGCCAGTCGCTGGAGGAGCTCAGATCGGGATCGCAGGCGCCGTTCCTGTTCGGCCTCAGCATTCTCTTCGTCTTCCTGCTGCTGTCGGGGCTTTACGAGAGCTGGTCCATCCCGTTGTCGGTGATGCTGGTCGTGCCGCTCGGCGTCATTGGCTGCGTGCTCGCGGTGATGAGCCGCGACATGTCCAACGACATCTACTTCAAGGTCGGCCTGATCGCGATCATCGGGCTGTCGGCGAAGAACGCCATCCTGATCGTCGAATTCGCCAAGGACGGTTTTGCCGAGGGGAAATCGCTGATGGATGCCGCGATCGAAGGCGCCCGTCTGCGCTTCCGGCCGATCATCATGACCTCGCTTGCCTTCACCTTGGGCGTGGTGCCTCTGGCGATCGCCACCGGGCCAAGTGCGGCGAGCCAGAATGCGATCGGCACGGGCGTGCTTGGCGGCATGATTTCGGCGACGGTGCTGGCGATCTTCTTCGTTCCCGTCTTCTTCGTCTTCGTGCTGCGTCTCTTGAGGACGAAGCGGCCGGAGACTGTGAATGAGGAGGCTCCGGCCGGGCAGGAAGCTGCGCCGGTGACGTCGCCGAGCTGAGGTGAAGAGTTGGCGGGTTGCCTTACGCAACCCGCCACAGACCTTTGCGGCGGTTCGATTTAAGGAGTTATGCAGTCGGCTTCGGTGTAAGCGTCACGTCGGCGCCATAGGCATCGCGCAGTTCGCCTTCCTGTCCCGGCTGCCGGTCGGCGGCCTGATGCAGCAGGATCGACTCGTATCCTTGCGAGCGCGTCCCCTCGATCAGCGTGATATCGGCGTTTCCAGGATTGTCGGAGCGCTCGAACCACTCGACAGGGCGGTGCAGAAAATTCATTTCGACCGCCCGGTTGGTGACGCCATGACCAACGATCACAACGTTGTGGTCGCTATTTTCGTCATCGTGCATAACGGTCTGCAGGAACAGGCGCACCCGCTGGGCCACGTCCGCCCGGCTTTCGCCATCCGGCGGCCGTGCGTAGAACTTGCCGCTGTTGCTGCGCAGCCTCGCCCATTTTTCGAACTCCTCGGGAAACTTCTGCTTCTGTTCGGCGTGGTCATAGATTTCGGTGAAGAGACCGAAATCCTGCTCGCGCAGCAGATAATCTTCCCTGATATCGCCGACGACGCTTTCCGGCAGGGCTTCGAGCAGCGCATCCTTGCTCTGCCGCGTCCTCAAAAATGGCGAATACCAGATCTGCAGCTTGCCGAAACCGGCGCTCGGCAATGCCTTGAGATAGGAGGCGATGACGCCGCCTGCCTCAAGTGCCTGCCGATGGCCCCACTGCGTCAGCGGCACGTTGTGATCGCCGAATTGGCGGTAAGCCTGTTCGTTGATGTTGCCGAGGGATTCGCCGTGGCGAACGAGAAAAAGACGCATCAGCCATCCCGCATTGTCGGATATGAATCGCCGCTATCATGAACGCCCTGAATGCGCAGGGCAACATGGCCGGCAGGCCTGGCGGCGACGGGCATCCTGCCCGCGCGGCGACAGGCATTCTGCCAGCGCGGCAACGGGCATTCTGCCCGCGTGAGATGAACTGGTTTGCAGCGCTTTTCCACACCTTGTCATCTTCCTGAAACACGAGTCTGATTTTGGAAGGCTAGATGAAAGATGGGACATGAGCGGCAGCTCGTGAAAGACATGATGGAACCCAGACATTTCCGCACGCTCTTCATTTCCGATGTCCATCTCGGCTCGAAGGCCGCGAAGGCCGACTTCCTGCTGGATTTCCTGCGCCACCACGAGGCCGATACGATCGTGCTCGTTGGCGACATCGTCGACGGCTGGCGTCTCAAGCGCAGCTGGTACTGGCCGCAGGTCTGCAACGACGTCGTCCAGAAGCTGTTGCGCAAGGCGCGCAAGGGCACGCGCGTCGTCTATATTCCCGGCAATCACGACGAATTCCTGCGGGCCTTCCCGGGCATGCATTTCGGCGGCATTGAGGTCGTCGAGCGCATGATGCATGACGGCGCCGACGGCAGAAAATATCTGATCCTGCACGGCGACGAGTTCGACGTCGTCGTCCGCAACGCCCGACTGCTCGCCTATCTCGGCGACTGGGCCTATGACACGGCGATCCGCATCAATATCATTCTGGCGGCGGTGCGGCGCCGACTTGGCATGCCCTACTGGTCGTTTTCGGCCTGGGCGAAGCTGCAGGTCAAGCATGCCGTCAATTTCATCGGCGAGTTCGAGCGCGTCGTGGCCGGGGAAGCCCGCAAAAACGGCGCCGACGGGGTGATCTGCGGACATATCCATCATGCCATTATCCAGGATATGGACGGTATCCGTTACATCAACACCGGTGATTGGGTGGAAAGCTGCACGGCGGTCGCCGAGCATGAGGACGGCACGTTCGAACTGATCACCTGGCGGGCGCTCGCCAGCAGTGTGACAGCACTTGCCACCGTCGATCGGGAAGACGCAGAACTGGCTCCACAGGCCGCCTGATTTTGGCGCCGGCGCATCCGCGCCTGCGCTCCCTCGAATTTAGCCGTTACCGTCAGGCGACAGGCCCTGTTTATTTTCTAAAACGTTTCAGAACGGCTATTTCTCGCAATAGTCGCCTCCAGGGTGGTGTGTTAGGACAACGTCCAGTTTCCTTCAGGTCCACCAATGATTCCCGCTCAAAATTCCCCGACGGGTGAGGGAGCGCCGCCGCGCTTTCGGCTGCTCAGCGCGCTTTCCTACTGCGCGCCGCTGCTCGTCAACGGCATCGTCCTGCCTTTCTTTCCCGTGTGGCTCGCAACCCACAGCTTCAGCGACCACGAGATCGGCATCATCCTTGCCATACCGATGGTGGTTCGCGTGCTGGTAGCGCCTGTCGTCGCCATGATCGCCGATCGATTGAAGGAGCGTGCCGACGTGCTGCTCTGGTCGGGCGGCCTGTCGCTACTGACGGCGATCGCGCTGTTCTGGACGACGACCTTCTGGCCCGTCACGATCGTCTATGCGTTGCAGGGCGCCACCTTCGCGCCCTATGTGCCCGTCGTCGAATCAATCGTCATCTCGGGTGTGCGCCGCTGGGGGCTCGATTACGGATCGATGCGCGTATGGGGCTCGATCGCGTTCATCGTCTCGACGCTGGTCGGCGGCCAGCTGATCAGTCGGTGGGGCGGCGAAATGGTGCTGCCGGTCATGGTCTTCGGCTTTATCATGACCGTGGTCATGGCGATCTTCTGTCCGCGTATCGGACCGACGCGACGGCGCGGCCAGCCGATCAACATTCCGGCAGCCACCGGCAGCGGCCTGCGCGAGCCGCATCTTCTGCTGCTTCTGATCGGCGTCGCCATCCAGCAGTCGAGCCATGCGGTGCTGAACGCTTTTTCCTCGATCTACTGGCATCAGCTTGGCTTCTCCGGTACGCAAGTCGGCCTGCTCTGGAGCGCCGGCGTCGCTTCGGAAGTGACGGTGTTCTTCCTGTCGAAGCGTCTCAACCGTCGCTTCGACGCCTGGACGCTGATCCGCTTCGGCTGCGCCATCAGTGTCTGCCGCTGGATCCTGTTTCCGATGAATACAGGCTTTGCCGGTTTCTTCCTGCTGCAATGTTTCCATGGCTTCACCTACGCCTTCGTGCATACCGGCGTGCAGCGGCGGATCGTGGCGACCGTGCAGGAAACGCAGGAATCATCGGCGCAGGGCGCGTATTTCTTCTATGTCGGCATGGCGATGGCGCTGATGACCCTGGCGTCGGGTTATCTCTATGCCTGGCTCGGCGTCGTCAGCTACTACGTCATGGCCGTGGTCGCGTTCTCCGGCCTCGGCATCGTCATCTTCGCCTATTATCTTCAGCCCCAGAGGGTGCTTTCGGGCGGAAAGACCAGGGAAGCGGCGTAACGCAGGCCGGGTTCGCGGTCGCGAGCAAGCAGCAGCGGGCCGTCGAGATCGACGAAATCGGCATTCTGGGCGAGCAGAACGGCGGGCGCCATGGCAAGCGAGGTGCCGACCATGCAGCCGATCATGATACTGAATCCGAGTCGTTCGGCTTCGGCCTTCATCGACAGCGCCTCCGTCAGGCCGCCGGTCTTGTCGAGCTTGATGTTGATCGCGTCGTAGCGGTCGGCAAGGCTTGCGAGATCGCCGGTGTGGTGGACACTCTCATCGGCGCAGACGAGGAGCGGGCGGCGGATTTCGGCGAGCAGCCCATCGCGGCCGGCCGGCAGTGGTTGCTCGACGAGGGCTATGCCTGCTTCCGCGGCGATATGGAGATGACGCTCCAACACCGCTTCCGGCCAGCCCTCATTGGCATCAAGGATGATTTCGGCATCGGGTGCTGCTGCGCGGACGGCGCGGATGCGGCTTTCATCGTCGCCGGTGCCGACCTTGACCTTGAGCAGGGCGCGGCCGGCATGCTCACGCGCCTGGGCGGCCATCACCTCCGGCTCACCGAGCGAGATGGTGTAGGCGGTGGTGAGCGGCTTCAGAGCGGCAAGGCCGAGGCGGGTGGCGACGCTGTCTCCTGTCTGCTTTGCCTCGAGGTCCCAGAGGGCGCAGTCGACGGCGTTGCGGGCCGCACCCGGCGGCATGGCCGACAGCAGGTCATGGCGCGAAATGCCGGCCTCGATCAGCGGTCGCGCCGCTTCGATCTGGGCGAAAACGCTCTGCATGGTCTCGCCGTAGCGGCGGTAAGGCACGCATTCGCCGAGCCCATGCGCACCCTCTTCGACAAGCGTGCAGGTGATGACCTCGGCTTCGGTCTTTGCCCCGCGCGAGATGGTGAAGGTCCCGGCAATCGGAAAGGAATTCATCTGGATATCGAGGGTGCGCGGCATTATTGCTCTCCTGCGAGCATGGAAATTGCACGGTGCTTCTGTATATTGACGCGCCGGGCGACGAACGATCTGCTTCGCGATTCGGCAATGTCGCTGTAAGCCTTGAAAGACACAAGTATCTTGAACGCCGAGAATCGCAACGCCGCCTCCCTTGATGTGGACGACCAGGCTGATGGCTCGGGACAGCGTGTGCGTCTTCAGGGAAATTGGCGTAGCGCCTACATCCATCTAGTGTTGCGCGATTTCGAAAAGCTGCTGCAGAAGAAGACCGGCGACCTCACGGTAGACCTCTCTAATATATCGGAGATCGACACCGCCGGCATCTGGCTGCTGTGCCGGCTGAAGAAGCAAGAAGAGGCGGGCGGGCGAGCGGTTCGCTTCGAAGGCACCAACCCGCATATCGACGAAATGCTGGAGATGTTTTCCGAGGAGCCGGCCAAGCCCGAGCCGGAGCAGACGGAGAAAGTCTCGCTTGTTGCGCGCATCTTCGCGCCGATCGGCAAAATGACCTATGAGGTCTGGGACAATTTCGCTGCCGCCATGTATATCCTCGGCTCGGCGGTGCGCGGCGCGCAGATGAAGTTCGGCCGCGGCAGCGGCGTTTCGCCGGCCTCGATCGTCAACCAGATCGACCATATGGGCGTTCGCGCCGTTCCGATCATTCTTTTGATGTCGTTTCTGATCGGGGCGATCATCGCCCAGCAGGGCGCCTTTCAGCTGCGCTACTTCGGCGCTGAGGTTTTCGTCGTCGATCTCGTCGGCATCCTGCAATTACGCGAAATCGGCGTGCTTCTAACCTCGATCATGATCGCCGGCCGCTCGGGCAGCGCGATCACCGCCGAAATCGGCTCGATGAAGATGCGCGAGGAGATCGACGCGCTGAAAGTGATGGGCCTGAACCCGATCGGCGTGCTGATCTTCCCGCGGCTGGTGGCGCTGACCATCGCGCTGCCGCTTTTGACGGTGCTGGCAAATTTCGCCTCGCTCGGGGGTGCTGCCGCCGTCGCCTGGGGCTATTCCGGCATCACCTTCGCCAACTTCCTGTCGCGCCTGCACGAGGCGGTGACGTTGTCGACGGTTCTGTCGGGCATGATCAAGGCGCCGTTCATGGCGCTGGTCATCGGCATCGTCGCCGCCGTCGAGGGGCTGAAGGTCGGTGGCAGCGCGGAATCCCTCGGCCAGCACGTGACGGCCGCGGTGGTGAAGGCGATTTTCGTCGTCATCCTGATGGACGGGCTTTTTGCGATGTTCTATGCAGCGATCGATTTCTAGGATGGCGGACCGCGTGGACGAGAAACCGATCGATACGGAAGACAAGGACGAAAGGGACATCGTGCTGTCGGCGCGCGACGTCACCGTCGGCTTCGGCTCCAAGGTCGTGCTCGACAATCTGAACCTCAATATCTACCGCGGCGAGATCCTCGGCTTCGTCGGCGCGTCCGGCACCGGCAAATCGGTGCTGATGCGCACCGTGCTCCGGCTGCTGCCGCGCCGCTCCGGCACGATCAAGATCCTCGGCCAGGATTTCGACGAACTCGACGAGCCGCAGCGCAACGCGCTCGACATGCGGCTTGGCGTGCTGTTCCAGCAGGGGGCACTGTTTTCGTCGCTGACGGTCAAGGAAAATATCCAGGTGCCGATGCGCGAATATCTCGACCTGCCGACCTCGCTGATGGACGAACTGGCGCATCTGAAGATCCGTATGGTCGGGCTTGCAGCCGATGCCGCCGACAAATATCCGTCCGAACTGTCCGGCGGCATGATCAAGCGCGCAGCCCTTGCGCGCGCGCTGTCACTCGATCCGGAACTCGTCTTCCTGGACGAGCCGACCTCCGGCCTCGACCCGATCGGCGCGGCCGAATTCGACGAACTGATCGCCAACCTGCGCGATAGTCTGGGATTGACCGTGTATATGGTCACGCACGACCTCGACAGCCTGTTTTCGGTCTGCGACCGTATTGCCGTGCTCGGAAAGAAGCGAGTAATGGTGGAAGGCACGATCGACGACATGCTGGCCTATGACGATCCGTGGGTGCAGGCCTACTTCAAGGGCAAACGCGCGCGGTCGATCGTGCCGCAGAACGCTGCTGCCGCGCGGCACGACAGCAGCGGAAAGTGACCGGATAAGATGGAAACCAAAGCCAATTACACGATTGTCGGTTTTTTCACGGTGCTGGTGATCGCGGCTGCCTTCGGCTTCGTCTACTGGATGGCCGAATACGGCCGCGGCGGCCCGATGACGGAACTGATCGTTCGTATTCCGGGCTCGGCCAACGGCCTCAGCGTCGGCTCGCCGGTGCGCTTCAACGGCATCCAGATCGGCTCGGTGCAGACGCTGTCGATCGATGCCGACGATCCGCAATATTCGCTGGCCTTCACCCAGGTGCGCACCGATGCGCCGATCTACCCCTCGACCAAGGCCGCCCTTGAAATTCAGGGCTTGACCGGCGCTGCCTATATCGAGCTGTCAGGCGGCCGCAAGGGCGAGGAAAGCATCCTCCAGCATGCGATCGACAACGGCAAACGCGCCGTCATCGTCGCCGACCAGTCGAGCGTCACCAATCTGCTGGCGACGGCCGACAAGATCCTCGATCGCGCTAACGACGCGGTCGGCGAACTTCAGGGTTTTATCGAAGATTCGCGCGGGCCGCTGACCGAGACGTTCAAGAATGCCGAAACGTTCTCGGATGCACTGGCCAAGAATTCCGGCAATATCGACTCCTTCCTGCAGAGCGTCGGCCAGCTTTCGGAGACAGTGAAGGCGGTTTCCGGCCGCGTCGACTCGACGCTTCAAGCCGTCGAATCGCTGGTCAAGGCGGTCGATGCGCAGAAGATCGACAACATCGTCTCCAATGCCGAGAAGATTACCGCCAATGTCGCCGATGCCTCGGGCGACCTCAAGGGCGCGATCCAGAAGTTCGACCAGACGGCCACCACCTTCAATGATTTCGGCAAGCAGGCGCAGGCCACACTCGACCGCGTCGATACGCTCGTTGCCCAGATCGATCCGGCGAAGGTGAAGGGCTCAGTCGACGATATCTCGCAGGCGACCAAGGACGCGCGCGCCGCCGTAGCCTCGATCCGCGATGTCGCCAACACGGTTTCGGCGCGCCAGAAAGATATCGACCAGACGATCCAGGACGTGTCGCAGCTTTCCAACAAGCTGAATTCGGCCTCGACCCGCATCGACGGCATTCTCATCAAGGTCGATGCGCTGCTCGGCACCGACAATACGCAATCGCTGTTCACTGAAGCGCGCGATACGCTGGAATCCTTCAAGAAGGTGGCCGACAACCTGAATTCGCGCATCGGGCCGATCGCCGACAATCTGCAGAAATTTTCGAGTGGCGGCTTGCGCGACGTGCAGACTCTCGTCAACGACATGCGCGGAACCGTGAGCAATCTGAACGATACGATCACCAACTTCGACCGCAATCCGCAACGCCTGATCTTCGGCGGGGACACGGTCAAGCAATATGACGGCCGGACGCGGCGTTAACTGGGAAATCAGGGGTAGCCTAATATGGTCGCATCGCATCTGTTGTCGCGCCGTTCTTGGATCAGGGGAACGGTGATCGCGCTGCCGCTGACGGCGCTGATCCTTTCCGGGTGCGGCACCGCGGCCAAGAACGACACCTATGATCTGCCCGCCGCCGTCGACGGCAGCGGACCCGCGGCCAAATCCCGCCAGGTCCTGATCGCCAGCCCGACGGCGCTAAGGTCGCTCGACAGCGAGCAGATCGTCATCCGTGTTTCGCCTTCGGAAATCCAGTATCTCTCCAAGGCGCAGTGGGGCGACAAGCTGCCGCGCATAGTGCAGTCGAAGCTGGTGGAAGCCTTCGAGAACTCGGGCAAGCTCGGCGGCGTCGGCATGCCGGGGCAGGGGCTGGCGATCGACTACCAGATCGTCACCGATATCCGCTCCTTCGAGATCGATGCTTCGAACGGCAACCAGGCGGTGGTCGAGATCTCCGCCAAGATCCTCAACGACCGCAACGGCTCGGTGCGCGCCCAGAAGGTGTTCCGCGCCATGGCGCCGTCCGGCGGCGACAATGACGGCTTCGTCAAAGGCCTCGACCGCGCCTTCTCCACGGTTGCCTCCGAGATCGTCAGTTGGACGCTGCGCTCAATCTGAACTGGAATTCCGAGGTCGCCCCGTGAATATCGAGGGTTGTCGATTCTGAAAAATATTTGACCCCATGGCTTAGGGGCCGCCATCGTATTCAATTTCTTCATGAATTTATGGAACGCATCATGCATCCCTTTCAGGAGGAATGCTGCATGGTGGCTGCACGGGTCTTCGGGAAATCGTCATTGGAGGCGATCCAACGCGAAAATGATCGCCTGGCTGCGCTGCAGCAGCTCGATCTCCTCGACACTCCGAGGGACGAGGGCTTCGAACGGATCGTACGCCTGATAAAGGAGATCTTTTCCATCGACATCGGCATCGTCTCACTGATCGATGCGCATCGGCAATGGTACACGGCTTGCTCCGGCCTTTCGGCCGACGAGGTGTCGCGCGAAGACACGTTCTGCCGCTACGTCGTGGACTGTGAAAGGCCTGTTGTCGTGCAGGACGCTACCAAGGACTCGCGGTTTTCGCAGCATCCTTCGGTGACGGGCGAGGACAATATTCGTTTTTATGCCGGTGTGCCGTTGAGAACAAAAGCCGGGCACATGATCGGAACGGTATGCGCGATCGACCGCAGGCCACGATCGTTCGGCAACAGAGATCTCGGCATTCTCGAGGAGCTGGCAGGCGCCGCGATGGACCGCATCGAGCTCATGCAGTCGGCCGCCATCGACAGCCTCACCGAGGCGATGACGCGGCGTGCCTTCAAGCAGGAGGCCGATCAGCTCATTTCGCTCGCTCTGCGGCACAAGCACGATCTTTCATGCATCGTTTTCGATATCGACCATTTCAAGAAGGTGAACGATACGCATGGGCATGCGGCCGGAGACGAGGTCCTCAAGGCGGTCGCATCGACCTGTAAGACGACCCTTCGAGCCGGTGATCTGTTTGGTCGTCTTGGCGGCGAGGAATTTGCCGTCATCCTGCCGCATGTCGATCGGGAAGGTGCTGCCGCAGTCGCCGAGAAACTCAGAGCCGCCATCGCCTCTGAGATCATTCGCGGCGATCATGGCGCCCTGACCGTTACAGCCAGCTTCGGAACGTCGGCACTCTCGATCGTCAGCAAGGAGATCGAGACCCTGCTGGCTCAGGCGGATGCGGCGATGTATCAGGCCAAGCATGGCGGACGGAATCGTTGCGTGTCGTGGATTTCCATCCACGCCGATCACGCCATTGGCGCTCGACGGCGGGTGCTGAAGGCGGGTTCGATCCTGTTCAACGATCGACGCTCGACCATCGACTGCACCGTCAAATCCATCGGCTCGGAGAGCGCCGGCATTTCGGTCTCCAATACATCAGGCATCCCTTCGGAATTCGTTCTTGCCATCAAAGGCGAAGGATTCGAAACGAATTGCAGGGTGATCGCGCAAGACCGGCAGCATCTGGAAGTGGCTTTCAGATAAGCCGTTAGAGCGCCGTGCGTCCTTTCGGACGCATAATCGCTTCTGATTTTCCGGCCGATGCGCTAGCAAAAACCTGCCGGCAGGTCTCTGCTCATCGGGGGCTACTTGGTCGGTTGCGAATCCGTCATCGTCGCTCCCGGCTGGCTGCCTGGTGTCGTGGAAGCTGTGGCGGTCGATGACGGCGACAGGGTGCTGTCCAGGAGGCTTGCCATCTTGTCGTCGCGTATGCTCGCGGTCTTTTCGCCCATGACGACGCCGACCACGCGGCGGCCATCCTTCAGGGCCGACGTCACGACATTGTAGCCTGATGCGTCGGTGTAGCCGGTCTTGATGCCGTCGACGCCGTCATAACGATACATGAGGTTGTTGTGGCCGCGGAACTTCATGCCGCGAAATTGGAAGCCGCGCATGGAGAAGAGCTTGAACTCCTCGGGAAAGTCGCGCATCAGCGAAACGCCGAGTGTCGCCATATCTCGCGCCGTCGTGACCTGAGCAGGATCCGGAAGGCCCGAGGGATTCCGGAAGACCGTATCCTTCATGCCGAGCTGGTGTGCCTTGTCGGTCATGACAGTGGCGAAAGCCTGTTCGGAGCCGCCAAGCTGCTCGGCAATCGCCACGGCCGCATCATTGGCAGACAGCACGACAATGCTTTCGACCGCTTCACGCAGCGTCACCTTTCGGCCTGCGCCGATGGCAAGCTTGAAGGGCTCCTTGCTCTCGGCATTTTCCGACATGGTGAGCTTCTGATCCCAGGCGAGGCGCCCGTCATGCAGGGCCTCGAAGGCGAGATAGAGCGTCATCATCTTGGTCAGCGACGCCGGATAGTTCAGCTCGTCCTGATTGGAGGCTTCGAGGACCTGACCGGACTGTGCATCCACGACGAAGCTTGCCTGGCCAGCCTCAGCCAGTGTGAAAGCGCCCATCAGGAAAGCGGAAGAGAGCGCGGTGGCAAGGAGCCTGGAGGTCGTCTTGGTCATCAATGTTGCTGTCTCTATCGTTTGGACGGTCGAGTGAGCCGTTCACTAAATGCTGCGGATCGGAAATGTTTGTGACGGAATGAAGGACAGGGGGCAACAAAAAAGGGCTATCCACAGATGATCCCTTTTGTCTCACCGTCTCGGTTTTGACCTCGCCGCGCCCGTTTGACAATGCGCAGCACGGCACGTAGAGAATTCGCCATGAGCACGAAGAGCGCGCCCATGTCCCGTCATATCAGCACCTGCCCGCAGGTCGCGATCGTGCGCGCTCTTGGCGGACGAGGTCTTCGCGTCCTGCTGTGACGTCAGGGCGCTAGGCGTCCGGCGCACTGCTGGACGTAAAGCCCCTCACCACGTCAATCAAGGTTGCCAGGGAGACAGGCACCGTGCTCAATATTTATCATGTCAATTCGCTCGTCCATTGGGAGGAGCGCGAGATCCATCTGCGCGATCATATGATCGGCTTCTTCTCGCAAGAGGTCCGCAGTTTTCTCAGATCCGTCAATCCGGCCTGGGACGTCAGGAGGGTCGAGGCGCCGGCGCTGATGCCGCGGTCGCTGGTTTCAAGCGCCTATTCGAACGCCGGTATCTGGGTTCAGGAACAGCTCTCCGCCAGCGATGCTATGCTGGTGCTGAGACCGGAGACCACGCCGTCGACCTACATCTACATGCAGCATATTCTCGGAAATCACTCGAAGACACGGCTGCCGCTCTGCGTCTGGCAGGCCGGCAAATCCTATCGTCGTGAGCAGGAGCAGCCGACCAAGCACATGCGGCTGAAGGAATTCTGGCAGCTCGAATTCCAGTGCGCCTTCACGGCCGATAGCGGCAACGACTATCATGCCGCCTGCCTCGAGCCGGTCCGCCGCATGATCGCATCGCTGATCCATCTGCCGACGCGGATCGTACCCTCCGACCGGCTGCCGGCCTATTCCGAGATGACTGTCGATATCGAGGTCGACAATGGCGACAAGTGGATGGAGGTCTGCTCGATCTCGCGACGTACGGATTTTCCGCAGCGCTACCGGTCGCAGCCGAAGAAGGGAGCGGCTGTCGACCACGACGTTCTCGTGCTTGAGATCGCCATCGGCCTCGATCGGTGCATTTATAACTGGTGCATAGCCGCAGATCGGTGAAATATCGGGAACCGGGATCACCAAGCGGTCCCGGTTCCCGTGTGGCCCGAAAATTTATGAAAAGTCGATCTCGGCGGCGGGGCGGATTTCTACCGTCGCCTTGCCCGCATCGAAACCATCGAGCGTTTCATTGTGATGAGCGATGATCTCGGAGGAGGTGAAGGTCGCCGTGTCGCCGGTCATGTGACCATCGGCAATCAACGTCACATCATATCCGAGCGACACGGCTCGCCTGACTGTCGTGTCGACGCAGAATTGGGACATGCATCCACCGACGACGAGGTGAGTGACCGATCGTTCGCCCAAGCGTTCTCCAAGATCGGTCTCGAAGAAGGAGTCGGCGCTTTTCTTGCGTACAACGACCTCGGCCTGCCTCGGCGCGATCTCGTCGCGGAGCGCCCAACCCGGCGTGCCGACAGCCAATCGATGGCTGCTGTCGCCGTCATGCTGAACGAGTACGATCGGCGCGCCTGCCCGCCGAGCTTTTTCCTGTAGCGCGGCCAGCCGTGCGACGGTCTCGTCGAGCGCGGCATCGACTTGAGGTTGCCGCTCTGGCGAGGCTTTGCCGGAGAGGATGGCATTCTGGACGTCGATGATCACAAGGGCCTTGGTCATGTCGGGAAGGTTTCCGTGGCTGGATGGCGAAAGCCGCCTGACACATGTTCAAGCGGCTTCCCGGATAATTCCAGTTCAGATCAGCTAGTTCAGCCGAGCCTGCCTGCGGCATGAGCGAGCATCGTGTAGACCTTGCCCGTATCCGAGGTGAGGTAGGACTGCGTCACCGTCCGGTTCGGGTCGGTGCGGGCGACGTCGGCGAGCAGCTTTTCGAAATCACCGATGTAGCGGTCGACGGCGGTGCGGAACTCCGGTTCGCGGTCGTATTTGCGCTTGATCTCGTCGAAGGTCTGTTGGCCCTTCAGCGTGTAGAGGCGACGGGTGAAGACGTCACGTTCGCCGCGCTGGTAGCGGCGCCAGAGATCGACCGAGGCGTCATGGTCGATGGCGCGGGCGATATCGACCGAGAGCGAGTTCAGCGATTCGACGACGTGACGCGGATTGCGGCTGTCGTTGCTGCGCGCGGCCGGCGCGGCAGTTTCCGCCGGGCGGGCGGTAACACGGGCGGCCGCGGCCTCGTCGGCGGCTTCCTCGCGCGATGCGCCACGCAGGAGATCGCTGATCCAACCGCCGCTTTCTGGACGAGCCGGCTCTTGGCGACCTGTTTCCGGGCGGCCTGTTTCCTGGCGAGTGGGGGCAGGCTGCGGGGCGGCGCGCTGGGGGGCGGCAGCCGGCGCAGACGGTGCGATCGTTCCGCGCAGACCTGTCGCTTCGATCGGCGGCGGTGCTGCCGGCTGCGGCGGTTGGGCTGCGACCGGCTGGGCGGGACGCGGAGCCGGCTGCGCCTGAGCGAGTGTGCGGGCGACAGGCTCGGAGATCTCGAGCTGCTGGCTGGAGCGGCCGACGAGTTGGGAGATATCCTGCAGCGCCTTGATCTGCTCGGCGACGGCCCGGCGCATGGCCGATGCGCTTTCCTTGGCTTCCTCGGGAAGATCGAAAGCGCCGCGCTTCAGCTCGGCGCGGGTGGCATCAAGCTCGTTACGGATGTCGGCCGCGGAGCGGCGGATATCCTCGGTGGCGCCGGAGAAGCGGCCGACGGCATCATCGATCGCCTCGCGCAGCGCTTCCCGCATGTTCTGGGCGGCGCCGTCGGAGGCGCGGCCGGCTTCGCCGAGCATGCGCTCGACTTCCGACAGCGAGGCGGTGAGGCCGCCGCGAATGCGATTGGAGAGATCGCCGGAACGGCGCTCGACATTGGCAAAGGTGCCGTCGATCGTCGTATTGGCCTCATCGCCGGCGCGGGTGATCGCCTCGCGCATCGTCTCTGCCGCTTCCTGGGCGCGCTTCTCGGTTTCGGTGAGAATGCGGCCGATATCGGCGAAGGAGGACTGCACGCCCTGGCGCAAATTGCCGGTAACCTGGCTGGAGCGCTGCTCTGCCCGCTCGAACACGGTCTCGATCATGCTGCCGAGGCCTTGCATGGTCTTTTCGATCTCGGCGGAGCGCTGGACGAGGCCGACCGAGAGCGTCTGCAGCGCGCTCTCGCGCTCTTCGAGCGTCGAGGCGAGGTTGGACTGGGCGGCGCCGAGAAGCTGCGAGGCCTGGGTCAGGACCTTGGAGTGTTCGTCGAAGCGGCCGATGATGCCGCCGACCTGTGACAGCGTCTGGCCCGAGATGTCGGAGAGGCGGTCGACCTTGCCTTCGAGAAGCCTGGTCGAGGCGGAGACCATTTCAGCGGCCCTGGTGGCGGAGTCGGCAAAGCGCGTGGTGGTATCGCCGAGACGACCGTCGACGCTGGTCAACTGCTCGGCGGCGCGGTTCATCATCATCGCCATCGCCGCACTGCTTTCCGACATGCGCTCGACGAGGCCGTTGACGTTGCCGACAAGGCTGTTCTCGATGGCGCTGACGGCATTGGCGACATTCTCGGTGCGGGCGGCAACGGCGCTGGCGAGCGCTTCGTTTTCGGCGCGCAGACGGTCGGCGCTGAGGTTGGCCGCGGCGGTGATGCGGGCGGCGGCCTGCTCGCCGGCATCGGTGTAGCGGTCGATGATCGGGCGGGCCGTTTCGTCGAGGATGCGTGTCAATTCGACCGAACGGCCTGATAGCATCGAGTTGAGGTCGCGGGTGCGCTCTTCGAGCGTCGAGCGGATCGAGTTGCCGCGCGCTTCGAGCGCCCGGTCGATTTCGGAGAACGTCGTATCGATCTCGCGGGCACGCTCTTCGAGGTTGGTGCGAATGGCGCTGCTGCGTGCTTCGAGCGCCCGGTCGACATCCGCCATGGTGGCGGAAATCTCGGTGCCGGCGCCCGACAGGGTCGAGCGGATGGCATTGCCGCGTGTCTCCAGGGACTGGCCGGCATCCGACAGTACCTTGGAGATGGCATTGACCTGCGTGCCGACGATGGTCTCGGCCTCTGCGACCTTGTTGACGATGGCGTTGCCGGCTTCCGAGAAGGTCTGGGCAACGGCAGCGGCCTGGCTTGCCAGCCGGTTCTGAGCTTCGGCGACGCGGGTGACGATCTGTGACGAGCGCTCATCCATGGTGCGGGTGAATTCGTCGCTTTTCGCATTGAGATCCTCGGCGAATTGCTGGCCGGTCTTGCCAAGCAGTTCGGTGGTTCTCGTCGCTTCGCCTTCCATTCCCTGAGCCGCGTCGGCAACCGCACTGCGCAGCGTCGAGGCGAGACCGGCGGCCTTGCCTTCGATGGTGCGGTTGACGGCATCGAGGCCGACGGTCAACGCACGGTCCATTGTGGAGAGGCGTTCCTCTATGCGTTCGTTGCCGCGGTCGAGGGTTTCGCCGAGGCTCGCGGTGCGACCCTCGATGGCGCCCGTCAGGCTGGTGGTGCGGCTGTCCAGCGTCTCGGCCAGATTGGCGGTGCGGCTGTCGATCGCCTGAGTGAGGTTTGCAGCACTGCCTTCGAGCGTCGCCGAGATGCGCTGCGTGGCATGGTCGCTGAGCGCGCCGATACGGGAGACGCCGTCGGCAAGCACGCCGGACAGCTGGCCGCTGGCTGCTTCGACCTTTTCGGCAACGCCGCCGACGCCATCGCGGATGCGGGTCTCGATCGCTGCAAGACCAGATTCCACACGCGATCCGGTTTCTTCAAAACGGCCCGTCAGGCTTTCGACCGACCGATCGAGATGGGCGGAGAAATTCTGGGTGGAGCTTGAAATCGCATTTGCCGCCTCCTGGAAGCGGCCGGCGATCTGGCCGGCGCCGGCATGCATGCGATCTTCCAATGTCTGGGCGCCGGCATCGATCGCCTGGCGGATCGCCGCTTCACGGTGCTCCAGCGACAATTCGAGCATGCCGACGCTTGTCGCCACCGAGGTGCCGATGCTGGTCGCCTGTTCGGCCAGCGTATCGCTGATCAGCGCATGGGCCTGGTTCAGCGATAGATCGATGGCGTTGGCGCGGTCTTCGAGCGTCGTGCGGATGCGCTCATGGGCAGAGGCGAGCCCGCCCTCGATGCGCGCTGCGGCCTCGTCGGCGAGGCCTCCGAGCCGTGTATGTGCATCGGTCAGACGGCCTTCGATGCGGCCGGTCAAGCCGCCGACGAGATCCTCGAAGCGGGCGCCGCCGGTATCGAGAACGCCTGAGAGGGCGGCGCTATGTTCGGAAAGCGCATTTTCGAGCCGCTGCTGATTGTCAGTATAAGCGGTGCGGATTGCATCGGTCTTGTCGGAGAAGGCGCCGGCGACTCGGGCTTCGGCACCGGAGACGGCCTCCATGATGGCGTTGCTGCGGGCTTCGAGCACACTGTCGAAGCGGCTCTGGTTATCGTCGAGCGAAATGGCGAGCGCCATGGTCTTTTCATCGAGCGTATCGGTGAGCCGATCGTGGGTTGCCGTTACGGCGCCGATGATCGCGGCGGTGCGGTGGCCCAAGGCCTCCTCGAGGCGAGCCTGGCCTTCGGTTAGCGAGGCGGCGAGGGCGGCGGCCTTCTGGTCGAGCACTCCGTTCAGGCCGACATGCGTGCCGGAAACCGCATTGGTGATCGCCTCGGCGCCTGTTGTCAGCGTCTCCTCGAGACGGCTCTGGCTCTCATTCAGCGAGATGGCAAGCGCCATCGCCCGATCGTCGAGTGTCTCGGACAGGCGGTCGTGGGTGGCAGAGACCGCATTGAGTAAGGATTCCGAGCGGCTCTCCAGGGTGTCCTGCAGGCGGCTCTGGCCCTCGTTCAGGGAGGCGGCGATCGCCGTCGCCTTTTCGTCGAGCGTTTCCGAGAGTCGGTCGTGCGTGCCGGACACGGCCTTGAGGAAGGCTTCAGAGCGTGCTTCCAGCGTGTCTTCGATCCGCGACTGGCTCTCATTGAGCGAGATGGCGAGCGTCATCGCCTTCTCGTCCAGCGTCTCGGACAGGCGGTCATGGGTGCCGGAGACCGCATTCAGCAGGGCTGCCGAGCGGGTTTCCAGCGTGTCTTCGATACGCGTCTGGGTTTCGTTGAGGGAGATGGCGAGGGCCATCGCCTTTTCGTCCAGCGTCTCGGAGAGGCGATCATGGGTGCCGGAAACGGCGTTCAGCAGCGCTGCGGAGCGGGTTTCGAGCGTATTCTCGATACGGGCATGGCCTTCGCTCAGCGAGGTGGCAAAAGCTGCCGCCTTGCCGTCCAGAGTCTCCGAGAGACGATCATGGGTGCCGGAGACGGCGTTCAGCAGCGCCGCGGAGCGGGTTTCCAGCGTATCCTCGATGCGGGCCTGGCCCTCGTTCAAGGAAATGGCGAGCGCCATCGCCTTTTCGTCGAGTGTTTCGGCAAGACGGTCGCGCGTGCCGGATACAGTGTTCAGCAGTGCCTCGGCGCGCGTTCCAAGCGCATCCTCGATGCGGGCATGGCGCTCGTCGAGCGAGGTCGTAAGGGCCGCCGCCTTGCTGTCCAGCGTTTCCGACAGGCGATCATGCGTGCCAGACACGGCGTTGAGGAAGGCCTCGGAGCGGGTCTCGAGCGTGTCCTCGATGCGAGCCTGGCTCTCGTTCAAGGAAATGGCGAGCGCCATCGCCTTTTCGTCGAGCGTCTCGGCAAGACGGTCATGGGTGCCGGAGACGGCATTGATGATGGCGTCGGAGCGGGTTGCCAGCGCTTCCTCGAAGCGCCCATGATGGGTGGTCAGCGCCTCGACCAGCGCGCCGCCGCGCTCTGCCATGACGCTGTCGATGCGGCCGTGGGCGGTGCCGAGCGCCTCGCTGATTTCGGCCGTACGCGCAGCAAGCACGCCGCTCAGCTCCTCGGCGCGACCGCCGAAGGCAGCGGTCACCTGCTCTGTGCCAGCGGCAACGGCAGTCGTCAGATCGGTGGTGGTGGTGCGTAGCGTGTCGCGGAGTTCGGCCGAGCGTGTCTGAAGGTTGTCCTGCAGTTCGGAGGTGCCTGATGCAAGCGTCAGCGCGATTTCAGAAGTCGCGCTCTGCAGCGCAGAGGTCAGTTCACCGGTGCGGCTGGTGAGTGCTGTGGTAATTTCGTCTGCGCGGTTGCCAAGCGTGCTTTCCAGCACTTCGTGGCTGGTGGCGAGCGCGGTGGCGAGCGCCAGCGACTGGTCGGTCATCGACGAACCAAGCCGGTCGATGCCGGAATTCAGGATGCCGTCGATCGAATCCGAGCCGCCGGTCAGCGTCTCGTTGATACGAGCGAGGCTCTCGATCAGCTTGGTATCGAGCGAGCCGGTTCGCTTGTCGAAGGCGCTGGTGAATTCGGCGACGCGTTCGTCGAAGGCGGTCGACAGTTGGGCGACGGTCGTCTGCAGCCGCTCTTCGAAGAAGCCGGAGCGCACGTCGAGATCCATGACGGCGTCGTCGGCCGTGGTCTGCAGGCTCTGGCGGAAACTTGCGCCCTTTTCGTCGAGCGCGCTGTTCAGCTTCGACAGCACGTCGTCAAGCGTGCCGCCGATCGTGCGTTCGCCTGACGTCAGGCTCTCGTTGATCTCGCGGGTGCGGGCGATCAGGATCTCGTTGAGCTGGTGCGTGCGCTCGTTCAGCGCCGCATTCAGCTTCTCGGTGCTGCTGTCCATGGTCGAGGCGCGCGTTTCGAACTGGCTGAGCAGCCTTTCGCCATGGTCGTTGAGATTGACGGAGAGCGCTTCGAGGCGGTTGTCGAATTCTGTGGCGAGCGCAAAACCCGATGCGTTGAGTGTCTGCAACAGGGTATCGGTCTTGGCTGCGAGCAGGCTGCCCATCGACTGCAGAGCGTTGTCCGACTTTTCCAGGATCGTCGCGGCGCGCGTATCGATCAGCGAGGCGAAGGCTTCGCCCGATGTGGCAAGCCGCACCGCGATCTCTTCGGTCGCAAGCGACAACTCTTCCTTCAACTGGTCGTGGACGCTGCCGATCGAGGTGCGGATACGGTCGGCATGGTTGACGATCGCCTCACGCTCGGAGCCGAGTTCGTGGACGAGGCCGCGAACGCGCAACTCGTTGTCGGCATAGGAACGTTCAAGCGCATTGACTTCGGAATGGACGAGCGTTTCCAGCTCGGAGGCACGCGCGATGGTGCGCTCGATGCCCTCGTTCATGGCCGAGACCTCACGGCGCACGGCCTGGCCGACGGTCATGATGCGCTCGGAGGCAATGGTTTCCGGCTCTGCCAGGCGCAATGCCACCTCTGCCATGGAGCGGGCGGCGTTGCGCATGTCCTGGGCGCGAGAGATCATGATGGCGAAGGCATAGAACATCATCACGGGAACGATGATGCCGACGAGGCCGGCGATGACGCCGGGCAGGGCGACGAGATCGGCGAGCGAACGGATCTGCCAGATCTGCGGAGCATAAAGCAGCGACATCAGGCCGAGGCCGGCCATGACCCAAAGCACGGAAAACAGCGTGGCGGTGCGCACCGCCGAGCGGCTGGAGGCGCCGTCAAAGGATTTCAGGATCGAAGCGGGCGTATTGCGGCTGGCGTCGTTGGCGGGCGTGAAGGCCGGACCCCTGGAAGCCTGCTCGCCGGCGGCACCGCGGCGGCTGCGGCGCTGCGCTTCTTCCTGCTGATTACGCGCATTCGATGGATCAGACACATTAGCCTCCGGGGCCTGGGGCGCGTCGCCGCGGCGAGACGGTACGTTATCCTTGCTAAAGTCGATCTGGAGCGCCTCGTCCAATGCCTTGAACGCCTTGTCCTCAATTGACTCGTTGTATTTGTTGTTCGCCATTCGGGTATGCCTCGTTACTGTCAGCCGGCCCAACCGCGCATCCCTGGCTTCCGCCTCACCCGGGAACAACTTTGCCGTTCCAGCCTTCCATCCCAACGAAGGACGGATAAGCATGTCATTTCAGAGTAGATAGCCGCTTTTTCAAACGGAAGGTATCAAAACACTACCATTATCCACTCGCTCGGCAAAGGCGCGTACCATAAACCCGCTCCACCAGTATCGTAGTGACACATCTGGGCTCTTCACACAATTAATGAAGGCTTGAGATTCACGGCTCGTTAACCCGTTGTTAACATCTTTGAATCCGAGGCATCGCTTAAAAACCAATAATTTAGGGATATTTAACGGACGTTAACCATATGGCGAGATTTCCGCCCTGAATGTGCCGGAATTTAACGTGATGGCCACCCTCCTGACGCAGAACTGTTGCAACTGCGGACGATAGAGACGGGAGAATTGGCAATGGCAGCCCAGATGGCAGCATTGAACATCGTATTCGAGGCGCCGGATAATGCAAAGGGACCGTGTCCTTCGAAGGTCCGGCCGATCGATCTGGTGCATCTCGCAAAGCAGACGATGGGCGACAAGACGCTGGAAATCGAAGTCCTTCAGATGTTTGCGCGCCAGGCGCGTGCATGCCTCCAGGATATTGCGAGTGGCGAAACCATCCGTATTGGCGCAGCCGCACACCGGCTGAAGGGTGCGGCAAGCTCGGTCGGCGCGTTCCGCGTGTCGCAGACGGCGGAAGCCGTCGAGGAAACCGGCGGTGATGCCGGCGCGACGGCAGCGCTCGGTGCTGCCGTTATCGATGCCGAGAATTTCATCCTGAAGCTCTGCCGCGGCTGATCTCTAAGTCTTTGTCTTACGCATGTCGTTGTCCCAAAACCGCTGCACATTTTTGGCCGAGATGCATGAGGTACCGTTCGAACGAGGCCCGTTGTTCCATTGCGGAACCGCGGGTCTTTTTGCGACGTACCGTATGACGCTTTGAAGACGGCGGCCGAAGGCCCGATCTGCGAGGCTGTCGCGGATTTCCCAATGTTGACTGACGCGTCGAATTGTCGGAAGAAAATCCGCCCATCCACCTGAAGACCGGAAATAGTTCTGATGCCCAAACTTACCATCGTCGCCTTCGACGGCACGCGTTTCGACCTCGACGTCGACCAAGGCTCCACCGTGATGGAGAATGCCGTGCGCAATTCGGTGCCCGGCATCGAGGCCGAATGCGGCGGCGCCTGCGCCTGCGCGACCTGTCATGTCTATGTCGACGAGGAGTGGACGGAGAAGGTCGGCCAGCCGGAAGCGATGGAAGAGGACATGCTCGACTTCGCCTTCGATGTACGCCCGACCTCGCGGCTGTCCTGTCAGATCCGGATGAAGGCTGTTTATGACGGGCTCGTGGTGCACGTGCCGGAACGCCAGGCCTGACGCGCGCTGCGCTTCAAACGTCGCCGAACAATTCGATATCAAAAAAGACGCCTCGCGCGCTAGAGCGAGCGAGGCGAGGCGGGCGCATTACCTACGGATGAGGGAGGAACATCCGCGGCTTCGGAACGCGCCAGGAGAACCCAGCGATGAAAGTGCAGATGCCGTACCTGAACTTTCGAATGTGTTCATATTAACGCGTTCCGGTTGAGTCTGCCAGGATGAAAAATGACCATTCAGTCGCTGGGGAGGGTGCAAGTTTCGCACAAGTTTCGTTGTGCAGCTAAGGTTTTCCGCTCGCAACCAAACTGAAAAAGCCTTATTTTGCGCCGGCTCGACCATTGATTCGATTGTTCAGCAACCGCAACATGCGCTTCTGAAAATTGACCGCCTCGACCCGGTCGAATCGCGCCTGCTGCCGGTCGTGCTCCTCTATACCGCGAGCTGATTCGTCGGAGACGAGTTCCTGCATGGCTTCGCAGCCGCGCTGCTGCGGCAGCGCCCGGATGGCGCGCTCCATGGCGCGGGCCTGATCGCGGGCGATCTCGGCATGGCGCTCCTCGTGGCGCTTGATATCGCTCGACAGAGCGTCCCAGATCATCGACAGCTCCTTGCTGGCGCCCCTGCGGCTGCTCCAGCGCGGCAGGATGATCTGGGTGTGGACCGTGACCTTGACGTTGCCGACGCGGCAACGCCCGTTATCCTGGATATAGGTTGCCTCGCCGCCGAAGCGGATCTTCGTGGCGCCGGGATGGCGCGCCGAGGAACCGCTCGCCGTCGGGCCGCGCCGGCTGAGTTCGCGATCGAGCTCATCCGCGGTTTTGCCGCGAATGTCGAAATAGGAATAGCTTTTCGATGCGATCACTTCGGCTGCCACGGGGCTCCAAAGGCAAAGAGCAATGGAAAAGGCGATAGGAAGGACCATATAACGCACTGCAAGCGGCATTCTGAACGCAACCCGTGTTGAAATCGTCAGGAGCTTGGGGCATAGCCACCGCAAGCGCAATATCGGATGGCGCTTTTTTCGTCTCCAATGGGATAAGTCTGGTGACAGGGCTCGAAGGCAGATTGTGGCGTGTCGGCCATGGCCGGGAGATCGAACTCGGCCGTCGTTCGACGATCATGGCGATCATCAACGTGACGCCGGACTCCTTCTCCGACGGCGGACGCTTTGAAACCGTCGATGCGGCGGTCGAGCAGGCGCTGCGGGCGGTGAGCGAGGGTGCCGGAATTGTCGATATCGGCGGTGAATCGACCCGTCCGAACGCAGCAACCGTCAGCCCTTCCGAGGAGCAGGCGCGCGTGCTGCCCGTCATCGAGGCGCTACGCGGCCGCACCCAGGCGCTGATTTCCATCGACACCTATCGCGCCGAAACGGCGCGGCTTGCAATCAGTGCCGGCGCCCATATCGTCAATGACGTCTTCGGGCTGCAGAAGGAGCCCGATATCGCTGATATCGCCGCAGTGACAGGAGCCGGACTCTGTATCATGCATACCGGTCGCGACAGGGTAAAACTTGTCGATGTGATTGCCGACCAGGTGCATTTCCTCGAGCGATCGCTTGCGATCGCCGCTGCGTCAGGCGTCAACAGCGATCGCATCGTGCTCGATCCGGGCTTCGGCTTCGCCAAGGAGACGGCGGAAGAAAACCTGGAGTTGATGGCGCGGTTTTCCGAACTTTCCCGCTTCGGTCTGCCGCTGCTCGCCGGTACGTCGCGCAAACGTTTCCTCGGCGCGGTGACGGGGCGTGAGGCGCAGGACAGGGATGCGGCGACGGCTGCGACCAGCGCGCTGCTCAGACTTCAAGGGGCTGCGGTTTTCCGCGTGCACAATGTCGCAATCAACAGGGATGCGCTCGATATCGCCGATGCTATGCTCAATGCGCGCCAGGAATTCGAGAGGAAGCGGCCGACATGACTACCTACACGATTACGCTGCAGAACTGCGCCTTCTTCGCGCGCCACGGCGTGCATGACGAGGAGGAATTCCTCGGTCAGCGTTTCTTCGTCGATGCCGAGCTCGATGTCGTCGCCGGCGAGGCGCTGGAAAGCGATTCGATCAATGATACCGTCAACTACGGTGTCGCCTTCACCGTGATCGAGCAGATCGTTACGGGCAAACGGCGCTACCTGATCGAGGCACTGGCGCTCGATATCGCCAAGGGGCTCTGCGAGACATTCCCGCAAGTGCGGCGGGCGAAGATCACGGTGCGCAAGCCGAACGCGCCGGTGCCTGGCGTGCTCGATTTCGTGCAGGTGAGCGTTGAACATTTTGCCTGAGGCCGCATGGCAATCCGCCACACTCGGTCTCGGCGGCAATATCGGCGATCCCGTAAAGGCGATGGCGGCCGCGCTGCAGAGGCTGGACGGACGGGACGACTGTCGGGTTACGGCGGTCTCGCGGCTCTATCGCACGCCGCCCTGGGGCAAGACGGACCAATCCTTCTTCTTCAACGCCTGCGCTGCCGTCGAGACCAGGCTGGAGCCTGAGGCTTTGCTCGATGTCTGCCTGTCGATCGAACGGGAAATGAA
Organism: Rhizobium ruizarguesonis; assembly: GCF_017357285.1. NCBI lineage: Bacteria > Pseudomonadati > Pseudomonadota > Alphaproteobacteria > Hyphomicrobiales > Rhizobiaceae > Rhizobium > Rhizobium ruizarguesonis. The sequence continues at coordinate 2,717,519 of NZ_CP071678.1, read as the reverse complement.
ACGTGAGCGCATCGAGCGCTGGGGGCCGCGCACGCTCGATATCGACGTGCTAACCTATGGCGATGTGATCCAGGACGCGCCGCGGCTGGAACTGCCGCATCCGCGCATGACCGATCGCGGTTTCGTGCTGATGCCGCTTGCCGATATCGCGCCGGGTCTGCTCGTCAGGGGCAGGGCGGTGAGTGAGTGGCTGTCGGATGCCGAGGTGACCGGAATCGAGGTCGCCGACGATAGTCGCGACTGGTGGCTGAGCGCCCGAAGCAAGGGGACCTGAAACGCAAAACGGCGGGAAACCCGCCGCTTCAGGAAAATCCACTGTAGGGTTTGTCTACTCGACGGAACCGACGGCCATCTCGTCGACCTGGCGGGTCAGCGTCAGGCCGATGACCGGCACCATCTGGCTTTCGACCTTGACCGAAACGGTGACGTTCATCGTCTTGTCGTCGCGCACGCGGGCGATCATCGCGCCATTCAGCTTGGCGCGGTTGATGCCGACAACGACAGTATCCTCGGAGACGGCGCCGGAGACGACGTCAAGGCCCTTGCCGGCGGCGCCGTCGAGGAACTTGCCCTTGTAGGTCGAGCCCGACCGCGAGATGACGGCGGTCATCGGCTGCTTGAAGACGCCGACGCGGCAGGTGCCGTCGAGCTTGATGCCGGCGCTGCTGTCGCCGGTGGGCTCACCGATCAGGTTGCAGGTGAATTTCGTGCCCTTGTACTTGCCGGCGACGATTTCGCCAGGCCCCTTCCATGAGCCGGCGACGGAATCGAAGAACGCCTTGTCACGGGTTGCAGCAGTGGCTGCCGGAGCGACATCGGCGACGGGAGACAATGCCGCGGCGGCCAACCCGCATACGATGAGAAACTTGCGCGAATACATGGATTTTCCTTGGCAAACACCACTCACGAACTGGCTGCAAGTTTTGCCGAAGAATGGTTAATCCTTCCTTTCAATTGTGCCGAAATGCGAGGCGGCGCACGGCTTTCGTGCGACGGCGATTTTAAACTCCCGTCACTAGATCCTTGAATCTGCTGAAATTTCTCTGGCATTACGCAAGGGGAGGCGAAAGCTGCGGAATCGCTGTTTCGTTCAAGGATTGTTGCCGCGCGGCGACATGGACGGGGTGAGATCGCCGATGAAATCACCGATTCCCGGTCGCTTCAGGGCGCGGAAGGCGAGCGGACGGCAGAGATCCATCGCGGCGATTCCAATGCGGGCGGTCATCAGGCCGTTGATGACGCCTTCGCCCAGTCGGGCTGAGAGCTTGGAGGCCAGTCCATGGCCGAGCACCTGCTGCACCAGGCTGTCGCCGACGGCGATCGAGCCGGTGACGGCCAGATGCGCCAGCACGTCGCGCAGCAGGCGGAACATGCCGAGCGTGCCGGGACGGCCGCCGTAAAGCTCGGCCATGGCGCGAATGAGGCGCACGGCTTCATAGAGCACGTAGAGCAGGTCGACCACGGCGCGCGGGCTGACGGCCGTGACGATCGAGACGCGCTTGGAGGCATTGACGATCAGGGCGCGGGCCTTGCGGTCGAGCGGAGCAAGCAGTTCGCGCTCGGCCAGCGCGATCAGATGCGGGGGATCGATGACCTCGCCCTCGGTCGCCTTCAGCGTCGCACGGCCCTTCGATGTCTCGGGATTTGCCGAGAGCAGCGCAGTCAGCTGGGCGACGACGGCGCGCGCCTTGGCCGGCCGAGTCTCGAGGATCGCCGCCTCGGCTTCGGCCTTGATCTTCTGGACGGCGGCAAGACGCATCATGCCGATGGTTTCGCGGATGACGAGGGCGAGTATGGCGAGAATGCCGACCGCCAGCACGGCAAGGGCCGCATAACCCAGCCAGTCGGCACGGGTGAATAGATCGCGGATCAGGCTATCGGTCCAGAGTCCGATGGCGAGCGACAGCAGGATGCCGAAGGCGCCGGCGGCGATCTTGCCGAAGGAGGTCCGACGTCTCGCCGGCGTTGCAACGGGGACCGCGCTCAGATCCTTGTCGGGATTGAGGAAGGGATCGTCCTCGTCAGATGTCACGACGATATTTTCGGAGAAGCTTTCTGGCTTGCGCCGCTGCTCTCCCTGCCGGCCGTTGTCGCGCAGCTCAGCAGCCTCGTCCTCATAGCTGAAGGCGGCGGGTGCGCGGCGCGGCGGATCGGACGGTGGCTTGCTCATGCGAGACGGTCTCCGAACAGGAACTGCATGGCGCGGTCGAGGCGGATATGCGGCACCGACAGCTTGATGCCGCCGCCGGTTTCCTCAAGGTGCGGTGGGCGGAACCTGACGACATTGACATCGGGCAGCTGCACACCGGTCTCGCCCGCGGCGATGCGGTCGAACAGGCTTTCCGGATCCTCCGGCAGGTCGCCGGGGAAGATGGCGGTCTTTCTCTGGCCGTCAAAGCGCTCGCCGGCAATGGTTTCGCCTTCCATCGGCGTGCCGACAATGACCGGCAGTTCATGGCCGTCACGCTTGACGGTCGCCTCGCGGGTGGCCCGCACGGAGGCAAGCGCCATGACGTCGATGCCGGCACCGGCCATGCCGATGCGGTCGATGGCGCGGTCCACCAGGCGGCGGGTCAGCGCGTCGAGCCGGTCGTGGCTTTCATGGTGGAGATGATCGGCCTTGGTAGCGGCAACCAGTACGCGGTCGATGCGCCGCCCGAGCAGGGAGGAGAACAGCGAATTGGTGCCGGGGCGGAAGCAGGCAAGCACATCGGTCAGCGCGCGCTCCAGATCCTGCACGGCTTCGGGGCCGCGGTTCATCGCCTGCAGCGCATCGACCAGGACGATCTGGCGGTCGAGGCGGGCGAAATGCTCGCGGAAGAAGGGTTTGACGACGATGGATTTATAGGCCTCGTAGCGCCGCTCCATCATCGTCCAGAGCGAGCCGCGGCCGGGACGCCCGTCCGGCGGCAGAGCCAGCGGCGCAAAGGTCAATGCTGGCGAGCCGTCGAGATCGCCGGGCAGGAGCAGGCGGCCAGGCGGCAGGGTGGAAAGCGAGCGTTCGTCGGCTTTGCAGGCTTTGAGATAATCGGCAAAAGCCGTGGCGAGGTCGCGGGCGATCATCTCGTCGGCGCCGGCATGGATGTCAGTGGCGCGCGTCAGCGCCAGCCATGGGCGCGACAACTCGGAGCGGACACCGGTTTCGGCAAGTGCCAACGTTTCCTCGCTGAACGTGCGGTAATCCTTGCCGAGCAGCGGCAGGTCGAGCAGCCATTCGCCGGGATAATCGACGATATCGATCGACAGGCGACCGGGCGAAAACAGCCGGTTCCAGCCGCTGGCGCTCTGATAGTCCAGCGTGATGCGCAGCTCGGAGATGGCGCGGGTCGAATCCGGCCAGATACGGTCCTTCACCAGCGCACGGATATGGTCCTCGTACTGGAAGCGCGGCACGGCATCGTCGGGCTGCGGCTCCAGCCGTACCGCCCAGACGCGGCCTGATTGGACCGGTTCGAACAGCGGCAGGCGGCCGCCATGCAGGAGATTGTGGACGAGCGAGGAGATGAACACCGTCTTGCCGGAGCGGGAAAGGCCGGTGACACCGAGCCGCACGGTCGGATTGACGAGGCCGCTCGCCCGGTCGGCGAGATTATCGAACGCGATGCGGGCATCGTCGGCAAAAGATGTCAGGCGTGGCGGCAAGGCGCTAATCCGGTTGGTGACTGCCCCGCAATATAGGGAGAGCGCGCCGCCCGCAAAAGAAGCGGCGCGAAAGTCTTCAGACGACCACGAAATCGGTGAGGCGCCAGGCGGTGGCCGAAGCATCGAAATCGAGCACGGCAAGGCCTGCCGTCGGAAAGCCGCCGGGAAGGGCGCTGACCATCGCATCGTGGCCGATCAGCGTCTCCAGCGCCTGCTCCATGGTCGGATTGTGGCCGACCAGCATGACGGCGGCCTCTTCCTGCGCATCGATGATCTCGAGATAGTTATCAACCGTGGCGTTATAGAGCGCATCGACATAACGAACCTCGAGCGTAAGGCCCATCGCCCGGTACACCGCATCGGCGGTACCGCGGCAGCGCAGCGCGGTCGAACTGATCAGAAGATCGGGACGGTAGCCTTTGTCGGCGGCCTTGTCGGCGATGATTTCGGCATCGCCGAAGCCATTTTCGTTGAGCGGCCGGTCGAAATCGCGCTGTCCGGGTTCGGCCTGGGCGGCCTTGGCGTGGCGCAGGAGATAGATGCGGTTGGGCGGAGGCAGGGGTACGGTCATGGGCAAATCCAAGATCCAGCGGGCCTTTTCAGTAGCGGTTGCAATCGGCCGGCGTCAACCGTCAGCGCTGCTCCAGCTGCCCAAAACGCGGCTGATAACATGGCGTTTTGAAGGCGAAGCAAAAAACGCAGGCCGGAATAATGATGAGAAAATAGTCTGTTAGCCGAAAACTGTGACAGATTTAAAAATCTGTTTACCTGTCGTATTTGGCTTGAATCGCGGCTAGCGCTTGGGATATACACCCCGCCAGATGAGATGTTCTTCAGGAGAATCGCGTTGAGTGAGAAGATCGATCTTAGCAATTACGTTCCCTCGGAAGAGGAAGAGTTCATGAACGTAAACCAGCGTGCCTATTTCAGGGCCAAGCTGGTTGCATGGAGAAATGATATCCTTAGAGAAGCGCGTGAGACGCTCGACCATCTGGCCGAGGAAAGCGCAAACCATCCCGACCTCGCCGACCGGGCGTCGTCGGAAACAGACCGGGCGATCGAACTTCGCGCCCGTGACAGACAGCGAAAGCTGATTTCGAAGATCGACGCGGCACTGCAGCGCATCGAAGACGGCACCTACGGCTATTGCGAGGAAACCGGCGAACCGATCGGCCTCAAGCGCCTCGACGCCCGCCCGATCGCGACGCTGTCGATCGAGGCGCAGGAGCGTCACGAACGCCGCGAAAAAGTCTATCGCGACGAATGAGAGTTTTCATGCAGGCATGAGAGCAGAATAGGCGCCGCGATCTGATCGCGGCGCTTTTTTGTTTATCCATTGTCCCGCGTGTTGGAGAACAAGCCGCAAAGGCCCCGAGATTCGAGTCTTTGTGGCGGCGGGTTTTGACGACTACAGCGGATCTCCCGACGCCAGAGGCTTCCACGATTGCTCTCGGTCAGCTTCCATGGCGAGGTCAATCAACACCAGGGTGCCATTCCTGATCCGCCGCCGCATGACGTCTGCTCGATCAGGATCTGTCCGAACCATGCCTTCATCGTAAAGAGCCTGCAGCCGCGAGCGTGAAACCTTCAGCTCGGACGCCAGCAGGCGGTCAAGGCGTATGCTCGTTGGAAACGGGACCAACAGTTCGATTGTCAATCTCGTCCAATGTGCAGTTTCGCGCTGCATCTCCTTTGCGATTTCAAATTCGACAAATTCGTCCACACGCTGCGATCTGCGTCGGAGAGCATCGAGGTTGAAGGTTTCTGCCCTAATCCAATCCGGATCGTTGGACTGCAGCGCAGCAAGGACGGCAGGATCGATGTCGCGAACATTCCGGCGCTCGAGGATTGGCCGATTCCATGTCCTTTCACAGGTCAGGCATTTGTAGATAAGCCAAGCGTCAAGCTTGCGACCGTTGGCGTTGAGCCGGATCTTGCCGCTGGATTGGAAAGCTCTCAGGCCTCCGCATCCGCCGCATGCAATCCAAGGCTGGGGAGCTGTCTTGGGAATAATGGTCCATCGGACCCGAAGCGTATTGCACATACCGTCTTGGTCTTCCGTTCGGAAGTCCACCAAGATGGTGCTTGAGAAAACCCCTGCGGGCGCGGTGTGGCGATGTTGTGGGCGGCTGAAGAGCTGAGACAGCGGAGCTGCACATGGCACATTGTAACAATGCCAAACCGGTCTCTCGCCACCACCCGATGAACATGTTCATACGCCGTCAGCGTGTAGCTGCCCGGCAGTACGGGTGAAACTGGAGTGAGACCGGTATTTACTTAGGCAAAGTATGACCTCGATGCGCCAACGCTCTTCAACCGGAGCGATAACAAATTATCAGCACAAGATGGAGTCCCCTGATGCATCGGGAACTGAAAGTCGCCGCATTGCGGCTTTTATGCAACTTGGTGATGAAGGAAGGTCGGACGTACGTTTCCGCTCACCTGTCGCGCCCGATCACTTGTCGCGGTTGACGCTCATCTCGCCGAAGATACGGGCGACTTCTTTTTGCAGATCGGTATCGGCGCCGGTGATCGGGGCCATTTCCGGATCGCGGCGCGGCAGGTTTCCGGGTTGCGGCGCTCTGGGCCGGGGGTCCTGGTTTGCCGGCGCCGGCACGATGCGTTCGGCAGTCAGATTGTTCGACATTTCCTGTTCCAGCACCCGCTGGAAATCAAGACGGCTCGCTGCTGCAGACTGCGCAGCCGAAGCGTCTTCGGCGCTACCTGGTGCGGCGCGTGCGGCCGCCGGCATCTCCTGGACAGGCGGGGCGGAGTCCTCGGGTTCGATGCGGTGCTGCGGCAGCACGCGCTGACGGGCGGCATCGAGGATCTCGGCGGCACTTGAGGTATCGTGGAACGGTGCGGGCTGCGCCGCTGGAGGAGCGGCGGGACGCTCCGGCGGGCGTGGCTGGGGCTGGGCAGCACGCAGAGGATTGTCGAGTTCGGCCGACAGCGGAGCAGTCACCGGCTCTGCCGGAAGAGGGCTCGTGACCACCGGCGGTGCCACGGCCGGCTGGACAGGCGGGTGGGTCGACGGTTGGGTCAACGATTCTGGGCGCGGGCGCGGCTCTGGCAAACCCGGCGCAGCGAAAGAGGGTTCGGCGGCGGGCTCGACACGGGCTGCGACCGGTGGGCGCGGTGGCGAAACCGGTGGCGTTTCCCGTGGCATTTCCGGCCGCGCGACGGATATCGGCCGCTGTTCGACGGGTTGCGGGCGGCTGGCGCCGTCCGGCTGTTCGGCCGCTGCCGGCAGGATACGGCTTTCGATGACGATATCACTCGGGCCGCCGATCATGATCAGGTGCTCGACATCGTCGCGGCGCACCAGCACCAGCCGGCGACGGGCATCGACGGCTGCGGCATCCAGCACCTGCAGGCGGGGCTGGCGGTTGCGGCCGCCGCGCACGAAGGGTGAGGGCGCCCGGCTGCGGATCACCCAGAGCACGATGATGAGCAGGAGAAGCGCCAGACCGACGCCACCGGCGGCAAGCAGGAAACGGCTGCCATAAGCTCCGACAACATCATCCAACATAGTCACTCACTCCATTTCGCATTCGGCACATATTGACGACTTTTCCGTTCCTTAGGCAAGGGCAGCCAGCGCTGTCCAGTCACGGGAGAACGCGATTTCGTGTTCCGCTGCTAGGCACCCGGCGACCTTGCGCACGGGCAGCAGCATTGGGCTTCTGGGGCAGATGGCGCTGTTGCCTGTGAATTCAAGCAGTCTTGCCGGCTAGCGGTGTTTTTGCCGACGCGGCAAATTGCTAAGAAGGAAAGAGTGCCTGATTCCTGCTTCGTGTTCGTGCTACGAAGCGGGAGGGCTTATGTGAGGAATATATGACGAAACCGCGTCAGGCCGACGACTATAACGCACCGCTTGTGGATCGTGGGGGGCGTTCTGGCACGGTCTTGCGCATTCTTCTGCTGGCGCTCGTGCTGATCGCGGCGGCGGGCGCCTTCGTCTTCTTCAAAAAGTCGCTCGACAACGAGGTCGTGCTTGGCGGTCTCGGCGTGCTTGCCATGGTCGGCATTTTCTTCCTGGTATCCTCGGTTATCGGCTTCATCGAGGTGATGCCGCAGCGCCAGTCCGACAGCCTGGCGCGCGCCTTCCTCAACAGCCATCCAGACGGTACGCTGATCACCGATGAAAAAGGCCGGATCATCTATGCCAATGCCGCCTATGGCGCGCTGACCGGCGCGCGCAAGGCGACCGAGGTGCAGACGCTGGAAACGCTGCTGTCGCGCCACCGCGAATCCAACGAGGCGCTCTACAGGCTGGTCAACGGCCTGCGCGAGGGCAAGGAAGGCCGGGAGGAATTTCGCCTGCTGCGCGCCGTCGGGCCTGGCAGCAACAGCTCCGGCGCGCATTGGTACCGGCTGAAGGCGCGGCTGCTGCAGCCGGAGGAGAACGGCGGCAAGCCACTGCAGATCTGGCAGATCACCGACATCACCACCGAGCGCGACGACCAGGAGCGCTTCTTCAAGGAATTGCAGAACGCAATCGATTATCTCGACCACGCGCCGGCCGGCTTCTTTTCCGCCGGCAGGAAGGGTGAGATCTTCTACCTGAATGCGACGCTTGCCGAATGGCTTGGCCTCGACCTCACCAAGTTCGTGCCGGGCTCGATGACGATCGGCGACGTTGTGGCGGGCGAGGGCCTGGCGCTGATCCAGTCGGTGCAGGCCGAACCGGGTCTGAAGAAGACCGTGACGCTCGATCTCGACCTGCGCAAGAGCAACGGCCAGAGCCTGCCGGTGCAGATCATCCATAGCGTCACCTCGATGCGCGACGGCGCACCCGGCGAAAGCCGGACGATCGTATTGGCGCGTGAAAAGAGCGATGCCGGCGGCCAGTCCGCTTCGGCCGCCGCCATGCGCTTCACGCGCTTCTTCAACAATACGCCGATGGCGATCGCCTCGGTCGACGGCAACGGGCGAATCTTGCGGACCAATGCGCCGTTCCTGAAGATGTTTTCCGGCGTCGTTTCGCGCGACGATCTCGAAAAGGCGCCGCATCTCGAAACCATCGTGCAGGAGAGCGACCGGCCACAGCTGGCCGCGGCGCTGGCGGCGGCCAAGGACCGGCAGGGCGACATCGCGCCCCTCGACACCCGCACGCCGACCGACGAGGCGCGCTATTTCCGCTTCTATGTCAATGCCGTTATCGACCAGAGCGACGAGGCGCCCGAGGAAGCGGCGATCGTCTATGCCGTCGAGGTGACCGAGCAGAAGGCACTGGAAGCGCAGATGGCACAGACGCAGAAGATGAATGCTGTGGGCACGCTCGCCGGCGGCATCGCGCATGATTTCAACAACGTGCTGACGGCGATCCTGCTTTCCGCCGACCATCTGCTGCTGCAGGCGCGGCCGGCCGATGCCAGCTTTGCCGACCTGATAGAGATCAAGCGCAACGCCAACCGCGCCGCCGTGCTGGTGCGCCAGCTGCTCGCCTTCTCGCGCAAGCAGACGATGCGGCCCTCGGTGCTGAACCTCACCGATGTCGTCGGCGACCTGCGCATGCTGGTCGACCGGCTGCTTTCCGGCACCAATGTCAAGCTCGACGTGCAATATGGCCGCGACCTCTGGCCTGTCAAAACAGACCTTTCGCAATTCGAGCAAGTGCTGATCAATCTCTGCGTCAATGCGCGCGACGCAATGCCCGAAGGCGGCAAGCTGACATTGCGCACTCGCAATCTGACCGCCGTCGAGGTCTCGGCCTTCAACTATTCCTATATGCCGGCCGAGGACATGGTGCTTGTCGAAGTCGCCGATAATGGCACCGGTATCGCACCGGAGATCATGGACAAGATCTTCGAGCCGTTCTTCACCACCAAGGATGTCGGCAAGGGCACCGGTCTTGGCCTCGCCATGGTCTATGGCATCGTCAAACAGTCGGGCGGATATATCCAGCCGGAATCCGAAGTCGGCAAGGGCACGACCTTCCGCGTCTTCCTGCCGCGCCACATCCCGGAGCCGGCAGTGGCGGCAGAAGCGGGGTCGATCGACGGCGCCATCGCCGGGGCCGAAGTGGTGCCGCTGCCAGTTTCGCCGCAGCAGCCGGAAGACCTGACGGGATCGGCCGTCATCCTTCTCGTCGAAGACGAGGAGGCGGTACGCCGCGGCGGCAAGCGCATGCTGGAAACGCGCGGCTATACCGTGCATGAGGCGGGCTCGGGCGTCGAGGCGCTGAGCATCTTGGAAGAGCTCGACGGCAAGGTCGATATTGTCGTTTCCGACGTCGTCATGCCCGAAATGGACGGCCCGACGCTGCTGCGCGAACTGCGCAAGACCTATCCAGATATGAAATTCATCTTCGTCTCAGGTTATGCCGAAGATGCCTTTGCCCGCAATCTGCCGCCGGAGGCGAAATTCGGCTTCCTGCCGAAGCCTTTTTCGCTGAAGCAGCTCGCGGTCGTCGTCAAGGAGACGTTGGACGGGTGAGGGAGGTTTGACGGAGAGGTCGTGCCGTGTAGGCGCCCCCTCTGCCCTGCCGGGCATCTCCCCCACAGGTGGGGAGATCACAAGGGGCGAACGCTTCCCATCACATCAACGCTTCACCGAGTTGAAAGGGACATTTGTTCAGAAAGCCGGTGCTTCCAGCCGATCTCCCCACCCGTGGGGGAGATGCCCGGCAGGGCAGAGGGGGCTTGCTCGGCATAACCGGCAGCCCGTGGCTTTCATTCACCCAGCGCCACCGCGATTTCAGCGGCGAGCCGCGCGTTGTTTTCGACGAGCGCGATATTGGTCTTGAGGCTTTGGCCATCCGTCAGGTCGAAAATGGTCGACAGAAGATAGGGTGTGACCGCCTTGCCGGTGACTTCGTCGCGCTCGGCGCTGTCGAGCGCCCGCTCGATATAGATTTCCATCTCCTCGCGCGCGATCTCGTCGGCCTCGGGCACGGGGTTGGCGACGAGCATGCCGCCGTCGACGCCGAGCTGCTCGCGCACCGTCTGGAAATTGGCGATGGCGGCCGGACTGTTCAGCGACAGCGGGCTGCGAATGCCCGAGGAGCGCGACCAGAAGGCGGGGAATTCCTCGCTCTCATAGGTGACGACAGGCACGCCGCGGGTTTCCAGCACTTCCAGCGTCTTCGGAATGTCGAGGATCGCCTTGGCGCCGGCGCAGACGACGATGACGCCGGTGCGAGCGAGTTCCTCGAGATCGGCTGATATATCGAAGCTTTCCTCGGCGCCGCGATGCACGCCGCCGATGCCGCCTGTGGCAAAGACGCGGATGCCGGCGCGCGCCGCCGCAATCATCGTCGCCGCAACCGTGGTGGCGCCGGTGCGGCGCTCGGCGATGGCGAAGGCGAGATCGGCGCGCGACACCTTCATCACTTCGGTCGCCTTGGCGAGTTGCTCCAGCTCCGCGGCTTCAAGGCCGATATGCAGCGTGCCGTGAATGACGGCGATCGTTGCCGGCACCGCACCCTGTTCGCGAATGATCGCCTCGACGCTGCGGGCCATCTCGATATTGCCGGGATAGGGCATGCCGTGGGTGATGATCGTCGATTCCAGTGCCACCACCGGCGCGCCGCGCTGCTTGGCGCTGGCGACTTCCTTCGAATAGGCGATCGGCAGAAGAGGGGAGATGGGCTTGGTCATGGTCTTGTCCTGTGATCGACAGAGCATGATGCCGAAAAGTGCGAGCGGTTTTCGAACGACATCATGCTCAACTATTTAATTAGCCGCTTCAATGCAGAATTCTGACCTTGGGAACAAGGGCAAGCGCTTCATTCAGCAGATCGGGTGTCAGATTTTCGTTGACGGCATGCCGCGACTGCACCGTCAGCGTGGCAGCCGCGGTGCCGTGGCGAACGGCTTCTTCGAGCGGCAGGCCTGATATCAAGGCGGCGAGCGTGCCGGCCGCAAGTGAATCGCCGGCACCGGTGACATCGGCGACGGTCTCGGCGATCGGCGGCTGCAGCGTCACGGCGCGGCGACCCTCGCACAGCGCGACGAGCTCGCGCCGGCCGCGGGTGATGACGGCGTTCCTGATACCGATCTCGTTCAGCAAAGGCGGCCAGCCGGCGGCATCTTCCGGCCGCTCACCGGCAAGGGCGGCCGCTTCAGCCTCATTCAGGAACAGATAGTCGATATCGCCGATGCACGGTTTCAGCCTGACGACCTTGGCAGGCGAGATGGCGATTGCCGCAACGGGCTTGCCTAGAGAATGCGCCTTTGCGACGATCGCCGCGATCGTCTCTTCCGGCAGGTTGGCGTCGAAGAGGATGAAATCATGGGCGGCGAAGGCCTCCCGCACCCAGCGGATGGAGAGACGTCGCGGCACGAAGAAGCGGTAAAGATCCATGTCTGCAAGGGCGATCACCAGATTGCCGTCCTTTTCGATGATCGCCGTGTAGCTCGGCGTCTTGCGGTCGAGGAAGACGAAGGGCCGGTCGTCGATGCCGGCGAAATCGGCAGCTTCTCCGACCGTCTCGCCCATCGGATCGCCGCCGCGCGGTGAGATCATCGTCACCTGAAAACCGAGTCTTGCCAGGTTGCGCGCCGCATTGAAGCCACCACCGCCCGGCTCCTCGAACCAGGTGCCGGGATTGCTGGCGCCGGGCGCCGTCTCGCCGGAGATGCGGCCGCGCCGGTCGATATGGGCGCCGCCGAGAACAAGAATCTTTTTCTTCATCCGATCCGCTCTCCCGATGCCCGAAGGACGAATCGATACGGTGCGCCTAGCGGCGGTTGAGTCGGCACTTTTGGCTTAAGCCGTTGCTTTTCATCGATAAAACAAATACAGAACACGTGCCGTTTTACCTTTTTCTTTCAACTGTTTGGTCGCCTATTGCGAGAATGGAACAAATAGGGTACAAACTCGACATTGCTTGAGCGGCTTCAATAACCTAAAGGTGGATCGGATGTCTCAGAATTCATTGCGGCTGGTAGAGGACAAATCGGTGGACAAAAGCAAGGCGCTTGAAGCGGCACTCTCACAGATAGAGCGGTCGTTCGGCAAGGGCTCGATCATGAAACTCGGCTCCAACGAGAATGTTGTCGAGATCGAGACGATCTCGACCGGCTCGCTTGGCCTCGATATTGCACTCGGCGTCGGTGGCCTGCCGAGGGGCCGCATCATCGAAATCTACGGGCCGGAAAGCTCCGGTAAGACGACGCTTGCACTGCAGACGATTGCCGAAGCGCAGAAGAAGGGTGGCATCTGCGCCTTCGTCGATGCCGAACATGCGCTCGATCCCGTCTATGCCCGCAAGCTTGGCGTCGACCTGCAGAACCTTCTGATCTCGCAGCCCGATACCGGCGAGCAGGCGCTCGAAATCACCGATACGCTGGTGCGCTCCGGCGCCGTCGACGTTCTGGTCGTCGACTCGGTCGCGGCACTGACGCCGCGCGCCGAAATCGAAGGCGAGATGGGCGACAGCCTTCCCGGCCTGCAGGCGCGACTGATGAGCCAGGCGCTTCGCAAGCTCACCGCTTCGATCTCGAAGTCGAACACCATGGTGATCTTCATCAACCAGATCCGCATGAAGATCGGCGTCATGTTCGGCTCGCCGGAAACGACGACGGGCGGCAATGCGCTGAAATTCTACGCCTCCGTGCGCCTCGACATCCGCCGCATCGGCGCGGTCAAGGAGCGCGAAGAGGTGATCGGCAACCAGACCCGCGTCAAGGTCGTCAAGAACAAGATGGCGCCGCCCTTCAAGCAAGTCGAGTTCGACATCATGTATGGCGAGGGTGTTTCCAAGACCGGCGAACTGGTCGATCTCGGCGTCAAGGCCGGCATCGTCGAAAAGTCGGGCGCCTGGTTCTCCTATAACAGCCAGCGCCTCGGCCAGGGCCGCGAAAACGCCAAGACCTTCCTGCGCGACAATCCGGATCTCGCCCGCGAGATCGAACTGTCGCTGCGCCAGAATGCCGGCCTGATCGCCGACCGCTTCCTGCAGAACGGCGGACCGGACCCCGATGACGGCGATGGCGATGCCACTGCGGAAATGTAATTTTCGCGCCTAAACTCATCGGACAGTTCCAACCGGCCGCATTCCTGATGAGAATGCGGCCGGTTTTGTTTGTCTGCTGGACAGTGGCGGGGGTGAACGTTAAAAGCCGATGAATTTAAATTTACCTGCCTCCGGCAGCATTGAAGGGCATAGCATGAGCGGTGTGAACGATATCCGGTCGACCTTCCTCGACTATTTCAAGAAGAACGGCCACGAGATCGTTCCGTCGAGCCCGCTCGTGCCGCGCAACGACCCGACGCTGATGTTCACCAATGCCGGCATGGTGCAGTTCAAGAACGTCTTCACCGGCCTCGAAAAGCGTCCCTATTCGACGGCGACGTCTTCGCAGAAATGCGTGCGAGCCGGCGGCAAGCACAACGACCTCGACAACGTCGGCTATACTGCACGCCACCTGACCTTCTTCGAGATGCTCGGCAACTTCTCCTTCGGCGACTATTTCAAGGAGAATGCGATCGAGCTTGCCTGGAAGCTCGTCACCGAAGGCTTCGACCTTCCGAAGAGCCGCCTGCTGGTGACCGTCTATTCCGAGGACGAAGAAGCTGCGACGTTGTGGAAGAAGATCGCCGGCTTTTCCGACGACAAGATCATCCGCATCCCGACCTCCGACAATTTCTGGCAGATGGGCGATACCGGCCCCTGCGGCCCGTGCTCGGAAATCTTCATCGACCAGGGTGAGAATGTTTGGGGCGGCCCGCCGGGCTCACCGGAGGAAGATGGCGACCGGTTCCTGGAATTCTGGAACCTCGTCTTCATGCAGTTCGAGCAGACCGAACCTGGCGTTCGCAACCCGCTGCCCCGCCCGTCGATCGATACCGGCATGGGGCTGGAGCGCATGGCCTGCATTCTGCAGGGCGTTCAGAGCGTGTTCGACACCGATCTCTTCCGCACGCTGATCGGCACCATCGAGGACACGATGGGCGTCAAGGCGGAAGGCAGCGCCAGCCACCGCGTCATCGCCGACCATCTGCGCTCCTCGGCCTTCCTGATCGCCGACGGCGTGCTTCCGTCGAATGAGGGCCGCGGTTATGTGCTGCGCCGCATCATGCGCCGCGCCATGCGCCATGCGCAGCTGCTCGGCGCCAAGGAGCCGCTGGTCTACAAGCTGCTGCCGACGCTGGTGCAACAGATGGGCCGCGCCTATCCGGAACTGGTGCGCGCCGAGGCGCTGATCTCGGAAACGCTGAAGCTGGAGGAAAACCGCTTCCGCAAGACGCTGGAACGCGGCCTGTCGCTTCTGTCGGACGCGACGACGGATCTTTCCAAGGGCGATATGCTGGATGGTGAGACCGCCTTCAAACTCTACGACACCTACGGCTTCCCGCTCGATCTGACGCAGGATGCATTGCGTGCCCGTGAGATCGGCGTCGACATTTCCGGCTTCACCGATGCGATGCAGCGCCAGAAGGCCGAAGCCCGCTCGCATTGGGCCGGTTCCGGCGAGAAGGCGACGGAAACCGTCTGGTTCGAGCTTAGGGAAAAACACGGTGCAACCGAATTCCTGGGCTACGACACCGAAACGGCTGAAGGCGTCGTACAGGCGATCGTCAAAGAGGGCGCGGTTTCGACCGAGGCCAAGGCCGGCGACAAGGTGCAGGTCGTCGTCAGCCAGACGCCGTTCTACAGCGAATCCGGCGGCCAGATGGGCGATACCGGCGTGATCTCGTCCGACCACGGCAAGATCGAGATTTCAGATACGCAGAAGAGGGGCGAAGGCCTGTTCGTGCATCAGGGCACTGTCATCGACGGCGTGGTCAAGGACGGCGATGCTGTCGTGCTGACAGTCGATCATGCCCGCCGTTCGCGGCTGCGCGCCAACCATTCTGCGACCCACCTGCTGCACGAGGCGCTGCGCGAAGTGCTCGGCACCCATGTTGCCCAGAAGGGTTCGCTGGTCGCGCCCGAGCGCCTGCGCTTCGACGTTTCGCATCCGAAGCCGATGTCGGCCGAGGAACTGAAGATCGTCGAGGATATGGCAAACGAGATCGTGGCGCAGAATTCGCCGGTTACAACGCGGCTGATGAGCGTCGACGATGCGATCGCCGAAGGCGCGATGGCGCTGTTCGGCGAAAAGTACGGCGACGAAGTCCGCGTCGTGGCGATGGGAGAGGGTGTGCGCGGCGCCAAGGCCGGCAAGCCCTATTCGATCGAACTCTGCGGCGGCACGCATGTCGGGGCCACCGGCCAGATCGGGCTGATCCGCGTTCTCGGCGAAAGCGCCGTCGGCGCCGGCGTTCGCCGTATCGAGGCCGTCACCGGTGAATCGGCGCGGGAATATCTGGCCGAACAGGATGAACGCGTGAAGACGCTTGCCGCCTCGCTGAAGGTGCAGCCGGGCGAAGTGCTGTCGCGTGTCGAAGCGCTGATGGATGAGCGCCGCAAGCTTGAAAAGGAACTGGCTGACGCCAAGCGCAAGCTCGCCATGGGCGGCGGGCAGGGCGGCTCGACCGATGCCGTGCGCGAAGTTGCCGGCGTCAAGTTCCTCGGCAAGGCGATTTCGGGCGTCGATCCCAAGGATTTGAAGGGACTTGCCGATGACGGCAAGACCAGCATCGGGTCGGGCGTCGTTGCGCTCGTTGGCGTTTCCGACGACGGCAAGGCAAGTGCTGTGGTGGCGGTGACGCCGGACCTCGTGCAGCGCTACAGCGCCGTCGATCTCGTCCGCATCGCATCCGCCGCCCTCGGCGGCAAGGGCGGCGGCGGTCGCCCCGACATGGCGCAGGCCGGCGGCCCCGACGGCTCGAAGGCCGATGAAGCGATCGAGGCGGTTGCCGTGGCACTTGCCGGCTGAACTGCCGCCTGACAACAGTTTGAAAATTCAAACCGGCTGCGAGATCATGGATTTCGCAGCCGGTTTTGTTTTCAACGACCGTGGTCACTCGATGTTCAGCTTCGCGGCTGCAATGCCAGGCGGCAGGCGAGCCCGGTGAAGACCGTTGCCAGGACATATTGCGGCAACTTCGGGAAACGGCTCGCCGATTGGAGTCTCGAACGGATCGTGCTTCCGAGGAAAATCACGGCGCCGTTCACGATGAGGCCGATGCCGTTCAGGATGCTTGCAAGTATCAGCATCTGCACCGTCAGCGATCCGGCTGAGGCATTCAGGAATTGCGGAAAGAGCGCCATGACGAAGAGCGCCATCTTCGGATTGAGCAGATTGGTGGCAAGGCCCGCAAAGAAGATACGCCGGCCCGACAGCCGCTTCAGCGTCGATGCTGGCTGAAAGGCGGCGCCTTCCGAGCGGACCGTCTTGTAGGCGAGATAGAGAAGATAGCAACAGCCGGCCCAGCGCACCGTCTCATAGGCGGCCGGCACGGTCATGAAGAGCTGCGACAGCCCAAAGGCTGCGGCAATGGCGTGGCAATAGGTGCCGAGCGCGATGCCGGCATAGGTCAGGAAACCGGCAGCGCGTCCCTGGCTGATGCTGCGAGAGGCGATCAGTAGCATGTCGGGACCGGGCGTGGCGGTCAGCACCAGCGCTGCGGCGGCAAAGAGCATTAATGTTGAAAAATCCGGCATCTATCATTCCTTTTGAGTTCGAGCCGGAATTCCGGTCTACGCAGGATTCGCCGAAGGTTCAAGTCCGCAGGATTTGTCAAATCGGGTTATGGTTCTCTCAAGCCGATCGATTTGCACGAGGTTCGACATGAATGGCGAAACGGCATGGGCACTTTATGAAAACCGTCTGAGACGGGTTTCGGCCTATATTCACGACCACTTGGATGAGGAGCTGGATATGGAGCGCCTTGCCGAAATCGCCTGCATGTCGAGCTATCATTGGCACAGGATCTACCGGGCGATTTACGGCGAGACGCTGGCGGCCACCGTCAAGCGGCTCAGGCTGCATCACGCGGCGGGCGAGATCGTCGGCACGGAACTTGCCGTCAGTGAAATTGCGAAGCGATCAGGTTATCCCAATCTCCAATCCTTCAATCGTATCTTCAAGTCGGTCTACGGCATGCCGCCGGCCCGCTATCGGAGAGAGGGAAGCCACACAGCCTATGAGCCCTCACCCAACGGAAAGACCAAAGTCATGTTAGACGTTACCATACGTGAGATCGCGCCGATCGAGCTGATCGGCGTTGCCCATACCGGTTCCTACATGCAGATCGACAAGGCCTTCGAGACGCTGTTCGGCACGCTTTACGCCCGCGGCCTCGCCAAGCCCGACATGCGGATGATCGGCGTCTATCTCGACGATCCCGATATCGTGCCGGAGGAAAAGCTGCGCTCGATCGCCTGCGTCACCGGCGCTGCCGACGTGCCGGCCGATGCGCCGTTCGAGCGGCGCACGATCGAGGGCGGCGATTATGCGGTGCTGCGCCACAAGGGGCCCTATGCCAATATGCCGAAGTCTTATCAGTGGCTCTTTGCCGAATGGCTGCCGAAATCCGGCCGGCAGCTGAAGGACAGGGTCATGTTCGAGGAATATCTCAACAATCCGCGCGAGGTTCCGCCGACCGAGCTTCTGACGGACATTCACATGCCGCTTGTCTGACGGCTGATATTCCCGGCGCGCCGGTCTGGCCGCGCCGGGATTGGCGGTCAGGCGGCCTGCATCGTCTTGCCGGCCTCGTCGTCCAGCGCATTGGCGCACTTGTAGGCCTCACGCTCGCTGATGCGGCCGAAATAGTCGACGAAGGCCTGGCGCTTTTCGATGCTGCCGAAACCAAGGCCCCAGCCGATATGGGAGCCGACATAAACGTCGGCGGCGGTGAAGCGCTCGCCGGTGACGTAGATGGAGCCGGAGACCGCCATTTCGAGCGTGTTCATGACATCGCCGAAACCGCCGCAGCCGGCCATGCGCAGGCGGTCTTTCGGAATTTCGAAGCCGAGACCCTTCATCGTTACCGCCGATTCGAGCGGGCCGGCGGCAAAGAACATCCAGCGGTAATAGCGGGCGCGCTCCTCCGGCCTCGGCGCCAGGGTCTTTTCGGGGAAGGTCTCGGCGAGATAGGCGCAGATCGCTGCGCATTCGGTGACGATGGTATCGCCGTGGCGGATTGCCGGCACCTTGCCCATCGGATTGACCGCGAGATATTCCGGCGCCTTCATGGTTTCGCCGAAGGTCAGGAGTTCGGTGCGATAGGGCTGGCCGATCTCTTCCAGCATCCAGCGCGCGATGCGGCCGCGCGACATGGGGTTCGTATAGAATACCAGTTCTTCAGTCATGAGATCCTCCTCGTGTTCCCGTTATTCTTCGGCCTTGCGGTTCCCCGGAATCAATAGTGCGGCGGGGCCTTTGTGCAACCCCACGCCTTTAAAGCGCCTTGCGGTACTGGATGAAACCCGAGCGCTCGGCGATCCTGTCGTAGAGCCGGCGCGCCGTTGCATTGGTTTCGTGCGTCATCCAATAGAGCCTGCCTGCGCCGTTGGCGCGGGCGAGGTCGGCGACGGCCTCGATCAATGCGGCACCGGTGCCGAGCCCGCGCTGGCTGTTGTCGACATAGAGATCCTGCAGGTAGCAGGTCCATTGCGGCAGCCAGCAGGAGCGGTGAAAGATGGCATGCACGATGCCGACAAGATGGCCGTCTTCATCGAAGGCGCCGAGCGCATGCATCGGTTCGTCAGGATCGTGGAAGCGAGCCCAGGTGAGATCGGTGGTTTCGGGCGAGATGACCACTTCGTAGAAGCGCTGATAGGCCCCCCACAAGGGTTCCCAAGCGGCGCGGTCCGAGGATTCGAGCGGTCGCAGGATGGCCGTCATCGGTTCATTCTCCCAAAATGAAAACGGCGGGGAAATCCCCGCCGCTTCGATGTTATCTCGGAAAGGCCGGCTTACGCCATGGCCTTCTGCAGGTTCTGGTCGATCTTGTCGAGGAAGGCAGTGGTCGAGAGCCACGGCTGGTCGGGGCCAATCAGCAGCGCCAGGTCCTTGGTCATGAAACCGGATTCGACGGTGTCGACGCAGACCTTTTCGAGCGTCGCGGCGAAGCGGCCAAGCTCGGCATTGTCGTCGAGCTTGGCGCGGTGCGCCAGGCCGCGGGTCCAGGCGAAGATCGAGGCGATCGAGTTCGTCGAGGTTTCCTGGCCCTTCTGGTGCTGGCGGTAGTGGCGGGTGACCGTGCCGTGAGCGGCTTCGGCTTCGACCGTCTTGCCGTCGGGCGTCAGCAGAACCGAGGTCATCAGGCCGAGCGAGCCGAAGCCTTGAGCGACGGTGTCGGACTGGACGTCGCCGTCATAGTTCTTGCAGGCCCAGACGTAACCGCCAGACCACTTGAGCGCCGAGGCGACCATGTCGTCGATCAGGCGGTGTTCGTAAGTGATGCCGGCTTCCTTGAACTGATCCTTGAATTCGGTCTCGTAGACCTCCTCGAAGATGTCCTTGAAGCGGCCGTCATAGGCCTTGAGGATGGTGTTCTTGGTCGACAGATAGACCGGCCACTTGCGCATCAGGCCGTACATCATCGAGGCGCGGGCGAATTCGCGGATCGATTCGTCGAGGTTGTACATGGCCATGGCAACGCCGGCGCCCGGCGCGTTGAAGACTTCCTTCTCGATGACGGTGCCGTCTTCGCCGACGAACTTGATCGTCAGCTTGCCCTTGCCGGGGAACTTGAAATCGGTGGCGCGGTACTGGTCGCCGAAGGCGTGGCGGCCGACGACGATCGGCTTGGTCCAGCCGGGAACGAGGCGCGGCACGTTCTTGCAGATGATCGGCTCGCGGAAGATGACGCCGCCGAGAATGTTGCGGATCGTGCCGTTCGGGCTCTTCCACATTTCCTTGAGGTTGAATTCCTTGACGCGGGCCTCATCCGGCGTGATCGTCGCGCACTTGATGCCGACACCGTACTTCTTGATGGCGTTGGCGGCGTCGACGGTGACCTGGTCGTTGGTGGCGTCGCGGTTTTCGACCGAGAGGTCGAAATAGTCGATATCGAGGTCAAGATACGGATGGATCAGCTTATCCTTGATGAGCTGCCAGATGATGCGCGTCATTTCATCGCCGTCGAGATCGGCGACGGGATTGGCGACCTTGATCTTGTACATGTATCTGCCTCGTTCGAGCTTCAATGGGGACCGGCGTCCCGGGTGGGTGATGTGATGAGGAGCGCTATAGCATTGTGATCAGGGAACGCAAAGCTGCAAGGGGCTCGACAATGCGTTTTTGCCGCCATTGCCAAGCGCCGGAAATTAGCTAGTGTCCGCCTCAACTGCCGCCCCCGGACATTCGACCATGAAGACAATCGCCGTTGTTATCGCAAGCCTTATCGCCTTTTCTGGTATCGGTCACGCCGCCGACTTCATTGCTCCGGTGAAGGAGATCATGGAGGCGACCAAGAGCAACTGGGCCGACAATAACAGCGACTGGACCGACATCTTCGACACCTCCCGGCTCGGCCGTCTCTACAGCCGCGATTTCGTCGCGAAATACCAGGCGGCGGCGCAATTTCCCGCTGTCGATGACGACGGCATATCGCCCTTCGACTACGACGTCATCGTCAACGGCCAGGATGCATGCCCGCTGGAGGATCTGACGATGGCGGCAGCGCCTGTGGTCGACGGCGTGGCCGAGGTGACCGTACGCTTCAAGAAATCCGCCTGCTCGGATGCGCCCGATGGCAAGGACTATACGACCGTTCGTTTCCAAGTGGTCGAAGAAGGCGGCAAGCCCGTCATCGACGATATCGTCACCGAGAATATCGAAACGCAGGCGCGCGATTCCCTGAAGACGACGATGGCGCTGATTGCCAAGGGCCAATAGGCGCGTAACATTCAAGAGCATCGGGATTCGAACTCGGGCGGTTTGATTTCCGCTCGTGCGGCGGTATCTGTTGATCCCTGGGCGGCATGAGGGGCTCTTGCATTTGTTTTCCGGTTTTCAGTTCCGCGACTGGCTGCTTGCCAACGATCCGGCGCTTTCGCGCCTGCGCATGGCCTCGCGGGTGACGCTGACGATCGTCTTCTCCTTTTTGGTCCTCCTCGCCATCCAGATGTTCATCGTGCCGTTGCCGACGGCGGCTTTCGGTCTTGGCATCGTGCTGTCGATCGAGGGCGGGGTGGCGGTTCGCGACAAGGGCAATACGCGACAACTGGTGACGCGGCTCTTCGGTTGCGTCGCAAGCCTCGGCGTCGTCGCCATAGCGGCCGGCCTCGAGGATCGGCGGTTTCTCTCCGATCTCGTCTTCCTGGTGGTGATCGCGCTCGCATCGGCGGGCCGCGTGTTCGGGCCGCGCGGTTTTGCGATCGGCATGTTCGCCTTCACCTCCTATTTCATGGGGTCTTATTTCCGGCCTTCTCTTGCCGAGCTGCCGGCGGTGGCGATCGGCCCCGTCGTTTCGGTGCTCTTCGGGCATCTGGTGAGAGCTGTGCTCCTGCCGGACGATTGGCGGCGCGACCTGCTGCGCTCGCTCGAAAGCGTGCGCGGCCGGATCAACCAGATCCTCTTCAAGCTCGCCGCCCTTGCCGGTGGCGCCGAGATCGGCGAAGCCGACAGGCAGGAGCTGCGTCAGCTGGAAGACCGGCTGAAGGAAGTGGTGCTGATGGCCGAAACCTTCATTCCACGCCCGGCCGGCGGGGTTTTCGATGTCACCGCCGATCCCGCCGCAGAATTGGCGATCCGGCTCTTCGATGCGCATCTCGCTGCTGAGAGCGCGATCGTGCTGAGCTTCCAGAGCCAGCCGCCCTTCGCACTCGTCCATGCGGTGATCGAGGCGGATGCAGCCGAACTTGCACCCTATAGCGCCATGGCGGAAGCCATCAGGGACGAGCCGCAAGGCGAAACCGTGCGGGCGCTTCTCTGGCTCGGCGAGGCGCGGCAGCAGCTAACGCAGGCGATCGGCGAGGGGCAGGCCTCCGGCTTTGCCGGCATCGATGCCGTCAAGGACACTGCGCAGTCTGAAAAGATCGACTTTTCCTTTGCCAATCCGCTGCTGCGGTCGGCGCTGCAGATCACGCTCGCCTCGGCGCTTGCCATGGGCTTCGGTCTGCTTCTGTCGCGCGAACGCTGGTTCTGGGCGGTGCTTGCCGCCTTCCTCGTCTTCACCAATACCAATTCGCGCGGCGACACGGCGATGAAGGCGCTGTCGCGCTCGCTCGGCACGGTGTTCGGGATCGCCATCGGCCTCCTGCTGGCGACGCTGATTTCGGGGCAGCTGGCGATCGCCATTCCGGTTGCGGCCGTATGCATTTTCCTCGCCTTCTATTTCCTGCAGGTTTCCTATGCGACGATGACCTTCTTCATCTCGATCGTGCTCTGCCTGGTCTACGGCATGACCGGGGTGCTGACGCTCGACCTGCTGCAGCTGCGCATCGGCGAGACCGTGATCGGCGCGGTGGCCGGAACGGCGGTCGCCTTCCTGGTCTTCCCGGCCCGCACGCGCGGCGCGCTCGATGCGGCACTTGCCCGCTGGTTCCAGGCGCTGGACGAGTTATTGAGCGCGATCGGCGAAGGCAAGAGCGGTTTTGCGCTGATTGCGCTGTCGCAGAAGATCGATGCCTGCTACCGCGACGTGACGGTGGCCGCCAAGCCGCTCGGCTCGTCCTGGTCGGTGGTGACGCGTCCGGGCCAGATCCGCCAGACGCTGGCGATCTTCCTCTCCTGCACCTACTGGGCGCGCACCTTGGCGAAGAGTTCCACAGCGCCGGCCGAAGCCGACGAGCTGAAGAGGCTGATCGCGGCGGATCTGGCGCTGATGAAGGATGCGGCCGCGCAAGGCTCGACCTGTTTCTTCATCGAGCGCAAGGCGTCGCGGACGACAGGACGGCATCTGCCGCTGTCGCGCGAGGGCGCCAGACTGGGGCTCGAAATGATCGGTTCGGCGCTGGAAAGGCTCTATCCGCAGGCTGATGTCTTGCCGTTTGCACCGGGCGAGGTTATTGCGCGCTCGAAACAGGGATAAGGTCATGGCAGGCACGAACAGCGAGCGTCAACTTCTGGCCGAAGGGCCGGCCATCATTCTGGTCGAGCCGCAGATGGGTGAGAATATCGGCATGGTGGCGCGTGCCATGGCGAATTTCGGCCTTGCTGAACTGCGCCTCGTCAATCCGCGCGATGGCTGGCCGAACGAGAAAGCCCTGGCGACCGCCTCCAAGGCCGATCACGTGATCGAGGCGACCAAGGTCTACGATACGCTGGAGCAGGCGGTCGCTGACCTCAACTTCGTTTATGCGACGACGGCGCGCGAGCGCGACGGTTATAAGCCGGTGCGTTCGCCCGTCATTGCCGCCGAGACACTTCGGGCGAGGTTTCGCGCCGGCGAGGGCACCGGCATCCTCTTCGGGCGCGAGCGCTGGGGGCTGACCAACGAGGAGGTGGCACTTGCCGACGAGATCGTCACCTTTCCCGTCAATCCGGCCTTTGCTTCGCTGAACATCGCCCAGGCGGTGCTGCTGATGTCCTATGAATGGATGAAGTCCGGCATGGCGGATCTCGGCGCCGTGGCCTTCCAGGCGATGGGGCAGACGCCCTCGACGAAGGACCAGCTGTTCGGCCTGTTCGACCAACTGGAGGAGGCGCTCGATGCGCGCGGTTATTTCCACCCCGCCGGGAAAAAGCCAAAAATGGTCGACAATCTGCGCGCTGTCTTATCCCGCCGGGCCTTCACGGAGCAGGAAATCAGCGTGCTGCGCGGCGTCATCTCCTCCCTCGACCGCTTCTCGCGCAAGAGCCCGCGCGGCGGCCGGTTCCCGACAGCGGCCAAGGAAACACCGCCCGATGACAGCGCCGACGCATGAGCTGAAACCCGTCCTCGTCTTCGATTCCGGCATTGGCGGGCTGACCGTCTTGCGCGAGGCGCGCGTGCTGATGCCGGAACGCGGCTTCATCTATGTCGCCGACGATGCCGGCTTTCCCTATGGCGGCTGGGAGGAACAGGCGCTGAAGGAACGGATCATCGGGCTCTTCGGCCGGCTGCTCGCAGATCACGACCCCGAGGTCTGCATCATCGCCTGCAACACCGCCTTCACGCTTGTTGGTGCCGATCTGCGCGCTGCCTTTCCGCAGATGACCTTCGTCGGCACCGTGCCGGCGATCAAGCCGGCGGCGGAGCGCACGCGCTCCGGCCTGGTCTCGGTGCTCGCGACGCCGGGCACGGTCAAGCGCGCCTATACGCGCGATCTCATCCAGTCCTTCGCCCAGCAATGCCATGTGCGGCTCGTCGGCTCGGAGAACCTGGCGCGCATGGCGGAGGCCTATATTCGCGGTGACGCTGTCTCCGACGACGCCGTGCTTGCCGAAATTGATCAATGCTTCGTCGAGAAGGACAGTCAGAGGACGGATATCGTTGTGCTTGCCTGCACGCATTATCCCTTCATGGCCAATCTATTCCGCCGGCTTGCGCCTTGGCCGGTGGACTGGCTGGATCCGGCAGAAGCCATTGCCCGGCGCGCGCGCACACTAGTTCCGCAGATCGCCGATGCCGTTCACCCAGATAATTTCGACTTTGCCGTCTTTACATCCGGCAATCCCGATTTTGCGACGCGCCGACTGATGCAGGGTTTCGGTCTCAGCACGCGATAAGGCACTGCGCGCTTTATTTCGCCGATGTCATCGCGCAACATCTCTGCGGGGAATCGCGGGCGGGTGTTTGCCGCTCAAGACATAAAGGGATGCGCCGTGCCGCTGCAAAGACTTGTCATGCTGATCTTCTTTCTGCAGCCGATAGCCTTTGGCGCCTGGTTGCCGCGCATTCCTGATATCCAGGCGAAGCTTGAACTCGGCACCGCCGATCTCGCCGTCGCACTTCTGGGATTGCCGATCGGCACGCTGATCACCCTGCCGTTTGCCGGCCGCCTCGTCTCGCGCATCGGCGGGCGCATGGCGATCATCTATGGTTTCATCTTCTTTCTTGCCGTGGTTTCGCTTCCAGCCTTCGCGCCCAGCGCCATGCTTCTATTCTTCGCCTTGATTGTCGTTGGGGTCGCGCTTTCGACGGTGGAACTCGGCATGAATGTCGAGGCCGATGTGACGGAGAAGGCGACGGGGCTGATCATCATGAGCCGCTGCCACGGCTTCTGGAGCTTCGGCATCATGACCGGCAGCCTGATCGGCGTTGGTGCCATAGCCATCGGGCTTTCGCCGCACTGGTCGATCCTGATCACGGCGATCGTCATCCTGCCGGCTGCGCTGATTGCCAGCCTGCGCCTGCCGAAATTGCCGGAAAGTCACCATGCGGAGAATTCGCAGGCAATGACCGGCTTCAAGCTGCCCAGTCTTGCTCTGCTCGGGATCTGCGCCTTCGTCTTCGGCGTGACGATGACCGAAGGTGCGATCGCCGATTGGTCGGCGGTCTACCTCCGCGATGTTATGAATGCAGAAGGCGCGCAAACCGGCCTCGGTTATTCGGTTTTCGCTTTCATGGTTGCGGCGGGGCGCTTCAGCGGTGATTACATGAAAGGCCGTTTCGGCGCGGTTGCCATTGCCCGTGGCTGCGGCATCGCCTCGCTTGCCGGCATGCTCGTCGTTCTCCTTGCACCGGCGACACCGCTTGCGCTACTCGGCTTTGCCGCAGTCGGTGTCGGCGTCTCGGTCGGGTTTCCGCTTGCGGTGACGGCCGTCGCTTCGCTGACTGACCGCCCGCCCGCTTCAAGCGTTGCGACGCTCTCCTTCGCAGCCCTGACCGGTTTTCTCATCGGGCCGCCGATCATCGGCTTTCTTGGCGAACTCCTGGGTTTGCGCGCGGGGCTTGCGGTCTTGCTGGTACCGCTTTTCGTCAGCCTGCTCTGCACACGTTTGCTGATTCCGACGCAGAAGGACATGGCGGGCGACCTCGTCGAGCGCGAGGCAGTGTGAAGCCTTATCCGCGGCGAGACCGTCTCCGATGAGGCCGTGCTTGCCAAAATCGATCAATGCTTCGTCGAGAAGCGCGGACGAAAGACCGATATCGTCGTACTGGCCTGCACGCATTATCCCTTCATGGCGAACCTATTCCGGCGACTTGCGCCCTGGCCGGTCGATTGGCTGGATCCAGCCGAGGCGATCGCGCGCCGTGCCCGCGCGTTGGTGCCGCAGGTGGCCGATGCCGTGCATCCCGACAAGTTCGACTTCGCGGTGTTCACCTCGAGCAATCCGGATTTTGCGATGCGGCGGCTGATGCAGGGTTCAGCTTGAGGGCGTGACGATCGTTTCGACGGCCGGAATTGTCTTAGGGAAATTGTCCTGTGGGTTGGTGAAATCCGGTCCTGAAAGACGATGCATTCTTTGATAGACGGGGCGCTGCCGTTTCGGAAGAATGGCGTTTCGTTCATGTGAGTCTTTTCGCCGCGAGGATCAGCATTGCAGGTTGGCATCGATATGGGATTGGCGTCCGGCAGCCCGGCGACGCTCGATATCGAGGAGCTGCTGGCGACCCGTCTGCTCGTGCAGGGCAATTCCGGATCGGGCAAGTCGCATCTGCTGCGCCGCCTGCTCGAGCAATCGGCGCAATGGGTGCAACAGGTCATCATCGATCCAGAGGGTGATTTCGTCACGCTCAGCGACAGGTTCGGCCATGTCGTGGTCGACGGTGAGCGGACCGAGGCGGAGCTTGCCGGCATCGCCAACCGCATTCGTCAGCATCGCGTTTCCTGCGTGCTGACGCTCGAAGGCCTCGATCTCGAAGACCAGATGCGCGCCGCCGCCGCCTTCCTCAACGGCATGTTCGATGCCGATCGCGAATACTGGTATCCGGTTCTCGTCGTGGTCGACGAGGCGCAGATGTTTGCGCCGTCGGTCGGCGGCGACGTCTCGGAAGATGCGCGCAAGATGTCGCTCGGCGCGATGACCAACCTGATGTGCCGCGGGCGCAAGCGCGGGCTTGCCGGCGTGATCGCGACGCAGCGGCTTGCCAAGCTCGCCAAGAACGTCGCCGCCGAGGCCTCGAACTTCCTGATGGGCCGCACCTTTCTCGATATCGACATGGCGCGCGCTGCCGACCTGCTCGGCATGGACCGGCGCCAGGCCGAGATGTTCCGCGACCTGAAGCGCGGCAATTTCGTCGCTCTCGGACCGGCGCTATCGCGCCGGCCGCTGCCGATACAGATCGGCGCGGTGGAGACCTCGGCGCGCTCTTCCAGCCCGAAGCTGATGCCGCTGCCGGATGCGCCTCAGGATGTCGAGGATCTGATCTTCACGCCCGATCCGGAGGAATTCCAGCGCCCGCTGGTGCGCCGCGCCCCGCCGGCGCCGCGGCCGACGACCGATATTCTGGCCGAACTCTCACGCTCGACGCCGGCGGCATCGGCGGTACCTGCCGAGGCGAGGGCGAGCCAGGTGGAAGTCTCCGCCGAGGAGCGGGAGGAGCGCCTGGCCGGCGTGCTTGCCGAAATCCTCGACGATCCCACCTCCGCCTTCCGTACCGATTCGGTGCTCTACCAGGATTTTCTGGTAAGGCTGCGCATGCGCCGCGTGCCGGGACCGCCGATCGCGCTGCCGGATTTCCGCCGGCGCGTGGCGATCTCGCGCTCCGGCGTCGATGCGGCAACCGCCGCGACCGATGCCTGGGCGACGGCGCTGTCGCTGTCTTCAACTGTCACCGACGACCTGCAGGGCGTCTTCCTGATGCTCGCCAAGGCCGCCGTCTGCGGCGAGCCGTGCCCGTCGGACGCCCGTATCGCCCGCGCCTATGGCACCCATTCCGCCCGCCGCGCGCGCCGTCTGCTTGGCTATTTCGAGGAGCAGGGCATCATCGTCGTGCACGCCGATTTTTCCGGCAAGCGTATCGTCGCTTTCCCGGACATGGACTGCCAGACGGCGCCGGGCGACGCCAACGCACCTGATGCCGGCGGGGACCAAGCGCTGGCGGCGGAATAGTGGTGCTTTCGGGGTTTGCCGCTGTTGACATTTTCATGACGGCCCTCTAAAGACCGCCGCAAGCACCGGGCAGCAATGTCCGGTATTTCATTTGACATGTCCCGTGGATCGTTCCTGTTCGCTAACCGGAACATCCTGTCAGATCTCGGCAGAGATCAGAGGAGGGCGTGTTTCCTTCGCGCGGTTTGGCAACAAACCGTCTTAAACCTTTGAAAGGAAATACGATGAGCAAGCGCGAATCGTCCAAGTACAAAATTGACCGCCGTATGGGCGAAAACATCTGGGGCCGTCCGAAGTCCCCGGTGAACCGCCGCGAATACGGCCCGGGCCAGCACGGCCAGCGCCGCAAGGGCAAGCTTTCGGACTTCGGTGTGCAGCTGCGCGCCAAGCAGAAGCTCAAGGGCTACTACGGTGACCTGCGCGAAAAGCAGTTCCGCGCGATCTTCGCCGAAGCCGACCGCCGCAAGGGCGACACGTCTGAAAACCTGATCGGACTCCTGGAATCGCGCCTCGACGCAATCGTCTATCGCGCCAAGTTCGTTCCGACGGTCTTTGCTGCCCGTCAGTTCGTCAACCATGGCCACGTCACCGTCAACGGCGTGCGCGTCAACATCGGTTCCTACCGTTGCAAGGCCGGCGACGTCATCGAAGTTCGCGAAAAGTCGAAGCAGCTGGTGATCGTTCTGGAAGCCGTCAGCCTCGCAGAGCGCGACGTTCCCGACTATATCGAAGTCGATCACCACAAGATGGTCGCAACCTTCGGCCGCGTTCCGACACTCAGCGACGTTCCGTTCCCGGTCGTCATGGAACCGCACCTGGTCGTCGAATTCTACTCGCGCTAATGCATTCGTCTCGCAGTCGAAACCGATTGCGAGACAACAGCATGCGCCGGTATACGGAAAGCCGCTCTTTCGAGCGGCTTTTTTGCGATCTGGAGAGAAGCAATGGCAGATTTGCAGGCGACCCTCGATAGCATCTACGCCGATATCCAGCCGCGGATCGGCGAGGGCAAGGTCGCGGACTATATTCCCGAGCTCGCCAAGGTCGACCCGAAGCAGTTCGGCATGGCGATCGTCACCGTCGATGGCAAGGTCTATCGCGTCGGCGATGCCGATACCGCCTTTTCGATTCAGAGCATATCGAAGGTCTTCATGCTGACGCTGGCGCTCGGCAAGGTCGGCGAGGGGCTGTGGAAGCGGGTCGGGCGCGAACCCTCGGGATCGGCTTTCAACTCGATCGTCCAGCTCGAGCACGAGAGCGGCATCCCCCGCAATCCCTTCATCAATGCCGGCGCGATCGCCGTCAGCGACGTCGTCATGGCCGGCCATGCGCCGCGCGAGGCAATCGGCGAGCTGCTGCGTTTCGTGCGCTATCTGGCCGATGACGAGTCGATCACCATCGACGACAAGGTGGCGCGCTCGGAAACGCAGACGGGATATCGCAATTTCGCGCTTGCCAACTTCATGCGCGCCTACCGCAATCTCGACCATCCCGTCGACCACGTGCTCGGCGTTTATTTCCATCAATGCGCCTTGTCGATGAGCTGCGAGCAGTTGGCCCGCGCCGGGCTGTTCCTGGCGGCGCGCGGCAGCAATCCGACGACCGGCCATTCGGTGGTCTCGCCGAAGCGGGCGCGGCGCATCAATGCGCTGATGCTGACCTGCGGCCATTACGACGGCTCGGGCGACTTCGCCTATCATGTCGGCCTGCCCGGCAAGAGCGGCGTCGGCGGCGGCATCTTCGCCGTGGCGCCGGGCATTGCCTCGATCGCGGTGTGGTCGCCGGGGCTGAACAAGGTCGGCAATTCGCAGCTCGGCGCCGCGGCGCTGGAAATGCTCGCAGCGCGCACCGGCTGGTCGGTTTTCGGCGATTGACGCTGTGTTGCCAGACCGGTTTCTGCTAGAGCAAGTGTGGAATTTCTGTAGGACGAAGCAATGAATATCGCAGCCAACATCGCCGATGATTTGGAAACCGGCGAGGCCGACACCAGCGGCCATGCGCTGTTTGCCGATGCGCCGCGTTCCGTCTCCTTCAACAAGCTGCGCAAACGCCTGCTTCGGCAGGTGCGCCAGGCCTTCGACGATTTCGACATGCTGAAGGGCCAGAAGCGCTGGCTGGTCGGCCTTTCCGGTGGCAAGGATTCTTACGGGCTGCTGGCGCTGCTGCTCGATCTCAAATGGCGCGGCCTGCTGCCGGTCGAACTCATCGCCTGCAATCTCGACCAGGGCCAGCCGAACTTCCCGAAGCACGTGCTGCCGGATTATCTCACCAAGATCGGCGTCCGCCACCGGATAGAATATCGCGATACCTATTCGATCGTGAAGGAGAAGGTGCCTGAAGGCGCTACCTATTGTTCGCTCTGTTCGCGGCTGCGGCGCGGCAATCTCTATCGCGTCGCGCGGGAAGAGGGTTGCGATGCGCTGGTGCTTGGCCACCACCGCGAAGACATTCTCGAGACCTTCTTCATGAATTTCTTCCATGGCGGCCGGCTCGCCTCGATGCCGGCGAAACTTCTGAACGACGAGGGCGACCTGATGGTGCTCCGGCCTCTGGCCTATGCCGCTGAGGACGACCTCACGAAGTTTGCCGCCGCCATGCAGTTTCCGATCATCCCCTGCGATCTCTGCGGCTCGCAGGACGGGCTGCAGCGCAATGCGATGAAGGACATGCTCGCCGATATCGAGCGGCGCATGCCGGGCCGCAAGGATACGATGCTGCGGGCGCTTTCGCATGTGAACCCGTCGCATCTGCTCGACCCGAAACTCTTCGACTTTTCCACCCTTGGTGTCACCGATCCTTCATGAAAGGCCGGCTATGCAGGCTGGCTATTGAATGAAGGCAGGATTTCGCATGATTATTTCAGACCAGGATATTGTCTTTCTCGGCGATTGCGTTCGGGAGACGGCGCGCGCCGAAATCATGCCGCGTTTCCGCAATCTCGGCGCTGCCGATGTTTCGGAGAAGACTTCGGCAATCGATCTGGTGACGCAGGCTGACCTGCTTGCCGAACACCGGATCACCGCGGCGCTGAGAGAGCGCTTTCCCGCAGCACTGGTCGTCGGCGAGGAGGCTTATGACGCCGACCGGTCCGTCGTGCCGGCACTTGCCGATGCCGAGCTCGCCTTCGTCATCGACCCTGTCGACGGGACGTTCAACTTCGCCGCCGGGCTTCCTGTCTTCGGGACCATGTTGGCGGTGACCGTCAGGGGCGAAACGGTCGCCGGCATCATTCACGATCCCGTTCTCGGCGATACAGTGACCGCGATCAGGGGGGCAGGCGCCTTTCTGACGCGTCGGGACGGGCAGTCGACAAAGCTGAAGGTCGCCGAGCCTGCTAGCCTGAACCAGATGGTCGGTGGCCTGTCATGGAGCCACATGGACGAACCGGATCGCGCGCGTATCTGCGCCAACATGGCGAAGATCCGGATGACCTTCGCCTTCAACTGCTCAGCCTACGAATATTGGATGGTCGCCTCCGGCAAGATGCATTTCATCGGCCATGCGAAGCTGATGCCCTGGGATCACCTGGCCGGCGTGCTCGCGCATCAGGAGGCCGGCGGTCATACGGCGAAATTCGACGGCACGCCCTATCGCCCCGGCGAGACGACGGGTGGCATCATCTCTGCGCCCGACCGGGAGAGCTGGCAGCTCATCCGGCGCGAGATCGTCGGCATCTGATTCAAGCTTCTCCTGAGAGACCTAAGCGTGAGGATTTGACATGACTTCGACTGTCGACGTGACCGTTCTGGCCGATCTGCTGCGCCGCGCGGCGAAGGCGGAGATCCTGCCACGCTTCCGCCGGCTTGGTCAGGACGACGTGCGTGCCAAGAGCGAGGCCACCGATCTCGTCACCGAGGCGGATGAGCAGGCGGAGCGGATGATTGAGGCGGAAGCTGCGCAACTCTGGCCGAGCGCACTGTTCCTCGGCGAAGAATCGGTTGCGGCCGATCCTGATTTGCTCGGCAGCCTCGAACATGCCGATCTCGCGATCGTCGTCGATCCGGTCGACGGCACCTTCAATTTCGCCGCCGGCATTCCGGCCTTCGGCGTCATGGCGTCCGTTATCTCCGGCGGCGAGACGGTTGCCGGTATCATCTACGATCCGATGGGAGACGACTGGGTGATGGCGGAAAAGGGCGGCGGCGCCTGGCTGCGGCGGCCGGAAGGCGGCGCCGAGCGGCTCTCGGTCGCAGCGCCCGTGGGATTGGAGCATATGGTCGGCATGGCCTCGACTGGCTACCTGCCAAAGGAGAAGCGCGCCGAGGTGCTCGGCAATCTCGCCAAGGTGCGCTTCCTCACCAACTACCGCTGCGCCGCCCACGAATACCGCACCTTTGCCGGCGGTCATGTGCATTACCTGATGTACAACAAGCTGATGCCCTGGGATCACCTTGCCGGCACGCTGATCTCGCAGGAGGCAGGCGCCTATGCGGCGCGCTTCGACGGCTCGCCCTACCTGCCGCATCATCTCGATGGCGGGCTGCTGATTGCGCCCGACAAGGCCTCATGGGACGTGCTGCGGCGTGAGGTGTTCACGGTCTGAACAACCGCCCGACCTACCGCATGTTACTGGTAGAGCTTTTCCATGAGAAAGTTTTCCAGGCCTTGCCCACGTTTCTCGACGATTTGCTGCGTTATGACGCGAAAGCCTTTGCGCTCAAAAAACGGTCGGGCCGTTCGGCTGGCTTCGGTGTAAATTCGGCTAAACCCCAGTTTCAGAGCTTCGTCCTCGACCCTGCTCAATAGCCGACTTGCGATTCCGACCCCTTGAAATTCGGGGTGCACAAACATCATGTCCAGGCACCCGTCGCCAGTCAGGTCGGAAAACCCGACAGGCTGTCCGTCAAATTCTGCGATCCAGGCAGGCCTGCTTATCCTTCGCTCTGCCCATAGTTCGCGATCTTCCACCTTTGCCCAAGCCTGTATTTCAGCGGGTGAGTAGTCTTTCGACGCGACCTCTCGAATGGCGCGCAGAAAAATTTCAATCGTCGCGTCCGCGTCGCCTGGCGCGTAGGGCCTGATCAGAATTCGGTCGTCCATCGAGGGTGCCTTTCGCGCACTGCCGCGCCAATCCGATGGATTGAACCATCGATCAAATCACTGCAGCGCTCACGCTATAGCATCTCAAGAATATGTTCCCACGCGAGTCGTCCCAATTGGGCGTCGGCCTCGTCACTTCCACCATGAGCGCGCAGCGATGATCGAGGAGTCGTTTCGCCCGGCAGCAGAATGCGATGGCCCGCATCTTCTCCCAAGACAAGCTGGGTGAGTAAGCCCGAAGCTGCGCGCCTCCGAACAAGTGACACGGCAAATTTGTTTGATGGCCAGAGCGCGTCGTCGCATCCTGCTACGAGCAGAATTTCGGCATTCGTTTTCTCCAAAGGGATAGCCGCTGCGTCGATCTCAGACTCGTGCATATCGAGACATCTTTCGACCAGATCCCTATAGGCGATCAACCCGTCTCTGTATTCCCGCACCCATTCTGGGTCTGACGAAACAAAAGGAAGCGGTGTACCTCGCAATGTCCACGACGAGCGCTCGGGCCAGCTGATGCCATCAAGCCCCGGACCAATATTTCCCCAGACGACTGAAGAAGGGCTTATTGCCACGACCGCGCTGATGCGCGGATCGTATACCGCTGTGAGCAGCGCAGCTTCGGCGCCTTTCGATGTCCCCACCAGGACGATGCGTTTACAACCGAGTTCGATCAAGTAATCAGTGGCAGCGAAGAAGGTTTCCAGCGGCACCTCGCAAATGCCTAGCACCTGACCTTCGCCGCTGAACCAGCGAAGAGCGATTGCCGTTGTGCCTTGGCTCGCAAACAACCTGGCGCGGGCCACATCGACCCGGCCACTGGAGCCGCCGAGTACAACAACGCCAGTGCCGGTATCTGGTTTGACTTGAAATATCTCACCCTGCAATGGCGGGGGGAGACGTTGATATTCTGCATCCAAAACCAGGCTCCTTCGTTCAGGGGGCATCCAGATTTAGGAGCGTGCCGAGTTTGCCATCTAATGCAATGCTGCCGGGGACCAACCGCTCCGGCAGATTTCCCATTTCAGAAGTGAGCAGCACCCGGATCGAGCTGCGGGCTGTCGCCGGGGTGGGTGAAGAGCTTGCCGTTTTCGGCCCAGAGGGTGGCTGCGATCGTCACCGCGCCGAAGAGCGCGAAGCCGCCGAAGAGCGGCTGCACCGTGCCATTGAACATCTGGCCGACCAGGCCGCCGAGGATGGCGCCGGCCGTCGTCGAGACGAAGCCGGTGATGGCGGTGGCCGTGCCGGCGAGATTACCCATCGGCTCAAGGCTGATGGCGGTGAAATTAGTGGCGATCAGGGCAAACATCATCAGCACGATGGTGAAGATGCCGTAAGCGATGGCGAAATCCGGCTTGCCGGCCAGCGAATAGAAAAAGCCGGCAGCCGACAGCGCCGTGAAGATCAGCAGAGCGGCGTGCGAGATGCGGCGCATGCCGAATTTGCGCACGAAGAATCCGTTGGCGAAATTGGCGACGGCGATGCCGCCGGCGGTGGCCGCAAAGGCGATCGGCAGCCAGTCGCCAAGGCCATAGACCTCGCCGAAGACCTGCTGCACCGAGATCACATACGCGCTGATGACGCCGGTGAACATGGTGAGGCCGATCATGTAGCCGCAGGTGATGCGGTTGGTGAGCACGGTCTTAAAACCATCCACGACAGAGCCGACCGACAGCGGCAGCCGTTCTTCCGGCGGCAGCGATTCCTTCAGCCGGAGGAAAGCCCAGACGAACAGGATGGTAGCGATGATCCCGAGCAGGATGAAGATCCAGTGCCAGTTGGCATAGAGGATGATGAGCTGGCCGACGGAGGGGGCAACGATCGGCACGATCATGAAGACGATCATCACATAGGACATCACACGGGCCATTTCGCGGCCACCGAAGCAGTCGCGTACCATGGCCATGGTGGTGATGCGCACCGCAGCACCGCCCACACCCTGAACGAAACGCATGACGAGCAGCATTTCAAAGCTGCCAGTTGCTGCAGCGGCAAACATTCCGACAATATAGCAGGCCAAGCCGCCGAGCAGGATGTTGCGGCGGCCGAACGTATCCGAAAGGCTGCCGAAGAAGATCTGCGAGACGCCGAAGCCTAAGAAGAACACGCCGATGATCAGCTGCGCGTCGTTGGTATTGGTGACGCCGAGGGAATGGCCGATATTGGGCAATGCCGGTAGCATGCTGTCGATCGCCATAGCGACGCTGGCGGTCATGATGGCAATGGTAACGACGAATTCGCCAAAGCCCATGCCGATGCGGCGGGAGCCCTGGTTTTCCTGGTGCGGTTTATGCGGCGGCGTCATGTGGTGAAATCCTGGATGCGAAGGAGGCCAGCCGTTCAGACGGCTGGGTTCTGCGATTGGAAGAGGCGGCCCTTCTCGGCGATCAGCACGAAGACGAGCCCGATGATCGACACGGTGAAATAACCGGCGACCATCGGCAGCGCGGTGCCGTCGAAGGCCTGGCCGATGCCGGCGCCGATAATGGCGCCGCCGACCGTGCTCATGAAGCCGAGGACGGAGGAGGCGGTGCCGGCGACGTGGCCGAGCGGCTCCATGGCGAGCGAATTGAAGTTTGAGCCGATCCAGCCGAACTGGAACATGGCAAGGCCGAAGAAGGAGATGAACAAAGCGAAGGGCATCGGATCAGTGCTCGCCATCTGGACGATCAGCCAGATGGCGTTGATGGCGATGAAGCCGAGCAGCGAGCCGTGCGACAGGCGGCGCATGCCGAGCTTGCCGACAAAGCGTGAATTGAAGAAGGACGACAGCGACATGAAGATCGCCACGCCGGCGAAGGCGAAGGGGAAATAGACGCCGAGATCGTAAATGCCGACATAGACCTGCTGGGCCGAATTGATGAAGCCGAACAGCGCGCCAAAGATGAAGGTGCTGGCGATGGTGTAGCAGAGCGCGACGCGATTGGTCAGCACCAGCTTGAAGGCGCCGAAGATCGAGCGGGCGGTGAAGGGACGGACATTGGCGGGATGCAATGTTTCAGGCAGGCGGAGATAGGCCCAGACGGCGATACCAGTCGCCATGGTGGCGATGAAGAGGAAGATCAGGTGCCAGTTGCCGAAGAACATGACGATCTGGCCGGTGCCGGGCGCAATGACCGGTACGATCATGAAGACCATCATGATCAGCGACATGACTTCGGCCATCTGCCGGCCGCCATAGATGTCGCGAACGATGGAGACTGTGATGACGCGGGTTGCGGCCGAACCGACGCCCTGCACGAAGCGCAGGGCGAGCAACGCTGCAAAGGTCGGCACAAAGACGATACTGATGGCGGACATGATATAGATGACGAGACCGATCAAAAGCGGCGTGCGGCGACCGAAACGGTCTGAGAGCGGCCCGTAGAACAGCTGGGCACAGCCGAAGCCGAGCAGATAGGTGGAGACGACGAATTGCCGGTGATTTTCGCTCTCGACGCCGAGGCTCGCGCCGATCTGCTGCAAGGCCGGCAGCATGATGTCGATCGCCAGAGAATTGACGGCCATCAGGAAGGCGGCGAGCGCGATAAATTCTCGCTTGCCCATGGGCAGGCGGCCCGCGGACACGGCCTGTGATGAATCTGTCACAATGAAATTCCCATAAACAGGCTAAGGCGCTGCTTGCCGCAGCGCCTCGGACTCAAGATACAGATTTGGAAACCGGGCGGACGCCCGGTGACCGGTCAGGAGGCGGCGCGCACCGCGATGCCGTTTTCCTGGAGATGCTGCTGCAGTTCACCAGCCTGGAACATTTCCCGGACGATGTCACAGCCGCCGACGAACTCGCCCTTTACGTAGAGCTGCGGGATTGTCGGCCAGTTGGAATATTCCTTGATGCCCTGGCGGATTTCCGAATCGGCGAGCACGTTGACGCCCTTGTAGTCGACGCCGATGTAATCGAGAATCTGCACGACCTGGCCGGAGAAGCCGCACTGCGGAAACTGCGGCGTGCCCTTCATGAAGAGGACGACGTCGTTGCTCTTGATTTCGTTGTCGATGAATTCGTGAATGCCGCTCATGGGACCTAATCCTTTCAACAGGTGGGTTAAAGGCCCACCGTTTCAATCGTTGCCTTTAGATAGCATGCGACAGCAGGAATTCCAGCCGCCCGAACCAAAAAAATACCAATTCCGGCGGGCCGTTGCCGGGGCTGTTGCCGTCGCGCTACTGCACATCAAAGCGCTACAGCTTCCTTTGCGCGCCTCAAAAGACGCAGCGGCGCAGAATTCGTCCGAACGCTCACATTTCATCATACCTTAGCTACGTCGTTGACGGCTGCGGCCGGCGGCGGTGCGGCGCTTGCTGACTTGTTTCCGGGGAGGCTTGGGTTTGGCCGAGGTCGCCTTGCGCGCAGCTGTCGTCGTCGCGGCGGGGTGTGTCTTACGCCTCTTGCGCTTCGTCGTGGCGCGGCCGGTGGTTTTCTTCAGGATCTCCTTCAGCACGCTGTCGACGACGCCTGATATCAATTCTTTGACTAGGTCGGCCACAAAACCCCTCCGTTCGTGATGGAAACGACATGGATACTATTGAATTCCGGAAGAGTTCGGTTAGCAAGACGGCTTCGAGACCATAGCTGCTTTTTTGCCCTATCAGTGGCGCAGCAGCCGGATCGCGCCAACATGCCGGCCATTCGTCCGGCCGGAAGAGTGGAATGAAACTGATCGAGAAGCGGGTCGTCCTGCATTTCACGGGCTTCGAGCCGCTCGACGG
Source organism: Rhizobium ruizarguesonis (assembly GCF_017357285.1). Classification (NCBI taxonomy): domain Bacteria; kingdom Pseudomonadati; phylum Pseudomonadota; class Alphaproteobacteria; order Hyphomicrobiales; family Rhizobiaceae; genus Rhizobium; species Rhizobium ruizarguesonis. Next base: position 2,679,420 of record NZ_CP071678.1, on the reverse strand, counting down.
CGTTGCCCACAGGGCACGCTACGAGCGTTCGGCCAGGCAGAGTGCCGCCGTCTGGGGCTATTCGGTTGAGACAGGGGCAGCGGACGAGGGGAGTGATCCGGTCAGTTTCGTGGTCACGACGGGTGAGAAGGCCACAGCGCCGGAGGCAGGGGCCGGTTCCCCCGGCTGGCAGACGAAGAGCCGGATCCACATGGTCGATCACGATACCTTGGTGCGTAGACTGCGCAGCGGCAACACGCTGAGCCAGATCATTGCAGGCTTCCGAAGCTGCGCCGAGATCATGCTCGAAGGAGGCATGCGGGGATATTTCCGCCACGCCTGGCGCTTCGGCCTGTTCTTCCTCTTCCCGTTCCTGCTGACGGCGCTGGCGATCGCGCTGACGGCGCAGATCGCCATCATGCCCTATGGTCTCGGCTTTTCGCCGTGGCACATGCTCTGGAGCGCGCCGCTGGCGCTCTGTTTCTTCATCTTCGCCTTCCTGCCGTTTTCCGAACGCTTCCATACGCTGCATCTCTTCGCCGATTGGGCAATGGCCGTGGCGCTAGGCCGTATGGACCGGAAAGATTTCAACGACTGGCTGGAAGAGCGGGCCACTGCCGTGCGCAAGGCGCTTGACGAAGAGGCGGACGAATATGTGATCTCCTCGCACAGCATGGGATCGAGCGTCGCCGCCCATGTCATCGGCATATTGCTGGAGAGGGAGCCGGAGATCTTCAAGGGCAAGCGCGTGGTGTTTGCCACACTCGGCAGTGCCATTCTGCAATGTGCGTTGATGTCATCGGCGACACTGCTTCGCGCCCGCGTCGGGCTGATCGCCCGCTGCCCAGAGATTTCCTGGCTCGACGTGCAGTGCCTGACGGATTCGATCAATTTCTACAAAGTGCCTGTCGTCGCCGTCTCTTGCCATCGGGATGCGCCTGAGGCGAAGATGATTCTGATCCGCGTCAAGCAGATGCTGACGCGCGAACACTACCGCAAGATCCGCAAGGACCAGCTACGCGTCCACCGGCAATATGTGCTTGGCCCGGACCTAAAGGCGTCGTTTGATTTCACGCTGATGACCGCGGGGCCGATGCCGGCCTCGGTCTTTGCCAGTCCCGATGAAAAGAGAATGCCCGGCTGAGGGCCGGGCATCGTCCATCCAGATTGCGTCGGGCTTTATTCCGGCGCCGAGGTCTGCAGGGCCAGAGCGTGCAGTACGCCGCCCATATTGCCCTTCAGCGCTTCGTAGACCATCTGGTGCTGTTGCACGCGGCTCTTGCCGCGGAAGGCTTCGGCAACGACTTCGGCGGCGTAGTGATCGCCGTCGCCCGCCAGATCGCGGATCGTCACCTTGGCACCGGGAATCCCAGCCTTGATCATGTCTTCGATATCGCCGGGTTTCATGGCCATGGTCGTTACTCCTTGCGCATCATTCCGCAGCGGCAAGTTCGCCGCGGCCTTCCATGAAATCAGGGAACCACGATTCATGGGCATCGCGCAATTGCTGAATCGGCAGCGAGATGAGATCGCCGACGACGAGCGCCGTTCCTCCGACCGTGCCGAGACGGCGGAAGGGAACGCCGCCGCCTTCTGCATTGACGCAGACGAAATCGGCGACATCGGCAGGCAAGGTCAGGACGTAGCGCGCCTGATCCTCGCCGAAGAGCAGCGCATGCGGCGCGTCCCTGCCTTCGCTCAGATCAATCGTCAGGCCTTTGCCCGAGGCCATCGCCATTTCAGCGAGCGCCACGGCAAGGCCACCCGAGGAGATGTCGTGGCAGGCGGTTGCCTGGCCGTTGCGGATGACGGAGCGGACGAAATCGCCATTGCGGCGCTCGGCAAACAGATCGACCTCCGGCGCGGGACCTTCGCGGCTGGAAAGCACGTCGCGCAGATAGACCGACTGGCCGAGATGGCTGCCGTCGACGCCGATCATGATCACCTTATCGCCATCGTTGGCAGCGCCGATACGGGCCATCTTGCTCCAATCCGGCAGCAGGCCGACGCCTGCGATCGTCGGGGTCGGCAGGATGGCGACGCCGTTGGTCTCGTTGTAGAGCGAGACGTTGCCGGAAACGATCGGGAAGTCGAGCGCGCGGCAGGCCTCGCCGATGCCTTTCACCGCCTCGACGAACTGGCCCATGATCTCGGGCTTTTCGGGATTGCCGAAGTTCAGATTGTCGGTGGCGGCGAGCGGCTCGGCGCCTGTTGCGGTGATGTTGCGCCAGCATTCGGCGACCGCCTGCTTGCCGCCTTCGAAGGGGTCTGCCTCGACATAACGCGGGGTGACGTCGGAGGAGAAGGCGAGCGCCTTGGAGGGATGGCCGTCGACGCGGACCACGCCGGCATCGCCGCCCGGCAGCTGCAACGAATTGCCTTGGATCAGCGTGTCGTATTGCTCATAGACCCAGCGGCGGCTCGACTGGTTGGCGGAGCCGACGAGTTGCAACAGCGCCTGGCCGTAGTCTTCGGGTGCGGCAACGAGATTGGCCGGCAGGGGGGCATGCTTGCCGGATTCGCGCCAGGGGCGATCATATTCCGGCGCCTGGTCACCGAGATCCTTGATTGGAAGGTTGGCGACTTCTTCGCCCTGGTGCACGACGCGGAAGCGCAGGTCGTCGGTCGTCTTGCCGACAATAGCGAAATCGAGGCCCCACTTCACGAAGATCGCCTTGGCTTCCTCTTCCTTCTCCGGCTGCAGCACCATGAGCATGCGCTCCTGGCTTTCCGACAGCATCATCTCGTAGGCGGTCATCCGCTCTTCGCGGACCGGCACCTTGTCGAGCTCGAGCAGGATGCCGAGATCGCCCTTGGCGCCCATTTCGACGGCGGAGCAGGTGAGGCCGGCCGCGCCCATGTCCTGGATGGCGATGACGGCGCCGGTCTTCATCAGCTCAAGGCAGGCTTCCAGCAGGCACTTTTCGGTGAAGGGGTCGCCGACCTGAACGGTCGGACGTTTCTCCTCGATCGATTCGTCGAATTCGGCCGACGCCATCGTCGCGCCGCCGACGCCGTCGCGGCCGGTCTTGGCGCCGAGATAGACGACCGGAAGGCCAACGCCCTTGGCTTCCGAGAGGAAGATAGCATTGGATTTCGCAATGCCGGCGGCAAAGGCGTTGACGAGGATGTTGCCGTTGTAGCGGGCGTCGAATTCGACCTCGCCGCCGACCGTCGGCACGCCGAAGGAATTGCCATAGCCGCCGACGCCGGAGACGACGCCGGAGACGAGGTGGCGGGTCTTCGGATGATCCGGCTCGCCGAAGCGCAGCGCGTTCATCGCGGCGATCGGGCGCGCACCCATGGTGAAGACGTCGCGCAGGATGCCGCCGACGCCGGTCGCAGCCCCCTGATAGGGCTCGATATAGGAGGGGTGGTTGTGGCTCTCCATCTTGAAGACGACGCAATCGCCGTCATCGATGTCGACCACGCCGGCATTTTCGCCCGGGCCCTGGATGACGCGTGGCCCCTTGGTCGGCAGCGTGCGCAGCCACTTCTTCGAGGATTTGTAGGAGCAGTGCTCGTTCCACATGGCCGAGAAGATACCGAGCTCCGTGAAAGTCGGTTCGCGGCCGATCAGATCCAGAATGCGCTGGTATTCGTCCGGCTTCAGGCCATGGCTCGCGATGAGTTCCGGCGTGATCGGGATGGTGTTTGGAATGGTCATGAGCTCTCGAAAGTCCCTGCCTTAGAGCAATCCAGCAAAAGTGCGCAGCGGTTTTGCGTCCGGAATTGCGTGAAAAGAAAGAGATAGAGCATCTCCGTGATTCGAAGAAAACGGAGATGCTCTAGCGCGTTTTCCGCTCTTTAACCTATGTCGGGACGGCGCGCGATAGGAAAATGCCCGCCGTCAACAGAGGGCGGGCGACTTATTCGGCCCGGTACAGGCGGCCGCTTCTCAGAGTCTGTTTGACAACTTGCTTTTGATTCTCGATCGATAGCAATGGGGCAAGGCTCCGGCCTCAGCTTTTGCGTGCCGTTGATGTTTCCTATAGGAAACTTTTCTTCTTGGTTGATGGTATCGAGATACAATGCCGGATATACAACAACAGGCAGACGAAAAGGTGTTTGCCGGGCGCGCGCTTGTGGCTGGCTTCGCTACGGGGTCGATCGTATTCAGCGACACGGCGCTCAGCTTCTGGGGCGGCGTCGACTCCCGAACCGGAGAAGTCATCGACCGCCACCATCCCCTGTCGACACAGGTCCTGACAGGAAAGATTCTCGCCATCCCCGGCGGACGCGGCTCGTGTACGGGCAGCAGCGTGCTCATGGAGCTGATCATGAACGGGCACGCTCCCGCCGGCATCGTGGTCTCGCGCCAGGAAGAAATACTGTCGCTCGGAGTGATCGTCGCTGAGGAAGTGTTCGGCCGATCGATCCCCGTTGTCCAGCTCTCCGAAGACGACTTCGCCGAGCTGCACTCTATCCCTGAAGTCACCCTCATCGGCGACAAGGTCATCGCGAGCCGGATCGAAACCGCCCCCGGTTTCGATGCCGCCGATCGCACCTATGGAAATTCGATAGCGCTGACATCGAGGGATCGGTCGGCTTTGAACGGGGAAATGGGCAAGGCCGTGCAGGTGGCAATGAGGGCCACGACGCGCATGGCTGAAATTCAGGGAGCGACGGAACTCATCGATATCTCCCAGGTCCATATCGATGGCTGCATCTACACCGGGCCGACCAGCCTGGAATTCGCGAAACGCATGCGGGACTGGGAGGGTAGGGTTGCCGTTCCAACGACCCTGAACTCGATATCGGTGGACCAGATGCGTTGGCGGGAGCAGGGCGTGTCTCCCGACGTCGCCGGACCCGCATCCGAATTGGGTGAGGCCTACGCCTCCATGGGAGCACGAAAGACGTTCACCTGCGCGCCCTATCAGCTGTCGTCCGCACCCAGGCAGGGTGAGCAGGTGGCCTGGGCGGAGTCGAACGCCGTCGTATTCGCGAACAGCGTTTTGGGTGCTCACACTGCCAAGTATCCTGACTACCTGGATCTGTGCATCGCTCTCACCGGGCGCGCGCCGCTGACCGGGCCGCATATCGCCGACAACAGGCGCGCCAGCCTCGTGGTCAATGTGTCGGGCTTCGTGTCGCGGGATGACATGGTCTACCCCATTCTCGGCTACCACATCGGCAAGCTTGTCGGAGATGAAATTCCGGTCGTGATCGGCCTCGAGACGTGGAAGCCGAATCTGGACGACCTAAAGGCGTTCGGGGCGGGTTTTGCGACGACATCAGGCTCTCCCATGTTCCATATCGTCGGTGTCACGCCGGAGGCCGACAGCCTTGAGAGCATTATCGGAAGCAAGATCAAGGCGAGCTACGAAATCTGTCCCAAGGACGTCGTTGCGGACTGGAGGAAACTCAACGGCGGGTCTGTGGATGCCATCGAGTTCGTCGCGCTGGGCAATCCGCATTTCTCTTTCGACGAATGCGCGCGGCTGGCCGCGCTCTGCGAAGGCCTGACGAAACATCCTGACGTCAAGGTTCTGGTTACCTGCAACCGTGCGACGTTCGAAAGGGCTTCCGCTGCGAATCTCGTCGGCAAATTGTCGGACTTCGGCGTGGAATTCGTAACCGATGCGTGCTGGTGCACACTTGCGGAGCCTGTCATCCCCAAATCGGTCGATACAATTATCACCAATTCCGCGAAGTTCGCTCACTACGGTCCTGGATTGACGGGTAAGGCGCTTCGGTTTGGCAGCCTGGCGGACTGCGTCGCGGCGGCTTGTCAGGGCGAGTTGAATACTGTTCGTCCCACATGGGACTGAACGGTTCCCGCCTGCCGATGATCGATTAGACGGCCGTAATGAGCAGTTCAATCATCCGTCGGCCAACCCGCTGAAATTGTCGAATGGACTCTCAGAACTTGTAGCCGACCTGCAAGCCGGCGCGCGTCATGCCGTCGTTCGGCCCGTCGCACAGATTGGCGTTCGAGGAATGGGCGATCTCGGCCATCAACGGATCATATTTCGCCGTCATAGGCGGAGCCGCCATTTTCCAGCAGCCGGCGCAGGATCATCAGGCCGGAGACCAGTTCCTGCCCCGTCTTCGGCGAGGAAAAACCGATGCGAACGCGATGATAGGTTTTCTCGCCGCGCGCCGCCTTGAACTCGTCCTCGTCGTCGACGAGCACGCCGTCGCGGAAGGCGGCATTCTTGAAGGTGCCGGACATCCAGGGCTCCGGCAGTTTCAGCCAGAGGAAGGGCGCATGCGGGTGCGATTGGAAATCGAAGCCCTGCAATTGTTCACGGGCGAGCCGGACGCGCCTGGAAAGTTCTTCGACGCTTTCCTTTCGGATCTCGTGTGCCGTGCCGCTTTCGACGAGGCGGGCGCAGGTCTCGGCCAGGATGAAGGGCAGGCCGCCGGTGATCATCCTGTGCGTCACCTTGATGCGCTGAGCAAAATGCGGCGGGCAGGCGACCCAGCCACCGCGCACGCCGGCGGCGACCGATTTCGACAGGCCGTTGACGAGGAAAGTGCGGTCGGGCGCCAGCGAGGCGAGCAGCGGCGTATCGTCGCCTGACATGCCGCCATAAAGGTCGTCCTCGATCAGCCAGACGCCGTGTTTCCTGGCGATTGCAGCGATTGCCACGCGCCGCTCATAGGGCATGATCGACACCGTCGGATTGTGGACAGTCGGCATCAGGAAGGCGATCTTCGGGTGCTGCTGCTGGCAGAGCCGCTCGAAATCCTCGGGGATGACGCCCAGTTCATCAGACTCGACCGTCAGCGTGCGCCGGCCGAGAAGGCGGGCGCTGCGGCTGACCTGCGTATAGGTGAGATGCTCGAAGACGATCTTGTCGCCCGGCGCCGAGACGGCGGCAATGACCGAGATCGCCGCCGCATGGGCGCCGAGCGTCGGCACGATGTTTTCGGCCTCCGGCATCCAGCCGCTGCGGGCAAGCCAGAGACGGCCAGCCTCGAACCAGTTGCTCGGGAAATTGCGGGAATAGGAAGAAATCTCAGAGAAATGCTGCTCGCCGATCTCGGCAAGGATGCCAGCGATGACCTTGCCCTGGCCGAGATCGGGGGCGGCTGTCGTATCGAAGCGGATCTTGTTGGCAGGCGCATCGTGGACGCGGGTGCCGCCGAGCGAGACGGTCAGCGGGTCGATCTGTTCGCCGGGCGGCGTCTCGGAGCGGTTCAGCACATAGGTGCCACGCCCGACCTCGCCGGCGACGAGGCCGCGCTCGTGCACCAGCGCATAGGCGCGGCCGATCGTGCCGATCGTCACGCCGATATCATAGGCGAGGTTGCGCTGCGGCGGCAATTTGCTGCCGGCGGGCAGGGCGCCGCTTGATATGGCGGATTCGATGCTGTCGGCAAGCCGGAGATAGACCGGCCCGGAACCACGGGAAATATCAGGAAGCCAATTTGTCATGGTGACAATTGTATATATTGCCACATTGTACCCGTCAAGCCTAAGAGACAATCCGAACGGACGAACCGAGAGGATTCTGGGATGTCTGCCCTACCCGAAATGAAAATGCCGATTGTACCGATTGTCTCTTATGACGACAGGAGACAAATTGTCCTGCCGACCGCGCCTGCGGAGGAGACGACGCGTCTCAAGCGGATATGGGCCGCCATTCTTCTCTGGCAGCAGAAGCGGGAGGGCCGGCGCGCGCTGAGAGGCCTGACGGCGGCTGAACTCAAGGATATCGGGGTGTCGCAGTCGGATGCGGCACGCGAAGTCAGCAAGTCGTTTTTCTGGGATTGATCGGGCTTTGCGGACTGATCCGGGCGATCAGCTGCAGGCCTTGCTGCCTGCCGACCAGCGATTGACGTCGGTGGTGATGCGGCCGGCGACCGGTTCCGACATCATCGGACCGAAGGCCTGCAGGCGCGACGGGCTTCCTTCGGCCTGAACGACGAGCAGCGGCCGGCTTTCCGGGCTGCCCTTGTGGACAAGCAGGATGCGCGGCCGGCCGGAGAAGGAATTGAGCTCCGGCGCGAGCTTATAGGCTGCAAAGGCCGGATCGCCCGATTTGAACCAGCAGGCATTGGCGCCGAGCGCCACGCGTTCCATGGTCGGCAGCGCGGCGCGGTTCGGGCCTGTCGGCGCTGGCGTCTGGCAGGCTGCGACCATGGCTGCAACAGCGGTCAACAGGGCGGCGTTTGCGAGGCGAGGGCGCATCAATCTTGCTCCAGATCCGGACGGAAGGATTTTCGGGTGCATGCCGTTGCCCAAGACCGCTGTGCGTTTTTGGGCAAGGCGCGGGCTCAGGCGGCGATGACGTCGAGCGCCGAGGCGAAGAGCCCGCGACCGTCCGAGCCGCCATGAGCGGCTTCGATCAGGTTCTCGGGATGCGGCATCATGCCGAGTACGTTGCCCTTTTCATTCATGACAGCGGCGATGTCGTTGATCGAGCCGTTCGGATTGGTGCCCTCGGCATAACGAAACACCACCTGGCCATTGCCTTCGATGGCAGCCAGCGTCGCTTCGTCGGCGAAATAATTGCCGTCGTGATGGGCAACCGGGCAGCGGATGACCTGGCCCTGCGCGTAGGCGCGGGTGAAGTCCGTCTCGGCGTTGACGACTTCGAGCTTGATCTCACGGCAGACGAATTTCAGCGAGGAATTGCGCATCAGCGCGCCGGGCAGGAGGCCGGCCTCGACGAGGATCTGGAAGCCGTTGCAGACGCCGAGCACCTTCACGCCCTTTGCAGCCTTGTCGATGATCGCCTGCATGACCGGCATGCGGGCGGCGATCGCGCCGCAACGCAGGTAATCGCCATAGGAAAAGCCGCCGGGGATGACGATCAGATCGACATCGGGGATTTCGGTTTCCGTCTGCCAGATCGTCACCGGCGGCTTGCCGGAGATCTTGGTCAGGGCGGCGATCATATCGCGGTCGCGGTTGAGGCCCGGAAGTTGAACGACGGCTGATTTCATGGGGTCCCTGCGTTTCGCGAAAGATATTGAACTGGAACGCTTTCGGCGAGCCATACTCCATTGTCGGAGACAAAGAAAGAATGACCCTCTGAAAACATGCGGGCCGCATCCACACGCAGGATGATATGTTCACCCTTGCGGCGCGCTGCGACAATTTTCGCCGTTTCGACATCCGCCGACAGATGAACGTGGTGCCGCTGCATCTTCTTCAAGCCTTCGCGCTCGATCGAGTGCCAGTTCGTCAGAGACGTGCCGTGAAAAAGAGCGGCGGGCGGTTCAACCTGGTTCAATGCGAGATCGACATCGACGCTATGACCTTGGTTTGCGCGAATTCTGCCATCGGCGAGCGTGAAGCGCTTCTTTGGATTGTTGTCGACAATCTCGATGATATCGGCGCGGGAAACGTCGTATTTCGACGCCAACACCTTTTCGAGCTCATCGAACGACACCCAACCCTCGCTATCAAGCGTCAAACCCGCGGCATCAGGCGCATGACGCAAAACATAGCTCATATATTTCGAGACTTCCGTCTCCAGCTTTGCTTTCATCATGACGCCAAATCCTCAAAGTCCGCCGGACGACGGGTCTGTGATCATCAGTCGATCGCGATTGCGTAGTTCTCGATCACCGTGTTGGCGAGCAGTTTTTCGCACATGGCCTTGAGGTCGGCCTCGGCCTTGCCCTTGTCGGCGCCTTCCAGCTCCAGGTCGAAGACCTTGCCCTGTCTTATATGGCCGACGCCCGAGAAGCCGAGGGCGCCAAGCGCACCCTCGATAGCCTTGCCCTGCGGATCGAGAACGCCGTTTTTCAGCGTGACGGTGACACGAGCCTTGATCACTTTGTCTTTCCTGCCTTACTTGACGAGAACCGGGCCGGTGCCGCGCACGGGCTCGTTTTCATTGATGATGCCGAGACGGCGCGCAACTTCGGAATAGGCTTCGAGCAGCCCGCCGAGGTCGCGGCGGAAGCGGTCCTTGTCCATCTTCTCGTGGGTTTCGATATCCCAGAGCCGGCAGCTGTCCGGCGAGATTTCGTCGGCGAGGATGATGCGCATCATATCGCCTTCGAAGAGGCGGCCGCATTCGATCTTGAAATCGACGAGCTGGATGCCGACGCCGAGGAAGAGGCCGGTCATGAAGTCGTTGACGCGGATGGCAAGCGCCATGATGTCATCGAGTTCGGCGGGGTTTGCCCAACCGAAGGCGGTGATATGCTCTTCGGAGACCATCGGATCGTCGAGCGCGTCGGACTTGTAATAGAATTCGATGATCGAGCGCGGCAGCACGACGCCTTCGTCGATGCCGAGGCGCTTGGCGAGAGAACCGGCGGCGACATTGCGCACGACGATCTCCAGCGGGATCATCTCTACTTCCTTGATCAACTGCTCGCGCATGTTGAGCCGGCGGATGAAATGAGTAGGGATGCCAATCTTGTTCAGATGGCTGAAGATATATTCGCAGATGCGGTTGTTGAGGACGCCCTTGCCATCGATGACTTCGTGTTTCTTCTTGTTGAAGGCAGTGGCATCGTCCTTGAAGAACTGGATCAAAGTGCCCGGTTCCGGGCCTTCATACAGAATCTTTGCCTTGCCCTCGTAGATACGGCGGCGACGGTTCATCGTGGTCATTCTCTATTGTTGGCGCTCTTGGGATAGCGCGAGTGGATCGATCTCGTGGCGTCCCCTTAAAGGAAAAGAGAGGGTTTCACAATCCGCCTGTCGCTCCTTCCCTGGTTTCCAGATTTCGTGGCCCCGGTTTCCGGATTGCGCGGCCCCGGTTTCCGATTTTACGGAATACCGCCAAGAGAATCGAATGAATTCACAGGATGAGTGTAGCGCCTTTTCCAGTACGGTGGAATGAAGGCGAAATGGCGGGCCGCTTATGCAGGTTTTTATTTGGCGGCTCTGCCTGGCAGCGCGCGGCGAAGCTGCGTCTGCAGCGCGCGAGCGGCAATTTGCCCGTGGCGCCAGCTTCCGGCGCGGATGAAGGAGGGGATCTGCATGGCCGGCATCGGCCGGGCGAGCGCGTAGCCCTGCAGCGTGTCACAGTCGAGTTCTTCGAGAATCCGGATGTGATCCGCCGTTTCGACGCCCTCGGCGATGACGAGGATGTTCAGCGAGCGGCCGATATCGATGATCGAGCCGACGAGTTTGCGCTGCTCGGCCGATTGCGGCAGCATGCGGATCAGCTCGCGGTCGATCTTCAGCGTCTTCGGGCTCAATCGCAGCAGGCTGACGATCGAGGCATGGCCGGTGCCGAAGTCGTCGATCTGGATGTCGATGCCGAGCTTGCGCAGCTTTTTCAGGTTGGCGGCCACCGCCTCGTCGCAATCGTCGAGCGAGATCGATTCCAGCAGTTCGAACGAGAATGTGCCGGGCTCGATCTTCAGGGCGCGGAGCTTCTTGCCCAGATCGGGATCGGCGAGCCGCCTGGCGGAGACGTTGACCGATATCTTCGGGATCGGCAGCCCGTCCTTCAGCCACGCCTTTCGGTCGGCAATGGCGCGCTCCAAGATGAGGGCGTCGATGGTCGAGACGACGTCGAGATCCTCGGCGATATCGAGGAAGCGGTCTGGCGTCAGCAGCCCGTGCACCGGGTGCTGCCAGCGGGCTAGCGTTTCGACGCCTGCAACATCGAGCGTGCGGGCATCGAACTGCAGCTGATAGAAGGGCACGAATTCATTGCGCTCGAGGCCGATCAGGATCTCGTCGGCAAGGTGCTTGGCGGAGATGATGTCGCGGCGGGCAGAGGCCGAGAAGAATTCGAAGCGGTTGCGGCCCAGGCCCTTGGCACGATAGAGGGCGATATCGGCGTCGAGCAGCACCTGCTTGGCGTCGAGCGTCGGTCCGCTATCGATGGCGATGCCGACGCTGGCGCCGAAACGGCAATCGTGCCCCTCATATCTGACGGGTTTGCGCAATTCGCGGATAACACGTTCGGCAAGGCCGGCGATCTTCTTCGACGCGGGATCGACGGCGCAGAGGATGACGAATTCATCGCCACCAATGCGAGCGACAAAATCGGCGGCGCGGACGGAATTCCTCAGCACGCTTGTGGCATGCTGCAGCATGGCGTCGCCGGCCCGGTGGCCGAGCGTGTCATTGATCTGCTTGAAGCGGTCGAGATCGATATGCAGGATCGCCAGTGCCAGGCCCTTGGCCCGGCATTCGGCCGAACGCTCGCCCAGCATCTTGTCGAGATAACGGCGGTTCGGCAGGCCGGTGAGATAGTCGTGCAGCGCCAGGTGCTCGATGCTCTCCTTGGCGGCTTCGAGCTCGTGGTTGCGCGCCTCGGCCAGATCCTTGGCGCGCTGCAGCTCGTTGCGGAGCGCGACTTCCTCGGTGACGTCCCAGTTGGCGCCAATCAGCTTGCGGTGGCCGTTGCCGTCGATGAAGAAGGCCGAGCGGGCGCGGATGACACGTTCGATGCCGTCGCCGCGGATGATGCGGTATTCCTGCTGGAAATCGCGGCCGCTTTCGACGCTGCGGTCGGACAAGCCAAGCACGCGCTCGCGGTCGTCGGGATGCAGGCTTTTCGCCCAGGCGTCGCTGGCGATCTGGCGCGAGGCGCCCTGCAGGCCGTAAATGGCGATGAGGCGGTCGTCCCATTCCACGGTATCATGCTCGATATCGGCTTCGAAGACGCCGATGCGGGAAACCTCCAGCGCCAGATCGAGCCGGCGCGACAAACGCGACAGCGTCTCCTCGGCCTGCTTGCGGGCGGTGATATCCGTATCCGTGCCGATGATGCGCGTCGGCACGCCGTCCCCGTCCCATTCGACGCAGGCGCCGCGACACTCGATCCAGACCCAGTGACCGTCCTTGTGACGCTCGCGATATTCGAAGATCTGGTAATTGGGATCGCCGGCGTTCTGCCGGTCGATCGCATGGACGACGAAATCGCGATCGTCGGGATGGACGAGCTGCAGCCAAGCCTCGTAATCGCCGTCGGCTTCCTCGTCGGGCGCCATGCCGCGGATGGTTTTCCACGTCGGCGAGTAATATTTCCGGTCGAGACGGTAATTGTGATCCCATACGCCAAGGCCCGAGCCGACGAGCGCATAATTCCAGCGGCTCTCCCGCTCGGCCAGGTCGGAATCGTCGGCTGCCCCATTGCCGATGCCTGTCTCAGCCGCTGCGGCATCGCCATGCGGATCACCGGCCTCTGTATGGGCTTTCTTCACGGGCATTCTCGCTTATTTCACTTCGGCGCAGTCTGCTGTCATTCCATTAAGAAAGACTTAGAAAGCAGTTGCTCAACAAGAGAGACGATGCCTTTTCCTCGATCAGACAGAGAGCCGGCCAAGGAACTGGGCAAAGACCATGGTGCCTTCGGGCCATGGGCCATGACCGGAATCAGCATTGATATGACCGGCTTCGCCGGCATCGACGAGGAAGGAACCCCAGCTGCTGGCGACATCGTCGGCATGCTCGTAGCTGCCGAACGGATCGTTGCGGCTGGCGACCGTAATCGACGGGAAGGGCAGCGGATCGCGCGGATAGGGACCGAAGGTCATCAGGTGCTTCGGGCGGATGTCGGGATTGGCGACATCGGGCGGCGCGACGAGAAAGGCGCCTGCCACAGGCTTGCGGAAATGCGGGATGGCATGGATGACCGAGGGCACGCCCAGCGAATGGGCGACGAGAACGACCGGGCGGGTCGAGGCGTTCACTTCCTCGGCGATGCGGGCGATCCAGTCCTCGCGGACCGGCTTCGTCCATTCGGCCTGTTCGACGCGCCGCGCCGTGCTGAGCTTTGCCTCCCAGCGGCTCTGCCAGTGGCCCGGGCCGGAATTGGTGTAACCGGGGATGATGAGGATATCTGCGTCTGAGGCTTTCATAGTGCCGCCGATGTGAGAAAGCCTGACCTCGATGTCAAGGGGAATGGCGACAGGGGCGTGGAGATTTGTTATATTGCGCCAGTGCCGGTTGCGGATTTCGTGTCGGCTTGCCCGCCGATGCCTACCCGCCGCCGGCCATGTCTCGGCTGAGGAGGAGAAAGCCATGGCGGCATTTCATGTTATGACAGGTGCAAGCGAAGGTCTCACACGGCCCGTCGTCAATCGCATCGGCGTCGCAGATGTCTTCGACGCGCTGAAGCGCGGGTACGACGATTTTATGGAGAAACCATCCCACTATGTGTTCTTGTGCCTGATGTACCCGATCGCCGGCGTCTTCCTGACGCTCTGGACCTCGGGGGCCAATCTTCTGCCCATGGTTTTCCCGCTGATGGCGGGCTTCGTGCTGATCGGCCCGATCGCGGCGATCGGCCTCTACGAGATCAGCCGCCGGCGCGAGGCCGGCCTCGACACGTCATGGTCGCATGCGCTTGAGGTGCGCCATTCGCCGGCGCTGCCGGCGATCGTTGCGGTCGGGCTGATGCTCTGTGCCTTCTTCGTTGTCTGGCTGGTGACGGCGCAGACGCTCTACAGCAATCTGCTCGGCGAGGTGTTTCCACGCAGCATGGCGGATTTCTTCGGCCAGGTCTTCGGCACGTCCCAGGGCCTGCAGTTGATCATCTGGGGCAATCTGATCGGCTTCGTCTTTGCGCTCGTCGTGTTGGCGATGACCGTCATCACCTTTCCGCTGCTGCTCGACCGTGACGTCGGGGCGGTGGCCGCCGTTACGGCGTCGATCCGCGCGATGGTCATCAATCCGGTGCCGGTGCTGCTTTGGGGCCTCATTGTCGCCGCGCTGCTCTTCATCGGCACGATCCCGATCTTTGCCGGGCTTGCGCTGGTTATCCCGATCCTCGGCCATGCGACCTGGCATCTCTATCGCAAGCTGATTGCGCGGGAAGTCACAGCATAACCACGGCCTTGCCTGCGGGGAATTCCGGCCCCCCAGGGGGAATCTCGGATCCCTGGGGGAACCTCGATCCTGCCTCGGAGTTTGTTTAGCCGAGAGCATGATGTCGTCGACATCATGCTCTGGAGACGTCGAGGGAGGATCTTTGAGGTGACGATGAAGCATCTGTTTGCCCACTTCGCAACAAAGGTATCGGAATGGGCGGGCAAACCCGTCATCTTCATCCTGGCGCTGATCGCCGTCGCCATCTGGGCGGCACTCGGCCCCTTCTTCGATTATTCCGAAACCTGGCAGCTGGTGATCAATACCGGCACGACGATCATCACCTTCCTGATGGTTTTCGTGCTGCAGAACGCCCAGACACGCGACACCAGGGCAATCCAGGCCAAGCTCAACGAAATCATCCTGACAAGCCATGCCGAAAACCGTTTCATCGGCATCGAGAATCTCGACGAGGAAGAGCTGAAACGTCTCGACGAGCTGGTCGCCAAGGCCGCAAAGGGCAGGGGCGAGAGCGAGGCTTGCAAGACCTCGGAGGCGGCAAAAGCGACGCCGTCGAAAAAGGCGGAAGCACGCAAACGTCCTGTGGCCGCCAAAGGGCCGAAGCAAAAACAACGGCCGCTTGAGAAAAGCTAGATATGAAAACGGCGCCTGCAAGGGCGCCGGTATATCGTTGATGGCAGATCGCTCAGGCGTTGCCGAAGACGCGGCGGAAAATCGTGTCCACGTGCTTCGTATGGTAGCCGAGGTCGAACTTCTCGCGGATGTCCTCTTCCGACAGTGCAGCGCGGACTTCGGCGTCGGCAAGCAGCTCTTCCAGGAAGTCCTTGCCTTGTTCCCAGACCTTCATGGCGTTGCGCTGGACGAGGCGGTAGGCATCCTCGCGGGAGGTGCCGGCCTGTGTCAGGGCCAGCAGGACGCGCTGGGAATGGACGAGGCCGCGGAATTTGTTGAGGTTCTTCTCCATATTCTCGGGATAGACCAGCAGCTTCTCGATGACGCCGGCAAGCCGCGACAGGGCGAAATCCAGCGTCACGGTGGCGTCGGGGCCGATCATGCGCTCGACCGAGGAATGCGAAATATCGCGCTCGTGCCAGAGGGCAACGTTTTCCATTGCCGGCATGGCATAGGAGCGGACCATGCGAGCAAGGCCGGTCAGGTTTTCGGTCAGAACCGGGTTGCGCTTGTGCGGCATGGCCGAAGAGCCCTTCTGGCCGGGCGAGAAATATTCCTCGGCTTCCAGCACCTCGGTGCGTTGCAGGTGGCGGATCTCGGTCGCCAGCCGCTCGATCGACGAGGCAACAACGCCGAGGGTGGCGAAATACATGGCGTGGCGGTCGCGGGGGATGACCTGCGTCGACACCGGCTCGGCCTTCAGGCCAAGCGCTTCGGCGACATGTTCCTCAACGCGCGGATCGATATTGGCGAAGGTGCCGACGGCGCCCGATATGGCGCAGGTCGCAACTTCCTCGCGGGCGGCGATGAGGCGCTGGCGGCAGCGCTCGAATTCGGCATAGGCGAGCGCCAGCTTGACGCCGAAGGTGGTGGGCTCGGCATGGATGCCGTGCGAACGGCCGATGGTGACAGTGTCCTTGTGTTCGAAGGCGCGGCGCTTCAGCGCCTCGAGCAGGCGATCGAGATCGGCGATGAGGATGTCGGTGGCGCGTACCAATTGCACGTTGAAGCAGGTGTCGAGCACGTCGGATGAGGTCATGCCCTGGTGGACGAAGCGCGCATCCGGGCCGACGATCTCGGCGAGATGGGTGAGGAAGGCGATGACGTCATGCTTGGTGACGGCCTCGATCTCATCGATGCGGTCGACGTCGAAGGTGGCGGCGCCGCCTTTTTCCCAGATCGTCTTTGCCGCCGATTTCGGGATGACGCCGAGTTCGGCCAGCGCGTCGCAAGCATGCGCCTCGATCTCGAACCAGATACGGAACTTGGTTTCGGGAGACCAGATGGCGACCATTTCGGGCCGGGAATAACGCGGGATCATGGGCGGCTGCCTTCACTTCAAGAGGTTGAGCGTTTAAGACGCAATTCCGGACGCAAAACCGCTGCACACTTTTGCTGGAATTGCTTTAGCGCCCCTGTAGCAAAGACGGGCGGCAATCTCAACGCATGCGTTTGGCAAGATGATAGCTGCTGGCGACAAGACAGACGAGGCCGAGTGGCAGGAAGAGGCGCAGGCCGATCACCAGGAACTGATAGACGGCGCTGATACTGGTGAAGACGAACTGGAAGGCCCAGACGATACTGCCGAAGGGCGCGTGCCAGCGCGAATAGAAGATCCGGTATTCCATGGCGAAGAGGAAGGCAGTCATCAGGATCGTAGCTGCGGTCAGCGTTACGAAAAAAGCGGCAAAACGCGCTTCCGGCTGCCTGCCATAAGCAAAGAAGCGGGCAACCGGCAGGGCTAACGGCCAGGCAAACAGGCCGCCGGCGAAATAGAGCGCGGCAACCTCGGCAAGGCGGCTCGTCTGCAGGCCGTTGCGCAGGTAAAGGCCGAGCATGGCGGCGGCAAGCATCTGCATGCCCCAAAGCAACGCGCCGGCGATTAGATCGGGGTAGGGCGGCCATGCAGCCCTAAGGCGATCCATGCTCAGGGATGAACCGGAACGGCGATCCAGCGTCCGTTCCTTGTCGCATCGAAGGCCAGGACGAGGGCGATGTGAACCTGGTTTCCGCCTTCCGGCTGATAGACCATCGCGCCGCCGATCCGGTATTCGACCGAACATGCGCGCTCGGCCGGAACGGCGGTGGCCTGGCGCGCCGCCTGTCGGTTCGGAGCGCCTTCCTTTTCGATCATCTGCAGGCTGAAGCCGATGACGCGTTTATCGACCGCAGCGCAATCCTTCGGCGTCGGCACCGGCATCTCGCCGAGTGACAGCGTATAGGGCGATTTCGGTGGACCGTCGGTCGCAAGCGTCGTGTAGCGGATCGTCTTCGAAGGCGAGCCGAGTTCGGTCGGTGGATTGAAGGCGGCGATCAGGCCGGGATTGGTCAGGAGATCGTATTTGTCCATCTGGCTGCGCGCCGCCGTCAGGTTCTGCCGCCGCGCCTTGGAAAGATTGGCTTCCTTATCGGTCAGCTCCGTGTGGAAGGGCGTGCCCTCGAGATAGTGACCGTCTTCGGTATCGATGAAATAGGTGTTGGAGTAGGGAAGGTTGCCGCTCTCCTCGATGCCGAATTCCTGGAATCCGAAGACCTTGCCGTCGGCGGAAAAGCCGATCGGCTGGATATTGGCGATGTCTCCGGCAAGTGACAGGCCGGGCAGGCCGGCAAATGCGGCAGCAAGCATGCCACCAATGATCAGACGCTTGTTCATGCTCGTGCCCCTTCAGCTGCCTGACGCAAATCGGCGACGGTCCGGCGATAATCCTCGACCGTATCGCCCTTGAAAATTGCCGAGCCGGCGACGAGGACGTTGCCGCCCGCCCGCGCGATATCAGGCGCCGTTTCCACCGTGACGCCGCCGTCAACCTGAAGTTCGATCGGCCGGTCGCCGATCAGTGACTTCGCCGCCGCGATCTTCTTTGCCATCGCCGGAATGAACTTCTGCCCACCGAAACCGGGATTGACCGACATGATCAGGATGAGGTCGACATCGTCGAGCACGTTCTCGATGGCGCTGAGCGGTGTTGCCGGATTGATCGTCACGCCGACCTTCTTGCCGAGATTTCGGATGGTCTGCAGCGAGCGGTGCAGATGCGGTCCGGCTTCGGCATGGACGGTAATGCGGTCGCAGCCGGCCTTGGCGAAGGCTTCGAGATAGTCGTCGACCGGGGAGATCATCAGGTGGCAGTCGAAGGTGGCTGATGTATAGGAGCGTAGCGACTTGATGACATCGGGGCCGAAGGAGATGTTCGGCACGAAATGCCCGTCCATCACGTCGAGATGAATCCAGTCGGCGCCGGCGGCCGTCACGTCGCGCACCTCCTCGCCGAGCCTGGCGAAATCCGCTGCGAGGATCGAGGGGGCAATGCGAATGGGCAGCGTCATCAAATCTTACTCCGTATGGGCCGCCATTTGAGCGCGGGGCCTGAATTCAAGGCTGGCGCACCGCTCATTGCGTCGGCGCGGCAGGTGGAAAAAAGCCGTTGCCCCGCCATTCGAGCAGGCGGTAGGGATTTTGCGAAAGTTCATGCGCACCGGTGAAGGCAATCGTGCCGACCGGTGTCTGGAATGTCGTGCCGAGAAGCGTCTCCTGGAGGGGCTTGACCGCCGCAGCGGCGGCTTGCCCGGCCTGTCCGGCAATGAGGGCCGCGGCCAGCGACGGCAGGACATAGCCTTCCGGCTCGATGCCCTTGGCGTGCAGCGCGTCGGCAGCAGCCGTGCCTTCCGGCAGGAGGGCGTATTCGGGCAGGGCGACGGCGCGCACGCCTGAATCAAGCGGCAGTGGCTGGTCGGCAGCGCGCATGGCATCGCCGCCGAGGATGGACAGCTGGATGTTCTCGGCCTTGGCGTCGCGGGCGATGACGGCTACGTCGTTGCGGTCGCCGCCGATGAAGACCCTGGTGGCGCCGGCCCGTTTCAGGCGGCGGACAAGGGAGATCTGCTGCTCCTGTCCCGGACGGTAGGTATCGGTAAAGACCGGCTTCAGACCGTTCTGCTCCAGCGCATTGCGCACCGCTTCCGTCAGTTCGCGGCCATGAATGGTGCCGTCCTCGATCAGGGCGATCGGATCGGCGGCCCAGTCCTTCAGGATCATCTCGATGATCTTTGCCGCCTCGGCGCCGTCGGCGGGCGCCGCCCGGAAGAGCGGCCAGCCGTTCTTCAATGCATCCTCCATCAGGATGCGGGAGCGCACGGAGACGGTGATCGCGGGAATGTTGGCGTCCTTCAGCTTCGGCAGCGCGCCTTCCAGCGTTTCGCTGCAGAGAAAGCCGATTGCAACCTGTACCTTGGCATTGACAAGCGCATCGGCGACCGCAGCACCACTATTGTCCTCGCAAGTCTCGTTGATGGCGACGAGGGTATTTCCCGACTGCTGGATCTCGAAGCCGGCGCCGGCGGAAATCTGGGCGCCGAGCAGGGCGAGTGGGCCGTTCTGAGGGGCGACGACGCCGATCGTCACGCCGGCCGCATGGCTTTCAGCCGCCGCTCCCAGCAGCGCCAGAAAAGCTGCTATGCCACGCAGGTTGATCATGAAAGGCGGAGATCCCTAGCCATCGTCCATGCCCTTTTATCCGCAAGGCCGCGATCGTCAAAGAAAAACAAGCGCAACACGGCGCTTTTCACCGGTCCTATTGTAGAAAAGGTAACCGATGCTCGCCATATTGGCGCGATAGCAAGTCGATCCAGGCAGAATAGCGCGCGCACGGAGAAGCAGGTGTTGAACAGGCAGCATATCGACCCCGGCCTTTATCGCGATGCCATGAGCCGTTATGCCGGCCATGTGCAGCTCGTGACGACGGCAATGGGCGAGCTGCGCCGCGGTGTTACCATCACCGCCGCCTGCTCGGTCTCGGACAATCCGGCCTCGGTGCTGATCTGCCTCAACAACACCAATCCGAAGAACGAAATCTTCTTCCGCAGCGGTATCTTCGCGCTGAACACGCTCGGCGCCCATCATCAGGGCGTTGCCGATGCCTTTTCCGGGCGCACGTCGCTTGCCAATGACGACCGTTTCGCCAGCGCCCGTTTCGAGATGCTTGCCACCGGTGCGCCCGTGCTGGCCGACGCGCTTGCCGCCTTCGATTGCCGGGTGATCGACATCAAGGAAATGCCGACGCACAATGTCATCTTCGGCGAGGTCGCGGCTGTCCGCTTCAGCGAAAAACATCCGGCGCTCATCTATATGAACCGGGATTATCACGCGCTGTGATTAGAGCGCATTGCGTCCTTCGGATGCACAGCGCTCTAACACTTTGAATCGACGCATCGCGCTAGGGTGGCCGAGATTTCGAGGGAATAGAGAATGGACAATGCCGGGATCGAGGAAATGTTTCAGGGGCTCGGCCCCGTCACGGTCAAGCGCATGTTCGGCGGCAAAGGCATCTATCATCTCGGGCGCATCATCGCGCTCGAAGTGCGCGACGAGATGTTGCTGAAGGCCGACGAGACGAGCGCCCCGGAATTTGCCGCTGCCGGCGCCACGCAATGGACTTATGAGGGAAAGAACGGCAAGCCGGTGAAGATGCCCTACTGGTCGATACCCGATGAGGCCTACGACGATCCCGATCTGATGGCGAAATGGGTGCGGCTTGCCTATGAGGCGTCGCTTCGCGCCGAATAGCTATTCGCCGCGCTCGGCAGCAGGCAAAGCTGCTATCGCGGCTTTGGTGAAGGCCGACAGCGGCTCGGGCAGATTTGTCAGGGGAAACCAGCCGAAATCCGAAAGCTTGTCCGGTTCGGTCAATTGAGGCTCGCCCTCGACGTCTCGGGCGAGATAGAGGATCGAAATCCAGTGTTGGCGATCGGCCTCGATAATCTGCTCGCTCATGCAGAGGCGTTCGATGCGACCGATCGTCAGGCCGGTTTCCTCTTCGGCCTCGCGGCGCGCAGCTTCTTCAGCCGGCTCCATATGATCGACCTTGCCGCCGACGATATTCCAATAGCCGGCTTCAGGTGGATGCATGCGTTTGTAAAGAAGGATCCTGGCGTCGCGCAGAATCACCAGGCCGACGCCGAGACCCGGAAAATCAAGACCGGGCCTGCCCATTGGAAGTTCAGACCTTGGCGCTGCCGGCGATCAGCATGAAGGCGGGGATATCGTCGCCGAAGCCGACCGGGGTCGGGCCGTCGTCATGGTCGCGATGACGGCGGCGGTCGCGGCTGTCATCATTTGCCGGGTAAGGCCGACTGTTACGCGCATTGTTCTGCGGCTTCTGCTCTGCTTTGCGCTCGTTCTTCACGATGTCGGCCTTTACTGGTGCTGCTTCGATCACGTCGACGCCATTATCCTGTATGTCGTTATCAGATTTATGACTCGCGGCGGCGCGATTGCCGCGTCCGCGCCCACGATCCCTGTCGCCATGCTCTCTCGGCGCGTGATCCCGGGCTGCACCGTCTCTGGCGCCACGTTCGCGGCTGTTGCGGCGCGGGCGTTCGCTGTCCCGGCTGTCTTCTGCCGGCGGCGGCAGCGACGTCAGGTCGCCGCTCAGCCATTCGACCTTTTGGCCGATCAGCTTCTCGATCGCATCGACGAATTTGGTGTCGCGCTTGGTAACGAGAGTGAAGGCGGCACCCGAGCGGCCGGCACGACCGGTGCGGCCGATGCGGTGGACGTAATCCTCGGAATGGATCGGCACGTCGAAATTGAAGACGTGGCTGACATCGGGGATATCGAGGCCGCGGGCGGCGACGTCGGAAGCGACCAGAAGCTGGAGGTTGCCGTCGCGGAAGCTCTGCAGCGTCATCGTGCGGGAACGTTGGTCCATGTCGCCATGCAGGGCGCCGACCGAGAAGCCGTGGCGTTCGAGCGAACGGAAGAGATCGGCGACATCCTTCTTGCGGTTGCAGAAGATGATGGCATTCTTGAGTTCGGTCTGGGCGCGGACGAGTTCGCGCAGGACGGCGCGCTTTTCGTAATCCTTGCCGTGCGAGGCGACGAAACGCTGCGTCACGGTCGCGGCGGCCGAAGCCGGCTTTGCGACTTCGATACGCTCTGGATTCTGCAGGAATCGATCGGCGAGCTTCTGGATCTCCGACGGCATGGTTGCCGAGAAGAACAGCGTCTGGCGAGTGAACGGGATCATCTTGGCGATGCGTTCGATATCGGGGATGAAACCCATGTCGAGCATGCGGTCGGCCTCGTCGATGACGAGGATCTCGACGCCGCTCATCAAGAGCTTGCCGCGCTCGAAATGGTCGAGCAGGCGGCCGGGCGTGCAGATCAGCACATCGGCGCCGCGCTCGAGCTTGCGGTCCTGGTCTTCGAAGGAAACGCCGCCGATCAGGAGGGCGACGTTGAGGCGGTGGTTCTTGCCGTATTTCTCGAAATTCTCGGCGACCTGAGCGGCGAGTTCGCGCGTCGGTTCGAGAATCAGCGTGCGGGGCATGCGCGCACGCGCACGGCCCTTTTCGAGAAGCGACAGCATCGGCAGCACGAAGGATGCCGTCTTGCCAGTGCCGGTCTGCGCGATGCCGCAAATATCGCGGCGCTCGAGCGCAAACGGGATGGCTCCCGCCTGAATGGGCGTGGGGATCGTGTAGCCCGCATCCGTAACAGCGGATAGCACTTTTTGGCTCAAGCCAAGGTCAGCAAATGTCGTCAAAGGGAAAACTGTTTCCATTCAGGTTCGGCCGAACTCTGAACGAGTCGGCGGGATTGCATGCCGCAATGCAGCGCGACATAGCCCCGAATGGCCGGCAAGTCAAGAAATAGAGACGCCGCACCCATTGCAGAGTGAAGCGTTGGTTACCGGGCAGGAGTTACTTGATATAGGTGGCGAGTTTAAGGCCGGCATTCATGAAATATACTGGATCGACGGCATGGCCGTCCTGTCGCACTTCATAGTGCAGGTGCGTGCCCGTCGAGCGGCCGGTGCTGCCGGCAAGGCCGATGACGTCGTTGCGATCGACCGTGTCGCCGACCTTGACCAGAACCTCCGACATATGCCCGTAGCGGGTCGAGATGCCGTTGCCGTGATCGACCTCGACCATGTTGCCGTAGCCGCCGGTCCAGCCGGCCGAAATCACCTTGCCTGGTGCCGTCGGGCGGATCCTTTCGCCCGGCGAAAAGCGGAAGTCGATGCCGGAATGGAGCGCGAGGCGGCCGAGGAATGGATCACGGCGGTTGCCGAAGGGGCTGGTCACGTCCTTGCCGACAGCGGGATTGCGGAAGGGCAGGGATTCGGCAGTGCTGCGCACTGCTTCGAGCCGGGTCAGCGCGCCGTCGAGCGCGACCAGCGAATTGTTGAAGCCGTCATTGCTTTCCGGCTCGACATAGGGGCCGCCGACCGCATCGTCATCGTCTTTCTCGGCAGCGCTCTCGGGCATCGGAATCTTGAAGCGGGTCAGCACGGTCTCGATGGCGTTGGCGGCATTGCCGGCATCGCTCGTCAGCTGTTCGACACGACTGCGCTGATCCTGTTCGACATCTTTCAGCGACAGCGTCACCTTGGAGAAGATGCGGTCGGCACGGTCGCCGACCGTTTCGGCAGCCGGCACATAGGCGAGCGTCGAATTGTCGGGCGTCGCATCGG
The DNA here is from genome assembly GCF_017357285.1 of Rhizobium ruizarguesonis. Lineage (NCBI taxonomy): Bacteria > Pseudomonadati > Pseudomonadota > Alphaproteobacteria > Hyphomicrobiales > Rhizobiaceae > Rhizobium > Rhizobium ruizarguesonis. The sequence goes on along the minus strand of NZ_CP071678.1, from coordinate 2,655,585 downwards.
CGGGCGCGCCGCTCGCCAGCTGTTTCTCGATCGCCTCGATGCCGCTATCGGCTAGCGATGCACGCTTGTCCTTGATATCGGGCGCATAAGACTGAACGGGGGAAGTCGGCGGGGGCAGGGCGCCGTCCTTTTCCGTCAAGCCGGAGCTTTCGGCCCGGTCGAGCAGATTGTCGAGTTTGCCATGGCGCGAGGTGAGCGCCATCTGCTGCTCCATCAGCTTGTCGACCTTGTCTTCGACCACCTGCTGGTCGAGAAGCTGGCGGGAGGTGATGCGGTCGACCTGCGCGCGGAGGGCGGCGATGCGGTCTTCATAGTCGTGCTGCATGCGCGCCTGGCGGGCCATGGTGGCGCCGATCAGATCGTCGCGCAGCACGAGATAGGACGTCGCCAGGAGGTAGCCGATCGAGAAGACACCGACGAAGCAGAAGGCCAGCGCAGCCATCCAGGGCCGGACCGTCATATGGCGGACCTTGTCGCCGCTTGCCAGGATGAGGATATGTTCCTGTGCCCGCCTGCCGAATACCCGGTGCTGATGTCCGCTGTTCACGCAGGCTCTCCCGATTGATGCTCTACGCCTCTTTCGGAAATTAGACACCGTTATGGTTAATGAATGCTTTCATTGCCGCAGTCGCATCATAAATTTCAGTGACTTCAAGCGTGGCTGATCGATGCGAGCGAGCGGTAGAAGGACGGCGTCAGCCCAGCCTCGGCGCGGGCAAGGTCGTTGAAGGGCGGCTTCAGCGGTCCGCGGAAATTGGCCCGCACCAGCTCCTGGAAGGCTTTTGCCGGGTCACGCTTCTCGCGGGCGCAGAGAAAGCGGAACCATTTGGCGCCGACGGCGACATGGCCTTTCTCGTCGTTGTAGATGACGTCGAGGACATCGGCACTTTCGAGGTCGCCGGTCTGACGCATCTTCGCCTGCAACGACGGCGTGACGTCGAGGCCGCGGGCTTCGAGAATCAGCGGCACGACGGCGATCCTTGCCGTCAGGTCGTTGCGGGTCGAATGGGCGGCCTGCCAGAGCCCGTCATGGGCGGGCAGATCGCCGTAATCGGCGCCGAGATCGTTGAGCCTGGCGCGCACCATGCGGAAATGCTTCGCCTCCTCGAAGGCGACCTGCATCCAGCCGTCGAAAAAGGAATTCGGCACCTGTTCGGTCGCGAATCGCGCGACGATATCGAGCGCCAGATCGACGGCGTTGAGTTCGATATGGGCGATGGCGTGCAGCAGCGCGATCCGCCCTTTGAGCGTGTGCAGCGAGCGCTTCTCCACCTGGGTCGGCGGCGTCAGCACCGGTTTGTCAGGACGGCCGGGCCTGTCGGGCAGCGCCGCATCGAGCGGCGAGCGCAGCGACACCCGACGGGCGAACCAGCGGGTGGCGCTTTCCTGCGCAAGTGCCGTCTTGCGGTCGAGATCGGCGGAAGAGATCGCATCGATGGCGCCGCCGCGCAGCGAGGTTATCGTGAGATCCCCGGTCACGCGGCCAGGTTCCTCACGGCCTCGAGCACGGTCTCGGCATGGCCCTGCACCTTCACCTTTTGCCAGATGGTGGCGATCGTGCCGTCCTGGCGGATGAGGAAGGTGGTGCGCTCGACGCCCATGAAGTTGCGGCCGTACATGCTCTTTTCCTTCCAGACGCCATAGGCCTGCAGCGTCGTCTTTTCCTCGTCCGAGGCGAGCGCTACCGAAAGACGGTGCTTCTTGATGAACTTGTCATGGCAGGTGGCCGAATCGGGCGACATGCCGATGACGGCAGCACCAGCCGCCTCGAACTCGCTTGCCAACGCGGTGAAAGCCAATGATTCGGCGGTGCAGCCCGTCGTATCGTCCTTGGGATAGAAGAACAGAACAAGCGGTCTGCCGTGGAATTCGGCCAGCGAGACGCGGCCGCCGCCGTCGCGGGGAAGGTTGAAATCAGGGGCCGAGACGCCGATGCCAGGAACCGCCATTAGGAAAACCTTTCTTTTGCCGGGTTTGTGGATGACACTTTCTCTCCCCGAATTATATAGTGGACGGAAACCCGTCCAGCATGGCCGGGTTCAATTCTTCACTTAAGGGAGAGCCCGAGGGCGCATGTCAGCCATCCGCGGCGAAAAGGTCACGTTTCGCAAGAAGGATATCGTTGCGCTGGACCGCTTGCCGTCGGCTCAGACAGAGGATCCGATCATCGTTCATTGCCCGCCGCCGCGCTCGCCGATGCGCGGTACGGCGAAGCTGACTTGTGGATTCCTCGGGCTGATTCTCCTCCTTCTCGCCGCCATCGTCTTCACCGTCGAGGGCGGCATGTTCGACAAGCCGCTGTCGCAGCAGGCGCAGGCGGCGCTGAACAGCGTGGCCGGACCGCGTTACCGCGCCGAGGTCGGCTCCACCGTCATCCGCTTCACCTCGGGCTTCCGGCTGGCGCTTGAAGCGCGCGACGTCAACATGATCGACCAGGAGAGCGGCGAGCATATGTCGACGACGCGCTCGATCAGCATGGCGCTCGATCCGCTCCAGCTTTTCCGCGGCCGCATCGCGGTCACCTCGATCGAGGCGGATGATATCGCGCTCGATACGGCGCTTCTGCCCTCGGGCGCACCCGTCACGCTCGGCGACCTGCGCATCGACGCGATGCCGGCGGCGATCGAGACGATCTTTTCGCATCTCGACCTGTTCGACAAGTTCCTGACGCGCGGTTCCACGGATTCGGTGCGCATCTCGGGCATCGACGTCAAGCTTGCCGATACCGCCAACGGCCCGCTGTCGCTCGTCATCGACAATATCGCCTTTGCCCGTGCCGGCCCGACCTCGCTGCAATTGACCGGCGAGATCGCGCTCAACGGCGAGGTGGCGGAACTCGACGTGCTGGCCGAGAAGGAAGGCGGGCATGTCTCCAAGGTCGTGGCGACGCTCAAGCATGCCGACCTCACGCCCTTTGCGCTGAAGCGCAACGATCAGGGCGTCATCCGCCAGGGGCTTAGTACCTTCGCCGACCTGACGGTATCGGCCACCCGGACCGCTGATGTTGTCGCGCCGACGCTTGCGGCGACGATCGACATCGATCCCGGCCTGATTTATGCGGATGGCGATCCGCAGGAGCTGTCGGGCGGGCAAATCAATCTCGTCTATGATTTCGACAAGCAGACGCTGGAGATCGCCCGGTCGAACGCCCGGTTCGGCGCCACCACGATTCCCTTCAACGGCGCGCTGATCGATCTCGACAAGCTCGACCCGCAGGCAGGCAAAGGCTTCGGCATCGACCTGCTCGTCAGCGGCGGCACGGCAGCACCCCGCGGCTCCGGCGAGCAGCCGCTTTCCTTCGATATCCAGGCGACCGGGCGTTATATGGTCACTGAGCGGGAATTCCGGTTTCCCAACATGACCGTCTCCAGCCCGCTCGGCGCGCTTTACGGATCGCTTGATGTCAAGCTCGGCAACAAATCGCCGGAGTTCAGCTTCGCCGGCCAGTCGGCGAAGCTAGAGACGACGGCGATCAAGCAGCTCTGGCCGTTCTGGATGGCGCCCAAGGTGCGCACTTGGGTGCACGGCAATCTCTTCGGCGGCACCGTCACCGACGCCGCCATTTCCGTTTTCATTCCCTCTGGCAGGCTGGACGAGGCGGCCGGCGGCAAGGGGTTGAAGCTCGACGCCAACCAGATCCGCATCGCCTTCGACGTCGCGGGCGCGCGGATGAACGTCGCCGGCGACATTCCGCCGATCCGCGACACGGCGGCGCATTTCGACTTGATGGGGCCTGTTGCGACGATCGCGTTCAAGAGCGGCACCTCCTATTTCCCTTCCGGCCGATCCGTCAGTCTCGGGCAGGGGACGTTCGTCCTGCCCTCCACCTACGACAAGCCGCTGATGGCCGATATCGACCTTACGGTCTCGGGTGCGGCGGATGCCGTCGGCGAGCTTCTGACCTACAGGCCGATCCGGGTGCTGCAGCGCGCCGGCTTTACGCCCGACGATCTCAAGGGGCGGGTCGAAGCGAATGTGAAGGCGCATTTCGGCCTGCTCTCCTCGCAGAACCCGCCGCCGGCTGAATGGACGGCGGCGATGAAGCTCACCGACGTCGATCTTGCCAAGCCGTATTCCGGCCGGATCATCAGCAATGTCGACGGCACGCTGAACGGCAATCCGAAACGGATCACGCTTGACGCCAAGGCCCAGATCGACGGCGTCCCGGCCGATATCGATCTTACCGAGCCCGTCGAGGCATCCTCAGGCGTGGAGCGGCAGCGCGTCATCACCGCGACGCTCTCCGAGGACCAGCGCAACAAGCTGATACCCGGGCTTTCCGGCATCGTCGGCGGCAGCGTGAAGATGGTGCTGACGCGGATTGATGACGACAGGCAGGACGTCCAGCTCGACCTCACCAAGTCGCTGCTCGAACTGCCTTGGATTGGCTGGGCGAAAGGCAGCGGCATCGCCGCTACGGCCGAATTCGAAACATCCGGCCCGCCCGACAGTACACAGATCAGGAACTTCCGACTGAAGGGCGACGGTTTCGGCGCCAACGGGTCGCTTGATATCGGCAAGGGCGGGCTGATCTCGGCCGATTTCGATAGCGTCAAGCTCTCCTCGCTCGACGATTTCGCCCTATCGGTGAAGCGCAACAAGGGCAATTTCGACGTCTCGGTTTCCGGCGACAGCGCCGATGCGCGGCCCGTCATCGCGCGGTTGAAATCGGGCTCGGACAGCGAGGGTAACGGAGATGCCGGCGATACCGCAGTATCGGTGCGCGCCAAGCTGAAAAACGTCATCGGCTTCAACGACGAGAAGGTCGGCAATTTCCAGGCGCAAATATCACTGCGCGGCGACAAGCTGCAGGCGCTCAACTTTTCCGCCGTTACCGACAGCGGCGAGGCGGTGGTCAGCCAGATGAAGGACGGCGGCGTCATCAACATCACTAGCGGCGATGCCGGGGCGGTATCGCGTTTCGCCGATCTCTACCAGCACATGCAGGGCGGGCTGCTTAATCTGGCGATCCGGCTGGGGGCCGAGGGCGGCTGGGACGGTTCGCTCGACGTGCGCCGCTTCGCGATTGTCAACGAACAACGCCTGCGGTCGATCGTCTCGACGCCCGTTGGAAGTGAGCAGCGCAGCCTCAACGAGGCCGTCAAGCGCGATATCGATACCTCGTCGCAGCGCTTCCAGCGTGGCTTTGCCCGCGTCGTTTCGCGCAATGGCATGGTCGGCATCGAAAACGGCGTGCTGCGCGGCGACCAGATCGGCGCGACTTTCCAGGGCACTGTGCGCGATCGCAAGGGCAACATGGACATGACCGGCACCTTCATGCCGGCCTACGGCCTCAATCGCCTGTTCGCCGAACTGCCGCTGATCGGCGTCATCCTCGGCAATGGCAGCGACCGCGGCCTGATAGGCATCACCTTCAAGCTGACAGGCAAGTTCGACCAGCCAAACCTGCAGATCAATCCGCTGTCGATCATCGCGCCTGGTGTTTTCCGGCAGATCTTCGAATTCCAGTGAGGCGGGGGAAGCCGTCACGGCAGAAGTCGTGGCGAGAAGTCCCTAGATCTCCTTGCGCCTGAGGAGATAGTCGAGACCGCCGACGCGATACCAGCGATAGCCGTATGCATCGAGCATGACGGTATGAAATCCTTTCTCGTCTGCCTTGCTGCTCGCGCCATCGGCAATATCGATCAATTGTCGTCCGTCTTCACCGATGTCGGGATCGAAGGTCACTTCCGCCGGCTGCGCATGCAGATTGTGCAGGATCAACACGGAATTGCCGCGCCAGTCATAACGAAGAGCCAGCACGCCGTCGTCACCGGTGTCGATTACAGAAAAGTCGCCCCAGCCGATTTCAGGAGCTTCCTTGCGCATCCGGATCATCCGCTCGGTCCAGTTCAGCAAGGAATTGGGATCGCGCCGTTGTTCGGCAACATTGACATGCTGGAAGCCATAGGGACCGTCCTTGATGACGGGCGAGACAAGCTTTTTACTTTTGGTGAAGCCGCCTTCCGCTTCCGTCGACCATTGCATCGGCGTGCGTGCGCAGTCACGCTCCGGCAGGTTTAGATCATCGCCCATACCGATCTCGTCGCCGTAGCGGATAACAGGCGTTCCAGGCAGCGAGAACAGCAGGCTGTAGGCCATTTCGATCCGGCGGCGATCGCCGCCGAGCATGGGCGCCAGGCGACGGCGAATGCCCCTGTCATAGAGTTGCATGTCCTTTTCGGGTCCGAGAGCGGCGAATACCGCGCCGCGCTGCTTGTCCGTCAGCCTGCCGAGATCCAGTTCGTCGTGGTTGCGAAGAAAGAGGCCCCATTGCGCGGTCGCGGGGCGCGGTTTCGTGGCCTCCATGGCCTTCTTGAGCGGCTGAGTATCGGCGCTGGCGAAAGCATAAAACAGCGCCTGGTTGACCTGGAAGTTGAACATCATCTGCATGCGGTCACCGTCATCGCCAAAATATTCGAAATTGTCCTTCGGCAGAATATTGGCCTCCGCCAGCACGATGGAATCTCCCAGACGCCACTGCAGGAATTCGCGAAACTTCCTCAGCATATCGAACTGCTCGACAGGCTTGACGACGTCGGCACCTTTGGTCGCGATGATGAAGGGGGCGGCATCCATCCGGAAACCGGAGACGCCGAGCTGGATCCAGAAGCCCATGATCTTGAGGATTTCCGCCTGCACCTCGGGATGGGAGGTATTGAGATCGGGCTGGTGATCGTAGAAACGATGAAAATAGTAGGCTTTCGCCTTGTCGTCATAGGTCCAGGTTGTCTTCTGGACGCCGGGAAAGACCATGCCCTGATCGGCATTCGCGGGCTTTTTCTCCGACCAGACGTACCAGTCGCGATAGTGCGAGCGCGGATCGCTCCTGGCGTCCTGGAACCAGGGATGGTCCCTGGATGTATGATTGATCACCAGATCGATCAGCACGCGGATACCGCGTTGCTTGGCGCCGTGGGTGAATTCGACGAAATCGCCGAGCGAGCCGTAACGCGGGTCGACATTGTAATAATCGGAGACGTCGTAACCGTCGTCGCGACCGGGCGACGCCTGGAACGGCATGAGCCAGATCGCCGTCACGCCGAGGCCGGAGAGATAGTCGAGGCGCCGCATCAGGCCCTGAAAATCACCCACGCCGTCACCGTTCGCGTCCATGAATGTCTCGACCGACAGGCAGTAGATGACAGCGTTCTTATACCAGAGGTCGTTGATCATGCCGGCGCTCCAATCCAATCTGGTCGCAAATCCCGGCGGGCGGAAAAGGTTCCGACAAAGCATTCGTTATGCGGGTCGTGGCGCTTCGCAGTAGAGAAGTGCGTGGGCTCCTCCAAGACAAAGCCAATTCCAAGCCAGGCTGACAAATCCGGCATTGATACTTTGCCTATTTTAGGAAAATCTGATGTACTATACTGTCCCGGCCAGGAAGCAACGGCCGGTGCAATGTCGGAGGATGCCATGCAGTGCGCCCGGACAGTTTCTTTCGCATCGGCCGCCATGATGGCCGTCACGATTCCCGACGTGTCGCTTTCCGCGGAAAAGGGCGTGCGGCTGAAATCGCAAGAGGCGGTCATCCGTTCCGACCACGTCCTGATGGTTCCTCTGGACGCGGAAATGACGCCGCCGATCTTCTCGATCAGCTGGTGGTCGCGGGTGAAGCCCGCTTCAAGCGTCGATCCGCCGGGCTATCTTCTTAAGAAACCAGACGAGATGACCCGAAATACCGGCGGTGAGCTGAGTGATCTTGCTCGCCGACCCGAATAGTGAGGCAAAGAAAAAGCCGGCGCGGGCGCCGGCTTTGATATCGGTTCGGAATTGAAGCCGCTTACGCCGCGCGGCGGATCAGGATGTGCTTCTTCTTGCCGAGCGAAAGCTTGATGACTCCGTCGGTGGTGATTTCGCCGCTGCCGATCATCTTGCGTTCGTCGCTGATCGCCTCGTCGTTGATGCGGACGGCGCCGCCCTGGACGTGACGGCGGGCTTCGCCGTTCGATGAGGCAAGGCCGGCGCGAACGATCAGCGACAGAAGGCCGATGCCGGCGTCGAGCTCGGAGGCGGGCACGTCGACCGACGGCAGATTTTCCGAGAGGCCACCTTCCTCGAAGGTCTTGCGCGCCGTTTCGGCAGCCTGTTCAGCGGCCTCGCGGCCGTGCAGGATCGCCGTAACCTCGGTCGCAAGGATCTTCTTGACCGCGTTGATCTCCGAACCGCCGAGTGCCGAGAGCCGGGCAATTTCATCCATCGGCAGCGTCGTGTAGAGCTTCAGGAAGCGCGAGACGTCGGCATCCTCGGTGTTGCGCCAGTACTGCCAGAAGTCATAGGCCGAGAGCATGTCGGCGTTCAGCCAGACAGCGCCGGTCGCCGACTTGCCCATCTTGGCGCCCGACGACGTCGTCAGCAGCGGCGACGTCAGCGCGTAGAGCTGCAGGGTCCCCATGCGGTGACCGAGATCGATCCCGTTGACGATATTGCCCCACTGGTCCGAACCACCCATCTGCAGGCGGCAGTCGTAGCGCTTGGCCAGCTCGACGAAGTCGTAGGCCTGGAGGATCATGTAGTTGAATTCCAGGAAGGACAGGGACTGTTCGCGGTCGAGACGCGTCTTGACGCTATCGAAGGACAGCATGCGGTTGACCGAGAAATGCTTGCCGACGTCGCGCAGGAATTCGAGATAGTTCAGCGAGCGCAGCCATTCGGCATTGTTGATCATCAGCGCGTCCTTCGGACCGTCGCTGTAGTTCAGGTAATTGGAGAAGACGCGCTTGATCGAGGCGATGTTGCCTTCGATCGTATCGACGGTCATCAACTGGCGCGCTTCTTCCTTGAAGGAGGGATCGCCGACCATGCCGGTGCCGCCGCCCATCAGCGAGATGGCACGATGACCGGTCTTCTGCATCCAGTGCAGCATCATGATCTGGATCAGCGAGCCGGCGTGCAGGCTGGGCGCCGTCGGATCGAAGCCGATATAGGCCGTCACGGTTTCCTTGGCGAACAGGTCGTCGAGGCCGCTTTCATCGGAGACCTGATGAATGAAGCCGCGCTCTTTCAGCGTGCGGAGGAAATCGGACTTGAACTCGGACATGGCCTTCGTCTCTTGATATCTGCGCTCGCCCATCTGGGCCTCGCGCAAGTTCGTTGTTGTTGATCTGTCGCGGCGCGTTTAGCACTGTTTTTATAAAAGTGCATCCGGGAATCGCGGGAAGGAAACCTCATGGATGTCATCAGGACCGCGATCGGTCTGATGAGCGGCACGTCGATGGACGGAATCGACGTCGCGCTGATCATGACCGACGGCCGCGGCTTCATCGAGCGCGGACCGTTCATGGGCGTGCCCTATGACGCAGATTTTCGCGGGCGGCTCAAACGGGCGCTGGAAATCGCACGTCCACTGAGCGACAGGAGCGAACGGCCCGCTGAGCTTCACGACATCGAGCTTGAACTTACCTTGCGGCATGCAACTGCCGTAACGGCATTCCTGGAGCGTTTCGGGCTTTCTGCCGCTGGCGTCGATGTTCTCGGCTTCCATGGCCAGACGGTGCTCCATCGCCCTGATGAGGGATTGACGATCCAGATCGGCGACGGCCCGGAACTTGCGCGCCGAACCGGCATATCGGTGGTCTACGACATGCGCGCCAACGACATGGTCCATGGCGGGCAGGGTGCACCGCTGGTGCCGGCCTATCACGCCGCACTTGCGGGAAAATTCCAACAGCAGGGACAGGCGGTGTGCTTCGTCAATATCGGCGGCATCTCCAATCTGACCTTTATCGGCACGGACGGCCGGATATCCGCCTTCGATAGCGGTCCGGGCAATACGCTGATCGACCAGTGGGTGGAGATGCAGACCGGCAGAACCTATGATCCCGGCGGCGAGATCGGCGGCCGCGGCAAGGTCGTGGCCAGCCTGGCGGAGCGTTATCTGCAAAGCCCGTTCTTCCGCGGCAATGTTCGCCGTTCCCTCGACCGCGGTGATTTCGCGCCGCTTCGACCCGAAGAGGCGAGCCTTGAAGACGGCGCGCGGACGCTGGCCCATGTCGCCGCCGCGTCGATCATCAAATCTGCCAACTTCCTGCCCGAGACACCGTCGATCTATATCGTCTGCGGCGGAGGGCGCCTGAACGCCACCCTGATGGCGGAGTTTTCGGTCATGGCCGAACGGCTGGGATCAAAGGTGTTGACCGCCGAGGAGGCAGGCTTCGATGGTGACGCGATGGAAGCCGAGGCCTGGGCCTATCTCGCCGTCCGGTCGCTTGAAGGGCTGCCGTTGACATTTCCCGGCACGACGGGGGTCGGGGCTCCAGTCAGCGGCGGTGTGCTGGCACGGGCATGATGTCCCTCAGAAAAATCGGCAGGCGCGAAGGCGCGCCGATCCTGATTGATGGAGTGCAGGACACGGCTTTCGAACTCACCGCCGATAAACGGCCGGCAAAGCTCTAACTCTTTACGGCAACCGGCCGGACATGGGATTCGCGCCCAGCCTGATTGCCGTCCTCGACGCCCCTGACCTGGGCGATGAACGAAAATTTCTTGCGAAGGCCAAGGATCGGCTTCTCGATGAAATGCCAGGACAGCACCGCAACGGCGAGAGCCGATGGCAGGCCGACGAGATAGAGGGCCAGCGCACCATATTTCGGATAGAGGAAAACCGACGGGAACGAGCTGATCCAGATCTGCAAAAACGGGTCGTGATAGAGATAGACGCCGTAGGAATAGTCGCCTTTCCTGAAAAAGGCCGGGATGGGCACCTCGGACAGGCCGACGAAGACGGTGATGTAAACGAGAGAGGTGATGACCAGGGGCCGGTTCATCACCGACTCTGTCGCCCGGCTGTCCAGGGTGAGAATGGCGACGATGCAAACCAGGCAGGCGGCGGCGAACAGCCAGCGGGAGTGCGGAATGACCGCTTTGAACTGAAAGGCGACGATGCCCATCATAAAGGCCGTTATCAGCTGTGAGCCTCGGCTCATGAACAGGAAGCGCGCGATCGGCTTGATCGAGTCAGGCAACAGATAGGGCATCTTCTGTACGACAATGCCGATGGCTATGTAGGCGATCGTCACCGCGAGCAGCTTGTAGCGCGTCTTCACTATGGCGCTGACCATCAGGAACGACATGATGATGTAGCAGAAGATCTCCCAGGGAACTGTCCAGAGAGCGCCGTTGACACGCTGGCTCGGATTATCCTGGAACACGCCCGGCAGCTCGTAATGGATCCAGCCGACGATATTCAGGAAGTATTTGAAAAACCGCTGATCGGTAAAATATTCGGAGTGGTACACGACCGTAATGATCGGCCCGATAATCAACGAGCAGACGACGATATCGACCGCAAGGGCCGGGACGATGCGCAAGCCTCGGTTGATCAGGAAATTCCGGAGGCTGAGGCGCTGTGCACTGCCGGCGATCAGAAATCCGCTCAAGGCGAAGAACATCGGAACAAGAGCGTATTCAGTGAACCAGAATACCGACCCCCTGATGAAGTCATTGTTCTCGGTTAACAAAAATGAATGGGTCAATACGATGGAAAAGGCGAGCCCTATTCGAAGAAAATCGAACCCCGGACCAATACCCCTATACTTATCCAGGACTTCCCCGAACGACTTGGTCATTGCGGACCTCGCTTTTGTTAGGATCGCGAGGACCCTACCGCACTGCAACATGGATTGCAACACGATAGGTGATCTGTTCTGGCACATCCGGCCCGGTTGTGTTCGGGGCCGTCACGGCATCGATGAGGCCTGGGTTTCGTGGTGTCAGCGGATCCGCTTGGCGGCCGGTTCCGGCACCAGTTCGCCGTTGAGGCGCCGGTCGAGATAGTCCTCGCATTCGCCCATCAGCGTTTCCACCTGACCGTTGAAGAAGTGGTTTGCGTTGGCAACGGTGCGATGGGTAATGAGGATGCCCTTCTGGGTCTTCAGTTTTTCCACAAGACCATTGACATCCTTTTCCGGCGCCACCTTGTCGGCCTCGCCGTTGATGATCAGGCCGGAGGAGGGGCAGGGCGCCAGGAAGGAGAAGTCGTACGTGTTCGGCTGGGGCGAGATCGACATGAAGCCCTCGATCTCCGGCCGGCGCATGAGGAGCTGCATGCCGATCCAGGAACCGAAGGAATAGCCGGCGACCCAACAGGTCTTGGAATCGGGATGCAGGCTCTGCACCCAGTCGAGCGCCGAGGCGGCATCCGAGAGTTCGCCGGCGCCGTGGTCGAATTCACCCTGGCTGCGGCCGATGCCCCGGAAATTGAAGCGCAGCGTCGTGAACCCACGCTTCTGGAACATGTAGAAGAGCTGATAGACGATCTGATTGTTCATCGTGCCGCCGAACTGCGGATGCGGATGCAGAATCAGGGCGATGGGCGCGCTTTTTTCCTTGGAGGGCTGGTAGCGGCCTTCAAGACGGCCGGCTGGGCCGTTGAAAATAACTTCGGGCATTGGTACTCCGGGTTTTATTTCGCGTTCGCGCTGCGTTGGACGACAACATGACTTGACTAGTGTTGTCAGCTTTTCTAAAACGCAGTTTAGAACAATTCGAAACTTGCATGGCGATCCACGCATCGTGGAACGTGTCATAAGGCAAGCCCGGCGGAAATTTCAAGAAAAATGAACCGCGGCCGCTGAAGCAAGCTCGTCAAGCGCAGGACTGAAGATCATGGCGCCGCCACGCCTTTATCTCGACTGGAATGCCACAGCGCCCCTGCACCCCGCAGCACGCGCGGCGATCATGCGCGCCATCGACGTGTTTGGCAATCCGAACAGCGTGCACGGAGAGGGTCGCGCCGCGCGCGCCGCCATCGAAGGCGCGCGACGCAAGGTGGCGGCGCTTGTCGGCACCGATGCCGGCAGTGTGGTCTTCACCAGCGGCGCGACCGAGGCCGCCAATCTGGCGTTGACACCGGATTTCCGCATGGGGCGCACGCCGCTGCGGCTGGGTCAGCTTTATTTTTCGGCGATTGAGCATCCGGCGGTGCGCGAAGGCGGTCGCTTCACCAGGGAGAAGATGACGGAGATCCCGGTGACGGAAGCCGGTGTCGTCGATCTCGACGCACTCTCCAGGCTGCTCGATGCCCATGACAAGGCCGCCGGCCTGCCGATGGTCGCCGTCATGCTCGTCAACAATGAGACGGGCATCGTCCAGCCGGTTGAGGCGGCAGCAAAGATCGTCCACGCCCATGGCGGCCTCTTCGTCGTCGATGCCGTCCAGGCTGCCGGCCGCATCGCGCTTGACATCGAAAAGATCGGCGCCGATTTCTTGATCGTTTCCTCGCATAAGATCGGCGGGCCGAAGGGGGCCGGCGCTCTGATTGCGCGCGGCGAGGCGCTGATGCCCAAGCCGCTGATCCAGGGCGGCGGGCAGGAGCGGGGTCACCGCTCGGGGACACAGAATTCTCTGGCGCTGATCGGCTTCGGCGCAGCGGCAGAAGCCGCGTCCGACGAACTCGAGGCGCGCAATACGACGATCGGCGCGCTGCGCGAGCGGCTGGAAGCCGGCATGCGTGAGGCGGCTGCCGATGTGGTGATCCACGGCGAGGGCGGCGAGCGCGTCACCAATACGATCTTCTTCACCCTGCCGGGGCTGAAGGCTGAGACCGGGCAGATCGCCTTCGATCTCGAAGGCGTTGCCCTTTCTGCAGGCTCTGCCTGCTCATCCGGCCGGCTCGGCGAAAGCCATGTGCTGACGGCGATGGGCCGTGACGCCAAGCTCGGAGCGCTGCGCATCTCGCTCGGCTTTTCGACGACGGAGGAGGATATCGACAGGGCGATTGCGGCTTTCGCAAAGATCGCCAACCGGCGCAGGTCGGCTGGGGAGGCGGCTTGCCCTGTGTCAAAACTTGCGGAAACGCAAATTTCTGCTTGCCAATCGGGCTGAAAAGTCCCTTTTGGCCTCTTACATAAAGGGCAAGACAATTGCCCAAACACTACAAGCTGCCGGACCTTGTATCCGGCGAGATTGGAGAATGAGATGGCTGCCGTGCAGGAAACAATCGACCAGGTCCGCCTGATCGATGTGGACCAGTACAAATACGGTTTCGAGACCGTCATCGAGATGGACAAGGCGCCGAAAGGCCTGTCCGAGGACATCATTCGTTTCATTTCGGCGAAGAAGCAGGAGCCTGTGTGGATGCTGGAATGGCGTCTCGAGGCCTATCGTCGCTGGCTGACACTGGAAGAGCCGACCTGGGCGCGCGTCAACTATCCCAAGATCGATTTCAACGACATCTATTATTACGCCGCGCCGAAAAGCACGCCGGGTCCGAAGTCGCTCGATGAGGTCGATCCGGAGCTGTTGAAGGTCTATGAGAAGCTCGGCATTCCGCTGCGTGAGCAGGAGATTCTTGCCGGCGTCGAGAAGCCGAAGATCGCCGTCGACGCCGTTTTCGACAGCGTGTCGGTCGTCACCACCTTCAAGGCAGAGCTGAAGAAGGCCGGCGTGATCTTCATGTCGATCTCGGAAGCAATCCGCGAATATCCCGATCTCGTCCGGAAATATCTCGGCTCGGTCGTGCCGACCTCGGACAATTATTATGCGACGCTGAATTCGGCTGTATTCACCGACGGTTCCTTCGTCTTCGTGCCGAAGGGCGTTCGTTGCCCGATGGAGCTGTCCACCTATTTTCGCATCAATGAGAAAGGCACTGGCCAGTTCGAGCGCACGCTGATCATTGCGGAAGAGGGCGCCTACGTCTCCTATCTCGAAGGCTGCACGGCGCCGCAGCGCGATGAAAACCAGCTGCATGCCGCCGTGGTCGAGCTGGTTGCGCTCGACGATGCCGAGATCAAATATTCGACGGTGCAGAACTGGTATCCCGGCGACAAGAACGGCAAGGGCGGCATCTACAACTTCGTCACCAAGCGCGGCGATTGCCGTGGCGACCGCTCGAAGATTTCCTGGACGCAGGTCGAAACCGGCTCGGCGATCACCTGGAAATATCCGTCCTGCATCCTGCGCGGCGATGACAGCCGCGGCGAATTCTACTCGATCGCCGTTTCGAATGGCCATCAGCAGATCGACAGCGGCACCAAGATGATCCATCTCGGCAAGAACACGTCGAGCCGTATCGTCTCCAAGGGCATCGCGGCCGGCGTTTCCAACAACACCTATCGCGGCCAGGTCTCGGCTCACCGCAAGGCATCGAATGCGCGCAACTTCACCCAGTGCGATTCGTTGCTGATCGGCGACAAGTGCGGCGCCCATACCGTGCCCTACATCGAGGCGAAGAATTCGACGGCGCAGTTCGAGCATGAGGCGACAACCTCAAAGATCTCCGAGGATCAGCTGTTTTACTGCCTGCAGCGCGGCATCCCGACCGAAGCGGCGATCGCCCTGATCGTCAACGGTTTCGTCAAGGAAGTGCTGCAGGAACTGCCGATGGAATTCGCTGTCGAGGCGCAGAAGCTGATCAGCATTTCGCTGGAAGGCTCTGTGGGCTGACATGAGCGAAGCGGACTAGAAGCGCATTCTTGAACGTCTGACGAATATGCGCGGGGAGATATTGGCGAAAATTCGCCCCCGGGAGCTAAGAAACGAGACCGAAACGCCGCCGGAGCAGCCTTATGTGTTTCTCCGGCAGCGCATGGAAAAACCGGGAAAGATCATTCAGGGGATCTCGGATTTTCTCGAGTGGGTTGGGCTCGTAACGGTCGCGGTTTTCCGCGTCGTTCGTTTTTTTGCTCGATAGCGCCGAGCGCAACATGTCGATGTCCCTTAGAAATTACGCGAGGCTCTTAGTGAGCTGCGCAGAGAAAAACGCAGGAGCCAAAGATGCTTGAAATTAAGAACCTCCATGCCCGTATCGCCGAAGATGGCACCGAGATCATCCGTGGTCTGAACCTGACGGTGAAGGCCGGTGAAGTTGCCGCTATCATGGGGCCGAACGGCTCCGGCAAGTCGACGCTCTCCTACGTCCTTTCCGGCCGCAGCGATTACGAAGTCACCGAGGGCGACATTCTCTACAATGGCGAGAGCATTCTCGAACTCGATCCGGCCGAACGCGCCGCCAAGGGCATCTTCCTCGCCTTCCAGTATCCGGTGGAAATTCCGGGTGTCGCCACCATGCAGTTCCTGAAGGTGGCGATGAACGAGCAGCGCAAGGCGCGCGGCGAGGACGAGTTGACGACGCCGGATTTCATGCGCCGCGTCAAGGATGCCGCCGGCAAGCTGCAGATCAATACCGAGATGCTGAAGCGGCCGCTCAACGTCGGCTTCTCCGGCGGCGAGAAGAAGCGCGCCGAGATTCTGCAGATGGCGCTGCTCGAACCGAAGCTCTGCGTGCTCGACGAAACCGATTCCGGCCTCGACATCGACGCGCTGAAGATCGTCGCCGACGGCGTCAACGCGCTGCGTTCACCGGACCGCGCCGTCGTCGTCATCACCCACTACCAGCGCCTGCTCGATTATATCGTGCCGGATACCGTCCATGTGCTCTACAAGGGCCAGGTGATCAAGTCGGGCGACAAGACGCTGGCGCATGAGCTGGAAGCCAACGGCTATGCCGACATCATCGGCGCGGCAGCCTGAGTTTCGGGCGGAAAGGACGACGTCCATGAACATGCAGACGACAAGCCGCCTGACCGCGGCCGAGGCGGCGCTGATCGAGGCCTTCAACCAGCAGATCGGTGAACTGCCGGGCAACGGCGCGGTAACAGCGCTGCGGGACCGGCTTCTCGACGACCTGAAGAAGGCCGGCCTGCCGACGCGCCGGATCGAGGCCTGGCACTATACCGATCTCAAGAATCTTTTGCGCACTGTCCCGTCGCAGGCGGGTGATGCCGGCTCGGACGCTTTGGAGCCGCTCGTTGCCGAGGCCACGGTGCTGGCGGTGATCCAGGGCCATTCCAACCAGAAGGCTGCCGCCGACGGTCTTGGCGTTTCGCCCTATTCCGAACATCTGCTCGACGGCTCCGCCGCGAACGGCCTGGATGCGCTCGGCAGCGACGACGCGGTCGGCCGCATCAATGGCAGCTTCGTGCGCGACGGCTATGTCATCGACGTGCCTGCTGATACCGAGCTTGAAAACCCGCTTGAAATCCAGTTCATCCATGCGGGCGGGCAGACACATACGCGCCTTCCTGTGTCCTTTGGCGCCGGTACCAAGGCGACGGTCATCGAGCGTCACCTCACGGTGACCGGCGATGCGGCCCTCGTGTCCCACGTCAGTGACATCACGGTCGGCGAAGGCACGGAACTGACCTGGATCATCCTGCAGCAGCAGGGAGCCGACGATACGCATCTCGGCCAGATCCGCATCGATCTCGGCGCTGACGCCAAGCTCCGGCTTTTCGTCATCAATGCCGGCGGCAAGCTGGTGCGCCAGGAGCTTAACATCAAGGTGACGGGCGAGGGCGCCGACCTGACGCTGCGCGGCATCAACCTGCTCGGCGGCGACAGCCATACCGACGTGACGATGGTGCTCGGCCACGACGTGCCGAATACCGGCTCGACCGAAGTGATCCGCAATGTCGTCTTCGACCGCGCCAAAGGTGTCTTCCAGGGCATGATCCGGGTCGCGCCCGATGCGCAGAAGACTGATGCCAAGATGGCCTGCAACACGCTGCTGATGTCCGACGATGCCGAATTCTCGGTCAAGCCCGAGCTCGAGATCTTCGCCGACGACGTCCAGTGCGGCCATGGCGCGACGGTGACCGATATCGACGCCAATCACCTCTATTACATGATGGCGCGCGGCATTCCGGAGAACAAGGCGCGGGCGATGCTCGTCAACGCCTTCGTCGCCGAGATTGTCGAGGAACTGGAAGACGAGGCCCTGGTCGAGGCGCTGGAAGGCGTGATTTCGGCCTGGCTCGAAAAGCACGCCTGATCGGATATATCAATGGACAAGATAGTGCCGGCCACGCAATACGACGTCGAAGCCATCCGTCGGGATTTTCCGATCCTGGCGGAGAAGGTGTACGGCAAGCCGCTGGTCTATCTCGACAACGGCGCATCGGCGCAGAAGCCGCAGGTGGTGATCGACGCCATCTCGCATGCCTATTCGCATGAATACGCCAATGTGCATCGCGGCCTGCACTATCTCTCGAATGCGGCGACAGACGCCTATGAGGCAGCGCGCGAGAAGGTGCGCCGCTTCCTCAACGCCCCCTCGGTCAACGACATCGTCTTCACCAAGAATTCGACGGAAGCGATCAACACTGTCGCCTACGGCTGGGGCATGCCGAAGATCGGCGAAGGCGACGAGATCGTCCTGACGATCATGGAGCACCATTCCAACATCGTGCCCTGGCACTTCATCCGCGAGCGGCAGGGCGCCAAGCTTGTCTGGGTGCCCGTGGATGACGAAGGCGCCTTCCATATCGAAGATTTCGAGAAAAGCCTGACGGAGCGCACCAAGCTTGTCGCCATCACCCATATGTCGAATGCGCTCGGCACGATCGTTCCCGTCAAGGAAGTCTGCCGGATCGCGCATGAGCGCGGCATCCCGGTGCTGATCGACGGCAGCCAGGGCGCCGTGCATCTGCCTGTCGACGTGCAGGATATCGATTGCGATTGGTACGTCATGACCGGTCACAAGCTCTACGGCCCGTCGGGCATCGGCGTGCTCTACGGCAAGAAGGAGCGGCTTTTTGAGATGCGGCCGTTCCAGGGCGGCGGAGAGATGATCTTCGAGGTCGCCGAGGATATGGTCACTTATAACGACCCGCCGCATCGCTTCGAGGCCGGCACGCCGCCGATCGTGCAGGCGATCGGGCTCGGTTATGCGCTCGACTACATGGAGAAGGTTGGCCGCGAGGCGATCGCCCGCCATGAGGCCGATCTTGCCGCCTATGCGGTCGAGCGGCTGAAATCCGTCAATTCGCTACGTGTCTTTGGGACGGCGCCTGACAAGGGAAGCATCTTTTCCTTCGAGCTTGCCGGTATCCATGCCCATGACGTCTCGATGGTGATCGACCGGCAGGGTGTTGCGGTCAGGGCCGGCACGCATTGCGCCATGCCGCTCTTGAAACGCTTCGGCGTCACCTCCACATGCCGTGCATCCTTCGGCATGTACAATACCCGCGCCGAGGTCGATGCCCTGGCCGATGCGCTTGAATATGCGCGCAAGTTCTTTGCTTGAGGAGTGTCCGTGATGAGCCTGGACGAAAGCGAACAGAAGATCGACGTGCGCGAAGGCATCGTGCATTCCAGTATCCCGGCCGATGAGCTGGCGCGGCTGAGCGACGACGTCATCAGCGCGCTGAAGACCGTCTACGATCCGGAGATTCCCGCCGACATCTTCGAACTCGGTCTGATCTATAAGATCGACATCGAAGACGACCGGATGGTGAAGATCATGATGACGCTGACCGCCCCCGGTTGCCCGGTTGCTGGCGAGATGCCCGGCTGGGTCGAAAACGCCGTCGGCGCCGTCGAAGGCGTATCGGGCGTCGAGGTGGCCATGACCTTCGATCCGCCGTGGACGCCGGATCGTATGTCCGAAGAGGCGCAAGTCGCCGTCGGCTGGTACTGACATCCCGCGGTATTGATCCGTTTACTTCAGGGTACTACATTTGAGTCACGATGCGCCGGATCTTGACCCCGGTTGCGGAAGGAGAATGAGCCGATGGGCTTTGCAATCATGAGCATGACGGACGGGGCTGCGGCCCGCGTCAAGGCGATCGTCGAGAACTCGGGGCCGGAGGCCAAGGGTGTCCGTGTCGGCATCAAAAAGGGCGGCTGCGCCGGGATGGAATATACCATCGACCTGGTGACCGAGCCCAATGCCAAGGACGACCTGATCGAGCGCGACGGTGCAAAAGTCTGGGTCGAGCCGTCGGCAGCCCTCTATCTGCTCGGCACCGAAATGGGCTTCGAGACGACGACGCTCCGCTCCGGGTTCACCTTCACCAATCCGAACCAGACATCGGCCTGCGGCTGCGGCGAATCCGTCGAGCTGAAGCCCGCCGATCTCGCAGCCCTTGCCGCCCAGCGCCAGGGCGAGCCGGCGCATTCCTGATAGCCGCGCCCTTCAGGCTGGCGGGAAATTCTCAGCCAGCCAATTCTGGATTAAATCCGGGCGTGGTAGTCGCGCTTGATGCTCATGAGCATTTCCCAGATGTCGGCGCCGGTCTCGAAGACCACGGCATTTGCCTTGTAGCTCTGCTCGGCTTCGATCAGGTCGGTGAGTTCGGTGGCCGGATCGACATCTGACGTCGTCGGGCTGACGACGGCCTGTACGCCGCCTGACACAACGGGGGTGAGGCTGGTGTTCAGCCTGGCATAGCCCGGCGTGCTCGTGTTTGCGATGTTGTTCGCAATTGCGCCGACCCGCATCGTCTGTGCCCGCATTCCCGAAAGAGCAGTGCTCGCAATACCTGATAGGCTCATCAGCCGTTTCCCCAGAACTGGATGGTAGCCTTGTATCGGCAAGGGCTTAGGGAATGCTGAAGGCTTTGCGTTAGTAAAAGCCTTAGGTCAGGGCCTTTTGCCGTCGCGTCTGTTCAGGATTGGCACGGCACTGTATCCAGGATAAGCGGCAATGGAGCCCGCGGCGGCGATAAGAGACGCCGCCACCAGGGCCGACATGGGCGATGCGGCCGCTGCAAATGCAAGCGTCGCAGCCAGGAGAAGCAACTGGCCGATGATGAGCCGGCGCCGATTGACTGGGTTGGCGAACGACCGCAATGGAGGCCATTCTCGTCCGTGACAGAGTTCCTCATAACAAGTGTCAGCAAAGGCTGATCCGCTGGCGGTCGCCTTCGCCAGCAGACCAAATCTCCCAATTCGGCGATCCTCAAGTGTCCGGATAGTGGTCATGACATTACCCTTTCCAGCCGGCGGCGAGCCGGCTATTCGGCGTTGCGGGTTGTTTCGAACAGGAACCAGGCACGGCGTTCCGTCTCGTCGATCCAGACTTCGAGCAGGCTTGATGTGGCAACGTCGTTATGCTCGACGCAGACCTCGTGCGCCTGGCGCATGAACGAGATGAGCTGCTGGTTGTCGCCTTTCAGTTCGGCGAGCATGTCGCGCGGCGTAACGAAATCGGCGTCATTGTCGAGAAGGCGCTGCAGCCGGCCGATATGACCGATCGAGCGAATCGTCATGCCGCCGATCTTGCGGGCGCGCTCGGCGATCGCATCGGTCATCGCGAAAATCTGGTCGCCCTGTTCGTCGAGCAGGAGGTGATAGTCGCGAAAATGCGGGCCGCTCATATGCCAATGGAAGTTCTTGGTCTTGAGATAGAGGGCAAAGGTATCGGCAAGCAGCGCTGCCAGCGCGCCCGAGATGTCGGCGGTCGCGTTGGAGGCAAGGTCGGACGGAGTGGCAAGCGACGCCTTGCGACGGTTTTCGAGTTCGATACGGTCCATGGCTGTTCTCCCTGGCTGGGGATTTCGGGAATGAGCGATCTGGCTGCGCGGCCGTCAATTTGGCGTTCCTGCTTCGCTGGCCTTGAAAGAACCGTAGAGCAGGTTTGGAAAGCAGGACATTCAATGCTGGTGTAGCCGGACCTATCCTTCTGTTTGGGTTGCAGCGGGCACCACGAGCTTGGGCAATATGGTATCAACAAGATCCCCCATACCTATGCATAGTTTCGTGGCCTGTTGCCGGGACGTAAGGTCTGTCGGTCTCTCGGAAGTGACTTCCATGTGGAGACCGGCACCGCGAATGTGCCGATAGACATCGGCATGTCCCCTCCCGCGCCGAGTCTCGTGGATCCCATGATCCGCCAGGACCGCTCCGCCCCCTCGGAGCGGTCCGATCTTTTTTAAAAGGATGTCCGCGCCATCTATCGCATGACATCCCTTTGCATTGATAATAGGCGCTGGCCCTCGGACGGATTTGTGGAGCAGGTGATGACCAAGAAGCGGCCGAAAGGCATCGAGAAATACACGGCCCCTGCCGGCGGCTGGGGTGCACTCAAAGCCGTCGCCGAAACCCTTGCGCGCCAGCAGGTCATTGCGCAGGGGGCTGCGACGCTGCTGAAAGCCAATCAGCCCGAGGGCTTCGATTGTCCGGGCTGCGCTTGGCCCGATCCCAAACATACGAGTTCGTTCGAGTTCTGTGAAAACGGCGCCAAGGCGATCACCTGGGAATCCACGGCGAAACGTGCCGGGCCTGACTTTTTCGCGGCGCATACGGTCGCCGAACTGTGGCAATGGAACGACCATCAGCTGGAAGACCAGGGCCGCCTGACGCACCCGCTGGTCTATGATCACGCCAGCGACCGCTACCTGCCGATCGGCTGGGAGGAAGCCTTCACGTTGATCGGCGCCGAACTGCGCAAACTGCCCGATCCTGATATGGCCGAATTCTACACATCGGGACGCGCCTCGAACGAGGCGGCATTCCTGTTCCAGCTTTTCGTCAGGGCCTACGGCACCAACAATTTTCCCGACTGTTCGAACATGTGCCATGAGGCGACCAGCGTCGGCCTGCCGGAGTCGATCGGGGTCGGCAAGGGCACGGTGACGCTCGAAGATTTCGATCATGCCGATACGATCTTCAGCTTCGGCCACAATCCTGGCACCAACCATCCGCGGATGATGACCACCCTGCATGATGCCGCAAGACGCGGCGTCCCGATCGTGGTCTTCAATCCCCTGAAAGAACGCGCGCTCGAGAAATTTGCGGCACCGCAGAACCCGGTGGAAATGGCGACGATGTCTTCGACGCCGATCGCATCGGCTTATCATCAGCTGCGCACCGGTGGGGATCTCGCTGCCCTCAAGGGCCTGATGAAGCGGATATTCGAGCGCGACGATGCCGATATCGCGGCAGGCGGCAAAGGCTTTCTCGACCGGGAATTCATCGAAGCCCATACGATCGGACTGGAGGCTCTCAAGGCCGATATTGCAAAGACGGAGTGGGCGTCGATCCTGAAGAGATCGGGATTGACGCTCGAATCGCTCGACAGCGCCGTTGATGTCTATCTTAACGCCCGCAAGGTTATCCTCTGTTATGGCATGGGCATCACCCAGCACAGCCACGGCACTGCCAATGTCCAGCAGCTTGCCAATTTCCTGATGCTGCGGGGAAATATCGGCCGCCAGGGTGCCGGTATCTGCCCGCTGCGGGGGCATTCGAACGTTCAGGGCGACCGGACCGTCGGGATCACCGAGATCCCCAACAAGGCGCTTCTCGACGGCATGGAGAGGGCCTTTGGCTTTCGCCCGCCTGAGGAGAAGGGCCACAACGCCGTCGAGGCCATCGAGGCGATCATCGAAGGCCGATCGAAGGCGCTGGTCTGCCTCGGCGGCAATCTCGCCGTCGCCATATCCGATCCGGAGGTGACGTTCGAAGGCATGCGCAAGCTCGACCTTGCGGTCCATCTGGCGACAAAACCCAACCGCTCGCACCTGCTGATCGCCCGAACCTCCATCATCCTTCCCGTTCTCGGCCGCACCGACCTGGATATTCAGACGACGGGACCACAATCGGTGACCGTCGAGGATTCCATGTCGATGGTGCACGCCTCGCGTGGTTTCCTGAAACCACCAGGCGAAGAGCTGAGATCCGAACCGGCGATCATCGCCGGCATCGCCAAGGCGACGCTCGGCGCCAGATACGGTATCGATTGGGACGGGATGATCAGCGATTACAACCGCATTCGGGAAAAGATCGAAGTGGTCTTTCCCGATTTCCATGATTTCAACACACGGGTCAGGAAACCCGGCGGCTTCCGACTGACGGTGGCCGCCTCCGACCGGCAATGGCGCACGCCCTCAGGAAAAGCCCATTTCCTCGTCGCGCCTGGACTAGACGAAGATCCGCGCCTTGCCGACGCAGACACGCTGGTTCTGACGACGCTGCGCAGTCACGACCAGTACAACACGACGATCTACAGCCTTGACGACCGCTATCGAGGAGTCTTCGGCCGCCGTGACGTGATCTTCATGAACAGCGGAGATCTCTCCGCACGCGGCCTCGCCGATGGCGATAAGGTTGATATCGAGTCGGTGACGGATAAGGGTCGCAAGGCGGTCAAAGGCTTCACTGCGGTGGCCTATGACATCCCGTTTGGCTCCATCGCCGGATATTATCCCGAGATGAACCGGGTCATCGCGCTTGGCGATTACGACCGGAAATCGGGAACGCCTGCCTACAAAGGCGTGCCGGTGAAGGTGCAGAAGTCCGCATGAGGACGGGGCAAGCGGCCTGGCGGGCTTTCGGCTATCGCGACGCCACCCAGTCGTGCCAGTCGCTTTCATTGCCGTTGAACACGTTGAGGTCGATCTTGCCGTCAACGCCATCGGAAAGGCCGGAGCCGGAATATTGCCAGAAGAGCCACTTGCGGCCCGGATAGACCTTGGAGGGGTGAGCGGCCACGGAGCGCAGCCAGAAGGGGTAGTCGAGCAGTTGGCCCTTCAAATTGTCGCGGTAGAAGTCCGGCGCCGTGTAGATGATCGGGCGCTGGCCGTAATAGCGCTCCAGCTTGTCCATGAAGACCTGCATCTTTTCCCGGACACGTGCGGGAGAGATTCGCCTCTTGCAGCTCGATTCGCCATTCCATTCAACGTCGATCACAGGCGGAAGAGCGTTGGCTTCCCTTGGCACGTTGCGGATGAACCAGTCGGCCTGTTCGCCGGCTGTCCGGCACCAGTAGAAGAAGTGATAGGCGCCGTGTTTCAGGCCGGCTTCCTTGGCGCGGCGCCAGTTCTTCTTGAACATCGGATCGAGGTGATCGCCGCCGTCCGTGGCCTTGATGTAGACGAAATTGGCGCCTTGCCGCCGCAACGTCTCCCAATCGATCTCGCCCTGCCAGCGCGACACGTCGACGCCGTGCACGGCAAGCTTTCTCGGCGAGGTGGAGCCGAAGTTGATCGGCTTGGCATCGCGGAAGCGGTGGCCGTAAATTTGGCCGCGTGTCGGCGATCTCGTGCCGACATCGGGCATTGCATTGCCGGCGGGATTGGCCGGCATCAGCAGCGCGACCGGTTTATCTGTCGGCAGCGGCATGCCAACCGGCCTGTCGGCGGGCACGAGCGCCTGCGGCTCCGGAACCTCTCCCGCCCAGCGCAACGCCTGCTGCGGCGGGCTTGCCTGCGGCGCTGGATCGCCGACGGCGGCAGCCGGTATCGGGCCGCTCGGCTGGGCGATAGCATTGGTCGTTTCCGGTGACGGCACGTTGCCCAGCACATCTTCGGCGCCAGAACTGGCAGCGCATCCCGACAGGATCAGGGCGGCGAGGAGGATTGCTGGCACAGCCGATGGACGCATAAGAACCTGCACGCAAAACAAGGGATCGACGGTGATCCATGTTGATGGAAGCCGCCTTTATGAATTGCTAACAGAGACTTGCTAAGAAAGGTTAAATTTGATCCTTGTGCGCCAAAGGCATGCAGCCCCTCCCAACCTGTAGGAGGGGCTTGCCCATTTGCTGCTACTCAGCCGCCTCGGCGTAGCTTTCCACCGGCGGGCAGGTGCAGATCAGGTTGCGGTCGCCATAGACGTTGTCGACGCGGTTGACCGGCGACCAGCATTTGTCGACGCGGAAGGCGTCGGGCAGGAAGCCGGATCTGAGACGGCCGTGCCGGAGTGGTACGACAGCCTTAGCGACTGGCTCTCATGCCCGCTATCAGAATATCGATGAGTTGCCTTGCCGCATCCCGCCAGGCGGGGCCACAGCTGATGCTCGCGCCGCCCGCCAGGGCGCGCAGGATATCGAGCGGGTCCATCGCCAGACGGATTTCACCGGTGGCGACTGCGCGATCCACCAGCAGATTGACGGCACCTATGATCAAATCGGCAGAATCGGCATAGAGCTCGGAGGTGCCGCCGACCAAAGAATCCAGCACTTCGGACATGCCGTGTTTCGTCACGACATAATCCACGAACTGCACCAGCCACAGGCGGAGCGCTTCGACAGGCGGATGTGTCTCGGCAAGGCTTTTGGCGGCAGCGGCAAGCTGCGTCGTCTCGTTGCGGTAGATGGCGGAAACCAGTGCATCGCGCGTCGGGAAATGGCGATAGAGTGTGCCGATGCCAACGCCGGCGATGCGGGCGATTTCCTCCAGGCTGGCGCTGGAACCCTTGTCGGCAAAAACGGTCTTTGCCGTTTCCATCAGCAGAAGACGATTGCGTTCGGCATCCGCACGCGGCTTTCGGACCGTGGGCTCGTCACTTTTTTTGGCCATTTCCGAGAGGTCCCCTTGATAAGCGGAGGCGCCCTCCATATTTATCTGGAGGCACCCTCCTTTTATTTCATTTGAGGCCGGCGGGCAATGGTCCACCAGCCTGGAGCGGTGCGTCCATGATCAAGGAGATAATCATGAGTGGACTTTTTGGCGCGACATCAACCACCGATGAGGTGCTTGCCGGCGTCGATCTCAAGGGCAAGCGCGTTCTGGTGACGGGTATTTCGGCCGGCCTCGGCGTGGAAACCGCGCGTGTGCTGGCGGCCCATGGAGCGCAGGTAACGGGTACGGCACGTGACCTTGCAAAGGCGAGGGCGGCAACGGAAGTCGTGCGCGCCGGTGCGGCCAATGGCGGCAGCCTGGATATCGTCGAGCTTGATCTTGCCTCTCTGACAAGCGTGCGCGCCTGCGCCGATGCGCTCACTTCGGATGGCCGCCCCTTCGATGTCGTCATTGCCAATGCCGGCGTAATGGCCGCTCCCTTCGGCCGCACCGCCGATGGCTTCGAAACGCAGTTCGGCACCAACCATCTCGGTCATTTCGTGCTGGTCAACCGCATCGCACCGCTCGTCAAATCGGGCGGCCGAGTGGTGATCGTCGCATCCTCGGGCCATCGCATGGCACCTTTCAGCCTCGACGACCTCAACTTCGAGAGCAAGACCTATGAGCCCTGGGCGGCCTATGCCCAGTCGAAAACCGCAAATATCCTGTTCGCGGTGGAACTCGACCGGCGCCTCAAGGAGCGCGGCATCCGCGCAACGGCACTGCATCCCGGCGGCATCCAGACCGAGCTCGACCGTCATCTCGACCCTGACATGATTGAAGGCATGATAGTGCAGATCAACACAGCACTTGCCGCCGAGGGCAAGCCGTCCTTCCAGTGGAAGACGATTCCTCAGGGTGCGGCTACCTCCGTCTGGGCAGGTTTCGTCGCCCCGGCAGACGCGGTCGGCGGCAGATATTGCGAGAATTGCCACGTCTCCGAAGTGACGGATGCGGAGATCAGCCCGATTTCCGAAGGCGTGCGCACCTACGCGCTCGATCCCGAGACGGCCAGGGCATTGTGGGCCAAAAGCGAGGATATGGTCGGCGAGCGCTTCTAGAGCATGATGCCGAAAAGTGTAAGCGGTTTTCGGACGACATCATACTCTAACTATATAATGTAGAACGGGATTCAGATTTTAGGCCGACCGGCCTAAAATCATCCTGTTCTAGGATCTGTGGACAGTTACCTGAGCCATAGGATCGTTGCGGCGATTGCGATCATTGCCCGATAGTTTCGGGCGGTTTTCTCATATCGCGTGGCGATGCGTCGAAATTGTTTGAGCTTGGAGAAGCAGCACTCGATCAGATGACGCTGGGCATAGAGTTGCTTGTCGATCGGATATTTTCGGGCGCGTGATGGATTGTTTGGGATGACCGCTTGCGCTCCTTTGTCGGCAATGACTTTGCGTAGCCGATCGCTGTCGTAAGCAGTATCGGCCATGACGACATCGGCTGGCAGCTCTTTGATCAAGGCATCGGCTTGCGGTGCATCGCCTTTCTGGCCGGCGGTCAGCAGGAAACCAACAGGACATCCAAGGCCACGCACCGCCAGATGGATTTTGGTGCTCAGGCCGCCGCGAGAACGGCCAAGGGCCTGATCTTCAGCCCCTTTTTTGCGCCCGAGGCGTGCTGATGGGCGCGAATGATGGTGCTGTCGACGATCAGATATTCGAAGTCGTTATCATCCGACATCGCTTCGAAGAGACGCCACCAGACGCCTTTCCGACTCCAGCGACTGAAGCGACGAAACACACTGTTCCAATCACCAAACACATCCGGCAGATCGCGCCAGGGCGAACCCGTCCGCACGATCCACAGGACTGCTTCCAGAAACATTCGATTGTCACGTCCAGACGAACCGCGCGTGCGATCATCGCCAATGATATGAGACGACATCCGCTCCCACTGGTCATCCCGAAGAATCAAACGGTCCAGAACACCCATGGCTGCCTCCAAAAGACAGCATTGAATCAGACCGAAGCTGATTTGGGAATCTCAAGAGTCCACACTTCCTAGGCCGTAAACCGGCACGCTTCGACGCGGATAGAGAGCAGGGGAACTGGGAAACTGGTGCCCCTGCCGAGGAATTGAGCCTGGATCGGCTGCTAACCAGACAGCTGCTCTACGTTGAGCTACGCGGGGCGTAGCGTGTTATGCCAGAAATGACGTTCGCAGACGAACGGAGCTTCGATAGACGGTTAGAGAGTAAGGTCAGCCGCGCATGTCTATCAGAATTAGGAAAGCCCCTCCCATGAGGGAAGGGGCTTGGGTTGCTCGGCCCTTCGCTGCACCAGGCTTGACCGCTACTCAGCCGCCTCGGCGTAGCTTTCCACCGGCGGGCAGGTGCAGATCAGGTTGCGGTCGCCATAGACGTTGTCGACGCGGTTGACCGGGGACCAGTATTTGTCGACGCGGAAGGCGCCGGGCGGGAAGCAGGCTTGTTCGCGCGAGTAGGGGCGATCCCAATCACCGACGAGATCTTCCACCGTGTGCGGGGCGTTCTTCAGCGGGTTGTTCACCTTGTCCATCCGGCCATCCTCGATGGCGCGGGCTTCCTCGCGGATCGCCAGCATCGCCTCGCAGAAACGGTCGAGTTCGGCCTTGGTCTCGCTTTCTGTCGGCTCGATCATCAGCGTGCCGGCGACCGGCCAGCTCATGGTCGGCGCATGGAAGCCGCAGTCGATCAGCCGCTTGGCGACGTCGTCGACCGTGACGCCCGAGCTGTCGACCAGCGGACGGGTGTCGATGATGCATTCATGCGCGACGCGGCCGGTCTCCGACTTGTAGAGCACGTCATAGGCGCCCTTCAGCCGGGCGGCGATATAGTTGGCGTTGAGGATCGCCACCTTGGTCGCCTGCGTCAGCCCTTCGCCGCCCATCATCAGGCAATAGCTCCAGGAGATCGGCAGGATCGAGGCCGAGCCGAAGGCGGCGGCTGAAACCGCACCCGAACGGCCGTCGGTTTCGGGATGGCCTGGCAGGTAGGGGGCCAGATGCGCCTTGACGCCGATCGGGCCCATGCCGGGTCCGCCGCCGCCATGCGGAATGCAGAAGGTCTTGTGAAGGTTCAAGTGCGAAACGTCGGAGCCGATGTCACCGGGGCGGGACAAGCCGACCATGGCATTCATGTTGGCGCCGTCGAGATAGACTTGGCCGCCATGCTCATGCACCAGATCGCAGATTTCCTTGACGGTCTCCTCGAAGACGCCGTGCGTCGAAGGGTAGGTGATCATGCAGCAGGCGAGGTTCTCGGCATACTGCTCCGCCTTGGCGCGGAAATCGTCGAGATCAATGTCGCCGTTTTCACGCACCTTGACGACGACCACCTTCATACCGACCATCTGTGCCGAGGCCGGGTTGGTGCCGTGTGCCGAGGTCGGGATCAGGCAGACGTCGCGATGGGTATCACCATTGGCGATATGATAGTTGCGGATCGTCAGCAGGCCGGCATATTCGCCCTGCGCGCCGGAATTCGGCTGCATGGAGAAGGCGTCGTAGCCAGTGACGGCGCAGAGCTTTTCGATCAGGTCGTCGATCATCTCGCGGTAGCCGAGCGCCTGGTCGGCCGGCACGAACGGATGGATGTCGGAAAATTCCGGCCAGGTGATCGGCAGCATTTCCGCCGTCGCATTGAGCTTCATCGTGCAGGAGCCGAGCGGGATCATCGAGCGGTCGAGCGCCAGATCGCGATCGGAGAGCCGGCGGATGTAACGCGTCATCTCGCTTTCGGCGCGGTTCATGTGGAAGATCGGATGGGTGAGGTAATCGCTGGTCCGAAGTAGGCCCTTCGGCAGGCGGTAGGAAGGCTCGAAATCGGCAATGGTGAAATTGCCGCCGAAGGCGCGCCAGACGGCTTCGAGCGTCGCCGGCCGGGTGCGTTCGTCGAGGCTCATGCCGATTTTGGTTTCGCCGACCTTGCGCAGATTGACGCCTTCGGCGACGGCGGCACGCAGGATGAGGCCCTGCATGTGGCCGACATCGACGGTGATCGTGTCGAAGAAAGTGTCGGGTTCGACCTTGTAACCGAGCTTTTCCAGCCCCTTGGCCATCAGCACGGCTTTCTGGTGCACCTGCTGGGCGATCGCCTTGATGCCCTTCGGGCCGTGGAAAACGGCGTACATCGAGGCCATGACGGCCAGCAGCACCTGGGCGGTGCAGATGTTCGACGTCGCCTTCTCGCGGCGGATATGCTGTTCGCGGGTCTGCAGCGACAGGCGATAGGCGCGGTTGCCGCGGGCATCGACGGAAACGCCGACGAGGCGGCCGGGCATCGAGCGTTTGATGGCATCCTTGACCGACATGTAGGCTGCGTGCGGGCCGCCGTAGCCGACCGGGACACCGAAGCGCTGCGAGGAGCCGACGGCGATATCGGCGCCCATTTCGCCGGGCGATTTCAGCAGCGTCAGCGCCAGGATATCGGCGGCGACCACGGCGACGGCGCCGGTCTGGTGCAGGCGCGAGATCAGGCCGGTGAAATCATGCACGTGACCGTGCGTGCCGGGATACTGGAAGATTGCGCCGAAGACGTCGACAGGATCGAGATCGGTGAAGGGATTGCCGACGATGACGTTCCAGCCGAGCGGCTCGGCGCGGGTGCGGATGAGGGCGATGGTCTGCGGATGGCAGTCGGCATCGACGAAGAAGGCCCTGGCGTTCGACTTGGCGACGCGCTCGGCGATCGCCATGCCTTCGGCGGCAGCGGTTGCCTCGTCGAGCAGCGAGGCGTTGGCGACATCGAGGCCGGTGAGGTCGCAGATCATCGTCTGGTAGTTCAGGAGCGCTTCCAGGCGGCCCTGGCTGATCTCCGGCTGATAAGGCGTATAGGCGGTGTACCAGGCGGGGTTTTCCAGGATGTTGCGCTGGATGACAGGCGGCGTGATCGTGCCGTAATAACCCTGGCCGATCAGCGAGACCAGCACCTTGTTCTTGTTGGCGGTCTCGCGCAGCTTGTCGAGCGCCTCGCGCTCGGTCATCGGGGCGCCCCAGACGAGCGGCTCCTTCTGGCGGATCGAGGGCGGCAACGTCGCGTCGATCAGGCCATCGAGGCTATTATAGCCGATCACCTTCAGCATGTCGGTCATCTCGGCCGGCGAGGGGCCGATATGACGGCGATTGGCGAAATCGTAGGGCTGATAGTCGGTGAACTGGAATTCTGTCGGCGTCGTCATTACGCAGTGAGCTCCTTGTAGGCCGCCTCGTCGAGCAGGCCGTCGGCGTCGGCAGCATTTGCAAGCTTCAGCTTGAAGAACCAGCCGGCGCCCTGAGGATCGGAATTGACCAGCGACGGATCTGCAACGATGGCCGGATTGACCTCGGTGATCTCGCCATCAAGCGGACAATAGACGTCGGAAGCAGCCTTGACGGATTCAACGGTCGCGGCATTACCGTTCTTGGAGAAGGTCGCGCCGACTTCCGGCAGCTCGACGAAAACCAGGTCGCCGAGCTGATCGACGGCATAGTTGGTGATGCCGACCGTCGCAACGCCGCCTTCGATCTTCAGCCATTCGTGTTCTTCGGTAAATTTCAGCATTGTTCGTCCTCTCTGGAAAAGGTTTAGCGTTTGTAGGTCGGTGTGACGAAGGGCAGGGCGCTGACGGTGATCGGCAGATATTTGCCGCGCACCTCGGCGTAGACGAGCGTGCCTGGCGCAGCGTGGGAGACCGGCACGTAACCCATGGCGACGGGGCCTTCGACGCTGGGACCGAAGCCGCCTGAGGTGACTTCGCCGATTTCGACCTTGCCCTCAGCATCGGCATAGAGCTTGGCATGGCCGCGCACCGGCGCCTTGCCTTCCGGCTTCAGGCCGACGCGGCGGCGTGCGGCGCCGTTTTCGAGTTCGGACAGGATGCGGCCGGAGCCCGGGAAGCCGCCGGCGCGCGCACCGTTGCCACGCCTTGCCTTCTGCATGGCCCATTCGAGTGCTGCCTCGACCGGCGAGGTGGTCGTGTCGATATCGTTGCCGTAGAGGCAGAGGCCGGCTTCGAGGCGCAGCGAATCGCGGGCGCCGAGGCCGATCGCCTGGACGTCTGGATGTTCGAGCAACCGCATGGTGACATCAACTGCCTTGTCTGATGGGATCGAGATTTCGAAGCCATCCTCGCCGCTGTAGCCGGAGCGAGAGACCAGACAGGAAACGTCGTGCAGGCGGCAGTGGCGCACGTCCATGAATTTCATCGCTGCGACATCAGCCCAGAGTTCGGCAAGAACCGAAACCGCTCGTGGTCCCTGCAGCGCGATCAGAGCGCGATCGAGAACGGTGATGTCGCATTGGTCGCCGATATGGGCCTGGAGATGGGCGACATCGGCCTCCTTGCAGGCGGCGTTGACAACGACGAAGAGGTGCTCGTCGAGATGGGCGATCATCAGGTCGTCGAGAATGCAGCCGGTGTCGTCGGTGAAGAAGCCGTAGCGCTGGCGGCCTTCGGCAAGACCAAGGATATCGACGGGCACCAGGCTTTCGAGCGCCAATGCGGCATCCTCGTAGCTGCCCGACTTCGCCTTCACGATGACCTGGCCCATATGGGAGACATCGAAGAGGCCTGCTTCGGCGCGGGTATGAAGATGTTCCTTCATCACGCCCAAGGGATATTGCACCGGCATGTCGTAACCAGCGAACGGCACCATGCGGGCGCCGAGCTGGAGATGCAGGGCATGCAGCGGGGTTTTCTTCAGGGCAGCAGTATCGTCCAAAAGACGCCTCCGGGGTTTGCGCCTTCTTCACGAAGGCGCGGGCTCAAATCTGAAGGCGCGGCTGCGCACTTCTCTCCTGAGCCCCCTCTGTCCCTGTGCCTGAGATTGTTATCCCTTCGGCGAGCGTTTCGAGAACGCTTCTCTCCAGAGTTCCGTCTGCCCCTTGCTGGTCCTTTTGCCTGAGAGTTTCCGGGGCGGTTGCTCCTTCGGCACCGGTGGCGAAAGCACCGGCTTCTCCCAACAAGGTTGGCGCAATTATCCGGCGGGTGCAGCACTTGGCAAGGCCAAATGTCGTGACCGGGCAAATTTTTGTCGCCTTATTCCCAGCAAGCGTTGATCTCAGGCAAATCTGCTTTTGCATTCCGTGCTAAAACCGGCTATCGCGGCCTTCTGTTGAAGGGGATCTCATGCGGCAGACCGGACTGAAAGCGACGCTCTTCCTGCGCATGCTTTGCGCATTGAGCCTGCTTTTGCTCGGCCTTGCCCATCAGGCGCCGCAGGCTGTCGCCGCCGAAGGCTACGATGCCGCGGCCTATGTGCTGCCCGACGGCACCTTCGCCTCGCTCTGCGTCACGGTGAAGGATGCCGACGGCAAGACCATCGCCTTCAAGCCGAATTGCGAAGCCTGCCGGTTGTCTGCCTCCGTCATCCTGCCGACGCCGGATGCGGACTCCTGGCTCGAGCGCGAACTCACTTCGCTGATCAACGCGCCGATCGAAACATCAGCCGTTTCAGGCGCAAGCGCCGTCTGGCGGCCGAATTCGCGCGCGCCTCCCACCCTCGTCTGATCTTCCTCCACCGCCTATGATTCAGCATGCCGGTCCGCCCGAGAAAATGCCGCGGCCGGCGAGGAGATATCCGATGAAGACCATCAAGACATTTGGCAAAACCCTAGGGCTTGCCGCCCTTCTTTCCGCAACCGCCTTTGCCGGCGCCGAGGCCCATGTGACATTCCTCGACAGAGAGGCGAAGCTGGAGAGCACCATTCTCGCCACGCTGCAGGTGCCGCATGGCTGCGACGGCAAGGCGACCACGGAAGTGCGGGTCAAGCTGCCGGAAGGCTTCGTCTTCGCCAAACCGCAGCCGAAGGCCGGCTGGGAGCTCGAGGTGATCAAGGGCGACTATCAGAAGACCTACGACAATCACGGCGACAAGGTGAACAAGGGCGCGATCGAAGTGCGCTGGAAGAACGGCAATCTCTCCGACGATTTCTACGACACCTTCGTCATCCAGGGTAAAGTATCGGGCGTCGAGGCCGGCACCTCGCTCGCCTTTCCGGTGACGCAGATGTGCGGCGATATGGTCACGGCCTGGGACCAGGTGGCAAAAGAAGGCGGCGATGCGCATGGGCTGAAGAGCCCGGCACCGCTCTTGAAGGTCGTGGCCGGCGAAGACCACGGTCACGACCATGACGATATGGCCGGCATGGACATGTCCGGTATGAACATGAGCGGGACGGCGGGCATGGGCGCTGCTACACCGGCTGGCGAAACGGTCAAGGCCGGCGATCTCGAAATCTCCGGCGGGTTCGCCAAGGCAATGCTGCCCGGCCAGCCGGTCGGCGGCGGCTTTTTCACGGTGAAAAACAACGGCAAGACGGACGATCGCTTGCTGTCGGTGACGTCGCCTGTATCAGGCGATGTTCAGATCCACGAGATGGAGACCAAGGATAACGTCATGCGGATGCGCCAGCTGAAGGACGGTATCGCCATCGCCGCGGGCGAGACGATCAAGCTTGAGCCCGGCAACCTGCATCTGATGTTCCAGAAGGTGAAGACGCCGTTCAAGCAGGGCGACACGGTGCCTGTGACGCTGACCTTCGAAAAGGCCGGCAAGGTCGATCTGGTCCTGCAGGTGCTCTCCGCCCAGGGCAAGTGAGAGCAGCGATTCAAAGTGCTACAGCGTCCTTTGCGCGTCTGAAAAGACGCGCGGCGCCGTCGTTAAAACAAAAAAGCCCGCGACTGTCATCGCAGTCGCGGGCTTTCGTTTGGAAGGCGATCGCCTCAGAAATCTTCGTAGGATCGGAGCGCCTGTTTCAGGCCGGCCTGCGGCTGGCGGTTGCCCTTGGCCATCAGGTCGAGTGCCACTTCGGTCGACTGGATGATGCTGGAGGGCTCGTCTATTTCCTCAGTGCCTTCGGCCTTCAACTGCCGGTCGGCCACGCGCCGTGCGTCGCGCGCCGCAGTGCTCGTCGCGACACGCTGCGGGATTCGGAGCGACTCGAAAGCAATGGCGGCGGTGTTGGCCGATACGGACAGGAGCTGGGTCATGCCAGTCACTGTATCGGCATGATCTTGGTGCCCTCATAAGAAAATCATTGGCATTTTACAAAATGGTAAGAATTCATATGAGCTCGATTGGAATCACTTTCGCAACGCGGTAAATCCGGCTCATGATCCAGGCTCTCCTTGTCGCCTTCGGCGGCGCTATCGGTTCCGTTCTCAGGTATTATGTCGGCCAGTGGGCGCTGAGACTGATGGGGCCGGCATTCCCCTGGGGCACGCTTGCCGTCAATGTCGTCGGCTGCTTCGTCATCGGCGTCTTCGCCGAGTTGATCGCGCGGAAGTTCAACGCCTCGGTGGAATTGCGCCTCCTGCTGATCACCGGCTTCCTTGGCGGCTTCACTACCTTCTCGGCCTTCTCGCTGGACGCCATCTCGCTGTTCGAGCGCGGCGAGACTGTCGCCGGCGGCATTTATATCGCTGCGAGCGTCGGATTTTCGATGGCGGCCGTCATCGCCGGGCTCGCCACCATGCGCGCTTTGGCCTGATTTCGATTCCGGTTTCCGTTTTGCGTGAAAATGCTCTAAAGGCTGCGGCAAGAACGCCGGCTCGGCCTGCGCTGCAATTTCCGAAAGATTTCTTATGGCTGGCATAGAACATATCAAGATTGAACCTGACGAGGCGGGCATGCGGCTCGACCGCTGGTTCAAGGTGCACTTTCCGGGGCTTGGCTTCGGTCCGCTTCAGAAGCTGCTGCGCTCCGGACAGGTGCGCGTCGACGGCGGACGTGTCAAATCGGATGCGCGCGTGCAGCCCGGCCAGACGGTGCGCGTGCCGCCGCTCGACGTCGATGCGAAGCTGAAATCCGGACCGATCGCCGGCAAGGATCTCAAGCATTCGACGGATTTCGAGCTGCTATCGCGTATGGTGCTGCATGAGGACGAAAAGGTAATCGTGCTCAACAAGCCTCCTGGTCTTGCGGTGCAGGGCGGCTCGGGTGTGGCCAGGCATATCGACCAGATGCTCGAAGCCTGGACCAGTCCGAAGGGCGAGAAGCCGCGGCTCGTTCACCGTCTCGACCGCGACACATCGGGTGTTCTCGTCATCGCCCGCACGCGCGGCGCAGCACAGAAGTTGACGGCCGCCTTCCGCGAGCGCGATACCAAGAAGACCTACTGGGCGCTCGTCAAAGGTGTGCCGCGCAAACACGAGGACAAGATCTCGACCTGGCTCGTCAAGGAGCCGACGATCGATGGCGACCGCATGCGGATCGCCAAACACGGCGAGGACGGAGCAGATCACGCCGTTTCCTTCTATCGCGTGCTCGAAACCGCCGCCCAGAACCTCGCCTGGCTGGAGATGGAACCCTATACTGGACGGACCCATCAGCTGCGTGTGCACGCGCTGCATATCGGCCATCCGATCATCGGCGACCCGAAATATTTCGACGACGATCCGAATTGGGATTTTCCAGGCGGCGTCCAGAAGAAGCTGCATCTGCACGCGCGTCACATCGACATCCCGCACCCCTCAGGTGGGCGCCTGCGCATCAGTGCGCCGCTGCCGTCGCATATGGTGCAGACCTGGAATCTCCTCGGCCTCGATCTCGCCAGCGCCGAAAGGGACGCCGAATGAAACTGGCGCTTTTTGATTGCGATGGCACACTGGTCGATAGTGCCGGTCTGATCCACGAAACCATGCGCAGGACCTTCGATAAGTTCGGCAGGCCGGAACCGCGCTTTGAAGACACCAAAGCCATTATCGGCCTGTCCCTCGATATTGCGATTGCCCGCATGCAGGGCAGGCAGCATGTTGAGCAGCAAGACATCGACATGACGGCGCATTACAAATCGCTGTTCTCGATCGTGCGTCAGGATCTCGATTACAAGGAACCGCTGTTTCCCGGCATCCGCGAGATGATCGACGCGATCAGCGGGCGCGACGACCTGCTGATCGGCGCCGTCACGGGCAAATCCCGCCGCGGGCTCAAGCTCGTGATCGAGACACATGGTTTCGACGGGCATTTCATCGTCGCACGCACCGCCGACGATTGCCCCTCCAAGCCGCATCCAGCCATGGTGACGGAATGCTGCGATGAAACTGGCATGAATGCTGCCGACACCATTGTCATCGGCGATGCGGTTTACGATATGCAGATGGCAAAGGCTGCCGGCGCCAAGGCGATCGGCGTTGCCTGGGGCTATGCCAGCGTGGATGAGCTGATCGCCAACGGCGCTGATGCGATCGCCTACCATCCGAACGAGATATTGCGTCATTTTTCCTGAGGTGAGCCCATGCGCGATCTGCTGAACGACCTTTCCAAAGGCCTGAGCCATCCCGATCCCATCCGCCGCGCGCAGATCCAGATGAAGAAGCCGCTGCCGAAGCGTTTCTATATCGACGTCGCCGTTGCCGAACACGAGGGCGGCTTTGCGATCACGCTCGACGGCAAGATGGTGCGCACGCCGGCACGGCAGGTTCTCGCCGTGCCGACCGAGGCACTCGCGCGGCTTGTCGCTGCCGAATGGCAGGCGCAGGGCGAGGAGATCAATCCTATGAGCATGCCGGTGACGCGGCTCGTCAACACCGCACTCGACGGCGTTGCCGCCAATGCGCAGGCGATCTTCGAAGATATCCTGCGCTTTTCCTCCAGCGACCTCATCTGCTACCGCGCCGAGGAGCCGGAATTGCTGGTCGAGCGCCAAGCCGAGCGCTGGGATCCTGTGATCGACTGGGCGGCGAATGATCTCGGCGCCCGGTTCATCCTCGTCGAAGGGGTGATGCCTCATGAGCAGCCGCGCGAGGCGACGGCCGCCTTCGCCGTCACGCTCGCCAGATATGACAGCCCGATGGCGCTTGCAGCGCTCCACACAGTCACCACGCTGACCGGCTCGGCGATCCTGGCGCTCGCCTTCGCCGAGGGCCGGGTGACGACTGAGGAGGCCTGGTCGCTTGCCCATCTCGACGAGGACTGGACGATCGAGCATTGGGGCAGCGATGAGGAAGCCGAGGAGCGGCGGACCAAGCGCTTTGCCGAGTTCAAAGCCGCAGCGGATGTTTTTTTCGCCCTAAGCGCCTGAAACATATTGCCTTCCAATGCATTATGACGAAGTCTGCGACTCCAACGGGGTGGTGCGGGATTTTGCAATGAATTGGCTGAGGTCGTGTTTTTGCCGGG
Source organism: Rhizobium ruizarguesonis (assembly GCF_017357285.1). Lineage (NCBI taxonomy): Bacteria > Pseudomonadati > Pseudomonadota > Alphaproteobacteria > Hyphomicrobiales > Rhizobiaceae > Rhizobium > Rhizobium ruizarguesonis. Next base: position 2,617,426 of record NZ_CP071678.1, on the reverse strand, counting down.
CCGCACTCGTCTGTATCGCGCTCACGGCCTGCGTCAGCCTCTCGGCCACCAAGCCGGAGGCGCCGGTCTATGATGTGCGCAGTGCCGTCGTTCTCTCCGGCCCGAACATGCCGGCCGAGCTGCTTTCTGGCATCAACGACCGCGTCAACGCCGCGATCAACGCCACCGTGCACGATACCGTGCTGCCGCGGGTGGTGCTGACGATCCGCGTGGTTTCCATCCAAAAGGGCCTCGGCTTCCAGAAGGACCGCAACGTCGCCAAGATCAGCATCGACGCGGCCTCGGTCGAGGACGGCTCGGTCATCGCCGTCAGTGCCTTCGACGTGACCAGCATCGCTGCCGATCCCAAGCTTGCCGACGAGATCCTGGCCGAGGACGTCGCAGCAAGGATACGCTCGGTTTTCTCGCTCAGCGGGCGCGGGCGCTAAATAGTTAGAGCATGATGTTGTCCGAAAACCGCGCACACTTTTCGGCATCATGGTCTAGCGCATAATCTAACCGCCGGATTGCCGCCCGCAGCGGCGAGGGAGATCGCATGAAGGAAATTCTCGAGGAACTGGAACGGCGCCGCGGCATCGCCCGCCTCGGCGGCGGCGAGGCGCGCATCGACGCCCAGCACAAGCGCGGCAAGCTGACGGCGCGCGAGCGGATCGACCTCTTCCTCGACGAAGGCTCGTTTGAGGAGTTCGACATGTTCGTCGAACACCGCTCCACCGATTTCGGCATGGATAAGAGCCGGATTGCCGGCGACGGCGTCGTCACCGGTTGGGGCACGGTCAACGGCCGCACGGTGTTCGTCTTCGCCAAGGACTTCACCGTCTTCGGCGGCTCGCTATCGGAAGCGCATGCCGAGAAGATCATGAAGGTGCAGGACATGGCGCTGAAGAACCGCGCGCCGATCGTCGGTATCTATGATGCGGGCGGCGCCCGTATCCAGGAAGGCGTGGCGGCTCTCGGCGGTTATGCGGAGGTATTCCAGCGCAATGTGCTCGCCTCCGGCGTCATACCGCAGATCTCGGTGATCATGGGTCCCTGCGCCGGCGGCGATGTCTATTCGCCTGCTATGACCGACTTCATCTTCATGGTGCGGGACACCTCCTACATGTTCGTTACCGGTCCCGATGTGGTGAAAACCGTCACCAACGAGACGGTGACGGCAGAAGAACTCGGCGGCGCTATCGTGCATACGGTGCGCTCGTCGATTGCCGACGGCGCCTACGACAATGATGTCGAAACCTTGCTGCAGGTACGCCGGCTGATCGATTTCTTGCCGCTTTCGAATACCGCGCCGCTGCCCGAGATCGAATGTTACCAGTCGGTGACAGAGGTCGACATGTCGCTCGATACGCTGGTGCCGGCGAGCTCCAACAAGCCTTACGACATCAAGGAACTGATCCGGAAGGTGGCGGACGAGGGGGACTTCTTCGAGATCCAGGCGAGCTTTGCCGGAAATATCGTCTGCGGCTTTGGCCGCGTCGAAGGCTCCACCGTCGGTTTCGTGGCCAACCAGCCGATGGTGCTGGCCGGCGTTCTCGACAGCGACGCCTCGCGCAAGGCGGCCCGTTTCGTGCGCTTCTGCGACTGCTTCAACATTCCGATCGTCACCTTCGTCGACGTGCCGGGCTTCCTGCCGGGGACGGCGCAGGAATATGGCGGCCTCATCAAGCACGGCGCCAAGCTGCTCTTTGCCTATGCCGAGGCGACGGTTCCGAAACTCACCGTCATCACCCGCAAGGCCTTCGGCGGCGCCTATGACGTGATGGCGTCGAAGCATCTGCGTGGCGACCTCAACTATGCCTGGCCGACGGCGCAGATCGCCGTGATGGGCGCCAGGGGTGCCGTCGAGATCATCTTCCGCAAGGATATCGCCGATCCCGAAAAGATCGCCGCACATACGAAAATGTACGAGGACCGGTTTCTCTCACCGTTCGTCGCCGCCGAGCGCGGTTATGTCGATGAGGTAATCATGCCGCACTCGACCCGCCGGCGGCTAGCGCGCGGTCTGAAGATGCTGCGCAATAAGGATCTCGCCAATCCGTGGAAGAAACACGACAACATCCCGCTTTGACGGCTGGCCGCCGAATAAAAGTGTTCGGTCAGGTGTTTAGCCACTGTCGAAAATGTGAACGGCCGTCAGTGATCCGTGTGTTCAATCCTTGCCGAGGACAGGCTAACGCTCGACTCTTATTGTTTTAAAGGAGAGGTTTAATGTCAACTTTCGAGCGTCTTTCTGCCTATCGCCCCTATGGGCTGGCCGCTCTCAGAATCATCACCGCGCTGCTGTTCATCGAACACGGCACGATGAAGCTTTTCGCTTTCCCGGCTGCGCAGATGGCCGGCCCGTTGCCGCCGCTGATGCTTTTCGCCGCCCTTCTTGAGCTGATCGGCGGTATCCTCATTCTCGTCGGCCTGCTGACGCGCCCTGTCGCCTTCCTCCTCGCCGGCGAAATGGCGGTTGCCTATTTCATGGCGCATGCCCCGAACAGCTTCTTCCCAGCCGTCAACCAGGGCGACGCCGCGATCCTGTTCTGCTTCGTTTTCCTCTACCTGTTCTTCTCCGGTCCCGGCGCTTTTGCCGTCGATAACCGCAAGGCAGCCTGAACGATACACTGAGGGGCGTCGGCGACGCCCCTCAACCTCACATCAGGCGGTAAGCTTGAGACCGGCGATGCCGGCGACAATCAGCGTGATGCAGGCAAGACGGGAGACACTTGCCTCATCGCCAAGCAGCCAGATGCCGAGAAATACGGTGCCGACCGTGCCGATGCCGGTCCAGACCGCATAGGCAGTGCCGATCGGCAGATGCTTCACCGCCAGGCCGAGCAGCACGATGCTGATGACCATCGATATGACGGTCAGAGCCGTCGGCAGCGGGCGGGTGAAGCCATCGGTATATTTAAGGCCGATCGCCCAACCACATTCGAAAAGACCGGCGAGAAAAAGCAGAAACCAGGCCATGCGACTCTCCTTGTTGAAGAGCGAGGCCGTCCCCGCGACAGTTGCATCCTGGAGGATGCCGCAGTCGTCTGCGATGACGCCTATATGCGTGAGGAAGCGGCGGAGTTCAAGATCGAAATCAGCACAGCTGCCATGCCAGCCGTTTCTTGCGGCCTACAGCGCCGCGCGTCTTTTAGAGCGTGCTGTTTTTAGACGGCAGCATATCCTGAGTTTCTAAGATAGTTTGCGCATTCGTCAGGCGCGAATGCGTCGAGCATGTGACCGGCGGTGCGCCACGTTGTTTCGACGCTTCGTGGCTCGGCCTTTCTGATGAGATGCTTGAGCTTGGCGAAGACCTGCTCAATGGGATTGAGGTCTGGACTGTAAGGCGGCAGGAAGATGAGATGCGCGCCGGCAGCCCTGATTGCACGTCGGATAGCCTGCCCCTTGTGGCTGCCGAGATTGTCGAGGATGACGACGTCGCCTTTGGCAAGTGTTGGCACAAGGATTTTCCTGACATAGACGTTAAAGAGCTCGCCATTGATCGGCCCGTCGATAACCCAGGGCGCGTCGATACGGTCGCTGCGCAGGGCCGCGATGAAGGTCAGGGTTTTCCAGTGGCCGTGCGGGACTGAAGCGGCGAGCCGCTGGCCACGTGGTGCCCAGCCCCTGAGCGGCGCCATGTTGGTTTTGATCCAGGTCTCGTCAAGGAAGACCAGTCGATGAGCCTCGATCCGGTGCTGGTGGTTCTTCCAGCGTTGCCGTTTGCGGGCGATGTCCGGTCTCGTCTGCTCGGCTGGCAGCACCGTTTTTTTTGAAACTCAAGCCTTCAGCCCGGACAAACACCCAGACAGCACGGCGGTCGGTCTTGATGCCACGCTCGGCAAGCTCCGCAACCAGCCCACGTGTCGTGAACGGGCCAGAGCAACAACGTTGGCGCAACCACTCGGCCCGCTCATCCGACAAAGTCCGTTTCTTGTGCCCGCCAATCCGGCCTGGCGTAAGAGCGCCTGTCTCGGCCAGGCGCCGCTTCCATTTTGAAACACACGAAGGGCTGATCGATAGTGCGGCCGCAATAGAGCGTATCGTCTCGCCGGCCGTTAGCCGCGCCATTGCACGCTCTCGAAGATCTTCAGAATAAGGCTGTGTCATCGCCGCTGGCCTGCCTTCCCCAGCAGCAATGTTGAATCACATTCAAACTGATTTGCGAATCCCAGATTCCGCTAAATCACAGCATGCTCTAGACGTGCAAAGGACGCTGTCGCACCTTTAGTTGCTGTATCACGGCTGCCCACCAGCCTCCGCGGCAAGGCTTTTGGCGCGGCGGCAGAGGCGATCGAAGGTTTCGAGGAAGCGTGAGCGGTCTTTCGGGCTGAAGGCGGCGTTGTAGCCCTTGCTCTCGCCGGTTTCGCGCAGGTGCGCGCCGAGATCGCGCATGGCGCTCGCCATGCCGATATTGGTCTCGTCGAAAACGCGTCCTGTGGGTCCACTGACGAAGGCGCCGGTGGCGACACAGCGCACGGCAAGCGGCACATCGGCGGTGACAACGACATCGCCCGCGCCGGCGCGTTCGGCGATCCAGTTGTCGGCGGCGTCAAAGGCGTTGGAGACGATGACGTTGTGGATCATCGGATCGCGCGAGGGGCGCAGGCCTGAATTGGCAACGAATGTGACTTCGAGGCTGAGACGTTCGGCCACCTTCAGGATTTCCGGCTTCACCGGGCAGGCATCGGCGTCGACATAGATCAAAGGCTGTTTACCTCACTTAGAGCATGATGCCGAAAAGTGTGAGCGGTTTTCGGAAGACATCATGCTTTAATTCTTTGATTTAGATCCGGATTTAATTTCTAGGTCGATCCGACCTAAAAACTTCCGGATCTAATGCCGACGCCTGATACGCGCGGATTACTCGCGAGTCCAGATTTCGCTCGCAACCTTTTCCGAGCCGCCATAGGTCCAGACACCCTGCCAGCTGCCGTCCGGCTGCTCGAAATACATGGCGATGCCGAAATTCTCCTTGGAGACGTATCCGACGGAGATCGCCGTGTCCTCGTCGCTTGCCGGACCCATTTCGAAACGATCACCGCTGAATTTTGCGCCGAGGCCGGTGCCGATCGACTCGTTCTTGCCGATCATCCAGTCGACGATATAGGTCTCGCCGTTGCGAAGCACCTTGACGGTGCCCTGATATTTGCTGCCGTCCTCGCTGGTGCCAGCGACCTTGTAGGAACCTGTGGGGTCCGCAAATGCAATGGCGGGCAGTAACACAAATGCGCAAGCCGAAATAATAGTCCGAAAAATCATAGGTCCCCCTTTTTGGCGAAGCAGGATTGCTAGGCACCGAAGCGGTAACATGAAAGGGCTTCACACTTGGTGAAGCCCTCTGCAGATCCGGCCCGTTATTTTTAGGGTATCGAGCGGTTTTACTTCAAGCCCGCAGTCTTTGTGTCATGCGTTAGTACACCACCACGCCGCGGATGCTCTTGCCCGAATGCATCAGCTCGAAGCCCTTGTTGATGTCTTCGAGCGGCATGGTGTGGGTGATCATCGGATCGATCTGGATCTTGCCTTGCATGTACCATTCGACGATCTTCGGCACGTCGGTGCGCCCGCGGGCGCCGCCGAAGGCGGTGCCCATCCAGTTGCGGCCGGTGACCAGCTGGAACGGACGGGTGGAGATTTCCTGGCCGGCACCGGCAACGCCGATGATAACCGACTTGCCCCAGCCGCGGTGCGAGGCTTCCAGTGCCTGGCGCATCACCTTGGTGTTGCCGGTGCAGTCGAAGGTGTAGTCGGCGCCGCCGATCAGGTCGCCGTTGCGTTTGGTCAGGTTGACGAGGTAAGGCACGATGTCGTCACCGACCTCCTTCGGATTGACGAAGTGGGTCATGCCGAACTTTTCGCCCCAGGCCTTGCGATCATTGTTGACATCGACGCCAATGATCATGTCGGCACCGGCAAGCTTCAGACCCTGAAGCACGTTGAGACCGATGCCGCCGAGACCGAAGACGATCGCCGTGGCGCCGATCTCGACCTTGGCGGTGTTGATGACCGCGCCGATGCCGGTGGTCACGCCGCAGCCGATGTAGCAGATCTTGTCGAACGGCGCGTCCGGGTTGACCTTGGCAAGGGCGATCTCCGGCAGCACGGTGAAGTTCGAAAAAGTCGAGCACCCCATATAGTGGTGGATCTTGTCCTTGCCGATCGAAAAGCGGCTCGTTCCATCCGGCATCAGCCCCTGGCCCTGGGTTGATCGAATCGAGGTGCAGAGATTGGTCTTGCGGCTGAGGCAGGAATAGCACTCGCGGCATTCCGGGGTGTAGAGCGGAATGACATGATCGCCCTTCTTCACCGAGGTGACGCCGGGACCGACATCGACGACGATGCCGGCGCCCTCATGGCCGAGAATGGCCGGGAAGAGGCCTTCGGGATCGGCGCCCGACAGGGTGAAATCATCGGTATGGCAGATGCCCGTCGCCTTGACCTCGACCAGCACTTCGCCGGCCCGCGGCCCCTCCAGCTGCACGGTCATCACTTCGAGCGGTTTTCCTGCCTGAACGGCAACGGCGGCGCGAACGTCCATCTTGATATCTCCCTGTCGATTTTTGTTGGTTCCCAGCTGATTTATCGGGCTGAGATTGGCATGGTCGGCGAATTCGGCTCAAGCGAAAACAGCCGGTCGCCCGGTCTTTTCCTCTCAGGCGAATTCCATGATCACGGCATCGACGGCCAGGCTTTCGCCGGCCGCGGCATTGATCTTCGAAACGACGAGATCGCGGTCGGCGCGCAGCACGTTTTCCATTTTCATCGCTTCGACGATCGCAAGCGTCTCACCGGCCTTGACCTCCTGGCCCTCGGCAACGGCGATGGCGACGACAAGACCGGGCATCGGGCAAAGCAGGAGCTTGGAGGTATCAGGCGGCAGCTTTACCGGCATCAGCCTGTCGAGTTCGGCATGACGCGGCGAAAAGACCTTGGCAAGCACCGAAAGCCCCTGCCAGTCGATACGCAACCCGTTCAGAACGGGGCGAAGCTGCGCGGTAATGTCGAGACCGCCGACCTTGCCGCTCCAGACCGGGTCGCCCGGTCTCCAATCGGTGACAACGCTCTTGTTCTCACCCTCGATCGCGATGTCCATATCGAAGGGGATGGTGACGAGACCGTCGAGCAATCGTGCCGCGACGTACTTGTCGCCAATCTTGATCACCCAGTGCTCGCGCAGCGCGCCCGATGCAGCGCGCAGGCGATCGGCGAAACGTTCACGGCGGTTCGCCTCGATCAACGAGGCGGAGAGGGCGATCGCGGCAAGCACGGCGTCTTCCGACTGCTCCGGTTTCATCGGCGCGAAGCCGTCAGGATATTCCTCGGCGATGAAGCCTGTGGAAAGCCGGCCCTCGCGCCAGCGCGGATGTTTCATCAGCGCCGACAGGAAAGGAACATTGTGCTCGATGCCATCGACGACGAAGCCGTCGAGCGCCCGGCCCATGGCGTCGATCGCCTCGAGCCGTGTCGGCGCCCAGGTGCAGAGCTTGGCGATCATCGGATCGTAATACATCGAAATCTCGGCACCCTCGAAGACGCCGGTATCGTTGCGGACGACGACATTGCCGGTCTTGCCTTCCGCCGGCGGGCGGTAACGCGTCAGGCGGCCGATCGAGGGCAGGAAGTTGCGGTAGGGATCTTCGGCATAGAGCCGGCTCTCGATCGCCCATCCGTCGAGCCTGATGTCCTCCTGAGCAAAGGGAAGGGGCTCTCCCGCTGCGACCCGGATCATCTGCTCGACAAGATCGATGCCGGTGATGAGTTCGGTCACGGGATGTTCGACCTGCAGGCGGGTGTTCATTTCGAGGAAATAGAAATTGCGGTTGCGGTCGACGATGAATTCGACGGTGCCGGCGCTCTGGTAATCGACGGCCTTCGCCAGCGCCACCGATTGCTCGCCCATCGCCTTGCGGGTCTTCTCATCGAGGAAGGGCGAGGGCGCCTCTTCCGCCACCTTCTGGTTCCGCCGCTGGATCGAGCATTCACGTTCGCCGAGATAGACGACGTTGCCATGCGCGTCGGCCAGCACCTGGATCTCGATATGGCGTGGCTCGACGATGTATTTCTCGATGAAGACGCGGTCGTCACCGAAGGAGCTTTTCGCCTCGGAGCGGGCACGCTCGAAGCCGTCGCGCACTTCTGCCTGGTTCCATGCAATGCGCATGCCCTTGCCGCCGCCGCCAGCCGATGCCTTGATCATGACGGGATTACCGATCCCGCCAGCGATTACCTCCGCATGGGCCGCATCCTCGATGATGCCAAGATGGCCGGGCACTGTGGATACACCGGCGGCATTGGCGAATTTCTTCGATTCGATCTTGTCGCCCATCGCCATGATGGCCTTCGGCTTCGGGCCGATGAAGACGATACCCTGTTTTTCCAGTTCGGCGCAGAAGGAGGCGCGTTCGGACAGGAAGCCGTAGCCGGGATGCACCGCCTCGGCGCCCGTCGCCTTGCAGGCCGCGATGATCTTTTCGGCAGCCAGATAACTCTCCGACGCTGCGGCGGGGCCGATATGCACAGCCTCGTCAGCCATCTCGACATGCAGCGCGTCCCGATCCGCATCCGAATAGACCGCGACGGTCAGAATTCCCATGCGGCGCGCAGTCTTGATCACGCGGCAGGCGATTTCGCCGCGATTCGCGATCAGGATTTTCTTGAACATCGAGACTCCACCCAGAAATGCATCCCGGAGTTTTACGCACAAAACACCGGAACGCACAATCAGGCTTGCGGAGCGTCAGGCGACAGCGGCTGCCGAGACTGGTTCCTCGTCGACGATGCGCAGCCAGCGGCTGCGACGCGGCTCGGCATAATCGCGCAGCTCGACGGCGGCCATGATCCCCGCCCAGTGCGGATGATTGGCGCCAGCCAGCGTTGCCCGCTCGATCTGCTGGAGCACGCCGTATTCGACCGACGAGACGGGGATGACGCCGCCTTCGGCCACGCTTCTGAAGATGCGCATCGCAAAATCGACGTCCTGACGGGAGATGCCCCGGCGATCGATGGCACGCGACAGCTTGTAGCCACCGATATTGTCGGTGATTGCCAGGCGGAGCTGATCGAGGGCGAGCGCTCTCAACTCGCCCGGGACATCGGCCGAGATCTCCATGACGTGAAGAATGAGCTCGAGTTCCAGCGCCGAGTTGACGACACCATCGGTCGTAAACATGCGCATGATCCAGGCGACGTTGATTTCATCAAGCGAGCCTTGCGGATACGTGTAATGGACGATGAAACCGGCGAGCTGCTCCACAAAGAAAGCGTTCCAAGCGGCACATTTTTCAGGGCAGGAATTGTTGAGCGCCAACATCGCCACGACATCGTCTGATGTCCGGATGCCCTGCGGGAAGGCATGTTTGCGCAGCAGTGTCATATCTTCGGCCGTCAGCCGATGCTTGCCGGCCACGATACAGGCCGGAAAAGCGAGACGAAATTCGCTCATGTTTTAACTCCAGGCTTCATCATGAAACCGGCGACAGTTTTAGCGCCTGCGAATTGACGATCCCTCAAGAAGAGGAGTTAACCCGATATTCCCGATGTCAGGAAGATTTTAACGATTGCGCCTGCAGCCGCTCGCGCCAGATGATGAAGAGGCCTGACGCAACGATGATGAAGATGCCGATCCATTTGGAAAAGCTCGGGAAATCGTCGAACAACGCATAACCCAGAACGGTCGCTGAGATGATCTCGAAGTACTGGAACGGCGCAAGCAGCGACAGGGGCGCGAGACGAAAAGCCCGGACCACGAGCATATGCGCATATCCCGAGATCGTGCCGAGGGCGAGAAGCAGGACAAGGCCGAGACCGGAGGAGGGCAGGGAGACAGCAAAATCGGCATTGCCGGAACTGCTACCGACGAGAAGGGCGGCCGCCATAAAGACCGTTCCGCCGATGCCGGCCATCGTCTGCATGGTCAGCGGCGAATCGGCCTCGCCGATGGCGCGGTTGAGGAAGAGATAGAGCGAGAACAGAAAGGCGCAGGCGACCGGCAGCAGCGCCTTCAAGCCGAAAATTTCGTAGCTTGGCTGAATGACGATCATCGCGCCGCCGAAACCGACGACGATCGCTGTCCAGCGCCGCCAGCCGACTTTGTCGCCGAGAAACAGCGCAGACAGGGCGGTCAGCATGAAGGGCTCGACGAAATAGATGGCGAAGACGTCGGCGAGCGGCATGTATTTGACGGCGACGAAGAAAAGCAGGCTCGCAGCACCATGCAGCACACCGCGCAGCAGGTTCATCCATGGCCGTTTGGCCGAGAGCGCCTTCAACCCGAAAAGGGCGAAAAGAATCGGCAGGGTGCAGGCAATCTGGAAGAAGAATCGGTAGAAGGTCACCTGACCCGGCGACATCGCCTCGAAGGTCGCCATATATTTGGCGATCGCATCCATTGTCGGCAGGATCAGCATGGCGCCGGACATGATGGCCATGCCCTGCAGGGAATTTTGGTGGGGCTCTGACATGGCTGCTGATTCTTGCGAGGATGACGCCATCAACCATGAGAAGGCTGGGCAATCAAGCCGAGCAATCGCAAATGGCTTCGAGGTGAAAACGAAATCGTCGCTTAGAAAGCGTTTCCCTGAAGGGAAATGGTGCGGTCGAGAAGACTCGAACTTCCACGGGTTGCCCCACAGCGACCTCAACGCTGCGCGTCTACCAATTCCGCCACGACCGCATCGTGGTAGGTGCCGATTTGCGTCGGCGGGGCAGCATGTAGCAAAAGCATCTGGGGTGCACAAGGGCGATATGACAGTTTTTTTGAAAACCGGTCACAGCATTTGAATTGGCCTCGAAACGGGTCCATATAGCTGTCCTGCCGCCCCTATTTCACAGGCGTTTCGGGGAGAGCGGCAAGGAATGGCCATGCTTCGCACCGATCTCGAATTCTCCATGCTTCCCCAACTCGGCACGCGGCCGGTCCGCTGGCGCATTGCCGATGGCCTCATTCCCTATGAGGAGGCGGTGGAGACGATGGAGCGCGAGGTGGCGGTGATATCGGATGGCGGTGATGAGCTCGTCTGGCTCGTCGAACATCCGCCGCTCTATACTGCCGGCACCAGCGCCAATAAGAGGGACCTCGTCCAGCCGGACCGTTTTCCGGTCTTTGCGACAGGGCGTGGCGGTGAATATACCTATCATGGACCCGGCCAGCGCGTCGCCTATGTCATGCTCGACCTGAAAAGGCGGCGTCAGGACGTGCGCGCCTTCGTTGCCGCCCTTGAAGACGTCGTCATCCGCACGCTCGACATGATGAATGTGCGCGGTGAGCGACGTGAAGATCGCGTCGGCGTCTGGGTGCGCCGGCCGGAAAAGCCATTGCTGGCCGATGGGGCGATGGCCGAGGACAAGATCGCCGCTCTCGGCATAAGGCTGCGGAAATGGGTGACCTTCCACGGACTGTCGCTCAACGTCGATCCCGATCTCGACCATTTCGGCGGCATCGTGCCCTGCGGGATATCAGCCTATGGCGTGACCAGCCTCGTCGATCTTGGCCTGCCGGTGATGATGGCTGATGTCGATATCCGGCTGCGCACCGCCTTCGAGGCGGTTTTCGGCGAAACGACCGGCGAAATCTGACTGATCGCGGCGACCGGGGCAATTTGTATCGGAAAGAAAGGCTGGTTTCGGCTTTTCCCAGGGGAACAATGCTTCGTGGAAGTTTTGGCGGTCGCGCAGCGTTGAGGTCGCTGTCGAGGAAGCCTTGGACGTTCGAGTCTTTCTGCCGTCAGGCTCGGCAATCGCTTCACCGTCAGATCTGAGCCGGTGTTTTAACCGATAATTAGCGGTGGAAAATATATAGGACACCACAGCAGTGTGAATATGGAAGTCCGAGGATAATGAGAAAAAAAGCAGCGGCAAGCTGGTCGTTCCTCGATGTGTATTTCGTTCTCGATATTATCGAGAAGGTTCTCATCGGTTATTTCTTCGTTGGGATTGTCATGCGCGTCCTGCCGCAGATGCAGGACAATCGCGCGATCATCGATTGCCTGCTGATCGTTTCGGAGGGAGCTGCCGCATTCCTCATCCTGACCCGCCGGCCGACGAGAAATGCGTCGCTACGCTTCTTCGACTGGACGGTCACCGCCATCGGCACGATCTTCCCGTTGCTTGCAGCGCCCTCCGCGACACAGCCGTTAGCGCCGCTCGCATTCTGCGGGACGGTGATGGCGCTCGGTTTCATCTTGCAGATATCGGCAAAGCTGACATTGCGGCGAAGCTTCGGCCTGGTGCCGGCCAATCGCGGCGTCAAGATCGGCGGGCCTTACAAATTTATCCGCCATCCGATGTATGCGGGGTATCTGATGACACACATCGGCTTCTTCCTGGCCCATCCGAGCCTTTGGAATTTCGCCATCTATGCGACGGCCCTGGCCGCACAATGTTTCCGCCTCCTGGCGGAAGAACGTCTGCTCAAGCAGGATCCTGCTTACGAGGCTTTCATGGCCACGACCCGTTACCGGCTCGTTCCATTGGTATTCTAGGACGACATAAAGATGGATTGAAAAGAGAAGGGCCGGTTTCCGGCCCTTTCTTTTATCGGATCCCTGTCTTTTATCGGGTCAATGCGTCGCGCGGCATGCTTCGGTGCGGGAGGCGCCGCTGTCGGCACCCTTGGTGTGGGAGCCCTTCGGACCGATCATGCTGTGGCATGGGGGCAGCTGCGTGATGCTGGCTGTTGCGGTCTTATCGACGGCAGGGGCTGCCATGGCGCTCGGTGCGAAGCCATCGCTGTCATTGGTATAGTCGCCGGAATAGGCCGGGGCCTTGCGGCTGCTGTAGTGGACCGGGGCCGGCTTCGACGTCGGGCTCGGCGCGAAGCCGTCGCTGTCGTTGGTGTAGTCATCGGAATAGGTCGGCTGGGCGAAGGCAGCGCCTGCAAGGCTGACGGCGAACAGGGAAGCGGCAAGGGCAAATTTGATGCGCATGGGTCTATCTCCTCAATCTGCTGTTGAATTCCACAACATAAACTAACCCTCGGCAAACACGAGTTCGCGCCCCAATTCAGGCAATTTTGTGATAATATGACGACGCAGCCGCGACCTTTTGTCCAAATGAAATCACAGTGTTGTCAACGAAATTGACGTTCGCGTTACAGAAGCCGCCTAACAAAAATAGGCGATTGGTGTCTCGAATAAGACAGCTGGTGCTGCAATCTTAAATTGTTAACTTTTGGTAATGTTGGGAAGGGTCACTAACGGGAGGCGGCAGCCCGTCTCCCGTTGGTGATCTGCGCCTTGTGCGTGAAGTCAGTCGTCGTTCGGGATATGCGCATCGACACCGGTCAGCTGCAGTTTGTTGCGGACGTGACGGACGCCATCCACCGAAAGCGCGCCGAGTTCGACCTTGCGAGCGATGCCGATCGTCTCCACCGACCCTTCCAGGGCGACGACGTGACCGTCTGCATGAACCTCGATGCTGTCGATATCGACCTCGGGGATGTTTTCGAGATTGTCGTTCACCCGCGCTTCCAGCTCGTCGCTTTCATCGCGGTCGATCGTATCGGCGCGCAGCGAATCCTTCAGGCGGTTCTCGTTGCCGTCCTCATCCGTGCCATCTATCCGGAAGCCCTTGTTGGGATCGCTGTCAAAATTGGCCGCAGTCTCGCCGTAGGGGCGATTATCCGGGCCGCCGGTGCCGGCGCCGCTGCCGTCAGCGTATGGCCAGCCGTCATCGAGGTTGCGTTCTTCGAGGTCGCGATAATCCTCTTCACGGGAAAGCTCAGGCTTTTCCCGTGAAATCGGGGTCTTGTCACCGATCCTTGCCATTGCGGTCGCTCCTTGTTTCTTTTGCTGGAAACGCCGGCAGCGGCGAATGGTTCGGTGCGGACGGCGATTTGTCAGCCGTGATTGTCAGCCCTGGGCCTTCTCCCATTTCTTCACGAGACGGTCGCGCTTCAGCCGCGAGAGGCGCTGCAGCCAGAAAATGCCATCGAGCTGGTCGACTTCGTGCTGGATGCAGATGGCAAGGAAATCTTCGGCACCGTGCTCGTGCACGGCGCCCTCGGCATCCTGATAGCGGAAGCGGATTGCTCGCGGGCGCGTCACCTCGTCGGTCACGTCGGGCATGGAGACGCTGCCTTCGGAATGGCTCATCGTCTCCTTCGAAAACCAGGTGATATGAGGATTGACGTAGAGACGCACGCCGTCGGCCTGGTCGAGTTCCAGCACCGTGACACGGTCGAAGACACCGATATGGGCGGCGGTGATGCCGACGCCGGGGGCTGCGCGCATCGTCGCCAGCAGATCGTCGGCAAGGGCTGTGAGCGAGGAATCGAAGGCCGTCACCGGCGCGCAGACAGTCTTCAGGCCCGGATGTGGATAGCGCAGAATCGGACGGATGGGCATGGGGCAGGCTTCCTCTGCTTGCACGGGTGAGGAAACTATCGCCGGCCGCAGGCATTGTCATCACGAAGCACGGTTTGCCGCTTTACGACACGGGTGCTTTGGGCTAGCAGGGGCCAAGAATTCCGGCTGCGGGAGCCTCGCGCGGGATTTGCTTATCCGCTTGTTGATAATGTGTTTTCGGCCAACATTTGCGAATGCGGCGCGGCAGTCGTTGAAATTCGAACCAGATGCGAGGGCGGCAGATGACGACGACCGATGGGGAAGACCGCATTCGCAGGCGTCCTGATGACGAGGAAGCCGATATCTACGACGAGGACGGCAATGTCCGCGGCGATTTTCTGGCGCTTGTCGGCGCCGCAATCGCCGACCGCGACACGCTGTTCCTGCGCCAGAACGTTGCCCGCCTGCATGAATCCGAAATAGGCGACCTGCTGGAGGCGATCCAGCCGGATCAGCGCCTGGCGCTGGTGCGCCTGCTCGGCGACGATTTCGACATGACGGCGCTGACCGAAGTCGACGAGGCGATCCGCCGCGAGATCGTCGACCAGATGCCGAACGACCAGATCGCCGCCGCGATCGGCGAGCTCGATTCGGACGACGCCGTCTACATTCTCGAAGACCTTGACAAGGAGGATCGAGAAGAGATCCTCGCCCAGCTGCCGTTCACCGAGCGGGTGCGGCTGCGCCGGGCGCTCGACTATCCCGAAAGCTCGGCCGGGCGCCGCATGCAGACGGAATTCGTCGCCGTGCCGCCATTCTGGACTGTGGGACAGACGATCGACTACATGCGCGACGAGGAGGATCTGCCCTATTCCTTCTCGCAGATCTTCGTCATCGATCCGACCTTCAAGCTGCTCGGCGCCGTCGATCTCGACCAGATTCTCCGCACCAAGCGGCAGACGAAGATCGAGCAGATCATGCGCGAGACGAACCATCCGGTTCCGGCCGAGATGGACCAGGAGGAGGCGGCTCAGCTCTTCGAGCAGTACGACCTTCTCTCGGCCGCCGTCGTCGATGAGAACGGTCGGCTGGTCGGCGTGCTGACCATCGACGACGTCGTCGACGTCATCCACGAGGAGGCGGACGAGGACATCAAGCGCCTCGGCGGCGTCGGCGACGAAGAGCTGTCGGACAATGTGCTCTCGACAGTGCGTTCGCGCTTCCTGTGGCTTTTGATCAACCTCGGCACGGCGATGCTGTCGGCCAGCGTCATCGGGCTGTTTGACGGCTCGATCGAGAAGATGATCGCGCTTGCGGTGCTGATGCCGATCGTCGCCTCGATGGGCGGCAATGCCGGCACGCAGACGATGACGGTGACGGTGCGCGCGCTCGCGACCCGCGATCTCGACATCTACAATGCCGGCCGCATCATCCGCAGGGAGGCGGGCGTCGGCATCCTGAACGGCATCGTCTTCGCGACGATCATGGGCGCGATCGCCGGGACCTGGTTCCACGACTACCAGCTCGGCGGGGTGATTGCGGCGGCGATGGTCATCAACCTGATGGCAGCCGCTCTTGCCGGCATCCTTCTGCCGCTGCTGCTCGACAAGATGGGCGCCGACCCGGCGATCGCCTCGTCGGTCTTCGTCACGACAGTGACGGACTGTACCGGCTTCTTCGCCTTTCTCGGCATCGCCACCTGGTGGTTCGGCATCTGAACCGCCAAAAATTGACTATTACGTAAAAGTCAATATTATCGTCTGTCCGACGACGGGGAACACATGCCGGTGAACAAATACTATAGCATAACGGAACTGACGCGCGAATTCGGGGTCTCGACGCGCACGCTCCGCTTCTACGAGGACGAGGGACTGATCCATCCAGAGCGGCGCGGGCGCACCCGTCTGTTCCGGCAAGCCGACCGGCGCCTCATCGCGGAAATCCTCCGCGGCCGGCGCATCGGTTTCACCATCGCCGAAATCCGCGAGATCATCCAGGTCTACAAGGAGCCGCCGGGCGAACTCGGCCAGCTGAAGCTCCTGATGAAGCGCGTCGACGAGAAGCGCGACGACCTGCGCCAGAAGCGCAAGGATATCGACGACACGCTGGCGGAACTCGACTCTATCGAAGAGACCTGCCTCGGCCGCCTCGCCGAAATCGGCGTCACCACCTGAAAAACGGCTACGGGGTTGCCAACCTCTATTGTGCCTCGGCGCTGCATTCGGCGGCGATCGTCTGGACCCGCTCGTCGTTCCGAATATCGATCTCTCCCGCCTGCAGCGGCGTGAACAGGGCTTGGGCCTGCAATTTGTCCAGCGTGCACTGGCAGAAGCCGCGGCAAAGCGCTTCGCCTTGCTGCATGACGCAAGAGGCGTTGCATTGCCTTAGGTAAGTCGCGAGCGGATCCGGCGCCTGCGGCGGGACGACGAGGGAAATCCCATAGGCGATGGCGATCAACACCGGCTGGTGGATGAGATAGAAGGCAAGGCTGTGGCGGCCGAGCCTTGCCGGCCACCAGGAACCGGTGCCAAGGGCGGCAAGCCGCTGCGGCAGCCTGGTTCTGATGGCGATCGAGGCGATACTCAATCCAGCGAAGAAGGGCACTGCCCAGGGAAACAGCGGGACGTAGTCATTAGAGCGTTCCGGCGTCACGGCAAGGCCGATCCAGGCGAGATATCTGGGATCGAACAAGGATGAGCGAAGCAGGCCGGGTGGCCCGAAATTATCGGTCATCCAGGCGGCAAAGAGCGCGAGCGTGGCGATGAGGGTGAAGGCGAGCGGCAGCCTCAAAAAAACGACGCCGATGAGCGTGAGCACCGCGATACAATGCAGGATGCCGAAATAGATCCACTCGTTCGGCATCGCGATGCGCGTGGCGATCGAGATGAGCGCGGCTGCCGCGGCGATCATGCCGAAGCGCTTCCAGAAGGAGGGCCAGCGAATCTCGGGCGTGCTCGAGAGCACCAGGCTGATGCCGACGATGAAGAGAAAGGTCGTGGCGATTGCCCGGGCATAGATCTTCAGCCAGCCGGTTTCGGCCGTGCCCGGCGCGAGATAGCCCATGAACTCCATGTCCCAGCTGAAATGGTAGCTCGCCATGGCGATCAGCGCGACGCCGCGCGCCGTATCCAATAGGCCGATGCGCGGCGGTTTTGCCGCCGCATCGGTTTCCCTTGCCGGCAATATCATCAAAGTCCCTCGGGCAAATCACGTCCGTCGCTCGACGGCATATCGCGGCGAATAACAGAAAGGTGGAGATTTGATGGCGGGCCAGCATCCATGATTGCCAGTCGCGCCTGCGAGAAAAATTGCCGGCGTGTCAGCACGAAGATGACGATCGCCGTCGTCAGCATGAAGACATAAGGGTTGATGAACCAGCCGAGATAGCCGATCGACAGGAAGATCGCCCTGAGGCCCTCGTTGAAATTGCTGCCGGCAATGACGTTCATGCGGATGACGCGTTCGGCCGCCCGCTCGGCGGCGATGACGTCGCGCTCGGTGTCGCGCATCATCGGGATCGAGCCGAAGAGAATGGTGCAGTAGTTGAACAGCCGGTAGGACCAGCCGAATTTGAAGAAGGCGTAGCCGAAAAGCGCTGCCAGCCCGCCCACCTTCATCTCGAAGACGGCATGGCCCCCATGGAAGACGAAGGGCAGGTCGGCGAAGACGGCGTCGACCTTCTCCGTCGCGCCGAGCAAAGCAAAGCAGCTGCCGATCGCGAAGATCGAGGTCGAGGCAAAGAAGGCGGTGCCGTTCTGCAGGCCGGCCATGATCTGCGTGTCGATCATCTTCAGGTCGCGGCGCAGCGAATTGTAAATCCATTCCCGGCGCCGTTCGGTCATCGCATGGGTCAGGCTGGTGCGTCCGAAGAAGGTGCGGCCGTGCAGCAGCCAGGAATAGCCCATCCAGACAAAGGCAAAGAAGGCCAGAGCGATATAATCCGCCGTCGTCATCAGTGATTCAGTCTCCGCATGAACGCGGCCATTATGCCGCAAGTCGGATTATGCCGCATGGCCGAGTTCGGCGGCTTTACGTGAGCTTTCGGCCATGCGGCAGTTCGGCATAATCGAGCCGTCTGGAAACAACAAGGCTTGGCGGATAGCCGACCGGCATCTTCTGGAACTAACGACAGCAATACGGTCTTCCGTCAGCTTGCGGATTCGGGGCGGCAACCCAAAGAAGGAGAAAAGGACGGCGCTATCCCTCCAGCGCCTCAATCATCCCCACCCGTGTCGCATGCCGGCCGCCCTCGAAACGAGCGGTCAGGAATGCATCCACGATATCGAGCGCCAGCCCTTCGCCCACCACGCGCACGCCAATCGAAAGCATGTTGGCATCGTTGTGCTGGCGGATCATGCGGGCCGAGAATGTGTCTGCGCAGACGCCGCAACGGATTCCCTTTACCTTGTTCGCCGCCATCATGATGCCCTGGCCGGTGCCGCATAGGATGATGCCAAACCGGCAATCGCCGGAGGCGACGAGACGCGCCGCCGCTTCGCAGTGCTGAGGATAATGTGTGCTCTCCGGCGTTGTCGGTCCGATGTCGACCACTATCCAGCCTTGCGCCGTGATATGACCGGCAATAGCCTGTCGGAGTTGAGTGGCGGCGTGGTCGCTGGAGAGGGCGATGCGGTTGGTGGCTGTCATGGAGAAGTGGTCCCGTTTTCCAAAGCAATTTGCCGTCCTGACGATGCACGCTAGCGCCACACCAGTCTAGAGGTGCACGAGCAGGGCGCCGCGTTAACCGCTTGTAAAGTCGTGATGGCCAATTGTTCAGGGCTGAACCTGAACTCCGAATTCAAAAGTGACCCATGAGTCGGCCGGATTACATCCCGAGTCTCGATGGCCTGCGCGGTGTCGCTGCGCTTCTGGTCGTTGGAGCCCATATTGGCCTTATCTTTCCAATCACAGCTCCGCATCTCGTGACGATGGGCGACGAAGCTGTCGGTTTGTTTTTTGCTCTCAGCGGCTTCCTGATGGCTCATCTCTACGGCTCACGGCCGGTCACGAGAGAAAACGTGCTGGATTTTCTTGTGAGCCGCTTTGCCCGCATCTATCCGGTTTATCTGGCGGCCGTCGTTCTCGTGGCGATGCTGTCGAGCTTGCAAAATCTGGATTTTGTTCAGCCGATCGTTAGCGGCACGGATTTTGTGCGTCATATCTTTCTTCTCGGCTCGAGTGGTGTTTTCTGGTCGATACCACCCGAGATCCAATTCTATCTGCTCTTTCCCGTCCTGTGGCTTTGCTTGGCTCAGCCGCACCGCCATAGCGGCATGATTGTGGGCCTCGCCGTGGTCGTCGTCGTTGATGGCCTGGTTGAATTGCCTGGCCCGGGAATCCTGCTCGCCTCCAAGCTCCCGTACTTTCTTTTCGGGGCACTGGCCGGAATGATGCATTCCCACTGGAACAGCTGGATTCCATCTGCCCTCACAGGCATTTTAACACTTTTCCTTCTGGCGGTGTTTTTCACTTACCGGCATATCTTGCCCGGCTTTTCCCCGGAATTTTGGAGCCTGCAAAGTGCGGTGGCCGCGGCCGTCATTGTCGGGCTCGTGGCTCGACAGCCTCCCATCGCTGCCCGTGTCCTGGCAGCCGCACCAGTACGGTTTTTCGGAAAGATCAGTTTTTCACTTTATCTTTTCCATGTCCCCATCATGTTCCTGGCGCGTCTGACTTTTGATGCCTTGATGCCCGAACCGGCGCTCATCATGGTGACGCTTTTCGTTGCGGCAGTCGGGGCATGGTTCATCCACGAGACGATCGAGGTTCCAGGCCGGCGGCTGCTGGTCCAGCTATGGCAGGATAATCGCTCGCGTCTGGTTTGGCGCGAAACTCCGGTCGGCCAAATGGACCGCGCGATCCTCGACCTGCAAGAGGTCGAAAAGCGCCTGCTGAGCGGCGCAACGTCAGCCATGGCCGATCAACGACAAATCTCGACGACGGCTGAATCCTGGGATGGAGCCGACGGCGCGGTCGTTCAAGATAATCGCGACGAGAAGCTTCGCGCATAGCTCAGCTAAGTTCTTGGGCTAGTCCGATGAGAAGCCCTCCAGGCCCGCGGATGTAGCAGAGCCGATAGATGTCTTGATAGTCCACGACTTCGCCGACGAGCTGCGCGCCGCGCTTGCTGAGCCTTTCAAGCGTCTCTTTGATATCGTCAACGGTGAACATGACGCGGAGGTAGCCGAGCGCGTTGACCGGCGCGTTGCGGTGATCTGCGACGACAGGCGGCGTGAGGAAGCGGGAGAGCTCGAGCCGGCTGTGGCCATCCGGTGTGCGCATCATGGCAATCTCGACATGCTGATTGCCCAGTCCAGTGACACGCCCCGCCCATTCTCCTTCGATCGCAGCCCGCCCTTCGAGCTCGAGGCCGAGCTCGCGAAAGAAATCAATCGTCTCTTCGAGGTCATTGACCACGATTCCTACGTTGTCCATCCGTTTGAGCGGCATGTGTCCAATCTCCCAATCTACAAGGTGTCGCCTAGCATCGACGTCAGCAGGACATTGGAAGTCGGAGCAGACTGTCAAGATAAGGCAACCAGTTCTTCCTCCGCCTAGCCTTCATTGAATGCAGCAATGATTGGTAAGGCGGGCCGCTTGGTTTAGCGCACGACCCCGAAAATCGGATTCGATTTTCGGAAAGGATTATGCGCAAGCTCAAAGTGCTAGAGTGTCCTATTGGACGGGTGGCGCTCCAGTGTGCAGTCCGAATGTCGCACCGGCTCCATGCGATGTCGGTGCGCCGCACGGATTCGAAACCGGCCTCGCTTAAGCTTGCATCCTCATCTTCAGAAGGCGCCCCCATGTTTCTCTCGGTATTCGATGTCTTCAAGATTGGTGTCGGGCCGTCGAGCTCACACACGATGGGTCCGATGTCGGCCGCCAACCGGTTTCTCGAGCTGATCCTCTCGAACGAATGGCCGCGGCCGTCATCAGGCGCGCAGGTCACAGCCATCAAGGTCAGCCTGCACGGCTCGCTCGCCCATACCGGTATCGGACACGGCACGGGCAGGGCTGTCATTCTCGGGTTGATGGGCGAGGCGCCCGACAGCGTCGATCCCGACAAGATGGACGGCATCGTCGACACGGTGGAGCGCACCGGCCGCATCACGCCGGATGGGCATCCCGCCTATCAGTTCCAGCCGAAAACCGACTTGGTCTTCGACAAGAAACAGCCATTGCCCGGCCATGCAAACGGCATGGTCTTTTCCGCCTATGACAGGGACGGCCGGCTGCTCGTCAAGCGCATCTACTATTCGGTCGGCGGCGGCTTCGTCGTCACCGACACCGAGCTGGAGCAGATGCGGGCGAAGAAGAACGCGGCTGGCGGCACGCGCGTACCCTATCCCTTCTCCACCGCCAAGCAGATGCTCGAGATGGCGGAGCGCTCCGGCCTGTCGATCGCGCAGATGAAGCGGGCGAACGAAGAAAGCCAGCGCAGCCCCGAGGAGCTCGATCAGGGGCTCGACCGCATCTGGGAGGCGATGCGTTCCTGCATCGAGCGCGGCCTCAAGGTCGAGGGCATCATGCCGGGCGGTCTCAACGTCAAGCGGCGCGCGCGCAGGATTCACGACAAGCTGGAAGAGGAATGGCGCAGCAACCGCATCAACCCGTTGCTCGCCAACGACTGGCTGAGCGTCTATGCGATGGCCGTCAACGAGGAGAATGCAGCCGGCGGGCGGGTCGTCACGGCGCCGACCAACGGCGCGGCCGGCGTCATTCCGGCAACGATCCGCTACTACGAGCATTTCCACGAGGACTGGGACCAAAACGGCATCCGCGACTATCTGCTGACGGCCGCTGCCATCGGCGGGATCATCAAGCACAATGCCTCGATCTCGGGCGCTGAAGTTGGCTGTCAGGGCGAGGTCGGCTCGGCGGCGGCGATGGCTGCCGCAGGCCTTGCCGCCGTCATGGGCGGCACGCCGGAGCAGATCGAGAACGCCGCCGAAATCGCGCTCGAACATCATCTCGGCATGACCTGCGATCCGATCGCAGGCCTCGTGCAGGTTCCCTGCATCGAGCGCAACGCGCTCGGCGCCGTCAAGGCCGTCACGGCGGCCTCGCTTGCCATCAAGGGCGACGGCCAGCATTTCGTGCCGCTCGACGCCTGTATCGAGACGATGCGCCAGACCGGCCACGACATGAGCGAGAAATACAAGGAGACCTCGACCGGAGGTCTTGCGGTTAACGTCGTTGAATGCTGAGTTTGTGGACGCTTGAAGCTTGGTGCTTGACGCTCGCTGCCAAAAGGATTTCAACGGCAGCATGGCATTGCATCTCATCAAACTCTGCGTCGGCGCCGACTCGATCGACGATCTGCGCGAATGGGTGGCGGAACGCTCGCTGCGCGCCATCGCCGCCGGCCTCGAGCCGCATTCGGTGCATACGACGCGCATGGCGCCGAAACGCATGGAGGAGCTGCTTGACGGCGGTTCGCTCTACTGGGTGATCAAGGGGCAGGTGCAGGCGAGGCAGAAGCTGCTCGACATTGAGACCTTCACGGACGGCGAGGGGATTTCACGCTGCCGCCTGATGCTCGGCCCGGAGGTCATCGAGACGGCCGTGCAGCCGAAACGTCCCTTCCAGGGCTGGCGTTATTACACTGAGGACGACGTGCCGCGCGACCTGACAAGCCTTGGCGCCGGCATTGCCGAAATGCCCGCGGACCTTCGCCGCGAACTCACGGACCTTGGCCTGCTCTAATCCCCGAAATCGGAGTCGATTTCCGGAGGGGATCATGCGCGGATAGAAGGTGACAGCGTGCCCTTTCGGGCACGCGGCGCTCTGCAGTTCAGCGCAGGCGCAACTGTACCGGCGCGCTGCCGTCCGGCGAGGTCACATGCAAATGGATGCGGGCTTCGGGCTGAGAGTAACGCCAGGCACGGGCGCCATGGCACAGCAGCAGATTGATGAGATCCCGGGTCTTCGGAGACTTGGCCTTCGGCCGTTGCAGGCCGATCTCGGCAAGGCGCATAGCCGCCTCGTGCAGCGGATGCAGAGATGAGCGCCCTTTGGCCATGCGGCGGTCGGCTGGCACTCCTGGAAAATTCTCATTGATCGCCATTGTTTTCCCCGTACGCAATACTGATCGAGTTCAAGAACGGTGGCCGGAAACGCAAACACCGATTCCGGCCGTCACCAATGCCGCCGGCCATCTTGCAGGCAGCATCGAATAGCTCATTGGGCAGCCGCCCAGCACTTGATGCCGGCCTTCTTCAAGGCCTTGCAGGCGTTGACGGCATCTCGCTGATCGTCGAAGCCGCCAAATCGGGCGCGGTAAAGCTGGTCACCACCAGCGGCGTAGGCGACCGCGAAAGGCTTCGCCGAAGCCAGCGCTCTACCGCCCTTGCTCTTGGCGCTCTCCAGGAGATCCATGGCCATCTGCCGGTTCGGCGAGACGCCGACCTGCACGACCCAACCGCTGGGACCATTGCTGGTTGAAGCGGCGCCAGTCGAAGTCGGAGTGGTCGAGGCGGTGGTGACCTCATCGACCGAGGTGTCGCCCTGTTCCGGCGGCATATAGGCGGGCGCCGGCGTCGGCACGGCAACCGACGCCTGCTGCTTGAAGGTCATGGTCTTGACTTTGGTCGGCGCCGGCATCGGCTGGGCTACCAGCGGATTGTCGGATTTCGACTGAGCGGTCTCGGCATAGGCGACCTCGGTCTCGGCGACCTGATAACGCGTATCCGGCAGCGGGCCTTTGTGCGGCAGGCTGAGATCGGCGGCGGCGGCCGAAACCGGCGGCTGCGCTGCGGTGATGGTCTTTGCGACCTGCTGTTGGGCCATTTGCGGCTGAGCTTTCTGCTGGACCTTCTGCGGCTGGACCGGAGCGGGTGTCTCGATCATCGCCGGGGCAGGGGCTGCCTGGGCAATCAGCACCGACGATCCACCCCGGCTCGATGCCTTCGGCAGATAGGTGGCGATCAGATTGCGCATCTGGGCATCGCGGGCGGGCGTCGAGGCGCCGCCGAGCACGACGCCGACGATCGACTTGCCGTCGACCTGCACCGAGCTCACCAGATTGAAACCGGCAGCGCGGGTGTAACCAGTCTTGATGCCGTCGACGCCGCGCACCGAACCGACCAGGCGGTTATGGCTGCGGATCGTGCGGCTGCCGAACTTGAAGGCGCGGGTGGAGAAATAGCCGTAATATTGCGGGAAATGCTGGCGAAGGGCGATGCCGAGGCGAGCCTGGTCGCGCGCCGTCGTCATCTGCGCCGTATTCGGCAGGCCGTTGGCGTTGCGATAGGTGGTGCGCGTCATGCCAAGCGCATGCGCCTTGGCGGTCATCAGCTGGGCGAAACGATCCTCGCTGCCGCCGCCCAGCATTTCGCCGAGCGCGGTTGCGGCATCATTGGCCGACAGGGTGACGAGACCGAGAATGCCCTGCTCGACGGTGATCGTGCCGCCGGCGCGGACGCCGAGCTTGGTCGGCGCCTGGGCTGCCGCATGAGCGGAGAAGGGGACCGGCGTATCGAGGCGGATGCGGCCCTGCTCCAATGCCTCGAAGGTCATGTAGATGGTCATCATCTTGGTCAGGGAGGCGGGGTATTGCAACCGGTCGGCATTCTCGCTGTAGAGAACGTTGCCGGTCTTGGCGTCGACGACGATGCCTGCATATTTCGAATTCGCCGCTTCTGCGTCGGCATTCACTGAATCGACCAGGACGATCGTGACGGCCACCGAAAGGATCGCCAGCAGCTTTGCCAGAAAGTTGCCGGATCGGGACGATGATACGGAGGAGACTGACCTTGACACTATTCCACTCTTCTCTTGCATTTCAGATATTTGGCATTTCAGATTTTGGCAGGAACCGCACACCTCCCGCCGCACAGCTCGTCTTCTAAAATTACTGGTTGGGCGTTACCAATCCGTTTATGATGAATCGTTTATTTCGCTGTCCGGGGAGCATTTTAGGGACTTGTCGCAGAACGGTTCACAAGACGCGTTTCCACAAAGGTGCGGATAGCGGCATCAATATGTTCCCAGTCGTCGAGATGGCTGCTCGAAAAGCGGTAGAGAACGCTGAGATCCCTGCCGACCTTGATATCGCGCTGACAATCTCCGCTCGCCGCCTTGTCTGGGGCTGAAGGCAAAATGCAGCGCACGACGTAATCCGGCCCGCCCTCGACGGGCGCCGTCAGCAGTACCTCGTCGCCGTAACCCGCATCGGCGCGAAGACGATGCAGCGTCAGCCCGTTGCGGAAGGGCGCGGCCGGTCCTTCGAGCAGATGCGAATAGATCGGTTCCAGCCGCCCGGACATGTCGCGCGACATGGTGCCCTGGGTAACCTGCAGGAAGATCAGCCCGGAGGATTGGGCGACATCGTCGAATCGAAGGTGGTTTTCCTTGCCGTAGCCCTGCATCTCAGGCCAGGCGAGGTAGAGATCGACGCGTTCGGCGGCGCCTTCATGCCTTTGACTCGGAAAGCGGATGGCGTTCTCGGGGAATTTCACGGTGTCGCGGCCGATGGCCAGCATGATTTCAGCCGTGCTGTCGGTGTTGCCGGCAAGCGAGATGTGCCGGCCGAACCAACGGCCGCCGATGCTGATGGCAACTGTCAGGACCGCCAGGACAGCGATCGCCGCCATCGTGCGGAGGAGAAACCCCGTTGAAAAAAGCGGCTGCTCGTCGGGTGCGCTGTGCGCGGCATGGCTCATGGCGGTTCTTCGCGTTTCGGTCCGCCGCAGGAAGAACATGAGCCGCCGGTGCCGATGATGAATCTCATCGTCATGATCGAGCCGGCAAGGTTAACAATTCGCTAAGATGCTGGTGAGGTAAGGCTTTAAAAGAGGGCGAGCCGTTCCCGGGACGGCGGGAACGGCTCTTGGGCACCGGTCGGGGACGGGATGTGGGGACTGACCGGGCCGCAGGCAGCAGCCGGCATTGGCCGGCAGGCTGTTCTTACTTGACGCTACCGACCGCGACAGCGCGGCCGTCCTGAAGCTTCGACCAGCGGGCCGGATCGTCGGCCGACTGGCGCTTCAAATAGGTGTATTCGGTATCCGACCACAGCAGCACCTTGTTGCGCATGTTGTCGAGGATGAAGTCGCCGTGATCGGTGCGAACCGTCAGTACGGCATGGCCTTCGCCATTCGGCTGCAGCACGACGGTGATCAGCGTGTCGGACGGCGAGAAACCGTCGTCGATCAGCATCTTGCGCTTCAGCAGGGCGTAATCCTCGCAATCGCCGACGGTGCGCGGATAGGCCCAGCGCTCCTCGACACCGTAGATCTGCTCGTCCGTCATCGGCTGGATCGTCGAGTTGACGGTGTAGTTGACCTTGAGAATTTCCTTCCAGCGGTCCTCGGTGAGGATGGCCGGTCCGGCATCGCCGCCGACTTCGACACATTCCGTCGGATTCGCCTTGCAGAATTCGTAATGTCCGATCGGCGGGCTGGCATTGCCTGCCAGGGCCATGCTGGCGGGCATCGCCTGTCCCGAACCCGTCATTGCCATCAGGATGGCACCAGCCAGAAGGCCGCCTTTCAGGATATTCGCAGTTGTCATTGCCGTCTCCCCGTAAGTTGAGGTGACAATGGCACAGACGTTTTTATCTCACGGAAAATTACGTAATAGAATTAAAGGCTTAGTTGATTCAAATGCCGATAAAACTTGGCTAAAAACAAACTTGAATGCGACTAAAATTCGATGCGGATTTGTCTCGAATTCGATTAAAATTGTAATCCACGCAACAAGGCTTTCGCCCGTGAAAAGGTTGCGTTGCCGTCCTCATGTTAAGGATTTTCGTTGAGCCGGATAAATTCCAGCGACCGGCCGGTGACGGGCGGTCGACCGTCGACGCCGCCGGAATCGACCGATCCGACCGGTTCAAAAGCGGAATATCGCTCGGATTGCCGATCCTGGCGGAGAAATTATTTTTGCTAGATATCGCGAAATCGATCGGTGGCGGCGACGATCGCCGCGCTCATATCGGGATTTGCGGTGGAATGGGCAGCATGCGGAAGGATGCTGAGTTCGCTTTGCGGCCAGGCGCGGGCGAGTTCCCAGGCAGTGACAAGCGGCGCCTCGATGTCGAACCTTCCCTGCAGCAGGATGCCGGGAATGCCGGTGAGCCGCGTGGCATTCTTCAAAAGTTGGGCGTCCTCCAGCCAGGCGCCGTTGCTGAAGTAGTGGGTGATGATGCGGGCGCGCGTCAGCAAATAGGCGGGGTCGGCCCAGCGGCGCGGCAGGCCTTGGGGATCGGCGAGCAGAATCGAGGCCGCCTCCCAATTATGCCAGTCGCGCGCCGCCTTGAGGCGCGTCTCCGGGTCCGGATCGTTGAGGAGACGATGATAGGCGGCAACCATGTCCTCATCTCGTCCCTGCGTGCCTGGGGGAGCCGCCTGGCGGAAACGGTGCCATTCTTCCGGAAAAAGCGGCGCCATGCCGCGGTTGAGCCAGTCGATTTCCGAGCGCCGGGTGGTGGTCACGCCTGACAGGACGATCGCCGCGACGCGGTCCTGATGGGTTTCGGCATAGGCGAGCGCCAGCGTCGAACCCCAGGAATTGCCGAAAAGAAGCCAGGTGTCAATGCCGAGACAGGCCCGCAGCCGTTCGATATCGGCGACGAGATGCCAGGTGGTGTTGAGGGAGAGATCGGTTTGCGGATCGGCAGCGCTCGGCAGGCTGCGGCCGCAATTGCGCTGATCGAAGAGAATGATTCGGTAGGCATCGGGATCGAAATAGCGCCGCGCCGTGGTCGAACAGCCGGAGCCAGGGCCGCCATGCAGCACCAGCGCCGGGCGGCCCGCCGGATTGCCGCAGGCCTCCCAATAGATCAGGTTGCCGTCGCCCGTATCGAGCAGGCCGTGATCATAGGGTTCGATTTCGGGATAAAGAGCGGACATCGGTGCGCCTGCGGTCGAAGTGGACCTTATCCATCATATTGCTGACCAAGGGAAGACGGGCAAGCGCGGGGCACTCCCGGACGCAAAATCACTGCACAATTTTGGGCGACCTCATTGGGTGCAGATCGGTGTCGCAGCTTGTTCCACTCATAATACTATCTAGCGACTGGGTGGAACGACTTGCGACAGGATTTCGCGCCTGCTTTCCAAAGCCAGATTCGTTGCCGCTTGCAAATCTCTTGCCGTGACGTGCAGGCTTTTCAACACGACCTGACCGGGTGTGCACCGGATCTGGCAATCGCGTTCGGTGGAGTCCGTCGAAAATTGCGCCCCGCCGCGGAATCCCCGGCAAGGCAGCGCCATTTTCCGCGGCTTTTAAAGGAATTCGCGCAGCGTCTCGCGGGACTGGATCGACAGGAATTCGATTGCCACACCTTCGACGAAGTGGCGCACGACGCGACCGCGCATGTTGCCGAGGCGCACCGCCGTTCCGATCGAAGGGCGCATCTCGACGTCGACGGCAGCGCCGGACAGCGAAAGGTCCATGATGCGGCAGGAATAACGCGTGCCGTCCTCGAGCGTCAGCTCGGTCTTCGTGTCGCGTGGCGTCAGACGGTCGTGGCGGCGATCTTCCGGCAGGCCGAGTTCGTGCTTGTTGGCAAGCCAGGTGAGCTGGGCTGCGAGCTTCTCGCGTTTCCGGTCGGTAGCGTTGATCGACATAGTGAAGCCACGGCCATCGATCGTCTGGACATAACCTTCGACGCGGCCGAGATGGTCGATATAGGCGACGACGCGTTCGTTGGCGCGCGGCCGGCCGGGGCAGGTGACGTACATGTCGCCAGGCGACATGTCGATCACCATGCATTCGAATTCCTCGTAGTTCGCAAGCATCAGCCGGCCCTGCATGTTGATGGGCACGCGCTGAAAAACGCCCTGTTCAGGGCGCGGCGCAGGTCGTTGCGTCTGAGCTGGCTGGAACGAGTGCATCAAAGAGCTTCTTCATCAAAATCGCAGAGACCGATCTTTACCCGCAATCCATTAACAGAAGGTTGTTTCGCCCCGTCCCGACATAGCGGAAAACGAGTATATCAAATGTCCTAAAATGGGACCCTCAGCGCGCCTCCACGCTCAGCAGCTGCGACACCATGCGGCGCATGACCTGGCCGAAATGGATACTTTTGCCAGCGACGATCTTGTTGATGGGGCGCAGTTCGGCCGGTGCTGCCTTGGCGAACTTTCCGGGCAGCAAGCGGCTGCGGTCGAGCGCCAGGAATTCGAGCGGTACGATCTCCAGCCAGCTCGCGGCCGCTGCCGGCGCGATCGCGCCGAGCAGCCGGTCGCAGGCGCCGTCCGGCGAACGCAGCGGCATCATGATAATCTCGAAGGAGGCTTGATGACCGACGGTGCTGTAGCCGGTGGCGTTGAACAGGGCCGGCATGGCATGGTCCATGACGCCCATCGCAGTGCGTTCGATGTCCGTGTGCTGACCATTTGCCCAGAGAGACGAAAAACGTTCGCTGCGCAGATCACGCCCGAAGAGATCGCAGATGCGGGTGCCGGCGAGCCGGAAACCGATGTCTCCGCCGTCGCGCCTCTCAAGAATGAACAGATTCTGGAGCAGGTGGGGGACGGCGGAGGGTTCGACCTGTGATTTCAGCGGCGCATCGGCAGCGCCGCGGATACGGTTCCAGTAGTCAAAAATTTCGATGGTCGTTTGCACACGCATTTCACACCAACCTGTCCCATTCCGGAGCATTTTCGGGCAGTCATTGCCCGTACAGACTCTACCTTGCGGATTTCATGCCAAATCACGGCGGTTAAGGTTAAGAGATGGTTTCGGTTGAGATGCAGTGCCTGTCGTGACACTGTCCCGCATCGCTTCGACTTTCGAAGTTCAGCACAACCTGCCCGGGCCCAAGGTCTTTCCTGGAGCTCCCGTCCGCCGCCCGGCACTTCGGGCGGCTTTTTTTTTGACAGGCGCTCCTGTATGGCTGTGGCCTCAACGAGGCGAAACACAGATGAATGAGCAGACGGCCGAGCCGCATAAGGCGCCCGAACCTCCCGAGGTCCAGCCGCCGGCACGGCTACCGCGCGAACCGGTCTTCAACCTTCCACCGGCACTGCTCTTCAGTCTTTGCCTGCTGGCCGTGATTTATGCGGTGCAGGAACTCGTGCTGTCCGACGATGCGCTGAACTGGCTGTTCTTCACCTTCGGCTTCGTTCCCGCCCGTTATGTGATTCCGCTGTCGCAGCAGGGACCGGAGCTGTTCTGGACGCCGGTCACCTATTCGCTGCTGCACGGCAGCGTCCAGCATATCCTCTTCAACGCCTTCTGGCTGATGGCCTTCGGCGCGCCGGTCGTGCGCCGCATCGGGACGCTACGCTTCGCGCTCTTCTGGATTTTTTCCGCCATTGCATCAGCCGCCCTGCACGCGGTCCTGAACTGGGGGGACGTGTCGCTGCTGATCGGGGCATCGGGCGTCATCTCCGGGCTGATGGGCGCCGCCTGCCGATTCGCCTTTCCGGCCGAGCGGCGGCCGATGGCGCCGGCGCATCTCAATGCCCGGCTTTCTATCGTCGAGGCGCTGAAGAGCCGCACCGTCATCATCTTCATGCTGCTCTGGCTGGTCGGCAATGCATTAATTGCAGTCGGCATCCCGCTCGTCGGCGACAGCGACCAGCCGATTGCCTGGGACGCACATATCGGCGGCTTCGTCTTCGGCTTCTTGCTGTTTTCGCTGTTCGATCGGGCGCCGCGCCCGCCTGTGATGGAACCTGCCGGAACGGAGAAGGATGTGTTGCAATCCTGAGCCGGGCAGTGCACGATCTACCTATCCGCGATGGGGGGAGAAACCGCCGCGGATGCCTGTGACAAGTGTTTCACGGACATAGGAGGTTCGAATGACCAGTTCAGTCAAAGCAATCCTCGACCTGAAGGGCAGGGACGTCGTCACCGCCGGGCCGAACACCACCGTCGCCGAGGCGGCCGCCATCCTCAGCAAGAAGAAGATCGGCGCCATCGTCGTCGTCGGCATGGAGAATCGGATTTCGGGGATGTTCACCGAGCGCGACCTCGTGCATGCGATCGCCAAACACGGCAAGGACGGCTTGGACCAGGCGCTGGCCCAGGTCATGACCGCGAAGGTCTACCGCTGCCATGAGGAGACGACCGTCAACGAGCTGATGGAGCTGATGACCAGCCGCCGTTTCCGTCACGTGCCGGTGGAAAGCAATGGCAAGCTTGCAGGCATCATTTCGATCGGCGACGTGGTGAAATCGCGCATTGCCGAAGTCGAGCGTGAGGCCGAGGAAATCAAGGCCTATATCGCCGGCTGAGGTTTTCGCCGGCCATGCTCGACCGATGTCGTTGTCGCAAAACCGCTGCAGGCTTTGGGACGCCCTGCATCAGGGGTGGCTGGCGTAGACTTCCTGCATGCGTTTGATCTCGGGGAGCCGGGCTCTGGCTTCCTCGTAGCCGCGTTCGATCGCCTCGCCAGCCCGGTGGAATTCCGAAAGCCCGATATAGCTGAGACGCGGCTGCAGCGAGATATCAGGCGGGTCGCCGGCAAGGCGGGCGCGGGCAATCCTGTCCTGGATGATGTTGAAGGCCTGCACCATGACGCCGGTCATGCCGAGGCGCGCATAGGGCGCTTCTTCCTGTTTCTGCACTTCCTGGGCTGACAGGCTGGCATTGTGCCGGACGACGGCCGAGCGGCCGTAGAGATCGTAATTGAGATTGACGGCGACGACGAGCGGCTGCTCGTAGGCGCGGCAGACGGAGACGGGGACGGGATTGACCAGCGCGCCGTCGACCAGCGTGCGGTGATTGCTGCGCACCGGCTCGAAAATGCCGGGCAGGGCATAGGAGGCGCGCAGCGCCGTAATCAGCGAACCATTGGCGATCCAGACCTCATGGCCGGTATTGACTTCGGCCGCGACCGCGACGAACGGCCGATCGAGATCCTCGACGTTCAGGCCTTCGAGATGTTCCTGCATGCGCTTGGTCAGCCGCATGCCGCCGAACAGGCCACTGCCGCCGATGGTGAGATCGAGGAGACTTGCGATGCGGCGCATCGTCAGCGAGCGCGCGAAGCTTTCGAGTTCATCGAGTTTGCCGGCGAGATAACAGCCGCCGACCAGCGCGCCGATCGAGGTGCCGGCAATCATGCCGATCTCGACCTTTGCCTCGTCGAGTGCGCGCAGCACACCGATATGGCCCCAGCCGCGGGCGGCGCCGCCGCCGAGCGCGAGCGCGATCTTGATTTTCTTTTGAGGCGCCGGAGGCGGGAGCATATCGAGCGTGGTCGACATGCCGGAACCAGAACCCTCGCCTTCAGAGCTTTGACGATGCAGACTCCAGCTCAACATGGCGCTCTCCCCTCCCAGCAGAACACTTGATTTCCGATAGTGTGCCCGATCAGTTTCCAAATGGTATATAGAAGCGGTTTCTGGCGCAATAAGGAGCAAATGCCGGGAAATTCGGGCTATTTTCCGTAGACATCCTGCGGATCGAAATGAAGCTCGTCGTCAACGATATCAAGCATCGGTTTTCCGTCTCGAAGCGTGATCGTCCGGTAGAAGCAGGAGCGGCGGCCGGTGTGACAGGTGGCGTCGTGACCGGCCACCTCGACCTTCAGCCAGATGGCGTCCTGATCGCAATCGGTGCGGATTTCCTTCACCGTCTGGAGATTGCCCGAGGTCTCGCCCTTCTTCCAGAGCTTGCCGCGCGAACGGCTGAAATAGTGGGCCGTGCCGGTCTGGATGGTCAGCGCCAGTGCCTGGGCATTCATGTGCGCCACCATCAGCAACTCGCCGTCGCCGGCGTCGGTGACGATCGCGGTGATCAGGCCGCGGTCGTCGAAATGCGGCGTGAAATCGCCGGCGTCTTCCAACGCCGACTTGTCCTCGGATGGTTGATTGAAGATCAGTTGACTCATCGCGGCCCTCCTGAGGGAGCCGTATCAGCGGCTCCGCACCATGGTCATGAAACGGGCCTGATCGGCCGGCTCGGTCTTGAACGTTCCCGTAAAGGTGGTCGTCAACGTGGTCGAGCCCTGCTTCTGAACACCCCGCATCGCCATGCACATATGTTCGGCCTCGATCAATACGGCGACACCGCGCGGATGCAGCGTATCGTCGATTGCCCGGGCGATCTGCGCGGTCATCGTTTCCTGCGTCTGCAGGCGGCGGCCATAGATCTCGACGACACGGGCAATCTTCGACAGGCCGAGCACACGCCCGTCCGGCATGTAGGCAACGTGGGCCTTTCCGATGATCGGCACCATGTGGTGTTCGCAATGCGAGTAGAACGGAATATCCTTGACGAGGACCATGTCGTCGTAACCGGCGACCTCCTCGAAGGTGCGGCCGAGCACGTCTTCCGCCGCCATGTCGTAACCGGCAAAAAGCTCGCGGTACGATTTGACGACGCGGGCAGGCGTTTCGAGCAGACCTTCACGCGTCGGGTCGTCACCGGCCCAGCGCAGCAGAACGCGAACGGCTTCCTCCGCCTCCTGCTGGGAGGGGCGATCCGAATCTCGGTTCGTCTGCGGAAAGTTCTTTACGATGGCGTCCATGAACAATGGTCTCCTGGTCCGCACCGCGGACCCATCTGTCGGAATCGCCACTGGTCAATCCCATGCGGGAATTCATGCACCTTTGGCAGGCTCCGGGGCTTTCAGGGCAAGTTCAGCCCGTCCGGCACGGTTTCCCAATCAAACTTACACGAGGCCATTGCATTTTAATGGCCTTCGAACGACATACATATAGGAAGACGGCCATCGTATGTAAGTATCCTCAGACGACACGGTGTGTTTTTTGTTTTGACGACAATAACACCCCTGCAGAGGCCGATCCGCAGCGATTTTGGAGCGGAAATCCAATATGGACGACATCTATAACAGCAAAATCCTCGAATTCGCCGGCAATATTCCGTTGACCGGCACGCTTGATGATGCCGATGCGAGCGCCCAGGCCCATTCCAAGCTCTGCGGCTCGAAGGTGCGGATCTGGCTGAAGATGGACCGCGATACCGTGACCGGTTTTGCTCATGACGTGAAGGCCTGCGCGCTCGGCCAGGCCTCGTCCTCGATCATGGCCCGCCATGTCGTCGGCGCCACGTCGGACGAATTGCGCCAGGCGCGCCAGGACATGCTCGCCATGTTGAAGGCGGATGGGGCGGGGCCCCAGGGACGCTTCGAAGACATGCGCTATCTGCTGCCGGTGCGCGACTACAAGGCCCGCCATGCCTCGACGATGCTGACCTTCGATGCGGTCGTCGATGCGATCGGGCAGATCGAGGCGAAACGGGCGGAAGTTGTCGAGGCATAACGGAGATGTGCGAGTTCTGCGCCCCGCAGGCTGACGATGAGGACGACGATGGCGCCGCCGGACCGGACAAGCCGCGTGAAAAGGCCGCACGCACTTCCCGCAATTATACCGGTCCTTTCCGCAAGACTCCTGACCGCCTGCTCGGCATGGGGCTCATCCGCCTCTACCAGCTGACGCTTTCCGGCTTCATCGGCAATTCCTGCCGACATATCCCGACCTGCTCCGAATATGGCTACGAGTCGATCGCTCGCCACGGCCTTTGGGCCGGCGGCTGGATGGCGCTGTTTCGCGTCGGCCGCTGCGGCCCGGGCGGCACCAGCGGCCTCGACCAGGTGCCGGAGATGCTCGGCGACAGCTTCCGCTGGTGGACGCCGTGGCGTTATCTCGCCCTCGGTCGGAAGGGACGGCCGGCGCTATGAGCACCTTCATCGCCCTTCTGCACAGCATCGTTCTGACGCCCGAGCGCCGCGTCATCATGGAAGATTTGCGCGCGTTGGCGGAAGAGCTCGGCTATCGCGAGCCCCGCACACTGGTTTCAACAGGCAATCTCGTCTTCGAGGCCGATGACATGCGGCCGCACGAACTCGAGGTCCACCTGGAAGAGGGCTTCGAAGAAAAGTTCGGCAAACATGTCGATATCATCGTGCGCAGCGACTGCACCTGGATGGCGCTTGCCAGCACCAATCCCTTCAAGGACGGCAACGCTGATGAGGTTATCGTCCGGGTGATGCGCCTGCCCGTCGACCCGAAGAAGGTGGAGGCACTGAAACCGCTGATGACGGAGGGACAGCGCATCGCTGTCGTCGGCGGCGATCTCTGGATCGATTTCGCCGGCAAGCCGAGCCAGTCCAAGCTGCTTTCGGCGCTGACGACCAAGCGGATCGGCGTCGGTACGATGCGCAACTGGAACACCGTGTGCGGCCTTGCCGAAATGATCATGTAGCCGGGGCTTCGTCTTTACTCGCGCAGCAAATCTGAGTATCAGGCGGCAGCGCATCCAAGGACGGAGGCGCTGTCGTTGCAACCACCCGCATTCGTTGGCGGGACTGGACAAGGAGAATTTCGATGTCCCAAGCTATTTCCCTGACATTTCCCGATGGTTCCGTGCGCCGCTACGATGCCGGCGCAACCGGCCGGGATGTCGCTGAATCCATTTCCAAGTCGCTCGCCAAGAAGGCAGTGGCCGTTGCTATCGACGGCGCCGTGCGCGACCTTTCCGATCCTGTGACGACGGGCAGAATCGAGATCATCACCCGCAATGACGACCGCGCGCTGGAACTCATCCGCCACGACGCGGCGCATGTCATGGCCGAAGCGGTCCAGGAGCTGTGGCCTGGCACCCAGGTGACGATCGGCCCGGTCATCGAAAACGGTTTCTATTACGACTTCGCCAAGAACGAGCCCTTCACACTCGACGATCTGCCGAAGATCGAAAAGAAGATGAAGGAGATCATCGCCCGCAACGCCGCCTTCACCAAGCAGGTCTGGTCGCGCGAGAAGGCGAAACAGGTCTTCGCCGACAAGGGCGAGCGGTACAAGGTCGAGCTCGTCGACGCGATCCCGGAAGGGCAGGATCTCAAGATCTATTACCAGGGCGCCTGGTTCGACCTCTGCCGCGGCCCGCACATGGCCTCGACCGGCCAGATCGGCTCTGCCTTCAAGCTCTTGAAGGTGGCCGGCGCCTACTGGCGCGGCGACAGCAACAATCCGATGCTGAGCCGCATCTACGGCACGGCCTTCGCCGAGCAGTCGGAACTCGACAACTACCTGCATATGCTTGCCGAAGCCGAAAAGCGCGATCACCGCCGCCTCGGCCGCGAGATGGATCTCTTCCATTTCCAGGAAGAGGGTCCTGGCGTCGTCTTCTGGCACGGCAAGGGCTGGCGTGTATTCCAGACGCTGGTTGCCTATATGCGTCGCCGGCTTGCCGGCGAATATCAGGAAGTCAACGCGCCGCAGGTGCTCGACAAGTCGCTGTGGGAGACCTCCGGTCACTGGGGATGGTACCGCGACAACATGTTCAAGGTGACGGTTGCCGGCGACGACACGGACGACGACCGCGTCTTCGCACTGAAGCCGATGAACTGCCCCGGCCATATCCAGATTTTCAAGCATGGGTTGAAATCCTACCGCGAGCTGCCGATCCGGCTTGCCGAATTCGGCAATGTCCACCGCTACGAGCCGTCGGGCGCGTTGCACGGGCTGATGCGCGTGCGCGGTTTTACGCAGGACGATGCGCACATCTTCTGCACCGACGAGCAGATGGCCGCCGAATGCCTGAAGATCAACGACCTGATCCTTTCGGTCTACAAGGATTTCGGCTTCGACGAAGTCACGATCAAGCTCTCGACCCGGCCGGACAAGCGCGTCGGTTCGGACGAGCTCTGGGATCGCGCCGAAAGCGTGATGATGGGCGTGCTGGAAACGATTCAGCAGCAGTCCAACAACATCAAGACCGGCATCCTGCCGGGCGAGGGCGCCTTCTACGGTCCGAAGTTCGAATATACGCTGAAGGATGCGATCGGCCGCGAATGGCAATGCGGCACGACGCAGGTCGACTTCAACCTGCCGGAACGCTTCGGCGCCTTTTACATCGACAGCAACTCCGAAAAGACGCAGCCGGTGATGATCCATCGCGCCATCTGCGGCTCGATGGAGCGCTTCCTCGGCATCCTGATCGAGAACTTCGCCGGCCACATGCCGCTCTGGGTATCGCCGCTTCAGGTGGTGGTCGCAACGATCACTTCGGAAGCCGATGCCTACGGGCTTGAAGTGGCCGAGGCGCTGCGCGAGGCCGGTCTCAACGTCGAGACCGACTTCCGCAACGAGAAGATCAACTACAAAGTCCGCGAGCATTCGGTCACCAAGGTTCCTGTCATCATCGTCTGCGGCAGGAAGGAAGCCGAGGAGCGCACGGTCAACATTCGCCGTCTCGGCAGCCAGGAACAGGTTTCGATGGGGCTCGACGCTGCCGTCGAGAGCCTTGCGCTCGAAGCGACACCGCCCGACATTCGTCGCAAGGCCGAAGCAAAGAAAGCCAAGGCCGCCTGAAATAACCGGGATCTGACAGCGCCGTACGCGGCGCTGTCGGAAATCTGATATATAATCGCAATATTGTCGCCACGAACGGGGAGCGGGTTATCCCGAGGCCGGAGTGCGCTTCAAAGAATTATCCTATGCCAATGATCGAGATCCGCGCCTGAAGCGCTGGTTGATCCGCTCGATCGAGGGGCTGTCGGGCCGTGACCGCTATGTCAGACTCTACGACGTCTGGCGCAGCGACATCATCGGCAGGAGCGACCGCGTGTTCGCCAGAGCGCTCGATCTCATCGACGTTTCGGTCGAGGTTAAGGGCGACTGGCCGCTCGAACCCGTTCCCACCGAGCCGATCGTCATCGTCGCCAACCACCCCTTCGGCATTGGCGACGGCATCGCCGTGCTGGCACTTGCCGAACAGCTCGGCCGTCCCTTCAAGGTGCTGATCCACAACGATCTCTTGAAGATGCCGGAGATGGCGCCCTATTCACTGCCGATCTCATTTGCGGAGACCAAGGAGGCGATGACGCTGAACTTGAAAAGCCGGCACGAGGCGGTGCGGCTGCTCAAGGAAGGCACGACCATCATCGTCTTTCCGGCGGGCGGCGTTGCGACCGCCAAGAGGGGTTTCGGCCGGGCCGAGGATCTGCCGTGGAAGATGTTTCCGGCAAAACTCATCCAGGCGACGCATGCCAGCGTGCTGCCAATCTATTTCGAGGGTCAGAACGGCCGGCTGTTTCATCTGGCTAGCCGGGTGTCGATGACGCTGCGCTTGTCGCTGCTGATCGGCGAGTTCCGCCGGCTGTCCGGCAGCACGATCACGGCACATGTCGGCAAAGTGCTGACCTGGGAGGCGCTGAGCAGTGGTGCCGATCGGAAGGGTCTGCTTGCCCGCCTCTATGGAGCGGTGTTCTCGATGGCGCCGCCGAAAAGTACCTTCCAAACGTCTCGGCTGAGCCGAAACCGCTCACGGTAAAATCAATCGAGGCTGGTGTCGTCACCGCCCGGCTGCGGCACGAGCTGTTCGTAGGAGGGCAGCGGCTCCACCGGAGCCGGCTGGACGCCTGGCGGCGGCGGCGTGCCGACTGGCACTTGTTGCACCGTGCGGGCAGCATCCACCGGCGGCTGCGGCTGCTGGTCCTTCATCAGAACCTCGACATCGGTGTTCCTGCCGGCGACGACGGTGAAATCGCGCTGGTAGATCTTGTCCTTGTTGCGGGCGACGGCGGAATATCCGCCTTCGGCGAGAACCATGGTCGGGAAGGCGCTGACGCTTTCGCCGACGCTGTCGCCGGCGGCCGTCAGGATCGACCATGCCGTATCGGCGATCGCCTCGCCACCGGCATCGGAGACCAGCTTGAAGGTGATCTGCGCGGCGCGATGCTGGATCGTCGCCTCGGTCAGCTTGCCGGCCTCGACCTGGATGTCGGCGCGGATCACGGCGTTGACGCTGCCATATTCGGAAACGATGTGATAGGTACCGGCATTGAGGCGGACGATGGTATTCGGCGAAACATCGGCCATGACGAGGCCGCGCTCGCCATCGTCGCGCACTTCCGAAGAATAGATCGAGAAGCTCAACTGGTCGGGGCGGATGCGGGCGTCGGTGCCGGAGACGGCATTGAGCAGCAGGCCGCCGGCATCGAGCACCATCACCTGCTTGTCGACCTCGCCTTCAGCAGGCACGGTCAATTTCTTGGTGACGCCGGCGCGGCCGAAAGAGACGTTGACGAAATAATCACCGGGCGCGAGCTGGAAGGCGGCAGGTCCGCCCTTGGCGCTGGCGATCAGCGGCAGTTTGCCATCGGATCCGGCGATCGGGCTGAAGACGTACCAGGATAGGCCTTCCTCAACCGGCGTGCCGTCCGCCGTCAGCTTCGCTTCCATCGGGACGTCGCGCAGCTTGACCCCTTCGGGCACCGCGCCGGGCGCGATGAAGGCATCGAGCTTCGGCATCTTCGGCGTCGATTCAAGCTGTTTGAATCCCTTGAAGGCATCCTGAGCGCCGGCGCCGAGGGGCATCAATACCATCAGGGCAATGGCAAGGCCGATGCGTGCAAAAGGCAAAATGCCAAACATCTGTTTCGTGAACCGATTGACTTCTGAAATCGCAAAGGCCACTTCAAGACCAACGCGATGGCAAATTCAAGACCCACCCTTTGCAGCAGCATAAATAATGAGAGCCTCTCCCGCATGAAATCCGATATCAAGCTGATCGACTACCTCGCCGTGCGCCGCTCCATCCCCGCTTTCCAGATGTGCGAACCAGGCCCCGAGAAGGCCGAGATCGAGGAGATCCTGCGTCTCGCCTCGCGTGTTCCCGATCACGGCAAGATCGCCCCCTGGCGCTTCATCGTCTATCGCGGAGAACAGCGCGTGCGTCTCGGCGAGGAGCTTCTGACGCTGGCGATTCAGACAAAGCCCGAACTTTCCGAAGAGATGATTCAGGTCGAGCGCAGCCGTTTCACCCGCGCGCCCGTGGTCGTCGCCGTCGTCAGCAAGGCAGGACCGCATATCAAGATCCCGGAATGGGAGCAGTTGATGTCAGCCGGCGCGCTTTGCTTCAATGTCATTCTCGCCGCCAACGCCAATGGTTATGTCGCCAACTGGCTGACGGAATGGTTCGCCTATGACGAGCGCGCCTATCCGCTGCTCGGCGTCGGGCCTGATGAAAAAGTGGCGGGCTTCATCCATATCGGCTCGACGACATTTCCGGTAATCGAGCGGCCGCGGCCGGAGCTTGCCGACACCGTGACCTGGGTCGGCGGAGACGATTGATGTTCTATACCACCGACAGCAACCGGCACGGGCTTGCACATGATCCTTTCAAGGCGATCGTGTCGCCGCGCCCGATCGGCTGGATCGGTAGCAAGGGCAGGGATGGCTCGATCAATCTCGCGCCTTATTCTTTTTTCAATGCCGTCGCCGATCGGCCGAAGCTGGTGATGTTTTCTTCCGCTGGACGCAAGCACAGCCAGCGCAATGCGGCCGAGACCGGCGTCTTCACCTGCAATTTCGTCAGCCGCGATCTCGCCGAGAAGATGAACCTCTCCTCGGCGGCGCTGCCCTACGGCGACAGCGAATTCGACTTCGCCGGCCTGACGCCGAAGCAGGCCGAACTGATCGACGCGCCCTATGTCGGCGAGGCTTTCGCGGTGCTCGAATGCAAGGTCACGGAGGTCATCGAGCCGAAGACGCTGTCGGGGGAACCGTCCGAAAACGTGCTGGTCTTCGGCGAAGTGGTCGGCATCCGCATCGACGAAGCGATCGTCAGGGACGGCCGCCTCGACATGTCGATCGCCCGACCTGTCGCCCGTATGGGCTACATGGATTACAGCGAAGGCAGCGATGTTTTCGAGATGATCCGGCCGCAACTGCCACCAATTGAAGGCTAACCGCAAGGCATACAAAGGCTTAAGAAATATGGTGAACCAATCTTAAACCTTTTGCCGCTACCGTCGCAGCATTGAATGGAACGCGAAAGAATCGCGTTCAAGTGCTGGGGCGTCGCGTGATCGTAGAAGCTTTTCTTCGTTGGGTCGAAACGGCCAAGACAGGCGACCGGGCCCGGGCCGCAAACGCGCTCGGGCGAGCCTATCTGCAGTCCGAGATGACAGGGGATGAGCGGGCGGCAGCCGAGATGGCAATGACGTTTCTTCTCGACGATCCGTCGCCGCGCGTGCGGCTTGCGCTTGCCGAGGCGATTGCCTGGTCGCCCGATGCGCCACGCAGCCTGATCCTTTCGCTTGCCGAGGACCAGCCCGAGGTCGCCTGCCACGCGGTGACCTGTTCGCCGCTTTTGAGCGATGCCGATCTGGTCGACCTTGCCGCGCGCGGCAATGGCGCCACCCGCATGCTGATCGCAGCAAGGGCGCATGTGACACGTCCAGTTTCCGCGGCCCTTGCCGAGGTCGGTGACGAGGAAGAGCTGCTCTGCCTGCTCGAGAATGACGGTGCAGTGATTTCCAGCCTGTCGCTGAAACGCATCGCCGAACGGCTCGGCGACTGCTGCGATATCCGCAATCTGCTTCTCGACCGCAGCGACCTTCCGGCCGATGCCCGCCAGTTGCTGACCCAGCATGTCAGCAATGCGTTGATCGGGCTGCCGCTGGCGCAGGCGGCGATCGGCCTGCAGCGGCTTCAGCGCATCAGCCGCGAGGCGACCGAGGCTGCCATCGTTTCGATCGCCGGCGATATCGCCCCACGCGAAATACCCGACCTCGTCCAGCATCTGCGCCTCAACGGCCGGCTGACGCCATCCTTCCTGATGCATGCGCTCTGCGCGGGCAAGGTGGACTTCTTCGCCGGCGCGATCGTCGATCTGACCGCGTGCAACGAGCGCCGTGTGCGTTCGATCCTGGCAACCGGGCGGATGCATGCCGTGCGTGCGCTTTACGAGTCCGCCGGCCTGCCAAGGGATATCAGCGTCATCTTCGTCGAGGCGACGATGCTGTGGCGCGACGCCGCCAGAAAAGGGCCGGGCAGCGTGCTCGGCAATGTCTGCGGCCGTCTTCTCGAAAAATTCCGTCATCACGACGCGCATGGCGCGATCGGCGAACTGCTCGACATGGTGGAAAAGCTTAGTGTCACCGAGCAGCGACAATCGGCCCGCGTCTATGCGGCGCTTGCGGCGGCCTAATCAGCGAGCCGCGTCACCACCCAGGAATAACTGGCGGATACGAAGTGCACGGGTTTGGTCAGTGTGTCCCTGACGCTTTTGCCTGAGGGCAGATGGGCGCGGACCTGTCCGGCAATACCTTCAGCAAAACCGGCGATCCGTCCTGCGGGTTCCTCGGGCGCTGCGACAGCGACCTCGGATGCGGCGGCAGGCACGGGCGCCGATTCCGGCGGCTCGGCGGCGGCGATGGCTTTCGGCGCCTCGCACACCGCGATCACCGAGGGATAATTGACATTCACATAGGTCTTCAGCCGTCGTTCGGCTTCCGCGTCGCAAGCGGCAACGGTTTCCCAGCGTTTATCGACCGTCGCGACATAATTGCACTGGCTGATGGAATCGTCGCAGCCGAGAATGGTCATCGCGATCAGCACCGCTTGCATATTCTGCTTCCTTGATTATTGAGCACATCATCGTCTTAGAGGGCGCAATTCCAACCGAATGAAGGCAACGGTATTAACTCTTCGTCATGTCGGGAAAAATTGTGCCCCGCGCCAGCAGAGGGAGCCACATGTCTGTCACCATCGCCCTTGAACCGCCGCGCCAGGAGGGCGTCATCCGCCTTCTCGATCTTTCCGATGCCTATGCGCAATCGCTCTATCCGGCTGAAAGCAACCATCTGGTCGACCTCTCCTTGCTGGAGAAGCCTTCGGTGAGCTTCCTCGTTGCGCGCAACGGCGATGCGATCGTCGGCTGCTGCGCACTGGTCGAGGCCGGTGACGGCACGGCGGAGATCAAGCGCATGTTCGTCGATCCCGAGGCGAGGGGACTGAGGATCGCCAGCGGCCTGATGAATGCGCTCGAAGCAATCGCAGGGGGAAAGAGGCTGACGGCAATCCGGCTCGAAACCGGCATCTACCAGCCCGAGGCGATCGCTCTCTACCGCAATTTCGGATATCGGGAAATCGAGCCCTTCGGCAGCTATCTGCCGGACCCGCTCAGCCTGTTCATGGAAAAGCACTTGGGCTAGCCGGTCTGCGAAACCATGTTCAGCCTTCGGCGACGCGCGGCATGGTTTTCGGCGAACCGGGGACCGGCGGCGGGGCCTGTTCATCGATGATGATCTGCGGTCCGGTTTCGCTCTTGTCGGCGTTGCGGGCCTCGTGGATCCACTCGCGCCAGATGGCGACGATCAGCGCCATCAGCACCGGGCCGATGAAGAGGCCGAGGAAACCCATCGTCTTGACGCCGCCGACGAGGCCGAAGAAGGTCGGCAGGAAGGGTAGCTTGATCGGACCGCCGACGAGCTTCGGCCGCAGCGTCTTGTCGACGATGAAGAGCTCTACCGTACCCCAGACGAAGAGACCGATGCCGGCGACATGCGAGCCGCTCGCCAGCAGATAGATGGAGACCAGCGTGAAGGAGAGCGGCGCACCGCCCGGTATCAGCGCCATCACGCCCGTCAACACGCCGAGCGTCACCGGCGAAGGCACGCCGGCAATCCAGTAGGCAAGGCCGAGCACGATGCCTTCGCCGATCGCGATCAGCGTCATGCCCATGACAGTGGAGCTGATCGTCGCCGGCACGACGCGGGAAATGCGCTCCCAGCGGTTCGGCAGGATGCGCTCGCCCAGCATGTCGATCTGCTTGGAGAAGGAGAAGCCGTCGCGATAGACGAAGAACAGCGCGATCAGCATAAAGAGCAGCGTCAGCAGTAGGTGGAAGGCGCCGCCGCCGGCCGCAAGCACGGCGCGATAGATGTTGCCGATATTGGCGCCGCTGACCGCCTGGATGACTTCGCCCAGGGCGCCGGGACTGCCGATATATTTCGTCCAGACTTCATCGAGATAGGCGCCCGCCCAAGGCAGCGCGACAATCCAGTCGGGTGTCGGAGCGCCGGCGCGGTTGGCATGGATTGCCCAGGCGACCCAGGTGCGCACTTCGCCCGTCGTATAGGTCACCGCAAGCCCGATCGGGATGACCAGGAAGGTGATGATCATGATGATGGCGATGGTCGCGGCGATCGTCGTATTACCGCCGACGCGGGCAAGAAGCTTGCGGTAGAGCGGCCAGCTGGCGAAGCCGATGACGAGGGCTGCGAGCACCGGCACGAGGAAGCCGTAGAAGAAATAGACGCCGGCAGCGACGACCAGGACCAGCAGCCAGCGCGCCGCCGAAATGGAGGG
Organism: Rhizobium ruizarguesonis; assembly: GCF_017357285.1. Classification (NCBI taxonomy): domain Bacteria; kingdom Pseudomonadati; phylum Pseudomonadota; class Alphaproteobacteria; order Hyphomicrobiales; family Rhizobiaceae; genus Rhizobium; species Rhizobium ruizarguesonis. The sequence continues at coordinate 2,573,142 of NZ_CP071678.1, read as the reverse complement.
AATCAGCGGCGTGCGCGTCTGCGCCGACGATCCGAGCCATCGCGGTTCATGATTGCTTTTCTGACGGTCGAACACACCCACGCGCGCCTCTTCTTTTTCTTGTACTCTGGTTATGGGCCATCAACCCGGCGGTTTCAAGGTCCGCACCATGAAAGCGTATACAAACCGTCGCTATTCGACCTCGGATCCGAGCGTCTTACTGCTGCGGGCGGTTGAGAACCTTGAAGGCATAGAATTGCGTCTTCTGGCTGGTCGAAAAATTATTGTCGGAGCCGAGAATGAGAACATCGGTGCCGTCCTTGGCCTTGCCGAGCGACATGGCCTCGATATTGTCGGGAACGAGGCCGATTGCCCTCAAATCGAGGACTTGGCTCTTGCGGGCGGGAACGACGCGCTGGTCGTTTTTGGCCAGGGACGCGATGGCGGATACATCGGTGGCATCAGTCAGATCCATCATCATGATCTTGATGCTGTTGCCGAAGCCCTGGGCATAACTGCGTTCGACGGCGAGCAGGCGGTGATCGTCGAGGGCAAGTATTTCAGACATGCCGTTGTCATTACCGTCGTCGGCCTTGGCGGCGGCCTGCGGGATCGGCGAGACCGGGTAGACATACTCGGCCTTCGGCTCGCCGGTTGCGCCGTCGTAACGGACGATGCGCGACAGGCTGCCTGACGTCAGCGAGGGGTTCGGGCCGTCCTGATAGAGAGCGGCTTCGACACCGACGAACACATCGCCGGAGGGCGCGACGGCGAGATCCTCGAAAGCGAGATTGTCGCGGATGCCGGTCGACTTGTCTGCGGTCGGCGCAAAGCCCTCCGGCAGCTTGAATTCGCGGACGAAGGAACCGTCCGGCGCAGCGACACGGACGAAGGGCGCCAGCAGCGCCTTGCCGTCGCCTTCGCTGCCCCAATAGATGCCGTCCTTGCCGAGGCGGATCGATTCCGGATCGACGGTCCGGGCAGCGAAGGGCTCGCCGTTCTTGTCCTTCAACGTCACCTGCTTGACGACAGAAACGCTCTTGAGACCGGATGCGTCGAGATCGACGTTGAGTTCATAGAAGCGGGCCGGGCCTCTTTCCGAGCGGTCGTCGCTGATGGCGAGATAGTGGCCGGTGGCGGCATCGAAATCGAGGCCGGAAATGCCGCCAAATTCGACGCCGTTTTCCATGTGGCCGGTGGGGATGACGAATTCACCGAGATAGGAGAGCGAAATGCCGGCAGCGCAATCGCCGAAGGGGCAGGTGGTCTCGAAGGTGGCGCCGATATCGGTGGCGCTGGCGGAGACGGTGCTGGACAGGAGAACGAAAGCGGCAGCCGCGAGAAAACGCTTGGTCATGACAAATATCCGGCAAGGGTTGAAAACGGTTCAAACGGGCGCAGCTCCTCCCCGAGGGGAAGGCGCGCCGACCGCTTCATGCGCCGGTTGTTTAACGGAGTTGTTACGATTCTTCGTCAGTTCGGTGAAATCGTGAATGCTAAAATGCGGCGCGCCGAACCCGACCGTTTGGCGCGCTCGACCTAATACCCTAAATATCGAGGTTCTCCGCGAAGGCCGCGCGGTCCTGGATGAAGCGGAAGCGGGCTTCCGGCTTGGTGCCCATCAGATCGTCGACGGCGGCGCGCGTGCCTTCGAAATCCACCTCGTCGATCAGCACCTTGAGCAGGGTGCGCTTGGACGGATCCATCGTGGTTTCCTTGAGCTGGGCGGGCATCATCTCGCCGAGACCTTTGAAGCGGCTGATCTCGACCTTGGCCTTGCCCTTGAACTCCGTCTGCATCAGCTCGGCGCGATGATTATCGTCGCGGGCATAGGCGGATTTCGCCCCTTGGGTGATTTTGTAGAGCGGCGGCACGGCGAGGAAGAGATGGCCGCCGCGCACCAGCTCCGGCATCTCCTGATAAAAGAAGGTGATGAGCAGCGATGCGATATGAGCGCCGTCGACGTCGGCATCGGTCATGACGATGATGCGCTCGTATCGCAGGTCTTCGTCGCGATATTTCGAGCGCGTACCGCAGCCGAGAGCCTGGACGAGATCGGCGAGCTGCTGGTTGGCGCCGAGCTTTTCGCGACCGGCGCTGGCGACGTTGAGGATCTTGCCGCGCAGGGGAAGGATCGCCTGGTTGGCGCGGTTGCGCGCCTGCTTGGCCGAACCGCCTGCCGAATCGCCCTCGACGATGAAGAGTTCGGCACCCACGGCGGTGTTCTGCGAGCAGTCGGCGAGCTTGCCGGGCAGGCGCAGCTTGCGCACCGCCGTCTTGCGGTTGACTTCCTTTTCCTTGCGACGGCGCAGGCGCTCCTCGGCGCGCTCGATCACCCAGTCGAGCAGCTTGGCCGACTCGTTCGGATTGTCGGCAAGGTAATGGTCGAAGGGATCGCGGAGCGCGTTCTCGACGATGCGCTGCGCCTCGACGGTCGCAAGCCTGTCCTTGGTCTGGCCGACGAATTCCGGCTCGCGAATGAAGACCGACAGCATGCCGACCGCCGAGATCATCACGTCGTCGGTGGTGATCTGCGCGGCGCGCTTGTTCTGCGTCAGCTCGGCATAGGCCTTCAGGCCCTTGGTCAACGCAATGCGCAGGCCGGCCTCATGTGTGCCGCCTTCGGTCGTCGGAATGGTGTTGCAATAGGAATGAACCTGCGGATCGCCGCCATACCAGGTGATCGCCCATTCCATCGAGCCGTGGCCGCTCACCTTCTCCGTCTTGCCGGCAAAGATCTCGCGGGTGACGGTGAACTCCTTGCCCATCGTCGCCTGGAGATAGTCCTTCAGGCCGCCGGGGAAGTGGAAGACGGCCTTGTCAGGCACTTCGGAGCCTTCAGGCAGCACGCCCTGTTCGCAGCTCCAGCGGATTTCGACGCCGCCGAACAGATAGGCTTTCGAGCGCGCCATTCGGAAGACGCGGGCGGCATCGAACTTCATGTGATCCCCAAAGATCTGGGGGTCTGGATGGAAGCGCACGCGGGTGCCGCGGCGATTATGGACGTCGCCCAACTCTTCGAGCCCGCCCTGCGGCAGGCCGCGGGAGAAGCGCTGGCGGTAGAGCTTGCGGTTTCGCGCCACCTCGACCTCGAGGTCGTCGGAGAGCGCGTTGACGACCGAGACGCCGACGCCGTGCAGGCCGCCCGAGGTCTCGTAGGCCTTGCCGTCGAATTTGCCGCCGGCATGCAGCTTGGTCATGATGACTTCGAGCGTCGACTTGCCGGGCACCTGCGGATGGTTCTCGACCGGGATGCCGCGGCCGTTGTCGGAAACCGTCAGATAACCCTCGAGGTCGAGATAGACCTCGATGAAATTGGCGTGCCCGGCGACCGCCTCGTCCATCGCATTGTCGATGACTTCGGCAAACAGGTGATGCAGCGCCTTTTCATCGGTGCCGCCGATATACATGCCCGGACGCATGCGCACCGGCTCAAGTCCTTCAAGGACGCGAATCGACGAGGCACCGTAATCATCCGAGTTCGAGGCGGCGGGCGCCGGGCGCGCCGAGGCTCCGGCAGCCGGGGGTGCTGCGGCGGCGGGCGCAGCCGTCACCGGCGGCCGTTCGGCGGGCGCGGCAGGCTTCTGCGCCTCCTCGCGTTTTTCAGAGAGGGGCATTCCGGAAAAGAGGTCGTTGCTATCGTCCATGGAGCCGTTCAGATCTTCATCCTGTCTTAGGTCTGGCTTGGGCGGGCATCCGCCGCCGACCCAAAATCACCGCATTTCATGCCACGTTTGCGAATCAGGCAGATTTTGCCAGAAAGCACATCTATACGCGACACCGCCTGTTTTGGCGGGCTTTTCCCAAATGATTTGCGTTGCCGGGCGCGGAATGGCAAGCGGCGGCGGGCTTCAGGAACCATCCGAATGCGAATGTCCACAAGTCATTGCACCATCTTCACCGCAATTGCGGCGTTTTTCTTGTCCGCGGCCATCCTCTCCGCTGTTGGCCCGGCGCAGGCAGCCGATGCTTTGCCGCCTTTCAAGGATGATCTGTTTTCGAAGCAGGCCGTGCTGCAGACGGGCGATGACGGCGCCTTCGAGGTCATCGACTATGACGAGATGCGAGATATCAACGGCCGCGACCAGATCCCGCAAAAGCGGGTGCAGCAGAAATATGTGGCGCTCGGCATCCGCAAGACCCAGGCGGACGAAACGCTGTCTGTCGACGGCATCAAGCTCGATGTCACCAGGGTGGGACCGGCCGGGAATGCCGCCTTCACGGTGATTTTCATCCATGGGCGCGACGGTGACCGGCGGCTCGGCGCCAACGACTACAGCTTCGGCGGCAATTTCAACCGGCTGAAGAACCTCGTCGCCGGCAATGGCGGCGTTTATTATTCGCCGACGGTCAAAAGCTTCGACAGCAGCGGCGTTGCGGCGATCGCCGGGCTGATCCGCTATGCCAGCGCGCAATCACCCGGCCGGCCGATCATCCTTTCCTGCGCCTCGATGGGCAGCCAGGTCTGCTGGGGCATTGCGCGCGACAGCGACAGCGTCAAGCGGCTGAGGGGCATGCTGATCATGAGCGGGGTGACCGATCCCGATTTCACCAGGAGCGCCTTCTACAAGGCAAAGCTGCCGCTCTGGTTTGCCCATGGTAGCCGCGATCCGGTCTATGCCGCCGCCGACCAGCAGGCGCTGTTCGAAAGCCTGCACAAGGCAAAATATCCGGCGCGTTTCACGCTGTTTCAGACCGGCAATCACGGGACGCCGATCCGGATGATCGACTGGCGCAGGGTGTTGAACTGGATTCTCGCCGGCTAGAGTGCATCGGGCCGATGCGTGGATTCTAAATGCTACCCTGACGTGTCTGAACAGACGCGCGGCGCTGTAGCGGACGATTTTCGGCAGAAATATGCGCGGGATCGCAGAGATTCCCCTTACGTCAAGGGCATGATGCTTTTCTTTGCTGCAAGCTTTTGATATTGCCCAAGGCATAAGCAGATTGTGGAAGGCCAGCATGACACCTGATGTGCGCCCGCTTGTGGCGGGAAACTGGAAAATGAATGGCATGCGTGCCTCCCTGGATCAGATCAAAGCGATCGCCGAGGGTGTTCGCCCGCCGCTGGCCGATAAGGTCGAAGCGCTGATCTGCCCGCCGACGACGCTGCTGTATGTGGCGACGGCGCTGTGCACCGACAGCCCGCTGGCGATCGGGGCTCAGGACTGCCATCAGAAGCCATCGGGCGCGCATACCGGCGACATTTCGGCCGAGATGATTGCTGATTGTTTCGCCACCTATGTCATCGTCGGCCACTCCGAGCGGCGCACCGATCATGCCGAAACCGACCATCTGGTCCGCGCCAAGGCGGAGGCTGCCTTTGCTGCCGGGCTGACGGCGATCATCTGCATCGGCGAAACGGCGGATGAGCGCCGGGCAGGCCAGGCGCTCGACGTCATCAAACGCCAGCTTTCCGCCTCCGTTCCCGATAGCGCGACTGCCGAAAATACGGTCATCGCCTATGAACCGATCTGGGCGATCGGCACCGGTGTGACGCCGACATCAGGCGATGTCGAAAAGGCGCATGCCTTCATGCGCGCAGAGCTGGCGACCCGCTTCGGCGATGGCGGCCGCAAGATGCGCCTTCTCTACGGCGGCTCGGTCAAGCCGGCCAATGCGGAAGAGCTGATGGGCGTTGCCAATGTCGACGGCGCGCTGATCGGCGGGGCGAGCTTGAAAGCGGCCGACTTCCTTGCCATCTACCGGGCCTATGAGGCGCTGCTCGCCTGAGACATTTTTTATTCCTGGGTTTATTCCCGGGTTTATTCCTGGCCGAAGGGCTTGGAATAGATGAAAGCCTCATGTAAAGAGCCGCCAGAATTCTTACTTATGTCCGTCTCGAGGCGGGCAGGACTGGACCCATGCAGACCGTATTGATTGTCATCCATCTCATGATCGTGCTCGCCCTCGTTGGCGTCGTGCTCATCCAGCGCTCGGAAGGCGGCGGCCTCGGCATCGGCGGCGGTTCGGGCTTCATGTCGGCCCGCGGCACGGCCAATGCGCTGACGCGCACGACCGCGATTCTTGCGACTCTGTTTTTCCTGACCTCGCTCGGCCTCGGCATACTGACGCGTTACCAGGGCCGTCCGAGCGATATTCTCGATCGCATCCCTGCAACAGGCGGCCAGGGCAACGGTATTCTCGATTCGCTCGGCGGCGCGCAGGCTCCGGCAAATCAGCCGGCCGGCAACGGTGTTCCGAGCAGCGGGGCTGCAACGCCCGCACCACAGGCTCCCGCCGCTCAGACGCCGGCAACTGGGGCTCCGGCAACTCAGGCCCCGGCAGCCACCGCACCTTCAACGACTGCTCCGGCAACGACTGCCCCGGCAACGCCCGCAGTTCCGGCCGCGCCGGCACCGGCTCAGCCGTCCGGCGTCCCGACGGGACAGTAAGCCGGTCTTCGACATAAACCGCCGGCAGGCCCTCGGGTCTGCCGGTTTTCTTTTGTTTAGATTCCTGCGCCACGCATCGAAAGTTCTGGAAAAGAATTTTTGGGCTGGTGGAATCGTTTTTGAAAAGGTATCCGGTGACTCCCATGGCGCGATACGTATTCATCACTGGCGGCGTGGTTTCCTCTCTCGGAAAAGGAATTGCGGCCGCGGCTCTCGGAGCGTTGCTGCAGGCCCGTGGATATCGGGTCCGGCTTCGCAAGCTCGACCCCTATCTGAACGTGGACCCGGGCACGATGAGCCCGACCCAGCACGGCGAGGTCTTCGTCACCGACGACGGCGCGGAAACCGATCTCGATCTCGGTCACTACGAACGCTTCACGGGGCGTTCGGCGACCAAGACCGACAACATCACCACCGGCCGCATCTACAAGAACATCATCGACAAGGAACGGCGCGGCGATTATCTCGGCGCGACGGTGCAGGTCATCCCGCACGTTACCAACGAGATCAAGGATTTCGTCACCGAGGGTAATGGCGATTACGACTTCGTCATCTGCGAGATCGGCGGCACGGTCGGCGACATCGAGGCGATGCCGTTCATGGAGGCGATCCGCCAGCTCGGCAACGACCTGCCGCGCGGCACCGCCGTCTACGTCCACCTGACGCTGATGCCCTACATTCCGGCGGCCGGCGAACTCAAGACCAAGCCGACGCAGCATTCGGTCAAGGAACTGCAGGCGCTCGGCATTCATCCCGATATCCTGCTGGTGCGCGCCGATCGCGAAATTCCGGAAGCCGAACGCCGCAAGCTCTCGCTGTTCTGCAACGTTCGCCCGTCCGCCGTCATCCAGGCGCTCGACGTCGCCAACATCTATGACGTGCCGATCGCCTACCACAAGGAAGGCCTCGACGACGAAGTCCTTGCCGCTTTCGGCATCGAGCCTGCGCCAAAGCCGCGGCTCGACCCGTGGGAAGAGGTCTGCAATCGCATCCGCACGCCGGAGGGCGAGGTGACGATCGCGATCGTCGGCAAATATACCGGCCTCAAGGATGCCTATAAGTCGTTGATCGAGGCGCTGCATCACGGCGGCATCGCCAATCGCGTCAAGGTCAACCTCGAATGGATCGAATCCGAGGTCTTCGAAAAGGAAGATCCGGCGCCCTATCTCGAAAAAGTACACGGCATCCTCGTGCCCGGCGGCTTCGGCGAACGCGGTTCGGAAGGCAAGATCCACGCTGCCCGCTTTGCCCGGGAGCGCAAGGTGCCGTATTTCGGCATCTGCTTCGGCATGCAGATGGCGGTCATCGAGGCGGCGCGCAATCTCGCCGACGTCTCCGGTGCCTCCTCGACTGAATTCGGCCCGACGAAAGAACCGGTGGTCGGCCTGATGACCGAATGGGTCAAGGGCAACGAGTTGCAGAAGCGCACGGCAGCCGGGGATCTTGGCGGCACGATGCGACTCGGCGCCTACAAGGCGGCGCTGAAGAAGGGCACGAAGATCTCGGATATCTACGGTTCCACCGATATTTCCGAGCGTCACCGCCACCGCTACGAGGTCAATATCGACTACAAGGACCGGCTCGAGAACTGCGGCCTCGTCTTCTCCGGCATGTCGCCGGACGGCGTGCTACCGGAGACGATCGAATATCCCGATCATCCCTGGTTCATCGGCGTGCAGTACCACCCGGAACTGAAGAGCCGACCGCTCGACCCGCATCCGCTGTTTGCCAGCTTCATCGAAGCGGCGACGGAACAGAGCCGCCTCGTCTGACGTATGCCAACACCAGATCGCGTTGTGTCAGGCGCGATCTGGATAACATTCGTGCTCGCGCTATCTCGCCGGCATGACCCCTTCACGCAGCACGACCGTCTCACGCTTCATCGCGGCACCACGCGAGCGCATCTACCGTGCCTTCCTCAATGCGGAGGCGGTCGCCACCTGGCTTCCGCCTGATACGATGAAGGGCATCGTCCATGCCTTCGAGGGCAGGGAAGGCGGCGCCTTCAGCATGTCGCTCGTCTATCCCGATGACGAGGCGTCGCAGCCGGGCAAGACCTCTGACAAGATCGACAAGTTCCAGGGCCGTTTTGCACGGCTCGTGCCTGACGAGAACGTCGTCTGGGCGACGGTCTTCGATTCCGAGGATGAAGATTTTTCCGGCGAGATGACGGTCAGCACGACATTGTCGCCCGCCGATGGAGGCACCGATGTGACGATGGTCTGCGACAACATCCCCTCCGGCATTCGCCTTAAAGACAATGAAGAAGGCTGCCGCTCGACGCTCGACAACCTCGCCGCCTTCGTCGGCGGTTGACGATCGCCGGCAAGGACATGCCCCTGCCGGCGAACTCAACGTTTACGCAGCGGCCGGCAGCGGCCCGATATAGACCGAGCGCGGACGGATCAGCCTGCCTTCGAGCGCCTGTTCGCGCGCATGCGCCAGCCATCCGACAGTGCGGCCGATCGCGAAGACGCCGGTGAAGGCCTCACGCGGAAAGCCCAGCGTTTCGAGCAGCAGCGCGGTATAAAACTCGACATTGACGTCGAGCGGCCGGTTCGGCTTGCGCACCTTCAGGATCGCCAATGCAGCCGTCTCCACGGCTTCCGCCAGAGCGCCGCGGGCGCTGTTCACCTGTCCGGTTGAGATCAACGGCTTCAGCGCTCCCTTCAGCGCATCGGCGCGCGGATCGCGGACGCGATAGATGCGGTGGCCGAAGCCCATCAGCCTTTCGCCGCGGTCGAGCGCTTCGCCGAGCCACGAGTAAGCATTCTCCGCCGTTCCGATCGCATCCAGCATGTCGAGCACGGGACCGGGCGCGCCGCCATGCAGCGGCCCCTTCAAGGCGCTGAGCGCCGCCAGCACCGAAGAGGTGAGGCCGGCCTGCGTCGAGGCAATGACGCGTGATGCGAAGGTCGAGGCATTGAGGCCATGGTCCGATATCGTCACGAGATAGGTGTCGAGTGCCGCTGTCTGCTCCCTGGTCGGCAATTTTCCGGTCAGCATGCGCAGGATATCGGCTGCCTGCGACAGCGAGGCGTCGGGCGCGATCGGTCTTTTGCCGCGTTGCTTGCGAAGGATCGCCGGCAGGAAAACTGCGGGCGCAGCCAGAAGGCTGAGAGCGGTATCGAAATCCTCGCCGTCGGGCAGCCGGGCGATCAACGCCCGCATCGCATCAACAGGAGGCAAAGCGAGAAGGGCGGCATCGGCGGCCTTGATATGGCCGAAAATCCTCGTTCGCGCCTGCGCCAACCAGTCGCGCAATTCCGCTTCGTCGAAGCTTTTTTCCATCAGCCCATCCAGCAACAGGGCGGCGACGCCTTCATAGGTGCCGTCTGCAACCAGGTGATCCAGCGATACACCGCGGATGATCAGTCGTCCCGCTTCGCCATCGACATCCGAAAGCTGCGTTTCGGCAGCAATGACATCTTCCAAGCCGTTTTTCATATCGTTTTCTCCTTTACGACCGGGATGATCGGACCTAGTCTCATTGACGTCAATCTTGATGCAATTGATCAATGTGAGGTTCCGATGTCGTGGCTGACTGCCGAGGAGGCGCTGCGGGCGTTGAAGACCAAGCCGCAGACGCTCTATGCCAATGTCAGCCGCGGGCGCATCCGCGCCAAGCCCGATCCTGCCGACCCGCGCCGCAGCCTCTACCAGGCTGCCGACGTACAGCGGCTTGCCGAACGCCATGCCGGCCGCCGCAAGACCGAAACCGTTGCTGCCGAGGCGATCCGCTGGGGCGATCCGGTTCTGTCCTCGGCAATCTCCACCATCATCGGCGGACGGCTTTTCTACCGCGGAAAGGATGCCGCCGATTTCGCTGAAGTCGCGACGCTGGAGCAGACGGCGGCACTGCTCTGGAACGGCGCGGAAACACTCTCCTCCGGCAGCGAGACCGGACATGCCTGTCCGTCGCTTCAGGCTGCCTTCCTGGCGCTGGCGGGGCGGGTGACATCGGATCTGCCGTCGCTCGGCCGCTCGCAGGCAGCACTTCGCCGCGAAGCAAGTGGCGTTCTCCGCACCATCGCCGATGCACTGGCGCCGAGGCCTTTCGACCAGCCGCTGCATCTCAGGCTTGCGGCAAGCTGGCAGCGGCCGGATGCTGCCGATTGCCTGCGTCGCGCGCTGGTGCTGCTTGCCGATCACGAACTCAACGCCTCGACCTTTGCGGCGCGGGTCACAGCATCGGCGGGTGCAGCCCTTTCGGCCGTCGTGCTGTCCGGTCTGGCGACGCTGACAGGCCCGCTGCACGGTGCTGCCTGGCAGGGCATCGACGCCTTGATCGAGACCGCTTCCGCCCTTGGGGCGGAGCAGGCGATCCGCCGCACGCTTGCCCAGGGCAATCGCCTTTCGGCCTTCGGCCATCCGCTCTATCCCGATGGCGATGTCAGGGCCTTAGCGCTACTTTCGCACTTCCCCCTGCCGCCGCAGTTTGCCGAGCTCCGGGAAACCGGCGAGGAGATGGTCGGCGAGAAGGTCAACGTCGATTTCGCGCTTGCCGCAATGGCCGCCGCCTTCGATCTCCCGAGGGAGGCGCCGATCATCATCTTCTCGCTTGCCCGTTCCGCCGGTTGGCTAGCGCATGCGATGGAGCAGATCGACAGCGGCGAATTGATCCGGCCGCGGGCGCGTTATACCGGACCGGCGCCTGAAACGGATAGTAGAACGTAAGAATTCCGCCGGCGATTGCGCCGGTTTGCTTTTTTTGCCTAGGGAAATATTTGAATTCGGCTATCATCCCTTACATGGAAGAAGACGGTTGGCGGGTGCTTTCCAAAAGAGCTGTTCCGCACGGTCAAGGGGACTTTCCATGAATACGACGTTTCGCAGCCTTTTTGCCGCCGCACTCGCTCTCGGCCTCATTCCGCATGGGGCGGCCTTTGCGCAGTCTGCCGGCTGCACGGTATCGCGTGATGCCGGCGCCCGCCAGGTGCTCAGTTGTCCCGGCGGCGTCACGGTGACGGCAGAGGCCGGCGCCGCCTACAGCCTCGTCGACCGCAACCGTGACGGCAGCCCCGATTCGGCATCGCTGCGCCGCAAAGCCATTCTCGTCGATGTCGACAGCACCCAGCACGCCGGTGGTTTCCAGGTCGTGACGCCGCAGGCGATCGCTGCCGTGCGCGGCACCCAATGGGCTGTCGATGTCGCAGGCGACAAGACCTCGGTGCTGGTCGTCAGAGGCAGCGTCGCGGTTCGCCGGCCGTCCGGCGAGCCGGTGGTGCTATCGCCGGGCGAAGGCGTCGATGTCATTGGTGGAACCGAACCCCTCGTCGTGCGTCGCTGGCCGGCGCCGCGCGCCGCCGCCCTACTTGCCCGCCTCGGCCAATAAATCCCATGAACCATCGTCTGTTGACCGTGATCGCGCTGCTGCTCGCCGGTCTTTGGGCGGCTGCTCTCGGTTATACCCATCTCAATGCCGGAAGCGGCCTTCTCGACCGGATGGAAGCCTCGCTTGCCGATATCCGCAGCGCCATCGTCGGGGTGAAAACACCGCCTCCCGTCCTCTCGATCGTTGCGATCGACGACCGCACCGCTAGGGCGCACGGCTATCCGCTCGATCGGGCGACACTTGCGCGCCTCGCCGGCGCGATCACCACGTTGAAGCCGAAGGCTTTGGCGATCGATATTCTGCTCGTCGATCCGGGGCCGGAGGCGGGTGATGCGGCACTGACGACCGCGCTTCGCCAGGGGCCGAGCGTGATTGCGGCCGCGGCCACTTTCGCGCAAAGCAGCCAGCGGGTCACGGATGTGGCCGGTGATCCGCTTGCCGCCATCCCTGAGGCAAACCAGCTTCTCTTGCCGCTTCCGCGCTTTGCCGAGGCAGCTGCGGTCGGCATCGTCAATGTCGCAACCGACCAGACCGGCACGCCGCGCTTCATTCCGCTGATCTCGCGTTCCGCAGACCGGCTGGATCCGGCTTTTCCGCTGCGTGTCGCGTCGGTGGCGCTCGGCGTCGATCCCACCATCGAACCCGATGCCATCATGCTCGGAAAGCTGCGTATTCCCACCGATATCGGCCAACGCCTGCCGGTGACCTTTTATGGCGGGCATGGCAGCATCGCCACCTTCAGCGCCGCCGATGCGCTGGATGGCAAGCTTTCGGCGGATGCGGTCACTGGTCGCATCGTCGTCATCGGTTCGACGGTGACTGGCGGCGGCGACGTCTTCCCGACGCCGTTCGATCCTGTCATGCCCGGCGTCGAGGTAATGTCGACGGCGATCACCCATCTCGTCACCGGCGACGGCATGGTGCGCGACCATAGGATAAGGCTGATCGATGCCGGCATTGCCGTCGGTCTGACGCTCGTGCTCGTTTCGCTGGTCGCCTGGCGCCGCAGTACGGCAGGCTACATCATCATCGTGCTGACGCTGATCGTCTGGGCGATGATCAACCTGTCGGCCTTTGCGCATGGCTACTGGCTGAGTGCGGCGCTGCCGATCGCCGCAGCGCTGCCGCCGGCGCTGATCTTCGCGGCGGCCGAACTCTGGCTCGACCGCGGCCGCGCCCGCCATTTCGCCGAGCAGAGCGCGCTCCTGCAGCGCATCGAGGCGCCCGGCCTCGGCGAGTGGCTGGCGCGCGATCCGAATTTCCTTGCCGCGCCGGTGCGCCAGAACGCCGCCGTCATCTTCATCGACCTCTCGGGTTTCACCGGCCTCAGCGAAAATGTCGGGCCAGTGGCGGTCAGCGAGATGCTGAGCGGCTTCTTCGAACTGATCGACGAAGAGGCGCGCGCCCACGGCGGCGCCATCACCAGCTTCATGGGCGACGGCGCGATGATCTTGTTCGGCTTGCCGGAGCCGGCCAATGACGATGGCGCCCGCGCCGCTGCCTGCGCGGTCAGCCTCTGCGAGCGCACACGGGCCTGGCTTCAAGCCCATGCCGGCTTTGCCCCGAAGAAGATCGGCTTCAAGGTCGGCGCCCATTGCGGCCCGATCGTCGCCTCGCGATTGGGCACCGGCGACCGGCAGCAGATCACGGCGGCGGGAGACACCATCAATGTCGGCAGCCGGCTGATGGAGGTGGCCGCCCGCCATGGCGTCGAACTGGCGCTGAGCGCCGAAATCGTCCGCGCTGCCGGCCCCGATAGCGTGCTCACACAGTCCGGCCGCATGGAGGGACCGTTGGAAACGGCGCTGCGCGGCCGGGCAAGCCGCATCGACGTCTGGCTGTGGCGTAGCCGTACGCTTTGACAATCGCCGCGGGAGCGGCTAGGAACGGCGCAAATACCCCGCCGGCTGGCTCCGGCCATGGCGCAGCAACGCGCCTGACAGCTCCGAAAGATCGAATCCATGACAGAATTTAACGGCGTCGTCCCGGCGATCGCCAAGGCGTTGCAGAAGCGCGGTTACGCCGAACTCACCCCGGTGCAGAAGGCGATGCTCGATCCGGCGCTTGCCGCTTCCGACGCGCTGGTCTCGGCCCAGACCGGTTCCGGCAAGACCGTCGCCTTCGGCTTGGCGCTGGCGCCGACGCTGCTCGAAGGCAGGGAGCGCTTCGGCAATGCCGGCGCGCCGCTCGCCATCGTTATCGCCCCGACGCGCGAACTTGCCCTGCAGGTGAAGCGCGAGCTCGAATGGCTCTTTGAGATGACTGGCGCGGTGATCGTCAGCTGCGTCGGCGGCATGGACATCCGCAGCGAGCGCCGCTCGCTCGAACGCGGCGCCCATATCGTCGTCGGCACGCCTGGCCGCCTCTGCGACCATATCCGCCGCAGGGCTCTCGACATGTCGGAACTGAAGGCTGCCGTGCTCGACGAGGCCGACGAGATGCTCGATCTCGGCTTCCGCGAGGATCTCGAATTCATCCTGGATGCGGCACCGGACGAACGCCGGACGCTGATGTTTTCAGCAACGGTGCCGGCTGCGATCGCTAAGCTCGCCAAGAGCTACCAGCGCGATGCCGTGCGCATCAGCACCGCGGCCGAGGAAAAGCAGCATATCGACATTGAATATCGCGCGCTCATGGTGGCCCCGAGTGACCGCGAGAATGCGATCATCAACGTGCTGCGCTATTATGAGGCGACCAACGCCATCGTCTTTTGCTCGACGCGCGCTGCCGTCAATCATCTGACCGCGCGCTTCAACAACCGCAATTTCGCCGTGGTGGCGCTGTCCGGCGAGCTGACGCAGAATGAACGCAGCCATGCGCTGCAGGCGATGCGCGACGGGCGCGCCCGGGTCTGCATCGCGACCGACGTTGCCGCCCGCGGCATCGACCTGCCCGGCCTCGATCTCGTCATCCATGCCGACCTGCCGACCAATCCGGAAACGCTGCTGCACCGCAGCGGCCGTACCGGCAGGGCCGGACGCAAGGGCATCAGCGCCATGATTGTGCCGCTGAATGCACGGCGCAAGGCAGAGCGCCTGCTCGAGAATGCCGGTATTTCGGCTGCCTGGGCGCGACCGCCCTCGGCCGAGGAGGTAAGCGAGCGCGACGACGAGCGGCTGCTCGCCGATCCGATCTTCAACGAAACGCCGCAGGAGGAAGAGCAGGGGCTGGTACAGCAGCTTCTCGCCAGCCACGGCGCCGAAAAGCTTGCCGCCGCCTTCCTACGTCTTTACCGCACCAATCATTCGGCGCCGGAAGATCTCATCGAAGTTACCGTGCAGGACGAGCGCAGCCGCAAGCGCCGCGACAATGCCGAGCCCTACGAGCCGGCGCAGAGGGGACCGCGCGAGGATTTCGGCGCCAGCGTCTGGTTCTCCGTCTCGGTCGGGCGCAAGCAGAATGCCGAGCCGCGCTGGCTGATCCCGATGCTCTGCCGCAACGGCAATGTGACGAAGCGCGAGATCGGCGCGATCAAGATGCAGCCTGAGGAAACCTTCGTGGAGATCGCCGCGGCGAGTGCCGAAAGCTTCCAGGCGGCGATTGGACCGAACAAGGCGCTCGAACGCGGCATCCGTGTGACCAGGCTTTCCGGCACGCCGGATTTCAGCCGGGCGCCGTCGCCGAAGCCTTATGCCGGCAAGCCATCCCGTGACGAGCGGCCGGACGATACGTTCCGCGGCGAGCGGCCGAAGAACAAGTTCGGCAAGGGTCCGGGCGGCGGATACGCCGCAGCCGACAATGCAGGCCAGGAGAGACAGGATAGCAAGCCCTGGAGCAAGAAACCGGGCAAACCCGCCTTCGATGGCCCGAAGTCCGACAAGCCGAAATTCGAAGGCCCCAGATCCGAAGGCCCCAAATATGAGGGCAAGGGCGGCGGCGCACCGAAGAACAAGTTTTCAAAGAAGAAGCCCGGCTGATTTTGCCGGCAGCCCTTCGCTGGTTCGGCGGAGGGCTTTGGGTCGTATCCCTGAGGGAGGCAAGGATGGTGATGGAAACGGCGATTCTCAGCGTCCCGGTTTTCAGTACGCTCTGCAATGAGGCCTTCCGGCTGCGGCGCGCCGTTTTCGTGCATGAGCAGAAGGTTCCCGAAGCCGAGGAATTCGATGCCGACGATCTCCGCGCCCATCATCTCGTCGCCGTCACGGCGGGCGAGGTCTCCGGCACGCTGCGAGTCATCTACGCCGAGGAACATGTGAAGATCGGCCGGGTTGCGGTTGCCGGCCGATGGCGCGGCCAGGGCATTGCGGCCGCAATGATCGGGCAGGCGATGGAACTGCATCGCGCTGCCCGCGACAACCGCTTCTATCTTACAGCACAGGCGGACAAGCTGCCGCTCTACGAGCGTTTCGGCTTCGTCGCCTATGGCGCTGAATTTCTTGACGGTGGCATGCCGCATCTTGCCATGAAGAATTACTGAGCTTCGTCGGCAGGAGCAGACGTCGATGAAACGCCCCGGTATGCCGAACCCCGATCCGGCCGCCTTCATCAAGGCCAACCTGCCGATATCACCGGTTCCCTCCATCCCCGAGATCCGGCTCCATACTGCAGGGCCTGCGAGCGGGCTCTGGCGGCTTGCCGGTCGTGGAGAGGCCGATTCGCCGCCTTACTGGGCCTATCCTTGGGCCGGCGGCGCGGTGCTTACCCGCCATCTGCTCGATCGACCGGAAATGGTGAGCGGCCGCCGGGTGCTCGATCTCGGCGCCGGCTCCGGGCTCGTGGCCATTGCCGCGGCGAAGGCCGGAGCAGCCACGGTGACCGCTATCGACATCGATGCCAATGCCATTGCCGCGATCGGCCTCAACGCGGCGATCAACGGCGTGGATATCGTAGCCCGGGCCGCCGATATCATCGAGGGGCCGCCACCAGAGACAGATCTCCTCGCGGTCGGCGATCTGTTCTACGACCCCTCGCTTGCCCTGCGGGTGATGGCCTTTCTGCGGCGTTGCCAGGCCTCCGGCATCGAGGTGCTGATCGGCGATCCCGAGCGGGCCTATCTGCCGCAGGACAAACTTAGGCGAATCGCCACCCATGCGGTTGCGGATTTCGGCGGGGGCACTGGCGGCGGTGCCGTGCCGGCTGGCGTCTTTGCGCTCTCCGACAAAGCTGAAGGCGAGATTATGCCAGGAGGTCAGGCCGCAACAGCATGACCGGGCAGGGCGCTCCGGCCGGCAATTCCGGCGCATGCGGCGGGCGGATGACGAGGCAATCGGCTTCGGCGAAGACCTTCATCATCGAGGAATCCTGCTTGCCGAAGGGTTCGGCGAGCCAGTGGCCGGCGGCGGATTTCGAAAGTTTCGCCCTGATATAGTCCTGCCGGTGGTCGTTGGCGCGCAGAGTGACGGCCGCCTCCACCGTTGCCTCGCGCCGCACCGGCGGCAGGGAGGCGAGCTTGCGGATCAGCGGCTCCAGGAAGAGCAGCGAACAGACGAGGCTGGAGACCGGATTGCCGGGCAGGCCGAGCACATGCGTCTCGCCGAAGCTGCCGACCATCAGCGGTTTGCCGGGGCGCATGGCGATGCGCCAGAAATCGAGCTGCATGCCGGCCTCGATCAACGTCGCCTGCACCAGATCATGGTCGCCGACCGAAGCGCCGCCGAGCGTGACGATCACATCGACCTTGGCATCCCGCGCCGTGTCGATCGCCGCGGTGATCCTGGCCTTATCGTCAGGCACGATGCCGAGATCGAGCACATCGGCGCCGGCTTTGCGGGCAAGGGCTGCAATACCAAACGTGTTGGATGCGATGATCTGCGATGGGCCGGGCGTGCTTCCGGGCGGCAGCAATTCGTCGCCGGTTGCGAGGATGGCGATCAGCGGGCGCCGCAGCACCTCGACATGAGGCCGGTTCATGCCGGCGGCAACCGTCAGCCGCGAGAAATCGAGCACGGTGCCGGCCGGCAGCACGGCTTCGCCTTCGGCGAAATCCTGGCCGCGGGGACGCACATGCTGGCCCTGCCGCACAGGGAAATTGGTTCTGATTCCGCCCTCGATCTTCTCGGCATCCTCCTGCAGCAGGACGCTATCGGCGCCTGGCGGAACAGGCGCGCCGGTGAAGATACGGACGGCCTCTCCCTGGCCAACGCTTCCCTCGAAGGCGTGGCCGGCGGAAGACGTGCCGATGACCTTCAGCTCGGCGCCCGGCTCCGGCGCGTCTTCGCGGCGCAGCGCATAGCCATCCATGGCGGAGGCATTGAAGGGCGGCTGGGTCAGGCCGGCCGTCAGATCGACGGCCAGGACGCGGCCCTCAGCCTCGGCAAGCGGCAGCGTCTCGGACGCAGCAATGGGCTTTGCGCTGGAGAGCAAGCGGTTCAAGGCCTCGGCAACCGGGAGAAGGTTCATCTTGCCTCCGGATGACGGAAATCGCCGGATTTTCCGCCGGACTTTTCAAGAAGTCTGATGCCGCCGATCTCCATTGCCTTATCGGCCGCCTTGGCCATGTCGTAGATCGTCAGACAAGCGACCGAGACGGCGGTCAACGCCTCCATCTCCACACCGGTCTTGCCGGTCAGCTTGGCGGTCGCCGTAACGCGCAGACCGGGCAGGGCGGCATCTTCCGCGATCTCGACCGTGACCTTCGTCAGCATCAGCGGATGGCAGAGCGGGATGAGGTCGGCGGTACGTTTTGCCGCCATGATGCCGGCAAGACGCGCCGTGCCGATCACATCACCCTTCTTGGCATTGCCTTGGCTGATGAGAGCGAGCGTTTCCGCCGCCATCTTCACATGGCCCTCGGCAGTGGCGATGCGCACCGTCTCGGCCTTATCGGAGACATCGACCATATGCGCCTCGCCGGAGGCACCGATATGAGTGAGGCCTGGCTTTTGGCCGCTCATATCATTCGGCCGCGATGGCGGCTTCGCCAAAGAGCAGCGCGCGGGTGGCGGCGGCGACGTTCTCTTTGCGCATCAGGCTTTCGCCGACAAGGAAGGTATTGATGTCGACGGCCTGCAGGCGCTTGCAATCGGCATTGGTGAAGATGCCGCTTTCGCCGACCAGCAGCCGGTCGTCAGGCACCATGGGAGCAAGCGCCTCGCTGACCGTCAGGCTGACCTCGAAGGTACGCAGATTGCGGTTGTTGATGCCAATGAGCGGCGAGGAAAGCTTCAGCGCCCGCTCCATCTCTTCGGCGTCGTGGACCTCGACCAGCACGTCCATGCCGAGGCCGAAGGCTTCGTCCTGCAGGCGTTCGGCTTCATCGTCGGACAGCGAGGCCATGATCAGCAGGATGCAGTCGGCGCCCCAGGCGCGGGCCTCGTGCACCTGATAGGTCTCGAACATGAAATCCTTGCGCAGCGCCGGCAGCGCGCAGGCCGCGCGGGCGGTTGTCAGAAATTCCGGCGCGCCCTGAAAGCTCGGCGTGTCGGTCAACACCGAAAGGCAGGCGGCACCGCCGGCCTCATAGGCGCTCGCCAGCGATGGTGGATCGAAGTCCAGGCGAATGAGACCCTTCGAGGGGCTCGCCTTCTTGATCTCGGCGATCAGGCCGAAGCGGCCGGCGTCACGCTTGGCAACGAGCGCCTTGTGGAAGCCGCGCGGCGCGGACTGGCCGGCCTGCATCGCCTTGAGATCGGCAAGCGACACTGTCGCCTTGGCAGCGGCGATCTCCTCGCGCTTGTAGAGTTCGATCTTCTTCAGGATATCGGTCATCGGGCAATCCTAGTCGATATCGTTGGAAACGGCGATGAGTTTGTCGAGGGCGAGCGCAGTGGCACTGCTATCCAGCGAATGCGTGGCAAGCTTCATGCCGTCGCGGATCGTTTCGACCTTACCCGCGATGACGAGCGAGGCGGCGGCATTGGCGAGCGAGATATCTCGATAGGCATTCTTGGCGCCGCCGAGCACCTCGCGAAGGGCTGCGGCATTGGCGACACCGTCACCGCCCTTGATATCGGCGAGCACGCAAGGGCTGACGCCGAAATCGGCGGGCGAGAGCTCGAAGGTGCGGATCTTGCCGTCTTCGAGTGCAGCGACTTTTGTGATGCCGGTGGTGGTGATTTCGTCGAGGCCGTCGCCATGGACCACCCAGACGCATTCGGAGCCGAGATCGCGCATGACTTCGGCAAGCGGCACCAGCCATTGCGGCGAGAAGACGCCGAGCAGCTGGCGGCGGACGCCGGCCGGACTGGAAAGTGGCCCGAGCAGATTGAAGATCGTGCGCGTGCCGAGCTCCACCCGCGAGGGGCCGACATGGCGCATGGCGGAATGATGCAGTTGCGCGAACATGAAGCCGACGCCGGCTTCGGCGATGCAGCGAGAGATGGTCTCTGGACCGACGTCGAGCTTGACGCCGAGTGCCGCCAGATTGTCGGCCGCGCCCGATTTCGAACTCAGCGCCCGGTTGCCGTGTTTGGCGACGGGAACACCGGCGCCGGCGACGATCAGCGCTGCCAGCGTCGAGATGTTATAGGTGCCGCTGGCATCGCCGCCGGTGCCGACGATGTCGATCGCATCGGCCGGCGCCTCGACGGTCAGCATCTTCGAGCGCATTGCGGTGACGGCGCCGACGATCTCATCGACGGTTTCGCCGCGCACACGCAACGCCATCAGGAAGCCGCCGATCTGCGAGGGGGTCGCCTGGCCCGACATCAGGATGTCGAAGGCGGCGCGGGCCTCGTCACGCGTCAGCGGCTCGCGGCTTGCGGCCTTGGCCAGGAACGGCTTCAGATCGGTCATAAAGCCTCCTAGCGGACCGTCGCCTGTTCGGCGAGCGTCTGGTTGATCTGCGCCCCGTACTGCGTCTGCAGCAGGTTGACCATCTGATCGAGAATATCATCGCCGGCGGCATTGGCCATGGCGGTGATCTGGGCATCGCGGTTGTTCAGCACATCGCCGGTCGGCTGGGTGTTGACCTCGTTGACCTTCAGCAGGATCTGCGTAGAGGGATCGGCGCCGACAGCACTTGCGACCGTATCGACCGGGCCGGAAAAGGCGGCGGTGACGCCGGCTCGGCCGAGGACCGCATCATCGGTGGAGCGGGTGATGCCACTCTTGCTTTCGACGGCAATGCCGAGCGGCGTTGCGATATCGGCAAGTGCCTTGCCCTTTTGCGCCTCGGCCTTCAATTCATCGGCCTTCTTGGCGAGCTCGGCCTTCTGCTGCTCCGCCGTCCAGTCCTCGACCGCCTTTTCGCGCACCTCGGCGACCGGGCGCTCGCGGTCCGGCGTGATTTCGCGGACGTTGAACCAGACATAGCCGTCATTGCCGATCGAAAGCGGCGGCGCATCGACGCCGACCTCGGTCTTGAAGGCTTCGCCGAGCAACTGCTGCTTGGCGGGGAGATCCTTGACCTCCTTGCCGTCCTTGTCGGCGCCGGTCATATCGACGGCGTCGACGGCCACTGCGGTGAGCTTCAGCTGGCCGGCAATATCCTCGAGCGTGGAACCGCCTGCGCGCAGATCCTCGATGCGATCGTGAACGTTGATCACTTCCTGAGAGGCGTTGGAGAGCGCCAGCTGTTTGCGGATATCCTCCTTCACCTCGTCGAAATTCTTCGTCGTTTCAGACTTGATGTTGGTGACGCGCAGGATGACGGGGCCGAAGGAGCCATCGACGACAGGCGTCGTGCCGCCATCGCGCGAAACTGCAAAGGCCGCATCGGCAACGGCCTGGTCGGGAACCTTGTCCTTGGTGAACTCGCCGAGCAGCACATCACTTGCCGTCTTGCCCTGGTCGGAAACCAGCTGGTCGAAGCTGGTGCCGCTCTTCAGCGCCGTTTCGGCGGCGGTGGCAAGATCCTTGCTGGCGAAGGTCAGCTGCTCGATGGTGCGGCTTTCCGGCGTGCGATAGGTATCCTTGCTCTTGTCGAAGGCTTCGTGGATCTGGTCGTCGGTGACGGTCGCGGCATCGGCGATATCGGCGGGCTGCAGCTTGAGATAGACGAGCTTGCGGTATTCGGGCGCCCGGTAGCGCTGCTTGACGCCTTCGAACCACGTCGCCAGCACGTCGTCGGCAGGCGCCTTGATCGGCTCGATATTGGCGTTGGTCAGCAGCAGGTAGTCGATGCTGCGGCTTTCGTCGCCATAGAGCTTCATGGCATCGACCAGCGTCTTCGGCGCCGTGAAACCGTTGGAGATGGCATCGACCACCTGGCTGCGGACAGCGACCTTGCTGCGCTCCTTGATGTAATCGTCCTGGCGGATGCCGGCATTGCGAAGACGCGAGACGAAAAGCTCGCGGTCGAACTGGCCGTTGACGGCCTTGAAAGCCGGATCGTCGGCAATCAGCTGGGCGAGGCGATCCTGCGACAGGCCGAGGTTCATGTCTTCGGCGAGCTGGTCGAGCGAGGCGCCGGCGACGAGCTGGGCGAGCACCTGCTGCTCGATGCCGAAGGCGCGGGCCTGCTCGGGGGTGAGACGCGTGCCGAACTGCTGGCTGACGCTTGCCACCTGGCGCTGATAGGCGAGGTGGAATTCGTTGACGTCCACATGCTGATCGCCGACGGTCACGACCGTAGTGCTGTTGCTGCCCGTGATCAGCGACCGGGAGACACCCCAGATGCCGAAGGACGCGACGAGCAGAAGCATCAGCAGCTTGGCGACCCAGGTCTGAGCGGCTCTTCTCAGGATGTGGAACATAGAAACGCAAACCTCGCAGTATCATTGACCCGCGCGCGGGCGGACATTCGACGTTCCTTAAAACAAACCCGACAGGAAATGAAGGGTTTGTCGCGCGAAAAGCTGCACAAGGCGGCCGCTCAGCCGCGGCGGCTTTGCGGCGAACAAAAGATCGGTTGCGTCGGAACCTTTCGGGCCGCCATTTCGTTGAAGCGGCATCCCATGAAACAGGAGCAGACCATGGCAGAATTGAAAACCGCCTCCGCCGAATCCACCGCCGCGCGCGTCAAGGCTGACATAGCAGCAGACGATCTGTCGGCACAGGTCGCAGCCCTTCGCAACGATCTCGCCCGGCTGACGGAAAGCGTGGTGGCGCTGGGGCAGGGGGCGAAGTCGGCGGTGACCGACGAGGCCTCGCTGATGACGGAGCGGCTGCGCGACAAGGTGCGCGAAGAACCGCTCGTGGCACTCGCTGTGACGGCAGGCATTGCCTACGTGTTTGGCCTGCTCAGCCGCCGCTGAACCGAAATTCAGAGTGCAGAAAAGCCGGGCGCCATCAACGCCCGGCTTTTGGTGTTTGCATCAGTCATTGAAAGGAACTGTCAGCGGCGGACGACGCGCCCGATCGCGATCAGGATGCAGGCCCCGACGAAACCGGTGATCAGATAACCCAGCCAACCGGCGAGCGGCTGGATGTGCAATAGACCCAGGACCCAGTTAGCGACGATAGCGCCGACGATGCCGAGCAATATGTTCATGAGCAAAC
Source organism: Rhizobium ruizarguesonis (assembly GCF_017357285.1). Taxonomy (NCBI): domain Bacteria; kingdom Pseudomonadati; phylum Pseudomonadota; class Alphaproteobacteria; order Hyphomicrobiales; family Rhizobiaceae; genus Rhizobium; species Rhizobium ruizarguesonis. The sequence continues at coordinate 2,550,114 of NZ_CP071678.1, read as the reverse complement.
CCATGCTGCTGCTCATGGCCTTTTCCGCCAGCCATCCAGCGACACCGCCGATAATGATAGCTGCAATCCAACCCACGCCTGCGTTTTCCATGGTTATCTCCCTCCTGGCAAAACGAGTCACAGAATGCACGAAACGAAAGGAAGTTCCACTCCCAGTTACTGAGATTGCTTGCAGGTTCAGCAACTTATGTGACTCACGGCTGCAACATGGTGACCGGAGAGTACAGCGCGTGGGCGGCAATCTGGAACAGGAGGCCGGCAATGGCGAGCATTGCGAAGCTGAACGGCATAATCAAGCTTTTGCTAAACATCTTTCCTCTCCCGTATTGTGTAAAGCATAAGCGGAAGCTGACGGAGCGCAACAATATTGTTAACGGATAGTTAAGGCTGGCAATTAATTAAAATTCAATACATTCACCGTTTCCGTAATACTTTCGGGTGACGAGACGTTTCTTCTGCAGCCTTGCCGTGTCAGCTGACGATCATCTGCGATCTTGCGCTCCAGGCCTTCCGGTCTGCGACGCCTCGTCGACATTGGCTACAGAAGCAGCGGCACCCGAAGATGCAATCTCTGCGGATCGCAGACAAGCGGGCCGGAAATGGCCGGCTCTATTCCAGTGATCACACGCGGCCGGCGGGCAATCAGGTTCGATGAACGATCAGCATGAAGAAGAGGAAAGACGCCGTCGCGACCGTTGCGGCGAAGGCAATCTGATAATCCATGTCGTTAACCCCCGGTTTGGATGGCTCGCATTAACGCCTGCGGCGTCGCGGGGTTCCATGCCGGCAGTTCGCGCTTGTTACCTGCGGATTGATTTTGCCGAAGAATGCGTCATCTTCCCTAGAACAGGATGATTTTAGGCCCAGTCAGCCTAAAATCCTATTCTAGATTAAGAGTTAGAGCATGATGTCGTCCGAAAACCGCTCACACTTTTCGGCATCATGCTCTGAATTGCAATTCAATCGGGGAAAACACTTGATGTCAAAAGCTGCAATCGCCATCGCCTGCGTCTGCCTGCTGACACTTTCCGGCTGCGGCAACACCGCATACGGGCTGAAGAAGGATGGACAGGAAGCGAGCCACGCAATGGACAACGCGACACATCGGGTGCTTTCCGCCGGCGCCAAGAAGTGATGCAGGCGACGGAATAAAAAAGCCCGCCTGGGGTGAGGCGGGCTTAGGATAACAGGGAGAATGGACGGATAGACTCCGCCTCCACTAATAAAGCACTTCCTTAATCGTGTGGCTTTACGTCATTCGACGTAACTGCGACCGGCAACGATCCGATGCGACCATGATTCGGAATCGAATCAGAGATACCGGGACCGAATCAATGGTATTGGATCGGGTCAGAAGTTGCCCCAGTTTTGAGCGCGGGCACGGGCGCGAATAATCCGGTATTCGCGACCGCCATAGAGCGAGCCGATTGTCAGCAGAAGCGTCAGAACGTCCCAGATGATATGCATGTTATCCTCTTAGGTTGGACGGTTCCGCCGTCGATCGGTGAAGATACAATAGCAATCTTTCGGATGTGCTTATATGACAAGAAATCGGGATGAGCGGAGAAGCGGGCAGGGCGCTTCCGCAAAGGAGAGGCGGCATCGCCGTCTTGGAGCAGCAAAGTGAACAGATTACCGGACGGCGGCTCATGACGATTTTCTCCGTCCGCCACATCACGTCCTATCGTTACGTCAGGGAGGTCGAATTCGGCGAGCATCGCTTGATGTTCCGACCGCGCGACAGTTTCGACCAGCGGCTGATCGAAGCGTCGTTGACGATCTATCCTGAGGAAAGTCATGTGCGCTGGATCCACGATGTTTTCGGCAATTGCGTGGCGCTCGTCGATATTTCGAGGCCGGCGTCCGAGCTTCGTTTCGAAACCTGGATCACGCTCGATCATACGCCGCAGGTCGCTCTGGATCTTAAGGTGGACGACGAGGCCCTGACCTATCCATTCTCCTACGACAAGGATGAGATTGCCGATCTGACGCCGGCGATGCAGCGCCATTATCCAGATCCGAACGACGAGGTCGGACGCTGGGCGCGCCAGTTCGTGCGCCTTGGGCGTCCGACCGAGACCGGGCACCTGCTAATGACGCTCTGTTACGCCATTCGGGAAAGCTTCGTCTATGCGCGCCGCCAGGAACATGGGACGCAGACGCCGGTCCAGACCTTGCAGCTTCGTTCCGGGACCTGCCGGGATTTCGCGCTTCTGATGATGGAGGCGGCACGCGTCCTCGGCCTCGCGGCACGGTTCGTCACGGGTTATGTCTATGTTCCCGACCGGGACGGCTCCACCGTACTCGGCGGCGGCTCCACGCATGCATGGTGCCAGATTTATCTTCCAGGCGCCGGCTGGACGGAGTTCGATCCGACCAACGGGATCGTCGGCAACCGCGATCTCATTCGTGTCGCCGTTGCCCGCGATCCGCGCCAGGCAGTCCCGTTGAGCGGCAGTTATGACGGGGATGGGAAGGATTTCGACAGCATGACGGTGCAGGTGAACGTCACCACAAGGCCATATGGCTAGCCATGCGGTGACGGTCCTGGGCTTGCGGGAACCGGGTCGCGCGATCAGCGTTCCCTACTCACCTCTGCCAAAGCAGAGACGCGATAAGGAAGCCACAATGAAGATACGCGCCGGGTTTCATCTGGGCTACGAATGCATGCAGCCAACGCCGATGCTGCTCGTCCTCAATATTCACCCCTCCCGTCGTGCCGATCTTCTCAGCGACCAGATCCTGACTTTCGACCGGCCGATCGAGGCCTGGGGCTATACCGATGTGTTCGGCAATGCCTGCAGCCGGATCGTTGCCCCGCCGGGGCTGACAACGATCTCCACGGAATTCGAGATCTACGACCGCGGCCAACCCGACATCGTTCCCGACGATGCTGTCCAGCACGCCATCAATGACCTGCCCGACGATGTGCTGGTCTTCCTGCTCGGCAGCCGCTATTGCGACACCGACAGGCTTGCAGATTTCGCCTGGGCTAGGTTCTCGTCGACGCCGCTCGGCTGGGCGCGCGTCCAGGCGATCTGCGATTTCGTCCATGACCATATCACCTTCGATTACCTGAAGGCCGACGTCCTCAGGACCGCGCATGGTGGCTTCACCGACAAGGCGGGCGTCTGCCGCGATTTTGCCCATCTCGCCATCGCACTTTGCCGATGCATGAATATCCCGGCCCGATATTGCACCGGCTATCTCGGCGATATCGGCGTTCCGATCGATCCCAATCCGATGGACTTCAGCGCCTGGTTCGAGGTGTTTCTCGGCGGCCACTGGCATACGGTCGACGCCCGCCACAACACGCCGCGCATCGGCCGGATCCTGATGGCGACCGGCCGCGACGCCACCGACGTCGCCATGTCGACGGCCTTCGGCCCGGCAACGCTTTCCCGCTTCGAGGTGATCACCGAGGAAGTGCCGCCGGAGCCGGTGAAAGCCGATTGATTGGGGGCGGCCCTTCATGCGTCGATAGCGAGCACCGCGGGCAAGGATGACCCTATGCCTTCTTCAGGAATTCCGTTTTCAGCACCAGGCCTTTGACCTGCTTGGTGCTGCATTCGATCTCGCCCGGATTGTCCGTCAGGCGAATGCCCTTGACCAGCGTTCCACGCTTCAGCGTCTCCGAGGTTCCCTTGACCTTGAGGTCCTTGATCAGCGTCACGGAATCGCCATCGTGAAGCTGCGTTCCGTTGCTGTCCTTTACAATGATGTCGGCCATAATGTCCCCGCGGCTATTCAAAGTGCTACAGCGTCCTTTGCGCGTCTGAAAGGCGCGCGGCGCTGTCGTGATCCCGGACGGGAAATCATGTTGGCATGGGATAGTCAATGCGAAGGGGCCAGTCAGTCCGATCTTCATACCCTACGCGGCCTTTCTTCAGCATCCCAAGGGTCTGCATTGATCCCTTATCGGCGCCGCCCAGCGCGCGGCGATAAATGAGCCCGGTACTCATCCGCCGTAGCGAAGCTCAGACCAAGGTCCGACCTGTCCCGGACTTCATGCCGATACCAAAGCTTCGACCGCTGTCATAGATTTTGCGCCGGGGCGAGTTTGCGGAGTTTTTGCTGTGACTAAAATTATCGTCGCGGGGATGGTACTGGCACCGCTTATCTTCTGGGGTTCTGTCGGCGTCCTGATATACTCGTATCTCTCGTGAAATATTCTTCCGTGGCCGAGGTGCTGAATGATCATTCGCATCGGCCGGTGCGGCATCATGGAATGAGGTGGTCGATCCGCGCGAAAATCGGAAAGCTTCTATTCCAGTTGTCATGGTTCCAACTCGGGAACAGCGATCAGTCGGCCGGAATCAAGTGGATCGACGACGACGAAAATTCGACGTCGGGATCAGTTCGATTGGCCGCGGAAGATGGCAACGGCCGCAGCGACCAATGCGGCATTGTCGCTCGCAATCGTCCCATCCGGGAGGTGTTTGCCGTCTTCCAGGCCGACGCGGGTGGAATAGTGCCGCTCGCGCGCCGATCTGACGAAGGGCCAGACCGTCCTGTCGAAACCATGCAGAAGGATCGGCCGATTGACGCCGCTGCGCTCGAGCACCTCGATGATGCCATCGCTGATATCCCCTGCGCGCTGCAGATCCTGCTCGTCGTCGAGCTCGATCAACAGTCGAAAGACCCGCTGATGATCTTCGAGGCTGGTGTAGCGCTCCGCATCGGCCACCGATGCCAGCCCGACTTCGATGCCGACGCCCTTCTGGCGGAGCAGCTGGATGACGCCAGGCGCATCGTCCTCCGACAGGTTCACCGACGCATAATCCGGCAGGACGGACCAGCGGCGGATGGCTTCCCGCGTTTTCTCCCGATCGCCTTCGACCCAGGCGCCTGTGGAGACGCCGATCAGCGTTCCTGGACAGACCCGGCGAATCGCACCGACCGTGTCGTCGACGGCGGCAAGGCTCTCCTTGCCATCGGCTCCGCGCGGATGAACATGGAGCTCCGCGGCGCCGGCAGCGACTGAAGCCGCGGCATCGCGCACCATGGTATCGATCGTCAGGGGAAGGAGCGGATGGAAATCGCTCGGACGTGCGCCGTTGATGCAAGCTTGAACGATCATAAAAAGAGCCTCGCGCTTGTTGGACCGCTTAAGACACCGGGCATCCCAAATTTGGAAACTCGAAGACTTGAGGTGCTGCTGTGACAGTCATTCCCCTTGTCGCCGTGTGATGTCTGGACGTCTTGGCGACGCCGGCCAGAGGACGGCCACGTGATCTCGTGGCAGCGACCTGACGTCAATCTGCCGCCCGACCCCATTCTTAAGTTAATGGCGGTCGCGTCCTGCTGCAGCCTGTATATCATCTCATTGTCAACGGAAAGGAGCAGGCGCAAGGTGCGGAGGCGGTTCGCAATACTCAATCAGCAATTCGGTGAGGACCCGTATCTTCCGTGCGGGATGCTGACCTGGCGGGCGGATGACATATGCAGCCGCCGGGGGTGGTGGATAATGCGTCATGACCGGCACAAGCGCGCCGGAGGCTATATATTCATGGGTAAGGCAATCAGGCAGGTAAGCGATCCCTAGTCCTGCTGCCGCGGCGGCGACGAGAGCAGGGCCGTTGTCGGCCTTAAAGCGCCCCTGCGGACGAACCGTGATGATCTCGTCGCCATCCATGAGTTGCCAGGCTTCGGTGCCCTGCATGAGGGCCTCATGAGCGACGAGTTCCTCCGGCGTCTCGGGCGACCCATGCGCCTTGATGTAGTCCGGGCTGGCGACGAGCTTCCCATAGAGTGGTCCGACGCGTCTTGCGATCAAGTTGGAGTCCTGAAGATAGCCAACCCGTATCGCACAATCATAACCCTCTGTGATGAGATCGACGAAGCGATCACTGTAGCACGTGTGGATTTGGAGCTGGGGGTGGCGGCGCGCCATTTCCGCGAGGATGGGAGCGAAGTGAGTCTGGCCGAAAGAAAGCGGCACGGCAACTCGCAAGCGGCCGCGAAGGTCACCGGCGGGTAGGATCGTTTCCTTGGCCACGTCGATCTCGGCACAGACTCTCGCTGCATAATCTCGGAACGTGGCCCCTGCTTCCGTGAGAGCGGCGCCCCGGGTGGTCCGTGCAAGAAGCTGGACACCAAGTTCTGCTTCAAGCCGGAAGAGCCGCCGACTGACGATTGACTTGGAGACGCCGAGCCGGAGCGCAGCAGGCGAGACTCCCCCGGCATCAGCCACTTCCACGAAGGTCTGCAGTTCTTCGATGTCCATTTAGCGTTCCCCTTTCCGCGACACAGCTTGCCATAAAAGGGTGCTACCGCATCCCGGATAGGAACGGCAATACTGCTTGCAGGCAACGTCGCCCCTGGCGCATGTCTCCCGCAAAACCAATGCCGCTCATGGGCGGCAGCAAAGGAAGTAATAATGACCTTTCGTAATGGCCTTGCTTCGCTTCTTCGTCCCGAAGATTCGGTACTCGTTCTGATCGACCACCAGCCTTACCAGCTCACGAACCTGAACAGCCACGATCCGCAGGCGGTGGTCAACAATTCGACGGCCCTGGCGAAGGCCGCGAGAGCTTTCGGTGTTCCCACCATCCTGACGAGCGTGATCGCCGATCGGGGCGGTCTGATCTTCCCGCAAATCACCGATGTCTTCCCGGGCCAGGAGGTGATCGACCGGACGTTCATCAATACCTGGGAAGACAGGAAGGTCGTGGACGCGGTCAAGGCGACCGGCCGCAAGCAGCTGATCATCGCCGGCCTGTGGACCGAGGTATGCGTCGCGATGCCGGTGATCCAGGCGCTCGGCGAAGGCTGGGATGTGACTGTTATCACCGACGCGTCGGGGGGCACGTCGGTCGAGGCCCACGAGGTCGCCATCCAGCGCATGATTGCGGCTGGCGCGAACATGATGACCTGGCTGGCGTTGGCGTCCGAATGGCAGCGCGACTGGGCTCGGACCGAGCACGCCGCAGAGTTGACGGAGGTGCTCAAGCAGCATGCCGCTGGTAGCGGTATCGCGTACCTGTGGGAGCAGCAGCTGCTCAACACGCCTGTGCCTCGCAACGCAGGATGATCTAAGGGGGGATGCAGAGATTCTCGAACGACGCGTTGCGAAGGCTGATTGCTTATCGAGCCTCTTCATCCCCTCTCAATCGGAAGGCCGTCCATGCCTGGATGCTCGCGGTCGGCATGTTGATCGCGTTGCAGGCACCGGGTCAGCCCTAGCAGGATGGCACGGCTTACGCTGGGGACTACGTTAATGATGCCCTTCGGTTCGACGCTGGCGGAAGCATTGACTCCCTGCACCGCAACGAGCTTGGCGTCTCCATCATCACGGGCTTCATCGGGGATCGCCTCATCGCGGACGGATGGTAGTCAACGCGACCATTCCACCCACCCACACAAGCGCCGGCGCGATCACCACCCGCGACCATACCAGCGGCGCGCCGGCCGGTGTTTTCCGGGAAGCGCGCAGCCGTTCATCGGAGGTTAATGCTAATTAACCCAGAATCGCAGCCTGAAAGGATGCGCCGATGAAAATGCTTTTTTCCTCACTTGCAGCCATGATCTTGGCTGCATCTTTCGCCCTGCCGCTAAACGCCGCGCCGATCGTCGTGCCGAACGCAGTACATATGCACACCCCCGACGTCGAGCAGATCAAACACCGTCGCCACGGTAATGGACACGCGTATGGCCACTGGAAGAGAGACCGGTACGCTTACCGCGACTGCCGGTATTACGGCTCGTGCTATCGTCCGCGGTACTACGGCAGTCGCAACTATTACAGCAGCCGCGACTATTACGGCTATCGCGACTATTACCCCTATCGTCGTCGGTCAGGTGTGACCGTGTATTTCGATTTTTAGTCGGCAGTGCCACGGACACCAACATTGGCGCCCCACAGTGCGCCTTCGGCCTCACGAGTTGCGCTGCCAGGAGATTAAGGGCAGGGATGGGGATTATCGGCAGTAGCCACAGAACGGTCTTGGATAAAAAGAAAGGGCCGGGCGAATGCTCGCGCCGACCCTTCTTTGATTGCGTCAGCACGGTGCCAGTACATCCGTGGTCACCAGCAAAAGCCATCTGATAGATTGAATTTATGCGCCTCGTGAATTTTTGCAAGGATTAGAGGGTGCTGATTTAGGGCTAGGTGAGGGAGGCGCAATAGCCACTGTACGACGAGAAGTACGACACGCGCTCTAAGGGCGCTAGTTGCTTGGCCGATCCGTCCAATCGATCATCGGGGCGACCGCAAACGGAAGCCCTTCCATAGCGCGCCGATGCCACTTAGATGGAACCTGCCGTTATGATAAGCGCGTAATTCTTGGCAGAAAATCTGAAACTACCTAACAAAATCAATGATCTATGGCGGAAGAGGTGGGATTCGAACCCACGGTACGGTTTCCCGCACGCCGGTTTTCAAGACCGGTTCCTTAAACCACTCGGACACTCTTCCATCTGATTGAAAGGTTGAGACATCAACATTCTGTTGATTTCCACCAACCGGCCTTTGCGGCCGATTTGCTACCCAATCACTCGATGGCTGGCTTTTTAGCAGCTTTGATCGCAGCGTCAACTTGCTCTGCAGCGTTTGTCGGCATCCTTGGCGCGGCGTGCGAACAAATTCGAGCGTGAACCGAGGCAGGCCGGTTCCGCACATTGGAAATGACTCGCGTTCTCCTCGGCTTGAGCGTTTACTGTGCTGTTCTGGCGGAGGAAACAAACCATGGCCATGTATCTCACGCGCTTCAGCTACACGCCCGAGACGTGGGCGCGGATGATCGAAAACCCCGAGGATCGCCGAGAGGCGGCGCGTAGTTACATTGAATCCGTGGGCGGAAAGCTCCATGGGTTCTGGTACGCCTTCGGCGAGCATGATGGTTGGAATCTGTGGGAGGCGCCTGACAACGTATCGATGGCGGCTGTCGCACTTGCGATCGGCGCAGGAGGCGCGCTCAGCTCCATGGAGACCACTGTCCTCCTCAGCGTCGAGGATACGATCGAAGCCTTGGAAAAGGCGAAGTCGATTCGGTATCGTCCACCGGCAGCGTAGGTGGTGCGTCCACCGTTTTCCATCCATGTAGAAGATGAGCGTTTCGCGTATCTCGTTCCCGGCGCAAGCTTTCTGTGAATTGGGCCGGCGACATAAGAGCTTTAGTGTCCGTCAGATCCAAGGCCCTTCGGACCGTTGAGTTGGTTCATATCCTCGCTGAGAGATCGAACTGCCTCCATCGTCACGGCGAGTGCTGACATCAGGATTGCGATGTCGTTGTCGTTATCCAGCTGGGAAAGCGCGCGAGATCTGGCGTGCAACTGCTGGCTGATCGTGTCGAGCTGCATGATGGTTTTATCGTGCATGGTGATCCTCCAAAGGTCTAACCTTCAAAGCCCGCGGCGGCCATTTCGTTCCCAGCCGTAGCGTCAAATACGCGATCCACGTTGCATCACATCCAATCGGCGATGTGACCTAGCCATTCGGTTTGCGCAAGGGGGGAGGCGCAGGTAGGGATTTTGGGGATCGTAGGATGCCTTCGGCTCACCCTTGCCGGGCTTTACCAGATTGGGCACCAGTTTTCCCTCAGGCCCGAAAATATAGTCGATGCCGGCGCAGAGATGGGCGAGGGAGCGGTAGTTGAAATATTTGAACCAGTCGTCGGCGAGGAAGACGGCTTCGTCCCACGTCCTTCCACGGAGGCGGCTATATCCGGCCCGCTGCAGAAAGGCTTCGCCTGTTCTCCTATCGACGGCGGCGCCGAGGCATAGGTTGCCGGCGATCAGCGACAGCCGGAGCACCTTGAGGGTTTCGGCATCCTTGTTCGGTAAGGGTTTCAGGGCCTCGGCAAGATAAAAATTCGTCTGCGGCTCGTTGGTCATCGTCTTGCGCCAATAGGCGGGAATTTCATCCGCGGCGGCGCCGACGGCCGATGAGGCTGATATCACGACCAGCACGATCAAGCTTTTGAAAATTCGACCCATTCTTATACCCCCAACCCGCGTCGAGAGTGCATAGCGTCATATCACGGGGATAGGCAAGGTGGTGTCGCGCCGCCCCGCTGCCGCTCGTCAAATACGCGCAGGCCGTGTTTCAATATGGAGCTTTGGGGGCGTCCGGATGTTCACCATATGCCCCGCATCGGCACGATGATTTCTGGCTTCATTGCGGCGATGGAATGGCAGGCAGGGAGGGGTCGCGTTAGTGACTTGTAAACCATAATCATTAGAATTGTCGCTATCGCCGCGAAATTGTTCGTAAAATTGCCACGAACTTAGCAAGATTAAAGCCTCATTAGGCGGGCGGGAATAAGGCGTTGTTGGCCCAAGATGGGGCAAGGTTCCTTAACCATAACGATCTTTGAGCGGCGTGGGGCACATGAAACTGGAATACGGGGCGGCGTCTTTCGCAACGACAGCACGGTGGCTGGCAATCTCGGCGATGTGCGCGACGGTGGCAGCGTGTGGCACGACGCAGGCAGTGCCGAAGAAAAAGGCCCACGGCAAAGAATATTTCTCCGAATCCGAATATGGCGTCAAGGCGAGCCCGCGGGTCGCCACCGGCAACAACATCCCCAAGGGCGGCGGCCGCTACATCGTCGGCAACCCTTACGAGGTGAAGGGCAAGTGGTATTACCCGAAGGAAGATTTCGCCTATAACAAGGTCGGCGTCGCCTCCTGGTATGGTTCGGCCTTTCATGGGCGCCTGACGGCGAACGGCGAAGTCTACGACCAGATGCATCTTTCCGCCGCGCATCCGACCTTCCCGCTGCCGAGCTATGCGCGCGTTACCAATCTCGAATCTGGTTCCTCCGTCATCGTGCGTGTCAATGATCGCGGCCCCTATCACGAAGGTCGCATCATCGACCTTTCCAACAAGACGGCCGACATGCTCGACTTGCAGCACAGCGGCACCGGCAAGGTGCGCGTGCAATATGTCGGCCGCGCCCGCATGGACGGCCACGACATGCCCTATCTGATGGCGTCCTACGCGCCGAAAGGCAGCCGCATTCCCGGCGTCAATCCGGAAGGGCAGATCGCAACCGGCGTGATGGTTGCCTCCAACAGCCGCAAGATCACCCGCGACCAGCTGCAGAGTTCGGAAGACTACGAGACGCCTGCCAACGTGCCGGTGCCGATGTCGGCGACCTCCTATGCCGGCTCGACGCCGAGCGCACGCTACAATGCCGCACCCGCCGCAGCACCCGTTCTGGCACCGGCTGCCCATGTTCTGGTCGCGCCATCGGCGCCGTCCTTCAACAATGGCGCGCAGGCCATGGACCAGATGATCGTGCTGCCGGAGATCGGTCCGATGCCCTATGAGCGGCCTCAGAATTCGCTGGCGCTCGGCTATCAGAACGAAGAGGTGAAGACGGTGACCGTCGATCTCGCCTTCGATGCGGTGATGGTGCGCAATGACGGGCTGACGCAGGATTCGATCCTTGCCGCGGCCAAGCGTCATCAAGCCAAATCCGCCGCGCGCTGAGCATGGCATTGCATCGGATTCTCCCTCGCTCTAACCTCCCGACATACGCCGCTCCATAAATGGAAATTGCGATGCTGAAGCCCGCGCTTCGCCTGCTTGCATGCCTGATGCCGTTCGTCACCGGCGCGTTTGCAGCCGATGGCGGTGCCGCCGGTTTCGCCACCAAGGCGGCGCAGGCCTATATGATCGAGGCTGCCACCGGCACGGTGCTTCTCGCCAAGAATGAGGACCAGGACTTTTCGCCGGCTTCGCTTGCCAAGCTGATGACGATGGATCTCGCCTTCGAAGCGGTGACAAAGGGCCAGATCACGCTCGATACCGAATATCCCGTTTCCGAATATGCCTGGCGGACGGGCGGTGCGCCGTCGCGGACGGCAACGATGTTTGCCAGCCTCAAATCGCGCGTGCGCGTCGAGGACCTGATCAAGGGCGTCGCCATCCAGGGCGCCAATGATAGCTGCATCATCCTCGCCGAGGGCATGGCCGGAAGCGAGCAGCAATTTGCCGTGTCGATGACGCGGCGTGCCCGCGAGCTCGGCATGGAGAAGGCCGAGTTCGGCAATTCCACCGGCCTTCCCGATGGCAAGAGCAAGGTGACCGCACGCGAGATGGTGACGCTCGCCGCCGCCCTTCAGCAGACCTATCCGAATCTCTATCCCTATTTTGCGCAGCCGGATTTCGAGTGGAACAAGATCTTCCAGCGCAACCGCAACCCGCTGCTCGGGCTCGATCTCGGCGCCGACGGGCTTGCAACCGGCTTTACCGAGGGCGAGGGATATTCGATCGTCGCTTCGGTCGAGCGCGACGGCAGGCGGCTGTTTCTGGCGCTTGCTGGAATCGCCTCCGACAAGGAGCGGACGGAGGAGACCAAGCGGGTGCTCGAGTGGGGACTGACGGCCTTTGAGAACCGGCAGATCTTCGCTGAGGAGGAAGTGATCGGTGCCGCCAGCGTCTATGGTGGCACGTCGCGCACCGTCGATCTCGTCGCCAAGGCGCCGGTCAGCGTCTATATTCCGATCAGCAATCCCGACCGGCTGTCGGCGCGTATCATCTATCACTGGCCGCTGACGGCGCCGGTCATGCCGGATACCCAGGCGGGCACGCTGAGGATTTTCGCCGGCAGCCGGCTACTCAGGGAAGTGCCGCTTTATACGGTGCAGGCAGTCGGCGAGGGGTCGCTCAGCAGCCGGGCGGTCGACGCCATGCTGGAACTCGGCGAATCGCTGTTCTTCTCCTGGCTCTGGGACAAGTCCGCGCCCGGTTGAACATTCGGTTTCCAATGCAATTTGCCGGGAAAGGTGAATATGTCGCCGCGGTGAAAGGTTTTCCTCCCTGATATCTTCGGATAGATAGAAGGAGCGGGGCGCGTGCGGCGCCTGGAATGCGGGAAATTGTCATTGTCATCCGGTACGGGATTGTTCGTTACGTTTGAAGGCGGGGAAGGCGCTGGGAAATCCACGCAAATCCGTCGCCTCGCAGAGGCGCTGAAGGGCGAAGGTCACGACGTGCTGGTGACGCGCGAACCAGGCGGTTCGCCGGGTGCCGAGGCTGTGCGCCACGTGCTGCTGTCGGGCGCTGCCGAGGCCTTCGGCACGCGGATGGAGGCGATCCTCTTTGCGGCGGCGCGCAACGACCATGTCGAAGAGGCGATCCGGCCAGCCCTTGCATCAGGCAAGGTCGTGCTCTGCGACCGCTTCATGGATTCCTCCCGCGTCTACCAGGGTATTACCGGCAATCTCGAGCCCGATTTCATCGAGACACTGCAGCGCATTGCCATCAACGGCGTCATGCCGGATTGTACCGTGATCCTCGACATCCCCGCCAAGGTCGGGCTGGAGCGGGCGCAGAAGCGCGCTGCCGCCGACGGTCCCGATCGCTTCGAAAAAGAGCGGCTCGAAACGCACGAGAAACGGCGCGAGGCCTTTCTCGATATCGCCGCCCGCGAACCGGAGCGCTGCCACGTGGTCAACGCCATGCAGACGGAGGAGGCGATCGCCGCCGAGATCCTGGCGATCGTCAAACAGCTGCTGTCGCCCGCAGGCCGTTTGCGAATGCCGGAAGCCGCCCATCATGAGTGAAGCCCATTATGAGTGAGGAAAGGCCCGGACTGCTCGACGGCGCCATTTGGCCGGGGGAAAATACCAGGCTGTTCGGCCATGAAGAGGCGGAGGCGTTCCTGGCGCAGTCCTACCGGTCCGGCAAGGGCCACCACGCCATCCTGATCGAGGGGCCGGAGGGCATCGGCAAGGCGACGCTCGCCTTCCGCTTCGCCAATCACGTGCTCTCGCATCCTGATCCCGAGACAGCGCCGGAGACGATCGGCGATCCCGATCCTGCCTCTCCCGTCAGCCGGCAGATCGCTTCCGGCGCCTCGCATAATCTGCTGCACCTTGCCCGGCCGGTAGACGAAAAGACCGGCAAGGTGAAATCGGCAATCACCGTCGACGAGGTGCGCCGCGCCGGCAAGTTCTTCTCGCAGACGTCTGGCACCGGCAACTGGCGGATCGTCATCATCGATCCTGCCGACGACATGAACCGCAATGCAGCCAACGCCATCCTGAAGATCCTGGAAGAACCGCCGAAGCGGGCGCTGTTCCTGGTGCTCTCGCATGCGCCGGGACGGCTGCTGCCGACGATCCGCTCGCGTTGCCTGCCGCTGAAACTGGCGCCGCTTGCCGACGATGAACTCGTCGCGGCCCTTGCCCATCTCGGCATTTCAGGCGAGAGCGGGGCAGTGCTTTCGGCCGCCAAGGGCAGCGTCGGTGAGGCGCTGAAACTCCTGAACTACGGCGGTGGCGAGATCATTGCCGCCTATGACGAGATGCTTGCCGCCGAGGGGCCGACGGCCCGCAAGGCGATGCATCGGCTGGCCGACGCGCTTTCAGGCAGGGAAAGCGACACGATCTTCGATTTCTTCGTCAGCCATGTCGGTGACGACATCATGAACCGCGCCCGCGCGGCAGCGGGCGAGGGGCAGATCGCCGCGGCGGAGCGGCTGGCGCGGCTCTATTCCGAGATCACCGAGCGGCTCACCATTTCCGATGGCTACAACCTGGACCGCAAGCAGACGATCATCAGCATTCTCGCCGATATCAAGCAGCCAGGCCTTTAAAGCGCGTCAGCGCTGACACTTTCGGCACCGTGCTCTGATCAGCCGGTCAATAGCTTCAATGCGACGACAGCAAGCGTGGCGGCAAGGACGATGCGGATGGTGCGTTCGTGCAGCTTCGGCGCCAGAAGGCTGCCGATGATGATGCCGGGGATAGAGCCGATCAACAGGGCAAGCAGCATCGGCCAGTCGATCTCGCCGATCAGCCAATAGCCCGTACCGCCGATCAAGGTGAGCGGTACCGCATGGACGATGTCGGAGCCGACGATCTCGCGCACATCGAGCCTGGGATAAAGGATCAGCAGGATCGTCACACCCAGCGCGCCGGCGCCGACCGAGGTCAAGGTGACGAGGACGCCGAGAACGAATCCGAGAATGACGGTGAGGGCGAGGATGGTCGTCGGCTTCGGCGGCGTTCGGTCGCCGATGGCGCGGCGTGCCAGCTCGAGGATCGGGCCTCGGAAGACCAGCATGATCGCGGTCATGACGAGAAGCCAGCCGAGCGCCGTGGTGATCGTATTGGTCACGCCGATGCTTTTGCGATCGACGCCGGCCAGCAGCCAGAGCATCAGCAGGGCGGCCGGCAGGCTACCGGCTGCGAGGCTGCCGACGATCTTCCAGTTGACCCGCCCATGCATGCCGTGAACGGCCGTACCTGCCGTCTTGGTGATCGCCGCATAGAGAAGATCTGTGCCGACGGCGGTGGCGGGATGGACGCCGAAGAGCAGCACCAGCACGGGCGTCATCAGCGAGCCGCCGCCAACGCCGGTGATGCCGACGAGAGCGCCCACAAACAGGCCGGAAAGCGAATAGAGCGGCTGGAATGTCAAACAAGCGCCCCTGACGGCGCGCGGCGACGACCATTCCGGTAGATGAAAACTGGCACTTCGTTCTGTCCCGCCCTCTTTTCCATGACCGGTAGATTGCGGCAGAAGCTGAGTCAAGTTCACGCCCCAGCGTCCCGGAAATCATTGGCGGCGGTAAAACTTGATGTTTCGCTTGACGGTGACATGCGCTAAGAGCGGCTGACCATTTTTATAGAGTTAGCCGGACATTGGCCGCCATGACAGACAAGACACCCTTCTACATCACCACCGCGATTTCCTACCCCAACGGCAAGCCGCATATCGGCCATGCCTATGAGCTGATCGCGACGGATGCGATGGCGCGCTACCAGCGCCTCGACGGCAAGGATGTGTTCTTCCTGACCGGCACCGACGAACACGGCCAGAAGATGCAGCAGACGGCGCGCGCCGAGGGGATCACCGCGCAGGCGCTCGCCGACCGCAACTCCGGCGAATTCCAGGCGATGGCGACGCTGCTCAACGCTTCGAACGATGATTTCATCCGCACCACACAGGAGCGTCATCACGAGACGTCGCGCAACATCTGGAAGCTGATGGCCGACAATGGCGACATCTACAAGGACAGCTATGCCGGCTGGTATTCGGTGCGCGACGAGGCCTATTACCAGGAAAACGAGACGGAGCTGCGCGCCGACGGCGTGCGCTACGGGCCGCAGGGCACGCCCGTCGAGTGGGTGGAAGAGGCAAGCTATTTCTTCAAGCTCTCCGAATACCAGGAGAAGCTGCTTGCCCATTACGAGGCAAACCCCGACTTCATCGGTCCAGCCGAGCGCCGCAACGAGGTGATCTCCTTCGTCAAGTCAGGCCTCAAGGACCTCTCGGTCTCGCGCACGACCTTCGACTGGGGCATCAAGGTGCCCAACGATCCCGCCCACGTCATGTATGTCTGGGTCGACGCGCTGACCAACTACATCACCGCGACCGGATATATCGAGGACAGGAACGGCCCGCGGGCGAAATACTGGCCGGCCGACGTGCACATCATCGGCAAGGACATCATCCGCTTCCACGCCGTCTACTGGCCGGCCTTCCTGATGTCGGCGAAGCTGCCGCTGCCGAAGCGGGTGTTTGCCCACGGCTTCCTGCTCAACAAGGGCGAGAAGATGTCGAAGTCGCTCGGCAACGTCGTCGATCCGGTCAATCTGGTGAACCATTTCGGCCTCGACCAGGTGCGTTACTTCTTCCTGCGCGAAGTGTCCTTCGGCCAGGACGGCAGCTATAGCGAAGAGGCGATCGGCACCCGCATCAACTCCGACCTCGCCAACGGCATCGGCAATCTCGCCAGCCGGTCGCTGTCGATGATCGTCAAGAATTGCGACGGCAAGATCCCGGAATGCGGCGCGCTCAGCGACGAGGACAGAGCGATGCTGGCTGAGGTCGACGCGCTGCACGCCTCGACCCGCGAGGACATGGGCAAGCAGCAGATCCACCGGGCGCTCGCCTCGATCATTTCGGTCGTTTCCGAGACCGATCGTTATTTCGCCGGCCAGGCGCCGTGGGCGCTGAAGAAGACCGATCCGGAGCGTATGGGCACCGTGCTTTACGTGACCGCCGAAGTCGTGCGCCAGATCGCCATCCTGCTTCAGCCCTTCATGCCGGAATCATCCGGCAAGCTGCTCGATCTTGTCGCGGCAGCTGCAGACAAGCGCGATTTTGCTGCCCTCGGCGAAGCCGGCCGTCTGGTTGCCGGAACGGCCCTCGAAGCGCCGACGCCGGTCTTCCCGCGCTACGTGGCTCCGGAGGCTTAAGGCCGTGCTGATCGACACGCATTGCCATCTTGATTTCGCCGACTTCGAGGCGGAGCGGGACGAGATCGTCGCGCGTGCGCATTCGGCTGGTGTTGCCCAGATGGTGACGATCTCGACGCGGGTGCGCAAGCTCGAGACGCTGCTTGCCATCACGGAGAAATATCCCTCGGTATTTTGCTCCGTGGGCACGCATCCAAACAATGCCGACGAAGAGCTGGATATCCAGACGGAAGAGCTGGTGCGACTCGCCAATGTCCATCAGAAGGTCGTCGCGATCGGCGAGGCCGGTCTCGACTATTTCTACGATACGCAAAAGCCTGAGGACCAGCAGACCGGCTTTCGGCGCCATATCGCGGCGGCGCGGGAAACGCAGCTGCCACTCGTCATCCACAGCCGCAGCGCCGACGAGGACATGGCTGAGATCCTGACCGAGGAAAGCGGGAAGGGGGCCTTCCCCTTTATCCTGCACTGCTTCTCGGCAGGCCCCGAGCTTGCCAAGACCGGCGTCGCGCTCGGCGGATACATCTCCTTCTCCGGCATTTTGACCTTCCCGAAATCGGAAGAGCTGCGAGAGATCGCCAAGACGGTCCCGCATGAGCGGCTGCTTGTGGAAACGGACGCGCCCTATCTGGCGCCGAAGCGCTGGCGCGGCAAGCGCAATGAGCCGTCCTATGTCGTTAACACGGCAGAGGTGCTCGCCGATACGATCGGCCTTTCCTATGAAGAGGTCGCGCGGATTACGACGGAGAACGCTTTCCGCCTGTTCTCGAAGATGCCGAGGATCTAGCGGCGTGCTCTACCGGCGGCGTTTCACCATTCTGGGCTGTTCGTCGTCACCGGGCGTGCCGCGCATCACCGGCGACTGGGGCGCCTGCAATCCCGACAATCCGAAGAACCGGCGCACGCGCGCCGCCTTCATGGTGCAGCAATTCGCACCGGATGGCGGGGTGACGACCGTTGTCATCGATACCGGGCCGGATTTCCGCGAGCAGATGATCAGGGCAGGTGTCGATCATGTCGATGCCGTGCTCTACACCCATCCGCACGCCGACCATATTCATGGTATCGACGATCTGCGCGGCTATTTCCACAATACGCGCCGCCGAGTGCCGATCTTTGCCGACCAATTTACGATGGACAGGCTGCGCGAAGCCTTCGGCTATTGCCTGGAGACGCCGCCGGGCAGCAATTATCCGCCGATCGTTCTGCCGATCGTCATCGAAAATCTCGATGAACCTCTGGAAATCCACGGCCCCGGAGGCACGATCACGTTTCATCCGCACATCCAGCAGCACGGAGACATCCACTCGCTCGGATTTCGTATCGGCGATGTGGCTTATTGCAGCGATATCAGTGACTTCCCGCCGCAAACTGTCGAGAAGCTTAAAGATCTCGACGTGCTGATCATCGACGCGCTGCAATATACCTATCATCCGAGCCATCTGTCGCTGGAACAGTCGCTCGACTGGATCGGCCGGCTGAAGCCGAAACAGGCGATCCTCACCCATATGCACACGCCGCTCGATTACGACGTGGTGATGGCTGAGACGCCGGACCATGTGGTGCCGGCGTATGACCAGATGAGCTTCGAGATCGGGGTCAGAGCCAGGGCCTGAGCTCCGACACTGCTTGCAGGTCACTGCATATAAGGCAGAACCTCGACGGCGCCGCGGTGGATCATGTCAAGCGAGACATAGAGGATGATCAGCAGACCGACATAGGCGATCCAGCGATGGTTGTTGAGCAAGCGCGCGATCAGGTTTGCGGCGATGCCCATCAGCGCGATCGACAAGGCAAGACCGATGACCAACACGCTCGGATGTTCCCGTGCAGCACCCGCAACGGCCAGAACGTTGTCGAGCGACATCGAGACGTCGGCGATGACGATCTGGGTCGCCGCCTGGAAGAAGGTCTTTCTCGGCGCGCCTTCGGCACCCGCCGCTTCGTGGTTCCCGCCGTGACCGGCGCGAAGCTCGCGCCACATCTTCCAGCAGACCCAGAGCAGCAGCAGGCCGCCGGCCAGTAGCAGACCGACGATCGCCAGCAGATAGACTGCGACGCTGGCAAAGAGAATACGCAGTACGGTTGCGGCCAGAATGCCGACGACGATCGCCTTGCGGCGTTGCGTGGCCTCCAGGCCGGCAGCGGCAAGGCCGATAACCACGGCGTTGTCGCCGGCGAGAACGAGGTCGATAGCGATGACCTGCAGCAAAGCCGTCAGACCGGCTGCCGTAAAGATGTCCATATGAATTGTCCCCAATGCGTCAAAGCCGTGCTAGCGTTTCGAAGGTTTGACGTCAACCGCTGAGGGATTTCGCAGCCGGCGCAATTTGTGGCTCCCCGCAGGTGATGGCAGACGTCAATGTTATGGAACCGCAGGCGATACGACAGAGCATCGCCATTCCCTTGGAACATTCAACTCAGCCACCGGTTCTTCAGGTCAGGAAACCAGACGTCAGCCAGACTTCGGCCAGAGGTTGGACAGACTTCGGATTGACGGCTGGATCTGCACACCGAGAGGAGAGCCAAATGAGCAGCATTTACAACGATACCAACCCGTCCTTTTCGGGCCCGACAGGCGGCAGCAGCCTTGCTGCATTCTTCGACAGCCGATCGGAGGCCGAATCCGCCGTCTCCCGTCTTGAAGACGCGGGCGTGCCGGTTGCGAGAATAAGGCTGATGCCCGGATATGAGGCGGACAGAAAAAATGCCGGCGTCATGAGCGACGACCGCAGCGGCTTCTTCGACGCGCTGGCAGACTTCTTCTTCCCCGATGAGGATCGTGCGGTCTATGCAGAAGGGCTGCGGCGAGGCGGCTTCCTCGTCCAGGTCAATGATATCGATGACGCACTTTATGAGACCGTCCACGATATTCTGGACGACGAAGGCAGCATCGACATGGATGAGCGGGCAGATCTCTGGTCGTTGGAGGACAGACAGCAAGGCGCGTCCAATACCGGTTTTGCGGGAGCGGCCCAGGGCGGCAAAGCCTCGGAAGACCTCGCCGTGTCCGAGAGCGCATTTGATGATGCGCGCCCGGTGGCGATGCGGGATACCGCGCATGGAAGCGCCAAGGTGCGAGCCTATACCTTCCTCGATCCTGGCGCCGACCCCGGCTCCAAACAATCGGACGATGCCGATCGGCAATCGCAGAGCCAATCGCAAGGCGGATCTCACCAGAGCCAGGGTTTCCGGCGCGACCACTGATGTCATGAGGCCCGGCCGCAATGCCGGGCCCCATTTCCTCTCGCTCATTTATTCGAGGATACGTCCATGCAATCATCCATCAACCGCCACGGCCTTCCGCCTGACCCCGACGAACTGATCGTGGAAGGCGATCCACCCTTTGCCGATGCCGCTGAGCAGACCGCGCGTGAAAAGGCCGACGAGAGCCTGAACGCCCTGCAACATGAGGTCAGGCTGCTGAATGCCCGCATAGGCGTGCTGCGCGAGGACGCCGAAGCGGCGCTCAAAGCCAAGGCGACATCGGTCGATGCAAGCGCCCATGTGCAACTCGGCGACTATCCCTGGCTGAAACTTGCTGCGGCGATCGGCGCAACCTTCATTGCAGCCAGGCTGGTTCGGCGTCTTCCGCTCGGCGTCCTGCTTGCGGGATTTGCCGGCCATCACTCCGAGGCGAGACGGCTGTGACGGTTTGACCGTTCTGATTGCGATCGCCGCCGAATTGGCGGTTGATGGCGAATTCACGATGGAAAAGGCCCCGAGCTCACATTCCGTCCTATCGGACGAAATGTGAGCTCGAAGGAACAGCCTGCAGCGGGGTATCCAGGAGCAAAACCACCGCGCGGAACGCAATCAATGCATCTGCACGACGTCTGAAGGCATCGACTCGGCAAGCTCTTTGAGAATCGCTTCAAGCGCATCGGCCGTCGTCTGCAGGCCGGATGACCGCGCAATTTTCAGTGCCGCACTGCAGTGAGCAGACAATTCGTCTTGCTGGATATCATCATTCGTCGGGAACACGATGCCCGCATACTGCGATGGATTTCCGGCTTCATCCCTGAAGCAGCGGCCGAAGGCAGCCACGGCTACTATTTGTCCGCTTCGATCAAATACCCGATAGTTACAGCGATACGGATCTCCGGTGATCACCGATTCTGAAATTGCCTTGGCCACAGATGGCTTGTCGTCCGGGTGAATCCGGTCGAGGTATCGTATGACCGGCAGCCCAGTGAGGGTCTGTTCCGGATCAAGCCCAAAGAGGTTTGCCAGCGCCGAATCCGCATAAACCTTGTCGGTCGCCAACTCCCAGGTGAAAATGCCAGGCTCTTCGGCAAGAGAAAATTCGGACGTTCCGAAAGCCCTGTCGACAAGGTTCATTCCGCATCCCCAGTCTGCGCGCCAATGCTGCCGGGTGGTTACCTCACCTGGCTCTTGAAAGAATACGACGCGCTCGATCAACGACAGGGCGGTCGACCATTTCACCCCCGATTTTAACCGCGTTTCCATCAGACGCAACTGCAAGGACATTTCGCGCCCAGCTTGCTTGGCAGAAACCAATGCTTGATGGGTTCGATCCATGCCGGATGAATGGTAAGCTTGCCACCTGAGCCCCGCGCGGGAGGCGGCCTGAGACCCCCACGCGCAGCCAGCAGCGTCGTTTTCTTGACGCGCACGGCGAAGGTGTGCTCCACCTCGGCTTCGACGTTCCAGAATGCGACGAAGCTGACAAGACCGGCGCGAAGGGTTGACGGAAATCATGACGAAAATCGATCTCAATTCTGATCTAGGGGAGGGATTTGGACCTTGGCGCATGGGCGACGACAAGGCGATCCTTGACGTCGTCACCAGTGCCAACATCGCATGTGGCGGCCATGCCGGAGATCCGGCGACCATGGTGGAGACCCTTGCCCTGGCAAGCGAGCGGGGTGTCGTCGCGGGGGCCCATCCGGGCTTTGCAGATCGCGAGGGCTTCGGGCGACGCCTGATCCCCTTGAGCATCCGGGAGGTGGAGCAGCTTGTCGCGACGCAAACAGGGGCGCTGATGGGAGCTGCGGCTCTGGCAGGCGCCCGAGTCCGTTACATCAAGGCGCACGGCGCACTCGCCAATTGGGCGGCCGACGAACGGCCGGTCGCCGACGCCATCATTCGTGCGACCCGAGCGGTCTCACCGGAACTTGCCATACTGGCGATCTCCGGGACAGAGCTGGAGCATGCGGCCCGCGATGCCGGGATGACCGTCTTCAGCGAGATTTTTGCCGACCGCGGCTACCTCTCCACGGGTCGGCTCGTTCCGCGCAACTTGCCGGGAGCGATGATCGATGATCCCGTGGAGGCAGCTTCGAGATTGATCGAGTACCTGTTCAGCGGCCTCATGCCGACGGTCGACGGCGTTCCGATCACTCTCGATGCGCACTCGATCTGCGTTCACGGGGACAGCCCAGGAGCGCTCGCCATGGCCGTCCACGTGCGCCGGGAACTGCAAAAGGCAGGCATCGAGGTGGCACCATTCCTCCAACCGACAAAGGAAAACAGGTGATGGCCAAAGGCTATCTTATCGCCCAGGTTACCGTCACCGATCCGGACGCCTATGGGACCTGCGCGCGGGCAGCGGATGCGGATTTCATCCTGATCGAAGGCGCCGACTGATTTGTCACAGGACCCGTCCGCATCGTCCGGCAGCGTTCCGAACTACCGTCCCGTGGGCGGCCACGCGGTGCTCGTCGAATTCGGCGCGACCATCGATAAGCGGATCCACGATCAGGTCGTCAAGCTGGATGCCGCCTTGAAGGCGGCACCCTTTCCAGGATTCGTCGAAGCCGTTCCGGCCTATGCCAGCATTCTCGTATGCTTCGATCCGCTCGTGGCCGATCACCGGACGACGGAGGCGGCCATTGCCGAGCTTCTGGCGGCTGAGGTTCCAGAGACGATTGGAGCGATGCGCGAAGTCGACGTCTGCTACGATCCTGATTTTGCGCCCGATCTTGACACCGTCGCCGAGGCAAGTGGATTATCGCCGGAAGACGTTATATCCGCCCATCTCTCCGGCGACTATAGCGTCTTCATGTACGGCTTCGCCCCAGGATATGCCTACCTTGCAGGCGTGCCCAAAGCCATTCAGCAACCGAGGAAGCCGGCGCCTATTCGCGGCATCGCTGCCGGAAGCGTGCTGATCGCCGGTCCGCAGTGCCTGGTGAGCACGCTCACCATGCCGACCGGCTGGTGGATCATCGGCCGCTCGCCGACGAAGATCCTCGATGCCGCGTCCAACGACCGTCCGTTCCTTTTCGACGTCGGCGACGCGGTGCGTTTCCGCCGCATATCGAGGGCCGAATTCGACGCGAGGTGCCTCGCATGAGCGAAGCCGTCCTTGCAATCAACTTCGCGGGTCCTCACGTCGCGATCCAGGACGAAGGACGTCACGGATTGATGCGGTATGGCGTTCCGGCCTCCGGTCCGATGGACAGGACCTCGTTTGCCGCCGCCAACGCCGCCGTCGGCAATCCTGCCGGTCAGCCGGCAATCGAAGTCTCCATGGGCGGCCTGGTTCTCGACTGCATGTCGGGGGAGGTTACCTTCGCCGTCGCCGGAGGGGGATTCATCGTAGAGCATGCCGGCGACAAGCGCGGCGCATGGATGGTCGCCACCTTGAGGGCCGGGGAGCGGCTGGCGATCCGTCCGGGACACTGGGGAAGCTGGACGTATCTGGCCTTCGCCGGTCATATCGAGGCGAAGACCTGGCTGGGCAGCATGTCGACGCACAGTCTCTCCGGCCTCGGCGGCGGGCGCCTTGCAGCCGGACAGACGCTCACTATAGCCGATACGAACGTGCGGGATGATCGAAATGGTCCGATCACATGTCCGGTCATCACAAGACCGCGATCCGAGCTGCGTGTGGTGGTCGGTCCGCAGGATCGGTTCTTCTCGAAAGAAACCTTGTCGAATTTCCTTTCGTCGCCTTTCCGCCTGAGCGACGCTTATGACCGCATGGGCGTACGCCTCCAAGGTCCGTCGCTTGCGCCAAGTGCGGCGCTGGACATGCCATCGGAAGCGATCGTGCGGGGCTCGGTACAGGTCGCCGGAGACGGTGTTCCCACCATTCTGCTGGCCGACCACCAGACGACTGGAGGGTACCCGAAGATCGCCACGGTGGTGGATTCGGATCTGGACGCCTTCGTCCAGCTGCGCCCACGCGACCATGTCGGTTTCCTGGCCCTGACGCCGCAGCAGGCGATCGAGCAAATTCGGCTTCGGGCTTCGACGACCTCCCGTTACCTCGCGGCGGTCCGCGAGGGGACTTGGAAGACCCGAATATAGGCTGATGAACTGAAGGGCAGGGCGGCGATAGACGCTTGGAGCTGCCGTCAGCTCGAAGTACTGTTCAGGAAAATCCAGTTTCAGTTCGGGGGCACCATGGATTTTCTAAATGTCGCGGCGATCGTTTTCTTCGTTCTCGTCTGGGTGGCGGTCGAGCCTCTGATGGCAGCGGGGTGGCCGAGAAGGAACGACAGCCTTTCCGTTGATATGGTGCGCGTTCGCACGGCCTGGATGCGGGAGGTCCTGACCCGAGACAACAATTTCATCGGCGACGCGGCGATCCTCGGGCACACGATCAATTCGGCGTCCTTCTTCGGCTCCGCCAATCTCATCGTCATCGTTGGGCTGAGCGGCGCGCTGTTCATGGAGCCGAACTATGGATCGGGTGGCCTGATCACGATGTTTGCGGCTCAGGACCCCGCGTGGTTTTTCCAGTGCAAGGTCCTCCTGATCATGGCGACGCTGCTGCGGGGACTATCCGATTTCATCTGGGCGGTCCGGCAGATCAACTACTGTCTGGCGGCGATCGGGGCCAGCCCATCCCGGGATGAAGACAGGGACATCGCCGGTTGGACGAACGCCCTGACCCTGGTTTTGAACCCTGCGCTTCGATCATTCAGCGTCGGTGTCCGGTCTTACTACTTCACCGTCGCAGCTGCCTTCTGGTTTATCGGGCCAATCCCTTTCGCTGTTGCGACCATCCTCAGCGTCGGCGTCTTGATCTGGCGTCAATCCTGGTCGGATGCTGCAAAAGGGATCATGGCCATACGGAAGCTGCTTGACTAGGACAGGATGATTTAAGGCGCGGCCGGCCAAAATTTGAATCCTGTTCTAAATTTAAGAGTTAGAGCATGATGTCGTCCGAAAACCGCGCGCACTTTTCGGCATCCTGTTCTAGAGCCAAGCCTTAAGCTGGGCTGAACAGAAGCGACATCTTATTGGCGGTGTACGATGGATCGTCTCGAAGCGATGCGCATGTTGCTGGCCGTCGTCGACGCCGGAAGCATCTCTGCCGGCAGCAGGAAGCTCAACGCGCCGTTGCCCAGCGTCAGCCGCAAGGTGGCCGAACTTGAGCGACATCTTGGGGCAAACCTTATCATCCGCACCAGCCGCAATCTTCAGCTGACTGATGCCGGGCGCGACTATGTCGACGCGGCCCGAAAGATCATGGCGGATCTCGAGGAGGCCGAGCGAAGGGCGTCGGGGGAATACCAGACGCCCCGAGGCGTGCTGACGATCACGATGCCGATCGAATACGGCAGCCGATACGTGCTGCCCGTTGCGCTAAGCTTCATGGACAAATATCCCGAGGTATCGCTGAACCTTCTGTCGCTCGACCGCACGGTCGATCTCGTGTCCGATCAGGTGGACATCGCGATCCGTCTCGGCGACCTCGCCGACAGCGCCCTCCATGCCGTCAAGATCGGCGAATTCCGCCTGCTGACCTGCGCGAGCCCTGCCTATCTCGAGCGGCACGGCATGCCCGAGCGTCCCGGCGATCTCATCGATCGCGACGGGATCATCTTCAACAAGCGGACATTCTTCTGGACATTCGACGTCGACGGTACGGCGATCGAGGCGGTGCCCCGCAACCGGCTGGAGGTGAATACGGCGGCGAACTGTGTTGCGGCGGCGGTGGGCGGGGCGGGGATCGCGCGGCTGTTCGACTATCAGATTCCCGACGAGCTGGCGTCCGGCGCGCTCATCCCCATCCTTCGCGATTTCGACGGGCCACCACAGCCCATTCATATCGTCTACGCGCGACAGGGGCTTCTCGCGTTGAAGGTACGGGCTTTCGTCGACTGGGTATTGCCGCGGCTGCGGAATATCCGCGAAGATAATCAAATATTATCTGAATGATGCGCGGATTTATTCAACTGTTTGTTCCGGGCTCTGAAGGTGCGGGAAGTGCCCGATGCCGGGCAGGACGTCGAGTTTAGCGCCGATCTTGCCGGCGAACTCGGTGCCCATCTCGCTTGTGATATAGAGGTCCTTCTCGCCCCAGATCACCTTCACGGGCGTCTTCAGCCGGGTGAGGTTGGCCTCGAGATAGTGCTGATCGCGGGTGAAATTCGCGTAGTAATGGGCGAAGGCATCCGCTGAAGTCATCCCGTCAAGGCTCCACGAACGGGTCATGTCCTGCTGGACGTGAGCCGGCAGATCGAATTGCTCGGCGCGCGAGAGGCCGCGCCTGTGCACGTTCTGAAGGATCTCGTCGCTCGTCTTGTTCATGTAGGCGCGGGTCGGCGAGGCGGTCGGTTCGGCTTTGAGATTCTGCAGGTTCTCCCACATGTATTGCGGCCGGTCGAACGGCGCGAAGTCGCCGACGATGATCTGCCTGGCGATCGTCGGCTCGTCGAGAGCAAGCAGCAGAACGGGGAGGGCAGCGATGTCAGTCGAGTAGATCACGAGGTTCGACCGGTCGATGCCTGCCCGCTCGATATAGGCCTTCAACACTTGGGCGTAGTCCCTCGGCGCATAGGAGAAGCGTGCCAAAATCGGGCGTGACGACTGCCCGTAGCCCGGCCAATCGAAGGCGTGGACGTCGTAGTCGCGAGCAAGCGTTGTCGCGATGCCCTTCCAGACCATCAGCGTTTCCGGAAACCCATGCAGAAAAAGCACGGTGCCTTTTGGCGCGGGGGCGCGGACAATCGTCCTCCTCAGTGTCAGGACTTCGTCGATCTCGATGAAGTCGACGGCGTCTTGCGCGGCTTGCGTAGAAGCGAAGGCTTCAGCCGTGTGGGAAGACGGAGTTGCTGCGACTGACGCAGCACTTACGGTTTTGTCCTTAGACATAGGATGTCCTTTCTGACCGGCGGTCAGCCAAAGCCCAAAAGCCGGCTGTCTCCACAAATAATTGAGCATGGCGTCAGCCCGCGGTAGCCGGAGAAAGTGAGAGGCACCCTCTCGACGGCGGCAGCGCTGCAACCCGCTGCCCAAGGCTGACATCTGAACGAGAGGGTGCCTCTCACTTTCGCGAGGTGCCGGCCGTCCGTCGACCCGCCCAAATATCCACCAGCCGCCGATTTGAGACAGCTCGTTGGCGTTTGCTTGCGGAAGGCAGAGCGTCGGCCGCGACAATATAAGGAAGAACTGATATGACTGACATTACCCAAAGCAGACAGGTTGCGGCCGCCCCCGACAAGGTCCGCGGCCTCCCGGGACACGCCACTGTCGGCACGAACGATCTGGATGCCGCCTCGGTATTCTACGACAAGCTTCTGGCCGTGTTCGGGATCGGACGAGTCCTCGTCCAGCCCGACCGAGCCATCTACTACGGTCATCGCACGCTCGAATTCGGCATCATCAAGCCGTTCGATGGCCGCCCTGCCGCCGTCGGCAACGGTGGAATGATTGCTTTCGAAGCGCCGTCCCGTTCAAAGGTCGACGAAGCCCATGCAACTGCATTGGCGGCGGGTGGCTCGGACGAAGGGGCTCCTGTTCCGCGTGGCGAGAACGGCACGGGTCCTTACTGCGCCTATTTTCGCGATCCCGAAGGCAACAAGTTTCTGATCTTTCGTTCCGGCGCGGACGCGGCCTGACGTTTTCGGCATTGAAGCGGGCAGGGGGCATCTTTTCCTCTCCTCGACACCACCAAAGGACATGGCATCATGGCAATGCTAAACGTTTTGAAACACCGCGACGTATCCCGCCGCTCGCTGCTGTCAGGCTTTGCCGCGGCCGGCATAACCGCCGTTCTCCTTCCGCGCGCGTCCGACGCCGCTGATGTTGTCGGCGTCGCGTCCGAGGAGATCCGACCGTTCAAGGTTGAGGTCTCCGAGGCGGCGCTCACCGATCTCAGGCGGCGTCTCGCCGAGACCCGGTGGCCCGACGGTGAAACCGTCATCGATCGTTCGCAGGGCGTCCAGCCCGACAGGCTGAAGGAGCTGGTGCGCTACTGGCAGTCGTCCTACGACTGGCGGAAGGCAGAGAGCAGGCTGAATGCCTTTCCGCAGTTTCTCACCACTGTCGATGGACTGGACATCCATTTCATCCATGTCCGCTCCCGTCATGAAAACGCGCTACCGCTGATCATGACCCACGGCTGGCCAGGTTCGGTCTTCGAGCTGCTTAATGTCATCGGGCCGCTCACGGATCCGACGGCGCATGGCGGCACGGCGGATGACGCCTTCCATCTGGTGATCCCTTCGATTCCAGGATTCGGTTTCTCGGGGAAACCTGCAGCAACAGGTTGGAACCCCCAGCGGATAGCGGCTGCCTGGGACGTCCTGATGAAGCGACTGGACTATGACCGCTATGTCTCGCAGGGCGGCGACTGGGGCGCGATCATCAGCGACACCTTGGGTCGCCAGGCGCCCGAAGGGCTGCTCGCGATCCACGTCAACCGGGTCGAGCGTGCCACGACGTTTCCATCGGAGGCAGCGCAGGCTCTTAAAAATGGAGGGCCGGCTCCCGATAGCTTGTCTCAGGATGAGAAGGTCGTCTTCGACGAGGCTCGGGACTTCCTCAACAATGGCTTCGGCTATGCAGCGATCATGAGCACGCGGCCGGAGACGATCGGTTACGGTATTGCGGATTCTCCGGTCGGCCTCGCCGCCTGGCTTTACGACAAGATCGCCGACTGGGTGTATACACGCGGCGATCCCGAACAGGCCCTTGGCAAGGATGCCATCCTCGACAACATCACGCTGTACTGGCTGACGAACACCGGCCCTTCCAGCGGTCGCATCTATTGGGAAAACGTCATGTCGGGCGCAAAACTCACGCCCGTCCA
This sequence comes from Rhizobium ruizarguesonis, assembly GCF_017357285.1. Classification (NCBI taxonomy): domain Bacteria; kingdom Pseudomonadati; phylum Pseudomonadota; class Alphaproteobacteria; order Hyphomicrobiales; family Rhizobiaceae; genus Rhizobium; species Rhizobium ruizarguesonis. Next base: position 2,520,941 of record NZ_CP071678.1, on the reverse strand, counting down.
AGTCCCGGTCGCCGTCACGGTGTTTCCCGGTGAGGTCTACAAGCCGCCAAAGCACTGGCTGTCGAAGGCCTATCCGAAGCTTATCCACTACAACCGCGCCTCCAAGGGCGGTCACTTCGCTGCCTGGGAGGAGCCAGAACTCTTCAGTCAGGAGATCCGGGAGGCCTTCAGAAGCTTGCGGTCTTAACGCCGACTAGAACAGGATGATTTTAGGCCGTGTCGGCCTAAAATCTGAATCCTGTTCTACATTATATAGTTAGAGCATGATGTCGTCCGAAAACCGCTCACACTTTTCGGCATCATGCTCTGGCCTTTGGTTCGCAGTCTGCGTCCCCGAGACCGGTTCGTCGATTGACGTTGGTCGTGCAACGCTTCACAAAGTCCGAAGTTTCGACCAACCCAGCAAACGCGACGACACCGTCGCGGGGACCACGGCCACATGCGCATCATCGACGACCGTCATCCCCGCCGCGGAGTGTGCGCATTCCTGACGGTGGTATTTTCAACGCTTCTGCTGGCGAGTGCAAACGCCGCCTCAGCGGCTGAGCCGACCAATTCCTCGGCACCGATCCGGGTTATTATCGAATTGCCGAACGATGATTCCGGACGAGCGCTGGTCAATCGGATCGTTCCGGGCAATCAGGAACCGGCGCAGCCGATAGCAGTCTCGCAAGAGGCGGCACCGGCGTCGATTGCCACGTCACTACAGGATTTGCGCCAGAGGTTGCTCACACTCGTCGATGCCGTTCCGACGCTGCCTGGGCAGATCCAGTCGGCGATCCGGGTCTTCCAAACGGATGATCGTATTGAACCGGTCGGCCTGATCTTGGCGGTCATACTTTTCGTCGCAGGCGGGTTCATTGCGCAGCGCCTTGCCTGGTGGTCAGGGCGAGGGCTGCTCCATTTTGTGCTGAACGCGCCCGCCGACACCGTCCGGCAACGGATCAAGCTCCACGCCGCCCGGCTTTCCATGGGTCTTCTCGCCTTGGTCGGCTACCTGATCGGAAGCCTCGGCGCGTTTATCCTCTTTCCATGGCCTGCCGTGTTTCGCGATATTGCACTCATTCTGCTATCAGCCGCGCTCATGGTGCGCCTTGGCGTGCTCGTGGGCCGCATTGTCATCGCGCCGGGCGCCCGCCTGCCGCATATGCGGCTTCTGACGCTTGTCACCTCGCTTGCCTGGTTCTGGTACTACTGGCTCCTCGGAATCGTCGCAGTGCTGGCGGCTGGCTGGGGCACCATCGAAGTGATCGGGACGATCGGGGCTTCACCCATCTTGGCCGATCTCTTTACCGCAGCATGGCTTGGTGTCGTTTCAATCGCTTTGATCGTTATGATCTGGCTGCGGCATTTTCGTTCTGACGGGCCGCCCGTGAGCCGGCTGGTCTGTGTCGGCTTCAGCGCGAGCATCCTGCTATCGTGGCTGTTATGGGTATCCGGGCTCCGCGGTGCATTCTGGACAGCGGTCGTCATCACGCTTCTGCCCCTTACCGTTTCGGTGGCTCATGATATCATTCGTCGCATTATACAATCCGGCGACCAGCAGGCGGTCGAAGATCCGGCCATCGTCGGATGGTCTGTTGTCATCATGCAAACGCTGCGGAACGGCCTCATTGTGGTCGCCGCGCTTCTCATTGCCCGCGCGTGGAATGTCAATCTCAGTGATCTCGCCGCAGCCGAAACGGTGACCACGCGTTTGATCCGCGCCGGAATCCGCATTGTTATCGTGCTGCTGGTGACCGACGTTATCTGGAAGCTTGCAAGCACGTTGATCGACAGCCAGATGGCGGTGGCGTCGCGAAGCGAGCAGGGGGGACATCACGACGGACCCGACGCGCGCCGGCGTCAGCGGTTGAATACCCTCCTTCCCATTCTTCGCAATGTGCTGTTCCTGGCGATCGGCGCTGTCGGCTTCCTGATGATCCTGGATGCCGTTGGCATTCAGATCGGACCGCTGCTGGCAGGCGCTGGCGTCGTCGGCATAGCCGTCGGTTTCGGTGCCCAAACACTCGTCAAGGACATCATCTCCGGCGTCTTCTATCTGTTCGACGATGCTTTTCGCATCGGCGAATACATCCAGGCGGCAAAATATAAAGGGACGGTCGAAGGTTTCTCGCTGCGATCGATCCGCTTGCGCCATCACCGCGGTCCGGTCACCATCGTTCCCTTCGGCGAACTTGGAGCGGTGCAAAACCTCAGCCGTGACTGGGTCATCGACATCATCACGCTCACCCTGAACTATGACAGCGACCTTGAGGAGGTCCGCAAGACCATTAAGCGCATCGGCGTTGAGCTTCTGGAGGATGCCGAACTCGGACCCAACATCATCGAGCCCTTGAAAATGCAGGGGATCGAGCAGATGGCGGATTATGGTGTGCAGATACGGCTGAAGTTCATGACGAAACCCGGCGAACAGTTCGGCGTTCGCCGAAAGGCCCTTGCCATGCTCAAGAAGACATTCGCGGAAAAAGGCATCCAGTTTGCAACGCCGACCGTTCATGTTTCCGGCGGTCCCGCCGATGCAGCGGCAACCGCCGCCGCCTCGGAGCTGCAAAGACCACCGAAAGTCATCCCGACACTTGAGGAATAGCAACGGCGAGTCCACGTGCGAGCTTTCCATCGAATCCCGTCAATGCTCAACACTCTGACCCGGACGTTGTCGTCAAGCGCGCGTCGTCCGAGACACAGGTTTCTAAAAGAATCTGTTGGCTGGGATCGGCCGCTCAACGAGGCACGTCTGCAGACAAACTCGCCGATGTACTGGATCGTCCAGGCGCAAATTCGAGCGGGGCGATTTTAAAAGAGTGGGCTATAAGATGGATGACGAAGGTATGCCATTGTAATCAAACGGCATCCTCATGTTCCATAATCTATCTTATGCGATATATGTTTGTAGCCGGGTGGGTTCAAGGATGAAGCGCGACTTGCAATAGATAACAACGATTTATCCCTGCAAGGAACGAGATATGAAGCGCACCTACTCCCAGATCGATATGGAGGAACGCCGCAAGATTGCCCGCTGGCGCACGGCTGGGATCAGCGTTGACGTGATCGCCGAGAAGCTGCACCGGCATCGCTCAACCATTTTCCGTGAGCTGCGCCGCAATACGTTCGAGGATCGTGAGATGCCGGACCTCAACGGTTACTACTGCGTGATGGCCAATGACATGGCGCGAGAACGGCGTGCCAAGCTGCGCAAACTTGCCCGGTTCTCGCAGCTGCGCCAATCGGTGATCGAGCGCATCATGCATGGCTGGTCGCCACAACAGATCGCTGGCCGATTGCAGCTTGAGCGCCATCCGATCTCCGTCAGCCATGAGACGATCTATAAGTTCGCCTATTCCTCGGACGGTCACGCGATCAAACTGTGGCGACACCTGCCGGAGCATCGTGCCAGACGCAGGCCGCGCCACGCCAGACGCCGCCATGGCAGGCGGTTCACCCCGGATGTCAACATTCTCTACCGGCCAGACGCCGTCGCCGAGCGCAAACAGTTCGGGCATTGGGAATGCGATCTCATCCAGTTTCGCAAGAAGTTCGGAAAGGCCAACGTGACGTCGCTGGTCGAACGGGTCAGCCGATTTGCCGTCTTGCTGCGCAACAATGACCGGCAATCGAGGCCGGTGATGGACGGCCTGATCCAGGTGCTGCAATCCCTGCCCCACCTCGCCCGCCGCTCGATCACCTTCGATCGTGGCACGGAGTTCACTGACTGGCCTTACCTGCAGGCCAGCATCGGAGCGCAGACATGGTTTTGCGATCCGCAATCCCCGTGGCAGAAGGGCACCGTCGAGAACACCAATAGACGGGCCAGGAAATGGCTTTCGAGAGAGGTCGATCCACTGTCTCTCAGCGACCGCGATCTGACCGAGATCTGCAACCGCCTGAACGCAACGCCACGCAAATGCCTCGGCTACAAAACACCGGCAGAAGTCTTCCGCCAGAAACTCCTCGCCCAAATCCGGCGCACCGGTTAGCCTCTCAAAGCCCGCAGGTCGCGGTTCAGCATGAACTCACCCCGCAAAGTTGAAGTGTCCTGTTTCTGCAAAGTTGGAATGTCACACTCCCCGGGTTTGATGACCTGGGAGATTGCGGATGGGACTGATAGCGATGAGCGAGCGCGACCTGCAGCGGATCGAGATTCTATCGAAAGTGATCGCCGGCCACATGACGATGGTGTCGGCGGCGCATGTGCTTGATCTGAGCGAGCGCCAAGTGCGTCGTCTGCTGGAGCGGATCAACACGGGTGGTGCGGCGTCGATCCGGCACAAGGCGATCGGCCGGCCGTCGAACAACCGGATCAGTGACGGTGTTCGAGATTACGCGGTGACGCTGGTTCGCGAACGCTATGCAGACTTCGGGCCGACATTGGCGGCTGAGAAGCTTTCCGAGCGAGATGGATTGCGGGTGTCGCGCGAGACGTTGCGCGGCTGGATGACAGGGGCCGGACTTTGGCTGTCGCGCAAGCAGCGGCGGACGTTCCATCAGCCGCGCTTGCGGCGTGAAGCCTATGGCGAGCTGGTGCAGATCGACGGGTCCGAGCATCGCTGGTTCGAGGACCGCGGTGATCCATGCTCGCTGCTGGTGTTCGTCGACGATGCGACGGGCAAGCTGATGCAGTTGCGGTTCGTGCGCTCGGAAAGCGCCTTCAGCTATTTCGAGGCGCTGGCGCTTTACCTGCGCGATCACGGCGCGCCTGTGGCCTTCTACTCCGACAAGCATTCGGTGTTCCGGGTGGCGAAGAAGGACGCCAAGGGTGGCCAGGGCATGACCCAGTTCGGGCGGGCGCTTTGTGAGCTAAACATCGAGATTCTTTGTGCAAATTCCAGTCAGGCCAAAGGTCGCGTCGAGCGGATGAACCGGACGCTGCAGGATCGGCTGGTCAAGGAATTACGGCTGGCGGATATCGGCGATATGGAGACGGGCAACGCGTTTTTGCCGGGCTTCATGGAGGACTACAATGCCCGGTTTGCGATTGTCCCTGCCCGGTCCGATGACCTGCACCGGCCGATAAATCTTGCGTCGGACCGGCTGAAGGAGATCCTGTGCAAGCGTGAGCAGCGCTATGTCGGGTCGCAGTTGACGTTTTCGTTTGAGCGCCAGCGGATCATGCTGGAAGAGACCGAGGTGACGCGTGGCCTGGTTGGCCGCTATGTCGAGACCTATGCCTATGCCGATGGCCGGCTGGACGTGCGCTGGAAAGGTCATTCCCTGCCCTACAAGGTGTTCGACAAGGACCAGCGGGTGACGCATGCGGCGATCACCGAGAACAAGCGGCTCGGCGATGTCCTGGCCTATATCAAGGAGCGTCAGGAGCAACTGCCGGCGCCCAAGGTCAGGACCAACAGCGAGAAGAATGGCTACACGCCGCGGGGCCGCAAGCCGGGTCGGAAGACGGATTTCATGAACGATCCCGCCGTCATTGCCCGACGGCGACAAGCGCTCTCTGGCCTCGATGCGGCGGAATGACTGGCTGCTCCAACTGTCAAAGCTAAAGCCGAAGGGGAGCATCTCACCCGCCCCCTCCCTTCCCTTGCAACCCGGTCCAGCCGGTCCGGTCGGGGGCTTGCCTAAGCGCAAGTGGACATGCCGAGTGTCGCATTTCTAAATAGCTGAAGACGCGCCCAAAGTGACACTTCTACTTTGCACACAAACGGACATTCCAACTTCCCCGCCACAATGTTTGTAGCCGGGTACATTCTATTTCCAAGTGCGACATGCCAGTAATTTCAATGGCTTCACTTTGGAGATTTTGGCATGTCTCGATGCTATACGCAGATCACCCTCGCCGATCGCCGACGCCTGCATCACATGGTGGCGGCAAAAGTTCCGGTAAACGAGATGGCACGTCAGCTTGGCCGTCATCGTTCGACGATCTATCGCGAGATCCGACGCAACACGTTTCGCGATCGCGAACTACCGGACTATGACGGTTATTACAGCACCGTTGCGAACGATACTGCCAAGGACCGACGTCGCCGGCTGAGAAAGCTGCGGCGCCACTCGACGTTGCGCACAGAGATCATCAACCAGTTGGAGGCTCGCTGGTCGCCGGAACAGATTGCCGGACGCCTGCTGTCGGACGGCCTCAGTCGTATTCGCGTTTGCAAGGAGACAATCTATCGCTTCATCTACAGCAAGGAAGATTATGGGCTTGGTCTCTATCAGTATCTACCAGAGGCACGCCGAAAACGTCGCCCAATGCGCTCCAGGAAGCCGCGCGACGGTGCGTTTCCAGCCACGCACCGCACATCCCAACGGCCTGATTTTGTTGGAGATAGATCACGGTTTGGCCATTGGGAGGGCGACCTCCTCATCTTCGATCGCCCACTCGGGCATGCCAATGTCACCACTCTCGTGGAGCGCAAGAGCCGCTATACCGTTCTCATCAAGAATCCGAGCCGGCACTCGCGCCCAATCATGGACAAGATCATCAGAGCGTTTTCTCCTTTACCGGCGTTCGCGCGTCAAAGCTTCACATTCGATCGCGGTACCGAGTTTGCCGGGTTTAGGGCTTTGGAAGAAGGGATCGGTGCGTGCAGTTGGTTTTGCGACCCAAGTGCGCCTTGGCAAAAAGGGACCGTCGAGAACACCAACAAGCGCATTCGACGCTTCCTGCCAGGCACCACAGATCTGGCAGTTGTGTCGCAACGCGACCTTCTCCACCTCACGCGTCATGTTGTCGGGCGAAATGAGAAATTGACCCCCTAACGAAACGAAGAACTGACCCCTCGTATCAAAACGAGGAGAGATGGATGACGAACGAGATTTCGACGCATCCTGCATTGTCGCGAACGATGCAGGACGGGGATATGCTTCAGGCTGATGAGGTGGTGGCAATGTTGCGGCTGCATGAGCTGGGTTGGGGCGCCAAGCGCTTATCGAAGGAATTCGGCTGTGCCCGTAATACGGTTCGGCGATATCTACGAGAGGGCGGCGCAACACCTTTCAAAAGGCCGGTTCGTCGAACTGCTTTCGATGGACTTGATGACTGGCTACGCGAGCGCTTTTTCCGGCACGATGGCAACTCAGATGTAATCCGTCAGGAGTTGGCGAGTGAGCACGGCATCATCATCGGCCTGCGCTCAGTGGAATTGAGAGTTCGTCATTGGCGGCGGGAATTGAAGGCGCAGAAACGTGCGACAGTTCGCTTTGAGACGGCTCCTGGCCATCAAATGCAGATCGACTTTGGCGACACGAAGGTGTGGATCGGGGGCGAGCGGGTTCGCATCCACGTGTTCGTCGGAACGCTCAGTTACTCGCGTCGTTTGCACACGCGTGTCTCGCTCAGGGAGCGCCAAACGGACTGGTTCGAAGGAATGGAAGGCGCTTTCCTGCGGTTCGGGGGAATTCCCGCGGAAGTGCTGATCGACAATGCCAAGGCTCTGGTCGAGCATCATGATGCGGTGACGCGTGAGGTGAGATTCAATGAGCGTCTGCATGCCTTCGCTCGGTACTGGGGCTTCATGCCACGGGCTTGCGCACCATATCGAGCCCGCACGAAAGGCAAGGACGAGCGCGGGGTTGGTTACGTCAAGAAGAACGCAATCGCTGGTCGCCGCTTCGAGAGCTGGGCCGCATTTGAGGCACATCTAGATCGGTGGACACGCGAGGTTGCCGATCAGCGCGAGCACGGGACCACCGGCATCAAACCGGCAGATCGGTTTGGCGATGAGGCGAAGGCGCTACGCCCCCTGGCGGGTCGGGCACCGTTTGGACAGTTGCGGGATCTCGTTCGCAAAGTTCAGTCAGATTGCGCCGTCGACCTCGACACGAACAGCTATTCGGTTCCCTGGCGCCTGATCGGCGAGAGTGTTCAGGTAGTGGTGTTGGCTGGCCGCGTCATCATACGACATGCCGGCCAGGTGGTGGCCGATCATGCGGTTTGCGCAGGACGGCGACAACGGATCGTAGACCGGGCTCATTTTGTCGGCGTGGCCGGAGCAGATGGACTGGTGCGAGCCATCGCACCCGTTGAGCTTCCGCTTCCCGCTCTTTTGCGTCCGCTTGCGGAATACGAAGCTGTCGTCGGAGGAGGATGGTGATGGCAAACGTTGACCACGACTTGCTGATCGCAACTCTCGATCGGCTGAAGTTGACGGCAATCCGCGACCAGCTCGATACGCTGCTGGATGAGGCGGCCCGTTCAAAGATGAACCTGCGTGAAGCGTTAGCGTTCCTGGTGTCGCGCGAAATCGCACGGCGAGATGAGCGGCGCATCTCCATGTCAAGCAAGCTGGCACAGTTCCCTTTCGTGCGTGAACTGGACGGCTTCGACTTCGAGGCGCAGCCATCGCTGGATCCAGGTCAGATCAGGGAACTGGCAACTTGCCGCTGGATCGCCCACGGCGATACGGTTCTGTTCCTCGGGCCGCCTGGAACGGGAAAGACCCATCTGGCCGTGAGCCTCGGCCGCGAGGCGATCCGTCAGAATTACAACGTTCAGTTCGTCACGGCAGCTACCTTGGTGGCGATGCTGGCCAAGGCCCACAGCGACGGCACGCTCGACAAACAGCTGACACTCCTGTCGCGACCGAAGCTGCTGATCATCGACGAACTGGGCTATCTTCCCTTCGAGGCCAACGCCGCCCATCTGTTCTTCCAACTTGTATCCCGGCGCTATGAGAAAGGTTCGGTCCTGATCACCTCAAACCGCTCCGTCGGCGAATGGGGGAGTGTTTTTGGAGACCCCGTCGTAGCCACCGCAATATTGGACAGACTGCTTCACCATTCGACGGTGATGACCATCCGAGGGGACAGCTACCGGCTTCGCGAAAAGCGCCGCTCCGGTCTTCTGCAGAAGACCGGAGCGGCGCTCGAAACCAACGAAACCACAAACAAATGACGGGGGTCAGTTCTTCAATTCGGCAAGGGGGTCAATTCTTCGCTTCGCTTGACACATGTCAACGATCAACCGCGCAAATGCCTCGGATACAGGACGCCGACCGAGGTGTTTATGGCGCATTTGCACGAAGATAGGTGATCCCCTACTCTGCAAAACAGGCGTGATGCACTTGGGTTAGCTTTTCCAGCCGCAAAGTTGAAGTGTCCTGTTTCTGCAAAGTTGGAATGTCACTCTCCCCTTGTTTGATGACCTGGGAGATTGCGGATGGGACTGATTGCGATGAGCGAGCGTGATCTGCAGCGGATCGAGATTCTATCGAAAGTGATCGCCGGCCGGATGACGATGGTGTCGGCGGCACATGTGCTTGATCTGAGTACGCGCCAGGTGCGTCGTCTGCTGGAGCGGATCAACACGGGTGGTGCGGCGTCGATCCGGCACAAAGCGATCGGCCGACCGTCGAACAACCGGATCAGCGACGGTGTTCGGGATTACGCCGTGACGCTGGTTGGCGAACGCTATGCAGACTTCGGACCAACCTTGGCGGCCGAGAAGCTTTCCGAGCGAGATGGATTGCGGGTGTCGCGCGAGACGTTGCGCGGCTGGATGACAGGGGCCGGACTTTGGCTGTCGCGCAAGCAGCGGCGGACGTTCCATCAGCCGCGCTTGCGGCGTGAAGCCTATGGCGAGCTGGTGCAGATCGACGGGTCCGAGCATCGCTGGTTCGAGGACCGCGGTGATCCATGCTCGCTGCTGGTGTTCGTCGACGATGCGACGGGCAAGCTGATGCAGTTGCGGTTCGTGCGCTCGGAAAGCGCCTTCAGCTATTTCGAGGCGCTGGCGCTTTACCTGCGCGATCACGGCGCGCCTGTGGCCTTCTACTCCGACAAGCATTCGGTGTTCCGGGTGGCGAAGAAGGACGCCAAGGGTGGCCAGGGCATGACCCAGTTCGGGCGGGCGCTTTGTGAGCTAAACATCGAGATTCTTTGTGCAAATTCCAGTCAGGCCAAAGGTCGCGTCGAGCGGATGAACCGGACGCTGCAGGATCGGCTGGTCAAGGAATTACGGCTGGCGGATATCGGCGATATGGAGACGGGCAACGCGTTTTTGCCGGGCTTCATGGAGGACTACAATGCCCGGTTTGCGATTGTCCCTGCCCGGTCCGATGACCTGCACCGGCCGATAAATCTTGCGTCGGACCGGCTGAAGGAGATCCTGTGCAAGCGTGAGCAGCGCTATGTCGGGTCGCAGTTGACGTTTTCGTTTGAGCGCCAGCGGATCATGCTGGAAGAGACCGAGGTGACGCGTGGCCTGGTTGGCCGCTATGTCGAGACCTATGCCTATGCCGATGGCCGGCTGGACGTGCGCTGGAAAGGTCATTCCCTGCCCTACAAGGTGTTCGACAAGGACCAGCGGGTGACGCATGCGGCGATCACCGATGACCTTGCCCCCAAGTTTTATCCAGTTTTGAGTTCGCTCCAGCGGTTTTTGGTTGCTGTTGTTGGTTCGGTAGCGGCGGGTTGCGGTGCGGAGCCATTTCGGCTGCGCAGCACCGCATCACGTCGCGGGTTGAGTGTCTGAGCGAATTCGGCCGGTGTCAGCCAGCCAAGGCCTGAATGCGGGCGTTGATCGTTGTAATCACTACGCCAGTTTGAAAGCGCGGACCGGGCGTGAGCAAGCGACGAGAACAGAGTTTCATTCAAGAACTCGTCTCGCAGCCGCCCGTTGAAGCTTTCGATAAAAGCGTTCTGGATAGGCTTGCCAGGCGCAATGTAATGCCAGTCAACTTTGGTCCGGTCCGCCCATTGCAGGATCGCGTTGCTGGTGAACTCGCTGCCGTTGTCGCTGACGATCATCCTCGGCTTGCCGCGCTCCTCGATAATCCGGTCAAGCTCCCGTGCGACGCGAAGACCGGAAAGCGATGTATCGGCGACGAGCGCCAGGCACTCCCTCGTGCAATCATCGACGACGGTCAGAATCCGCAACCTGCGCCCATCGGTGAACTGATCCGACACGAAGTCTAGCGACCAACGATCATTGGCCACCATCGGCACCAGCATCGGCGCTCGCGTGCCTATCGCTCGCTTGCGACCGCCGCGCTTGCGCACCGTCAGTTTCTCCTCCCGATAGAGCCGGAAGAGCCTCTTGTGGTTCACGAGGTGACCCTCCCGCCGGAGCAGCACATGAATGCGTCGATATCCGAAGCGGCGACGTTCATGCGCCAACGCCTTCATTCGCTCGCGAAGCTCATGATCATCGTCGCGCCTGGTCTCGTAACGGACCGTCATTCGGCAAAAACCAATGGCTTTACACGCCCGCCGTTCGCTCATCTCATGATGGCTCATCAGATGCGCGACAACTTTCCGCTTGGCCGCGGGCGTCACCACTTCTTTCCCAAAAGGTCTTTCAAGGCAGCATTGTCGAGCATCGCATCCGCCAGAAGCCGCTTCAGCTTCGTGTTCTCGTCCTCAAGCGTCTTCAGCCGCTTGGCCTCGGACACCTCCATGCCGCCGTACTTGGCCTTCCATTTATAGATGCTGGCATCGCTGACGCCATGCTTGCGGCAAAGCTCCGAGACCGGCGTGCCTGCCTCGTGCTCCTTCAATATGCCGATGATCTGTTCGTCTGTGAAACGATTGCGCTTCATCCTCTGGTCCTCTCAATGGGCCAGAGCTTACTTCAAAATGGATTATTTCAACGGGGCAAGGTCACTGATCGAACTGCATCAGATTTCGGTCGCTAAGGAGACGCTGCGGCAATGGATGACCGAGGCCGGCATATGGGTCTCGCGACGCGAGCGCAAGAAGCCGGTTTTCCAGCCGCACGGCCGGCGCGATTGTTTCGGTGAACTGATCCAGATCGATGGCTCGGTGCCCCTCACCCGCCCGATCTGATCTTGCAAAACGGATTGTCTCAACGGGCCAAGGTCATGACACGCATGGCCCCATGCACTGACCTAGTCCTGATTGGCAACCACTGGCAAACTGCCTTCGTTCGAAAGACGGGTTTCGGTCTGCCGGGCGGCAAAGACGAGGCGGCGCTTTGCGCGGATCGCGTGCCATTGTTGGTCGATCAGGACGCCGATGAGGATCACGCCACCCATGACCGCGAAATTCAAAGACGAGGGTATACCCAGTAGATTCACGAGATTCTGCAACTCCTGGAGCAGGACCGTTCCCAGCACGACGCCGACGATCGACCCCTCGCCGCCGCGAAGCGAAAAGCCGCCGAGTACGGCAGCGGCAATCGCGTAGAGTTCGTAGAACTGGCCATGGCTCGCCGGCGAGATCGAGCGCGTGTACATGGCGAAATAAATTGCCGATAGCGCCGTCAGCAGCCCGCAGATGACATAGGCCGACATGACCATGCGGCCGGTACGGATACCGGAATAGCGGGCGGCCTCCTCGTTCTTCCCGATCGCGTAAAGATAACGCCCGAAGACAGAGCGATGCAGCATAATCCACATGACCACGGCAATGATGACGAGTGCGATGAAGGTGTTGGGAACGCCGTAAAACCGTCCGGCGGTCAGGAATTCGAGGTCTGGGAAATTCTGGCCGAAAGCAAAGCCCGCCGTCCCGTCGGCCGTATAGAAGCGCGCTGCCCCGCGATAGATCAGGAGGCCGCAGAGGGTAACGACGAAGGGTTGCAGGTTGAGCCGGGTGATCAGCCAGCCGTGGACGGCACCTATGACCGCGCCGAGCACGAGAATGAGCGGCAGCGCCAGCATCCATGACATATCCTGGACCGCGATGAAATCGACGAACAGCACGCCGAGAAGCGCTACGAGCGAACCGACGGAAAGTTCGATACCGCCTGTGATGATGACAAAGGCCTGGCCGATCGACAGGATGCCGAACAGCCCGATCAGGTTGGCAGTGTTGGCCAGGTTGATCGGCAGCAGGAAGCGCGGGTTGATGATGGCGACGACGATGCCCACGACGACGATCAAAAGCAGCAGTCCGAGATCTTTTTTGATCATTCGAGATCCATCCCCCGATACTTATTTCTATTGGCCGCAGCCCCTATTTTACCCTTTTGCCGACGGCAAGCAAAAGGACGCTTTCCTGGCTGATTTCGTCCTCTTCCAATATGCCGGCGATCTGGCCCTCGTGCATGACGGCGATGCGGTCGGAAACGCCGATCACCTCTTCCATGTCGCTGGAGATCATCAGGACCGCGACTCCGGCATCGGCAAGCGCTCGCATCAGGCCATAGATCTCGTTCTTCGCGCCGATATCGATGCCGCGCGTCGGCTCGTCGAAGATCATCACCCTCGGGCTCATCGACAACCATTTGGCAAGCACCACCTTCTGCTGGTTGCCGCCGGATAGAGTGCCGGTTCGCGTCGAAACGGAGGGCGCCTTGATACCGAGGCGAACGCGCTGCTTTTCGGCCGCCGCCCTCTCCCGCTCAGCAGAAAGCATGAAGCGGCTGGAGAGCTTGGGGAGATCGGCAAGGGTTACGTTCTGGGCGATCGGGAAATCAAGAAGAATGCCGTTGCGCTTGCGATCCTCCGGTACCAGGAAAATGCCACGAGCGACGGCGTCCCGGGCAGACCTGATCGCAATTTGCCGCCCGTCCTGCAGAATGGCTCCGCCGTAGCTCCGGTCAATGCCGAAGAGCACCCTTGCAAGCTCGGTGCGGCCCGACCCGACGAGCCCTGCAAGCCCCATGATTTCTCCATACCGGATTTCCAGATCAACGGGACGGCCGGGATAGGCCTCGGTGCGCACGCCGCTTGCCTTCAGTGCAACCGAGCCGGGCGAGCGCTGCGGTTTTGCGGTCCGGGCCGCAAGCACGCGTCCGATCATCAGCTTGACCATCTGGTCGTGGCCGATGTCTTTCTTGGCGAGCGTGCCCACAAGCGTGCCGTCGCGCAGAACTATGACCCGGTCTGCCACGCGCTCAACCTCGTGAAGGCGATGCGAGATGAAAATTACGCTGATGCCATCGGCTTTCAGCGATTTGATAATGCTCAGGAGCCGCTCGGTTTCGGCCAGCGGCAGGCTGGACGTGGGTTCGTCGAAGATGACGAGCCTGGCGTTGATGGACAGCGCCTTGGCGATTTCCACCATCTGCTGCTCGGCAAGGGAAAGCGATGCCACGGGTGTGTCGGCGGAAAAATGAGCCCCTACCCGCTTCAAGAGCGGCTTCACCATGTCTCGCAGTCGATCGCGATCGACGAGCTTGAAAGGTCCCGCCTTCAGCGGTTCGCGGCCCAGAAAGATATTGGCAGCAACGTCGAGATTCTCAAAGAGATTGAGTTCCTGGTGTACGAAGGCGATGCCGGATGCGATGCTCGATTCCACAGTGAGGAAACGAAGCTCTGCGCCGTCGAGCAGGATCGTGCCTCGGTCGGGTGCGATCACGCCGCCAAGAATCTTCATCAGCGTCGATTTTCCAGCCCCGTTCTCGCCGACGAGGCCAATGACCTCTCCCGGCATGATGTCGATCGACAGGCCCTCAAGCGCAACGACGCCCGGATAGGTCTTGCCAACGCCGGAAAGCGACAGGAATGGCGTTGCAAGCGCGTCCGGTGACGGGATGTCGGAGCTGTGGTTCATCGCCTGTCCATGGCTGCTAATGCTGTCGGCATGAGACATCTTTCGCGGCGGCGGCAAGTGCCTCCGCCGCGAAGGAGGGTTATTTTCCAGACATAGCCTTCAGGCTGGCGGCATACTTGTCAACGTCATCCTTGCCGATGATCACCGTCGGGATGATGATCAAGCCGTTGCTGGGAACGCCTGATTTGTCGCCCTTGAGATAGGACGCCATCAGCTTCATGCCCTGATAGGCCCACTCGAACGGCTGCTGCACGACGGTCGCTGCGATCGTGCCTTCCTTGACGCCGCCGAGCGTGATCGGATCGTCATCAAAGCCGACGACGGTGATCTGGCCGAGTTTACCGGCGTCGCGCAGCGCTTCATAGATGCGCGGCGTATTGTAGGAGTAGAAGCCGACCATGCAGGTGACGTCGGGGCTGGCCACCAGCGCGTCCTCGACGTTCTTCTTTGCGCGCGTCTGGTCGATATCGTCGCCGCGTACATCTGTCAGCTCGATCTTCGTGCCCTTCAGGCCGTCCTTCATGCCCTGGATGCGTTCTTTGGCATTGTCGGCGCCCAGCAGACCGACGAAACCGATGCATTTGCCGCCGTCAGGCATCGCCTTCTTGGCGATTTCGGCGGCCTGCATGCCGGCGTCGATATTCGATGAGCCGATATAGGCGACGCGGTTGGTCTGCGGCGCATCACTATCGGTCGTGAAGAGAGCAGTCTGCGAGCCGATCTTGTTCAAGCCGTCCGTCTGGGTCTTGGGATCGACCGCGGAGACCATGACCCCCTTGACGCCGGCACTGACCAAGTCTTCCATAAGCCGTTGCTGAACGGCAACCGATGCCTGCTCAGGGTACTTCAGCTCCATCTGGTAGTCTGGCATCTCGCTCTGCGCCTTCTTCACGCCCGCCTCTGCGGCTTTCCAGAAGTCGGATGCGCCATTGACGACAAATGCAAGTGTCGGCTTGTCGGCAGCATGCGATACGGCAATCGGCGCCGCGCTCAGCATCAACCCGGCGAAAAACAAGGCTGCATTGCGTTTCAGCTGTTTCATAATACACCTCCCGAGGGGCCGCAGTTGCACGGGCCCGTTTCCGATTTACGGCCGGCCGGATGCGCCCCCTCCCAGGGCCGTCGCAAAGCGACGAGTGCATAGGTTCCGATCGCCCCCTGACGGTATACAAGAATTTTAATTAGTAAATAGTATTATCAATGCAGATCAAAACATTTCATCGCGCAGTGGTTATGATGGCAATTTTGTACTGGCATTGGCCAATAACTGATAGTGTTGCAATAATTCATGCAATTGCCAGCGCTTTCAGATAGATGCTAATATTAATTAGCAAAAACGACGATCGATCACCCTGACCGGTTATCCCAAGCAGAGACAGTTTCCACGAATGCGAAAACCCAAGACCCAAAATAAGCCTGTGCGCGTGACGATGATGGACATCGCGGCGGCGGCTGGCTGCTCGCAAGCGGCCGTCTCCTTCGTCCTCAACGACACGCCCGGTACCCGCATCTCACAGCAGACGCGCGATCGCGTGTTAGAGGCGGCGCGCGCGCTCGGTTACATGGAGAAGACCTATACGACGAAGGCCTCCTATTCGGGACTGGACAACGTCATCGGTTTCGCCGTGGATCAACTCGCCACCAGCCCGGAAGCGATCGTTGCGATCGAAGGCGCGCGGCAAGCCTCCTGGAACGCCGGCAATGTCCTTCTGGTAACCCAGACGCTCAGTGACCCCGTCATGGAGCCGAGGGCAATCGAGGCGTTGACGAACGGAGGCATATCGGCGCTCATATATATGACGATCTATACCCGCCAGGTGGAGCTTCCATCCTATGTCAGCAAGCTCAACATCCCGACGGTCCTGCTGAACTGTTATACGGCGGACCATGCCTTTCCCGCCGTGGTGCCGAGCGAGATCGCGGGAGGGCAGAGCTCCACCCGGCATCTGATCACGCACGGACACCATCGTATCGCGACGATCACCGGCGAAATCTGGATGCAGGCGGCGCAAGACCGGCTGACAGGGTATCGCCGCGCGCTGGCGACCGCCGATATACCCTTCGATCCGGAGTTGGTCATTGAGGGCGACTGGTCGGCCGGTGCCGGCTATGCCGCCACGATGAAACTGCTTGCTCTGAAAGAGCCGCCCACCGCGATCTTCTGCCAGAACGACCGCACTGCTATCGGGTGCTACGAAGCGCTCAAGGATGCAGGGCTTCGCATTCCCCAGGACATGTCGGTGGTGGGTTATGACGACGAAGAAATTTCACGACATCTCGTACCCCCGCTGACGACTTCGGTCCTTCCACATCTTGCCATGGGGCAATGGGCGATCGAACATCTCAACCCGGAAAGTGTGCCCGGCAAGCGCTATCCAATTGCGAAGCTCGAATGCTCGCTCGTTAAGCGTCATTCCGTCGCCGCGCCGCGGGCCGAGGCGCGGCAGATCCTCGATGGCGCACATACCTCGTCATAGAACTTGGGTTCGCGCCGGGACCGACGCCGGCGGCTAGCTCGGAAACCCTGATCGGGGCGCGCTGGAAGACGTGGTCGAAATCGCTTAGTGGCGATCGTACGGGCAGAGTTTGCCTTGTCGATAGGTTGCGAACGGGTTGCCCCTGCCCTTGCCTCGTCACCGACCAACCAACCGATCCAGTGTTCTCAACCACAGATACAATCTACGCAGAGACGACGTTGACGACGTGTAGATTTGGAGCTAGCTCTACTGCCCATGAAAATCGCAGTGGTTCTCGTAGTGGTGATATCGCGCATGGGCAGGACGATCTGATCGTCCGGCAATAGCCACCCATGCGCCGAAAACAGGTCCCTGACGGGGCCTTTTTTTATGCCCCGTCGCACCCATCACCTCACTCACGACGGAACCCAGATATGACCGGCGAGACAGCCAACTCTTCTCTAAACAACCCCTCTGATCGTCGCATGAACGGCGGCGAGATCGTTCTGCAAGCGCTGCGCGACAACGGTGTCGAACACATTTTCGGTTATCCCGGCGCCGCGGTGCTGCCGATCTATGACGAAATCTTCCAACAGGAGGACATCAAACATTTCCTGGTGCGCCATGAGCAAGGCGCCGGCCACGCAGCCGAAGGCTATGCCCGCTCGACGGGAAAGGTCGGCGTCATGCTGGTGACATCGGGACCAGGCGTTACAAATGCGGTTACGGCGCTGCAGGATGCCCTTATGGACTCCGTTCCGCTCGTCTGCCTCGCCGGCCAGGTGCCGACAAGTCTGATCGGCACGGACGCTTTTCAGGAATGCGATACGGTCGGCATCACCCGCCCCTGCACAAAGCACAATTTCCTCGTCCAACACATCGACGATCTCGCCAAAACGATCCATCTGGCTTTCCGGATCGCGGCGGCCGGTCGGCCCGGTCCTGTTCTCGTCGACATGCCGAAGGACGTGCTCTTCGCCAGCGGGACCTACGTCTCACCTGACAAGGTAGCTCCGCTGCCGAGCTACCAGCCGGCAATGCAAGGCGATCAAAACGCGATCCGAGCGGCGGTCGCATTGCTGGCCGAAGCCCGGCGCCCCATCATCTATACCGGCGGCGGCATCATCAACGCCGGACCGGAGGCATCGAGATTGTTGCGCGAGTTTGCCGACCTCACCGGCTTTCCCGTAACGTCCACCATCATGGGGCTTGGAGCCTACCCCGCCACCGGGCCGAACTGGCTGCGGGTCGCCGGACAGGACGGCTCGCATGAAGCCAATATGGCAATTGGCGATTGCGACCTGATGATCGCCATCGGCGCGCGGTTTGACGACCTTGCGACCTCGCGTCCCCAGGAGTTTTCGCCTCACTCGAAGAAAATCCAGATCGATATCGATGCCTCGTCGCTCAACAAACGCGTTCTCGTCGACATCGGCATTCGGGGCGACGCCGCGCATGTGCTGGCGGACATGATCCATGCCTGGCGGTCGCTTTCCACCGTGCCCGACCAGAAGCGGTTGCGGGCGTGGTGGCTGCAGATCGATCATTGGCGAGCCCACCATTCGTTTTCCTACGAGCGGCTGGACCATGCAATCATGCCGCAACATGCCCTGGAGCGCCTGCATGCGCTGACAAAGCCGCACGACCCCATCATCGCCACGGAGATCGGTGAGCAGATGTGGGTGGCGCAGTTCTTCGGCTTCGACAGACCCA
This sequence comes from Rhizobium ruizarguesonis, assembly GCF_017357285.1. Lineage (NCBI taxonomy): Bacteria > Pseudomonadati > Pseudomonadota > Alphaproteobacteria > Hyphomicrobiales > Rhizobiaceae > Rhizobium > Rhizobium ruizarguesonis. The sequence goes on along the minus strand of NZ_CP071678.1, from coordinate 2,502,363 downwards.
ATCGCTGGATTACCTCAGGGGGATTGGGGACGATGGGCTTCGGTCTTCCTGCCGCGCTGGGCGCGCAGCTCGCAAATCCCGGGCGCCTTGTCATCGACATTGCCGGCGACGCGTCGGTGCAAACGACGATGAAAGAGCTGTCGACGGCGATACAGCATCAAGCGCCGATCAAGATCTTCATCTTGAGCGATGAGCATCCGGGCATGGCGCGAGAATGGGATCCCATGCCGGATGGCAACAGTCGAGCTCGCTCTTATTCGGCCTCACTGCCCGATTTCACCAAGCTCGCGGAAGCCTATGGCGCCGTCGGCCTTCGTTGCGAGAGCCCCAGCGAACTGGATGCCAGGATCGAGGAGATGATCAACGTGGACCGGCCGGTGCTCTTTGACTGCCGGGTTGCAAGGCTCGCCGACGCCCATCCGCAGTGACGGCGGATGATCGAACACCCCAAACAGCAAAAGCCGTGCAATCCTGCGGCAGCCGCACCGGTAAGTCCATCCGTTCGTGAATGCTCATGACGCCAAGATCGCCGTTCTCAAGCTGCCGAAGCTGTCACCAGATCCGCCGCTTGTTTAGTGCTTGCGGGCCTGGGGCAGCAGGTTCATGCTTGTCCCCTGTCTGAGGCCTGCTGGTTGCGGCTGAAATAGCCGTACATCGGGGTTTCGTGAGATTCGTCCGATGGAGTGTAGCGGCTGCGGGTTCGATATTCAGAGCGGTTTTGCTTTCTGTCCGCGATGCGGCGCAAAGCAACCTATTACCTGCGCCGCCTGCGGCTATGCTTGTCAGCCCGATTTTGCCTTCTGCCCCCGATGTGGTGCGTCGATACCAGGCACAGCGCAGCCCGTATCGAAGCCGAAGATCGAGGCGGTCCTGTCTAAATCGGAGGGCGACGCCGACCGGCGGCCGGTGACCGTGCTCTTTGCCGATCTCTGCGGCTTCACGACTCTGAGCGAGCAGATCGACCCTGAAGTCATGCGGGTACTGCAGAACGAATTGTTCGAAGAGATGACCCAGGCGGTCGAGGCTTATGGCGGCTTCGTCGACAAGTTTGTCGGCGATGCGCTGCTGGCGCTGTTCGGCGCGCCGGTCGCTCATGAGGACGATCCGGTCCGGGCGCTTGGTGCCGCACTTGATATGATCGGTCGGGCGACGCAGGTTGGCGAGCGCTGGCACGCCCGCGCCGGCGTCCCGCTGCGTCTGCATATCGGCATCAATAGCGGCCCTGTCGTCACCGGCGGCTTCGGTGCGGTCAGTGCAAAATCCTATTCCGTGACCGGCGACACGGTGAACACCGCCCAACGCCTGCAATCCATGGCGGGCGAAAACGATATCCTTGTCGGGCCGCTGACCTATCGCCTCACCCGCCATGCCTTTGCCTTCGACAGTCTCGGCGCGCAGGCGTTGCGCGGCAAAAGCGGAAACGTCCTTGTCCATCGGTTGACAGGGCTGTCGGAAGCGCCGCATACGGCGCGCGGGCTCGAAAGTCTCGGCCTTCAGGCACCGATGATCGGACGGGATACGGAAATGTCGCGGTTGCTGACATGCCTCGACCTTGCCTGCGGCGGTGCGGCGCAACTTGTCCGCCTGATCGGCGAAGCCGGCATCGGCAAGTCGCGGCTGGTCAACGAATTCGTCGCAATTGCCGGCAGGGCTGCCCGTTTCCAGGGCCTCGCCATCCGCAAGGCGACCTGCTCACCGCTCGGCGAACAATCCTATGGCACGCTCGGCGCGGTCGTGCGCAGCGCCTACGGCATCGGCGAGCGGGACGATCTCGAGAGGGCGCGGCAATTGCTGGCAACGGGGTTCCGCGCGCTCGATCTGACGCAGGAGGAGATCGAGGGACTTTTGCCGCTCTTTCTGCATGTCCTCGGCCTCGGCGATCCCGATGGCGCTTTGCGGTACATCGAGCCGGAGCAGCTGCGGCGGCAGATCTTCTATGCCGTCCGCACCGTCTTCGAGCGGCGGCTGGCGCAAGGTCCTCTGCTGCTTGTCATCGAGGACCTGCACTGGGCGGACGTCGCCTCGCTGGAAGTGCTTCGCTTCATGATGGACCGGCTGGAGCGCAGCCGGTTGATGCTGCTGGCGATCTACCGGCCGACATCACAGACCGACCCACTGGACTCCAATCGTGTCAGCGTCACCGTGCAGCGTCTTGCCCCACTGTTTGCGGCCGACGGGCAGAAGCTGCTTGCTGCGTTTTTCGGCGAGGATCATGGCAAGTTGCCGGTAACGATGCGCAAGCGCATCCTCGACCGCGCCGGCGGCAATCCGCTTTTCATCGAAGAAATCCTTCGGGTGCTGATCGACATGGGCACGTTGCACAATGACGGCCAGCGCTGGCATGTCGCAGCGGAAGACACGGATATCGATATCCCGGTGAACCTCCAGGCCCTGTTGCTTGCCCGCGTCGATCGTCTGCCACAGGACATCAGACGGTTGGCGCAAGAGGCGGCGGTGGTCGGCCCGAAGTTCGATACCGCCCTGCTCCGCACCATCGCCACAGACCCGGCCGCCATCGATGCTGCATTGGATCATCTCTGCGATGCCAATATCATCGAGGAATTGCGCGGGCCCGATGCCGGGCAATCGCCGGGCTATCGCTTCAGCCAGACCCTGATGCACGACGTCATCTACCATAATCTCCTGCTGCAACGGCGCATGGAGCTTCATCGACGGATCGGTCAGGTTCTGGAACGTCAATATGGCGCAGCACCCGACCGGCCCGAGCATCTGGCGCAGCTCGGCCATCACTTCAGCCTGACCACCGAAAAGGCCAAGGGGGCCACCTATCTGATGGCGGCGGGCGATCTGGCGCGCAAGGTCTACGCCAATGACGATGCGATGCGCCTCTACCGTCAGGCCCTTGCGGCCCTCGCAAACGAGGCGGAGGTGACACCAGAGCAACTCGCGCTGCTGGAGCGTCTTGCCGATCTCTGCGGTCCCGCGGGCCTCCGCGACGTTGCCTTGAACCATTATCAGCGAGCGCTGGCGATCCACCGCAATAACAACCCTATCGCCGCAGCGCGGATATTGCGCAAGGTCGGCCGTTTGCATCTCGATGCAGGGCGCCGCGATCAAGCGGAGACACACTTGGCCGAAGCCGAAGCGATAATCGCGACAATCGATGCGCCGGTCGAACGTGCACATGTCCTGCAGGAGCGCGGGCATCTGGCCTTCCGCATGGGGGATCAGGCCGCCGCCGCCGAGTGGGCGACGCAGGCACTGCAATGCCTGCAAACGCTGCCGATCGACGGGACGACCGAGGCCGGACGGGAGACAGCGCGAGCGATGGCGGAGGCGCTGAACACCAAGGGTGCGGCCTTTGCGCGGCTAGGACGTCGCCGCGAGGCCGTGCAGGAAGTGGAGCGCAGCCTCTCGGTCGCCGAAAAGGCCGATCTGCAAAGTGCTGCCTGCCGCGCCTATTCCAACCTCGGCGTTCTCTACACGATTGTCGATCCGGCCAACGCCATCAAGATCTGCCGGCGCGGACTGGAGCTTGCGACCCGTATCGGCGATCTCGGCTTCCAGGCGCGCCTTCTCGCCAACCTCGCAGTTGCCTGCTGCACCTTCACCGATCGCTGCGCCGCCGAGGGTGTTCCGGCTGCGGAAAAGGCTGTCGAAATCGACCGTGCGCTCGATCAGCGCGACCATCTCTCCGTGCCGCTGATCGTGCTGGGCCAGATTCATCAATGCCACGGACAGCCAAAGCTAGCTCGTAAGTATTACGAAGAAGCCCTTGAGGTTGCGAAGGAAATTGATGAACCGCAACTGCTGTTTCCGTGCTATGATGGCTTGGCGACACTCAGCCTTGAGCATGACGACATGGACGAGGCAGAACGGTATTTCACGCTGGCACAGGATGTGTGCATCCGCCACAACCTCGATCCAGGCACGCTCGTCGTCTTGCCGTTTCTCGACTGACCTGTCCTCGTTGCAGTGATCGCCGGAGATCGATTTGGCAAATCGATTCAAAGACATAAATGGAGGAACGAAACATGCAGGAGAACCACGCCGCAAGACCATTGCAGCCGGGAGATCGCGCGCCGAACGTGGTGCTGGATGCGATCACCCGCCAGGGCAAGGTCGCCATCGACGATTTTCGCGGCCAGAAGCCGGTGCTCGTCGGGTTGTTCCGCGGATTGCATTGCCCGTTCTGTCGCCGGCAAATTGCCGCCATGGCGGAACTCACCGACGCATTGCAGGAGAAAGGCATCGACAGCCTGACCGTCGTCAACACGCCGATCGAGCGTGCCCGTCTCTATTTCCGCTACCATCCGCTTCCCAATCTGCTGGCGGCCTCGGACCCGGAACGGGTATCGCACAGGGCCTTCGGCCTGCCGAATCTTCAGTTCACCGAGGCCGAGAATGACTGGCCGCACAAGATCAGCATGGATGCGGTGACGTCGATGCGCATCGACATGCCGGGCGAGCTTCCAGCGCCCATGGACCTGATGGCAGCGATGGAATTCCTCGACAAGGCGGATGGCTATGAATTTACCGAGGATGACAAGCAGATGAACGCCACCGGCCACGGCCAACTCGTCGGCGAATTCCTGCTCGATCGGGATGGCGTCGTGCGCTGGTGTTTCACGGAAGTCGAGGAGGATGGCCGCCATATGTTCGGCGGTCCTGCCCCTCGGGAAGTGATGTCGGCAGCGTCGAACATGGCTGTTTGAAGCGCATGAGGCGTGCTTGAAAGGTCGGACGCTTGAACAAGGCGAGCAATTCCCGGTCCCGCATGATCGCCCTTATTCCATCCTGAATTTGGCGTGGCAGGTCGTGCAGGTCTGGAGCATGAGGTGGAACGCGTGTTCCGCCGGCATTGCCAGCAGCTCCTGCTCGTTGCGGACGTGAGTACCGAAAGGACCGCCGCCCATGGCCTCTCCGGGCTTCATGCGCATGCTGGCAGTCATCGGCCCGGGGTTTTTCTGCGCGGCGGCATCCAGTGCGACGGCGTAGTCGCGCAGGTCGTTGGCGATACGGTCGAACCGGTCGCGCTCGTTAAGGATGTTCGGCCCGGCCTTCGACTGCAGATTGGCGGTCTCGGACGCGAAGTGTCCCGAGAGAACGATGCCCGACCTTTCGCGGATCGTGTCGGCAGCCCTCCTGAACTCGGCAGCGTTGTAGCTCGTCGGATCCTTGAACATGCCAGAGATCGTCTTTGCCGCCGCGGCCATGGCCTTCATGTCCGCCTGCCGAAGAGCCACGACATCCTCGGCTGCCGGCAAGGGGACTGCCGTGATCAGCACAGCTTCCACGACGGCGAGCAGTCCGAATATGTTCACGAATATGGTCCGTCCCATAAAGCTGCGTTCCGAATCCAAGATCATGCCGCTTGCTTACCGATATCCGTTCTCATCTGGGCAGCAAAAGGGCGAACGCCCTCTCCGATCACACCGCCATCTTGCGGCAGCTCTCGGCGCGCTATGCGCAGACTTCTGTGGCGGCTTGGCAACGGCCCGATCAGGAAGCGTTAACCGCCGCCGATTAGTCTGCGGCTCTCGCTGGGAGAGGATTGATGAAAGGTGGCTATTCGCTGGCCCAGATAGGGCTTCACTGGCTGATCGCCCTCATGGTGCCAGTCCAGTATCTGACGGGTGGCAGCATCGGGAGAATCCACCACGCCGTCCACATGGGGATGACGCCATCGCCTTGGGACGTCGTCCAACACCAGCTCCACAACTATGCGGGAATGGCGATCGGCCTGTTGATGGGCGTACGCCTGGTTCTTCGTGTCCTTCACCCGCCCGAGACCGGCGCGCCCGGCACATGGACCGGGCGAGCCGCCGCGACGCTTCATCACGCCTTCTACGCCGCAATCATCGGACAGGCCTGCATGGGATTCGTCGCGAGCTACTTCTGGTTCGGGATTGCGCCGTACCACGTTGTCGGGTCGAGGATCATCCTGGCGATGGTCGCGCTGCATCTCGCCGCGGCGATCTGGCACACGCTCGTCGTCCGTGACGAGACGGTCGACCGGATGCTGCTGCCGCGCCGGAAGCGGTCAGCCGACAATCTGTAAAGTGGCCAAAGGGACGGATGTTGGAGCGCCTCCTCGCTGACTGGAAACCAGCGCCGGCCCCGACTGCATCGGCAATATCGTCACCGCCCTCGCCCCTCTCCTCACCTTCCGATCGAACCAATTCCGGCTGCCTTGCGTGATGTTCGCCACATAAAGGACCCGAACATCGAGGACAAAGAGGTCGGCAATTGAAATCGAGCTGCTTTGCATGTAGCTCGTTGGGTAATGGGCAAGATGTACCGAATCATATTGAGCAAGCTGCTCCTGATGATGCGGCTGGTGATCATCGTATCACTAGTGGGGTACTCGCTGTCGAATGCCAACGCCGCGATGCACGGCTCCTCGTTTCCCAAGCTGGACGTCGTCGCCTCGGACCTGACACCGTCCCACGAGGGCCACGACACGGCGCAGACGGCCCGTCACGACCACTCGCATGGCGACACTTCCAATGATGCCGATGGCGTATCGAAGCTGGTCAAGCAGGAATGCTGCAAGGATTTCTGCGGCGGGCTTGGCATCATTTGTGAAGGTCCCGACGCCGGCGGACCCATCGTGAATTCCATTCGGGAATTTATTGACGACCGGACGACCCTTGGGGAACTTCCACCTCTCCACCGTCCCCCCAATATCTGAATAGAGACGCGCCCGCTCGATCGGGTCCAGTCGGTCGCCTGCCCTGCATTCGGGCGGGCGCACCGTAGGCTATCTCTTATTCGGAAATTTCATAATGAAACCCTCGCTCTTCGTGGTGGGGCTGCCGCTTCTTGTCGGCAGCTGCGCATCCACGCTTCCTCCCGACGTGGTGGCGTCCCCCGCAGCGGTCGAACAGCCGTCCGCGCGCCCGGCCGCATACCGGTCGCCGATCTCGGGCTACGTCACCAGGCAGCCCGTCGATCCCAAGCCATGGCGTAGACAGAACGATCTGCAGTCTCCAGCGAATGGAGACGCCTCATGATCGAGCCTAGAAGAACAATGGTGGCGCTGATATTCCCGCTGGTGTTGAGCGGCTGCGCCACGGACGCCGACTATTCCAGCAAGGAAGCGGGCTTCACCGCCGTTTTCAACAAGACCGCCACTGTCACGGCGAAAGAGACCGTCCGGATCCAGAACCAGAACCAAGCCCGGTCGGCGGCCGCGCAGGTGAGAAGTCTGCTCGCACGAAGGAAGACCCTCGACGTCGAAACATCCGTCCAGATCGCGCTGCTCAACAACAAGGGTCTGCAGGCCGCCTACGCCGATCTTGGCGACAGCGCCGCTGACGCCTGGCAGTCGACGATGTTCCTCAACCCGACCGTCTCCATCGGCACGACCGGCATGGGGACGCCGGAGCTGGGGGCGTTCAAGACGATCGAGGGAATGATCACGACGAACATCCTGGCGCTCGCCACGAGGAACAGGGATATCGCGATCGCCGACACTCGCTTTCGGCAGTCGCAACTGACCGCGGCCGTGAAGACGCTTCAGGTCGCCGCCGACACCCGGCGGGCCTGGATCGGCGCGGTCGCGGCCTGGGAGAACGTCGGGCATCTGCAGCGCGCGCAGGAGGCGGCGGACGCCGCTTCCGAGCTCGCGGAGAAGCTGGGCGAGACCGGTGCGATGACCAAGGGCACCCAGGCCCGCGAACATGTGTTCGTTGCTGAACTCGCCGGAGAGACAGCGAAGGCCCGGCTGGCGGCCCGTCTCGCCAAGGAGGAGTTGACGCGGCTGATGGGCCTCTGGGGCACTGACCTGGACTACCAGGTTCCCAACGGCCTGCCGCCGCTACCCAAGTCCGTCGTCAGGCGAGACACCATCGAGGCCGAAGCACTCCGAAATCGGATAGACCTCCAGGTCGCAAAGCTCGAACTCGAAGCCACTGCCAGATCGTATGGCCTGACCGAAGCAACGCGCCATGTCACCGACCTCGAAATCCTGACGGGCTTCGAAACGGAACGGGAAATCGAGGACGACGAGAAAAAGACCAGGACGACCGCTCAAGTCGAACTGGAGTTCGCAATCCCGATCTTCGATACGGGCAAGGCCCGGATGCGCAAGGCTGAAGTGGCATACATGCGGGCGGCGAATCTGCTGGCGGAGAAGGCCGTCAATGTCCGGTCGGAGGCGAGATCGGCATACCAAGCCTACCGCTCGAACTACGATATCGCGCGGCACTACCGCAACGACGTCGTACCGCTGCGCACCAAGGTCGAGGAAGAATCCCTGCTGACCTACAACGGCATGATCTCGAACACCTTCGAGCTGCTCACCGACACCCGTGACAAGATCAACTCCATCCTGCTCTCCGTCAACGCAAAGCGCGACTTCTGGCTGGCCGAAGCCAACCTCGCGCCTGCGATCTACGGCGGCGGCGCGACGAAGGCGTCGGCAGAGACCGAGGTCGCCGCTGCTTCCGAAAGCAGCGCTGGCGGCGGTCATTGAGAAAGGACACACCATGTTCAACAGACGACAACTTTTTGGAGCCAGCGCCACTCTGCTCACCGCAGCCGCCTGGACGAAGACGTCGGCGATGGGCCTGCCCGACGCACCGACAGTGGAATCGGCGGACATGCAGCCGCCACTCCACCCGGCCTCCGGTCCGGACTATCAGCCGGTGGTCACCCTCAATGGCTGGACCCTGCCCCACAGGATGAACAACGGCGTCAAGGAGTTTCACCTCGTCGCCGAACCAGTCGAGCGCGAGATGGCAGACGGCATGACCGCCTATCTCTGGGGCTACAACGGACAGTCTCCGGGGCCGACCATCGAGGCGGTCGAAGGCGACCGCGTCCGCATCTTCGTGACGAACAAGCTGCCGGAGCACACCACCATCCACTGGCACGGGATGCTCGTGCCATCGGGCATGGACGGCGTCGGCGGGCTGACGCAGCCGCACATTCCGGTCGGCAAGACCTACGTCTACGAGTTCGGCCTCGTGAAATCCGGCACCTTCATGTACCACCCGCATTCCGACGAGATGGTGCAGATGGCCATGGGCATGATGGGCTTCTTCGTCGTCCATCCCAAGGATCCGACGTTCATGCGCGTCGACCGCGACTTCGTCTTCCTGCTCAACGCCTACGACATCGATCCCGGCTCCTATGTACCGCGGATCATGGAGATGACCGATTTCAACATGTGGTGCTGGAACAGCCGCGTGTTTCCGGACATCAGCCCGCTGGTCGTTTCCAGGGACGACAGGGTGCGGGTACGGGTCGGCAACCTCACCATGACGAACCATCCGATCCACATGCACGGCTACGATTTCGAAGTGACATGTACCGACGGCGGCTGGGTGCGGCCGGAAGCGCGGTGGCCGGAGGTCAGCATCGACATCCCGGTCGGCGCGATGCGTGCCTACGAGTTCGATGCCAAGTACCTCGGCGACTGGGCGATCCACTGCCACAAGTCGCACCATACGATGAACGCCATGGGTCACGACATCCCGACCTTCATCGGTGCGGACAAGTCGAAGGTCGCCGAGAAGATCAGGAAGCTGCAGCCGGAATACATGCCCATGGGCACCAAAGGCATGGCCGACATGGGCGAAATGGAAATGCCCATCCCCGAGAACACGGTTCCCATGATGACCGGCTGGGGGCCGCATGGTCCGATCGAAATGGGCGGCATGTTCTCGGTCGTGAAGGTCCGCGAGGGCATCTCGGCGGACGACTACTCCGATCCCGGCTGGTACGAAAACCCACCGGGAACACAGGCCTGGGAGTGGACCGGCGAACTACCGGACGCGACCAGGACCAAAGACGCGAAGACGCAAATCACGCCGAAGCCGACAAACGGCTGAGGCCTAAAACTCCCACGTCAAAAAGGATCTACGCATGAAGAACTTTGTAATGGCACTGGCGCTGTTCGCCCTCGCAACCCCTGCCCTGGCTTCCGGCAATCACGCCGGCGGCCACGGTGAAAAAATGGCTGTTGGAGAACCCGGCGACAGGGCCAAGGCGACGCAGACGGTCCGCGTCACGATGAAGGAAACCGAAGACGGGAGGATGATATTCACCCCTGCCGTCTTCAATGTCCGCAAGGGGCAGACAGTCAAGATCGCGATCAAGAATGCCGGAACCGTCGACCACGAATTTGTGCTCGATCAGGAGGACAAGATTCTGGAGCACAAGAAGGTCATGGAGAAGTTCCCCGAGATGGAACATGCCGATGCCAATTCCATCCGCCTTCCGGCCGGTCAATCCGGCGAGATCGTCTGGAAGTTCACCACCGACGGCGAGTTCAAGTTCGCCTGCCTGATCCCCGGCCACTACGAAGCCGGCATGCACGGCGACGTCACCGTCGCTGGGAAATAATCCGCAAAAAAGGAGCCACGAACGTGAAAACTGCCATAATCAAAATCAGCCTAGCCGCCCTGCTCTCTGCCAGCGCGGCCTTCGGTGCTTTCGCCCAGGAATTCACCAAGGGTGTCGTCAACAAGGTAGACGCCAAGGCGAAGAAGGTCACCATCAAGCATGAGGATCTGAAGAACCTCGACATGCCTGCGATGACAATGGTCTTCCGGATCGAAGACTCGGCTCTGCTCGAAAGACTGAAGGAAGGCTCGAACATCGAGTTCGTCGCCGAACGCGTGAATGGCAAGCTGACCGTCACTGAAGTAAAATAGTGGGCTCCTGCCGCCCGGCCCCGATCCGGGCGGCAGGACATCAAGGAGTGGAGACGATGTACAGGAGAAGCTTCATTACAATGGCGGCATCCGCCCTGGCGTTCTTTGGCAGAGGGGCACACGCCGCCGCGCCGGCGAAGATGACGGTCTACAAGGATCCCAGCTGCGGCTGCTGTCATGAATGGTCGAAGGCAATGGCGGCAGCGGGATTTTCGGTCGACGCCCGCGACACCGACGACCTTGCAGCGCTCAAGGCGCGGTTGGGCGTGCCGGCTGACGTGCAGGGATGCCACACCGCCGTCATCGAGAAATACTACCTCGAGGGACACGTGCCGCTCGAGGCCGTCCGACGCCTGTTGCAGGAGCGGCCGCCAGTCCGAGGGCTGGCCGTGCCGGGCATGCCACCTGGCTCCTTGGGAATGGGCGACGATCCGCAGGCGTCCTATGCGGTGTATGCGGTCCCCTCGGGAACCGGCGCGCCATACGTATTCATGGAGGTTCGTCCCCGGAAGGCCTGATGCCCTCGATCAATCAAGGCCGAGATGCCGCTCAGGAAACTGGAGCAGTGCAGAGCGCTGCCCAGAGATCATGCTTCCAGTCGGTTCCCGACCGCGCCGACACGTCAACCGTATAGTCGGCGGAATTGATCCGCACCATGGCGGGCGAAACGCAGCGCACGCTCGCCTCGTGTCTTCCTCCGTCCCGATAGATCACTGTCCCGCCACCGTCGAATTCCGAGAGTGTGATGACGACGTCGAAATCAAAGGCGGGATCGCGGGCGGGCCCGCCCCCCGCCAGACCGAGACTGACCGAGCGGCTGCCGCCGAACGAAGCGGTGTGGAAGACGACATGCCCAGACGCCGCCGACATGGATACGGACTGCACGCAAAGGATCAGAGACAGAAGGACTCGGCGCATTTTCCCCTCCCGTGGTCAATGCATCCTGATCTTATCATATCCGCGGAGGCTCTGCGACGATGCAGAGCCTCCGCGGGCAGGTCTTCCGGTATCGATGACGCGGGAGACGACCGGCCCGCCGTCTTTGAGGCGTGCCGGTGCTACTCGGGAAGACCGGCCTTGCGGTAGCCATCGACGAAATGCGCAAGCGTCCGAGCATCGCGGAATGGCTCGGTCGCAGCCCAGTGGGGGGTTGAAAAACGCGGGTTGGCAACAAGGAACAGTTCGACCTCGGCGCGCGCCTCGTCGAGCCGGCCGAGCTGGGCAAGGCTTGCCGCCAGGAAACGGCGTGAGCTCGTGCGATAGGTCTCGTCGCTGCGCAGCGTCTCGACAGCGGCTTCGTATTGGCCGGCGGCATATTGCGCCTGCCCGAGCGTCAGATAGTACCAACTTGCCGGAAACGGGTTCAGCCGGAAGGCCTTGGCGATATGCTCGAGGCCCTCCCCGACCCGCCCGGCCAGGACCGTGATGTCTGATAATGCCGCAAAGGTGTCGGCCTCGTTCGGGTCAAGCTCGATCGCCTTGGCGAATCCCGCATCCGCCTCGGCAAAGCTGCGCTCATAGGCCAGCAGGTAAGCCAGGACCCAGCGACAGCCGGCGTCGTTGGGGTCGATCGCGACGGCCTTGCGCGCCAGCTCCAAAGCAAGGCTTCGGGTGGGTTGCGTTGGTCCGGCTGAATGCACCTCTCCCATCCAGTGGTTCATGGCAAGCCAGCGATAGGCCTCGGCATAGTCGGGATCGAGCGAAATCGCGCGCGTCAGCATCAGATGCGCTTCCCGCGCCGCCTGCGGCGTGTCATCCATCAGCTTGCGCGCCCGCACGCAGAGATCGTAAGCCTCGAGATTTTTGGGCCGGTTTCGCGGCGGCGGTGCGCGCAGCCGGCCGAGCAGCGCCTCGATGATCTTGGCCGTCACCTCATCCTGAACAACAAAGATATCGTCCAGGCTGCGATCGAAGCGTTCCGCCCATAGATGATCGCCACTTGCCGCATCGACCAGCTGAGCGTTGATGCGCACGCGCGCCTCGACGCGTCTTGCGCTGCCCTGCAGCAGGTAGCGCACGCCGAGTTCCTCGGCGATCTCGCGTACATCCCTCGCCTTCCCCTTGTAGGCGAAGGCCGAGTTGCGGGCGATCACGAACAGGCCCGGCATCCTGGAAAGGTCGGTGATCAGGTCTTCGGTCAGCCCGTCCGCGAAGGATTCCTGCTCGGGATCGTTGCTTATATTCACGAAGGGCAGCACTGCTATCGATGGTTTGTCAGGCAGCGGCAAAGCTTTTCGCCTCACGCCGCCAAGCTGGTTGATGGCCCCTGTGAAGCGGTAGCCGACGCGCGGCACCGTGGAGATCCATTCGCCGCCGTCGCCGGCCGGACCGAGCAGCTTGCGCAGCTGCGCGATCTGGACGGTGAGGTTGCCTTCCTCGACCGCCCTGCCCGGCCACGCCGCATCCATCAACTCGGCCTTGCCAAGGATTTCGCCGGGCCGCCCGACGAGTGCGGCAAGCAGCTTTACCCCGCGGTGGCCAACGGCAACGGGATCGTCGTTCCGAAGAAGCGTTCCCGCAGCCGGATCAAGCACGAATGGTCCAAAGGCAAAACGCGTTCCCTGCATGAGGCGCATCCTAGAGTCTTTAAAGCTTGGATGGAACTGTTCGTCCGCTTAGGCCGCGTGGCATCGAGGGGTGGCTACTGGCCGGGACGGAGCCTCGTCTGGGCAAGGTCGCCTAGAAGCGAAAACGCATCGCATCATGCACTGCTTGCTGCCAGAGGAAGCAGGGTTTCAATCTTGCCGGACGATGGCGCCGACCGCATTGACCAGAAGGCGTGCGGCGGTCAGGGCCGACAGGCCGTCAATGTCGGCAGGAGGATAGAGCTCGACAAGGTCGAATCCTGCGATTCTGGCCCGCCTGCCGAGGCCCGCGATCAGGTCGATCACCTCAGTGTAGGTGAGGCCGCCGGGCGTACGCGCCACCACGCCCGGCATGATGCTGGGATCGAGGCTGTCGCAGTCGAGGGTGACGACGACCCGCGCTCCTTCCGGAATATGCCGGAGAGCTGCTTCGGCCCCCTCGGCATGAATCTCGCGGGCGGTCACGAAGCGGCTGCCGTGGGCCCGCGCCGCTTCGATGTCGGCGAGGCGTGCGCTGCCGACGCTGCGGAGGCCGACCTGGACCATGCCGGCGACATGCGGCATCTCGCTCGCCCGACGCATCGGGCTCGAATAGCCGTGGCGCTCGCCATGCACCTCGTCGCGCCAGTCGATATGGGCGTCGATCTGCAGGATCCAGACCGGCCCGTGATCCGCAAAGCCGGCGAGGAAGGGAATGGTCACGGAACAATCGCCGCCGACTAGGATCGGTACGGCGGGCATTGACAGGACATCGCGCGTCTTCGCCTCGATCCGGGCACGGTTGCCGGCATTGTCATGCAGGGTGGTTGGAATGTCGCCGGCGTCGATGCAGGAGACCGGCCCGCCACCGAACAGCGGGCCGCCGAGATCGAAATCCCAGTGCTCGACGAGCCCGGCATCTTCCTGGCTCGCAGCGCGGATCGTATGAGCGGCCAGGGCATAGCCGCTGCTGTCCTTGCCGGGATAGGTGCTGCCGTGAGCGGCTGCGAAGATCACCACACGGGGCGAACGCCCATCGGCAAGGTGAGCGGGAAGGCCGAGAAAGGAAGGTGAAGCGGTCATTCCAGATGATCCTGATGATGTCCGGCGGAGTTTTGGTGGTGATGGCTTGCGGTCGGGGCAAAATTTGATGCTGACCTGTTTAGTCCCTTTGGACGTTTTTGAGAACTTTTTGGAAAAACTTAAGTACGACGCTCCCCGCCTCCTGCAGAATTCATCCTCCTTGACGTTGAGGCTTACCCGGACCACCAACCATACGGTCTGACGAGGACATCTGCATGACTGCCGAAAGCATCACATCACCGCGCGTGGATCGGATCCCCTGGGCAGCAATGGCGGGTATCATCGCGACCGTCACGGTGTTCGCCGTGGCACAGGGGCTGACCTATCCGCTGCTGAGTTTCATCCTAGAGCGGCAGGGAACGACATCGGGCCTGATCGGCTTGTCGGCGGCGATGACGCCGCTGGGTTTCATTATATCAGCGTCGTTCATTCCGGTGCTTTCGCGGCGTGTCGGCGGAGGGCGGCTTGCGATCCTGTGTTCGATCCTGGCCGCCCTCACCCTGTTTGCAATTGCCTGGATGCAAGACGTATGGGCCTGGATGCTGCTGCGCTTCCTGCTCGGCTTCTTCGCCAATCCGCTTTACGTGATCAGCGAGACCTGGCTGATCTCGCTCACGCCGGCGTCACGCCGGGGCCGTATCATGGGCCTCTATTCATCGATCGTTTCGGGTGGGTTCGCCATCGGCCCACTGTCGCTTGGCCTTACCGGCGCCGAGGGTTGGCCGCCCTTCATGATTGGTATGACGGCCTTCCTTTTCTGCGGCCTGATCGTGCTTGCCGTCGCCCCTCGTCTGCCCGGCATGCCTGATGAAGGCGAGGCAACATCGGTCGGCAGTTTCTTCCCACTGGCGCCGCTGCTGTTGTTGGCGGTTTTCACGGCTGCCGCCTTCGAGCAGATCCTGCTTTCCCTATTCGCGGTCTATGGCGCAGCGCTCGGCAGCGCCGAAGAGCACATCGCCTCGCTCATCACCTGCTTCATCGCCGGCAATGCCGTGCTGCAGATTTTGCTCGGGCGCATCGCCGAACGGCTCGGCTCGACGCGGACGATGTTATTCTGCGTCTTGGCTTGCCTGGCCTGTTGCCTGCTGCTGCCGCCGGTCTTCACCACGTGGCTTATCTGGCCGCTGGTTTTCGTCTGGGGCGGGGTCTCGTTCGGGATCTACACCCTGTCGCTGATTCAGCTCGGCGAGCGTTTCACCGGTCAAGCCCTAATCGCCGGTAACGCGGCCTTCGCCTTGGTATGGGGCATCGGCGGCATCGTCGGCTCGCCCGCGACAGGACTGGCGATGCAACTGATCGGACATCAGGGTTTGCCATTGTCCCTTGGCCTGCTCAGCTGCATGCTGGCGGTGTTTCTGACGGTTAGGAAATGGCGGGGCTGATCGAGACATTTGCTCGTGCCGCCCTTCCCCTGACCTCATCTGCCGACCACCTTTGAAGAATTGCCATTTAATCTATAACACGTTATATAACATCCAATACAAATGAGGAGTCGGCATGGTCGAGGATGTGGTCCGGACGCTGGGATTTCTGTGCATGGGCAGCCGGCTGCGGCGCATCGGAGAGAGGCTGCAGGCCGATACGCAGCAGGTCATCGACGAGGCCGGTCTCAGCATCCAGGCGGGCCAATATCCATTCCTTGCGGCGATCGACCGGGCCGGACCGCTGACGATCGGCGAGCTCGCGCAGGCGGTGGGCATCACCCAGCCCGGCGCAACGCGGACCACCGGCCAGCTTCTCGAACTCGGTTACGTCGACATGCAGCCGGCACCGGATGATCAGCGTCGCAGACTGGTCTCGCTGACCGACAAGGGACAGGACCTCATCGATCATTCAAAGAAGGTGATCTGGCCGCGCATCGCCGCCGCCGTTGCCGATCTCTGCGGCGATCTCGACGGACCGATCCTCGAACAGCTGGCCGCCATCGAAGATGGGCTTGCGGCGGCGCCGCTTGCGCGCCGCAGCCCTGCCAAGGGGGAAACACCATGAAACATATCCTCGACCGGCCGATCTGGAGCGCATTGGAGACCGCGCATGCCGATCTTGCCGAAGGCGGCAAGTCCGCGCGGCGATACCCAGTCTCCATCGTGCCCTTCGCGGCGTCCGCCGACGACACGCCGGAGAGCCTCGACGCCCTGGAGAACCTGCCTTCGCAGGCGGAGAGCATGATCCTCGTCGAATCAGGTCCGATCGCCATTCCACCGGGTCTCGCCATTGTCACGGAAGCATCGCTGGTCCAGATGGTAGCCGAGCGGCCCCATGAGAGGCTTTCGGATACCCGCATCCAGCCGCTCACCGAGGCCGATGCCGCCGACATGCTGGCATTGGCGACACTGACCAAACCCGGGCCGTTCACGTTGCGAGCCCAGAGCCTCGGCAGCTTCTGGGGTATCAAGAGTGAAGGCCGCCTGGTGGCGATGGCCGGGCAGCGGATGCGGCAAACAGGCTTCATCGAGCTCAGCGGCCTTTGCACCCATCCCGATTTCCAGGGACGCGGCCTCGGCACCCTGCTCTTCCGTTTCGTTGCCGGCGAGATCGCATCCAGCGGCGACACGGCCTATCTGCATGCCTATGCGGCGAACACATCCGCCATTTCGCTTTACAAGACACACGGCTTCGCGCTTCGGTCGGAGATGAACATGCGCGTGGTCAAACGCCGGTCCTGAGCGGTGCTCACCACCTATCGTACCGCCACCGGCAGCACTTCGAATTTCCAGAATTTTTCGGGGCTGAAATAGGCCGTGGCAAACGCGCGGATATCCCCGGCGGTGACCTTGCCGTAGCCGCTGAGACTATCGCGTATCCGGTCCAAACGACGCGAGTCCTCTTGGGCGTGGTGCAGATATGCGATCCAATATTCGTTGCTCTGCTGCTGATGCTTCAATGTCTCGATGATGGGTTCCCGGGCGCGCGCGAGCTCGTCTTCGGAAACGTCATGCGACCGCAGATCATTGGCGGTCTCGTCGACAAGTGCATAGAAGCGCGCAACCTTTGCCGGGTCGGTCTCGACGTAGAAATATGCGTAGCCGTAGCCGGGAACTTCCCTTGAAAGCTCAACATCGCCCTGCAGGGCATAGCTTGCTCCCTCTGCAATGCGAAACTGGTCGATCAACCTGTTTTGGAAAATCTGGGTGGCAATATTGGCGGTGAAGGACCGCGGCAGATCGGAGAGCAAATCGCCGATGGAGGCCCCTACGGCGGCAGCGGCATTATCGGCCCTACCGCTATGGGTCTGTAAAACGGGTTTCTCGGTCGTTGCCGGAAAATGCACGTCGTCCCGATCGTTGCTCGACGCCGTCTCCGGGCGCGGCGGCAAAGCCCCAAAGGTTTCAGCCGTCAGCCGGATTGCGTCATCCACGGTTACGTCGCCGACGATGGTGATGTCGATCGGGCCATTGGAAACCATGGGTCGGAACAGCGCCTCGAATTCGTCTGGTTTGGCGGCGGACAACTGCGCGCGGTCGGGGAAGGTCCAGCGCGGGTCGCCGGAATGCACAAGACCTGCGAAATCGCGGCTGAAAACGCCGCCGGGCGACGCGTCATACTGATCGAGGCCGCTCAAATAGGCCTGCTGCACACGCTTGAACGCCTCGGGGCGATAGGCGGGATCGGAGGTGTATGCGCTCATCAGCTGCAGCTGCGTCGCAAGATCTTCAGTCCGTGTACGACCGTCGAACCTGAAGGAACTGTCGCCGACCGAGAAGTCGACGCCGACAATGTTGGCCGTCAGCGCTTTCTGTATATCCTGGTAATCCATGGCCTTTACGCCAGACAGCACGACGGCCGGAGATGCCCAGATCGCGGCGGAACGGTCGTGCGGCAGGTCCAGCCGACCGCGGCCGATATCTTCGCGCACCAGCACTTCGTTGGCACGCAGCCTGGTTGGCTTGACGGTAAGCCGTACACCGTTGGAAAAGCGCACCATGGTCAAGCCGAGATCTTCAACCGCACGGCGTTCGACCACAGCGCCCGGTTCGCCGAAATGGGTGTAGGGCCAGGCGACGTCAGTTGCACCGGATGGTGCCGAGGCGGCAATGGCCTTTGAAGCGTCATAGACTTGCCGAACCGTGTCGGCTCCACCCTCAGGTGATTGGTCCGCCTGTAGCACGACCTGCGGACCGTTGCCGGAGAAAGCACGCTGCAAGGCCCGATTGACCTCGTCCGCCTTGACGCCGTTCGTCATCGTCTCGAACATCGAGAGGTCTTCGGCGGGCGAGGTGAAGACTTGATCGTCATCGACGCTTCGAGCCAGCATGGAAGCAATGTCGGTGGTCATCCGCGTCGCGGCTCCGGCCGCAGCAGCCTGCAGGGCCGAGCGATATTCGCGGATTTCGCGATCGATCTCCGCCTGCGCAACGCCGAACTCCTGGATCCGGCGCTGTTCCTGGTCAATCGCCGTGAGCGCCGCCTGCCATTTGTCCGGCTCCGAATTCGCCGCGATCAGGACGACATGGGCGGAATCGAGGAGATCCTGGGAGCCGACGTCTGCACCGATGAAAGGGGCATCCGCCTTGCTGGCGATGGCGCTCACCCGACGTTTGAGCACCAGGAAACCGAGATCCTCAATAAGCTCAGCGCGGCGCTTGGCGAAGGTGTCAGGCGCGGGGTCATAGGGACGCGTCCAGGCGATCTGTATGCTGGTCATGCCGCCGGGAACGACGATGACCTCGGCGCTTTCGCCCTTCGTCACAAGCGCGCCAAGACCCGCTTTTGTCGGCGCCGGACCCACGGCCTTCCAGTCGCCGAAGCGCTGCCGGATTTCGACTTCCATGGCGGCGGGGTCGATATCGCCCACCACTATCAGCGTTGCCCGATCGGGTCGGTAATTGGCCCGGTAATAATCACGGACGAGGTCCACGGGCGCATTGCTGATGATGTCGGCTTTACCGATCGGCGCGCGCATGGTCGCGCGCTGGCCGGCGAGCAGCGAATTCATGATTCCGAGTGACGCGCGATACTGCGGCGTGTCGCGCAGCCGCTCTTCCGACAGGATGACGCCGCGTTCGCGATCGAAGGCGCCGGCCTCGAGGGTCAACTCGCTCGCCGTTTCTCGCATCAGCATCAGGCCCGTCAAAATTGTGTCTGCATCGACCTCGGGCAGATCGAGCGCATAGACGGTCTCGTCATAAGAGGTATGCGCGTTGGTGTCCGGTCCAAAGGCCAAGCCCTTGCGCTGCAAGATACGGATCATCTCCCCTTCGGCGACATGTGTCGAACCCTTGAAGGCCATGTGCTCGAGAACATGCGCCAGGCCCTGCTGGTCGTCGTTTTCATCGAGCGAACCGGAGCCAATGCGAAAGCGGATCGCTGCCTGTCCGGGCGGCGTGACATTGCGCATGATCGCAAACCGCATACCGTTGGCGAGCGTGCCAAAATGCACATCGGACTCGGCTTGCATGTCGCTTTGCGTTTGTGGCCAAGACACGGACGGGCCGTCCGCATAAGCTGGCGACGTGAAGTTTGCGACAAGCGAGACCGCCGCAAGAAACAACCACGCCGTGGAGCATTCCATTTTCTTGTGAGACATGCTTGTCCAGGTGATGAGAATGAAGAGGGCAGATGGTGTCAATCCGACTATTCCACAGGTTGCATTTC
The DNA here is from genome assembly GCF_017357285.1 of Rhizobium ruizarguesonis. Lineage (NCBI taxonomy): Bacteria > Pseudomonadati > Pseudomonadota > Alphaproteobacteria > Hyphomicrobiales > Rhizobiaceae > Rhizobium > Rhizobium ruizarguesonis. The sequence continues at coordinate 2,482,496 of NZ_CP071678.1, read as the reverse complement.
CCAGCAACGTCCATGTTTGTAATGAACAAGAAGTAGATAACTCTGCCTAGAACAGGATGATTTTAGGCCCGGTCGGCCTAAAATCTGAATCCTGTTCTCAATTAAAGAGTAGAGCATGATGTCGTCCGAAAACCGCTCACACTTTTCGGCATCATGCTCTGGGTGTCAGACCAATGTCATCGAATCCGCCTAAGGGATTACGCCTCGATGCTGTCACCAGGAGGCGTTTTCGATGGCGACATTGGAGCAGGTCGCGTTCAGGGCAGGATGCTCGCTGGCGACCGCAAGCCGCGTTCTCAACCGCAACGGACCGGCCAGCGATCTGATGGTGCGCAAGGTGCGCCGTGCGGCCGCAGAACTCGGCTATCGCCCGGCCGGCCTGTTTGCCGGGCGGCTCGGGCGCAGGCCCGTGGTCGGCGTGCTGATCCCGAGCATCACCAATCCGGTCTTCGCCTCGTCGTTGTCGAGCATTCAGAACCGCATGCTGGTGGCCGGCCACGGCGTCCTGATCGCTCAGTCGAATTACGATCCGGCGCGCGAGGCCGATGCGGTCGCAGCCCTCCTGAACGACCGGCCGACCGGGCTGATCCTCACGGTCTGCGATCCCTCGACCAGCGAGGCGCTGCTTGCGAAGCTCCCGCCGACCGTGCTGCTCAACAACTTGCCGACAGCGCAGTTTCCGGCGGCCGTTACCGCCGACAATCGCGGCGCCGGCCGGGAGATCACGACCTTCCTGATCGGCATGGGCCATCGCCGCATTCTGTTTCTCTCCGGCAATTTCGCCGCCTCCGACCGCGCCCACCTTCGCTACCGTGGTTATCGCGACGCCATGGCCGAGAACGGGCTGACACCCTTCGATGCCGTGCAGATCCCCTTTGTCAGCGGCTATGACCAGCTCGATCTTGGCGTCACGATGACTTCGCTGGCGCCAACGGCGATCATCGCCTCCAACGATCTGCTGGCGCTCGGCGTCATCGGTGCACTGAAGCGCGAGGGGCTGTCGGTGCCTGGGGATGTTTCGGTCGCCGGCTTCGACGGCATCGCCATCGGCCGGCTGATCGATCCACCGCTGACGACCATCGAAATGCCGAATGCGAGCATGGGCGCGACGGCTGCCTCGCTGCTGCTCGACATGGCGGAGAATGCCGCGCCCGCCCGCCATCTCGACGTCGCCTATACGCTGCGACGCGGCGGCACGGTGCGCGCCATCTGATGCTTGCAAAACAAGAAGGCCGCCACACGCTCGGCGTGGCGGCCCTGCCCTTTCCTCGATGAGGAAGGTGATCAGCTGCGCGGCAGCATGTCTTCGACGTCAGCGGCTGCGTCGTCGAGCGCTTCCTTCGGTTCGGCCGACTGATCGACGATGCGCGAGAGGTTGTCGACGATCGTCTGCGTAACCTTGACGCCGTTCGAGCCGGGGAAGGCATACCACGGGATCATCACCGGCATCTGGCTGAGACCTGCCTGGAACAGCGGGTTCTGCTTGTAGAAATCGCCGAGATAGTCGGCCGATTTCGCGGCAAGCTCGTTGTTCGGGACATAACCGGTGCCGGGCACGACGACGGAGGCGCCATAGGGACCGGCGGCGAATTTGGCGAACTTCCAGGCGGCATCCTGCTTGGCGCCATCATGCGTCAGGATGACGACGGCGTTGCCGCCGGTCGGCAGATGTCCGTTCGCCGGATCGATCAGCGGGATCTTGGCGGTGCGCAGATCGAACTTGTTGCCGACATTCTTGATCGTGTTGCGCAGCGCGCCTGTTGTCTGGAACTCGAAACCGACCTTGCCGGCTGCGAAAGCCTGTTCGCCGGCGGCCTTGGTGAAGACGGGCATGCCGCCTTCGGTAACCAGGCGATGCAGGACCCCGACGGCCTTCTGGCCTTCCGGGCCGTTGAAGGCGACCTTGCTTTCGTCGTCGCTCAGCATCTTGCCGCCGGCGCCGAAGAGCAGTGCCGAAAACATCCAGTCGTCACCCTGCCAGCGGAAATCGATGCCATCGACGCCATTGCCGAGCGCCTTGATCTTGCCGCCGAGCGCGATGACCTCGTCCCAGGTCTTCGGCGGATTTTCAGGGTCGCCGCCGGCCGCCTTCACGAGATCGGCGTTGTAATACATGATCGGGTTGGAGGTCGCGAAAGCGAGGCCCACCTGCTTGCCCTTGACCTGGGCGAGCTTGAGGATCGTGTCGGAAAAGCCCTGCTCGGCCATGTTGCCGTCCTTCTGGACGAGCGGACCGAGGTTGACGGCGACGTCGCGTTCGTCGAGCATGCGCAGGCGGTTGAGGCCGATGAAGGTGATATCGGGCATTTCGCTGGTGCCGACCTGCCGAAGGATCGTCTGGATGCCTTCTTCGTAGGTCGCCGACGGGCTGGCGAACTGGATCTTGATATCGGGATTTTCTTCCATGAACTTCTTCGAGATCGTGTCCATCACGTCCTTGAAGAAGCCCGGCATCGGGTAGTGAACCGTCAGCGTCGTCTCGGCATGCGCGGGAAGCGCGATTGCCATCGATACGGCCGCTGCGGCGAGAAGCTGGGTGATATGTTTCATCGCTCGTTCTCCTGGGTTGAAACCGGTCAGCCTTTGAGACCGGTCATGGTGATGCCCTCGACGAAGCGCTTCTGCGCAAGCAGGAAGGCGATGACGAGGGGAAGGGTAATGATGAGGGTCGCCGCCATCAGCGCGCCGTAGTCGTCGCCGGCCTCGGCGGCGCGGAAATACATCAGACCGAGCGGTGGTGTGGCATAGTCCTGCTTGCTGATGACGATCAGCGGCCAGTAGAGATCGTTCCAATGGGCGACGACCGAGAAGATGGCGAAGGCGGTAACCGCCGGCCAGGCATTCGGCACGATGACGCGGGCGACGATGCCGAGTTCCGACATGCCGTCGAGACGCGCGGCATGGATCAGATCATCCGGCATGGCGCGGAAGAACTGCAGGAACATGAAGATCGCGAAGACCGAAATGGTGAAGGGCGCGACAAGTGCGGCATAGCTGTTGAGCAGCGCGGCGCGGTCGAAGGCGACATAGAGCGGCAGCGCGGTCGCATGGATCGGCACCAGAAGCCCGAGCATCACCAGCACCATCATGGCGCGGGCGGCGCCGAAGCGCAGCTTTGCCATGGCGTAGGCGCAAGGGATCGCCACCAGCACCTGGAAGAAGAAAATCAGCCCGCAGACGACGACGCCGTTCCACAACAGCCGCGCCATCGGTACCCGGCTCAAAGCCTTGGCGAAATTCTCGGCATAGGTGAAGTGCGCCGGGATCAGCGACAGCGACGAGGTGAAGATGTCGCTTTGCGCCTTGCCCGCCGTCGAGATCATGAAGACGTAGGGCGACAGGAAGATGATCGCGCCGAGGGAAAGCAGGGTCAGGCGGATGATCCTGCCGAGGGAAAAAGCGTTGAACATCATGTGTAATGCACCCGGCGATCGAGGACGCGGTACTGCAGGAACATCAGCACCACCAGGATCAGCAGGAAGACCACCGTCATCGCCGAGGCATAACCGACGCGCAGATAGACGAAGCCTTCCTGGTAGATCGTGAAGAGCAGCACTTCCGACGCCTTGTTCGGGCCGCCCTCGGTCAGCGTCTTCACAGTCTCGAAGACCTTGACTGAATTGGTGATGCTGATGGTGATGACGAAGAGCGTCGTCGGTCCGAGCATCGGCCAGGTAACCAGCAGGAAGCGGTCGAGGGAGGATCTGGCCCCATCCACTTCGGCGGCGGCGTAAAGCTCGCGCGGGATCGCCGTCAGTCCGGCGAGGAACAGCACCATGTTGAAGCCGGCCGATTGCCAGACGCCGATGATCGAGAGGCTGTAAAGCACGGTGCCGGAGCTGCCCAGCCAGTTCGGACCGGGAAGCCCGACGAGGGCGAGCAGCGCATTGATTGGGCCGATTGTGGGGTGGAACATATATTGCCAGACGGTCGCCATGGCGACGATCAGCGAGGCGACCGGCAGGAAATAGGCGGTACGGAAGAAGCTGCGCGCCTTCGTCTCGCTCTCGATCAGCATGGCGATGCCAAGGCCGAGAAGGATCGAAATGGGTGCGACGATCGCGGTATAGACTGTCGTATTCCACAGCGATTTGCGAAACGTCCGGTCGGTGATCAGGTGCGCGTAATTCTCGAAGCCGACGAAACGAAACTTGCCGTAGCCGAGTTCGAAATCGGTAAAGCCGAGCACGATGACTGATACAACCGGCAAAAGCACGAAGAGAAACAGCAGGATCATCGCCGGCATCACCAGCATCCAGGCGATGCGGGCCTCGCTGCGCCGATGCGCCACGGTGGCATCCTGCGGCATGGCCATGGAGATGATGCTAGCCATGCGCCCTCTCCCATTGAGAGTCGCCCGCAATCAGCCCGGCATCGCCTGTTGCAACGCTGCCGGCCAGCCGGGTGCCGTCCTCGGCAAAGATCAGCGTGCGGCCGGGCGAAAGCCGCAACCCGACCGGATCGCCGGCCGCAAGGCCGGAGGCTTCGGAGGGTTGAACCTTGGCGACGATAGTCTCGCCGATCGCCTCGAGCCGGCAATGGAGGATGACCTCGGAGCCCAGGAATTCGACGCGTTCGATCCGGGCGGCAAGGCCGTCATGCCGGCTCTTGGAAAGAAAGACGAATTCCGGGCGAATGGCGAGCGTGACCGGCGTCTTCCTGTCGGGTGCGTTTTCAAGCATCAGGCGCAGGCCGCCGCAGAGAATGACGCCGCCTTCGGCAAAGGCCGGCAGCAGATTGATGCGCGGCTGGCCGATGAAGCGGGCGACTTCGATATGGGCGGGATCGTCGTAGATGACCTCAGGGCTGGCGATCTGCAGCAGCTTTCCGCCCATCATCACGGCGACACGGTCCGCCATCGACAGCGCTTCCGCCTGGTCATGGGTCACATAGAGTGTCGGCACACCGGCGCGGCGATGCAGGTCGACGATCTCGCCGCGGGCGTGGACGCGCAGGTTGGCGTCGAGGTTGGAAAGCGGTTCGTCCATCAGGAAGATGCTCGGCTGGCGCACCATGGCGCGGGCCAGCGCCACGCGCTGACGCTGGCCGCCCGACATCTGGCCGGGCTTGCGGTCGAGCAGGTGATCGATCTTCAGCGATGTCGCCATATCCCTGACGTCGCGGGCGATCGCCCTGCGGGTGGCGCGCTGGCCCGGCATCAACGACCCGATGAAGGGCAACCGCTGCATCCTCGACAGCCGGCGCATCGCCAAGGGCACGGCGATATTCTCAGAGGCCGTCAGATGCGGATAGAGTGCGTAGGACTGAAAGACCATGGCGATGTTGCGGTCGGCGGCCGCAACGCCGAACATATCCAGCCCGCCGATCAGGATCTCGCCTTGGTCGGCATGGTCGAGGCCGGCAAGGACGCGCAACAGGGTGCTCTTGCCGCAGCCGGAGGGGCCGACCAGCGCGATGAATTCACCGGCGGCGACATCCAGGCTGACGCCATCAAGGATCTGGTTGCCGCCGAACGCTTTGGTGATGCCGCGAAGCGAGAGCGCGCTCATTCGACCGGTTCCCGCGGCTTGACCGCCTGGGGGTAGACTTCGTGGACGACATCGTCGAGCACATGCGCGGTCATGCCGGGAACGGCGACGATCGTGCTTTCGACACCAGTATCGAACTCGTGGACGACCGCGCCGATCAGGCGCTCGCCCGGCATCTCGCGCTCCATCTTGTCGATGATGAAGGCGGCCGACGGACCCCATATCAGTTGGGTATTGCCGAAGCGCCCCTGCCAGGCCCAGTGGAGATGGCCGCTCGCAAACAGCGCCACGTCATGAGCCGCGATCAGATCATAGAGCCGCCGGCGCTGGGCCGGGCGAACGCTCCAATATCCGGTATCGCCTTCGTCGGGTGCATCGACGAATAGCGGCTTGTGCGCGAACAGCGCCACGCGCTGCCCTGCCCTGTCGGAGAGCGCCTGGTGAAGCCATTCGAACTGCGCCTCCTCCTCGTCATCCTCATGACCGAGAAGCAATGAGTTCAATCCGATGAAGCGCCAACCGGCCGCATCCTCCAGCCAGCGGTCGTCGCCGGCAAGGCTGCGCCAGCGGGACAGCCGCTCGGCATTAATGGGCTGGTCCGATCCCTTGAGGTGGCCGACATCGTGATTGCCGGGGACGATCAGCATCGGGATCGACACCTGACGCATCAGGTCCATCGAGAAGGTGATATCCGCGTCCTTGTCGGCGCCATCGACGGTGAGATCGCCGGTATGGACGATCAGGTCTGCGCCGGTCTCTTCGATCCACGTCAGAAGCGGCGCCCAGTTGCCGTTGAAATGCGGCTTGGCGGGACTGAAATGGGTGTCGGTGATCTGAATGATTTTCATGGGGCGCGTCTCCGAGACCTCGGCAGCGCGTCACGGGCGCTCCCTTCTCGTGCCCTCTCTAGAAGGCTCCCATGTCAATCACACAGCTGAGGTTTTCAGCTGTTTCTCAGTTTTGACATCAATCTGTCATGCAGACCAAGGCTGCTCGCGGAAACCGGAGGAGCCTTGGGCTGTGTTTGGAATTAAGAACACGCGGGCTCTTGCAACATTGTGTTGCAATCAGTGCCGTGGCGCGTTTGCGGGAATGGACGATACCGTTGCCGAGACAGGATCGCTTGCAGGAAAGCTGTCCTCGAGGCCTTCATCGAGTTCCTCTTCCAGCGTTTGCCTGTCGCCGGCCGAACGCGCGCTCGGCTGGCCGATCAAGCCCTTGCTGCCTTCGTCGAAATTGCCGTTGCTCAAGGCATCGTAACGGTTGATGCTGCCGTCTGCTTCCCCGCCGGCAAAGGCGGTCAGCTGAACCATCATGACCTTGGCGTGGTGGACCGCCGTCTTATCGTCGAGTTCGCCATGGGAGTTGTCGATTTTCACGGAAATCGATTCTCCTCTCTCGCCCAAGAATTCGACAGTGAAGATGTCGCCGGCTTGTGTCACCCGAGTATCGATCAACTGCATGGAAACCTCCTGTGTTCATGCACCTCAACGGCCATCCAGGTCCGGAGTTCCACTGCAATGCCAACGCTAGGCGACACGCCCTTGGGACAATGACCCAGCTCGGAACAAAAAACGCCTATGCGAGTTCACAGGCAGGTCAACAGGTCGTATCCATGCCGAAATTGCCGCTATCGCCTTCTGAGAAATTCTCCTTCTCCAATATTCCCGCAGACCAGAAACTCGCTTTGATATCGAGCTATTCGGAGGCGCTGCGTAAGCTCGCCAGATCGACCGAGGCGGTAGGACGCGCAGATATGCTGCCGAAGCTGATCCAGGTGGCGGACGGACTGGACAGTATGGCAACCACGATTGCCGAGACGGAGGCCGGAGCCGAGGTGATGGGGCGCGCAGCGCGGCTGATCCGGGCGACCGAGGGGATGCTGGCGTCGATGTCCTCGTCGTCAATCATCCACTAAAGCGCGTCGCAATCTTTCAGATTCGCTCCTTGCGCTTTAGGTCTTTGTTTTTAAGCATGTCGTTAGCGCAAAACCGCGGCACACTTTTGCGCGACATGCTTTAATGTCCCCCTTGCGAGAATGACGGGATAGATGCGGCGACGACACCTTGTCCTTAAGCCTTATGGTTAATTTATTAATAATTCAGGGTTTATAAACGGAACCAGACGGCCTTTCCGAGTGTTGATGGTGCGCCGTGGAGGAACCCTGATGATCCTGAAAATCCTTGCCCCCAAGATCGACGCCGATTGCCATGACACCGGCACCTGGCCCGATGGGATCTTCGCCGAAAACCGCATCGATCTTTCCGCTCGCCGCGATGGCCGTCGTCGCTCGCCGCACGAGCGCGACTACGGCAATGACAGAAAAGTGGAAAATCTGCCGCTCGGCTTTGCCTGACCGTTCCGTATGCGTCAGAGACTGCGAAAGACCAGAACGCCTGATGCCGGCAGCACGGCATCGAGCACTCCCGCCGTTGCTCTGATTCTTCCGCCGCCGTTGCCGACGTTCCAGCCGCCATATGCGTGAGCATCGGTATTGAAGATCTCCTCCCAGAGATCATCTCCCAGACGTTCGCTGTGCAGCCGATAGCCGTGTTCGAAGGGAGCGTCGTTCAGCGACCCCACGACGAGGAAATCCTCGCCGTCATTCCATCGATGAAACGCGATCACCCGATTTTCGTCATGAACCAGGGGAATGGCGATGTTGCGGGATCGAATGGCATCCTGATGGACGCTGAGCGCGATCAGATCGCGATAACAGCTGATCATCCCTGCCCCGCTGCCATCAGCTTCGCCGAGAATATTCTCCCGGTTCTCGAGGAAATCATTGTAGCGATAGGGCTTCTGTGCGCCGATTTCCTCGCCCATGAAAAACATCGGCGTCCCCGGTGATAGCAGCGTCATCGCCGCCGCGAATCGGGACCTCGCCTCTGCCCACGCCCTGGTCTCGCCGACAACAGGCGCGAAATTGACCGCGATAACCGCGGTTCGTGCCGATCCTTCACGATTGCCGCAATCGTCATGCGACTGGTTGTAGACCACCTTGGATCGCGCGCTCGTCTGCAATGCGCCGGCAAGAGACGACATGGTCAGCGCCCGCTTGTCCCCGAAACCGGCATTCTTCAACAGCTGTGCCTGTGCGCCGCCGTGATATTCGACGAGGTTGTGATGAAAATCGCCATACCAGGTGGCATCGAAGCCGAGCCCGTCGCCGGTCAGGCTCGGCTCCGTCATCGCCGACCAGTCCGAATAATCCTCGGCCGTCAGGAAAAGCTGCGGCTTGATCAGCCGCATCGTGCGGGTCCACTGCTTCAGAAACTTGGCCCCGAAGGCAGCGGCCCGATCGGCGCGCCGGCCATCGGCATGCAGGACCGGATATTGATGGATCGAACTTGTCTGATCGAGCCGGAAACCATCGATATGGCAGATGGAGACGAGGAATGCAGCGCTCGAGATGAAAAGCTGTCGCACGGCTTCCTCATCGAAGCGAGGCGCCCATCCCGTCGAAATGTTGTCGATGTAGCCGCCCCTGGGATCGGCATAGTCCTCGGGACGTCCCTCGTACCAATAGTAGATATTGCGGGTGTGATCGTTGGAATCATAGGCCCATTGCGCCCGCTCGCCATCCGGATCGAAGTGGTTGTAACAGACATCGAGGATGACGGCGATGCCGCGCTGGTGGCAGACCTTGACGAACATCTTCAGCCGGTCGGTGCCGCCGGCCCCCTGGTCGGCGGCAAAGAAATGCGACGTGCCGTAACCCCAGTTGGCCCGGGTCTCGAATTCCGCAATCGGCAGCAATTCCACGGCGTTGACGCCGAGTGCCGAGAGATGCTCGACGAAGACGATGGCATCATCAAGCGTGCCGGGCGCGGCCTTGCCGAAACCGAGGGCGCCGACGTGCAGTTCATAGATCACCAGATCCTCGAGCCGATCCGGAAGCTTTCGACCGCCGGCGAATTCGTCGGCCCAGAACGCCTCGGCGGCAAGCTCCTGCCCGGACGGGAGCACCACCCGCTTCGGGTCGCAGACGACCGAACAGCTTTGCGGTCCGTCCAATGCCGCCGGCGATCCGTGATAGATCGCTCCATCGGGATCGAAGTCTCCCGCGCCGATCTGCATGAGGGACCAGATATCGGTGCGGTAGGCGAGCGATCCATCATCCCTGGTGACGCGGTACATATAGGGCGTGCCGACCATGCTGTCGAAGTCGGAAAGGCCGTGGTCCTCGCTGGTTTCAACGCTCCAGAAGCCATCAACGGTCCTGCGCATCCTGATGGTTGCGACCGTTCCGGTCCCGTCATCGGCGATATAGCCAATGGCGGGATCGGCGAGCACGAGCGAGACGTCCCTGGCATTCGGCGCCCAGACCGAAAAGCGAATGCCGTCTGCACTGTTGCGCCTTTCAACCCGGTTCGCCCCCAGACGGCCGATCCATGTCAGATAATAGGTCTGCGGCGCTATCCCCTGCTGGAGATCGAAGGAGCGTTCGCGACGCGTCGAATTCTCGTCGTCCACTTCGGCGGCGATTGCCCATAGGCCGGAAGCGCCGGGTCGATCGAGTTCGATCCCCCAGCGAAAATGCGCGCCGATCTCGTCATCGGGAAAGGGAACCCTGATGACAAAGACATCATAGCCATCCTCGTCACGAGAGCGCTGCATCGGGTGAGACGTCCAATCATTCGAGGGGCGGCCTTGTTCGTCCCAACTGCCGCGGAGACGGACATTGTCGAACGCCATGGAGGGCAAGCCGCAGCGAAACCGGAATTGAACATTGACGGTCATCGGATCCTCCAAAACCATGTCGGATTTCTCCAGACTCTGCCTATGGGCCGTCCCACTCGCGCATGATCAGCCGCCCGAACGAAAAAATGCAAGCGAAGATTACATAATAAATACAATTCGAATTGAGCCACATTCGCAACAATATATCATGGATAACGAGTCATCGCCGCACGATCCTCCTCGTGTATTAAATCGAATTGGCAGCCACAAATGGGGATTCTTTCCCATTGCCACTTCCCTCGTAAACCGGGAGAAAAGCTTATGGCTCAAGCCGTTAGAATAAACGATATTATTCGTTCCTTTGGAATTGATACGCATATCGACTACACCGACGGAAAATATTCCAATGTCGGAGAAGTTGTTAAGGCTCTCGACTATCTTGGCCTTGATACCGTCCGCGATCATGCCCCCAACTCCGCTTCCGACCCCAACGGCCAAACGCATCTCGGCGATACGGCCGAAGCCGGCGTGCAATTCGTCTTCAGCGCCCAACGGGAAGTCGACCCCGCCGCCGTCGCCCAGCGGCTGCATGGTTTCGTGCAGGCCCATCCCGGATCGGTCGTCGGTATCGAAGGTCCGAACGAAGTCAACAACTGGCCGGTCAGCTATCATGGCCTGAGTGGCCAGGCCGCAGCGGTCGCCTATCAGAAAGACCTCTCTGCCGCCGTCAACGCCGATCCCTTGCTGAAAAACATCCCCGTTCTCGGCTTTACCGGATATACGGTCGCTTCCGCCTCCGACTACACGACGATCCACACCTATGCGAAGGATGGCGACCAGCCATATTCATGGCTTTCCCGAGAATCCGGCGTTCAGCGCGCTGCCGATCCGGGCAAGCCGCTGGCGATCACCGAGACCGGGTACCACACCTCGCTCACCGCCGACACCAATGGTGGCTGGGAAGGCGTCAGTGAAGCGACGCAGGCAAAACTCCTGCTCAATACGCTGATGGACGGCGCCGCACTTGGATCGAAACAGACGTTCATCTACGAGCTGCTGGACGCCTATTCCGATCCGCAGGGCACCAATCAGGAAAAGCATTTCGGCCTTTTTCATCTCGACTATTCCGCCAAGCCGGCTGCGACGGCGATCCACAATCTGACCGAAATCCTTGCGGACGACGGCGCTGCGAAGGCGAGCTTCAGCACGGGGACCCTCAATTATTCGATCGACGGCCTGCCGTCCTCGGCCCGTAGCCTGCTGACGGAAAAATCGGACGGAAGCTACCAGATCACCATCTGGAATGAGCCCGATATCTGGAACCAGTCCACCGATACAGCCATTCAGGCTATGACCACGGCCGTCAAAGTCAATCTCGGCGCCGCGTTCGGCTCCGTGAAGGTCTTCGACCCGCTGACCGGAACGACGGCGATCAAAAGCCTCAGTGATGTCTCGTCGCTGACGGTTGATGTCGTCGACCATCCCGTTATCATTGACATCGAAAGCGGCAGTGCCAGCACGCCGCCGCCGGCCACCGGCCATATCTATGGCGGCACGGGCAACGACATATTCACCGTGAGCAACCCCGCTCAAATCGTCGACGAAAGCCGGGGCGGCGGAACCGATACCGTCATGTCGTCGATCAGCTTCAGCCTCAAGGATACGGCGCATACGATCGGAAACGTCGAGAATCTGACGTTGACCGGCACCGCCAATCTGAACGGCACCGGAAATGGCCTGGCGAATGTTCTCGTCGGCAATTCCGGCAACAATATCCTCGATGGAAGCACCGGCGCCGACCACATGTCGGGGCGCGCCGGCAACGATACTTATGTGGTCGACAATGCCGGCGATTTTGCCGATGAAACAGGCGGATCCGGTATGGACACCGTCAAGGCTTCGACTTCCTTCAGCCTGGCCGATCTGAAGCGCACGGCCGGAACGATCGAGAACCTTGCCTTGACCGGAACGGCCAATCTCAGCGCGACGGGCAACAACACGTCCAACGTGCTGACCGGCAACGACGGCAGCAACAGTCTCAATGGCGGTAAAGGCGCCGACCAGATGAGCGGCGGGCTCGGCAACGACAAGCTGATCGGCAAAGCCGGCGCAGACATTCTGACCGGCGGCGGAGGGGCCGATTCCTTCGTTTTCGACGTTAAGCCCGACAATGTGAGCATCGACAAGATCCGGGATTTCTCCTCGGCGGCCGGCGACAAGCTGCTGCTCGACCATTCGATTTTCGCGGCACTCAGCCTATCCGGATTTTCAGATGAGAATTTCGTTGTCGGAACGAAAGCGCTCGAAGCTGACGATAGACTGATCTACGACCAGGCCAGCGGCATTCTATCCTTTGATGCGGATGGAAGTGCCGCGGGTGCGGCAATCCATGTCGCCGATCTCGACAATTCTCCGGCGCTTCACTTCAAGGATTTCGTGCTGATCTGACCCGGCCAGGCCCGTCGCTATTCGACGGCGGGCGGCCGCACCACGTGCGTTTCTAAAGCGCGTCGCGATCTTTCAGATTCGCTCCTTGCGCTTTAACTCTTTGTTTTTACGTATGTCGTTGCCGCAAAACCGCTGCACACTTTTGCGCGACATGCTTTAGTCTCCTCTTGCCGGCATGAAATTCCCGGCCACATTCTCCGTTGACGCCACTCGTGCCGCAACGGAGAAGCCTTTGCCCTGGATCGCCTATATCGCCCATTTCATCGCCGCGGCATTTCTGACCAACGGCGTCCCACATTTCGTCAACGGCGTCAGTGGCAGGCCGTTCCGCATCCCATTCGCGCAAGGGGCAAAGCTTGGCTCGCCGACAGCCAATGCCGTCTGGGGCTGGGCGAATTTCCTCATCGCCTTCCTGCTCTTTGCCAATGTCGGGCCGCTCTATATCGGCACGCCGGGCGATACGATCTTCGTGGCGGCCGGCATGCTCGTCACCGGCATTCTGCTCGCCCGCATTTTCGAGGGCGACGCCAGATAGTAACTTGCATGATGATAGTTACTGCTATAATGACATTAGCCATGCAACGGACGAGCTTCAGCGACTTCAAATGCCCGGCGGCGCGCGCGCTCGACAGCGTCGGCGACTGGTGGAGCATGCTGATCCTGCGCGACGCCTTCCAGGGGCTTTCGCGCTTCGACGATTTCCAGAAGAGCCTCGGCGTGGCGCCGAACATCCTGACGCGGCGGCTCAAACATCTGACGGAAAAGGGGTTGTTCGAACGGCGGCTCTACCATCAGCGCCCTGCCCGCTACGAATATCTGCTGACGGACAAGGGCCGTGATTTCTTTCCTGTTCTGATGACGCTGTTTTCCTGGGGAAGCCGGCACATCCCCGAAGAGGACCTCGCCTTTCTCTTGGGCGATGCCGCTTCCGGCAGAGAGCGCCAGACGATGCTGGTCGATGCGCGGACCGGCGAACCAGTGACACCAGAAAACACCAGCCTGCTTGCAGGCCCCGCCGCCGATGATGAAGTGCACGAGCGGATCGCCCGCATGCGCGCCTGGTATCTCGGCATCGACGCCTAATTCAAAAAGTTACAGAGTCCTTTGCGCGTCTGAAAAACGCGCGGCGCTGTCGGAGGAAAATACAATGGATCGCATCGTTGTCACCGGCATGGGACTTGTCTCGCCACTCGGCACCGGCGTCGAGCCCGCCTGGAAGCGTCTTCTCGACGGCGGTTCCGGGCTGAGGGCGCTGGCGGAGGATATCGTCGGCGAACTCTCGGCCAAGGTCGGCGGTATCGTTCCCGACGTCGCTGGGGATGCGCAAGCCGGCTTCGATCCAGACCGTTACGTCACGCCCAAGGACCAGAAGAAGATGGACCGCTTCATCCACTTCGCCATGGCGGCGACGGAGCAAGCGGTAAAACAGGCTGGCTGGATGCCGACCGACGAAGGCGAGCGCGAGCGCACGGCAACGATCATCGCGTCGGGCGTCGGCGGCTTTCCGGCGATCGCCGAAGCGGTGCGGATCGGCGAAACGCGTGGCGTGCGGCGACTGTCGCCTTTCACCGTGCCGTCCTTCCTCGTCAACCTTGCCGCCGGCCAGGTCAGCATCCGCTACGGCTTCAAGGGGCCGCTGGGTGCTCCGGTGACGGCCTGTGCGGCCAGCGTCCAGGCGATCGGCGATGCGGCGCGGCTGATCCGCTCCGGCGAAGCCGATGTGGCGATCTGCGGCGGTGCCGAGGCCTGCATCGACAAGGTGAGCCTTGGCGGCTTTGCCGCTGCGCGTGCGCTTTCCACCGGCTTCAACGAGACCCCGGAGCTGGCATCTCGGCCCTTCGACACGGCGCGCGACGGTTTCGTCATGGGCGAAGGCGCCGGCATCCTGGTTATCGAAACACTGGAGCATGCACTTGCCCGCGGCGCCACACCGCTCGCCGAACTCGTCGGCTACGGCACGGCGGCGGACGCCTACCACATGACCTCAGGCCCCGAAGACGGCGACGGCGCCCGCCGCGCGATGGAGACGGCACTCAAGCAGGCGAAGATCCCGGCTTCGCAGGTCAGGCATCTGAACGCGCATGCGACCTCGACACCGGTCGGTGACAGGGGCGAGATCGCGGCGATCGGCACGGTCTTCGGCCGCGACGGCGGCATTGCCGTCAGCGCGACGAAATCGGCGACCGGCCACCTGCTTGGCGCCGCCGGCGGGCTGGAAGCGATCTTCACCATCCTTGCGCTGCGCGACCAGATCGCGCCGCCGACCCGCAACCTGGAGCATGCGGATCCGGCCGCCGACGGCATTGATATCGTCGGCAAGACAGCGCGGCCGCTGGTGATGGACTATGCGATTACCAACGGTTTTGGCTTCGGCGGGGTGAATGCCAGCGCTCTCTTCCGGCGCTGGTCGTAAAGTCCGCTTTTCTTGCGTCAGAAATCGCCTACACTTCTGCCTGTCGGGGGATCGTTTCCCTGACAGAGCCGGAGATCAATCCATGCGCGCCTTCTTCGCAGTTCTCATCCTGTGTGCCGCATCCGCCCTCTCCCCCGTATCGGCCCGCGCCGAAGATCCGATCGACACGACGCGGACGATGATCGAGGAACAGATCAAAGCCTTCCTCAAGGACGATGCCGAGACCGCCTATTCCTTCGCCGCGCCCGGCATCAGGGCGATGTATCCCGACAAGAACCTGTTCTTCGCCATGGTGAAGAAGAGCTACGAGCCGGTCTATCACCCAGGCAACTACGCCTTCGGGCGCAGCCGCTCGATCGACAACGGCGCGCTGATCTATCACGAGGTGCTGATTTCGGGCCGTGACGGCAAGGACTGGACGGCGATCTACCAGATCACCCGCCAGCCGGACGGCAGCTACGGGATCAACGGCGTGCAGATCATGCCGGACGCGGACAGCAAGGGCATCTAGGGTCAGGTCTTGTTAGTCACAGCCAGAAGATGACAGAAGCTGCAAGCAGATTGCAGAAAAGAAGGTGTGGTCGCATCGGTCATAGCGTGTTGCGATGCGCCTGCAATCCTTGAGTTTGACGAATAAGTTCTCGACCTTGTTGTCTGCGACGACAGAGGACTTTGTCGTAGACGTATCCTTTGCTCCGGCTTTTGAAAGCGGGAGCAGGGCTCCATGCCCTGTCGAGGAGCTCTTGGCGGAGCCAAGTGCTGACGTAAGCCCTTATCGGCGATGAGGCAATCGCTTGGCAACGCGTTGTGCACGACCGGACACCCTTGTGGTCGCTCAGCTGGCCTTCAGAGCAGCATGATGATCAGCCGGCCGTCATCATCGCAGACGGCATAGAGCTTCGAATTCAGTCCGCCCTTGGTTCGCCCGTATAACACTTGCATTTACGTCTCCTTAAGCTGAGCCGAAATCAGTTTCTGCCGTGCAGGTCTATTTGAGCTTGAGAGTTTTGGCCATAACCAGGAATTTCACTGGCCGGCAAAGGCTGATGCGCGTGCGAAACGCAAGCTCCCGTTCCGTTCGATGTTGGCGCAGGCGCCGGTTTTGCTCCGGATACTGCCCGGTCCTCACCTCCCGCGATCATCCTACCCGCCAGCGAATAACGCTTCCTGAGGGACAGGATTGGCTTTTCAATCAAGTGCCAAGAGACTGCGGCGACGCAGAGGACGATAGTGCCTGCCATCAAAATCAGCATGACAATGCCGACTACCGTGCCGACGAGGATCGGCGGCCCGAGCATGATAGCGAGTTGAATGAAGGGCACATGGTAGAGATAGACGCCATACGAATAATCGCCGCCCTCCAGAATCTTCGGTAGTGCCAGGTGCGACAGGCCGGTATAGATGGTGATGTAGGTAAGGACAGGCATCAGCACTAGGCGATTTGCGACACTTTCAGTTGCACTCATTTCGAGCAGGAGCATGGCGGTGAGCGCAACGGCAATGCAGGCAGCAAACAGAATCCTGCTCATCGGGATCCTGTGGCGCAACTGATAGGCAAGGATGCCGCACAGGAAGGCCGTGATGAGTTGGGCGCCTCGGCCGACGAAGAGCGTATTTAGACCCGAAACGTCCCCTGCCTCCGCAGACGTGAAATGCTCGACCGCAAGGCCCGCGACGACAAAGGCCGCTAGCAGCAGGACGGTTGCCACCGCCCGCCGCACTACACCTGTGAGCATCATGACAGACATGATGATGTAGCAGTTGATCTCCCAGGGAATGGTCCACAGTGCGCCGTTGACCTGCGGCACCGGGTGGCCTGTGAAGACACCTGGCAGTTCAAAATGCGCCCAGCCGATAATGTTCAGCATATAGGCGAAGAAGCCCGCATCGGTGAAATATTCGCCGAGCGGCAGCGTGGTAACGGCCGGACCAATGATGAAGGCGCACACCAGAATATCGACCGCGAGCGCCGGAACGATGCGCAGGGCGCGATTGAGCAGGAAATTTTGCAGGCTGAGACGCTGGGCGCTGCCGGTGATCAGAAAGCCGCTCAGGGCGAAAAACATCGGCACCAGGCTGTATTCAAGGAACCACAGCACCGGGCCGTGCGCCAGCGCCCAGTGGCCGGAATTGGTGAGAACGTGATAGAAAACGATGGAGAATGCTAGCGCAATACGCAGAAAATTGAAGCCCGGCCCAAAGCCCCCATAGTCCGCCAGCATCGCTCCAAAGCTCTTCATCACACTCTCCGCAAACGCGACGCCTACCTGGCAAACCCGTCGTCCTGGCGGCGTTGAGGAAGCCGCCAGGACGACGTGGCGCATCTTTTGGATGCACCTTACGATGCGTTCCTCAACGAAAGGTAAGGGGGAGAGGTGGGCGTGCGTTGAGAGAGCATTGTTTTTGGACGCGGCGAGGCTCAGGACTCGTTAATCAGAGCCAGAAGATGACTGTTGGTGCGATGTAGATAGCTGAGAAGAAGGTGTGAACGCCTCGGTCGTATCGGGTTGCGATGCGCCGCCAGTCTTTGAGCTTGTCGAAGAGGCCTTCCACCTTGTGACGTTGGGTCGCCGCCGCGGTGATCGGCTTTGCCGTCATGCCGGGCATTGCGCAGGCGGAATCCTTTTCGAAGCTTGCAGGGCAGAATTATGCCATCGGCAAATTCAGCAAGGGGAAGACCGGCGCTACGGCTGGGTCGTTTCGAACGGTAGCAGGCGGTTCTTCTGCCGGCTGGATGCCAGCCTGGCCTATGTCAACGAGAAAGGGATGGTGAGCATCCTTTCAAGCGGACGGCTCATCAAAGTGCACCGTGCTACGTTTGAGGCATCGATCGGTGTTCCTGACCCGTCAATACCGCAATGGAGCGATCTCAGGCCGGCCTCGTCAAGCTGGCTGATGTCGGGAGCTGCACGGCTGCTCGCTGATTAACCGAGGGGCACTATACGGGTTCGAGATCGCCCCTCGCCCATTCCTCCTGCGTTTCCGCCATGAAATCGGCGAAGCGGCCTTCGGCGATCGCTTTGCGGATGCCCTGCATCAGTTCCTGGTAATAAGCGAGGTTGTTCCAGGAGAGGAGCATGCCGCCGAGCGCCTCGTTGGCGCGGACGAGATGGTGCAGATAGGCGCGGGAATAGTCGCGCGAGGCCGGGCAGTTCGACTGTTCGTCGAGCGGGCGCATATCCTCGGCATGGCGGGCATTGCGGATATTGACCTTGCCGCGGCGGGTGAAGGCCAGGCCATGGCGGCCGGAGCGGGTCGGCATGACGCAGTCGAACATGTCGATGCCGCGAGCGACCGATTTCAGGATATCGTCCGGCGTGCCGACGCCCATGAGGTAACGCGGCTTTTCCAGAGGAAGTACCGGCAGCGTCGTTTCCAGCATCTGCAGCATGACGTCCTGCGGCTCGCCGACCGCCAGGCCGCCGATCGCATATCCCTTGAGGTCGAGCTGGCTCAACGCCTCGGCCGAGCGGATGCGCAGCGCCGGGATATCGCCGCCCTGGACGATGCCGAACATCGCCTTGCCGGGCTGCTCGCCGAAGGCGACCCTGCAGCGTTCGGCCCAGCGCAGCGACATTTCCATGGCGCGCTCGATCTCCTTCGGTTCGGCCGGCAGCGCCACGCATTCGTCGAGCTGCATCTGGATGTCGGAGCCGAGCAGCCCCTGGATTTCTATGGAGCGCTCCGGCGACATATGGTGCAGGCTGCCGTCGACATGCGACTTGAAGGTGACGCCCTGCTCGTCGAGCTTGCGCAGGCCGGACAGCGACATGACCTGGAAACCGCCAGAGTCCGTCAGGATCGGATGCTCCCAGCGAATGAGCTTATGCAGGCCGCCGAGACGGGCGACACGCTCGGCCGTCGGGCGCAGCATCAGGTGATAGGTATTGCCGAGGATGATGTCGGCGCCGGTCTCGCGCACCTGGTCGAGATACATGGCCTTAACAGTGCCGACGGTGCCGACCGGCATGAAGGCCGGCGTGCGGATCTCGCCGCGCGGCATGGAGATCTGGCCGAGGCGGGCGCCGGCATCGGTCTTCTTCAGGGTGAATTGGAAGGTGTCGGTCATCTAGTCTTTCCGGAAGAGAAGGCTGGCATCGCCATAGGAATAGAAGCGGTAGCCCGTCTGAATGGCGTGGTCATAGGCGGTACGCATGGTCTCGAAGCCGGCAAAGGCCGAGACCAGCATGAAGAGCGTCGAGCGCGGCAGGTGGAAATTGGTCATCAGCATGTCGACCGCCTTGAAGCGATAACCCGGCGTGATAAAGATGCCGGTGGCGCCGCTCCAGGCGCGGATTTCGCCACTCTCTTCCGCCGCACTTTCGATCAGCCGCAGCGAGGTCGTGCCGACGCAGACGATGCGCCCGCCGCTTGCCTTGACGGCGTTCAGCCGTGCCGCCGTCTTGGCGCTGACCGTGCCGCTTTCGAGATGCATCTTGTGATCGGCGGTATCGTCGGCCTTGACCGGCAGGAAAGTGCCGGCACCGACATGCAGCGTGACGAAATGGCGTTCGATGCCGGCGCTATCGAGCGCATCGAACAGCCTGGGTGTGAAATGCAGGCCGGCGGTCGGGGCGGCAACGGCACCCTCCTCGCGAGCATAGATCGTCTGGTAATCCTCGCGGTCGCGCGCGTCCTCGGGACGCTTGGCGGCGATATAGGGCGGCAGCGGGATATGGCCGACGGCGGCGATCG
The DNA here is from genome assembly GCF_017357285.1 of Rhizobium ruizarguesonis. Taxonomy (NCBI): domain Bacteria; kingdom Pseudomonadati; phylum Pseudomonadota; class Alphaproteobacteria; order Hyphomicrobiales; family Rhizobiaceae; genus Rhizobium; species Rhizobium ruizarguesonis. The sequence goes on along the minus strand of NZ_CP071678.1, from coordinate 2,462,768 downwards.
CCTCGTCGAGCGCCGGGCCGGAGAGATCGAACAGCAGCGTCACCTCGCCGGCCTCGCCCTTTTCCTCGACGGTGGCGTCGAGCGAGCCGAGGAAGCAGCTCTCGCCGGAATGGCCGAAGGAGATGCGGTCGCCCTCCTTGATGCGTTTGCCCGGCCTGGCGAAGGCCTTCCAGCGGCTGGGGTCGATGCGCATGTGCAGCGTTGCGGAAACCTGCTGGCCGCCGGCGCCGTCGCGATGGCGGATGCCCTCGAGCTGGGCGGGAATGACCTTGGTATCGTTGAAGACCAACGCGTCGCCGGCCCGCAGGAACGACGTGAGATCGCCGACGCGATGGTCCGACAGGCTGCTTTCCGCATTCGGATCGATGACGAGCAGGCGCGCGCTGTCGCGCGGCTCGGCGGGCCTCAACGCAATGCGTTCGTCGGGCAGATCGAAATCGAAAAGGTCTACGCGCATCAGGGCACTTTCAGGCAAAGCGAAACCCGCCCCACGCAGCTATGCGCAAGGGCGGGTTTGAGCAGAAATCACAATCAGACGTCGGCGGCAACCCGCATGGAGACGATCGAGTCCGGATCGGAAACCGGCTCGCCGCGCTTGATCTTGTCGACGTTGTCCATGCCTTCGATGACCTGGCCCCAGACGGAATACTGCTTGTTCAGCCAGGGCGCGTCGGTGAAGCAGATGAAGAACTGCGAATTAGCCGAGTTCGGGTTCTGCGAACGGGCCATCGAGCAGGTGCCGCGCGTATGCGTGGTCGCCGAGAATTCAGCCTTCAGATCCGGCTTCGAAGAGCCGCCCATGCCGGCGCGACTGGGATTGAAGGTTTCCGAGCCCTTCTTGCCGAATTCGACATCGCCCGTCTGGGCCATGAAATCCTGGATAACGCGGTGGAAGACGACGCCGTCATAGGCCTTCTCGCGGGCGAGTTCCTTGATGCGGGCGACATGCTCCGGGGCGACCTGCGGCAAAAGCTGAATGACAACCTTGCCCTTGGTGGTTTCCAGAATGACGGTGTTTTCGGGATCCTTGATCTCGGCCATTTGCCTTCTCCTCTTGTTTCTCTCGTAACTTACTTCTTGCCCAGGGTGACTTTGATCATCCGGTCGGGATTGCTGACTTCGCCGTTCTGGCCTTCGCCCTTCTTGATCTTGTCGACATTCTCCATGCCGGAGACGACCTTGCCAACGACGGTGTACTGGCCGTTCAGGAACGAACCCTCGGCGAACATGATGAAGAACTGCGAATTGGCGGAATTCGGATCCTGTGAGCGGGCCATGCCGACCGTGCCACGCACGAACGGGGTCTTCGAGAATTCAGCCGGAATGTCAGGCATGTCGGAGCTGCCGGTGCCGGCAAGGCTCGCATCGAAGCCCTTCTCCATGTTGCCGAACTTGACGTCGCCGGTCTGGGCCATGAAACCGTCGATGACGCGGTGGAAGGCGACGTTGTCGTATTCGCCCTTCTTGGCCAGCGTCTCGATCTGGGCGACATGCTTCGGCGCCACATCAGGCATGAGCTGGATGACGACAGGGCCGTTCTTCAACTGGATGGTGAGATAATGATCGGCCGACTGGGCGAAGACATCCCCCGCGAAGGAGGCGAGATACAGCACGCCGGCAAATGCGAGATAGAAGAGTTTCATGTGGGCTCCGTTGCGGCGGGTTCCGCCTAGTCTTTGTTCTTACTAGTTTGGGCGCTTGGATGTGAGGGCTTGCAAGACGGCGGCCGGCACGAAAGCGCTGACATCGCCGCCCATGGCGGCGATCTGGCGAACCAATGTGGCGGTAATAGGCCGGGAGGCCGTGCCCGCCGGCAAAAAGATGGTCTGGATATCAGGCGCCATCGTCCGGTTCATGCCGGCCATCTGCATTTCGTAATCGAGATCGGTGCCGTCACGAAGGCCGCGGATCAACAGCGTCGCACCATGGGTGCGGGCGGCATCGACCACCAGATTGTCGAAGGCGACGACGGTTATGTCGCCGGTCTTGCCGGGCAGCGCTTGCGCCAGAGAACGGCGGATCAGCTCGGCTCTCTCTTCGAAGGAGAAGAGCGGCGCCTTGCCGGGATGGATGCCGATCGCGACGATCACCTTTTCGGCGACGTTCAGCGCCTGGACCAGAACATCCACATGTCCATTGGTGATCGGGTCGAAGGACCCAGGATAGAAAGCTGTCGTCATGTGGCCCGGCCGTTGGTTTGACGCCTTTTGTCACGGATGCTGCCTTGCCGCAAGTGATTTGGCCAGTCGTTCCGGGCGACTGAACGACGGATGAATGGCCCGTTCAAGGCCGTTTCAGGCACGATCTGCTTAATTCGCATCATCAAAGCAGCCGATGCCATTCCGGCATCCGGCGCTCCCCGAAAGACCAAGTCCATGCTGATCGTGCTCGTTGCACTTGCCGTCGTTTTCTCTCTCGCCGCCGAGATGGCCTATGGCTATTTCGCCGATCGAGACGAGGTGCGCTGGGTACGACCGGAGCTCGCCGAGCATGCGGCGATCGTGCGCGCCCAGGGCCGGCTGCGCGAAGCTTCGAATCTGAACGCCAGATGAACGAGACATTCAAGGTCGCTTCAGATCGCCATTGGTAAACACCCGATCAACATCCGGCGGAACCATTTTCAGACGGATGCGTTCATTCAACCGATACATAGATGCGGCGCGGAAGGAATAAAAATGCCCGGTAAGATTACGATGATTAACGTGCTCTGGATGGTAATGGTCACGGGCATGCTGACCGCAACTGTCGCTCTCTATGATCAAAAGGTCGATACGTCCAAGGTTTATGGTCCCTATGCTTCGGCCCGGACGGCCGTGCTGGGCCAGTACTGAGGGGCGAGAACGCAACTCCCCAGGAAAGGAATGCCTATGTTCACGATCTTGACAGTGCTCACCGCCCTTATCAGTGTCATGTTCATCGTGTCTGTGGCCTCAACGATTTCAGCGCTCCGGCGCGAAGGCGAAGAGGTGAAGGCGCTGAACGACAAACATAGAGCGTTCTGACATTCCTCCCTTGCCTACACCCTCTTCCCACCCTTGAGCGGCACCCTTCCGTCGCCAGGCCCATTCAAAGCCGGATGCATCAGCGTCCGGCTTTTTCTGTGGCGTGGTCCCGAACCATCATCCGATTTGAAAAGCAAAAGGGCGGCTTGAAAAGAAAAGGGCGGCTCGAAGCCGCCCCATTCACTTGATCACTCTTCGGCAGGCCCGGCAGGCCCGGCAGGCCCGGCCGGATCGCCATCGGCAATCGGCGCCCCGTCGCCACCACCTTCGTCGGCAGCACCTTCGTCGGCAACAGCGACGCCTTCGGCGACCTCGACAGCCTCTTCCGTCTCGTCCTCCTCCGGCTCGCTGATGCGCTCGACGGAGACTACCTTCTCGTCCTTGGCCGTCGAGAAGATGGTGACGCCCTTGGTGGCGCGGCTGGCTATGCGGATGCCGCCGACCGGTACACGGATCAGCTGGCCGCCATCGGAGACCAGCATGATCTGGTCGCCATCATCGACTGGGAAGGCCGCGACCAGTTCGCCGATCTCGGTGGTCTTCGAGGTGTCGGTGGCGCGGATGCCCTTTCCGCCGCGGCCGGAAATGCGGAAGTCGTAGGACGAAGAACGCTTGCCGAAGCCCTTTTCGGAAACGGTGAGCACGAACTGCTCCAGCGCCTTCAGCTCTTCGTAACGCTCGTCGCTCAGCTGTCCCTCTTCGGTGACTTCCTCGCCGACCAGCGCGATCTCCTCGGCCTCGCCCGTCGTCAGGCGCCGGTCGTTGGCAGCGCGCTTCAGATAGGCGGCGCGTTCCCACGGCTCGGCGTCGACATGGCGCACGATGGTCATCGAAATGATGCGGTCGCCGCCGGCAAGCGAGATGCCGCGCACGCCGATCGAATTGCGGCCGGCAAAGACCCGGACGTCGTCGACGGAGAAGCGGATGCACTGACCGAGCGCGGTCGTCAGCAGCACGTCGTCATGTTCGGTGCAGGTCTCGACGGAGAGGATTTCGTCCCCCTCCTCCTCGAGCTTCATGGCGATCTTGCCGTTGCGGTTGACCTGGACGAAGTCCGACAGCTTGTTGCGGCGAACCGTGCCGCGCGTCGTCGAGAACATGACGTCGAGATTGTCCCAGCTCGTCTCGTCCTCGGGCAAAGGCAGGATGGTGGTGATACGCTCGCCGGGTGCGAGCGGCAGCATATTGATCAGCGCCTTGCCGCGTGAGGTCGGCGTGCCGATCGGCAGGCGCCAGACCTTCTCCTTGTAGACGATGCCACGCGAGGAGAAGAACAGCACCGGCGTGTGAGTATTGACTACGAATAGCCGGCTAACAAAATCCTCGTCGCGGGTGGTCATGCCGGAGCGACCCTTGCCGCCGCGGCGCTGGGCGCGGTAGGTGGTCAGCGGCACGCGCTTGATATAACCGAGATGCGAGACGGTGACGACCATGTCTTCACGGGCGATCAGATCCTCGTCGTCCATTTCGAGACCGCCATCGACGATCTCGGTGCGGCGCGGCGTGCCGAACTCGTCGCGGACGGCGATGAGTTCATCCTTGACGATGGTCTGGATGCGGACGCGCGAGGAGAGAATATCCAGGTAATCCTTGATTTCCTCGCCGATCTTGTTGAGTTCGTCGCCGATTTCGTCGCGGCCAAGAGCCGTCAGGCGGGCAAGGCGCAGTTCGAGGATGGCGCGGGCCTGCTCTTCCGACAGATTGTAGGTCAGGTCCTCATTGATGCGATGGCGCGGATCGTCGATCAGACGGATAAGGCTTTCGACATCTGCCGCCGGCCAGCGGCGGGTCATCAGTTCTTCGCGGGCCGACTGGGGATCGGGCGCCTGACGGATGACGCGGATGACCTCGTCGATATTGGCGACGGCAATGGCGAGGCCGACCAACACATGGGCGCGGTCACGCGCCTTGCGCAGCAGGAATTTCGTTCTCCGGCTAACGACTTCCTCGCGGAAAGAGACGAAAGCGCGCAGCATGTCGAGCAGGGTCAGCTGTTCGGGCTTGCCGCCGTTCAGCGCCACCATGTTGCAGCCGAAGGACGTCTGCAGCGGCGTATAGCGATAAAGCTGGTTGAGGATGACCTCGGCATTGGCATCGCGCTTCAGCTCGACGACGACGCGATAACCCTGGCGGTCGGATTCGTCGCGCAGGTCGGAGATGCCTTCGATGCGCTTGTCGCGCACCAGCTCGGCCATCTTCTCGATCATCGTCGCCTTGTTCACCTGGTAGGGAATCTCGCTGATGATGATCTGCTCGCGGTCACCGCGCATCGGCTCGATGGCGGCAACGCCGCGCATGATGACGGATCCGCGGCCGGTCTCATAGGCGGATCGGATGCCGGCACGGCCAAGGATCTTCGCACCTGTGGGGAAATCGGGGCCGGGAATGATCTGCATCAGTTCCGGCAGCTCGATTGCCGGATCGTCGATCAGCGCGACGCAGCCGTCGATGACTTCGGAGAGATTGTGCGGCGGGATGTTGGTCGCCATGCCGACGGCGATGCCGCCGGCGCCATTGACGAGCAGGTTCGGGAACTTGGCGGGCACCACGACCGGCTCGGAGAGCGTACCGTCGTAGTTGTCGCGGAAATCGACGGTTTCCTTGTCGAGATCGTCGAGCAGCGAATGGGCAGCCTTTTCGAGGCGGCATTCGGTGTAACGTTCGGCCGCCGGCGGATCACCATCGACCGAGCCGAAATTGCCCTGACCGTCGATCAGCGGCAGCCGCAGCGACCAGGGCTGCGCCATGCGGGCGAGCGCATCATAGATCGCGGAATTGCCGTGCGGATGGAATTTACCCATCACGTCACCGGTGACGCGGGCGCATTTGACGTATTTCTTGTTCCAGTCGATACCGAGCTCGGACATGCCGTAGAGGATGCGCCGGTGCACGGGCTTCAGGCCGTCGCGCACGTCGGGCAGCGCGCGGCTGACGATGACGCTCATGGCGTAATCGAGATACGACCGCTGCATTTCCTCCATGATGGAGATGGGCTCGATGCCTGGCGGGAGCTTCCCGCCGCCGGGGGGTGTTTGCTCAGTCAAAACAGATCACGATCTCTTCTAGAATCACTTGAAGATTTATAGCGGAAAGCCTGTTGCCACGCCAATTTCACAGCGCGTTTTGAACAGGCTTTTGCGGCTTAAAGACGGTAAAACATACAAGTTGCGCGGCCAGACCGGACAAATCCGCTGCGGGCCGCCGCGGGATATTTGCCAAATCGGAATCCCCGCTTCACAATCATAAAAAACCACACACCCATATGGGGTTCCGGAGAGCCGATGGCAAGCGCCGACCAATTGATCAACGCCTTCACGACGCTGCTCGTCACCATCGATCCGCCGGGGCTCGCACCGATCTTCCTGGGCCTGACGACAGGCATGAGCCGCAGCGAGCGTACGCAGGTGGCGCTGCGCGGCTCGACCATCGCCTTCATCATCCTCGCCGTCTTCGCGCTGTTCGGCGCGGGCGTGCTCGGCGTGCTCGGGATTTCGATCGGCGCCTTCCGCATCGCCGGCGGGCTGCTGTTGTTCTGGATCGCCTTTGAGATGGTGTTCGAGAGGCGGCAGGAGCGCAAGGAGAAGGCGACCGAGGCGGCGATCACCAAGGATCACATCGAGAATATCGCCGTCTTCCCCCTCGCCTTGCCGCTGATTGCCGGTCCGGGTGCGATCTCGGCGACGATCCTGCTTGCCGGCACGCTGGCCACCTCGATCGGGAAAGCGCAACTGATCGGCGTCATTGCCGCCAATCTGCTGCTGACCTTCCTCATGCTGCTCATCGCCGAAAGGCTGGACCGTTTCCTCGGCGTCACCGGCCGGGCGATCCTGACACGCCTTCTTGGCGTCATCCTCGCTGCCCTTGCCGCACAGTTCGTCGTCGACGGCGCGAAATCGGCGTTCAATCTGATCAGCGCGACGCCGCACTGAAAACGGCCGTAGACGATTGAGGCCGATCCGATCTGAACGATCTGCCGCGAGATCAAAGAAAAAGAGCATGACGCCGTTATAGACGCCATGCTCTCCACTCATTCACAAAACCAGGAAAGCCCACCGATCAGAACGGGATGTCGTCGTCGAGATCCCGCGAGAAGTTGCCGCCACCGCCACCGCCGCGGCTCGGTGCTGAGGAGGGAGCCGGGGCGCCGTAGTCGTCGCCATAATCGTTGCCGCCACCGGCGCTGCCACGGCCGCCGCTCGCACCGCCGCCTTCGCCGCGGCCGTCGAGCATCGTCAGCGTCGAACCAAAACCCTGCAGCACCACTTCCGTGCTGTAACGGTCCTGGCCCTGCTGGTCCTGCCACTTGCGGGTCTGCAGCTGGCCTTCGATATAAAGCTTGGCGCCCTTCTTCACATATTGCTCGACGACCTTGCAGAGGCCCTCGTTGAAGACGACGACAGTGTGCCATTCGGTCTTCTCACGGCGCTCGCCGGAATTGCGGTCGCGCCAGGTCTCCGAGGTCGCGATACGAAGATTGGCGATCGGCCGGCCATCCTGAGTGCGGCGGATTTCGGGGTCTGCACCGACGTTTCCAATCAGAATTACCTTGTTCACGCTACCAGCCATGCTTCTCACCCTGCCTGCCGCCCTGCCCGGCGGCGTTTAATCGATCGGCGCACCTTAAACCATCACGGACCGCCGATGCGCATGGGCGGCATTTAATCCACATGTTTATCCATCAGAAAGCCGCATGCATCCATCAGGAATTTTGTTCTTTATTTGTTCTAGTTTATCCGTATGATCCTGTCAACAGAATCGAAAACCTTGAGCCCTTGCGAATATTCAGCCTCGACTCGCCCGTCGGCATCACTAAATAAGGGCTGTTATCCAGAAAACCAAAGCAGAGACGATGAGCGAACTGAAGACGATCTCCATCCGCGGCGCGCGCGAGCATAATCTCAAGAGCATCGATCTCGATCTGCCGCGTAACAAGCTGATCGTCATGACCGGGCTTTCGGGTTCGGGCAAATCCTCGCTCGCCTTCGACACGATCTATGCCGAGGGCCAGCGGCGTTATGTCGAGAGCCTGTCGGCCTATGCCCGGCAGTTCCTCGAGATGATGCAGAAGCCCGATGTCGACCAGATCGACGGGCTGTCGCCGGCAATCTCGATCGAGCAGAAGACCACCTCGCGCAATCCGCGCTCGACGGTCGGCACCGTGACCGAGATCTACGACTATATGCGCCTGCTCTTTGCCCGCGTCGGCGTTCCCTATTCGCCGGCGACCGGCCTGCCGATCGAGAGCCAGACCGTCAGCCAGATGGTCGACCGTATCCTCGATTTCGGCGAGGGCACCCGTCTTTATATCCTTGCGCCGCTCGTGCGCGGGCGCAAGGGCGAATACAAGAAGGAACTGGCGGAGCTGATGAAGAAGGGCTTCCAGCGCGTCAAGGTCGACGGCCAGTTCTACGAGATCGCCGAGGCGCCGGTGCTCGACAAGAAGTACAAACACGACATCGACGTGGTGGTCGACCGCATCGTCGTGCGCTCGGACGTTTCGGCGCGCCTGGCGGACAGTCTGGAGACCTGCCTGAAGCTCGCCGACGGGCTGGCGGTTGCCGAATTCGCCGACAAGCCGCTGCCGCCGGAGGAGACGTCGGCCGGCGGTTCGGCGAACAAGTCGCTGAACGAGACGCATGAACGCGTGCTGTTTTCGGAGAAATTCGCCTGCCCGGTCTCCGGCTTCACCATTCCCGAGATCGAACCCAGGCTCTTCTCCTTCAACAACCCGTTCGGCGCCTGCCCGACCTGCGACGGCCTCGGCGCTCAGCAGAAGATCGATGCGGATCTGATCGTGCCCGAGCCCGAGCGGACGTTGCGCGACGGAGCGATCGCGCCTTGGGCCAAGTCGACCTCGCCCTATTACAACCAGACGCTGGAAGCGCTCGGCAAACATTACGGCTTCAAGCTGGGCACGCGTTGGAACGATCTGTCCGACGAGGCCAAGGATGTCATCCTCAACGGCACTGACGACAAGATCGAATTCCATTACGCCGATGGCGCCCGCTCCTATACGACGCAGAAGAATTTCGAAGGCATCATCACCAACCTCGAGCGCCGCTGGAAGGAGACCGATTCCGCCTGGGCGCGCGAGGATATCGAGCGCTTCATGTCGGCCGCCCCCTGCCCTTCCTGCAATGGCTTCCGCCTGAAGCCGGAGGCCTTGGCGGTGAAGATCGACACGCTGCATATCGGCGAAGTGACTGGTATGTCGATCCGCGTCGCCCGTGACTGGTTCGAGACGCTGCCGGCAAGCTTCAACGCCAAGCAGAACGAGATCGCCGTGCGCATCCTCAAGGAAATCCGCGACCGGCTGCGCTTCCTCAACGACGTCGGCCTGGAATATCTCAGCCTGTCGCGCAATTCCGGCACGCTGTCGGGCGGCGAAAGCCAGCGCATCCGGCTTGCCTCGCAGATCGGCTCGGGGCTGACGGGCGTGCTTTACGTGCTCGACGAGCCGTCGATCGGCCTGCATCAGCGCGACAATGCCCGGCTGCTCGACACGCTGAAGCACCTGCGCGACATCGGCAACACCGTCATCGTCGTCGAACATGACGAAGATGCGATCCTGTCGGCCGACGACGTGGTCGATATCGGCCCGGCAGCCGGCATTCACGGCGGCCAGGTGATCGCCCATGGTACGCCGCAAGACATCATGGACAATCCGAACTCGCTGACCGGCAAATATCTCTCGGGCGAACTCGGCGTTCCGGTTCCCAACGAGCGCCGCAAGCAGAAGAAAGGCCGCGAGATCAAGGTGGTCGGCGCACGCGGCAACAATCTGAAGAACGTCACGGCGGCGATCCCGCTTGGGGTCTTCACGGCGGTGACCGGCGTTTCGGGCGGCGGCAAATCCACCTTCCTGATCGAGACGCTCTATAAATCGGCGGCAAGGCGCGTCATGGGCGCGCGTGAAAACCCGGCCGATCACGACCGCATCGACGGCTTCGAGCATATCGACAAGGTGATCGACATCGACCAATCGCCGATCGGCCGCACGCCGCGCTCGAACCCGGCGACCTATACCGGCGCCTTCACGCCGATCCGAGATTGGTTCGCCGGTCTGCCGGAGGCGAAGGCCCGCGGCTACCAGCCGGGCCGCTTCTCCTTCAACGTCAAGGGCGGACGCTGCGAGGCCTGCCAGGGAGACGGCGTCATCAAGATCGAGATGCACTTCCTGCCCGATGTCTACGTCACCTGCGACGTCTGCCACGGCAAGCGCTATAACAGAGAGACGCTCGACGTCACCTTCAAACAGAGGTCGATCGCCGACGTGCTCGACATGACTGTGGAGGAAGGCGTCGATTTCTTCGCGGCGGTGCCTGCCGTGCGCGACAAGCTGCAATCGCTGAAGGATGTCGGCCTCGGTTATATCAAGGTCGGCCAGCAGGCGAATACGCTCTCGGGCGGCGAGGCGCAGCGCGTCAAGCTTGCCAAGGAACTGTCGAAACGCTCGACGGGACGCACGCTCTACATTCTCGACGAACCGACGACCGGCCTGCATTTCCACGACGTCGCCAAGCTGCTCGAAATGCTGCACGAACTGGTCAACCAGGGCAATTCGGTGGTGGTGATCGAACACAATCTCGAAGTCATCAAGACGGCCGACTGGGTGCTCGATTTCGGCCCCGAAGGCGGCGATGGCGGCGGTGAGATCGTCGCAACCGGTACGCCCGAAGCGATCGTCAAGGAAAAGCGGTCCTATACCGGACACTTCCTGAAGGAATTGCTGGAACGGCGCCCGGTGAAGAAGGCGGTTGCGGCGGAATGACGATGAGGCCAGCGTCACCCGATGATCTGGAAACGATCGTGACGCTGACAGCCGCCGCCTATCGGCCCTATACCGAACTCTTCGGCGCTCCGCCGATCCCGGTGACGGAGGACTACGCGCCGCGGATCGAACGCGGCGAGGTCTGGCTGCGCGAGATCGGCGGGCAAACGGCCGGCGTGGTGGTCCTCGAACGGCATTCCGATCACCTCATGCTGTTCAGCATCGCGGTCTCGCCGGCCTTTCAGGGTGCCGGACATGGGCTGGCCATGCTGCATTGGCTGGAGGGCAAGGCGCGGGAATGGGACGTGCCGGAGATCCGGCTCTACACCAATGCGCGGATGGAGCGGAACATCGCGGTCTACAGCGCCTTCGGGTTTCAGGAAACGGGTCGCCGGCCGAACCCTTATCGGCCAGGATGGACACTCGTCGACATGACGAAAGAGATCAATGCGGCTTGAGCGGCTGCGAATGGGAGGACGACATGACGAAATCCGGCACTATCCGCACCGGCATCGGCGGCTGGACTTTCGAGCCCTGGCGCGGGCATTTCTTTCCCGACAGCCTGAAACAGAAGGACGAGCTGAATTATGCCAGCCGCCAGCTGAAGGTCATCGAGGTCAACGGCACCTATTACAGCACGCAGAAGCCCGCGGTCTTTGCCAAATGGGCGGCTGACGTGCCCGACGGTTTCATCTTTTCGCTGAAGGCGACGCGTTTCGTCACCAATCGGCGAGTGCTTGCCGAAGCCGGTGAATCGATGGAGCGGTTCCTGTTGTCAGGCATTAGCGAACTCGGCGATCATCTCGGGCCGCTGCTCTGGCAGTTCGCGCCGACGAAGAGGTTCGATGCAGACGATTTCGAAGCCTTCCTGAAGCTGCTGCCGGCAAAACAGGACGGGCTGACGCTCCGCCACGTGGTTGAGGTACGGCACGATTCCTTCAAGGTGCCGGAGTTCGTGGCGCTGCTTTCGAAATATGGCGTGGCGCCTGTTTGCGCCGAACATTTCGAATATCCGATGATCGCCGACGTGACGGCCGATTTCGTCTATATCAGGCTGCAGAAGGGATCGGACGATATCCCGACCTGCTATCCGGAAAAGGACCTGAAGGCCTGGGCAGACCGGCTGGAGACCTGGGCCGAGGGCAAGGTTCCTGATGATCTGCCGCTGATCGATGGAGATCGCAAAGTGAAGTCTGAGCCGCGCGACGTCTTCGCCTTCATGATCCATGAGGGCAAGGTCAATGCGCCGCATGGGGCAATCGCCCTGCAGCAGGCGCTGGCGAAATAGGCGAGGCTGGATATGACGCTTTGCTCGTCGATGGACTCTGGCTTTATTTTTTCCCGTTCGCCAGCGCCTCTTTCCGCCGGCGGCGCGGCAGGAGCGATTTGAGGTACCGCCATAGCGGCGAGACGGCGTAGCCTGTGACCGGAATTGCGATCAAGCCGGCGACGATACCGACGATGCCCGCGCCTGCGGCCTCGACGATCCAGCGCAGCACCGATGCCAGAACGGGAATGGCATGCGTCGTCGCCTCACCGGCATCATGGATCAGATGCGCAAGGCCGCCGATCCCGTAGGCTTCGAGGCCATGAACGATTATGCCGCCGCCGACCCAGATCATGGCGGCCGTTCCGACGATGCCGAGCACTTTCAGAAAATAAGGCATGCCTGTGACAAGCCCCTTCCCGATCGAACGCAAGACGGCGCCCATCGGAGATGCCGTCCGCAGACGCGCCAGCATCAGACCCAGATCATCGGCCTTCACGATAAGCGCCACGCCGCCATAGACCATGATCGTGATCCCCAGCCCAACGACGGCGAGGATGAGGGCTTGCGTGAACATGCTGCCTGACGGCACCGCGGCGAGCGTAATCGCCATGATTTCGGCCGACAGGATGAAATCCGTCTTGATTGCGCCGGCAACCTTCTCGTCTTCTAGCGATTTGGCATCGAGGCTTGTCGTCTCGAGTGCCGATTCATGGGCATGGGCTGCATGCGGCATCACCAGTTCGTAGACTTTTTCCACACCCTCGTAGCAGAGATAAAGCCCGCCGATCATCAGCAGCGGCGTGATCGCCTGCGGTGCGACAAGGCTCAGGATCAGTGCTGCCGGAAGCAGGATCAGAAGCTTGTTCTTCAGCGAGCCGAGCGTGATCTTGCCGATGATCGGCAATTCGCGTGCTGCCGAAAATCCGGTGACATAGCGGGGTGTGACGGCCGCATCATCAATGACGACGCCAGCCGCTTTCGCGCCTGCCTTGGCCGCCTGGCCGGCAATATCGTCGAGCGACGCCGCAGCCACCTTGGCCAATGCCGCGATATCATCAAGAAGGGCGATCAGGCCAATACTCATTCGAGCCTCCGTCGAGAAGACAGACTTACGCAGTAAAAAACGGAAAGCCCGTCAATGAGACGTGGAATCCTCCGCCGGGAAGATGCCACGCAAGGAGCGCGACGACAATGGCCGTTATTCAGCCGGCATCGGGCTCAACCCGCCTCGTCCAGCGGAGGACGGACCTGCCGTTCCCGTTTCTGCGAAACCCGCATTTACAATTGTAAAACAATCCCAGACTGCGCCACAGTCAGACATGTCGGGTGACGGTCCAGATTCTGCGTTCAAGGTGCAGAAGGCCAGCAGCGGGCAGGCGCTCTAAAGCGGCAATACTTCGGCTGCAAGCTCCTCTGCCGTCAGCCCTTTGCCGGCGCGTTGGCCAGCCTTGCCGTGCAGCCAGACGCCGGCAGCCGCGGCCTCGAAGGCCGGCAGGCCCTGGGCGAGCAATCCGCCGATGATGCCGGCAAGCACGTCGCCGGAACCGGCGGTGGCAAGCCAGACGGGAGCGTTGGTATTGATGAGCGCACGGCCGTCTGGCGCGGCGATGACGGTATCGGCGCCTTTGTAGATAATCGCGGCATTGGCGCGGCGGGCGGCGGCCAAGGCCTTATCCACCTTGCCGAGCGCTTCGTCGCCGCCGATATCGGGAAAGAGCCGCGCGAATTCGCCTTCGTGCGGCGTCAGCACCAGACGCGGCTCACCCCGGAAAAGATTAAACAGCTGTTGCGGATCGTCCTTGAACGAGGAGATGCCATCGGCATCGAGCACCAGATGGCGATCAGCAAGGGCCGAGACGAAGCCGCGCGCCCTGGCGCCAATGCCGAAACCCGGGCCGAGGACGAAGGTCTGCAGCCGCTTGTCCGAGAGCCAGTCGCCGAGGTCGGCCTCGTCGTCGATGGCATGCAGCATGACGGCGGTGAGATGCGCGGCATTGGCCGCCATCGCCGCGCGGGGGGCGGCGATCGTCACCAGGCCGGCGCCGGCCTTCAGGCCCGAGATCGCCGACATGCGCGCCGCACCCGTCTTGTCGGCCTCGCCTGAGAAGACGACCAGATGACCACGCTTGTATTTGTGGGTTTCCAGTTGCTCGGCCGGCAGCGCACTCTTCCAGGCATCCGGCGTGTTCTCGGCGATGAGACCGCCCGCCTCAGCCCTGATGATGCGGGCGGGAATGCCGATATCGAAGACCTCCAATTCACCGCAAAGCTCCCTGCCCGGCATCAGCAGATGGCCGGGCTTACGGGTCATGAAGGTGATGGTGTTGTGGGCCCGGAAGGCGGCACCCAGCACCTTGCCGGTGCGGCCATCAAGGCCGGAGGGCAGATCGATGGCGAGCACCGGAATATCGGCCTGCGTGACGCGGCCGATCAGCGCGCGCACATCGTCTGACACCGCGCGGCCAAGCCCCGCCCCGAACAGGCCATCGATGACGACGTCGCCGGTTTCGGGCCGATAGAGGTCGAGTTCCTGTCCCTTCAATTCGCAGCCGATGCGGGCGCGGGCGGCATCGCCCTTCAGCCTCACGGGATCGCCGAGGTGGAACAGCGCCACCCTCGCCCCGCTCTGCTGCAGATGACGTGCTGCGACATAGGCGTCGCCGCCATTGTTGCCGGGTCCGCAAAACGCGACGAAGCGCAACGCTCCGGGATGAAGGCGCAGAGCCGCGGCCGCAACTGCGGCGCCTGCCCTTTCCATCAGGGCGAAGGAATCGATGCCGGATGCGGCAGCGGCCGTATCGACGGCGGCCATTTCGGCGGGCGTAAGAAGAAGGTCGGACAGATGTTTGATCATCATTCCTATTCAATCAAAAAACGCCTAAAAAACAACCGCCTGAAATACCAAAGAGAAGAACGCAATTTAATCATTTGCCTATATTTTCACCGCCTCGAGATGTGTATTCGCAGTTGCGAAAATACCTGACTTTTTCCGTTTCGGATGTGTTTTTGATCGGAGACAATGTTTTTCCACCTGTTCCGCCACCAAAACCACATGGAATTCCCCGCAAACGCGCCGTTTTTGACAGAATCGACGTCTTTTTTCGAGAAGATGGATTTCAAACTGGCACGATATCTGCATCATATCCGGCGAGCGGGAAAATTCCTGCCATAACAGGAGAAGCGGAGAGACATTTTCTCATGAAAAAGATCGAAGCGATCATTAAGCCTTTCAAGCTGGACGAAGTGAAGGAAGCCCTTCAGGAAGTCGGTCTGCAGGGTATCACGGTCACGGAAGCCAAGGGTTTCGGCCGTCAGAAGGGCCACACGGAACTCTACCGCGGAGCCGAATACGTCGTCGATTTCCTGCCGAAGGTAAAAGTCGAGGTTGTACTGGCCGACGAGAACGCGGAAGCGGTCATTGAAGCGATCCGCAAGGCGGCGCAGACCGGCCGCATCGGCGACGGAAAGATCTTCGTCTCCAACGTCGAAGAGGTTATCCGCATCCGCACCGGCGAGACCGGCATTGATGCCATCTGACCACTTTGCCAATCGCGCAAAGTCCGTTACCGTCATCGCCGACCCACACCGTCATCGCAAATCGGAGGAAACTACTTAATGGCGACCGCAAGCGAAATTCTGAAGCAGATCAAGGAGAACGACGTAAAGTTCGTCGATCTGCGTTTCACCGACCCGAAGGGCAAGCTGCAGCATGTGACGATGGACGTTGTCTGCGTCGATGAGGACATGTTCGCTGACGGCGTGATGTTCGACGGCTCCTCGATCGGCGGCTGGAAGGCCATCAACGAGTCCGACATGGTGCTGATGCCCGACACCGAAACGGTGCATATGGACCCGTTCTTCGCACAGTCGACCATGGTCATCGTCTGCGACATCCTCGATCCGGTCTCCGGCGAGGCCTATAACCGCGATCCGCGCGGCACCGCCAAGAAGGCCGAAGCCTACCTCAAGGCATCCGGCATCGGCGATACGGTTTTCGTCGGCCCGGAAGCCGAATTCTTCGTCTTCGACGACGTCAAGTACAAGGCCGATCCTTACAATACCGGCTTCAAGCTCGATTCGACCGAACTGCCGTCGAACGACGACACCGATTACGAGACCGGCAACCTCGGCCATCGCCCGCGCGTCAAGGGCGGCTACTTCCCGGTTCCCCCCGTCGACAGCGCCCAGGACATGCGTTCGGAAATGCTGACGGTGCTCTCCGAGATGGGCGTCGTCGTCGAAAAGCATCACCATGAAGTCGCGGCCGCCCAGCACGAACTCGGTATCAAGTTCGATACGCTGGTGCGCAACGCCGACAAGATGCAGATCTACAAATACGTCGTGCACCAGGTGGCCAACGCCTATGGCAAGACGGCGACCTTCATGCCGAAGCCGATCTTCGGTGACAACGGCTCGGGCATGCACGTGCACCAGTCGATCTGGAAGGGCGGCAAGCCGACCTTTGCCGGCGACGAATATGCCGGTCTTTCCGAGAGCTGCCTGTTTTATATCGGCGGCATCATCAAGCATGCCAAGGCGATCAACGCTTTCACCAATCCGTCGACGAACTCCTACAAGCGTCTCGTCCCGGGTTACGAAGCACCTGTGCTGCTCGCCTATTCGGCCCGCAACCGCTCGGCCTCCTGCCGCATTCCGTTCGGCTCCAACCCGAAGGCCAAACGCGTCGAAGTCCGCTTCCCGGATCCGACCGCCAATCCCTATCTCGCCTTCGCCGCCATGCTGATGGCCGGCCTCGACGGCATCAAGAACAAGATCCATCCCGGCAAGGCCATGGACAAGGATCTCTACGATCTGCCGCCGAAGGAATTGAAGAAGATCCCGACCGTCTGCGGCAGCTTGCGCGAAGCACTCGAAAGCCTCGACAAGGACCGCAAGTTCCTGACGGCCGGCGGCGTCTTCGACGACGATCAGATCGATGCCTTCATCGAGCTGAAGATGGCTGAGGTGATGCGTTTCGAAATGACGCCGCATCCGGTCGAATACGACATGTACTATTCGGCCTAATTGGGCTCTGAACACAGAAAGTCCCGGCCCGCCGGGGCTTTCGCCTCCCAGGTCATGGACGCCACTACAGCGCCGCGCGTCTTTCAGACGCGCAAAGGACGCTGTAGAACTTGGAGTGCTGCATAATTTTGTCCTTAAATCGATTCCGATTTAAGGAATTATGCAGAAGGAGGATATGACGTTCATGTGACGAACTCGCGCAAAAATCTTGATTTGCGCGACACCAATCACCAAATTTGGTGATGAAAGGAAGTCGCACCATGAAAGAAAGAGTAGCAAAGTTCAGTATCGGCGAAGTGGTTCGGCACAAGGTATTTCCGTTTCGCGGCGTCATCTTCGACGTTGATCCGGAGTTCGCGAATACGGAGGAATGGTGGAATTCCATTCCGGCCGAGGTGCGCCCGAGCAGGGACCAGCCCTTCTATCACTTGCTCGCTGAAAATGACGAAAGCGAATATGTTGCTTATGTCTCCGAGCAGAACCTGATGAATGACGAGAGCGGCACGCCGCTTCGCAACCCACAGATCTACCAGATTTTCGATCAGGCCCCGTCAGGGCAGTTCAAACCCAAGATGAGCTTCGCCCACTAAGTCAGTCGTGCCGATCGTTGAATCAAGGCCTCGCTTCTCCCGGCGAGGCCTTTTCTTTGCGCAACAAAAAACCCGGCGCAAAGCCGGGTTTCTGCTTAGAGATGATGGCAGGATTACTGCGCCTTGGCTGCCTTCTGGGCGTCTTCCAGCTTCTTGCGGGCTTCTTCGGCCTTCTTCTGCATGCTGTCCTGCAGGCTGCGCTGGCTTTCAGCGAGCTTGGATTCGGAAACCGGTTCGCCGTCATAAGCACCGGTGAAGCCTTCAAGCGAAATCTTGATCGGGTTCGGAGCGCGGCGGAAGTTGATCGAGGTGAAGATCACGTCGCTGCCCTTCTTGAGGCTGGCGATCATCGCGTCGGTCAGCGGAATTTCAGCGGTGCACTTGTCCGGCAGGCAGACAGCGTAGTCGAGCTTCTGGCCCTTGCCGCCGTCGATCTGCATGAGGACGCCCGGAGGAACGAGGCGTGCGGTGGGAACCGAGACCTGCAGGAGCTTGCGGTTGATCTTGCCGGAAACCGAGATCAGGCCGACGGCCGTGACGAGCTGGCCGCCATTGGCGAGGATCAGGTTCTGGACAACACAGATGTCGTTGTCTTCCTGCTTGCTGCAGGTCTTGTACCAGCCGAGCTTCGGCGCTCCTGCGGCCTGTGCCGGGGCATCGGCCGGAGCCTGTGCCGCCGCATCCTGTGCGAAGGAGGAGACCGGAGCCGAAGCGCCGAACACCACTGCCAGAACGGACAGCGCTGCCCGCATTTTCTTTTCAGACTTGAACATCATAACGAATTCCGTCTCCTGATATCCGTTCGGGGCAACGGTTTGCCGCCCCAACCATCGGGTCGTTCGGCACTCCACCTCTTAAAAAAATAAGGCAAATGCATGACCCCGAAACTTCGGGTTCACCTGTTACATCGCAGCGTTCAAGATATCCAGCATTTCTTTGGCAATTTGAGGTGCATTTCGTCGCCATGCCAAAGAAATCGCCGCTCCGTGTTGGAATCGGTCGACCCCATGATAATCTCCGCGGTGAATCATGCCCGTTTTCACGGATCAAGGATTGCCGAATGCTCCGTATCGTCGTCCCCCTCGTCCTCTCGCTGCTGTGCGGCACGGTCGCCGCCGAGCCGCTGCACGGCATCGCGATGCACGGCGAACCGGCTTTACCACCGGATTACAAGCACTTCCCTTACGTCAATCCCGACGTGAAAAAAGGCGGCAAGATCACCTATGGCGTGGTCGGTACCTTCGATAGCCTCAACCCGTTCATCCTGAAGAGCATGCGCACGACGGCGCGCGGCATGTGGGATCCGGATTATGGCAATCTCGTCTACGAATCGCTGATGCAGCGCTCCAGGGACGAGCCCTTCACGCTCTACGGCCTGCTTGCCGAGACGGTCGAATGGGATGACGACCGGAGCTTCATCCAGTTCAACCTCAATCCGAAGGCGAAATGGGCCGATGGCCAGCCGGTGACGCCCGAGGACGTGATGTTCACCTTCGAGCTGATGCGCGACAAGGGCCGCGTGCCCTTCGCCAACCGCCTCAACGTCGTCGCCAAAATGGAGAAGGTCGGCGAGCACAGCGTGCGTTTCACCTTCAACGACAAGGCCGACCGCGAAACGCCGTTGATCTTCGGCCTGTTCCCGGTGCTGCCGAAACATGCGATCGACCCAGAAACCTTCGACCGTTCGTCGCTGACGCCGCCGGTCGGGTCCGGTCCCTACAAGGTGAAGACGGTGAAGCCCGGCGAGAGCATCACCTATGAGCGCGATCCGAACTATTGGGGCAAGGACATTCCCGCCAAGGTCGGCACCGACAATTACGACCAGATCACCGTCCAGTATTTCCTGCAGGATACGACGCTGTTCGAGGCCTTCAAGAAAGGCGATGTCGACATCTATCCCGACGGCAATCCCGGTCATTGGGCCAATGCCTATAATTTCCCCGCCGTTACCTCGGGGGCCGTGGTCAAGGACGTGTTCACGCCGAAACTGCCGAGCGGCATGCTCGGCTTCGTGTTCAACACGCGCCGGCCGATCTTTGCCGATCTCAAGGTGCGCGAAGGCCTGTCGATGGTGTTCGATTTCGAATGGGCGAACAAGAACCTCTATTCCGGCGCTTACAAGCGCACGCAGAGCTTCTGGCAGAATTCCGAGCTGTCGAGTTTTGGCGTCCCCGCCAATGCGGCCGAGCTTGCCCTGCTTGGGCCGATCAAGGACAAAATTGCCCCGGAGATTCTCGACGGCACCTACAAGCTGCCGGTCACCGACGGCTCCGGCCGCGACCGCAATGTGCTGAAACAGGGCGTCGAGCTGCTGAAACAGGGCGGTTATACGATCCAGGGCGGCAAGATGCTCGATGCCTCCGGCCGCCAGCTCGCCTTCGAGATCATGACGCAGAATGCCGACCAGGAGAAGCTTGCCGTCGCCTACCAGCGTTCACTGCAGACCATCGGCATTGCCGCTTCGATTCGCACGGTCGACGATTCGCAGTATCAGAGCCGGACGAACAGTTTCGACTACGACATGATCATGAAGTCCTACACGTCCTCGCTATCGCCTGGAAACGAACAGCTCGGCCGCTGGTCTTCGGCCGCGAAGACCCGCGAGGGCAGCGACAGCTTCGCAGGCGCTGCCGACGCCGATCTCGATGCGTTGATCGATCACCTGCTCCGGGCGCGCTCGGCGGAGGATTTCACAGCAGCGGTGCGCTCTTACGACCGGCTGCTGCTGTCCAGCCATTACGTGCTGCCGCTCTATCATATGGGTCAGCAATGGGTGGCGCGCAGCAAACGCATCGGCCATCCCGACACGGTGCCGCTCTACGGCTACCAGCTGCCGCTATGGTGGGATACGAGCGCCCAATAAGAAGCAGCCGAACCACCCCGGCTCAAATGTCTCCCTTGGAGACGCACAGAATAAGGAAAATCATCATGGAGCGTATCACCATCGACGTCGTCTCGGATGTCGTCTGCCCCTGGTGCTATCTCGGCAAGGCACGGCTGGAGCTCGCCATCGCCGAGGTGCAGGACGTAATCGGCGTCGACATCAACTGGCGGCCGTACCGGCTCAATCCCGACTATCCCAAGGAAGGCGTCGACCAGAAGAAGGCGCTGGCTGAGAAGCTCGGCGGCGAGGAGCGCGTGGCGCAGGCGCACAAGATGCTCACCGATTACGGCCGCGAAGTCGGCATCGCCTTCAATTTCGAAGCGATCAAGATCGGCCCGAACACGCTCGACGCGCATCGACTGATCCACTGGGCGATGATCGAAGGCCGCGAGAAGCAGGACAAGGTCGTTGCCGCGCTGTTCAAGGCGAATTTCGAGGAAGGCCGCAATGTCGGCGACCACGCGGTACTGCTCGATATCGCCGACAAGGCCGGCCTTGATCGCTCGGTCATCGCCTCGCTGCTTGCCTCCGATGCCGATCGGGATCTGATCGTCGCCGAGATCACCGCGGCGCAGGAGATGGGCGTCAACGGCGTGCCGTTCTTCATCTTCGACCAGCAATATGCCGTCAGCGGCGCACAAACGCCGGACGTGCTGGCCAATGCATTGCGCGATATCGCCAAGGCGAAAGCCGAGGCGCGATCAGGCATGAACTGACGCCGACGGCTCCAGCTTCAGCCCAGAATCGGAACGCAGCGCACCTCGGTCTTCACCGAATTGGCGATGAAACATTCGTCGTGGGCGCGATGGTGAAGGCTTTCCAACTCGCTGAGCGAGGGCTGCTTTTCGCCGCTGAAGACGACATGCGGACGGAGGGTCACGACGGTCATGGCGAGGCGGCCGTCGGCATTCTTCTCCATGATGCCCTCGGCGGCATCGGTGTAGCTGTCGACGCAAAAGCGCTGTTTTGCTGCGATCGACAGGAACCAGAGCATGTGGCAGCTGGAGAGCGAAGCGACGAAAGCCTCTTCCGGATCAACGGCATCCTCGGCGGAATAGGGCAGCGGCACGACAAGCGCGGAAGAGGACGCCCTCACCTCGATGCCGCCGTCGAAGGTCCAGCGGTGGGCGCGGCTGTAGCGGTTGTCGGTGAAGGTCTCGCCGTTGCGCTGCCAGGCGATCGTTGCGCCGTATGTTCCCATCTCCATCTCCTTTTTCCACGCAATTCAGGACGCAAAACCGTGGCACAGTTTTGCTGGAATTGCTCTATTTCGCGAATTCGGCCAGCTGCGTCATGATGACGGCAGCGCCCTGCAGGCGTTTTTCCGGCGTCGGCAAGTCGCGGGTCAGGAACAGGCTGTGATCGGGGCGGATCTTTGCCATCGTGCCCTGCTTGCCGATATAACCGACGAGGTTTGCCGGGTTGGGGAATTCCTTGTTGCGGAACTGCACGACGACACCCTTCGGGCCGGCATCGAGCTTTTCGACATTGGCGGTGCGGCAGAGCGACTTGATGTAGACGATCTTCAGCAGGTGCTGGACTTCGATCGGCATCGGGCCGAAGCGGTCGATCATCTCGGCGCCGAAGCCGTCGATCTCTTTGAGTTCAGTGATTTCCCCGAGACGGCGGTAGAGCGCCATGCGCAGATGCAGGTCGGGAACGTAAGTTTCCGGGATCATCACCGTCGTGCCGACCGAGATCTGCGGCGACCAGCCGGTATCGTGGATCTCGTCGACACCCTTGACCTCGGCGACCGCCTCTTCCAGCATCTGCTGATAAAGTTCGAAGCCGACTTCCTTGATATGGCCTGACTGCTCCTCGCCGAGCAGGTTGCCGGCGCCGCGAATATCGAGATCGTGGCTTGCCAGCTGGAAACCGGCTCCGAGCGTATCCAGCGACTGCAGCACCTTGAGGCGGCGTTCGGCGGTGGCCGTCAGCACCTTGTTGACCGGCAGGGTGAAGAGGGCGAAAGCGCGCACCTTCGAGCGGCCTACGCGGCCACGCAGCTGATAGAGCTGGGCAAGGCCGAACATGTCGGCACGGTGGACGATCAGCGTATTGGCTGTGGGCACGTCGAGGCCGGATTCGACGATGGTTGTGGACAACAGCACATCGTAGCGGCCTTCATAAAAGGCGTTCATGATGTCTTCGAGTTCGCCGGCCGGCATCTGGCCATGGGCAATGGCGACCTTCAGCTCCGGCACATCGGACTGCAGGAAGGCATGCACGTCCTCGAGATCGGCAAGCCTGGGGCAGACATAGAAGCTCTGGCCGCCGCGATAATGCTCGCGCATCAGCGTCTCGCGGATGACCAGGCTGTCGAAGGGCGAGATGAAGGTGCGCACCGCCATGCGGTCGACCGGCGGCGTGGTGATCAGCGACAATTCGCGCACGCCGGTCATGGCAAGCTGCAGGGTGCGTGGGATCGGCGTTGCCGACAGCGTCAGCACGTGCACGTCGCTTTTCAGTTCCTTCAGCCGCTCCTTGTGCTTGACGCCGAAATGCTGCTCCTCATCGATGACGAGCAGACCGAGATTGGCGAATTTGATGCCGGCGCCGAGCAGCGCATGGGTGCCGACGACGATATCGGTCTTGCCTTCCGCCACTTCCTTCTTGGTCAGCGCCAGCTCCTTGGCGCCGACGAGGCGCGAGGCCTGCTGGATACGCACCGGCAGACCGCGGAAACGGTCGGAAAAGGTCTTGAAATGCTGGCGGGAAAGCAGCGTCGTCGGCACGACGACGGCGACCTGGGCGCCGTTCATTGCCGCGACGAAAGCGGCGCGTAGCGCCACTTCGGTCTTGCCAAAACCGACGTCGCCGCAGACCAGACGGTCCATCGGTCGGCCGGCGCCGAGATCGGAGCGCACCGCCTCGATGGCGTTATCCTGGTCCTCGGTCTCGTCATAGGGGAAGCGGGCAGCGAATTCGTCGTAAAGGCCCTCCGGCGTCGTCAGCATCGGCGCATGGCGCGTCAGGCGCTCGGCGGCGATGCGGATCAGCGCATCGGCCATGTCGAGCAGGCGCTTCTTGAGCTTGGCCTTGCGCATCTGCCAGGCGCCGCCACCGAGCTTGTCGAGTTGGGCTTCGGTGCCCTCGCCGCCGTAGCGCGAGAGAAGATCGATGTTTTCGACCGGCAGGAACAGCTTGGCCTCGTCGGCATATTGCAGCTCAAGGCAGGCATGCGGAGCACCAGCGGCCTCGATGGTCCTGAGCCCTATAAAACGGCCGATGCCGTGTTCGGCGTGGACGACGATCGAGCCTTCGTCGAGGCCCGCGACTTCCGAGATGAAATCGGCTGCGCGCTTGCGGCGCTTGGAGCGGCGCACCATGCGGTCGCCGAGGATGTCCTGCTCGCCGATGACGACGAGGTCGCCGGCCTCGAAGCCGGCTTCGAGACTGAGCACGGCAGCGGCCGCCTCGCCTCTCGCCAGCGAACCGACATCCTTCAGCGCCTCGATCGGCTTGACCTTTTCCAGGCCATGCTCGTTCAGCACCTGCAGTAGCCGCTCCAGCGAACCTTCGGTCCAGGCGGTGACGAGCACTTTGGCGCCGGCGGCACGGCGATCGGCAATATGCTTGACGACGACGTCGAAGATGTTGATGCGTTCGGCATCGCCGCCGCCTTCGGCATTCGAACGCGCCCAGCGCTGGCTCTGGCGGGCGTCGACATTGACGACCCGCCGCGCCTCGCCCTCATGCTCGTTGAAGGGGCTGATGCGGATCGCGCCGAGCGCGTCGAGGGTTTTGACGAAAAGCTTGCTGTCGAGATAGAGCTGGCCCGGCGTCACCGGCTTGTAGGGCGTGCCCTGCGTCATCTGGCCCTTGGCCGGCTGGCCGGAATTCAGGCGGGCGTCATAATAATCAAAAACGAGCTTGGAGCGCTCATCGGCTGCCTCACGTACCGTATGGTCGATGACGATCCGGAAGCCGCTGAGATAATCGAAGACGGTATCGAGTTTCTCGTAGAAGAGCGGCAGCCAGTGCTCCATGCCGGGGTAACGGCGGCCTTCGGAGACGGCGAGATAGAGCGCGTCGTCGCGTGTGGTCGCGCCGAAAGCGGAGAGGTAATTCTTGCGGAAGCGGCTGATCGTATCCGGCGTCAGCGTCACTTCGCTCATCGGGTTGAGATCAAGGGAGCGCACCTGCCCTGTCGTGCGCTGGCTGGCCGGATCGAAGCTGCGGATGCTCTCCAGCGTGTCGCCGAAGAAATCGAGGCGGACCGGCTCTTCGGAACCCGGCACGAAGACGTCGAGAATGCCGCCGCGCACGGCATATTCACCGACCTCGCGAACGGTCGCGACGCGCTCGAAACCGTTGCGTTCCAGACGACCGGCGAGATCGTCCATGCGCAGCTGGTTGCCGGGACGGGCCGAGAAAGTCAGGCTTTCGATGACATCCTGCGGCGCCACCTTCTGCAGCATGGCATTGGCGGTGACGAGCACGATTGCCGCATGCGGCTTCTTGCGATGGGCGATGAGGCCGCCGAGTGCGGCAAGCCGGCGGGCCGAGGTGTCGGCGCTTGGCGAGACGCGGTCATAAGGCAGACAGTCCCAGGCCGGCAGAGTGAGAACCGGAATGTCGGGGGCGACGAAGCCCAGCATCTGCTCGAGATCGGCCATGCGATGACCGTCGGACATGACATAGGCGACCGGCTCTCCCGTTCGGGCGAGCTCCGCGAGCAGCAGCGTCTCAAGACCTGCCGGCACATTGCCGATCGTCAGCGGCTCGGCAATGGCCGCAAGCTTCTTCGCATCGAAACCAGGGATCATTCCGGCGTCCTGAGGGGCTTGTCGAAATCGGGCTTGTAGGCAGCGATGCGGGCAAACATCGGTGTCTGGAAACGCTCAGGCACCGGCCATGTTCCCATGATCCAGCGGACGAGATCATTGTCCTCTTCCGCCATGATCGTCTCGAACTCGTCGAGTTCGGCTTCCGACAGTCTGGCGACCTCGGCTTCGGCGAACTGGCCGAAGACCAGATCCATCTCGCGGATGCCGCGATGCCAGCAGCGGAAAAGGATTCTGCGGCGGCGCGGGTCGAGACCGGCACTGGTGAGCGTGACACCTGTCATGGCATTACCTTCCTGTTGATGCGCCTCTATAGACCCTGGAAAGCGGCTTGTCAGCCTTGCCAAGGCCGCATTGTTCATCGCATTTTGGCCGCATGCGCCCCGCCATTCTCGATCCTCTGTTTTCCCCCATTTCGGGCCTTCCGGGCGTCGGCCCGAAGATCGCCGACCTGCTGGTCAAGCTGCTCGGGCGCGAGACGCTGGAGGATTGCCGGGTCATCGATCTGCTCTTCCACGCGCCCTTTTCGCTGATCGACCGGCGCAACCAGCCAGGCATCGCCCGCGCGCCGCAGGGGGCGATCGTGACGATCACGGCGCGCGTCGACCGACACCAGGTACCGCCGGGCGGCAAAAGCAATATCCCTTACCGCGTCTTCCTGCATGACGAGACCGGCGAACTGACGCTGGTCTTCTTCCGCGGACAGGCGGCATGGCTGGAAAAGCAACTACCTGTTGACGCGGAGGTGACCGTCAGCGGCAAGATCGACTGGTTCAACGGCCGCGCCTCGATGGTGCATCCCGATTATATCGTCAGGGCTGACGAGGCGGAGAGCCTGCCGCTGGTCGAGCCGATCTATCCGCTGACGGCGGGGCTCTCGCCGAAGACGCTGCGCAAGATCATCGACGCTGGCCTGCCGCGGTTTCCCGAGCTGCCGGAATGGGATGATCTGGCACTGACGCAGAGAGAGGGCCTGCCATCGATCCGCGACAGTTTCCACATGCTGCACGAGCCGCACGATCCTGGGGATATCGACCCGCAGGCCCCTGCCCGGCGGCGGCTTGCCTATGACGAGTTCCTCGCCGGCCAGCTCTCGCTGAGCCTTGTGCGGCAGAGGCTGCGCAAGGTGGCGGGCCAGCCGGTCACTGCGACCGGCGCCATCAGCAGCAAGATCCTGAAGACCTTGCCCTTCTCACTCACATCAAGCCAGAACGAGGCGATCGCCGAGGTTTTGAAGGATATGGCCGGCAACGAGCGCATGCTGCGGCTGCTGCAGGGCGATGTCGGTTCCGGCAAGACGCTGGTAGCGCTGATGGCGATGGCGGCGGTGATCGAGAGCGGCGGCCAGGCCGTGCTGATGGCGCCGACCGAAATCCTGGCACGGCAGCACCACGCGACGATCTCGAAATTCGCCGCCGCCGCCGGGCTGAGCATCGAGGTGCTGACCGGGCGCACCAAGGGACGCGAACGGGAAGAAATCCTGGAGCGCATCGCCTCGGGTGCTGCCCAGATCATCATCGGCACGCACGCGCTTTTCCAGGACAGCGTCGCCTACGCCAATCTGATGCTTGCCGTCGTCGACGAGCAGCACCGTTTCGGCGTGCATCAGCGCCTGCGGCTGACCGCCAAGGGCCTCTCGCCGCACATGCTTGTCATGACGGCGACGCCGATCCCGCGCACGCTGGTGCTCGCCGCCTTCGGCGACATGGACGTCTCCAAGCTCACCGAAAAACCGGCCGGCCGCAAGCCGATCCAGACGATCACCGTGCCGATGGAACGGACTGGCGAAATCGTCGGCCGCCTGCAAAGCGCGATCGCCGAGGGCAAGAAGGCCTACTGGATCTGCCCGCTGGTCGAGGAGTCCGAGGAGCTCGACCTGATGTCGGCCGAGGAACGGCACGCGACGCTGGTCGCCGCACTTGGCCCCGGCATCGGCCTCATCCACGGCCGCATGAGCGGGCCGGAGAAGGATGCGGCGATGATGGCGTTCAAGAACGGCGAGACCCGGCTGCTCGTCGCCACTACCGTCGTCGAGGTCGGTGTCGACGTACCGGATGCGACGATCATGGTGATCGAACATGCCGAACGCTTCGGCCTGGCGCAATTGCATCAGCTGCGCGGCCGCGTCGGGCGCGGCGACGAGGCCTCGACCTGCATCCTGCTCTACAAGGGACCACTCGGCGAGACCGGCCATGCCAGGCTTTCGATCATGCGGGAGACGGAGGATGGCTTCCGTATTGCCGAGGAGGATCTGAAGCTGCGCGGCGAAGGCGAATTGCTCGGCACAAGGCAATCCGGCACGCCGGGATTCCGCATCGCCAGCCTCGAGGCGCATGCCGACCTGCTGGAGATCGCCCGCAAGGATGCCGCTTACCTCATCGAGCGCGATCCGGATTTGACCACCGAGAGGGGAACGGCGATCCGCACCCTGCTCTATCTTTTCCGCCGCGACGAGGCGATCCGTTTTCTCAGGGCTGGATAAAGCGCGCCGCGGCGCGCTTTAAGTCTCCTTCCATGCATGTCTTTATCCCAAAACCGCTGAACACTTTTGGGCGACATGCATCATTCAGCTTTGGAAACCGCCACCGGCTTCGGCCGCGGCAAATGCTTCTGCTTGGGATCGGCCGGCTTGTGTTCGGGCGCGACAAGCCCGCCTGAAATCAGGAACTTGGCGGCATCTTCCGGCGACATATCGAGCATGACGATCTTCTCGCGCGGCACGAAGATGAGGAAGCCGGCTGTCGGCACCGGCGTCGGCGGCAGGAAGACGGCGACCATATCCTGGCCCATGGCATTGAACTTCGAAGCGATTTCGCCCTTGGCGTCGGTGGCGATGAAGATCAGTGCCCAGAGGCCGGGACCCGGATATTCGATGAGGCCGACCTTCTTGAAGGAGTTCGCCTGTTCCTTCAGCACGGTTTCGAAAATCTGTTTCACGCTTCTGTAGATCGTGCGTACCAGCGGCATGCGCTGGACGATCGATTCGCCGAAACGGACGATGCTCTGGCCGATGAGGTTCTTGCCGAGGAAGCCGACGACGGTGATCAGCACGATGGCGATCAGTAGGCCGAAACCGGGAATGGCGAAATTGAGATAGCTTTCCGGGTTCCAGCGCGCCGGAATATAGGGCCTGACCCAGCTGTCCGACCAATGGATGAAGGTCCAGGTCAGCCAGATGGTGATCGCGATCGGCGCGCAGATGATCAGCCCTGCTAGAAAATTATTCCTCAACCGGGTCGCGACCGGCATTCTGGGGGTGTTGTCGGTCATCGTGTCCTGATGAGCTCCATCTCAGTCCTGGACAGGCCGGTATGCCCGCCCCTTCCCCCTTGTCCGCAAACCAAAATTGCCAGAATTCGGGGCCTGGCACAATATGTTTCGAAACGAAGGTTGCGGCGTTACAGGCTTATTCCACCGTCACGGATTTCGCCAGGTTGCGCGGCTGGTCGACATCGGTGCCCATGAAGACGGCGGTATGATAGGCGAGCAGTTGGATCGGCAGCGAGAAGATCATCGGCGCGATGATTTCGTCGACCACAGGCAGGGTGATCGTCGCCATGGTCGGCAGTTTCGAGGCAGCCGCACCGGCCTCGTCGGTGATGAAGATGATGCGGCCGCCGCGGGCTGCGACCTCCTGCATGTTCGAGACGGTCTTTTCGAAGAAACGGTCGTAGGGGGCGATGACGATGACAGGCATGTTCTCGTCAATCAGCGCGATCGGCCCATGCTTCAATTCGCCAGCGGCATAACCTTCGGCATGGATATAGGAAATTTCCTTGAGCTTCAGCGCGCCTTCCATGGCGAGCGGGAAGCTGGTGCCGCGGCCGAGATAAAGCACGTCCTTGCACTTCGACAGCTCGCGCGACAGGCTTTCCATCTGCGGCTGGATGAGGTTCAGCACCCGGCTCATAATACGCGGCATTTCGGCGAGATGGCGCACCAGCGCCCTCTCCTCATCGGCACTCACCGTGCCGCGCGCCTTGCCGGCACCGATCGCCAGCGCTGCCAGCACGGCAAGCTGGCAGGTGAAGGCCTTGGTCGAGGCAACGCCGATTTCGGGGCCGGCCATGATCGGGAAGACGGCGTCGGATTCCCGCGCGATCGTCGATTCGCGGACATTGACGACGGCGCCGATCTTCAACCCGTTGTCGCGGCAATAGCGCAGCGATGCCAGCGTATCGGCGGTCTCGCCGGACTGTGAAATGAAGAGCGCTACCTGCGACGACGACAGCGGCATTTCGCGATAGCGGAATTCGGAGGCGACGTCGATCTCAACAGGCAGGCGAGCATAACGCTCGAACCAGTATTTGCCGACGAGGCCGGCGAGATAAGCAGTGCCGCAGGCCGAGATCGCAAGGCCGGTCGCCGCCTTGAAGTCGATCGCGGCGGCATTGGCGCCGATCGTGTTCTCGGCGAAATCGACATAATGGCTGAGCGCGTGGGAAATCACCTCCGGCTGCTCGTAGATTTCCTTTTCCATGAAATGGCGGTGGTTGCCCTTGTCGACGACATAGGCGGTCGCCTGCGAGATCTGGCGCGCGCGCTTGACCGGCTTGCCGGCGAAATCGAGCACTGAGACACCGTCGCGGGTAAGGACAGCGAAATCGCCGTCGACGAGATAGGTGATCTCGTTGGTGAAGGGCGAGAGCGCGATCGCATCCGAGCCGAGGAACATCTCGCCGCGGCCGTAGCCGACGGCAAGCGGTGGTCCGGACCGGGCGGCCATGATCGTGCCGGGATCGGTCTTGAGCATAACAGCCAGCGCATAGGCGCCGGTCACCCGGTTCAGCATCTTCAGCATGGCGTCGCGCGGCTCGAGGCCCTCGCGCAGGTATTTCGCCAGCAGATGGGCGACCACCTCGGTGTCGGTCTGGGTTTGGAAGACCGAACCCTCCTCGGTCAGTTCATCGCGAAGCTCGGAGAAGTTCTCGATGATGCCGTTATGGACGACGGCGACGCCTTCGACGAAATGCGGATGGGCATTGGTCTCGTTCGGAACGCCGTGGGTCGCCCAGCGCGTGTGGGCGATGCCGACGGTGCCGGGCAGCGGTTCGCTGTCGAGGCGCTTTTCCAGATTGAACAGCTTGCCCTCGGCCCGGCGGCGATCCATCACGCCGTCATGAATGGTGGCGACACCGGCGGAATCGTAACCGCGATATTCGAGACGCTTCAGCGCATCGACCAGGCGCCCGGCAACAGGCGCAGTTCCGACGATCCCCACAATTCCACACATGCAACATCCCCACTAGGCCCCAACAATGAGGCCAGTCCTAACGATTCCTGCTTATTTCTCAATCACCTCGACGGTCACTTTCAATTTCCGCCGGTTACGCAAGGCCGGTCAGGCTTTCGCCTTCTTCGCCGCCTTGATGGCCAGCGCACGCTCACGCAGCAGCGTCGCGCGGCCGGGCTTGATCTCCTGCCGGGCACGGCCGAGCGCCAGTGCATCGGCCGGAACATCGACGGTGATGACGCTGCCGGAGCCGATATAGGCGCCGTCGCCGATCGTTACCGGCGCGACCAGCGAGGAGTTGGAACCGATGAAGGCGTTTTCGCCGATCACCGTCTCGCTCTTGTTGACGCCGTCATAGTTGCAGGTGATCGTGCCGGCGCCGATATTGCTGCCGGCGCCGATGACGGCATCGCCGATGTAAGTCAGGTGGTTGACCTTGGCGCCCTCGCCCAGCCGGCCGTTCTTGACCTCGCAGAAATTGCCGACCTTGGCGCCGCTGGCGAGATCTGCACCCGGCCGCAGCCGCGCGAAGGGACCGACGGTCGCGCCTTGGCTGACATGAGCGCCTTCGATATGCGAGAAAGCATGAATGACGGCGCCGCTGTCGATCACAGCACCAGGGCCGAAAACGACATTCGGCTCGATCAGCGCATCCTGGCCGATGGCGGTATCGTAGGAAAGAAAGACCGTTTCCGGCGCGATCATGGTGACGCCGGCCAGCATCATCTCGTGGCGGCGGCGCTCCTGCCAGAAACGTTCGATGACGGCGAGTTCGGCACGGGTGTTGCAGCCGGTCATCTCGATCTCGGGAGCGTCGACCGCAGTCACGCGTCCGCCGAGCGAACGGGCGATCTCGACGAGATCGGTCAGATAGAATTCGCCCTTGGCATTGGCATTGCCGATGCGCGTGAGAAGGTCGAGCGCCTTTCTGCCGTTAATCGCCATCAAGCCGCTGTTGCACCAGGTGACGGTGCGCTCGGCATCGGTCGCGTCCTTCTCCTCGCGGATGGCGATGAGTTCGCCATCCTTGACGAGCAGGCGACCGTAGCCACTCGGGCGGTCGGTGTGGAAGCCGATGACGACGACATCGCTGCCATCGGCAAGGCCCTGGCGGGCAGCCTTCAACGGTCCGTCGGTCTGGAGCGGCACGTCGCCATAGGTGACGAGGATATCGTCGTAGCCCTTGGCGATCGCTTCACGCGCAGCCAAGACTGCGTGGCCGGTGCCGAGGCGTTCCTTCTGCAGATAGGATTCGATGCTGACGCCGGCGATGCTTGCCGCCTTTGCCACGTCCTCGGCGTCACGGCCGACGACAAGGGCGACGGACGAGATGCCGGCAGAGGCCACCGCCTCGACCACGTGGGCGATCATCGGCCGTCCAGCGACAGGATGCAGGACCTTCGATTTCGAGGATTTCATCCGCGTGCTGTCACCGGCGGCAAGGATGACGGCAAGACAAGTGCGTTCCATGATTTGCTCCGCGAATCCGCGCCATGAGGCGGCTTTATCGCCTCATACTGCATAATTCCCTAAATCGGAATCGATTTAAGGATAAAATTATGCAGCACTTCGAAGTGCTGCAGCGTCCCTTGCGCCTCTCGAAAGATGCGCGGCCCTGCAGACAAGCAAAGCCTTCACAAGGGTAAAATTGCGCCCGAAATCGACCCTGTGACGGCCTCGGAACCGCGGGCCGCGAAAGCTTCATGCACATGAATGCGACCGTCCAGGATGACGTCCTCCATCGCGCGGCGCGCGGCGGCGTTATCGCCGGAAACGATCGCATCGACGATGCGCATATGGGTATCGGCGATATTGGCGAAGCCGTTTTCGGTTGGCGGCGTGCTCATCCGGAACATGCCGACGAGAGCTGCTTCGATGAGGCTGCCCAGTGTCCGCATGAAGGGATTGTGCGAGGCTTCGGCGATCGCCAGGTGAAAACGAAGGTCGGCGAGTGCCAGGCTGTCGGCCGTATGACCAGCCGCTGCCATTTCGAGCGCGAGCGCGCGCAGCATCTCGATCTCGTCAGCATTCGCTCGCTCGGCGACGAGACCGGCGGCGAAGGGTTCGAAGGCGAGCCGAATATCGTAGAGCTGCAGCAGAAACTCTTCCGTCACACCGTTGTCGAAGTGCCAGGCGATGATCTCGCTGTCGAACATGTTCCAGAGGTTCTTTTCGGTCACACGCGTGCCGACCCGCGCCTTGGCGACGACCATGCCCTTGGCGGCGAGCGTCTTCATCGTTTCACGCAAGACGGTGCGGGACACTTTGAAACGCTGCGCCAGTTCCGTATCGCCTGGCAGGATCGAACCAACGGGATAGGTGCCGGCGACGATCGCCTTGCCGAGTTCGTCGACGACTTGGGCATGGCTCGTCCGGGTTCTGCGCCCCGTCTTGCGTGTCTCGTCCAATTTGTAGCGCAAGCGATCCGTCTCCCCCTCAGGCGTACCTCTTGTTCAGACTGGAAACGAACAGGATGGCTTTCTGCATCAGGATGAATGCAAACAGCAGAAGGCCAATCAGGATCTTGGTCCACCAGCTCGACAGCGTGCCGTCGAAGGTGATGTAGGTCTGAATGAGCCCCTGGATCAGGATACCGATCAAGGTTCCCGCCACGAATCCCGCTCCTCCGGTCAGCAGCGTCCCTCCAATGACGACCGCCGCGATGGCATCGAGTTCGACGCCGACTGCTGCAAGAGAATATCCAGCAGAGGTGTACAGCGAAAAAACGATCCCGGATAGACCCGCCAGAAAGCCCGACAGCGCATAGATCTGGATTGTCGTACGGCCGACCGGCACACCCATCAGCCGCGCCGTCTGCGTGCCGCCGCCGAGTGCATAGACGTTGGTGCCGAAGCGGGTGCGCTGGGCGATGAAGATGCCGACGGCAAAGACCAGAAGCATGATGCCGCCGATCAGCGTCAGCCGCCCGCCGCCGGGCAGACGGTAATAGAGGCTCGTCAGCGTCGAATAATATTCGTGATCGATCGGGATGCTGTCGATCGAGAGCACGAAGGCCATGCCGCGCGCCAGAAACATGCCGGCGAGCGTGACGATGAAGGCCGGCATTTCGAGATAGTGGATGATCGCGCCCATGATACCGCCAAAGGCAGTCGTGATGACGAGCACGATCGCGAAAGCGAGCAGCGGATGGATCGAGGTGTTCTGCAAGATCACCGCGAGGAAGACGCCGGTAAAGGCGATGACCGAGCCGATCGACAGATCGATGCCGCCCGAGATGATGACGAAGGTCATGCCGACGGCAGCGATTCCGAGAAAGGCATTGTCGGTCAACAGATTGCCGATGACGCGCGTCGACAGCATGTTCGGATATTGCAGCGCGCAGCCGGCATAGGCGAGCACGAAGATGACGATGGTCGCAAGCAGCGGCAGGTATTTGGAGTTCATTTCGGCTGCTCCCTTCCGCCCTGCCGGCGGCTGGCGAAGATGGCGAGCGATTGCACCGCCGGCGACTGGATGACGAGGATGACGATAATGATGACGGCCTTGATGATCAGATTGAACTCAGGCGGGAAGCCGGAGGACAGGATGCCGGTATTCACCGCCTGGATGATCATCGCGCCGATCAGCGATCCGAGAATGCTGAAGCGGCCGCCGAGCAGCGAATTGCCGCCGACGACGACGGCGAGGATCGCGTCGAGCTCCAGCCAGAGGCCGGCATTGTTGGCATCGGCGCCCTTGATGTCGGCTGCGACGATGATGCCCGCGATCGAGGCGCAGAGACCGCTCAGCATGTAGACCGCCATCAATAGCACCGGCGTTTGAATGCCAGAGAGCGTGCTGGCGCGGCGATTGATGCCGACGGCCTCGATCAGCATGCCGAGTGCGGTGCGGCGGACAAGCAGGATGACGAGCAGGCCGACGAGAAGCCAGATGACGACAGGCATCGGCAGGAGAGCCATGGAACCGCTGCCGAAGAAGGTCAGCCCGTCATCGTTGAAGGTCAGGATGGCGCCTTCGGTGATCAGCTGGGCGATGCCGCGGCCGGCGACCATCAGCACCAGCGTCGCGATGATCGGCTGGATATTGAGGACCGCCACCAGGAAACCGTTCCAGACACCGCAGGCAAGCCCGATCGCAAGCGTGAGGATAATGGTATAGGTGACTGAATTTCCAGAGACAATCGATGACGCGGCGACGGCGCCGCAGATCGCGATGACCGCACCGACGGACAGGTCGATGCCTTTGGTGGCGATCACCAGCGTCATGCCGATCGCCAGCAGCGCCACCGGCGCACCGCGATTCAGCACATCGATCAGGCTGCCATAAAGCCGGTCATTCTGAACCACGACATTAAAAAACTGCGGTGACGTGATGAAATTCAACAGAAGAATGACAACGAGCGCAATCAATTGCGGCGCCAGGCGATAGGCCAGCGCCTTCAGCGAGGACCTCATGCCTCCTCCATCTTGTGCTCTGCCGCAGCGATGGCTTCGACGATGCCGGCGGCGGTGATACGTTCGCCTGTCAGTTCGGCGATATGCTGTCTGTCGCGAAGTACGATGACACGTGAACTATAGGCGACAAGCTCTTCAAGTTCCGAGGAAATCACGATCAGCGACATGCCGCCCGCGCAGAGCTCTTCGATGAGCCGAATGATCTCGGCATGGGCGCCGACATCAATGCCGCGGGTCGGCTCGTCGAGGATCAGAAACTTCGGATTGGTCGCCAGCCAGCGGGCGAGGATCGCCTTCTGCTGATTGCCACCGGAGAGCAGCCGGATCGGCTTCTCGCGGTCGGTGGTGCGGATATCGAGCGCCTTGATGTAGCGGTCGGCAAGTGCATTCTGCTCGGCGCGCGAGAGCGGCCGCGTCCAGCCACGGCGGGCCTGCAGCGCCAGTGCGATGTTCTCCCTGATCGACAGGTCGCCGACGATGCCATCGGTCTTGCGATCCTCGGGGCAGAAGCCGAAACCCTTTGCGATCGCGGCGCGCGGGCCGGAAAGCGTCACCGGCTGGCCGTCGATCGTGGCGCTGCCGCTGTCGGCATGCTCGATGCCGAAAAGCAGTTCGGCGGTTTCGGTGCGGCCGGAGCCGAGCAGCCCGGCAATGCCGACCACCTCTCCGGCGCGAACCTCAAGGTCGAAAGGCTTGACCTTGCCGCGTTTGCCATAGCCTGCAAAACGATATCGAACCTCGCCTGCCGCAAGGCTGCGTTCCCTGACAGTCTCTTCGACATGCGCCAGCTCGCGGCCGAGCATCATGGCGATCAGGCCCTGGCGCGGCAGATCGGCGGCGTCGCGGGTGCCGACGAGCTTGCCGTTGCGCAGCACGGTAATGCGGTCGCTGATCGCATAGACCTGCTCGAGAAAATGGGTGATGAAGACGATGCCCAGGCCGCGCTTCTTCAGGTCGTCGATGATGCGGAAGAGCAGCGCGACCTCCTGGTTGTCGAGACTTGCCGTGGGCTCGTCGAGGATCAGCACCTTGCCTGAGAGATCGACGGCGCGGGCGATGGCAACCACCTGCTGGACAGCGACGGAAAAACGGCCAAGTTCGGCGGTAACGTCGATATCGATGCCGTAGCCGGTGAGCAGATCGCGCGCCTTGCGGTTCATTGCGCGCACGTCGGTCATGCCGAACCGTCTTGGCTGGCGTCCGAGAAAGAGGTTTTCGGCGACGCTTAGATTGGCCAGCAGGTTGACCTCCTGGTAGACCGTGCCGATGCCGAGCTTCTGGGCGGCGAGCGTATTGGCCGGATTGATTTCCTGGCCGTCGAGCGCCAGGCTGCCTTCATCACGATGATAGGCGCCGGTGATGCACTTGATCAGCGTCGACTTGCCGGCGCCGTTCTCGCCCAGCAATGCGTGCACCTCGCCTCTGCGGAGCGTGAAATCGACCTTATCCAGCGCCACCGCGCCAGGAAAGAATTTCGATATTCCGGAGGCCGCGAGAACGTTCTCGAAATCGTGAGTCATAAGGGTCTGTTTTCCTGATATTGACGGCAAAAGCCGCGCCGCGGCCGGACATGATGTCCCAAGGCGGCGAGGCAGTTCCGCACCGGTCCATGACGGGCCGGTGCGGTTCTACAGCGCCGCCTGGTCTTTTGAGACGCATAAGGACGCTGTAGCGCTTTGAATTGCTGCATGATTTGTCCCGAAATCGAATTCCGATTTAAGGAATTATGCAGCAGTGTCACATCAGATCAGTAGCCCTGACCCTTCTTCTCTTCGTAGACCTTCATCGGCTCGTCGGCAGGCGTGTAGAGCTTCGACTCGGTCTGGATCCATTTGGCCGGAGCCTTCTTGTCCTTCAGATAGGCTTCGAGCGCATCGAAGGCCGGACCTGCCATATTCGGCGTCAGCTCGACCGTGGCATTGGCCTCGCCTTCGGACATGGCCTTGAAGATATCGGGCACGGCGTCGATGGAGACGACGAGGATATCCTTGCCGGGCTTCAGGCCGGCTTCCTTGATCGCCTGGATGGCGCCGACGGCCATGTCGTCGTTATGGGCGTAGAGAGCGCAGATATCCTTGCCGCCATTCTCGGCCTTCAGGAAGCTTTCCATGACTTCCTTGCCCTTGGTGCGGGTGAAGTCACCGGTCTGGCTGCGAACGATCTTGAGGTTGTCGTGGCCGGCAAGGGCCTCTTCGAAGCCCTTCTTGCGGGCGATGGCCGGCGACGAACCGGTTGTGCCCTGAAGTTCAACGACATTGCACTTCTTGTCGCCGACGGTCTTGACCAGGAAGTCGCCTGCGACCTTGCCTTCATGGACCAGGTCCGACGTAACAGCCGTCAGATAGAGATCGTCCGGAGCCTTGATGGTACGGTCGAGAAGGATGACCGGAATCTTGGCTTCCTTGGCTTCCTTGAGAACGTCGTCCCAGCCGGTTTCAACGACCGGAGCAATGAGAATGGCATCGACGCCCTGAGCAATGAAAGAGCGCAGAGCCTTGATCTGGTTTTCCTGCTTCTGCTGCGCATCGGCAAACTTCAGATCGATGCCGCGCTTCTTGGCCTGCTCCTTGGTCACGGTCGTTTCAGCCGCACGCCAGCCCGATTCCGAGCCGATCTGCGAGAAGCCGACAGTGAGGCCGGCGGCTGAAGCCGAACCGAACATGCAGGCAGCCAGAATCGTGGCACTCAAAAGTGCAGTCTTCAATTTCATGATTTCCTCCCAATGCCGCATCTCGCGGCGCAGGGGTCAAAAAATCATATAGTATTACTTTTGTAAATCGGAATCTTGGGATGCATTGCAGCAAAAAAGAGCGCCCATTAGGGGCGCTCTTCGCATCTGCGAGATGGCTACGGGATTATTTACCCGGCAGCTTATCGTCGACGCCTTCGACATAGAAGTTCATGCCGAGCAGGGTGCCGTCATCGGCCTTCTCGCCGGCCTTCAGCCAGGGCGTTCCGTCCTGCTTGTTGATCGGTCCGGTGAAGGGATGCAGTTCGCCTGATTTGATCTTGGCTTCGGTTTCCTCGGCCATCTTCTTCACGTCGTCGGGCATGTTGGTATAGGGCGCCATCTTCAGGATGCCGTCCTTCAGGCCGTCCCAGCTCTGCTCGGACTTCCAGGTGCCATCCAGAAGAGCGTGAACGCGCTTGGAGTAGTAGGTCCCCCAAGTGTCGACAATTGCCGTCAGCTGAGCCTTCGGGCCTACTGCGATCATGTCGGAGGCCTGACCGAAGGCGTGGATGCCGCGTTCTTCGGCCACCTGCATCGGCGCGGTCGTGTCGGTGTGCTGCGTCAAGACGTCGACGCCCTGGTCGACCATCGCCTTGGCGGCATCGGCTTCCTTGCCGGGGTCGAACCAGGTGTTGACCCAGATGACCTTCAGCTTGAAGCTCGGATCGACCGACCTGGCGCCCTGCTCGAACGAGTTGATGCCCATCACGACTTCGGGAATCGGGAAGGAGGCGATATAGGCCGCGCCGTGATTCTTCGAGGTCTTGGCGGCGATCTGGCCGAGGATGTAGCGGCCTTCATAGAAGCGGGAATTGTAGGTCGCAAGGTTCGGGCCGGCCTTGTAGCCGGTGCCATGCTCGAACTTGACCTTCGGGAACTTGGCGGCGACCTTCACCGTCGCATCCATGAAGCCGAAGGACGTCGTGAAGATCAGCTTGCAGCCGGAACGGGCAAGGCGCTCGATGGCGCGCTCGGCATCCGGGCCTTCCGGGACGTTTTCGAGGTAAGGCGTGTCGATCTTGTCGCCGAACTCGGCCTGGACCTGCTGGCGGCCGAGATCGTGGGCCTGCGAATAACCGCCGTCGGTATGCGAACCGACGTAGACGAAGCAGACCTTGGTCTTGTCCGCGGCGTGAGCAGCGGAAGAGATGCCGATCACGGCGGCAGCCGAGGCGGCAAGTGTGAATGCTAACTTCTTCATGGGGACCCCTGTTGGTTTGAAGTTATTGCGGAAACCCGTCTTTGTTGTTGCTTTATCGCTCCGGCACGAAGGCTTTTCCGAGCGACGCGGGCGTGTTGATCAACGTCGTGCGGCGATTATGGGAAATGATGATGAGAACCACAATAGTCGCGGCATAGGGCAGCATCGAAAGGTACTGCGAGGGAATGCCGAGACCGAAGGCCTGCGCGTGAAGCTGCAGGATGGTGACTGCGCCGAAGAGATAGCCGCCGGCAAAGACCCGCCACGGCCGCCAGGAGGCGAAGACCACCAGCGCCAACGTGATCCAGCCGCGGCCGGCTGACATGTTCTCGGCCCATTGCGGGGTGTAGACGAGCGAAAGCTGCGCCCCGGCAAGACCGGCGCAGGCGCCGCCGAACATCACCGCCAGATATCGCGTGCGGATGACATGAATGCCGAGCGCGTGGGCCGAACCGTGATTGTCGCCGATCGCCCTGAGCTTCAGCCCGGTCCGGCTGCGAAACAGAAACCAGCTGACGCCGACCACGAGCGCGATCGACAGGTAGAAGATCAAGTCCTGCCTGAAGAGAACATGGCCAACGACCGGAAGATCCGACAGGACCGGAATGACGATCTCTCCCAGCCGGATGCCGGGCATGCCGACATAGGCTTCGCCAAGCATGCCTGAGGCGCCGAGGCCGAGAAGGGTGAGCGCCAGACCGGTCGCCACCTGGTTCGCCACCAGGGTCAGCGTCAGGAAGGCAAACAGAAGAGAGAAAAGCGCGCCTGCCGCAATGCCGCAGACGATGCCGACATAGGGCGAGCCCGACATCTGCGCGCCGGCAAACGCGGCAACCGCGCCCATGATCATCATGCCCTCGACACCGAGATTGAGAACGCCGGAACGCTCGGCCACGAGTTCACCGAGTGCGGCGATGACGAGCGGCGTCGAGGCGGTGATGACAGTCAGCAGAATGGCTTCGAAGATGCTCATGCCACCCTGCCCCTTAGCCGCGACCAGACAATGCGGATTTTGTAATAGATCAGCGTATCGCAGGAGAGCACGAAGAAGAGCAGCAGGCCCTGGAAGACGCGGGTGACCTTGTCGGAAACGCCGAGCGAAAGCTGGGCGGCCTCGCCGCCGAGATAGGTCAGCGCCAGCACCAGGCCGGATGCGATGATGCCGAGCGGATTGAGGCGGCCGAGGAAGGCGACGATGATGGCGGTGAAGCCGTAGCCCGGCGAGATCGCCGGCTGCAGGTGGCCGATCGAGCCCGAGACCTCGGCTATCCCGGCAAGGCCGGCAAGAGCGCCCGAGAAGAGAAAGCTGAACCAGATCATCTTCTTCGACGAAAAGCCGGCAAAGCGCCCTGCCCGCTCCGATTGGCCGAGCACGACGATCTCGAAGCCTTTCAGCGTATAGCGCAGCATGAACCAGACGCCGATTGCGGCGACAATGGCGAAGATGAAGGCCCAATGGGCGCGGCCGGACTCTTCCCAGATCGCCGGCAGCACGGCCTCCGGTGCGAAATCACGGGAAACCGGAAAGTTGAAGCCCTTCGGATCGCGCCAGGCGCCGCGGATCAGCCAGTCGAGGAAGAGCTGGGCGATATAGACCAGCATCAGTGACGTCAGGATCTCGTTGGTATTGAAATGCGCTTTCAGCAGCGCCGGAATGGCGGCGAAAAGCGCACCGCCGAGCGCGCCAAGGATCAGCATCAGTGGCAGCACGAGCGGCGAATGCCAGTCGTAAAAGACGATCGGCAGATAGGAACCGGTAATGGCGCCGATGGTGAACTGGCCCTCGGCGCCGATATTCCAGTTATTCGACCGGTAACAGATTGCCAGGCCGACGGCGATCAGGATCAGAGGGGCGGCCTTGATCGCCAGCTCGTGCAGCGACCAGACCTCGAGCAGCGGCTCGATGAAGAAGGCGTCGAGTGCCTCGACCGGGTCCTTGCCGAGCATGGCGAACATGATGGCGCCGAATACCAGCGTCAGGACAAGGGCAAGCAGCGGCGAGACGAAGGCGAAGAGCTTCGAGACGTCGGGCCGTTTTTCAAGTTCAATGCGCATGGGGCGCCTCCGGGGCAGAGCTGCTCTCGTGCAGTCCGCCCATCAGCAGTCCGATCCTTTCCCGCGTCAGTTCGCCGGCCGGGAACGGGCGGGAAAGACGGCCTTCGCAGATGACGGCAATATCGGTCGCCACCTCAAAGATCTCGTCGAGATCCTGGCTGATGACGACGACGGCCGAACCGCTTCTTGCAAGATCCACCAAGGCCTGGCGGATGCGGCTCGCGGCCCCGGCATCGACGCCCCAGGTCGGCTGGTTGACGACGAGCACCGCCGGCTGGCGGTCGAGCTCGCGGCCGACGATAAACTTTTGCAGGTTCCCGCCGGACAAGGAGCCGGCAGCCGGGTCATCGCCGCTCTTGCGGACATCCATGGCCTCGGAAATGCGCCTTGCGGCGGATTTCACCGCAGCGTGGCGGATGATGCCGAGCAAGCCCAGAAATGCCTTGCGGTCCGACTGGCTGCGGGCAAGGACGAGATTGTCCGACAGTTTCATGGCGGAGACGGCGGCATGGCCGTGGCGTTCCTCCGGCACGAAGCCGGCGCCGAGGAGACGGCGGGCGGTAATGCCCTGATTGCCCACGTGCTTCTTGCGGATGACGATCGCCTCGGCCGAAACAACGGGATATTCGCCGGACAATGCGTCGAAGAGCTCGCTCTGGCCGTTGCCAGCGACCCCGGCAATGGCGAGGATCTCGCCCGAGCGCACCGCCATCGACACATCACGCAGCGGCATGGCGAAGGGAGTGCGCGCGGCGACGGAAAGGTTTGCCACGGCAAGCTGAACCTCGCCCTTGTCGCTGCGCTCCGGATGCGTGACGGTCGCCACCTCGCTGCCGACCATCATGCGGGCGAGCGAGGCCGGCGTTTCGTGCTTGGGATCGCATGCGCCGGTCACGCGGCCATGGCGCAGGACGGTGGCGCGATCGCAGATGCGCTGCACTTCCTCCAGGCGGTGGCTGATATAAAGAACCGAACGCCCCTCGGCGCGCAGCTTGAACAGCGTCCCGAACAGCTTATCGGCCTCCTGCGGCGTCAGCACCGAGGTCGGCTCGTCGAGGATGATGAGCTTCGGGTTCTGCAGCAGTGCGCGGACGATCTCGATACGCTGGCGCTCGCCGACCGAGAGATCGGCGACATGGGCATGCGGATCGAGCGGCAGGCCGTAGGCGACCGACAGCGCCCTCGCCTCCTCGGCGATTTTGTCGATCGGGATGGCGTCATCGAGCGACAGGGCGATGTTTTCGGCAACCGTCAGCGCCTCGAACAGCGAAAAATGCTGGAAGACCATGCCGATGCCGAGCTTGCGGGCTTCACCGGGCGACGCGATCGCGACCGGCTGGCCCTGCCAGAGGATATGCCCGCCCGTCGGCTCGAGAACGCCGAACAGCATCTTCACCAGGGTGGATTTACCTGCACCATTTTCGCCGAGAAGCGCATGAATTTCGCCCGGCGCTATATCGAGATCGATTTCATTGCAGGCTGCAAAGCCACCGAAGAACTTCGTCAGCTTCTGAACCGATAATAACGCACCGGAATCCGGCACATTCAATGGCGACACGTTCCCCTCATTTCTTCTGCCAACCGGTCCGTTCGGATCTCATGGAATCAGCAGCGTCGTTCCTGTTGTTTTTCTTGTTTCCAGATCCGAGTGAGCCCGCCCAACCTCACGTAGCGGATAAGTTTGATTGATATTGATACGCACTTTGTTGCTTTGCACAATATCAAATAGCGCTTTCGCACTGTCGATCAGTTCCCTACGCGCGGCGATATAGGTGAAGAGCGTCGGCCGCGTCGCAAAGAGCGAGCCCCTCTGCGCCAGCATCGCAAGGGTGAAATTCTCGATCGGCCCGGAAGATTGGCCGAAGGAGGCAAAAAGGCCGCGCGGCTTCAGACAATCGAGCGACTGTGGAAAAGTATCGCGGCCGATCGAATCGTAGACGACATCCACGCCCTTGCCGCCGGTGATGTCGCGGACACGGTCGACGAAGCTGTCGCTCTTGTAGTTGATCACATGGTCGTAGCCGTGGGCGAGCGCTAGTTCGATCTTGTCTTCAGAGCCCGCCGTGCCGATGACGGTGGCGCCGAGGGCCTTTGCCCACTGGCCGGCGATCAGGCCGACGCCGCCGGCTGCGGCGTGGAACAGCAGGACCGTCTCCGGGCCGACCTTGAAGGTGCGGTTCAAGAGATATTCGGCGGTCATGCCCTTCAGCATCATTGCCGCCGCCGTTTCGAGCTCTATGCCGTCAGGCACATGTACCAGATGGCGCGTCTCGATATTGCGTTCAGCGCTATAGGCGCCGTCGGCGCCGGCATAGACGACACGGTCGCCGACCTTGAAATCCTCGACGCCGGGACCGACCGATGTCACAGTGCCAGCCCCCTCCTTGCCGGTGACGAAGGGCAGATGCGGGGTCTTGTAAGTGCCGTTGCGGAAATAGACGTCGATGAAATTGAGCCCGACTGCCGCCTGCCTGATCTGCACTTCGCCTGCCGAGGGTGAGGGAAGATCGATCTCGACATAGTCGAAAACCTCCGGCCCGCCCGTTCTCGAGAATGAAACCGCCTGCGTTTTGGTCATCTGCCTATCCTAAGCTTCGCGTCCAAGGGCGGGGAAGAATTGCAGCACCGCGCCGATGACGTAAAGATAGATCCCGGTCACGATAAAGAGAATGAGCGCCCATTCGGGCGTGTCGAAATGCATCAGCAGCGAAAAAATGCCGAGCGCCGACCACAGAAAAAAGACGCCGAGATTAAGCGGGCGCAGCCTTTTGACCCGAACCGGGTGGAGGAAATTGATCGGCAGAAAGGTCAGCACCACCGAGACGATGACAACAGTGAGCGCCGTCGTGGCGCTGGCATCGATGACGAACAGCGTGAAGACGATCATGTTCCAGACGACGGGGAAGCCGGAGAAGAAATACTCGTCCGTCTTCATGCCCATATCGGCATAGTAGATGGCGCTGGAGACGACGATCATGCCGGCGGCGACGAAGGACCATGGCTCGCCGATCATGCCGCTCTGATAAAGCGCGAAGGCCGGCAGAAGCACATAGGTGACGTAATCGATGATATTGTCGAGCGTATCGCCCGACCAGTTCGGCAGCACCTCCTTGACGCGCACCTTGCGGGCAATCGGGCCGTCTATGCCATCAACGAGAAGGGCGAGGCCCAGCCACCAGAACATGTCGATGAAGCGGTGCTCGGCGGCGGCAACGACGCCGAGAAAGGCAAGGAAGGAGCCGGAGGCCGTCAGGATATGGACGGAAAAGGCGCGCATCT
Source organism: Rhizobium ruizarguesonis (assembly GCF_017357285.1). NCBI lineage: Bacteria > Pseudomonadati > Pseudomonadota > Alphaproteobacteria > Hyphomicrobiales > Rhizobiaceae > Rhizobium > Rhizobium ruizarguesonis. The sequence continues at coordinate 2,418,525 of NZ_CP071678.1, read as the reverse complement.
CCGCATAAGGAACGCGCTTGTAGTTGAAAATCTTCATATTCCCCCGACCGCCCTATCGCGCCCGCCCCGGCAAGCATCTTTTTTTCGCCACCATCGCCGAACCCTGTTGCTGAATCGGGTTCGACGCCGTAGGTCTTTGTTGTCGCACCGTTTTTGCCGAAAACCGGCATCCGTTTCCGGCGTGCTGCTCTAATATGCATCCTTTGCCGGGCTCCGCCAGCGGGAAATACGACATTCTCCGCCAGCCATTGAATCCTGACAATGACATGCATATTTCCCTTTAGAAGCGTCGCGTGGAATGGAATGCCTTTAATTCCGGCCCGATTTGTAATATCTCGCTCGCATCCGACTGTTCATCCGACGAAACGGGATCCGCTACCGAAATGAACGCGCCTGCAAAGACCGAAGACTTCGCCTTGTCCATCCCCGCCGGCGTCTATGCCGAGACGGTGCTCGATGTCACGCACTATACCGACCGGCTCTTCCGATTTACGATGACTCGGCCGCAGGGCTTCCGTTTCCGTTCTGGCGAATTCGCGATGATCGGCCTGATGGTCGAGGGCAAGCCGGTCTTCCGCGCTTATTCGATCGCGAGCCCCGCCTGGGCCGAAGAGCTTGAATTCTTCTCTATCAAGGTGCCGGACGGTCCGCTCACCTCACATCTGCAGGCGATCAAGCCGGGCGACCAGGTGCTGATGCGCAAGAAGCCGACGGGCACGCTGGTGCTCGATGCGCTGACGCCCGGCCGTCGTCTCTACATGTTCTCGACGGGAACGGGCATTGCGCCTTTCGCCAGCCTGATCCGCGATCCCGAGACCTATGAGAAGTTCGAGGAAGTCATCCTCACCCATACGACGCGTGATGTCGCCGAACTGAAATATGGCTTCGACCTCGTGCACGAGATCCAGAATGACGAGTTGCTGAAGGAGGTCGTCGGCGACAAGCTGCGCCACTATCCGACAGTCACGCGCGAGGATTTCGAATATCGCGGCCGCATTACCGACCTGATCTCCTCGGGCAAGCTGTTCACCGATCTCGGCGTGCCGCCGCTCGATCCGGCAATCGACCGCGGCATGATCTGCGGTTCCTCGGCCATGCTGAAGGATACCAAGGAACTGCTCGAAAAGGCCGGCCTCGATGAAGGCGCCAACAGCAAGCCTGCCGAATTTGTCATCGAGCGCGCTTTCGTCGGCTAAAGCATTTCTGACAATCAGACTTATGGCGGCTTCGGAAACGGAGCCGTTTCTACGTGTGGCTAAGGTAATCGATCAGCACCGCCATGGTGGTGCGCGCTTCATCCGGCCTGCCCTGATGGATGGCGCGGATGACGGCGACGTGCAGCGAGATGGAGCGATCCATGCGCTCCGGGCTTGCGGTGGAGTACCAGAGGCGACGTGAATGCGTCTGCACCGGGCCGAGTGCTGCCGTGATGAAGCCGTTCGGGCAAGCAGCCTCGAGGATTTCGTCGAAGGCCTTGTCGGCAGCGAAGAAGCCGGCGAGATCGCCGCTGACGGCGCATTCCTCCATCGCGCGGGCGCAGCCGAGGAGACGCGCGCGCTGTTCGTCGCTCGCATGTTCAGCGACAAGGCTTGCCGCGATCGGCTCCAGCTCGCGGCGCACCTGCATGACATTGCCATGATCCTCAGGCGCGATCTCGGCGACCTGCAGCCCGACACGCGGCTTCACCAGGATCAGTCCCTGCCAGGCGAGCTTCTGGATTGCCTCGCGCACCGGCGTACGCCCGTGGCCCGCCATGTCGATCAGCTGCTTTTCAGTGACCAGCGCGCCGGGTTTCAGCGCCAGCGTCACGATCAGATGCTCCAGCGCGAGATAGGCAAGATGGCTCTGTGAAGTCTGCAATACCGAGCTCCGTCGCCAAGTCTGATATATCACATAGTGACACGGTCAAAAACCGAAGACAAGTCGGCATTGAAATATCAGAATAGAGACAGATAGATAACATAGGTGAGGCGTGAAACTCGGCGAGGCATTGACGTCTGCGCCGTGAAGGCTCGTGCCACCCGCCCCGGCCTACTGAGGCACACCGGCTCGCCTATGAGGCCGGCACTACCCCTCGGTCACCCCTTGCGGAACGCCCTGCTGGAAACCGAGATCGAATTTTGACACGGGTCTTTTGCATTGGCGAACTGATAACCGTCGGCTTTATGGATGGCACCGAACTCCAGGCCGTCCTCCGCACATCGCCTGCAAAAAGCCTCGACATCCTCCACGTCGAAGACCAGCTTGACGGTGGATTGGCCACTCCGCTGGCCCTTGGCAGCCTGGTGCAGCATGATATTCGCACCACCGTCCTGAGCGACCAGTTCAATGATCCTATCGCCAGGCAGGCTGGTTGCCTTGAAACCGAAGTGCTTCTCATAAAAGCGCGCCGTTTCCTCGACGTTGCCGGCGTAGATCACCAGCCTGTTGACCGGCATGATGCTGACCTCCGATAGCGGTTGCGTTCGATTGACAGGAGTAGAGAGACATTATGCGTTTTGCCATGACGCATTATTCATGCCGCAGCGCCTCGATGGGGTTCAATTGCGCTGCCCTTCTCGCCGGGAAATAGCCGAAGATCATGCCGATCGCCGCGGAGAACAGGAAGGCGACGGCAACCATCAGGGGGCTGAAGACGAAGGGCACTTTCAGCAACGTCACGGCGCCGAAACCGAGACTCAAGCCCAGCACGATGCCGGTGATGCCGCCGAACAGCGACAGCGCCACCGCCTCGACCAGGAATTGGGTGAGCACCTGGCTTTCGAGCGCGCCGATCGCCAGGCGGATGCCGATCTCGCGGGTCCGCTCGGTGACGGAGACCAGCATGATGTTCATGATGCCGATGCCGCCGACGAGCAGGCTGATCGCAGCGACGGCGCCAAGCAGGCCGGTCAGCAGTGTCGTGGTGCCGGTCATCGCCTCGGCGATCTGCGTCATGTCGTTGACGTTGAAATCGTCCTGGCGGCCGGGCACGATCTTGCGGCGCTCGCGCAGGAGATTTTCGACGTCCGATTGAACCTTGGCTGTGGAGACGCCGTCGCGCGCCGAGATGATGATCTGCGGCACATTGCTGTTGCCGCTGATGCGCCGCTGAAACACCTTGACCGGCATGATGACGACATCGTCCTGGTCGTTGCCCATGCCGGACTGGCCGCGCTTGGCAAGCACGCCGATGACGGGGCACGAGACCTTGCCGACGCGGATCTGCTGGCCTGTGGGATCGGCGCTGCCGAAGAGCTGCGAGCGCACCGTTTCGCCGATGATGCAGCGCGCCTGGCCGCGTTCCTCGGCGGGGGTGAAATTGCGGCCGAGCGCCAGGTTCCAGTCCTGCGCGATGAAATAATCGTTGGTGGTGCCGGAGACGCTGGTCGAATGGTTCTGGCCGCCGAAAATCACGGTCGCCGTCGACTGGTTGAGCGGCGCCACCGCCCTGAGGCCGCCGATCTGGTCGCGGATGGCCGCGACGTCCTTGACGCTGAAGCGCTTGGCCTCGGAGCTTGCCCGGCCGGGGCCGAACTGGCCGGGGCGGACGAACAGCATGTTGGTGCCGAGCCGCGACAGCTCGGTCGAGACTTGCGCGGTCGTGCCGTTGCCGATCGTCACCAGCGCGATGACAGCGGCAACGCCGATGACGACGCCGAGCACGGTCAGGAACGAGCGCAGCATGTTGCGGCTGATGGCCCGCAGCGCCAGCTTCAGCGTCTCAAAGAACATGATCCGCCCTCCTCCGGTGCTCGACCTCAGTCTCCAGCTTGCCGTCGACGAAACGCAGCAGCCGCTGCGCATAGGCGGCGATATCGGGCTCGTGGGTGACCATGACGATGGTGATGCCCTGCTCGCGGTTCAGCCGCGTCATCAGATCCATGATCTCGACGCTGGTCTTGGTGTCGAGATTGCCAGTTGGCTCGTCGGCGAGGAGCAGCGCCGGCTCGGTGACGATGGCGCGGGCGATGGCGACACGCTGCTGCTGGCCGCCTGACAGTTCCTGCGTCTTGTGATGTTCGCGCCCGGTGAGGCCAACCAGCGCCAGCGCCTCGCGGGCTCGCTCGCGCCGCTCGCGCACCGCCATGCCGCGATAGATCAACGGCAGCTCGACGTTCTCGACGGCCGAAGTGCGCGACAGGAGGTTGAAGCCCTGGAAGACGAAGCCGAGCATGTGGCGGCGCAGCAGCGTCAGCTGGCTGCGGTCGAAGCCGCTGGTCGGAATGCCTTCGAAGATGTAGTCGCCGGCACTCGGCACGTCGAGGCAGCCGAGAATGTTCATCGCCGTCGACTTACCGGAGCCAGACGGCCCCATGATCGCGACGAATTCATGGGCGTTGATCGCAAGGTCGACGTGGTCGAGCGCGCGGATCGCCGCCTCGCCCTCGCCGTAGATTTTCGAGACCTGTCTGAATTCGATGAGCGGCGGGCTTGCCATCCGTCTCTCCGCCTAGTTCGCACGCGCCGTGGCGTCGGTCACCAGTGCGTCGTTTTCCTTAATGTCGCCGGAGACGACCTGGGTGAACTGGCCGTCGGATGAGCCGACCTGGATGACAACAGGCGCCGGGCGGCCGTTGCGCAACACCCAGACGCGGCGCTCAGCGCCCTTCAGCGCCGGACCGACGTTGTTGTTGCGCTGGCGCGGCGGGCCGAAGAGGCCGAAAATACCGCGGCCGCGCCTTTCCGCCTGGGCCGGGGCGTAGCGCAAGGCGGCATTCGGGACCATCAGCGTATCCTTGACGGCCTCGACGGTGACATCAGCCGTCGCCGTCATGCCGGGGCGCAGCAGCAGATCGGCATTGTCGACCGATAGGACCGCCTTATAGGTCACGACATTGTTGACCACTTCGGAGGCGAAGCGGATCTGCTCGATCTCGGCGGGAAAGGTCCGGTCGGGATAGGCGTCGACCGTGAATTTCGCCTTCTGGCCGACGGCGATCTGGCCGACATCGGCCTCGTCGACATCGACCTGCAACTCCATCTTCTTCAGGTCGCCGGCGATGGTGAAAAGGATCGGCGCCGAAAGCGAGGCTGCGACCGTCGCGCCCGGATTGACGGAGCGGGTGAGAATGACGCCGTCGATCGGCGATATGATTTTCGCCTTGGCGAGATTGACTTCGGCAAGCTGCAGGTCGGCCTCCGAGGCCAGGACCTCGGCCTCGTTGATCTGCTTGGCGGCGACGGCGGAATCATATTTGTAGCTGGCGTCGTCGAGGCTCTGCTGGGTGGAGACGTTGCTCCTGACCAGGCTCTTCAACCGCTCGAGCGAGGTGCCTGCCGATTGCATATCGGCATTGGCCTTGACGACGTTCGCCTTGGCCGAATTGAGCTTGGCGCGCGAGCTCTTCACATCCGCCTCGAGCTTGTTGGTGTCGAGAAGGGCGAGCACCTCGCCTGATTTGACCGTGCTGTTGTAATCGACGTTGACATCGCGAACCGTGCCGGACAGCTCGCTCGATATATCCACCTGCTCGGTCGGCTGTACCGAGCCGGTGGCGGTAACGAGCACCGTCAGGTCGCCGCGCTTTGCCGGCTGGGTGTCATAGCTCAATTCGCTTTGCCCACGGCCCATATAGAAATAAGCGGCGACTGCGGCAGCAGCGATGAGGATCAGCAGGATGAGCAGGCGTCCGCGCCAGCGGCTGCGCTTGCCCTGCCTTCCCGATGCAGCAAGGACCGCGGCGAGATCGGACGCTGCGCCTGTCTTTGCTCCGGTTTCGCTGCCGCTTACGATCTTGTTCATGTCGTCCTCAATCAGTCAGTGGCCGCTTGCGGCCTCTGCGACGAAATAATCACAGTGCAGATGAACCGGCGATTAGCGTTGCCGCCGAACTGGCACGGAATTGCGGATGGGTGAAATGAAATATTGGTAAGAAAAGTCAAGTTTCGGTGCGATTGAGCATGTCGCGCAAAACTGTGCAGCGGTTTTGCGATAAAGACATGCGGCAAATCAAAGATCTAAAGCGTGGCAAGCGATCTCGATCGCGACGCGCTTTGGCGCCCATCAATTCGTATCCTCGGTAAATTGGTCCGCGCCGGGCAAAGGATGCAGCCACGGTTCACGCCGCTTGATCCAGACTTCATAGCCGGGCGTAAGGTCGGTCGGCGGAGTGTCTAGGGACCCCAGGCGGATTTCCGCCTCGTCTTCCCTGAGGCAGAAAAGCCTGCCGCCGCAGGCGGGGCAGAAGCTGCGGCCGGAGAAAGTGGCGATCTCGCCGCTATGGGAAAAAGCCTGGCGCGGCCAGACCGCGAAGAAGACGAAGGCGGAGCCGCTCGATTTGCGGCAATCGGCGCAGTGGCAAAGGCCGGTGCGCAACGGCTCGCCCTCCACACGATAGGCGACCGCCCGGCAAAGGCAGCTTCCGGTTCGGATCCTCATGGTGGGCCGTCAGGCGTCGAGATTGGTCGGCAGGCTCGGCGGGCGCCGCTTTGCGGCCATCAACAGGTCGAGTTCGGTGGCCGATGGGCCGAACTTGTCGTAGAGGCGCTTTGCCTCCTTGTCGTCCAACCGGTATTTCCTGGCAAATTCGCCGATGCTGTAGGGGCGGCCACGCAACACTCTTCGCGCCGGGGTCGCCGTATTCGGTGCGTCGGTCATAGGTTTCTCCTTTCGTCACGTCCCCTTTAAGCTAGTGCGACCTGTCGATTTGGAAAGAGCCGGCGCGCCTTATCGAGGCTTCCGGTATGGGGGAATGCGGTTGTTTTCCTGGAACCTTTTCGCCGTTATGCGCATTTTCGGACCGAGGTTGCGGGCCGCGCCAAGCGGACGCGGCGGTGCTGGAGAACATCGGGATTTTTCCGCTTTCTCCCGATGGCCAACGAAATGGCAGACGAGCTCCCGACCCGCCCGGTTCGCTTCCTTATCTCCTTCTTTTCGAGCGGAGATCACGAAATATTAAAATCCGGAACGCATCCGTTGGGAGCCGGTTTTCCCATCGAGGTCGACGTGGCCTCGTTCAAACCCAAGGAGAACCGTATGGCAAACCAAGGTGGAACCCATGAACAGCACGTCAAAGCTGGACAGCAGAGTCACAAGAACGACTCTAATGCCCGCAGGGCCTCAGTTGGCCGCGACGCGCAGTCCAGCGGAACCCGCGGCGGCAGCCATGAACAGCATGTAAAGGCTGGTCAACAAAGCCACAAGAACAGCCACTAAAGCTCTGTTCTGATATGAAATTCGGCCCGCGCTTCGGCGCGGGCTTTTCTTTTGGGCTCATTGTTCCACGCATGTCGTTATCGCAAAGCCGCTGCACATTTTTGCGCGCCATGCTTTAGGACAGACGCCGGCCGTCCTCGCCGAAGAGGTGCAGTACATCGGGATCGAGATGCAGCGGCAGGCTGTCGCCCGATTTCATCCGCTGCTGGCCGGCAAAGACCGCGATCAGCTTCTTCCCGCCTGCGTCGGCATGGACGACGGTTTCCGAGCCCAGTTCCTCGACAAGGGTGACGCGGGTATCCAATCTGCCCGCTGAGGCCACATCGGCAAGGGTGATGTGTTGCGGGCGGATGCCGATGCTGACCCTTTCGCCCGTCGGGCGTGTCTCCTTGGCAATGACGGAAAGACGATGGCCGCCGACGGTTTCGACCTCAGCGAAACCGCCCTCGTGACCGACAATCGCACCTTCGAGAAAATTCATGTGCGGCGCGCCGATGAAGCCGGCGACGAAGCGGTTGGCCGGCTTGTTGTAGAGTTCCAGCGGCGTTCCCACCTGCTCGATCCTGCCGCCTCTGAGCACGACGATGCGGTCGGCCAGCGTCATCGCCTCGACCTGATCGTGGGTGACATAGATCATCGTCGCCTTCAGGCGGGCGTGAAGAGCCGCCAGTTCGGCGCGCATGCTGACCCTGAGTTCGGCGTCGAGATTGGATAGCGGCTCGTCGAGCAGGAAGGCATCCGGCCGCCGCACGATGGCGCGGCCGATCGCCACGCGCTGGCGCTGTCCGCCGGAGAGCTGGCCCGGACGGCGCTGCAGGAAAGGCTCGATCTCCAGCATGCGCGCAGCGTCCATGATGCGCGCTTCGATCTCGGCTTTGGCCACCTTGGTGTTCTCGAGCCCGAAGGCGAGGTTTTCCCTGACACTCATATGCGGATAGAGCGCATAGGACTGGAAGACCATGGCCAGGCCGCGATCGGCGGCGCTGATAGCGGTAACATCCTTGCCGTCGATGGCAATGTTGCCGCCAGTCGGCTTATCGAGGCCGGCGATGAGGCGCAGCAGCGTCGATTTCCCGCAGCCGGAAGGGCCGACGAAAGCGACGAACTCGCCGTCGTTGACATGAAGCGAGACATCGCGAATGACCTCGACGGCGCCGAAATTCTTGACGATGTTCGTGAGTTCGAGCCCGCTCATGCACTCTCCTGTTTTTATATGTAAGCCGGTCTATTTCAGCCCCGAGCCGGCGATGCCTGTGGTGATGAAACGCTGCAGGAAGACGAAGATCAGCACGACCGGGATCATCGAGACGACGGTCATGGCGAGGATGTAGTGCCATTGCACATTGAGCTCGCCGGCATAGACGTTAAGGCCGACCTGCAGCGTATAGAGTTCCTTGCGCGAGAGCACGATCAGCGGCCAGAGGAAGTCGTTCCAGCGCCAGACGACCGAGAAGATCGCCAGCACTGCGAGCGCCGGCGCAGACAGCGGCAGGATGATGCGCCAGTAAATCTGCCATTCGCTGGCCTTGTCCATGCGCGCGGCGTCGAGCAATTCGTCGGGGATCGTCAGCATGTATTGCCTGAGCAGGAAGACTCCCGTCGGGGTGGCGACCGTCGGCAGGATGACGCCCCAGAGGCTGTCGAAGAGGTTCAGCGTGCCGATGACGGAATAGAGCGGCACGACGATGACCGAAAGCGGCACCATCAGCGTCGCCAGGATCATCAGCATGACGGCGGTGCGGCCAGGGAACTGGTATTTCGACAGCGCGAAGGCGGCCATGGAATTGACGAGCAGCGTAATGGCCGTCGCCACGACGGTGACGAAGACGGAGTTGCGCAGGAACAGGAAGAAATCGAAGCGCTGGAAAGGTTCGGTGTAGTTGCCGCCGGCAAATTCGACCTGGCGCACCGGCGTGCGGTCCTTGATATTCGCCTTGACGATTTCGCCCGGCTGTTTCGGATCGACCATCTGGCCGATGATGCCGATGCGGCGCACTTCGGCGAGCACGCGCGTGCTGCCATCCGGCATTGCGACATTATAGAGCGGCAACGGCTTGTCGTATCCCGGCACCACTGCCTGTTCGGTGACATAGGGCAGGACGGAGGGCGGGAACTCGGCAAGGGCCGCCGGCGTCTTGAAGGAGGAGAAGACCAGCCAGACGGCCGGGCCGAACATCAGGAAGACGCCTGAGATCAGCCAGATCCAGGTGACGACATCCGTCCAGTGCCAGCCTCGGCCGCGGCGGCGGAGCAGAAAGGTAGAGACTGCGCTCATCGGCGTGCTCCCTTCTTCTCGTTGCGGCTACTGACGCCGAGCTGGACCAGCGTCAGGATGACGAGCACGATGCCCATCAGGATCGAGGCGGCGGACGCCAGCCCCGGATTGCGCAGCGAACTCGCAAAGCCGGTCTCGTAGATATATTGGGTGATGTACATGGTGCTGGTGCCCGGCCCGCCGCCGGTCAGCACGAAGACCTCGTCGAAGATCTGCACGGCGCGGATCAGCGCCAAGACCAGCACGACGACGAGGTTCGGCATCAGAAGCGGCAGGGTGATGCGCCGGAAGATACGGGTTGGGCGGGCGCTGTCCATCGCCGCCGCCTCGTAGAGATCCCGCGGGATCGCTTGCAGGCCGGCGAGCAGGATCAGCGCATAAAAGCCCATATGCGCCCAGACGGAGACGAAGACGGCGAAGAAGAACGCCCAGAAACGATCGCTGAGCCACGAGAAAGGTTCGAAGCCGAAGGGGCTCAGCGCATAGTTCAATAGGCCTTCGCGCTGCAGGATCCATTTCCAGATCAGGCCGACGACGACGGGCGACAGCAGCACCGGAAAAAAGAAGACGGCGCGCCAGAAGCCGCGATTGGAAAGCTCGCGGTTGAGGATCAGCGCCGTTGCGAGCGCTGCGATCAGCATCACCGTGACCTGGAAGACGACGAAGACGGCGGTGTTGCGCACGGCCGCCCAGAAGGTGTCGGCCGCGCAGGTCGAAGGGTCGAGATAAGAGCCGCAATCGAAGAGGATGCGGTACTGGTCGGCGCCGACATAAGTCCTGTTCTGCAGGAAGATGGCGCTGCCGCTCGTCGTCGAATAGATGAAGTTGATGACCATCGGCAGCAGCACGAAGACGGTGAAGATCAGCATGTTGGGCGCCAGGAAGACGCCCGCCATGCCGTTCAGCCCGGTCAGTTTCTGCCAGGCACGCATGGGAATGTCGACGAGCCCCATGGCAAGCCGGACAGGCGCCGAGAGCGCCTGCCGCAGACCGGTTTTGACAGTTGGTTCAGAAGAAACCGTCTTCGCCGTCATTTGTTCTTCCGTCAGTTGCCGGCGACCTTGGCCTTGATGTCCTCATCGATGCGGGCATAGGCGTCGTCGAGCTTCATTTCGCCGGCGATCACCTGGCTGATGCGGGCAACGATGGCGCTGTAATAGGCGTCCGACCACTTCCAGCCCGGCAGCTTCATGGCGGGTGCCGCCGTCTGGCCGGCCGCTTCGACGAAGGCCTTCAGCGCCGCCTGCACATGCGGATTGTCGGTCTTGAAGTCCATCTGGCCGGCGGCGACGCCCTTATGCGCGGGGATGAACAGGCTGCGTTCGGCAAATTCCTTCTGCACGTCGGCACCTGCCAGGTAATCCATCACCTTGGCGACGTCCTTCGGGTTCTTGGTATATTTGACGGCAACCAGACCGGCGCCACCCTGCATGCCGGAGCATGCGACGGAACCGCAGGGGCTGCCCGCCATCACCCAGTCGAAATTATCGCCGATCTTCTGGGCGAAGCCCGAAACCTGCCAGCTGCCTGAATAAAGATAGGCAAGGCCGCCATTGATGAAGTCCTCGGCGGCGGAGCGGTAGGTGGTGCCGGCAGCACTCACCCAGACATCCTTGTTGATGGTGCCGTCCTCGTTCCACTTGACGAAGCGGCTGAGGAAGTCCTTGGCACCCTGATCGATCGGCGCCGGCTTGCCGTCGGCGGCGATATAGTTGGCGCCGTAGGAGATGTTCGGGCCGGAGACGCGGTGGCCGGAGCGGTCGATCGCCATGGCGAAGACCTTCTGGCTGTCTGCGACCTTCTTGGCTGCCGCCGCCAAGTCGTCCCAGGTGGCTTTCGGGCCGGGGATCTCGACGCCGGCCTGCTCAAACAACGTCTTGTTGACGAAGCCGCCGGTCAGCGTCAGCTGCGTCATGAAGCCGGTGATGGCGTTCGAACCGTCGGGACGCATCCAGTCCGCCTGGGCGCCGAAATTGTCGTCCCAATATTTCGCGTCGGTGAGGTAGGGGCGAAGATCGAGCCAGTGCTGCGCCGGCGCCTTCAGATTGGTGAGGCGGGCGATATCCGGCCCCTGCCCGGCTTCGAGCTGCACCGGCAGCTGTTCCTTGACGACGTCATAGGAGACTTCGTCGAGGATGACGTTGACGTCGGGATTGGCCTTGGAGAAGCGCGACAGCAGATCCTTGATCACCTCGCCTTCGCCGCCATCGGAATACCACATGATGCGCACGTCGCCGGCATGGGCGGCAACGGAGCTCAAGAGAATTGCAGCAAAAGCCGCACCGATCGATTTCATTCTGGTCATTTTCTCCTCCACTTGACCGATGAATTCCTGCGTCCGGCCGGTCCTCCACCTGCCGGACATGTCGTCTATGAGGCCGCGCGCCGAGGCTGCCTACCCGGTATCTTTAGATGTACCGCGTCTCCCCGCACCGACCAGTCCGCCGGGCGAAGAATGCGTCCTTCGGCGCGCACGGTGCCGTCCTCTTCGAAGACGACCCGGCCATAATCCGGATCGACGACGATCAATGCGCCCTCTTCGTCGCGCCGCGCCGAGAGCGTGGCGAAACGAGCCTGCATGCCGTCAAGGCCACCCTCGCGCCCGAGATCGGAGAGACGGACGATCCAGCGGCCCTTGCGGCCGGCTAACCGCAGCTCGATATCCGTCGTCGGGCCTTGTTTCACCGGCTCCAGTGCGCCGTTGCCGATCAGCATCGCAATGCCGTTGCCGGAGCGGGCGAGCGCCAGATTGCCGTCGACTACAGTGTCGTCGAAGGCCTCGAGCGGGAACCAGGCATGGGTGAAATCCGGCTGACTCTGATGGATCTCGAAATCGAGGATCGCCAGATCGCGATATTGATGCACGCGCGGCAGCGTTCCGCAGCCGCCCCAGAAGCTCGGCCGGCCATAACCGAACTGGATGGTTTCGCCGGGATGGTTGATCCAGATCTGCGCTTCCGGCCGATCGCCCAAGCGCAGATGCAGCACCGTCTCCTGGTAGCCCCAGGCGCCGGGGCGATAATGGGCGATGGTGCCGAGTGCGGTGTCGCGGGTCTTGTAGTGGTAGAGGGCGGCGAAACGGTTTTCGCCCTGGGAAAAGGTCCATTCCTGCGCGTCGTCGGACTTGTGCGCGGCAATTTCGGCAAGCGCTTCTGGAAAACGCAGGCCGTGGTCGCGGATGCAGACGGCAAGCTGCGGCAAAGCGTGGACACGCCGGCCGTACCAGCCGTGGCCCCAGAGCAGCCGGGCAATGGCGGAGAGTTCGACCGAACGGCCGGGGCGCAGCGTATGTTCGTAGGAGCGGCCCTGGCTGCCGGTCAGCATGCCGTGGTGGGCCGAGCGGGCGACGATCTCCATCAGGCGGACGATGCTGGCGTTTGCCCGGTTGCGGATCGTCTCATCCGGCGCGCAGGCGACCAGCGCCGTCAAGCCTTTGAGATCGATCGGGAAATAGGGAACGGAATTCCACTCGGCCATTTCCCAGCGCTCGAAATGATCGAGCCAGGCGCGGACACGCTCCTCGCCGACCCGCATCTGCTCGGCGCCGGTGCGGCCGGAACGGGCGAAGACGGCATCGGGGAACAGCCTGCCGCCGAGATAGGCGGCGGTGTGGAAGAGAAGCGCGTGGTTTTCGGAAAAATACCACTGAACGTCGTTGCCGGGCTCATCCATCCAGTAGCGGTAATTGAGGACGGCATGCTCGATCCTGTCGCGCAGCTCAGGTGATAGCAGATCGCTCCAGCGTGTATAGGCAAAGAGCAGCGGCACCAGCACGAAATCGGCGCAGTCGTGACAATCCTCGATAACAGGCAGCATCGCCGAGATCATCGCCTCGGTTTCCTCGCCGCCCTGCCCCAGCGCAAGGCGCGCGAAAGCGCAGACCGTATCGGGCTCCGAATGGGCGGCGACCTCGGCCAGCGCCTCGGCGACGCGGTCCTCCAGGGCGGCGGGTGCCTCGCCCTGCCTCTGGGGATGACAGATCTCGACGCCGAGCGTGCGACCGAGCGAAAGCGTGCCTGTTTTGAAGGTGATGCGGAAATGGCGGAAATCGGCGGGCATATCAGCCGAGGTGCCGAGCGCCAGTTTCGTCGCCCCCGCTTCCAGCTCGAAATCATAGTCGAAGCGCTCGATCGACATGAAGTCGCCTTCGATCTCGACATGGCAGCTCAGCCCCACCGGCAACGGCACGGGGAAGAGGATCGTCACATCTTCGCCGAGATAGGCGGTGCGGTCGAAGCGCATGCCTTCGAGGATGACCTCCAGCGCATCCGCATCGCCGGCGGCGATGGGAACGGGCACGGCGTTTTCAACTTCCGGTCCTTCGACATAATCCAGCTGGAAATAGAAACGGGCGTCACGCTCGGCGAGATCGTCGAAATAGACGCGGATCTCGTTGAGGCCGGCCGCCAGCTCGACCTCGAAGAGCTGCTGGGCTTCGAGATTGCGCTGGTAAGGCGCCATGAAGCCATGCTCGCGGCCATTGACGAAGAGGATCGCGCCGCCGCAGGTCGACAGGCGAAGCGTCGCAGCTCCCGCCGAGCGGGCATCGAGGAAGCTGCGCGCCCAGCAGCCGATGCGTGTCGGGCGAAACCAGAAGCCGGAGAGATCGACACGCGGGGAGGCAAAGGGAAGCCACCAGCGGACGGCCTCGAATTCGGCAGCCGGTTGCGGCCGCCGGCCCGAGAAGGATTTTTTGAATTCGGTGCGGCAGGGATATTCATGCGGAATGAAATTCTTCGTCTTGGTGACGAAGAAAAACGGATCCATGCTGCCTTCCATCGGACGGTCGGCGACGTCATAGCGCTCCTGCCACAGGTCGGCGAGCTGCCAGTAGACGATCGGGCTATCCTTCGCCGTCGCGCGGCGGAGATGGGATTGCTGCTCAGTGGTCATATTTCAACCCGCCCTAGAACAGCTAGAGCATGATGTCGTCCGAAAACCGCTCACACTTTTCGGCATCATGCTCGATCCTTGAGACGCCGGTTAAAACGCCGACGCATGGACTGGCCGTCTAGCCACATTTCAAAGCCTCCCTGCTCTGCCGCTTGTCGCGGACTCCTCAGGCAACAATTGTGCATAGGCATTCCATTTGCGCAATCTGAAAGATTTTTGCATAGTAGTCGGGAGCGAGGAGATGACATGGCGGCGGAAGAGAAAAAAGGCAGGCGCACGCGCCTCGACGACATTGCCGCCCGATGCGGCGTCTCGATCAGCACGGTATCGCGTGCGCTGGCCGGCGAAAAGGGCGTCAGGCCGGAGATTCGCAAGCTGGTGCTGGAAACGGCGAGTGCGGTCAGCTACGCCCTGCCGGCGAGCGTTGCCGGCAAGAAGGTCATGCTCGTCGCCTCCGGCGCGGCAATGATCGACTATGTCCGCAACCAGTTCACACTCTATGTGCTCGAAGGATTGAATGCGCGCGCAGCCGCCCTCGGCATCGAACTGGCGATGCGCCCTATCGCCGACAACGGGGATGAAGCCCGCGTCGTCGCCGAGATGCGTGACGATCCGAGCTTCGGCGGCATGCTGATCCTGACCGTCGACGAAGAGGAGATGCTGGCAGCGGCCGCCGATCTCGGAAAGCCCGTCGTGCTCGTCAACAGCGACGATCCCTATATGCGGCTTTCGAGTGTTACGCCCTGCAACCGCTCGGCCGCCTTCATTGCCGCCGAGCGGCTGATCAAGGCGGGGCATCAACGTATCCTGTTTATGCTGAGGCCGGGGCGACGGACGATCGAGCGGCGCCTGGAGGGCTGGCGCGACGCCCTGCAGCATCATGGGCTGACGGCCGATGCCGATCTGGTGCTTGAAGTCGACGACTGGCTGCCGGAACTCGGCGCTGAGGCGGTCACCCGTCTCGTCCGCGAGAAAGGCCTCACCTTCACCGCCATTCTGACGGCGGGCGACAGTCTGGCCAATGGCGCGGTGCGCGGATTGCAGGCGATGGGTTATGCCGTACCGCGGGACATCTCGGTCATGGGCATCGATGACCTGCCGCAGTCGGCCTTTCTCAATCCGCCGCTCTCGACGGTGCATATTCCGATGCGCGAACTCGGCGCCACCGCGCTCGATCTGCTGCGCGACATGATGCTCGGCCTTGCGGCCCCACGGCGCCGCGTCGAGCTTGCCTGCCATCTCGTCGAAAGGGGTAGCGTCGCGGCGGTCAGCCGCGTCCATGTCGCAACAGAGGATCGCCGAGCCCACACCACGTTCGAGGATATCAAGCTTCGATAAAACTCGCCTCAAACAGTTCTCGCGCATAGGCATCATGCGTGGTGCCGGCCTGCAGATCCGCTTTGGTGAGTTCGTCGACGAAGCAACCATTCTTCATGATCAGCACCCGGTCGCACATATGGCCGATGACCGCGAGGTCGTGGCTGACAAGCAGATAGGTCAGGCCCTTTTCCTCGCGTTGATCGGCAAGCAGGTTCAGGATTTCGGCCTGGACCGAGACGTCGAGCGCCGATGTCGGCTCGTCGAGCAACAGGATGGGCGGCGACAGGATCAGGGCCCGGGCGATTGCCACCCGCTGTCTCTGACCGCCGGAAAGCTCATGCGGAAAACGGTTTGCGAAGCTCGCCGGCAAACCCACCTGGATCAACGCCCTCTCGACCTTCGACCAGATATCGGAATGGCGCACGGCGCGTAGCGGCTCGGCCAAGGCGGTGCCGATACGATGGCGCGGATGCAGAGATCCGTATGGGTCCTGAAACACCATCTGGGCGAATTTCAACTCCTCGCGGGATCGCTTCTTGCCGATCGGTTTGCCGCCAAGCTCGATGTGACCGGTCCAACCGGCCTCCATGCCGGCAAGGCAACGCAGCACCGTCGATTTGCCGCATCCGGATTCACCGACAATGCCGAGCGTCTCCCCTTGGCCGACCTGAAAACTGATGCCTCTGACGACATGGTTGCTTGATTTGCCGGAGGCAAAGACGACATCGAGGTCACGCACATTGATCATTGCGCCGTCTCCAGATCGAGTTTCATCCTGTCGAGAACCGCAAGCCGGCGAACCGGGTTCCTGGGGTCGGGCAGCGCAGCGATCAGCCCGCGGGTGTAGGGATGGCGGGCCTCCTCCAGACGGGTCAGCGTTTCCACGATCCGGCCGGCATACATGACGATGATGCGCTCGCAAAACGCTGCCACCATGCGAATGTCATGGCTGATCAACAGCAGGCCGGAATTGTTCTCGCGCACCAGTTCATCGAGCAACAGCAGCACGTCCTTGCGGACGCTCACATCAAGCGCCGAGGTCGGCTCGTCGGCGATAACAAGCTTCGGCCGTGCCAGCAGCATCATGGCGATCATCACGCGCTGGCCCATGCCGCCCGATATCTGGTGCGGATAAAGCGCCATGACCCGCTCCGGATCACTGATGCGCACGCGCTCCAGCATGGCGCGGGCAGCCTCATGCGCCTGTTTCTTGTGAAGGCCAAGGTGAAGGCGAGCGGCTTCGGCGATCTGCTTGCCGATTGAAAGCACCGGATTCAGCGAATAGCGCGGATCCTGCATGATCAGCGCGATGTCCTTGCCGCGCAGCGCGCCCATCTGACGTTCGGACTTCGACAGCAACGAACTGCCGGCGAGATCCAGACGCGCGGCCGAGACCACCGCGGCCGGCGGCAGAAGACGCATGATGGCGCGACCGGTCGTCGATTTGCCGGAACCGGATTCTCCGACGATCCCGACACGTTCGCGCCCGACGTCGAAACTGACATTGGAGACGGCAGGCACGGCGCCTCGGCCGAAACGGACGCTCAATCCTTCGACGGAAAGAACGGGCTGCAGATCACGATCTTGCATGGCGAGGATCCAGAATGTCGCGCAGAGCATCTCCGGCGATGTTAAAGGCAAGGCTGGTAAGGAGGATGGCGATACCCGGCATCACGGCAACCCACCAATAATCCAGCATGAATTTGCGGCCGCTGGAGATCATCGCGCCCCATTCCGGCGCCGGCGGCTGGGCGCCAAGGCCGAGGAAGCCAAGCGAAGCTGCCGTCAGAATGATACCCGCCATGTTGAGCGTCAGGCGAACGATGACCGAGGGGACGCACATCGGCGCGATATAGAGGAGAAGAATACGCATCGGCGATGCGCCATAAAGGCGGGCGGCGACCACATAGTCGGCGTTTCTGACGACAAGCGCCTCGGCGCGCGCGAGTCTCGCAATCGGCGGCCATGCGGTCAGCGAGATCGCGATGATTGCCGTGGTCAAGCCGGCGCCGAGTGCGGCAGCAAAAGCCAGCGCCAGGATCAGCGACGGGAATGACAGAACGATATCGGTGGCGCGCATCAGCAGCGCATCGATGCGTCCGCCGAAGAAGCCCGCGACAACGCCGATCAACAGGCCGATCGGGCCGACGATCAAGGAGATCGACAGCACGGTCTGGATGGTGATGCGCGTGCCGAAGATGAGGCGGCTCAAGATATCCCGGCCGAATTCGTCCGTGCCTGCCAGGTGCGCGAGGCTCGGCGGCTGCAAGGCATCGCCAAGCGCCTGTATGGCCGGATCGTAGGGCGCCAGCAGCGGCGCGAAGATCGCGATCAAGCAAAGCAGACCGAGGATGACGAACCCTCCAAGACCAAGCGGCTCGGCAGCCAATTTGCGGCCGGCGCGCGCAAACGACGCCGCGATACGGGTCGACACACTTGGAGGGCGGATCTCTATCTCGCCACGGATGACATCGCTCATCGGGCCGCCTCCCGCATGCGCGGATCAAAGACGGCATAAGCGACGTCGGCCAGGAAGTTCAACAACATGAAAATGAATCCCACAATGATGGTGCCGGCGACGATAGCGTTCATGTCGCCGATCATCAGGGCGTTGGTCATGTACTGGCCAATGCCCGGCCAGGAGAAAACGATCTCGGTCACGACAGCGCCTTCGAGCAGACCGCCATAGGAAATGGCCAGGATGGTGATCAGCTGCACCGCAATGTTCGGCAGGACGTGGTGCCAGATCGTGCCGAAGGGGCTCACACCCTTGGCTCGGGCCGCAATGACATAATCCTGGCTCAACTGCTCCAGGGTGAAGCTGCGGGTCATGCGGGTGATGTAGGCCATCGCCGCATAGGCAAGGATGACGGCCGGCAGAATGATATGGCCGAGCGCATTCCAGAAGATTTCCGTCTCGCCCTGCAGCAGGCTGTCGATCAACAACAGCCCGGTTTTCGGCGTGACGAGGCCTTCGTAAAAGACATCGATCCGACCCGGCCCGCCGACCCAATTCAGGCCGGCATAGAAGATGACGAGCCCGACGATGCCGAACCAGAAAACCGGGATCGAATGACCGACGAGCGCGACCACGCGGGCCGTCTTATCGATGAAGCTGTCGCGAAACAGCGCCGCGACCAGCCCGAGCGGGACACCGACGAAGGTCGAAATGATCACCGCCAGCGTCGCGAGTTCAAACGTCGCCGGAAAGGCTTGAGCGAGGTCCGAAGAGACGGGATTGCCGGTGAGGACGGCCGTGCCGAAATCACCATGCGCCAACCCGTTCAGATAGAGGAAAAACTGCTGGTAGATCGGCAGATCGAGCCCCAGGCGCGCCCGCATCGCCGCATAGGCGGCGGGATCGGCGAGTTCGCCGACGATTGCGCCAACCGGATCGGTGGGCAAGACGCGGCCGATCACGAAGGTCACACATAAGAGGATGAACAGGCTGACCAGCAAATGCGCCAGGCGTCGGCCAAATTCGGCTACGGAGAGTTCCTTCATGATCGGCTGTCCTGGGAGTATTACTGGGTTTCGACCTTGGTCACGTTCTCGAGACGCGTCAGCTGAGACGGATGCCCCACATATCCCTCGACCTTGCTGTTGAGGACGATCGGCTCAAAGCGCTCGAAGAGCGGAAGCACTGCCGGCTTCTGTTCGACGAACAGCTTCTGCATCTGAACATAGATTTCGCCACGCTTCTTGGCGTCCGGCTCCATCGATGCCTTGGCCGTCAGGGCCGTGAGTTCCGGGATGTCCCAAGCCGAGCGCCAGACGAAGTTGCCGGCATTGTTGGCTTCCTTCGAGTTGTCGGGATTGGAGGAGAACTGCTCCATCGAGCCGAGGACGTTCGGCATATAGGCGCTGGTCTGCGGGATCAGCAGATCGAAATCCCTGGCGCGATGGGCGGCGATGATTTCCGAGCCGTTGCCCTGCTGGATGTCGATCTTGATGCCGATCTGGGCAAGCGATGCCTGGATGGCGGTGGCAAGATCGATGCGCGGCGTTTGCGCGATGGTCTTCAGCGACAGCGAGAAGCCGTCCTTGAAGCCTGCCTCGCTCAGCAGCTGCTTCGACTTTTCGACGTCGAGATGCCAATCGGGATTCGGGATGGCATATTCGAAATTCTCCGGAACGGGAACGTTTCTGGCCCGGCCGTAAGGACCCATGATGGTCTTTTCGATGCCCTTATAGTCGATGCCGTAGGCAATGGCTTCGCGAACCTTCGGGTTGGCGAGGTATTTGTTGCCGGCATTCATCGACAGCACGTAGAATCCGCCCGTCGGAATACGCTGGATGGCAAAGCCCTTCTTGCTCTGGAAGGTCGCGAGATCCGAGGCGGTCAAGGCGCTGGCAATATCGATATCGCCGCGTTCGAGCATCAGCCGCTCGACCTGGCTTTCAGGCACATGCCGGACGATGACGCGACGCATCTTCGGCGCGCCGGCCATATAATCCTTGTTGGCATCGAGGATCACCAGTTCGTTCGGGGACCAGCGATTGAGGGTGAACGGACCGGAGCCGGCCGAATGGGTTCGCATCCAGGCGTTTCCGTAGTCGTTGTCGACGGCGTGGCTCTCGACCTCGACGCTATCGACCACGCTGGTGGTGGTCGTCGTCAGCCGGTAAAGCAGAAGCTCTGCCGTTACCTGGTCGGAGAGATCGATCCGCACCGTCTGGTCGTCGACGGCCTTGACGAGCTTTTCGACATTGTCCTTGTCGTAACCGACGCGCTTGAGGTTGGCGGCAGCGGCCTGATCCATCTTCAGGAGCCGCGCCAATGAATAGACGACATCCTTCGAGGTGACCGGGTTGCCGGAGGCGAAATTGGCCTTGCGCAGCGTAAACGTGATGCCCTTCTCGTCAACCTTCCAGCTTTCCGCCAGCTGCGGAAGAACCTTGCCGTCCGCCGTGCTGGCGACCAGCCGATCGTAAAGATTCGACATGATCTCGACCGCTTTGCCTTCGGTCGCCTGCTGCGGATCCAGCGACAGAACCTGCGCCAGCGATGTGCCGACCACCAGTTGGTCCTGCGGCGTGGCGGCCTGCGAGAGCGGTGCAGCGATCGTCAGGGTGCCGATGACGGCGCCGACGAACAAGCCCTTAGAAAAATGCTTCATTGTAAGTCCTCCCTAGACTACTATAAAAGACATATTATGTCGCCCGTATGTCGTATTATGATTTATCGAAGTCTGATATGATTTGCAAGACCCGAGCGGGAGACTTGATGCAAAGGAATTGGGGGAACGGACAATGACAACATTCGGCGGTGGTCGGCAAAGACTGGCGCAACAGGTCATCGATCAGCTGCGGGCGCAAATCGAGACGGGGACGCTGCGTGTTGGCGATCAGTTGCCGACCGAGCCGCAGCTTGAAGCGACATTCGGCGTCAGCCGTACCGTGGTGCGCGAGGCGATAGCCGATCTGCGGTCGGCAGGCTTCGTCAAGCCGATCCAGGGCAAAGGCGTTTTTGTCGCGGATCCGAAGGCGCATTCGGTTCTGTCACTGACGCCGGTGGAAATCAAAAGCATTCCGGAAACCCTGGAATTGCTGGAGTTTCGTATGGCGGCCGAGGGTGAAGCGGCGGCAATTGCCGCCTATCGCCGCACAGCCGAGCAGGAGGCGGCAATCCGTGAGGCCAACCGCAGAATGGCGCACCTGATCGAAACCGGACAGCAAACCGTGGAAGCGGATTACGCCTTCCACATGGCGATTGCCGCCGCCACGAACAACCGATTCTATGTCGATGTCCTGCGCCATTTCGGCCCTAGAGCCATCCCCCGCGGTCAGTTTCCGACACTGCCTGAGGCCAATGACCGCAGCTATCTTCAGAAGGTTTATGCCGAACATGTCGAAATCCTGTCGGCAATCGCCGATCAGGATCCCGAACGCGCCCGCCAGGCAATGCGCGCCCATATGCTGGCCAGCCAACGCCGCTACCGCATGCTCGCCGAGCAGCAATAGGGCTCGACACTCTTCAAAATTCATATTATGTCATACGACATTGTGTAATTTCGAAAGAGACTCAAATGTATCTGGGAACACAGGTCGCAGTGCGGGATGACGACGATTATCGTATCTTCGCGCAACTGGGTGTGAAGCATATCAACGCCGACCCGGCGGGAAAGCCGAGCAGTTGGACGCTCTCCGATCTCGAACGTCATCGCGACAAGGTCGAAAGCTTCGGCCTGATCCTCGACATGATCCAGCTGCCCCTGCCCTCGCAGCCGATCGAGAAGGCTTCCTATCCCGATATCCTGCTTGCCGGCCCCGAGCGCGACAGACAGATCGACGCCGTCTGCAAGCTGATCGAGAATGTCGCAGCCGCCGGCATTCCTGCGGTGAAGTACAATCTCAACCTGATCGGCATTCCCCGTACGCCGGATGAGCCGGGACGCGGCGGATCGCTGAATGCCAGCTTCCGCTGGGACAAGACGGATCAGCAGGCAGAGCCTGGTCTTGCCGGCGTGCTTTCCGAGGACGAGAACTGGGAACGGATCGACTATTTCCTGGAGCGCGTCGTTCCTGTCGCTGCAAGCAACCGCGTCCGGCTCGCCTGCCATCCGCACGATCCCTATACGCCGCCGGGCTATCGCGGCGTCACGCGGGTGCTGGGTACGGTAGAAGGCCTGAAGAAGTTCGTGCTGATGCGCGAAAACCCGTATCACGGCCTCAATTTCTGTCAGGGTTCGATCGGCGAGATGCTGGAAAATCCCGGCAAGGAAATCGACGACGTCATTCGCTGGTTCGGCCAGCGCGGCAAGGTCTTCAATGTTCACTTCCGCAACATTCGCGGCGGCAAGCTGTCCTTCATGGAGACCTTCCCTGAAGAAGGCGACATGGACATGGTCCGCTCGGCCAGGATCTACAAGGAGGTGGGCTTCAAATACATGCTGATGCCCGATCATGTGCCGACCGTCAGCGGCAAGGACCCAACCGCCACCGCATTTGCCTTCTGCTACGGCTATATCGCTGCACTTCTGCAAGTGCTCGAGAGCGAGTGACCCGGTTTTCAACACCTAAGAAATAGGACTTCATGATGAACCCGATTGAATTGAAGAAGGCCGTCGGTAGTGGTCTCCTGTCGTTTCCGGTGACCCATTTCGACGATCAACTCAAATTTGACGAAGCCAAGTACCGCCGTCATGTCGAGTGGCTTTCCGGTTATGACGCTGCCGCACTGTTTGCCGCCGGCGGCACCGGGGAGTTCTTCTCTCTCAATCCGGCCGAGATTCCGCAGGTTGTCCGGGCCGCCAAGGCGTCGGCGGGCAAGACGCCGATCATTTCGGGAACCGGCTACGGCACATCGCTCGCCATCGAGATCGCAGTTGCGGCCGAGAAGGCAGGCGCTGACGGGCTGCTGCTGTTGCCGCCCTATCTGATGTTTGCCGAACAGGCGGGTCTCATCGCCCACGTCAAGGCAGTCTGCCAATCGGTCGGCATCGGCGTCATCGTCTATAACCGCGACAACGCCGTCCTGACCGCCGACAGCATCGCGCGCCTGGCGGAAGAATGCCCGAACCTGATCGGTTTCAAGGACGGCGTCGGCGATGTCGACAAGGTGATCGAGATTACCACCCTGCTTGGCGACCGCCTCGTCTATGTCGGCGGCATGCCGACCCATGAGGTTTATGCCCAGGCCTATTTCGCCGCAGGCGTGACGACCTATTCATCGGCCGTTTTCAACTTCGTCCCCGCGCTTGCCCAGCGCTTTTATGGCGCCTTGCGCACCGGCGATCAGGCGACTGTCGATGAGATCCTGAAGAGCTTCTTCTTCCCCTTCGTCGCTCTGCGCAACCGCAAGAAGGGATATGCCGTCTCGATCATCAAGGCCGGCCTTTGCGTCCTCGGGCAGAACCCAGGCCCCGTGCGCCCGCCTTTGACGGATCTTACCCAGGAAGAGCTCGCGCTGCTGGAAAAGATCGTCCAGGCCAACGGCGTCACGCGGATCGCGGCGGAATAATATATCGCGGCAGTAGGCCGCCGGGGTGGCCCGGCGGCCGTCCGGTTCGCACCAACAACGGACATCGGCTCGGCCTTGGATAGACGACAGCCACGGGGCAGGAGAACGAACCCGCTGCGCGGGAGGGCGCCTGCGGTTGAGGTAGAGGGCACAGGCCGGACGTTGCGCCTGCATTGAGCGTCGTCCGGCAACGGCAGAGCATGACGGGCTTCTTCAACAAGGAGCCTGACCATGCAGCACCCCCATCTCGATACGCCCGTCAGCCCGCTGCGCCAGCGGTTGATCGACGACATGAACATGCGGCGTTTCTCACGCGAAACGCAACGCAACTATCTCCGCGACATCGGACGCCTGGCGACCTTCCTCGGGCGTTCACCAGACACGGCGACCGCCGACGACCTGCGCCGGTTCCAGATCGAGCAGCAGGAGGATGGCGTTCCCGTTCCGACGATGAACAGCGTCGTGTCGGCGCTACGCTTCTTCTTCACCCAGACCCTCGACCGCCCGGACCTGGCGCGCAGGCTCATCCGGCTGGCGCATCCGCGTAACCTGCCCGTGGTGCTGAGCCGCGACGAGGTTGCCCGGTTGCTCAATGCCACCACCTGCCTCAAGCACCAGGCGGCATTGTCGGTCGCCTATGGCGCGGGCCTACGTGTCGCGGAGGTGTCGATGCTGAAGGTCGCCGACGTCGACAGCGAGCGCATGCTGCTGCGCGTCGAGCGTGGCAAGGGCGGGCGCTATCGCAATGCCATGCTTTCGGAGGACCTGCTCACCCTGCTGCGCCAGTGGTGGAAGGTGGGCCGGCAGCAGGGTGTGATGCATCGCGACGGCTGGTTATTCCCTGGCCAACACGCAATGAAGCCGATCAGCCCGCGGCAGCTCTATCGGATCGTCGTTGAGGCGGCCCAGGCCGCCGACATCGCCAAGCGGGTCGGGCCGCATACGCTGCGCCACAGCTTCGCCACCCACCTGCTGGAGGACGGCACGGACATTCGGATCATCCAGGTCCTGCTCGGGCACGCAAAACTCAACAACACCGCCCTCTACGCCAAGGTGGCGACCAGGACGGTCCGCACAGTTACGAGTCCGCTCGACAAACTCGGCCTGTTCAAGCCGGAAGAAGCCTTCCCCGACGGTTGAGCCTTGCGTGCCTCGATCGAGGTCGCCGACATCTTCCGTGCTGCCGGCGCGGCGTACCGGCGCGCGCATGCTGAACATATGAGCCTGCCGCAACTGAAGGTGATGTCGGCGATCGAGAACTGCCGCACTGCGGCCCTCGGCGGTCACGTCGAGGCCTGCGAGGACTGCGGCCAGTGGCGGATCGCCTACAACTCCTGCCGCAATCGGCACTGCCCAAAGTGCCAGGGCGCGGCGGCACGGACATGGCTTGCCGAACGCGAGGCCGATCTGCTTCCGGTCGGCTACTTCCACGTCGTATTCACCCTGCCGGCCGAGGTCGCCGACATAGCGTTCCAGAACAAGGCGCTCGTCTACGACCTGCTGTTCAAGGCGGCGTCGGAGACGATGCTGACCATCGCGGCCGATCGCAAGCATCTCGGCGCGCGCATCGGCATCACCGCCGTGCTCCACACCTGGGGATCGGCGATGACGCACCATCCGCATGTGCACATGATCGTTCCGGGCGGCGGCATCACGCCAGACGGAAGTCGATGGATCTCGTCGCGCCCGGCCTTCCTGCTTCCCGTACGCGTACTCGGCAAACTGTTCCGACGACTGTTCCTCACCCGGCTGGTCGCTCTGCACGACGCCGAGCGGCTCTGCTTCTTTGGCGCACTTGCTCATCTCACCGAGCGGCAGGCATTCTTGCGGCATCTATCGCCGGTCCGAAAGAAACGCTGGGTGGTCTATGCGAAGGCGCCGTTCGCGGGTCCTGAGGCCGTTCTTGCCTATCTGTCGCGCTATACCCACCGGGTCGCAATCTCGAACCGCCGCCTGATCACCTTCGACGAAACTGGCGTCACCTTCCGCTATAAGGACTACCGCCGCGACGGCCGCGACCGGCAGCAGATCATGACGCTCGCGGTCGATGAGTTCATCCGCCGCTTCCTGCTCCATGTCTTGCCGCGCGGCTTCCATCGCATCCGGCACTACGGCCTGCTCGCCGGCTCCGCCCGCAAGGCCAATCTGGCGCTCGCCCGCGAACTCCTGGACGTCGCCGCACCGGCCGATGACAACACACCAGGCGAACCGGATGACTTCCGCCCGCCATGCCCCTGCTGCGGCGGACGAATGATCGTCATCGAGGTGTTCGAACGCCGGAGGCAGCCGCGCGGACCGCCGGATGCGACGGCGACGAACCGGGAGACTGCTTCATGACCCGGCATGGCATGATCCAGACCTCAGCCGCGGGCGCCCCGCCTCCGGCAACCGACCCACGCGCGTTCATGGTGATTATCGCCGCCAACAGGGTCGCGTCGAGCCGGCTGCCGGGCCGGCTAAACCGCGCGGAGGCGCAACGAAGCGGCCTGTCCGCATCCAGCACCCCACTTCCTGGCCGCGGTCGCGCCATCGCCGATATCAGCCCCAGATCGAAATCCCCATAGCCTCCGACTGTGGCCCGCGGGTTCCTTCCTCGGGGACTTTCGTACGCCTGCCGGCGCCCGAAACTCTTCACGGAAGCGGACGGGCCGCTCGAGGCACAAATTACCTAAAGAGCAGACCTTCAGGCACCCTGCGTGCATCATATTGAAAGCAAGCTGTTGCTGTCGTTGGTTTCCAGCGCAACGGCTTTTCGGAACAGCGGCTACGGACAGCGCCGCACTGGCAAACGCCGGAATAGCACTCAGCCATCGGGCCCCCTCACCGCCCATGAGGTGGTGTCGTGATCGGGGTGCTGGTTGCTGCTCTCCTTGATCGCCGCGGCCCAGCCGGCGCCGTTGTTTTCGGTTGCACCGGTATTTTCTATGCCCGTGATCGTATCGAACCATGCCACCATGTTCTCGGTGCAGGTATTGGCAAGCGGCGAGAAGGCGTGCGGATCGTCAAGCGAACCGATCATCAGATTGGTGCGACCGTTTTCGAGGTGGTGGAAGAACAATGGCGTGCCGCAATTGGCGCAGAAGCCGCGCTCGACAAGCTCCGAGCTCTTCCAGACGCTTGGCTTGCCGCGTGTCCAGCTGAGCGCATCATCGGGCGCGGCGACGAGCGCCGCGAAGATGTTGCCCGAGGCTTTCTGGCACATGCGGCAATGGCAGAGATGAGAATTGTCAAGCATAGCGGTTGCGTGGTAGCGCACGGCACCGCACTGGCAGCCGCCGCTCACCTCCATCTCGATGCGTTTCATTTTTTCTCCTCCTTCAAGAGGCGGGTTTGGGCTTAATCTCTTTTAGGTTTTCGTCACTTTCCCGCTGCCCGAAGCTGTCATGCTGCCTTAGTGGTACGTCACGACGGGATTGAACACCCTTTGCAGGAAGGGCCTGAGAGCTCCCTGCATGTGGTTCCTTGGAATTTGGTGTCCACACTCAAAGAGGTGAAGCGTCGCCAGGACTCCGGCATTGGACAGAGCTTTTGAGAAGAGTTCGGCTTGGGCAACAGGAGCACGGTCGTCATGCTTTCCATGCAGCAACAGCGTCTCAGACCGAACTTCGGGCGCATAATGCAATGCAGAGCGAGCCAGAAAGGCCTCTCTCGATAGGCCCGCCTCTTTCTCGATAGCCCACCGTAAACCGTCTGAACTCTCGTGATAAGCGACTTCAAGATCGTAGACGCCGCTGGATAGAATGACTGCTCGCAGATCAGAAACCTGGGTGGCGACCATTGCCGATGCAACGGCACCACGACTGTTTCCATAGAGAACAATTCGATTTGGATCGACGGAAGGCTGGCCCCGCAGGAAAGCGAGAGCAGCTATGATCGCTTGCTGGGTTTTGGGACCGCAGAAATCTGGAGGGCCATCTGACGCCCCAAAACCAGGCTGCGAGACTGCCGCCGCAGTGATATTCAAACCAGAACAGAACCGAAGCAATGCGCCGCTGTTGACCGCGTCTATCCCTCCGAGCAGACGACCACCCTGATTGCCGTGGACAAATAGGATTGCTCCTGCGGGCGTTTCGCTTGCGGCTTGAGCTTGAAAAAGCTCGACCGTGGCTCCATCACCCCGGTCAATGAGATGTCGAGTTACTACCGGCATAACCACCATCAGGTTTTCGCGTGCGAACAGACAATAGTGCAACTTGTGGCATTGGCAACGTCCGGTGGCGGGAGATATCGTTGAGAAACCAAATGGCTTAGCCGCTCATCCGTCCGTTTCGGTCTTTCGAGCAGGTAGGAGCTGGTTATCCGCCCTATTCATTGGCCACCGAGTAGGCAGCAGCGAGTTGCTTGGCCAAAGCTTCAAGAGCCTCCGGGTAAGCTACATCAACACACTGAAGTTTGGCGTCTCGCGCTGCCTCTAACATTTCCCTCTTGTCGCGGATCGAACGCTCGACAAATTTCTCGATGATCAAAGCCGCCGATTGAGTGGCGTCCTTGTAGCCGGCTTCTTCCATCATGCGGGAGCGTAAGAAGTCGTCTTCTGCGTATAGGAACACGGTTCTGACGAGGCTTGGATCGAGTTTCGTCATATATTCTGGCCGCAGTGCTGACCCTTCGAGTATGAAGGGCTTCAAAAGCTGCCTCTGATTTTCGATGATCTGACATATGTACGGCCACATATTCTCGTGGTGAACCTTCAAAAACCAATGCACTGTATCGTCGGAGAGACGTGAATAATATTCAGCTACCTGGGGACGGAGCGTCGGCCACGGTCTACCGGGGTGGCGGCCCAATTTGTCGGTGGAAATGAGTTCCCTACCAAGCGAGACAGCCAAGCTCTTTGCCAGTGTGGATTTTCCAACATGCGAACTGCCACCAATCAAAATCCCCAAGTGGTGTTGTTGCATTCTCTGACCTCCAATATCGCGATCAATTGGTAACTAATATTCGTAGTTGATGACTGCTCTTGGCTAATTGCCAGCGCTCCACGGCTGGTGGCGTTGCCGTGCATTCGCGGAGGCATTTCCAGAAGGAAATCCTCAGATAGAGCGCAGCTGGTGGTTTAAAAGTGCCGGAAGCTGGCTACACCCTTGGCATCAGTCCATACTGGTGGGTGCCAATCGCTCGGTTACGTTAAGGACGGCCCACATTGCGGGCCGATTCCGCCCAGGCGGCCATATCGGCATCACCTGTATGCGCGAAACCATCGGACTTGTTCAGCTCACAAATGATCGCGATCACCCACGGGAAAGGTGGCAGCAAACCGAATGAGGGGCTGGTTTCGGCGATCTCCTGGACCGAGGATTCGCATGCCCCAGCGATTCTTGTGCCTACAGCGCCACACCAGTACCGCGGTCAAACACATGCACCTGATCGCTGGTGATGCTGGCCTCGAAGACGGCGCCGTAACGGGCGGGGTATTCGCCGTCGACGATGGCGGTCACCTGCTGTCCGGCGAGGTCGAAGACGACATGGGTCTGAGCGCCTGTGGGTTCCACCAGCATCGTCCGGCCGGCGAGCGGCGTGCCGGCGGCGACGCCTGGAACGAGATGTTCGGGGCGCAGGCCGATGGTGATGGCCTGGCCGGCCTTGACCTTGCGGTCGGGCGCGATGCGGATTGCCGTGCCGTCTCCGAGGCGGGCGGCGGGTTCACCGTTTTCGCCGTCCACCGTGCCTTCGAGCATGTTCATCGCTGGCGATCCGATGAAGGCGGCGACGAAGAGATTGGCGGGCTTCCTGTAGAGTTCGAGCGGCGTCCCCTGCTGCTCCACCCTGCCCTGATTGAGCACGACGATGCGGTCGGCAAGCGTCATCGCTTCGATCTGGTCATGGGTGACGTAGATCGAGGTCGTCCTGACCTTCTGGTGCAGCGTCTTGATTTCCGAGCGCATCTGCACGCGCAGCTTGGCATCGAGATTGGACAGCGGCTCGTCGAACAGGAAGACGGCGGGATTGCGAACGACGGCGCGACCCATGGCGACGCGCTGACGCTGGCCGCCGGAAAGCTGGGCCGGCTTGCGGTCGAGGAGTTCGGCGAGATCCAGCATGCGGGCGGCCTCGGCCACCCGGGCCTCGATCTGCGGTTTGGCAACGCCGGCGAGCTTCAGATTGAAGCCCATGTTTTCAGCAACCGTCATGTGCGGATAGAGCGCGTAGGATTGGAAGACCATGGCGATGTTGCGTTCGCGCGGCGTCATGGCGTTGACGACCTTGCCGCCGATGGCGATGTCGCCGTCGGTGATCTCCTCGAGGCCGGCGATCATCCGCAGTAGCGTCGACTTTCCGCAACCGGATGGCCCGACGAGAGCGACGAATTCCCCATCCTCAATATGAAGCGAAATGCCGTGGATGACGTCGACGGCGCCATAGGTCTTGCTGATATCGGTGAGTTCAACGGATGCCATGATTGCACTCCAACGGTTCGGCTCAGGACTTCACGGCGCCGGCGGTCAGACCGGCGATGATGTGTCTCTGGGCGACGAAAAAGACGATGATGGTGGGAAGGATGGTCAGCGTGATGAAGGCCAGCACCAGCTGCCATTCCGTGCCGTACTCGCCGCGATAGACCATGATGCCGAGCGGCCAGGGATATTTCGATTCCGAGTTCAGCATGATCAGCGGCAGGATGTAGCTGTTCCAGCTGCCGACGAAGGAAATGATGCTGACGGTGGCGACGATCGGGCGCGAAAGCGGCAGCGAGATATGCCAGAAGAATCTGAGATAACCGCAACCGTCGACGAAAGCCGCCTGAAACAATTCTTCCGGAAGGTTGCGGAAATAGTTTCGAAACAGCAGGATGCTCATGCCAAGGCCGAAGGCCACCTGCG
Source organism: Rhizobium ruizarguesonis (assembly GCF_017357285.1). Classification (NCBI taxonomy): domain Bacteria; kingdom Pseudomonadati; phylum Pseudomonadota; class Alphaproteobacteria; order Hyphomicrobiales; family Rhizobiaceae; genus Rhizobium; species Rhizobium ruizarguesonis. The sequence goes on along the minus strand of NZ_CP071678.1, from coordinate 2,388,115 downwards.
GCAGCACCACGCCCCAATAGGTATCGAGCAGGCCGAGATCGCGGATGCGGATGAACAGCGGCAGGATCGCGGTCGCCGCCGGAAACATCAGGCCGAGCAAGAAATAATTGAGCAGGAACGACGAGCCGAAAAAGCGGACATGGGCAAAGGCGAAAGCCGCCATCGATGAGACGATCAGCGTCAGGAGAACGGTGAGCGACGCGATCACCAGCGAATTGCCGATCTGCAGCCAGTAGCGTTCACCGAAAAGAATATCGGTATAGTTCGCCCATTGCCACTCCGTCGGCAGGCCGAAGGGATTGGTGCGCAGGTCGCCCAGCGTCTTGAAGCCGCCGAGCGCCGTCGTCAGCAGCGGCACGAGCACGATCGCGGCAATCAGGCTCAGCGACACGTAGAGATAGACGCGCGTGGACGTGCTCATGCGGATGGAAGAGCTCATATCAGTCATGGCGCATGAATATCCTTTTGTAACCGAAGGCGAGCGTCACGCAGATGATGAAGAGCACGACGCCGACGGCGCTGCCGAGGCCGACCTGCATGCGCATGACGCCATAGGTATAGAGGAAGGTGACCATCGTCTGGGTGGAGTTGGACGGCCCGCCGCCGGTCAGCGGCATGATCATGTCGAACAGCTGCAGCGAGCCGACGACGGCAAAGAAGATGGAAAGACGCAAGGTCGAGCCGAGCAGCGGCAGCGTGACGTAACGGAACTTTTGCCAGCCGGTGGCGCCGTCGATTTCGGCTGCCTCCAGCACGCTCTTGTCGACGGATTGCAGGCCGGCGATGAACAGCATCATGTGGAAGCCGAAATATTTCCAGACGATCACCCCAAGCACGGCATAGATCGCCACGTCCTTGTCGGCGAGCACATAAGGGTTGGCGAAGCCGAAAAAGTTGGAAACGGCGGCAAACAGGCCATAATCGCCATCATAGACGAAGCGCCAGATAAGGCCCGCGGCAACGTCTGCCAGCACATAGGGCAGGAAGAAGATCAGGCGGTAACCGACGACACCCGGAATGCGGTGCGCCAGCATGGTGGCCAGCCAGATGGCGAGCGGCACCTGGATGCAGATCGAGATGACGATGATCAGGCCGTTATTGATCAGCGCCTGCGTGAAGGCCGCATTTCGAAACAGAACCTGGAAATTGCGCAGCGCGATGAACTCGGTCGGCGTGCCGTAGCCGTTCCACTTGTAGAGGCTGTACCAGGCCGCCTCGCCCATCGGCATGATGACGAAGAGCGTGAAAAGCAGCAGCGCCGGCGGCAGGAAGATCAACAGCACCGCCAGCCGGTCATGCGCGACCGAGCTCCTGCTGTTTGCGGTTCTTTTTGCCGGCCTTGCGGCCGTGGTTATCGATGGGACTGAAATATTGGCCATGGGTCCTGCTTTCGCGTCTCGTCGGCAGCAATGCTGGCGCTCCGCTCTGGAGCGCCAGAAAGGGTCTGCAGGCGCTGGTTATTGTTCCAGCTCGAAAGCGTCCTGGATCATCTGGGCGCCATCCTTGGAATTCATCTGACCGGAGACGATTTCCACCGACACGTCGTTGACGACACGGCCGACCGCCGCACCGAGATCCTGGTCGAAATAGTTCTGATGCCAGGTGGAAGCGGCCAGCTGTTTGGCCGATTCGGCAAGCAGCGGGTTGGTAACGCCATCACCGGCGCCGACGGCAACGGGCAGAAGCATGCCTGATTTGGCCATCGCCCGCTCATTGTCCGCGCTTGTCAGGAAAGCGAGGAAATCGATCGCTTCCTTGGATGCCTTCTTGGTGACGGCCCAGCCGTTCAGACCGCCGAGCGTATCGGTGGGCTTGCCGGCGCCGCCATCGACTGCCGGGAAGGCGAAACGGCCGATATTGTCGGGTGCGAGACCCTTGCCGTCGCCGGCATTCTTGCGCTGGTTGGCCTCGGTATTTTCAAAGCCGAGGATGATCGCAGCCTTGCCGTCACCGAACACGCCGAGCGCCTGCGGCCAGGTCGAGCCGAGATAGCCGGGCTGGAACGGTTCGAGCTTTCCGAGTTCGCCGAGATCGTCACCGGCCTTGATGATCGCCGGATCGAGGAAACCTTCGCCCTGGCCGGTCTTTGCCGCTTCGAAGACCGTCTGTCCGCCTTCGCGCATGACGAGATAGCTCCAGTAGAAATGGATCGGCCACTTCTCACCGCCGCCACCGGCGATCGGCACGATGCCGGCTGCCTTGATCTTCTTCACCGTGCCCAGAAAATCAGCCCAGTTCTTGATGTCCTCGGCCTTCACACCGGCCTTGGCAAACAGCGCCTTGTTGTAGAAAAAGCTGACCAGACCGACCTTATAGGGAATAGCCCAGGTCTTGCCTTCGAATGTCAGGCCGCTGACCGAAGCCGGGCTATAGGCGCCGCGCAGTTTGCCGCCATCGGCGTCCAGCGCCGGCGTCACATCCTGGAGCGCGCCGGTCTCGGACTGCTGCTTCAAGACGCCACCGCCCCAGCTGAAAAAGAAATCCGGCACGTCGTCGGATTGCAGCAATGTCGGAAGCTTGGCCTTGAAAGCCTCGTTTTCGAGGAACTGCATCTGGATATCGACATCGGGATGCTGGGCTTCGTATTTCTTGACGATGTCTTCCCAGGCCGCCACGTATTTCGGGTCGAGCTCGAGATGCAGCCACTTGACCACCGTCGCCGCAGACGCTGCGCCTGCCCCCGCCAGCAACATGCCGGCAGCCGCCGCCATGGATGCGATACGCCTGCCGCTAGGAACGGCGCTCTTGAAGCTAAAAGTCATGATTTTCCTCCCAGGGGCCTATCCTCACAATTTTTCCCCTATGCGGATTAATTCAACGGAGCTTTGGCATATTGTCAACCCAATGCCTCTATTTTTATCAAATGCGCTTGACATGACCACTGAATTCCCGACTATTTATTTCGTAACCCGTTAAAAATATTTGGGTTCCGCCCCAACGAAACGCTCGCCCGGCTAGTACCAATGAAGACTGCAGATCCAGAATTAATGCGCGCGATCAATCGCTTGAACGTGCTCGATACCGTCCGGCGCCATGGTCCGATCTCGCGGATAGAGATCAGCGAGCGTACCGAACTCTCCACCACGACCGTTTCGGCGATCACCGCCTCGCTGCTCGACGACGGGCTGATCCTGCCGCGGCACGAAGGCGATATCCGCAACGAGGCCGTGCGCGGACGGCCGCGGGTGGCGCTGGAACTCAATCCCGATGCCGCCCGCGTGGTCGGCGCCAAGATCGCTGCCAACAGGATGGTCTTCGTCGTCACCAATTTCCGCGGCGACGTGCTGTCGAAGCTTGCCCTGCCGATCCGCATCGACCGGCAGCCGATCGGCGTCATCGCCGACCTGGTCGAGGACGGCGTCAGGCGCTGCGTCGTCGATGCCGGGCTGTCGCTGGAGGATGTGGACAGCGTCTGCCTCGGCTTCCCCGGCGTCATCGAGCACCGCACCGGCTATATCAGAAGCAGCCCGATCTTTCGCGACACCAATGTCGACTTCGCCGCCGAGATGTCGACGCGGCTGGCAACACCGACCATTGTCGAAAGTGACGCGCACGCCATCACACTTGGCCATCACTGGTTCGGAAAGGCCCGCGATCTCGAAGATATGGTGCTGATTTCGCTGGAGCAGACACTGGGGCTCGGCGTCCTGCACGGTAACAGCCTGTTTCGCGGCGCCGGCGGCCTCAGCCACAATCTCGGCGACCTCGTGCTCGGCATGGGACCGAATGGCGTCGTCCGGCTCTTCAGCCAGGCCGGCGAAAGCGCGATCCTCGGAGAACAACAGGCTGATGGGCGTTTTGCCGAGGCAATCCGCCTCGGGCGCGGCATGAACCATGCCCAGGCGCTGATCAAGGCCGATGACGACCGGCTGATCAGCGCCGCCATCCGTGCCGGCGAAGCGGTGGGTTTGACCATTGCCAACATCGTCACGCTGTTTGCGCCGCCGCGGGTCATTCTTGTGGGGTCGAGCCTAGCGCTCGGCGAACCCTTTCTCAACAGCCTGCGCGACGCCTATGCGCTCGCCATTCCGCCGTCGCTGCGCGGGGTGAGCGAACTCGTCTTCGACGATTCGACCGATGATTTCTGGGCGCAGGGTGCCGCTGCGGTGGCGCTCTACGAACTCTATGAATCGCCCTGGAGCACGACGGGGCCGGCGCTCTGACGAGCGACACAATCAAGATCAATGGCAAGATCAATGGCAAGACCAATGGAGGAATTCATGGACAAGGTCGGTATCGGCATCATCGGATGCGGCAATATTTCGGGCGCCTATCTCACGGCGATGGCATCCTTTCCCATCCTCGACATCCGCGGCGTCGCCGACCTCAACCGGGAGCTGGCGGAAGCAAAGGCTGCGGAATTCAATGTTCCCGTCAAGACGGTTGAGGAGCTTTTCGCCGATCCCAAGGTCGAGATCATCGTCAATCTGACGATCCCGAAGGCCCATGTTGCCGTGGCGCTACAGGCGCTCGATGCCGGCAAGCATACCTATTCGGAAAAGCCGCTCGGGATTAATTTCGCAGAAGGGAAAAAATTGGCGGAGGCGGCCAAAGCCAGGAATCTCCGCATCGGGGCTGCCCCAGACACCTTCCTCGGCGGCGGCCACCAGACGGCCCGCGCCTTGATCGACCAGGGCGTCATCGGTCAGCCGGTCGGCGGCTCGGCGACCTTCATGTGCCCGGGCCATGAGCGCTGGCATCCGAACCCGGCCTTCTATTACGAAGTCGGCGGCGGGCCGATGCTCGATATGGGTCCCTATTACATCACCGATCTCGTCAATCTTCTCGGACCGGTTGCGCAGGTTGCTGGTTTTGCGACGACGCCGCTCGCTGAACGGCTGATCACCAGCGAACCGCGCAATGGCGAGCGCATTCCCGTGCATGTGCCGACCCATGTCGCCAGCATGATGGCCTTTGCCAACGGCGCCGTCGTGCAGATCGCCATGAGCTTCGATGTTGCCGGCCATAAGCATGTGCCGCTGGAAGTCTACGGGACCGAGGGCACGTTGATCGTTCCCGATCCCAACAAGTTCGGCGGCCCGGTGGAATATCTGAAGAAGGGCGGTTCGTTCGAGGACCAGCCGGTCACATCGCCTTATGCCGACGGCAACTATCGCTCGCTCGGCGTTGCCGACATGGCGCATGCGATCCGCTCCAACCGGCCGCACCGCGCCAATGGCGATCTGGCGCTGCATGTGCTCGAAGTCATGGAAGCGTTCCACACCGCCGCCGCGACTGGCCGGACGGTCGCGATCACCACGGCGACGGAGCGCCCTGCCCCGCTGTCCGATTCCATCGTCGACGGACGACTGGCGAAATAAGTTTCAGGAGGAAAAACTATGCGTGAAGCACTGATCGTTTGGGGCGGCTGGAGCGGGCATGAGCCGCAGGAGTGCGCCGAAATCATCAAGACGATGCTCGAGGAAGACGGCTTCAAGGTCTATCTCGAACACGGCACCGAGGCGCTTGCCGACCCTTCCGTCCATGATCTCAGCCTCGTCGTGCCGATCATGACGATGTCGAAGATCGAGAAGGAGGAGGTCAAGAACCTCGCGACCGCGATCGAAAGCGGCGTCGGCATTGCCGGCTATCACGGCGGTGCGGGCGATGCCTTCCGCGACTCCGTCGACTACCAGTTCATCATCGGCGGCCAGTGGGTGGCTCACCCCGGCAACATCATCGACTATACCGTCAACATCACACGCCCCGACGATCCGCTCATGGAAGGGATTGCCGATTTTCCCTATACGTCAGAGCAATATTACATGCATGTCGACCCCTCGAACGAGGTTCTGGCGACGACCAAGTTCACCGGCGAACATGCCTACTGGATCGACGGCGTCGTCATGCCCGTCGTCTGGAAGCGGAAATACGGCAAGGGCCGCGTCTTTTATTCCTCGCTCGGCCATCAGGCCAAGGAATTCGACGTTCCCCAAATGAAGACCATCTTCCGCCGCGGCGCCAACTGGGCGGCGCGGTGAGGCGAGGCTGTTGATGCGGATGCTGCCCCTCACCCTAACCCCTGGGTCGAGCCACTCGTCTCGACCCTCCCGACCCTGCAAACGCGGCGAAGGACGTGCTTTGCGAGATGTGGCGAGGGACGGAAAGGTCGCGGCATAGTCTCTTCTCCCCTCGGGGAGAAGGTGCCGGCAGGCGGATGAGGGGGCCACACGGCACACCTCTCACATAATTCACCTATCCCGCCACACCGAGCTCCGGCGCCCTGAACACAGTCGAGACGATACCGACACGGTCGAAGCCTGCGGGGTCCGTGTTGTTGAAAAGACCGGCTTCGCCGGCCCCCTTGCATGTTCAAACTGCATTCATTGTTTGATGATGGGTGCGACCCCTGGGGGATGGCCATCCCCCAGGGGGCGGACGGGCGGGACCGTAACCCCCTTGGCTTGAACCGGGGATGAGCCTGGTCCGCCCGTCCTTCGCGTTTGTCCTGAACAGATAGTGGGGAGCAGGTCCCGTATGCAAGGCAAGGTATCGTCCGAACGCACCGCGATGGCGACAGTTTATGTCGGTATCGATGTCTGTAAAGAGTGGCTGGACATTCATTTGCATCCTCTCGGCCGCAGTTTTCGGGTGACCAATGACACGGCCGGTCTGCGCCGCCTCAAGCGGGAGCTCGATGCGCTTGACCAGATGCCGCCCTCGGCGCTGCACATCGTCATGGAAGCGACCGGCAAGTGGCATCGCGCCGTTCAGCGTTCTCTGCATGCCGATGGCTTTTACGTGTCGGTCGTCGATCCGTTGCGCGCCCGGCTGTTTGCCAAAGCTTGCGGCTTTCTCGCCAAGACCGATCGGCTCGATGCGCGGCTTTTGGCCATCATGGGAGAAGCCCTCAAGCCCGCACAGACCCCACCGCAGGACCAAGCGCTGGAAGCCCTGCAGGAACTGGTCAATGCGCGATCTGCGGCCAACGGCGAACGCACCGCCCTGTCCAACCGGATGAAGACGGCCGTGACCGCCTTGCTGCGCAAGGAACTGACGCGCCGGCTTGCCGCGCTCGATACCCATATCGCAAGACTGGATGCCGAGATCGAGCGCAGCATCGGCGCCGAGCCCGAGATGCGCCGCCGCCTCGACATCCTCATCTCCATTCCCGGCATCGGTGCCGTCACCGCCGCAAGCCTGATCGCTGGCCTTTGCGAACTTGGCGCCTGCTCCGGCAAGCAGGCGGCCATGCTGGCTGGCCTTGCGCCGCTCGCCTGCGAAAGTGGCGAGCGGGCCGGACATCGCGCCATCAGGGGCGGACGCCCCGCACCCAGGAACGCCATCTACATGGCTGCCCTGTCCGCCTCCCGTCACAACCCCGACCTCGCGCACTTCGCCGAAAGACTGAAGAAGGCCGGGAAACCCAACAAGGTCGTCCTCGTCGCCGTCATGCGAAAGCTCATCGTGCTCGCAAATACCCTCATCACTAAAAACCGTATCTGGACACCAAATCCACCTTGACACCAAACACAGATGCTCATCCGCCCTACGGGCACCTTCTCCCCGCTGGGGAGAAGAGGGGATCGAGACGTTGCGGCATGTCCCCTCGCCCGGGCGGACGAAACCGACCCCGCGATCTCAGCCGATAATCAACGCCGTGCCGTAGAGTCCCAGCGCAAACACCGTATGAGCCAGCAGATTGAAGCATCGGACCTTGTTCGGGGTCGGATGTTTGGAGGCGGCCCAGCCGATGCCGAGGCCCGGCTGCAGCAGGAACCACCCTGCCCCGACGGTGACGATGCCGAAGATCCAGGCGGGAAGAAATGTCGGTGCCGCCAGCCAGCCCGAGCCCATGATGATGGCGAAGATCACCCCATAGAGGATGCCTACGGCGTAATGGCTGATCCAGCCGAGCGCCAGCTCATGGGCATAGGGCTCGGCGTCGGCAATGCTCTCGTGAAAGACCTTGCCGCGGCGAAGGTGCCAGAACCAGCGTCCCACCGGTGCCCAGTTGGGTGCCGACTGGCCGAACTGGGTGAGCAGGATCGCCCACAGGTCCATGAGGATGGTTGCGCCGGTGCCGATCACCAGGCCGCGCCACAGAATATCGAACATTGGGAATCACCGGAAAACGTTGCGATTGCAGGTCGCTACAAGATCATCGCAGACGCCCCGGCGCAATGCCTCCGGTGAATTCAAAGGCCACACAGGGAAATGATTCCGAGGCTAATCCCGCTGCGGACCGCCCTCGCCCTGCGTCTCACCCGAGCCATTGCCGATATCACCACTGATATCCTGCGCAAACTTCCGCATGAGGCGCACGAGTTCATTGAAGTCATGTTCGTCCCAGCTCTCGAAAATGGCGCGGCCCATCCGCTCGCGGGCGATGTCGATGCGATCGGTCATTGCCTTGCCCTTCGGGCTGATGACCGCTTCGCGCACGCGGCGGTCGGCGGCGTTGCCGCGGCGCTCCACCAGATCGAGACTTTCGAGCTTGGCGACCTGACGGCTGACGGTGGTGTAGTCGCGCCCGGCGCGGTCGGCGAGTTCGACCACCCCGATCGGACCGAGCCGTTCTATCGTGACCAACAGCGGAAACAGCGCACGATCGAGCGAAATGCCCGCCTCGCGGACCATCTGCTCGTCGCGCTGCGGGCGGTTCATGACGCTGACGATCTCGATCAAAGCCCCATGCAGTTCGCGCAGTTTTTCACTGATATGTGTATTTTGCACATTCTTTGTTGACACCATGCCGATTCTCCTATTATGTGCATAATACACATATAGAGAAACCAATGACAGAAAATTCCACAGTCGACGTGCTGATATCAGGCGCCGGGGCTGCCGGCCTGACGCTGGCGATCGAGCTGGCGCGGTGGGGCGTGTCCTTCCGCCTGATCGAAAAATTGAACGACCCATTCCGCGGTTCCCGCGGCAAGGGTATTCAGCCGCGAAGCCAAGAGGTGTTCGAGGATCTCGGCATTCTCGACCGGATCGTCGCGCTCGGCGGCGCCTACCCCAGACAGCGGGAATATCGCGATGACGGCAGCGTTAGCGAATCCGATGCCGTGATGGGTGGGGCGCCGACGCCCGCCGAGCCCTATCATCTTCCGCTGATGGTGCCGCAGTTCCTGACCGAAGGGGTGATGCGAGAGCGCCTGCTCGAGCTCGCGCATCGCCCCGAATTCGCCAGCGAACTCATCGGCTTTGAACAGGATGAGGCGGGCGTGACCGCGCGGCTTAAGGGCACATCCGGCGAAGAGACCATCCGCGTGCGCTGGCTCGTCGGCGCCGATGGCGGCCGCAGCTTTGTGCGCCATGCGCTGGATATCGGCTTTCCCGGCAAGACGCTCGGCGTGCGCGCCGTCGTCGCCGATGTCATGCTGACGGGATTGGATCGCGACGCTTGGCATCGCTTCGGCGATGGCGACATGCAGCGGCAGATCGCCATTTGCCCGCTTGCGGGGACGGATCTGTTCCAGATCCAGGGACCCATCCCGCTCGAAGGCGAGCTCGATCTCTCGGCAGCAGGCTTGACCACCCTGGTGAAGGAGCGCACCGGCCGCGACGACATCGAGGTCCAATCGGTCTCCTGGGCGTCAGCCTTCCATATGAACGCCCGGCTTGCCGATCGCTATCGGCTCGGCCGCGTGTTCCTGGTCGGCGATGCCGCCCATACGCATCCGCCGACCGGCGGACAGGGTCTGAATACCAGCGTTCAGGACGCCTATAATCTCGGATGGAAACTGGCTGCGGTTACTGCCGGCGCCCCCGATGCGCTGCTCGACAGCTATGAGGAAGAGCGCCGCCCGGTCGCCGCCGCCGTGCTCGGTCTGGCGACCAATCTTCTTGACGCCATGAAGCGAGGCGATATGCGGCGTGGCCGCGATATGCATCAACTCGATATCGGCTATCCGTCCTCCTCCTTCGCGCTGGAAAAGCCGGAGCGGAGCGCCGGCCTGCTTGCGGGCGACCGTGCACCCGATGCGCCGCTCAAAGGTGTCGCCGGCCAGCCGACGCGTCTGTTCGAACTGTTCAGGGGGCCGCACTGGACGCTGCTGGGCTACGAGGCCGAGCAAGCCGCCGTACCGTCGCGCCCGGGCCTGCATATCCACAGGATCGGCCGTCGCGGAGATCTCATCGACGACGGCGGGCATTTCCATGATGCCTACGGTCTGGAATCGGGCGACTGGGTGCTCGTGCGTCCGGATGGCTATGTCGGCGCTATCATTGCGTCTGCTCACGCCTGGGCGCTGGAAGCCTATCTCGCAAATGTCGGCCTTGCCGCATAAGCGGCAACTCTAAGCGCCACCGCGTCTTTCACGCGCCTGAAAAGACGCGCGCCGTAGCCAATCGCCACCGCGAATAGCGCACTTTCGTTGTTAGCCGCCGCACAAGGCCCCAGAGAGCCTCATCCTTGTACGTTGCCGCACCATAGACCAAGCGGCATCGGATCTTTCAGAGAGCATCCCGCTCGTATCGCGGCGCCCAGCCGCGGGCCATCCCGCGGCTCATTACGCTTTCCGCCAGCGCCAATTGCTGGCGGAGATGTTTGCAGTCATCAAGCAGCGAGCGTATCGCCGCCTTGGCATTGTCGTCATGCCAGGCAAGCACGGCTTCGACTTCCCAGGCCTGATCGGGCCAGGTTTGTTCGGGGCCAGCTTGTTCGGGGGATGCCCGATCGGGTTCCAAGGTCCTTGCCGGCCGCATCAGTTTAGCGCCAACGGCAATTGAACCGGGCGCGGCAATGGTGGCAGCGGCCGGCTGAGTTCGACTTTTCTCTGCCAGGCGGCACGCCGCTGTTGATCCCGCTCGCGGGCTGCGCGGGACGCTTCGACGAGCGCAAGGGCGTTGGCGATCACCTGTTCCGTATGCGTCATGATCATCTCCAATGTTCCTGTTTTGTTCTAAGTTAGAACTTTGGCAGGAAAAGTCAAGCGTCGGGACGATATGGCTTTGAGGATAGGTGAGGAAGCGCGGAGAGTATTCAGTCCGCCGCTTCTATGACGGCGATGCCCGCCTCCTGTGCCGCCCTGATGAAGGCCGCCCGCACGTGTTCCGGTGGGAGATCGCCGATAATCGCATCCAGGCACGACTTGACGGCCTCGAAATACTCTTCGCCGTCGTCTACCGGCCAGTCGCGCAGGAGCGTGCGCGCGGCGTCCCACACAGAGTTAATAACGGCATAATGACCAAGCCCCATTGAGGCCAAGCCAACCGGTCGAAAATGTGCCGTCTGTCTCACTTTGCTACAGCTTTTCCCAATTTCGGTGGAGCTTATGGATACGATGCAATTTGCGTGCCGTTGGTATGCCGCGTCAACGGCCGAAGCGGGGATTTTGATCCTGGCCAATGATGCCGCGACGGACGTGTTTCTCCATCCCTCCGGGTCCCTGCAGGCGACGCGTTTGAGAACATGGAACGCTTGAAGCTTCCTGAGCGACCCCCGAGAGCCCCACGATCAGTCATTAAGCAACTGATTATGGTAAATATCAGGCTTATCATCCCAAGCCCGCTGATTAAACCTCAGTCTTTCCTTCTATACTCCATAAGGATTACAGCAACTCATATGCTTTGCTGGAAGCAAAAGTCTCTATCATCCTTCATTGATTGTCCCAGAGGTGGACGGAGTTTCATCCGGGTCGTACAATGCGATCTATCCTGCACGCGGCGGATCTGGGAGGAGCGCGCGATGCCTATTTTCATGGATCGGCACTTTCTTGAAGGAACGACGGCCGCCGACGTTGCCCGGGCGCATCGCATGGATCTCGACATCCAGGACAAGTACGGCGTCAAGTTCCTGACCTACTGGTTCGATCAGCGGCGTGGGACCGCCTTTTGCCTCGTGGATGCGCCGGACGCGGAAACTGCGCAATGTGTGCATCGCGAGGCCCATGGCTTCGTCGCCGGCGAGATCGTCGAGGTCGCCTTGTCAGCGGTCGAGGCTTTTCTTGGCCGAATTCATGATCCGGAGCCGGCGCCTGGCCAGTCGTCCAGCGACGTCGATCCCGGCCACCGGGCAATTCTCTTTACCGACATCGTCGGATCGACAGCGATGACATCGCGCCTCGGCGACCGGATTGCGACAGAAATGGTCAGAGCCCATGACGCTATCGTGCGCCGATGCCTCAGCCAGAATTCAGGTCGCGAAGTGAAACACACAGGCGACGGCATCATGGCGGCCTTCGCCGCGACAACGGCAGCCGTCGAATGCGCCATGGCGATCCAGCGGGAATTCGAGCGTTACAACGGCGGAAACACCGAGCCTATCCATATCCGCATCGGAGTGGATTGCGGCGAGCCGGTCGAGGACAGCAACGACCTCTTCGGCTCGACCGTGCAACTTGCCGCGCGTCTCTGCGCGGCAGCCTCCACCGACCAGATCCTCGTCTCGGAGAATATTTTTCGGGAGTATGGCGCCGCCGATCTCTTCACTCACGCAACGCGCCGACGGTTCAAGGGGTTCTCGAAGCCGATGCAGGTCTTCCGATGCGACTGGGCCAATGCCGACGTAAACTAAGATCTGTTGGATCCGATACCCGAATAGCCGGCTGCCTCTTGGCGGGGCTTGCCGCGGCGCTTTTTGGCCAAGAAATAGGCGATCATCCGATCCGGAGATATCTAAACCAAAACGCGCCGCAACTGATGTGACGGCGCGCCCTCACCTGCCATGCAGACGGGCCTAACAGGCCCATATCTGACTAAGCATTACCAATTTGATGGTTCATCAGCCGCTCGAATTTGGGGCCGCCCTCGACCATTGCAAGTACGCCCGACATCTTCAGGAACCGGCGGAAATTCTCGCGCGCAGCGCTCAACGGGAAACGCCCGTTGGCCGTATCCCTGCACGCCTTCAACAGCGTGTCATATGCCAAACCCCGTTTGTCCTCCGGCCACCCGTCCAGAACATCGAAGATTTCATCGAGGCACGTGACCTCATCGATGAAATGTTGACGATGAAGCAGAATCGGATCAAACCGAGTTGACGACATAGTATCCTCCCATTTATATTACTTTTTTATGGTGTAATTTTACTGAATAACCGCGATTTTTTCAAGTCAAAATCGAGTTCGTCGGACTATTAACGTCATGCAACTACTTCCACAACGGCAGAATAGCCCGATCAGAGTAGACTTAAGCGCATTTGACCATCGGTTGAGGGTCGACGCATCACCAATATAGATTGGTAGATCAATCGTAGGAATGTTTCGGATCAGCTAAGCGTGATCAGACGTGCTAGAAGTTTCGTATATTCTCGTGTTGGCATGGTAGATTGCGACCATGACAACCTCGCGAGGAGACGTTCGGATGAACCGATTTTTTTCATTGGTAGCGGGAGTGCTGATCGGTGTGTCCGCGTTCACGTCTTCCTGCACATCGCCTGCAAGGCAGGATCACCAGGATTTTCAATATCAGCGGGATACATCGGTAAACCCGGCATGCGCGGATGGGTTCAGACCCAGCAATGCGCGCTCGTGCAGTTATTGAAAGGTTAGAGCCGGAAATTGGGTTTTGCACTAGGGGCGGCACGCGACAGCAATGGGGCCGGTCGGGAACTCCTAACCTGCTTCACCGTTATGTGATCGGGTCACAGTTGGCCCGATCCTAAACAGGAGAACGGTTCCCCATGAACAATTTGATCTGGCTCGTCGGCGCTGTCGTCATCGTGCTCGCGGTTTTGAGTTTCTTCGGCTTCCGCTGATTGCAGACGCGCTGATGGAAATGTGGCGGCACAACCGCGTGTTCCCTACCCGGCGATCGGATGGACGATGAATTCCTCCGCGCCGATGGATCGATTGGGACGGGCGTGCCTAGTATCTCTGCACAGTGATTATGACTCTTTGGCCGTATCGGGATAGGTGCGGCCCATTTTGGTGCGGGCTTTGTCGGTCGTGAACATCCACTTGATTTGGGCGCCGGCGGTGTTGCGCTGTTTCTCCCATGCGGCAAGCTCACGGACAAGGCGCGCTTGGGGTCGTTGATTCTGCGATCGAGGCACCGGCAGCGCAAGACGCCGATTTCGATCTCGACCATGTTCAGCCAGCTGGCGTGCTTGGGGGTGTAGTGGAGCTGCAGGCGACGCAGAATGCGCCGGGCTTCGGCGGGCGCAAAGGCTTCAGACACTCAACACGCTGCCATCGTTACAGGTGGTCATTCACGGTGCCGCATGGTGGCGTTTGAACATACGGTAGGTTGTCTCGACGAGACCGATCGTCCAGCAGATGGGGCAACCGCGAAAAGCCACCATCGACACGCCAGCCAGGGCCAGCGAATAAAATGGATGTGGCACAGAGATCGATATCGCGTAACTCAAAGCGCTGATGCCGACAATACCGCGGACCAGATGTTCGACAAGACCATCGCTGGCGAACATTGTCTTGGGCGAGGCGGTAGATGACAGGTTCATGGGATTCATGGAAATTCATCTCTCCAATTCATAGTGGTTCAATCAATCCAAGAGGTATTCACGTAGCAGCGCCCGGCTCCGGTGCAGTCGACCCTTGATGCTCTCGCGGGTGAGGTTCAGTGAAGCGGCGACCTCGTCGATCGTCATCTCTTCGATATCGCGCAGTATGATCACCTCGCGGTAGTGTTCGGGCAGGGATTGGATCGCGCGTGAAAGGTCAAGCCGGAGTTCGTCCTGCGACAAATGTGCCAGGCGGTCCACGTTGGCCGGATTCAGCAACGCGTCGTTCAGATTGTCCGGCTTTCCCATCGCGCGCATTGCCATGCGCAAACATTCGCGGCGTACCACGGCCAGCAGCCAGCCCGATATCGAGCCCAGTGCGCGCAGCGTTCCGACGCGGCGGTACAGCAGCCACAATGTCTCCTGCACCACGTCGTCAACGTCGTCGGAAGCGCTGCAGCTGCGCTGCGCATAGCGCCGAATGTCTGGCTGTGCGAGGTCCAGCAAAGCCAAGATGGCTTGCTTGTCACCATTGCGCGCGTCGTCAACCAGAGCCAGGTCATACTTCGGCGTGTACATGCGGGTGTCCTACTTCGCAGTGTCGAGGCGGCGGTTCGCGGCATCCAAGCGGCGGCCCGCCATGGCACACATGGGACAAAAACCGATGAAGCCGGTGAGCAGTGTGCTGACGCCGACGCCAGCAATCGCATAGCCGATCATAAGCCCACTTAAGCCCAGCAAGCCGCAGGCGATCATAGCCAAACCGGCAACGACACGAACCGCGCGTTCCCATCCAGGTACATTCTTGACATAAAACACGGTAAACCCTCCAAAGTTGCAAGCGCAATGGCACGCTCGAAAGGTAAGAGGGCTGGGAATGCAGTTTCGGTTCGCGTCGTTCTAAAAATATTTCAACAGCGCCATTTCCAGGTCACCCCGCCCTCGGTTCATCAGATGGTTCTTGCGCTCGAACGCGCCGGCCTGATCCGACGCCAAACCGGCGTCGCCCCAAAATCAACCCGTCAAATCCTCTGTGCAGAGGTACTAGTCGAAAGCTATGTCTCCGCCGGCGTCAATCCGCGGACGCCTAGAACGGGGTCAAAGCCGTCGATCACCTCTCGCACATCTTCGCGAGGTTCTTCTCGAGACTTCGGCGCAGCGCGTCGGAAATCTCGGTCTGCAGTCCTTTGACAATATCGCCGAAGCGACCGCCAGTCTGCACGATCTCGATCGAACTCTCGGTGGTCTTGCATGTCGCAAGGTCGACCTGCAGATGGACTTCTGCGGTCGCCGAGAACCCGCCTTTGACGAGAGCTTCGTCCGATGTCTTGCAGGCCAGCGTGCCCCGGGCACTGGCCTGCGCAGCGTCGCCATTCACCGACACCTGGAGGTTTTCGATCTTCACGGAATCGAGCTTGTCGACGCCTACCTGCACGGTAATCCCAAAACTCGAGACCTTCGCCTTGAGCGACCTGCAAGGTTGCGCGTCTCCGATGGCCCGCTCCAGCGCATTCGCCGCTTGCGCCTGTGAGACGATGAGCGGTTGCAAGACAAGTGCGCCTATCGCAAGCAGGCCCAGCCAATAGCGCATCTCCTTCTCCTTCCCGTATAGTCCGATGACCAGCCCGCGGACGCCCCGCATCATAAGCGTGGAACAGGCCATCGGCAAAGCAATGCCGATCGCCGCCACACACTCGGCACCTGAGCGACTCCTTTGCTATCGCATTTGCCATTTTCCGAGCTGCGGCGGGTCGATTCGAGATCGACCGCCATGTCCTCGACTATCCGCAGAATGACGTGTGAACAGCGCGAAAAGTGGATGATCACCCCCTCGGTCTTCCTTTACAATCAGTCGTTTCGGCCTCTCAAGCCAGTGCATGGGAAAATCGATGGATCGTCTTGTTGGTGCAGATGAAGCGACGCAATCGGAGAAGCGGGCTGAGAAAGCTGATCGGCCGGAGGGCTTGGCGCGGGATGTTGCGGTCATCAAGATCGGCGACTGTCTGCTGGGCTACAAGGCCGTCCAGCGCCGCATGCGGGCCAGCCGTTGGAACCATTTCCGCGGCCGGATGCGCGAGATCGAAAAATTGATCCGGCATCGCCACGGAGACATCGTGCCCGAGGCCGATGACGCATTGATCTATGTCGAGGTGATCGCCGGCCTCGCCCTGGTCGAGTTCAAGGAAGAGTTCGTCGAGGTGGTGCTCGGCTGGGCGGCGCGATGGCTTCCCTGGGCTGGGAAAGCCGACATAGAGGACGTCATCTACGAGCGGACCAAGGTGCGCTTTTCTGACTTGTCCGCCGACGCGCTCGGTCACGCGCTGCATCTCAGCTACGCGGAACGGAGCGCCCTCAATATCCGCACCATCGGTGCGTTCGATGTGACGAAGCGGAAGAGAGCAAAACTTCAAAAGGAAAAGCGGCGCCAGCGGGACCGAGCGCGAAAAGAGGAGCAGCGCCGTGCCGCCGGCGCCCTTTCCAGAGCCGACTATCTCGCCAATTCTTTCAGCCAAGCGCGCCCCTGGGAGGCTTTCGGCATCAGCCGCCGGACGTGGGAACGCCGCAGCAAACCGATGCCGGATCCGGAGACGATATCGGACTGCGGTTCGATCTCGCTCGCCGCTTAGTCGGCGCTTTCTCGGCCTTTAGCCGGGTGGTCCGAACCAGCTATTCACAGCCTTCTCCAGACCATCCTGCGTCCCGTTACCCACCCACGCCACATATCCATCGGGCCGGATCAATACCGCGACGGGCGCGGAGACCACACCCAGCGCAGGCAGCTCCCATGGACCGTCATATCTGCCGTCGACCAACCTGACGCGGTCCGACCACGGCGCGATGTCGAAGCTGCCGGGCGCGTTGAGGTTCAGGAACACGGGCCGCGCATCCTGGAGCAGCGTAAAGAGACGCAGAGGACCATCAGGCGTGGTGAGATCGAGGTCAGGCATGCGGCGGCCGAGCAGCGGATGCCCCTCGCCGAACTCGTAGTGGATTGCCAATCCGGACATTTCGGCTGCGATGCGTTTGCGCGGTTCCTCCATGCCAAGCAGCTCCGTTACGATGTCTCGCAAGGCTTCGGTGCGATCGTCGGTCCGCTGCAATGCGACCTGCGCCATCGTCGTGCGCAACACGCGGGCCGCAACCGGATGGCGCTCGGCGTGATAGGTGTCGAGCAAGGCTTCAGGCGACGTGCCTTTTATCACCTGGGCCAATTTCCAACCGAGATTGACGGCATCCTGCACACCGGTATTGAGGCCTTGTCCGCCGACCGGAGAATGCACATGGGCGGCATCGCCGGCGAGGAGTACCCGGCCCTTGCGGTAGGCCGTTGCCTGCCTGGACATGTCGGTGAACCTGGAAATCCAGTTGACGCGATGGATGCCGTAATCCGTTTCGAAGGCGGCGATGAGCGCTTCCCTGAGATCGTCGAGCGTGGGTTCGGTCGTCGCGCCGGCATTCTTCTCCGGCACCATCACGCCGATCGGACCTTCTTTGGCAAAGACGATCTTGCCCTCGTGGATTTCATACTCCTCCCTGCCGAAGGCATAGATGCCAAGGGCGGTGCGGTGGATGCCCAATGGCGGCTCCTCTTCCATCTCCACTTCGGCCAGAATGTTGCCGGTCGTCGGATCCCATCCTTCAAACGCAATGCCGGCAACCTTGCGAACCAGACTGCGGCCGCCATCGCAGCCGACGAGATAGCCTGCCCTGAGCGAGGCGCCATCGGAGAGTTCGATGGTGACGCCGCTGTCGTCCTGCGCGAAACCCGTTACCTCAAGGCTGCGATAGATCGGCACCGCCAGCTCGTTGACCCAGCCGGCCAGAATGCGCTCGATATGCTTCTGCCGCAGCGCCAGCCCGTAATTGTGCCGGGTCGGAAAATCGCTGATGTCCAGACGGGTGACCGCAAACCCCGTGACCTGGGCTACCTGGCCTGCCGCAAGTAACCGGTCGACGATGCCGCGCTGATCGAGAACCTCGAGCGTGCGTGCACTCAGACCGCCGGCACGCGTACCGGCAAGCTCCTGGTCAGGGCGGCGTTCGACGATAGCGACGTCGACGCCTGCCAAGGCGAGCTCGCCTGCCAGCATCAAGCCCGTCGGCCCTGCCCCGGCAACCACGACTGCATGTTCCCTCATCCGCAAACTCCCTTATTTCAATTGTTCCAACGCGATATCTCAGGGTTCCAGAGACCTGGCCCCACTGCTTCCTACGCATCCAATCGGCCCGTCCAATCGGTCCTGCGCAGATGCCGATTTTCTCTGTCGCAGGTTGTTCTCCCTATAAGTATAAGCTCCATACTGGTTGGAAGGACTTGCGACAGAATTTCGGGCTTGCTCTCCAAAGCCCTATTCGCTGCCACTTGCGGGTCTCTTGCTGTGGAGCCCAGGCGCCTCCAACGCGACCTGACCGGGTGGGCGCTGGATGTGGCAGGCGCCGTCCGGGGTCGATCCCCTCGAACGAATCAATCAATTCCTTGGAAAGACGTATCTCACTGCGGAGCTGGAGCCTTTTGCGGAATCGTCTCGGCCGCCGGTCGCTCAGACGGATCGGCGGGATGGCCATAGATTGTGTATACGGCCCCCGCCAGCACCCCCAAGACGAGAAGAGCGAGGACGTAGAATATCATGCCGCGGATTGCCGTCTTCGGTGTCTCGTCCATCAACATCTCCAAGGTTACTCAGCGATCAAATTCGCTGCGAGCGCCTTTGGTTCCGACGCGGAGGTTGTTCAAGTGAGCACCCATTCACGGAACGATCCGGTCCGGATCTGGTTTACCCCACATCCTGGTTGCTATGGAGGTCACCATGTGGGCCATCCTGATCGGAGCCGCTCTCATCATCGGCGGACTTCTCTTTCTCTTTACCTCGGTGCTTGGACGAAGACCGAGTGATCCGCATCAAATGCCGCAAGGCGGCACCACGCTGGAGCCACGACGGCAAGGCCTCAGATTCCTCGGGATATCGAAAAACTGGCCGGCCCTGGCGGTTATCGCACTCGGCGCACTTCTCTTGGCTTTTGGCGGATATTCGTGACATCCGACAGCACTCGACCGCTCCAAAATTCCGGCATTATGGGGGCACGTGCGGCGCTTGTTTCACAATGCCGCCGAGATAGTGCAGCAAAACGACGAACGTCGATTGACGGCAATATAAGAGCCGCCGGTCAATGCTTGAGGCATTTGCGGCCCATTGCCATTGCTTTGTAAGTTCCCTTCAAGTCGACGACAAAGGTCCCCTTGGTTTCCGGAAACACGATCATTTCATATTTCTTCGCCAGATCGCGCTTGAACTCCGGGCTGTCCGTCAAGATGTAGCCGCCAGAATATCCGCCCCTGAGCTCACCGTGGGTGCTGGTGGCAACACCACCATAGAGATGACCTCCGATTGAGACGAAGACTTCCGACTTGGTCCCGTTCTGAAGGCCGATATCAGCCTTCGAGAATACGCCAAGATATCCCACCTGCTGATCTGCGGTAACACCCATTTGCACCGAACTTGCACCATAGTCGCGCACGATCAAGCAATCTCCGCGGGTTTGATTTGTATAGACGGTCCAGTTCTCAACCTCCCCATATTTGACAAGCACATCACTGGCTTTGGGAACGGGATTTTGTCCATAGGCCGCCATCGCCGACAGCCCTACTGACGTCGCAGCGATCAGTGTCAAGAAACTTCTCATCGATATCCCCTTTTCGTGCGCAGGCTGAATTGCTCTGTGGCCGGGGCGGTGATCTGCGCGACCCACGTGATGACCCGGAAAAATTGAGCGTCAGAAAAAATTGGAACGGCAAGGCGGTCGAGAAATGCTTGGGCACTGTTCTGGCGGATTGGCATGCCCCCGATGCCGGATCTGGATGTGTGGAACTTCTATTCCAATTACCGCGGTCGAGACCGACCGTGACCATATATATGAATATGCTAAATAAAGAAATGAGAATGATCTCGATTTCGACAATAAAGCACTTGCAATTTTGTGGCAGCAAGCGGCTCGAGAAATGTTGGCCGGCAGGCGCCGACAGCAAAAACCCGGCTTTCACCGGGTTTTTGTTCAGGCACTACCAAGTCTGGCGACCGCTCCAGTCATCGATGTCGCGTTTAATACGATCCTTTTCGATGCCATACCGCTCCTGGATCTTGCCTTCCAGCTGGTCGCGCTTGCCGGCGATCTGATCGAGATCATCGTCGGTGAGTTTGCCCCACTGCTCCTTGATCTTGCCCTTCGCCTGCTTCCAGTTTCCTTCGATCCGATTCCAATCCATGGTCGATTTCTCCTGTTGTTGATGAGAAGAAAACGGACCGCAGTGGAAGTTGGTTCCTGTGTCTCAGCGGATTTCCGCGAAGCTCAATTCCAACGGCAAAGACACAAGGCGCTGCCCATGTCAAATATCCACACCCTAATGAATAAAACCATAAATAATTCGTGAAGAACGAATAGATGTATAAAATATTTATTTATGTATGAAGCAAATATTCCTCTGTTCTTGTGCTATACTGTCCCACGGGGAGAAGAACAATGGCACTCGATGTATTCGTTAACCTCTACAATTTAGGTGGCCTGGACGCACTTAACGTTTCTCTGCGAAGCCTGTCAGATGACGAAAGGCTTGGCGCTTTACTCTCGCTTGAGAAGATAGGGTACGAAGTGATCTGGAATGCCCAGAGAAAGCCGGCATCTGCCTATGTGTGGAGCGGGCCGAACGAGAATTAGTTGCCAGATGGGACAACGACCTATCACGACAATGGGGGTGAGACCTCACGACCTTGTGTCTCCCTTCACGTGCTTAAAAAGGAGATGTTCCATCCTCCCATCGATCCGAAGGAAGCGAGGGCGATCATGATCCGATCCCAGATAGCCGACGCACAAACCGCGTTGAGCGACGAAGAGGTTACCCTCTGCCAGAGAGTATTTGACCACATCAGCTCGGTGCGACAAATCACAACAGACACCGAGCGCGAAGATCTAGCTCGGCGGGTTATCCATTCGTACCAGCATGGGGTGAAGGACGAGGGCGCGTTACTCCGACTGTTGATCTAAGATAGCGGCAACTATCTTGAAGACTAGCGTCGGGGTTCGAACCGCGACCTACTGATTAAAAGTTAGCATTTTCGGCCTATTGTCAGCACTGGCTCGCACGGGGCATCGCTTATAAGCATTTATAATGACTATCTTTTTCTTAGGGTAACATATATTAGTAGCTTGCTGGCACTTACTAGCTTTGGCCCGCCTGTTACCCCAGCGTTACCCCGGAGAGATTGCGATGTCCACTGTTACCCCGATCGAAATCCCGAAGAAGAAGAAGGCCGCCCCGGCGGCGAAGCGCCGCCTGACCCGCACCGTCTACGACGACGCCAAGCCGGACGGGACTGACTACGTGATATGGGACAATCGGCTGCCTGGCTTTGGTTTGAGGGTGAGGCCTTCCGGAGCGAAATCCTTTACATATGTCTATCGCCAGCACGGCAAGCTGAAGCGCGTGACAATCAAGGCATTAACTCCCGATGACGCCTACGAGGCAGCGAAGGCGCTGGCCGCCAAGCACTACGGCGGCGATGACCCGGCGGCGGAGAAGCAGGAGGCGCGGCAAGAAGCCGAGAAGAAGAGCCGGGTGCCAACGGTTGGCGAGGTGCTGAATAGTTTCGTCGAGAACCACGTCAAGGTACATCTCAAGCCGAAGACCCAGACCGAGTATGCGCGCGTGGTCGAGAAGCTGCTCAAGCCGCATATAGGCGACATCAAGATCGACGCCCTGGAGACGAAGGACGTCTCCGCCATGTACCAGACGCTCCTCAAGCAGCCGAGGAAGCAAAGGGGCAAGAAGAAGGCGAAGGAGGGCGTGGCGGTCAAGGCCGCAAAGCCCGCCGTTACTCAAGCAGGCGGGGCCGTGCGCGCCCTGTCGTCGGCAATGTCTTGGGCCGAGGAGGCCGGGCTGCGGCCACCGGGCTCGAACCCTGCCCGTATTCGCCTGCGGACGCCGCGCCGCCGTCAGCGGCTTTTCAGCGACGGCGAGGTTGCGCGTATGATGGACGCCACCGACGCGATGGAGAAGGAGGGCAAGCTCATTCCCCCGGTAGCGCTTGGTATTCGGCTGCTGTTCGCCACCGGCTGCCGCGCCGGAGAAATATGCGGCCTCCGCTGGGACGACGTGGATTTCGAGCACGCCACACTGCGTTGGCCGGACAGCAAGACCGGCCATCTCGAAAAGCCTATGACGGACGAGGCGCGGACGCTGCTGGAGACTGCCTCCCGCAAGGGGCGCATCGTGGGTGTAGAATGGGTGCTGCCGTCGCTGCTGTCCGTGTCGCGGGCGACCGACGGCTCAAGGCGGGAGCAGCCGAAGCACCTGCGCGTCGAGACGCTGGAGGCGGGCTTCGAGCGCGTCATGAAAAGGGCGGAGGTCGTGGCCGGGGAGAACGCAACACTCCATCTCATTCGCCATTATTTTTCTTCGAAGACTTACACCGACAAGTCGATACCGCTGGCGATAGCAATGGCGATCGTCGGCCACAACTCGGTCGCCACGGCCATGCGTTACGCCCACGTCAGCCGCGAGGAGGTCGCCGCAGCGGCCCGCGACGCTGCGACCCGGCGAAAGGATGCCATCGACGCGGCGGCGAAGAAGGGGCAGGTTGTGCCGATAGCGGAGGTTACGAAATGAACTCGGCGCGACTTCCCCCGGTCGACCCGGACTACATAATTGAGGAGGATGATCCGGAGACGCTGGACAGCTATGCACGCGGGCTGCTGGCGCATCTGCGAAACCTTGACAGCGGAGCTAAGGCCGAGGGCTATCCCAAGAATGTTGTAGAGGCGGCTGCCGTCTGGCTGATCCGCGCCTATGCCGCTGCCGGGGCAGCTCTCTGCGGCGAGGCGGCGGAGTTGGTAGCCGAGATCGTCCGACCGGAGCCGAAGGCGAACAATCTGAGGATCAAGAAGGTTGACGCCTACTGGGCGGCGATCTTATTCGAGGCAAAGTACAAACCCGATCCTAAAGGCGAGCAGCCATCGGCCGCGACCACTTATGCCGTTGCCGGGCATGTTCTCCATCTACTTAACGCCACCGGACGAGATTCCGCTGAGGGAACGATAAAGGTGTGGCGGCGGAAGGAGCACTATAGGAGCAATGTTGCGCTTTACCGAAATAACAGATCAGAAGAGCTTTTACCCCCGGGGTAATAAGTCCGTCAGCTTTTTACGCCGTTACGGCAACCGCGCCGCGTAATAGCTTATACGTGTTAGCAACGTTTATCAAAGGAGCTACACGTGCACGACGCAGAAAATAAGAGCGGAGGCAAGGTAGATCGCCTACTCGCCCCCGAAGACGCGGCAGTAATTCTTGGTCCGCCGGGCCGACCAATCCCACTCGCGACTTTGCAATACTGGCGCTATCGCCGCCGTGGCCCGGCCTACGTGAAGCTGGGACGCCACGTTTACTACAGAGAGTCCGCGCTGCGCGATTTTATTCGCCAAGGTGAAGTCATGGTTGGGGAGGTCGCCAATGGCTGAGGACGAAAAGGATAAAGGCGGGGCTGCAACCCCGCCCAGTAACAATCTTAGTCGCAACGGGTCGAATAATAGCGTGCCGCGCGAGGCCGGTAAACCCGCCGCTGTTCATCACAACCCTCTGATCGAGGACGTATTGCCGAAGCATATTTCTCGCGACGGCACGGAGACCGACTGCCCCCGCTGCATGGTGCTAACCGTGCGCATGCTGAAGCGCATTACGCACGGCGGCTATTTGATCGAGGACAACGAGGAGTTTCAGCGCATCATGCACGACGCCACGGGCGGCGACACGTTGCATGTGCGGCCGCACGGTAACGGCAGGATCGTTCACTTCTACTGTCGAAACTGCAAGCTGGAGGGTTACCACGACCGCAATCCCAAGCGGACGGGAGGCTCCATTGACCACCCGGCCGACTGAGACCAGCAGCAACCATGGGAGCTCCACATGGGAGCGCTTTTCTTTGCTATTCGCAGGCGCTGCGGACCATTACGGCACGTACGACGAAGCCGTCTGGAACGAGCAGAAGGGCAAGTTCGAGATACGCGCATCGGCGCAGACGATGGACGCTCCTGTCACGCTAGACCTATGGCGAATGCATCTCTCCGGAGAGCAGCCGCTAGGCATCGTCCCGGTCGATGGCGATCAATGTCGTTGGTTTGCGATCGATGTCGATAGATACGATCTGGATCACGGCGAGATAGTGAAAGAGATCGGCAGGAAGAAGCTGCCTCTTCTGGTCGCAAAGAGTAAAAGTGGCGGTGCCCATGTCTATGGCTTTCTGCAGGAGCCGGAAACCGCCGCCGAGGTTCGGCGCAAGGCCAAAGAAATAGCCGCAGCCATAGGTCATCCGGATGCTGAGATATTCCCGAAGCAGGATGCAGTGAACCGCGCGGCGGGCGACAGCGGCTCTTGGTTAAATCTCCCCTACCACGACGCCGTAAATACCACGCGGTATGCGGTAAAGGAGAACGGCCTCGCCCTCGACTTAAACGAGTTTCTCGCTCTAGCCGAGCGGTCGGCCATGTCGCCCGACGATTTTCGGGCGCTAAAGGTCGCTCGCCGGGAGACGGCAGAAAGGACCGCTGCTGTGCCAGACATGGCCGAGTTCGGGCGGATGCTGGACCGCTGGCTGCGGGACATCGCCAACGCCGCGCCCGGAGACGCCAACAACACTCTCTGGCATCCGATCCGCGACGCGGGCCGCTGGGCTAGCGTTATCAATATCGACGAAGAGACGACCAGGCAGCGTTTCCGCGAGGCTTGGCTCCAGCGCGGCAAGGAAGACGGCGAGTTCGACGACGTCTGGCGGCGCAACTTCGAAAAGGGCCGAAGGCTTGGCAATCCGCCGAGAGAGAAGGAGGCCGTAGCCACTCCCCTTATCCGGCTTCTCGCCGACGTTCCCATGGAGCCGATAGAGTGGCTGTGGCCGGGCCGGTTCGCCGTCGGCAAGATATCTATGCTCGCCGGTCATCCCGGTCTCGGCAAGTCGCAGCTCACGATGTACATGGCGGCGCAGGTATCGCGCGGGCGACCGTGGCCGTTTGGCGAGGGGAAGGCCCCGCTTGGCCGAGTGCTGGTTCTTTCCGCTGAAGACGACGTTGCCGATACTCTCCGTCCCCGGTTCGAAGTCGCAGGCGGCAATTCATCTATGGTCGAGGTGCTCGACGGGGTCAGAACCGACAAAGGCGAACGCGGCCTGAACCTTGCCGACGACGTCAGGCTGCTGGACAGAGTTCTATCGTACCGGGATGACTATCGACTGGTGATTATCGATCCTATCTCGGCCTATCTTGGTAAGACGGACACGCACACGGCATCCGAGGTGCGGAATGTTCTCGCGCCGATCCAGAAGCTGGCCGAGCAGCACCGGGTTGCCGTTGTGTGTGTTTCGCATCTCGTGAAGGCCGCAGGCACCGCTGCAATCAATGCTGTGAATGGCTCGGGTGCCTTTGTTGCGGCGGCGCGCATCGCCTGCATCGTAACGAAGGAGATGCGTGATGAGGAGGACGAGCAGGGCCGAACTGTAAAGGTCGAGACCGGACGACGCATCATCTCCATCGCCAAGAACAACCTCGGCCCCGACGGCAGCGACAGGTCCCTCGCCTACAGCGTAGATAGCCGCAATCTTGGCGACGGGCTGGAAGCACCGCTGATCGTGTGGGACGAACCCGTGAACATGAGCGCCGACGAGGCGGTCGGCTTCCGCGAGCCGGGGCTGCCGTCCAAGGCAAACGACAAGGCCATGAGGTTCCTGCGCCGAATGCTCAGGGACGGACCAGCCCTGTCAGTAGACGTCGAGAAGGCGGCAGAGGCCGAAGGGATCAGCCTAAGCACCCTGAAGCGCGCGAAAAAGGAGCTTGGTGCAGTCTCCGAAAAGCAGGCCGACAGATGGGTTATGTACATTCCGGGACGGCAGGCCGAGCTGCCGCTTTGAGAGGCCGGGGCAAGGGGGTCAAGCCTTGAGCCCCTTATAAAAGTTGACCGCCTTGACCTTCTTGACCGCCTTGGTGGAAGGATGAGGGTCAAGGGGGTCAAGAAGTTCGGATTTTGTGTATGACCCCCTTTGACCCCCTTGCCTGACCGCCTTGCTTCAGAAGGCCCCGGAAGAGAAGGCGAAGGCCGTGCCGCCGCCCGTCCGGTCGCCGTGCAAACCAGCGGTGCGACCGCTGTTAGGACCGCCAGCTCTCGCGGCGGGTTCGGCCTCTAAGGTAGGGTCGGCGGAACCTAACGCTCTCCAGCGGCCTCCTACGGAGCCTTGCGAGTCAGTCGTCCATTCAATACTTTCGCAGCCGGACGTTGTGGGGACGAAGTATGCGCGAACAATGGGACAGGTGGGGTTGGGTGGTCGCGCTGGTGGTCATCGCGATTGGCTTCTTGAGGTCGGTATGGGGCCGGGAGGCCTTCTGCGAACCTAACGAGCACTGCCTGCGAGAGTGGATCTCGGCGCTTGGTGGATGGGTCGCTGTCGCGGTTGCTGTGCCTACCATCATTTTCTTGTCGAAGCAGGTACGGGATGCAGAGAAACACCATCGGACGACAATAGGAATTCAGGCGCGACCGACTTACATGCTGGCGAAAAGGGCCGCTGAGACCTCGGTTAATATAAGAAATCAGATTGCCGAAAAAGGTGAGCTTTGGGCGATTAATAATTTGCCAGCCGATCACGAATTCAAAAAGCAAGCTGTCGAGAGATTAAGGTTTCTGAGGGATCTAATAGACAGAACTGAATTTATCCGCATTCAATCTGAGATTGAAGTAACATATATGCGACATGAGCAATTGCTCAATGCTGTCGACGAATCGATCGATAAGCTTAAAGAGAGTTTGCGGCATCCTCGCTTCGACGACTTCAGTCCCAGTGAAGCGGTAATAGGTTGCTCAGCGAATGCGGTGCAATACCTTGGTCAGGTAAAAGATGTTTGCGATCGGTTTATAAGCGATTTCGAGCGAATGACTGACCATCTCAGGTAAACTTCCTCTGCCCCTCCTTCCCGCGTCGTCGCCCTTTGCTCCCGGCGCATTTACCCATCTACGATTGCGACTACTAATAGGCTATTAGCCGTTAGGGCAACGCTAAGGGCTTTAAAACATTAACGTTTTTTACTATACTACCCTTAGTTGATTTCATTGGGGTATCGCAGGGGTAACTGCGAATCCGCCGCTCCTTTTAGCGAGTTCCGCCGCCCATGGCCAAGCGTGGCCCAGAATGTTCAGTTTGTAGGCACCGTGAGCGGGCGGCCATCGACCTTGCACTGGCTCGCAATGTGCCGTTCGCCGTGCTCGCCAAGCGATACAAGCTCGGCTCGGATAGCATCCGTCGCCACGCCAAGAACCACATGCCGCCTCAACTCCGCGCTCAGCTTCTGGCCGGGCCTGAGATGCCTATGGACATCGACCGGCTGCGAGAGACAGAGTCCCAGTCGCTGCTGTCCAACATCGTGGCACTTCGGCACCGGCTCTTTGCCATGATGGACGCCGCCGAAGAGGTCATGGACACAGCGGCGGCGCAGCGGGTCGCGGGCCAACTGCACCGCAACTTCGAGCTGACGGGCAAGCTGCTTGGCGACCTGAACACCGGCACCACCATCAACAATAACGTCCTCGTCTCCCCGGTCTACATCGAGATGCGCACGGAACTGGTCAAGGCGCTACGGGGCTTTCCCGATGCGCGGCAGGCCGTAGCGCTGGTCCTTCAGGGGCTGGAGACGCGGTTCGCCGAGGGCATGGTGATCGACCACTCCTACGCCAGCGGCCCCGTGCCGAGCAACGGGGGTGGCTCATGAAGAACCTCGGAAAGCTCCACTTCCGAGTACCAGCGCAGCCCCGCCGCTCGCTGGGTGCAGGCAGACCGGCAGCGCCGACGCACAGGTTGACGGCTGGTTTCCCTGTGCGTCGTTTCGGGCCTCCTCCTTTGTGTTTGCCCGACGCGCGCCGGTCTGCCTTCTTTCCCCGCTCGCGGGGGCCGCACGGATGTTAGCCCGCGACATGGCCCGAGCGTTGGACCCCGTCATCACGGCCAATGAATGCGGCATAGAACCCGACCCATGGCAGGCGAGCCTACTCCGCGCCAACCCCCGGCGATCCCTGCTGCTCTGCTCGCGCCAATCAGGCAAGTCCACCGTCGCGGCCATCCTCGTCATCCAGACCGCCCTCTTTGTCCCCGCCGCACAGATCGTCGTCGTCAGCCCGACGCAGCGCCAGTCCAACGAGCTGTTCCGCAACATCGTCGGGTTCCTCAGCCGGTTGCCGGGCGCGCCGCGCCCTACCGCCGAAAGTAAGCAGGGGACGGAGCTTTCGAACGGCGCGCGCATTCTCTCGCTACCCGGCACTGAAAAGACCATCCGCGGAATTGCCGGGGTTGACCTCGTCGTCATGGACGAGGCAGCGCGCGTCGAGGACGAACTGCTGACGGCAGTACGGCCCATGATGGCGACCAAACCCGACGCCCGCCTAGTCGCCCTGACGACACCAGCGGGCAAGCGCGGCTGGTTCTACGACGCGTGGGTGGGCGATGATCCCTCGTGGGAGCGTGTGCGGGTTTCAGCAAGCGAATGCCCCCGGATCACGCAGGAGTTTCTAGACGAGGAACTGAAAGCCCTCGGCGCAATCAAGTTCAGCGAGGAGTACGGCCTGGAGTTCCACGACCCCGAGGAGGCCGTCTTCCCGCTCGCCATCATCGAAGCCGCATTCACGCAGGAGGTCAGAGCGCTATGGTAGCCCACTCCAAACATCCAATAGGCCGGGGCGGGAGAGGACCGTGGCAGCGTATACCTGTCGTGCCGGTCAGCCGCTTCATCATGGGAGTGGACCTCGGTCAGTCGAACGATCCCACCGCCATATCCGTCATCCATCATACGGTGTCACCGACCGGCGACTGGACCATCTCTTACGGCGACCACGTCAGGCCCAACGTGACGCGCGAACGCAGTGAGACCCGGTTCGCTGTACGCGCCCTGGAGCGCGTGCCGCTGGGCACTCCCTATCCGCAGGTGGTGGCGCGCGTCGGCGAACTGCTAGACCGCCCGCCATTGCGCGAGGGCTGCGACCTTGTGGTTGACGAGACGGGTGTCGGCCGGGCCGTGTCCGACATATTCGAGTCAGCGGGCATGCGACCGCAGCGGGTCGCGATCACCGCCGGCAACGAGATCACCAATCCCGAGAACCGCCGCTGGCACGTGCCCAAGGCGCATCTCATCAGCACCGTGGATGCCCGGCTGCATGTTGGCGAGCTGCGCTTTGCCGCGGAGCTGACCGACGCCGGGGCGCTAGCCGAAGAGTTGAAGGACTTCCGCCGCACGGTCAGCGCCGCAGGCCGCGCTAGCTTCAACGCCCGCGAAGGCAAGCACGACGACCTCATTCTCAGCATCGCCATCGCTCTCTGGTGGGCCTCACGCCCCCGGACAGGTGGAGGCCAAGCTCCCATTTCTGGCTTTTTCTGAAGGAGAAGACGATGAAGCTCAAACCACCGCAAGACATTCACGAGGCTGCCGTCGAGCAGCACTATGCCCGCGCGCCCAGCGGCGAAGTGGAGAAAGACGCGGCGATTGCCTCGCTCGCTACCGCCGTGCGCACTACGCGGATCAATAGCGAGTCTCTTGCAGGCTATGCCGATACGCTTGCCAAGGACCGGCTAATGTCGCCGGATGCCGCCCGGCTCAAGCTGAGGGACAATGCTCTTAAGCTGGCCGAAGCCACGGCGAAGAAGCTGGACGAGGCCAAGGCGCTCGTGCAGCGGCAGATCGAAGAGATCGACGCTCTCACCAGCACACCCCCGGCTCTTCGCGATCAACTCTCTGCCGGGCTGGAAGCGGAGATTCGGGCGCGGTTGGCCGGCATGCAGGAAAAGGCCCGCGATGAGGCTATCGGCAAGGCATTTGCCGAAATGGACACGACCATTATTGCCGCCGTGCTGCGCGGCCCCGCCCTGCTAGTCGGCCTGAGTCAGGCCCGTTACGACATGGTCCGCCACCGCTACCGCGAGACGTTCCATCCCGAGGAAACCGCGCGCCGTAGGCGTCTCACCGCTGCGCTTGATGCCACGGAGCGGAGCGGGCGCTCGTTCATCGGGTACATCGCCACCGCGACGACCGGCTCGGCAACCCAAATCGCCGAGGCAGCCGCCAACGCACAGGCAGCCGAGCAAGCCATCGCAGCCGCAATCGCACAGGAGTAGAGCAATGAAGGTTGACATCGATCTTGAGGGCGTGCTGACGAGCGCGCAGGAAATGCCAGAGGAAATCAGCTCGATCGAAGACGTTCCTGAGGGTCTGCGGGACTTTTATAAGCAGAACGGAGACCGCCTAAAGCTGGACCACGCCCAGCGTGACGCGCTGGTGGCCAACGTCTCCAGGGCGCTGGAGGATAACAAGCTGCGCGGCGAAAACAATCAGCTGAAGGACGAGAGCAACCGGCGGCGGGTGGTCGAGACGGTGCGGGAGCAGCTAGCCCGGTTCGTCAAGCCAGAGCTTATGCCCGGTGCCGTGGCGCTGTTCATGTCGCAGCACAAGTTCGGCATCAAGGATGGCAAGGTGGTCATCGTAGGGCGGCGCGGACGCGAGGAAGCCGAGATGGCGGCCGTCAACTGGATCGCCGAGGACGGCGAAGCCTACGCCGCACCGCAGCGCACCGAGGCCGGGGGCTTCGCCGCCGAGGTAGCCCGGCTGAAGAATCTGAACTGACCGATGGCCACACAGAGGGCTCGCCCTCCAAGTCGCATAAGGGCGGACCGCGACCCCGACCGCCCAGCTAGAATCACGCCCGACGATCCACTGCGCCGCACCGAGAAGGCGCTGCGGCTGGTTTACGGCGTCGTCCTCCCCCGGATGCACAGCGAACGGATTGTTGGTCCCGGCATGGCGCGGGCAAGCTGGCAGCGGCAGTTCGTCTTGAACCATGCGGTATTCCAGCAACTTGCGGCCGAGCTGGGTGAGGCCTGGATGGACCTAGTTCGCGACGCCGACAAGACCGACGCGAACGCCCGCCGGGTGGAGCGCCGCCACATGGAAGATGCCGCCGAGGAGATTGTCGCCGTGGTGAATGCGCTGCTGCCGCCGCTTAGGGAGGTGGTCGTGCGCCGTGCTGCGGGCATGAACTGGAAGGCTATTGCCGAGGCCCTACCCCACCGCGCGTTCTTCTCCATGCAGGACGACCACGCCGCCGCGCTGCGCCGCGTGTGGGACAAGGCCGGTGACGCCGTCCGGCGGCTGATCTAGTGGTGAAAGATCGGCATTTGGGCTAGAACCCACGCGAGGGGACTCGCGTCAATGAAAAATATTCAAACCCTACGAAGTCACATTTACGATCAGTTTCACAACTCGTCAGCCGGTGCGCAGTACTTCTTTCTCGATGCGAACAGGGACGCGTATGCTGCCTACTACACGTCGATGTACCTGATACAGGACACGGCGGAAGCCGTTTACATCCACATGGCTCGCGAATTCTCGCCTGATCCCATGCTGGCTTACATAGAGTTCTGGGGTGTGATGCAGGCCGTCGTCATTCAGCAGGATGCCATAATCGAACTGCATACCGCTGTTGCTGGAACTGCCCTGACCATTCCCAGAGGCTCGGCTTGGACGGAACTTCGCGATAAGCGAAACCTGTGCGCGGGTCACCCGGCAAATCGCAACGCACGTCGAGCGCCGCAGCGAACATTCATGGGTCGGATGTTCGGGAACTACGATAGAGTCAAATACGAGCATTACGACGAACAAACAGGCAAAACGACTCACCCAAGTTTTGATCTGCGGCAGATGATCAACGACTACGACGTCCAAGCAAGCGGCATTATGAGAAGCATCCTCTCCACAATGCGCGCACGGTGGCCGTAGCCGCGTTACCCCTGCGTTACCCCGACCCGATTTGGGGTAACGAGAAATTAGCTGCCGCCATAAACGATTGAAATTACTAGGATTTGTGGTGAGAGCGTCGGGGTTCGAACCCGAGACCTACTGATTAAAAGTCAGTTGCTCTACCAGCTGAGCTACGCTCTCCCTCTCCGCGGGTGTGACCACCCCGGCTGGAAGTGGGCGGAACATAGGCAGGCGACCCATTGCGGTCAACCGAAAATTTTGCCTTTTGCAAACGTTCGGCACATTTCTTGCGGGCTCAGAGACAGATTTCTTGCGCGCGCAAAAAGGTGATTGGCAATCGCTTGGCTGCAAAGCTAGGAACATCACGCAGATTGCAGCCGGAGAGAATGCGTGTCGATTGCCGATATTTCCCTGTGGAGCGCGTTGATAGCCGGGGCGCTTTCGTTTCTGTCGCCCTGCGTGCTTCCCCTCGTCCCGCCCTATCTCTGCTATATGGCCGGAATTTCAGTCGAGCAGTTCCGCGGCGGCGGTGCGATTGCGGTCGCGCCCGGTGTCAGGCGCGGCGTGTTCTTCTCTGCCCTCTTCTTCACGCTCGGCTTTGCCACCGTCTTCGTGGCGCTCGGCGCCGGTGCTTCCAGCATCGGCATGGCGCTTCGCCAGCATCTCGACCTCCTGTCGAAGATCGGCGGGCTGATCATCATCGTCATGGGGCTGAATTTCCTCGGCCTCTTCCGAATCGGACTGCTGACCCGCGAGGCGCGCTTCCAGGACGGCGGCAAGCCCGGAACGCTGACGGGCGCCTATGTCATGGGGCTTGCCTTCGCCTTCGGCTGGACGCCCTGCATCGGTCCCGTGCTCGGCGCCATCCTCGGCGTTGCCGCCTCGCGCGAGACGGTCGGCTCCGGCGCCGGGCTGCTTGCCATCTATTCGCTCGGTCTTGCCATCCCCTTCTGGATCGCCGCCGGCTTTTCCGGCGCCTTCATGCGCTTCCTGTCGCGCTTCCGCCGCCATCTCGGCACGGTGGAAAAGGTGATGGGTCTCTTCCTCGTGCTGACCGGCCTCGCCTTCCTGTTTGGATGGGTCAGCAATGTGGCGATCTGGTTCCAGCAAACCTTTCCGATCCTGATGCAGATCGGCTAGATTCCGCACCCAACTGCCGGTCGCGGATTTTCGAGGCGATGGCAGCGGCTCGCCGCATGCGCTGCATCTTATCGATTGCTCGATCATCCGCGCTCATCAGCATGCCGCCGGCGGTAAAAAGGGGGCCTGGACCTATGCCGTGGTATGGCTTGCCCTGTCCCTCGGCCCCACCCGTCCTTATCCCTCGACCCAATCGATCGCAAACACGGCTCCATGTAGCGTCGTCGATGCCGTGTTTAAGGCGGCGGTCAGAAGGAGACGAACATGAACCTTGAGACAAAGATGAGCCTGGAAAACACCGCACACACCGGCAGACCTCGGCTCGACGAATTGGTTCCGTCGCGCTACGCGGTGCAGGTCGGCGAAATTGAGGTGCTGGTGGTCAGCGATGGAGTACTACCGCTCCCAACCGCGATGCTGGGACACAACATCGACCCCGCCGTCCGAGCGGCCTGGCTGAAAGACATGTTCCTGCCAGTGGACGCTTTCGACTGGGCGCTGAACGTGGTCGTGGTGCGCAGCGGCGACCAGACCATACTCCTCGACGCCGGGCTGGGGATCGACCCGGACTTGCACCTGCCGCGGGCCGGGCAGCTGATCAAACGATTGGAAGCCGCCGGCATCGATCTTGCGTCGGTGACCGACGTGGTGCTGACCCACATGCACATGGACCATATTGGCGGGCTGCTCGTCGACGGGGTGAAGGACCAGTTGCGTCCGGACCTGCGGATCCACGTGGCGGCCGCCGAGGTCAAGTTCTGGGAGGCGCCCGATTTCTCCCGGGTCTCCATGCCGCCGGGGTTCCCGGACGCGCTTCGGGCGACCGCCAAGCGGTTCGCCAAAGAGTATCACAGCCAGTTCAGGCTGTTCGATGACGAGCACGAGGTGGCGCCGGGCGTGGTCGTCCATCGCACCGGCGGGCACACCCCCGGGCACAGCGTGATCCGCCTGGCGTCCGGCGGCGACAGGCTGATGTTTGCCGGCGACGCCGTGTTCGCGGTCGGGTTCGAACACCCCGACTGGTACAATGGCTTCGAACACGACCCCGAGGAGGCGGTCCGCGTTCGCCTCCGTCTTCTGCGGGAACTGGCGGATACCGGCGAGCAGCTGGTGGCCACTCACCTGCCGTTCCCGTCTGTCGGTCGGGTGGCGGCCGACGGCGACGCCTTTCGCTGGGTAGCGGCCTTCTGGGACTACTGATCGGTTATTGGGTTGGGATCTTAGAGCGTGTACTCATCGCGTGAATGAGTCCACGCTCTACTGGTTTGTTTTTTGAGCAATTCCGAACGCAAAAACCGCTACACAGTTTCGCTGGAATTGCTCTTGTTTCTGCGCAATTCCGGACGAAAAACCGCTACACACTTTTGCTGGAATTGCTTAAGTCAGATCCTGACCCGCCGATCATCCCCGTGCTCTGGAAGACCTCTTGGCCGATATCGTCAGCCTGCTTTTGCCGTTCTTCGGCCTGATCCTGATCGGTTACATCGCCGCCAAGGCGACCAAGCAGCCGGCCGAAGCGCTCGGCTGGCTGAATACCTTCATCATCTATGCCGCCCTGCCCGCTCTGTTCTTCAAGCTCGTCTCGCGCACGCCGATCGAGGAGCTGACGCGGGTCGATTTCATCGCCACCGATATCGCGGCGACCTATGCGGTCTTCATCCTGCTTTTCGTCATCGGCCGTGTCGTGCGCGGCAATTCGCTCGCCGATTGCACCATCCAGTCCTTTGCCGGCGCCTATGGCAATATCGGCTACATGGGACCGGGCCTGGCGCTCTTGGCGCTTGGTGAAGGGGCGGCCGTGCCGGTGGCATTGATCATCTGCTTCGAAAACGCGCTGCATTTCATCATGGCGCCGGCGCTGATGGCGGCGGCCGGCGATGATAAGCGTTCAGCCCGCCGGCTCATCGCCGATATCGTGCGAAAGGTCGCGCTGCATCCCTTCATCCTGTCGATGGCGCTTGGCTTTGCGGTGGCTGCCTTGCACTTCGACCCGCCGCTGGCGTTTCAGCGCCTCGTCGATTATCTCGCCCAGGCGGCGGCTCCCTGCGCGCTCTTTGCCATGGGCGTGACGCTGGCGCTGCGGCCGCTGAAGCGGATCCCGGCCGAGATCTCCTATATCGTGCCGGCGAAACTGATCCTGCATCCGATCGCGGTTTTTATCGCACTCACGGCAGTCGGCGGCTTCGAGCCGGTCTGGATCCAGGCGGCCGTGCTGCTCGCCTCACTGCCGACAGCCACCAACGTCTTCGTCATCGGCCAGCAATATGGCGTCTGGCAGGAGCGCGCCTCGGCGACGATCCTGATCACGACGGTGTTTTCGGTGGTAACGGTTTCGCTCTGGCTGATCGTGATCCGATCAGGCCTTCTTCCGCTTCAGCTTTTCCCGTAGAGCATCCGGAATATCGCGAAAGCCGCGGCCGGGCTCGATGCCCTCGCGCATGACGATGTTGCGCAGCGGCGGTATGGCCGAGAGGATATGCAGGCCGGCAGCCCGCAGCATCTGAACCGGCAGGAAATCCGAGAGCAGCGAGCGGTTGAGAAGATCGACGCTTGCCGTGCGCGTCATGATATCGGCGCGGCGCCTGCGGTCGAAGCTTTCGCCGGCATCAGCCGGCACCGGCAATTCCGCCCTCTCGCAGAGGATATCGGTGAGCGCCATGATATCGCGCAGGCTGAGGTTCAGCCCCTGCGCCCCGATCGGCGGGAAGACATGGGCGGCCTCGCCGATCAGCGCGATGCGTCCCTTGCCGAAACGATGCGCCATCATGCCGGAGAGCGGCCAGACCTGGACACCGTCTTCGACGCTCACCTTGCCGAGCATGGACTGCATGCGCGCCTCGACGAGGGCGCCGAGATCGGCAAGCGGCAATTCCATACGGCTCGTTGCCTCAGCGGGATCCTGCACCCAGACGAGGCTGGAGCGGCTTCCCGGCAGCGGCACCTGGGTGAAGGGGCCGTGTTTGGTGTGGAATTCGGTCGAGATATTCTGGTGCGGCAGCGAATGGGCGAAATTCAGCACCATGGCCGATTGCGGATAGGACCAGTTGCGCACGGTAATGCCGGAGGTTTCGCGCAGCTTCGAGCCGCGGCCATCGGCGCCGACGGCAAAATCGGCCGAGAGCGTCTCGCCGCCGGCCAGCGTGATCGAGACAGCCTCGGCTGATATGTCGATCGATTCGGCCATATCGGTGAAACGGGTGATATTGCCCTCGCCGGCGGCAGCCTCCTCGAGAATGCCGGTCAGCGCCTTGTTGGGGAAATTGTAGCCGAAGGCATCAAGGCCGACCTCGGCCGCGCGGAAGGTGGTGGTCGGCGCGCGCAGCAGCCTGTCGGTGCCGTCGACGATGCGCATGCTGGTCAGAGGAGCGGCTGCGGGGCGAAGTTTTTCCCAGAGCGCCAGGCGATCGAGGAAGCGGATCGACTGATCCATCAGCGCCGTGGTGCGCCGGTCTTCCTTCGGAGCAACGGGAGCCACCAGCGCCACGCTGCGGCCGCCGCGCGCCAGCGCGATTGCGGCGATCATGCCGGCGAGACCACCACCGATCACCGCCACTTCGAATCTCTTCATGCTAGCGTTCCGTCATTCTAAAGCATGTCGTTATCGCAAAACCGCCGCACACTTTTGCGCGACATGCTCTGCAACGACGAACCGGTCGCTTATGCGGCCGGCTTCGCCTGACGGCGCCAACTATAGCCCTTGCCGGCTTCGGCGTCACGCACCGCCGGCTGATAATGATGGGGAATGGCGGGAAGACGGTTTTCGGAAAGTCGCTTCAGCGCCGTCGCGTTGCTGACGGAAAAGCTGTCGATGCCGACGCGCAGCATCAGCGGCACCTGATCGATCAGCACGTCACCGACGGCGCGCAGCTCATTGGTGTAGCCGAGGCGCTGGCGCAGCAGCGAGGCATGGCTGAAGGCGCGGCCGTCGTTGAAAGCCGGAAAGGCGACAGCAACGATTTCGAGGCGATAGAGATAGGGCTCCAGCCTGCGCACATCGTCGGCCGGCTTGATCAGCACGCCGAGGCCGACATCGTTGCTTTCATCGGCCTTGGCGATCAGTTCGTCGAGACCGAGCAGCGGCTTCTGCTCCTCGGTCGCCTTCACCTCGTCGGTCTCGATCACCCAGGGATCGTTTTCGACAAAACCGGTTTCTCTCCAGATCTTCGTCATCATCCCCTCCTTATGCCGCTTCGGCGGCCGAGCCGTAGAGCGCGGTCTTGAAAGGCTGCGGTCCGACACGGCGATAGGCGGCGAGGAAGTTCTCGGAATGATCGAGGCGCAGGCCGAGATAGGTGTCGACGATCGTCTCGATCGCGTCCGTCACCCGGTCCGGCTCGAAGCCGCGGCCGATGATTTCGCCGATCGAGGTATGTTCGTCGCCGGAGCCGCCGAGCGTGATCTGGTAGAGTTCGGCGCCCTTCTTCTCGACACCGAGCAGGCCGATATGGCCGACATGGTGATGGCCGCAGGCATTGATGCAGCCGGAGATCTTGATCTTCAGCTCACCGATCTCTGCCTGGCGCTCGGCATTGCCGAAGCGGCGGGAGATTTCCTGCGCCAGCGGAATGGAGCGCGCATTGGCGAGCGCGCAGTAGTCCAGCCCGGGACAGGCAATGATATCGGTGATCAGGCCGGCATTGGCTTCGGCGAGATTGATGGCGACGAGGCCGCGATAGACGGCTTCGAGATCGGCGAGCGCCACATGCGGCAGGATCAGGTTCTGCTCATGGCTGACGCGGATTTCGTCGAAGGCATATTCCTCGGCAAGATCGGCGATCGCATCCATCTGCGCATCCGAGGCATCGCCCGGAATGCCGCCGATCGGCTTCAGCGAGATCGTCACCATGCCGTAATCGGGGTTCTTGTGCGGCTGCACGTTCTGCTGGACCCAGCGGGAGAAACCGGAATCGGCCTTCTTCCAGCGGGCAAGGTTTTCCCAGCCTTCGGCGCGCTCGGGCAGCTCAGGCGGCGCGAAATAGGCAGCGATCGACTGGACGTCCTTTTCCGGCAGCTTGAGCTCGGTATCCTTCAGCGCGGCGAATTCAGCTTCCACCTGGCGCGTCAACTCCTCGGTGCCGGTTTCGTGCACCAGGATCTTGATGCGGGCCTTGTACTTGTTGTCGCGGCGGCCGTGCAGATTGTACACGCGCACGATAGCCGTGGTGTAGGAGAGCAGGTCTTCTTCGGGCAGGAAGTCGCGGATCAGCTTGGCGATCATCGGCGTACGGCCCTGGCCGCCGCCGACATAAACGGCAAAGCCGATCTCACCCTTGTCGTTCTTCTTCACGTGCAGGCCGATATCATGGACCTGGATTGCGGCGCGGTCGCGCTCGGCGCCGGTGACGGCGATCTTGAACTTGCGCGGGAGGAAGGAGAATTCCGGGTGGACCGACGACCACTGGCGCAGGATTTCGGCGTAAGGACGCGGATCGGCGATCTCATCGGCGGCGGCACCGGCGAAGTGATCGGCGGTGACGTTTCTGATGCAATTGCCCGAGGTCTGCAGCGCATGCATCTCGACGCTGGCAAGATCAGCAAGCGCATCCGGAATATCGGACAGTTTCGGCCAGTTGAACTGCAGGTTCTGGCGCGTGGTGAAGTGGCCATAGCCGCGGTCATAGGTACGGGCGATATGGGCGAGCATGCGCAGCTGGCGCGCGCTCAGCGTGCCATAGGGAATGGCGATGCGCAGCATGTAGGCGTGGAGCTGCAGGTAGACGCCGTTCATCAGGCGCAGCGGCTTGAACGCATCCTCGGCGAGCTCGCCGGAAAGGCGGCGCTCGACCTGATCGCGAAACTGCTCGACGCGCTCGGTAACAAAGGCATGGTCAAATTCGTCGTAACGGTACATCGTCTTCCTCAGACTGCAATGAATTCGGGATCGGCAGGAGCGTAGCCCGGGGCATATTCCATGGTCGGGCCTTGCGCACGGATGCGCTCGCGAAGGCGAAGCGGCCAGAGAATGCCGTTGGTTTCCTGAACGTCGACGACGGCGACGTCAACGACCTCGTTGTCAGCATAGGATTTCTTGCCGATCGCCTCCAGCGCCGCAACGGCCTCGGCATGACGGGCAACGAGCGCCTCCTGCAGCGAGGTGGACCACTTCCCATTCGCATCCAGCCAGACGGCAATGCCGTCCGTCAGCCGGTTGGCGGTCAGAACCTTGTCACCCATATTCAGCTCCTTGCAAGTTCCTCGAGCCGGGCGTTTGCGCGCACCAGCGGCTCGGACAGTTCGAAATTGGCGCCGGCGACCGCATCGCCGATAATGACCATGACAGGCCCGGTTAATTCGTCGCGGTGCTGCAGATCGGGCAGATCGGCGAGCGTGCCATGCAGCAGGCGGCGATCGGCGCGGCTGGCATTTTCGATGACGGCGACGGTGGTTTCGGCGGGAATGCCCGCCTGCATCAGCCGCTCGGCGACGGAGGCAGCAACCGTGCGGCCCATATAGACGGCGATCGTCGCGCCGGAGACGGCAAGGCTTGCCCAATCGGGCAGCACGTCGCCTGTGAGATCATGGCCGGTGGTGAAGACCAGCGAGGAGGCAACGCCGCGCAGCGTCAGCGGCAGCTCGAAATCGGCAGCGGCGGCGAAAGCCGAGGTGATGCCAGGCACGACCTCATAGGTGATGCCGGCAGCGCGCAGCGCCGCCATCTCTTCCCCTGCCCGGCCATAGACCAGGGGATCGCCGGATTTCAGACGGACGACGCGCTTGCCCTGGCGGCCGAGATCGACCAGCAGGTCGTTGATCTCTTCCTGGGACTTTGAATGGCAGCCCTTGCGCTTGCCGACGGAAAGCCGCTCGGCATCGCGGCGGCCCATATCGACGATCGCCTGCGGCACGAGCGCGTCATAGACGATGACATCGGCTTCCATCATCACGCGCTGGGCGCGCAGCGTCAGCAGATCCTCGGCACCCGGACCGGCGCCGACCAGCCAGACGTGACCGGCCACCTTGTCCATCGCGTGCAACAGCCGGTCGGCGGCATGGCGGGCCTGCGGCAGATTGCCGTTGGCGACCGCATCGGCAACGGCGCCGGAGAAGAAACGGCGCCAGAAGACCCGGCGGGAGACGCCCCTTGGAATCAGTTGTTCGACGGCCTTGCGGTAGCTCGTCGCCAGCCCGGCAAGGCGGCCGAGCGAAGGCGAAAGAAGCTGGTCGATCTGCGCGCGGATCATCTGCGCCAGAACCGGCCCTGCCCCTTCGGTGCCGATCGCAACGGCGACGGGGGCGCGGTTGACCAGCGCCGGCGTGAAGAAATCGCAGTAATCGGGCTGATCGACGGCATTGGCCGGAATTCTGGCAGCGCGGGCAGCATCGACGATGCTGCGGTCATCAGCTTCATTGCCGGTGGCAGCGAAGACGAGTGCCGAACCCTCGACCTGCTCGCCTGCGAAGGCAGCGCGCACGGTCTCGATACGGTTGGCGATCAGGAAGGCGTGGTAATCGGCTTCCGGCCGGTCGGCATAGGCAACGATCCGCGCCTTAGTGTTCAGCAGCAGCCGCACCTTGGCGAACGCTTCGTCGCCATTGCCGAAGACAGCCGTCTTCTGGCCTTCCACGCGAAAGAAGGCGGGAAATACCGAAAGCTGTTCAGTCTTGGGGGGCATCATCAATCCACTTCGAAGTTGCCGGAATATGCCCTTGATCGACAAGGGATTGAAGGAACAGAAATTCGAAAGCCCAAGCAAGCAGGTATTCTTTTGCTCGTGCCGTCAGTGATTTGAGAAAAGTCACCCGTGCGGCCGAAAAGCCGCATATTCCCAGCCCGCTTGCTGCGGTGCAGTATAAAGCCTGTGACAAAAGACGTCCACCGGTGCTTCACGCATTTCACTCGCGCCGCCAAGGCGATAGACTGAGGAAAACTGGAGGGCCGTCATGCCTGATAAGACCATTGCCTCCCGCCTGCTTTCGGTCCTGGAAGAGGATATCCTGCCACTGACGGAGCGTGGCGTTTCGCTTGGCAACAAGGTGTTCGGTGCAGCGATCTTAAGGAAATCCGATCTTTCGCTTGTTGTCGCCGAGACCAATAACGAGCTGGAGAATCCGCTCTGGCACGGCGAGGTGCATACGCTGAAGCGCTTCTACGAGCTTGGCGACAAGCCGCCGACCAAGGATCTGATCTTCCTGTCGACGCACGAACCCTGCACCATGTGCATGTCGGCGATCACCTGGGCGGGCTTCGACAATTTCTACTATTTCTTCAGCCATGAGGATTCGCGCGACGCCTTCGCCATTCCGCACGATTTGAAGATCCTGAAGGAAGTCTTCGGGCTTGAACCCGGCGGCTACCGCAGGCAAAACGCCTTCTGGAACAGCTTTGCCATCGCCGATCTGGTCGAGACCGAAGAGGCTATGCTGAAGACCGCACTGACGGCGCAGACCGCCCGCATCAAGGCGCGCTACGACGCGCTGTCTGCCAGCTACCAGTCGTCGAAGAGCGCCAACGACATTCCCCTGAACTGAGGGCCCCTGAACTGAGGGCCCCTGAACTGAAGCCTGCTGAACCGAGGCAACATGGAACCTTCCAAAGACATTTCGCGGCTGATCGAGATCATGGCGGCGCTGCGCCATCCCGAAACCGGCTGCCCCTGGGACATCGTGCAGAGTTTCGAGACGATCAAGCCCTATACGATCGAGGAGGCCTATGAGGTCTCCGATGCGATCGAGCGCGGCGACATGGACGACCTCTGCGACGAGCTCGGCGATCTGCTGCTGCAGGTGGTCTTCCACGCCCGCATGGCCGAGGAGGCTGGCGAATTTTCCTTCGGCGACGTGGTCAACGCCATCACCGCCAAGATGATCCGCCGCCATCCGCACGTCTTTGCCCGCTCGCCGGCGGATACGCCGGACGCGGTGAAGAGACAATGGGACGAGATCAAGCAGGCGGAGAAGCGCGAGCGCGCCGAGCGACGGTCACGGCGCGGCATCACCGAGGACTTCAACAGCGGCTTCCTCGGTTCCGTCCAGCGCAGCTTCCCGGCTCTAACGGAAGCCCTGAAGCTGCAGGAACGCGCCGCCAAGGTCGGCTTCGATTGGTCAGCGCCCGAGCCGATCCTCGACAAAATCGAGGAGGAGATCGGCGAATTGCGGGCAGCCCTTCGCGAAGGCGATCAGGCAAAGGTCAGCGACGAGCTCGGCGACCTGATCTTCGCGGTCGTCAATATCGGCCGGCATGTGAAGGCGGATCCGGAGCAGGCGCTGCGCGGGACGAATACGAAATTCCGGCGTCGGTTCAGTCATATAGAACAAGTTCTTGAAGCAGAAGGCGAGACGCTGGAGGCAGCCAGTCTCGAACGCATGGAAGAAATCTGGCAGGCGGCGAAAGCGATTGAAAGAGCTGTTACGTCGGGGGCTGAGTGAGCGGGACGTTGCCACATCTCCCTTCTCCCCGGCGGGGAGAAGATGCCGGCAGGCAGATGAGGGGGTGAGCGACGACAGGAGCGACTGCGCTGAGCGCAAGCGAAGGGCAATGAAGGGCGTGCCCCGTGGCCCCCCACCGACCGGGGTCGAGCCACGGGTCTCGACCCGTCCTTCGGACCCCCGAGGGGAGAAGGGAACGCCTTACCGCTCCCAATCTTCCTTTGAAGACTTCGGTCCGTTGCCGATGCGGCGCTCGAGTTCGGTCGCCTCGGTTTCGGACAGGCGCAGATCGAGGGTTATCGTGCCGTCCTCATTATCCTCGCGGCCGTCGACGATCGCGTGGTCGTAAAGCCAGGGCAGCAGCGCCAGCTTGTCGACCGGAAGGCGGATCGTCGCCACGGTCATCACGCCTGACAGTCTGCGGCTGATCTCTTCGATCAGCGTGTCGACGCCCTCGCCGCTGACGGCCGAAACCGCCACCACGTTGCTGGCGCCGGCCGATTTCTGCATCATGGCATCATGCACCTCGGGCTCCAGCCGGTCGATCTTGTTCCAAACTTCGATCAGACGCTTTTCGGCTTCGGCTTCGTCGATGCCGAGGTCGTTCAGGATGCGCATCACGTCGGAGCTCTGCGCCTGGTTGTCGGCATCGGACATGTCGCGGACATGCAGGATGAGATCGGCTTCCAGCACCTCTTCCAGCGTCGCCCGGAAGGCGGCGACCAGATGGGTCGGCAGGTCGGAGATGAAGCCGACGGTGTCGGACAGGATGACGGTGCGGCCGTGCGGCAGCTTCATACGCCGAAGCGTCGGGTCGAGCGTGGCAAAGAGCATGTCTTCGGCCAGCACGCCGGCGCCGGTGATACGGTTGAACAGCGTCGATTTGCCGGCATTGGTATAGCCGACCAGCGCCACGATCGGGTGCGGCACCTTGCGGCGCTTGGCGCGGTGGAGCTGGCGGGTGCGCACGACCTGCTCCAGCTCGCGTTCGAGCTTGATGATGCGGTCCTGCAGCATCCGCCGGTCGGCTTCGATCTGGGTTTCGCCGGGGCCGCCCATGAAGCCGCCGCCGCCGCGCTGGCGTTCAAGGTGGGTCCAGCTTCGGACCAGGCGGCCCTTCTGATAATTCAGATGGGCGAGATCGACCTGCAGCGTGCCTTCCTTGGTGGAGGCGCGGCGGCCGAAGATTTCGAGGATGAGGCCCGTCCGGTCGATGACCTTGGCGTTCCATTCCTTTTCGAGATTGCGCTGCTGCACCGGCGTCAACGGATGATCGACGATGACGAGACCGGAATCGCGCTCATCGAGCAGCGCCTTGATCTCCTCGATCTTGCCGGTGCCGAGCAGTGTGGCTGGTCTCGGATCGTTGACCGGGACGATCGAGCCATTGACGACATCGAGGTCGATCGCCTGGGCAAGGCCCGTCGCCTCTTCGAGACGGCTTTCCGGCGTGCGGGTCGAGGCCGATTCACTCTGGCCGCCGCGACTGCGCGATTTCAGCACCGGCACGACCACAGTCGCGCGCATATCGTCCCTGTGCTTGGCGGCCTCAGGGATGATCGAATCGTTCTTGGTATCGCGTGTCGAAATGACGGCTGATCCTGTTAGGACGCTGCTTCTTCACTCTCGAACATCTGCATGGGCTGGCCCGGCATGATCGTCGAGATCGCATGCTTATACACGAGCTGCGAATGGCCGTCACGGCGAAGAAGAACACAGAAATTGTCAAAAGACGTAACAACGCCCGTGAGTTTCACGCCGTTGATCAGAAAGATTGTCAGGGAAATCTTTTGCTTGCGAACAGTATTGAGAAATAAGTCCTGAAGATTCTGAGAACGTTCCGCCATCGCGCCGCTTCTTTCTTTATTGCCGACCTGATCTGGCCGGTAGAATATCAATCAACCTCACCATGCGAAGACCGGGTGGCATCCTCGTTCCACCTGTCCAGCAAATCTTGGTATCAAATCGCAATCTTTTCCGCAACGTCGAAAAAGGCTTCGCGGACTTTCTGCGAAACGCTGCCCGGATGCCCGTTGGCAATGGCCTGGCCATCGACGGAAACGACCGGAAAACAAATGCTTGTGGCTGCAGTGAGGAAGACCTCGCGGGCTGCGAGCATCTCCGAAACGGAGAAGTTCCGCTCGGCGATCGTCAGCCCCAGCTTGGCTGCGACATCCATCAGAGTGGTGCGGGTAATGCCGCGCAGAATGCCGTGTTCGGCCGGGCGCGTCACCAGCGTTCCGTCCGGATCGACGATCCAGACATTGGTCGCCGCCCCTTCCTTCACCATGCCGTTGCCGTCGGT
The DNA here is from genome assembly GCF_017357285.1 of Rhizobium ruizarguesonis. NCBI lineage: Bacteria > Pseudomonadati > Pseudomonadota > Alphaproteobacteria > Hyphomicrobiales > Rhizobiaceae > Rhizobium > Rhizobium ruizarguesonis. Next base: position 2,343,134 of record NZ_CP071678.1, on the reverse strand, counting down.
ATAGATCGCTTCCTGGGCGCCGGCCTCCTTGGCCTGCTGGCGGGCCATGGCATTCGGCAGCAGGCCGACGGACTTGATGTCGACGCGGTCCCAGCGGTTGTCGACAAGGGTGATCGCCTTGATGCCGTTGGCGTTCTTGGCGGCGATGATCTTGGCATCGGTGCTCTTGGCGGTGATCACGAGTGAGGGCGGCGTCCCCTCAGCCGGGAAGACATGATCGCGGCGGGCGACGCCGCGCGTCACCTGCATGTAGAAAAGCCCGTTGCGGACATGGTTGCGGCGCAGCGTCTCGCGAATGACCTGCGTCAGCGCCGCCCGGCCCATCGGCCAGGCGATGCGCAACTCACCAAGCGATCGGTCGAGACGGTTCAGATGGCGTGTGAGATCGACGATATAGCCGTGGCGCACCTCGCAGACCTCGTAGACGCCGTCGGCAAACTGGTAGCCGCGATCCTCGATATGCACGCTGGCATCGGAATGCTTGACGTAGCGGCCATTCACATAGGCAATTCTCGGCATGGGAAACCTGGTCTTCCGGAAAGCAATATGGGCGCGGCGCAGCGTCGGCCGCGCCGGAAAGGATCAGACGCCGAGCGACTTCAGCTTGCGGTGCAGCGCCGAACGCTCCATGCCGACGAATTCCGCGGTGCGCGAGATATTGCCGCCGAAGCGGTTGATCTGGGCGATCAGATAGTCCTTCTCGAACATCTCGCGGGCTTCGCGCAGCGGCAGTGTCATGATGTGATAGTCGTTCTTGGCGGACACCTTCGGCAGCATGTCGCCGAGATCGGTCGGCAGCATGTCGGCGGTGATCGGCGCATCCGGGCCGTCGGTGCGGGCAAGGATCATCAGCCGCTCGATGTTGTTGCGCAGCTGGCGGATGTTGCCGGGCCAGTCATGCGCCTGCAGCACCGCCATGGCGTCGTCGCCGATACGGCGCGGACGGATGCCGGCCTGCTCGGAAATCTGGCGCATCAGTTGATCGACGAGGAAGGGAATGTCCTCGCGCCGTTCGGCAAGGGCCGGCACACGCACCGGCACGACGGCGAGGCGATGATAGAGATCCTCGCGGAACCAGCCCTCGGCGATGCGGCTCTCGAGATTATAGGCGGTCGAGGAGATGATGCGGACATCGACCTTGACGCGCTTGGAACCACCAACGCGCTCGAACTGCTGGTCGACCAGCACGCGCAGGATCTTGTTCTGCGTCTCGCGCGGCATTTCGCCGACTTCGTCGAGATAGAGGATGCCGCGATGGGCTTCTTCGAGCGCGCCGATCTTGCGCGCCTGGCCGGGCGTGCCCTCGGTGCCGAACAGCGCCACCTCCATGCGGTCGGGCGTGATGTTGGCGGCGTTGATCGCAACAAAGGGGCCGTTGGCGCGGGTCGACTTCTTGTGGATCATCCGTGCCACCAGCTCCTTGCCGGAGCCCGAGGCGCCGAGGATCATGATGCGGCTGTTGGTCGGCGCAACCTTCTCGATCGTCTGGCGCAGTTGCGAAACGGCGACCGAGGTACCGATCAGCTCCAGCGCGTCACCGGTGCGGCGCTTCAGGTCGGAAACCTCGCGCTTCAGCTTGGAATTCTCCAGCGCCCGTTCGGCGATCAGGATCAGCCGGTCGGCCTTGAAGGGTTTCTCGATGAAATCGAAGGCGCCGCGCTTGATCGCCGAGACAGCGGTCTCGATGTTGCCATGGCCTGATATCATCACGACGGGCAGTTCCGGATGGCGGGTCTTGATCTCGTCGAGCAGCGACAGGCCATCGAGCTTGCTGCCCTGCATCCAGATATCGAGGAAGATCAGCCGCGGCACCCGATCGGAAATCGCCGCCAGCGCGCTGTCGCTGTCATGGGCCGTGCGCGTCTCGTGCCCCTCGTCGGAGAGAATCCCGGAAACGATCTCGCGAATATCGTGCTCATCGTCGACGACGAGAATATCAGAGGCCATAAACGCTTTCCTTGTCATTGGCTGCGGGAGCGGGCGTCGGATCCAGGCGTGGCAGATGCACGCGGATCATGGCCCCTCTTCCCCGGTCAAAATCGGCGGGCGCATCGTGCAGCTCCAGCTGCCCGCCATGTTCCTCGATGATCTTCTTGACGATGGCGAGGCCGAGGCCGGTGCCCTTCTCACGCATCGTCATATAGGGTTCCAGAATGCTGTGGCGGTTCTCCACCGGCAGGCCGCGGCCATTGTCGATCACGTCGACGGTGAAGCGGTCGCGGCCGGTATCGAGGGCGGCGCGGACGAGAATCTTGCGTTCGTCCCGTTCGTCGCTCGGAACGGCCTCGATCGATTCGACGGCGTTCTTGATGAGATTTCCAAAAGCCTGGCCGAGCATGCGGCTGTCGAACAGGCCCTCCAGCGGCTGGTCGCCGAAATCCTGCTCGAAGGTGACGTGATGGTTGCCCATCTCGCGCAGGAAGATCGCGTCGCGCAGGATATTGCGCAGGTCGCTCGGCTCCTTGGTCGGCTTCGGCATGCGGGCAAAGGCGGAGAATTCGTCGACCATGCGGCCGATGTCGCCGACCTGGCGGATGATCGTATCGGTGCACTGGTCGAAGACGGTCCGGTCACCCGGGTCGATCTGCTTGCCGTAGCGGCGCTGGATACGCTCTGCGGAAAGCTGGATCGGCGTCAACGGGTTCTTGATCTCATGGGCGATGCGCCTGGCCACGTCGCCCCAGGCGGTCGAACGCTGGGCGATGACGAGATCGGTGATGTCATCGAGCGTGATCACGTAGGATTCGCTCATGTCGCGCACTTCCTCGCGGGTGACCTGCACACTCAGCGTCCTCACAGTGCCGCCGCGCACCAGCGCGATCTGCTTGCGGAAATCGCCGCGATAACGCACAGCCGCCTCGGTCAGCACCTGATCGACCTCAGGGGCGATATCGACCAGCTGCTTTCCGAGCATCTCGTCGGCCGATAGCGACATCAGCGTCTCGGCCGAACTGTTGACGATGGCGATGCGGCGGTCCTGCTCGACGCCGATGACAGCGGCGGTGACGCCCGAAAGCACCGCCTCGATGAAGCGGCGGCGGTCGTCGACCTCGTCCTTGGCCTCCAGGATCTCGTCGCGCTGGGTGCGGATTTCCGAGATCATCTTGTTGAAGGTGCGTGAGAGATTGGCGACATCGCCGTCGACGGCATGCACCGGCACGACGATGTCCATATTGCCCGATGCAACGCTGTCGGCCGCGGTGATCAGCAGGCGGATCGGCCGGACGATGCGGTCGGCGACGGCGATCGCCGTCCAGATCGCCGCCAACAGCACGATCAGCGCGAAGCCGATGTAGAGCACGGCGAAGGCGACCTGCAGCGAGAAGCGGTTCGCCTCCATCGAGCTGTATTCGGTGGCGTTCTCCTCCATCATGCGCATGGCACCCATGACCTTGGGATCGACGGCGCGCACCGTATAGAGAAAAGTGCCCTGGATGGCATCGAGCTTGATGATGGCGCCGACGAGATTGGTGACGCCGGGCGGGATCAGCGTCGGCTGGCCGGCAGCCGCCTTTTCCAGCGCGTCCTGTGGAATGGCCGGCAGCGGCTTTTCGGTGGCGATATCGGCCTGCACGATCACCGAGCCGTCGCGCTCGACGAGAAAGGCGCCGAGCAAGCCGCGGCCCCTCGCCTGGCGGGTCATCAAGTCGGCAAAACCCGTCCTGTCGAGGCTGTAGAGCGCACGGTTGCGCTCCAGGTCGTTGGCCATGGAGACCGTCTGCCCCTGCAGATAGCTGGCATTCTCCATCATGTAGGCCTGGCCGATATTGCGCGACGAGCTGACGATCGACTGGGTGCGCAGGGCAAACCAGCGGTCAAGGCCGGCATTCAGCGTGATGCTGGCGAAGATGGCGACGAGGATCGCCGGCGTGATCGCCACGATCGAGAAGAGCACGACGATGCGGATATGCAGACGGGCTGCCGCACGGCCGCGGGTGCGCGCCTTGAGCAGCCTTGCCACCTCGCGAGCGATCAAGGCCAGCAGCGTCAGGACAAAGAAGGAATTGACGATCACCGAGGTGATGACGACATGCGACGTCGGCGCGATCGGCGTCAGACCGAGCAGCACGAACAGCGTCGCCGTGGCGCAGAGAAGCGCGCCGCCGGCGAGCACGAGGCCGGGCACGGCAAAAAGGGCGCGGCGATCGGTCACCGTCGTCACCGTCTCGCCCGCCGCCGCCGGCGATACCCCATCCTGCGTCATTCGGCCTCTCTTCAGACGGCACCTGCCGCCCTCGCCATCCGATCGAAACCAAGGAAACGCCGGCTTAAAAAAGCCAGCGTTGCAACGACTCGATCGGGAGCGAATGTCTAAACCCTTGCGTGACCTTTAAGCAACGCATTGTGGCGAAAATGCAACGCATCTCGTCACATTGTCAAGCCGCGCTGACCTTGTCCATCACAATGAGCGCCTTCAGTTCGAAGGCCCGGTTCGGCAAGCCCTCGCTCCATTTCGCAACGGCGATCAGGGCACGGCGGGCGGTCGAAAAAGAAAGCGGAGTGATTTCCCAGGTTTAATCTCGGCGGACGGACAATGACGATGCGCCGTCATCTCGCCGACCGGCATGCCATACGCCTGGAAATGCACGGTTCTTGGAAAGTCCGATCCGCTTACCGATCGCACCGACGATAGCCTAGGACCTATTGCAGATCGGGTTAGGATCGGCAGCCCTCTCGGGTTGGTAAAGCCGTCCTCCAAGGTTCGGACTGCCGCCAGGCGCGGATTACCGCGACAGGCAATTTGATCCAGCGCAACGCTTGAACCCGGCATTCATCGTATCCCTACAGGCAACTCCATAACCATGGAGGATAATGCCTCAAAGAGGAGATGCAGAATGTCCATGTTCAGACTGCCAACTATCACTCTGCTGGCCTTGCTCGGTGCCGTCGGTGCCATGGGCATCGCGTCCGCCCAGACGAAAAGTCCAGACTTGGCCCAGTCGGAGGCTAAGCCCGAGGCCGAAGGATCGGAAATGATGCCCGGCATGATGGGCCGCAACATGATGTCATCGGGCATGAGTGAAGGAATGCGCATGATGGGGCCAATGCGCGGTCATATGATGAAGATCATGTTCGTCATCGCCGATAGTGATGGGGACGGCGCAATTTCTTTCGAAGAGTTGACCGCAATCCACAAACGCGTCTTCGACGCGGTCGATGCAAACAATGACGGCAAAGTCACACCTGAAGAAATGCAGGCGTTTATGCAGGACATGTGACCGGAGGCTCGGCATTTGCCACCCCGCGTCAGACCGAGAGCTGATCTTGATCCGGATCAATGCAACGGACCCACGACACGCCTAGGTTTGCTTGCGGCGGAGGGAATCGCTCGTTTTCTTCGATCAGGGGGCGAGATTGGCAGCAGAACAAAGTGTCGGTCACGAACATGAAGCCGACTGGAGAACGACCATGCAGAAGCAGTCCTCCTCGCAACCGAGGCAGCATATCGAAAAGCACAAGGCGATCCTTGACGAACGCCGGCATGAGCTGGAAACCCGCCTGCGAGCGATCGAGCATGATTTCGAGCAGCCTCGTAATCCTGATGATGACGATCGTGCCACCGAGCGAAATAACGATGAAGTCCTGGAAGAACTCGGCGAGACTGGACAAAAGGAGCTCCTCGCCGTCGAGGCGGCGTTGGACCGGATTCAGGCTGGAACTTTTGGCATCTGTGTAAAATGTGGCAAGCCGATCGCCGAGAGGAGGCTTGACGCCGTCCCCCACACACCTTTCTGCCAGTCTTGCGCTCAGTCGATTTAAAGCAAGGCCACCGCGCTCTGCGATCTGAACCCTTCCAAATGGCTTAACTTAACGGCCGTACGTCAACCGCTCGCGCCTCGACAGAAGCTGGTTCAATGCGGCTGGAGGCACAAAAGCTCTCCACCCGCATTGATGTGCCGTCCATGCGACGTGCAACTTGGCTTACTGTGCGTGTTGCTTGCGCATGGCCTCGGCGATTTGTGCCTTGACTGCGTCTATTCCGAAGCTTCCGCCTTTCTGCATCGGCGGAAATTCAATGGCGGTCTTCGCCAGTTCTTCGACTTTTTGCTGAACCAGGACGAAACGCCAGAACTCGAACTTGTACCATTCAAAGTATTCTTGTGAACCAACGTTACCCTTGAAAAAGGCCGTACGCTCGAATGGATCAAGGCGCAGGTTTATCACGGTCGGCACGTCCAATTTCACCGTATTGCCTATCCAGCCGTCCGGCTGTTCCATGAACGTGTATTTATAGTCATCAATCCGGGCCGCACCGAGCACGCTTTCGGCGAAATACCAGATTTCATGGCGGTTCGACGGGCCAGTTCCGGTGATCATGCTGGTCTGATCATAGCCGTCCAGGTGAACCTTGTAGGTCTGGCCATCGAGTTCCTTCCCCGCTTTCAGTTCGACTGCGATATTAGTGCTACCAGCGGCAGCCGCAAGCGTGGGGAACCAGTCGAGGCCGGACATCAGCCCATTGCAAATCGAACCGGGAGGCACGTGCCCCGGCCAGCGGACCATTGCGGGGGCGCGGAAGCCGCCTTCGTAGGTCGTGCCTTTTCCGCCGAAGAATGGTGTCTGACCGCCGTCCGGCCAGGTAAAGTTTTCGGTGCCATTGTCAGTGGTGAACACGACGATCGTATTCTCATCGTCGCCCATGTCCCTCAGCTTCTGCATGGTGTCGCCAACAATGTCGTCAAGCTGCGCCATCCCTGCTTCATGGATGGTCCAGCCATTCTCGGAATTACGCATCTTCTCGTACTTTTCCGATAGATGAGTGACGATGTGCATCCGTGTCGGGTTGAGCCAAAGGAAGAACGGCTTGCCATCGGCCTTGGCCCTGTCGATAAACTTGAAGGAAAGATCCCGGATCTCGTCGTCGACCGTCTTCATCCTCTCCGGATAAAGCGTGCCAGCATCTTCAATCTTCTGTTTGCCGACCTTGCCCCATCGTGGCATTTCCGTCGGGTCATCGGTCTCCGTGGCCCAGGAATGGACCATGTTGCGCGGGCCCACTACGTTCAGCAGTTCCTGCGGATAGCCGGGATGGGCGGGGTCTTCCATCGCATCGAGATGATAAAGGTAGCCGAAGAACTCATCGAAGCCATGAACCGTTGGCAGAAACTCGTTGAGATCGCCAAGATGGTTCTTGCCGAACTGCCCTGTGGCGTAGCCCAGGGACCTCAGCACGGTGGCAATGGTTGGCGCCGCAGCAGGAAGGCCGACGGGCGAGCCTGCCTGGCCAACCGTGGTCATGCCAGTTCGAACCGGAAGCTCGCCGGTGATGAAGTTCGCCCGTCCTGCCGTGCAGCTCGCCTCGGCATAGTAGTCGGTAAAGAGCATCCCCTCTGCCGCAAGCCTGTCGAGATGTGGAGTACGACCGGCCATCATGCCGCGATTGTAGGCGCCGATATTCCAGATGCCGACGTCATCGGCCATGATAACCACTATATTGGGTCTTTTGCCCGTGGCCTGAGCCATGGCATTCCGGCTCATGGTGGTGCTCGCAGCCGTGCCAATCGCCGACATGGCGAGCAAAGATCCGCCGGTTAGCAGGATATCCCGCCTCGTTGGAGTCGCGTTTTCTGTCATGCCCATTTCTCCCTTTTTTGGTCAGGCAAAGCAAAGCTCAACACTGCAAGGGCTGCTGGATACGGTCCGATGAGGTTCTCGAATGCTCAGTTGAGATAGCCGTGCGAAAGTGTACGCCGCGTTGAGAATAACAGGGCCTGTCGGCTTGCCTGGACGCGTATATAAGGCGTAGCAAATATAAAGAGAGCAAGTATCTTACCGTAACCTACGGGCGAAACCGCCGATAGGCAGGAACCAATGTCCGGGCGAAAGCCGCCCAGAAATACCGATAACGTGAAAGGCGACATCCGTGCTGACGCGATATCATCTCCGCGACTTCTATTTCGCTCGCTAGAATTCGGCGGGGTGGCGTATTTTACTGTAACCTACTTCAAGAACGCCGCTGTGAGGGATAGTTGTCTTGATCGAAGATCGGGGACACGCACGGTTGATGAACGGCGCTAAGCTGCGAGGGTGACGAAAATGATGCCTGACCGGCGCGCAGTGGACGACGCGGGATTTCAGGGTCTGGTCTGGGTGACCGGCCGTACCTTCACCATGGGATCGAACGAGCATTATCCGGAGGAAGCGCCTGCTCATCCGGTGACGGTCGACGGCTTCTGGATCGACGCCACTCCTGTCACCAACCGCCAGTTCGCCTCGTTCGTCAAAGCCACCGGACATGTAACTGTCGCTGAAATGGCTCCCCGTGCCGAGGACTATCCTGGAGCGCTTCCCAAAATGCTGCGAGCCGGATCTCTGGTGTTCATGCCACCGAAAGCCATCGTCGGCCCCGACATTACCCAGTGGTGGTCGTTCAAATTCGGCGCGGACTGGCGACACCCTTACGGCGGTCGCACCGACATCCGCGGCAAGCTCGATCATCCCGTCGTTCATATCGCCTATAGCGACGCCAAGGCCTATGCGGCTTGGGCGGGAAAAGATCTGCCGACCGAGGCAGAGTGGGAACTGGCTGCGCGCGGCGGCCTTGATGATGCGGAATTTGCCTGGGGCGACGCGTTGAACCCGGAAGGAAAGCTCATGGCCAACACCTGGCAGGGTACCTTCCCTACGCTGAGCACAAAGCCAGCCGGTGCGGACAGAACGTCCCCGGTCGGATCCTTTCCATCAAACGGCTACGGCATCTACGACATGATCGGCAATGTCTGGGAATGGACCTCTGACTTCTGGTCGACACGCCATCCAGAGCCTGCCAGCCATTCTTGCTGCATCCCTAGCAATCCCCGCGGAGGCGACGCTGACGCCAGCTCCGACCCGCGGCTGCCCGACATCAGGATCCCGCGGCGCGTGCTCAAGGGCGGATCCCACCTTTGCGCGCCGAACTACTGCAGGCGCTATCGTCCCGCCGCCAGACATGCCGAGCCTGAGGACACGTCCACAAGTCATGTCGGCTTCAGATGTGTCAAGCGCGCGTGAGGCGGCGTCATGGCCACATGTCGCGTCGGCGGAATAAGCCACCGATTGTGACAAGACCTTTCATGACGTGTCCTTCGTGGTCTGCAGGTTCTGGGCGTACTCCCGTCGATTGCGGTTAGCGACGGCAGCGCGAAACTGGAGTTCATGCCTGTCGGACATGCTTTGAACGGCGGATTCCGATTTCGTTCCCGTTCCTTACTGTAAACTACGTGCTTCCGCCCTATTCTGGATCATCATGCACCACTTATAATGCGATGTGGCCGCCGGACTTGCAGAGGCCGCCTGGAGGTAGGATGGATGGATTACGACACACGGTTCGCCAAGCGCATCTTTCCAGCCAGCGCCAAAACCATCGATTCACTGGCCGCCCGTGACGATAACTTCCGCGAACTCTGTGCCGACTTCTCCATTGCAGATGAACTGAGGAGAAAATGGGAAACATCCTCCGCCGCAGAGCGAAATGAGCGCCATGCGGAATGCCTCGAACTCGTGGAGACGCTGCGCAACGAGATCGAAGCCGCTCTGGAAAGTGCCAGTGTGATCGTGATCAAGCTTCTCCCTCGCCGTTGAGGACCAGACTCCGGCGCCAAAGATATTCGCTCGAAGAGAGGTTTGCGCGTATCATACGGTAGTATCTGTCAATCCGGCGCAACGGCAGCGGGAGGATCACTCGTTCGGCCGTTGCCCGGAAATCAGGTCCGCAACGCGGTCTCGAATGTGACTGTCGGAGCGAACGCGGATCAACAGTGCATACTGTATGTTACTGGCGCGCTCGCGGTACTCGCCCTACCCTCCCCGAATAAAACGGTCCACATCACGCGGGATCGATTGCCGGGGGGGAATCGAGATGAAAAGCAGTATCCTGACTTTGGCTGCCCTATTAGGCGGCACTGCGCTTACATTTTTTTCCATTGGCGGGACGAGTGCGTCAGCTCAAGTCATCAATGGAACACCCGGCACGCCGAGTGCGACGATCACAATCGACGGCCGACAGATCCCGCCGCCGCCAGGGCAGTTTGGCGGCACGACAAATCTCGACGCACTTCAGTCGACGCCATACTGGCAGCCGCAAGTTGTGCCGCCCAAGGGTGCGCCAAACGTCTTGCTGATCTTGACCGATGACGTCGGATTTGCGGCCCCGAGCACGTTCGGCGGCGTCATTCCGACGCCAACACTCGACCGGATTGCCAACATCGGTCTGCGTTACACGAACTTCCATACGACATCGCTGTGTTCCCCCACACGCGCCGCTCTGATCACGGGCCGCAATCATCATTCAGTCGGCTTCGGTGTGATCAGCGAGGCGTCGACCGGTTATCCGGGATACGACAGCGTCATCACCGCGGACAAGGACACGATCGGCACGATCCTCAAGGCAAATGGTTATGCAACATCGTGGTTCGGCAAGAATCACAACACGCCATCTTTCCAAACCAGTCAGGCGGGTCCCTTCGATCAATGGCCCATCGGAATGGGATTTGAGTATTTCTATGGCTTTGTCAGCGGCGAGACCAACCAGTGGCAACCGGACCTCTACCGCAATACCACGCGTGTCTATCCCTATCTGAACAATCCCACCTACAACCTGACGACTGATATGGCGGACGACGCCATCAACTATCTCAATCAACTCAATCAGCTCGATCCCAAGAAGCCATTCTTCCTCTACTATGCACCGGGCGGGACTCATGCGCCTCATCACCCTACCCCCGAGTGGATCAAAAAGATCAGCGACTTGCATCTGTTCGACAAGGGATGGAATGCGCTGCGCGACCAAATCTTCGCCAACCAGAAGAGGCTGGGAGTTGTCCCTCAGGATGCGCAACTGACACCCTGGCCGGATAAGCTCATCAAGCCGTGGGACGTCCTTTCGGCTGATGAGAAGAGGCTCTTCATCCACCAGGCCGACGTCTACGGAGCCTACCTCGCCTATACCGACAATGAAATCGGCCGGGTCGTCAAAGCGGTCGAGGACATGGGCAAGCTCGATGACACGCTGATTATCTTTATCAGCGGCGACAACGGCGCGAGCGCGGAAGGCTCCCCGGCTGGAACGCCAAACGAGATGACTTTCTTCAACGGCGTCGACGTGCCCGTCCAGGACCAGCTCAAATTCTACGGCGCCTGGGGGTCGGCGTTGACCTATCCGCACTATTCAGTCGGCTGGGCCTGGGCTTTCGATACACCCTTCAAGTGGACCAAGCAGGTCGCTTCCTATTTTGGGGGCATTCGCAACGGCATGGCCATCGCATGGCCAGGCCACATCAAGGATCCGGGTGGGGTGCGCAACCAGTTCCACCATGTCATCGACATCGTCCCGACGATCTTGGAAGCGACGGGCATCCGTGCTCCTGATGCAGTCAATGGGATCACCCAGACGCCGATCGAAGGCGTGAGCCTGGCCGACACATTCGACAAGGCAAACGCCGATGCGCCATCGAAACATTCGACCCAATATTTCGAGATGTTCGGCAATCGCGCGATCTATCACGATGGGTGGATCGCCTCCACATTGCCCTATCGGGAACCTTGGAACGGAACGGCTCCGATCCCGAAAGACATCGTCAACGGCGTGACCTGGGAGTTGTTCGACCTGTCCAAGGACTGGACGCAAAACAATGATCTGGCGGCCGCCAATCCCGGCAAGCTGAAGGAGTTGCAGGATTTGTTCTGGATCGAGGCCGCGAAGTACCAGGTTCTGCCGTTGGACGCCTCGGCCTTGACGCGCTTCATTCTCCCGCGACCGAGCATCGTCGCCGGACGCAATGACTTCATCTATACGAAACCCATCGTCGGCGTGCCCCTTGGGACGGCGCCGAGCGTCCTCAACAAGTCCTTCACGATCACGGCCGATATCGATGTGCCCGCGGGCGGCGGCAACGGCATGCTTGTGACTGCGGGCGGGCGCTTCGGGGGATGGGGCTTCTACCTGCTCAAAGGCAAGCCAATCTTTGTCTATGACCTATTGGACCTCGCCCGGCCAAGGGTGGAGGGCGCAACGGCATTGACGCCTGGAAAGCACAATCTCGTCTTCTCCTTCAAGTCCGATGGGCCCGGCCTCGGCAAAGGTGGCAAGGGGACAATCACGATCGACGGCGCCGAGGCAGCAAGCGGGACCTTCCCAAACACCATTCCCTTTGCTCTCGAAGCGAGTGAAACCTTTGATATCGGCTCCGACACGGGAACCGGTGTCGACGATAACGACTACCAGGCACCGTTCGCCTTCGACGGCAAGCTGAGCAGCTTGAAGATAGAACTTCAGCCGCAACCTTGAGGCAAGAGGTCCTGCGCAGAGCGGCCCGTCGCCAAGGCGGCCCGTGCAGAAAGTGACGTTGACCTGGGCACGGGGATTCTGCGCCATGAACACAGCTCACCGACACACGCTTCTGACCCTGTTCGCAATCGCCGAAGGTGCGACGGGATTGGGGCTTGTCGTGGCGCCATCGATCCTCTTCGTTCTGCTGTTTGAGGCAAGGCCGGTCGCTTCGGAGGCACCGCTGATCGCGCGGATCTGCGGTGCGGCGCTGCTCGCTCTTGCCGCAGCAAGCTGGGGTGCGCGTGACGCCGAAGACAGACGAAGCACCCTGGGCCTCCTCGTCGGAGTGGCGCTCTACAATTTCCTGACCACGGCCGTCTTGACCTATTCCGCCCTCGTTCTGGAGATGGTCGGCATCCTGTTATGGCCCGCGATCCTCTATCACGCGGCGACTTCCCTGTGGTGCTTGCTCGCTATCTGGCGGGCGCGTTAGACCGAGTCGTCGTGGCTCCTTGGGTGGTCATTTACGGCTTTGGCCGTTTCGGGTCGCGGGCTGCCACGGGGCGGTGAAGACGCGATGTCCGCTTCTGCGGTTCACGCGCCTGGAGTCCCCTTCCCTCGATCTGCGAAGTCGTCAAACGGGCTCGATGCAGTGCCTTTGATGGACGAGGATCGGTTTCTGCGGTAGGTTACAAAAGAGATAGTTAATAAAATCTCCGGTAGTCACGTCCCTCAAGAGCGGGTGAGGAGCAAGTCGTGCAGGATACATTGCCATCACGGCGTGATATCGCGCCGGATTCGACGCGCCCACCCCCGACCCATGATGATGTTCGGGCCCAGCTTGATCGAATCATTACCAGCCCGCAATTTCCGCATATCGGTCGGAGTGCTGCATTTCTTACCTATGCCGTGGAGGAGACGCTTGCAGGCCGCGCAGACCGGATCAAGGGTTACTCTATCGCCGTTGAGGTCTTCAAGCGCTCCAACGGCTTCACGCAGGATGATCCGGTTGTGCGGATCGAGGCCGGAAGGCTCAGGCGGGTGCTCGAGCGCTATTATTTTACAGCAGGTCAACACGATCCGATCCGAATAGACATTCCGAAAGGCGGTTACGTGCCGACCTTTGCCTGGACTAGCCCGAGTGATGACAATCCCGATGCTGAAGAGCAAAGTCTGCCGCCGGAGCGCGCCCATTCCCTTTTTCCCAGCTTAAGACGACATATATGGGCAGTGGTCCTTGGATTGATCGTGATTGCGGGCGGCGCCGCAGCCCTGGCTGGCTTGACCTCCATTCGATTTGGCTCGATCCGGCCCTTTGCGACTGCCGACATGACGGGATCTGATGGACCGACATTGGTGATCGCTCCATTTGCCAATCTCGGTGATGGTCCTCAGGCGGAACTCTACACGACGGGCCTGACCGAGGAACTCCTCACTGCCCTTCCCCGCTTCAAGGAGATCAAGGTCTTCGGTCGCGAGACGTCCAAATCGTTGCCGCCAGAGGTGGAGACATCGCGGATTCGCGGGGAACTTGGCGCACGCTTCCTGCTGGCAGGCGGTGTTCGCGTCTCCGGAAGCCGAGTGCGTGTGACGGCACGTCTGCTCGACACGCAGACTGATGAGATCCTCTGGTCGCAGACCTACGACGACGACATCGGCGTCCGCGACCTGTTCACCATCCAGTCCGACGTCGCAAACAAGGTTGCGACCGCCGTGGCGCAGCCCTATGGCATCATGGCCCAGGCCGATGTCTCCAATCCGCCGCCTGATGATCTTGGCAGCTACGGCTGCACGCTGAGCTTTTATGCTTACCGTGCCGAGTTAAGCATCGAGCGGCACGGAGAGGTTCGAAACTGCCTCGAAAGTGCCGTCGCCCGCTATCCATCCTTTGCGACCGCCTGGGCGATGTTGTCCATCCTCTATCTCGACGAGGATCGTTTCAGATTCAATCGGAAGCCCATTTCGTCCGAGCCAATAGATCGCAGCTTTCAGGCCGCCCGCCGTGCCGTTCAGCTGGATCCCGGCAACACCCGCGCCCTTCAGGCGCTGATGACGGTGTTGTTTTTCAGCCAGCGGGTTTCGGAGGCACTTCAGGTCGGCGAACGGGCACTGGCGACCAATCCGAACGACACCGAATTGCTGGGAGAGTTTGGTACCCGGCTGGCGATGAGCGGAGAGTGGCAGCGCGGGGCAGCACTTCTGGATCGCGCCATTGCTCTCAACCCTGCCGGCGGCGGCTACTATCGCGGAACGCGCGCACTCGCAGCCTACATGCTGCACGACGACAAGACCGCGGTCATCGAGATCAGGCAGGCGGACCTGCAGAAGTTCCCGCTATTCCATGCGGTGGCTGCCGTCATCTACGTCGACGCCGGAATGATCGAGGACGCCCGCAGCGAGGCCGCGCGGTTCAACGAAATGAGACCCGACTTCATTGCGAACATCGTGGCCGAACTCAAGGTGCGCAATTTCCAGCCACAGGACCGGGCGCGGATGATTGCCGATCTGCGAACGGCCGGCCTGCTTGTGAGGGACGAGGTGCAGGCGACCATGTCGCTGCCGATCGACGGCTCCAAGGCCCTTCAGCCGCGGTAGCGCTACTGTCACGACAACTGGCACAGAACATACCCGATGTTACACGCGCACGCCGTCGTCTCCGTGTAGGCTGTGGTCGCTGATAATCGTTCTTTCATACTCGAGACACAGGGAGCGACCTCAGTCGTCCGACCAAACCATCTAGAAGGGATTCGTCGATGACCAATGCACCCCAGCGAGCCTTACACCCTGCCGTGGCGGCGGTGTCTTCCGCGGCACTCGGCTTGATGATCACCTTGGGATCCGGATCGGCTGCAAACTCGGCCGACGCAGACACCAAGAAGCTTGTCAAAACAATGTCCGACTACCTGGCCGCAGAAAAGGCGATCTCCTTTTCGTATGACACCAATCTGGAGGTCGTCACCGTCGACCATCAGAAGCTTCTGCTGGCAAGTTCCGGCAAGATCGAAATGGGCCGGCCGGATAAACTCCGGGTGACCCGGTTTGGCGGGTTCGCCAACGTTGAGATCACATTCGACGGCAAGACGCTCTCGCTGCTCGGCAAGAATGCCAACCTCTATGCCCAGGTAGAAGTTCCAGGCACCGTAGATCACCTGATCGACGAATTGCGGGACAAGCTCCACAGACCCGTTCCGGGTGCCGATCTTCTGCTCCCGGATGCCTATGCCGAGCTGATGCGCGACGTGGTCGACGTCAAGGACCTCGGCAGCGGTGTGATCGGCGGCGTCGAATGCGACCACCTTGCATTCCGCACCAAGGAACTCGACTGGCAGATATGGATCGCTCAGGGCGAACATCCGTATCCCTGTCGATATGTCATCACCGCAAGTCAGGTGGATCAAGGCCCACAATACAGCGTCCAGATCAGTGACTGGAAGACAGGCACCGATGTCGTTGCCAACGATTTCGGTTTCAAAAACACCACGAACGCCAAGAAAGTCGACCTGACGAAGCTTGCCGATATCGACGAGCTTCCTGATCACTTTGCCATGGGAGGCACCAAATGACCGCCGTGAGAAAACTGAAATTCCTGCTGCTCGCTGCGGCGATCGGCGTGTCCGGCCTCGAACTTGGAAACGGGCTTTCGATTCCGGGACTGGATGGCGTCTTCACGTCAGCAGAGGCCAGGGTCGGCCGCCCGCTGACACCCGTGAGTGTCGCTGGAGTTGCGCGCCGCTCGGTCCGGCGTTGCGCCGTCGGCGTCTATAATTGCTAGAAAACAGGCCCGACGAACGCATTCGACAAGCGCCCAGCATGAGGGAAATCGGTGGGAAGCAAAAACAACGGGGGAATGGCGTCGATAGTTACCGGGTATGTTCAGTGGCTTCTGCTGTGCGCATTGATCGTCGTTCTGCCTGGGTGCGGCGGTCATCCGAAGGATGTGATGACGCCTGTTGCAGACACGTCTGCGAAGTCGACCAAGGTCAAGTTGCTGATCGCGACGACACGCAGCAGGTCTGCGGTGCCAGGAGAGATGTTCAACGGAGAACGGGCGCAGGCCCCGGCATTCGCCGATATCACCGTGTCCATCCCACCGAACACGGTCCGCAAGGAGGGAGAGGTCGCCTGGCCAAAGAGACTTCCCTCCAATCCGGCGACAGATTTCGCGACCGTGAAGGCCGACGATCTCAATATTGATGAGGCCAAACGCTGGCTGAGCGCGAGCGTCCGCAAAAGCCCTGACCACAGTGTCCTGGTATTCATCCATGGTTTCAACAACCGGTTCGAGGACTCCGTCTACCGCTTCGCCCAGATCGTTGAGGACTCGGGTGTGCACAGCGCTCCCGTGCTGGTGACCTGGCCGTCGCGTGGCAGCCTTCTCGCCTACGGCTATGATCGGGAGAGCACGAACTATACGCGAAATGCTCTGGAGACCCTCTTCCAGTATCTCGCGAAGGATCCGGAAGTGAAGGAGGTGTCCATCCTCGCTCATTCCATGGGGAATTGGCTGGCGTTGGAATCGCTGCGCCAGATGGCCATTCGTAACGGCCGGCTGCCCGCGAAGTTCAAGAATGTCATGCTCGCGGCTCCCGACGTCGATGTCGACGTGTTCCGCCAGCAGATCGGCGACATGGGCAAACAGCGTCCGCAGTTCACCTTGTTCGTATCTCGTGATGACCGTGCACTGGCGTTCTCGCGTCGGGTCTGGGGTGACGTGTCCTGACTTGGAGCCATCGATCCCGAACAGGCGCCCTACAAGGCGGAATTCGAGGCCAACAAGATCGTGGTGATCGATCTCACCAAGATCAAATCTGGCGACCCGATGAACCATGGCAAATTCGCGGAATCGCCGCAGATCGTTCAGCTCATCGGATCACGCATCTCGGAGGGGCAGACGCTCACCGACAGCAGGGTCGGACTTGGCGACCAGATTCTGGTGGCGACAACCGGAACGGCGTCGGCAGCCGGGAAGGTAGCTGGTCTGATCCTTGCCGCTCCCGTCGCTGCGGTCGATCAGGACACGCGGGATAACTACGCCGGCCAGGTCAGCGGCCTGATGGGCACTGCCAAAACGCGGCCAGCATCGTTGAAAAACTGCGACGAGGTACGGCCAACCCCGAGCTGCAGACCTTAACTCTGACGTCGGCGAGACAAGCGCGGGCAATACCGCAGACCGACAGATGCTACTGTAACATACTTATTCGCAGGCGGGTGTTGCGCCAAAGTTGAGCGGAGATCGATGATATGTTTCGATTCGTCGGCGACCGCGATGGAGACCGACAAAGCAGGGGGAGTTTCATGACGGCTTTTATTCTACGCGCGGCGGTCCTTTGCGCGGGTCTCGTAGCCACCTCGCCCGGCTGGGGCAGCCGATCCGACACCGCTAACACCCGATGCAAAAGTGGTCGAGAGCCCGAGCGGCTGGACGTTCACCGTCGCGCCCTATTTCTGGATGGCAGGGATTTCCGGCGACATTGCACAGTTCGGATTGCCGGAGGTTCATATCGACTCCGATTTCGGCGACATCCTGGAGAACCTCGATTTCGCCTTCATGGCCGCAGGTGAATCGCGTTACGATCGGTACAGCATCTTCGGCGACATCATCTACACCAAGCTTGGCGCAGACGGGAATACGCCCCATGGCATTCTCGCCGACAGCGTCGACGTCACCTCAAAGACTTTCGCCGGACTTCTCGGGGTAGGCTATTCGGTATTGGAGGACCAGTCGGGACATCTCGATGTCGTCGGCGGCATCCGGGTGTGGTCGGTCGACACCAACATCTCCTTCAATGGAGGGGTCCTCGGCGGCATCGAGCAAGATGACAGCGCGACCTGGGTCGACGGTCTGGTGGGCGTGCGAGGCAATTACTTCTTCACGCCGGAGATCTATCTGACCGGATGGGGTCTCGTCGGCGCCGGCGGCGCGGATCTCGACTGGGATGTGGCGCTCGCGGTCGGCTACAAGTTCACCGATACGATCTCGGCCGTTGCGGGATACCGCGCACTCGGTGTCGACTACGACAATGACGGCTTTGTCTTCGACGTCGTCCAGCAGGGTCCGATCCTCGGCGTCGTTGTCCACTTCTGAGTACGACGTCTGGAACAGCAGACTGGGTTTGAACGATGAAGTCGTCGATGAAGCCCACGACTTCTCGGCTCATACAGTGCGCCGCGGCGCTAGTTCTGGCATCAGGCCGCATGTCGGCCCGATGCGAGCGCGAACACACTCAGGCGGTGCGGGAACTCCTGTAGACCGAAACGCCAAGTTCCCTGATCTTCTTGCGCAGAGTGTTGCGGTTGAGACCGAGAAGATCGGCGGCCTTGATCTGGTTGCCGCGCGTCGCCGTCAGGGCGGCGAGGATCAGCGGATATTCCATTTCCGTCAGCACGCGGTCATAGAGGCCGGGCGGCGGCAGATTGTCCCCGAAGCCTGCGAAGTAGCTGCGCATGTTCTCCTCGACCGCCTGGGCGATCGTCATCGAGCCGCTGCGGATCGGCCCCTTGTCGATCGGGCTGTCGGGCACGTCGGAGCGAAGTTCGGCGTCGATGATCTCACGGGTGATGACATCTTGCGGATAGAGCGCCATCAGACGGCGGATGAGGTTTTCCAGTTCGCGGACGTTGCCCGGCCAGGCATAGGCCTTCATCAGTTCCAGCGCCTCCTGATCGAAACGCTTGGAGCCGAGGCCTTCCTTTTCGGCCTGCTGGATGAAATGGCGCACCAGATCGGGAATGTCCTCGGCGCGATCGCGCAGCGGCGGCAGGCGCAGCGGCACGACATTGAGGCGGTAATAGAGGTCCTCGCGGAAGAGACCCTGGTTGATCGCCTGCTTCAGGTCCTTGTTGGTGGCGGCAACGATGCGCACATCGGTGCGGATCGGCGTGCGGCCGCCGACGGTGGTGTATTCGCCCTGCTGCAGGACGCGCAGCAGCCGTGTCTGGGCATCCATCGGCATGTCGCCGATCTCGTCGAGGAAGAGCGTGCCGCCTTCGGCCTGCTCGAAACGGCCGGTCGAGCGCGTCTGCGCGCCGGTAAAGGCGCCCTTCTCATGGCCGAAGAGTTCGGATTCGATCAGGTCGCGCGGGATCGCGGCCATGTTGATCGCAACAAACGGGCCGTTGCGGCGCTTGCCGTAGTCGTGCAGCGCGCGGGCGACGAGTTCCTTGCCGGTGCCGGATTCGCCGGTGATCATCAGCGTCAGGTCCGTCTGCATCAGGCGGGCGAGCACGCGGTAGATTTCCTGCATCGCCGCCGACCGGCCGACGAGCGGCATGCCGTCCTGCATGTCGTCTTCAAGCTTGGCGGGCTTGCGCTTCGGTTCCGCCAGCGCCCGGCCGATGATGCCGATCAGTTCGGTGAGGTCGAAGGGCTTCGGCAGATAGTCGTAGGCGCCCTTCTCCGAGGCCTTGATGGCGGTCATGAAGGTGTTCTGCGCGCTCATGACAAGGACGGGCAGGTCGGGACGCGCCTTCTTGATGCGCGGCAGCAGGTCGAAGGCGTTTTCGTCGGGCATCACCACATCGGTGACGACCAGATCGCCCTCGCCCGCGGAAATCCAGCGCCAGAGGGTAGCGGCGTTGGAGGTGATGCGAACGTCATAGCCGGCGCGGCTCAAAGCCTGGTTGAGCACGGTCCGGATGGCCGCATCATCATCTGCAACGAGGATCGTGGCTGTCATCGAGAAGGTCCTGTCGAGCTTGCAATAGAAGCGTCTTCAAGCGAGGCGTCCTTGGACGCCGGCATGAGAACGCGGAATGTCGTGCGGTTGTTCTGGCTGTCGCATTCGATAATGCCGCCGTGATCGCCGATGATCTTGGCGACCAGGGCTAGGCCGAGGCCGCTGCCGTTCGGCTTGGTGGTGATGAAGGGATCGAAGAGATGCGGCACCAGATCGGCGGGAACGCCAGGACCGTTGTCGTGGACGCAGAATTCCAACGGCAGCGAGATCTTCTCGCGCGTGCCGGCGACCGAAAGGCGGATGCCCGGGCGATAGGCGGTCGTCAGCATGATCTCGCCGTCCGGCCGATCGCCGACCGCTTCGGCGGCGTTCTTCACCAGATTGAGGAAGACCTGGACGAGCTGGTCGCGATTGGCATAAACGGCCGGCAGCGACGGGTCGTAACTCTCGGTGACGCGGATGTTGCGGGCAAAACCTGCCTTGGCGACGGCCTTCACATGATCGAGCACGGAATGGATATTGACCGGCATGCGGTCGACAGGGCGTTCGTCGGAAAAGACTTCCATGCGGTCGACCAGCGAGACGATGCGATCGGTCTCGTCGCAGATCAGCCGGGTCAGCGCCCGATCGTCGTCGATCGCAGACTGCTCGAGCAGCTGGGCGGCGCCGCGTATGCCGGAGAGCGGGTTCTTGATCTCATGCGCCAACATCGAGGCAAGGCCGGTCACCGAGCGAGCAGCGGCGCGATGCGTCAACTGCCGGTCGATCTTGTCGGCCATCGAGCGTTCCTGAAAGACGATGACGACGGCGCCAGGCTCGCTGAGCACCGGGGCGACATAGAGATCGACGAGCTTGTCCTGTCCGAGGCGGGGCGAACTCAGGTCGACGCGATATTCGTTGACCGGCGCCTTGCG
Source organism: Rhizobium ruizarguesonis (assembly GCF_017357285.1). Taxonomy (NCBI): domain Bacteria; kingdom Pseudomonadati; phylum Pseudomonadota; class Alphaproteobacteria; order Hyphomicrobiales; family Rhizobiaceae; genus Rhizobium; species Rhizobium ruizarguesonis. The sequence continues at coordinate 2,322,297 of NZ_CP071678.1, read as the reverse complement.
CTCGCGCACCTGGTCGATCAGGGCAAGCAGCGGGCTGCCGAAGGGAATGAAGGTCGAGATGCGGTAACGCGCCAGATGCGAGGCGCTGGCACCGAAGAAGGCCTCCGCCTCCCAATTGGCGAAAACGACGAAACCGGATTCGTCGACCATGATGACCGGGTTCTGGATGGCGTTCAGCACGGCCATGGCGACCGTCCCGCCGGCGTAATCGGACGGAGATATCATATCCTTCGTCATGCCGCCTCCCGGCTGTCGACAACACCCGCCGCCAATGCATCGTAAAGGCGCGCGGCCACCTCGCGCGGATCGCGCGAGGTCATGATCGCAGCCTTTTCGCCGCCGGCGAGATCAGGAGAAAAACGCTGGAGATACCAGCCAAGGTGCTTGCGGGCATGGCGGATCGCCACCGCTTCGCCATAGAAATCCAGCATCATCCGATAGTGCTCGACGGCGATATCGGCGATCTCCAGGGATTGCGGTGCGGGCGTACCTGATATGACGCCGGCATGCCACGGCCTGCCCTGGCAGCCCCTGCCGATCATGACGGCATCGGCGCCGGAGCGGCGCAATATTTCCTGTGCGTCGCCTGCAGTTTCGACATCGCCATTGGCGATCAGCGGAATGGAGATCACCTCGCGGACGGCACGGATCGCGTCCCAATCGGCGCGGCCTTCATAGAATTGCATACGGGTGCGCCCATGAATGGTCACAAGCTGGATGCCGGCGGCTTCGGCGCGGCGCGCGATGTCAGGCGCATTCATCGAATTCTCGTCCCAGCCGAGGCGCATCTTCAGCGTCACCGGAATGTCGACAGCCTTGACCGTCGCCTCAATGAGGCCGAGCGCGTGATCGGGATCGCGCATCAGCGCCGAGCCGGAGTAACCGCCGATTACCTTCTTTGCCGGGCAGCCCATGTTGATGTCGATGATATCGGCGCCATGATCGGCGGCGATCTTGGCCGCCTCGGCCATCCAGTGCGCCTCGCGGCCGGCAAGCTGCACCATATGCGGCCGGAAGCCCGCAGCGCTGAGCCGCGACCAGGATTCGGCCGTGTCGTTGACCAGTTCGCGGCTCGCCACCATTTCGGTGACGACGAGGCCGGCACCGAAGCGCCACGCCAACTCGCGGAAGGGCATATCGGTGACGCCGGACATCGGCGCCAGCACAACGCGGTTCCGCACGGACACGGGTCCGATTCGGAAAGGCGCTGCGAGGTCCTTGGAAATCAAATGATTATCTTTCGGGCACACAATAGAACTGCATTATTTTTAGCCATTATTCCCTGGCTTGCCAAGGGGGCTGGCCTCGGAATTGATATTTTTCGGGCAGATGCTGGAAAAGGCCCAAGCAAGACGTTAGAGCACTCCGGTCAATTCCGCATATTTTAGGGGATTTATGCTGCAAATGCCTTCTAAGCAACCGATATCGGCTGGAATTGTCATCGTTGCCGCCGGCCGCGGCGAGCGCGCAGGATCCTCCAAGGAGGGGCCCAAGCAGTATCGCATGATCGGCGGCAAGCCGGTTATCGTGCATACGCTTGAAAACTTCATGACATGGGAAGCGGCAACTGAGATCGTTGTCGTCATTCATCCCGATGACGAGGCGCTGTTTGCGAGAGCCTTCCGCCACATCATCTCGGCAACGCCGATCGAAACGGTGCATGGCGGCGCCAGCCGGCAACAATCCGTGCTTGCGGGCCTCAGATACCTCAAGGACAAGCAAATCAGCCATGTGCTGATCCACGATGCCGTGCGGCCGTTCTTCGATCATGATCTTCTTGATCGCATTGCCGAGAGCCTTGACGCCGGCGCGCAGGCGGTTCTGCCGGCGATCCCGGTCACCGATACGCTGAAACGCGCCGACAGCGCCGGCACCGTGCTGGCGACGGTTTCACGCGAGCATCTCTACGCCGCGCAGACGCCGCAATCCTTCGCCTTCGAAACGATCCTCGAGGCGCATGAGAAGGCGGCGGCGAGCGGACGAAGTGATTTCACCGACGACGCCTCGATCGCCGAATGGCTGGGCATTCCGGTGACGATCGTCGAGGGCACGGCCGACAACGTCAAGCTGACAGTCAAGAACGATATCGCCATGGCCGACGACAAGCTGTCGACGTCGCTGCTTCCAGACGTGCGCACCGGCAACGGCTACGACGTGCACCAACTCGTAGCCGGCGATGGTGTGACACTCTGCGGCGTGTTCATTCCCCATGACCAGAAGCTGAAAGGACACTCGGATGCCGACGTTGCGCTGCATGCGCTGACCGACGCGCTGCTCGCCACCTGCGGCGCCGGCGATATCGGCGATCATTTCCCACCATCCGACCCGCAATGGAAGGGGGCGCCTTCGCGGATCTTCATCGAACATGCCGCCCGGATCGTGCGCGAGCGCGGCGGCACGATCATGAATGCCGACGTCTCGCTGATCGCCGAGGCGCCGAAGGTCGGCCCGCATCGCCAAGCCATGCGGACAAAACTGGCGGATTATCTCGGCATCGATATCGAGCGTTGTTCTGTCAAGGCGACGACCAACGAGACGATCGGCTTCGTTGGCCGGCGCGAAGGCATCGCGGCGATCGCCACGGCGACCGTCGTCTATCGCGGGAGGAAATGATGAGCCTTTTTCCTCAGGATATCGTTTCGACGGCGGAGACGATCATCCGTGACTTCACGGCTGCAGGGCTGATGATCTCGACCGCCGAATCCTGCACCGGCGGGCTGATCGCCGGGGCGCTGACGGAGATTTCGGGTTCGTCCGCTGTCGTCGACCGAGGCTTCGTCACCTATACGAATAGCGCAAAGATCGAGATGCTCGGCGTGCAGGCGGAAACGCTGCTGCGCTTCGGGGCGGTCTCCGAGGAAACGGCGCGGCAGATGGTGCATGGCGCCCTCTTCCGCTCACGCGCCGAGATCGCCGTTGCCGTCACCGGCATTGCCGGTCCTGGCGGCGGATCGGCGGAAAAACCGGTCGGCCTCGTGCATCTCGCCGCCAAATCGCGCGCCGGCGCGATCATCCATCGAAAGATGTTCTATGGCGATATCGGCCGCAGCGAGGTCCGGCTGGCGACGATCAGGACGGCGCTGGAGATGGTGCGCTCGCTCTATGCGGCCTGACGCGGGTTCGCTCATCAGGCCGGCGTGTAGATCCTGTTTGCGCGCGTCTCGAAGGCTTCGGTGAACATGCGGAAGGCGCGATCGAACATCGAGCCCATCAACGCGCCCAGGATGCGGCTCTTGAATTCGTAATCGATGAAGAAATCGACGGTGCAGCCGCCAGACGGCGTCTCGGCAAAGTGCCAGCGATTGTCGAGATATTTGAAGGGACCATCGATATATTTGACCTCGATGACGTGTTCGGCCCTGTTCAGCAGCACCTGTGTCGTGAAGGTCTCGCGGATCGCCTTATAGCCGACCGTCATGTCGGCGACGAGCAGGATCTTGCCGTCGCGCTCCTTGCGGCTCCTGATGGCGAGGGCTTCGCAGAGCGGCAGGAATTCCGGATAGCGCTCGACATCGGCGACGAGGTCGAACATCTGCTCGGGCGTGTGCGGGACGGGACGGTGCGTTTCGAATTGCGGCATAAGCGGCAATTAATCGGGCGGGCCGAGAAGATCAAGAAGCTCGCGCATCTGGCGGCGGGATTTTAGCTGAAGAACCGGCACGTCGGGGCCATGTGCGGCGATGCCCGCAACGAGTCGCGGCGCGAATTTCTCCTCGAAGGTCCAGATGAAGCGGAGGAATTCCAAATCGATCTTCTCGATACAGCCCGGCGCCATTTCGGGGCGGGTGCGGCCGATCCATTTCGCCCACCGGCTGATTGCGCCCCAGATGCAGACAAGCCGCCGCATACGGACCCAGACGACGAAATCGGTGCGCGGCAACCGAATGTCCAAAGAAGACGGGTTCGTGCCGTCCATGATCCAACGTTCTTCGAGGATCCGGCTGGCGATGATCTTTCTCTGCTCGACCCTGTCGCGCGTGACCCAGCCGGGAAGCCAATAGACGTCGCGGTCGAGCGAAATGTAGGAAAGCCCGAAGCGCCTGGCGATCTTCAGCGACAACGTGGATTTACCGCCGCCCGAGCAACCCATGACGAGGATGCGGCGGGCTGTCCGGATATACTCTGCCGCCTGTTCGAGATCGGTGATCTGCTGACGCGGCGGCAAGTCTACTCTCTGATCCATCATGCAACTCCCTCGAGCCAGACGTGCGTTTCGCCGGCGCGACTCAAGCGCTAAGAGCGGCGAACCGGTTAGCCGCCTTGCGCGATCTTATGATGACGGTGGAACTTGCAAGCCCGTGATCCTGAAGCGCTGCTTCGATCAGAGGTGCGGCATCGCGCTCGAAATTCCAGATATAGGCAAGCGCGTCCAGCGAAAGGCGTTCGGGGCAGCCGGCAGGCAGTTCTGGGCGGTTGCGCCCAAAATAACGGAACGCTCTCGAGGTGGCGCCGCACAGGCATGCATATCTGGGCAGCCGAAGCCAAATGACGGCGTCGGCGCGCGGCAGGCGAAGATGGAAGGAGCTGAGGCCGGTTCCATCCATGATCCAGCGTTGTTCCGCCACGGCCCTGGCGATCCGGCGGTCGATCTCGTCGCGCGGTCTCTTTCTCCAGCCCGGTTGCCAGTAGAAGTCGCGGTCCATGGAGATGTAGTCAAGGTCGAGCGCTCGCGAAAGCCGCGTTGCGAACGTGCTCTTGCCGCTGCCGGGGCAGCCGATCACCAGGATACGGTTGGCTTCGATCAGCGGCGATTTCAATCCGGAGGTGATATTCATCATCGGCTGCCCAAAGAAAAACCGCGGCGAAAATCGCCGCGGTTCGATCAAAAAGCAAGTGCCGGCGCTTACTCAGCCGCCAGCAGCAGCTTCTTCTCACGCGCCGCTCTCAGCCGGGCAAAGTCGTCGCCGGCATGGTGGGAGGAGCGGGTCAGCGGGCTCGAGGCGACCATCAGGAAGCCCTTGCTGTAGGCGACGGTCTCATAAGACTTGAACTCGTCGGGGGTGACGAAGCTTTCGACCTTATGGTGCTTGCGCGTCGGCTGCAGGTACTGGCCGATCGTCAGGAAGTCGACATCGGCGGTGCGCAAATCGTCCATCAGCTGGAGGACTTCGTTTCGCTCTTCGCCGAGACCGACCATGATGCCCGATTTGGTGAACATGGTGGGATCGAGTTCCTTCACCCGCTGCAGCAGGCGGACGGAATGGAAGTAGCGGGCGCCAGGGCGAACCGTCAGATAGTTGCCGGGCACCGTTTCCATATTGTGGTTGAAGACGTCGGGCTTGGCGGCGACGACGCGTTCCAGCGCACCAGGCTTCTTCAGGAAGTCGGGCGTCAGGATCTCGATCGTCGTCATCGGCGAGGCGGCACGGATTGCCCAGATCACCTTTTCGAAGTGTTCGGCGCCGCCGTCCTCCAGGTCGTCACGGTCGACCGAGGTGATGACGACGTGGGATAGGCCCATCTCCTTGACCGCCTTGGCAACATTCTCCGGCTCGGCCATGTCGAGCGCATTCGGCTTGCCGGTGGCGACGTTGCAGAAGGCACAGGCGCGGGTACAGATCTCGCCCATGATCATGAAGGTCGCGTGCTTCTTGTCCCAGCACTCGCCGATATTCGGGCAGCCGGCCTCCTCGCAGACGGTGACGAGCTTGTGCTCCTTCACGATCGCGCGCGTTTCGGCATAACCCTTGGAGGTCGGCGCCTTGACGCGAATCCAGTCCGGCTTGCGCATGACTTCCGTATCAGGCCGATGCGCCTTCTCGGGATGCCGCACGCGCTTGGCGTCGGGATTGATCGTATCGAGGATCGTCACCATTGCAGTTTCAGCTTTCTACCGCCCCTATGCGGCAAATCATCTAAAGAGCATCGCGTCAAACCGGAGTCATGCGACGCTCTTTAAGTCTTTGTTTTGTGCAAGTCGTTATCCCAAAACCGCTGCGCACTTTTGGGCGACATGCATTAGCGCCGCACCAGCCGCGCAAGGAATATCAACAAGCAGGCGCCGAGGAAACCCGTCACGAAGTAACCGAGCCGCCCGCCGACCACCTCGACATGGAACTGCGCGAGGACGGCGCTTGCGACGACCGAACCGACGATGCCGAGCACGATGTTCAGGAAAATACCGTATCGCGCTTCCATCAGCTTGCCGGCGAGCCAGCCCGCAAGCCCGCCGATGATGATTGCCGAAATCCAGCCGACGCTTTCCATGTCTTCCCCTACCCTCAGTTACGCCTCAAGCGACCGCCCTTGCGATCAGAACCACGATGATGGCGCCGACGGTGGCGTGGATGATCTGCACCACCAGCGCGTTTTCAATGCCCAGCGAAATGCCGAGCGCGCTGAACAGATAACCGCCGACAAAGGCGCCGATAATGCCGCTCAGCAGGCATCTTATCAGCCCGCCGCCACCGACGACCAGGCTTGCGAGGAAGCCTGCAACCAGGCCGATCAGCAAAAATACCAGCAACGCCTGCGTCTCCATAGACATGATGATTTCCTTTCGTTTTTTCCACCCCAGCGGAATGGCTTTACACTCCGGGGGATGGCCCACCCCGAGGGGATGGATTCTCCACCCCGGGATAAAGGGCAGCTTCGGAAATTCTCAAGCGTTCAGCACACGGCCGTAGGCATCTAGCACCGCTTCCTTCATCGTTTCGGACACGGTGGGATGCGGGAAGATCGTGTGCATCAGCTCTTCCTCGGTCGTTTCGAGGTTCATCGCGACGACGAAGCCCTGGATGAGTTCGGTGACTTCGGCGCCGACCATGTGGGCGCCGAGGAGCTCGCCGGTCTTCTTGTCGAAGATCACCTTCACCATGCCCTGGTCTTCGCCGAGCGCGATCGCCTTGCCGTTTGCCGCGAAGGAGAAGCGACCGACGCGGATGTCGCGGCCCTGCTCCTTGGCTTTGGCTTCGGTGATGCCGACGGAGGCGACCTGCGGATTGCAATAGGTGCAGCCCGGGACCTTGCCCTTGTCTGTGGGATGAACGTTCGGGAGGCCGGCGATCTTTTCGACGCAGACGACGCCCTCATGCTCTGCCTTGTGCGCCAGCATCGGTGGGCCGGCGACATCGCCGATCGCATAGATGCCGGCGACATTGGTCTTGCCGTAGCCGTCGATGACGACGCAGCCGCGGTCGGTCTTGACGCCGAGCGCCTCGAGACCGAGGTTTTCGATATTGCCCTGAACACCGACGGCCGAAATCAGCCGGTCGGCAGTGATCTGCTGCACCTTGCCATCGGCCGTCTCGACATGGGCGGTAACGCTGTTCGTGGCCTTGTCGACCTTCGAGACCTTGGCGCTGGTGAAGATCTTGAGGCCGCGCTTTTCAAGCTGCTTGCGGGCGATCGCCGTTATCTCGGCATCCTCGACCGGCATGATGGTCGGCATGACTTCGACGACGGTCACATCGACGCCCATCGAGCGATAGAAGCTGGCGAATTCGATGCCGATCGCGCCGGAACCCATGACGATCAGCGACTTCGGCAGCACGTCCGGCTTCAGCGCCTCGAAATAGGTCCAGATCAGCTTGCCATCCGGCTCGATGCCGGGCAGCGCGCGCGGGCGGGCGCCGGTAGCGATGATGATGTGTTTGGCGGTATAAGTGCCCTCGCCGCTCTTGACGTTCTTCGGCAGCGGATGCTGCGGCTCGACGACCGGCTTCGACGACTTGCCGACGACGATCTCGCCCGCCTGGGTCCCGGTCGAAGCCTTGGTGATCTTCGCTTCGCCCCAGATGATGTCGATCTTGTTCTTCTTCATCAGGAAGCCGACGCCGGCATTCAGGCGGGCGGAGACGGCGCGCGAGCGGCCGACGACGGCTTTGGCATCCGGCTTGACCGTGCCTTCGAGAACGAGGCCGTAATCCTTGAAGTGATTGGCGTGGTCGAGCACCTCGGCCGAGCGCAGCAGCGCCTTGGTCGGGATGCAGCCCCAGTTCAGGCAGATGCCTCCCATATGCTCGCGCTCGACGATCGCGGTCTTAAGACCGAGCTGGCTGGCGCGGATGGCGGCGACATAGCCGCCGGGACCGGAGCCGATGATGATGACGTCGTAGGATTCAGCCATGTGTTTCCTGCCTTTGTTACGCTGCGCTGCGGGTCATGAGCACCCACGCGTGTCTCTTGCTGTTTTCGAAGAGCGGCACGGCATCGGCGCGCGCAGCCTCCAGGAATCCGTTTTTTCCATAAAGCGACAAAGCCGCTTCGTTGTCGCTTGCGGTGATCAGGCTGACGGGCCGCCGATCGGCCCTTTCGATCTGATCGTCCAGCAGCCTGCGTCCGATGCCGATGCCGCGCAGATGGCGATAGACGCCGAGACTGCCGATGAACCAGCTTCCCACAACCGTTTTCTGCAAGGCGAGCATCGGTGCGGTCGCCGGAATCGTCGCTTCGATATCGCCTATCCCCTCATCCAGCGCATGGCCGATCGCCACACCCGCGACCTCGCCATAGGCCTCGGCAATGACGGCATTCCGCCAGCTGCCGACAGCTTCGTCCTCGCTCATCTTCAGCCGGCCCCGCTCCAGCGGCGTGTCGCTGACGCCGTTTTCCACATCGGCAAACCAGAGCCAGGTGGCAAAACCGCGCGATGCGATATCCGCCAGAATCGCCAGCTCCGAGGCATCCCGCCGTGAGGCCTGCCGGAGGGCGATGAAGGAGGTCATGGTCAGATCCCCAGCATCATCCGCACGATCGATTCCAGCCCGCGGCCGAGCGCACGCGTATTCTCCGCATCGAGGTGAATGCCATCGATCGGTGTGGTCTTGGCGACGGAATTGCCGTCGAAGAAGCCACAACCGAGTTCGTCGGCAAGATCACGATAAAGCGTTGCAAGTTTTGCCGATTCCTCGATGCCGCCCGGAAACGACGCGGCGAAGGGCACATTGCCCGTCGCGCGGATCGCCGGCGGCGCCACGATCAGAATCTCCGGCCCATCGAATTCGAAGGGCCAGGCGTGATTGCGGATCAGCCGCACGAGCCGGCTGATGCCCTGGCATGCGGCAAAGGCCGAGCCCGCCACGACCGGCTTCATGTCATTGGTGCCGAGCAGAAGGACAACGAGGTCGAGCGGCGCATGCGTCTGCAGGATCGTCGGCAGGATGCGCGCACCGTTGCGGTCGCAATCGGCGAGGTGGTCGTCGAAAGCGGTCGTGCGGCCGTTCAGGCCTTCGGCGATGACGCGCGCCTCACTGCCGAGCGCGGCTTGAAGCACGCTCGGCCAGCGATTCTTGTAGTCATGACGGCCGATCGTCTCGGCGTCATAACCCCAGGTCAGCGAGTCGCCATAGCAAAGAACGGTCTTGGTCATTTCCGCCTCCGCGCCGCTATCAGACAAGCATGCCCATCGGGTTCTCGATGTAGCCCTTGAAGGCCTGGAGCAGCTCGGCGCCGAGCGCGCCGTCGACGCAGCGATGGTCGGTCGAGAGCGTGACTGACATCACGGTGGCGATTGCCATTTCGCCCTTCTTGACGACAACCCGCTGTTCGCCGGCACCGACCGCGAGGATCGTCGCATGCGGCGGGTTGACGACGGCTGCGAAGTTCTTCACGCCCATCATGCCCATGTTGGAGACCGAGCTGGTGCCGCCCTGATATTCCTCAGGCTTCAGCTTGCGATCCTTGGCCCGCTTGCCGAGATCGCGCATCTCGTTGGAGATCGTCGACAGGGTCTTTTCCTCGGCCTTGCGGATGATCGGCGTGATCAGGCCGCCGGGGATCGAGACAGCAACGCCGACATCGGCGTGCTTGTGCTTGACCATGTTGCTGTCGGTCCAGGAGACATTGGCATCCGGAACGTCGCGCAGCGCCAGCGCCATGGCCTTGATGACCATGTCGTTGACCGAGAGCTTGTAGGCCGGAGCGTTGTCCTTGCGCGGAGCCGCATCGTTCAGCTGGGCGCGCAGCGCCAGCAGCGCATCGAGTTCGCAATCGACGCTGACGTAGAAATGCGGGATCGTCTGCTTGGATTCGACCAGGCGCCTGGCGATCGTCTTGCGCATGCCGTCATGCGGCACGAGCTCGTAGGAACCAGGTTCGAAGAGCTTAAGCACGGCTTCTTCGGACGCGCCCTTCGGTGCAGCGGCGGCCGGAGCCGGCGCGGCGGCCGCAGATACGGGCGCAGCAGCAGCCTTGGCGCCACCGCCGGCAACGGCGGCTTCGATGTCGCTCTTGACGACGCGGCCGTGCGGGCCGGAGCCTGCAACTGCCGAAAGGTCGATACCGGCTTCCTTGGCCAGCCTGCGGGCAAGCGGCGAAGAGAAGGTGCGGTTGCCATCAGATGAAACCGAGGCGGCTGCGGCGGTGGTTACAGGTGCCGCAGCCGGAGTAGACTGGGCGGGAGCCGGTGCAGCCTCGGCCTTCGGCGCGGCTGCACCGTCAGCTTTCGGGGCCGGAGCGGCGGAACCCGCACTGCTTGCGGCAGCGGAGACATCCTCGCCATCGGCGGCGAGAACCGCTATCAGCGCATTGACCTTGACGCCTTCGGTGCCGGCGGCAACGACGAGCTTGGCGACAGTGCCTTCATCGACGGCTTCGACTTCCATCGTCGCCTTGTCGGTTTCGATCTCGGCGATCACATCGCCGGACTTGACCTTGTCGCCTTCCTTGACCAGCCATTTGGAAAGATTGCCTTCCTCCATGGTCGGAGAGAGGGCGGGCATCGTGATATTGATCGGCATCGAAACACCCTCCCCTTATTTGTAGCAAACAGCCTTCACCGCATCGACCACTTCGCCGACGTTCGGAAGGGCGAGCTTTTCGAGATTGGCGGCGTAAGGCATCGGAACGTCCTTGCCTGCGATCGTCAGGATCGGCGCATCGAGATAATCGAAGGCCTGCTGCATGACGCGGGTGGCGATTTCGGTGCCGACTGATGATTGCGGATAACCTTCCTCGACGGTCACCAGACGGCCGGTCTTCTTCACCGATTCGATCACAGCCGGCAGGTCCATCGGGCGGATAGTGCGAAGGTCGATCAGTTCGACATCGATGCCGAGCTTTTCGAGTTCGGCGACAGCCTTGATCGCATAGGTCATGCCGATGCCGAAGGAGACGACCGTGACGTCCTTGCCCGGACGATGGATGCGCGCCTTGCCGATCGGCAGGACGAAATTGTCGAGCTTCGGCACATCGAAATGCTGGCCGTAGAGAATTTCGTTTTCGAGGAAGATGACCGGGTTCGGATCGCGGATCGCAGCCTTCAGCAGGCCCTTGGCATCGGATGCCGTGTAGGGCATGACGACCTTCAGGCCGGGAATGGCGCTGTACCAGGCTGCATAATCCTGGCTGTGCTGGGCGCCGACACGGGCCGCTGCACCATTCGGGCCGCGGAAGACGATCGGAGCGCCCATCTGGCCGCCTGACATATAAAGCGTCTTGGCAGCGGAGTTGATGATCTGGTCGATTGCCTGCATGGCGAAGTTGAAGGTCATGAATTCGACGATCGGCCGAAGGCCGGCCATTGCGGCACCGACGCCGACGCCGGCAAAGCCATGCTCGGTGATCGGCGTATCGACGACGCGGCGGGGGCCGAATTCCTGCAGCAGCCCCTGCGTGACCTTGTAGGCGCCCTGATATTCGGCGACTTCCTCGCCCATGACGAAGACGTTTTCGTCGGCGCGCATTTCCTCGGCCATGGCGTCACGAAGCGCTTCGCGCACGGTCGTCGACACCATTTCGGTGCCGGCCGGGATTTCGGGGTCGTTCTGCACCTGGGCTTTCGGCTCGGCCGGAACGGGTGCGGATGCCGGAGTTGCGGCAGCCGGTTTTTCCTCCTGCGCGGCCTGCGGTGCAGCAGCCGGAGCGGACGCAGACATGTCGGATGCGGATTCACCGTCCTGCAGGAGAACGGCGATCTTGGCGTTCACCTTGACGCCTTCGGTTCCGGCAGGAACCAGAAGCTTGCCGATGACGCCTTCGTCGACGGCTTCGACTTCCATCGTCGCCTTGTCGGTTTCGATTTCGGCGATCACGTCGCCTGAGGTGACCTTGTCACCTTCCTGCTTCAGCCATTTGGACAGTGTGCCTTCTTCCATGGTCGGAGAGAGGGCGGGCATGAGGATATCGATAGGCATGGGTTCCCTCCCCGATTAGAGCAGAATGTCGGTATAGAGCTCGGATACATCCGGCTCCGGATCGGCCTGGGCGAAGTCGGCGCTGTCGGCGACGATGTCGCGGACATCCTTGTCGATCGCCTTCAGATCGTCTTCGGAAGCCCAGCCCTTTTCGACGAGGCGAGCCTTGACCTGTTCGATCGGGTCGTGCTCGGAGCGCATCTTCTGCACCTCGTCCTTGGAGCGATACTTCGCCGGGTCGGACATGGAGTGACCGCGATAACGATAGGTCAGCATTTCGAGAATGATCGGGCCCTTGCCGGAACGGCAATGTTCGAGCGCCTCGTCGGCCGCCGCCTTGACGGCGCGGACGTCCATGCCATCGACCTGAATGCCGGGGATGCCGAAGCCGGATCCACGCAGCGAGTAATTCGACTGCGCGGTGGCGCGGGCGGTCGAGGTGCCCATGGCGTAACGGTTGTTCTCGACGATATAGACGATCGGCAGCTTCCAGAGAGCAGCCATGTTGAAGCTCTCGTAGACCTGGCCCTGGTTGGCAGCGCCGTCGCCGAAATAGGCGATGGAGACATTGTCGTTGCCGCGGTAGCGGTTTGCGAAGGCAAGACCCGTTCCGAGCGAGACCTGGGCGCCGACGATGCCGTGACCGCCGTAGAAATGCTTCTCTTTCGAGAACATGTGCATCGAGCCGCCTTTGCCGTGGGAATAGCCGCTGCGACGCCCGGTCAGTTCCGCCATGACGCCGCGCGCTTCCATGCCGGTTGCCAGCATATGGCCGTGGTCGCGATAGGCGGTGATGACCTGGTCGCCATCCTTCTGCGCCATCTGCATGCCGACGACGACAGCTTCCTGACCGATGTAGAGGTGACAAAAGCCGCCGATGAAGCCCATGCCGTAAAGCTGACCGGCCTTCTCCTCGAAGCGGCGGATCAACAGCATCTCGCGATAGGCCTTCAGCTCTTCATTGCGATCGAAGTCGGCTACCGGGCCGCCATTCGATGCTTTGGCTGCCGGTTTTGCTGCAGTTTTGCGGCTGGAAACGGTCGCGGTCTTTCGCGGCGCCATTCAACCCTCCCTATGGGTTTGTCGTTTCTTGGTGGCGCGTACCATAGGGAAGAAATATGACCACAGCAATGCCATAATTGCATGGCTCGTATTCGGCACTAAATTATTGATAAATATACAGAAATAGCAATTAACCAATTTCAAGTTAATTGGAATAGTGATTGAATACGACGATCTCGTCCGCGCGCGACATATTGAGCTGATAGCGCGCTTTTTCGTCCAGCATATCCTTGTCGAGCGAGCCGTCACTCAGGAGCGCGACCTGATTTTCCAGATGTTCGCGCTTCGCCTTCAAGATCGCAAGCTCTTTGTCACGCGCGACACGCTGATGCTCGAACGCCTCCGTCGCGCGCAGGCCGTAATCGCCATGGATGCAATGATAACCGAAATAGGAGAGGAAGGCGACCGTCATGGCCGGAATGACGAAGCGGCCGATCTTTCTCTTCTTATGATGCTTTGTCCACATACACGCATGCTCTTGAACGCATTACCAATTCGTTCAATCTAGCGCGCAGAGATTAACCGTTCGTTGACTCTAAAAACCGCGCAATAAAAAACCCGCGCCGAGAGGCGCGGGCCAAACCATTGGAAATCAGATCCGATCAGCCGCGAATGATCGAGCGGCCGGCATACTGGGCCTGCGGGCCGAGGCCTTCCTCGATGCGGATCAGCTGGTTGTACTTGGCAAGACGGTCAGAACGCGACAGCGAGCCGGTCTTGATCTGACCGCAGTTGGTGGCGACCGCGAGATCGGCGATGGTCGAATCTTCGGTCTCGCCGGAGCGGTGGGACATGACGGCGGTATAGGCCGCCTTGTGCGCCGTGTTGACGGCATCGAGGGTTTCCGTCAGCGAGCCGATCTGGTTGACCTTGACGAGGATCGAGTTGGCAACACCCATGCGGATGCCGTCGCGAAGACGGGCGGAGTTGGTGACGAAGAGATCGTCGCCGACGAGCTGGGTCTTCTTGCCGGCCAGGTCGGTCAGCGTCTTCCAGCCATCCCAGTCGTCTTCGGCCATTCCGTCCTCGATCGAGATGATCGGATACTTGGCGGCGAGCTCGGCCAGATATTCGGCCATGGCGCCCGATTCCAGCGTGCGGCCTTCCCCTTCGAGAACGTATTTGCCGTCCTTGAAGAATTCCGTCGAGGCGCAATCGAGGCCGAGGTAGATGTCCTCGCCCGGCTTGTAGCCGGCTTTCTCGACCGACTTCATGATGAAGTCGAGAGCTTCCGGCGCGCTCTTCAGGCCCGGTGCGAAACCGCCTTCGTCGCCGACATTGGTGTTGTGGCCCTGTGCGGCAAGTTCCTTGCGCAGCGTATGGAAGACTTCCGAACCCATGCGCACGGCTTCGGCGATCGTATCGGCGCCGACCGGCAGGATCATGAACTCCTGGAAATCGATCGGGTTGTCGGCGTGGGCGCCGCCGTTGATGATGTTCATCATCGGCACCGGCAGCAGGCTGGCGGAAGCGCCGCCGACATAACGGTAGAGCGGCAGGCCGGAAGCCTGGGCGGCAGCCTTGGCAACGGCGAGCGAGACGCCGAGGATGGCGTTGGCGCCGAGGCGCGACTTGTTCGGCGTGCCGTCCAGCTCGATCATGATGTTGTCGATCTGGATCTGGTTTTCGGCGTCAATGCCGCCGATCGCGTCGAAGATCTCGGTGTTGGCGGCGTCGACCGCCTTTTGGACGCCCTTGCCGAGGTAGCGCTTGCCGCCGTCGCGCAGTTCGACCGCCTCATGCGCGCCCGTCGAGGCGCCCGAGGGAACGGCCGCGCGGCCCATGCTGCCATCTTCGAGATAGACATCGACTTCGACGGTGGGGTTGCCACGGCTATCGAGAATCTCGCGGGCGATGATATCGGTGATTGCAGTCATGGGTTCTTCCTGCTCGGTGGGTGATAAGTCGGTTCGAAAACTGTCTTAGTCGAAGGCGGGCAAATTACAATGCTGCAATTTCCAGCCTTCGAACCGTGTTCGGATCTCGCCTATAGCACGATCATGTCAGGCTGTTGAACGTCAAGCCTTGGCGACCGCATCGAAGGCGAGCAGCTTTTCAAGCAGCCGCGGCATGTCCTTGAGATAGACCATGTTGGGGCCGTCGGAAGGTGCATTGTCGGGGTCCTGATGGGTTTCGATGAAGACCCCGGCGATACCGGCAGCCACCGCTGCGCGCGCCAGCGTTTCCACGAATTCCCGCTGACCGCCGGAAGAATCGCCCTGCCCGCCCGGCTGCGCCACAGAATGGGTCGCATCGAAGATAACAGGGGCGCCCATCGCTGCCATGATCGGCAGCGAGCGCATGTCGGAGACCAGCGTATTGTACCCGAAGGAGGCGCCGCGCTCACACAGCAGCACGTTCGGATTGCCGCTGGCATTGAGCTTCTTCAGGACGTTCTTCATATCCCAGGGAGCGAGGAACTGGCCCTTCTTGACATTGACGACGCGGCCGGTCTTGGCGGCGGCGATGAGAAGGTCGGTCTGGCGGCAAAGGAAGGCCGGGATCTGCAGGACGTCGACGACCTTTGCCACCTCCGCGCATTGCTCTGCGGTATGAACGTCGGTCAGGACAGGAAAGCCGAATTCCTTCTTCAGGTCGGCAAAGACCTCCATGCCCTTTTCGATCCCGATACCGCGTTCAGCCGAGAGCGAGGTCCGGTTCGCCTTGTCGAAGGAGCTCTTGTAAACGAGGCCGATGCCGAGCTTTTCACAAAGCTCTTTCAGCGTGCCGGCAACCATGAAGGCGTGGTCGCGGCTCTCCATCTGGCAGGGGCCGGCAATCAGCGACAGGCGGCCGGTATTGGAAAAGCTGACCTGGCCTTGGCCCTCGCCGATCCTGACTTCTGAATTCGTATCAGTGCTCATCGTGTTTCCTCGAAGGCGAAGAGCGCGCCCTGCCCGGGCGCAGGCTTCACCACAATGCGATTGTTCTTGCGCGTGTATGTCACCCCGTTAGCAGCCAAATGCGCTTCTGTCACGGCAAGATCGGCGACGGCAAAGAGGATTGCCCTGCCGCGCAGGCCGCGATCGCCGGATGAGACGGCGATGTCGAAATAGGCTTCCAGCCCTTCCTGCGTCATCAGGCTGATTTTCGCGTTCGACGCTGCGATATTGACGCCAAAACTCGTTTTCTCGACTGTCGCTTGCGCCACGGCAAGGCCGACGAAGGCAGCAAAGGCGGCGGCGTCGGGTGCGCAAAGCGCTATCTCGGTTATGCCGCTGACGCCATTGGCATGCGTCTCCAGCGCGCCGCGGTCGGCCGGCAGCGGATTGACGCGCTCGACGGTGAAGAGGAAGAGGTCAGGCGCGCGCAGGTCGCCGGCGAAAGCCAGTTTGAAGCCGGCAATCGTCTGCGCACCGTCCGGCATCGTCATCGGCCGGGTGAACTGCAGCACTTCGCCAGCGCTCGATCCGTCGCCGACGAAGTTCTGATGATCGAGGCTGGCATCCTCACTGCCGAAAGCCAGCCCCGAAAGCCCTTCCTCGCCGCAGCGGAAGCGGAAGGCACGGTTGCGGGCGGTGAAGACATTGCCTTGCCGCGCAGAAGCCTCGCTCTCCTCGGCGCTCGCAATCCCGAGCGGCTCCAGATAGGTCTTGTCGGCAAAAAAGACGCAGGCATTCTCCGTTCCGAAGGGATGGCGCGCATCGGCGGCAACGGTGAAGCCGAGCTTGCCGATCCTTTCGCGCGCCACATCAATATTGACGACGGGCAGCACGACATGATCCAGCGGATGCGGTTTGGCGGAATGCGTGTTCATCATAATCCCTCCTCAAAACGGCAAGAGATTTGCGACAGCGCCACCCTCAATGCAAGACTTGTGTCCCAATCCGGCCAATGAAAATAAAAATCTCGACGAGTTGGCGCGAAGTTTTACGGAAATTTAGCTACTTGCGGAACACATATGGAACATATAGTGTCTGTTCTGGATTTGTTTCAATCACGAGGTCACAACGTCGATGCTCACGCGCAAACAACAGGAGCTTCTCCTTTTCATTCACGAGCGCATGAAAGAATCCGGCGTTCCGCCGTCTTTCGACGAAATGAAGGATGCGCTGGACCTCGCCTCGAAGTCCGGGATTCACCGGCTGATCACGGCGCTCGAGGAACGTGGCTTCATTCGCCGCCTACCGAACCGTGCTCGTGCGCTTGAGGTCATCAAGCTTCCGGAGGCCTACAGCCCCAGCATTCAGCCCCGGCGCGGCTTTTCGCCGAGCGTCATCGAGGGCAGCCTCGGCAAGCCCCAGCCGGTCGCCGCCCCCGCTGCCGCAAAACCCGTTGCCGACAACGGCAACTCGGTTTCCGTGCCGGTCATGGGCCGTATCGCCGCCGGCGTTCCGATCTCGGCGATCCAGAACAATACCCACGACATCGTCGTTCCGGCCGACATGCTCGGTTCCGGTGAACATTATGCGCTGGAGGTCAAGGGCGATTCGATGATCGACGCCGGCATCTTCGACGGCGACACGGTGATCATTCGCAACGGCAGCACCGCAAGTCCCGGTGACATCGTCGTGGCTCTCGTCGACGACGAGGAAGCAACACTCAAACGCTTCCGCCGCAAGGGCGCCTCGATCGCGCTCGAAGCCGCCAACCCGGCTTACGAGACCCGAATCTTCGGGCCGGACCGCGTCAAGGTGCAAGGCAAACTCGTCGGTCTCATTCGCCGCTATCACTGACACTGGGCGGGCCGGATTCGGCAAAACTGTTGCTGCGCCAGTCATAGGCGCGATGGCGCATCCATGGCCGCGACAGATCATCGAATGCGGCTGTGACGTCCAGGCCGGCATCGGCGAAGCGTAATTCGACGGAACCGGTCCTGCGCAGCGTCTCACCGGTGAAGAGCGTCGCACCTGAGCGGCAGCTGTTGAAGCGCAGGCGCACCGACGTCACGACGATATCGGCCGCATCGCAGGCCGGACCGAGATAGGCGGCATTGTCGATGACAGCAACCACGCGACCATTGCCAAGCCTTGATGTGCACCAGGCCTTCTTGACGCAAGAAAAGCGGTTTGCGTCAGCGCTCGTTGCAGCCGCCCGCATCGCCGACCTTGCTTCGTTCTGCTGATCGCGGGAAAGCCTGACGCGGCGGTCTTCTCCCTCCGGCGGGATAGCAGGCCCCTCCAGCATCTTCGGCGGGTGATGCGTCGGCAGGACCAGCGCTCTCTGCCACTGGTCGAAGATGAAATCCGGCGGTCTTTCGCGGTTGGAAGCCATGGCCGCCGTCTCGACGACCGCGACGAGACCACCATCCTCCGAAATTACCAGATCCGGCGGCCGGGGAACTGGCAGAAGCAACAGGATGAGTGTTGCGACCGCGATGATTGATGTGCCGATATGGCGCAGCCGGGTGCGGAGCAGCGTCAACAGCAGAAAGCCGGCGACGGCGACCGCGAAATACCAGGCGGGCAAGCGGCCGACGTCGATATTGCCACCCCAGCCGGACACGGTCTTTGCGACCGCGATCACCAGATCGAGGCCGAATCCGACGACCTTCCAGGGCAAAACGTCCAGACCGAAAGGCATGAGCAGCATCGCCAGCAGGCCGGCCGGCATGATGATGAAGGAGATGATCGGCATCGTCGCGAGGTTTGCCGGCAGGCCGTAGGCGGTCAAGCGATGAAAATGCTCGATCGAAAACAGCGCGGTGGAAAACCCACCGATCAGCGAGGTCAGGAAGACGCCGCCGAAGAAGCCCGCAACCGTAACGATGGGCCGAAACACCGGCAGCTTCAGGAAGGCGTTTTCGCGGATGCCCCGGTCCTTCCACAGCTGATAACCCGATACCAACGCCAACGTCGCGGCAAAGGACATCTGGAAGCTCGGACCCAAGACCTCGGACGGTGAAATGGCGATGATGACAAGCGCGGAGAGCGCGACGTTGCGCAGGCTGATCGACGGCCGGTCGAAGAAGACCGCAATCAACATGATGGCCATCATGATGAAGGCGCGTTCGGCGGAGACCGCAAAGCCCGAGATCAGGAAATAGGCCGTGACGGCAAGCAGCGCGCCGGCGGCGGCGATCTTCTTGGTCGGATAGGCCTGGGCGACGCCGGGAAAGAGGCTGAGCAGCATCCGGAAACCGACGAAGAAGATGCCGGCCGACAGCGCCATGTTGAGGCCCGAGATGGCGATGATATGAGCCAGGCCGGACTGGCGCAGCGCCTCCGTCGTTTCATTCGAGATGGCACGCCGCTCGTCCGTCACGAGAGCAGCGGCGAAAGCGCCGGTGTCGCCGGGTAGGATCGACCTTATGCGGTCGCCAATGCCGCTGCGCAGCCGGTAGAGCCCTTCGAGCAGTGCTTCCCACGTCGATCTTGCGGCCTGCGGACCTGCCTGCAAGTCGACCTTCTCCGGCGCCCCGTAGAAGAAGCCGTTGGCGCCGATGCCATCGAAATAGGCACCGAAGCAGAAGTCGTTGAGCTCAGGAAGTGCCGGGCCTGCCGGCGGCGTCAGCCGCGCCCTGCCGGTGATGATATCACCGATTTCGAAAGGCGCCTCCGCGCCGCGGGCGATCGCGGTTATGCGTTCCGGCGGCCGCTTCACCTCCGGCGCCTCCGTGCCGGTGACGGCAAGAATATAGCGCCACCGGCCGCGACCGTCGCCTTCGCGCCGTTCGACACGGCCGGTCACCGTCGTCGTGACGGCGGAATCGAGGATCACGGTCGAAGCCCGCCGGCTCTCGAGCTGCGCCGAAACCACGCCGCAGGCCACAAGTGCAAGCGCCAGCAGCGTTGCCCGCAACGCCGCCCGGCTGCGGCTGGCGATGAGAACCGCGACGGTCAGCACCAACAGGCAGAGCAGCGATGCAACGAGCGGAAAGTCCGATGCGGCCAGAAACCAGAAGGCTGCCCCGGCGCCGAGGAAGACCGGCGAGACCAGCAGCAGACGGCCATGGTCCGCCTCTTCGCCCAGCAAGCGCATGCCGATACACAGCGATTGCGAGGCTGCCGCCGGCAGCCGGTACCGCAAGGGGCTCGTCGACTGCGTCCTTGCCGGCCGCGTCACCACAACAGGCGGAGAAAAACCGGCAGTGTCGGCAAGGCCGGCGCCTGCTTCCGGCCGCAATTCGACTGTCGTCAACTCCTGCATGTGCCGCCCAAGATCACCCGCCCAGGCAGCCAGAATGCAACCGCCAATCAAATCCGGCAAGAATAATCGATTGAAAAGCGAGGGAAAATTGAAGGAGCCAAAAGAGCAGTCGAATCATCGGCTTCGATATGCGTATAGCTCATCGCTGCACTGCCTAAAAGATGATGCCGCAATGCACAAAATGCCGCCACGGTAACTTGGCATTAGCCTCGCGATCATATAGCTATCGATGAGGACGCTTAACCCCTATGGCGCTTTTATGGCGCCACCGCCATTTCGGAGGATCAGCATGACGGATCAAAGCGCTACAATAAAAATCGGTGACAAGTCTGTCGACCTTGCTGTCAAAAGCGGCACGATCGGCCCGAGCGTCATCGATATCGGTGCCCTCTACAAGAACACGGCTTCCTTCACCTACGATCCGGGTTTCACCTCGACTGCATCCTGTGAATCGAAGATCACCTACATCGACGGCGACGAAGGTGTCCTGTTGCATCGCGGCTATCCGATCGAGCAGCTCGCCGAGCATGGCGACTTCCTCGAGGTCTGCTACCTGCTGCTTTACGGCGAGCTGCCGACCACCGTGCAGAAGAAGGATTTCGATTACCGCGTCACGCACCACACCATGGTGCACGAGCAGATGAGCCGCTTCTTCACCGGCTTCCGCCGCGATGCGCATCCGATGGCTGTCATGTGCGGCTGCGTCGGCGCGCTGTCGGCCTTCTATCACGACTCCACAGACATCACCGATCCGCACCAGCGCATGGTCGCCAGCCTGCGTATGATCGCCAAGATGCCGACACTTGCCGCAATGGCCTACAAGTACCATATCGGCCAGCCCTTCGTTTATCCGAAGAACGACCTCGACTACGCCTCGAACTTCCTGCGCATGTGCTTTGCTGTGCCTTGCGAGGAATATGTGGTCAATCCGGTGCTTGCCCGCGCCATGGACCGCATCTTCATCCTGCATGCCGATCACGAGCAGAACGCTTCGACCTCGACCGTCCGTCTCGCCGGTTCGTCGGGCGCCAACCCGTTCGCCTGCATCGCCGCCGGTATCGCCTGCCTCTGGGGCCCCGCCCACGGCGGCGCCAACGAAGCAGCGCTCAACATGCTGCACGAAATCGGCACAGTCGACCACATTCCGGAATATATCGCTCGCGCCAAGGACAAGAACGATCCGTTCCGCCTGATGGGCTTCGGCCACCGCGTCTACAAGAACTATGATCCGCGCGCCAAGATCATGCAGAAGACGACGCATGAAGTGCTCGGCGAACTCGGCATCAAGGACGATCCGTTGCTTGAAGTGGCGATGGAGCTGGAGCGCATCGCGCTCACCGATGAATATTTCATCGAGAAGAAGCTCTATCCGAACATCGACTTCTATTCCGGAATCACCCTGAAGGCGCTGGGCTTCCCCACGACCATGTTCACTGTGCTCTTCGCGCTCGCCCGCACCGTCGGCTGGATCGCGCAGTGGAACGAGATGATCGAGGATCCGGAACAGCGCATCGGCCGTCCGCGCCAGCTCTATGTCGGCGAACCGAAGCGCGATTACATCCCGGTTTCGAAGCGCTGATCGCTTCAAAAGAACCCAAAAGAAAACCCGGTCAGAAACGACCGGGTTTTTTCTTTTTTAAGACGTCGAGAAGGATCTCGGCAGCGTGCTCGCCGGGCGGCGTTTCGGTCTGCATGCGTTGCCAGACGAGATCGTAACCCTCGTTCATCGCCTTCAGTTGGAACGTGTCGGCCGACAGCCGCTCCATCCAGCGCGCCAGGCTGGCGCCGCGAACGATCTCGTTCAGATATTCCGGCACGACGGCATAATCGGCGATGATATTGGGCAATGCGCCCGTCCACACCTTGATGCGCGGGGCGAGCAGGCGGATGATCCAATCCGTCTTGTAGACGGACACTGTTGGCACGCCGGCAAGGGCGAGTTCGAGGATCACCGTGCCGGAGGCTGCCATCGCTGCATCCGCTTCGGCAAAGGCCTTCCATTTCTGCGCCGGCCCGACCGCCACCTCCGGCGGCGTGGCCCAGCCGGCAACCAGACCCTTCACCAGCGCTTCGTTGTGCGGCACGGTCGGCAGCAGGAATCGCATCGGGCCGTTGCGGGCGACGAGTTCCTTGGCCGCGTCCTCGAAGAACGGCAGGAGCTTGGCGATTTCGGAGGATCTTGATCCCGGGAGCATCAGGATCGCCCTGCCCGCTTCGCCGGCGAGTGCACGCGCGGCACGCAGCCGCCGCGCTTCGAGCAGCGCTGGGTCGGCGGTCAGACGATGGCCGACATAAGTGGTCTCAGGCCCGCCGAGCGCACGCATCGTCGCCGGCTCGAAGGGCAGGACGGCGAGCACGTGATCGACATAGGGCAGCATGCGCGTCGCGCGATATTCCTTCCAGGCCCAGACGCTCGGACAGACATAATTGACGACAGGCAGATCGGGCAGTGCGGTACGGACACGCTTAGCGACTCGGTGGGTGAAATCCGGGCTGTCGATGATGAGCAGGATATCTGGCCTGGTAGCGATGATGGCCGCTGTCGTCTGGCGGATCAGGGTATAGAGCCTTGGCAGCCGGCTCAGCACCTGGGTGATGCCCATGATCGACAGCTCGGAAAAATCGAACAGCGATTTCAAACCTTGGGCCTGAAGCCCCTCACCGCCGACACCGACGAGTTCGATCGGTCCGGCATGGATCCGCTTCAGGGCCGCGACCAGATCGGCGCCGAGCAGGTCACCCGACACCTCGCCGGCGATGACGGCGATCTTCAGCGGCGCCCCGGTCATTCAAGCCCCCATGCCGGCAGCTCGCGATCGATGCCGCAGACGAAAAGCCCGGCCTCATCGGCGGCCTTGAGGACGGCGGCGCGATCGAGCACGAGCGAACGGCCCGCCTCGACCGCAACGCCGGCAAGGCCCGCCTTCTTTGCATTCAGGACCGTGGAAACGCCGATCGCCGGCAGGTCTGCGCGAATATCCTGCTGAGGCTTGCAGAGCTTGACGAGCGCGCCGCGACGGCGTGGAGAGATGCGTCCGGCGGCTCTGAGACCGGCGACACGCTCCAGCATCTCGTCCGTGCCTTCCGGCCCCTCCAGCGCGACGATGCGCCCGCCGATGGCCACGGCGCCCTGGCCGACATCCAGCCGGCCGAGCATTTCGGCGGCTTCCGCCGCGCGGTTGATATCGCGCCGGTCTTCTTCGCCCGGTATCGCCGTGCCGAGCGGGCCGACGGCGGCAAGAAGGTCGGGGGCGATCTCATGGGCGCCGACGACACGCCGGCCGTTTCCCTCGATCAGCCGGATCACCATCTGCAGCACCGTATCGTCGCCGCCGGACAGCAAGGTGCGGATCGCGGCCGGCATCTTCATGAGAGTGCGCAGCGTCGGCCGCACCTCGCGCCATTCCGGCCGGCGGCGCACGCTGCCGGACATGACGACACGGCCGATGCCATAGCGGTTGAGCAACCCCTCAAGGGCTGCAAAATCGCCGATGGCGATGACGGCGTGGTCATAACCTTCCCAGCGCCGGTCGCTTTCATCCTTCAGCGCGACGATGACGGGATTTTCGCCCGCCGCGCGCGCGGCTTCGGCGACATAGGAAGGCAGAAGACCGCCGCCGGCGATGATCGCCAGCCGGCCCGCAGCGGTGTCGCCTGATAAAGCCACGGACTAACCCTTCTGCCCCCGGGTCGGCGAGGACAAGGCGCGGTCGCTGTCGGCGGCGATGAAGTCGAGGATGTGGACCACCGGCTCGCAATCGGCATATTCTTCGCGGATGGCGGCAGCGTTTTCACGGACGGAGCCCGTTCCTTCGAAGATCGACTTATAGGCGCGACGTACCCTGTGAATGACGGCGCGGTCGACGCCGGCGCGCGTCATGCCGACGACGTTGAGGCCGCTCAGCAGCCCGGGATTGCCGTTCAGCATGCCGTAGGGAATGACGTCGTAACTCACTGCCGAGAGCCCGCCGACGAAGGCGTGACGGCCGACGCGGGTGAACTGGTGAACGGCCGAACCGCCGCCCAGGATGACGCGATCCTCGATGACGACATGGCCGGCGAGCATGACGTTGTTCGACATGATCACATGATTGCCGACCCGGCAGTCGTGCGCGACATGCGAATTGGCAAGGAAGAGGTTATTATCGCCGACGATTGTCTGGCCACCAAAATCGGCCGTGCCGGTGTTCATCGTCACGCCTTCGCGGATCGTGCAGTTGGCGCCGACCGTCAGCGTCGTCTCCTCGCCGCCGTGATGCACGCTCTGCGGATCGCCGCCGACGACCGCCATCGGGAAGATGCGCGTGCCCTTGCCGATCACGGTGCGGCCGGTCACGACCGCATGCGACAAAAGCTCGACATTCGCATGCAGGATGACGTGCGAGCCTACATGGCAGAACGGACCGATCTTGACGCCCTCACCGATGGTCGCGCCGTCTTCAACGACAGCCATCGGATGAATGCGGGCGCTTTCGGCGATAGTACTCATGCCTGATCCTTACGAACGATCATCGCGCCGATATCGGCCTCGGCAACAAGCGCGCCGTCGACCTTGGCATCGCAATGGAATTTCCAGATATTGCCACGCTGCTTCTGCTTCCTGACATGGAATTCAACACGATCGCCGGGTAAGACGGGCTTGCGGAAGCGCGCATTCTCGATGGTCATGAAATAGACGAGGTTGCCGGGCTGGCCATCCTTCTTGGCACAGATCGCACCCGCGGTCTGAGCCATGCCCTCGATCAAGAGAACGCCGGGCATGATCGGAGATTCCGGAAAATGGCCGGTGAAATGTGGTTCGTTCACTGTGACGTTCTTGATGCCGATCGCCGTGTTATCGCCGTCGATCTCGATGATCTTGTCGACCATGAGAAACGGGTAACGATGCGGCAGCAGCTTCATGATCTCGATGATGTCAGCCGAAGAAAGCGTTGTCGTGGCTTCCTCAGTCATTTTGCTCGCCTCCAGGTTTCTTCCCGCGCAACTTCGTCTTGGACATTTGTTGCGCGACATCTCTCAGATAGTCATTCAGCGGACGCGCAGGTGTACCACCATATTGTCCGCCGGCGGCAAGATCGGTCATGATACCGCTTTGGGCGGCGATCTGCACGCCGTCGCCGATCGTCACATGCCCCTTGATGCCGACCTGGCCGCCGATCTGCACGCCATTGCCGATCTTCGCGCTGCCGGCAATGCCGACCTGCGCGACGATGGCGCAATGGCGGCCGATCTGAACGTTGTGGCCGATCTGTACCTGGTTGTCGATCTTGGTGCCTTCACCGATCACCGTATCGTCCATGGCGCCACGGTCGATCGTGGTGTTGGCGCCGATCTCGACATTATCCTGGATGATCACCCGGCCAATCTGGACGATCTTGATCATGCCGCGCGGACCCGGCGCATAACCGAAACCATCCTGGCCAATGCGGGCGCCGTTGTGGATAATGACGCCGTTGCCGAGCAGAGCGCAGAGAATGCTCGCGCCGGCCGCAATCGAACAATCCCGGCCAATCTTGACATTCGGGCCGATGATGCTCTGCGCGCCAATACGCGTCCCTTCGCCGATCTCGGCATGCGCACCGATGACGGCCATCGGCTCGACGATCACACCTTTTTCAAGCTTGGCGCTCGGATCGATCACCGCGCTTGGCGCGATCTCACTTTCACCGGAAATGGCGACCGGGCGCAGTGCCGCGGGATAGAATAGGCCGCCAGCCATCGCGAAGGCCGCATGCGGATTAGACGACAGCATGACCGGGAGATGTTGGGGGACGAGATCGGCGAGCGCCTTGTCGCAGATCACCGCCGAGGCTTCGCATGTCGCCAGTTCATCGCGGCTGCGGCGCGACAGGATATAACAGATATCGCCTGCCCGTGCCCGACTGATGGGGGCAACGGACTTGACGATAACATCGGCATGGTCGGAATTGACAAGCTCCGCCCCAAGAAACTCTGCCAGCTCAGCGAGCCTCAGACCTTCATGGGGCAGAAAAAAAACGTTTTGCTCCATCGGCAATGCTCCAGAACGGAATTGAGTCTTACAGTTCCGGACTGCCGATATCAGAATTGGTTGTTGATGCCAAACTTGAAGTTCTGCGTCTTGTCGAAGTCTTCCTTGAGGACCGGGATCGCGTAATCCAGACGCAATGCACCGAAGGGAGACTGCCAGACAACACCGACACCGACGGAAGCACGCAGCGAAGCGCTGGTGCCCTCGGCCTGGTCGGACCCGAGAAGCTCGACATCATTGCCAAACAGCGTGCCGGCATCGGCAAAGACTGCGCCGCGCAGATTGAAGTCACGCGGGAAGCCCGGCATTGGGAAGGTCGCTTCAGCAGACGCCGTGAAATAGGTCGTGCCACCGAGCGGATCGTCGTGGTCCCCGGTGATGCGCGGGCCGATACCCTTGTTCTCGAAACCGCGAATATCGCCGTTGGTCAGCGTGAACTGGTCGAAGACGTTCAGATGGTCTCCGAAAGGAACGACATAACCAGCCGAACCCGAGACCGAGCCGATGATATCAGCATCGTCGGCAAGCAGATGGTAATAGCGGGCCTTGCCGTAGATCTTGTAGAACTGCGAGTCGCCGCCGAGGCCGGCAATTTCCTGCGTCGCCGTCGCATAGATGCCTTCACGCGGCAGGACGGTGTCGTCAAGCGTGTTGTAGGTCAGCGTCTGCGAGACGGAAGAGCGTGTCCACGGGCTCTCGTCGACCAGATTGGCGTAGGTCGCCGACAGGTCAGAGGTATCGCCGTCGTATTTCATCTGCTTGTAGTTATAACGGAAGGTCGTCGCCAGATCTTCGGTAATCGGCGCGGTGACGCGCAGGACGACGCTGGTTTCCTCGTAATCGTAGTCGTCATTGCTCGACGTTTCGCTGCGATTGACGTCGAAGCCTGCCGCCAGACGGTAGCCGAGGAAATAGGGTTCGGTGAAGCTGACGCCGTAAGCGCGCGAGCCTTCCTGGCCGCCGCCGGCCGAGATGCGGATGTATTGGCCGCGGCCGAGGAAGTTCTTTTCCTCGATCGATGCTTCGAGCAGCAAGCCGTCGCCGCCGGCGGCATAACCCGCGCCGATACCGAACGAACCGGTCGACTGATCCTGCACGTCGACGACCACCACGACACGGTCCGGGGAACTGCCCGGCTGGGTGGAGATGTTGACCGAGGAGAAATAACCGAGCGCTTCGAGACGACGCTTGGCCTTGGTGATCATCTGCTGGTTGAAGGCGTCGCCTTCGCTCATGTCGAATTCGCGGCGGATGACGTAGTCGCGCGTGCGGCTGTTGCCGCGGATCTCGATGCGCTCGACATAGGCGCGCTCGCCCTGGTCGACGAGATATTCAACACCGATCGTGTCGTTGTTGAGGTCGCGGTTACCGCGCGGCGTGACGCGTGCAAAGGGATAACCGGCAGACGCCACCTGATCGGAGATCGCCTCGATCGACTTCTGCACTTCCTTGGCGCTGTAGACCTGGCCTTCGCGGGTGCGCACGAGCGGCTGCAACTGGTCTGAGCCGACGCCTTCGACGGTCGACTGGACGGTCACCGGTCCGAAGTCGTAACGCTGGCCTTCCTCGATGTTGAAGGTCAGCGTATATTTGTTGGTCGCATCGTCGAAGGTGGCATCGGAAGAGACGATGCGCATGTCGGCGTAGCCGCGATTGTAATAGAACTGGCGCAGCGCTTCTTCGTCGGCGTGGAGCTTGTCTTCGTTGTAGACGTCCTTGCGGGTCAGGAACGACAGGAAGTTCGAACGCTTGGTGGCGATCACGGCAGCCAGGCGGCCGGCGCTATAGGCATTATTGCCGACGAAGTTGATCGAATCGATCTTGGTGCGGTCACCCTCGTTGATGACGAAGGCAAGGTTGACGCGGCCTTCGCCGAGCGGCACCACCTGCGTCGTGACTTCGACCTCGCTGCGACCGGTGGCCGCGTAGGCGTCCTTGATCGACTGGATGTCAGCCTGAATCTGGGTGTCGCTATAAGGGCCGGCAGCATGGGTCTGGACGACAGTCGCGAGCTTGTCGTCCTTGATCTTGCGGTTGCCGTTGAAGACAACCTGATTGACGAGCTGGGCTTCCTGGACGTTGACGACGAGCGTGCTTCCGGAGACCGAGATCTTGACGTCGGAGAAGTAACCCGTCCCGTAGAGCTGCTTGACCGAGGCATCGATATCGCTGTTGGAAAAACTCTTGCCGGGAGCGATGGTAAGGTTCGACCGTACGGCTTCCGCGCCGACGCGGCTTGCGCCGCGCACATCGATGCGCTGGATAACCGCGGCCTCAGCGGCCGTAGCGGAAACGAACGTCAAAGCACCTGCGCCCGAAGCAACAACACTAGCAGACAGCGCAACCGCCGATACTGCGTTCAAAAACTTTGAACCAGCCTTCATTTCACCCATTACCTTTGTTTCCCTCGTCCCCGGTTCCGGGAGAACCCGATTCCGGTCACGTGTGTCGTTTTACCCGCTTTTGACATACAAGCAAGGCAGGTCGTTAATTTCTGTTTACTTCATTTGCAAGCGTGACCCATTCGCCACTACAGCCTTGAAACATCGTAAATAAATAGTAATTAGCCTCGCCCTGCGCGTTTACCCTATCCACGACCCGATGTCATTCCAAGTCGTGAAAACCATCAACGTCAGGATCATCGCCAGGCCGATGCGAAATGCAATTTCCTGGGCTGTGGAACCCAGCGGCTTCCCCCTCACCGCTTCCACCGCATAGAACATCAAGTGGCCGCCATCAAGTACCGGAACCGGCATCAGGTTAAGCAATCCTATCGAAACAGAAAGCACCGCCGCAAGCTGCAACACTGCGCCTATCCCAAGCGACGCCATCTGGCCCGAGGCTTGCGCGACGCGGATCGGCCCACCCAATTGATCGGCGCGCATCGTTCCGCTGAAGATGTTACCGATATATTTGAAGGTGCCTGTGACGATATCCCGGGTCTGGAGCACAGACTCACGCAGCGCCTGGAGCGGCGTATAGGTCTGCAGGCGGAAATTGCCGGCCTGCTGGTTGGTGACGATGCCGATCTGGCCGACCTCAGCCTTGTTACCGAACTGGTCAGTCGTGTCGGTGCGTTGCGGCACCATCGGCACGTCGAGCTTCTGGCCGGCGCGCTCGATCGTCACGACGATCTGCTGGCTCGGCCGGATGCTGACATAGCGGCGCACGTCGTCGAAGGTCTCGACCTTGCCGCCATCGATGGCGACCAATAGATCGCCTGGAAGGATGCCGGCGGCAGCAGCAGCGCCATCAGGCTTGACCTCGGCAACGACAGGATCGGCGATCATGCGGCCGTAGACCGAGAAAAGAATGGTGAAGATGGCGATCGCCAGCAGAAAATTGGCAATCGGGCCAGCCGCGACGGTTGCAGCGCGTTTCCACAGCTTGGCGCCGGCAAAGGAGCGCGCCCTGTCCTCTTCGGACATGGCGGCGATCTTGTCGGTGTCGGGCTTGCTCGAAGCATCCTCGTCGCCGAAGAACCGGACGTAGCCGCCAAGCGGGATCACCGAGATCTTCCAGCGGGTTCCGTGGCGGTCGGTGAAGCCGAATATCTCCGGACCGAAACCGACGGAAAAGGCAAGGATGCGAATGCCGCTCCAACGCCCGACGAGGTAATGGCCCATCTCATGCACGAAGACGAGCAGTGACAGCACGAGGATGAAGGTAACGATATTCCCCATCAAAAATGCGTATATGCCGCTCAGCGTTTCCATGAGTGCCTTCCGTCAGACTGCCGCGTTGTCAGAGTCCGAACAATGCCGCACCGAGCGACGTCATTCCGGTCCCCTTTATCAGGGAAAAAAGCCCTGCAAGCAAGAACGCCGAAAAACAGGCAAAAATCAGTCCGTCGACACGGTCCATGACGCCGCCATGGCCCGGAATGAGACGGCTGGAATCCTTGACGCCGAATTTCCGCTTGATGAACGATTCGAAAAGATCGCCGGACTGGCTGCAAACCGACAGAACAAGCGCCACGAAGGCGGCGATGATTTCAGCGCCCGGAAGGAGAAAATGAACGAGAACGACGCCGGCTGCGAGCGCCGAAACGGCGCCGCCGATTGCACCAGACCAGGTCTTTCCAGGCGAGATCGAAGGGGCAAGCTTCGGTCCGCCGAGCGCCCTGCCGACGAAATAGGCAAGGATATCGGTTGCCCAGACGACCGCAAAGACGAAGAGCATGGCGTAAAGGCCGGGCCGGTCATCGCTTCTGATCGCGGCAAGCGCCAGGCCGGTAGCGCCGGCATAAAACAGGCCAGCCGGAAACCAGCGGCTCGTGCCCTGCAAGATGATCAGGGCGATGCCGACGGCGGTGACGCCGGCCAGCATGCCGGCGGCGAATTCGAAATTGCCGACAAGCACGAGGAAGGCGATCGCCGCCTCGCCGATCCAGCCGACGGCATTGGCAACCCAATCGCGGGCGATACCGGTGATCTTCGACCATTCATAGTAGATCAGCAAGCCAATGACGACCGCCAGAATGCGGAAGGCAAGGCCGCCATACCAGGTGGCGGCGAGAACGATGGCCGCAAGAATCAGTCCTGAAACAATGCGGAGCTTCAATTCCCTCTGCATCAGGTGCCGACCGCGGCTGCCTGCGACGAGAGGCCGCCGAAGCGCCGGTCGCGAGAGGCGAATGTCTCGAGCGCCGAACGGAAGATCTCGGGGGTGAAATCCGGCCAGTATTCCGGAAGGAAGATGAATTCCGAATAGGCGGCCTGCCAAAGGAGGAAGTTGGAAAGCCGCTCCTCGCCGCTGGTGCGGATGATGAGATCCGGATCGGGGATACCTGCCGTGTCGAGACGGGCGTTGATCAGCGCCGGGGTGATGTCCTGCGCCCTCAGGCGGCCAGCCTCGACATCCCTGGCGAGGCTCACCGCGGCACGGGCGATCTCGTCACGAGAGCCATAGTTGAAGGCGATGACCAGCGTCAGCGCCGTGTTGTCCTTGGTCGTTTCCTCGGCTTCGAGCAGCAGGCCGAAAATGTCGCTGCGCAGGCTGTGGCGGTCGCCGATCACCTTGATCCGCACGTTCTGGCGATGGAGCTCGGCGAGGTCACGGCGGATGAAAGCCTTGAGCAGACCGAGCAGATCGGAGACCTCGGCTTCGGGCCGACGCCAGTTCTCCGAGGAGAAGGCAAAGAGGGTCAGATATTTTATGCCGACGGCGCCGGCGGCGCGTACTGTCTCGCGTACCGCCTCCACACCCTTGCGATGACCCATCGTGCGCGGCAGACCACGCTGCTTGGCCCAACGGCCATTGCCGTCCATGATGATGGCAACATGCTCTGGCACAGTTACAAATACAGATTCCGACATTTCCCGTCCGGTCTTTCCAGGCAAAGGCACAGATCCACTAGACCTGCATGATTTCCTTTTCCTTCTCGCCAAGCAAGCGGTCGACTTCGGAAATCGTTTCGTCCGTCATCTTCTGTACACGTTCCGACTGCGCCCGGCTCTCGTCCTGGCCGATGACGCCGTCCTTTTCGGCCTTCTTGAGGCCGTCCATGCCATCGCGGCGGACATGGCGAATCGCCACCTTGCTCTTTTCTGCATAGTCGTGCGCTACCTTGACGAGCGACTTGCGGCGCTCCTCGTTCAGTTCCGGCAGCGGAATGCGCAGGTTCTGGCCGTCGATGATCGGGTTGAGGCCGAGATTGGATTCGCGGATGCCGCGCTCGACGGCGCTGACCATCGACTTGTCCCAGACGGAAACCGACAGCATGCGCGGCTCAGGCACGGTGATGTTGGCGACCTGGTTCAGCGGCATGCGCGAACCATAGGCCTCGACCGTGACCGGGTCGAGGATGTTTGCCGAAGCACGGCCGGTGCGCAGCGATGCGATGTCGCCCTTGAATGCGGAAATCGCGCCATCCATGCGGCGCTTCAGTTCCTTGATATCGATACCTTCACTCATGTCGATGCTCCCGTCTGGCGAGGGCTGCGCCGAAACCGCGGCGCAGCTTATATCAGTTGTCGGAGACGATGGTCTTGAGGCCACCGCCCGTCAAGATTTCAGCAAAACCGCCTTTCTCGTGGATCGAGAAGACGATGATCGGAATGGAATTTTCTCTGGCCAGCGCCACGGCGGCAACGTCCATCACCGCCAGCCCCCTGTCCAGCACTTCCTGGTGCGTCAGCCGGTCGAGGCGGGTCGCATCGGGATATTTCTTTGGGTCGGCGGTGTAGATGCCGTCGACCTGCGTGCCCTTGAAGATCGCTTCCGCACCCATTTCGGCGGCGCGGAGTGCTGCAGCGGAATCGGTGGTGAAGAAGGGATTGCCGGTGCCGCCGGCAAAAATCACCACGCGTCCCATCGACAGATGGTAGAGGGTCGCGCGCTGCGAGAAACTTTCACAGATCTCCGGCATGGAGATGGCCGAAAGCACCACCGTATCGATGTTCAGCTTGCGCAGCGAGGTCGCCAGCGCCAGCGCGTTGATGATGGTGCCGAGCATGCCCATATGGTCGCCGGTGACCCGGTCGCCGCCCTTGGACGCTACCGCGACACCGCGGAAAATATTGCCGCCACCGACGACGACGCCGACTTCCACGCCCATATGCCTTGCCTCGGCGATGTCGGATGCAATGCGGTCCGCCACCGTCACATCGATCCCGAAACCCTGGCCACCCATGAGCGCTTCGCCGGAAGCCTTGAGTAGAACACGTTTATAGACAGGCTCTAAAGACATCTTGGCTCCTCGTAAATTGCCGTGAATGCCCGATACACGAAGGGCACCGCGTTGTCACGCGATGCCCTACGTGTTTTCCCAATTATGGCTGGAAGATCAACCCTTGACGGCGGCCGCGACTTCGGCCGCGAAGTCGGTTTCTTCCTTCTCGACGCCTTCGCCGAGCAACAGACGGGCCATGCCGGCAACCTCGATCGGCGCGCCGACGGCCTTTTCAGCTTCCTTGATGGCGGCTGCGACGGTCAGATCCGGATTGATGACGAAAGCCTGCGAGAGAAGAGCGACTTCCTCGAAGAACTTGCGCATGCGGCCTTCAACCATCTTTTCGATGATGTTGTCAGGCTTGCCGGAAGCGCGCGACTGCTCGATGAAGACGTTGCGTTCACGCTCGGCGACGGCGGCATCGACTTCTTCCGGGCGGATCGCCAGCGGCGCGGTCGCGGCGATGTGCATGGCGACCTGACGGCCGATGGCGTTCAGGGCTTCCTTGTCGCCGGTCGACTTCAGCGCGACGAGAACGCCGAGCTTGCCGAGACCGTCGGAAACAGCATTGTGGATATAGGTGGCGACGACGCCGTCCTCGACGGAGAGAGCGGTCGAACGACGCAGGTTCATGTTCTCGCCGATCGTTGCGATCGCATCCTTGATCGTGTCGGAAACCGACTTGCCGGATGCCGGGTAGGTCGCGGCGGCAACGGCCTCGACGGTGCCGTCGGTCGAGACAGCGACTTTGGCGATGCCGCGGACGAGTTCCTGGAAGGCATCGTTACGGGCAACGAAGTCGGTTTCGGAATTGACTTCGACGACGACGGCCTTGGTGCCCTGGCTCGAAACGCCGATGAGGCCTTCGGCGGCGGTGCGGCCGGACTTCTTGTCGGCCTTGGCGATGCCCTTGGCGCGCAGCCAGTCGATCGCCGCTTCCATGTCGCCACCGGTTTCAGCAAGAGCCTTCTTGCAGTCCATCATGCCTGCGCCGGTCTTTTCGCGCAGTTCCTTCACCATTGCAGCCGTAATCTCGCTCATTAGCTTCCTCTTGTCGGTTCATACGGTGGACCGCAAAGCGCGGCTCGGCACCGGATTGAGGCACGAAATGTACCTGTATGTATGACAGCGTGATGAAGACGCGTCATAACGAAACTTATCGGGCGGAGAGCCTGACGCCCTCCCCTTGAAACAGGCAAGGCCGCCGAACTTCGATGAGTCGCGAGCGGCCTTTCCCAGTCTCTGCAAGCCCAGTCCCTGCAAGCATTGGCGGATCTTTTCGATCCGCCTGCTTTCATCAGCCTTCGGCTGCTTCCTCGAGAGCCGGCTCAACCGGAACTTCGAAGGATGCGCCGAGATCGCGGCCGGAAGAGCCCTGCTGACGCGCGATGCCGTCGATGGCGGCGCGGGAGATCAGCTCGCAGTAAAGGGCGATCGCGCGCGATGCGTCGTCGTTACCCGGGATCGGATAGTCGATCAGGTCCGGATCGCAGTTCGAATCGATGATGGCGACAACCGGGATGCCGAGGCGCTTGGCTTCGTCGATCGCGATCTTTTCCTTGTTGGTGTCGATGATGAACATCAGGTCGGGCGTGCCGCCCATATCGCGGATACCGCCGAGAGCCTTGTCGAGCTTTTCACGCTCGCGCTCAAGGTTCAGGCGTTCCTTCTTGGTGAAGCCCTGGGCTTCGCCGTTCAGGATCTCGTCGAGCTTGCGCAGGCGCTGGATCGAGTTGGAGATCGTCTTCCAGTTCGTCATCATGCCGCCGAGCCAGCGCGAGTTGACGTAGTACTGGGCCGAGCGCTTGGCGCTGTCGGCAATGATCTCAGACGCCTGGCGCTTGGTGCCGACGAAGAGAACACGGCCGCCGCGGGCAACGGTGTCGCTGACGACCTGAAGGGCGCGCGACAGCATCGGAACGGTCTGGGCCAGGTCGATGATGTGGATGTTGTTGCGATCGCCGAAGATGTACGGCTTCATCTTCGGGTTCCAGCGATGCGTCTGGTGGCCGAAGTGGACGCCTGCCTCAAGCAGCTGGCGCATAGAAAAATCAGGCAATGCCATGCCTTGTTACTCCTTTTCCGGTTGAACCTCCGCAAGGCGAACAGCACCCTCTTCGAGAATGCCACCGGGCGGAACAGCCCGGATTTCTCCCGGACGATCCCATGCCTTACGTGTGGAATGCCGGTGCCCATACATTCGATTTGGCACAAAAGCAAGGCTTATGCGGAAAAAACCTGGCCGCTTAGCTTACCAGTGTCGGCAGCAGCGACAGCAAGACGCCTGCATCCGGCATCGGCAGGATGGCATCGACCTCGGCCGGCAGCAGAGAGCCGATCGCGCTGTCGGCATTGCCGGTGGCAGTCCCCAGCGGACCACGGAAGCCGTGTCTCGTCCAGGCAAGTTCCTGGAGCTTCGGGCTCACCAGTGCTTCGATCAGCCGGTTGGCGTTCTCGTCGACGACGATCAGCGGATGTGCTGAATAAACGGTCGGGCGCGGATAGAGCACCACGGGCTTTGCGCCGGCGCTCGCCTTGATCCGCTCCCATCGCGCGGGATCGGCGAGGATCCATTCGACCAGCTGGTTTTCATAGCCGACGATCATCGGCTCGCCGCCGAGGCCGCCTGCCAGATACTGATCGAAAAGCTTGCCTGAGGATGGCGACTTGAAGCCCATGTTGCGGAAGATCGCCTGCACTTTGCCGCCAAACGTAGCAAGGTCACCTGATGTCGCGACATTGCCGCTGAAAAGGCTGAGCACCAGGCCTGCGAACATGAAGCCGGAATTGGAGCGGTTCGGATCGGTCGAGACGATGCGGGCGCGGCCATAGAGCGAATTGACGCCGAGCTTCGACCAGTCGGATCCGGCAAGAATCGCATCAAGCAACGCCTTGAGGTCGAGCTGATGATGACCTTCGTTCGTCACCGTCACCAATCCCGCTTTCATCAGTCCGTCGACAACGGGCTGCCAGGAATAGACCACGATCGGTGTGTTCAGCACGACGCGGTCGTTGCGGATATTGATGCCGTTTTGCCTGGCGATATCGACCATGATCGAGGAGGACGGCCAGAGGAATTGCGGACGCTGCGACAGCAGCGCCTGTTCGCGGACCATCTCGACGGAGCCGGCGACGCGGCTGTCCACCGTCAACCCGTATCCGCCGAGCGCCCTGATGACGTCAGGATCGGCCAGGAAGGCCTCCTTTTCGCCGCCGACGAAGCCGAACAGCGTCGTGCGGCTGCCGAGCAGGCCCTGCAATTCCGGCCGATCCCGGACGGCGAAATAACCGCCGGTGCCCGCGACGCCGGCTCCGAGCAGTCCCACTCCAAAGGCGCGACGAGAAAGGGCCATCAGCGTCCGATATCCTCTTTGAGCGATGCCTGGATGAGGCGCAGATCAGTGTCGAGCGTGCCGAGTTCCTCATCAACCAGGCTGTCGGCATAATGGACGAAGGCCTCTTCGAGCTTCACCAGCACGCCGCGCACTTCCTCCAGCTGCTTGGGGTCGGGAACTCGCTTGGCCTCGATGACGGCAAAACCTTCCGCCACCTCGGCAGAACGCGGCAGATAATAGGAGAGGAACCGCCGCACGGCATTGGCACTTTCGGGCTTGGCTTCGACCTTGCGAAAGACATCGGCGGCGATTTCAGCGAGATGCCGGACTGCGGCCGCCATCTGTTTGTCGCCGATCACATCCGCGGCAGTCTCCAGGCGTTCGGCAAAGGGAACGGCGGCCACCAGCAGCTCACGGGCAAAGGCGACGCGTCCGCTGCCGATGCTCTTGATATCGAGGCCTTCGAACAGCCGGCGCGGCGCAAGCAGAATGACGAGGCCGGCAAAGACCAGGAGGGCGATGATGGCAGCGATCCAGAACGGCATGCCGGCGGCAAAGCTCAAGAGCGGCACGGTGATTGCCGCCGCCAGTCCCGCTACGATCCAGTTGCCGTCATTGCCGAGCCAGTTGCGCATGCCTGTCCTAATTATAGCCTCGCGCCGTACGAAAGGCGGTGGCGAGATCCGAACCGCCGTCGAACACGCGCGCTGAGGTCAGCTTGGCGAGGCTGTCGAGCTGGGTCTTGTCGGCATCGCCGAATGTGATGCCGAAGATCGGCACATGTGGCTCCATCGCGTTCCATGAACGCATGAAAGCCTGGCTTTGATCATCGGACTTGCCGTCGGTCATGATGACGATGGCAGGCAGATAAGTCGAGAGCCTGTCAGTTCGGGTAATCTGCTGCAGAGCCTGTTCAGCGCAGGCATACATATTCGTGCCGCCATCGGCCTTCTGCCGGGAAATCTCGTTCAGCAGCCCTTCCTGCTCCAGCGGGTTTCCACTGGCCATGAAAGTGTTGCGCACGCTGCCGTCGAAGGGAATGACGATAATCTGGTCGGCGGGCGACCATTGCACCAGCACCTTGCTCGCCTCGTCGGGCGTCAACAGGAAACGCATCGCCTTCTGCAGCTGGTCTTCGCCGTCACCCTGCATCGAGCCGGAAAAATCGAGACAGAGCGCGGTCAGCGACGGTTTGCGCAGCGCCGCCTGATAAAGGTTGAGCGCCTGGCGGATGACGCCGGCCTCCGGCATGCGGATCGCCGTCACCAGCCGGGCGGGGTCGAAATTCCAGCTTGGGTCCGGTTTTGCGGCAACGCCGGTCAGCGGAATGCGCCGGCCGGTATCGGCGATGCGCTGCTGCACGGGGGCAGAGCTCAGATAGGCGAGCAGATCGTTGAAGAAGGTCTGGACTTCTGGCCCGCGGCCATGATCGACGAAACCGATCGGTGAATCCGCCATGGCCACACCATCGGCCGGATAGATCGCGTAAAGCGGTTCCTGCGACAGGGCGACAAGCTTGTCGTTGGTTTCCTTCAGCACCGCCTCGTAATTCCACATCGCGTCGTAGACCGTGCCCTTGCCGGCGGATTCGACATAGAGATCGGCAAGCCAGCCGGAAGAACCGGAAGAGCGCACGACACCTGACAGCAGCGACCGGACGCTCTCTTGGACGTGTTTGTCGTCGAGATCGCCGGGTTCGATCACCGGTTTATTACCGAGCGCGCTCGACAGCATGGCAAGATAGGCGCTGGCGCCCGAATTGGATTGCGTCGCCGAGGTCATCAGGAACTTCAGGGATCCGCTCTCGACGGCAGCGAGAATGTCCTTCATGAAGACATCCTTGTCGATCCAGCCGAGCTGCTGCGCTTTCGACCTGCGCACACCCAATACCACCGGCGTCTGGGCGATCGAGGTCAGGTTCTTGACGCGGCGCCTGGTGTCGAACATGTCGACCCAGACGCTGGAGGCCGGCCAGACTGCATCCTGCGCGACGCCCTCGTCGCTCTGCAGCGCCAGGCCGATATCGAGCGTGCCTTCATATTTGAAGGTGCAGGCGGCGTTCTTCTGCATGCAGAATTCCTCGACGATCGGCTGCAGAACGGTATTCTCCGATCCCGATACGATCGAAAACTCCGGCCCCTGGCCGAAGGGATTGCAGCCGGACAGGGACAGAAGGGCAAGAAGTGCCAGGCCTGAAAGCAGTGCTCGCATCGTCATCTTGCCGATCACGCCTGGGTCATCGCCTTCTTGAGTTCGATCGTCATCTGCTCCATCTGCTGCTCGGCGAGCGCCCGTTTCCGACGCCCCTCCTCCTGAACCTGCAGCACGCCTGATATGGTATCGATCAGATCCCTGTTCGCCTTGGCGAGCGTGTCGATATCGACGATGCCGCGCTGCGACTGCTGCTCGATGGCGATCGCCTGGTCCTTCATCATCTCGGATGCCTGGCGGATCATGTCGTTGGTGGCGTCGGTCACCGCCTTCTGCAGATCGAGCGCCGATTTCTGCCGCGTCAGGCCGAGCAGGATCAACATCTTCTGCTTCCAGGCCGGCACCGTCAGCGCCGAAGTCGCCTGCAAATTCTCGATCAGCGTTTCGTCGCCCGCCTGAACGATGCGGATCTGCGGCAACTGCTGAATGCCGAGCTGGCGGGCCTGCTGCAGGTAGAAGACCCGCTTTTCCAACCGGTCGAGCGCCTGCAGGCTGTCCTGATAGGTCTGCGCCTCGAGCATGCCGCCGCCGGGGCCGGTCGCCGCCGCCTCGGCTTGCGCCTTCAGCCTCGGCAGATCGACACCGCGGAAACGCTCGGCGAAAGTCTTGCCGGCCTGAACATAGGCCTCGAGCCGCATGATCGATTGCCTGGTTTCCTCATGCAGGTCGTCGAGCAGCGCGATGTCGCGCCTCAGCGTATCCTTATGGCGGTCGAGCTCCAGGCCGATCCGGTCGATCTGGCCGGCCACGTCTTCGAACTCCGCCTTGAAGCGTTCGAGCCGGGCCTTGGCCGAGAGAAACATGCGGCTGAAGAAACCCTTATCCTTCAGCGATGCCGGATCGAGGCTTTTCGATTTGAGGATGATGTCGGTCAGCAGGCGGCCGACATCGCCGAGATCCTTGTTGCGGACTTCGCGCAGGATCCTGTCGGCATAATCGCTGACCGCCTGCTGGGCGCGGTCGCCATAGACCGAGATGCCGGCGCGGTCGGTGATATTGATGCTATCGGAAATGCGGGCAATTTCCGCCGGATCGGCGACGACAACCGGCAGGGCGGCATTCTGAACAGTCGCGAGATCGGTATCGGCCATGGCTCGGGCTTTCAAGCTTGCGGTGCGTAAT
Source organism: Rhizobium ruizarguesonis (assembly GCF_017357285.1). NCBI lineage: Bacteria > Pseudomonadati > Pseudomonadota > Alphaproteobacteria > Hyphomicrobiales > Rhizobiaceae > Rhizobium > Rhizobium ruizarguesonis. The sequence continues at coordinate 2,282,721 of NZ_CP071678.1, read as the reverse complement.
GGTCTACGCAGTCTGACGGAGAGACGTCATCGCAATGGCTTGGCCGCTGGGATCGCACCGACCCGAAAAGCAGGACGACAGACGGCGACTCAGTCATCGCTGATCGCCGAACCATAGTGAATTTTATGATACAGTTTTATGACAGGCGTGCTCTCGCCGCCTATTTGCAAACCTCGGCCTTGCGGTCGAGCAGCTCCAGCTTGGCGAGCTTGCCGGTCAGGACGAAATCGCCGTAATCCATCGTCAGGTCGCGGGTGATGCCGTTCTCATAGAGCTTGAACGACATGCGGTAGACCGGCAAAGCATCGGATTTCGCATTCTCGTTGAAATAGGCGATCGTTACCGGCCAGAAGGCAGTCTTGGAGAAGGCGCCGGCATTACCGGCATCGGTTTCCTCGGCGATCGGGGTCTCCTGCTTGCCGACGATCGTCGTCGTCGCAAGCGACTTGTCGCCGTCATCGGAACCGTCGAAGACGCGCGCCTCGAAGAAGCGCTTGCCGTCCTTGGCGTGCTGGATGACGTCGAGCATATGTTCCGTGGGAAAACGGCTTTCTAAAAGCTGGAGCTCGCGGCTCGCCGGCTGCGTCAGATCGACCTTGACACCATCCGGCTGATCCTGAGCCGCACCGTTGACCTCCTTGTCGAGCTGGTCGTCAGTGAAGGACTTGGTGTCGAAGGTGAACTTGCCGTCCTTCAGGTTCTCGAAGGTCTTCGTCTGCTGGTCGCTGACGCGTACGCTGTCGCCGGTGTCGATCTGCGTCACGAAGCGGAAATTGGTGGTGAAGCCCTGGCAATAGCTGCCATCGAACTCATAAACCATGCGACCATACATGGCGGCGATGCCAGAGCGGTCCGAGGCGTCCTTCAATTCCAGATCGTAGACCGCACGATGTGCAACGAGGCCGGTCGCGATCGCAGCGCTTACCGCGGGCGCAGCCGCCCATGCATTGGCGGAAACACTGGCGAGAAGCAGAGCGACAAGACTCGATCGGAACATTCATTAACTCCTGTTGGACTCGGTCGCGATGTTATAAGAACGCTTTCGGCCAAATCGAGGCTCGAAACTGTCATATTAAAGATTCTAGTCTTGATGCATAATTTTAGAAGAATTGACAACAAAAGCGGAGACGAAAATGTCCGATGAAATAGCAGCGCGCCTGATTGAGATGGGGATAACCCTGCCCGAAGCCGCAGCACCTGCTGCAAATTACGTTCCCTATGTCATCAGCGGCAACCTCCTCTACATCTCCGGCCAGCTGCCTCTCGAAGGCGGCAAGGTCGCCGTATCGGGCCATCTCGGCAAGACCGTCGACGTTGCAGCAGGCAAGCGCGGCGCCGAACTCTGCGCCATCAACATCCTTGCCCAGGCGAAGGCGGCACTTGGCGGTGATCTCGGCCGTATCCGGCGCGTCGTCAAGCTGAACGGCTTCGTTGCCTCGGCGCCCGACTTCATTGAGCAGCATCTCGTCATCAACGGCGCTTCGAACCTGATTGCCGGCGTGCTCGGCGAAGCCGGCAAACATGCGCGTGCTGCTGTCGGCATGGCCGCCCTGCCGTTGAACGCCGCCGTCGAGATAGACGCTATCATGGAAATCGCCGAATGACCAATGCTGCCTGGATCAGGGACCTGCCGGTCGCCCATCGCGGCTATCACGATCTCAACACCCATATCTGGGAAAATACGCTTTCGGCATTCTCGCGCGCCGTCGAAGCGGGCTTTGCGATCGAATGCGACCTGCATTACGCCTCCGATGGCGTGCCGGTCATCTTTCACGACGAGGACTTGCAGCGCCTGTGCAATCTCAATGGCGACATCCGCGAGCGCACCTCCAGGGAACTCGGACTGATCGCCGTCGGCGGCACCAGCGACAAGGTGCCGACGCTGCGCCAGCTCCTCGACCTCGTCAAGGGCAAGGTGCCGCTGGTGCTGGAGCTCAAGGGACGCGAGGCCGATGACGAAGGTTTTGCCGAAGCCGTGCTCGAGGTGCTCGAAGGCTATGAGGGCAAGGTGGCGCTAATGAGCTTCGACCACTGGCTGCTGCGCGATCTGAAGACGCTTGGCTCGCCCTACCCGCTCGGGCTGACCGCCAACGGCAACACGCCGGACGCATTCAACACGCATGCGAAGGCGATGGAGATCGGCCTCGATTTCATCTCCTATTATTATGGCGATCTGCCGAACGCCTTTATCACCAGCGAACGCGAAAAGGGCATTCCTGTCATCACCTGGACGGTGCGTGACGAAGAGGCGCGCCGGCTTACATTCGCAAACGCAGACCAGATGACATTCGAAGGCTTCGATCCGCGTGTGGCTGCTTGACGCTCGCTTTTTGGCCAAGATCATGCGCAGACTGAGACAGAGCCGAAACCATCCTCCCACAGGCTTCGCATTTGTCCCATGACTGACGAACTATCCATTCGCGTCGAACGCTCCTTCACCGCGATTTCCCCGGAGAGCTGGTCCAAGCTTTCCGGAGCGTCGAAGACCTGCGCTACGATTGCCTACAACCCTTTCGTTTCACACGCTTTTCTATCGTCGCTTGAGGAATCCGGCTCGGCCGACGCAGAGACGGGATGGCTCGGCCACCATCTGCTGCTCGAGACCGATCGCGGCGAGTTGATCGGTGCCCTGCCCGGCTATCTCAAGAACCACAGCCAGGGCGAATATGTCTTCGACCATGGCTGGGCCGACGCCTTCGAGCGGGCCGGCGGGCGTTATTATCCCAAACTTCAGTGCTCGATCCCGTTCACCCCGGCGACAGGCCCGCGTCTTCTTGTCGCCGAGGGGCTGCAGCGGCTACCGATCCAGAGCGCGATCGCCGAAAGCCTGAAGGAGGTCGTGCGCCGGCTCGGTATCTCCTCGGCCCATATCACCTTCGTGCCGGACGAAGAGATCGGCGTCTTCGAGATGGACGGCTATCTGCACCGCACCGACCAGCAGTTCCATTTCATCAATGACGGCTATGCCAATCACGAGGAATTTCTCGAAACGCTTGCCTCGCGCAAACGCAAGGCATTGCGCAAGGAGCGCCGCGCCGCCCTCGAAAACGGTATCAGCATCGACTGGCTGACCGGCCGCGACCTGACCGAACGCATCTGGGACCAGTTCTTCAAGTTTTACATGGATACTGGCGGGCGCAAGTGGGGCCGGCCCTACCTCACCCGCAAGTTCTACTCGTTGATCGGCGAGCGCATGGCCGACGATATCCTGCTCGTCATGGCCAAGCGCGACGGGCGCTATATCGCCGGCGCGATCAACTTCATCGGCGGCGATACACTCTACGGCCGTCACTGGGGCTGCATCGAGGATCATCCCTTCCTGCATTTCGAGGTCTGCTATCACCAGGCGATCGACTTCGCCCTTTCGAAAGGGCTGAAACGTGTCGAGGCCGGCGCCCAGGGCGAACACAAGCTCGCCCGCGGCTATCTGCCGGTGACGACGCATTCCGCCCACTATGTCGCTCATGCCGGCCTTCGCCGGGCGATCGGCGACTATCTCGCGCGAGAGCGCGCCGATGTCGAACAGATGAGCGAGCTGTTGACCGAACACAGTCCTTTCCGCAAGGGCGAGCGTCTGCAGGAGGATTGACGCCGCCGCACCGGTCGCGCTACCCGATCAACGACGCATATTCCTTAAATCGGAATCGATTTAAGGATAAAACTATGCAGCAATTCAAAGCGCTACAGCGTCCTTTGCGCGTTTGAAAAGACGCGCGGCGCTGTGAAAAACGAGGAGATTTCGTGATGACCAGCCCGGCCGCTTATGACGACAACAACATCTTCGCCAAGATCCTCCGCGGCGAAATCCCCTCGCACCGGGTTTACGAGGACGAGTATACCATCGCGTTCATGGATGTGATGCCGCAGGCGCCGGGCCACGTGCTCGTCCTTCCCAAGGCGCCGTCGCGCAATCTCCTCGATGCCGATCCAGCCACCCTCACCCATGCGATATCAGTCGTCCAGAAGATCGCCAATGCGGTCAAGGACGTCTTCGACGCCGATGGCGTGTTCATCGCCCAGTTCAACGAACCGGCGGCCGGGCAAACGGTGTTCCATCTGCATTTCCACGTCATCCCGCGGCATGAGGGCGCGGCCCTCAAGCCGCATTCCGGCAAGATGGAGGACGGTGCCGTGCTCGCCGCCAACGCCGAAAAGATCAGGGCCGCGCTGGCGTAGGGTCAACACCTGTCGATTTCAGAGAATTCAATCCAGACAATCATTTGGAACAAGATCATGATCCGCCACACGGTCGCATTCCGACTTAAGCACGAATCCGGCTCGGCTGAAGAAAAGTCATTCCTCGCCGACGCGCTGGTGCTTGCCAATATCCCGAGCGTGCGGAATTTCGAGCAGCTCCGGCAGACAAGCCGGAAAAACGATTTCACCTTCGGCCTCTCGATGGAGTTCGACGATCAGGCTGGCTATGACGCCTATAACGTCCATCCACTGCATGTTGCCTTCGTGCGCGACCGCTGGGTGCCCGAGGTCGCCGACTTTCTCGAGATCGACTACACCAGGCTCTGAAAAGGGCGCATGCAGATCCGAAAACGAAAAAGGCCGCAGTGACGCGGCCTTTTCCAATTCGGTGACGGTATCTTACTTCTTGCGTGGAACCTTCGGAACCGCGCTTCCCTTCTTCGGGGCGTCGCGAACCTCGGGCTCGGCCTGCGGCACTGCTTTGGCGCGGGTCTTGCGGGCCGCCTTCGTCTTCAGCTCGCCGTCATCCCCATCATCGCCTTCGGGATGCACGACTTCGGCTTCGGGCTTCGGCTTGATCGGCGCCGTTTCCGAGATGGCTTCGAGCACGATGCCAGGCTTGCCATCTTCCTTCGGGCCGACGGTGACGTTGACGACACCGCCCTTCTTCAGCTTGCCGAAGAGGATTTCGTTGGCGAGCGGCTTCTTGATCGTATCCTGAATGACGCGAGCAAGCGGGCGGGCGCCCATCTTCTCGTCGTAACCCTTTTCCGCCAGCCATGCGATCGCATCCTCGTGCAGGTCGAAGGTGACGTTCCTTTCGGAAAGCTGGGCCTCCAGCTGCATGATGAACTTCTGCACGACCTTGTGGATGACGGCTGTCGGCAACGCCGCGAAAGGAATGATCGCGTCGAGACGGTTGCGGAATTCCGGCGTGAAGAGACGGGTCAGCGCCTCCTCGTCCTCGCCCGTGCGCTTGGACGAACCGAAGCCGATCGCCGCCTTGGCCATTTCGGATGCGCCCGCATTGGTCGTCATGATCAGGATGACGTTGCGGAAATCGATCTTCTTGCCGTTATGGTCGGTCAGCGTGCCGTGGTCCATGACCTGCAGCAGGATATTGTAGATGTCGGGATGCGCCTTCTCGATTTCGTCGAGCAGCACCACGCAATGCGGATGCTGATCGACGCCATCTGTGAGAAGGCCGCCCTGGTCGAAGCCGACATAGCCGGGAGGCGCGCCGAGTAGACGCGAAACCGTGTGCCGCTCCATATATTCCGACATGTCGAAACGCAGGAGTTCGACGCCGAGCGACGATGCCAGCTGCTTTGCCACCTCGGTCTTGCCGACGCCGGTCGGACCGGAGAAGACATAGGCGCCGATCGGTTTGTTCGGCTCGCGAAGACCGGCGCGCGCCAGCTTGATCGAAGTCGAAAGGGCTTCGATGGCGATATCCTGGCCGTAGACGACCGAGCGCAGTTCCTTCTCGAGATTGGCAAGCACGGCTTCATCGTCCTTGGAGACGGTCTTCGGCGGAATGCGCGCCATCGTCGCGACCGTCGCCTCGATCTCCTTTTCAGTGATCAGCTTGCGGCGCTTGGACGGCGGCAGCAGCATCTGCGCCGCACCGGTTTCGTCGATCACGTCGATAGCCTTGTCGGGCAGTTTGCGGTCGGAGATGTAGCGGGCCGACAATTCGACGGCCGACTTGATGGCGTCGTTCGAATAACGCAGGTGGTGATACTCTTCGAAATAGGGCTTCAAGCCCTTCATGATCTCGATCGCATCTTCGATCGACGGCTCGCTGACGTCGATCTTCTGGAAACGACGGACCAGCGCCCGATCCTTCTCGAAGAACTGGCGGTATTCCTTGTAGGTGGTCGAACCAATGCAGCGAATCGCGCCCGATGACAGGGCGGGCTTCAGGAGGTTCGATGCATCCATTGCGCCGCCCGAGGTGGCGCCGGCGCCGATCACCGTGTGGATCTCGTCGATAAAGAGCACGGCGCCTGGATATTCTTCCAGTTCCTTGACGACCTGCTTCAGGCGTTCCTCGAAATCGCCGCGGTAGCGCGTGCCGGCCAAAAGCGTGCCCATGTCGAGCGAAAAGATCGTTGCATCGGCGAGCGCTTCCGGAACCTTGCCTTCGACGATGCGCTTGGCAAGGCCTTCGGCGATCGCCGTCTTGCCGACGCCGGGATCACCGACATAGAGCGGATTGTTCTTCGAACGGCGGCACAGGATCTGGATCGTGCGGCTCACTTCAGCGTGACGGCCGATCAGCGGATCGATCTTGCCGCCCTTGGCTTTCTCGTTGAGATTGACGCAATAGGCCTTGAGCGCGTCCTGCTGCTTTTTGGGGCCGCCCTCTTCCTCGCCGCCGCGCGCCGTCGGCTTGCTGCTTTCGGCTTCGTCCTCGGCGCCGCGCGGGGGACGCGCTTCCGAAACGCCCGGACGCTTGCCGATGCCGTGGGAGATATAGTTGACGGCATCGTAGCGGGTCATCTCCTGCTCCTGCAGGAAATAAGCGGCGTGGCTTTCGCGCTCGGCGAAGATCGCGACGAGCACGTTGGCGCCAGTCACCTCTTCGCGGCCGGACGATTGCACGTGGATGACGGCACGCTGGATGACGCGCTGGAAGCCGGAGGTCGGCTTCGAATCCTCGTCATAACCGGTGATCAGGTTGGAAAGTTCGTTATCGACATATTCGACGAGCGTCTTGCGCAGCGCGTCGAGATCGACATTGCAGGCACCCATGACCGCGGCCGCATCGGCATCGTCGATCAGGGCGAGCAGCAGATGCTCGAGCGTCGCATATTCGTGGTGCCGCTCGTTGGCAAAGGTCAGTGCCTGATGGAGCGCCTTCTCTAAACTAGGCGAAAATGTTGGCACGTTCAGATCCTCACTTCTTTTCCATGACGCATTGCAGCGGATGCTGGTGCTGCCGGGCGAAGTCCATCACCTGGCTGACCTTCGTTTCCGCTACCTCGTATGTGAATATTCCGCATTCGCCGACGCCGTGGTTATGGACATGGAGCATGATGCGGGTGGCACTTTCACGATCCTTCTGAAAAAAACGCTCCAGAATATGAATGACGAATTCCATGGGAGTGTAGTCGTCATTCAAAAGCAGCACACGATAAAGATTGGGCTTCTTGGTCTTCGGCTTGGTGCGCGTGATGACCGAGGTTCGATTTGCGTTGTCCCCGTTCCTTTCGCTGTCGTTCTGCATCCGGATCGGCTTTGCGATCATTGTCATTCATTCCTCAAGCAATCCAGCGGAGCATGGGAGGGTGCTTTTCCCGCCGAATATCTGAAACACTAACTTAGTTCATAATAGGCTGATTTTAAGCCCCCTGTCAGACACTGCAATCAAGAAATGGCCGGCATGCACGGGAAAGACCAAAAAAGTCCCCGGTCGATCCCATGCGGGCGCTGCAGCGAAAGTGGAAACAAAAAGACCGGCTACAGATGCGTAGCCGGTCTTCATTTTTCAATATGTAGCGCAGGTTGCGCCTTTGAAATCAGTTCAAGCAGCAGCAGGCGTCGCCGCCGACACCGACTTGGCGGTCTTGACGACCGCAGCGGCGATGGGTGCCTCATAGGGCTTGTAGGCTGATTTGGCGAGATCGGCATACATCTCACTGAGCTTCGTCGTCTCGGAGACAAAGCCTTCAAAATACGCCTTGACGTAGCTCGTCTGCAGCTCGAAGGCAGCCTCGAAGCTCTTGACGCCGGCCAGCGTTTCGAAATGCGTCACCGCGTCCTGAAAAGATTTCTTCGAATATTCAGTGGCTTCTGCGGCGATTGCCTGAAAGCCCTTGGACGTGTCGGTATAGGTCTTCAGGGCCGTGTCGACGGCTTCCTTGCTCTTCTTGTTGGCGTCTTCAAAGTTGAACATGAGCCATCCTCCGTTGGGCTGTTGGTGGCCGCAGGGTAGCTGCAATGCACAAATAGTCAAGTAGTCTTGTGCGTTGCAAAACATCCAAAGGTTGCATTACAATAACATAACAAAGGCAGCGCGCCGGGGTACGTACGTCTTTAACTGATTTTGCTAAAATATATCAGAATGCCGCAACCGGAAGTTTTGAATAAATTCTCGTTGCGAATCGAAAAAACGAAAAAAGGACCGAACGGATCGCGCCGTTCGGTCCTTTTGAAGCTTTCGAACGCGATCAGAGATCGACGTCGAGGATCGCCATCGAAAAGTTGTAGGAGCGGTCGCCGTCCTCGTCATCGATATAGACGACACCCAGAAATTCTTCGCCGAGATAGACTTCCGCAGAATCATCCTTGCGCGGACGCGCCTTGACGATCATCTGCGGATTGAACATGCGCTTGAAATAGGCGTCGAGCTTCTTGATTTCTTCTGGCTTCACTCTGTCATCTCCGTAAGCAGTCTTGATTGGCCGCTTCTTGCACAGGAAATGCAGCGGTGTAAAGGCAAGGTTGCCGTTTGCTCATGGCCCTCCCCGCTCGGATCCCGCCGACTTTTCCTATCCTTGTTTCCAACGAGCGCTCAAATATCGGCGCCGATTACCTGGTCCATGTTGCGCGACGGCTCGGAACAACCGGCCTCCCCTACGACCTTGGCCGGCACGCCCGCGACCGTCTTCTTGGGTGGCACCGCCTTCAGGACGACAGAGCCGGCGGCGACGCGTGAGCAGTAGCCGATCTCGATATTGCCGAGGATCTTGGCGCCGGCACCGATCATGACGCCAGAGCCGATCTTCGGATGGCGGTCGGCGCCCTCCTTGCCGGTGCCACCGAGCGTCACGCCGTGCAGGATCGAGACGTTGTCGCCGATAACGGCCGTCTCGCCGACGACGAGGCCGGTGGCGTGATCGAGGAAGATGCCCTTGCCGATACGAGCGGCTGGATTGATGTCGGTCTGGAAGACGCTGGAGGAACGGCTCTGCAGATAGAGCGCGAAATCACGCCGGCCGCGGTTCAGTAGCCAATGGGCCAGACGGTGTGTCTGCAGCGCATGGAAGCCCTTGAAATAAAGCACCGCCTCCATGAAGCGCAGGCATGCGGGATCGCGGTCATAGATCGCCTGGATATCGACGCGCAGGATGGAGCTCCAGTCAGGCCAGTCGAGAAGCATTTCCTCGAAGGTCTGGCGAAGCAGGTTCGCCTGCATGTCGGGATGATCGAGACGTTCGCAGATGCGGTGGATGACGCATTCCTCGAGCGAATGGTAGTTGATCACCGTAGAATAGAGGAAGGCGGCGAGAACCGGGTCCCGTTCGGCGGCGAGCCGGGCTTCCTCGCGTAGGCTGTCCCAGATGGGGTCCATCACCTTCAGCGGATGGCCTGTGTCAAAAGCACGGATGTCAGTCTTTGCGACCATCGCCGCTCTCCTCGTTGCCAGCCGGAATGCCGTTTTCGGAATGCCAATATATAGAGGAAAACGCCAATAACATAAATGGGTGCCGTCGCCATGGTTTTTTAGCATGGTTTTTCGGCATCACGATGTTGTCAGCGATGGGCGACCCTTGCATAGAAGGTCAGCACCGCCTGCTTGAAAACCCTGTCGCCGACGGCGAGCATATGATCGCGGCCTGGAATATCGAGCGCTTCGGCATTTTGCATCAGCGCCGCCAATTCCCGCGGCGAGCCGGCGATATCATCCTTGGTGCCGACACCGATCAGCGTCGGCATGTCGAGCTTGGCCATATCGGAACGGGCAACGAGATCGCGCGAGCCGCGGATGCAGTCGGCAAGGGCGACGCGGTCACTCTTCGTCTGCTCGGCGAAGGCGCGGAACATCCGGCCGCGGGCATGCGTCACCGCGTCGAGCGAGGGAGCCAGCAGCGCATCGGCGATCGGGTCCCAATCGCCGACGCCGTCCGTCATGCCGATGCCGAGGCCGCCGAGAACCAGCGAACGGACCCGATGCGGATTGGCAAGTGCGGCAAAGACGGAAATGCGCGCGCCCATCGAATAGCCCATGACATTGGCTTCCGGGATGCCGAGATGGTCGAGCAGCGCGATCGCATCGCCGGCCATGATCCATGGACGATAGGCTTCGGCATCGTGCGGCTTGTCGCTTGCGCCGTGGCCGCGATTGTCCATGGCGATCACCCGGTAGCCGGCATCACCGAGCGTCTTCAGCCAGCCCGGATGCACCCAGTTGACATTTGCGGTCGAGGCAAAGCCGTGGATCAACAACACGGGCACACCGGCCGGATCGCCCTCATCGAAGAAGGCGAGCTGTAATCCATCATGGGTGAAGCTTGAAAATGCGGGTGTATTCAGGTTCATCGGGCCTTCCTTTTTGGCGCGACCATAGTCGAGCGGCCTTTCATCGTGAAGCCAAAAACTGCGGCTAAAAACTGTGCCCGGCGCGGCGGTTTGGCTCTACACATTTGCGGCGAAGGCTTATAAGGTTCGCGCACATTTCAAAGCATTCGGAGAGCGACATGGCCGGCCACAACATTCCCCACTTCCAGAACGACGGCGGTCACCGCGTTATCGAAGTCGGCGTCAAGGAATTCATGTGCACCGGCGCTTCGGCTCCCTTCGATCATCCGCATATCTTCATCGACATGGGCGACGACAACGAGAAGGTCTGTTCCTATTGCTCGACGCTCTATCGCTTCAATTCCGCGCTCAAGCCCAGCCAGACCAATCCGGCCGGTTGCGTTTTCCACGTGAAGGCGGCGTAGTCAGTCCAGATCCGGATCGGACGGAGAATGCCGGTCGAACATGCCGCCATCATCGGCGCCGGGATATCAGGGCTGACAGCTGCCCTTGCGCTTTCGCGCCGGGGTATCAGTTCGGAGATCTTCGAGCAGGCGGGCGAACTCACCGACGTCGGCGCCGGATTGCAGGTTTCGCCGAACGCCTCCCGCATCCTTGCCGAATTCAGTATCCTTGAAGGACTGTCAAAGGTCTGGCTCGAGCCGGACGCCATCCGGCTGATATCGGGCAGTTCGCTTCGCCAGCTCGCGGCGGTGCCGGCTGGTAAATTCGCGCGGGAACGCTGGGGCGCTCCCTATGGCGTCCTGCACCGCACCACATTACAAAAAGCCCTTTTGGCTGCGGTTACGGCCGATCCGCTCTGCCGGCTTCACCTCGGCGTGCGGATGGACACGACCCTACCGCCTTTCGAGCGGGCGGCCGATGTCGTCATCGGCGCCGACGGCGTCTGGTCGAAGCTTCGGCAATCCGTTGTGGGCAGCCCCTCGCCGCGTTTTTCCGGCAATATCGCCTATCGCTTTACCATTCCCGAAAATGAGGCGCCTAGTTTCCTCGACCGGGCAAGCGTTTCGGCTTTTCTCGGCGGTTCGGCACATCTCGTCTGCTACCCGCTCAGGGAGACCGGCAGCTTCAACATGGTGGCGATCACCGCCGGTAATATCGCGCCGCAGGCCTGGCAAAGCGAGCCAACGGCCGAGCAGCGGGCGCAGCTGCGGGCGCGCCTTTCCGGCTGGAACGCCGCGATCGTCTCGCTGCTTGAAAAACACCGGAAGCTGACGTTCTGGCCGCTGTTCGAAACCACGTCAGGCGCATGGCAGGACGGCCGAAAGACGGTTCTGATCGGCGACGCCGCACATGCGATGATGCCGTTTGCCGCCCAGGGAGCGGCGATGGCGATCGAAGACGCCTACGAACTGGCCGCGTTTCTTTCGAACCGTCCCGTGGCGGAAGCGCTGGCGCTCTTCGAACGACATCGCGCGCCGCGCATCGCGAAGCTTCGCCAGCGCGGCGCCTTCAACCGGTTTGCCTATCATGCCAAAGGGCCGATCCGGATCGGCCGCGATCTCGTGCTCGGCCTCAAGCCGCCACTAAGCCTGGCGGCAGATCTCGACTGGATCTACGGTTATCGGGCTGCAGATCTGCCGTGAGCAGCTGCCAGGGACGACAAAGCGTGTCCGGTCAGATGGCGCTTGCGGCGGCAAATCCCCGCTCGATATCGGCCTTGAGGTCGGCCACGTCCTCGATGCCGATCTGCAGGCGGATGACCGGACCGTCCGTCGGCGCCTTGGCGACCGTGCGATCGTTGAGATAGGCGTGCAAGGCGAGGCTTTCATAGCCGCCCCAGGAATAACCGAGACCGAAAATCCTGAGCGCGTCGAGGAAGGCATGCGCCTTTGCCCTGGACTTCTCGGGGCCATCAGCGGCAAGCACGAAGGAAAAGATGCCGCTGGCGCCTTTGAAATCGCGCTTCCAGAGATGGTGGGAGGGGAAACTCGGCAGGGCCGGATGCAGTACGCGGGCGACATCCTCCCTGCCCTCCAGCCATTCCGCGATATCAAGCGCGCTTTCATAGTGCCGCTCGAGGCGCAGGCCCATGGTGCGCAATCCGCGCAGGATCTGGTAGGCATCATCGGGTGCGCCGCAGATGCCGAGCACACCGTTCGCCTCCTTCAGCCGCTCCCAATGCTCGGCATTGGCCGAAACGGTTCCGAGCAGAATATCGGAATGGCCGGACGGATATTTCGTCGATGCGTGGATCGAGATGTCGACGCCGTGATCGAGCGGCCTGAAATAGAGCGGCGTTGCCCAGGTATTGTCCATCATGACGACGGCGCCATGGCGGTGCGCAACCGCCGAGATCGCCGGAATATCCTGCATTTCGAAGGTATTGGAGCCTGGGGCCTCGGTATGGACGAGTTTCGTGTTCGGCCGGAACAATGCCTCGATGCCGGCGCCGATCTCCGGATCGTAATATTCCACCTCGACGCCGAGGCGCTTCAACATCGTGTCGCAGAAATGGCGGGTCGGACCATAGACCGAATCGACCACCAGCGCATGATCGCCGGCAGCGACGAAACCCAGGAACGGGATGGTGACGGCCGCAAGGCCCGAAGGGACGAGGATCGTGCCGGCCGAGCCTTCGAGCGCGTCGATCGCCTCGCAGAGCGCATCCGTCGTCGGTGTGCCGCGCGTTCCGTAGGTGTATTTCTGCGTACGCGTCTCCATCGCCCGCGCATTCGGAAACAACACCGTCGAGGCATGCACGACCGGCGGATTGATGAAGCCGTGATAGTCGAAAGGGTCGTTGCCGATATGGGTCAGGCGGGTGTTGATGCCGGCATTCTGCAGCAAGCTGTCTTTGTCTTTCATGTCGGGAATAGCCTTTGGCGAAGGGTCGCGAAACCAGACTTTTGGACGCCCCGCCGTTTCGGGTCAACCCCTTGAAGATCGGTTGCAGGCGAGGATCCGAAATGATGGAAATTTCGATTTTCGCGTTATTTTTCCGCAATCGGACGCCTATTTCATAGCCAACCGCCCATGAATGCAGCGCAATCTACCAAAATTCTGAATTTTGCCGCAATTATTGGGCGCGACACTTGACCATAGTGACATTTGCGACTGTGATAGGGTCACTCGCGCCGGGAGGGTGTCGAGACAATGGGGGGGCGGCACGGATTGTCTGCACGCACTCTCCACAAGAAAAGATAAGACAACGGAAAAGGTTGGGAAAATGAAAAATAAGCTCCTGTCCGCCGCCATCGGCGCAGCAGTTTTGGCAGCTGGCGCCTCGGCCGCCTCCGCCACCACTCTCTCAGACGTCAAGGCAAAGGGTTTCGTTCAGTGCGGCGTCAATACCGGCCTTACCGGCTTTGCCGCACCTGACGCTTCCGGCAATTGGGCCGGCTTCGACGTCGACTTCTGCAAGGCCGTCGCTTCGGCCGTGTTCGGCGACCCCACCAAAGTCAAGTACACGCCGACAAACGCGAAGGAACGCTTCACCGCTCTGCAGTCCGGTGAAATCGACGTCCTCTCGCGCAATACGACCTGGACGATCAATCGCGACACCGCACTCGGCTTCAACTTCCGTCCTGTCACCTATTACGACGGCCAGGGCTTCATGGTGCGCAAGGGCCTGAACGTGAAGTCGGCTCTCGAACTCTCCGGCGCCGCAGTCTGCGTACAGTCAGGCACGACGACCGAACTGAACCTCGCCGATTACTTCAAGACGAACAATCTGCAGTACAATCCGGTCGTCTTCGAAAATCTTCCTGAGGTCAACGCGGCCTATGACGCCGGTCGTTGCGACGTTTACACGACCGACCAATCCGGTCTCTATTCGTTGCGTCTGACGCTGAAGAATCCCGACGAACACGTCATCCTTCCTGAGATCATCTCCAAGGAGCCGCTTGGCCCGGCCGTCCGTCAGGGTGACGACCAGTGGTTCGACATCGTTTCCTGGACGGCTTATGCGCTGATCAATGCCGAAGAGTTCGGCATTACCCAGGCAAATGTCGACGAGATGAAGAACTCGCCGAACCCGGATATCAAGCGCTTCCTCGGCAGCGAGGCCGACACCAAGATCGGCACCGATCTCGGCCTGACCAATGATTGGGCCGCCAACGTCATCAAGGGCGTCGGCAATTATGGCGAAATCTTCGAGCGCAACATCGGTCAGGGTAGCCCCCTCAAGATCGCACGCGGCTTGAATGCTCTGTGGAACAAGGGCGGCATCCAGTACGCACCGCCGGTTCGTTAATCGAGCCCTGGCATGAAATACCGGGAAGGCGGCCAAGCCGCCTTCCCACTTCCAAAAAGCTAAAAAGAAAGCCCGAAAACGGGCACAAGGGGATTGGCGCGGCATGACGCATGAGGCTGTGGATACGACACCTTTGCATGGCACCGGCTGGAGTTTCCGGTCGGCAATGTACGACCCGAAATACCGGAGCATATTTTACCAGGTTCTGACAATCGTTGTTCTCGTGGGCTTTGTGTGGTGGGTGGCCCACAACACGGCCGTGAACCTTGCCCGCAGCAATACGGCATCGGGTTTCGGCTTTCTTCGCGGTCGCGCCGGTTTCGAAATCGGCCAGTCGCTGATCAGCTTTTCGAGTGACTCGACTTATGCGCGCGCACTTCTCGTCGGCATTCTGAATACCTTGCTGGTGGCGGTGACGGGGATCTTCACGGCGACCATCATCGGCTTCCTGATCGGGATCGGCCGGCTGTCGCGCAATTGGCTGATTGCCAAGCTCTGCACGGTCTATGTCGAGATTTTCCGCAACATTCCGCCGCTGCTCGTCATCTTTTTCTGGTATCTCGGCGTTCTCTCCGTCTTGCCGCAGCCGCGCGAGTCGGTGGGTCTGCCGTTCAACATGTTCCTCAACAACAGAGGACTAGCCTTCCCGAAGCCGATCTTCGAGACAGGTATGATAGCGGTCGGCATCGCCCTGCTGATTGCGATTGTCGCCACCATCATCATCGTGCGCTGGGCCCACAAACGCCAAGCCGCGACCGGCCAACCGTTCCACACCGTATGGACGTCGATCGCGCTGATCGTCGGCTTGCCATTGCTGGTCTTCGTTGTCTCCGGCTTTCCGCTTACCTTCGACGTTCCGGTTGCCGGAAAATTCAACCTCACGGGCGGTTCCGTCGTCGGCCCCGAATTCATGTCGCTGTTTCTCGCTCTGTCCTTCTATACCGCCTCGTTCATCGCCGAGATCGTTCGCGGCGGCATTCGCGGCGTTGCAAAGGGACAATCCGAAGCAGCCGGCGCGCTGGGGCTGCATCCGTCGAGCGTGACGAGACTTGTCGTGGTGCCGCAGGCGCTGCGCATCATCATCCCGCCGCTGACGAGCCAGTACCTGAACCTGACCAAGAACTCCTCACTCGCCATCGCGATCGGTTTCTCGGATCTCGTTGCCGTCGGTGGCACGATCCTCAATCAGAGCGGTCAAGCGATCGAGATCGTCTGCATCTGGGGTATCGTCTATCTCAGCTTGAGCATTCTCACGTCGCTGTTCATGAATTGGTTCAATGCCAAGATGGCACTGGTGGAGAGATAAGATGTCGGTCGCCGATAAACCCTTTGTCAGAACGTCCATCCTTGCCGCCGAACCGCCGCCCCCCGGCGAGAGGGGAGCCGTCGCCTGGATACGTCGCAATCTCCTGGCAACTCCGAAGGACGTGATCCTGACGATCCTGGCTCTTGCGCTCATCGCATGGGCCGTGCCGCATCTCGTCAACTGGCTGTTCATTCAGGCCGTATGGTCAGGTCCGGACCGCACATTCTGCGCGACCACGATCCAGGGCGGCATCCAGCCTGACGGCTGGAGCGGTGCATGCTGGGCCTTCATCAGCGCCAAGTACGATCAGTTTATCTTCGGCCGCTATCCGCTCGATGAGCGTTGGAGGCCGGCGATCGTCGGGATCCTGTTCATTCTGCTGCTGGTTCCGATGTTGATCCCGTCGGCGCCGCGCAAGGGCCTGAACGCCATTCTTCTGTTCGCCGTCCTGCCGGTCATCGCCTTCTGGCTTCTTCACGGCGGCTTCGGCCTCGAAGTGGTGGATACTCCGCTCTGGGGCGGGTTGATGGTGACGCTCGTTCTGTCCTTTGTCGGTATTGCCGTCTCCTTACCCTGCGGCATTCTGCTTGCGCTGGGACGCCGCTCGAAGATGCCCGTCATCCGGATGCTCTGCGTTACCTTCATCGAGGTCATTCGAGGCGTTCCGCTGATCACCGTTCTGTTCATGGCAAGTGTCATGCTGCCGCTCTTCCTTCCCACAGGCTGGAACGTCGACAAACTGCTTCGGGCGCTGATCGGTGTGTCGATCTTCACATCGGCCTATATGGCGGAAGTGATCCGCGGCGGCCTTCAGGCGATCCCGAAGGGACAGTTCGAAGGCGCCGATTCACTTGGCCTCGGCTATTGGCAAAAGACCCGGCTGATCATCATGCCGCAGGCCATCAAGCTGGTGATCCCGAGCATCGTGAACACCTTCATCGGAACGTTCAAGGACACGTCGCTGGTCACCATTATCGGCATGTTCGATCTGCTTGGCATCGTCAAGCTGAACTTCTCCGATGCCAACTGGGCAAGCGCTGTCACGCCGATCACGGGTCTGATCTTCGCGGGCTTCATCTTCTGGCTATTCTGCTTCGGCATGTCGCGCTATTCAGGTTTCATGGAACGCCATCTCGATACCGGCCACAAACGATAAGAACGCTAAAACGATAAAAATGAGGGAAAATAGTCATGGCTGAAGCTCCAGCGAAAAAGCTCACCGTTTCCGCAACGGAAGTGGCGGTCGAGATCATCAACATGAACAAGTGGTACGGCGATTTCCACGTGCTGCGCGACATCAACCTGAAGGTCATGCGTGGCGAGCGCATCGTCATCGCCGGTCCGTCGGGCTCGGGCAAGTCGACGATGATCCGCTGCATCAATCGCCTGGAAGAGCATCAGAAGGGCAACATCATCGTCGATGGCACCGAGCTCACCAACGACCTGAAGAAGATCGACGAAGTCCGGCGCGAAGTCGGCATGGTGTTCCAGCACTTCAACCTCTTCCCGCACCTGACGATCCTCGAAAACTGCACGCTGGCGCCGATCTGGGTGCGCAAGATGCCGAAGAAGCAGGCCGAAGAAGTGGCCATGCACTTCCTCAAGCGGGTCAAGATTCCGGAGCAGGCCAACAAATATCCGGGCCAGCTCTCCGGCGGCCAGCAGCAGCGCGTGGCGATCGCCCGGTCGCTGTGCATGAACCCGAAGATCATGCTGTTCGACGAGCCGACCTCGGCGCTCGATCCCGAAATGATCAAGGAAGTGCTCGACACCATGGTGGGTCTTGCCGAGGAAGGCATGACCATGCTCTGCGTCACGCACGAAATGGGCTTTGCCCGCCAGGTCGCCAACCGCGTCATCTTCATGGACCAGGGCCAGATCGTCGAGCAGAATTCACCGGCCGAGTTCTTCGACAATCCGCAGCACGAACGCACCAAGCTGTTCCTCAGCCAGATCCTGCACTAAAGCGCGTCACGATCTTTCAGATTCGCTGCTCGCGCTTTAGGTCGTTGTTGTTGCGCATGTCGTTGTCGCAAAACCGCTGCACACCTTTGCGCAACATGCCTTAGATCGAAGCAGCCTTTGAAAAGACCCGCCGAGCCGCTGGCTCGGCGGGTTTTGCATGTTCAGCGGGAGGCTGTCGCCTGCAGCAGACTGCAGAGACCGGCAAGGCCGGAATCACCGCCAGAGGCGGAGATATCGGCGCAACGGACGAGCATCTTGCGCTGGTCATTGACAGGCATGTTGCGGAAGGCCTCCAGGGTGCGTGTCTGCGACGCGCTGAGGGTGCTGCCGGGCGTCGCCGTGGCATTGCCGCCCGCTTCGTCTACGCGGCCGATAGCGAGATTGGCATCGACGCCATTACCGCTGCCGACCGAGGCCGTGGCCTTGGTATCGATTCCGTTCGAACCGCCGGTGTGCGCATTCAGATTGGCATTGACGCCGCGCCCGACGCCGAGCCTGGCGTTGGCGTCTGCGTCGACACCGCTGCCGCCGGCATTGGCCGTCGCATCGGCATTGACGCCGTTCGAGCCGCCAATCGAAGCCCCGACATCGGCGCTGACGGCATTGCCTGCATTCACCGACACACCGACATCGATCGCACGCGCATCGCTTGCCGTCATGGCAAGGAGGGCGCAGGTGGATGCGAGCACTGCAAAGGACAGTCTATGGTGGTTATGGGTCATGTTTTCCTCCGTTTCCATTCCGCCGAACGATCTGCCCGGCAGTCGAAAATCGAGGAACGCGCGTGCCTTCGATCGATCGGACGCCTGCAACTTCAGGACGTCCATGGCAAGGCAACGTGAAGGGATGACGAATGTTTCACGAGACGGCGCGGCAAGTCGGTTCGGCGGCGTGTAATGATGATTCACGGTTATTGAAGTGCGAATTATCTGCCCGACTGTGCCGAAAGCAAACATGTCGTGCAGCAACTGGAGAGCCGGCGGAGTATTTCCTCCCCATTGCGCCAGAAATCTTCGGAGCCCAGCAAGCAAAGCTCAGTTTGCGATACGGTTGGCGGCGATTGATCCATTTGCAACGTTTTCGCGCAGACCGACTACACCCTGCCCCCGAATTGACTTTTCCACCTCCGATTTAGATTGCTAAAAATAACTCCCCTTCCGTCTGGATATATCAGGCGGGAAGGCCATGTTTCAGCATGTTCTCATCTGATGGAACTGGAGGTTCAAGAATGGGCATTTTCGACAAAATCAAACATGCGATCTTCGGAGAGGCGAAAGCAGCTGAACCCGTTGCTGCCGGCGCGCCGAAGATAGAGCCAGCGCAAGCGCCTGCCTCACCGTCGGCAGCGCCCAGTCCGACGCCTGCGGCCTCTCCTGCTCAGAGCAAGCCGACCACAGCCACAATCGATATCGTGCCCATCCTCGACGCGGCTGTGAAGAAGAACGGCCAAAAACTCGATTGGCGCCACTCGATCGTGGACCTGATGAAGGCTGTCGGGATGGATGCAAGCCTGACCGAGCGCAAGGAACTTGCCGCTGAACTCGGCTATACCGGCGACACCAACGATTCCGCAAAAATGAACATGTGGCTGCACAAGGCGCTGATGAAGCGGCTTTCGGAAAATGGCGGCAAGGTTCCCGCCGATCTCTTGGATTGATCGGAACAAAATTGCTGCCGCCATCCTGTGGCGGCAGCTCTCAAGCCGCCGGTGCGCTTGGCGAGATGATCTCGCTCATTTCTCACGGTCGGCCATCCAGAAGATCACGCCGCGGATGTAGAGGCCGCAACAAGCGGGCCTTGCCCGCAGGCACTGGAACTAATAACATTCTGCTCGATACTTCGATAATCGATCAGGGGGGAATAAATCCAATGAGATTGATGGCAGTCGTTGGTCTTGCACTTAGTCTGGGCTGTATATCGGCCGCAGAATCTCCTTCAAACTATCAATCCTACAGCGGCATTCGGGTCGATACCGACAGGGTGCTCCTGGCTCGATACGATAAAGCGCTCCAGCGGTGCGTGCCGGAGGCAGGCTCATGGCGACGCGGCTCAACGGACCCGCACAGCCTCTATTACAACGCGGCTCTCAGAAGTTGCCTCTACAGGTACAGTTTCGTCGACAGGGGCGTCTACGCCTACCCCATCCCCAAGGTCTACTTCGATCATTTCCTGGATCGCTGAGAAGAGCCGAGCAGATCCAATCCGCCGGAGGCGTTCAGAGGCCCATCAAACAAAAACCCCGCCATTATGGCGGGGTTGTCTTCAATCGCGATGCAGCCATTCAAAGTGCTACAGCGTCCTTTGCGCGGCTTAAAAGACGCGCGGCGCTGTCGTCAGCGCTTGCCGCCACTTGGCGGCCTGCCCTTGCCTGCCGGGCGATTGCCGCTTCCGGACGAGGTCTTGGCGTCATTGCCCTGACCGAAGTTGGTGCCGCCGAGATGGCCACCGCCACTGGTATTGGCGACCTGGCGCTGCATTTTGCGCAACAGTGCTTCTGCATTGGTCTTGCTCATGAAATTCTCCTCAATGGCTGGAAAACCCAGCCTGAATGCCGCCGCTGACATCCGCGGTCAAAGACCGAAGGCATATCAGGCAGCGACGATGGGTGTTTGGCGGAGGCTTGCGTCGATCAAAGAATTGCCCGCGTTCATGACGATCTCCCTCAACCGGCATGACAATCACCCTCCGGCGGCTGCCGGACGGCGCAGAAATCGATTTTGAAAGGAAAGATCAGCTGGGACGCCAAGGGCGCAAACCAAGCTCGACAAGCAATTTCGATAGAAGAATCAATAAGACGGCAATGTGTTTAAAACAAGTTCCCGGCCACTTGGTTGTGTAGGCATTGCCTCGAATTGCTGCCCAATCGGACAAGGGGCAAGGCCCTGAGCATTTTATCAATCCAGATAATCTGATCGAAAGCTGCGCCTGACAAAACAACAGCTTAAGATTTCAGCGGAGAAACGAGATGTCACGGTTTTTGATAGGATCGATGGTATTGGCCTTCATTGCGGATATGGTGCTGAACATCGTGTTGTGGCTCGGAGGATTGGACACAGTGGTTTCGGTGTCCTCCGGAGCAATGGAGGTATTCGCGAGGATAATGGGCGAAGTCCTGGTCTTTTGGTTCTTTGCGTTCGCGGCTGGCTTTGTCTTCTTCTGGGCGGGTCGAAAGTCTCCGGTTCCCGTGTTGAGCATCGTCGCATCATTCCTTTCGGTGTCGATCATGGTAACGGCAGCCCTCATTGGAGCCTATCATCCATCCGACAAGCATCCGAAGACCAATTCGGACCTGCTCGGCCGCGCTTTGACGTAGATCGGCTTGACCGCTCTGCGACTGCATCGATCTCCCCGTTCAGTTGCCGACTGTTTTTGCGGAACCATCCGCGGATGATCATGCAGCAGTTCCGGTTGGAACGCTTCTTGCAAGGTTACTAATATGTTGATGATGCAAGGACCAAATGTCATGAATCGGTACACATCGCATCAGTTTCCCGCACTGAGGATGCTCATGAGCGGCCAAGATAAATACAGCGTCGTCAGGACCCTCGGCGACGCAGCCACCATGCTCATTTCCGAATGGCCTGGGGATGATGGCGAGGAGTATGTCGTGGCGGTGAGGACATGCCTCGACGCCATCCGCGGCACCACGCCCCCAAACGCCGCGCGGGAAGCGCTGATGAGAGCGGCTGATGAAGCCGGCATCCGCTACCTCTCGGTCGTTCACTGAGATCACCGCTGTTTCCGACGAGAAGCAATAAGCGCGTTGGATCGCTTGTCGGCCGCGATTTCCTGCTTCTCAAAAAAAGCGCTGAGCGGGGACGAGATGAGGGCTGACCTCTTCGGCATTCCAGCTCTCGTCGAAGGTTTTCCCGAAGTACGCAGGCGTGGATATTCAGAGCCGCGGCTCTTCTCACCGGAGGCCAAGGAAGACGGGTATGGACGCTTGGCAGGACGAAGATCCTATCCTCGTCGACAGTCGGGACTGCACGTATTTTGAGTCGCGCTTTGCTCCCTTTACCATCTCGATCAGTACCAATCGGTAAGTCGACGCTGCCCAAAATCGCTAAATTCAGAAAAAATGTCGATTCCGCCCTTGGCGGGAGGAATCCCGTCACGCCCAACAGGTTTTTCTAATGTTTTCAAGGGACGCATATCGCTGTAGTTGTAGAAAGAATAATTCACGGCATGCGAGACCTTTATACTGCCTCAATTCGGGCGAATCGAAATTCACTAAATATTTCAAAACGTAACTTCAGACCGATTTGGATAATGTGGCAGCAATATGGCTATGTTTCTCAAGCACTTACTGTCGCTCTACTGTTGCACCCTCCAGGATCGCGTCCTATAACCCCTCGCCGTAACGCCTGATTAACTAAAAATAGTAACCGACAAAGACAACGCTAAGGTTGAGGAACAGATCATGACGACATACTACGTAGCGACGACCAGCAGCGGCGGCGGTAACGGCAGTGCCTCGTCTCCTTTTCACACGATCAGCGAGGCAATGGCGGCAAACCTTAAGCCCGGCGACGAGGTCGTGGTGAAGCCAGGGACGTACAACGAGAGCATCAACTTCGACAAGGACGGCTCGGCGGCAGGCGACATCACGCTGCGCTCGGAAGTGCCTGGCGCAGCACTGATCCGGCCGCCCGCAGGCTCGTATACCGGGATCAGTGTCAACGCCAACTACGTGACAATCGACGGCTTCGACATCAAGGGCGGCAACGGTGACGGCATCGAAGCGAACAACGTCCATCACGTCTCAATTCTCAACAACAAGGTCCACGACAGCGGGGAGTCGGGCATTCAGTTCAACTATTCTGACTTCGTCAAGATCGTAGGGAACGAGACCTACAATAACGCGTCGTCAGGCTGGTTCTCGGGCATCTCGATCTACGAGAACCGGAACATCACCGGCGATACCTCGACGACCGGCTACCGGAATATCGTACAAAACAACATCTCGCACGACAACGTCACGAAGACGGGTGCGCACACCGATGGCAACGGCATCATCATTGACGATTTTCAGAGCACACAGACGGATGGTCATCCGAACTATACGTTTAAGACCCTTGTCGACAACAACCTGGTCTACGAGAACGGCGGCAAAGGCATCCAGGTTGCCTGGAGCGACTCCATCACGGTGCAGAACAACACAGCATACCACAACAATCAGGACCCGCTGAACGACGGCACCTGGCGCGGCGAACTCAGCAACGCGCAGTCGAGCAACAACACCTGGGTCAACAACGTCGCCGTCGCCGACCCATCGGTGAACAAGAACAACACCGCGGTCGATAACACGTCGTACGGCGGCTATACCAACGCCAACGTCGTCTGGGCCAACAACAACACCTACAACGGCACGGCCGGCCAGGCCTCGGTCAGGACCGACGGCGGCAACGCTATGCCGAGCACGGCGAACGGCAACAAGCTCGGCATCGACCCGCATTTCGTGGGGGCAGCGAGCGACAACTTCCACCTCGCCTCGGGCTCGGCAGCGATCGACGGTGGAACCACCAAGTACGGCGTCGGCTCGACCGATCTGGACGGCCACGCTCGCGTCGTTGGAACTGTCGATATGGGTGCCTACGAATCGGGCTCCAGCGCGGCACCGGGAACGCCGACGACGCCAACCACGCCAACCACGCCGACGCAACCGACAACGCCAACGGCGCCGACAAAGGAATTCATCGGCACCAACGGTAACGACATCCTACCGCACACCGGCCAGTCCAACGGCGGCAACGAAACCTTCAAGGGTCTCGGCGGTAGTGACGTGTTGAAGGGCGGGGCCGGCGCGGACGTGCTCGACGGCGGTACTGGCAATGACACGGCCAGCTATGCGGGCTCCGACGCGGTCAACGTCAACTTGGCGACTAAGGCCGCATCGGGCGACCAGGCGACCGGTGACAAGATCGCCGGCATCGAAAACTTGACCGGCTCAAGCTACAACGACGTACTGACCGGCGGCAACGGCGGCGGCAACGTTCTCACTGGCGGGGCTGGCGCGGACAAGCTGGACGGCGGCGCCGGCAATGATGTCCTCATTGGTGGTGTCGGAAAGGACATTATGACCGGTGGCATCGGTGAGGATACGTTTATCTTGAAGGCACCGACGGAAACCGGGTCCGGCTTGAACCGCGACGTCATCACCGACTTCCAGCACGGCGTCGATAAGATCGACATCTCGGCGATCGATGCGAATGGCTCTGCGGCGGGCAATGGTACCTTCCATTTCCAGGCACAGGAGAATGCCTTGTTCGATCACAAGGCTGGCGCGCTCGCTTGGCACTATGACGACCACGCCGGATCCGCGAGCGATGTTACCGTTATCCAGGCCGACATGAACGGCGACGGCATTCATGACTTCGAGGTTCAGCTGAAGGGCCTCGTCCACCTGGGGGCAGGCGATTTTCTCCTGTAACGATAGCGTTGTGGCGGTCGTCCGATCGCCACAACACGCTGGCCGCAAAAGTCGGCTACTTCGGCGCGCGGATGAGGGAGCCCCATCCGCGCGCTGCGATTTTTCGACAGGCGTCAGCCGGCCTTTCGGGCCGGCTTTGCGTAAACCGATAGCTCGTCAGAACGCCTCACCTCCCGCCATCAGGCGTATCGACGATCGTAGCGCGAATAGAATCAACTCCGACGAATTTCAGGCTGACAGGTCGCCAAGGACCTTTAGAATATGCTCTCGGATTGCGATGGCCGTTTTTCCCGGTGATGCGGAAGTGACGTCGAGCACCAATGTGTTTGGGTGGAGTGGATCGAAAACCCCCGCCCTCCGACTGCGATCCCTCGAGGCTGCCACATCCGTGGATTTCAACCTTTGGCGTCGCTCGGGGTTCGAAACCCGGCGAGCCAGATCCTCTTCATCACACAGCAAACGCACCGGCACCAAAACGGCGTCGCAGGCTTCGGCAGCCCTCCAAGCCGGCAGGGTGAAAATGAAATTGGCGGACGGCGCGTAAGCGGTGATTGCATCAAGGACGGTTTGTCGAAATCGACCTGTAAACTCCCATATTCCCTTTGGAAGCGGGGCCGTTCCATCCTCATCCAGCAGACGCAGAATCGGATTGTTGACCCAGTGGTTGTCGACAATTTTTGCCGAAACCATGGCGCTCAACTCTTTCGCGATGGTCAACTTACCAACGCCCGGGAAGCCTATGAGCACGGTGCGGACACCCATCTTTCGCGACACCTACATAGTTTTCGTTGATAATCATGTCGCCCGAAGACATGGCCGTAAATGCGTGTTCCAATCGGATAGACGGTCCACGGCCCAGCAACTTCGTTTTACGGAAGCCGCTCTACCTGTTCGGCGAACGGCATGCTGCATGGATGGACACTTGAAAAATGGCGACCCCTGCAGGATTGCCAAGAATCACAATTTATGCAGTGATTTCAGTGAATATGCTCGGATTTGAGGGGTAGTTTGACGCCATTGGTTCCGCTGCGGAAATTTATCGACTGCCCCTCAGTTTCCTCACGTCCGGCGTATCGGTTAGACTGCGATTGCGGGCGGTTACCATCAAGGTAACCGCCGCGGATTGTCGCCGGCACGAGACATATGCGTGGAGCATTGAGGAGCCGATGACAACGCCCGATACCGCCACCCTCCTCGAGGACGCCGCCGACCGGATCGCAGATTTCTCGCGATCGGATCTTCAGATCATGCTCCGCCGCGCGGCGCTGCTGTTGCGCAGCTCTGGATCGATCGCGATCGGGCAATATCGAGAGCCGCTAATCAAACACTTTAGAAGGGGGCTGTTTTTTGATGCCGGCCGCGGCGATTAGCCAGAACAGTCCACCGGCGGCAATTCCGAATACAGCTATTTCTGTGAGCAATTCGGTAGTTTCCAGCAACCCCCACCACGTCATCATTCCGTTTTGATAGGTGATGTGATCATTCGTGTAGGCCTTATCCGGGCCGAAAAATACAGTTAGGCATAACCACGGGAAGGTAGCAACGGAGGCCCCGGCCATCGCACAATTTGCAAGGGACGCCCTTACTCGTCCCCTGAAATAGAGTATCAATGGAATTCCCAAGGCAACAGTTGGCGGATAAGCACCGAAGAATGCGACGACTTCAGTTGTTTGGACAACGCGCTCCATCATATCCGGCAAGCCCTGATAGGCTGGGCTGTAAACCGCATATGCGAAGGATGCCGCCAAAGGCACTACAATTACTGCAACGGCAATTCTCCACCAGGGTGGAGATGCGAATGTTGTTACCGCCATGTGCACCTTGCTTAAACAGCCTACGCGGCAGAATTGCACGCGAAGGTGCGTATGACAACCGTCCGGCTCCCGCCTCTTCCTCGGAATAATGACGCGTACGCTTTTGACGACGGGGCAGAAGGTTAGCATCGTCTGTGGGTGCCTTCGCCACTCCGATATGCTAATCGGCTCAGAAGGACCTCAGGCGCCGGAGAAACCCTGACCATGCCCGATATGCCCACCCTCCTTGAAGACGCCGCCGATCGCATCGCCGACATTTCCCGGGCAGATCTGCAGATCATGCTGCGTCGCGCCGCCTTGCTCGTGCGCAACTCCGGTTCCATCGCTCTCGACGACGATACTGAAGAGGCCCTACGGAACGTCTCGAGCGAGCTGATGCTGACGCGAGAAGACGCCATCAGATATATCGTGCGGGAGTGAATGGAGAAGAAACACCTATCTGCCGGTGCACGAGCTCGACGAAGATGGAGAGGTCGACGGGAATGGTAGACGGGCGTTATGCTTGACAGACTCCGCCCACTCCCACTAAGACGCGCCCCGCCCCTTCGATTGGGTTTTTCAGGCATAGTTCGGGGCAAAGGCTGGACGTAAATGATTTTTAAAAGTTTAGCCGGGGTTGATCTTTTCTTTCGCCTTCAAAATCAGAACTTTATCAAACGATATGAGAGCCATATTAGCGGTCCGCCCCTCGATATGGCTGTTTTGTCTATGTCGATCTTGTTTCTTTGGCTGACCAGAGGAGGCGTACTGGATTACATCGCCCCGCACCTAAGATACTTGTTGGTTATTCTACCGAAATACCACTATGAACTGCCATGGCTGGCGGAGAACCATCCAGAACAGGTCGCCCTTTATACATGCCTTTCGTTTTCTCTGATCACATTTACGGTCGTGAAGACACTATTGTTTTCGATTTATATCATTTCCTCCCGTTTGAGCCGAGAAATTATAGTTGCCGATCTAAAAAGAGTTGTGAAAGCGGACTTGGCATCCGTGCTCACCTTCGTTTCTTTAATTTTTCTCACTCCTTTGCCGATCTACGGTGCAGGCGCTTCGACAACAGTTGTCGGAAATGCGTATTCCCTCACCTTTTTCAATATACTTTTTCTAAAGATGCTGAGCGGTGGGATCTCGTCGACGGTTTTGCTGGCCAAGAGAATCAAAAGGCCGAACAGAAGGGATCAAGTGGAAGTTACTAGCAAAGACTGAGGGTGGCTGTTTGACGATCGACGAGGCTGGCCGGTGTTGAACCTTAGCGTATGTCGTCCAACTCATAAACCGGCAGTTGATCAGCGGCTTCGCGCAGCCCCTTACAAGAAGCATGCCGCAGCTTGCCGTCGTCCGTCCCCCGCCGGCAGGCACAAGATCCTCGATCAGAGGCCGGCGCACCCTCTTGCCGTCGACGTGAAACAAACGACAAAATCCTCGCCGTTGTTCACCAACCTGAGGAGTTGTGTCGTGAAGAAAATAGCGACTATCGGACTGGATATAGCGAAGAACGTTTTCCAAGTGCATGCTGCCGACGCTGATGGCTCAACGGTTTTCAATCGGAAAATAAAACGGGCAGACCTTCTCGAATTCTTCGCGAAATTGCCACCGTGCCTGGTCGGCCTCGAGGCCTGCAGTACCGCTCATCATTGGGCTCGCCGCATTGCCGAGTTCGGCCATGAGGTCCGTTGGTCCATCCAGCCTATGTGAAGCCCTTTGTGAAGCGGGGAAAGAGCGATTTCAATGACGCGGAAGCGATCAACGAAGCTTTGACGCGAAAGACGATGCGATTTGTCCCCGTCAAATCTGCTGAACAACAGGCATCGGGCATGATCTTCCGGGCGCGCACCCTGGCCATACGCCAGAGGACGCAAGCGATTAATGCACTTCGGTCCCATTTGGCTGAACTGGGGGTCGCGACCGCCCAAGGTACAACTGGTTTGAAGGCACTTATCGCCATCGCAAACGATGAGCACGACGGTCGCATTCCGGCTTCCGCTCGCTTCGCCTTGCAGCAAATTCCTAAACAGATTGAGTTTCTGGGCGAATACATCGCACGACTTGATCGCGAAATCCTAGCTCGAACGAAGAACGACGCCGATATCAAGAGACTCATGACCATCCCTGGCGTCGGGCCTATAATTGCAGTCGCCATCACAGCGCTTGCTCCTGACCTTAGTGGATTTAAATCGGCCCGCCATTTTGCGGCATGGATTGGCCTAACTCCGAAAAGTCATTCGAGCGGAGAGAGCCAGGCGCTGGGCAATATTTCCAGGATGGGAAATAGCCACCTCCGAACTCTGCTTGTAACCGGAGCAATGTCGGTTATTCGGAGCGCCAAAACAGCTGAACGAGTCTCTCCGTGGCTAGCAAAGCTTCGGAAGCGGCGCCCTTTTAAAGTGGCGGCAGTAGCATTGGCCAACAAGACCGCGCGAATAGTTTGGGCTCTGCTGATAAGGGGCGGCAATTACATCAAGCCTGGAGGCACCGTCGACGTTGGGACGATGGCGTGAGTTAATGCATCAATCGTCCTCAGATTACAGGTTGGTGAAACGCTAAGATGAAGACCTGTTGGAAACGACAAGAGCGAGCACGGAATACCGGAAGGGCGCAGGTGTTAAGCACAGGCATAATTGTAGGGCCGTTGCTCCGCGAAACGCACCATGGGCATGGTGGTTTGCTGACCACCGACAATGCCGCCGCAATGATGGCAGCGTTTCAATATGACAGGTCGGCACTTGTGTTTCATCGGCGGGTCGGTTCGCGAATGGATCGGCCCGCTTCGATCAAGTCTGCGCGGTCTTATCGGCCGAGCATGGGAGAAGGTTCATGATTGCCGGACTGGTTATTTGCGCATCGCTGAGCGGGCAGAACATGCGACTGCTGGGGGAAGGTATTCCGTTCGTCACGGGCATCGAGACGCCGGAGATTGGATCGCACGCGAAGTGCATCAAGGAACGGAAGCTGGCGCTGATCGCCAAGGGAAGGTTGGAAGAGCTTTTGGCTGAAAAGGGATTGCGGATCGTATTGAGCGGCGCAGTCGACAAAACCCTGTCTCACCGTCCGCTCGTCAACATCTATCGGACGAACGGGGAAAAGATCGGGAAGAAACTGCTCACGGAAGGCTTCGCGCGCACCTGGAGCCCGAAGAGGCCGAACTAATGGTGCGACTGATTAAAGAAAATCTGTCGGCACGGGAACAATATGCTCTGTTGATCGTAAAACCTTCGGGCCGTGCGGAGATTCGTTACACTTCGCTATGCGACCCACCTCAACCTTAGCCCCGCTCCGTAGTGGGGCTTTTTTTGTGTCTGCGGTTTCGCCAGACTTGCAGCGCACCTTCGTGCGGCAGCGGTTTTGGAGGCATGCGAGGTGGATTGGTCATGCCGCCACTTTGATTTCGGGCGCTGCGAAACTTAACGAGAACAGCCTAACCCCTCAAACCAAATCCGATGAGGGGTTCAAGACTGAAAATAAAGCAAAAACATATACTTGAAAAATGGATGGCGACCCCTGCAGGAATCGAACCTGCGACAACCTGCTTAGAAGGCAGGTGCTCTATCCAGCTGAGCTAAGGGGCCGTCTGTTGGCCGCGCCTGGGAGCGCGACCGGGATGCGGCATATCTGGACCAGAAATCTCAATGCGTCCAGGGCTGCGTGCGGGTATAACGGAAATTGTCGGGATAGGCGACAACCTGACGGATAGGGTCCTTCGGCGCGATGACGCGGTATTCGATGCCGCTGCGCTGGGCATAGGCTTCGGCGAGTTCCTGCGTTTCGAAGGTGAGCTTCACCTGCTGGCGCATATCACCCGAAGAGGTGTAGCCCATGATCGGATCGATCTTGCGCGGCGACTCCTGATCGAACTCAAGCACCCAGAGATGGGTCTTGGCCTTGCCGGACTGCATGGCGGTCTTGGCTGGACGATAGATCTTGGCAGACATGACTGCAGCGTCTCCGACTATGCGGGACAATGCCCGCCTTTCATGGTCTCAATCCCGTTGCCGGCCCGTTGCCGGCCCGCGCCGGGCCTTTTGCATCATCGCTGAGGATAACGCAAAGAGATGAATTTTGCTTAGCTGCGAATCCCCGCCTTTTCAAGGAAAAAGGCGGTGCACGACGACGCCGCCGGCTCCATCCCATGACAAGCCGATGCGTTGGGGAACAAAGAATATCCGCGGACAAGCGCCTCTGGGCATTCTTCCCCTCGTGTCGCGCCAGCCATCTCTTGAAGGCCAAGCGACTCCGGCCGGATTGCGCAATGTTACCGATCGTCGCATGTTGTGATTGCATCCTGATTGCCGCAGCCAGCCCTCGGCACTATTTCTACGGCTCAGTTGGTTTCAGTGGATTTGCACTCATGATGAGACGTTCGGCGGAGTTCAATGCCATTGTGATAGGGGCTGGTATCACGGCGTTCTTCTACCTTGCCATCAGCTACGCTCAATATATCGGCCTGATCGCTCACGGCTAAGGTAGCCTTGCCCTGACGCCAATTGCGCCAGGCAGACGGACTCGCGCGATCAAGCACACTGGCGACCTATCAAGATTTTTCTGTATTGCATCCACAGGTCCGGCGAGGAATCTTCGGCCAGAGCTGGATTTATGGGTTGCGACGGCGAAGTGAACCGTGTATCTCCCCTGCCATTCACGGCACGGAGTGTAGCGCAGCCTGGTAGCGCATCTGGTTTGGGACCAGAGGGTCGGGAGTTCGAATCTCTCCACTCCGACCATTCAAATATCCCGATATTGTTGAATTCCTTGACAGGTGCAGCGCCGCTCGCGGTCGCGCGCGCCGTTACTTCGCCTTCTTGGTCGTCGTGGCGCTGACGATCCTGTCGCCAGGCTTGATTCCGAGTTTGGCAACGATGCCGGCATTGAGTTCGACGACGTATTTCACCGCGCTCATCGAATCGATGATGTCGCGCGAATAGGGCACTGCCTTTTCCTTGATGTGGCGAATCGTGCCGGTGTCGTCGGCAAAAAGCATGTCGAGCGGCAGGATGGTGTTTTCCATCCACATGGTGACGCGCCGCGGCTCGTCGAAATCGAAGATCATACCGGCATTGTCGGCCATCACCTTGCGAAACATCAGTCCGCGGGCGCGCTGATCCGGGGTCGAGGCAATCTCGACGGTGAAATGCAGCACCTTGCCCGCCGCGGTCTGGATGAGCAGCGGCTCCTTGTCGAACCGCATCTGCTCCTCGGCCAAAGCCGGCAGCGCGACCATGAAAAAAAGCGCCAATATGGCGCTTTTGATGGCATCAAATAGGATTAGGCCGCGCATGTTCAGTGCGACCGGCTTGCCGGGCTCGGAACGTCAGGATGGATCTCTGCGGCCATCAGGCCCTTTTCGCCGGGGCCGAAGCGCACGAGGACCACCTGGCCGGGGCGCAGTTCCGTCAGGCCGAAGCGGCGGAGCGTTTCCATGTGCACGAAGATGTCTTCGGTGCCCTCGCCGCGCGTCAGGAAGCCGAAGCCCTTGGTGCGGTTGAACCACTTGACGAGCGCACGCTCGAGGCCGCTCGTCGCGGTGACCTGCACATGGGTGCGCACCGGCGGCAACTGCGAGGGATGAACCGCGGTCGACTGGTCCATCGAGAGGATCTTGAAAGCCTGATAGCCACGCTCGCGGCGCTGGATGAGGGCGACGATGCGCGTTCCCTCGAGGATCGTCTGGTAACCGTCGCGTCGCAGGCAGGTCACGTGCAGGAGAACATCCTGCAAGCCGTTGTCGGGCACGATGAAGCCGAAACCCTTGGCGACGTCGAACCACTTGACGACCCCGGTGATTTCAACAAGATCGACCGCTTCTCCCGATAGCTCGTCGAGGTCGGAGTATTCGTTCGATGAAATCCTGTCAGCCATTGTCGCCAGCCCCTCGAATACGCGTCACACTGTTACGGTTAACTGATTCTTGAAATCAAGATTAACATCTTGGTAACGGATAAGCGCAAGTCCTAGTTTTCGGTTATTCCCAGCTGCACATTTTATAAAGATGACTTGCCCGAAGCTGACCTCGGCTCGCTGAAAAAAGCCAGCCCCAATAAAGGAGTAGATAGAATGCGTTATCTCCACACAATGGTACGCGTCAAAGACCTGGACGCCTCGCTCGCTTTTTACACCACGCTGTTCGGGCTGGAGGAGATTCGCCGCCACGAAAACGAGAAAGGCCGCTTCACCCTGGTTTTTCTGGCCGCTCGCGACGATCTCGACCGTGCGCGCAGCGAAAAAGCTCCCTGCCTCGAACTGACCTACAACTGGGATACGGAAGATTATAGCGGAGGACGCAATTTCGGCCACCTCGCTTATGAGGTCGACGATATTTACGCGACCTGCCAGAATCTGATGGACAACGGCGTCACCATCAACCGGCCGCCGCGCGACGGGAACATGGCCTTCGTGCGCTCGCCCGACGGCATCTCGATCGAAATCCTGCAAAAGGGCAGCCCCCTTCCGGCCGCCGAACCCTGGGCCTCGATGGGCAATACCGGCGCCTGGTAAGGCTTTTCGCCGCAAGGCTTTTGCGAGGCTTGCGGCTTTTTCGATTTCGGGTCCGGCCGGCGCCTTGACGCTTGCCGCGATCCGGCCCCGCAGGCAATCTCCTGGCGACTCGAAGCGGAAGAAAAGCGTTTTTCGCCGATTTTCTGCATCAACTGGAGACTGTCACTTGCGTAACATGCAGATGATGCCCGTGACGGGCGCTTTGCTGATCGCCACCTCGGTGCTGGCGCTGACCGGCTGCGCGTCGGACAAGAAGGCACTCGATTCCGCCGCAGCGGTTCCAGCACAAGCCGCAGCACCGCAGCTTGCCACGGCAGCGCCCGCAAGCCCTGCCCCACGTTCGGTCTATACGGATCCCCGGCTCGTCAACGTCTCCGGCGCTCAAGCCGCGCCTCAGGTCGTGGCACAAAATCCGAATGCCGCCGCTCCGCCCGCCGATCCGGCGACAGCGGCGCCTGCCAATATCGGCGGGCTCGTCCTGCAGTCGACCCGGATCAACGCGCAGGCGATGAGCATCTTTTCCGATCACCAGCCGGCGCCGCAGAACAACAGCACGTCCACCGTCATTCAGCCGCAAGCCTATGTGCCGGTGGAAGGTGCAGCACCGGCGCGAAGCAGCGTCTACAGCCAGCCGCCCGTGCCCACACAGCCGGCAGAGCCGGTGCTGCCGCAGCAATCCTCACAGAATAACAGCACGCAGCTTGCGCCTGTGCAGACAGCGTCGTTGGCGACGGGCAGCATTCCGACCTCGACGATGAATGCGCTCTACAGCGCGCCGAAGCAGAACCTGCTCGGCAGCCTCTCCGGCCTGCTGCACAAGGCCGCCCTGCCCGGCATGACGCGCATCGCGCCGAACGGGTTGCATCTCCAGAACGACAAGGTCGAGGTCGGTTGCTTCAAGCCCGCTCTGCTGAAGGTGATCAAGACGGTCGAAAACCATTTCGGCCGACCGGTCATCGTCACCTCCGGCTATCGAGACGAAGAGCATAACCGCCTGGTCGGCGGCGCAGACGAATCGATGCACAAGAGCTGCGAGGCCGCCGACATCCAGATCGACGGCGTCGCGAAATGGGATATCGCCGCCTATATCCGGTCGTTGCCGGACCGCGGCGGCGTCGGCACCTATTGCCATACGGATTCGGTCCACCTCGATACCGGCAAAACGCGTGACTGGAACTGGGGCTGCGGCGGCAAACGCGCGCCGATGACGACCGCAAGGGCGATCTGACGGCCGCGCGATTTTCGCATAACGCTGCGGCAGCACCACCTCGTCTCATTAAAGAAACCATCGGCAGCCTATTGATTCGGCTTCAATAATCGACTTCGCGAACCCACTCGGATTTCCTGTCATTTTTTTGAAAGAAACCGCAATTGCCGCTTGCGGGATTCAAAACGCCTGACTATAAGGGCGCCACCACGAAGGAAGCGCCCTTCGTCTATCGGTTAGGACACCAGATTTTCATTCTGGGAAGAGGGGTTCGACTCCCCTAGGGCGTACCACTTTCTCTCCATAAAGAAGCCATCACTTCCGCTTGCAGAAGCCAGCGCGCGCTCCTATTTTAACGAGGCTGCCTGCGCCCTTCGTCTATCGGTTAGGACGACAGATTCTCATTCTGTAAAGAGGGGTTCGACTCCCCTAGGGCGTACCACTCCTGATGATAGGCCATCGTCATCCGTTTCGATCGACATTGGCAGGGCCTATGAGTCTTTTCGAGGAGAACCCTTCGGGTTCGCGCGACGCTGCTCATCCTAACCCGCCGGCTTGACCTCCGCTCCGCCGTAGCTTGAGCCTCGATTTGCCACAGCCGAAATAAATCGGCGAAAACGATGATTTTTTCGCGCCTTGGCGCTTGCGGCCTTCGAAGGCGCTGACTATAAGGGCGCCACCACGAAGGAAGCGCCCTTCGTCTATCGGTTAGGACACCAGATTTTCATTCTGGGAAGAGGGGTTCGACTCCCCTAGGGCGTACCACTTTCTCTCCCTTGGCACTTCCCATCGTCAGCGCTCTTGCGCGACCACTCTATTTCGCCGGCGCTGCATCGCAGACGCGGAGCTGGATGCGGCGTGCGCCCTGGTAGTGGTCGGCACCGAGCGAACCGGCGACATGAAGGCTGGCACCGCGTGAATTGATGAGAAGATTGCCAAGCGGCGTATCGGCGGCGCGAAAGGCGATGCCGCCGAGTCGCGATCCGTCCATGGCCTCCAGCGTCACCTTCACATGTTTCTCGCCGACCAGGCGGGCGTCACGCAAACGATGGGCCGGCACGGCAAAGAGCGGCTGCGCGTGGCCCGAACCATAGGGGCCGGCGGCCTCCAGGCGGTCGATGAGTTCGAGCGTGGCGCCGCTTGCGCCGATCGCACCGTCGATCTTCAGCGTCTCGTTGGCCACGAGGCCGGCCACCGTTTTTGCCGCCTTCTCCGTGAAGAAGGTTCTCAGCCTGCCGAGATTGGCGCGCTCAACCGTCAGCCCCGCGGCCATCGCGTGGCCGCCGCCCTTGACGAGTATCCCTTCGTCGACCGCAGACCGCACCATTCTGCCCATATCGAAGCCGTTGATGGAGCGGCCCGAGCCGGTGCCGCGGCCGGATGGATCGAAGGCGATCGCGAAGGCCGGGCGCTTGAATTTCTCTTTCAGCCGCGCCGCGATCAGCCCGACGATGCCGGGATGCCATTTCTCATGGGCGGTGACGATGACGGAGGCGCCCTCGCCGTCACCATATTCGGCGAGCGCCTCGGCTTCCGCCTCCTGCAGCATGATCGCCTCCATCGCCTGACGTTCGCGGTTGAGTTCGTCGAGACGCTGCGCGATCACCTCCGCCTCGCCGGCATCGTCGAGCGTCAGCAGCCGGCTTCCGAGTGCCGCGTCGCCGATCCGCCCGCCGGCATTGATGCGCGGGCCGATCAGGAAGCCGAAATGATAGGGGGTCACGGGACCCGCGAGCCCCGCCATGCGGAAGAGTGCGGCAAGCCCGGCATTGCTCTGGTGCCGGGCAGCGACAAGCCCCTTTACCACATAGGCACGGTTGAGCCCCTTCAGCGGCACGACATCGCAGACCGTCGCCAGTGCCACGATATCCAGCCACTGCAGCAGGTCGATCGCCAGGATGCGCTTATTGCCGGCTGCGCGCAGCAGCCTGAGCGTCGCGACCAGCACCATGAAGACGACGCCGGCCGCGCAAAGATGCCCCTGCCCCGAGAGATCGTCCTCGCGGTTCGGGTTGACCAGCGCATGGCAGGGCGGCAGCTCATGTGTCACCTGGTGGTGATCGATGACGACGACATCGATATTGCGCGCGGCAGCGGCGGCCAGAGCCTCATGACTGGTGGAGCCGCAATCGACGGTGATGATCAACTGGGCGCCGTTGTCGATCAACTGGTTGATCGCCGCCGGATTGGGGCCGTAACCTTCGAAGACACGATCGGGGATATAGATGGTCGCCCTGACGCCGAAATGGCTGAGAAAGCGGAACATCAGCGCCGAGGAGGCCGCGCCGTCGACATCGTAATCGCCGAAGATCGCAACGCTTTCGCCGCGCTCGATTGCGCTCACCAGCCGGGTTGCAGCCTTTTCGCAATCGGTCAGTGTATGGGGATCGGGCATCAGGCTGCGGATCGTCGGATCGAGGAATGCGATCGCCTCGTCCACCGTCACGCCGCGCCCGGCGAGCACCCGGGCGATCAGATCCGGCAGTCCGTGAATCTGCGACATGGCCAGCGCACGGTTCTGCCCGGCCTGGTCGAGCCGCGCCACCCAACGATTGTCGAGCGCGGATTTCTCCACGCCGAGAAACGCGCGCTGTACCGGATCGACGAGATCTGCCATGCCATACTCCGCTGACTTCATCTGCTCTTTCTACAGGAGCAGCGGAGATAACATAGCGGTGGATTTGCAGACACGCATTTTTACCAAAACACCGCCCAGATGATCATGGCGATGCCGGCGAACTGCACCAGCAGGAACGAAAACAGCGTCAGCAGAATGGCCCAGTTGCGGCCTTCCGTGTTTTCCTCGTCATCAGCCTCATCAGAGACCTCTTGACGAATTTCACGGTAGGCCGGCTTGAGGATTTCCCCAAGCATATCAGGATGGTCCGGCGGCACCTCGCTCGGGCAGCCATACCCCTTCCCGGCGTGGCTGTCCTTGCTCATGAAATTCTCCACGCAGGCGACTCACCATCTATGGTTTAATTATATCAATATTTCGGTATCTGTTAATATAGACTTCTGTAACGGAGGGTTGAACAAAAAACAGAAAAACCGCCCTGCAGAGACAGGGCGGCTCAACGTCCTCCGGCAATGGAAAGGGGTTCAGCCTTCTTCTTTGGGCCGCTCGATGCGAATGACCTGCGGCTCGCCGAAGAGATAACCTTCCGACTTGATCGAGGCGACCGCCTTGCGCACCGATTCTTCCGTCGTCGCGTGGGTGACGAGGATGATCGTCTGGTGGTGCGATGGCGCCAGATGCTGTTTGGAGCGCTGGACGATCGATTCCAGCGAGATGTTGTTTTCCGCCATGCGGGTTGCGACGCTGGCAAAGACGCCGGTGCGGTCGAGCACGGTCAGGCGGATGAAATAACCACCCTCGTGGCTCTGCATCTGCGCCTTGCGGTAGGGCTCCAGCGTCGCTGCGGGATGGCCGAGCACCGGCACGCGCTGGGCGCCCGGCTGGCTCTTGGCGATATCGGCGATATCGCCAAGCACCGACGAGGCCGTGGCGTTGCCGCCGGCACCAGGGCCGACCATCAGCAGTTCGCCGAGCACGTCGGATTCGATCGCCACCGCATTGGTGACGCCGTCGACCTGGGCAATGACCGAATCGACCGGCACCATTGTGGGATGAACGCGCTGCTCGATGCCGGTATCGGTGCGCTGGGCAACGCCTAAGAGCTTGATGCGATAACCGAGCTCGGCGGCAGCGTGGATATCCTCGATCGAGATGTTGGTGATGCCTTCGAGATAAATGTCATCGGCGGCGATCTGATTGCCGAAGGCGAGCGTCGTCAGGATGGAAAGCTTGTGGGCCGTGTCGTTGCCCTCGATATCGAAGGCTGGATCAGCCTCGGCATAACCCAGCCGCTGCGCTTCCTTGAGGCATTCGGCGAAGGAAAGCCCCTCCTTCTCCATCTTGGTCAGGATGTAATTGCAGGTGCCGTTCATGATGCCATAGATGCGCGAGACGGAATTGCCCGTCAGCGATTCGCGTAGCGCCTTGATGACCGGGATGCCGCCGGCGACCGCTGCCTCGAAGTTCAGCAGCGAACCCTTCTCCTCGGCGATCGTCGCAAGCTCGACGCCGTGATAGGCAAGCAGCGCCTTGTTGGCTGTAACCACATGGAGACCACGTTGGAGCGCCGTGCGCACGGAGACGTTGGCCGCCCCTTCGGCGCCGCCTATCAGCTCGACGAAGACGTCGATATCGCCTTTTTCGGCAAGCTCTTCCGGCCGGTCGAACCAGGTAACGGCAGAAAGATCGATGCCGCGGTCCCTCGCCCTGTCACGCGCGGAGACCGCCGTGATGGTGATCGGACGCCCGCAGGTGACGGCAAGCTCGTTGCTCTTCTGCTGAATGATACGGACAAGCGAGGCGCCAACGGTGCCCAAGCCCGCAATGCCGATTTTGAGGGCATCTGCCATGGATCGATCCTGAAATGTCTGTGTGGCGGCAGCCGCCGAACGCGGCTGCCCGAGAGTTGGATTAGCGGTGGGCGTTCAGCGAGATGACGTTGTGCATCGTCTCGTCTGCCGTCGACATAAACTTCTTGATGTTGCGCGCAGCTTGGCGGATGCGGTGTTCATTCTCGACAAGTGCCAGACGGACGTAGTCGTCGCCCATTTCGCCGAAGCCGATGCCCGGGGCAACGGCGACGTCGGCCTTCTCGACCAGCAGCTTGGAGAATTCCAGCGAACCGAGATGACGAAACTTTTCCGGGATCTTCGCCCAGGCGAACATCGTCGCAGCCGGCGGCGGCACCTCGAACCCGGCCTTGCCGAAGCTTTCGACCATGACGTCGCGGCGACGTTTATAGACGTTGCGGACTTCCGCAATGTCGGAACCATCGCCGTTCAGCGCATGCGTCGCCGCCACCTGGATTGGCGTGAAGGCGCCGTAGTCGAGATAGGACTTGACGCGGGTCAAGGCGGCGATCAGCCGCTCGTTGCCGACGGCAAAGCCCATGCGCCAGCCGGGCATGGAGAAGGTCTTCGACATTGAGGTGAACTCGACCGTCACGTCCATCGCACCCGGCACTTCGAGAACCGACGGCGGCGGGGCGCCGTCGAAATAGATTTCCGAATAGGCAAGGTCGGAAAGCACGATGATGTCATGCTTTTTCGCAAAGGCGATGACGTCCTTGTAGAAATCGAGCGTCGCGACAAAAGCCGTCGGATTCGAGGGGTAGTTGAGGATCAGCGCCAAGGGCTTCGGGATCGAATGCCGGACGGCACGTTCGAGCGGTTCGAAGAAGCTCGCATCCGGCTCCACCGACATGGAGCGGATCACGCCACCTGCCATCAGGAAGCCGAAGGCGTGGATCGGATAGGTGGGGTTCGGGCAGAGGATCACATCGCCGGGCGCGGTGATTGCCTGCGCCATGTTGGCGAAGCCTTCCTTGGAGCCCAAGGTGGCGACGACCTGCGTATCCGGGTTGAGCTTGACGCCGAAACGGCGGGCATAATAGGCGGCCTGGGCACGGCGCAGCCCCGGAATGCCCTTGGAGGACGAGTAACGGTGCGTGCGCGGATCCTGCACGACCTCGCACAGCTTGTCGACGATCGACTGGGGAGTGGGAAGGTCTGGGTTTCCCATGCCGAGATCGATGATATCGGCGCCGCCCGCTCGCGCGCTTGCTTTCAAACGGTTGACCTGTTCGAAAACGTAAGGCGGCAAACGCCGGACTTTGTGAAACTCTTCCATCTCATTCCCCATGGAAAGGCGGCATTTCGGGCCGCAGTCGAAGTTCGTTCCGTCTTCCGGCGGCTGCGACACGAACTTCAGAATCGCAACGCCGTATTCATCAGACCCAAGCCACGCGGCAAATCTTTGACGGAAAGGCCGCATAATGCGCATTATCAGGAAAATTGCATCTTCCGATCCATTCGGAATGGCTTTGCGTCCAAATTGCCTGAAAGGCAAGGTCTATTTGGAGATTTCAGACAGCGTATCAGTGCCGTGCTCGGCGGCGAGACGCCGCATTTCGGCGACCTTGGCCTGATATTCAGCGTCCGAGATCGTGCCGGCCTTGCGCCGGGCGCCAAGTGCCGTCAGCTGATGCTGCAGTTCGGCTGCCTGCTCGTCGCTCATCTGGACATTGGCAGCCGTCAGCGGCGCGCCGAAATTCGGATAGCCGTCCGGGTATTTTGCAAGGCCGCCCTCGGCCGCCTCGCCCTTGGTGGCCGGCATGACGACGGCAGTGGGTGCTGCTCGCTTGGCGGCGGCTGCGGCCTTTTGTTCCGCCGTCAGATTGCATCCGGCAAGCGCCATCGCCGCCGCGGCGCAGATCAGTGCGGTGCGGTTGAGGATTGCGATGCGCCGAATGCCGTTCTTTGTCATGCCTCAAAAATCCAGTTCTGATTGCGTCGACTGTTAAATTTGTCGCAGCCACAAAGCAATAGCATGAGCCGATGCGGGTGGAACTTGTTTTCTCGTTCGATCACGATGTACAACGAATGGATAAAAAGAGTGGTGCTGCCGCCGGAGGAAATGGTGACCGACAGCAAGCAGGGGAATGGCGGCAAGGCCGGCTTCGACGCGACCGATCTCGATCCCTATCTATTGAAGGATCCCGAGGCCATGGCGATGAATTTTGCCCGGGCGCTCGAAAATCTCGGGCAAGCAGCGTCTGCCTGGCTTGCGCCGCGCGAACGCGGCGAGATCACCAATAGTGCCGTCGACCCAATGACCGATATGGTCAAGACGCTTTCCAAGGTCACCGAATATTGGATCTCCGATCCGCGCCGCACCTTCGAGGCGCAGACGCAGCTGATGTCCTCGTTCTTCGGCATCTGGATGCGCTCAATGCAGCGCATGCAGGGCGATCTCACGCCACCCGAGCCGGACACCCGCAAGGACAAGCGTTTCTCGGACGAGGACTGGCAGAAGAATCCGTTCTTCGATTTTCTCCGCCAGGTCTATTTCGTCACCACCGACTGGGTGGAAAAGCTGGTGTTGGAGACCGACGGCCTCGACGAGCATACCAAGCATAAGGCCGGCTTCTACGTGAAGCAGATCACGGCAGCGCTTTCGCCGAGCAACTTCATCGCCACCAATCCGCAGCTCTACCGCGAGACGATCGCGACCAGCGGCGCCAATCTGGTGCGCGGAATGAAGATGCTGGCCGAGGATATCGCTGCCGGAAATGGTGATCTTCGCCTTCGCCAGACCGATATGACGAAATTTGCCGTTGGCCGGGACATGGCGCTGACGCCAGGCAAGGTGATCGCCCAGAACGACATCTGCCAGATCATCCAGTACGACGCTTCGACCGAAACGGTGTTGAAGCGGCCGCTGATGATCTGCCCGCCCTGGATCAACAAGTTCTATATTCTCGACCTCAACCCGCAGAAATCCTTCATCAAATGGTGCGTCGACCAGGGTCAGACCGTCTTCGTCATTTCCTGGGTCAACCCGGATGCACGCCACGCCGATAAGGATTGGGCGGCCTATGCCCGTGAGGGCATCGATTTCGCGCTTGATACAATCGAGAAGGCGACTGGAGAAAAGGAAGTCAACGCCGTCGGCTACTGCGTCGGCGGCACGCTGCTGGCGGCGACGCTTGCACTGCATGCCAAGGAGAAGAACAAGCGCATCAAGACTGCGACACTCTTCACCACCCAGGTCGACTTCACTCATGCCGGCGACCTCAAGGTCTTCGTCGACGAAGAGCAACTTACGACGCTCGAGGAGCATATGCAGGAGGCCGGCTATCTCGACGGCACGAAGATGTCGATGGCCTTCAATATGCTGCGCGCTTCCGAGCTGATCTGGCCTTATTTCGTCAACAACTACCTCAAGGGCCAGGATCCCCTGCCCTTCGACCTCTTGTTCTGGAATGCCGATTCGACCCGCATGGCGGCGGCAAACCATGCCTTCTACCTGCGCAATTGCTATCTCAAGAACGCGCTGACGCGGAACGAGATGATCCTCGACGGCAAGTCCTTGTCGCTGAAGGATGTGAAGATCCCGATCTATAATCTCGCCACCCGCGAGGATCACATTGCGCCTGCCAAGTCCGTCTTCCTCGGCAGCCATTTCTTCGGCGGCAAGGTGGAATTCGTCGTGACCGGCTCGGGACATATCGCCGGCGTCGTCAACCCGCCCGACAAGAAGAAATATCAATTCTGGACCGGCGGCCCGGCCAAGGGAGACTACGAGAGCTGGCTCGAGCAGGCGACGGAGACCCCGGGATCGTGGTGGCCGCATTGGCAGGCCTGGATCGAGACGCATGACGGCAGACGCGTGCCAGCCCGCAAACCCGGCGGCGATGCGTTGAACGCGATCGAGGAAGCGCCGGGAAGTTATGTGATGGAGCGCGCCTGAGAAGCCCCAACACATCTCTTTTTGAGACGTCGTGAAAAACTGCAACGCCCCGTAAACAAATTAGAAACCATAATTCGTCATCCTTGCGAAACAGTCGGAAGTCGCGGTTGGTCTAAATTCGGCCCATTTGCGCCTTTACCGGCCCCCGGCGAAGTTTAGTCAGTCAGTGCCGCCGGCCTGCGTAGCGAGTTTGAAAGACGAGTGTAGTATGGCGTGTGCGGTCGGGACGTTCGATGACGTCACCCCTCTTGGCAGATCTGCTTTCCGTTGGCGCAGATCTCGCGGTTTCATTTGCGGTGTTGTTGGCGCCGGATTTCTGACCTCGACATGGCTGATCGCGACCTTCGCGACGATGCACTCGATCGCCACTCCCTATTCTCCGTCGGATCGCCTGGCAGAGGTCGGCACTGTGCCGAAGGTGGCGCCGTCACCGCGCCATGAGAGGCTGATCCATGTCGGCAAGGCCGACCGGCTTGCCGCCTTCGATGCGAAGCCGGCGATACCGCTGACGGCGAGCCTCATTCAATCCCATGCCGAAAAGACCGCCGCCGCAGCAACGGCGCTAGCGGCTCTTACAAAAAACAGTCGGCTCACCATGGCCGCCGAGCAACCGGTCGTGGCCGCGATTTCCGACAGCGTCAAATTCCGCAAGGACGATGTCATCGCGCCGCCGGTCGAACTCGCCTCGGCAGAGACGGATGAAGACGACGGCGACCGGATCATCGTTCCCTCAAAGGAGGCCGTCGCCGCAGCCGAACTCCCGGCCCTGCTTGCGCTTGCCGATGCCGGATCCCGGCAAATCGCGCCGGCTCCGGTCGAGCCGACCGCATCTCCTGTCAAAACGGCCTCAATTCCCGCATCGGAACCCGCACCGGTGGTCGTTGCCGCCGCGGACGACGCGCCGCCCTTCGATCTCGTGCTGGCGCCGGACGAAGGTTCCGTGCCGCTGCCGATGGCACGTCCTGATGGCCTCATCGGCAAACCGGCACTGGCCTCCAAGGGTTCGCAGCGCGCTGGCGAGCCTGCACTTGCCTATGCCCAGCCGAACTCGCCGATCGAGGATGACGAGGACGACGCAGTGCCGCGCTACGACAAGCCGGTCTTCTCGCCGAAGCTGCGCGCAGGCGTGGCGATCTACGATATCGAAAACAGCACCGTCTATCTGCCGAACGGCGAACGGCTCGAGGCCCATTCCGGGCTCGGCAAGATGCGCGACAACCCGCGTTACGTGAACAAGAAGATGCGCGGACCAACGCCGCCGCACACCTATGTCCTCACCATACGCGAGAGCCTTTTCCATGGGGTCGAGGCGCTGCGGCTGACGCCGGTCCAGGGTTCGGACGCCATCTATGACCGTGTCGGCCTTCTCGCCCATACCTATATGCTCGGCAAGAACGGCGATTCCAACGGCTGCGTCTCCTTCAAGGACTACCGCCGTTTCCTCGCTGCCTACAAGCGCGGCGACATCAAGCAGCTCGTGGTGGTGCCGCGGCTGAATAACAAACCGTCCTCGACGTTCGCTTCGCTGTTTTCGTCGCGCAGCTGACGATAGGAGAGTGCACTGCCGCTTGCCCGGTCGTGAGCGCTACTTCAACCAGGCTGCGATTCGCTCCACCGCCTCGGCGATCTCCGCTTGCGAGCCCGCATAGGACAGACGCAGCGTTCGATTTCCCTCCAGCGGATCAAAATCCAGACCGGGTGTTGCGGCGACGTCGATTTCCGCGAGCATGCGTTTGGCAAAGCCCATGCTGTCATTGGTGAAGCGGGTGACGTCGAGATAGGCATAGAAGGCGCCGTCCATTGGCGAGGCGATAGAAAGGCCGATCTGCGGCAGTCGCCGCATCAGCAAATCACGATTGGCGGCATAGCTTGCCTTATAACGATCGAGTTCGGCGCCAGCGCCAAGAGCGGCCGTGGCGGCAATCTGGGAGAGCTCGGGCGGGGAGATATAGAGGCTCTGCGCCACCCGCTCGATCGGCCGCACCAAGCGCTCGGGAAGCACCATCCAGCCGATTCGCCAGCCGGTCATGCAATAATATTTGGAGAAGGAGTTGATGACGATCGCCTCGTCGGTCAGTTCGAGCGCGCTTGCCTCCTCGCCGGCGAAGGTCAGCCCGTGGTAGATTTCATCGGAGATGAAGGCGATGGAATGGGCTGCGCAATAATCCGCAAGCGCCTTCAGCCCATCGCGGCCAGTCACCGTGCCGGTCGGGTTGGCCGGGCTTGCGAGCAGCACGCCTTTCAACGTGATGCCGCTTTCCTTCTGCGCCGCTTCGAGGCTTTGCGGCGTCAGGGTGAAGTGGGTCTCGGCCGTTACGCGCACTTCGAGAACCTTCAGGCCGAGTGCGCCGAGGATATTGCGGTAGGCGGGATAACCGGGTCTTGCGATCGCCACCGCGTCACCTGCATCGAAGAGCGACAGGAAGGCGAGATTGAAGCCCGCCGAGGAACCAGTGGTGATGGCGATACGCGTGGGATCAATCTCCAGGCCGTGGCGATCCTTGTAGTGCCAGGCGAGCGCCGATTTAAGCCGTGCCGTCCCCAGCGCATCGGTATAGCCGATCCGGCCTTCGACAAGGGCTGTGCGCGCCGCTTCGAGTGCCGCTTGGGGTGCCGGATGCG
Organism: Rhizobium ruizarguesonis; assembly: GCF_017357285.1. NCBI lineage: Bacteria > Pseudomonadati > Pseudomonadota > Alphaproteobacteria > Hyphomicrobiales > Rhizobiaceae > Rhizobium > Rhizobium ruizarguesonis. The sequence continues at coordinate 2,237,897 of NZ_CP071678.1, read as the reverse complement.
AGGGCTGACCGACCGCCATCGAGATCACGGGATGACCGGCCGCACGCCGCTTCGTCGCCTCCGCCAAGACGTCCATGGCGTGAAAAGGCTCGACTTCGCTGCGTTTCGATATGGAAAACAAGATCGTTTCTCGCTCAGCTTCTTCAATGGTGGCCCGACAATTGCCGCATTAATCGGCTCATCACAATCCCGCGAGGGCCGCGCGGGGATGAAAAATTCCTGTTTGAGCAGAACCGAACGCACCGTACCTTGACGCGACGCATTCAAGTCCATTAACCCGGCGACCGTCTTCTCGACAAAGAGACGACCACACCGCCGATGACGAGGATATCATGGCATTCTTCCCGAAGACCTTCACCGCTCTGGCGCTTGCCGCATCGATCGCCCTTCCGCTTCCGGCGGCAGCGCTCGACGACCAGCAGAAGAAGGAGTTCGGCGAATTCATCAAGCAATACCTGATCGAAAATCCTGAGATCATGCTCGAAGTCCAGGATGCGCTGCAGAAGAAGCAGGAAGCCCAGCGGTTGGTGAAAGCCAATATGGCGATCGAAGAGAACACTACCGACATCTTCGAATCGAAGAACGACGTTACGCTCGGCAATCCCAAGGGCGATGTGACGGTCGTCGAGTTCTTCGATTATAATTGCAGCTACTGCCGGCATGCGCTTCCCGACATGCAGGCGATGCTGAAGAAGGACAAGAACGTCCGTTTCGTCCTCAAGGAGTTTCCAATCCTCGGGCCGGATTCAGTTGCCGCCCACAAGGTGGCCGACGCTTTCCGCAAGCTGGCACCTGAGAAATATGCCGATTTCCACGTCGCCCTTCTCGGCACCGAAGGCCGCGCCTCTGACGAAACAGCGATCGCGGTCGCCGCTTCGCTCGGCGTCAGCGAGGACAAGATCCGCGCCGAGATGGCAAAGAGCCCGAATGACGGTATCGTCCAGGCGACCTACCAGCTCGCCTCCAGTCTCGGCATCAGCGGCACGCCATCTTATGTGATCGGCAACGAACTGGTGCCGGGCGCCGTCGGGCTCGACGATCTCGAAGCCAAGGTCAAGAACATGCGCAGCTGCGGCAAGACCGCCTGCTGAGCAAACCAAAGCGCGTCGCAATCTTTCAGATTGCACTCCTCGCGCTTTAGATATTTATCTTTGCGCATGTCGTTATCGCAAAACCGCTGCGCACTTTTGCGCGACATGCTTGAGCGACCGGCCGCCCATCAAATCGCCAAAATCGAAGTGTTTCAACCATGTGGACAAATGTGGCGCGATTGCCGCTGGCCAATCTGTAAGGGCTTTCATTCAGCCTTCGCGGAGTCTATAGGTTGCCGTCGTACATTTTACGGAACATTCGATGACGCAAACGATTTTCGTCCTGAACGGCCCCAACCTGAACATGCTGGGCAAACGAGAGCCCGGCATTTATGGCGGCAAGACACTCAAGGACATCGAGGCAGACTGTAAGGCCGCCGGCCGTGAACTCGGCCTCGATATCGATTTCCGTCAGAGCAACCACGAAGGCGCGCTTGTGGACTGGTTCCATGAGGCAGACGAAAAGGCCGCCGGCGTTGCCATCAATGCAGGCGCCTATACGCATACATCGGTCGCGCTGCATGATGCGATCCGCGCTATTTCCATTCCCGTCATCGAGCTCCACATATCCAACGTGCATGCACGGGAAGAATTCCGCCACAAGTCGATGATCGCGCCGGCATGCAAGGGCGTGATCTGCGGCTTCGGGCCTCACAGCTACATCCTGGCGCTCCACGCGCTGAAGAACATCACGGCATAAGAAGAAGACAGGGCAACACCATGGCTGAAAAGAAATCGGGTATCGACCAGGCACTGATCCGCGATCTCGCCAATATTCTGAACGAAACGGATCTGACGGAGATCGAGGTCGAGCAGGATGACCTGCGCATCCGCGTTTCGCGCGCTGGCACGCCGCAATATGTCCAGGCGCCGATCGCAGCACCGGCCTTTGCCGCAGCCGCGGCTCCGGCAGCTGCTGCCGCGCCGGCCGCAGCTCCCAGCCGCAACCCGGCCAATGTCGTCAATGCACCGATGGTGGGCACCGTCTACATGGCGCCGGCTCCGGGCGCGCGTCCGTTCATCGAAGTCGGCGCAACCGTCAAGGAAGGCCAGACGCTCATCATCATCGAAGCGATGAAGACGATGAACCAGATCCCTTCGCCGAAGTCAGGCAAGGTGACCGAGATCCTCGTCGATGACGGACATCCCGTCGAATACGGCCAAGCCCTCGTCGTCATCGAATAGGCCGATGCCCATGATTTCGAAAATCCTCATCGCCAATCGCGGGGAAATCGCCCTTCGCGTGCTCCGGGCCTGCAAGGAGCTCGGCATCGCCTGCGTCGCGGTTCATTCCACTGCCGACGCTGATGCCATGCATGTGCGCCTTGCCGACGAAAGTGTGTGCATCGGTCCGCCCTCCTCGCGCGAGAGCTATCTCAACATCCACCAGATCGTCGCCGCCTGCGAGATCACCGGCGCTGATGCCGTGCATCCAGGCTACGGCTTTCTGTCGGAAAATGCCAAGTTCGCCGATATCCTCGAAGCCCACGGCATCACCTTCATCGGGCCGACGGCGGACCACATCCGCATCATGGGCGACAAGATCACCGCCAAGACGACGGCGCTGGAACTCGGCATTCCCGTCGTTCCGGGTTCGGACGGCGAAGTGAAGAGCGAAGAGGATGCGCTGAAGACGGCCGCCGAAATCGGTTATCCCGTGCTGATCAAGGCAACGGCCGGCGGCGGCGGACGCGGCATGAAGGTCGCCAAGAGCGAGGCCGACCTGATCGAGGCCTGGTCGACGGCGCGCACCGAAGCGGCAGCCGCCTTCGGCAACGATGCCGTCTACATGGAAAAATATCTCGGCAAGCCGCGCCACATCGAAATCCAGGTGTTCGGCGACGGCGAAGGCAATGCCATCCATCTCGGCGAGCGCGACTGCTCGCTGCAGCGGCGCCATCAGAAGGTCTGGGAAGAGGCGAATTCGCCGGCACTCAACGTCGAGCAGCGCATGAAGATCGGCCAGGTCTGCGCCGACGCCATGAAGAAGCTGAAATATCGCGGCGCCGGGACGATCGAATTCCTCTACGAAAACGGCGAGTTCTATTTCATCGAAATGAACACCCGCCTGCAGGTGGAGCATCCGATCACCGAAGCAATCACCGGCATCGACCTCGTGCACGAGCAAATCCGCGTCGCTTCCGGCGGCGGTCTCTCGGTGACGCAGGATGAAGTGCATTTTTCCGGTCACGCCATCGAATGCCGTATCAATGCCGAGCACCCGCGCACCTTCGTGCCTTCGCCCGGCACGATCACGCATTTCCACGCGCCGGGCGGCCTCGGCGTGCGCATAGATTCCGGTGCCTATCAGGGCTACAAGATCCCGCCCTATTACGACAGCCTCATCGGCAAGCTGATCGTGCACGGCCGTACCCGCGTCGAATGCATGATGCGCCTGCGCCGGGCGCTCGACGAATTTGTCGTCGACGGCATCAATACGACGCTGCCGCTGTTTCAGGATCTCGTCTCCAACCAGGATATCGCCAACGGCGACTACGACATCCACTGGCTGGAAGACTACCTCGCCAACACACCGGCGGCATAGGACAGGAATGGCAGGATCGCGCAGGAAGTCACCAGGCATAACCCCTGACATTCTCCTGCGCGCCTATTCCATCGGCCTCTTCCCGATGGCCGAATCCGCCGACGACCCAGAGATCTTCTGGGTCGAACCGGAACTGCGCGGCGTGCTGCCGTTCGACCATTTCCATGTGTCGAAAAGCCTTGCCAAGACGGTGCGCAAGAAACCCTTCGAGATACGTTTCGATCACGCTTTCGATCAGGTCATTGCTGCCTGTGCGGAAGAGACATCCGGGCGCCCGAGCACCTGGATCAACAGGACGATCAGATCACTTTATTCGACGCTCTTCGACATGGGCCATGCCCATACCGTCGAAGCCTGGGAGGGCGATGAGCTGGTCGGCGGCCTCTACGGCGTCTCGCTCGGCTCGGCCTTCTTCGGCGAAAGCATGTTCTCGCGCCGAACGGATGCCTCGAAGATCTGCCTCGTTCATCTGGTCGACCGGCTGCGGGAAAGGGGCTTCACCCTGCTCGACACCCAGTTCACCACCGAGCACCTGAAGACGTTAGGAGCGATCGACGTTCCGAAGGCCGATTATGCTGCGATGCTTACCTCGGCGATGGAGTCGCCGCACCTTAAGTTTTGAGCCAAACGCTGCCTGCTTCGGGCGGCACGCGCTAAAGCGTGTCGCGCGAAAGTGCGCAGCGGTTTTTCGATGACGGCATGCGGAAAACAAAGACAAGCGCGAGGAGCGAATGTGAAAGATTGCGATGCGCTTTAGCGCGCTGTCGCCTTGGCGCCGTCAGGAGCCGGGACGTCCGAACTCGTCTTGCAGTCCTTCAGCCAGACGTCGTAGATCGGGTGCTCGACGGCGTTGAGGCCGGGGCTGGCGGCGAACATCCAGCCGGTGAAGATGCGGCGGATCTTGCGGTCGAGGGTGATCTCATCGACCTCGACGAAACCGTCGATCTTCTGCGCTTCCGACTGATCGCGCGAATAACAGGCCTTCGGTGTCACCTGCAGCGCGCCGAACTGTACCGTCTCATTGACATAGACGTCGAACGTCGTGATGCGGCCGGTGATCTTGTCGAGACCGGAGAAGACGGCAACCGGATTTTCGATGCGTGCGGCATTTGCCGCAACTGGCGGAAGCAGGACCGAGAGCGCCAGCAGCGATCCGGCGGCACGCAGGACCTTGTTCCGCGTGAAGAGCGTCATGTGTACCCGTCTCCAGACATTTTCAGTTCACGGCCGCGGTCAAGCGCGGCCAACCTGCGGGTAAAGGTCAATTGTGGCCAAAAGCCGGGTCTTGGGATCGCCCGGTCGGGCCGTCTCAGTTGCCCGGCGTCCAGGCGTCATAATCGCCGGTGACGCGCGGACGCTCGCCCGGAACGGCGATGGAGCCCGGCGGACGATAGGCCTGCGGCGAACCGGTATGGTTGGGCCGGTGCGCCTTCTGCCAATCCTTGGCGACGTAATTTTCCTTGGACGGGGGAACATCGGTGCGATGATGCATCCAGCCATGCCAGCCCGGCGGAATGGCGGAGGCTTCGGCATAACCCTTGTAGATCACCCAACGCTTCGGCAGGCCGTAGGAGGACATGCCGCCTTCGTAGTAGACGTTGCCGAATTCATCCTCGCCGACGCGCTTGCCAAAACGCCAGGTCGCAAAACGCGTGCCCATCGTCTGACCGTTCCACCAGGTAAAGGTCTGAACCAGAAGATTCCACATGTCTTTTCCTTGTGCCCGCCAGATGCGAGCCAAACCAGAATTCGTTTCCTCGCTTATGCCGTCGCCAAGCCGAATTGTCCAGCGATTCCGCGACAGTCGCGGGTCATTTCAAAGCCATCTTGAAGCCGAGATGCGAGGGCTTGAAGCCTAGCCTTTCATAGAAACGATGGGCATCCTTGCGTACTGCATTCGAGGTCAACGCTACCCGCCCGATACCGCGGCCTTTTGCCTCGGCAATAGCGAATTCGATCATCAGTCCGCCGACACCCTGCCCGCGCATATCGGCGCGCGTCTGCACCGCCTCGATAATCATCGCCGAGGACCCGCGGCCGGTGAGCGAAGTCGTCACCATCGTCTGGAACGTGCCGACGACCTCGCCGCCACACTCTGCGACGTAAAGCGTCTGGTCGGGCGAAGCCTCGATGACGGCGAAGGCCCTGAGATAGTCCGGGAAAGCTTCAGCTTCCGTGGTATCGCCGTGACCGCCGAGTGCATCGGCGGCAAACATAGCCACGACTGCCGGCAGATCTTCCCGGCGGGCCGGACGAATGAGAATGTCGGGCAACTCGGCCGCCATAGTCTCTCAATGCCCTTCGAGTGGTTTTTCGAAGATCAGCGCCGGAATGCCGGATTGTCCAGCTCCGCTATTCTCGTTGCGGCCGATCTCGGTGAAGCCGTGCGTGAGATAGAAGGCGATCGCGGCAGCGTTTTGCGGTTCGACTTCGAGGCGCATGATCTCGGCATCGGGAAAGCAGGTTTCGAGCTCGGCGAAGATATCGCGGCCGATACCATGGCGCTGCAGCGCCGGCCTGACATAGAGGAGATGCAGCATGACAGTCTTCGTCAATTGCTGCGACATTGCCGCATAACCCATGCCGCCGATATTGCGGCCTTCATCGGCAACGAGGAATTCGGCATCTTTTCGCACCAGGCGCGCCTTCAGCGCTGCCGGCGAAAAGAGATGGGCGATCAGATCCTCCACCCTGGCTCTGCCATGCAGGCTGTCATAGCTGGCATGAAAGCTCTCCACTAGCAGCGCGCGGACCTTCTCCAGGTCGCGCTCGCCGGCAGTGCGGACGAAATACACCGCTTATTCCTCGATGCCGAGCTTCGCCTTGACGAGGGCCTGGACAGCCTGCGGATTGGCCTTGCCGCCGGTCGCCTTCATCACCTGTCCGACGAACCATGCCGCCATGGTCGGCTTCGCCTTGACCTTGGCGACCTGGTCAGGATTGGCGGCGATGATCTCGTCCACGGCCTTTTCGATTGCGCCGGTATCCGTCACCTGCTTCATGCCACGCGCTTCGACGATCTCGGCGGGATCGCCGCCCTCATTGAGCACGATCTCGAAGAGATCCTTGGCGATCTTGCCGGAGATGGTTTCGGCCTTGATGAGATCGATGATAGCGCCGAGCTGGGCCGGCGAAACCGGGGTCTGCTCGATGTCCTTGCCGGTGCGGTTCAGTGCGCCGAGCAGATCGTTGATCACCCAGTTGGCGGCCATCTTGCCGTCACGGCCTGCGGCGACGGCTTCGTAATAATCGGCGATCGCCTTTTCGGAAACGAGCACCGAGGCGTCGTAGATCGACAGGCCGAGCTCGCGCACGAAGCGCTCTTTCTTGTCGTCGGGCAGCTCCGGCAGATGCACTTCGAGCGCCTTGATGAAGGCATCGTCGAATTCGAGCGGCAGCAGATCCGGATCGGGGAAATAACGATAGTCGTGCGCATCCTCCTTGGAGCGCATCGAACGCGTCTCGCCCTTGCCCGGATCGAACAGGCGGGTCTCCTGATCGATCTTGCCGCCCTCCTCCAGAATGCCGATCTGGCGGCGGGCTTCATATTCGATCGCCTGACCGATGAAGCGGATGGAATTGACGTTCTTGATCTCGCAGCGCGTGCCGAAATCTTCGCCCGGCCGGCGGACGGAGACGTTGACGTCGGCGCGCATCGAACCTTCGTCCATGTTGCCGTCGCAGGTGCCGAGATAGCGCACGATCGAACGCAGCTTGGTCATATAGGCCTTGGCCTCGTCGGACGAGCGCATGTCGGGTTTGGAGACGATCTCCATCAGCGCGACACCGGAACGGTTGAGGTCGACGTAGGACATGGTGGCGTGCTGATCGTGCATCGACTTGCCGGCATCCTGTTCCAGGTGCAGGCGCTCGATGCCGATCTCGATATCTTCGAACTGGCCCTGGCGGTCCGGCCCGAGCGAAATGACGATCTTGCCCTCGCCGACGATCGGATCCTTGAACTGCGAGATCTGATAGCCCTGCGGCAGGTCGGGATAGAAATAGTTCTTGCGATCAAAGAGAGAGCGCTTGTTGATCTGGGCTTTCAGGCCGAGGCCGGTGCGAACCGCCTGCTTGACGCATTCCTCGTTGATCACGGGCAGCATGCCGGGCATGGCGGCGTCGACCAGCGAGACGTTCGAATTCTGCGGCTTGCCGAATTCCGTCGAGGCGCCGGAGAAGAGCTTCGAATTGGACAGCACCTGGGCATGGACTTCCATGCCGACGATGACTTCCCAGTCGCCGGTGGCGCCGGGGATGAAGCGTTTCGGATCAGGCGTGCGGACGTCGACAAGGGTCATCTGATGCTCTTTGCAGGCTGTTCTTTTCCAATGGTGAGGTAAAGGAAATGGCGTGCCGGTGCAAGGCTTTCGCCGTGGCGCGCTTCGTGGTTTTGCCGTCCATTAACGGAGCCACGGTAGGGTTCTCCGATGACGATGATCGATATTATCAAATGGGCCTTGCTGTTTCTGGCGCTGAATCTCTCGGTATTCTCGATCTATTTCATGGACAAGCAGGCGGCGCGGCGCGGCAGGCGGCGCATCAGCGAGCGCACGCTTCTCATCCTTGCGCTGATCGGCGGCAGCCTTGGCGCGCTGGCTGCACAGCAGCTGCTGCGGCACAAGACGAGAAAGGAGCCGTTCCGGTCAATCCTGGCGGCGATCCTGATCCTGCACGGCGCACTGATTGCTGTGCTCGCCTTCTTGCCGCAATGGAGCCCTCTCCTTCTTCAGGATTTTTGAAGCATCAGAATTCCAGCCCATACGCGCCTTGGCTATCCGAAACGAGCTGTTTCGTCAGTCCAACAGAAGGCACGTCGCGATCGAGCTTCGGATTGTAGGCGACCGAGAGCCAATGGATGCTGTAGCCGTGCTTCCGGAAGAAGCCGATCGCCTCGCTATTGCCGGAATGGGTCTGCATCGCCGCCTTCTCGAGGCCCTGATCGGCGATCTCCTTTTCGATGCGGACGAGAAGGGCCGAACCGAGACCCTGGCGGGTGAAGACGGGATCGATCCAGAAATCCGAGATGGTTTCGTCCAATCCCTCGCGCGCCGCCCAGCCTGCGACCTGGCCGTTCTGCTCGACGACGGTGATGGTCAGCCAGTCGTTTTCCACGAAGTTCCGAAAGGCGTTGCGCGCTGCATCGATCATCGCGTCCGATTCGCCGATCGACGCCATCGCATTTTGCCAGGCCCTCAGCCCGATCTCGCTCAATAGCTCCGCTTCACCGTCGCGGGCATTGCGAATGTGGATCAACGACACCTCCGCGTTACACCTCAACTAGACCATTGAGTCGCGGAATTTACCAGTACCTCCAAAGGGATGATCGGGCAAAAGTGAGGTTTTCGACTGGTTTTGAGCTGAGAACACGCTCTTGACCGAATTTTCCGGGCTGAATAATAAACCCTATCGAGGTGTTTTATGTTGAGCCTGCCTGAGACCCGGTAAAGGCCCTGCCCGCAAGTTCGCTTGCGCGCATGGGCCCGAAAAACGAAGCCCTGACGTTCGAATGAGCGCCAGATCGTTTTTGTGCGCCCTGCCGGGCGCGACACCGGATCTCAACATATGGATATTTCTCGCACGGAGCAGCGCATCCTGCATCTCATGGCCCAAGGCGGCCGCATTGAAATTACCCGCGACGACGACAGGAAGATCGAGGCGGTCAGTTGCTTCACCCGCGACGGCTGGCTCTATCCCGGCGTCGATCTTGATCTCTTCCGCAGGCTGAAGCGCCTGAGGGCAATCAAGTCCTCAGGCGGCCAGCCCTACCGGATCACAGAAAGAGGGCTGAGGTTGGTCAGGTCGCAGCTGAACAACAGGTAATCGTAGCACTCCTGATCGTGTCTCGAAGGGGCGCGGTCAGGGGACCTCAAGCTTTTGCAGAAAGTTCCGTCCGCATGGCCGACCACTCGTCGGCCATCGTGCCCGTGCCGCGCCTCTTGCCGGCGCGGCGATACCAGTAATCGGCATTCCAGTCGTCGCCCTCGATGCGATGGCAAAGCGCGTGGCCCCAGTCGAACGGCTGTTCGCCTTCCTGGCGCTGGCAGATGTCGTGGACCGCCTGCCACTCCACGCCCATGGTGAAACCGCCGGCAGAGAGGCGATCAAATGCCTCGATCAATTGCGCAAGATCATTGCTGGCCATAAAACCTTCTCCTGGTTCCTGCTATCCGTCAGCCAACCGTTTCTCCAGATGCACCTTTTCAAGTTCGACACCCATGCTCTTTGAAAATTCGCGGCCGCGCCAGACGATGGTGAAGCCGCAGCGTTCGTAGAGCCGGATTGCGCCCTGGTTCCTGGCGTGCGTGTCGAGCCTGGCAGTCGCCAGCCCCTCTGCCGCCATCAACTCGCACAAATGAAGCAGGAGAGCCCGGCCGGCGCCCCGGCCGTGTTGCTCGGGATGCACCCAGAGGTCGGACACATAGTTCGGTTGGTTTTCACGCGCGCCCCAGCCGACGATCGTCCCGTCCCGTTCGGCAACGAAGATCTCACCTTTCGTTTCCTCGGGAAATATGGCGAACTCGTGCCGCACCCTGGTGATCACATCGGGATCGAGATAGCTGTCCTCGAAGGCATCGCTTGCGGCCCATGCTGCAAAGCCGACGGCGCCGACCGTTTTGTGGTCGGCAGCCGCTATTCTTCGGATCTTTAGATCCGTTACCACCACTTGGCCGGCGTAAACCGGCCGGCTGCCTGCTCGATGACGTGGGCAGTCTTGAAGAGGGTTTCCTCATCAAAGGGCTTGCCGATCAGCTGCAGGCCGAGCGGCAGGCCCTTGTGGTCAAGGCCAGCAGGCACGGCAATACCGGGCAGGCCCGCCATGTTGACCGTCACCGTGAAGATGTCGTTCAGGTACATCTTCACCGGATCGGCGGCGAGGTTCTCATCGGCAACGCCGAAAGCCGACGACGGCGTTGCCGGCGTCAGGATGGCGTCGACGTCGGCGTCAAAGGCGAGTTCGAAATCGCGCTTGATCAATGTACGCACCTTTTGGGCGCGGATGTAATAGGCATCGTAATAGCCGGCCGACAGCACATAGGTGCCGATCATGATGCGGCGCTTGACTTCCTTGCCGAAGCCCGCGGCGCGCGTCTTCTCATACATGTCGACGATATCCTTGCCGTCGACGCGCAGGCCGTAGCGCACGCCATCGTAACGTGCGAGGTTCGAGGATGCTTCGGCCGGAGCGACGATGTAATAGGCCGGAAGGGCGTATTTGGTGTGCGGCAGCGAGATGTCGACGATCTCGGCGCCGGCATCCTTCAGCCAGGCGATGCCCTGGCGCCAGAGGGTTTCGATCTCGTCGGGCATGCCATCAACACGGTATTCGTTCGGAATACCGATCTTCATGCCCTTCAGCGACTGGCCGAGGGCTGCTTCGTAATCCGGCACCGGCAGATCGACAGATGTCGTGTCCTTGGCGTCGACGCTTGCCATCGACTTCAAGAGGATGGCGGCATCGCGGACGTCACGGGCGATCGGGCCTGCCTGGTCGAGCGAGGAGGCAAAGGCGACGGTGCCCCAGCGCGAGCAGCGGCCATAGGTCGGCTTGATGCCGACGGTGCCGGTGAAAGCGGCCGGCTGGCGGATCGAGCCGCCGGTGTCGGTGGCGGTGGCGCCGGCGCAAAGATGCGCGGCGACGGCGGCGGCCGAACCGCCGGAGGAGCCGCCGGGCACGAGCTGCTGGTTGGAGCCTGCGGCGCGCCAGGGATTGATCACTGGGCCGTAATAGGATGTTTCATTCGACGAGCCCATGGCGAATTCGTCCATGTTGAGCTTGCCGAGCATGACGGCGCCGTCATCCCAGAGGTTCTGCGTGACGGTCGATTCATAACGCGGCTCGAAACCGTCGAGAATATGGCTGCAGGCCTGGGTGTGGACACCGACGGTGGCAAAGAGATCCTTGATGCCGAGCGGAATGCCTTCGAGGTCACCGGCCTTGCCGGCGGCGATGCGCTCATCGGAGTTCTTCGCCATGACGCGGGCGAGATCCGGCGTGACCTTTATATAGGCATTCAGCCGGTCATTGGCCGCATCGATCACCGAGATATAGGCTTCGGTCAGTTCGATCGCGGTGATTTCCTTGCCGCGCAGTTTCTGGCGGGCTTCGGCAATGGTCAGGCTGGTGAGTTCGCTCATCGTGTTTTCGCTTCAGATCTGGAAATGGCAACAGGGTCGGAACGAGGCTTCGAAGCCTTATTCGACGACTTTCGGCACCAGGAAAAAATTGTGGTCGGTGACGGGCGCATTGGCGACGATATCGGCTGCCTTGCTGCCGTCGGTCACCGCGTCAGTCCGCTTCTTCATCGCCATCGGGGTCACCGAGGTCATCGCCTCGACGCCGTCGACATTCACTTCGGAGAGTTGCTCGACGAAGCCAAGGATGCCGTTCAGCTCGCCGACCATGCGATTTGCCTCGTCCTCGGAGACGGCAATACGGGCAAGGCGGGCGACGCGCTTTACGGTGGCAAGATCGACGGACATGGCATTCTCCGGATAGGATTTTTCCTACCCGCTATAAAGGCCATGTCCGCCGTGTGCAACGGGGTTTCGTCAGATCGACAGGCTCTCGGAAGGCTTGATCGCCTTCACTTCCGTCTCCGATCCCTCCATGCCGGCAACGAATTTTCCCGCCGTCTGATCGATGATCGGGAAGGTGCCGTAATGGCAGGGGATCGCGGTCTTGAAGTTGAAATAGCGCCGGCAGGCAAGCGCGGCCACCGCGCCGCCCATGGTGAAACGGTCGCCGACCGGCACGAAACCGATATCAGGCTGGTGCAATTCGTTGATCAGCGCCATGTCGGAGAAGATGTCGGTATCGCCCATGGCAAGGATCGAGGCTTCGTCGTCGAAATGCAGCATCAGGCCGTTGGCGTTGCCGAGCGCGTGCGAGACGCCGTCCTCGGTGATCTGGGCGGAGGAGTGCAGCGCATTGGTGAAGGTCGCCGAGAAGCTGCCGAGCGCGATCGTGCCGCCGGTATTGCCCATCTCGATCTTGTCGACGCCCTTGGAGCCGAGCCAAGCGGCGAGATCGGCATTGGCGAGAACGACGGCGCCGGTTTCCTTGGCGAGCGCCACGGTATCGCCGACATGGTCGCCATGGCCATGCGTCAGCAGGATGTGAGTGATGCCTGTAGAAACATCCTTGATATCCTGGCCGGAAAAGGAGGCGTTATAGCTGAGGAATGGATCGAGCAGGATCTTCGCCTTTGATGTCTCGATGCGGAAGGCGGAATGGCCGAGCCAGGTGATCTTCATGAAATGTCTCCTTTATTACGTGATGCAAAGCCGGTTTCGATGCCACATCAAAGCATGAGAGCGTGATGTCGTCCGAAAACCGCTCACACTTTTCGGCGTCATGCCCTAAGGACATATCTTATGCGGCCGCAAAGAAAAGCGGCGGCGACTTCAATTTGTTTTGACGGGATGAAACGGCGATGACGGTGCTGACGATCGAGGAAATGGCCGAGACGCTTGCCCCGCGACAGGCAATTGCCGGCCTCGATCTCGGCACCAAGACGATCGGGCTGTCGATGTCCGATCTCGGACGGCGCTTCGCCACGCCGCGCACGGTGATCCGCCGCGTCAAGTTCACTATCGATGCGCAGGCGCTGCTCGACTTCGCACAATCGGAAAAGGTCGCAGGCTTTGTCATCGGCCTACCCATGAACATGGATGGATCAGCAGGTCCGCGCGTGCAGGCGACTCGCGCCTTCGTGCGTAATATGGAGCAGAAGACGGCGCTGCCCTTCGTCTATTGGGATGAGCGGCTTTCGACGGTTGCGGCCGAACGGACGCTGCTCGAAATGGACGTCTCGCGCGCCAAGCGGGCCGAACGGATCGATTCGGCCGCGGCAAGCTTCATCCTTCAGGGCGCGCTCGACAGGCTTTCCTTGCTGGCAAGGTCTGATGGAGATGAATTCAACGCCTGACGCGCCTTCCACCAGGCAATGATCGACTTGCGCTTCCGCAAGCCAAGGATGGCGAAGACGACGAGGCTGTCGACCGCGATCGCGCGGGCAACGAGCGGCGGGATAGACTCCGGCGGAATGCCGAGCGCCTTGCCGTAAAGCTGGAACGTCAGGTCATGGACCTGCCGCGTGAACATGAAGATGCCGAAACTCATGTCGTAATAGGAGAGCCAGTACCATCCGCCCAGAAAGACGATGGGGCCGGCCCAGAAGATCAGAAACCACTTCATGCGGCCTCTCCTCCATGCTTGCGCGCCACGGGCAGATCGAGGGAGACCAACCAGGTCGACAATGCCATGATGCAAAGCACCAGCGTCGGAATTGCGATATCCAGCGCCAGGACTGCGAAAAACATCATCGCGGTCACCAGAAACGCGGCTTTAGCGATCTTGGTTCCCATGGGCGTCAACTCGGGCTCTACTCATACATCTCTGCTCACCGCCACACTGTCGGGTTAACCAGCCCCACGCAATGTAAACCATTTGTTAAGGTTAACGCGGCGCCCGCCCCCTGTGGATAGTGCAGGTATCAGCCGTAAACGCCACGCACGATGCGCTTCAGCGCCGTTGCCGCCTTCTCCCAGTCCTTTGATGTCTTCAGCGACAGGCCGGCGCATTGTCCGCCGGCTGCGGCGGCAAGCACGAGGTGCTGAATCGCGGCGATGACGACGGCGTTGACGGCTGCGGCATCGACGCCCTTCGGCGGCGCCAGCGAGCCGCGCATGCGCTCCAGCCACAGGGCGAGCGCCTTCGAACGCGCATCGGACAACCGCCTCACCTGTTCGGTGTTTTCAGAAATCTCCCAGGCGAGGATGCGACGCATCAGCGGATCGGTTCTCAAGGCGTCGAGGAGGAGAAGCGACAGCCGCTCCATCAGGTCGCCATAGGTGAGCAGGAACATGCCGCCGGCGTCTTCCGGGATGCGATCCTTCACCCATGTGCCGAGATCGGTGCCGATCGCCTCGACCAACCCGTCGAGGCCGCCATAGTAGCGATAGATCAGCTGCTTGTCGCAACCGGCGCGGCGGGCAACCGCATTGATGCCGAAATTCTGGAAGCCTTCCTCGGCGAGCAGCCCCTTGGCGGCGGCAAGGATTGCGCGCTCGGTGGCGCCGCGATCACGCACGCGCCGTTCCGGCTCGCCACCGGCCCCAGGTGAATTTTCAAGATTTACGGCTTCATTCAGCATGATCGACCCTTCCCCACTGTCACCAATCGGTGAGTAGCGAGGAGACTTCACGCAATCAATCCTATCCCCTTGGGAAGATTGTGGATATTCCAGCCGGACCGTTGATTGTCCGTCGAATGGATGTGGAAAGCTGCACGTTGGACTGATCGGATCCGTCCAGAAATCTCGTCCTGGCAGTTGATCGTGATGGACGAACCCGGCATAGCTGCATTATGAACAAATCTAACAATCTCCGCTAAGGCCCTGCAATGGTGAACTATATCGAAGCCTCTACCGCGCCCCCGAAGAATACGGGCGCCATCCGGCTTTATGATGCTGAAGCATTCGAGGGTATGCGCAGGGCATGTCAGCTGACCGCGCGCTGCCTCGATGCGCTTGCCGACATCGTCAAGCCCGGCCTGCTGACCGATGAGATCGATCGGTTCGTCTTCGATTTCGGCATGGATCACGGCGCCTATCCAGCGACGCTGAACTATCGCGGCTACACCAAATCGACCTGCACCTCGATCAACCACGTCGTCTGCCACGGCATTCCGAACGACAAACCGCTGCGTGACGGCGATATCGTCAATATCGACGTCACCTTCGTGCTCGACGGCTGGCACGGCGATTCCAGCCGGATGTATCCCGTCGGCGTCGTCAAGCGTGCTGCCGAACGACTGCTCGAGGTCACCTATGAATCGCTGATGCGCGGCATTGCCGCCGTCAGACCCGGCGCCCGCACCGGCGCGATCGGCGAGGCGATCCAGACCTATGCGGAGGCCGAACGCTGTTCGGTGGTGCGCGATTTCTGCGGCCATGGCGTTGGCCGGCTGTTCCACGATTCGCCAAATATCCTGCATTACGGCCGCGCGAACGAGGGGCCGGAGCTGCGCGAAGGCATGATCTTCACCATCGAGCCGATGATTAACCTCGGCCGGCCGCATGTGAAGGTGCTGGCCGACGGCTGGACGGCGGTCACCCGCGACCGCTCGCTGTCGGCGCAATACGAACATACGGTCGGCGTCACCTCCGACGGCTGCGAGATCTTCACGCTGTCGCCTGGCGGGCTCGACCGCCCCGGCCTGCCGTCACACAACGGGTGACGGTTCGATGGCGAAGGGCCCCGTTTCGACATCTTCCGACGACGAGCTGCCTTTCCCAACGCAAGAGTCCCTTGCCGCCGACGAACGCTCGTTCTTTGGCGGACGGCCGCAAAAATCGTCCGCGCCGAATGCCAGGACCGCCCTGCCCGCCTCGCTCGCCGGCCAAGAGCATTATCACGGCCATCGCGAGCGATTGCGTGACCGCTTCCGCGAGCTCGGCGACACCGCGCTTGCCGACTACGAAATCCTTGAGCTGCTGCTTTTCCGGCTGATCCCGCGGCGTGACACCAAGCCGATCGCCAAGGCGCTGATCGAACGGTTCGGCTCGCTTTCCGGCGTCTTTGGGGCGCCTCAGGCGCTGCTGATGGAAGTCAAGGGCGTCGGCGAGGCCGTGGCGCTCGACCTGAAGCTGATCTCGACTGTCGCCCACCGGACGCTGAAGAGCGAGCTCAGGAGCAAACAGGTCCTGTCTTCGTGGTCTTCGGTCATCCAGTATTGCCATGCCGCCATGGCGCACGAGACACGCGAACAGTTCCGCATCCTCTTCCTCGACAAACGCAATGTGCTGATCGCCGATGAGGTACAGGGCCGCGGCACGGTCGACCATACGCCGGTCTATCCGCGCGAGGTGGTCAAACGCGCACTCGAGCTTTCGGCAACGGCGATGATCCTCGTGCACAACCATCCCTCCGGCGATCCCACACCATCGCGCGCCGACATCGACATGACGAAGGTGATCATCGATGCCGCCAAGGCGCTCGATATCACCGTCCACGACCACGTCATCATCGGCAGGGATGGTCATGTCAGCCTGAAGGGGCTGAAGTTGATCTGAAAGGCACAGGTCCGGCGGAATCGGCGGTCGTAAAACAATCTGTAACATTGACCGGCTAACGATGGACGGGCGACATTTTGCGTCGCAATATGATTCCTTTCCAATCCGGGGCTTGATGATGCTTCAGTACGATCTCGTTGTGGTGGGCAGCGGTCCCGCAGGGCGCCGCGGCGCGATCCAGGCGGCAAAACTCGGCAAGAAAGTGCTTGTCATCGAGCAGGGCAAACGCGTCGGCGGCGTGTCCGTGCATACCGGCACCATCCCTTCCAAAACGCTGCGCGAGACCGCGCTTAATCTTTCCGGCTGGCGCGAACGCGGCTTCTACGGCCGGTCTTACCGCGTCAAGGAAGAGATCAGTGCAGATGACCTGCGCCGCCGCCTGCTGATTACGCTCAACCACGAGGTCGAGGTGCTGGAACACCAGTTCGCCCGCAACCGCGTGCAGCATATTCGCGGCAAGGCGAGCTTCATCGATGCGTCGACGCTGCAGGTGATCAAGGATGACGGCGAGACCACCCAGGTCACCGCCGCCAGCGTGCTGCTTGCCGTCGGCACAAAGCCTTTCCGCCCCGATTACATCCCCTTCGACGGCAAGACCGTTCTCGACAGCGACGAACTGCTCGACATCCAGGACCTGCCGCGATCAATGGTCGTCATCGGCGCCGGGGTCATCGGAATCGAATATGCGACGATCTTCAGCGCGCTCGACACCGCCGTCACCGTCATCGATCCGAAGGCGACGATGCTCGACTTCATCGACAAGGAAATCATCGAGGATTTTACCTATCAGCTGCGCGACCGCAACATGAAGCTGCTGCTCGGCCAGAAGGCCGATAAGGTGGAGAGGCTCGAAAACGGCAAGGTCGAACTGACGCTCGACAGCGGCCGACGCCTGACGACCGACATGGTGCTTTTCGCCGCCGGCCGCATGGGGGCAACCGATGCGCTGAACCTTCAGGCCATCGGCCTCGACGCCGACAGCCGCGGCCGTCTCAAGGTCAATCCGGAAACCTTCCAGACATCGGTTGCCAACATCTATGCCGCCGGCGACGTCGTCGGCTTTCCGAGCCTTGCCTCGACCTCGATGGAACAGGGCCGCATCGCTGCCCGCGTCGCGGTCGGCGCGGTCGCCAAGGAGCCGCCGAAATATTTCCCCTATGGCATCTATGCCGTGCCGGAGATTTCGACCTGCGGCCTGACCGAAGAAGAGATGAAGGAGCGCGGTATTCCCTATGAATGCGGCATTGCCCGCTTCCGCGAGACGTCGCGCGGTCACATCATGGGCCTCGACACCGGGCTTTTGAAGCTGATCTTCTCGCTGAAGACCCGCCGCCTGCTCGGCGTGCATATCGTCGGCGAAGGTGCCACCGAGCTGGTCCATATCGGTCAAGCGGTGCTGAACCTCAAAGGCACGGTCGAATATTTCGTCGAGAACACTTTCAACTACCCGACGCTCGCCGAAGCCTACAAGATCGCTGGGCTCGATGCCTGGAACCGGATGGGCGACATCAAGTCAGAACTTTAAAACGCATCATGTAGACGGCGGAGCTGTCGTCTAAATCCGGCCGCCAAACGGAGCCCAATGACATTGCGCATCATTTCGCTGAACGCATGGGGCGGCAGGCTGCATGAGACCTTGATCGGCTATATCAGGCAAGCCGATCCGGATGTCCTGTGCCTGCAGGAAGTGCTGCGGGCGCCAGGTACGGGCGGCGGATGGTCGATCTATCGGGACGCGGGGCTGGAGCTGCCGCAGCGCGCCAATCTGTTTACTGAGATCGGCACCGCCCTGCCCGGCCACGACGGCTTCTTCTGCCCGACCTCGAGAGGCGAGCTTTTCGATGGCGATACCGCGATTGCCGCCGAATTCGGGCTGGCGACCTTCGTGCGCAAAACGCATTCCCTCATCGCAGAGGGGCTGGACTTCGTGCACGGCCGTTTTTCCGCCGATGGCTGGGGCGAACATCCGCGGCCGCGAAACGCCCATTGCATCCGCCTCTTCAGCCATGAGCACGCTTCTACCGTGACCATCGCCCACATGCATGGCCTGCGCGATCCCGCAGGCAAGGGCGATACCGCAGCGCGCAAAGAGCAGGCCGAGGCGCTGGTCAGGCTCATCGAGCGCGTCTGGCCCGGCGGCGAAAATCTCGTCGTCTGCGGCGATTTCAACGTGTTGCCTGACAGCGCGACCTTCACGATTCTCGCCAGACTCGGGCTTTCCGATCTGGTCACCGGAAACGGTCTTGTAGACACGCGAACCTCCTACTATCTGAAGCAAGGCCGCTTTGCCGACTACATGCTGGTGACGCCGGGGGTGAAGGTTGCCAAATTCGAGGTGGTCGAGGCGCCCGAAGTCTCCGACCATCGCGCATTGCTGCTCGATATCGGGTAGTATATTGAGGAGTGATACACTTCGCGAAGCGTTTGCGGGCCGTGCCGTTTTTTTACGCCTTAGTTTGACCTCCTAAATCGCATTGGTATGTCGTGCCTGTATATGCCTTCAACGCCATTTGCCTTCGGGCAAAAGCTTCTAGAGAAAGATAGATACTCTTGTCCCATGTCTTGGAAGCTGCGCGCAGACGTTTTCAGCTGATCTTGATCAAGCCGTCGCATTATGACGACGACGGCTACGTCATCCGCTGGTGGCGGGCGATGATCCCCTCCAATTCGCTGGCGGCGCTCTACGGCATTGCCGCCGAATGTGCCGAGCGCAAGGTGCTCGGAGACGATACGGCGATTGACATCACCGTGATCGACGAGACCAATACGCGGATCGATATCGCCGGACTGCTGGCGCAGTTCAAGCGTCACGACAATTTCGGGATGATCGCGCTCGTCGGCGTCCAGACCAACCAGTATCCGCGCGCCCTCGATATCGCCCGTCCCTTCCGCGATGCCGGCCTGCCGGTTTCGATCGGCGGCTTCCATGTTTCCGGCTGCCTGTCGATGCTGGATGGCAAGGCCGTCGGGCTCGACGCCTGCCGCGACATGGGCATCTCGATGTTTGCCGGCGAAGCCGAGGGCCGGCTCGACATGGTGCTGCGCGATGCCGCCGCCGGCGAGCTGAAGCCGCTCTACAATTTCATGAACGACCTTCCCGGCATCGGCGGCACGCCGGTTCCCTTCCTGCCGAAGGACAATATCCAGCGCACGCTCGGGCTCAGCACCAGCTTCGATGCCGGACGTGGCTGTCCCTATCAGTGCTCGTTCTGCACCATCATCAACGTGCAGGGACGCAAATCACGCTTCCGTTCGGCCGACGACGTCGAAAAGCTGGTGCGGATGAACTGGGCGCAGGGCATCCACAAATTCTTCATCACCGACGACAATTTCGCCCGTAACAAGGATTGGGAAGCGATCTTCGACCGGTTGATCGAACTCAAGGAGCGGGACGGTATCCCACTCGGCCTGATGATCCAGGTCGACACGCTCTGCCACAAGATCCCGAATTTCATCGAGAAATCCAGGCGCGCCGGCGTCACGCGCGTTTTCATCGGCCTTGAGAACGTCAATCCGGACAATCTGACCGCTGCCAAGAAGAACCAGAACAAGATCACCGAATACCGCAAGATGCTGCTCGCCTGGAAGGCCCAGGGCATCATGACGCTCGCCGGTTATATCTTGGGCTTCCCCGCCGACACGCCGGAGTCGATCCGCCGCGACATCACGATCATCCAGGAAGAGCTGCCGCTCGACGTCATCGAATTCTTCATCCTGACGCCGCTGCCTGGCTCCGAGGACCATCAGGTCCTGTGGAAGAAGGGCATCGAGATGGATGCCGATCTCAACATCTACGATGTCGAGCACGTCTGCACCGCGCATCCCAAAATGAGCAAACAGGAATGGGAAGACATCTACCACGAGGCGTGGTCGCTCTACTATTCGCCTGATCATATGAAGACGCTGCTGCGCCGCGCTGTGGCGACCGGGGTACCGCTGGCGAGGCTCGTCAAGGTTCTGGTCTCCTTCGCCACCACCGTGCCGCTGGAAAACGTGCATCCGCTGCAAAGCGGTCTGCTGCGCCTGAAGACCCCATCGGAGCGGCGCCCTGACCTGCCGCGCGAGAATCCGCTGGTCTTCTGGCCGCGCTTTGCCTGGGAAACCTTCCGCAAACATGCTTCGCTCGCCGGCACGATCATTGGCCTGACGATTTCGGCGTTCCTGATTTCAAGGGATGCAAAGTCGAAGACCTACATGGATCAGGCGCTGACGCCTGTCGCCGACGACGAAGAGGAAACGCTCCACCTCTTCACACAGACCGCAGGCGGCGCCGCAGCCGTGAGCCATGTCAGGAAAGTCGCGCAACTGACAGCGCATTGAGCGGTAATTCTTGAACGGCGGCTGACGCCCGAAAACGTGGGCGGCATCAAACTCTAAAGCGCGTCGCATGAATCAACTTTGACAACGCTTCGAAGGCTCCGACCTTGGTGGCCGTTTAAGCGACTTGGATCATCTTGGCCGTCTCGGCCACTTGCAGCGTGTCGACAAATTCGACGATCTTGACCAGTTTCCCATCCCGGATATGGATCTTGTCGATGAATTCCGTATGGAAGCTCACGCCCGATGGGATGTGCCTGACCTCGCCTTCACGGTGTGCAAAGACCATATGCTCATCCTCGTCCACATAGATAGCTGTCCTGATATTCGATAGATCCCATACTGTGATAAGCTGCGTTATCGCTTGGCGAAAAGCATGCCCGCTTGATTCAGTCGAAAAAGGCGCCAGCCGTGTATTGCCGACCATGCGAAAGGTGCAACCCTCGCCGATCAGCGCCAGGGTAGCTTCGACATCGCCGCGGTCACGCACGGCATACATTTCTTCCACCAGCTTCTTCATGTCATGCTTTGCAGTCATTTTCAGGTCCTCCCCATCAGTAGAATCTGCATCGAATTATACTTTATTGCAACTCTTTGTTGTTCCTGGTGAATAAACACAAAGGAGTAGGCGGCGAGAATGAACTGCCCTGGATAATAGAAAAAGGCCCCGCACGATGGCGAGGCCTTCCAAACTTCTGAACTGAAAAGCGATTATTCGGCGCTTTCGTCAGCCGCCTTCTTCTTCGGAGCAGCCTTCTTCTTCGGTGCGGCTTCTTCGCCTTCACCAGCGTCAGCTGCTTCGGCCTTGGCGGCAGCCTTCTTCTTCGGCGCGGCCTTCTTGGTCTCGGCCTTGGCTTCGCCTTCTTCCTCGGCGAGCAGTTCTTCCTTGGTCACCTTCTTGTCGGTGACGTCGATTTCGGTCAGCAGGTGATCGATGACCTTCTCTTCGAAGATCGGCGCGCGGATCGAAGCGGCGGCACCCGGCTGGCTGCGGAAGAATTCGAGGATCTGCTTTTCCTGGCCCGGATACTGGCGCAGCTGATCGTAGATGGCGCGCTGCATCTCGTCTTCGCTGACTTCGACGCCGGCCTTTTCGCCGATTTCGGAGAGAACGAGGCCGAGGCGGACGCGGCGCTCGGCGAGCGTCTTGTATTCCTCGCGAGCCTTCTCCTCGGTCGTGTCTTCGTCCTCGAAGGTCTTGCCGGATTGGGCGAGATCGTTGTTCACCTGGCTCCAGATGCCGTTATATTCGGCGTCAACCAGCGAGTTCGGGGTCTCGAACTTGTACATCTCGTCCAGCTGGTCGAGGATCTGACGCTTCAGCTTCTGGCGGGTCAGCGAACCGTACTGCGATTCGATCTGGCCACGGACGATCTCCTTCAGGCGGTCAGCCGATTCGATGCCGAGCTTGGAAGCGAGTTCATCGTTGATCTCGACAGCGGCAGGTGCCGCGACATCCTTGACAGTGACGTCGAAGGTCGCTTCCTTGCCGGCGAGGTTCTTGGCCGGATAGTCGGCCGGGAAGGTCACGGTGATGGTCTTCTCGGCGCCGGCCTTGACGCCGACGAGCTGATCTTCGAAGCCCGGGATGAAGCGGCCGGAGCCGAGCACGAGTTCGGCGCCCTGGTCGGTGCCGCCTTCGAAGGCTTCGCCGTCGACCTTGCCGACGTAATCCATGGTGATGCGGTCGCCGTCTGCGGCCTTGCCGGTCTTGGTCTCGTAAGCGCGGGCGCTTTCGGCGACCTTCAGGACCTGCTCGTTGACTTCGTCGTCCGAGATGTCGATGACTTCGCGCGTGACCTTGATGCCCTTAACCGACTTCAGTTCGATCGGCGGCAGCACTTCATAGGAGAGCGTGAATTCGAAATCCTGCTCGGCAGCGAGGATCTTGTCGGCTTCGTCCTTGTCTTCCGTCATGGCGATTTCCGGCTGCGTGGCCGATTTCTCGCCGCGGCTGGACAGGATGGCGGCCGGCTGCTCGCGGACGATCTCGTTGACGAGGTCGGCCATGATCGACTTGCCGTAGACCTTCTTGAGGTGCGCAGCGGGGACCTTGCCCGGACGGAAGCCGTTGATGCGAACCTTGTCCTTCACATCGGCAAGACGCTCATTCATCTTGTCTTGCATGTCCTTGGCCGGGATAACGACCTTGATTTCGCGCTTCAGCCCTTCAGCGAGCGTTTCGATAACCTGCATGTCTTCCTACCTTCATTTCGTGGCGGCCGTGCCCAGACGCCGTTCGTTTCGATGAGCACGACGCCGGCGATCCTGCCGCGCGTGGCTTTTCCCAATTCCTGTATCATTCCGCCCAAAGGGGAACGGCACTCGCGGGCTATTCGGGACAACTCTCGGCTGCCCTAAGCCAACCGATTTCAGTCTCCCGCCTGCAAACAGCTTGGTGCGGGTAGAGAGACTTGAACTCCCACGCCTTGCGGCACCAGAACCTAAATCTGGCGTGTCTACCAATTTCACCATACCCGCGTTCACAAAACCGCATGCCTATGCCTGCGCATGAGGCCTTCCGGAGCGCGGCGTCTCTATATCACCCGATTTGGTCGAGGCAAAGGAAAAATGAACGGCAAATGACAGCGGACTTGCGGCCCTGGAGCCGCCTTCCTCCGAAGTGCCGCCGGATCAGTAAAGCGGCTCGTCGTAAACCGGCTTGCCGTCAACGAGAAGGCTGCGAATCTGTGCGCTTCCATCAGGCGAGACACGCACTGCGATGGCGACGTCGCCGTCATTGCGGGCCTCCTCGATCGGCTTGCCCTCACCTTCAGGAACGTAGTAGCGCTCGATGCCGTATTCGACACGCATGCTGTCGCCGGCGGCAAGTCCGCCACTATAAAATGGCTGGCTGCGCAGGATCACGGTCTCCGGCTGCGGAGGCAGTTCGTGAAAGGACGATTCGATCACCGTCCAGAAACCGTCCTCCTGCTTCTTCAACCGGACCCATAGCACGCGTTCGCCTGGCTCGGCCGGAATGCCGCCGGAAACCGTCTGCACCGGCACAGAGGAAATGTCGTAGTTCAAGACGACATAATCGCCGCGCAGGAAATCACGCGGATCGACGGGCGCCGTCTTCAGCAGCACTTCAGCGCCATCACTGAGGATCGACGCCCGGCTCTGGATGATTGTGCCGAGGATCAAGGTCTGCAGACCGGCGACGATGATCGCCGAAAGCAGATAGCCCTTGCCGGATTGCAGCTTTGCCAGGAACGAGGTCATGCGCCCTCCCCCTGTGCATTCGCCGAAAAACGCTGCTCGAGGCGGATGACGATCCAGGCGACTAGTGCCACCACGAGACCGGAGAAGAGGAAGAGGCTCGACGTGCCGAGGATCGAGCCGACGGTAACGGAGGCGAGATAGAGCATCTCCGCGGCAAAGGTCGTATAGGCGAGATAACGCACCGCGCCGTTATCCCTGCCATACAGGGCGATCGCCAGCACAGAAGCGGCAAGTGTCGCCACTCCGAGCACCACCAGCCGCCAGCCGTCCTCGATCTCGATATGCAACAGAAGCAAGCCGATCCCGGCGACAAGGAAGCTGTAGAAGGCCGGGGCCGCACCGGCGCTCCTGACCAAGGAGGCAATAGGCCGAAGCGGCAACGCCGTCAGCACGAAGGCCGCCATGCCACCGATCGCGAAGGCAAGCGCCACGGCGATCTCCTCATAAAGAGTATAGAGCCAGGCGAGCCAGCCGATCAGCAGCAGATAGGCGAGATGGCGGGCCCGCTCGGCGCCGGTATAACGCACCAACGCGATGACGATTACCGCCATGAGAGGCGCCATCCAGGGATCGAACCCTATCCAATGCGTGTCGTGGTTCTCAAGATAGACGGCAAACGACGCCCAGGAGAGGAAGCCCGCGACGACGGCCACTGCGCCCGAACGGAACAGGATCGCCGAGATCGTCGCGATGGCGAACCAGAGATACATCACCGTCTGTTCGTCGCCGGAGAGATGATACATCTGCCCGACCAGCGAGATGGCGCCGCCGAAGCTCATCGCGCCGATGACCAGCAACCCGCCTGCCGCCGCCGTCGCACCGCGGGCGAGCAGCCGGGCAGCGGCGATGTGCACCACCCAGATCAGGGCAAGGATGACGCCGACGCGCACGAGGCGCGGGATGGCCTCCCAATTGGAGGCGACGACCAGCAGAATGGCAGCGGCAAGCAGCACCGCCGCCAGCGCCATCAACACCCTGCCGAGGCTGAAACTTGCCGGGCGGCTGTCATATTCGGCGAGAAGCGCACCTGCCGTTTCCTGCCCGAGCAGGCCCTTGCCCACCCAGAGCGAAAGATCCCGCTCCAACCTGCCGCGATACATGCTCTACCTCTTATTTCCGAAACGCCGACTGCGGCCTGCGGCCCACGCCGTTATAGACGCAGGACCGGTGTTCGCAAACGCTCTGCAACAAATATACAAGTTCCTCACTGGTCTAAATAGTACCGAGTGTTAACCAGCCGCTAACGCCAGAAGCGCTAATATAAGTCTATGGACGGAGAGATATGCGTATTTCGCATATCCGGCATGAATTTATTGCACTGCACAATATTGATTAGTCATACTATTGATCAACGCATCGAAGCACGGGGATGGCACCCCGGCCCGGCTTGGCCGGAGGCCCGCGGATGCTTTGTCCGTGACGAGATTCGCAGCCGCGCACTCCTCCTCCCAGCGCGCTGCGATAGACTGGCAACACTCCTCCTCCCAGTTGTCAGTCACCATAACGCGCCCGCCGGATCCTCCCCCGGCGGGCGTCTTTGTTTAGCCAAAGCTTCATTAAAGCCTTGGCGGTGAGAGGATTTTCGTCGGATGGCGCCGCCATGCCACATTGCCGTCACGCCGCCCCACCAACCCCGCGACGGGATGGGCGGCTTCTGATCCGAAGCGGAACGCCTCGTTGTAGCAGAAGGACGGGCGGAACTGGCGGAGGGAGCAGCGTTTTTCCGCAGTGATCCCCCATTCGCCTCTCCAAATCGAATTGCTTTCTCAAAAGTCATTCTGCCTATTCATTGACCAAAAAACGGTAAGTCTGCGTCAAATACCCTTTGAGCATTGCAAGCTTCGCATAGGTGATCTGAAAACTTGTCTGTTTTAGTCTTTCGCGTCGCAACATATATTCCAGTCATCAAATAGAGGTCAGCGCCGATCGGTGGCTGCTGGCAGATCAAACCCTCGGAAAGGGGCTTAACATGAACTTCTCTCGCTCTTTCAATAACTGGCGCAAGTATCGTCAGACCGTCACGGAACTCGGCCGCATGACCAACCGCGAATTGCACGATCTCGGCATCGACCGTTCGGACATCCATCGCGTTGCCCGCGAGGCTTCTTCCCGCTAATTCAAGGCGATCGCTGCTCCTCCCAAGCGCGATTGTTCTCGATCGAAACGCCCGCTGTACCCACAGCGGGCGTTTTCTTTTGTCTGCGCGTGGTGGCCGCGGAGGTTGCATGTTTTCCCGCTTGTTTAGCCCGCTCAAAAAATATTCACCGCCTAATTGTCGAGCATCATAGTGCACAATTGCATGGCAGACGCCTTTTATTTGCACTGCACAATCGGACGGTTCTCGCCTATATAAACGTCAACCGCAGAGAGACAGGCGATCCCGCCGTCCCGCGGGCATAGGAAGAAGAAAATGAACCCGATCCGCATTGCAAGAAGCTGGCTCAGCTACCGTCGTACGCTCAATGAACTCGGCGGCCTTTCGAACCAGACCCTGTCCGATATCGGCGTTAGCCGCTACGACATCCGGAATATCGCATCCCGCTCGTTCCGCTAATAGCGAGTACGATGCTTCCAAGACGGCGCCCCAGGGCGCCGTTTTTGATTCCGGGGTGTTGGATCGCACCTGCCGACATGATATCAGCCCGGAATGAACACGATCTCCTCCTATTCCCCTATCCACGTCGTCGGCGGCGGGCTTGCCGGTTCGGAAGCCGCCTGGCAGATCGCCAGTTCCGGCGTTCCGGTCATTCTGCATGAAATGCGCGGGGTGCGCGGCACTGATGCGCACAAGACCGACGGTCTTGCCGAACTCGTCTGCTCCAATTCCTTCCGGTCCGACGATGCGACCAGCAATGCCGTCGGCGTCATCCATGCCGAGATGCGCATGGCGGGTTCGCTGATCATGGCCGCTGCCGATCGGTGCCAGGTACCGGCCGGCGGTGCGCTCGCCGTCGATCGCGATGGCTTCTCCGAGGCGGTGACCAAAGCGGTCCATGACCACCCGCTCATCACCGTCGTGCGTGAAGAGGTCACCGGCCTGCCGCCGAAGGACTGGGATCTTGCCATAGTCGCCACCGGACCGCTGACGGCGCCGACGCTCGCGAGCGCCATCCAGGCGGAAACCGGCGAGGATTCGCTTGCCTTCTTCGACGCCATCGCGCCGATCGTCTACCGCGAGAGCATCGACATGGATATCTGCTGGTATCAGTCGCGCTACGACAAGGTCGGGCCTGGCGGCACCGGCAAGGATTACATCAACTGCCCGATGGACGAGGCACAGTACAATGCCTTCGTCGACGCGCTGATATCAGGCGACACGGTCGGTTTCAAGGAATGGGAGGGCACGCCTTATTTCGACGGCTGCCTGCCAATCGAGGTGATGGCCGAACGCGGCCGCGAGACACTGCGCCACGGACCGATGAAGCCGATGGGGCTAACGAACGCGCATAACCCGACAGTCAAGGCCTATGCGGTCGTGCAACTGCGGCAGGACAATGCACTCGGCACGCTCTACAACATGGTCGGCTTCCAGACGAAGCTGAAATATGGCACGCAGGCAGAAATCTTCCGGATGATCCCTGGTCTGGAAAATGCGGAATTTGCCCGTCTCGGCGGCCTGCACCGCAATACCTATATCAACTCCCCCACCCTGCTCGACCGGTCACTGACGCTGAAATCGCGGCCCGGCCTGCGTTTTGCCGGCCAGATCACCGGCTGTGAGGGTTATGTGGAGAGTGCCAGCGTCGGGCTGATGGCCGGGCGTTTCGCCGCCGCCGAACGCAAGGGCGAGGCGATCTCGCTACCGCCGCCGACGACCGCGCTCGGCTCGCTGCTCGGTCATATCACTGGCGGGCACCTCGTCACCGACGAGGAGCCGGGCAAACGATCGTTCCAGCCGATGAACATCAATTTCGGGCTGTTTCCGGAGCTCCAGCCGGGCTCGATCGTCAAGCCCGAAGGCGTCAAGCGCTTCCGCGGCAAGGACAAGACGATTATGAAGCGGCAGCTGATCGCACGCCGCGCGCTTGCCGACTGCGCCGCCTGGCTCGGTCAAGAATCGACGCTTGCCGAAAGCGCCTGACCGGCGTTTTCAAGCACGTCGTATCGAACCGGCTCATGCGACCCGCTTGAAGTCTTTGCCTTTATGCATGTCGCCCAAACCGCTGCACAGTATTGGGCGACATGCATTACTGCTTATTCGCCGCCGAAATATTGCCGGTCGGCAGGTCCTTATCCGGCTCGGCGATATAATTGCCGAGCAGCCAGAGCGAAACCTCCGAGGCTTCCTTGGCGGAAGCGAATTCGAAATCAGCGTTGTGATAGGGTGCATCGAGGAAGTCGACCACCAGTCCCCGGCCCGTTTCCGAGCCGACGACGCGCACCCGACCCGGCTCGATCAGATGGCAGGCGAAATGGCGCGACATGTTGCGCATGAAGCCCGCCTTGTTGTCATGCAGGCGCACGAAGACGGCCTGACCGTTTTCCGTCGCCTGCAATTGACGGATCGCCTCGTTCGGAAAGGCGCGACCGAATTCGATGATGGCGAGGCCCGTGTCATGCAGGCCGTCTTCCTTGTTCTGCGCGGCCATGCGCGTTGCCACAAAAGCAATGAAAATGACGATGGCGAAAAGAACGCACCAGACGATAATGCCCACGCCGAGTCTCCGTTCAAAGGGTAGCGGTGGAAGCCTTGTAACGCGCGAGACTTGCGCGAATTTGACCGATATCAGATTTTCCGGCGGGTTGCTGCCAGTCCCATTCGCAGCTGGCGGCGCCATTGCGGCGGCTGCAGTGGTCGGTCGAACAGCAAGGCGCCTCGCTTCTGTGCCTTGACGAGCACCGGTTCGGCAAGCGTCGCCGGCAGAAAGGCTGGAAAGACGGCCGGCGCAATCGGCCCCGCCGCTCTCGCCTTCACCAGATGTTCGCGACCAAGACCGGCGAAGGCCTCGATGGCAGCAGAGATGCGCGGCCTGTCTTCGCCGGCAAGGAAGGCATCGCGGTCGAGACCGGTGGCGGAAAGGATCTGCAGCGGAATATAGACCTGGCCGCGGCGGCGATGCAGCGACATCAGCAGCAGCAATCCGGCGACCGCCTGGGCGACGCCGGCATGGCCGGCGGCGTCGGCCGATCGTGCGGCTTCCTCCGGCGAAAGCACCAGGCTTGCGAGCTGGATCAGGGCCGATGCCGTTTCACCGGCATAGCCTTCAAGCGAAAGACGTGTCTCCATCGGATCGTCATAGAGATCGAAGGTGCGGGCCTCGATCATGTCGATCAGCGTCTTACGCGGCAGGCGGTGCGTTTCGATCGCGGTCAGAAGGGCTGCGGCAACGGGATTGGCCGCTGTCGAGCCGTGTGCACTGCCTTCCAGAAGATCGTGCCAATATTGCAGCCGCACCTCGCCGGGCAACGGCTCGTGCACGAGATCACGGATGCGGGCAAGCTCGGCATTGAAGGCATAAAGAGCTGCAAGCGCGCCGCGCTTTGCCTCCGGCGACAGCAGACAGGCGAGATAGCGGTCGCGATCGCTGTCACGCAGCATCGCCAGGCAGATCTCCTGGTTCGTCGCAATATGCGCTTCAGTCATCGTCAGACCGCAATCAACGCCGCGGCGACGGCACGTTGCTCAGCGAGCATGATATTGAAGGTGCGCACCGCCGCTCCGGTGCTCATCGGATCGGAGGAAATGCCGCGCGATTTCAGCGCCAGCTTCAATTCCTCGGGCAGGCGGCGAAGCTCGGTACCGGTGCCGACGAGCAGAACCTCGATGTCGGCCGCCTCATCCAGCACCCGGCGGAAATTTTCAGGCGACAGCGGTTTCGACATATCCATGTCCCAGCCATGAATGCCGGACGGCAGGCAAAGGATCGAGCCGCGATGCGACATGTCGGCAAAGCGAAAGCCGCCATTGCCGTAAGCGTCGATCGGAGCACGCCCGGGGAAATGCGCGGCGCGGACTTCTATGCCTTTTGCCATGTTTTCAAACCACCGTGCCGGATCTTACACCAGCATCCGTCTTGTTGCTCTCTTCCCCGTCGGGAGCCTCCGGCCGCAGCCGGAAGACGATCAAGACAGGAGCGGCGATATAGATCGAAGAGAAGGTGCCGAGAGCGA
Organism: Rhizobium ruizarguesonis; assembly: GCF_017357285.1. Lineage (NCBI taxonomy): Bacteria > Pseudomonadati > Pseudomonadota > Alphaproteobacteria > Hyphomicrobiales > Rhizobiaceae > Rhizobium > Rhizobium ruizarguesonis. Next base: position 2,207,529 of record NZ_CP071678.1, on the reverse strand, counting down.
CGCCGAAGAGCATCGCAAAGGTGAAGGAGCGGATGACTTCGCCCCCGAAGAGAAAGAGCGCGAGCAAGGCGATCAGCGTCGTCGCTGCGGTCAGAATGGTGCGTGATAGCGTCTGATTGATCGAGGCATCGATCAGGATCGGCAGCGGCATCTTCTTGTATCGCTTGAGATTCTCGCGCATTCGGTCATAGACCACGACCGTGTCGTTTAGGGAATAACCGACGATCGTCAGCACGGCGGCGATGCTCGTCATGTTGAACTCGATGCCGGTGAGGACGAAGAGACCGAGCATGATGATGACGTCGTGCAGCGTTGCGACGATGGCGCCGACGGCAAATTGCCATTCGAAGCGGATCCAGATGTAGATCAGGATCGCCGCAAGTGCTGCAAGCACACCGAGCGTCGCCATCATCGTCAATTCGCCCGAGATGGCGGGGCCGACGACGTCGACGCGACGAAAATCATAATCTTCCTGGAGCTCACCGCGCACCAGCGTCGCCGCCGACTGCTCGGCATTCTCGCCGCCGCCTTGGGAAGCGATGCGGATCCGCGCGTTCGACGGCCCGCCCGTGCGCTCGACACTGACATCGCCGAGATTGAGATCATTGAGGCGCGAGTGGAGATCGGCGATGTCGGCATTGCCCTGCTTCGCCGTTACCTCGATGAGCGAGCCGCCGGAGAAATCGATGCCGAGATGCAGGCCGACGGTGGCAAAGGCGGCCATGGCGATCAGCGAGATGACCGCCGACGCCGTAAAGACATAGCGGCGGATTCCCATGAAGCGGATATTGGCGTGCTCGAAAAGATGGGTCAGGACGCTCTTCGGCAGATGCCGGGGATGGCGCGCGCTCAGCCAGACGGCAACGATCGAGCGCGTCAGCGTGAAAGCCGTGAAAACGGTCGTCAGGATGCCGACCGCCAGCGTCACCGCGAAACCGCGGATGGATTCGCTGCCAAGGAAAAAGAGGATGATGGCGGCGATGAAGATCGTCACATTCGCGTCGACGATCGTTGAAAATGCGCGCGAGAAACCGCGGCCGACGGCCTCCGCAAAGAAATGGGTGGTTTTTTCCTCTTCGCGGATGCGCTCGTAGATCAGTACGTTCGAATCGACGGCCATGCCGACGATCAGCACGATGCCGGCAATCCCGGGCAAGGTGAGCGTCGCACCGACAAGACTGAGCACCGCGATGATGAGGATCAGGTTGAGGAAGAGCGAGACGACGGCGATGATGCCGAGAATACGATAGAGGGCGATCATCAGTGCTGCGACCAGCACAACGGCGACAAGGCCAGCAATGAGACCGTTGAAGATGGAATCGGCGCCGAATCTCGGGCTGACGCTGCGTTCCTCAACGCTCGTCAGCGTCGCCGGCAAGGCGCCGGCGCGCAGCATGATCGCAAGGTCGCGGACGCCGTCCTCGGAGAAGTTTGCCGAAATCCGGCCTTCGCCGCCGGTGATCGCCGCATCGATGACCGGTGACGACATGACCTGGTCGTCGAAGACGATGGCAAGGTGCTTGCCGATATTCTGTTCCGTCGCCTGCGCCAGCCGCTGCGTGCCTTCCGCATCGAGACGGTAGGCAATCGAGGTCTCCTGCGTCTGCGGATCGACGATGGGCTCGATATCGACCATGTTGCTGCCGGTGACGAAAGCCGTGCGGTCGACGAGATAGGGAATCGGCGGATCGTCGAGGGAATAAAGGACTTGCGACGTTGCAGGCCAGCGGCCGTTCAGCGCCTCCTGCCCCGACATGCTTTCGTCGATCAGATGAAAGGAAAGCTTGGCGGGCTGGTTCAGGATGTTCTTCAGCCGCTCGGCGTCGACCGATCCCAGCACCTGCAGGACGATGCGGTCGGCGCCATCAGGGCGAACGAGGAAATTTTCATAGCCGAATCCGGCGATGCGGCGGCCAACGATATCGAGCGACCGGCTCCGGGCGGAGGCGACGTCAGCGGTAATGCCGGCGTCGGAAATCTGCAGTGAGAGTTGCCCCTCCTCGCCCTGCTGCAGCGCGACCTCAGATCCGGAATGTCCACCAGCCGTCGCCAAAGGCTTCAGGAGATCGACCGCCGCCTTTATCTGGGCCGGATCGGTGATGCGGACGGTGACGGTCTGATCATTGCCGGTCAGCCCGGTATAGCGGATGCTGGCACCGCGCAGCGCGTTACGCACGTTGGCGACCAGCTCCTCCAGGCGGTCCTTGACGACATCGGAACGCTCGACCTTCAGAACGATATGCGAGCCGCCCTGCAGGTCGAGACCGAGCGTCAAGCGGTCGTGCCCCAACCAGTCCGGCAGGGAGGATCGCTGCGCCTCAGTCAGCAGATTGGGCGCAGCGATGACGATGGCCGCAAACGCGACCAGCCAAATCAGAAGTGTTTTCCAGCGGGAAAAATGCAACATTCTCTCGACGATCTTCCGATCCGGCGGTCCTGCCGTTATCGCTTGTTACGCCGCGTCGGCCTTGACCGGTTCACCCTTGACGCGAATTTCGGAGATGCCGCTGCGGACGATGCGCACACGCACGCCATCAGCAATCTCGACTTCAACTTCCTTTTCGTCAACGACCTTGGTGACCTTGCCGACGAGACCGCCGCCGGTGACGACCTGGTCGCCGCGACGGATCGCCTTCAGGGTTTCCTCACGCTTTTTTGCCTGTGCGCGCTGCGGACGGATCAGCAGGAAGTACCAGACGACCATCAGCGGCACGAACAGGATGATCATTTCGAAACCGGAGCCGCCGAATCCCGTTGCGGTATCGGTCGCACTCTGGGCGAATGCCGGGGTGATGAACATGCTAAACTCCTCAGGCTTGGGCGGCGGAACTCCGCCTCTCTTTTCAGGTTGCCGGACTATAGTTACGGCTTCGATGAATGCAACAGAAACAGCCGGAAACAGTACCGATTCCGCTGCCTCATAACCTTTCCGCCGTCAAAACGCCATGCTACCCGGCATCGAAAGATCAAAGCGGATTGCCGCAGTGAGAAATCAGGAGGCCACCGATGACCGAGGAAATCAACACAGCCCTGCTTGCCCAGCTGAGACGGCTCGCAGACGCCGTCGAACGTCTTGCAGGACCGGCACCCGCCTTCAACGACTGGGACGCTGCCGACTGTTTCGTCTGGGCGCCATTGCGCCAGCATCTGCAGCCGGTCAAGAGGCCAAACCGGGTAGCGTTGACGCTCATCCGCGGCGTCGATCATGTGCGCGATATCCTGCATGAGAATACGGTGCGTTTCGCCGAGGGGTATGCCGCCAACAATGTGCTGCTCTGGGGCGCGCGCGGCATGGGCAAATCCTCGCTGGTCAAGGCCGTCCACGAAGATGTCAGGCGCGAAAGCAGCATCTTGCTGAAGCTGGTCGAAGTCCATCGCGAGGATATCGCCAGCCTTCCCCATCTGCTCGACCTCCTGAAGGACACGCCGTACCGCGTGATCGTCTTCTGCGACGATCTTTCCTTCGATCACGACGACACCGCCTACAAGTCGCTGAAGGCAGCACTCGACGGCGGCGTCGAAGGGCGGCCGGACAATGTGCTCTTCTACGCCACCTCCAACCGGCGCCATCTCCTGCCGCGCCACATGATGGAAAACGAGCAGTCGACGGCGATCAATCCATCGGAGGCGGTCGAGGAGAAGGTTTCGCTTTCCGACCGCTTCGGCCTCTGGCTCGGCTTCCACAAATGCAGCCAGGAGGATTATCTCGGCATGATCGACGGCTATGCCGATCACTTCAAGCTCGGGCTCGAACGCGACAAGATGCATGCCGAGGCGCTGGAATGGGCAACGACCCGCGGCGCGCGCTCCGGCCGCGTCGCCTGGCAATATATCCAAGACCTGGCCGGACGCATGCGCGTTCACATCGACCGGGGCTAGAGCATTTTCGTTTTCTTCGAAACATGGAAATGCTCTATCTCTTTGTTTTTACGCAATTCCGGGCGCAAGAACCGCTGCACACTTTTGCCGGAATTGCTCTAAAGCGCGTCGCATCAATCCGAATTCACGCGACGCGTTTTAGGCCTTTGTCGTTTATCCCAAAACCGCTCCGCACTTTTGCGCGACATGCATTAAATGACAAAAGCCCGGCTGGTGGCCGGGCTTTTGCGCTTCCTGGTACGCAGTACCTATTCCAGGAAAGTCATCGGGTTGACCGGGGACGCGTCCTTGCGCACCTCGAAATGGACCTGCGGCTGCTTGACGTCGCCGCTCATGCCGGAGACGGCGACGGTCTGGCCGCGCTGGATCTTCTGGCCGCGGGTGACGCTCAGCGTATCGGCGTTGCCGTAGACGGTGACAGTGCCGTCGTCGTGACGGACGAGAACGGTGTTGCCGAGTTCCTTCAGGCCGTTGCCGGCATAAATGACGACGCCGTTTTCAGCGGCCTTGATCGGCGTGCCCTGCGGTACCGAGATGTCGATGCCGTCATTGCGGTTGCCGTTGACGTTGGCGCCGTATGAAGCAATGACCTGACCGCGCACCGGCCAACGGTATTTGCCGATGCCGGTCGATTCCGGTGCGGCGGAGCTGACGTCCGACTTCTTCTCGGCATCGTCGACGGTCTGGGTGGCGGCCGGCGCCTTATAGGGCGCGGGCTGAACGGAAGCCGTCTGCTGGGCAGCTGCCGGCTGGGTCGGCTTCTGATCGACCTTCTCGGCCGGGATCGAGGCGGTCTTGATATTATCGGCGGTGCCGTTCGGGATCTTGAGGGCCTGACCGATGCGGAGCGAGTTGGCCGAAAGATTATTAGCGGCCTTGAGGTCGTCGACATTGCTGCCAGTCGCCTTGGCAATCTTTGCCAGGGAATCGCCTTGCTTGACGACATAGCTGCCCGCAGGCGCCTTCGGATCCTTGCCGGCGCCGGCGGGAAGTTTGCCGGTGATATCGGCACTCGCCAGCGTCTTGTCGCGGGCGGAATTGGCGCCCGGAATGACGGCAACGTTCTGCTCAGGCGCCTTCGGCGCATCCGGCATCTTGCCGGGCTTGGAAAGGTCAGCCGCCTGCGATGCCGCCTTGGCGGCATTGCCGCCGTTGAATGTCGGGATCAGGATCGCCTGGCCGGGCTGGGCGGCAGATGCCGTCTTCAGAGCATTGACGCGCAGAATTTCCTTTTCCGGTACGCCAAAACGCCTGGAGAGGGTGGCGATGCTTTCACCCGGACGCAGCGTCACCGACGGAGCGTTGGTGGCGGACCAGCCGGAAACCTTCGGCGTCGTGCCGGTCGTCAGCGTATCGGGCGTCATCTTCGGCGCAGCCGGCGCGACCAATCGGGGCTTTTCAGCCTGCGGCGCAGACGGGAAAGGTTGGGCGAGCGCAACTTCCTTTTCCCGCTGCCGGGAGGGGGCAACAGCCGTCGGCGCGGCCAGATCGGAACGCTGCACCGAGACCGGCGCCGAAGCGAGACGCGCGCTCGAGCTCGACGTGCGGGTCGGATCGTAACCCTGGCGTGCGGGATAAGGCTGGTTCAGCGCGTCATTGCCGCCGCCGTAGCCCGACTGGCTGGCAACGGCCGAACCGCCGAGATCGGCGCGCGGCACCGGATCGCCCTGAGAACCGTTCATATTCCTGCGCGGAATGGAACTTGTAGTGATCTGGTCCTGCCCGGAGGAGGAAAACAAGCCGCCAAACCGTGTCACATCGGAACTGCAGCCCGTTGCGGCACTTGCCAGCAGGCAAACAACCAGAAGATTACCGGCCGACTTCCCGAACTTTGGCGAAAGACTGAAACTCATGACTCGACCCACTGAGAACGCAACCATTTGTGAGTCTATTAAAACGCGTTAGTATTACCACGCGGTTAAGATGCTGGAATCAGTGCGATATTTTTGAGAAGTTGATAACCATAGCTTACGGGTGAAAAATCGCAGTGTGCCGAGCATGATGCCAAAAAGCCTTAGCGGCTTTCGCACAACCTCATACTCTGTCTTTTTGATGGTCGGATTTCAGGCCGATGCGGCCGGAAATCATCCACATCTACAGCAGCGAGGCAAGGCGCGGAACTATCGGTAGATATGGAGCGTCGAACAGTTCCTCGCGTTCGAAACGGCTGCCGGTTTTCGTCAGCCGCACCATCCGGCATTCGTTCTCGGAGATCATCAGCGGCGCGATCATCGAGCCGCCGGAAACAAGCTGGTCGGTATAAAAGCGCGGCATCGCGTTGAAGGCGGCCGTCACCAGGATGCGATCGAAGGTGCCCTCACCCTGCATGCCGGCGCTGCCGTCGGCGTGGCGGATGATGACGCTGCGCAGGCCAAGCGATTCCATGCGCCGCTGCGCTGCCGTCGTCAGCGTCTTGTAGCGGTCGATGGACAGGACACGCTCGGCCATGCGGCCCATGACGGCGGCGGTAAAGCCGCTTCCGGTGCCGATCTCCAGGACGCGCTGGCCGGGCTTGAGCTTCAGGTGATGCAGGATGCGGACGGCAAAATCGATGCCTTCGAGAAATGAGCCGCATTCGATCGGGATCGTCCGGCTCGAATAGGCGTCGTCGGCAAATTGCGACGGTACAAACTGTGAGCGCTGCGTCTGCTCGACCGCCGTCAGCAGATCGAGGTCGGAGATGCCTTCGGCACGCAATCTAAGGACGAGCGCAGCAAAGCCCTCCTTCTCCGCCAGTCTTGCCGTCAAACTTGTGCTCCGTATCCCAAGGCCCGCGCCACGCGGTCCGTCACGGAATAATCGGTCAGATCCAGTTTCAAAGGCGTTACCGAAATCTTATTATGCTTCAGCGCGTGAATATCGGTGCCTTCGATGAAGGCGCCGGCGCGTTCGCCAAACTTCAGCCAGTAGTAAGGAAACCCCCGGCCGTCAGAGCGGGCGTCGACCTGCAGATTGAAGGCCAGCTTGCCCTGCATGGTCACCTCGGCGCCATCGACTTCGTCGGGACGGCAGTTCGGGAAGTTGAGATTGAGGAACGTACCCTCCGGCAGGTCCAGGACCATCAGCTTTTCCAGAAGAGCCGGGGCATGCGTCTCACAGACCTCCCAGGGCACGATGCGCGCGCCGTCCTCAGAGAGATAGGCCTGGCTCAGCGCGAAGGAGCGCACGCCCTGCATGGTGCCCTCGATGGCGCCGGCAATCGTGCCGGAATAGGTCACGTCGTCGGCAACGTTCGAGCCTGAATTGACGCCGGACAGGACAAGGTCCGGTTTGATGTCCATCACCTGCCTGATGCCCATGATGACGCAATCGGTCGGCGTGCCGCGCAGGGCGAAATGCTTCTCGGAAATCTTGCGCAGCCGCAGAGGTTCGGAGAGGCTCAGCGAATGGGCAAGACCGCTCTGGTCGGTCTCGGGCGCCACGATCCAGACATCGTCGGACAGCGTGCGCGCGATCCGCTCCAGCGCAGCAAGGCCTTCGGCGTGAATGCCGTCGTCATTCGTAAGCAGGATGCGCATCGCCTCAGGCCGCCCGTTCGATCTTGGTCAATCCGCCCATATAAGGCAGCAAAACGTCCGGAATCGTGACGGAACCGTCCTCATTCAGATAATTTTCGAGGACTGCGATCAGGCAACGGCCGACGGCCGTGCCGGAACCGTTCAGCGTGTGGACGAACCTGTTGCTCTTATCTTCCTTGCCGCGGTACCGCGCATTCATTCGGCGACCCTGAAAATCGCCGCAGACCGAGCAGGAGGAGATTTCACGGAAGGCATTCTGCCCCGGCAGCCAGACTTCTAGATCGTAGGTCTTGCGCGAGCCGAAGCCCATGTCGCCGGTGCAAAGCGTCATGGTGCGGAAATGCAAGCCGAGGCGTTTCAGCACTTCCTCGGCGCAGGCGGTCATGCGTTCATGCTCGGCAACGGCGCTCTCGGCATCGGTGATCGAAACGAGCTCGCATTTCCAGAACTGATGCTGGCGCAGCATGCCGCGCGTATCGCGGCCGGCGGAGCCCGCTTCCGAGCGGAAGGACGGCGTCAGCGCTGTGAAGCGAAGCGGCAGCTTCTCCTGATCGAGGATTTCCTCGCGCACCAGATTGGTCAGCGTCACTTCAGCCGTCGGAATCAACCAGCGGCCGTCCGTCGTCCTGAAGAGATCCTCGGCGAATTTCGGCAGCTGGGCGGTGCCATAAACGGCCTCGTCGCGCACCATCAGTGGCGAGCTGACTTCGGTATAGCCGTGCTCGCTGGTGTGGAGATCGATCATGAACTGGCCGAGCGCGCGCTCGAGCTTGGCGAGCGGCCCGGTCAGAACCGTGAAGCGCGAGCCGGAAAGCTTGGCGGCGCGCTCGAAATCCATATAACCGAGCGCCTCGCCGATTTCGAAGTGCTCCTTCGGCGCGTGGTTCCAGCGCGGCTTTTCACCGACGGTGCGGGTGACGACATTGTCATGCTCGTCCTTACCCACAGGAACGTCGTCGAAGGGGATGTTCGGGATGCGCGAGAGCGCGTCGTTGAGCTCGGCCGTCAGTTGCCGGTCTTCTTCCTCGACCGCCGGCAGCAGAGTTTTGAATTCGGCGACCTCGGCTTTCAGCTTCTCGGCAAGTTCGCTATTCTTCTGGGCCATCGCCGCGCCAATCTCCTTGGAGGCGATGTTGCGGCGAGACAGCAAGTCCTGCGCCTTCTGCACGGCGGAGCGGCGCTTTTCATCGAGGGCAACGAGGCTTTGGGCCAGAGGCTCCGCACCGCGCTTGGCAAGGGCGGCATCGAGCGCTTCGGGATTCTCACGGATCCATTTGATATCGAGCATCGTCGTTCCAGGTCGTTGCAACAGAGATGACCCGGCCAAAGCCTGATCGGGCCTCGACCGGATGTGAAACGGCGTTCACAAAGGGGGATTGGGATCGCCGCTCAGACGCTGTCCGTCTTGGCAACGTCCGCGGATCCGGTGTCCTTTTCGACCGCCTGCCGGGCACGCTGGCGCTCCACGAGTCGCGCCGCATAGATGGAAATCTCGTAGAGAAGGATCGTCGGTATCGCAAGGCCGATCTGGGACATCGGGTCCGGAGGCGTCAGCACGGCGGCAACGACGAAGGCGAGGACGATGGCAAACTTGCGCTTTTCGGCGAGCCATTGCGACGTCAAAAGACCGACACGGGCGAGCAGCGTGGTGACGACGGGAAGCTGGAAGACGAGGCCGAAGGAGAAGACCAGCGTCATGATCAGGCTCAGATATTCCGAGACCTTCGGCATCAGCGAGATCGCTATTTCGTCATGACCCGGCGCCTGCTGCATCGACAGGAAGAACCACATGACCATCGGCGTGAAGAAGAAATAGACGAGCGCGCCGCCCATCAGGAACAGGACCGGCGAGGCGATCAGGAACGGCAGGAAAGCCTGGCGCTCATTCTTGTAGAGACCGGGTGCCACGAACTTGTAGACCTGCGCGGCAATGATCGGGAACGCGACCACAAGGCCGCCGAACATCGCCACCTTGACCTGCGTGAAGAAGAATTCCTGCGGTGCGGTGTAGATGAGCTGGGCTTTCTCGACGTCGAGATGCGCCCACACGACGGCTGTCTTGTAGGGAATGACCAGATAGTTGAAGAGATGCTTGGCAAAAAAGAAGCATGCGATGAAGGCGACGAAAAACGCGCCGATCGACCACATCAGCCGCGTGCGCAGCTCCATCAGGTGCTCGATCAACGGCTGCGGCTTGTCTTCGATGTCACCGCTCATGCCTCGTCCTTCTTCGTCTGCGCCGGCTTCTTCGGCGTTGCAGGCTTCTTGACTGCCGTCGTGCGTTTCGGTTTTTCCGCAGGTACGGCAACGGCAGCCACAGCATCGACCTTGTCGGCAGCCTTGACGCGCGGCTTGCGCACGGCCTTCGGCTTGGCGGCAACCGTATCGGCTTGCACAATCGCTGCGGCGACGGGTTCCGACGCCGCAGGTGTCGCTACCAATGGCGGCGTTTCCGGCAAGCTCATCGAAGGCGTCGGGGCTGCGACAGCATCTGGAGGCACCTCGGTCTTGTTTTCCGTGACTGTGGTCGCCTTCTGCAGGTCGGCCTTGATCTCGTTGCCCATCTGGCGGAGCGGGTTCATCGCCTCGCGCAGGCTGTTGACCGGGTTGAGCTTCTGGGCGTCGCTGATCGTCTGGCGGACATCGTCAAGCTCGGCTTCGCGCAACGCTTCATCGAACTGCGCACGGAAATCACCCGCAACCTTGCGGGCGCGCTGCGTCATCTTGCCGAAAGCGCGCAGCATCGGCGGCAAATCCTTGGGACCGACGACCACGATCAGTACGACCGCGATGACCAAAAGCTCGGTCCAGCCAATATCGAACATGCAAGGCTCCTGGACGGGAAGCGCGGGGGCTGCGCTTTTTCCCGGACTTGGTTACTTCGTTTCGTCGGCCTTGTGATCGACGGTCTTTGCCGTGTCGGGCGCGTCTTCGTCCGTCATGCCCTTCTTGAAGCTTTTGATGCCCTTGGCGACATCGCCCATCAGTTCCGGAATCTTGCCGCGACCGAACAACAACAGCACGACGGCCAGAACGATCAGCCAGTGGTAGATACCAAAAGAACCCATTACGCTTACTCCCTGTTGTGATGTTCCCTAATGTAAGAATTTCCCACACCGTTTCCAACATCAAGCCCTTTGAACTGCGCTTAATGTCACGGTATCGCCCTTTATGACAAGCCATTGACCCACCGAAAAGTGCTGGCTCCATTGTTTTCGCCATGCATGGCAAAAGCAAGACGCAAGCCCCTCAATCTTCAGAGGTGCCGCGTGGCGCCAGCAACCCCAGTTCCTCGAGGTCCATCTGGGTGATCGGGTCTTCGTCCTCGGTCAGTTCGTCGTTCATCAACGGCGAGGGAATATTGAAGTTCGCCGGAATGCGGCCCGACAGCAAGCCCGCTCCCTTCAACTCTTCGAGACCGGGCAGGTCACGCAGCTCTTCGAGACCGAAATGGTCGAGGAAATCGCGTGTCGTGCCCAATGTCACCGGCCGGCCCGGTGTACGCCGGCGGCCACGAAACCGCACCCAGCCGGCTTCCATCAGCACGTCGAGCGTGCCGCGCGAGGTCTGGACGCCTCGGATATCCTCGATTTCAGCACGCGTCACCGGCTGGTGATAGGCGATGATCGCCAGCACTTCCAGTGCGGCGCGCGAAAGCTTCTTCACCTCATTGTCATCACGACGGATGACGAAGGACAGGTCGGCGGCGGTGCGGAAGGCCCAGGCGCCTTCGACCTGCACGAGATTGACGCCCCGCGGCGCATATTGCTCCTTCAGGCGCAGCATGATCCCGTGCACGTCGGTCTTCTCGGGCAGGCGCTCAGCGAGGAAGCCCTCGGAGACCGGCTGCGAGGAGGCGAAGACCAGCGCCTCGGCGATGCGCTCAGCCTCGATCTCGGCCTGCAGGTCGCGGCCCCGGTCTTCGAAATTGCCTTCGAATTCCTCTTCGCTCCTCGGATCGATCAAGCCGGCTGCTCCTGTTCGACCACCTGCAGCGTGGCATGTTTCGGACCGCGGCGCATGTATATCGGCTGAAAGGCGCCGTCCTGGCGGATTTCGAGCTTGCCCTCGCGCACCAGCTCCAGCGAGGCGGCAAAGGCGCTGGCGATTGCCGTGACGCGTTCCTCGGGCGCGGCGAGATAACGCAGCAGATAATGCTCCATCGCCGTCCAGTCACCGATCTCGCCGATCATCTGGGTCAGCAGCTCGCGGGCATCGGTCAGCGACCAGACGGTGCGACGCTCGATCGTCACCTGGGTGACGGCATGGCGCTGGCGCAGCGCCGCATAGGCGGTCAGGAGATCGTAGAGGCTCGCCGCATAAGCGGATTGCTGCCGGTCGGGAATATGCTCAGGCGCGCCGCGCACGAAGATATCGCGGCCGAGGCGGTTGCGGTTGACGAGGCCGTCTGCCGCCTGTCGCATAGCTTCGAGACGTTTCAGGCGGAAGGCGAGTGTTGCCGCCAGCTCCTCGCCGGAAGGGCCGTCATCCTTGGCCTGCTGGGGAATGAGCAGTTTCGACTTGAGATAGGCAAGCCAGGCTGCCATGACGAGGTAATCGGCGGCAAGCTCGATGCGGATACGCCGGGCGCTTTCGATGAACAGCAGATATTGCTCGGCGAGCGCCAGCACCGAAATGCGCGACAGGTCGACCTTCTGGTTGCGGGCGAGATAGAGCAACAGGTCAAGCGGGCCTTCGAAGCCGGCGACGTCGATCACCAGCGCCGGCTCGTGGCTGGCGCGCTCGGCACCGTTATCCTGCCACAACTTGTCCATTGGCGTTGCCGCCCGCGGACGTTCCGTCCCCTTGACCGTGCTCACCTAGCTGCTCCCTTACGATCAGACCGTCGCAAACATTGCCTCGAATTCCACTCTCAATTCCGCCTCATCGGCGGTATCCGGCGCTGCGAAGCCTGCTTCCACCGCTTTTGCGCGGGCAAGCGATATGCCGGCGAGCCGCGGAACATTTGCCACGACATCTAGCATCTCGTCCATATTGCCGTTGCAATGCAGCACGATATCGCATCCGCCTGCAATGATATTCGCCGCACGTTCACCGATCGTGCCGGAAAGTGCGTTCATCGAGCTGTCGTCGGAGAGCAGCAGACCGCTAAAGCCGATGTGTTCGCGGATGATGCCGTCGATCACCTTGCGTGAGGTCGTCGCCGGATTGTCCGGGTCGATGGCGGCGAAAACGACGTGACAGGTCATCGCCATCAACTCGTCCTTCATCGCGACAAAGGGCGGGAAATCATGGAGCTCCAGCTCATCGCGCGAGACAGTGACGACAGGCAGTTCCAGATGTGAATCCGCAAAGCCGCGACCGTGGCCGGGCATATGTTTCATCACGGGCAACAGGCCGCCGGCCTTCAGCCCTGCGGCAGCCGCTCTTCCCATCGCGATGACGGTCTCGGGATCGCCGCCATAGGCGCGGTCGCCGATGACGTTGCTGCTGCCCTCGACCGGCACATCGAGCACCGGCAGGCAATCGACATCAATGCCGAGGCTCGAAAGGTCGAAGGCGTGCAGTCGCGACATCAGCCAGACGGCGCGCAGGCCGAGCCCGCGATCGCGGCGATAGAGATCGCCGAGCGCCTGGCCGGAAGGATAACGCGCCAGAACGGGCGGACGGATGCGCTGAACGCGGCCGCCCTCCTGGTCGATCAGCACCGGCGCATGCCAACCGACGCTGTCGCGCAGTTCGGCGACGAGATCGGCGATCTGCCCTGCTTCGGAGATGTTGCGCCCGAAGAGGATGAAGCCCCAGGGTCGCTCGCTTCGGTAAAAGGCTTTCTCTTCGGATGTGAGGGCAAGGCCGCTGCAGCCAAGGATCATCGCTTTTGATTCGGTCATGTAAGAATCTTAGAGCCTTTCCTGGTCAGATTGAAGCATTCTGCCGGAGCCGGTTTTCGTCCGGGCAGAGGCGATTGGCGAAGGGCATACCTTTTGGTACGTCCGAGCCGATCGCCTCTGATCCTGGCGCAAAGATGCCCAGCCCTTCGGGTTGGCTGAAACGGGCCGCCTGCTCGACCGGCCGGCTTGGCCGTAGAGCCGGGCTACGACGCGCGCCGGCCGGTCGAGCATCCGACTCCGTTTGAGCCAACAGAATGCTGCAATCTGACCAGGAAAGGCTCCAGACGGCGCCCGGCCAAATGCGAGCAAGGTCCGGCGCGATGCACAAAAAAGAGCGGCGGACCGATCCGGCCCGCCGCTCTTATATTCTATTCAAAAAAACCGATCTACTTGGAGATCAGGCAGCTTCCGCCCGCCGCGCGATACTGTTCGCAGAGTGCTGCGGCCTCGTCCTTGGAACCGGCCGGAATGCGGACACGATAGAAAGTGCCCTTGCCGGCGATATCGGCCCTGCGGATCTCATGACTGCGGCCACCAAGCACGCTGGCGAATTTCTTCGACAGGTTGGCATAGGATTTGGTCGCCTCGTCTTCCGAAGGCAGCGAGGCGATCTGGATGCCGTAGCCGCCGGCGGATGCAGCCTGCTGCGGCTTTGCGGCGACTGGCGCTGCGGCCGCGACCTCAGTCGTTTTCGGCTGCTGTACGGGCGGGCGGACATTGCCCTTCTCGGTCACGGTGCCGACGACGTTGACGGGCTGATCGACCGGACGGGCGGTGGGGATCGGAGCGCTATCGGCAATCGCCGAGGTCTTGACCGGGCGCACCGGCGAAGCGACCGGAGCGCGATTTGCGGCCTGCGCGTCGGCACTGCCGGCGAGCGGCGGCTGTACCGGCGCGGTTTCGACCGGAGTTGCAGAACGAGCATCGGCGGAAGCAACCTCGGCGCTTGCCGGGAAGCTCGCAGCCGTTCCACCGACTGGCGGCACGGGCGGGGTCGATTGCGCGGATGGGGTCGACTGAGCCGTCAACGGCGGCTGAGCCGGCGGCGTCGGCTGGGCAGACTGTGTCGCCTGGGCAGACTGCGTCGCCGGGGCAGGCTGCGTCGCCGGGGCAGACGGCGCCGGCTGGTCGACGGGAGCCGGTTCGTCGCGGGCGACCAACGTACCGTCAGGCTTGACGATCATCGTGCGGACCTTGCGCGGCGAAACAGACGGCGTCTTGTCGGCGTCGGTTGTCGGAGCGTTGTCGGCGTTGTCCTGGGTTGGCAACAGACGCGGATCCTCCGTCTCACCGACCGCAGTCGGCGTGACCTGATCGTCGGCGTTGGCGTTCTCGTCGTCCTCAGGCAGCGCTTCCGGTGTCAGCGTGCGCTGGACGACATCGACGGGCGCCTCGTCGGAAGATACGAGCGCCTTCTGCTTCGGCTCTTCGGCAGAACCCGCAACGCGGTCGTAGACGGCCTTATCCTGGTTCGGCACGGTCTTGCCGCCGGGATTTTCCGGAACGACCTTCACTGGCTCCTTGTCGGCGGCGATCACGCGCGGCTCACCGGACGCGACAATACCGAGCCCCTCGCCGTTCCAGACGGAGGAATAGACGCCATAACCGACGCCGGCAAAGACCACGAGCACGACGGCCCCGGCAAGCAGCCGACGCATCGACCGGGCGCGGCTGAAATCAGCGGCCTGGCTTGCCGATTCGATCCGGACTTCGGAGGTCTCGCGGCGCTCGACCGGTTCACGCACACTGCGGCGGAAATCCTCCTCCAGCGCCCGTTCGAAATCATCGAGGCCGTCGGCGATGGTAGGCTTGACATGCTTTGCCGCGGCGGCAGCCGTATCCCGGACAGGCGCCGGTGTTTCCCGCGGCTTGGCCGGTTCAAAGAAGCTGGCGATCTCTGCGTCGAGATCGAACTCGTAATCTGCGGTTTTCGCGACCGGGGCGGGCTGCTCCACTGGCGGCAGCGCCGGCACGTGCATGTCGTCGACGGTCTCGGGACGATCCTCCGGGTCAGAGATCATCGCCGGATCGAATGGCAGGTCTTCGGTTGAGTCGCCGGCGGACGCCCAGTTGAAAGCCGGAGCCGGAGCTGGAGCCGGCGGCTCGGGAACGAAGGCCTGAGCCGGCCGCGAGGGGGCAGCAACCTGCTGGTAAGCCGGAGTTTGCGGCTCAGGAGCAAAAACGGGAGCGGACAGAGGCGAGACGGCCGCGACGTGCTGGGGAGCAGGCGCTGGCGTCTCAGGCTGCGGCGCGGGCTCGGACGGCTCAGAGAAATCGAGATCGGCGAGTTCCAACTCGATGCCGGCAAGATCCAACTCGAAATCATGGCCGGCGAAGGGGTCTTCGGCTTCCGGTACCGGCTGCGGCGCCCGAGAATATGCCGTTGCGGCAGGCTCTGGCGCAACGACCTCTGAAAGCTGCGGCGCGACTGGCCTTGCGGCTTCGACAGCATAGACCGGAGCAGGCCGGACGGGTGCTGTGGCGACGGCGACCGGTGGGGGGGCGATCACCTCGGCCTGGACAGGTGCGTCTGCCACGGGGGCGGCAGGAACGGGCGCGGCCTCAGTCGATGCGGCCTGCAGTGTGACGGGGGCCGGATTGGCACGTTGCGGCACCGGATAACGCGAGACGTCGGCGAGCAGATCGTCAAGATCGAAAGTGCCGGCGGTGTGCGGAACATCAGGCACGACCTCGGTCAGCGCGGCATCGGCCTGGATCTCGCCCTCGACGGCGGCGGCGATGAGATCGAAACCGGCATCGGACCCGAAATCCTCCAGTTCTTCCTCGACTTCGACGAATTCTTCGGCCTCGGCAGTCTCTTCCGGCGCGATCACCTCATCATGGCGGTCGAGTTCGGCGGGGAAGCCAAGCGACGGTGAAGCGGATTCGAATTCCTCGGAACGCTCGATAGCGGCGACAGGCGCCGGCGGTTCGATGACAGGTTCAGGCTCGACTACAAGAAGATCGACGGACGGCACTTCAGCTGCCGGTGCCACGACCGTTTCGGCCACAGGCTCCGGCAAAACAACCGGTTCCTCGCGTTTCGGAGCATGGAAATTGGCAAGTGGCAGCCTGATGCTGGCAGCCGACCATTGCGGCGCCTTGGCGGGCTGCGCCAGCGAAGAGACGGGTGCGGCACCGATCGACAGCTCAAGCTCCTCGATCAGGTCGCGTGCACCGCCGAATGCTGATTGCAGCGATGCCTCGGGCTCGGGGGAAAGCTGCTCCGCCCAGTCGGCGGCCGGCGCTTCCCCATTCCCTGTGGCAGGCACAGCTGCTTCTTCAGCCTCAACCGCGGCGACGGAAACCGGCTCAGGAACCTCCGCATTTTCGGTGGCCGGAGAAGCATCGAGAACCGGCTCGACGTAATCTTCAGGCATGTCATCAGAGATCGGCTCGGCGGGCCGGTCGAGCTCTGCGAGCGGACGGGGCGAATCGTAACGGTCGAACTCACGCCCCAGCTCGTCCTCGAGATCGAGGGCGGGCTCGCGGCGTCCGGCCTCGGTCACCGTATTCGCTGCAACACGCGGCTCGAAGCCGACGATACGGGCAAGTTCAGCCAACGGATCATCGTCGGCAAACAGATCGTTTTTTCCGCGCGTATCATACGCAAGTTGTTTATCAGCCATGCCTATCCCACTCGCAAACGCCAACGCTCAAATGCCAGCGCATTGTGGGGAAATGGTGACGTTATCGCATTTCGTCCGGTGCGGCAGTGCCTGTAATGGCAAGTCCCGACTTCAAAACCGACGCGACGGCGTACACCAGCCCAAGTCTGGCAATACTTGATTCTCGGTTTTTATCATTAACAAATCGTAATTCCGTCTGATCTTTACCTTTGTTCCAGTGCGCGTGGAAGGAACTGGCGACGTCGTAGAGGTAAAAAGCGATGCGATGCGGCTCCTGCGACTGGGCCGCTGCCTCGACGACACGCGGGAATTCAGCAAGCTTGGCGACGAGCTGCAATTCGGCCGGATCGCCAATGCCTGCAACGGTTTTCGCGAGTTTCTCGGGCGAGACATCGAGGTCGGGAAAGGCCTCCCTCGCCTGCCGGAAGACCGACATGCAGCGAGCATGCGCATATTGCACGTAGAAGACTGGATTATCTTTCGATTGTTCCGTCACTTTGGCGAAATCGAAGTCGAGCGGTTCGGAATTCTTGCGGTAAAGCATCATGAACCGGACCGAATCACGGCCGACTTCTTCGACGACGTCCCGAAGCGTGACGAAATCGCCCGAGCGCTTCGACATCTTCACCGGCTCGCCGTTGCGATAGAGCTTGACGAGCTGGCAGAGCAGCACTGTCAGCTTCGCCTTACCGTCCGAAACGCCGCGTGCAACCGCTTCCAGGCGCTTGACGTAACCGCCATGGTCAGCGCCAAGCACATAAATCATCTCGTCGAACCCACGGTCGAACTTGTTCTTGAAGTAGGCGACGTCGGCGGCGAAATAGGTGTAGGAGCCATCCGACTTGATCAGCGGCCGGTCGATATCGTCGCCCACTTCGGTCGAACGGAACAGGGTCTGTTCGCGATCCTCCCAATCCTCGGGCAGCTGCCCCTTCGGTGGCGGCAGCGTGCCCTTGTAGACATAGCCCTTGAAGGTCAGGTCATTGATCGCCGTGCGGATCGCGGCCGCACCGTTGGCATGCAGGGTGCGTTCGGAGAAGAAGACGTCGTGATGGACGTTCAGCGCCGCCAGATCCTCGCGGATCATCACCATCATCGCGTCGATGGTCCGGTCCTTGACGATCGGCATCCATTGATCTTCCGGCATGTTGTGCAACCGCACCCCGTAATCGGCGGCAAGCGACTGGCCGACGGGTACGAGATAGTCGCCGGGATAGAGACCCGAGGGGATTTCGCCGATCTTTTCGCCGAGCGCTTCGCGATAGCGCAGGAAGACGGAACGGGCGAGCACGTCGATCTGCGAGCCGGCGTCATTGATGTAATATTCCTTCTCGACGCCGTAACCGGCAAAAGCGAGCAGGTTGGCAAGCGCGTCGCCGACGACGGCACCACGGCAATGGCCGACATGCATCGGACCGGTCGGGTTGGCCGAGACATATTCGACGTTGACCTTCCTGCCCTTTCCAAGCGTCGAGCGCCCGTAATCGGTACCGGCGCCGATCATCGAGGCGAGCAGCCGTTGCCAGTAGCCGACGGCGAGACGGATGTTGATGAAGCCGGGACCCGCGACCGAGACATCGGCGACGTCGGAATCCTCTTTCAGCTTGGCGATGATGACATCGGCCAGCGCGCGCGGGTTGGTTCCGAGCGGTTTTGCCAGCACCATTGCGGCATTGGTCGCGACATCGCCATGGCTCGCGTCACGCGGCGGCTCGACGGTGATGCGGCCGAAATCGAGCTCGGATCGCTTTTCCCTGACCAGTTCTATCTGTTCAAGGGCGGTTTTGATCCTGGCTTCGAAGTCGGTAAAAAGGTTCATCGCACTCTTCCATGCATAGGCTGTGCCAAAGGCTCAAAATCGGCCCTCGGCGTGGGCGACCGCTGCCTATCGCAAATCAGGAGTGTGGTCAAACAACCGCCTGTGGGCGCTGATCGCATAGGTGTCGGTCATGCCGGCGAGATAATCGCCGACATGACGGGCCTTCGGCGCATCGGACAGGCCGGCGATATGATCGACCCAGTAGTGGCTTTGCATCTCCTTCGGATTGGCCATGTAGGCGGCAAAGAGATCGGTGACGATCTGGGCGGCACCGGCACGGATGCGCATGATATCGGGATTGCGGTAGATGCGTTTGAAGAGCATCGCCTTGATCTGCCTGTCGGTCTCGGCCATCCCCTCGGAAAAGGTCGCAATAACCTGGCCGGCGTCGCGAATGTCGCCCGCACTCTCAGGGTGCAAGAGCGACAGGCGCTGCTGCGCGACGCCGATCACGTCTTCGACCATGCGGGTGATCTGGCGGCGCATGATCTCATGGGTGAAGCGGCTCGGCTCCAGGTGCGGATATCGCTCCCTCACCTCGGCCATCAGCCCGGCAAGAAACGGGATTTCCTCCAGCATGTCGAAAGTCAGATAGCCGGAACGCAGGCCATCGTCGATATCGTGGGTATTATAGGCGATGTCGTCGGCGATCGCCGCGACCTGGGCTTCGAGGCTGGCATAGCTTGCAAGCTCGAGATCGTGCAGTTCGCAATAATCGAGGATAGGCTGCGGAACGGGACCGTGCGTACCGACTCCATCAGCCGTCAGAAGCGGACCATTGTGCTTGACGAGACCTTCCAGGCTTTCCCATGTCAGGTTGATGCCGTCAAATTCGGCATAACGCCTCTCCAGCTTGGTCACGATGCGCAGCGATTGTGCATTGTGGTCGAAGCCGCCATAGGGCAACAGCACCTCGTGCAGCGCATCCTCGCCGGTATGACCGAACGGCGTGTGGCCGAAATCGTGCACGAGCGCCACGCCTTCGGCTAGATCCTCGTCGAGCTTCAGCGCGCGGGCCAGAGCGCGGGCGATCTGCGCTACTTCGATCGTATGCGTCAGCCGGGTGCGGTAATGATCGCCGTCCTGGGCGATGAAGACCTGGGTCTTGTGCTTCAGCCGGCGGAAGGCGGTGGTGTGGACGATGCGGTCGCGGTCGCGCTGGAAATCGGAGCGCGTCGGGCTTCCGTCCTCCTGATAGAGCCGTCCGCGCGTCGTCCAGGGGTCGGCCGCATAGACCGCCCTTTCACTACTGCCGAAACCCAAAGCACGCGTATCGATCGTCATTCTTCACCGTCGTTTTGCATGTTGCCGCATCTGCCCATTGACGCCGCTTTGCGCTCTTCATACCTATAGGTCGATGAAACGGCAAAGAGGCTCTTCCCTAATCGCTTCGGCGCATCATCGCCTTTTCGCGAAGATCATGGTAAGTTTCTTTGATATCAGGCATTTGAACATTCAAGTGCCAAAACCCATTCTCTCCGGATCTTGACCCCGGCAGGAGGAAATATGACGGATACAAGTGTAACCCTTTCGGATGCCGCGGCAAAGCGTATCGCTGCGATCGTCGGCGCCGAAGCCGGCAAGAGCGCGCTGCGCGTCTCCGTCGAAGGCGGCGGCTGTTCGGGCTTTTCCTACAAGTTCGATCTTGCCGACAGCGCAGCGGACGACGATATCATCGTCGAGAAGAACAACGCCAAGGTGCTGATCGACAGCCTGTCGCTCGTCTACATGGCGGGCTCGGAGATCGACTTCGTCGACAATCTGCTTGGCCAGTCCTTCCAGATCAAGAACCCGAATGCGGTGGCAAGCTGCGGCTGTGGCACCAGTTTCTCGATCTGAACGTCTAAACGCACGGACTCCCCATCAAACCGGCCGAAGAATTCCTTCCGGCCGGTTTATCGTCTTGTCCGCCGGTGAAAGACCGCGATAAAAGAAGCGCACTAAAGTGCGCTGCATTGACGCTGATTCACGCGGTGCGCTTTAGCTCTTTGTTTTTTATGCCTGTCGTTATCCCAGAACCGCTGCACACTTCTGGGCGACATGCATTATGCGGAACGGGACAGAGCCATGAAGATCGCGACCTGGAACATCAACGGCGTCAAGGCGCGCATCGACAATCTCACGCAATGGCTGAAGGATTCCGATCCGGATATCGTCTGCCTGCAGGAGATCAAGACGGTCGACGAGGGCTTTCCACGGCTGGAGATCGAGGCGCTCGGCTATCACGTCGAGACGCACGGCCAGAAAGGCTTCAATGGCGTGGCGATCCTCTCCAAGAGTTCACCTTTCGAAGTGAACCGCGGCCTGCCCGGCGATCCGCTGGACGAACAGGCGCGTTTCCTCGAAGCGGCGTTCACGTTGTCCGATACGCGCATCCTGCGTGTCTGCTGCATCTACCTGCCGAACGGCAATCCTGTCGAAACGGAGAAGTATCCCTACAAGCTCGCCTGGATGGAGCGCCTGCAGACGTTCGCCGCCGAACGGCTGGCCTATGAGGAGATGCTGATCCTTGCCGGCGATTACAATGTCATCCCGGAACCGCACGACTGCTTCGATCCCAAGGTCTGGGAAAACGACGCGCTGTTTCTGCCGCAGACGCGGGAGGCGTTCCGCAGGCTCGAAAATCTTGGGCTGACGGATGCTGTGCGTGCGACGACGGATGCGACGCAGTTCTATTCCTTCTGGGATTATCAGGCCGGCGCCTGGCCGAAGAACAACGGCATCCGCATCGACCATCTGCTGCTGTCGCCGGAAGCTGCAGACCGGATGACATCGGCTGCGATCGAAAAACATGTGCGGGCCTGGGAAAAGCCGTCCGACCACGTGCCGGTCATCGCCTATTTCGATTTCGCGGGCTGAGGCTTTCCGCTACAACTTCACGCCTCCGGATGGAGGTGGGCGCTCAGTCGTCGGAACCGCTCGCAATGGTGTGTGACAACGATACCGCCGTGCGGCGGTCGGCTTCGTTGGCAACCGAGAAGGCCTGCTCCTGTAGCGCTTCCATCCAGCTGCAGTCCTTGGGCTTGCAGCGATCGAGTGCTGCCGTCATCAGCGCCAGACCGCGGGCCGTCTGGCCTTCGTCGAAAAGAATATTGCCGAAGACCGCCATGGCACCGGGATGGCCGCTTTTGCGGGCCTGGTTCAGCCATTTCTTCGCCTGCTGCGGGCTGGCATTGCCGCCCTCGCCGGCCAGCATCATCTGCGCCAGCTGGAACTGCGCCTCGGGGACGCCAAAGGTGGAGGCCACCTGAAAATAAAGCTGGCGCGCCTGGCTGAGGTCGATCCTGACCGGACTGCCGGCAATGCCGTACTTGTAATAACTGGCGAGCGAAAGCAGCGCGTTGACGAAGAAGCCGGTATCCTCCGACCCGGGTTCGACGCCCTGCTGGGCGATCTCGCTGTAGATCTTGAAGGCTTCGAAATCGTCCTGCGTGACACCGTCGCCATCGGCATACATATTGGCAAGCGCCCAGCGCGAGCCGGTGTGCCCCTTTTCGGCAGCGTATTTATAGGCTTCGACCGCCTCTTCCTTCTGGCCGTTCTTATAGGCCTTGAAGCCGAACTTGAAGAGATCGAAGGGTCCGGATTCCTTGCTGACGCCACCTTTGATGTCGAATGCACGGCACGGACCGGACAGCGCCAGCGCTACGGCTATAGACATGCCCATCAGTATGAATTTGAAAAGTTTGAACTCGGACGTCACCATTTCAACCGATTTCTTTCGCTCATCCCAGGCAGGCAGCAACGGCGCTCATGCCGTGCATCCCGCGGATGTATTTCTTCGAGGCGAGCGATCCCGCGGCGAGCTCCATGGCTCCTTTACCCGCGTCGCATCCAGCCCACTGGCCTTTTCTCAAAGGGGATATTCTCAGCCCATCCTTCAGAACCACGCGGCTCCCGGCATGGCTCGACTGCAATCTCCGTGGCACTCTTTCGGCAGGTGCGGTATTCGCCTTCCCGCCTTTATCGCATTCGTAAACGGTAAATGTGACGAAACCGGTATCGACATTTCCGGCAAAGCCGGGTTGCTCATCCGAGCGGGTCGAAAACAATGACAATGAATGGATCGACGACTTCGTCGCGAGGCCGGATTGGCGGCTGGAACAGCCTTGTTCGTAAAGCGAAACGACCGCAATCAAACGATTGTCGCCAATCGCGCCGTACGACCTGATGTACCCGGAAAAAAATCGACCCATACTACTATTTACACGCACCGTATGCCTGCCATCACCTCGCCCGCAAATAACGCTGCGCCCTCTTTGTGGCGGGAAATGGACAAATTCGTCCCACCACCACCATACGCCAAACGTCGTAAAAATGTGTTGCTGAATCGTCACAAAACGGGATCGGGAAATGGCATGATTAACGGGCGCGAATAAAGAAGAGCCCGGCAGTGCCGGGCTCCTCAATTCTTCAAATCGGGGAATTAGAACTTGATCTTTAGGCTCGTCGACAGCGCAGCGACCAGATCGTTGTCAAAGGAATAGGAGACATCATCTCCAAACGTGACGCCGTTCTGGGTCACAACGCCGGACGAACCGCTCGTCAACACGCCCACGGCACCGGCAACGCGCCATTCGATATGTTCGGTCGGCGTGAAGGCTGCACCGAGCCCCAGCGTCCAGCTATCGGTCTGCGCGCCATAGCCCTGGCTGGTGCCGCGATCCCAGGTGAGGCTGACTGCACCTGCCCACTGTTCGTTGAATTTGTGGCCAACACCACCGGTGATGGTCCAACCGTCCTGGTAAAGAAGGTCGAGCGACGTCAGCTCCGTCGCACCGCCGGAGGTGCAGGCGACTAAGCCCTTGGTCGATTTTGGGCAGAAAGGCACGGACTGCAGGACACTCCAGTTCGTCCACTTAACCGATCCGAAGGCGAGCCAATCCGGAGCGATACCGCTTTGCAACTTAAGCTCAAGCGAATCCGGCGCTTCGGCAGAGCCGAAGACATCCGTGACCCTTCCATAAGGAGCGCCATTCAGCGGTGCAAATGGTGCAGTCACCTGCGTCAGATCCACCGTACCGGTCAGATTGTCGTACTTTACGCGGCTGTTATAGACGAGGCTTGCTCGCATTGCATATTCCGGAATCTCGTAGGCGAGACCGGCGCGCCAGCCCCAGCCACTATCTTCGAGATCGAGGCGGCCGACGCCGTTGCCGGTACCGACCAGAAGCGGAACGGTTGAAACCAGACGTTCCTTGAAGCCTTCGACTTCCTGATAGAAAGCGCCGCCGATGAAGCGAAGCTGCCCAGGGCCGACATCAAAACGATAGGAGCAGGTGCCGCCATAGTTGCGGGTTTTGATCTCTGTCTCAATGTTATTGTTTGCACCGGCCCAGTTCAGACCGGGGTCGGTATGCCCGCCGAAGGGCTCTGAATAGTCGACCAGGCAGTCGATTGCATCGCCAAAACCAGCCTTAAAGCCAATATAAGGGATGGTGTAATTTGAGGTATCGTCCGCGGTGTTTGGACGGCTGTTCAGATTGCCACCGCCTGGAGATGTCGACGTATCCGTATCTCGGACGTCCTTCAGCTTGCGCTGCGGCGTGACGTAGGTGACGCCCGACTGAAACGAGAAAGGCGACGTATCGAACAGCTGATCGATGTTATAGCCGCCACGCTCCAGACCGCCGGCGAAGGACGGCGATGCAAGCGACGAAAAAAGAACGAGCGACGTTACGCCCTTGGAAAACCTACGCGATGCCATTGTGTCTCCCCCACTACAGCAGTTGATGTGACGACACAGTGTAAGTGTTCGCCGGAAATGGCAACGCGCCCCACGGCAGCGCCTCTAACCATTGTGACTGTCAATTTACGTAAAGAAATTGACGGACACGTCAAAAAGTCTGGTTAATAAAATTTTATTCCGAGCTTAGTGCTCTCAGATGCGCTTTTTTGGGTTTTCATTCCAAATATTGCAGAAGCTGTATCAATCCGACAACAGTGGCAGTTTTCGCCAGCTGGATGCCCGTTCAGCCACAATCCACAGGCTCCGCGCCTGAAACTGGCCGTTTTCACGACCGAATCGCGCGCGCCCAGAACGACAAAAAGACGCGCCGGCAGAGGGCGCGTCTTTGAAATAACTTACCAAAATGGGTCGGTGAAACTTACCCGGCTTCGCTCACCCTGGAAAGAGCGATCCTCAAGCTTGCGATCTGACCCTTCAGTTCCTCGAGGCGATCACGCTCGGCCTCGACTACTTCGGGATTGGCGTTGGCGACGAACTTCTCGTTGGAGAGCTTGCCGTCGATGCGGGAGATCTCGCCCTCCATCTTGGCAATCGCTTTTTCCAGACGAGCCTTTTCGGCGGAAAGGTCGATCAGCTTCCCGAGCGGCAGGCAGATGGTGGCCTCGGCGACGACGATCTGAGCGGCACCCTTGGGCGCATCGTCAGCCAGCGATATCGCCTCGACGCGCGCAAGGCGCTTGATGGCGGCGTCGTGGCGGAACAGCCGTTCACGCGTCAGGTTGTTGGCCTTGACGACGACGAGCGGGGCTGTCGCCGACGGCGGCACATTCATTTCGGCGCGCACCGAGCGGATGCCGGAAACGAGGTCGATCAACCAGTTGATCTCGTCGGCCGCCCCGTCGTCGGCATAGGACGGCGCCGGCCATTCGGCATGGCAGACCAATGTGTCGCGCTCTTTGCCTTCGCCTGCCGTATGCGCCCAAAGCTCTTCGGTCATGAAGGGCATGAAGGGATGCAACAGCTTGTAGATCTCTTCGAGAATATAAGCGCTACAGGCCTGGGCTTCAGCCTTGGCGCCCTCGTCTTCGCCATTGAAGACCGGCTTCAAGAGCTCGAGATACCAGTCGCAGACCTCGTTCCAGACGAAGCGATAGAGCGCGCCGGCAGCATCGTTGAAGCGGAAGGCTTCGAGTGCTTCCGTAACGTCACGTTCCGTACGGGCAAGTTCCGTCAGGATCCAGCGGTTGATGGTGAGTTCGGCGGCCTCGGGCACGAAATGCGGGTCGCTCTTCGCGCCGTTCATCTCGGCGAAGCGCGTGGCGTTCCAGAGCTTGGTGCCGAAATTCCGGTAGCCGGCGATGCGGGCCGGATCGAGCTTCACGTCGCGGCCCTGCGCCGCCATGATCGCCAAGGTGAACCGCAGCGCGTCGGCGCCGTATTCGTCGATCAGTTCCAAGGGATCGATGACGTTGCCCTTCGACTTCGACATCTTCTGCCCATTCTTGTCGCGCACCAGCGCGTGAATGTAGATCGTGTGGAATGGCTCGACGGGATCGCCATTTTCATCTTTCATGAAATGCAGGCCCATCTGCATCATACGAACAACCCAGAACGGGATGATATCGAAACCGGTGACGAGAACGTTGGTCGGGTAATAACGCGCCAGTTCCGGTGTCTGCTCCGGCCAGCCGAGCGTCGAGAAGGGCCAGAGTGCTGAGGAGAACCAGGTGTCGAGCACGTCCTCGTCACGCGTCAGGATCTCGCCCGGCTTGAAGTTTTCAAGCAGGTCCTCAACATAGGCCTTCATCGGCCCCTCATGCGAGAGGTAGTGCTGGATCGCCGCCTGCAGCGCCTCTTCCTCGGTCTGTTCGACGAAGACTTGACCATCTGGGCCATACCAGGCCGGGATCTGATGCCCCCACCAGAGCTGGCGGGAAATACACCACGGCTCGATGTTTTCCAGCCAGTTGAAATAGGTATTTTCCCAATTCCTGGGAATAAACCTGGTTCTTCCTTCGCGAACGGATTCCAGCGCGGGTTGCCCCAATGTCTTGTTGTCGACAAACCATTGTTCGGTCAGCCGCGGCTCGATCGGCACGCCGCCGCGATCGCCGTGCGGGACCATGTGCTTGTGCGGTTCGATCTTGTCGAGAAGACCCGCCTCTTCGAAAATCTCGACGATGACCTTGCGCGCATAGAAACGGTCCTGCCCTTCCAGACGGCCCCAGGCGCCATGCAGCGCCGCCGGATTGTCGAGACCTTCGAGGAACTCCTCGTTCTCCTTGATGGCAATCGTGCCATCGATATTCATGATGTTGATAGATTGCAGGCCTGCGCGCTTGCCGACCTCGAAGTCGTTGAAATCATGCGCAGGCGTGATTTTCACCGCCCCCGTGCCAGCCGTCGGGTCGGCATAGGAGTCGGCGACGATCGGAACCTTGCGGCCGACAATCGGCAGGATGACATGCTTGCCGACGACCGGCTTATAACGCTCGTCTTCGGGGTTCACGGCAATGCCGGTATCGCCCAGCATCGTCTCGGGTCGCGTCGTCGCGACGACGATATAGTCGCGTGTCTCGAATTGAGTCGGCTTGCCTTCCTCATCGAAGGCAATCGGATATTGATAGGTGACGCCCGGCTCGAGCGGATAGCGCAGATGCCAGAGATGGCCCTTCACCTCGTGCTGCTCGACCTCCATGTCGGAAATAGCAGTCAGGAGTTTGGGGTCCCAGTTGACGAGACGCTTGTCCTTGTAGATCAGCCCTTCCTTGTAGAGCGTGACGAAAACTTCGAGAACGGCCTTCGACAGGCCTTCGTCCATGGTGAAACGTTCACGCGACCAGTCGCATGACGCACCCAGGCGCTTCAGCTGGTTGAAGATCAGGCCGCCCGATTCAGCCTTCCATTCCCAGACCTTGTCGATGAAGGCTTCGCGGCCCATGTCGCGGCGGCCCGGCAGTTGCTGTTCCATCAGCTTGCGCTCGACGACCATCTGCGTGGCGATGCCGGCGTGGTCCATGCCCGGCTGCCAGAGCACGTCCTTGCCGCGCATGCGCTCGAAGCGCACCAGGATGTCCTGCAGCGTGTTGTTCAGCGCATGGCCCATGTGCAGCGAACCGGTGACATTCGGCGGCGGAATCACGATGGTGAAGGTCTCGGCCCCGGCTTTGGCGTTCGCGCCGGCGCGGAAAGCGTCCGCCTCATCCCATATCGCGGCGATTTTCGGTTCGACGGCGGCGGAATCATAGGTCTTGTCGAGCATTTTCTGACCAATTTCGAGGTTCGAGGATGGGCGTTTGTAAATAGGATGGTCACGGCCAAGTCAATAAAAAAGCCGCCCCGGAGACCGGAGCGGCTTTTCAGGAAAAAGCAATCCGATCAGCGGCGCGGGCCGCGGGCCACGCGCTCGATTTCCTCGCGCACCAACCGCTCGACCAGTGTCGGCAGATTATCATCCAGCCATTCGCGCAGCATCGGGCGCAGCATGTCCTCTGCGATCTCGTCCAGCGAGCGGCGCTCGGCACCGTCGATTGCGGCGGCGAGCTCCTCGAAGGAGCGGCTGATCTGCAGGCCGGCATCCTCCGAAAGCAGCGTCGGCTGGACCTCGTCCATAACGCTCGGCAGGAAACGGTCGGTCGACGACTGAGCGGGTTCCAAAGCCGGCGGCACTGTTTCGATAGCAGGCGCTGGCTCGGCGACGGCCACCTCAGGCGTTTCCATAACGACCGGCTCGGCCGGCTGCTGGATCGCAACATGCTGA
Organism: Rhizobium ruizarguesonis; assembly: GCF_017357285.1. NCBI lineage: Bacteria > Pseudomonadati > Pseudomonadota > Alphaproteobacteria > Hyphomicrobiales > Rhizobiaceae > Rhizobium > Rhizobium ruizarguesonis. The sequence goes on along the minus strand of NZ_CP071678.1, from coordinate 2,179,383 downwards.
ACGGGCGCTGCGGCAGCCGCGAAAACAGGCTGCGACTGCTGCGGCTGTGGTGCCGCGGCGCGCGGCGCTTCCGGCATCACGGCCGGCTGCGGTTCGGGCTGACGGAAGCCGCTCGGAATTTCACGCAGGGCCTGACCGGCCTGCACGGCGCTGCGCTCGGAGGCGGCGCGCACACGGGCGGCGACATCGGCAAGCGACAGCGCACGGGCCGGCACTTCTGCTTCGGGAGCCGTGCCGGCCGAATTGGCGGCGACAAAACGCGGATCGGAGGAGCGCATGACCGGTTCGGGGAATTCCACGCCGGCATAGGTGTCGTCGACCGTCAGATGGATTTCCGAGCCGTTGTCATCCTCGTCGGCGCCGTAGACCGGCGGCAGGGATGCGGAAATCGCCTTGCCGGCGCCGGGCTCATTGCTTTCGATGATCTGGCGGATGGAGGCCAGAATTTCTTCCATGGACGGTTCACGCGCTACACTTGGCTGAGCCATTTCTATCCCCGTTATCCCAAAACAACGACCGGATGGCGTGGAGCATTCATCCGAATCACCACGACCTTAGAATACCCCAGGCGTGAAAAAAATCATCGCGAATCAAATGAATGCCGCCATGCACAGTTTTGTTACCCAATGTTTGCCACCCGCAAAGCCTGTCGCGATTTTGCGGCGGCGACACGCATGAAACAGAACGTCAGCGGACAGCCTCCATCCGGTCCGACATGGTCGCGTCAGCGTAAATGATGTTTGTGAAGGCTTTCCGGCGGCATTGATAAAAAACGGGCGCCGATGACGCCCGTCGCTGAATTTCGTCGATAAGAACGATGTCAGAAAACGAATTCGCGCGCCTTGGCGAAACCCGGCAGCGGCTTGACCGAGGCATTGAAGAAGACATTTTCCGAAACAGCGCCGCGCTCGGCGACGAAGACCTTGGCGCGGGCGGCATTGCCGTAACCTTCGACCGTAATCAGACGGCCACCATCGCGCAATTGACCGAGAAGGGCGGCCGGAACCTCTTCGACTGCGCCGTTGACGAAGATCAGATCATAGGGAGCGCCGGCAGCGTAGCCCTTTTCGAGCGAGCCGGTCACGACTTCGACTTTGGCGTAGCCGGCCAGCTGCGCCTTCGCTTCAGTGGCCAGCGTCTCGTCACATTCAAGCGCGATGACCGAGCCGGCAATGATCGACAGCAGCGCCGATGTGTACCCCGTGCCGCAACCGACTTCGAGCACGAAATCATCCTTGGTGATCGCCGCCAGCTGCAGCAGCTTGGCGAGCGGCGAGGCCTCCATCAGGAAGCGGGCTGGCTTTGCCGGTGCGGCTGCGGAGATCTCGACATCGTTGTCGATATAAGCCAGCAGCTTCGCCTTCTCCGGCACAAAGGCCTCACGCGGCACCGTGAGAAACGCCGTCAGCACGGAATGCGAGGTAACGTCCGTCGTGCGAACCTGGGTATCGACCATCTTTGCGCGCGCTGCTTCGAAATCCATCATGTCCTCTCGCTCTTAAAAAGCGGTTCCTGTCCCTCGTCTCTTAATCTCCGCCACGGATGCTTTCAAGGCTTGGCAGCCGCCGGCGAAAAGAATCCGGCCGGCGCCTCTTCCGTGCCACAGAAGACGGGATGGATGCTGCAACTCCAGCGTGGAACCTTCCGCCCCTTCATGTTATGATTTGCATCGGAGGAAATAGGAGGAGCAGGCCATGTCTGCGATTTTCGAGTATTTCACGCTGTTCGATTTTTTCATCATCGCAGCGCTGATTGGCATATTTTGCTGCGGGCTGCTGGACGGCGAAACGACCTGGAGGCGATAGGGCGCCGAAGCGCACCCGAGATATCCCGCATGACGTCTGCAGCAGTCTCATGCCGGCGGACACGGTTTTTGCAGGTGCTCCGTTCGTTTTGAAACAGCGGCGGGCACGTCCAGCCCTTGCTAGCCGCATGCGCATTAACGTTACGTCAACCATTTTGTTGCGGCGCCCTCACCTTCCGCTATGGGTGTGCGCATGCAAACCTTCCTGATCCAATCGCGCGGTATAGAAGCCCTTCACTACAACGCCGATGCCCGCCTGCTGCTGATCAAATACAGCAGCGGCGACATTCGCAGCTTCACCTGCATTTCGCCGCAGGGTATGCGACGGCTGCTTGGCGCCGGCCCCGATATCGATGACGGGCCTGAATTGAGCGATCGGGAATATCAGGCGGAAATCCGCAGGGGCGGCCTGAAGGCGCTCTACCGCCTCACGGGAATCAATCCGTCACAATTCGATTTTTCGCCCGGCCAGCGGGTCTGGTAGCATCGAAAATGCCAATGCCGCACCACTGAGCCAGCAGCTTTTCACATAGATATGTCATGTGGAAGATGTTGGAGGCCTCGCCCGGAATTGAACCGGGGTACAAGGATTTGCAGAATTTTTCTGCCTATTGCTTTTAAAGAGCTTTTTGTTTTCATGTCGCAGTTATGTCGCACTGAACAAGGTGTTTGCTGCTTGCTCCAGTTCTTTCCCGTCATCCGAGCGCGGGAACAGGTGTCCATAGACATCCATGGTCATGACGATCGAAGCATGCCCGAGCCGCTCCTGCACCATCTTCGCGGGCAGGCCGAGGCCACCATCCTCTTTGCGGTTGATCAGCCAGCTCGCATAGAAATGGCGGAGCGCGTGTAAGCCCGTGTACTTGGCCTTGAGGATGGGATTGCCGTTTTTATCAGGCTTGCCGGTGTCGATCGTCACGCCGGCCCGCACCATCGCCGGCTGAAGGCCCTTCCTGACGACGTTCGAATGTGAGCGTGAGTCACCGTCCGGATTGGGGAACACAAGGCCCGGCTTGTTCCCCTGCTTGAGTTTCAGCTCTTTGAGGGTATTGGTCACAAGCGGCGGCACGGGAATTGTCCGCGAGCCGGCCTCCGACTTCGGTGGCCCGATTTCCCGGTATTGATCGACGCGCTGACGGATGTTGATCTCGCCGCGCTGAAAATCTACATCCTGCCAGCGCAGGCCACGCAACTCCGACGATCGCATGCCGGTAAAGACTACGGTCAGCAGTAGCGGACGCCAGTTGCCCTCCAGAGCGCCGAGAAGAGCCCTGATCTCATCACGGGTGGGAATATCCACCCCTACCTCCAGGCGTCCCTTTTGGCGCTTCTCTTGGCGCCTATGGCGGCCTTTCCGGCTCCTCCTGATATCCCTGACCGAATTTCGCGTTGCCAGTCCGCGTTCCATAGCGTCCGCCAGAATGCCACCGAGGGAGACAAGCACTTTTTTGATCATCACCGACGAGCGGCCCTCCGCTCTTAGCCGATCCTCGAACTCCCGGACGGCGGGCACCGACAATTTTGAAATGAAGGTCTCGCCGATAAACGCCACTATGTGAAACCTCAGGTGTCGCCGCCGCTGGTCGAGGGTGCTTCGCTCAAGTCCCTCCCCTTCGCCCGTCGCTATCCACAGCTCGCCGGCTTTTTTCACGGAGACGCTGTCACGCTCAGCGACATGCACGCCGTCCCGGACCTCCATGTCCGTCTTGCTGGCGAAGGCATCGGCCTCTCGCTTCCTTGCGAACGTCTTCTGGCGTTTCACGCCTTTGGTGTCGAAGTAGGTAACAATCCATGCTTCTTTCTCGATGCCGTGCCCGGTCCATGTGCGCTTACGTACCGACATCTTTAGTTCCCTCCCCGGTTGTCACCCTTCATTGCTCATCTCCTTGCTGAAGAGTGCCGACTATGAACTTCGCAAGTGCCTCGTCACTCTGAAAGGCTTCGGAATCGCCAATAAAGCTCCGGCGAATGTTGCTGGTCTCAAGAAATTCGATACCAGCTACAAACTCATTTGCCCGTTGTGCACCAAAATCAGCCGGGTCTTTCATGAACTTGCCAAAGTCGGCGCCGGGGGACGCCGCTTGCATCCGAGCGGCTTGCTCTTCGAGTCGATCAGGAACACGCACCTCGCCCCAAGATCCAAAATAGTGCATTGCAATGTTAAGGGCGGTTTTTAGGGCGCTGCCGGTGAAGGCGTCTTTATGCCAATGCCGTCCCGTCCTTATCTCAAGGCTGGTGGCGATCTTAGCGACCACGTAAGCGAGCGCACGGACATGTTCGGCGCCTAATGCACGCTTCCAGCGATCGGGTTGGTCAAAGCTGTCACGCAGTCGACGTTCAACGATTTGCGACAGCGACTTTCCTGTCTGCTTGCTTTCCTTTTCGAGCAAGGCCCGCAAGTCGGGCGTTATCCGCGTCGAAAAGACTGCCGATTTACCCGAAAACTCGCCGTTTGGCTTGCGGCCGGCGCCTGGTTCCCGCTTCCCCGTCATCAAAGCTTCCTTATTTGTCTTACAAACGTATGACAAACGTATTGCAAAATGTTGGCACGGGCAAGGACAAAAGGTAAAACGGCAGTATGTGTCGAAGACAGGAGCACACCGATGACCCTCGATGAAGCGCTTTCCCGCCCAACGCTTTCCGTTCCCGACGCAGGCGCGATCTTCTTTGGCTTGAGCCGCAACGGCAGTTATGCGGCTGCCGCCCGAGGCGACCTGCCGACAATTCGGATCGGCCGCAAGATCGTCGTGCCTGTTGCCACGGTCGCAGAACGGTGCGGGCTTCATCACAATCGCAGCGCAGAATAGAAAAAAGCCCCGCCGCGCTAGTGACGCGAAAGGGCCGACGTGCAGGGAAATTCTGTGTGGGCAGAAAATCATGCCTTGCCGAGGTTGATCGCACAAGCCGCGCGGGCGTCCGTTAAGGATCGCAAGCATGCAAATTTCACTTCATCCGGCTAGCCGGAAAAGACGACATAAGGCAACGCGGGCAGAAATGGCCGCACTGAAGGCAGCGCTCTTTCAGATCGTCGCCGTACAGCGCCCCATGACAGTGCGCCAAGTGTTCTATCAGGCCACCGTGCATGGTCTCGTGGAGAAAACCGAGCAGGCCTACAACCGTGTCCAATGGACCTTGGCGCAGATGCGCAGGGACGGCGATCTGCCTTATTCCTGGCTTACGGATTCCAGCCGTGGCGTTTATCGCATCGATTCTTTCGATACTCCGCAAGACGCCATTGAGGCTACCGCCCGCTTCTATCGCAAGTCGCTTTGGGCCGAGGCCGATGTTCGCGTCGAAATCTGGTGCGAAAAAGATGCGCTGTCTGGCGTCATCCTGCCGATCACCACTGAATATGACGTTGGGTTATATGTCGCGCGTGGCTTCGCCAGTCTCAGTTACCTTCACGCGGCAGCGGAGGTTATAGCCAATGCCGACAAGCCGACGGTCATTTATCACCTTGGTGATTATGACCCCTCCGGCGTTATGGCGGCAGCAAAGATCGAGGAAACACTCCGCGATCTAGCGCCGGAGGCGGATATCCATTTCGGGCGTCTTGCCGTGACGGAACACCAGATCCGCCAGTGGAACTTACCGGCGAGACCCACAAAGAAAAGTTCACATGATCGCGGCTGGCGCGGCCAGAGTGTCGAACTCGATACCATCCCGCCCGACATGCTCCGAGAAATTATCCGGGCTGCGATCGAACAACATCTGCCGCGCGATCTGTTCCGTGTGCTGAAGATCGCCGAGGAAAGCGAACGCGCCTTTCTGACACAATGGGCGGGGGATGGAGGGCGGCCATGATCGTGCGTTATCCAGAGTTCTCCCTTGATCCAGAGCTCTCCCTTGGCTGGTTGATGCCACGACACGTTGATTGGCTGACCGCCTCCGGGGTGCCAATGACTGCGATCCTCCGGCCAGAACCGATCCGTCTCTGCCATGGCTTCCGAGCGGCTGACGCTCGGTTAGAAATTGACGTGAACGGTCCGCTCTGGTTCGCCTTTATCGAGCCCGAGGACATCGTCTTCTGGGAACCGCGAACCGGCGCGTTGGCGACGTGGAACGGCAGGGCCTTCGCGCTTGGCGAGAGCATGATCGACAATGCGAGCACCTACTCCTTCGACTTTGCCTTGAATGTCTTTGCCTCACCGCTCGACTGGCTGCGCGCCGAGCGCGACGGGATCGTTGTGGTGAATTGGGAGCGCGCATTCGATTACCTGCGCGATTGCCCGCGCGTCGCCGTCGATAAAGCCTTGCGGCCACTTTATCTGCGCCAGATGAAGCCGCCTCGATTGCCTGAAATTTTTATTCGGAGCGAGCGCAAGGAGGCCGCACGGTGAACGACAACCCGCGCTTCGAAGCGTCTAAACTTGAGAAATATCAGCAGGCGCAGGGGATGACAAACGCCACACCGCCGGCATTTTCCGAGGAGGCCCTGGCGCTCGAATTTGCCGACCGGCACAATTTCTGCGTCCGTCATGTGGCTGCCTGGAACCAATGGATGCTTTGGGATGGCAAGGTTTGGCGTCAAGAAAAAACCCTCCTCGTTTACGACCTGTGCCGGCGGCTGTGCCGGGAATTTGCCGCAGATTGCAGTATCAAGGAGGAGACTAGACGACGGCTCGCGAGCAGCACGACGGTGGCCGCTGTCATCTCGCTGGTCCGGTCCGACCGCCGCATCGCCGCCACGATCGATCAATGGGATTGCGGTGATTGGACGCTCAACACGCCTGGAGGTCTCATCGATCTGAAAACCGGAATTCTCCGCATCACCGTGCCGGGAGACTATCTAACGAAGATCACAGCAGTCGGACCAGGCGGCGATTGCCCGCTTTGGCGCGGCTTTCTCGCCCGCATCACGGGCGATGATGAGAATCTGCAAGCTTACCTCCAGCGAGTGGCTGGTTATTGCCTTACCGGCGTCACCCGCGAGCATGCGCTGTTTTTCCTGTTTGGCCACGGCGCGAACGGCAAATCGGTGTTTATCGACACGATCATGAACGTTTTGGCGGATTACGGACGGAGCGCGCCTATCGAGACATTTGTCGCGTCCAGTAGTGATCGTCATCCGACCGACATCGCCGGATTGCGCGGCGCCCGGCTGGTGACAGCGGCCGAGACGGAAGAAGGCCGCCGCTGGGCGGAATCGAAAATAAAGGCGCTGACCGGTGGCGACCGCATCACCGCACGCTTCATGCGGCAAGATTATTTCGAATACCAACCCCAGTTCAAACTCATCATCGCGGGCAACCACAAACCGAGTCTGCGCTCGGTCGACGAGGCGATCCGGCGTCGCTTCAACCTCATTCCGTTCACCGTCACGATTCCCCCCGAGGAGAGGGATGAAACCCTGACCGAAAAGCTCAGGGATGAGGCGCCGGCTATTCTGGCCTGGGCGATTGCGGGCTGTCTCGAATGGCAGCGCGTCGGCCTGTCGCCACCGAAAGTGGTGACGGAAGCGACCGCGCTTTACCTTGAGGCCGAGGATTCCGTTACCGAGTGGATCGATGAATGTTGCCAACGCGACCCGCAGGCATTCGAGAGCACAGCGACATTATTTGCATCATGGCAAGGCTGGGCGGAACGATCTGGCGAAACCGTCGGCTCGCAGAAGCGCCTCGTGCAGGCGCTCGAAGCGCATGGCTTCACGCGCGAAAGGTTCCAAGGGAACCGTGGTCTTTTCGGGCTCAGACTTTCGAGATCGGACCCGAAGGGCGGCTATGGAGACTTCGATTGACCACCCCGATGCCACATCTGACACGACTTTCTATTTCAGACGTCCGCGCGCGCGTAACCACTCGAAATGGATTCTGTTGGCACATGTGGCAAATCGACGGAAAAGCCGCACTGATCCGACGCGACTCCGTCCCGATCCCCCATGCCGCGGGTCCTTCCCGGCCGAAAGATGAAAGCGGGAAGGACGGCAGCGCAGGCCGAGCGACTATTTTTGCACCGCCGGTACTGCGCGTTCTCATAATGGTGCCCCTTGTTGTTCTGGAGCAAAGCTATGAAAGAGCTGACAGAAGCCGAAATTGACCAACTGATCGAACACTACCCGCTGCCCAACGACCGAGATGACGCCATCCTCGGGCTGGGCGACACGGCCCTGGCTTTAGGCGTTTCCCTGCCGACCATGCAGCGATATCTCAAGATCGGTCTGCCGGCGATCAGGCGGGGTGGCATAGGCCGGCTGTGGCGGATTAGGCTCGCGGCAGCGTGGGCCTGGCGGGCGGCGCTGATTGCCGAGCGCGTCGAAAGCGAGGCCAAGGTTCAAAAGGCAAAGGCGGCCCTGGCATGTCAACGCCGATAGACGACATCATCAACCTGGTGGAGCACCTCGACCAGGTGCCGGAGCCTTGGGCGCGCAACGTGGCATCCGGCTTAAACCAGTTTGTATTAGGCGAAACGCGCGATGTCGCGGCAGCGCTCGATCTCAAGCAGCCACGCGGAAAACGCGGTTGGCGCACGGTATCGCGGATTGAGGCACGCAACGCCGCCATTCGGGAAGCCGTAGCGAAATTCTTCCCCGCACTGAAACCGAAGCAGCAGGCCGACGCGCTGGCGATAGCCCTGAAACGCTATTCGGCTTCCGCCTGGCGCTTCGATCAGCGAATGGAAAAATGTCCGTACAAAGTCGGCGATTTGAATGCGGCGCTCTGGCTCATCTTGACCCGAGTCGATCATGCGGTTTCGGCCGAGCGGATCAGGAAAATCCTGGTCACGAGATAGGGCTTTTCGTGACCACGCTTTCGGGAAATCCTGATGCAAATGAATTGAGGGCAGCATGTCAAAACTGATCGTAGACGGCGAGCTGATGCTTTACGGGCCGGTTGGCTTCACGGATTTTTGGGATGAAAGCGGCTTCACCAGCTCACAGGTGATCGAGGCTCTGGCCGCGCTTCCCGGTGACCTCGTCGTGCGTCTCAACTCCGGCGGCGGCATCGCCATGGAGGGCTCGGCGATCCACAATGCTTTGAAGCGTCACGACGGCAGGGTGATCGTCAAAATCGACGCGATCGCCGCGTCTGCCGCCTCGCTGATCGCTATGGCTGGTGACGAAATCGAAATGCCGCTCGGCACCCTGTTGATGATCCATGAGCCGTCCGGAATGACCCTCGGCCCGGCCGACGATCACCGGCGCACCGCCGGCGTTCTCGAAACGATGACCGGCGTGTTTGCGCAAGTCTATGCCAAGCGCACCGGCCTTTCCGAAAAAGAAATCCGGCGGATGATGAAGGATGAAACCTGGATGGCGCCGCAGGAGGCGCTTGCCAATGGCTTCGCCACCTCGGTTTCCGAACATGCACCGACCGCATCGGCGGCTGACGCGGCGTTCGACTATCGCACCTACGCAAAAGCGCCCGATCGTCTGAAGAGGCTGGCAACAGAGCGGAAGGCAATGGGTCTTCCCATGGTGGCGGCTGCGTCCGCTCCGCATAAACGAAAGGAAGCTACCATGACCGAACCGAACGCCGCAGCGGCCGACGACCAGGCGCCCGCCAATATCCAAGACGTCAATTCCCGCATCTACCAGCTTTGCACCACCGCGAAGATGACGCTTGCGGAGGCAAACAAGATCGTGCTCGACGCGAGGGGCGAGCTTGCCAAAGCGCAGACGATGATTATCAATCATCTTGCCGACCAAGATCCGATGGGCGGGCGCGTGACGTCGCATAATCCCATGGTAGACAGCAACTGCTCAGTGATGGTCGCCCGCGATATCGAAGACGCGCTCTATGCTCGGATCGCTGGCAAGCCGGCGCAAGGCCGCGCTTCGGAATGGCAGGGCCGCAGCCTACTTGACATGGGGGCGGCTCTCCTCGAAGCGCGCGGCGAGCGGATTATTTCGCGAAATCGCCATCGGCTTGCGACGCAGATCATGAGCAGCGGCGCGACGCATAGCACGTCGGACTTTCCGTTCGTCACGGGCAACGCCGCAAACCGCTTCCTACTCGACGCCTATCGGGCGGCCGAGACGCCGCTGAAGCAATTGGCACGTATCCGCAACGCCGCGAATTTCAAGGCGATGACCATCGGCCGCATGTCGGAAATGCCAAAGCTGGAAGAGGTGCTTGAAGGCGCCGAAATTACCTACGGCACGCGTTCGGAGGCGAAGGAAACCTACCGCGTCAAGACCTATGCGAAGATGTTCGGCATCTCACGGGAGGCCCTGATCAACGATGATCTTGACGCTTTCTCCGATACGCTCCGGGCGTTCGGCCAAGCCGCCGCGCAAACTGAGGCGGATTTGATCGCCGATCTTCTGCTCGATAATGGCGGCCTTGGGCCGCTGCTTGATGACGGCGTCACACTCTTCGCAAATGCACGCGGAAACAAAGCAGTTACGGCGTCCGCTCTGACGATCAGCAGCGTCAGCGATGGCCGTAAGGCGCTACGCGATCAGAAGGGGCTCGACAACGAAACACCGCTCTCGCTGAGGCCGCAATTCCTCATCGTCGGCAGTGGCAACGAAACGACGGGCGAGCAAATTATCGCCGCAATCACGCCTTCGGCAACCGACGACGTAAACCCATTCTCCGGGAAGCTCTCGCTACTGGTCGACCCCCGCCTTGAGGAAGACGCTTGGCGGCTCTTCGCATCTCCCGACCAGGCGCCGATACTTGAGATTGCTTACCTGAACGGTGTCGAGCAGCCGAAACTGGAAACGCGCGAAGGCTGGAACACGCTAGGAACGGAATTCCGGGCAATCCTGGACTTCGGTTGCGGCATCACCGGCTGGCGCGGCGCCTATCTCAATGAGGGCGTATAATCTCATCTCGGTCTCTGTTTGGGAGCTTCGGCTGGGACCGAAACCGGCTGAGGCCAAAATTCCTCCCGTGGAACCGGGCCGCACCTCTGCCGCCGGTATCAATAAGGAAGTCCGGACAATGAATGATCATTATTCCCTGTTGAGCGATGACGAAATCTTCGCCGAATGCGCAAAGATCGCGGCCGAGCGGGCGCAAGGGAAAATCATTGGGATAGAGGAACTGGCCGACAGGCTGAAAATCTCGGTCGAAACGGCGCTGGCACTTGGAGCCGAGGAGGCGTCCCGCTTTCACGGCCGACCGATGAAAGTCATTCGCGTCGAGTCGATCAATTGAAATGGTGGCGGTGGGACACCAGAACGCTCCTAGCAGTGAAGGGCCGATTCGTGATCCCGTAGGATGTCTAGCGCAATCCATCGCTGCGGCCACGACAGCTTGCGTTCCGCGAGTTGATCAAGTTTCTGCTTGGCCTCATGGGTTTATTGGACAAGGCAATGAGCCACGGTCAACCACGCGCGTGACGTTTGCATCATCCTCGTCGTTATCCGTCAGCAAGACGGGCAACTCGGATTGAGGCGAAGGAAACCCCTGTTCAGGGATCCGCGAGAAAGTGATCAAGCTGGCTGTCGGCCGCCGGAAACGATGTTTCGTCCTAGGCTCGGCATAAAATGCGAACTGCGTAACGTGATCGTGGTTAAAAATCGTGCAGTAGGTGATCTGACCGCTGACTAGTAATTTGTCATCGCCGCCCTGGGTTTTTGCGAATTGGCTAACAACAGGGTCACCGTCCAAGATACTTACCGTCAGTTCATCATTCGCACCAAGTGCAGACCACGTCTTGAAACCATCTGTTTTAAAGGAAATAGAAGCCCCGATATTCCCTGGTGAAACGATTTTCGCGGTCGCGTTCACCGAGAAGTGGGTTGCCGGCGTCAGACCGCTATTTTTGCATGCGATGATGACATTCCCCTTAGAACCAAGCCTCGCGCTGCGGGCGTGCACATAGGCCTGAGTTTGGAACTCTCCGACTTCGCGAGAATCAGCTGCAGCTTTACGGGAATCGGCTGCGGCCTCACGCGATGCTCTTAACGATAAGAACGCTCCGACTATGGCGACTAGGCTAACGCTCAGGCTGCCAATGCTTGCCCAGAACATCCACTTTGCCCAATATGCCATGTCGATTTGGGCCTGAAGGTCGAGCATATCTTTGGCGGCAGGCGCAGCGGCAGCCAATCGCTCCATCGCGTCGATTAAACTTTTCCAGTCCATGTCAGAATGCCCCTAACTCTCCCATGTCAGTTACTCAGGTGGAACCCGACCTTGTAACGGCGCACGAAATCAAGGAAGTCGATCCCCTTCTGCGTGATCTGAACGGTTCCGTTTTCGACCTCCACAAGCTTCTGCGAAAGGAGATAGGCGCTCCACTGTTCAAAGTCCCACCGCGAGTACAGCTCCTTGTTCATGGGACGAACAGTCTCCTCGAAATACTCCTTTGCCTCCGCAACAGCCTTTGGCCCCGATGCTAGTTCCGAGAGCGCGTCGATCTGAGATTGAAAGATATTGGCAAAGATGAATTCAAAATCCGCCATGACACGGGCTTCAGCCAGCGCTCTGACTAGGCGCTGCTCCCTTTGCTCTGGAACGAACGCAAGGAGTTCCTCTTGGATGCTTGTTGCTAGATCATTCACTGTCGGCAATGGGTGGGAGACCGTCTGTAACGGGTTCGCACCGCCTTGATCTGGTTGTTGACCTGGCTGGAAGACGGCGCCCGTGGGACCCAGCTGTATAACGAAGGGAATTCGGGCCCGAATGGGCTCTCTAAAGATCCAGATCACCAAAAAGAGGGCGAGTGGCCAAGATATTCCCTTTAAGAGGTCAAAAATGGCTTTGAACCATTCTAGCCAGGCCGCGCCCTGCATATTGGTCATGAACTGCCAAAACGAGGTACAATTCTCCATCGACGCCGCCATCGGTTAATGAACTTCCGCGAGCGTGACAGAGACGACGAGTCGCAACAATAGCGAGCACCTGTGGATAAGCGCGTCATCAGGTTTAGAATGTGCGAGATACCCCTTTTGGACAGATGTTAGCCAAGCGCCAACGCGGCTACGATCTTTCGCGCGACATGGCGGAGATGGGGGCATGCATCAGGCTTATCGCAATCCGCAGAAGAAATCGGTGCTGTTCAGGGCACCGGGTTTGCTCATTGGTGCGCTCGCGTTTGGTGCAGCCGGCGGTTGGACCGCGAGCGACTTGCTGGCCTCATGGAGCGCTTCAGGCGACTCGGGACAATCGTGCAAGATCAAGGGCAACGTCAGCATCGCCACCGGCGAGCGCATCTTCCACGTGCCGGGGCAGCGACGCTACGCAGAGACGAAGATCAGCCCCCGGTATGGAGAACGGTGGTTCTGCTCGGAGTTTGAAGCCTGGGTGGCTGGCTGGCGGAAATCGAAATCGTGATGCTTTGGCGTGCGAAATGACCAAAGGCGCACCAGGCCCGCGCGTCCCCACTCATTCGAGCCGCTCACCGGCTCCGTGCTCGCCGGAGATTTCGGAAAGCTCTTGGGAGTGTGGGCCAGAGACAGCCCTACACGCGCGATGTTCGGTGCGGAGCATATTGGCCCCAGCCTTACCCACGAAGCGCGCTGTCGGCGCGCCCTGTCGGCAAAGCGAGGCATCAACGCCCGAGTGACCGGTTCCACAATTCACAAAGCAGATCGAGACAGTCGGAGGTCGCGGGCCTTGGGCTTCGCCGGTCGAGGACGGCCTTGGGCTTCGCCTTAGTCCGGCGATTTCGGGCCATCTATGTCGCAGTTTATGTCGCATGGACAGGCCGACACGAAAAAGGACACGCCTAAATACAAAGGTATTTGTTGCGACATAAGTGCGACATAGGCCCCGGAATTCCGGAGCCATATCGTCATTAAGTCACTGTTTTTGTTGTGGAATTTATTGGAGGCCTCGCCCGGAATTGAACCGGGGTACAAGGATTTGCAGTCCTCTGCGTCACCACTCCGCCACGAGGCCTCACGCGCTCGTTATCTGAGCCGTGGCGAGCGTTTAGAATGATCGTAAGGAAATCGCAAGAGGGCATTTCGGAAAAACGCCATTCCGCCGCTGCCGAAACGGCCCTTTTCCCATCCCGAAACGGCGCGGGCGCAGGCTGGAATTTCCATCGCTGTGACGATGCCCCATTTCCTGCCAATGATTGTATTTGAAACAAATTCTTGACTTGACTTCGATCATCGTCCGGGCCTCAATTATCCTCGGGAGGGTATAGGAGCTTGCGATGGATTGGGCTGCCCTCAAATCGAAGCACGTGCGTGCAGCATACGACGCCGAAACCCGGGATCTGCAGGTAAAATTCCCCGGTTCTCCGCCGGTGAAACATGCGGATATCCCACTGCACGTCTACCAGAACCTGCTGGAAACGAATGATCCATACTTCTATTACCAGTACTATATAGCGCCGTCTCGCGTATCACAGGGCCGACGACAACCGGTCTCGGTGGCGTCCTACGCGGTGAAGCTCGTCCTCCTCCTTGCCGCCTGCAGCCTGCTGATGGCGACCGGCCTCGATCCGGAGCGTGGCGGGATTTTCGAGGAAAGCGAGCTCAGATCCAATTAGACGCTAATATGCATGGGCGACACGCCCAGCTCAATCTCAGGCCTGCGGCAAGGCGGGTGATTCCCGCGTCGAAATTGTCGCTTCTGTTGTGAGAACGGTAGCGGCGATTGTTCCGCTCGCGGTCGTTACTGCCATCACGCTCATTCCGGCCGTTGAAATTGCGATAATTGCGAGGTCCGTTGTAGCTGCCGCCTTGACCGTGGTCGACCACGCAGCCTTCGGGACGGCGACAGATGCCGCGAGCGTCAAAACCGCGGCTGTCGATGGCTTGGGCCTCGGCGGAAATGCCTGAGAGAAGAGCCGCTGCCGACAGGACGACAACAAAAAATGCCTTCATTTCCTCACCTAGATCATCGTGACGCAATTTTGCATTTTACATTCCATAAACCACGAATGCGAAAGGCGATCCACTGTTCCACAAAACCCGACCGTCAGTCAGCCGGTCTCCGCCGCCTGTGCCACCAGACCGCCAGCCGCCGCCGAAGCCGGCGCGCGAACGGTAGATCGTGCGAGAGCACGAGGAAACCGAGCGGCAGCATCCAGAAGCCAAGGATGGGCAGGAAACCCAACACGCCGCAGAAAATGAGGGCCATGCCGAGTGCCATCCGCGCGATGCGCGAGCGTGGCATGCCGATGCTGAAAGAGCCGAGCACAAGCCTGCCGCTTGCATGATCGATGCCGAAGCGCACTGCCCGTGCCTTGCGCTTCTCGCCGCCTCTCGTCTCCTGACGATCATTCACGTTTGTCATTCCCCAGAGATGGGCGCAGGCATCCCAAATACAAGTTCATTTCATTTTTTTGAAAAAACCGCTTGGCAAATCGGGAAAGCGTTTGTATTAGCCCACTCACACCGCGCCAAGCAGTGATCCCTGGTAGCTCAGCGGTAGAGCATTCGACTGTTAATCGACAGGTCGCCGGTTCGAATCCGGCCCGGGGAGCCATTTTTCAAGTTAAGCGCCTGTTTCGTTGATAGTTCCGAATGCAGGCGCTTACTTCCCCACTTTCCCTCCCCGCTTTTGAATGCTCCCATAAGGGCTTTTCGCGTTGGGCATCGCGGACAACGCGCTTTTACGACCAGTAGGCGACCGCTGGCCAACCAACCGCCGACGGTGTACAGCAAACGCCATGGCCCTAGATCCCGAAAAAGCATTTTTAGATTACGGTGCGGCGGACTGCAGTGTGCAGTTCTGGACCGCCGACGCACCTGCCGTGCAATTCACCTCTTTGGAAGCCGCCGTCAGGTTCGCAAAAGACCATGGCGGCAGGTGGGAAGAGATTGAGATAACAGTCCATCTGCCGCGCGAGGACATCGCCTTCGCCACCGGAAAAGTGCATCAACTCATTGACGCTCTGCCAGGTGACCTGCGGAAAAAACGGTAATGAGGTGGATTGGCGATCGTGTCCACGGGAGTGGTGTAGCTGACGGCTGATGGCCGTGCTTTCCGACATGGGTCGGAGCGGATATCAGCGAGCCACAGCGGGCAGGCTGATTTGGGGATCATCGCTCATTTGAGCCATGGTCTCAAGGGTCATATACCTGGCGCGTTGGACGGCCCACTCGTCGTTCTGTTCGAGCAGCAGCGCGCCCACGAGACGGACGATCGCCTCGTCGTTCGGAAAGATACCGACCACCTCGGTGCGTCGCTTGATTTCGCCATTGAGACGCTCGATTGGATTCGTCGAGTGCAGCTTTGCACGGTGCTCTTTCGGGAAAGTCATGTAGGCGAGCACGTCTTCTTCGGCATCGTCCATGATGGTGGCGAGCTTCGGCACTTTCGGCCTGATCTGATCGGCGACGCTGCGCCATTGAGCGCTTGCTGCCTCCGGCGTCTCCTGGGCGAAGGCCGTTGCGATGAAAGCGGAGACGACCCGCCTGCCGCTCTTTCCGGCGTGCGCCAGCACGTTCCTCATGAAGTGAACCCGGCATCTTTGCCAGGTGGCATTCAAAACCTTCGTGACAGCAGCCTTGAGGCCTTCATGGGCATCCGAGACGACGAGCTTCACGCCGCGCAATCCTCGGCGTGTCAGCCTACGCAGGAATTCCGTCCAGATCGGTTCGGCCTCCGACGTCCCGACCTCCATGCCTAGGACCTCGCGCCGGCCATCGCTGTTCACGCCGACAGCGATAATGACGGCGACGGAAACGACACGTCCGCCGCGCCGGACTTTGAGGTAGGTCGCGTCCACCCACACGTATGGCCACTCGCCTTCAATCGGCCTGTCGAGGAAAGCCTTCACCTTGACGTCGATCTCTTCACAGAGCCGGGACACCTGGCTCTTCGAAATACCGCTCATGCCCATGGCTTTGACCAGATCGTCGACAGAACGGGTCGAGATTCCCTGGATATAGGCTTCTTGGATGACGGCCGTCAGAGCCTTTTCCGCCATGCGACGGGGTTCAAGGAAGCTCGGAAAGTAGCTGCCCTTGCGCAGCTTCGGAATGCGGAGTTCAACGGTCCCGGCTCGCGTCTCCCAATCGCGGTCGCGGTAGCCATTGCGTTGAGCAAGGCGCATCGGGTTCTTCTCGCCGAACTCAGCACCGGCAGTTGATCCGACCTCCAGCTCCATCAGCCGCTCGGCGGCAAAGCCGATCATCTCACGCAACAAATCTGCATCGGCGCTCTTCTCAACAAGCGAACGCACGTTCATCATGTCATTGGTCATCGGTGGTCTTTCCGTCAGGTTGGTCTTCAACAACCCGACCCTAGCGGAAAACACTGATGGCCGCCCGCAAACCCAATCACCCGCTACAGCGCTATGAAAAGCGCGCGGGCGCTCGGCTTTGCTACCTCCCGCCACCTACACCACGTGCCGGGACACGATCGGATTGGCGGTCAATAGAACCGGCTGGCGCCTGCCTGACGCCCCCCCAAGCTGCCCGCTTTTCCAGACAAGAGCCGACCTTTAGTAACTACACGAACGGCCGTCGCCGGGTCGGAAGCCATCCGCACAGGCCCGGTTCATTGAATCTCCCGGCTGATATCCTGAGGCCGAGCCATATGAATTCGGCGCTGTCGAGCATGCCGAGGTCATGGCAGCAAGACTGATTGCTCCGGCTGCTACAAATGCCCGAAATTTGTTCATCGATTCCTCTCCAGTTTAGGCCGTGACCGAGTGACGAGAGCTTCTCTCCTCCCAAGTTCACCTTGTCCCTCAAGATATGGCGCTCTCTTCGCCGGACGTCAGCTCCGAACGCGCAAGATTCTTCTCGATCTCGACCAGCTCCGCATGAAGATCGTCGATGACAAGCCGGCCGGGAACAAAGACCGTGGTTCAAAGTTGAGTGGCATCAACCACGTAACGTCAGTTTCTGACAGGAGGTCTTTCATGGGTCGCGGTATTCTTCTTTGGCTGCTTGGTGTTCCACTGCCGATCATCATCCTTCTTGCTCTGTTTGTGCGATAGGAACAGATCATGTCGGTTTCAATGACAGATTCCGGAGAGATTGCTACTCCGGTCGAATCTTCCAAATCCGCCATGACATGGGGGCCTATCTTCGGAGGCGCCGCTGCTGCCATCGGAGTGACCCTCATTCTTTTGCTGCTTGGATCCGGGGTTGGGTTGACAATGGTGTCGCCCTGGTCGGGGCAAAGCAGCTCGCTCAGCACGGTCGGGGTGACGGCGGCGATCTGGCTCGTTGTCGTCCAATGGCTCTCCTCCGGGCTCGGAGGTTATATCACCGGCCGGCTGCGCACGAAGTGGGCGGCTGTCCATACCGACGAGGTGTTCTTCCGTGACACCGCGCATGGCTTCATCAGCTGGGCGCTGGCGACGATCTTCGTCGCCGGCTTTCTAGCCTCGTCGCTGACCTCATTTGCCGGTGCGGGCGCACAAGCCGTGGGTTCGGCGGCCACCGCCGCAGGTACGGCGGCGTCATCGACGGCATCGACCTCGGATCTGCCTACCGCCTATTTTACCGACGCTTTGCTGCGTCCTGAACAGGCCCGTGCAGGAGCAACATCCGATGATGCTTCGGCAACGGCAGAAGTCTCCCGCATCCTCCTCAACGGTGCTGCAGCCGGCCAGATTGCGGATGATGACAAGGCCTATCTTGCCACCATCGTCTCTGCTCGCACCGGTCTTTCCGAGGCCGATGCACGCACCCGCGTCGACACTGTGCTGAAGCGGATCGACGACGCCAAGGTCGCCGCACAGAAAGCTGCCGATGAGGCGCGCAAGGCTGCCTCCACCACGGCATTGCTCGGCGCGTTGTCACTTCTGATCGGGGCTTTCATCGCCTCTGCCGCCGCAGCCTTCGGCGGGTCGCAACGCGACGAAGAGGAAGATCTCATCGTTACGCCCCGGATCTAAGGCCCGAGGCTCAGGATCAACGGAAATTGGGGCGCGGGGTCGAAAGGCCCCGCGCCCCATTATGTGAAGCCATCCCCGGCTCTGCTGTGGTTGGATCATCGTCGCCCCATGCCTTTTTCTCAGTGGCAGTTTATTTCGCGTCAAGCGGAACATGTGGTCGTCGTTGAGCTTCGGTTAGGTAAATCCCTTTTCGGAGAATGTAGATGGCCAAGAAGACCTCCCAAACCTCGCCCTCGGACAACGCAACGATCCATGATCAGAAACTGCACCGGGGTGCAGGCGGCGAGCTTCATCAGTTTGCCGAAGACGGCATGCCGGTGCTGACCACCTCGCAAGGCGGCCCCGTTTCCGACGACCAGAATACGCTTCGCATCGGCGCCCGCGGCCCCACCCTCGTCGATGACTTCCACTTCCGCGAAAAAATCTTTCATTTCGACCACGAGCGCATCCCCGAGCGGGTCGTGCATGCGCGCGGTTACGGCGCCCACGGCTACTTCGAAACATATGAATCCCTGGCCCCCTATACCCGGGCCGATCTTTTCCAGCGGCCCGGCGAAAAGACGCCGGCCTTCGTCCGGTTTTCGACTGTCGCCGGCAGCAAGGGTTCCTTCGATCTGGCGCGCGACGTGCGCGGTTTCGCCGTGAAGATCTACACGCAGCAGGGGAATTGGGACCTGGTCGGCAATAATATCCCGGTCTTCTTCATTCAGGACGCGATCAAGTTTCCCGACGTCATCCATTCGGTAAAACCGGAGCCCGACAAGGAATTTCCACAGGCGCAGTCGGCGCATGACAATTTCTGGGACTTCATCACGCTCACGCCCGAAAGCATGCACATGATCATGTGGGTGATGTCGGACCGCGCCATTCCACGGTCGTTCCGTTTCATGGAGGGTTTTGGCGTTCACACCTTCCGCTTCGTCAACGCGATTGACGAATCGACCTTCGTCAAATTCCATTGGAAGCCGAAACTCGGCCTGCAGTCTGTCGCCTGGAACGAGGCGGTCAAGATCAATGGTGCGGATCCGGATTTCCATCGCCGCGACCTTTGGCAGTCGATCCAGTCGGGAGCCTTCCCGGAATGGGAACTCTGCGTGCAGCTTTTCGACCAGGACTTCGCCGACACGTTCGACTTCGACATCCTCGATCCGACCAAGATCATTCCCGAGGAGATCCTTCCGGTCAAACCGATCGGCCGTCTTGTGCTCGACCGAATGCCCGACAACTTTTTTGCTGAGACCGAGCAGGTCGCCTTCATGACGCAGAACGTTCCCCCCGGCATCGACTTCAGCAATGATCCGCTGCTGCAGGGGCGAAACTTCTCCTATCTCGACACGCAGTTGAAACGTCTGGGCGGTCCGAATTTCACCCATCTGCCGATCAACGCGCCGAAGTGTCCCTTCCACAATTTTCAGCAGGATGGCCATATGGCGATGCGCAATCCTGTCGGGCGCGTCAATTACCAGCCGAATTCCTGGAATCAGGGGCCGCGGGAATCGCCGGTTCAGGGCTACCGGCACTTCCCGGCCGAGGAACAAGGTCCCAAGGTTCGGCTGCGCGCGGAAAGCTTTGCCGATCATTACAGCCAGGCCCGACAGTTCTACATCAGCCAGACTCCGCCGGAGCAACGCCATATCGCCGCGGCGCTGATCTTCGAACTGAGCAAGGTCGAAACGCCGGTCATTCGTGAGCGTATGGTCTCGCACCTGATGAACATCGATGAGACGCTGGCCAGTAAGGTCGGCCACGCACTCGGCTTCAAATCGATGCCAAAGCCTGCCGATGCCGCCATGCCGACGCGGCAGGATCTCGAGCCGTCGCCGGGGCTCAGCATCATAGAGCGCGGTCCGAAGCGGTTCGAAGGACGCAAGCTCGGCATTCTTGTCAGCGATGGCACCGATGCCGCTATCTTCAAGGCGCTGCTGGCCGAGATCACCGAGCAGAAGGCAACATTCGAGGTGATCGCGCCAAAGATCGGCGGCGTGACACTCTCGGACGGCAATTGGATTGAAGCACATCAGATGATCGACGGCGGACCTTCGGTACTTTACGACGCCGTCGCCCTCCTCCCCTCGGCCGAGGGAACCGGCGATCTCTTGAAGGAGGCAACGGCCCGCGATTTCGTGGCGGACGCCTTCGTACACTGCAAGTTCATCGGCTATGTGGAAACAGCGCTGCCGCTGATGCAGAAGGCCGGAATTGCCGATTCCCTGGATGAGGGCGTGATTGCGCTCGGAGCGGCGAAGGATGTTACGACTTTTATCAAGGCGCTTGGCAAACTGCGGATCTGGGGTCGGGAGCCATCGGTCAAATTGAATTGACCGTCTCGTCGCCATGTCCGCACGAGAGTGGCTAGTCGTCGGAATAAACCCGCGGAAACGCGGGTTTTATGTCGTTTGCGGCGCCCTATTTATTGAGCCCAGGTGATGGAAGCTGCTCCATCTCCAGTTTTACGCGCTGTGGAGAGCCGTATGCGCTGGCACTTTCGACAGATCTCTGATTTGGCCATCTTATGGGCAGGCCATCGTGTGGTCCCTGTCACGTTGATCGTGTTCGCAGCCATTTGGGCGGCAGTGGGTCTCAGCTTTTCCTTCCCAAGGCAGTGGTTTTTGCTGACCAATATGGTCGGTACCCTCATCATATTTTTTATCTTACTGCTGGTGCAGCACTCCCAAAACCGGGACATGACGGCGCTCCATACCAAGCTCGACGAACTGATCCGATCGAGCGAGGCAGGAAACCACTGGATTGCGGCTGAGAAGAAAGATGCCGACGCGATAGAGGGAATGCGCCAGCAACACCATGGCCAAACCTCAGAGACCTCGACCTAAAGCGCGTCACGATCTTTCAGATTCCCTCCTCGCGCTTTAGAGCTTTATTTCCAACGCATCGTTATTACAAAACCGCTGCGCACCTTTGCGCGACATGCCTTAGGCAGACGCTGCCTCTGCGGCAGATTTCTCATCCGCCTTTTCCTCGACGCATTCGGCCTTATCGGCGAGGGTCTTGCTCATTTCCCGGAGTTCTCCCTCGTCCAGCTTTTCGATGCCGACAAACTTGTTGGCCGCCTGGCTCGTCAGGATGAGTTCGTCAAGCTTGGCCTGCAGAGCCTTTCCGTCACGGTTCTGGCTGTTCTGCAACACAAACACCATCAGGAAGGTAATGATGGTCGTAGTGGTGTTGATCACAAGTTGCCAGGTTTCTGAATAGCCGAAAAAAGGGCCGGAAACCGCCCAGACAAGCACCAGCGCCAAAGCCGCTACGAACGTGAACGGCTTTCCCGAGAGATCGGCGACGGCGGTCGCAAAGGAAGAGAAGAAGTTGGATTTGTTCGACATCTGAAGGGCCTCATTGGGTCGCAGCGTCAACGCTGTCAATCGACAACATCAACTCCACATCTGGCCCGAAGTTCCTCGCGCCGCCGAACTCGGACGCCCGTCCGTTTGCACCATCGAAAAACATTGTGCACCGCAGCAACCTTTTCGTAGAGTGACGCGTTTAGTTCAGCATCACCGCCATCCCGGCTGCTGATTGGCGGAGACCTTGATGAGATCTATGTCAGACACCCTCGCACGCCTTGCTGCGCTGCGAGGAACCCTTCGCGCCCAACCTACGCAGGAAGACGCCGATCTCGTGGCCTTGGACGCATTTGGCTCAAACCCGGGCGCCTTGGGAGGCTACACCTATTTGCCGTCGAAGCGCGGGAAAGACATGCCCCTGGTTGTCGTCCTGCACGGCTGCACCCAGACTGCCGCCGGCTATGATATCGGATCGGGGTGGTCGCGATTGGCCGAGGATTATGGCTTCGCGCTGCTGTTTCCCGAGCAGCGAAGGGCAAACAATCCAAATCTCTGTTTCAATTGGTTCAACCCCGAGGACATCCGCCGGGATCACGGCGAGGTGTTTTCGATCCGCCAGATGATCGCAAAGGTCGTTGCGGAACACGGTATCGACGGCAGGCGCGTATTCGTGACCGGGCTTTCGGCCGGCGGCGCGATGGCCGCCGCCGTGCTTGCCACCTATCCCGAGGTCTTTACGGGGGGCGCGATCATCGCGGGCCTGCCATATGCAAGTGCCGCGACCATTCCCGAGGCGTTCGACCGAATGCGCGGTCACGGCGGTCCGACTGGCAAAGAGCTTGAACTGCGGTTGAGAAACGCTTCAGGGCACAAAGGCCCGTGGCCGACATTATCACTTTGGCAGGGAACCGCAGACAGAACCGTCGTGCCATCCAATGCGAATGCGATCGTGGAGCAATGGAGAAATATCCATGGCGTCGACATATCGCCGGGGCGCGTCGAAGATATCGGACGACATCAGCGAAAGGTCTGGACCGATGCTCACGGTGTCGACGTAATCGAGCTCTATGCGATTGCCGGGATGGGTCACGGCACGCCGCTCGATGTCGGCACCGGCTACGGGACAAGCGGCCCCTTCATGCTTGACGTCGGAATTTCCTCGACCGTCGAAATTGCCAGGTCCTGGGGTCTGGTGCCCTCATTTGAAAAGCGGCGCAACGCGAAACCCTCTGCGCAACCGGAAAACGTCGCAGACCCATTCGGTGCGGGCAGCGACCGTGGCGGCATTCAGAAGGTCATTGAAGACGCCCTCCGGTCCGCTGGGCTGATGCGCTAATCGCATGCATAGCACGGCTATCGGCGAGATCGCCGCTATCGGTTTTGAGACTTGGGCAGTGGTCCGTTTTGGTGGCTGAAGACCAGTTCGCTCTGGACATCTTGCTGAAACTGCAGCACCCGCTGACCGATATCGCTCTCCGGCATCCCTGCCGCCAGAAGCTGATCGGCAAGCCTGCGGCATTCGGCCTTCCAGAATTCTATCGCATCTGCGCCGTGCCGCCGGCCGAGTTCACGCGCGCAGCGCTCAATATTGGCAGTTCCGGTTCCAGCGGGAAAAGCAATAATCTTGCCTTCATTGGCGCCGGCAGGCCGGCGGGTCATTTCAGTAGCCATCGAACACAGGTTCCTTTGATCCTGTTCGTTGTCTACGGGACTATGGTTAATGCTTTCTATTTGCTGCAGTAAGAAGATCAATCAGGTGGAATTTTGGCGGGCCGCGATGTCACCAGACGATCGGATGGGTTTTGCCGGTGAGCACGTTGACGAACCCCTCCGGCGCCAGCGCCGACGGCGCAACCAGGACCCAGCGCCAGGGCGAGCAAGTCAGCGTCGCAAACGACAGGCGTTCGGGAAAGCCCGGCCACCATCGTGGCGAAAAGGTCGGCTCGTACATCCAGTCGATCCCGGCGCCGGCCGCATAAAGGGCCTGCATCTCCGCATCGAGCGCTTCGGCCGAACGCGCCGTCATCAGGCCGCCGACCTCATAGCGGACGCGGGCGAGAATCTTGCCGCCGGATACCAGCACCCAGCCTCCCTGCTGCTCGTTCAGGGCATTGACTGATATCGCCATCGCCTCGTCGGATGAACCGACCGTCCAGATATTGTGCTTGTCGTGCCCAAGCGTGGAGGCGAGCGCCGTCTCCGGCGTGCGCGGTCCGGTGCCCAGCCAGAACATCCTGGAGATCTTCGCCTCCCCGGAAAACCGGTCGACAATTGCGAATTTGGTGACATTACGCGCGGGATCCCGCTGCACGGCGCCCTCTTCCACCGGCAATTCCATGGTGATGAAATCGTCGTGCCAGTGAAACGGCCGCAAAAGTGCAGCGTTGACCGTGGCCCGGTTCGATGGCGCCTCGATGCGGAAATCGTCTGATGTCACCGTCCGGTCTATTTTCACGGTGCGCGTCGCCCATTGCGGCCAGTCGATTTCAGGGCGCACGCCAATGAATTTCGCACCCTCGGACACAGGACTCCCGTCCGCCCATACTTTTTCGATCGACAGGTTGGCGACGTCGCTGAGAAGAACGAAATCGGCGAAACGGCCCGGCGCGATCGATCCGACCCAAGGTGTCAGCCGCATATGGCGTGCCGGATTGAGGGTGACGCACTGGATGGCGATCTCCGGCGCAAGGCCGTTTTCAATGGCGAGGCGGACATTGTGGTCGGTCGCACCGATTTTCAGCGTGTCCGAGGCGCTGCGGTCGTCGGTCACCAGGGCGATCTGCGACCAGTCCGTCAGCCCCTTGTCGATCAGGCCGCGGATGACCTCCGGCAGGGAATGCGGCCTGAGCTCGATGAAAAGGCCGTGGAGGAGCTTCTGCCAGATCTCATCGAGAAACCAGCCTTCGTGATCGGAGGCGAGACCCGCTGCGGCAAAGGCATTGATCGAGGCCATGTCGCGCAGTCCGGCACCATGGCCTTCGACCACGCCGCGCTGCTCGAAGGTGGCGCCGATCATGCCCCACAGCCGATCGTAGGAAGGATTGCCGGGATCGGATATGGACGGCCAGTCCATGACCTCGTCGAGCCCGGCGACCATCAGGCTTTCGGAAAGGAAGGCCTTCTGTTCGTCATAGCCGAACCAGCCGCCACCCCATTCATAGGCGGTCGGCGGGACGGCAGAGCCAGGCAGGGGAAAGATTTTCATCGGCGATCCGCGCCGGCGCGCTTCCAGCCAGAATTCCAGATTGCGGGCGCCGTTGACGTTGGAAAATTCGTGGCTCGCCTCGCATGTCCAGGTCACCCCATGCGGCATCACCAAAGCCGCTTCCCATTCCGGCGTCAGATGGGAGCTTTCGATATGTTTGTGCGCCTCGCCGAAGCCCGGCGCGGCCGCAAGATCCGGCTCGGAGAATAGCTCGCTCACCTCGCCTGCGTAACTGCCGGCGGGGCCGACATAGGCGATGCGGCGGCCCTTGATGACGATCTCCTGATCGTCGAGCCATGTCCTCGAATGGACATCGAGCAACCTGCCCACGCGCAACAACCTGTCGGCGGGCCGGCGTCCGAGCGCCGTCAGCACCAGATCCTGCCGCGTCAGAACCTCGTCGGACGCGTTGATCAGCAGATCGTCGGGAAGAGCAGTGCGCGAAGTGGCCATGAATGAAATGCCCGGGAGAAGCTGGAACCGCCGGACCGTAAAGACCACACGCCGATGTGTAAAGCGATGCTCCGGTCTTCGAAAATTCCTCGCACAAGAGCGTATTTGCTCAATTATTGAGCTTGCGACCCGACCGATCAAAAAATAGTATCCCTCAAATCCAGGGGGTATGATCCCGATTATCAACGCCGTTTTTCGCAGAAGGACATTGCTCATGAAGGCCAGCCGTTTTGCCCGAATTCTGTCTCTTGCGCTGCTGGCCGCCGCCGGCGGCACCGCCGCGGCACATGCGCAATCGAAGACGCTGACCATCTCCTGGTGGGGCTATAACGGCGAGAAGATGAATGCGAACATCATCACGCCGTTCAAGAAGATCTGTGGCTGCGAGATCGTGTTCGAGACCGGCAACAATGCCGACCGGCTCAACAAGCTGAAATTGCGCGATGGCAAGGGCGTCGATGTTATCTATCTCACCGACAGCTTTTCGCAACTCGGCATCGAACAGGGACTGTTCCAGGAAGTCGATGCGTCGAAGATCCCCAACCTCGCGGATATCTACGAGCTGGGCAAGGCGCCTCAGGGCAAATACGGGCCTGCCTACACGATCGGACGCGTCGGCATTGTCTATGACTCCGCCAAGGTCAACCCACCGATCACCGCCTGGGGCGACCTGTGGCGCGACGATCTGAAAAGCTCCGTCTCCTTGCCCGGAATCACCACTACGGCCGGCCCGCTGGTCGTTCTCGAAGCCGGCAAGCATGGTGGCGCAGATGCCTATGAAGACACCGACAAGGCCTTCTCGGAAATCGAGGCACTCAAGCCCAATGTCGTCAAGAACTACAACACCGGCTCGGAGCTGGTGAACCTGATATCAACAGGCGAAGTGCGCGTTGCGCTGGCCCAGGACTTTACCCTGGCATCGATGCAGGCGGCCGTTCCGACGATGTCATGGGCCAAGCTTACGGACGGCGATATCGCCACGCTGAACACCGTGAACATCCCGAAGGGTTCGGAAAATGTCGAACTCGCGCATCAGTTCATCAACTTCATCCTGTCCAAGGACGTCCAGCAGGCTGAAGCCGAACAAGGCGTCGATGCGCCGATATCGACAAAGGTCAGCCTGACGCCGGACCAGGCGAAGATCTGGACCTATGGCCCGGATATGGTGGCAGGCCTCACCCGCATCGACTATGCCAAGATGAACGCAGCCAAGGCCGACTGGATCGACCGCTGGAACGAAGTCTTCGGTCAGTAAGTTGCCCGATATCCCGGCCTGACCTGAGGCCGGTTGATTGCCAGACATGGAAGCGCCGCAGATTCGAATCCGAGATGCGGCGCTCCTGATATCAGGACATGCCACGAGTTTCGAGATGAAGCATTTTGCCAGATGGGGATTGACGATGCCGGCGACGATTGCCGTCGTTGTGCTTCTCATCGTTCCCGTCGCCATCACCATCGCGGCGACGTTTGCAGAGCCGAAGGGCATATTTGCGCCCTATGTGACATTCTTCAGCAGCGGCTTTCGCCGGGCGGTTCTTTATCGGACGCTGGAGGTCGCCCTAGTCACGACCGCGATTTCGCTCACCGTCGGTTTCATCACCGCCTATGTGATCGCGCAGATGCCCGGTCGCGCAAAGAGCATCATGATCATCGCAGCGGTCTTTCCGCTCCTGACAGGTGTCGTCGTCCGATCCTTCGCATGGCTGATCATTCTCGGAAAGAATGGCATTCTGAACGCCATGCTGATCTCGACCGGCATCGTCAGTGAGCCGCTTTCGATGCTCTACACCGAAGGCTCGGTGATCGTCGCCATGGTCTATCTCTTCGTTCCCCTGATGATCCTGACGCTGGTCGGGGTGCTTGAAGGCATCCCGCGCGATCTGATCGATGCCGCCGCCTCGCTCGGCGCGAGGCCGCTGATGACATTCTTTCAGGTGATCCTGCCGCTCGCGACACCCGGCCTCATCGTCGGCGCGGTCCTGGTCTTCACCGGCAGCTTCACCTCCTATGCGACACCGCAACTGCTCGGCGGAGAAAAGCAGATGATGATGGGGACCTTCCTCTACCAGCGCGCCATGGTGACTTTCGACTGGGTGGGCGCATCGACCATTGCCGCCATCATGGTGGTGCTGACGCTCGGCGTCGTCCTCATCATGAGCCGCATCGCACGCCGGCTCAATCCGATGGCGGTGTGATGGACAGGCGCATTCACCCGATCCTTGCCGCCTTCGCGGCCTGCGTTTTCTTCTTCCTGCTGGCGCCTCTCGTCATCATCATCGGTGCGGCCGTCAGCGACACGACCTATCTGACCTTCCCACCGCAGGGTCTGACATTGCGGTGGTTTGTGAACATCTTCCAGATCGAGGCCTTCCGCACGACCGCGCTCACCAGCCTGCAGGTCGCCTTTTTCGGCACGGCGCTCTCCCTGCTGATCGGCGTCCCGGCAGCCTATGCGATCAACCGCTACCGGGTGGAATTGCCACGCTGGCTTTCCACCATTTTCGTCCTGCCGATCCTGGTGCCGGAGATCGTCTTCGGCTTCTCGCTGATGAAATCGGTCACGATAGGCCTCGGGCTGCCGATCTTCATCAGCCTGCTTGTCGGCCATGCCCTGCTGATCCTGCCCTATTCGGTGCGTGTCGTCGGCGCCAGCCTGGCGGCCTTCGATTTTTCCGTCGAGGAGGCGGCGATCAGCCTGGGTTGCCCGCCGCTGAAAACCTTCCTGACCGTGGTCCTGCCGAATATCCGCGCCGGGGTCATTGCCGCCTTCATCCTCGCCTTCATCACCTCGATCAATGACGTGTCGGTTTCGGTCTTCCTGACCGGGCCGGGCATCTCGACGCTGCCGATCCAGATCCTTGCACATATGGAGCAGTTCTTCGATCCGACGATCGCATCGGTATCGGTGCTGCTGATGTTCGTGACAGTCGGCGTCATGGCCATCGTCGAAGCCACGCTCGGTCTCACCTTCCTGACAAAGTAGAACACTCTTGACCGTATCCCTCACCATCGATTCTATCTCCGCCCATTACGGTAGCACGCAGGTGCTCAAGGACCTGTCGATCTCAGTCATGGCCGGGGAGCTGGTGTCCCTGCTCGGCTCCAGCGGCTGCGGAAAGACGACGACATTGCGCCTCGTGGCCGGTTTTCTGCAGCCGAGCAGCGGCAGCATCAAGCTCGGCGAGCGCGACCTGACCGGCCTTCCCGCGCATGCGCGCGACATCGGCCTGGTCTTTCAGAACTACGCGCTTTTTCCCCATCTGAGCGTCCAGGACAATGTTGCCTTCGGCCTGAGGCAGCGTCGCATTCCCCAGCCGGAACGGGCGAAAAGAACGATGGCGATGTTGGACCGCGTCGGCCTTTCGGCCTTCGCCGACCGGCTGCCATCGGCCCTGTCAGGCGGCCAGAAACAGCGCGTGGCTCTCGCCCGGGCACTGGTCATCGAGCCTCCGCTTCTGATGTTCGACGAGCCGCTTTCCAATCTGGATGCAAAGCTCAGGATCGACATGCGCGTCGAAATCAGACAGCTCCAACGCGCCAACGGCACGACATCACTTTACGTCACCCACGATCAGGAGGAGGCATTCTCGATCTCCGACAGGGTGGCGATCATGAATGCCGGGCGCATCATGCAGCTCGATGCGCCGGAGGTGCTGTATCGCCAGCCGGCCAATGCTTTCGTCGCTCGCTTCGTCGGATTCGAGAACCTGATCGGCATGAAGGTGACCGCGCGCAACGGCGCGCTTGTGACCGCCGAAACAACGGGCGGAGCGCGGCTGCAGCTGTCCCAGGAAACATTCGGGCCGATCAAGGACGACTTCGTGCTGGCCTGCCGTGCAGACGGTCTTGCCGTCAGCCGTGACGGTGATGGCATCGCGGCCGTGCTCGGCACGCGCACCTATCTCGGCCGGGCCTATCAGTACAAATGCACGACAGCCGCGGGAGAGATCACCGCCAATGGGGCGCTGTCCGATCCACTGGAAACAGGGGCGTCCGCCGTGCTGACACCTGTAGCAGAGCAATGCTGCATTCTCGATCCGGAAGATTGAAACGCTGAGGAGAGACGATGACTAATGCCATGGACCAAGATATCGATGCCGTTCTTGCCCATGTGGACCAATGCCTCGACGGTAGCCTGGCGCGGCTTTTCGAGCTGATCCGCATTCCGAGCGTCTCGACCGACCCGGCCTATCGTGATCACTGCCGCACTGCCGCCGAATGGCTGAGCCGGGATCTGGCTGCCATCGGCTTCGAAGCATCGGTACGCAAAACGACCGGCCATCCAATGGTCGTCGCCCATGAAAAGGCGGCATCCGGACCGCATCTGCTGTTTTACGGTCATTACGATGTCCAGCCGGTCGATCCGCTGGCGCTGTGGACGAGCGATCCGTTCGAGCCGCGCATGGAAGCCTTGCCGAATGGCGATACGGCGATCGTGGCGCGCGGCGCGTCCGACGACAAGGGACAGTTGATGACCTTCGTCGAAGCCTGCCGCGCCTGGAAGAGCGTCACCGGAAAACTGCCGGTGCAGGTGAGTATGCTGTTCGAAGGCGAGGAAGAGGCCGGCAGTCCGAGCCTCGCACCCTTTCTGGATGCCACGGCAGACGAATTGAAGGCCGATGCGGTTTTTGTCTGCGACACGGATATGTGGGATCGCGAAACGCCTGCCGTGACGACGATGCTGCGCGGGATCTTCAGCACGGAAATCGAGGTTACCTGCGCCGATCAAGACCTGCATTCCGGCATGTTCGGCAATGCCGCGCGCAATCCGCTGCAGGTGTTGTCGGACGTCGTTTCGAGCCTGCGGCGAGCCGATGGCGGCGTCGCGGTCGAGGGTTTCTATGATGGCGTGAAAGAGCTCCCCGATGCCATCAAGGCGCTGTGGAAAAGACTGCCCTTCGACGAGGAGGCCTTTCTCGGCGATATTGGCCTCAGAGATCCGGCCGGCGAGGCAGGCCGTTCCGTCCTCGAACAGATCTGGGCGCGGCCGAGCTGCGAGATCAACGGCATGAATGGTGGTTATACAGGCGAAGGCTTCAAGACGGTCATTCCGGCGAAGGCAAGCGCCAAGATTTCGTTTCGCCTGGTGGAAGGACAGGATCCCCAGGCGATCCGCGATGCCTTCCAGCGGCACGTGCGCGCACGTATTCCTCAGGATTGTTCGGTCAGCTTCAGGGATTACGGGCTTTCGCCGGCAACCGTCATGCCGATCGATAGTCCGTTTCTCACCAGGACGCTTCAGGCGCTTTCGACAGAATGGCAATGCGAAGCTGCCCTTGCCGGCACGGGAGGCTCGATCCCCATCGTCGGCGACTTCAAACGCCGGCTCGGATGCGATGCCCTCCTGGTCGGCTTCGCCCGCTTCGACAACCGCGTCCACAGCCCGAACGAAAAATACGATCTCTCCAGCTTCCATAAAGGCATACGATCCTGGGTTCGCATCTTGGCGGCCCTCGCCGACTGACGCTGTAGCACTTTGAATTGCTGCGTAATTTATCCTTCGAACGATTCCGATTTGAGGAATTATGCCGTAGGCTGTGGTGCGGCCAGCGCACCCTGCTGATGCTGCAGGCCGAGAATAACGGACAATCCCACATCCCCATCGACACCGACGCAGCAGAGACCACCGATGACGATAACCGCTCCCCACGATTTCCTGAAAAGCCTGTTCGACGCGGCGGTTCGCGCCGCCGATCCGCTGACCGGCATCAAGGCGCATCTGCCCGATAGGCCGAAGGGAAGGACCGTGGTGATCGGCGCCGGTAAGGGCGCGGCGCAGATGGCGCAGGCGCTCGAAAGCGTCTGGGACGGAGCGCTCGAGGGTCTGGTGGTCACCCGCTATGGCTATGGCTGCGAGACACGCGGCATCGAGATCATCGAGGCCGCCCATCCGGTACCCGATGCGGCGGGGCTTGCCGCCGCAAAGCGGCTGATGGAGACGGTGAACGGATTGACGGAAGACGATCTGGTGATCGCGCTGATCTGCGGCGGCGGCTCGGCGCTGCTGCCCGCTCCGCCGGACGGACTGACCCTCGAAGACGAGATTGCACTCAACGAAATGCTGCTTGCCTCGGGCGCGCCGATTTCGGCGATGAATGTCGTGCGCAAGCATCTCTCCACCATCAAGGGCGGAAGACTTGCAGCAGCGACCAAAGCGAGGGTCGTCAGTCTGATCGTCTCCGACATTCCCGGCGACAACCCGGCCCATGTCGCCTCCGGGCCGACGGTCCCTGATGGTTCGACACGGCACGATGCGCTCGAGATCATCCGGCAATACGGATTGCAGCTGCCGCAGGCCGCACTCGACCATCTGAACTCGCCGAAGGCCGATGCACCGCGGCCCGACGATCCTGTCTTCGCAGGCCACGAGTATCATATCATCGCCTCGGCCGGCGTGTCGCTGGAGGCCGCGGCGGCCCTGGCGAAATCGCAGGGGATCGAGCCGGCGATCCTTTCAGATGCGATGGAGGGGGAATCGCGTGACGTGGCGCTGGTGCATGCGGCGATTGCCCGCGAGGTGTCAGCCCGCGACAGGCCGTTTTCCAAGCCGGTCGTCATCCTTTCCGGCGGCGAGACGACGGTGACGCTGAAAGCGAAAGGTGGCAAGGGCGGACGCAACGGCGAATTCGCGCTCGCCATGGCGCTTGCGATCGACGGACAGGAGGGCATTCATATCCTCGCCGCCGACACGGACGGGATCGACGGCTCGCAGGATAATGCCGGCGCCTTTGCCGATGGCGGCACGGCAAGGCGCCTTCGCGCCGCAGGGCTCGATCCGCGCCGGCTGCTCGACGGCAATGACAGCTATTCTGGCTTTGCGGCCACCGGTGATCTCTTCGAAACCGGCCCGACCGGAACCAATGTCAATGATTTCAGGGCCATCCTGATCCGTTAGGAAGCGGCGGCGCTGGCGGATCAGGTCTCGATCCGCCCCTGCTCGACCAGCCAGCCGACTGATTCCTGCACCGCCTGCAGGGAGGTGTATCTCGGAGTGTAACCGAGCAGGCGTCCGGCTTTTGCGATCGAACAATTCGGGCTGCGGGCAATATGTTCCCAGGTCGCCTTCGCATCCTCAGCCGTCTGACTTTCGGCCCAGGCGTCGAATGGGGCGAAGCTGAGCTTCGGCTCGTGCCCGAACCAGCGAGACATGGATTCGGCATACCCGCGAAGGGTCAATGCCTGCTCCGAAACCGCGTGGAAACTTTCGCCGGTCGACGCATTCCAATTGGCGATCGCATCCATGAACATCGCAGCCACGTCATCGGCATGGACGTGATGAACGGTCTCCAAGCCGAAATGGGGCAGCGCCAGGGTCTCTCCGCGAGCAAGGGTTGAAAAGACCTGCAGGTTGAAATTGCCGGCCGGATTGAGCGGCGTCCAGCCGGGACCGACAATGTGTCCGGGATGGATGATGGTTGCCGGAAATCCGCGAAGCCTTGCCTGCTGCAGCAGATAGGTTTCGATTGCCGCCTTCTGCGTCCCATAGTCGCCGAAGGGAAATTTCGGCGTCTCCTCCAGCGTCGGTACGACCGTCGAATGGCCATGCGTCCAGATCGTGCCGGTATGCAGAAAGTGACCGACATGCCCCGACAGCGCCGTCACCAGATGCTCGGCACTTTCCAGCGTGAAACAGATCATGTCGATGACGATGTCGGCTTTCACACCACGTACGGCTGGGCCGAAATCACCCGTCCGCTCCATGGCTGCCCGATCCATCTGACGCTGATCGACGGCAGCCCAGGCGTGGTTTGCCGTATAGGGCTTTGCCGTGCCGCGGCTGATCGTGACGACGTCGTGACCGGCTTCCACCAGACGGGGAACGAGATAGGTTCCGACATGGCCCGTTGCTCCGATTACCAAAACCCGCATCATCGTTCCTCCGTTGGCATTTCCGTGTTGAATATGCTGCGCTTAGGTGATCCTGCAAGCAGACTTTTCGTGATCAAGGGGCTGGACCAGGCCCGCTATCGATTCTTGAAAACAAGACAGGTGCCGCCGTGTTTGCGGATCTGGTTGCAGAGGTCGTTGGCTTCCATGCGCGTCTGCCGGCCGATGCGGACAACATAACGCGGCCGAAAACCGAAGCTGCGATCGCGCTGGCGCAAGATCAGCGGCTGCTCCGCACTCAGGGGCGCGGGCAGATCCTGCACGGCATCGAGAAACATGCGCCGGGCCACCGCGACATTCGCATTCGCCGCAAGCTGGACGCCCCAGGGCGCCCATTCACCCTCCTGACGCCAGGGCGTGTCCTTCAACGTCCGTCTCTCCGCAAGCGCCACGCAACCATCGAGGAAGGACTTGTCCTTGTCGAGCGGGGCGGCCGCATCTTCCGGTGGGTTATCCTTCCATTCCTCGACTGTATGCGCGGTGATCGCCATGACGTAGCCGCGCGTCTCGTAAGGTAATCTGCCTGACGCGAGGTAAGTAGCAAGGCCGTTTTCACCGGCATTATAGGCGGCGGCGGCAAGGCCGAGATTGCCGAAACGATTGCGCAATTCGTCGAGATACTGCGCCGATTTCCGCAGCGCTTCCAACACCTGATAGCTGTCTTGGAGACCGCGCAGTTTCGCCGTTCCGGGCATGAACTGCGCGATCCCCTGGGCTCCCTTGAAGCTGACTGCATCGGGGCGAAAGGTGCTTTCCCGCCAGATGAGACGGGCGAAATAATCCGCTGGCAATTGATTGGCGTGGGCGAAATGCTCGATCGCAATGCAAAGGTCTCGATTGAAACTATCCTTGCGGATGCAAAGCGTCTCACCCGATGCCGAAGGCCCCGAATACAAACAGGCCGGAGGCCCGGCGCTTCCTTCCGGCTGGGCCTTTATCGTGTCCGCTTGGGAAAACAGAAGACCGAGCGAAAGCATGGCCTTCACCGATCTCCTCCCCATGTCGGACTGACGTTTCCGGCCTATCATCGGATCTCAGCAGGTTCGAACTTCCATCTCGACGCTGGATTCTAGATACCATCGATGAAGGCGCGACGCCTCCCCCATTTCCATATCTGCACCCGAATTGGCGCCAGGAACGGTCACAGGTTTCTAATTTCGCCATGGATTTTGGAACAAACATATTCGACCTGCCATGGTCGTAGCGTCATCCTGTTTGCCAGGAAATCCCGAGCAAACGAGGATACGCAGATGATTGATCTCCACTACTGGCCGACGCCGAACGGCAAGAAAGTTTCGATCTTCCTGGAGGAAACGGGTACGCCCTATCGGCTGGTGCCGGTCAATATCGGCCGGGGCGACCAGTTCAAGCCTGATTATCTCAGACTTAACCCCAATCACCGCATGCCTGCCATCGTCGATCACGCGCCTGCCGATGGCGGCGGTCCGTTGAGCGTCTTCGAATCCGGCGCGATCCTCTTCTACCTCGCCGAGAAGACCGGCAAATTCTGGCCGCAGGATCTGCGCGGCAAATACGAGGTCACGCAATGGGTGATCTGGCAGATGGCGAACCAGGGGCCGAAACTCGGCGAGGCCGGTCATTTCCGTCGCCTTGGCGATCGCGAAGGCGATCAGTCCTATGCGGTGCGGCGCTTCACCGACGAAGCCAACCGACTTTACGGCGTTCTCAACATGCGGCTTCGCGACCGGCGCTATCTGGCCGGTGACAAATTCACCATCGGCGACATCGTCAGCTATCCCTGGACCGTCAACTGGCAAGCACAGGGTCAGGACATCGACGAGTTCAAGCATTTCAAGCGATGGTTCGAGGAGGTTGGCGCAAGGCCCGGCGTCCAGCGCGGTCTTGCGGTCGGCGCCGATCTCGGCACCGACAACAGCAAGCTCTCCGAAGAGGAACAGGCGCGCATCCGCAAGATCCTCTACAACCAACGCGCCCTTCCCGTTCCGGATTGAGCACCGGCCCGGCCAAGGAAACTCGCTTCTTCGAGCTTCGCCTTGTTCAGGCTTTTAACGGACCTGCCTTGGCGGTCGCAAAAGCTCTTGCACCTGCATCGCGACCAAGGATAACCATATAGTGACAACCGAGCCGGCAGTCAGCCCGAGGCCGGTTCCGGTTTCGCGGCGTTGCAAATCACATGCCCGAGGGGCCAGGCGGCTTGGGTGGCAGGCGTTGCGACTTGGGGTGTGACAAGCAATGGCAAGACCTGTAATCGGCATCATCGGGAACGCCCGCATCATCGAAAGCCGCTTCTCGACCCAGCTTGTCGGAGAAAACAATTTGCGGGCCGTGGCCGATGTCGCCGAAGCGTTGCCGCTGATGTTTGCCGGCAATCCTAAACTGGCCGATATCGCGGATCTACTGGCTGTCGTCGACGGCATTCTGCTGACGGGTGCCAGAGCCAATGTCCATCCCAGCCGATTCAACATGGTGCCGGATCCCAAGCATGAGCCTTATGATGAGGATCGTGACGGGCTGGCGCTGCCATTGATCGAAGCCTGTGTTGCGCAAGGCGTTCCTATTTTCGGCATATGTCGCGGTTTTCAGGAAATGAATGTCGCCGCCGGGGGCTCGCTACATCCCGAAATCCGGGAATTGCCCGGACGCATGAATCACCGAATGCCGCGCCTTGAGACCGGCGAGATCCATCCCGACCCCGCCATCGTTTTCGGCGATCGTCACGACGTTCGACTTATAGAGGACGGGATGTTTGCACGCATCCTCGGTCGGGAGACGATCCGGGTGAACTCCCTGCATGGGCAGGGCATCCTCGACCTAGGCGAAAGAGTCGTTGCCGAAGGCATTGCCGAGGACGGGACGATCGAGGCGATACGGTTCAAGGACGCGCCGGGATTTGCGCTCGGTGTGCAATGGCATGCCGAATACGATCCGCAAACCAACCCTGTTAATCGTGCGCTGTTTCAGGCATTCGGCGATGCGGTGAGGGCCCATAAAGCCATCGCTTAGTCTGATCAGTAAAAAGCCGCCGCGAAGTGCTTTCACGGCGGCTTAGGGAATGGCTTGAAAGCAGTAGTCAGGCCGTCGGCTGCTTGGTCTTCCTGAGATAGGGCAGAACCGTATCGAAGGAGCCGAAACGCGTGATTGCGTCTTCGTTGGAAACCGCGGCGGTGATGATGACGTCCTCGCCCTGGTTCCAGTTCGCTGGGGTGGCCACCTGGTGCTTAGCCGTCAGCTGGATGGAATCGATGGCGCGCAGGATCTCATTGAAATTGCGGCCCGTCGTCATCGGATAGGTCAGGATCAGCTTGATCTTCTTATCGGGACCGATGATGAAGACCGAACGCACGGTGGCATTGTCGGCAGGCGTACGGCCTTCCGAGCTCTCGCCGGCGCCGGCCGGCAGCATGTCGTAGAGCTTGGCGACCTTGAGGTCCTTGTCACCTATCAGCGGATATTTGACGTCGAAGCCGGTGGCGGTCTTGATATCGTTCTTCCACTTGGCATGGCTTTCCACCGGATCGACGGAGATGCCGATGACCTTGGCGCCACGCTTGGAAAATTCCCCGGCCAGGCCGGCCATAGCGCCGAGCTCGGTCGTGCAAACCGGCGTGAAATTCTTCGGATGCGAGAACAGGACGGCCCAGCCGTTGCCGATCCACTCATGGAAGCTGATCGGTCCCTGGGTGGTGTCGGCGGTAAAATCGGGGGCAATATCGTTGATGCGTAAGCTCATGGTCGGCCCTCCAAAGCCTTGTGTTCAATGTTGTTTATCTCAAATCGAGGCCATGGGATCCGTCCGCCGGAAGCGGTAGCAACATTGCGGTCAACAGGATCGCACCGGCCGAAGGTAAAAACTTCCCATTCCAGGATTTTAAGTAAGTTATATACCACGATCACCGAAGGCATGCTCTTTCGATTTCCGGCCTGCTCCGGCATTATTTTTCCGGCAAGTGCGCGCGATGAAGAGACCGACGGTTTTCCATCGGTCCCCGTTCAAAGCTGCAGCGGAACCGTCCGCCCGTTGCTCAGGCGGCCTGGATCGATTTGATCCTGTCGATGCCGCCGACAACCGGCGCGAAATCGTCCCACACCCCCTGGGCGCCCTTCTGCCATTCGTCGAAGGCTTCCGGCTTCAAGAGCTTTCCGCCGTTGGCCAGCGCCGTCTCGACGGATTTGGACTCGTCATCGACGATCAGCTGGTTGAAATAGGCAGCCCCTTCGCTGGAAGCCTGCTGGAACACCGCCTTCTGCTCGTCATTGAGACCGGCCCAGAAGGTCGAGGCATAATAGATGACGCCGGATGCCCAGATGTGGCCGGTCTCGGTCATATCGGGCACGACCTCATAGAGCTTGAAGCCGGCATAGGCCGACTTGGTCAGGTCCATCGCGTCGGCGACACCGGTTGCGAGCGCATTGTAGGTCTCGGTGATCGGAATGCCGATCGGCGTCGTGCCGAATGCGCTCCAGAGTTTGGTGTGCAGCGGGCTCTGGATGACACGAATGCGCTTGCCCTTGAGCTGCTCCGGCCGCGTCACCGGTTCCTTGGTCAGGAGATGGCGGGCGCCGTAATTGATGAAATCGCCGACGACGAAATTCTGCGCCTGCAGTTTCTGCTTGAGATCGGCGCCGACATCACCACCGACGGTCCTGCGAACATGGTCGGCATCGCGGAACAGAAAAGGCAGATCGAGGATCTGCAATTCCGGCGCCCAGCCGGAGAGCGACGAGACGGTCGAAAGGCTGGCCTGGATGGAACCGAGACGCACGCCCTCGGCCACTTCCTTCTCGCCGCCGAGCGCACCGTTCCTGACGATATTGAACTTGAACTGGCCGGGAAGCTTCGCTTCGACCAGTTCGCCGATCTTCACCCAGATCTTCGTCTCCGGCTTGTCGTCGCCGAGCAGCGAAGCGATCGTGATCGTCGTCGTGCGGGCGGCGGCCGTGCGGACGAAGGCGGGTGCCGCAAGCGCGGTTCCGGCGAGAGCTGTTGTCTTCAGGAAATTGCGTCGGTTGAGATTGTCCATGGGGTTGTCCTGTTTATGAGAAGATGATGGCCCAAGCGCAAAGGATTGCGAGCGAGACCAGGAGAGCGAGCAGATAGGGAACCACCGCTCGAAAGAGCTCCGAGGCGGGAATGCGCGTGACGCCGCTGACGACGAAGATCAGCATGCCCAGCGGCGGCGTCAGTCCGTGGATCATCAGGTTGACGACGATGATCACCCCGAACTGAATGGGATCGATGCCGGCAGCAACCGCTGCCGGCAGCAGGATCGGACCGAAGAGCAGGATTGCGGCGCCGATGTCGAGAACGAGGCCGACGACCAACAGGATGACGTTCGACAGCAGGATGACCGCAAGCGCGCTGCCGCCGAGCGCCGTCGTCAGATGCGAGATCAGCCCCGACACGTCGTCGACCGCCAGCAGGAAGGCAAAGGGGCCGGCCGTGCCGATGAGGAGACCGATCGCCGCCGCTTCAACGGCCGCCTGGCGAAAGGCGGCGTAGAGCGAGAGGATTCCGAGCCGCGCACCGATGCCGAGCAGCAACGTGTAGAAAGCAGCAAGTGCTGCGGCTTCCGTGGTGGTGACGATACCGATGCGGATGCCGACGACGACGATGACGCCGAGCCCGAAGGCCGGGATTGCCTGGACCGCCGATTGCCAGCGCTGTCTCGCGTTTGCGCGCGGCAAAGGCACCTGCTCACGCACGGTCAGATGGATAGCGACCGCCAGGCATATGGCCATCAGGCCGCCGGCAAAGAAGCCGCCGACGAGCAGCGAACCGACGGAGAGATTGGTCGCGGTCGCAAGGATCAGGAAGGCGATCGACGGCGGGATGACATTGTCGAGAACCGATGTCGAGGCGATGATCGCCGCCGCCTGCGCCGGCCGATAGCCGTGTTTGACCAGCTCGGGCTGGAAGGTCGATGCGCCGAAAGCGGCATTTGCGACCGAAGAGCCGGAGGCGCCGGAAAAGAGAACGCTGGTGAGCAGTGTCGTCTGCGCCAGTCCGGCCCTGCGATGGCCGACCATGGCGGCGGCGAAGCGCACAAGCTGGTTGGCGACGCCGGAGGCCGTCAACAGGCCGCCGGCGAGCAGGAAGAAGGGAATGGCGAGCAGCAGGAATTTCGAGATGCCAGTGACGGTCGCGGAAACGATCGCCGGCTCCGGCAGGCTGCTGCCGAAGGCGATGACGACATAGGCTGCGGCAAGAAAGGCGTGCGGCAGCGGCGCAGCAAGCACGAGGCCGACCGCGGCAATCAGTCCGAGAAAGATGCTCGGCGGCCAGTCGAGATCGAGCGAGACATGCGGGATGCCGGCATAGAGCGCGACACCGACGGCAAGCGAGAGCAAAACCGGCAGGATCCTGCCTTCGGCGATGCGCTGCAGCAGCAGCACGACGAGGATCAGCGCGCCACTGGCGCCGAGGAAGCCGAAGCGGATCCATTCCGGCACGCCGAGCGTCGGCGAGACGCCGCCAAGCATCGTCATGATCTCGCTGCCGCCGAAGCTCAGGATCAGCGCCGAAAGCACGGTGAAGACGTCGGCGCCGATCGGCGTGACCTTCTGCAGGCTTTCCGGCAGCATCTTGACGAAGACGTCGAGGCGCATGGCAAGCGCGCTGTTGAGGCTGAGCGGCGCGCCGAGTGCGATCAGGCCCACATGCAGCCAGATGCCGAGATCCTCGGCGCCGATGAAGCCGGCGCTGAAGAAATAACGCAGGCAGACGGTGACGAGCACCATCAAGAGCAGCACGGCGAGAACGACTGCCGCGGCAATGCCGAGAACCGCTTCGATCGCCCGCAGCAGGCGCGCTGCTACCCCGCTGTCCGGAGCGGCCTGTTCGATCGGATGAAATTCACTGGTGGCCACAAAACTTACCTTCTGGCGAGAGGATCATGCGCTCTTGGCGGTCGAAAGATCGCGATCGAAGAGCGTCGACCAGGTGTAGTTCCGCGCCTTCGAGACCTCCCTGCTGACATCGAGCCGCGGCAGCACCTTTTCGCCGAAACGATAGGCTTCCTCAAGCAGCGGCATGCCAGAAAGAATAAAAGTATCGACGCCCGCTTTCTGATAGGCTTCGAGCGTGCGCAGAACCGTATCCGGCGAACCGACGATCGCCGTACCCGGGCCGGGCCTGACTAGGCCAATGCCGGCCCAGAGGTTCGGCGCGACTTCGAGATCGCGCAGGTTTTCCGGCTTGAGGCCGCCATGCAGTGCGGTCATGCGCTGTTGGCCAACGGAATCGCTTCTTGAGACGAAGCGCTGATTGGCGGTGATCGCCGCATCATCCATACGGTCATAGAGATCGGCCGCCGCCTCCCAGGCCTTTTCGTCGGTGTCGCGAACGATGACATAGAGGCGGATGCCATATTCCAGTTCACGGCCGTAGTGGGCGGCTCGCGCCTTTACGGCTTCGACCTTCTCGCCGATCTGGGCGGGCGTCTCGCCCCAGGAGAGATAGGTGTCCACATGTTTTGCGGCGACTTCAAGCGCCTTATCCGAGGAGCCGCCGAACCAGAGCGGCGGTGGTGCGATGCTCTCGCTGACCGGCAAGGCGAGCTTGGCGCCATCCGTCGAGAAATACTTGCCCTGATAGGTGACACTCTCACCGGAAAAGAGCCGGTGCCAGAGCTGAAGATATTCGTCCGCCATGTCATAGCGCTCGTCATGCGGTAGCATCATGCCATAGGCGCCGAGCATCTTGGCGTCGCCGGAAACGACATTGATCAGCAGCCGGCCGCGGGCGAATTCCTGGAAGGTCGCAGCCATCTTGGCAAGCAAAGTCGGCGCAACGAGGCCGGGATGGATGGCCACGAGAAAACGCAGCCGCTCGGTGTGAGCAAGCAGCGCACTCGCCAGCACCCAGACATCATGGGCGCCGGTCGCAAACAGTGCCCCGGTATAGCCCAGATGATCATAAGCCTGGGCAAGCTGCTTGTAGTAGCCGTAGTCGACCTGACGCGAGCCTTCCGGCTGCCAGGGGTAGGCGCCGTCGGGCGCGCACATGTACCAGAAAACGTTCATCTCCGGTTTCCTTGTTATTTCGTCATTTCCGGGCGTTTCAGCACGATGGGCTTGTCGAAATGACCATGGCGCAGCAGCGTGTCGGCCTCCTCCTGCTGTTCGGCAATGATCTCTTCGTCGATCGGAAACACCGTGAAGTCGCGCGAGCGCACTACCTTTTCCCAGGCGTCGATATCCGTTTCCCCGCGGTCGCCAGATCCGCCGCGGTCGCCGGATGCAAGAAGTCCGGCGGCGGCGCGCGGATCGGCGGCGATCTCGGTGCCGATCCGGCTGAGTTCGGAGACGATCGCCCGGGTCTCGACCGCCGAAAGGCCGTTCCGCTGCAATGTCCAGAACAAAGAACGGTTGGGAATGGCCGCGCCGCAACGGACGATCGGCCTGACGTCGTCGCGCTCCAGCGCCTTTTCGAGACGTGGCGACATGGCGACCCAGGCATCGACGCGCCCTTCGAGCAGATCGGCGAGCGAATCGCGCGCGCCGCTTTCGACCCGCTCGACATCGGGCAGGCTCATCCCCTCACCTTCCAGGCTGCGGGCCAGAAGATAGGTGTGAAACGAACCGTCGATCAGCGAGATCCGGCGGCCCTTCAACTCAGCGACGGAGCCGATCGAACTATCGCGCCTGACAAAGATGGCGCCATTGGCCGGGCGCGGCGCGGAGGCAGCGATATATTCCACGCCGAGGCCGCGCATATCAGCCTCGATCGGCGGCGTCGAGCCGGTGCCGCCGAGATCGATCTCGCCGCTTTCCAGCAGGGCCGCGGTATCGCGACCTTCGGCATAGGATACGAAAATCGGCTGCAGATCTGCGAAGGCGCCAGGCCAGAGCCGCGCGAGGCGAAGATGCAGGTTGTTGGGATGAACGCCAATTCTCATGTTGCTTCGACCGTCGTCATGGTTGCCGCAATCAATTTACTTTTTTATAAATTGATTGCGAGGAAGCGATTGTCGTCAACGGGAGAAAATCGCCTTTGAAATCCCATAAAATCGATAGGCAATGAAATCTTTTACCAGATCGAGCGAAGTGAGCGAGCCGGAGTTGAAAATTCAGCGCCATCACTTTACTTTTTTATAGAACCTTCAAGGACGACACCGTTGACGAAGCCCGTTTCCTCAAGAGTCTGCCGCGATGTCGGCGCAGCAAGCGAATTGCTGAAGCTGATCGCCAACGCCAACCGCCTGGCGATCGTCTGCTATCTGATAGAGACGGAAGCCTCAGTCTCGGCGATGGAGGACGAGCTCGGTATTCGCCAGCCAACGCTTTCCCAGCAATTGAGCGAGCTTCGCGAGGCCGGCGTGATCGAAGGACGCCGCGACGGCAAGGCGATTGTCTATCGCGTCATCGATCCTCGTATCGAAACGATCGTACAAACTCTGCGGGACATGTTCTCCGGCCTCCACGATGTCACCGGGCGCTTCGGAATGACGAAGCTGCCGGTCGACGAAATGATGTTCGATTGAACCCCCGATGATCGACCTCTATACCTGGATCACGCCGAACGGGCTCAAAGTATCCATCGCACTCGAGGAGTTCGGCCTCTCCTACCGCCCCCACACGATCGATATCACCAAGGGTGATCAATTCCAGCAGGACTATCTCGCCATCAATCCGGGCGGCAAGATTCCTGTTATCGTCGATCACGAGACCGGCATCACGCTTGCCGAATCCGGCGCCATCCTGCTCTACCTCGCCGAAAAAACCGGCCGCTTCCTGCCCCGGCAGGGTGCCGCTCGGCATCACACGATCGAATGGCTGATGTGGCAGATGGGCGCCTTCGGGCCGACGCTCGGCAACGCCCATTATTTCCTGACTTACAATGCAGGTGAAGCGCCGTTCGCAGAGGATCTCTTTCGCCGGGATACCCGCCGCCTCTATGAGACGTTGAACGCGCGGCTCGCAGACCGCGACTATCTCGTCGACAATTATTCCATCGCCGACATGGCGGTCTGGCCCTGGGTGTCCCGTTTTCAGCGCCACGAGATCGACCTGAATGCATTCCCGAACGTCAAACGATGGTATCTCAGGCTTGCGGCGCGACCACAG
This sequence comes from Rhizobium ruizarguesonis, assembly GCF_017357285.1. Taxonomy (NCBI): domain Bacteria; kingdom Pseudomonadati; phylum Pseudomonadota; class Alphaproteobacteria; order Hyphomicrobiales; family Rhizobiaceae; genus Rhizobium; species Rhizobium ruizarguesonis. Next base: position 2,135,981 of record NZ_CP071678.1, on the reverse strand, counting down.
GTCAAGCGCGGCTATGACGTTCCCCATTTCACATCCGAAATACCGCAGCCCTGAAGACCTTGCCGACGCGGCATATTGATCCCGCCCGAAATTTCGGCAATTTGATTATTTTTTGCGCACACCTATTTTTGCACATTTTTCAGGCGGACGCCTTGCTAAATTTGCTGCACTGCGTCATGAATATAGCAATGACGCATCTCGATCTGACAATTCTGGTGATCGACGAAAATGCCATTCGCGCCTCCATCATCGAAGAAGGCCTGCGCGAGGCAGGGCATGTGCGCGTCACCGTGGTGCATGAGGTCAACGGCATCGCGCGAATCATCGAAACGCTGATGCCCGACGTGATCATCATCGATATCGAGAATCCCAACCGCGACATGATGGAGCATCTGTTCCAGCTGACGCGCACCGTCAGCCGCCCGATCGCCATGTTCGTCGATCGCTCCGACACGGCCTCGATCGAGGCTGCCGTCGATGCCGGCGTCTCGGCCTACATCGTCGACGGATTGAAGAAGGAACGCGTCAAACCGATCCTCGACATGGCCGTCAGCCGCTTCAATGCCTTCAACCGGCTGCGGCGGGAGCTTGCCGATGCCCGCTCCGCGCTGGAGGAACGCAAGCTGGTCGAGCGCGCCAAGGGCATATTGATGAAGATGCGCGGCCTGTCGGAGGAAGAGGCTTTCGCCCTGCTGCGCCAGACAGCGATGAACGAAAAGAAGAAGATGTCGGAAATCGCCCAGAGCGTCGTCACTGCCGCGGGGCTGTTGATGTGATGGCCGAGCTGATGAATTTCCGGAGGAAACCGGAGTGGATATGATGACAACGACCTCCAACTCCGGCGGCGAGCTGCCCTCGCCCGTGCGGGTGAACAACGAAGGACCGAAAGTGCTGCGGGCCGGTTTCATTCCGCTCGTCGATGCATCGGTGCTGATTGCGGCGGCGGAATTCGGCTTCGCGCGGAAGGAAGGCCTGACGCTCGATCTCGTCAAGGACGTCTCCTGGGCGAATGTGCGCGACCGCTTGGCATTCCGCCAGTTCGACATCGCCCACATGCTGTCGCCGATGCCTGTCGCCTCAATGCTCGGTCTCGGCTCCAATCCCTCACCGACGATCACGCCATTTTCGCTGGGGCGCGGTGGCAACGCGATCACGCTGTCGACGCGGCTCTTCGACAGGATGCGGAATGACGTGGGATTGCCGGAAACGGCAAGCGCGCTCGACAATGCCCGCGCCCTGGCAAAAACATTGGCGGCAGTGAAGGCGCGCGGCGAGCCGCTGCCGACTTTTGGGGTCACCTACCCCTTCTCCTCTCACAATTACGAATTTCGCTACTGGCTGGCAGCCGGCGGCATCGATCCCGACAAGGATGTCAAGCTCGTGGTCGTGCCGCCGCCCATGACTTCGGATGCACTGGCAGCGGGTGCGATCGACGGTTTCTGCGTCGGCGCGCCGTGGAACATGGTCGCTTCAGAGCGCGGCGTCGGCCGCATCGTCGCCGCCAAACAGGATATCTGGCCGTCGGCACCGGAAAAGGTGATCGGCATGCGGCCGGACTGGGCGGAAAGCCATCCGGAAACCGTTTCCCGGCTGATCGTGGCGCTCGACGCGGCAGCCCAGTGGTGCGATCGGCCGGAAAATCACGATGCGCTGGCGGCAGCTCTTGCCGACCCGCGCTATATCGCTGCCCCCGTCGAAATCATTCGCCGTGTGCTCGCCGGCGAATTCAGCCTCGACGCAAAGGGTAACCGCCGCATCATCGCCGATTATTTCATGTTCCATTCCGGCTTCGCCAATTATCCCCGGCCAAGCCAGGCGCTTTGGATCTACAGCCAGATGATCCGCTGGGGACAGGCCGAGATCAGCCTCAACATGGCAAGGGCCGCAGCATCCGCTTACCGCCCGGATCTCTATCGCACGGCTCTGGGTGATGCCAACGCGCCTGAAGATGCCGATATCCGCATCGAAGGCAGTGACGAGGGCGACCGTTTCATGGACGGCCACGTCTTCGACCCGGCGAGGCTGCCGGACTATGTCGCAGGTTTTGCAGTCAAAAGCGCCCTCGCCTTCGTTTGCAATGACGAAGTTTAACCGATGCCGGCCTGCACAAAACGCCAGCAAGTATCTGCCCGCCTCACGACAAGCGCACAAATTATTTGCATGAGCGGGTGGCCGCCCGAAAAACAAGCAGGCGGTGCGTTTCGTAAAATATCATTTGTATTCAGTGGATTGAACGCAGATCACAAAACTGGCACGCAGTTTGCATGATCTTTATTGCACCGGTCAATGGCGATCAGCGCAGAGTGAGTGATAGACGCTCGCGGAAGATACAGAGACTGCTCTTCAGATTGAAGAGGTAGGTTTTTAGCTTGAGCAATCCGGCCAACGGATTGCCTCCAGGCAACTGGGCCAGAAGGCCCAAGAATTCGGCGTCCAACGGCGGGCGCCACCAGCAAAGCCGCTGATCAGGATATTTCGCGCGCCTCGGGTATGCGCGTCCTGACCAGCGGCTTTTTGTTTTAACCCTCAGCGATGGATCGGCACGACCTTGTCGGGCCTCGGAGAAGTTATGTCTGTCATCGAGAAAGCACCGCCCATGTCCGCCGGCGAACCAGCCAAGGCATTGTGGATCTCCACTGTAGCCTTCACCCTCTGTTTTGCCGTCTGGACGATCTTCGCGATCATCGGCATTCGCATCAAGCAGGATCTCGGCCTGAACGAGGCCGAGTTCGGATTGCTGGTCGGCACCCCCGTGCTCACCGGTTCGCTGGTGCGCATCGTTCTTGGCATCTGGACGGGGCGTTACGGCGGCCGTCTCGTCTACACGCTCACCATGCTGGCCGCCGCATTGGCGACCTTTCTGCTCTCTTACGCCCAGACCTATACGCAGATGCTGATCGCCGGCCTCGGCGTCGGCCTCGCCGGCGGTTCCTTCGCGGTCGGTGTCGCCTATGTCTCGCCTTTCTTCCCGGCGGAGAAGCAGGGAACCGCGCTCGGCATCTTCGGTGCCGGCAATGTCGGCGCGGCCGTGACCAAGTTTGCCGCTCCCTTCGTGCTGATCGCATGGGGCTGGCAGGCGGTTGCGGAGATCTGGGCCGTCTGTCTGGCGCTGATGGCAATCGTCTTTTGGTTCACCACGACCGATGATCCGGCCTTCCGTCTCCGCCGCGAACGCCGCGCTGCCTCCAAGAGTTTCGCGCAGGAATTCGCGCCGCTGCAGAACGTTCAGGTCTGGCGCTTCTCGCTCTACTATTTCTTCGCCTTCGGCGGCTTCGTCGCCCTGTCGCTGTGGCTGCCGCGCTACCTGGTCGGCGTCTACGGCTTCAACCTGGAAACCGCAGGCATGGTCGCGGCCGCTTACTCCATCCCGGGCAGCATCTTCCGCGCCTTCGGCGGCGTGCTGTCGGATAAAAAGGGGGCGCGCAGCGTGATGTATACGATGCTTGCCGTATCGGCCGTGGCCACCCTCATCCTTTCGCTGCCGGCTGCTTCTGGGTCCGGGACGGGTCCGGCGTTCGGCATCACCCCCGTCATCTTCATCGTCGTCATCTTCGTGCTCGGCTTCTTCATGAGCCTCGGCAAAGCTGCCGTCTACAAGCACATCCCCGCCTACTACCCCGAAAACGTCGGCGCAGTCGGCGGCGTCGTCGGGATGATGGGCGGCCTTGGCGGCTTCATCCTTCCGATTGCCTTTGGCCTCCTCAAGGACATGACCGGCCTTTGGTCCAGCTGTTTCCTGCTGCTCTTTGCGATCGTCGTGATCTCTCTCATCTGGATGCACCTGTCCGTAAAGCAACTGTCGCGCCAAGGGCACTCGGCGCCCGTGGCTGCAACCTGATCTAAGGACCTGGAAATATGACCGAAAAACTTGTCATCATCGGCAATGGCATGGCGCCCGGGCGCATGCTGGAGCACCTCTTCGAACAGGCGCCGGGTCGCTATGAAGTTACGATCTTCAACGCCGAGCCGCGCGTCAATTACGACCGCATCATGCTGTCGCCGGTTCTCTCCGGGGAAAAGGACTACGAACAGATCATCATTCACGGCGACGGCTGGTACATCAAGCACGGCATCATGCTCTATAAGGGCCACAAGATCGTCAACATCGATCGCGTCGCCAAGACCGTCACCTCCGACCACGGCGTCACCGAAAGCTACGACAAGCTGGTGATCGCAACCGGGTCCGTGCCCTTCATCATCCCCGTTCCCGGCAAGGATCTGCCCGGCGTCATCACCTATCGCGATCTCGACGACGTGCAGGCGATGTTGCTTGCCGCCCAGTCGCGCGAAAAGGCTGTCGTCATCGGCGGCGGCCTGCTTGGCCTGGAAGCGGCGGCCGGCCTCGCCCAGCGCGGCATGGACGTCACCCTGCTGCACGTCATGCCGACGCTGATGGAACGCCAGCTCGACCCGGCCGCCGGCTATCTGCTGCAGAAGGCAGTCGAGGAACGCGGCATCAAGGTCATCTGCAAGGCCAATACCAAGGCGATCGTTGGCAACGGCAAGGTCGAGGGCATCGAGCTCGACGACGGCCGCATCATCCCGGCAACGCTGGTCGTCATGGCCGTCGGCATTCGTCCGAGTGTGGGGTTGGCGAAGGATGCCGGCATTGCGGTCAATCGCGGCATCGTCGTCGATGCCGGCATGCAGACCTCGGATGGCAATATTCTCGCGCTCGGCGAATGCGCCGAAGTGGGCGGCATGGTCTATGGCCTCGTTGCGCCGCTCTATGAAATGGCCCGTATCGCCGCCTCGCATCTCTCCGGCGATCGCTCGCCGGCTTTCGTTCATGCGGATACGCCGACCAAGCTCAAGGTCACCGGCATCGAGCTTTATTCACTCGGCGACTTCGCCGATGGCGACGACCGCGAGGAGATCGTGCTGCGCGATGCCAGCGCTGGCGTCTACAAGCGCCTGGTGCTGAAGGACAATAAGATCATCGGCACCGTGCTTTACGGCGAAACCGCCGATGGCGCCTGGTTCAATGACCTGAAAAAGAAGGCGACCGATATTTCCGAGATGCGCGAGACGCTGATCTTCGGACAGGCCTATCAGGGAGGGTCGCCGCTGGACCCTATGGCGGCCGTTGCAGCCTTGCCGGATGACGCGGAGATTTGTGGCTGCAACGGCGTATGTAAAGGCAAGATCACTTCGACGATTTCAGGCAAAGGGCTGACGTCGCTCGACGACGTACGCGCCCACACGAAGGCATCCGCCTCGTGCGGTTCCTGCACCGGCCTCGTCGAACAACTCATGGCGTTGACGCTCGGCGACAGCTACAATCCGACTGCGGTCCAGCCGATGTGCACCTGCACAGAACTCGGCCATGACGATGTTCGCCGGCTGATCAAGGCCAAGGGTCTGAAGAGCATCCCCGCCGTCATGCAGGAGCTCGAGTGGAAGACCTCCTGCGGCTGCGCCAAATGTCGGCCGGCGCTCAACTATTACCTCGTCTGCAACTGGCCGGACGAATATGCTGATGACTACCAGTCGCGGTTCATCAATGAGCGCGTGCATGCCAACATCCAGAAGGACGGCACCTACTCCGTCGTTCCGCGCATGTGGGGCGGTGTCACCAATTCGAACGAGTTGCGCGCCATCGCCGATGTCGTCGACAAGTTCGAAATCCCGATGGTGAAGGTCACCGGCGGCCAGCGCATCGACTTGCTCGGCATCGAGAAGGAAGACCTGCCCGCCGTCTGGGCCGATCTCGGCAAGGCCGGCTTCGTCTCCGGCCAGGCTTATGCCAAGGGTCTGCGCACCGTGAAGACCTGTGTCGGCTCGGACTGGTGTCGCTTCGGCACGCAGGATTCCACCGGCCTCGGCATCCGGATCGAAAGGTTCATGTGGGGCTCCTGGACGCCGGCCAAGTTGAAGATGGCCGTCTCCGGCTGCCCGCGCAACTGCGCGGAAGCAACCTGCAAGGACATCGGCGTGATCTGCGTGGATTCCGGCTTCGAGATCCATTTCGCCGGTGCGGCCGGTCTCGACATCAAGGGCACGGAGGTCCTTGGTCTTGTCCGGACCGAGGACGAGGCGCTGGAGTATATCGTGGCCCTGACGCAGATGTACCGCGAACAGGCCCGTTATCTCGAGCGCATCTACAAATGGGCCAAACGCATCGGTCTGGATGAAATTCGCCGCCAGATCATGGGCGATGCCGAAAAGCGCAAAGCCTATTACGACCGCTTCGTCTTCTCCCAGAAATTTGCCCAGGTCGATCCCTGGTCGGAGCGTGTTTCCGGCAAGGACAAGCATGAGTTCAAGCCGATGGCGACGATCGGCTATCCGCAGGCTGCAGAATAAGGAGATGGACATGAACTGGATCGCAATCGGTGACATCTCCGACATCCCGCTGCGCGGCGCGCGCTGCGTGAAGACGCCGCAAGGCAAGATCGCCGTCTTCCGCACGGCCGAAAACGAGGTCTTCGCCATTGAGGATCACTGCCCGCATAAGGGCGGCCCGCTCTCCCAGGGCATCGTCCACTCCAAGTCAGTCACCTGCCCGCTGCACAACTGGGTGATCTCGCTGGAGACGGGCAAGGCGCTCGGCGCCGACGAAGGCGAGGTCCGGACGATACAGGTGCTGAACGAAGACGGCAGGCTGTTCATCGCTCTGGAAAGCCTGATGATGGCGGCGGAATAGATGGCGGCTGAGGTCAAGACCACCTGTCCCTATTGCGGTGTCGGCTGCGGCGTTATCGCCACGGTCGACGAAGCAGGCGCAGTCAGCGTCAAAGGAGATCCCGAGCATCCGTCGAATTTCGGCCGGCTCTGCTCGAAGGGTTCAGCCCTTGCCGAAACCATCGATCTCGATGGCCGGCTTCTCCATCCCGAAATCGAAGGCGAACGGAGCGGCTGGGACGAGGCGCTTGATCTGGTCGCCCGTCGTTTTTCTGAAACGATCGCCGAACACGGGCCTGACGCCGTTGCCTTCTACGTCTCGGGCCAGTTGCTGACCGAGGATTACTATGTCGCCAACAAGCTGATGAAGGGCTTCATCGGCTCCGGCAATATCGACACCAATTCAAGGCTTTGCATGTCCTCTTCCGTGGCGGGGCATCGCCGCGCCTTCGGCGCCGATACGGTGCCGGGGACCTATGAGGATATCGAACTTGCGGATCTGGTGATCCTGACCGGCTCCAACCTTGCCTGGTGTCATCCCGTCATCTATCAGCGGCTTGCCGCCGCAAAGACGGCGCGGCCAAACATGCGGATCGTCGTCATCGATCCGCGCCGGACGATGACCTGCGATATCGCCGACCTGCATCTCGCCATCCGCCCGGATGGTGACGTCGCGCTGTTCATGGGACTGCTTGCCCACCTCGCGACCAGTCCGGCAATCGACCAGAATTATATCGGCGCCCATACCGAAGGTTTCGGCGACGCTTTTGCGGCCGCCGCCGCGCTTGATATCAACGATCTCCTGGAACGGACCGGCCTGCCGGCCATGCAGATCAGGGAGTTTTTCCGGCTGTTCGAGACGACGCCGAAGGTCGTGACCTGCTACAGCCAGGGCGTCAACCAATCCTCCTCCGGCACCGACAAGGTCAATGCCATCCTCAACTGCCACCTGGCGACCGGTCGCATCGGCCGCCCCGGCATGGGACCGTTTTCGCTGACCGGCCAGCCGAACGCCATGGGCGGGCGCGAGGTCGGCGGTCTCGCCAATATGCTTGCCGCCCATATGGCGATCGAAAATGCCGAAGACCGGGACCGCGTGCAACGCTTCTGGGACTCGCCCGTCATCGCCGTAAAGCCCGGCCTGAAGGCGGTCGACATGTTCCAGGCCGTGGCCGACGGGCGCATCAAGGCGCTGTGGATCATGGCGACCAATCCCGTCGTCTCGATGCCGGATGCCGACAGCGTCGAAAGCGCGATCGCCGCCTGTCCCTTCGTCGTCGTATCGGACATCCTCAAAGAAACGGATACGACCCGGCACGCAAATGTGCTTCTACCCTCGCTCGGCTGGGGCGAGAAGGATGGCACCGTCACCAATTCCGAACGGCGCATTTCAAGACAGCGGCCGTTTCTCGACGTCCCGGGCGATGCAAGGGCCGACTGGTGGCAGCTTGCCGAGGTCGGACGCCGCATGGGATTTGCCGCCGCCTTCGATTTTGATGCGCCGGCCGCAATCTTCGACGAGCACGCGGCGCTTTCCGCCTTCGAAAATAACGGCAGCCGCGACTTCGATATCGGCGCGCGCGCCGGCATGAGCGGCGGCGCCTATGACGAACTATCACCCTTCCAGTGGCCGCAGGCTGCAGGGACAGAACCGAGCATCACCCGTTTCTTCGCCGAGGGTGGTTTCTTCCATCCCGATGGCAAAGCGCGCTTCATCGCGGTCAAACCGCCCGCAACCGATCGCACCAATGCCGAGTTCCCCTTCACGCTGAATACCGGGCGCATCCGCGACCAATGGCACACGATGACGCGAACAGGAAAGAGCGCGCGGCTTTCCGCCCATATCGCCGAACCCTTTGCCGAGATCCATCCGCGCGACGCGATCGAGACCGGTATAGCAAGCGCAGGCCTCGTCGAAATCGACAGCCCGCACGGCAAGGCAATCGTGCGGGCGCTGGTCACCGATCGCCAGGCGCGCGGCGGCATCTTTGCGCCGATGCACTGGAACGACCAGTTCGCTGCAAGAGCGCGGATCGACGCCGTCGTCGCGCCGATAACGGACCCCATTTCCGGCCAGCCGGCATCGAAGAACGTTGCCGTCGCCGTCCGTCCCTTTCGCGCCACCCATTACGGTTTCGCCGTCTCCGCCACAAAACCCGCTACGCCTGACGCCGCCTATTGGGCACTGGCGAAAGCCGCCGGCGGCTGGCGGCTGGAGCTTGCCTTCGGCGACAACGTCGAAGACTGGACGGCCTGGTGCCGGGCGGTTTTCGCCATTCCGGCCGAGATCGAACCGCTCGGTTATGCCGACCGGCAATCCGGCGACCTCAGGCTTGCCTTCTTCGACGGCGAAGTCCTGCTTGCGGCGCTGTTTCTGGCACGCGAGCCCGTCGCCGTCGCGCGCAACTGGGCGATCTCGCAGCTCTCAGCCTCGCATGGCGATCTCAGGAAACGCTTTGCGCTCGTTGCGGGTCGTCCCGGCGCCGGCAGGCCGGATCCGGGCGCAACCGTCTGCTCCTGCTTCAGTGTCGGGGTCAACCAGATCGCTGCGGCCGTGCGCGGCGGATGCCACAGCGTCGAGGCGGTCGGCAAGGAAACCAGCGCTGGAACCAATTGCGGCTCCTGCCGCAGCGAAATCGGCAGCATCATCGATCGCTGTCTTGCCGCAGCCGCGGAGTGAACCGCGCGCAAAAGGCAAGCAGGATGCAGGCGGAGCACTGTCAGGCCGCGTTCGGGACGATAACCATTCTATGGTCGGCAGAGATGCGGACCGAGATCTCGTTATAAGATGAGAGGGTCGGGTGCGGCGTCTCCATCTTGTCGTGATGTGTTGCCGTGATGACCATGACATCGGCACCCGCCGCCTCGCCGGCGGTAATGCCGGCTGCGACATCCTCGAACACCAGGCAATCCTGCGTGCTGACGCCGAGGCGCTCGGCGCCGAGAATATAACATTGCGGGTCGGGTTTTCCGACCTTCACGTCCTCCGCCGTCACCATGAATTTCGGAACCGGTAGGCCTGCCGCCTCCAGCCGTCGGTGAGCAAGGCGCAACGGCGAGGAGGTGACGATCGCCCAGCGATCCGGGGGCAGTGAACTCAGAAAGGTCGCCGCGCCGGGAATGGCCACGACGTCGCTGACATCGGCGATTTCGGCCTCGGTCACCAGCTTCGATTCATGTTCGGGATCGACTCCCGGCAGGTTCAGCCGGGTGATCGTGTCAATGCCGCGCGATCCATGCATCTTCGGCAAAAAGGCGGCGACATCGAGCCCATGACGCCTTGCCCAGTCGCTCCACACACGCTCGGCCGCGCGGATCGAATTGAGGATGGTGCCGTCCATATCGAACAGGAAGGCGGCATAGGACTTCTCGAAGCCGTGGGGCATCGGCATAGACAAAAGGCTGGATCCTTCAGGGAAAGAGTCGGACGGTGGACGCTATCGCGCGATGAAACGGCAAATCGTTGCGTTTTGCAAGCTTCCGGAAGATGGCGGTGACCGCCTTCAAACTGCCTTCGCCTAGAAAGCCGCAGTGCCGGAGGTGACGATCAAATCGCAGGAAAGCCGGAGGCCGATCAGGTCATGGCAGAGGTCATCGGCGCCATCGGCGAGTTCCAATGCGGCCGGAGCATCGGCGCGCAGGTAGGCCTGCGTAGTCGGATCGACGCGCATCGGAGCGGCGGTCCATAACGAGGGACGGCTGACGTCGAGCGCCGAAATACCAGCCTTCTCGCCGCCCACGGCAGACGACGCGATCGCCATGCCGCTTGCCGTCAAGGCGAGCACAAGCGCTATCTGGAGACTGAGATCGGCGGCTTCGCGAAAAGAAACGAACATAGCGGCCTCATGCCACGGTTTTTTAGTATCTCCGCATGCAGGTAGGGCATGCGTCGGCGCCGATCCAGCGACATCGCCCGTTAAGGTTTACGCATAACCATGCCGTACAGGCCGCGCGTGAATGCAGGTTTTCTGCAAATTTCGGAACAATGATTCCATCAGGCAGTTACCCCAAGGTCATCCAAGATGAAAATCAAAGGAGGATATCCTATGACTAAATCCCTCATCGCCGCTTCGCTGCTTGCCGTCGGCATGGCCTCGTCGGCCTTTGCCCAATCGAACCCGGATCCGATCGGGCCAACGAACGGCGGTTCGACCGACCCGAGTTCCGGCACCTATTCGTCCGATTACACCAATAGTGACAACGGCATTCATCCGGTAACGGTGTCACCGGTCGATCCGACGACCACCCAAAGCATCGGCCAGCCGAGGACGATTGAATGCCCTGGCATGCCGCAACAGATGTCCGGCGTCGACACCCGCAGTGGCCAGAGCGGCGCATCCATCAGCGAAGCCTGCCGCGAGTACGACAACTAAAGCGCGTCGCGATCTTTCAGATTCGCTTGTCGCGCTTTAGGTCTTTGTTTTTACGCATGTCGTTGTCGCAAAACCGCTGCACACTTTTGCGCGACATGCTTTAAGCGACACACTCCCGCACTCAGAAAAAGGCCGGTTCACGCCGGCCTTTTTCATGTCGCCGACAGCCGTGAAAACTTTATCCACCAGATGAAACTTTTGATCCGGGCGGTCCGTACATCCGTAGCGGGTTGAAAAGAACACAAGCGGGGAACGGCTTCATTGGCAAAGGACGCGGCACCACCTGTTATCCTCTGGTTTCGCAAGGACCTGCGACTTGACGACAACCACGCTCTTGACGCCGCCCACCGCTCCGGACGGCCGATTATCCCGCTTTATATTAGAGAACCGGAGGCAGCAGGCACCGGTCCGCTGGGTGCTGCACAGGCCTGGTGGCTGCATCATTCACTGGAAGCGCTCAACAGGTCGCTGCACAAGCGGCAGGGACGGCTGGTGCTGGCAAGCGGCGAGGCGCTCGAAGTGCTCTGCGCCTTTATCAGGAAGAGCGGTGCCGAAGCCGTCTTCTGGAACCGCCGCTACGATCCAGCCGGAATCTCCATCGACGCCCGTATCAAGCACGAACTGGAAAAGCAGGCGATCGAGGTGAGAAGCTTCGGCGGCCAGTTGCTGCACGAACCTTCCCGTCTGATGACCGGCAACGGCACGCCCTATCGCGTCTACACGCCGTTCTGGCGCGCACTGGAGGGCGCCGGCGAACCGGAGCCACCGCTGGACGCGCCGGCGAAGCTGCGGCTGGCATCGCAACTTCCGAAATCGGAAAGGCTGGAGAGCTGGAAGCTGCTGCCGACGAAGCCGGACTGGGCAAGCGACTTTACCGAGCTCTGGACGCCCGGCGAAGTTGGCGCGCATGAGAAGCTCCGCGCCTTCGTTGAAGACGCGCTCGAGAGCTACAAGGAAAACCGAGACTATCCAGCGAGACCGGCGACGTCGATGCTGTCGCCGCATCTGGCGCTGGGCGAGATATCCCCTGGCCGTATCTGGGATGCGACACGCGGCCTGTCGCAACGGGTGCCGGCGGCCAACATCGTGCATTTCCGCAAGGAGATCGCCTGGCGCGAATTTTCCTATCACCTGCTTTTCCATTTTCCGCGTCTTGCCTCAGCCAACTGGAACGATCGTTTCGACGGCTTCGAATGGCGCAACGGCAGCCGAGATTTCGAGGCGTGGCGCCGCGGCTTGACCGGCTATCCGATCGTCGATGCCGGCATGCGCCAGCTCTGGCGCCATGGTTGGATGCACAATCGCGTGCGCATGATCGTCGCCTCCTTCCTCATCAAGGATCTGATGGTGGACTGGCGCCGAGGCGAAGCCTGGTTCCGGGATACGCTTGTTGATGCCGATCCCGCCAACAATGCCGCAAGCTGGCAATGGGTGGCAGGCTCGGGAGCCGATGCCTCGCCGTTTTTCCGCATCTTCAATCCGGTGCTGCAGGGCGAAAAATTCGATCCCGATGGCGACTATATCAGGACCTACGTGCCGGAGCTTCGAGGGCTCGAGGCAAAATACATCCACCGGCCGTTCGAGGCGCCGAAGAGCATGCTCGACGAGGCTGGCGTCACGCTTGGCCAAACCTATCCGAAACCGATCGTCGATCACGCGAGCGCCCGCAACCGGGCGCTCGCCGCTTACAACGCAACAAGGGATGCCGCATGAACGCGCACTTCCGTCCCGCTCCACGCCGGCTGAGGATCGCCGTCATCGGCTCCGGCATCTCGGGCGCCTCCGCAGCCTGGGCACTAAACCCGGTGCATGACGTTACGCTGTATGAAAGCCAGGCGCGGTCCGGAGGCCATACGGCGACGGTCGACGTGGATTACGACGGAGTTCAAATTTCGGTCGATACCGGCTTCATCGTCTATAACGAGCAGAATTATCCCAATCTGACGGCGATGTTTGCCGAGCTCGGCACCGCGACGCATGCAAGCGACATGAGCTTTTCGCTCTCGCTCGACCGCGGCAGACTGGAATGGAGCGGCGGCGGACTGCCCTCGGTCTTCGCGCAGAAGCGCAACCTGCTGCGGCCGTCTTTCCTGTGGATGATCCGCGAGATCCTCCGCTTCAACCGCACCTGCCTCGAAGATCGGGCAGCCGGTCATCTCTCCTCGCGCTCGATCGGCGATTATCTCGACTGGCGCGGCTTCTCGCCCGGTTTCACCAACAACTATCTCGTGCCGATGGCGGCGGCGATCTGGTCGACACCATCAGCCCGCATGCTGCAATTTCCCGCCGAGCAGTTCGTCAATTTCTTCGACAATCACCGGCTGATCTACCGCCGGCAGCACCAGTGGCGCACAGTGACCGGCGGCAGCCGCACCTATCTCGACCGGCTGCTTCGGCCGCTCGGCGAACGCGTGAAACTTTCCTGCGGCGTGCGCGGCGTGATCCGCTCCGAGCGTGGTGTCACGATCATCGACGAAACGGGCGGCGAACACCCGTTCGACAAGGTGATCTTCGCCTGCCACAGCGATCAGACAGCCCGCTTGCTCGACGATGCCACCGATCGGGAAAGCAGGCTGTTTGCGGCCATTCCCTACCAGCCGAACCGCGTCGTCCTGCATCGCGACCAAACGCTGATGCCGCAGCGGCGCAAGGTTTGGGCCTCATGGAACTATCTGCGTTCCAGCCGTGAAGACGGAAATGCGGACGTCGCCGTGACTTACTGGATGAACCGGCTGCAGGGCATCGACGAAAAATTCCCACTGTTCGTGACCCTCAATCCCGACCGCGAGCCGGACTCCCGTAAGGTGTTTGCCGAATTCACCTATGACCATCCGCAGTTCTCGGCGGAAGCCATGAGCGCGCAACAAGCGCTCACGACCATCCAAGGACAGAATAATTGCCATTTCGCGGGCGCCTGGACAGGGTACGGATTCCACGAAGATGGTCTCGTTTCCGGTCTGGCGGCGGCAGAGGCCTTGGGCGGGATCATACCCTGGCGAACGGCCCGAACCTCCCGACAACCTCAACCGGATGCGGCGGCGTGACAGGGCGCGGCGAAAAACGTGGCATGAACGCGGTGGCCAACGGTGCGCCACCGAATGCTGCGGCGGCGCTCTATGTCGGCGAGATCATGCATCAACGCATGAAGCCGTTCGGCCATCGCTTCCGCTACCGTGTCTTCTCGCTGCTTGTCGATCTCGACAGGCTGGACGAGGCCGGCGGGCTGTCGGTGCTATTTTCCGTCAACAGACGCAATCTCGTCTCGTTTCACGAGAAGGACCATGCCGACATCGGGGACACGTCGCTGCGCGCCTATGCCGACCGGCTGCTCGCCAAGGCAGGGCTCGACCGCCCGGACAGGATCCTGCTCGTCTGCTATCCCCGAATTCTCGGCTATGTCTTCAACCCGCTTTCCGTTTATCACGCCTATGATGCCGGTGGCACGCTCGTCGCGATGATCTACGAAGTGCGCAATACTTTCGGCGAGCGGCACAGCTATATCTGTCCGGTCGGCCATGGCGAGATGTCGGAAAGCGGGCTTCGCCAGAGCTGCGACAAGCTCTTCCATGTCTCGCCCTTCATCGGTATGGCGGCGCATTATCATTTCCGCATGCTGCCGCCCGGCGCCGAAATCCGTTGGCGCATCCTGGAAAACGACAGCGAAGGCCCGCTTCTCTCGGCGACATTTTCCGGACGGCAGGTGCCGTTGACCAGCGCCTCGCTCCTGGGGTTGACGGCGCGCATCCCCTTCCTCACCTTCAAGATCATCGCCTGCATTCACTGGGAAGCGCTGAAATTGTGGCTGAAAGGCGCGCGCTACGTCAGGCGTCCGGCGCCTCCGCCAGAAGTCAGCATCCGGCAACCCCTCCCGCTTGCGGACGCGGCGGAATGACATTACAGCGCCGCGCGTCTTTTCAGACGCGCAAAGGACGCTGTAACGCTTTGAACTGCTGCATAATTTTATCCGCAAATCGGTTCCGATTTACGGAATTATGCAGTAGCCTTCGGTGCAATAGCCGGGGGTCGGTCGAGCGCATCGTCGCGGATGTATAAGCATCTCTAACCGGCAAGAGAATACTGGAGGAGGAGAGATGAGCAAGGCGCAGGACTGGAATCTGCTGGCCCGCGACGCGGTGACGCTGACGGGGGAAAACATATCTCGTCTGGTGAAGGGTCTGCCCTTCAAGGCGAAGTTGGCGTTGCGCGGGCTTCTGCGCATGCAGCACGGCTCGCTTGCCGTTACTCTCCCCGACGGTCGCAAGCTGCTGGTGGAGGGCAAGCAGCCCGGGCCGAAGGCGGCGCTCAGCCTCAACAACTGGAATCTTGCCTATCGGGCGCTGACGAGCGGCACGATCGGGGTCGCCGAAACCTATATGGACGGCGACTGGGACAGCCCCGACATCACCGCCTTCCTCGAACTCTTCCTCGTCAACGGCGAGGCCGCGCACAGCTATGCCAATGGCAAGGGCGGCCTTGGCCGCCTCTTTGAGCGCCTCCGCCATTGGATGAACACCAATACCAAGACGGGCTCGAAGCGCAACATCTCCGCCCATTACGATCTCGGTAACGATTTCTACAAGGAATGGCTCGATCCGAGCATGACCTATTCCTCAGCGCTCTATTCCACGGGCGCCAACGATCTTCAATCGGCCCAGAACGCCAAATACCGGGCGCTCGCCGAGGCAACCGGCATCGGGCCTGGCGATCACGTGCTGGAGATCGGTTGCGGTTGGGGCGGTTTTGCCGAATTTGCCGCAAGTGAGCTGAACTGCAAGGTGACCGGGCTGACGATTAGCCGCGAGCAGCTCGCCTTTGCCCAAGAACGTATCCACAAGGCCGGCCTCGACGACCGCGTGGAATTCCGCTTCCAGGATTACCGCGATGAAGCAGGGCTCTATGACCGGATCGTCTCGATCGAGATGTTCGAAGCGGTCGGCGAGAAATACTGGCCGTCCTATTTCTCCAAACTCAGGCAATGTCTGAAGCCGGGCGGCAAGGCTGGGCTGCAGATCATCACGATCAAAGATGAGTCCTTCGACCAGTATCGCAGCAACCCCGACTTCATCCAGAAATACGTCTTTCCCGGCGGCATGCTGCCGACGCGCAACCATCTGGCCGAACTCGCCGGCAAGGTCGATCTGTCGCTGGTCAAGGATTTCGGCTTCGGGCTCGATTACGCCCGCACGCTTGCCGAATGGCGCGAGCGTTTCTGGTCGGTCTGGGAACGCATCCGCCCGATGGGGTTCGACGAGCGTTTCAAGCGGCTCTGGGAATTCTATCTGTTCTATTGCGAGGCCGGCTTTCGCGCCCGCAACATCGATGTGCGCCAGGTCGTGTTCTCGCGCCGTTGATCATTCGGCCGCATGCGGCGTCACCGGATGGTGACCCGCCAATGACGGCCGCTCCCGCCAGCCGGTCACGCGGTTCACCAGCGTGAAATAAGCGCCATAGGGGAGCAGGCGCGCGAGCTTCAGTATGGTGGTGAAGCGCTTCGGGAACGTGATCTCGAAGGCCTGCGATTTCAACCCGGCGGCAATCTCCCGGGCGGCCTCCTCGACCGATATCAGAGCCGGCATCGGAAAAGCATTCTTCCTCGTCGCCGGCGTATCGACGAAGCCCGGACAGACGAGCTGGATGCGGATGCCCATCTTGTCGAGATCGAATTTCAGGCTTTCCGCCATATTGATCAGCGCCGCCTTGGTGGCGCCATAGGCGGCCCCCGTCGGCAGGCCGCCATAGCCGGTGACGGAGGAAACGATGGCGATCTGTCCCTGCCCTTTCGCCTTCATATGGCGGATCGCCGGCAGCAGGCAGTTGACGACGCCGGAGAGGTTGACGGCAAAGCTCTTCTCGAAATCGGTGCGGTTCAGATCCTCGGCATAAACAGGCAGGTAGACGCCGGCATTGAGGATCGCCATGGCGAGCGTGCCGTGCTCATACTCGATCGAGGCCATGACATGCTCCATGTCCTCGGCATCGGTGACGTCGCCGTCGAGCACAATGATACTGCCCGAAAGGCCATTGGCCTCGGCTTGCAGCTCGACCAGCTTTTCGTGGCTTCTGGCGGTGACGGCGACCTTGTATCCTTCGCCGGCGAGCTTTAACGCAAGCGCCCGGCCGATGCCTGAACTTGCGCCCGAAATCCAGACGATTCCATGTTCGGGATGGGCAATGAAATCACGCATGACATGTTCCTCCGGGCTGCCTGATCAATGCGAAAACAGGTCCGGAAGTTCCTCAACCCCTCCGGATTTACGGCTCTATCACACCATTGTGGCTGCTTTCAGCCGATCAGGTCGCCGATCATCTGACGAAAGGACCCGGTGAGCTTGACCGGTCCGTCCGAGACGGCAAAGGCGATGCACGGCCTGTCCTTTTCGGCAACCGGCCGGTGGTCGACCGTCTCGTCGGCGATGGAGATGTCGCCGGGACCGAAATGGCCGCGTTCATCGTTGAAGGCGCCGTCGAGAATGAGGATCAGTTCCATGCCTTTGTGGGTGTGCGCCGGCAAGGCGCGACCCGGCCGGATCCACATCAGGCTGACCTCGCAGCCGTCCATGTCCAGCGAATATTCCCTGAAGCCCGGCAACCGCTTGCGCCAGGGCACGTTCTCAGCCTCGAAGCCCAAGAGATCGCTCAACGCTTGGGGAAACAGCGCATTCTCCGGCCGCGCGGCCGTCCGTGGCGCCGGGACGGGAGACGCAGAGGAAAAGATCGCCGCAAGCCGCCCGTCGCGATCGGCAATGGCAACTTCGGGCGCGCTTTCCAGAGCTTCGCCGGCCAGCAGCTCGAGGCTGTTCACCAGGCTGCGATTGTCCGGTTTCATTTCCAGATGAGACTGCACCAGCACACGCGCCGGCTCGGGCAAGGAGCCGGCAACATAATGCGCCATCAATGCATCGATCGTGTCGATCTGTTCGTGAACCATGTCGGTTTCGGTCACGCCCTGTTGCCGCGCTGCGTTTTCGCTTTGTCGTCATCCGTACGGGGAAAGTCAATCTTCGGATCACCCTTCACACGGCGGGATTGCGGGCCATGCGTCATTTCGGGGGAGGAAAGCAAATTTTATCGTGTCCGCCAGAGGCGTGGAATAGCATTTCTTGCCAACTCAGCCTTGTGAAGGGAAAAGACCATTCCTAAAGTAAGAGTTCGAATAGAGGCAGATTCCATGACCTTCCACCCCTCCGTCCTCGAAGCCATCGGCAACACGCCCCTGATCAAACTCAAGGGCGCCTCAGAGATGACCGGCTGCACCATTCTCGGCAAGGCGGAGTTCCTGAACCCCGGCCAGTCGGTAAAGGATCGCGCCGCGCTCTACATCACCCGCGACGCAGAGCGGAAGGGATTGCTTCGTCCGGGCGGCGTCATCGTCGAGGGTACGGCCGGCAATACCGGCATCGGGCTGACGCTGGTCGCCAAGGCGCTGGGTTATCGCACCGTCATCGTCATCCCGGAAACGCAGAGCCAGGAAAAGAAAGACGCGCTGAAGCTGCTCGGCGCCGAACTCGTCGAAGTGCCCGCCGTTCCCTACAAGAACCCGAACAACTACGTGAAGGTATCCGGGCGGCTGGCAGAGCAGTTGGCGAAGACCGAGCCGAACGGGGCGATCTGGGCAAACCAGTTCGACAACGTCGCCAACCGTCAGGCGCATGTCGAAACGACGGCAAAAGAAATCTGGAAAGACACCGACGGCAAGGTCGACGGCTTCATCTGCTCCGTCGGCTCCGGCGGCACGCTGGCAGGCGTGGCTGCCGGCCTCAAGGCTTTCAAGGCAGACGTCAAGATCGGCATCGCCGATCCCGACGGCGCCGCACTCTATGAATTCTACCAGAACGGCGCGCTGAAATCCGAGGGATCCTCGATCACCGAGGGCATCGGCCAGGGCCGCATCACCGCCAATCTCGAGGGTTTCACGCCTGACTATGCCTATCGGATCCCGGATGCCGAAGCGCTTCCTTATCTCTTCGACCTCGTCGAGAACGAGGGCCTCTGCCTCGGCGGCTCGACAGCGATCAACATTGCCGGCGCGGTCAATCTCGCCCGGGATCTCGGACCTGGTCACACGGTGGTGACGATCCTCTGCGATTACGGCAACCGCTATCAGTCAAAACTCTTCAACCCGGATTTCCTGACGTCGAAGGGACTGCCGGTTCCGGGCTGGATGGCCAAGTCGCCCGATATCCACGTTCCCTACGAGCCCGTGTGAGACCCTATGCCCGTCAATGCCCTCTATCGTGACGACTTCTATCTCTCGACGTGCGAGGCGGTCGTCACCGCCGTTCACGAAGACGGGGGCATCGAACTGGACCAGACCTGCTTCTATGCGACATCAGGTGGCCAGCCTGGTGACACCGGAGAGTTCGAACGCGCCGACGGCAGCAAGATCGCGCTCGGCCAGACGAAGCATGGTCCAAGCAAAGATGTCATCATCCATGTACCGCTCGAAAACGAGCCGCGGCCTGTGGTCGGCGAGACGCTGGTGCTGCATGTCGACTGGCCGCGCCGCTACAGGCTGATGCGCATGCACACGGCCTGCCACCTGCTTTCCGTCGTCTGCTCCTATCCGATCACCGGGGCTGCCGTCGGCGAGGAGGAAAGCCGCGTCGACTTCGACATGATCGAGACGATCGACAAGGACGCGGTGACGGCCAAGCTGATGGAACTGGTCGAGCAGAACCATCCGGTCACCCTGCAATGGATCACCGACGAGGAGCTTGTGGCCAATCCCGACATCGTCAAATCGAAGAACGTGCGCCCGCCGATGGGGCTTGGGCGCGTCAGCCTCGTCTGCATCGGCGAAAACTCCTCGATTGACAGCCAACCCTGCGGCGGCACACATGTCTCCGAGACTCAGGAAGTCGGCCGGATCCATATCGCCAAAATCGAAAAGAAGGGCAAAGAGAACCGGCGCTTCCGCATCCGCTTCGGCACGCCCGGCGACGAAGCCTGACCATCAAGGGAGACCATCATGAGTGAGACCAAGAGCCGTTTCGTCGTTTCGGCCGACTGGCTGCAGTCCGAGCTCGGCAAAGCTGACCTGCGCGTGCTGGACGCCTCCTTCTATCTGCCGGCGCAGAAGCGCGATGCCGATGCCGAATATGCGGCCGGCCATATTCCCGGCGCCATCCGTTTCGACCAGGACAAGATCGCCGACCATTCGACGTCGCTGCCGCACACGATCCCCTCGCCCGATTATTTCGCCGCCGAAGTCGGCCGACTCGGCATCAGCGAGAATGATCGGATCGTCGTCTATGACGGCATCGGCCTGTTCGCCTCGCCGCGCGTCTGGTGGCTGTTGCGGGTGATGGGCGCGAAAAATGTCTTCGTGCTCGATGGCGGTCTCGACGGCTGGAAGGCCGAGGGCCGTCCGCTGGAAACCACGGCATCCAATCCTGCGCCGGCGACCTTCACGCCGAATTTCAACGAGAGCCGCGTGGTGACGCTCGATAGGATGCGCGACATCGTCTCCAGCGGCGCGATGCAGATCGCCGATGCCCGCAGCGCCGGCCGCTTTGCCGCCGCCGAACCCGAACCGCGTGCCGGCATGCGCTCCGGCCACATGCCTGGCGCCCGCAGCCTGCCCTCCGGCGTCTTCGCCAGCCAAGGCCGATTCAAGTCGCTGCCCGAACTCAGGCAGACGATTGAGGATGCCGGCATCGATCTTTCGAAGCCTGTCGTCACCTCCTGCGGCTCGGGAATCACCGCCGCGATCATCACGCTGGCGCTGGAATCGCTCGGCCATCACGATAACAAGCTTTATGACGGCTCGTGGAGCGAATGGGGCAGTCGTGACGATACGCCCATCGTCACCGGTCCGCCGACGCCGGTCAAAGCCTGATCGCCATGGGGAAGACACCCGCTTCGCTGAAAGCTCACATCACCCGGCTCGAAATGACGGCGCCGCCGAAGGCGAGCATGCCGGTGCCCGTCAATATCCAGACGGCGATCATGCGCACTCCCGAGATCCCGCTGCCCTTCTACCGGTATCTCTACCGGCAGGTGGGTGCGCGCTGGCAATGGGTGGATCGGTTGCGCATGAGCGACGAGCAGCTTGCCGAGACGCTGAACGACAAACGCAACAATATCAGCGTTCTCTACGTGAACGGCGCGCCCGCCGGCTTCTACGAATATTTCTGCGAAGACGAGGATATGATCGAGCTCAGCCATTTCGGCCTGATCGAACATGCGCTCGGTCTCGGCATCGGCAAATGGTTCCTGCTGCAGGCGCTCTATGCCATCTGGTCGCTCAATCCGAAGCGGGTTACCACCACCACCAATAATCTCGACCATCCGCGTGCGCTGCAGCTCTACCAGATGTACGGCTTCTCCCCCGTCTCGACCGGCACCGGCATCGTCCGGCCGCTCAGCGACAAGGAGCTTCTGGAGATTGCACGGAAAAGCTGACGGCTTCTTTCCCGACGTAAGTGGAGGCGACTAACGCTGCGTCAGGCTGTTCGGGCGGCGCGGGTCGTTGCGGCGCTCGAAATCGAGCGTGCGGCCCGACTGTTCCTTCAGTTCCGCCACTTCCCGGCGCAGAGCCTTGAGCTCTTCCAGTATTTCCGCATTCTGTTGCGCCAGCAGCGCGAGATCGATGTCGGGCATAGGCTTTTTCCTTTTCGTCATGCAGTTTTGCGGAATTCGATAGCAAATGCCAGCCATGTCGGCTTGGCCAAAAGCCGACATTCACGCTGAGCGGAAATCACTTAGCGCGCAGGGGACTGTCGCCGTACCGGCGGCCGGTGATCAGCCATGCGCGCGAATCGAATTGAATTCCGTGGGGTGTCCGGTGCTCCTCCAGCATGTCGAGCAGCCGCGCCCGTATTTCGGCTGTCTTGGCGGGACGATCGAGGGCGTTCTTCACATTTTCAAATGTCTGAATCGTCACCAATGCAGTCTCGGGATCCGGACCGTAGAACACTGGCTCGTTGACTTCATGAAACTCGATGGCAGTGAACCCCGCCGTTTCTAGCAGTCCAGACGTTACCGAGGTTTCGCTCAGCGAAAAGGCTTTGCTAGCCGCAACCGGACCGGTTGAATCCGGATCAAGCGCCTCCTGTATGGCGGTCGCCCACTCATTGTGGTCTCTGCCCTGCCAGACCATGAAAATGAAACGCCCACCCGGGCGTACGGCGTTGGCGATGTTGGCGAAAGCCACCGCCGGATCGGCGAAGAACATGACACCAAATCGACTGATGCAAAGGTCGAATTCCCCTTTTGCGAAGACATGGTTCTGTGCATCCGCCAGTTCGAACGTCGCATTGGGTAGTCCCTCCTCGGCGCTGCGCCGGCGGGCAATCTCCAGCATCGTGGCGGACAGGTCTATCCCGTGCGCCCGTCCTGCTTCGGCAGCGCGAGCGGCGTCACGTGTGGTTTGTCCGGCGCCGCAACCGATATCGAGAACACGATCAGACCGCCCGACCGCGGCGGCGACCCGAAAATGCGCGTTATGGAGAGCAAGCTCGGCATCATAGAAGTCCGCGAAGTTCAATGCTGCTTCTTCGGCCATCATCTGTGCCTCCAAACCGAAATTCGTGATGGGTTAGCCACCCAGCCAGCGCACCCTCTCAAAACCGAGCAGCGGCCCGACCATGGGCCATCCGATCGTGTACCACGGTATGAAGACGCCCAATATGCCCGGCGCACTCCCGCAGTGTCTGAGGTTACGAGGAGGTGGGAGTGTGCGCTTTGCGAAAGAAGCAAACTCCGCGTTTCACTCGATCGCCAATGCCTGCGGTGCGCAAGAATCGGGTGGCTTGCACACTCGTCCGGGTGCATTTCATGGCTATCACAAAGGAGATCTGCCATGACCGCCATTCGTTTTGTTGCCATGCCAACGACCGACGCCGAACACCTCTGGAACGGCGGGCGCGACGCCTATGACGGGCTGCCCGCGACGATAGTTTCCGACGGTGACGGCAATCCCTGCCGCCACTGCTTGGGGAATATCGAAGAAGGCGAGGAACTGCTGGTTTTCGCCTACCGGCCCTTCCCCGCGCTGCAGCCCTATGCCGAAACCGGCCCGATTTTCCTACACAAACAGCCCTGCCGACGTTACGCCGCCGAAGAGATCCAGCCGCCGATGCTGGCGATGAGCCCCGACTTCATCGTCCGCGGCTATAGCGCCAACGATCGCATCGTCTATGGCACCGGTGCGGTGACTGATATTGCTGAGATTCAGGCCTATGCCGAGACATTGCTCGCGCGGTCGGAGATCGGCTATGTGCATGTGCGCTCAGCGCGCAACAACTGCTTCCAATGCCGGATCGACAAGGTAAAGGCGCCTGCCCCAGCGGAGAACGGCGCCTGATAGGCGGCGGGCGAGGCGCAACGAGAAGTCGTCAATTCGCCGGCACGCTCCTTCTGCTGTGATCGGCTCGGCGGTTTCGGTTTCGCCTAACGAATGCTTTCGGGATCGCGCGCCTTCGAATGTTATCAAACGCCGCGCAAGGCAATGATCCGCGAACCTGCGGAAGCCTGCCGTTGGTGTGCGAGCGGCGCATATTCGGGCGATGCAAAGAGACCACGGATGGCATCCATATCGAGAAACTCGATGATCAGCATATTCGTCGCCTGCCAGCCTTCGAGTTCGAGTGGCGCGTCATCGAGGGCGATGAGGCGGCCGCCGGCCTTTACCACCAGGGGCAAGGCCTTCGAGCGGTAATCGGCGATAGCTTCGGGGTCGTGGATATCGAGATCGACAACGAGGTAGGCGGACATGATGATATCCTTTCAATCAGTGTGAAGTTTAGGGAGTGTGTTTTTCGCGTGCGGCGGGGCGCCTTATGGCAAATGCCGCCACTTCACCATGCGCTTCCGGAGATCGAGCGTGCCGCCATCGACGGTGAAGCTGCCGTCACCGCTATGATGCATGGCCCGTCGTTCCTTGCGGGTCTCGTCGATCCAGATCCTCTTCGCTTCGAGGATAAAGAGATTGTATCGATCGACGAGACCCGGATCGGCAACACGGCATTCGATATTGGCAAGGCAGTCCACCAGCAGCGGCGCCGCGACATCCTTTGCTGGACGAGTCCTCAAGCTGAACCGCTCGAACTTGTCCACCGTGTCACCGGAGCAATTACCGATGTCCACCACGGTTTCGGCAAGATCGACAGCTGGAATCGCAATCACGCATTCGCCGGTCTTTTTCAGGGTCCGGTGGCTGAAGTCCCAGGGGCCGATGACGCAACCGATCAACGGCGGTGCATGCTGGATCATCATGTGAAAACCCATCGTCATCACATTCTGCGTGCCCTCAAGGCTCGTCGTCACGAGAACGATCGGGCCGGGTTCGAGCAGGCGATAGGCCTGGGAAGCGGAAATCTCTTTCATCGTGCGGCTCCTTCGCGAGTCTCTTCCCCGCACCTGTGCGGGGAAGCTGAAAGACGCTCTGGCGTGATTACCAGCCCTGTTCGACCGGCAGAACGAAGAGTTCCGCGACATTCACATGCGCTGGCGCCTGCGCCGCGAAGACGATGGTGTCGCCGATGTCCGCGCCCTGCAGGAACGTCATCTGCTTGGCAAGGTCGTCCATCTGCTTGATATAGCCAGGCTCGGTGATGTGATCGTACAGCTCTGTTGCCACGGCGCCCGGCTGGATGCAGGTCACCCGGATATTGTGCTTCTGGCCCACTTCCATGCGCAGGCCGTCGGAGAACGCGGCGACCGCATGCTTGGTGGCGCAATAGACCGACAGGCCTTTGAAGACCTTGCGGCCAGCAATCGACGACATGTTGAAAATGTGGCCGGAATGCTGATTGATCATCTGCGGCAGAACGGCGGCCGTGGTGTTCAGCAGGCCTTTGACATTGACGTCGACCATCCGGTGCCATTCGTCGACTTTGAACTGATCGACATCCGAAAGCGGCATCAGGCCAGCATTATTGACGAGAATGTCGATCGAACCATAGGCACCCACCAGCTTTTTGACGCCGGCTTCGACAGCGGCTGGATCGACCACGTCCATTTCGATCACGAGGACTTCACCGCCCTTCGAGACTATCTCCTTTTTGAGGTCTGCAAGCTTGTCGATGCGACGGGCGGCGATACCAACCTTTGCGCCGGCCTCGGCGAGCTTCAATGCGGTTGCGGCGCCGATGCCGCTCGAGGCGCCGGTGACCAGCGCGACTTTTCCATTGATATTCGTCATGGTTTATCTCCTTGTCTTGGCGTCCTTCCAACTGAAAGGGCGGTCGTGTTCGACAAGGAGGAACATAAGGAGGAGGGCCCAATCCCACTCTCGGGACCTTGCGAGATCTGTCGGGATCTTGCTCAAATCAGCAACTCTAAAGCACGTCGAGCAAAACTGTGCAGCGGTTTTGCGCTAACGAGATGCGTAAAAACGAAGACCTGAAGCGCGAGGAGCGAATCTGAAAGATTGCGACGCGCCTTAGCTGCGACGGTAGTCGCTGGGGGAAACGCCGGCCTCACGGCGGAAAATCTGAGCAAAATGGCTGGGGCTCGAATACCCCACGGACATGCCGATCTCGATGATGCTGGTACTGGTTTCCTGTAGAAGTTGCTGAGCCTTGGCTATGCGTTGGCGAATGAAATAATGGGACGGAGAAAGGCCAGTGGCCTTCTTGAAGAGGCGGCTGAAGTGAAACGCGCTGATGCCTGCCGTTTGCGCCAGACGTGCGAGATCAAACGGCTCCTGAAGGTTGGCTTCCATGAATGCGACGGCCCGCCGTAGCTTGGCACCCGGGAGGGCATTTGACGGCCGTGCCTCGGCGTCAAATGTTGCATATTGCCGGATAAGGTGAACGGCGAGCGTCTGCGCCAATCCCTGCACGAAGAGCCGGCTTCCCTGCCCTTCGGCCATCAGTTCGGCATGGATCAGTTCCAGCATGCTGGAAAGATGTTGGTCGCGGCCGCCCGATATGTCGCGCAGGCGCATGGCGCTGGCAGCTTTGCCGAGAACCGCTTCCGCCACCCGTTCAAACAACGGAACGGAGAGATAGAGGTGCATCACCTGGAAAGGTTCGTCTCCCTCGGCACGCCAGCGCATTTCGTATGGCGTGGGCGACCGCGTCAGAAAAAAGTCCCCGACTCTGACTGTGTTGGCCCGCCACTCCCCACCCAGATCGCGTTCTTCCACGCATGCCTGACCTGAGATCACCCAAACAATGAGAGGTTCGGCGACCGCCGGAACAAGAAAGGGGTGTTGCACCGTCAGGCGGGAAAACACCTGAACGAATATATCCGTCCAGGCCGGTCCATCCCCGCTGACGAGTGTTCTGCCGGCAATATATGTTTCGAGGCCGGCAGGTGAGGTTCGAAGCGGGACCGGCGATATTTCCTCTCGACTATCAACCGTCATTGCTGCTCCGTTTAGAGGCGACTGCCCATCGGCATGATACGATAGACACTGATCGGCAGGACACAACGTGACAACAAAAGCATACCTGCAACGCCGCCAACGGTCGCGGTTCGATTACAGCTACGCCGTCATATAAAGAAGGCGGCATCCCCTCGGATACCGCCCTGCCGGCCGAAAAATAGAGATGTAAGCCGTTACCTGGAGTCAGCTAGCTTACGCTACGTTCAGCGCGCTTTCCGGCGCGAAGGCCTCGTAGCCCAGCGCGTCGGCGACCGGCTTGCTGGTGATGCGGCCCTTGTGGACGTTGAGGCCGTTCCTCAGATGCTTGTCTTCGGCGATGGCGCGCAGGCCGCGATCGGCAAGCGCCAAGCCATGAACCAACGTGGCATTGTTCAGCGCGTGCGCCGAGGTGACCGGCACGGCGCCCGGCATGTTGGCAACACAATAATGCACGACGCCGTCGACTTCGTAAGTCGGATCGGAATGGGTCGTCGCATGCGAGGTCTCGAAGCAGCCGCCCTGGTCGATGGCGACGTCGACGATGACGGAGCCCTTCTTCATGCCGGACAGCATCTCGCGGGTGACGAGCTTCGGAGCGGCAGCGCCGGGGATCAGTACGGCGCCGATAATGAGATCGGCCGAGAAGACTTCCTCCTCCAGCGCCTGGATGCTGGAATAACGCGTGTGGATGCGGCCTGCGAAGATATCGTCAAGCTGGCGCAGGCGCGGCAGTGACTTGTCGAGGATGCTGACATCGGCGCCGAGGCCGGCGGCCATCCTGGCCGCATGCAGGCCGACGACGCCGCCACCGATGACCGCGACCTTGGCCGGCAGCACGCCGGGTACGCCGCCGAGCAGGACACCAAGACCGCCATTGGCCTTCTGCAGGGCGGTCGCTCCTGCCTGGATCGACAGGCGTCCGGCGACCTCCGACATCGGCGCCAGCAACGGCAGGCCGCCGCGCTCGTCAGTCACCGTCTCATAGGCGATCGCGGTGACGCCGGAGGCGATGAGACCCTTGGTCTGTTCGGGATCCGGCGCCAGATGCAGATAGGTGTAGAGAAGCTGGCCGTCACGGAGCTGCGCCCATTCGGCAGGCTGCGGCTCCTTCACCTTGACGATCATGTCGCACTTTTCGAAGATATCCTTGGCGGAGGCGGCGATCTTGGCGCCAGCCGCGGCATAGGCAGCATCATCAGCGCCGATACCGACGCCTGCCTTGGTCTCCACCCAGACCTCGTGGCCGTGGGCAACATATTCTCGCACCGAAGCCGGCGTCAGGCCGACGCGATATTCATGATTCTTGATTTCCTTCGGGCAACCGACACGCATGCGCGTTCCTCTCATTTTATCTCCGCGTCGCGGATTTTTTCAGATGAGGAATCCAACCATCAAGACAGTGAAATGTCCTTGCAAAGACGATTTGCGAAGACGCGATTTTTCGGCGATTATTGCATTCATCCTATCTTTTTTCGAAGGTTCTTCGAATGGCTGATCTCGATACCATCGATCTTGCGATTCTCCGGGCATTGCAGGCCAATGCTCGCATCACCAATGCCGAACTTGCCGAAAGGATCGGATTGTCGCCTTCGGCCTGTTCGCGCCGGCTCGACATCTTGGAAAGAAGCGGCGTCATCGGCGGCTACCATGCGCGGCTTTCACACAAGGCGCTCGACTACAAGATGATCGCCATCGTGCATATCTCGCTCTCCGGCCAGTTCGCCAAGACGCTGGCGGAATTCGAGGCAGCGGTGAAGCTCTGCCCGAACGTGCTCGTCTGTTACCTCATGTCGGGCGAATACGACTATATCCTCAGGGTCGCCGCCCGCGACCTCGAGGACTATGAGCGCATCCACCGCGACTGGCTGTCGGCCCTGCCCCATGTCGTCAAGATCAATTCCAGCTTCGCGCTCAGAGAAATCATCGACAAGCCGAATGTCGGGCTTTGAGGCCTTGCATCTTCGCCGAAAGCCTGCCCAGACTTTTCACGCTCGCGGGCGTTTCCCGCTCATTGGCAAGTCATGACATCGAAGACCCAAGGCTATATTTTCGTTCTGCTGGCGCTCACCATCTTTTCACTGCAGGACGCCATCTCGAAACATCTGGCGACGGCCTATCCGCCGATCTTCGTGACGATGATCCGCTATTGGGCCTTTGCGCTTTTCACGATCATCCTCGCTTCGAAGATGCGCGGTGGGATCAAGGCGACGGCCCGCACCAAACGCCCCTTCCTGCAGGTGACGCGCGGCGTTCTGCTTGCAGTCCAGGTGGTTCTCGCCATCACCTGCTTTGCCGTGATCGGCTTTGCCCGTTCACAGGCGGTCTTTTCCGCGACGCCGATCCTGATCGCGCTGCTGGCGATGCCGATCCTCGGCGAACGGGTCGGGTGGCGGCGGTGGGCAGCGATCGGCGCCGGACTGTTCGGAGTGCTGCTGATCCTGAAGCCCGAAGGCGAATTTTTCGACCTTAAGCTGCTTCTCGCCGTCCTTTCCTGCTTCAACTTCGCCTTCTACGTCATCGCCACCCGCCTGGTCAGCCGCGACGACTCGTCGATGACCAGCTTCTTCTATACCGGCGTCGTCGGCGGCGTCACGATGACGCTGGTTGGGCCGTTCTATTGGAGCTGGATGGCGCCGGGCGACTGGGGCTGGATGGCGCTCGTCTGCATGACCAGCATCTCCAGCCATTATTTCCTGATCCGCGCCTACGATGTTCTCGATGCCGCCGCCGTCCAGCCGCTGACCTATCTGTCACTTGTCTACGCTTCTATCTTCGGCATGGTGATCTATGGCGAAACGCTCAGCTTCAACATGATCGTCGGCTCGGCGATCGTGGTCGCCGCCGGCATCTTCACCGTCTGGCGCGAACATGTGGTGGGACGCAGGGCCGCTGCTGCCAATTGACGTTTCACTGCAATTTTAGCCAAGCCCCTAAAACCATTTCAATTTTCCGGCGCTATGCTCCCTGGCTATATCAAGGGAGACAGTATGACCCGCAACTTGAAAATCACGGCCCGAAAGGCCGATCGGAAAAACTGCCGCGTGTTCGGCCATGTCAAATACCTGAACAGCCAGGTGGATGCCCGCATCCTCAACCTATCGCCAACCGGTGCCGCCCTGGAGATGAAGGGGCCGCTCCATGCTGCCTCCGGCAGCAAGGTGCGCATCGAGGCCGAAAACCTCGGGCTGCTCGAAGGTGTCATCCGCTGGAAGCATAATGGCCGCGTCGGCATCCAGTTCGACGTGAACTCGAATGCGCGGGCGCAGATCTCCTCCTATTTCCGCTTTTTCCATAAGGAGATGCGGCCGGTACTGGCAGTACGCCCGCTGGTTAGAACCGCCGTCAACGTCGAGCGGACGCCCCACTTAACAACATCGACGCCAAACTCGTAAGGTTGCCCGGCCTTTGCGCCGAAGGAGCGGCTGAGATGCTCCAGCGGCTGCGGTTGACGCTGACGCCGAGGATGACCGCGCCTTGCGTTTGCGGCGGCCTGGCGCCGACTGACTGAACCATAAATTGCATTTCAGAGCCATGACGCTTTTCCGGCGGATTGTTTTGACGTCCTGTCATTTTCGCAGTGTACTCCTCGCCAAATCGTCCTAATTCTGACGGGCCGGACGATGCATGACCCTGAAGGAGAGTTTCCATGTCTTCCAATTTCGATGTTGGCGTAATGAGCCGCCGTTCCCTGCTCGGCGGCCTCGCCGCCACTTCCGCCCTGGTGCTGCTGCATCCTTTCAGCGCCCGCGCCAGCGCCAACCAGGCGCATCTCAGGCTGATGGAAACGACCGACATTCACGTTAATGTCTTCCCCTATGACTATTATGCCGACAAGCCGAACGACACGATGGGTCTTGCGCGCACCGGGACGATCATCGACGGGATCCGCGCCGAGGCCGCCAACTCACTGCTGATCGACAATGGCGACGTGCTGCAGGGCAATCCGATGGGCGACTACATGGCCTATCAGCACGGCATGAAGGACGGCGACGTCCATCCGGTGATCAAGGCGATGAACACGCTCGGCTATACGGTTGGCACGCTCGGCAATCACGAGTTCAACTACGGCCTCGACTTCATGTTCAAGGTCCTATCAGGCGCGAACTTCCCCTTCGTCTGCGCCAACCTGACCAAGGGCCAGCTCGCCTCGGACCCGAAGCAGGACGATCTCTTCTTCAAGCCCTACATCATTCTGGAAAAGCAGATCAAAGACGGCGCCGGCAATGAGAGCCCCGTCAAGATCGGCTTCATCGGCTTCGTACCGCCGCAGATCATGCTCTGGGACATCAAGAACCTCGAAGGCAAGGCGCAGACGCGCGACATCGTCGAGGCCGCCAAGGCCTGGGTTCCCGCCATGAAGGAAGCCGGCGCCGATATCATCATTGCGCTCTCGCATTCCGGCATCGACGGCAGCGCACCATCCGAAAAGATGGAGAACGCCTCGCTGCATCTCGCCGCCGTCGATGGGATCGACGCGATCTTCACCGGCCACCAGCATCTCGTCTTCCCCGGCCCGAAGAGCTGGGACGGCGTCGCCAATGCCGACCCCGTCAAGGGTACGCTGCACGGCAAGCCCGCCGTGATGGCCGGCTTCTGGGGCTCGCATCTCGGCCTTATCGACCTGCTGCTCGAAAAGGACGGCAATGGCTGGAAGATCGTCGATTTCACCTCGGAAGCACGGCCGATCTATCATCGCGACGACAAGAAGAAGGTGGTTGCCGACTACGCCGACAAGAAGGACGTGGTCGAAGCCGCCAAGGCCGAGCACGAAGCGACACTTGCCTATGTCCGCACCCCGGTCGGCAAGACGTCAGCACCGCTCTATTCCTACTTCGCACTCGTCGCCGACGATCCCTCGGTGCAGGTCGTCAGCCAAGCCCAGACCTGGTACATCAAGCAGATGCTCGCCGACACCGCGTTCAAGGACCTGCCGGTGCTTTCGGCGGCGGCTCCCTTCAAGGCCGGCGGTCGCGGCGGCGCCGATTACTATACCGATGTTCCGGCCGGCGATATCGCCATCAAGAACGTCGCCGACCTCTATCTCTACCCGAACACGGTGCAGGCTGTTGCCATCACCGGCGCCCAGGTGAAGAACTGGCTCGAAATGTCAGCCGGCATGTTCAATCACATCGAGGCCGGCTCGAAGGATGCGGCGCTGCTCAATACCGATTTCCCCTCCTACAATTTCGACGTGATCGACGGCGTCACCTACCAGATCGACCTGTCGCAGCCGCCGAAATATGATTCATCAGGCAAGCCGATCCATCCGGACGCCAACCGCATCCAGAACCTCGCCTTCAACGGCAAGCCGATCGACCCGGCTCAAAAGTTCGTCGTCGTCTCGAACAACTACCGCGCCGGCGGCGGTGGCAATTTCCCTGAGATCACCGCGGATAAGGTGATCTTCCAGGCGCCGGATACCAACCGCGACGTTATCGTCCGCTATATCCATGATCAGGGCACGATCAATCCGTCGGCTGACGCAAACTGGACCTTCAAGCCACTCGCGGGCACGACCGCGACCTTCGAAAGCGGCCCGAAGGCGAAGCAGTTCCTCGCCGAGGTCAAGAGCGTGAAGATCGAGGATGCCGGCGAAGGGGCCGATGGTTTCTCGAAGTTCAGGCTGGTTCTTTAAGCCGAAGAGGATGCAGGCGAAGGCGCGTCCGCCGCGCCTTCGTCATTCGGCCGCGAGCGGTGTCGCGGGTTCCTGGAGTTCCGCCATCTGCGCATGAAAATCGGCCTGGTTCGGGCAATGGGAAAGCCGCGTGCGGAACGCGTCGATCATCCAGGTGGCGGCAGGTCCGGGCGGGTTGGCGAGTTGGCGCACCGAATATATCGGATACTCCCCCTGTTCGTAGGCATCCAGATCGAGATGGACGAGCGTGCCGCCAACGAGATCGTCATGGATCACGGAAGCCGGAAGGCCGCCCCAGCCAAGGCCGGCCTTGATGAGCTGGTGCTTCGTTGCAATATCACTGACGCGCCATGTCTTGTAGGACAGAACGTTGAAATCGCGCCCCTTCGTCCGGCCCGACGCATCGGTGACGACGAGTTGCACTTCCTCGCGGACGTCGCCGAGCGTCAGTGGCCGGCCGATCCCGGCAAGCGGGTGGTTGCGCGCGGCAACCGGCAACATGAAGGAATGACCGATCCGTTCCGTGACGATCGAATCGTCCTGCTTGACGACCGCGCCACCAATCCCGATCGTCGCCTTGCCGCTGAGGACGAGATCCATGACCATTCCGAGCTCGCCGACATTGAGGCTCAACGAAACGGATGGAAACATCTCGCGGAATTCGTGGAGGACGTCCACCAGGGCTCGCGAAGGCACCATGACGCTGATGGCGACCGAAACCTCCGCTTCGAGCCCTTCCCTCAGGCTCTTGACGCGCGCCCGCATGACCTGCAGGTCGCCCAGAATGCGCCGCGCATCCTCCAGCATCGCCTTGCCAGCCTCCGTCAGCCTCGGCTGGCGTGCGCCGAAGCGCTCGAAAAGCGGCACTTCGAGCTGTGCTTCCAGATTGGCGATCGTATAGCTCACGACTGACTGTGCCCGGTTCAGCGCCCGCGAAGCGGCCGAAAAGCTGCCGGTCTCGGCAACGGTCAAAAACACCTGCAATTGGTCCAGAGTCGGGTTCGGCAGCATCTTCTATCCATTCCATCGATAGTTTCGATCGACATTATCACCGTTTTTTCGATAGCAGGCCAGACCTATTTTCCTCATCGAGACTGCGGCTCACCTCCCAGCAACGGGCCGTCAAATCCCATTCGAAAGGAAATGCACCATGTCGTCCATCCTTCTTCTGACGTCCAGCCCGCGCGCCGAATCGCTCTCGACGCCGATCGCCGTTGATCTCGCCGAAAAGCTGAAGAACCAGAATCCGGGCAGCGTCGTCGTCCGCCGCGACCTTGCCGCCACCCCGCTGCCGCATATCGATGACCTCTTCACCGGCGCGATCCGCAAGCCGGCCGAGGCCCGCACCGCTGAGGAAGCCGTGGCCGTCAAGACTTCCGACGAACTCGTCAACGAACTGCTCGCTGCCGATACGATCGTCATCAGCACCGGCCTCATCAACTTCAACATCTATTCGTCGCTGAAGACCTGGATCGACAATGTCGCCCGCGCCGGCCTGACCTTCAAGTACACGGAAAGCGGCCCGGTCGGCCTCGCAACCGGCAAGAAGGTTTATGTGGTACTCGCCTCGGGTGGCGTCTACTCGCAGGGACCGGCCGCCGCCTTGAACCATGCCGTGCCGTACCTGAAGTCGGTTCTCGGTTTCCTCGGCATCAGCGATATCGAGACCATCTATGTCGAAGGCCTGGCCTTCGGTCCGGAAGCTGCCGAAAAGGCGATCGACGCCGCTAAGTCGCGCGTCCAGGAAATCGCACTGGCCGCCTGATCGGCTCTTCAACGCTCTGTGGAACGGCCGGCCTTGCCGGCCGTTTTTCATTTGTCGATATCGGCGACAAAATCCCGGACCGTTGCCAGGATCTCGGCCGAGAGTTCTTCGTCGGACGAAATCCTGGCAAGGCCGACGCCGCCGGCCATCATCGCGAAGGCCATGATCGCCTTGCGCCGCCGTTCGCTATCGTCCGCTCCCGCAGCCTTGCCCGCCAATGACGCGAAATTACGCCTGAGCCCGTCCGTCGCGATCCCCCGCGCCTTTTCGCCGCTACGCGATATATCGGAGGTCAGCGCGGCAAAAGGGCAGCCCTCACCCGGATTGTCGCGGTGATAGGCGCTCACATAACGATCGGCGACATCGGCGGCCGTCATCTCCGCCGGGTTCACCCCCTCGGCCTCCAGCTTGCGTCCCCATGAATCGAAAGCGGACTGGATCGCCTCGGCGACGAGATCGTCACGGGAGGCGAAATGCTTATAGAAGCCGCCGACGGTCAGCCCGGCTTCCTTCATCAGATCGGCGACGCCAATACCTTCGAGCCCCTCTTCGCGTAGTCGCTTCGACGCGATCTCGATAATCTTCTCGTGCGTCTTCTGTTTTTCCAGCTGCGAACGGCCCATCGGACATCTCCCCGGCACTAATCGAATGAGCATGATGTCGGCCGAAAACCGCTTACACTTTTCGGCATCATGCTTCTCTTGACTCATGTGGATTATCATCATAATCCTTGTAGATAACGATCATAATCCAGATCGTTGCCAATTCCAAGAGGAGCATGAATCATGCGTCTAAGAAATAAGGTCGCCCTGATTACCGGCGGAAACAGCGGCATCGGTCTTGCGACCGCCAGGGTCTTCATCGACGAGGGTGCCAGGGTGGTGATCACCGGCCGCAACCCGGAAACGCTCGCTGCCGCCGAAAAGGCGCTGGGAGCCGGCGTGTTGGCGCTGAAGGTCGATGTCACCGATGCCGCCGCCACCGAGAAGGCGTTTGCGGAAGCCGCCGGAAAGGTCGGCAAGTTCGACATCGTCTTCGCCAATGCCGGCATCGGCGGCGCGACGCCGCTCGGCGAGACATCGCCGGAGCAGTTCAACCAGATCATCAGCACCAATCTCACGGCGGTTTTCTTCACCGTGCAATCGGCCCTGCCGCACCTCAATGACGGCGCTTCGGTGATCCTCAACGGTTCCGTGCATGCCGTGCTCGGCGCTCCCGGCTGGACAGCCTATGCGGCGACCAAGGCGGCAGTCCGGGCCATGACGCGCAATATGGCATCCGAGCTCGCACCGCGCGGCATCCGCGTCAATCAGGTAACGCCCGGCGGCACGAAAACGCCGATCTGGTCGCCGATGGCCCAGACGGAAGACGCCATGTCGGCGCTCGAGGCGCGCATCGGAGGCATGAGCCCGCTCGGCCGCATGAGCGAAGCCGACGAAATCGCCAAGGCGGCGCTCTATCTGGCTTCGGATGATGCGGCCAATGTCACCGGCATCGAGATCACCGTCGACGGCGGCATGACGAGTGCCCCCTCCGGCGCCAAGATCTTCCGCGCTGCCTAAGTGAGCCGGGCTGGGCAGGTCAAACTTGCCCGGCCCCTTCGCCGGCCTCGGCCACCCGTCATAGAGTGCTTGTATTGTCTCCTACGGATGCTTTGTTTCGTTCTTGCGTCGCACGGTGGGCAACACGAAACAGGACGATTGCAAAATTCAGGACGGCAAGCAGAAGCACGACGTACAGCATGGTCTGCACGCCGGAGGAAACGATGAGATTGCCGGCGATCAGTGGAAAGCCGAAGACGCCGATGGAATAGGCGAGCGAAAATAACAGCAGCGATTGCGGCATAAGGCCGGCGGGAGCCTCATTGGCCGCCAGGCCGTTGATGACGGAATAAGTCAAGCCATAGCCCACTCCCAGCATCGCCGCGCCTCCCAGATAGGCAAACTGATTTGATGTCAGCATCAGGAACAGCACGATCGATGCCAGCGTCAGACTTGTCAGGACCACAAGCGAATAGAGTGGGTCTTTCTTGACCACATATCCCGCCACGAACAGCCTGCTCAGAATCGCGGCGGACATGAAGCCGATGAAGAACAGGGAGTAGTCGAATCCGTGCGCCTTGGCGTAGCTGGTCTGAAAGCTGGACAGCCCGCCGAAAATCGCGCCGCCGATGCCGACCATGACGATGGAATAGATGGCCCGCGAGCCGATCACCTCGCGTGCTGAGCCAAATGAGATCTTGTTAACATGGGGCAAAATCTTGCCGGCATTGGTCAGCCGGATATGGAGCAAAAAGTAAAGCGCACCGCCGGCGAGACTGGCAAGGAACGCAAATGCGAAGGCCGCCTCGATCGGCATCGACCAGCTGGTAGCAATGCGGCCAATGATCGGTCCGGCGCCGATGCCCGACATCATCGATCCCGAAAGCAGGGCAAAAAACCGGATCCGATGTTCGGGTTCGACGATCGCGGCGACCAGAATAGGGCCGAGCGCATAGAAGGTGCCCCAGCCTATGCCGAGGATTAAACCGACCACCATCAGGCTCAGCCCAGCTGAGGGAACCATGGCGAATCCCAGCGCTGACGCGGCAAGAAACAATCCCGAGACAGCCACCGCCCGCGCCGAGCCAATGGCATCCGCGATGTGGCCTGACAGGATCACGAGAATGACGGTGCTGACAGTCGCAGCCGAAATGATCAGGCCGGCCAGCGCCTCGTCGCCGCCGCGCTGGCCAACCAGCACCGGGATCAGAAAGGTCACGCCATAGGCAATCGAAAGAAGAAACCCTCCGATGCACAAAACGGCAAACTCGCCGCCATCGACTTTCTGTGCTGCAACTGAATCACTCATGTCCACGCCCCTCGCAGGAAAGCTCATCCGGAATGCTGCGGCAATGGAGATCACGTTTGTGTTATGCTAACAAGCCGTTTTTATGGCTCTCATAACATGTTGAAAATACGTAAATATACGGGAATGTGTTGCTGTTTACGCAACATCCTAAACACCCGCGGCCGACCGCGCTGCGCTGATCGACGAGCCCACCAGGCCTAACTGAGTTTCACCACGCCGGAGCGGCCGACGACGCAGTTGCGGCCGCTCTTCTTGGCCGCATAGAGCCTGCCGTCGGCAGCCGTCAGCACGGTGGTGAAATCGACGCCGTCTTCGTCGGCGGTCGCAACGCCGATACTGACCGTGACCGGCCTGTCATCCGGCGTCTTGACGCTGGTCGCGATCGTCCAGCGCAGGCGCTCGGCAAGCAGCAGACCTTCTTCATGGTCGGTGCCCGGACAGACGGCGACGAATTCCTCGCCGCCGAAGCGGAAGACGCGGTCGCTGGAACGCAGTGTCGTACCGAGCCGAGCGGCGATCGCTTTCAGAACCTCGTCGCCCTGGAGATGGCCGTAGCCGTCATTGACATCCTTGAAGTGATCGGCGTCGATAATAAGGACGGTGGCGAATAACCCCTGCTTCAGTGCCTCGAGCAGCATCAGCGGCGCTTCCATTTCCATGCGCGTCCGATCGTAGACGCCAGTGAGGATGTCGCGGCCGGTGCGCTCCAGAAGAGCGTTGTAGCGCTCGCGGAACGTCAGGTCGCCGAACACGTCGCTGATGGAGCGTGCGGACCCGGCTGCTCCGCCGCGGCGAATACGATATTCATAGAATGCAAACATCGCCGCGTAGAGGCAGACGGCAAGCATTTTTGCCTTCCAACCGCCCCAGAATGCGGCGATCGGCACGTCTAAGAAATAATGCAGCGCGGCGAAGAAGCCGATCTGGTCGAAGGTCAGCAGCACGAAGCCCGAAATCAGGAAACGTAGGACGACGCGGCGGCGGAAGAAATCGCCGAGTTTTTCGTAAAGCAGAATGATGCCGAGCGAATCGACATAGAGCAGCGCCGTGCCCCAAACCATCAGCCAGCCCATCTTCTTGAGGAAATCGACGTCGGGTGTGTGGTTGGTCGACATCTGCAGCGGCTGGTGCAACTGCAGCACCCAGGCAATACCGACGGTGAGCAGGTTGCCGAGGAACAGGCCGTAGATCGGCTGGCGCACCGTCGCGGCATCCTCCTGCAGGTAAAGCATCAGGATCATCATCAACTTGCCGGAGAAGAAGACGGATGAACCCGGCGACACATCCCCGAACGGCAGCGAGACATAGAAGACCGCCGCCAGATAGGTCTCCATGAAATGCATGACGCCGAGCGCCGTCAGGAAAACCCCGAGACCGAGCCGATGACGGAAATGCAGAAGCGTTACCATCAGCACGAAATAGGCGATGGCTTCGACGACGAAGAGAAGGAGGTTGAGTGTCTCCATCATGAGACCTCGGCTCCGGACGTTCGGCCTCCTGCTGGCGCGGCGATCGCGACGGCGAATCCTTTGGTCAATCGTCCGAAACAGTCAAACACGGGGGTGTCCTGCAAATCCTGCAGGCGATACCTTTCACCGCAATCCTTTAAGATTGCGTGAGTGAGAAGGCGCTCGCTGGAGCGCACCCGGGTCACACACAGGAATAGTTGCAGCCGGTATCCAGGAGCTATGCCCGGATCCCGATTCAGACCTGACGAAGCTTCTCGCCGTCACCAAAGAGCGACGAACCATGCTGATCGATGATCTGCTGCGCCTTGCGCACTGTGCATTCGATCGCATCGTCGGAGGACGTAAACAGATCGGCGCGGATGAAATTGCGCACTAGCACCTCCTCGCCGACCTTCTTTTCAATGCGGCCGGCAAGGCGATACTGGCTGCCTTCCCTACGCGGTTCGGCATAGATCGTGCAATCGCCGTAAAGCTGCGGCTCGCCGGAAGGGCCTGCCGCTTCCGTAGCCGGTTTGCTGCCGCCGGAGAACATCGAAAAGATATTTGAAATGAACGAAGCCATGCTCCGCCTTTAGCACGGCGATATCGCTGTCGCCAAGTCAAATGATCAAGTTGGCGAGGATCTCGTTTTCGGTAATATCCTCGTAACCCATGCCGGCTGCTTCGAAATTTCCGATCAGCCGGGCGAAATTCTCAGGCGCCTTGGTTTCGATGCCGATCAGGATGGAGCCGAAGTTGCGCGCCGATTTCTTTAGATATTCGAAGCGGGCGATATCGTCGTCGGGGCCGAGCAGATTGAGGAAATCCCGGAGTGCACCAGGGCGCTGGGCGAGCCGCAGGATGAAGTATTTCTTCAGCCCTGCGTAACGCATGGCTCTTTCCTTTACGTCAGGCAGACGCTCGAAATCGAAATTGCCGCCGGAGACGACGGCAACGATGGTCTTGCCGCGGATCGCTTGGCCGTCCATCGCGGCGATCGCCGTCAGCGACAGGGCGCCGGCCGGCTCCAGCACGACACCCTCGACATTCAGCATTTCCTGAATGGTGACGCAGATGGCGTTCTCAGGCATCAGTTGCACTTGGCTTGCCGGAAAATCGCGAAGAGCCGCGAAATTCAGGTCGCCGATGCGCGCCACTGCAGCGCCATCGACGAAATTGTCGACCTTGGGAAGCGTCGTCACCTTGCCCGCTTCGATGCTGCGCTTAAGGCTCGGCGCGCCGGCCGGCTCAGTGAAGACGAAAGCCGATTTCGGCACCGTGCCGTCGAGATAGCCGGTGATGCCGGCGGCAAGTCCGCCGCCGCCAACCGGCAGGACGACCATGTCCGGCACTGTTCCCTCCGGCAGCTGCTGCATGATTTCGGCGGCGACGGTCGCCTGGCCTTCGATGATGTCGGCATGGTCGAAGGGCGGCACCATGACTCCACCGACCGCCTCCACATGTTCGCGGGCGGCTTGGTAGCACTGGTCGAAGAAGTCGCCGAACAGCCGGATGGTGATGAATTCAGCGCCGAACATACGGGTCTTGTCGATCTTCTGTTGCGGTGTCGTCACCGGCATGAAGACGACGCCCGGCACGCCGAAATGGCGGCAGACGAAGGCAAAGCCTTGGGCGTGATTGCCGGCCGAGGCGCAGACGAAGGTCTTTCCGGAGGCACCCTGCCCGATCGCCTTGCGGAAGAAATTGAAGGCGCCGCGGATCTTGTAGGAGCGCACCGGCGACAGGTCCTCGCGCTTCAGCCAGATATCGGCCCCATAGCGGGCCGAAAGGTGATCATTGAGCTGCAGCGGCGTTGCCGGAAAAAGGCTGCGCATCGCCTCTTCGGCGCTTTCGACATCAAGTCTCGTCACAGGCGTGGTCCATTCTCTCAATTAGCCACCGCCGCTATTGCACAGGCCGACCGGCAAAAGAAAGCCCGTTTCGGCCGTTTCCGGTTCGCTCCCGGACCGGTTCGCTCCGAGGAAGGCTTTCTTAAGCCAATCGCGAAATTGGCGGCACATGAACTGATTTTAACTGTCAATGAAAAGGGCGGCCACTTATATGAAGCTATGATGATCTTTAAATTCGCAAAACCGCTCGCCTGGCTGCTGCTCGCCTTCATCTTCTTCGTCACGGTTTCGCCGATCGGAGAGAGGCCGGATACAGTCACGATGGTCGATGTTGACCGCGCGGTTGCCTATCTACTCCTCGGCCTCGCCTTCGCGCTTGCCTATCCGAAACAATGGAAAACGGTGGCCGTGCTGCTGATCGTCGGCGCATTCGCCATCGAATGGCTGCAATATTTCGCGCCGAGCCGCCATCCGCGCCTGCATGACGCGAGCATCAAGGCGATGGGCGCAGCCCTCGGGCTTCTGGCTGGCTGGGTGATAAACAGGTGGCGCGATACGAAGGCGCCAAACGCCCTTCCGTTCGCAGAACGCTGATTATCAGCGGGATCGGCTAGAAAGCGCGCAATTGCACCGCCCAGAAGAACAGTGGTATCGCGGCCATCGCAGTTGCGAGAACAAGCGCGACACTGGTCTTGAAGACGCGGATGCGCCTAGTCCTTGCCCCACTCCAATCGTAAACCATCGTCTTACTCCCACAAGACAACACTTACTCAACCGCCGCGGCGCAATCCTTGCACCGAAAATGCCATATGCAAGCAATAACGCGCTTTTATCCACAAAATACACGCATAATACAAGCATATTCGAACGGGATTATGAAGGTGGTGCGGGCGACGGGGGTCGAACCCGTACAGCCAAGGCCGAGGGATTTTAAGTCCCTTGCGTCTACCAGTTTCGCCACGCCCGCTTGCGGCGTTTTCAATACCTTGCGTCATGGGCGATGGGAAGAGCCACAGCCGTAAAAATCATGCCTGTTTTGGCCAGTTGCACCGCAGAATGATCCGTCACACATTTTCCGCCCGAAAGCCGCGGCCGAACAAGGGGCACTCGGTCTGTCGCGAGAGAAAACGGAAAAGACGCGGCGAGCCTCACGCCCGCCGCGCCTTTGTCATTTCAGTATCAAAGATCAGGCGAGCTTGGCAGCAAGCTTGGCGACATGGGCGCCCTGGTATTTTGCGCCTTCCAGCTCGATCTCGGAAGGCTGGCGCGAGCCGTCGCCGTTGGTGATGGTGGAGGCGCCGTAGGGCGAGCCGCCCTTGACTTCCTCGGTGCCCATCTGGCCCTGGAAGGCATAAGGCAGGCCGGCAACGACCATGCCCTGGTGCAGGAAGGTGGGGATGAAGCCGAGGATGGTCGTTTCCTGGCCGCCGTGCTGGGTTGCCGAAGAGGTGAAGACCGAACCGAGCTTGCCGACGAGTTTGCCGGCGAACCAGAGGCCGCCCGTCTGATCCCAGAAATTGCGCATCTGCGAGGCGACCGTGCCGAAGCGGGTGCCGGCGCCGACGATGATCGCGTCATAGTCCGCCAGTTCGTCAACGGTGGCGATCGGGGCCGCCTGGTCGACCTTGTAATAGGAAGCCTTGGCAACATCTTCCGGAACCAGTTCCGGAACGCGCTTGACGGTGACGTCGGCGCCGGCCGACTTCGCGCCTTCGGCAACGGCATAGGCCATGGTTTCGATATGGCCGTAAGCCGAATAATAAAGGACGAGAACCTTCGCCATCTTCAATCTCCCTTGGAGCACTGGTTGAATTTCTTGACCGAGGAGTTCTATCAGCGCCTGTTTC
Organism: Rhizobium ruizarguesonis; assembly: GCF_017357285.1. Taxonomy (NCBI): domain Bacteria; kingdom Pseudomonadati; phylum Pseudomonadota; class Alphaproteobacteria; order Hyphomicrobiales; family Rhizobiaceae; genus Rhizobium; species Rhizobium ruizarguesonis. The sequence goes on along the minus strand of NZ_CP071678.1, from coordinate 2,094,273 downwards.
GGAACACAGCCATGCCGTGAAGAACTCAGTGTTCAACATCCGTAGACGAAAATTCACTTGCGTTTTCATTTCAGCAAAAATGAACGTATCCGGCGGCTGTTTGCAAAGCGGCCGAACGGCACTACCTATTCACCAGCCTCAGATCACGGAACATCCCATGAGCCAAGACATCGTCGTCACCGCCGCCATGCTCGCCATCGGCGACGAACTTCTTTCCGGCCGCACCAAGGATAAAAATATCGGCCACCTCGCCGATTTGCTGACGCTTTCCGGCATCGACCTCAAGGAGGTGCGCATCGTCGCCGACGACGAGGAGGCGATCGTCGAGGCGTTGAACGCGCTTCGCGGCAAATATGATTACGTCTTCACCTCGGGCGGTATCGGGCCGACGCATGACGACATCACCGCCGATGCCATCTCCAAGGCTTTCGGCGTGCCCTGCGAATATGACGAGACGGCAATGACGCTGCTTGCCGAGATGTACCGGCGCCGAGAGATGGAATTCACCGAGGCGCGCCAGCGCATGGCGCGCATGCCGCGAGGGGCTGCGCATATCGCCAATCCGGTCTCAACGGCGCCCGGCTTCATCATCGGCAACGTCCATGTCATGGCCGGCGTGCCGCAGGTCTTCCAGGCGATGGTCGACAATGTGCTGCCGACGCTTCGAAGCGGCACGCCGGTGCTTTCGCTCGCCATCGCCTGCCCTTACGGCGAAGGCGAGATCGGCACGCCCTTGACCGCTATCCAGAAAGCACATCCGGAAACCAGCATCGGTTCCTACCCGCGCTATATCGGCCAGAAATTCTCAACAGAGATCGTCGTGCGCGGCCGCTCGCAGGCGGCAATCGATGCAGCCGGCGCCGAGGTGCAGGCTATGATCGACGCCATCCGCCAAAAGAAGGACATCGCCGAAAACCATTCCGCGGAGGCCTGAGGGAAACGCCGGAACTCAAAGGCCATCCTTGATCCCTATCAAGGAACAGGAGAACGGTCCGGTGCATTCCTTCCCTCGCGCACGCCATTTCAGCGCAAGGAGAATTGATATGTCTTACAAAACCATTCTCGCCATTCTCGATACATCAGACAATAGTGCTGCGGTTGCCGATTTCGCCTTTGCCATTGCTGCTCAAAGCGGCGCCCATGTGATCGGCCTGCATGCCGAAATCATCTCCGCCGTGCCGCTGGTGGCGCCGATGGAAATCCCCGATCCCGTTGCCGTGCAGGCGCTGCAGGACATGGCGCATAGCGAAACGATTGCCGTGGAGCGCATCTTTCGCGCGAAAGCTGAGGCATCAGGCGCCTCCTCCGAATGGCGCAGCTTTGCCACATCCACCGGATACGGCTCCGCACCGCTGATCGAAAGTGCCCGCAGCGCCGACCTCTTGATCGCCTCACAGGCCGACCCGGCCAGACCTTCCGACAGCCACGTCGACGTCGACAGCTTTCTCTTCGAAAGCGGCCGGCCGGTGCTGATGATCCCCTATATCATCCGCCAGCCGAAGCCGATCAAGCGTGTGCTGATTGCCTGGAACGGATCGAAGGAGGCGGCGCGCGCGACCTTCGACGCGCTGCCGATCCTCAAAGCCGCCGACGAGGTGGAGATCTTTTCGGTCGATCCGGCCGACACGGCGCTGCAATCGCCGCTGACCGCAGGCGCCGACATCGCCGCGACGCTTGCTCGTCATGGCGTGAAGACGACGCTTTCGACGGCCCAAAGTGTGGACAAGAGCGCATCCCATGTCATCGAGAACCGGCTTTCGGACAGCAGCATCGACCTTCTCGTCATGGGCGCCTATACACATTCCTGGCTCTGGCAGATGATCTTCGGCGGCACGACCAAGACCCTGCTGCAATCGATGACGGCGCTGACGCTGTTATCGCGTTGATTGGCTGCTCTTGCCTTTTGCCGGCAAATCCCGCTAATTGCGGCGACCGATGACAGCTTCGAGCTCGGCCCCCTCTCGCGCAGTTCCGGCTGCGCGATTTGCGTTTTGCCAATCGCCGCTTCAAGCCCGTCCGGTCGCCGGCAAACGGCGTGTCGTTTTTTCATGCCGCGGAGCAGCCCGATGTCCCTTCCCGATAAAGCCTTTCCCGTTTCCTGGGATCAGTTCCACCGCGATGCGCGCGCCCTTGCCTGGCGGCTTGCCGGCCTTGATCAGACGTTCAAGGCGATCGTCTGCATCACCCGCGGCGGCCTCGTTCCGGCCGCGATCATTTCGCGCGAACTGAATATCCGGCTGATCGAGACCGTCTGCGTCGCGTCCTATCATGACTATGTGAACCAGGGCGACATGGTGCTGCTCAAGGGAATAGCGCCCGAACTTATGGAAAATGGCGGCGAAAGCGTGCTGGTCGTCGACGATCTGACGGATACCGGCAAGACCGCCGCACAGGTGCGCACCATGCTGCCGAAGGCACATTTCGCCTGCGTCTACGCCAAGCCGAAAGGCGTGCCGACCGTCGACACTTTCATCACCGAGGTGAGCCAGGACACCTGGATCTATTTCCCCTGGGACATGGGCTTCACCTATCAGGAGCCGATCGCCAAAGGCGCGGGCTGATCGCCACCGATCACGGCGCGCAACCATCGTATTTACCACTTGAAATTGTTCCAGATTTTGTCAGCGAGGTTTCCTGAATCCGCTATCAGGGTCTGCACATCTATTTTACCTTGTCCTAATAGACTTGGCGACGTGCGAATCATGTCAGGTTGCGCTTAAAGCGTGCAACGAACGATGCGACATAAGGAAACAAGATGGCGCGGTGGTGGCATATAAGAACGGTTGTGACCTTCGGGCTGGCGACCTTTCTGTTTCCGCTGGCGCCTGTCCGCGCCGAGCCTGCCTATATTCCCCTCGTGCGCGACTATGTCGACAAGCAGATCCGGCCGATGGTGGAAACGCCCTTGGTGCTGAACGCCATTGCCGAGCAAAACGCGCAATTCGACAATGTCAGCGAAATGGATATGCGGGTGCTCGACGAGACCTACCGGTCGGAGGTCGATCAACACCAGTTGCATATGGTCAAGCTGCTGCTCGACAAATCCGTGTCGCACTACTTGAAAGCCAGGCAAGACACCTCGCAAGGGGTGATCGTCGAATTTTTCGTCACCGACTCGCATGGGCTGAATGTCGGGCAGAGCACCATCACCGCCGACTATTGGCAGGGCGATGAGGAGAAATATCTTAGAACCTTCGCCAACAGTTCCCGGGAGATCTTCATCGACCGGGCCGAACGCAACGAATCCACCCAGAATCTCGAAACGCAGGCCAGCTTCGTCGTCATGGACGAAGAGAACAGGCCGATTGGCGTCGCCATCGTCACCATCGCCATCGATGCGCTCTAAGAGCATGTCGCGCAAAAGTGTACGGTTTTGCGATAACGACGCGCTTTAGGAGCGCTGATTTCACCGGCGAATCGGCATGCGCATTTGCGCCGGAAATGCCATCACAAGATTTGCCGCAGGGACGCTTTTTTGCCGTTTCGACCTTTTCCTTAGCCGGCAACACCTGCAAGCCATTGTAATTTCAGCGCTCCCCGGCTTTCCCCAATCTCCACAGGCGCATCCACAACATGTTGTGGTTAGCAATCAATTAAAAGCCAGCCCTTGACGGAATCAGCTGTTTCAAACTTTACTGTTACTGATGTTGCGGCGGCGACAGGACGAGCCCGGTTCCCTTTTGAAAATTAGGACGCAGAATCAGGGCGATGGACCGGGAACGGTTCAGGCCTGACAGGTTTTTGCGCGGTTTTCAGCCTCCAAAAAAAGTGACATCGGGGCTGGCGATAATAAGCTGTTAATACTATATTTAGTGTTTGCAGCCACCATCACCACAAGATACAGGAAGATCATCTCCGGATGACACCCCTGTCACGATACGGAAACGAGACTGGCTGCACGACCAAAAAAGTGCCGCCGGATAGAAATTTTGCGCCCCGGTCGCGGGGACCGGGCGCCAACACGAGGTCAAGACCATGCGCATCGAACGTCGTTTCACGAAGGCCGGCCAAGGCGCCTATGCGGATATCGAATTCCGCAAGGCGACGAGCGAGATCAAGAACCCTGACGGTTCGATCGTGTTCCGCCTCGAGAATATCGACGTTCCCGCGCAGTTCTCCCAGGTCGCGACCGACGTTCTGGCGCAGAAGTATTTCCGCAAGGCCGGTGTTCCCACCCGACTGAAGAAGGTCGAGGAAAACGACGTTCCTTCCTTCCTGTGGCGCTCCGTTCCCGACGATGCTGCGCTGAAGACCCTGTCCAAGGACGAGCAGACCGGCTCCGAAATCGATGCGCGCCAGGTCTTCGACCGTCTTGCCGGCACCTGGACCTATTGGGGCTGGAAGGGCGGCTATTTCTCCTCCGAGGAAGATGCCTCGGCCTTCAAGGACGAGCTTGCCTATATGCTCGCCACCCAGCGCGTCGCCCCGAACTCGCCGCAGTGGTTCAACACCGGCCTGCACTGGGCCTACGGCATCGACGGCCCCGGCCAGGGCCATTTCTATGTCGACCCCTTCACCGGCAAGCTGACCAAGTCCAAGTCGGCCTACGAACACCCGCAGCCGCATGCCTGCTTCATCCAGTCCGTCGAGGACGATCTCGTCAACGAAGGCGGCATCATGGACCTCTGGGTGCGTGAAGCGCGCCTGTTCAAATACGGCTCCGGCACCGGCTCCAACTTCTCGATGCTGCGCGGCGAAGGCGAAAAGCTTTCCGGCGGCGGTCGTTCCTCCGGCCTGATGAGCTTCCTGAAGATCGGCGACCGTGCCGCCGGCGCCATCAAATCGGGCGGCACGACGCGCCGCGCCGCCAAGATGGTGGTCGTCGACATCGACCATCCGGATATCGAGGAATACATCAACTGGAAGGTCAAGGAAGAGCAGAAGGTTGCGGCTCTCGTGACCGGCTCGAAGGTCGTCGCCAAGCATCTGAAGGCGATCATGAAGGCCTGCTTCAATTGCGAAGGCGGCGATAACGGCGATTGCTACGACCCCAACAAGAACCCTGCCCTGAAGCGCGAAATCCGCGCCGCCAAGAAGGATCAGGTTCCCGAGAACTACGTCCAGCGCGTCATCCAGTTCGCCCGCCAGGGCTACAAGGATCTCCAATTCAAGACCTACGACACGGATTGGGATTCGGAAGCCTACCTCACGGTATCGGGCCAGAACTCCAACAATTCCGTATCGATCAAGGACGACTTCCTGCGCGCCGTCGAGAATGATGGCGAATGGAACCTGACCGCACGCAAGGACGGCCGGGTGATGAAGACGCTGAAGGCCCGCGATCTCTGGGAAACCATCTCCTACGCTGCCTGGGCTTCGGCCGATCCGGGCATCCACTTCAACACGACGATGAACGACTGGCACACCTCGCCGGCCGGCGGCCCGATCCGCGGCTCGAACCCGTGCTCGGAATACATGTTCCTCGACGACACGGCCTGCAACCTTGCCTCGCTGAACCTGCTGCAGTTCAAGGACAAGGCCACCAAGCGCATCAACATCGCCGATTACGAACATGCGGTTCGCCTGTGGACCGTTGTGCTCGAAGTCTCGGTGATGATGGCGCAGTTCCCGTCGAAGCGCATTGCCGAACTCTCCTACGAATACCGCACGCTCGGCCTTGGCTACGCCAATATCGGCGGCCTGCTGATGTCGTCAGGCATTCCCTATGACTCCACTGAGGCCCGCGCCATCGCAGGGTCGCTGACCGCGATCATGACCGGCATCTGCTATGCGACCTCGGCCGAAATGGCTGCCGAACTTGGGCCCTTCCCGAACTTCGCACCGAATCGCGAGAGCATGCTCAAGGTCATTCGCAACCATCGCCGTGCCGCGCATGGCGAGAGCTCCGGCTATGAGGCCCTGTCGATCAACCCGGTCGCGCTGATCCATTCGGAAAACCCGGACCAGGATCTCGTCGCCCACGCCAAATCGGCCTGGGACAAGGCGCTCGAGCTCGGTGAACAGCATGGCTACCGCAATGCCCAGGTCTCGGTCATCGCGCCCACGGGCACGATCGGTCTCGTCATGGATTGCGACACCACCGGCATCGAGCCCGACTTTGCCCTCGTCAAGTTCAAGAAGCTCGCCGGCGGCGGCTACTTCAAGATCATCAACCGCGCCGTGCCCGACGCGCTGCGCACGCTCGGCTATTCGGAAAGCCAGATCGCCGAGATCGAGGCCTATGCCGTCGGCCACGGCAACCTGAACCAGGCACCGGCCGTCAATCCGTCGACGCTGAAGACCAAGGGCTTCACCGACGAGAAGGTCGAAGCCGTCAACGCCGCGCTGAAGAGCGCCTTCGACATCAAGTTCGTCTTCAACCAGTGGACGCTCGGCGCCGACTTCCTGAAGGAGACGCTGAAGGTTTCCGACGAACAGCTCGCCGACATGAGCTTCAGCCTGCTCGACCATATCGGCTTCTCGAAGAAGGACATCGAAGCCGCCAACATCCATGTCTGCGGTGCGATGACACTGGAAGGCGCGCCCTTCCTCAAGAATGAGCACCTGCCGGTCTTCGATTGCGCCAATCCGTGCGGCAAGGTAGGCAAGCGCTACCTCTCGGTCGAAAGCCATATCCGCATGATGGCGGCTGCCCAGCCGTTCATCTCCGGCGCAATTTCCAAGACGATCAACATGCCGAACGAGGCGACCGTCGAGGATTGCAAGAACGCCTACATGCTCTCCTGGAAGCTTGGCCTCAAGGCCAACGCGCTCTATCGCGACGGCTCGAAACTGTCGCAGCCGCTCAACTCCTCGCTGATCGAGGACGAAGACGACGAGGATGCGCTGGAGGAACTGCTGCAGGCGCCGCTGGCCGCCCAGGCCGTTACCGTCACCGAGAAGATCATCGAGCGGGTGATCGAACGAGTTTCGCGCGAACGCGAGAAGCTGCCGAACCGCCGCCAGGGCTATACCCAGAAGGCCGCCGTCGGCGGACACAAGGTCTATCTCCGCACCGGCGAATTCGGCGACGGCCGCATCGGCGAGATCTTCATCGACATGCACAAAGAAGGCGCTGCCTTCCGTGCGATGATGAACAATTTCGCCATCGCCATCTCGCTCGGCCTGCAATATGGCGTGCCGCTCGAGGAATATGTCGAGGCCTTCACCTTCACCAAGTTCGAGCCGGCCGGCATGGTCATCGGCAATGACGCGATCAAGAACGCCACCTCGATCCTCGATTATGTCTTCCGCGAACTTGCCGTCTCCTATCTCGGCCGGCATGACCTCGCGCATGTCGATACGTCGGATTTCTCGAACACGGCGCTCGGCAAGGGTATCCAGGAAGGCAAGACCAACCTGCTCTCCACCGGCTGGACCCGCGGCTACAAGCCGACGCTGGTGTCCGGCACCGGCGGCGAACGCCAGGCAGGCGAACCCAAGGGTGCGGCGACCGCCGCCCCTGCCCGCGCCGCCTCCACCGGCACCGTGACTGCCTTTGCAGGCGCCGCTGCCCGCAAGCTGGAGCCGACGGTCGCCATCGCCACCTCCGAAATCGTCGCCTTCAAGCGCGATTACGAGGAGCGCGCCAAGGAATTGGCGGAAGAGATCGCCGAAGAGGTGACCGAGGAACTCACCAGCGACGCAACGGCGTTGTTCTCCGACAAGGCGGCAGCCGACGCGGCAACGGCGAAATCCGAAGCCAAGAAGCGCGAAGCCGAACGCCGCCAACGCTCGATCATGCAGGGCTATACCGGCAACATGTGCTCGGAGTGCCAGAACTTCACCATGGTGCGGAATGGTACCTGCGAGAAGTGCGACACGTGTGGTGCTACGAGCGGGTGCAGCTGAGTAGGCGGTGGTTGTGTAGCGCCACCCGAAGGCGTCCGAGAAAAATTGATCGATAGTGAAAAGCCGCCGACAGTCAGCTGCGGCGGCTTTTTTTGGCCGAGACGATCGCCACTCGTTTGAAGCTCGAGATAGACGCCGCGGTCTTCTCACTTCTCCTACAGCCTGCCTGGTGAGCTACGAGCAGGCTTGCAAGAACATTCGTCGCAATGTTGAATAGTTACAGTAAACGCGGGGGAATCGATGCGTTACATCGTGGCTGGGTTGTTGTTTCTATGCGCATTTCCTCTGTCTGCGGCGGAGATCACGCGAGAGCCGTTGGAGGGCGACACAGACCTGATCTCCGTCACGGGCGTCTTGAACGAAGGCGACGAAATTGTCTTCAGAAACCTGGCCGCCGCCTCCAGCAAAGCCCTTGTTTTTCTAAACAGCGAGGGCGGTGATCTCAAAGCCGGGATTGAGATCGGACGTGCCATCCGCCTTCGAGGCTTTGCCACTGCCACCCCGCCGGGGACCTTGTGCGCGTCGGCTTGCGCCCTGACCTGGCTTGCCGGTTCGCAGCGGTTTCTTCAGCCCGAATCCAATATCGGTTTCCATGCCGCCTATCGCGTGGTCGACGGAAAGGCCAGCGAGAGTGGTGTCGCCAACGCACTGGTCGGAGCTTATCTCAACCAGTTGGGATTGTCCGAGACTGCCATCGCCTACGTGACGTCGGCACCGCCTGAAGGCATCGCGTGGCTGACGGCCGCGAAGGCGCAGATGGTGGGCATCACTTACGACGCGATTGACGAGGACGGACCTGATCCGGCGTCCGAGGCGGGCAAGACGTTTCCCCACGATCCCATGGGCACGGTGACGGCCTTCTACTCCGCGCTCGCCGCAGCCGATGGTGAAACCGCCTCAGCGCTGGTCGTTCCGGAGAAACGCGGCCAAGGCCCATTCAACGAAGTGTCGATCCACGCCTTCTTCGGCGCGATGTCGGAGCCGCTCAAACTCACGGGAACGGCACTACGCGGCAATGATGATGTCCGGGTTTCGTACGAATACGTCACCAATGATGGACGTCGCTGCCAGGGTCGTGCCGATGTCCAGACCACCTACGTGTTTGGCAAGACCCTGGTCTCGAGGATCAAGGCGCTTGATGGCTGCTAGACAAATTACCGCACCTCGCCCGCGGACCGGCGATGCTTACTCTTCATACCTACAGGAATTGGCATCGCATTCGCCGCGATCGTGAGATCCCAGTCCACGCGATCTGGTGTGTGCCGGCCATTGATGCGAGAGCCGCAGGAAGAAGGGATGCTTCTTCGAATTTCGTCCCGGGTCCCGCTCTGCCGTTACGGCTTCACGCGGTCGGGATGCGCCGCCTGGAAGGCCGGCAGGTCTGCGCATCCGGCGTCGATGTCGACGATGCGCTTGAAAGCGGTCAACTCAACGCCCCAGCGACGGGCGTTGTAGACCTGGGGAACGAGGCAGAGGTCCGCCATCGTCGGCGTATTTCCAAAGCTGAACGCGCCATCGGCTTTGCCGATCATGGTTTCCAGTTTGCCCAGTCCGTCGGTAATGAAATGCTTCATCCATTCCTCGCGGGCATCGGCCTTGTCAGCCATGCTCATCAGATGTGACACGACATGCAGGTTGCAGATCGGATGGATGTCCATGGCGACCGCATATGCGAGAGCGCGGACTTTCTGGCGATCGGCAATGTCAGATGGCAGCAATCCGCATTCCGGCCTGGTCTCAGCGAGGTATTCGACGATCGCCAGCGACTGCGTCAGTGTTTTCCCGTCGATCACCAATGTCGGCACCAGTCCCTGCGGGTTGAGGGCCAGATATTCCGGCGTCCTGTGCGCGCCCTCCAACAGGTTGATGGGCACGGTCTGATAATCGATGCCCAGGAGATTGAGCGCGATGCGGACGCGATAGCTCGCCGATGATCTCCAGTAGTCGTAGAGAACGACCTCCTTCATTGCGGCCCGGCTCCGCTGTATTTCTCGACCGTCTGCTCGATCGCCCCGAAGATCGAATGGCCGGCCTTATCCTTCATCTCGATGCGGACCTGATCGCCGAACTTCATGAAGGCGGTCTTCGGCGATCCGGTCTCGATGGCCTCGATCATCCTGAGTTCGGCGATGCAGGAGTAGCCGCTTCCGCCGTCTTCCACCGGCTTGCCCGGGCCGCCGTTGAGCTTGTTGGACACCGTTCCCGAGCCGATGATCGTGCCGGCCGCGAGATTGCGGGTTTTGGCGGCGTGGGCGATCAACTGGCCAAAGTCGAAGGTCATGTCGATGCCGGCGTTGGCGTTGCCGAATGGCTTGCCGTTCAGGCTGACGAGCAGCGGGAGATGCAGCTTGCCACCGTCCCACGCATCTCCAAGCTCATCCGGCGTCACCGCGACCGGAGAAAATGCCGATGCCGGCTTGGACTGGAAGAAGCCAAATCCCTTCGCCAATTCGTCCGGGATCAGACTGCGCAGCGAAACGTCGTTGACGAGCATCAGCAGGCGGACGGCGCCGCGTGCAGCCTCCGGGCTGGACCCCATGGCAACGTCGCCGGTTATGACGGCGACCTCGCCCTCCATGTCGATCCCGTAAGCCTCGTCGGCCATCACGATCGGGTCGCGCGGCGCAAGGAAAGCGTCCGACCCGCCCTGATAGATCAGCGGATCGGTCCAGAAGCTCGCCGGCATCTCGGCGCCGCGTGCCTTGCGCACCAGTTCGACATGGTTGACGTAAGCGGAGCCGTCGGCCCATTGATAGGCGCGCGGCAAAGGTGACGTAGCGTCATGTTCGTGAAACCGGATCGTCGGCTGGGCGCCGGTCTCGACGCCTTCGGCAATGAGCGCGAGCCTCGGAGCCACATGCTCCCAGTCATCGAGTGCTGCCTGCAATGTGCGGGCGATATGACCGACCTCGGAACAGCGGGTCAGGTCGCGGGAAACGACGACGAGCCGGCCGTCCCGCGTGGAGTCTTTTAACGTCGCAAGTTTCATGTCCGAATTCCGTGCAGGAGGATGACTTCAGTTGATGCATCACTTGATGCCGGGGGTTCCGTCGAACTTGCGTTCCAGGCCGTCCCAGCATTCCAGGTAATTATCCTGCAGCGTTTCGAGCTCGGCTGCGTATTTCGTCAGTTGCTGCGGGTACCGGGTCTCGAACATGAAGGCCATGGTGTGATCGAGCTTCACGGGTTTGAGCTCGGTATTGGATGCCTTTTCGAAGGCGAGCGCGTCCGGCCCGTGGGGAAGCATCATGTTGTGCAGGCTCATGCCGCCCGGCACGAAGCCCTCCTCCTTGGCGTCATATTGGCCATGGATCAGGCCCATGAATTCGCTCATGATGTTGCGGTGGTACCAAGGCGGTCGAAACGTATGTTCGGCGACCAGCCAGCGCGGCGGAAAGATCACGAAATCGACGTTCGCCGTACCCGCATCTTCGGTCGGCGCGGTCAGCACCGAAAAGATCGACGGATCGGGATGATCGAAGCGGATAGCGCCGACCGGCGAGAACGTCCGCAAGTCGTATTTGAACGGGGCGTAGTTGCCGTGCCAGGCCACCACATCCAGCGGCGAATGGCCGATGTCGGTGACACAGAATTTTCCGCACCACTTCACATGCACGCGGCACGGCGTTTCCTTATCCTCGAATGCGGCGACAGGCGTCTTGAAGTCACGCGGGTTTGCCAGGCAGTTGGCGCCGATCGGTCCGCGGTCCGGCAGGGTGAATTTCGCGCCGTAGTTCTCGCAGATGTAGCCACGCCAGACCGTCTGGTCGCCACCCCTCATGATCTTGAACATCATGCCGCGCGGGATAAGGCATATTTCCAGGGGCTCGACATCCATGATGCCCATTTCGGTGAACACTCTGATGGCGCCGAGCTGCGGCACGATCAGCAATTCACCATCGGCGTTGAAGAAGTAATCGTCGACCATGTCCTCATTGAAGACATAGGCATGGGCTGACATGCCCACCTGGGTGGTGGCATCGCCTGCCGTGGTGATGGTCCGCACCCCCTCGAGAAACGTCAGCTTCTCCGAGGGTGCGGGGATGGGATCCCAGCGAAGCTGGCCGAGAGGAAGCGAATGTTCGTCCAGGCAAGGTGCGGTTTTCCAGAGCGGATAGGACGCGTTGGAGAAGCGGCGGGTGTGACGCACGCTCGGGCGGATGCGGTAAAGCCAGGACCTTTCGTTGGTCCCGCGCGGCGCGGTGAACGGCGAGCCGGAAAGCTGCTCCGCATAAAGACCGTAATTGCATTTTTGCGGGCTGTTCTGGCCCTGCGGCAAGGCGCCGGGAAGCGACTCGGTTTCGAAGTCATTGCCGAACCCCGGCATATATTTCAGCGTGTTTGCTGTCGCGGCTTCACCATCCGACGTCTGGATCGATGTCTGGTCCATGCTCACTCCTCCCCGAACACTCCAGCGCCGCGCGTCTGAAAGATGCGCGGCGCTAGTGAGTTTACTCCGCTGCAGTCCCGATGACACCACGCTTGATCTGATCGGCCTCGATCGACTCAAAGAGAGCCCGGAAATTGCCTTCGCCGAAACCCTCGTCGCCCTTGCGCTGGATGAATTCGAAGAAGATCGGGCCGATGACGGTCTTGGAGAAGATCTGCAGCAGGATTTTCGTCATGCCGCCATTCACCACACCTTCGCCATCGATGAGGATACCGTGTTTCTTCATGCGTTCGACAGGTTCACTATGGCCGTTCACGCGTTCATAGGACATGTCGTAATAGGTCTCCGGCGGACCCGGCATGAAACGCAGGCCGTTGTCGGCCAGCCTGTCGGTGGCGTCGTAAATATCCTCCGTTCCAACGGCGATATGCTGGATGCCCTCGCCCTTGTACTTCTTCAGATATTCCTCGATCTGGCTGGTGTCGTCCTTCGATTCATTCAGCGGAATGCGGATTTTGCCGCAGGGCGAGGTGATGGCGCGGCTCACCAGACCGGTGATGCGCCCGTCGATATCGAAGAAGTGGATCTGCTTGAAATTGAACAGGTTGCGGTAAAAATCCCACCACTTGTCCATGTTGCCGCGGAAGACGTTGTGCGTCAGGTGGTCGAGATAATAGAAGCCGATGCCCTGGGGATGCGGGTTGCGCTCGCGGAGCCAATCGAACTCGGCCTCGTAGGCCGATCCCTTGGCACCATAGGTCTCGACGAAATAGAGCAGCGAGCCGCCGATGCCGACAATCGCCGGAACATCGAGCATCTTGTCGTCCCCTTCATACGGGACAGCGCCTTTTGACACCGCATGCTTGAACGCGTGTTGGGCGTCGACGACGCGCCAGGCCATCGATGGGGCGCAGGGGCCGTGATTTGCGACGAAACGCGCGGCATGACTGCCGGGTTCGGCGTTCAGGACATAGTTGATGTCACCCTGGCGCCAGACGGTGATGTCTTTCGTCTTGTGCTTGGCTACAGCAACGTAGCCCATGCGTGTCAAGAGCTCGCGCAGTGTCTCGGGCTCAGGATGGGCGAACTCGACGAATTCGAAGCCGTCGGTGCCGGCCGGATTGTCGGCGGTGATTTCCGAGGGCGGCGCATCATGCGGGAAAGGACCCATTTACTTTCCTCCAGAGGAGATTGCATTTGATATGCAAAGTGTGGCCCAAAACGCGTGCAAAGTTCTTGCATTCTTTATGCTTCAGGAGGAGATTATGCACGATCCGTGAGCGTTTTGGAGATTTCGTGCAATGGATGAGCCGCTCGATAAATTGGATCTGCGCCTGCTCCAGGAACTTCAAAAGGATGGCAGGTTGACGAACAACGAGTTGGGCGAGCGGATCGCGCTTTCACCTTCGCAATGCTCGCGCCGGCGGACGAGACTGGAGGCTGAGGGATATATCCGCAGCTACCGGGCTCACCTCGATCGGCAGAAGTTGGGGCTCGATATGCTGGTGGTCATTTCCGTGACGCTTGCGACCCATAACAGAGACAATGCCCGCCGGTTTTCGCAGCTGATCAACGGACTGCCGGAAGTTCTCGAAGCCTATGCCTTGACCGGTGAAATGGACTATCACCTGACGGTGGCGACCCGCGGGCTCGCCGACCTCTCCAAATTCGTCAACGACATTCTGTTGCCCCACGAGTCGGTGCAGCACGTGAAGACGTCGATCGTCCTCGACACGCTGAAGACATTCGAAGGCTTTCCGATACACATGCCAGGCGGTTGGCATGGTGACAGCACGCGATAATCCGGGTTGTAAGCGTCAGTTCAGATCGGCAGTTCGGTCGAGAATTTCAGCTCGCGCAGCACAAAGCTCGAGACGACTGTGCGCACATGCGGGTTGCGCATGAGATAGCGGGTCATGAAGGCTTCGTAGCTTTCCACGTCGCTTGCCCTTATCTTCAGCATGTAGTCGAAGGCGCCGGACAAGGCGTAGCATTCCATGATCTCCGGCCGTTCCAGCACCACGGAAGCGAAAGACGCGACCGCCTCTTCGTGGTGATCCTCCAGCGTCACATGCGCGATCACGCAGAGCTTGAGATCGAGTTTTCCAGGATCGAGCAGCGTCACCCGCTTGCGGATGACGCCGTCGGCTTCCAGTTCCTGGATCTTCCGCCATGCCGAACTCTGTGACATGCCGGCCTTTTCCGCCAGGTCGGCCAGCGAAAGGCTGCCGTCGGCCTGGACGAGCTGCAGAAGCTTGCGGCGAAAATTCCCAGGTTCTTTCATTTTTTACCCCTCATTCGGGAATATTTCCCACCATTATGGCGACATCCAGCAGGAAAGAAAAGAAAATCCTCTAAACTCGGATCATAATGACAGGAAAGCGCAGTGCTCGGGAGGATCAGCACATGACCAAGGAAAGCAGCTACACCGCCAAACTGCCCCACCCGGATGGCTTATACGATTACACCCCCGATGAAGATGCGATCTGGGGCGAACTCTACCGGCGTCAGATGAAATTGCTTTCCGATACCGCCTGCCGCGAATATCTGGACGGCGTCAAAATGCTGGGGCTGAAGCCCGATAAGGTGCCTCAGCTTCTCGATGTGAACAGACGCCTGAACGAGACCACCGGTTTCGGCGTGGAAGGCGTGCCAGCGCTCATTCCGCCGTCGCGCTTTTATGAGCTTCTGTCGCAAGGCAAATTCCCGCTCGCAACCTTCCTGCGCCGTCGCGAACATATCGACTATATCGAGGAACCGGACCTGTTCCACGAGGTCTTCGGCCACTGCCCAATGCTCACCAACCAGAGTTACGCCAATTTCGTCCGGCATTTCGGCGAAACGGCCGTCCGCCTCGGCAAGGGCTATTCATGGCACCTGTTCCGGATCTTCTGGTTCACCGTCGAATTCGGCCTGATCAATACGCCGCAAGGCCGCCGTTGCTTCGGCGCGGGCATCGTCTCATCGCCCAGCGAAGCGAAGGCGGCCATGGAAGGCAAGGCGTGCGAATTCCGGCCGTTCGATCTGCTGAGCGTGCTGAGAACGCCCTACCGGATCGATATCCTCCAGCCGATCTACTATGTCATCGACAGCTTCGCCGATCTTGAAGCGATTGTGGAGCAGGATATCGAGGCCACCATCCTCAAAGCAAAACAGCTGGGAGATTTCGCCCCCGCTTTCGAAGCCAAAGCGTCGTGAACGCCGATGATATGGCGGCGCCAGACGCAAACTACATCCCATTGGCGACAAGCCGGGGAAGATGGCGGGATTTGCGACGTATTCCCGTCACTTCGGCGTGGCTGAACTTCGACTGACGAAGTCCACCAGCACACCGGGCTTGACCATACCGGCCAGTTCTTCGGCGTCCCAGTTCGTCAGCCGCACGCAACCGTGCGAGCCAACCTTGTCGATGAGCTTCGGCTCCGGTGTCCCGTGTATTCCATAGGTCGGTTCGGTCAGGTCGATCCAGACCGTGCCGACCGGGCCGTTCGGCCCTTTCGGAATCGTCAGGACCTTGTCGTTCTTTCCCTGCTTGAAGTTGCGCTTCGGGTCATATCTGTAGACCGGCATCCTGGCGACGCCCTTGACCTTGTGCTTGCCCGACGGCGCCGGATTGTCTTCGCTTCCGATCGTCGCGGGATAGACTGCAAGCAGTGATCCATCCGCGGCATAGGCGAGCACCTGTCCCGTCTTCCTGTCAGCCTCGATCTTCTTGACCTTTCCTTGCCTTGGAGGGCCGGGATCCACGACCCACACCGTATCGCCAGGAGCAAACTGCGAAGCCGGGTTGAGCGCATGCACGAGATCGATGCCCATGTGGAACCGCTCGGATAACTTCTCTGCAACGCTCGTATATCCCAAGCTCTGCATCTTCGCCTTCTCACCATAGTCTTCGGGAATCCTGTCAACGAGATCCTTGGCATCCTCTGCCGAGACGACATAACTTTCAACGATCGGGGCAACGATGGCGGCATTGCCTTCCAGGCGGGAGGCGACATCCGGATCCGGCCTCCCGTCGACAGGAAGATTGTTCATAGCCTCGAAGCCGGCCACGGCCTTGTTGACGTTCTCCCCGTATAATCCATCGATCACACCGGGAGACGAGCCTGCACGGTCGAGCAGGACCTGAAGGCGGACCATGGCCGGGTCTGGATCTGCGGGCTTAGGCTTCCCTGCCCCAATAGACGCAATCGACGCGGTATTGATTGCTTCGGGTCGGAGTTCCCGCGCGGCAGCACCGCCAACGAAGATGGCCAGAGCGAGCAGCGACATCGGCAGGGCTGTTTTCATGGACGACAAATGGCCGGCGCCGCAACTTGTTCCCGTGCGAACCGAGCCAGGCGGGTGTTCACGATGATTTCAATATCGAGTTTCTGCAAATTCAGTACAACCGCCATTTGATCCGAAGGAACTCATCATGCCGCGCGAGAGCGTCAATGACCTGATGGCCTTTCTGGCAGTCGCCAGAGAGAAGAGTTTACGCGCGCGGCGGCGAAGCTGGGCGTATCTCAATCGGCGCTCAGCCATATTGTCCGCCAGCTCGAAACGCGGCTTGGAATCCGGCTTTTGACCCGTACCACGCGGGCCGTTTCGCTCACCGAGGCTGGAGAACGATTGTTCCAAGGCGTGGGACCACACTTCGACGAGATCGAGGCTCAACTGGAAACACTCACCGCGTTTAGGGAAAAGCCGGCCGGCAACATCCGCATCACTGCATCCGACCATGCGATAAAGTGGATCATCTGGCCGAAGCTCCAGCGCTTCCTACCCAACAATCCTGATATCAAGGTGGAGCTGATCCGCGAGAATGGGCTGTCGGATATCGTGACGGAGCGCTTCGACGGGGGCGTCCGGATGGGCGAGCAGGTGGCGAAAGACATGATCTCGACTCGCATCGGACCTGATTTCCGTTTTGCCGTCGTCGGGGCACCCTCATATTTCGATGGCAAAGAGATTCCCGAGCATCCGCAGGACCTTGTCCGCCACAACTGCATCAATGAGCGCCTGCCCACCTATGGGGGCTTCTGGGCATGGGAGTTCGAAGACAACGGGAAAGAGATCAAAATCCGGGTCGAGGGACAGCTTGCCTTCAACAACTCCTATCAAGGCGTGGAAGGGGCTCTGGAAGGGCTTGGATTGGCTTACATACCGGAAGACGTCGCTCTTCCGTATATCGCGGAAGGCCGTCTGAGACGCGTTCTGGAAGCCTTTTCGCCATACTGGGATGGCTACCATCTCTACTATGCCAGCAGAAGGCAGTCCTCTCCGGCTTTCGTGGCGTTGGTGGACGCACTACGCCACCGAGCCTGACGATCGGAATCGTGCATATGTCATCCTCTTTTCTACGGCAAGCAGCAGTCACGGCGTCTTAGCGTATTTCCTGGCTTCACGCGATCTTGCCGTGCGACGGGCCGGCCTCAGTTCTTCGATCGTCGGCAGCCACCACTCGGCGTTCTCAACCGGAAGCGTTTTCGCGGGCCAGGTGCGGACGAGCTCTTCAAGTGTGGGCACCCGCCAATATCCCCAGACGTGATCCTCGGTCACACCGGGATAGAAATCCGCGACGACATCCGGGTCGACCAGTTCGCCTGAGATTTCGGTAAAGACGACGATTCCATAAGCGGTGACCACAGGACGTCCTATCGGCGGCAGGTCGTCGCTCTGAAGCGGGTAACGGTGACGCTTTCGTTCCGCAGAGCGGAGTTTGCTGCGCATATCCTGTTCGGTCCCTTTCCGCTCCTCGGCTCGACGTCGTCTTTCCTCCGGCTCGTTTCTGCAAGCCGCCGCTTCGATATCAGGCCATCTGCGTCGGAGTTCCTCATAGGACCGAAAGGGAACGTGCCATATTCTGAGATCGCCATCCCACCGTGAGGACGGCACCTCGTGCAATTCGTCGACGATGGTCTTCGAATATGGCGTGCGGATTCGGAAGTCTGCCTTGCCGAGTTCAAGATATGGACTGTCGATGGGATCGAAGGTGAAGGCGTCGCGTCCCTTCGCATCCGCATGGGCGTCGGCTTCGGCCTCGATCTCGGCAAGCCATTGTCCGATGCGACGGGACGCCGTCCGCCCGGGAACGAACCAGGCCTTGCGGGCATCGCTCCAACGGGCACGGGGGAAGCGTCTTCGGAATTGCTCGACGGTCATCCTGTCGTAGGGGAAAGAAATGTCCGCGCCGGGCTTCGAACCGTCTTCGCCGGACGGCGCCTTGTTGTGATCAGCGGCGGATTTCGTTTCGGTCATGGCAGAAGAACGCTGTCGCGCAGCGATCGGTTTCCGGTGAGGCGCTCGTTTGGCGGCCCACTGGCGACCCTCTCAGTGAATTGTCTTCGACGGCTTCTCCGCATGCGAAATGCCATCGAGCGTCGCGATAAGCTTTTCGAACTCGTTCAAGACACGATTGAACTCGGCGTCCTGCATGTTGGTGATTTCGGATATCGTCGAGGACACGGACGCGATGAGCCTGTCGATCCAAACACAGCGCTCGGCCGGCACATTTGCGAGAACCTCCCGCCGATGCGTCTTCAGCTCGCGGAGGATGCGAACGATAAGGGCCCCCCGGTCCGCTCGGGTCAAGAGCGGAAGCCTTGTCTGCGCCTGCTGGATTTCTGTTATCAGTGCCGTTGCCATCCCCTGATCTCCAACACTCTAATACAACCGGGTATCACAACCGTAGCGATTCCAACACGGACTTTAGTCCGATTCACCAGCTTGGTGCAGCATCATCCGCACCACGTGACCACCGCCGATAATCAATTGTTCGTGGCAACGAGATTTGACATGTCGCAGCTGCGCCGCGGTCCTTCCCATGGTTGATACGTATTGTCTTCCGGTCGATACGACTTGTAGCGAGCGGCGCACCGGGCTGCCGCCTCTGCATTCACTTTCGTGCCGACGCCGCCATCGGCCTCGGCGACAGTCGGCTGGAACGGCGAAGAACATTCGCGAGTCTCACCGCTATAGGATCGATAGTTGTTGGTCACAGGATTGAAAGAGCGATAACGTTCCTCACACCAGGCAAGATGCGCGGCCGAAAGTCTGGGCTGCGGTGTCTGAAGTTCGGATGGCGGGCGAGCCGAATCCGGCCTCGCCGCTGATGCCATGCTGGCCGAGACCTCGGTCACATAGCTGGAATAGAGAGGCGGAATTCGTTCATAGTGCTGCTCCCGAGGATCGACTTTCACCGGCGTCGTCGTCCATAGATCGCGCGCTGCGAGCTCCTTGAAGGTGTGAGGTTCGGAATCCGCCACAACATAAGATGCGGCAGCGATGCAGGCCCCGACCGAGCTTAAGATGCCAAAGGCAACGGATGCGATGGCTTTCATTGTCCCGACCTCTGCTGTTGAGCCAGTGGAACCCAGATGCGGCCAGCGGCGCTGTTATGTCTGCCGCCCGTGGCGACAAGCACGGCGAGAATGCCGGCGATTGCCAGCAGGATCGCGATCAACGGCAAGGCCAGCCCATTGGACTTTTCTTCAGAATGGATCATGTTCCTCTCCTATGCCCCGGCGGCGGAGAGCCGCCGGGGCCGGCCGCTACGCCGCGATGATGTAGACGATCGTGAATGCAGAAGGATCGACGATGACGATCCGGCCATCCGCGAGGAGGAAGAAACGATAGGCCTTGTACTGCGGTACGATCTCCACGATTCGGGGCGGCAGTGGCTCGAGCCTGATCTTCTTCGGGATGGTGGTGCCGACCGAGACTGTGAAATCCGCCTCCCGAACCGGCTCGACATGAACCTCCTTCACAACGCTGCGGATTTCCGTCTGCTGCTCGACGGAGATGTTCACGTTGGTCGTATTGTTCGTCTCGGTCTTCGTGGTGTTCTGAGTGTTGCTGTCGACCGATGTTTTGTTGTTCTCAACGTTCGTCTTGCTGTTTGACTGAGTCTCAGTCGAGCCGCTGGAAGACTTCGCGTCGCTGGACTTCTGGGTTTCACCGGAGCCGGTCGGCGTGCCAGTGTCCTGGCTGCCGGCAGGCTTCTGGCTTTCCGTCGAGGACTGTCCCGACTTGGAAGACTTCGAACTGTCCGGGCTTTTGCCAGAGGCGTCCGTGCCTGCGGCACCGGAGCCGGTTTCGGTCGAGCCTCCGGACTGCGTCTTAGCACCGGGCTGACTTGTCGTCTGACCGGAGGAACCATCCGTGGAGGTTCCGGACGAGTTTCCGCTAGAGCCGGAAGGCTGCTGGGTATCCTGGCCGGTCGATGCTCCTGCGCCACCCGAGGAGGAGGCGCCGCCGGCATCCGGTTGCTGGATCGCACCACCGCTGGACTGGCCGTTTTGGGCAGCACCCTTCTTGGGAAGGATCGGCGCATCCTGCGCCGCGGCGGAGATGATGCCGACCGGCGAAACGCCGATCGAGAGTGCCGTCATCAGCACGGCGAGTGTCTTGGTCTTCATAACAATCTCTCTGCTTTTTCGGCCGCACGACGTTGTCGTCCGTCGTGCGGCGGTTCTCAGGTTCTAACGATGATATTGAGGGGCAAGACGCGGCAGAGACCGCGTGGGATCAGGTCACTTGATAACCTGGATCACCTTGCGGGACGACGGTTCGACGATGACGCGTTCATCATTGACCACCGCGTAAGCATAGGTCGGGTCATCCGGAATAGGCGTCACGACAACCGTCTCCGGCAGAGGCTGGCCGACGACAACCTTCTCCTTCACGACCACGCGCGCCGATGGTGCCGGAGCCTCGCGGACATAGGTGACGACCTTTTGCGGCGGCGGATCGATCGCCGTACCAACGACCGCGCCGGCAACGCCGCCGACAGCAGCGCCAACGGGGCCGCCGACGATCGCCCCGGTCACCGCGCCACCGGCGGCACCGTTAACGGTCGAGGACTGGGCGAATGCGACGCCCGACATGAGGGTCGCGGCAGTTGCCGCACCGACGATAAGCTTGGAGATCATTTTCTCCTCCTTCTGTTTCGAGGCGGCCTTCGTGACCGCTGCGAAACCAACTAGCTGGAGGCACGGTCGTTCCACGGCCCGGACCTCAGTCTGATGGACCCCGGCCCTTGGTCCCAAACCCATGTCAATGCCCGTCGCCGGCGCTACTTCAGGATTGAAAGGCCCCGCACACGGGCTTACAGCGCCACGCGTCTTTTCAGACGCGTAAAGGACGCTGTAACACTTTGAATTGCTGCATAATTTATCCTTAAACCGATGCCGATTTGAGGAATTATGCAGGAGGCAGGAGACTGAAGGAGATGGCACGATCCAACCGCCGGGAAGCGGGACGCCGGCGCCTGGCGATGCGTTTGCCGCACATGCGGACGCTGATCATGGCAGCGTGCGACCCATTGCAGCTCGAGCTCTTCGAGGCCTACCAGATGGCAGTCGAAGCGCGCGACGCTCTTCGAGGACGGCAATTCAATGCGAACCTGGTGCGGGAATACGACGAGACCTGCTTCGAGATCGAGCGGCACGTCATCCGCGCGATGCAGGAAACTTCCTACGCGCAGCGCACGAGCTGAAGTCCGGTGAGCCGTCATACTCGTCGGACAGAGCTTTTGGACATTTCATTTGGAGAATCGCGCGATTGATCCGCTGGCCGGCACTAAGCGGCGTTACGAAGCGCGACCGACGACGACGAAGGCGCTCATGCCGCCGCACGGACGAACCCCGTAGCGTGATTCCATTCGCTCGGCCACCTCATCGACTATCTCTGAGATACGCGCCGGCGCCCGCCTTTCGATCTCTTCCCTGAGCGGAGTGCCTTGGCAGAAGGCCGCTGCGATATCATGGGCGGCTGCAACGGAAGTCAACTCGATCCGATCGCAGGAAATTGCGTCAAATCCCGCCGAAGACATTTGCGCCTTTATCGACGCTATATCGAAGTAGGAATATGACAAGTTTCTTAGAAAGTCCGGTGGATTGGACGGAAAGAGGCTTGCCAGACATTCATCCACGCATCTTGCGAAGTCGTTGGTCGGGAGTGAATCCCACGTCGTGAACAGGAAACGACCTCCGCTCCGCAACACTCTTTTGGCCTCGTCATAGGCCTTCAACTTATCCGGAAAGAACATCACGCCGAACTGGCAGACGACGAGATCGAACATCGAAGACGCGAACGGCAGATTTTGCGCATCGGCGTGCATCCAGTGGGTCCGCGACATCGTCAGCGACGGTGCGCCAACGTCAATCATCGCCTGGCTGAGATCGGTGGCAACGATCTCCGTGGCCGGATCAAGCGTCACCCGCAGAGCACGTGTCAAGGCGCCTGTCCCCGCAGCGACCTCGAGAATGCTGCCCGGCTTCAATCGCTCGGCGACGATCGCCATCTCCGAGGCATAGGGCTCGAAGAGAATCGGCACGAGAAGGCTGTCGTAAAATTCGGCGACGCCTTCCTCGAAGGGCGCGAGAGAAGAGGCCGATGCGGCGCGGGCGCCGCCTTCGATATCCATGGAAATCGTCACTCACAAGCCTCCAAACCCGGGTTCGTCGGCCAGGAAATATGCTTGAATCTGCTGATGTCTACAGGCGTCAGACCTTGGTCCCAACCTTCTCCGACCGAAGTCCCTGAGGTGGAACGCGCGTCGGACTCGCGCCGTTTCGAGGGATGTTGAAGGAGATCCGAACATGCACCAGAGTCATAGATCCCGAGTGAATGACGCTTGCAACGCGTCCGTCTTCGCCCTTGTTATCGTTCTGGCCGCCCTTCTCTACGTCTTCGGCGTAGCCATATCAGGCGATAGCCTCGGGCTTACCCAGAGCATAAGAGGCGCCGAGGTCTTCGATACCAGGAATCTACCCTGACGCTGTTTGGAAAAACTCTGAAGACGCGGTAGGTTAATCGACAAGTCTCTTGCCGGAATCAACATGAATTGGCTTCGCCGCTGGAATGCCCGCTCACTCGCCTCCCAGTTCTTCATCGCGGGTGGGCTCATATCGATGGCCGTCATGTTCCTGGTGGGCATTCTCGTCACCCACCTCATAGAGGAGGCCGTCATCCACAATTCTGGTGCTGCGACGGCGCTATATGTGGACAGCGTGGTCGCGCCGCTGCTTCCCGACATGCAAAAGGAATCGTTGCTGGACGAAGCCAGTGCTCAGGCTCTCGATGAGACGCTTGGTCAGGGCGCGCTCGGCAGGCGTCTCGTTTCGTTCAAGCTGTGGCGAAGCGACGGCACCATCCTTTATTCGAATGAGAAGGAGCTGGTGGGCAGGAAGTTTACGGTCAGCGACAAGCTCCAGAGGGCATTCGCAGGGTCTCTCGTCGCGCGCTACGAAATCGCCAGCGATCCGGAAAGCGACAAGGAGCGCGCGCTTGGCAAGCCGCTCATGGAGATCTACAACCCTGTGCTCCAGCCATGGTCCGGACGGGCGGTCGCCGTACTTGAGTTCTACGAGACGGCAGAAGGATTAAGCGACAGTCTGGCGCATGCCAGGCTCCGGAGCTGGGGCGCTGTCGCTGCTCTCACAGCAATCTTTTTCCTTGTTCTCTCGGCTCTGGTGTTTCGGGGGAGCCGCACGATAGAGGCGCAACGCAAGGATCTCAGGGAACGGGTCAATGAACTGTCCGCGTTGCTGGCGGAAAACCGCGGACTTCAGCGGCGGCTGCAGCGCGCCTCCCAGCGGTCGGCGGCGCTGAATGAAACATATTTGCGCAGTATCGGTGCCGATTTGCACGACGGTCCGGCCCAGCACATCGCCTATGCCTCATTGCGGCTGGACAGCGACGTGTTGATCAACGCGTCCACACAGCCCGAAGCGCGTGAAAAGGAGCTTGCCTGGATACGCTCGAGCCTTGCCGAGGCGATGACGGAAATCCGCAATATCTGCAGTGGGCTGGTGCTCCCGCAGATCGAGAAGTCCTCGATCACCGAGATCGTCATGCGGGTCGTCGAAGCGCATCAGCACAAGACCGAAACCCATGTCGAAACTGTTATCGACGAGGATGGACCTGAACTTCCTCCTGCGGTGAAGATCTGTATCTATCGCTTCGCTCAGGAAGCCTTGAACAACGCCTATCGCCACGGTGGCGGCATTCAGCAGGCTGTTAAGGCCGTCTCGCACAACGGTCATGTCCGTGTCGAGGTGAGCGATCGCGGCGATGGCTTCGATCCGACCGAGGTGAGGCCGACGAGCCTCGGCCTTGTCGGACTTCGGGAACGCATCGACAGCCTGGGAGGATCGTTCGAGGTCAAGACAGGCGAAGGAGGGACGACCGTGACCATGATCTTCGAGCCTATGGAAGTGGGAGACTAGAGATGACATCCATCACCATCGGCGTCGTGGACGACCACCCGCTTTTTCGCGAGGGTGTAACGCGCAGCCTGTCGGAGATGAGCGGCTTTAACGTCATTGGCGAAGGCGCCAGCAGCGATGACGCGGCCATGATCGCCTCGGACAACTGCCCCGACATCATGCTCCTCGATATCTCGATGCCCGGCGGCGGGCTGTCTGCGATCAGCGACGTGCTGGCGCGGAGCCCGACAACGAAAGTGCTCATGTTGACGGTATCCGAGGATGTGGACACGTTGCTTGACGCTCTGCAACGGGGCGCGATGGGCTATGTTCTGAAGGGTGTCGGTTCCCGTGGCCTCGCCGAAGCCATCCAAACGGTCCTGAGTGGAACGCGATATATCTCGCCGACGATGTCGGCAAAGGTCATGGAGAATTCACTGCATGGCGGAACCTCAGACAAAAACAGTCTGACACCACGGGAACGCGAGGTGATGGATCTTGTCGCTCAAGGCTTGTCAAACAAACATATCGGCTTGCGTCTCGGCCTGCAGGAAAAGACCGTGAAGCACCATATGACCCAGATTCTGAGCAAGCTCGGTGCCTCGAACAGGACTGAAGCGGCTCTACAATGGCGCGAACGGCGCTAAAAGAGGGTATCGTCCGACTATCACGCTCTAGCGAAGGAAGCGGCTCAGCCGGCGGGCATCGTTGGCCGTCGCCTGACGGCTTATGATCGTGCGGCCTTTCGAGTCCTTCATAATGTAGCGGCCGCGCTGCAGGGTCTCGGTGATACCATTCGCATGACGGACGTCGATCGAACCATCGGAAGCTTCGGTCGCTGTCGTTCCCAATCCTTCTGACGACCTTGCAGAAGAGGAAGAGGATCCCGCGCTGCTGGTGGAGCTCCCACCATTGCCATTTCCTGAGCCATTGCTGCTGCTGTTGCCACCACTATTGCCGTTGCCACTCCCTCCCCCGTTGCCGCTACCGCCGCTATTGCCATTCCCTCCACTATTCCCGTTGCCGTTACCACCACCGTTGCCATTCCCGTTGTTACCGTCTTTTGCCTGCGCGCACTCCGCCGCCAGAACAGGAAGGAAACCGTCGAGATTCAATCTGGCGGGTGATGCGGCAGCGACGAGGGCGACGGCCGCGCTGCCGCCCAGTCTCAGAAAATCGCGTCTCCGGATACTCATGCCATGGCCTCGTTCGTCCGTTCGCCGTCCCATGCATATATGACGTATAAGATTTCTCGCTGTTCCCAAGACAGAATGCAACCGACCTAGGTAGTAGGCGCCGGCAAGACTTTGGTCCGGCTTATTTGATTGCCGTACTCGTCATCGAGAAAAGTCCGGGCAATCGCAAGCGCTACGTTACTCGCTTCTCCTCATTCCAGCTGCCGTGTGAGGCGGAAGCATTTCTATGGAACTTCTCTCCTCGTCGTCGCTTTGTTTGTCGAAGTGCAACAGAGGAAACCCCGATGGCAAACCCGAACGAATCCCCGGCAGTCCAGTCCATGCGAAAAGAGCAGGCAGAGCAACGAAAGCGGCCCCCAAAAGGCGAACTCGACAAAGCAATCGAGGATACCTTTCCGGCGTCCGACCCGGTGTCAGCCACCCACACCTCCATTCCTGCCGGCCGCAGCGACGTCGAGGCGGCTGAGCGTGTGAAGCGCGAGCCAGATCCGACCAAGCTCGACGAGGAGTTTCCGCTCGTGGATCAAGCCCTGCGCCCAAGCGGTGAAACCGCCCGCTCCTCCGAAGAAATGCGCGCGCTTCAGAAGGAAGCCGGTCGCATGGCTGAATCCGCTTCGGGGCTGGCTTCTGGAACAGCTCGCCTGGCAAAGGCGGAAGCACGCACATTCGTCCATGACCTCGAGGATCGCATACGCCGGCAGCCGCTGACAGCCGCAGCGATCGTCGCCGGCATCGCCTTCGTCTTCGGCGCGACGCGTTGAGGAGCCAAGTGACAGTCGACTCGCTCGATCACCCCGCGGGGATTCGACCGGCGGACCATTACGATATGGAGAGCCGCCTCCATTAGCACGATTGCGGGCGGGGATTTCCTGAGGACGAAACTCAGGAGCGCTTCTAGAGCCCGTCTGTGCTTCGACTTCCGAGGGCATCGTGAAAATCGCAACCTACAATGTCAACGGGATCAATGGGCGGCTAGACATTCTGCTGCGCTGGCTCAAGGAGGACGCCCCTGATGTGGTCTGCCTCCAGGAACTGAAGGCAGACGATGCCAGGTTTCCGCGAAAGGAAATCGAGCGGGCCGGCTACGGCGCCATCTGGCACGGACAGAGATCCTGGAACGGGGTTGCGATCCTGGCAAAAGGCAAGATACCGATCCTGACGCGGCGT
Source organism: Rhizobium ruizarguesonis (assembly GCF_017357285.1). NCBI lineage: Bacteria > Pseudomonadati > Pseudomonadota > Alphaproteobacteria > Hyphomicrobiales > Rhizobiaceae > Rhizobium > Rhizobium ruizarguesonis. The sequence continues at coordinate 2,067,535 of NZ_CP071678.1, read as the reverse complement.
GGTCTTCCCGGTGATCCTGACGATACTCACAGCCGGTATATCGAAGCTGCCGTCGACGGCATCCTGATCGGATGCCTGTATCTTCCCAACGGCAATCCGTTTCCAGGAGTAAAATTCGATTACAAGCTGCGCTGGTTTCTCCGTCTGCAGGCGTACGCCGCCGAACTCCTCGAGCTCGATGTGCCTTCGATCCTGGCCGGCGACTTCAACGTCATGCCGACGGAGATCGACGTCTACAAGCCGGAACGCTGGCTGGACGACGCCCTCTTCAGGCCGGAAGTGCGCAAGGCCTATGCTGATCTCGTTGCCCAGGGTTGGACCGATGCCGTCAGACATCTGCATCCAGAAGAGCGCGTCTACACCTTCTGGAAATACTGGCGGAACAGCTTCGAACGTGACGCGGGGCTTCGGATCGACCACTTCCTGCTCAGTCCGGCAGTCGCCCCATGGCTTCGATCGGCAACCGTCCGGAAAAAACCGCGCGGCTGGGAGCATACGAGCGACCACGCGCCCGTCATGATCGAGCTCGACGTTTCCAAAGCTGGAGCAGACCTATGAGCCGCAGGCCGCTTGCGAGCGAGGGAACCAGTCACGTCGCCGAGAGTTAGTCCAAAAGCGCGGGACGGCATTCCTGCCCCGCAATTTTCCAACCTGATGTGACCGCTGTGGACGAAGCCAAGAACTACTTGAACACCGACGAAATTCAGGCCGACGACCAGTTGTCGCCGAAGCCGGTCGAAGGCAAGGATCCGCCAAGGCGGGTGCGCAGAAGCGAGGAAGCTATCGCCGAAGGCTCTGACGAGACCGAGCGCGTCCGGGTTCCGCCCCCAGTTCCGAATCCCGATTGATCAGCCGCATGGCTCCGTCTCGAAGTGGCTCCGATTACCGGCATCACCTCATTTGTCGGCGCCAAGATCGTAGATGCGGCCTGTCAACCAGGCTGGCCAGTCTCGCTCGAAGAAGGACTTGGCGCTTTCATCCAGCGCGCGGTTCGGGCGGGTTGAAAGCCTGATCTCATCGCCATCAATCCGAACGACGATCTGCTCCTCGCGATGCGCTTCGCGTTCTTTCCGGAAACGATAATCCTGCAACGGGCCAGAGCTCGCAAGCGGGAGAGATTCGCCCTCCACATCGCATATTGCGCGCGCCCCGCGGCTGCCGCCCCCATTGCGAATGAAGAAATCGAGCGCGCCGAGTACGGCTTCCGAGGCGAGCGCCATATGTCGCCATTGCACGCCTCGAACCGCCTCCGCTGCACGACCATAGGCAATGCCGTTCGCATGGATTTCAGCGTTCAGTTCGCGCGCTTCGATCAAGGCTCGGCCTACGCCTTCTTGATTGCAGATGATGCCAGCCTTCTCGCTCATTCGCGCCTGCACTTGCGAACGGATCGATTTGACGGTGAGCGGGCTCTCGGTCCGAAGGACGGTAAGGAGATCGACGATGCCCGCCTCTGCGATATCAGCTATGCCCTCTGCTGCCGACCGCTTTGCCCGACCGCTCGCGCTGATGTGCTCTGCCGCGCGCGTACCGAAGACTTGCCCGGCATTGAGCGCCGCTCCACCCGGCCTCGTCACGCCGTGTGTGCCCGCTGCCTCTCCGACCGAGTAACAGCCGCCGAGACTGCTGCGGCCCCAGGTATCGACCATGATGCCGCCGTTCATGTGCTGGTTGTTGACGGCAAATTCCAGTGGCTCCTCGGCGATATCGATCTTGTAGCGGCGGTAGAGCTCGATCGCGAGCGGGTTCATATGCTTCAATCGATCGATCGGCATGTCCTGGTCGGCGCCGGCCTTGCCGAGATAGTTGCGGACGTCTTCGTCAAGTCTCTCCAGACTGAATGGCAGGTCGCCCGGCACGGATAGGGGATTGCGATTGAAGTCCATAAAGACGCGCCGCCCTGCGGCGGTTTCGCTGGAGATGGCAAGGTCTACCAGGCTTGAGCCGAAATCGAGCATGCGCGTCGCGTGAAATGGCCATTGATAGCCCTTGCGAAAGACGTTCGAAGCCAGCTCCTGCGTGCTGCGGTAGTATTCTGCCAGGAAATGGTGCTCGGCGCCCTCGGTATCGAGCGAGTAGATATGCGGGATCGCCTGGACGTATGTGCCCGACAGATTCCATGGGAACCCTTCCCTGCGTGTTCCGATACCAAACTGGCTTTCGGTCAGGTTGACGAGCTCGACGCCTGCCTCGAGCGCCAATCCGAGAGAGCCGAAGCAGCCGTTGGGATAAACGCTGTCGCGATAGAGCTCGCCCGGCCCGCCGGCGGCGAGCACGATCACCCCACTGACGAACAGCGCGATACCCAGCGGGTTCTCCTCCGTACGGTCACTGGCCCGCATGGCGACCATCCCGACCACGTGGCGATCAGCGCCATCGCCCTTGGTGAGGATCTTTACCGCCGTGGTCTGGTTGTAAAACGGCACTCCGAGCCGGATCGCCTCCTCGGCCAGCACCTTGACCATCAGGCGCGAGGTGCGCGGGCCGCAACTGGTGGCGCGGCCGACCTCGTCATGGTCGGTCTGATATCTGAGCGTCCCGCCAAGCGGATCCTGCGGCAGCGGCAGCCCTAGGAACTGAAGCGATGCCATCATCCGGGACGAGCCCACAGCCTCGACATAGGCCGTGTCCTCGTCCATTGCACCGCCGCTGCGGATGGCTCGGGCCATTGCCTTGTAATTGTCGCCCTGATCCGCCGTATTTGCAGTGTGAAGGGTCTGCTTGTCGGATCCCGAACAGGCCGAGGTCCCACCCCACGCGCTTTGGCTGACGATAACGACGTCATCGCCACGCCGCTTCATTTCCACTGCGGCTCGCAGACCTGCCGCGCCGGATCCGACGACGACGCAACCGGCTCGATAGATCGGCGCCTCGATGCCGGCGAGCCGAACCACGTCCGAAGGGGCGGGTTCGGCTGGGAGCCGTGGCATGTCGACATCGGTCAGTGCGTCAAGAATTTCCTGCGGAACGTCTATGGTCATCGGCGTTCAACCCAGCGGGATGTCGACCCAGCGTTTTTGCCGGGAGGACTCCATGCATGCGTCGACGATCTGGCAGATGTGGTGGCCCGTATCGAATGTCGGCCACATCGGCCTGTTTGCAACGATCGAGCGGATCACCTCGGCCACCTCGATGATCTTGCTTTCATTGTAGCCCAGACCGAAATTCGGCAGAGGAAGGAAAGCCCTGAAGGTAGGGTTCTCAGGACCCACGTCGATCTCCCGGAAGCCGCGCCGCCCCGTCCGGTCGTCGTTGGAATAGAAGCGCAGCCGGTTTATCTCGTCATAGGTATAGGCGATGCTGCCTTTCGTTCCATAGATTTCGTAGGTCTGCATGAACTTGCGGCCGGTCGCGACACGGCTGAAATCGACGATCCCGCCGGCACCGTTCTCGAACCGGCACAGCAGATTGGTTGCATCGGGATTGGTGATATCAGCCCAGGACTCGTTGCCTGACAGTTTCACCTGCTCGCCATAGGCAAGGCCCTCGACGGCAGGCCGACGCGGCGTCACGATGAGATTGTCGGCGATCAGGGAACTGACGCGGCCGACCAGGAAATCCATGAAGCTGAAGATGTGCGAACCGGTATCACCGACGATCCCGGTCGGCGCGAGCTTTCCGTCGGCGCGCCACATGAAGGGCGCGTTCGGATCGCCATAGATGTCGACGTGCTGGCAGCCGCGGAACAGCTTGATCTCGCCGATTTCGCCGGATTGAATGATATCTTTCGCCAGATCATGGACGGGATTCCGAGGAAAGGCGTGTCCGACGCGCGTAATGACACCCTTCGCCCGGGCGATGTCGGCCAGTTCCCGCGCTTCGGCGGCGGTGTTTGCCAATGGCTTCTCGCAATAGACATGTTTGCCTGCCAGCAAAGCCGCCTTGGCCACCTCATAGTGGAGATGGTCGGGCAGGCAGATATCGATCAGATCGACATCAGGATCAGCGACCGCCAGATTCCAATCCTGAAGAATTCTTGCACCTGGCGCCCTGTGGGAAAGATCCCCGGCTGTTTTCGAGGGACCTTCGACGAGAGCGACGATCCGAGCCGTTCCGTCCGACACTCCGAAGAAATGCGGAAAGGTCTGATAGGCCATCGTGTGGACCTTTCCCATCCAGCCCGAGGCGCCAAGCACTGCAACTCTGACTTCAGACATTGTCGTCTCTCCTCTCGAGATGGCTTACCGGATTTCGGCGCGGGCCTGAGGCCTCGCATCGTTGCGTTCGTAGGCGAAGATGGTGGGGGAAAGTGCAGGCAAGCCCCGGATGAGGTCCGATCCCTTTTCGCCGACCATGATCGTCGGCGCGTTGGTATTGCATGACGGCACGCGCGGCATGACGGATGAATCACAGACCCTGAGGCCTTCCAGGCCATGGACCTTGAGATCAAGCCCGACAACCGCGTCAGGCCCTGTCCCCATCTTGCAGGTGCCCACCGGATGATGGTCGGTCTTTGCGTTGGCGCAGCCGTAGTCGAAAAGCTGTTCGTCGGTCATCACCTTCGGTCCGGGAAGCCTTTCGGCCATGACATAGGGCTTCAACGCCGCCTGCTGCATGATCTCGCGCGCGATCTTCAGCCCTTCCAGGGACATCGTCCTGTCGTGGGGATCGGACCAGTAGTTAGGGTCGATCAATGGAGAGGCGGCCGGGTCGGAGGATGATAGACGCACCGTCCCTCGCGAGCGCGGATGCAGATAGGCGGAGTTAAGGGTCACGCCGGCATTCTTGAGCCGCTCGACGCCTGCTTCGATGCCCGATCCGAGGCCGAGGTGGAACTGGATATCAGGCGAACGGGCCTCGGGATCGGCATACCAGAAGCCGCCGGTCTCGAAGAGCGACGAGGCGACAGGACCGGTCCGGAACAGGACATATTGAATCCCGGCCCAAAGTGTCCGGTGGAGTTTTGCAACACCGTCATAAGTGTGATCGCCCGTGCATTCAGCGATGACGAAAAGATCCAGGTGATCCTGAAGGTTTCCACCGACACCCGGCAGATCGTGAAGCACCTTGACGCCCACCGACCGCAGATGGTCGGCCGGTCCTATGCCGGACTGCAAAAGCAGCTTCGGCGATCCGATTGCGCCGGAGGAGATCAATACTTCGCGTTCGGCGCGCACGATCTCCAAGCCGCGCGAGGTCACGATCTCGACGCCTGTCGCACGGGCTCCCTCCACGATAATACGCGCGACGTGCGCGCCCGTCCGCACCGTCAGGTTCTTCCGGTCCTTGATCGGCGAGAGATAGGCCAGCGAAGCCGACGACCGGCGGCGGTTGCGCTGCGTGAGCTGATAAAATCCCACTCCCGCCTGCTGGCGCCCGTTGAAGTCGTGATTGTAGGGAATGCCGAGCTCCTGCCCTGCACGGATATAGGCGTCGCAGATCGGTAGCGGCGCTGCGGGCATCGAGACGCCGAGCGGACCGCCATAGGAGTGATAGTCGTCGGCGAAGCGCTGATTATCTTCCGCGCGTTTGAAATAGGGAAGGATCGAGCGGTAGTCCCAGCCCGCGCAACCGTCTTCACGAGCCCAAAGGTCATAATCCACCGCGTTTCCGCGCGTGTAGAGCTGTGCGTTGATGGACGAGCCGCCACCAATGACTTTCGCTTGCGTATAACGAAGCACGCGGCCATTCATGTGCTTCTGGGGAACGGTTTCCCATCCCCAGCTGGCGACGCCTTTGGTCATCTTGGCGAAGCCGGCAGGCATATGAAAAAGAGGATTCCAGTCGCCTCCGCCCGCTTCGAGCAAGAGGACGCTGACATCAGGATCTTCGCTCAGCCGATTTGCCAGCACGCATCCTGCAGGGCCGGCGCCGGTGATGATATAGTCGAAACTCATCTTACTGTCCTATTTTGTCCGTTCGGTCCGCCAGCGCGCGTCTGATGCCTGCAAATCCTTCGATGCGATGTGATCCGCCACTCTCAGCGCCTGGGCAGCGACGGTGAGCGCAGGATTCACCGCAGCCGAGGTGGGGAGGAAACTGGCGTCGACGACGAAGAGATTTTCATGATCATAAGACCGGCAGTACGCGTCGAGCGGCGCAGTCGCGGGATCGTTTCCGATGCGGATCGTTCCGCACTGATGCGAGGGCGTGCGCTTGTCGAAGGGCCTCGCCAGCACGATCGGAAATCCAATCGACTTCAGTATGGCCTTCAGCCTGGCGACAAGCGCGAGATGGGCGTCCCAGTTGGTTCGCTGCCATTGGAGAATAATCCGATCTCCATCCACCATGACGCGGCTTTCGGGATTGGGAACGTCCTCGCTCATCGCATAGAAGTCGATGGCATGGCCGGTGATGAAGCGCAGAAGCCATTCCGGAGCCTGCGGCAGAGAGCCCTTGAGAACCTTTTCAGAGATGCGCCCCAGGAGCTGCACGTTGCCGAGGGGCGGCCCTCCCTCCCCGTCGGAGAGATAGAAATCGTTGAAGGCAAAGGTCTTCTGGTAGATGGAGGTGTTCCTGAACCGCGGCGAGACCCCGATGACGGCGGACGCATTGTGGTTCATGAAGTTGCGGCCGACCTGGTCGGAAGAATTCGCCAGACCCCTTGGGAAGCGGTCGTTTTTCGAACGCAGCAAAAGCACTGATGATTGGACCGCCCCGGCGGAGAGGATCACGATCTCAGGCGAAACAGTCACCGTCTGCCCGTTCTTGAGATAGGTCACCCGGTCGATCCGGCCCTCCGCTCCCGTGTCGAGCCTCGTCACACGCGCATTGGTTTCGAGCCGCACGTTCTGGTGTCTCAGCGCCACTGCGAGGGCTGCGGTCTCGGCATCCATCTTGCCGTCGCGGGCGTTCGGATGCGCATCCCATGGCGTGCGTGCCTTGGAGAGCCAGGCGTCAAGATCCAGGCCGAGCGGCAGGGAAAACGGATGCAGGCCTTTCTGCTTGAGGCGCGCCCTGATATCGGCGATCGGCGCCTCGTCCGGGACGGGCGGGTACTCGTAGGCGGCCGAATGGTACGGTTCGGTGGGATCTTCGCCAAGACTGCCGCGGACCTGGTACATGCGTTCGGCCTGGCAATACCACGGCTCCAGCACCTCATACGGAAACGGCCAGGCCGGCGACACACCCTCCCGGTGCTCGATGACGTCGAAATCTTGGCTGCGATAGCGAGACAATACTGCGCCATAGAATTTCGAATTCCCGCCGACATTGTAGTAATTGCCGGGGTTAAATCCCTTGCCGTTCGCCTCGTACCAGGTTTCCTTCGGTCGAAAATGTCCCCGCTGGAAGATCGCGCGTTGGTCGCGGTTAACAGGAAGATCGGCGATGTGCTCGCCGGCTTCGAGGATCAATATCTGCGCGCCGGTCATGGCCAGGCCGGCCGCGACCGTGGCGCCGCCGACGCCTGAACCGATGATGACGATGTCAGGTGAACTGCTCATGTCAGCACCTGGCCCTCACGCGATCCGCGCCTGTGTTTCGGGATCGAAGAAGACGGCCTTGTCGAGATTGAAGGCGAGGCGGGTGTTTTGTCCTGGCGCGATGCCGGTATCGGCGCGCAGGCGGGCGACGACGGATTTGCCGCCGAGCTTGGTGACGGCGAAGGTGTCGGAGCCGGCCGGTTCCACCACCTCGATCAGGCAGTCGCCCTCGGTCAGCGAGCGTGCCTTGCGGTCGGCGCCATCGGGATCGGTCAGCGCCTCCGGGCGGATGCCGAAGATCACCTGTCTGCCGGTATAGGCGGTCAGGCCGTCATTGCCTGAGATGACGGGGAGCTTCAGCGGGGCGGCATTCGGCCGCTCCAGCGAGACTTCCAGGCCGCCGGCGCCGTTCTCGACGGTGGCGCTCAAGAGGTTCATGGCCGGCGATCCCATGAAGTCGGCGACGAAGATATTGGAGGGGCTGTTGTAGATCTCGGCCGGCGTGCCGAACTGCTGCAGCACGCCGTCCTTCAGCACGGCGATCTTGGTCGCCAGCGTCATCGCCTCGATCTGGTCATGGGTGACATAGACGAAGGTGGTGCCCATGCGCTGATGCAGCCGCTTGATCTCGGTGCGCATGTCGACGCGCAGCTTGGCATCGAGATTGGAGAGCGGCTCGTCGAACAGGAAGACCTGCGGATTGCGCACCAGCGCCCTTCCCATGGCGACACGCTGGCGCTGGCCGCCGGAGAGCTGGCTCGGCTTGCGGTCGAGCAGATGGCCGATCTGCAGCATGTCGGAGACTTGGGCGATCGCCCTGGCACGCTCCTCCTTCGGAACGCCACGGATCTCCATGCCGAAGGCGATGTTGCCCGCCACCGTCATGTTCGGATAGAGCGCGTAGGACTGGAACACCATGGCGATGTCGCGCTTGGAGGGATGCAGACCACTGATGTCGCGCCCGTCGATCTTGATATCGCCTGACGTGATCGTCTCCAGCCCGGCAATGGTGTTGAGCAGGGTGGACTTGCCGCAGCCGGACGGGCCGACCAGCACGAGAAAGCCGCCCTTTTCGAGTTCGAGGTCGATCCCCTTGAGAATGTCGACGGCGCCGAAGCGCTTTTTGAGACCGGAGATTTCGAGGAAGGCCATGGATTACCCTTTGACAGCGCCCGCCATCAGACCGCGCACGAAGTAGCGGCCGGCGAGGATATAGACGATGAGCGTCGGCACGGCGGCGATCATCGCCGCCGCCATGTTGACATTGTATTCGACGACGCCCGTCGAGGTGTTGACGACATTGTTCAGCGCCACCGTCATCGGCATGGATTCACCGGTGCCGGCGTAAGCCGAGGCAAACAGGAAGTCGTTCCAGATATTGGTGAACTGGTAGATCACCGTGACGACGATGATCGGCAGCGAGTTCGGCAGCATGATGCGGCGGAAGATCTGGAAGAAGCTGGCGCCATCGACCTGGGCGGCCCGCACCAGCTCGGTCGGAAAGGCCTCGTAGAAATTGCGGAAGAACAGTGTCGTGAAGCCCAAGCCATAGACGACATGCACGAAGACCAGATTGACCGTCGGATTGCCGAAGCCGAAGCTCAGGCCCGTGGCATTCTGCAGCGTCATGCCGAAGCGGCCGAGGCTGCCGAGGATCGTTGCCATCGGCAACAGCACCGACTGGAACGGGATGAAGCAGGCAAACAGCATCAGCCCAAACACCAGCGTGTGGCCGGGAAAGCGCCATTTGGTCAGCACATAGCCGTTCAGCGCCCCCATGATGGTGGAGATCGCGACGGCCGGCACGACCATCTTGATCGAGTTCCAGAAGTAGCCCTTGATGCCAGCGCAGGTCAGCCCGACGCAGGTCTCGCCCCAGGCCTTGATCCAGGGGTCGAAGGTCGGCGCTTGCGGCAGCGCCAGCATGTTGCCGTTCTGGATCTCGTCCATCGTCTTGAACGAGGTCGTCAGCATGACGAAGAGCGGCATCAGATAGAGGATGGCGAAGATCAGCAGCAGGCCGTAGATGACGGTGCGACCGATCCAGCGGGTGTTGGTGCTGTTCTGCGCCCTGTCGGTTGTCGGTGAGATGATCGTGCTCATCGCGCCTTCTCCTTCAGTTCGGAATAGAGATAGGGCACGATGATCGCCGAGATCGTCATCAGCATGATGATGGCGCTGGCCGAGCCGACGGCCATCTCGTTGCGCTTGAAAGTGTATTCGTACATGAAGTTGGACGGCAGCCAGGCCGAGCCGCCGGGACCGCCCGAGGTCAGCGCCACCACCAGGTCATAGGACTTGATCGCCATATGGGCGAGCACGATGAAGGCGGACAGAAAGATCGGCCGCAGCAGCGGGATGACGATGCGCCGATAGAGCTGGAATGGCGAGGCGCCGTCGATCTGGGCGGCCTTCATGATCTCGCCGTCGATGCCGCGCAGTCCCGCCAGGAACATTGCCATGACGAAGCCTGACGCCTGCCAGACGCCGGCGATGACGACGGTGTAGATGACGAAGTCCTTGTTCTTGATCCAGTCGAAGTGGAAGCTCGTCCAGCCGAAGTGGTGCAGCGTCTGTTCCAGCCCGAGGCCGGGATCGAGGAACCATTTCCAGGCGACACCTGTCACGATGAAGGACAGCGCCATCGGATAGAGGAAGATCGGCCTCAGCAGCCCCTCGCCGCGGATCTTCTGGTCGAGCAGGATGGCGAGGAAGAGACCGAGCACCAGGCAGATGCCGATATAGAGGAAGCCGAAGATCGCCATATTGGTGATCGAGGTGTACCAGGACGACGGCGGATCGCTCTCGAAGGTCCAGCGCCACAGCCGCTGATAGGCGCGTGCTCCGGTCAGCGCATAGGAGGGAAAGGTCTTGGAATTGGTAAACGACAGATAGGCCGTCCAGACGATGAAGCCGTAGACGAAGATGATGGTGATGACGAAGCTCGGCGCCAGCACGATCTTCGGCAGCGCATCCTGCAGCCGGCCCCTCAACGAGATCCCCGTCGATTGCCTCGGCGTCAAAACCGGATCGGTGGTCGCAACGGTGCTCATGGAATGTCATCTCCTGCCTGCAATCGGCCCCGCATGATATCGGGCATGATCGGCTCTGCATCATTGTCGGGCATGATTGTCCGCGCATGATCGGCGCGAAGCCTGAAGCTTCCCCGCGGAGCACGCGGGGAAGCATTTGTCATCACACGTGGTCTCAGCGGGCGTCGTCGATCGCCTGGACGAGCTGCTTGACGGCTTCGTCGGAGGTCTTGATCTGGCCGTGGACGAACTTCGAGACGACATCCTTGTAGGCATTGGCGATGGCCGGCGGAGCGCCGTACCCTTGCGCCAGCGAGCCGAACAGCGTGCCGCCTTCGTTGGCTGCCTTCAGGTCGGCGATGCCCTTCTTGCCGCAAGCGTCGAAGTCGGTATCGGGAACGTCGGTACGAGCCGGCACCGATCCCTTGACGACGTTGAAGGCCGACTGGAAGCTCTTCGACAGCGTTGCGGTGGCCAGCGCCACCTGGGCCGCCTTGCGGTCGTCGGGAACGTTGAACATGCCGAACATGTCGGAGTTGTAGACCACGCTGCCGTCGGTGCCGGGGAAGCGGTAGCACAGGAAGTCGGTGTCCGGCGTCTTCTTGGCGGCGACGAATTCGCCCTTGGCCCAGTCGCCCATCACCTGCACCAGCGCGTCACCCTTGATGACCATGGCGGTCGCGAGATTCCAGTCGCGGCCCGAGAAGTTCGGGTCGACATACTTGATGATCGTGGCCAGGTTATCGAACGACTTCTTCATCGTGTCGGACTTCAGCGATTCCTCGTCGAGGTCGTTGAAGGCCTTCTTGTAGAACTCCGGCCCGCCGGTCGACAGCACGATGGAATCGAACATCGTCGCCTCCTGCCAATTCTGGCCGCCAAGCGCCAGCGGGATCACCCCGGCGGCCTTGGCCTTGTCGAGCAGCGCGATCAGCTCGTCGAAGGTCTTCGGCTGGGTGCCGCCGATCTTGTCCATCACAGCCTTGTTGATCCACAGCCAGTTGACCGAGTGGACGTTGACCGGGGCTGCAACCCACTTGCCGTCATAGACCGAGAACTTCTGCAGCGCTGCCGGAACCGACTTGTCCCAGCCTTCCTTCTTCGCCGTCTCCGTCAGATCGCCCATGACGCCAGCCTGGGCATAATCGAGCACGGTATAACCCAGCATCTGCGAGGCTGTCGGATAGGTGCCGGCCGCAACCATCGCCTTCAGCGCCGTCATCGCCGCATCGCCGCCACCGCCGGCAACCGGCACGTCCTTCCAGGCAAAACCTTCCTTCGAAAGATCCTGCTTCAAGACGTTCAGCGCCGCAGCCTCGCCGCCTGACGTCCACCAGTGCAGCATCTGCACTTCCTTCACGTCGGCGGCGCGTGCGGAGACGCTGGCGCCGGCCAGAGCCAATGCGATCGTTGCAGTCGTGGTCAAAAACCTGTTCATCGAAAGACCTCCCAGTCTTACATTGGAAGATGCGGGACCCATTCCCGCACCAATCACCCGCCCTCCTCGAGCGTAGTTCGGCTGCCGGCTAAGCCAGCTTTTCCGTCTGCGGCATCCACCAGCTGGTGCGTTTGCCGATATGCATGTTGAGCGTCTTCGTCTCCGTGTAATCTTCGACCGCATGGCGGCCGAGTTCACGGCCGAGGCCGCTTTGCTTGTAACCGCCAAAGGGAAGTTCCGAGGCGCCGTCCATGAAGGTGTTCATCCAGACCGTCCCTGCCCGCACTGAGCGGCCGATCGTCAAGCACGTGTCGAAATCGCGGCTCCAGACACCGGCCGACAGGCCGTAGTCGATGGAATTCGCAATCCTGATCGCTTCGGCCGATGTCTCGAATGTCAGGACCGAAAGCACCGGACCAAAGACCTCCTCGCGCGCCACGGCCATATCGGGGGTGACCTCTTCGAGGATCGTCGGCGACATGAACTGCCCCATGCCGAGATCGAGCGTCTCGCCGCCATGCGCGACCCGGGCACCGCTGCCCCTCGCGCCGGCGACGTATCCTGATATCTTCTCCAAATGCTGCGGCGTGATGATGGCGCCGACCTGCGTCGAAGGATTGAGCGGGTCGCCGACCTTCACCGCCTTCGACAGCTCGGCAATCCGCTTGACGACATCGGAAGCGATTGATTTGTGAAGGATTAGCCGCGAGCCGGCATTGCAGCACTCGCCGGCATTGAAGTATGCGCCGAAGACCGCGGCATCGATGAAGGCATCGAGATCGGCATCCGGAAACACGATCTGCGGGTTCTTCCCGCCCAGTTCCAGCGAGACCTTCTTCAGCGTCTGTGCGGCATTCGACATCGTCAGCTTGCCGACGCCGGTCGAGCCGGTGAAGGACACCATGTCGACGTCGGGATGCGACGTCATGACCGCGCCGACCTCTGGTCCCGTACCGGTGACAATGTTCACGACGCCATCCGGAATGCCTGCCTCCTGCAGGATCTCTCCCAGCACCAGCGTCGATCCTGAGGTCAGTTCCGAGGGCTTGACGACGGTCGTACAGCCAGCGGCCAGGGCGAATGGCAGCTTCTGGCCGACGATCAGGAACGGAAAGTTCCAGGGCGTGATGATCGACACCACGCCGATTGCTTCGCGCAAGACGACGCCGAGCGTGCCGTCGCCGAGCGTGTTATAGCTTTCACCGTGGAGGTCGCGGGCAAGAGCCGCCGCGTAGCGCCATATGTCAACGGAGCCTGCAATTTCTCCCCGCACCTGCGTGATCGGCTTTCCCGCCTCGATCGCATCGAGAAATGCCAGCTCCTCTGCGCGCGCTTCGATCAAATCGGCAGCCTTGAGCAGAATGGCGGAACGTTCGGCAGCGGTCATCCGAGGCCACGGCCCGAGGTCGAAGGCCTTGCGTGCCGCAGCGATCGCACGCTCGGCGTCCTTCTTGCTGCCGGTCGGAAACCGGCTGACCACGACACCATGGCTCGGCGCGACACGCTCGATCGGATCGGAGGCACCAGCCTCCCATTTGCCATCGATGAGCATCTTGAAATCACGCGCTTTGTGGTCGCTGAGCGCGGTGGGGTTGACGAGAACCGTCATTACCATTCTCCCTTGAACGTTGCCGGGCGCTTCTCGCTGAATGATGCGACGCCCTCCTTTAGATCGCCGGTCTTCGCGGCGAGGATCGAGCCCAGGGCTTCGACCGCGGTTCCATTGTCTTCGCCGTTTGCCGGTGCGATCATCAACTTCGCGATCTCGATGGCAGCCGGCCCCCTTGTGGCAATCCGCCCAGCATATTCCCTGGCGGCGGCGAGCGCGTTCCCCGTCGGAACGACTGCGTCCACGATCCCGAGCGTACGCGCCTCTTCGGCAGTGAATATTTCGCCACCCAGGGCCATACGCCGGACCGCCTGCGCCCCGAACCGGCGCACAAGACGCTGCGTCCCGGACCAGCCCGGCACCATTCCAAGACCGGTTTCCGGCAGGCCGATCTTGATGTGCTGCTCGGCGAGGCGAATGTCCGCGACGCCTGCAAGTTCAAGCCCTCCTCCGAGGGCATGGCCGTTCAGAGCCGCGACCAGCGGCATCCGGAGCGTCGCCAGTCTTTCGAAGATGCGATGGCCGTGGCGAACCCAGAGATGACCGAACTCCTGAGGCAACATTCCGCCCCAGGCCTTGATATCGCCGCCGGCGGAAAAGCCCTTTCCTTCGCCTGTCAGAATGGCAGCGCGCACATTGGCGTTGGCCTCCACCTCGTCGGCCGCGTCAGCCAGCGCTTTCAGCATGTCGAGATCGAGCGCGTTCAGCTTCTCCGGACGAGAAATCGTCAGCGTCGCAACATGTCCATCGACGTCAATTCTGACTGTTCCGCTAGCCATCGAAGCTGCCCTCCAGCGTCCGTGCCTCTTTTTCTGGAAGCGACAGGCCGATGTTTGCCTCCGCGAAGAGCGCCGCGTCCATGACCTTCAGGTCGGGCGCTACGACCAGCGGAAACTCCGACTGATCGAGGATGTGGGCCTGGAGATCGACGCCGGGCGCAATCTCGGTGAGGACGACGCCATCGGGCGTCAGTTTCATCACGCACCGCTCGGTGACATAGGTGATCTCCTGCCCCTGCTCGATCGCGCGCCTGCCGCTGAAGGTGACGTGTTCGACCTCGTTCACGAGTTTCTTCAACTTGCCTTCCTTGTCGATGAGAAGAGCTCCATCGGCGACCGAAAGCTTCGCTCCGGCGTTGAACATGCCGGAGAAGACGATCTTCTTCGCCCGCGCCGTGATGTCGACGAAGCCTCCGGCGCCAGCCGTCACATGCGGCCGGAAGGAGAGCTTGGAAACGTTGACCGAACCGTCTTTGCCGATCTCGAGGAAGGACAGCAGCGATGCATCGAAACCTGCACCCTGAAAATAGGTGAACTGATAGGGAGACGGCATGTAGGCGTCCGCGTTCGACGCGCAGCCAAAGGCGAAGTCGAGCAGCGGCACGCCGCCGACCGCGCCTTGCTCGATGACCCAGGTGACCGCGCCGTGGAGCCCTTCCTCCAGCAGAATTCGCGGCACGTTGGCCGATATGCCGAAGCCGAGATTGACGCAGCTTCCCGCTTGAAGTTCCTGCGCGACGCGGCGCGCGATGACTTTCTGAACATTGAATTCCGGAACGCTGAAGCTATCGAGCGGGCAGAAGATCTCCCCGGAAATTGCCGGATCGTATTGCGTCTGCGTCGTCTGCTTCTGCTCCGGATCGACGATCACATAATCGACCAGCATTCCAGGCACCCGGACGTCATGGGGCTTCAGCGAGCCTTCCTTGGTGATCCGCTTGACCTGTGCGATGACGATGCCACCATTGTTGCGTGCGGCAAGCGCCTGATCGAGGCCACCGAGATAGGCGCCTTCATGTTCATATGTCAGGTTGCCGCGCTCGTCGGCGGTGGTGGCCCGGATGATGGCGACTTCAGGCACGATCGAGGGAAAGAACAACCAGTCGTCGCCCTCGAAGCGCACATGCTTGACCACCGGATGCTCCGAAGCCAGGCCGTTCATCGCGCAACCCTGCCGCTCTGGATCGACGAATGTGTCGATGCCGATCTTGGTCAGGACACCCGGCCGCTTCGCGGCGGCCTCGCGATGAATATCGAAGAGAATACCCGAGGGAATATTGTAGGCCGGGATCTCGTTGTTGGTGATCATTTGCCAGATCAGCGGCGGCTCTGATGACGACGGGCCGGACGGATAAGAGCCACCGATGATGCGCTTGAGCAGCCCCTTCTTGGCGATATGGTCGACGCCCTTGATGCCGCTCATGTCGCCGGCGGCGATCGGATGAAGGGTCGTGATATCACGGGGATGGCCGGTCGCATCGAAACGTTCGCCAATCGCCTTCAGCATGAGGTCCGGGCAACCGAGACCGCTCGAGGAAGACACCGTTACAACAGCGCCATCCGGGATCAGCGCGGCTGCTTCGGTCGGGGTGAGATGCTTCTTCATGGGCCTTACTCAGAGTCCTGTTTCAATTTTTACGCTCTTGCGGGCTCCGCAGCTCTCGCGAACAACCAGCCGAACCGCTGTTATCACCGTCTCCGGCTCGGCCTTGCCCGCATTGATCTGCTTGAGAAGCAGTTGGGCGCCGCGGCGCCCGATGCCCTGCGGATCGACCGAGACCGTCGTGAGCGCCGGAACCGCCGCCTGAGCCTCGATGACGTCGTCGAATCCCACGACCGCGAAGTCGGAGCCGGGTTCCAGTCGGCGCGCACGCAATCCGTCGCAAACACCGAAGGCTACGGCATCGTTGAAGCAGACGGCTGCTGAGGGTTTGTCAGCAAGAACGATTGCTTTTCCGATCGCCTCCACCCCGCCGGCTCGCGAAGGCGCCGACGAGATGACAAGTTCTTGGTGATAGTCGAGCCCGGCTGCCTCCATGCCGCTTCGGTAACCGGCAAGGCGGTCGTCGAAGACAGCGGTGTCGGGAAAGCCGCCGAGAAAAGCGATGCGCTTGTGACCGAGCTCCGACAGGTGCTTGACCGCGGACATCATGCCGGCCCGGTTGTCGGAGACGACGGACGAGACCTTGGCACCAGGCAGGTTTCTGACGACGACCACCACCGGAATCCCTGCGGCGACAAGCGGCTTGAAGTCTGCGGCATCGGTGGCGCGCGCCGGCGACACGATGAGCCCCGAAATGCCATGTTCCCGCATCGATGCGACAACCTCGCGCTGCCTGTCGATGCTCTCGCTGGTGTTCGACAGGAACTGCACAAATCCGGCCGACTGAACGACCATATCGACGCCGACCGCCAGTTCCGCGAAGAAGCTGTTCGTCAGGTCGTTCACGACGACCCCGATGATCCTCGATTTGGCACTGGCTTGGCGAAGATTGGCTGCGCCGCGATTGTAGACGTAGCCCAGCTCGCGCATCACCGCATTGACCTTGGAACGCGTCCCCTCATTGACCAGGGAGGAGCCCTGAAGCACCAGCGAAACCGTCGATTTCGAGACGCCTGCGGCCTTCGCAATGTCAATGACGGTTACCCGCGCCTTTGTCACATCTTCCTCCCGGCGCCAACGATCGGCCGATCGCCTTAAATATTTGGAACGTTCCAATTCTGTCAAGTGAAATCCACAAAGGCAGCTGTATGCCAGAGAATTTGCGGCAAATTTCGATATTTGTGGTCGCCGAAATCTTTTCCTAAAAATTGGAACGATCTAAAGTATGATTATAACTGAGAGGCATATGTCGATTTTTTCGACCTGCAAAATCGTGCCTGGCGCACCACCGACAAATGCGTTGGCAGCAAAAATGTAGCGGATTCAGGCTCGCCCGGTATTTCCGTCGAAGCGATCAATGCGACGCAATCGATGGACCTTCTGGCAAAAGCAGGAAGGGCCTCTATTCTGTGTTGATAGACGTTGTGACAAGCCCAGCGGAGACCATGGTGACATGAAATTGCGCGCCGAGCTGACCGTTCTGCCGCCACGCGAACAGGCGCGGCGCTTGGCAGCCATCGCCGCGTCTTTGGTCGCACAAATCGAGCGCACCGAACCTCACGCGCCCGAAGCCAAAGCCGCCTTAGCGGCAATCCGCAATTGGGGTAATGGCGGACGCCTGACTGGCCGAGACTTCTCCGATCTTATCTACAGCGACGATGAGCGCGGGACGCTTCGTCGGCTCTCCGAGGTCGTGGGAAAGCCCAGCGAAGACGGCTGGAACGCGCTGACGACAGCAACCATGTACGTCGCCTGGCTTGTTTACCAGGAGACCGGCGAGCCCATGCCGAGTGACGTCAACGAAGTCGAAGAGGACAGCCTTGACCTTCTAGACGAGCAATTGGCCAAACTCGGCTGAAGTCCCCTCGCCGCTCGCCGTTCCTCGCCGTAACTATTCCATGGCTCACATAACCGTCCGCATTGCCTAGCGGACCTTCATCGGTTTCGTCTCGAGCGGAATGAGAGGCTTGTAAGAAGCGCCGCCGAGTTCCCTGACGTGCTCCTGCTTCGCCCGGCCGATCAACTCGCTGTCCTGGAGACACCTGGCGGCGGCGGCGGCCATCACCTTGCCGGCCTGGAGCATTCCCTTATGGGCATAGGAGGTCTTTCCCTGCGCAACCATCTGCCAGCTATGTGGAGGTGTTCCGTAGGCTGATGTCGCCATATAGACCTGTCCGGTGGGAACGATCCAGCTGACGTCGCCGACGTCGGTCGAACCGTGCAGAAACGTCGGCTTTTCTACGAGTTCGTTGACATGTCCGGAGAGGATCGTCCCGCGCTTCTCGATGCGGGCTTGAACGTCCCTCGGAAAAGTCCTCTGGATCTCCGCCGCGAACTCTTTCTCGCTGTTCGAGAAGGACGCTCCGCCGATCTTGTCGAGCTCCTGGTGAATCATACCTGCCAACGTGGCGTTCGGTATGAGGTCGGCGGAGGCTGCATCGAAGGTGATTTCGACCTCCGTTCCCGTCATCAGAGCCGCTCCGCGAGCCACGTCCGTGACCCGTTCGGTGATGTCCCGCACCTGATCCATCAGCGGCGCGCGGACCTTGTAGAGTACTTC
Organism: Rhizobium ruizarguesonis; assembly: GCF_017357285.1. Classification (NCBI taxonomy): domain Bacteria; kingdom Pseudomonadati; phylum Pseudomonadota; class Alphaproteobacteria; order Hyphomicrobiales; family Rhizobiaceae; genus Rhizobium; species Rhizobium ruizarguesonis. Next base: position 2,049,150 of record NZ_CP071678.1, on the reverse strand, counting down.
GGCCTGCGACTGCACAACATTGGGCGCTTTTCCGCCGGTATCCGTTATCGCATAGTGAATTCTGCCGTCTTGGACGATGTGCTCGCGCAGGAAATTTGCCCCGACATTCATCAGCTCGACTGCATCGAGCGCGCTGCGCCCGAGATGGGGCTCGAAGCCCGCATGTGCACTCACACCACGGAAAGTGAAATAGACCTGGTTCGTCGCCAGCATTCTTGCATGGTAGGCGAGGTTCTCATCCCACGGGTGCCATGTGAAGGCGACGTCGACGCCATCGAACAATCCCTCGCGGGCCATGAAGGCCTTTCCGCCGCCGCCTTCTTCGGCAGGACAGCCGTAGAAGCGGACCGTACCGGCAAGCCCGAGCTCGTCCTTGCAGGCTTTAAGCGCCAAGGCGGCGGCGAGCGAACCGACACCCAGCAGATTATGTCCGCATCCATGGCCGTTACCGCCGGGGACGACGGGCTTGTATCCTGCGACGTCGCCCTCCTGGCTGAGATTGGGAAGCGCATCGAACTCGCCCAGGACCGCCACGACGGGCTGTCCCTTACCGTAGCTTGCGACGAAAGCCGTCTCGATTCCTCCGGCCCGACGCTCGACAGCGAATCCCTCCGCTTCGAGAAGGTCGGCCAGGAGTGCTGCCGACTTATACTCTTCATATCGGATTTCGGCGAAGGACCAGATTTCATTGGCTGCCGACCGCAGCCCTTCCGCCTTGTCGGCGACAACACGCTCGATGATGTCGATATATGTCATTTCACGAGTCCTGGAATTGGTTGATCTGCGACCAGTTCGTCCGTGCTTCCGGTCGGAAGCGTCGCCGCCACGGCGAGGGTCACGACAGCGCAGCCGATGATCGCCAGGAAGGCCGTCTGATAGTTTTGATCCGTAGCGTGGAGGATGGCGCCGATCGCTGTCGGCGAGGCGAACGATCCGATCTGGGCCAGGGAATTGATCAGGCCCGTGGCTGTCCCCACCGAATGACTGGGGTAGTGCTTCATGATCGTCACGAACACGCTGATCGAGATCGCGTTCAGGAACACGTTTGAAACCGTCAAATAGAAGAAGGCCAGCGGAATGGATGTGGTGTAGGCCATCAGATAGATGAACACTGCCGACACCAGGGCGCCGATGCAGATGACGTATTTCTCCTTCTTGTGGAAATAGCGGTCGAGCAGCCAGCCGGAGAAGAGGAAAGACAGGAAACCAACGGCCGGCGGGATTGCCGAGTATGCGCCCATCGACATCATGCTCATGCCCTTGACCTTCACCCAATAGGACGGGAGCCAGGACTGGAGACCCCAAAACACGATGTTCGTGAAGAAGTAGCAGAGGGCGATCTTCCAGGTCAGCGAATTCTTGAGCAGAGCCGTGATCCGGGCTTTTTCCGACTTTGTCGCCTTCGGCCCGGCGGATACTGGAGCAGTGCGGACCATTGGTTTCATGACCAGATAAAGCAGGATTGAAAGAACCAGTCCGATCAGGCCGAGGGTGACGAACATGACACGCCAGTTGAAGTAGGCGATCAATGCCGTGGTGACCAGCGAGCCTACGGCGAAGCCGACAGAGGCTCCCGACTGAATGACCGATTTCGGTCTCGCCATGCTCTCCTTTTTGAAGTTGTCGGTTATGGCGACGGAGCTTCCCGCCGGGAAGACAGCCTCGCCCATGCCGACCAGAGCGCGTGACACGGCCAGCCCCATGGCGGAGCCGACCGCGCCGCATGCGATCGTGCCGAGCGACCAGATGCCGACTGCCGAGGTCAAGACCGAGCGGGTTCCCAGCCGATCGACAAGATATCCGCCGACGAGCTGCGTCAGAGAGTAAGCGAGAAAGAATGCGCTGATGATCATCCCGGACTGTTCGGAGGTCAGGTGGAACTCGTCGACGATCGGAATGATGGCGATGTTGATCGCGGTCTTGTCGAGGAAGCCGACGACCCAGCAGATGAACAGCATCGCGACAATGATGTGCCTGCGCTTGATTTGACTAAGCATGGAATGCTCCCCTTTTGAGCGTTTATAAAACATGCTTAATATGTGAGCAGCCGTTTTTGGATGTTGAAACACACATCATATTCAGTTTATTTGTGTGAAAAGACACAGGGTTGCCACATGACGATCATGGACGAAATCGAGAGTTCGCTTTTGCTTTTGTCGAGCCGACCGCTCGTAAGCTGGCGGCGAGCTTCGGGTCGACCGACGATTCCGGACACCGACGCGTCGGAACCTACGATCACCTTCAGCCACCGCCGCGACGAGGACGATGCCATATTGACCGCCGATATTTCCTATTTTGCAGGCGCCGTCTGCGAGGTGCGGATTCCCGGCGCCCACTATGAAACCGTCTTCGCCCGCCTACAGAAGATAGTGCTTAGCGCAGTCATCCGCTTTCAGAACCGCGCGGTTCGGGCCATGAATGCCATCAATCGCAATGTCCTCGATTCTCTCGATCCGAACGAGATCAACGTCAACGCGATCGAACAGACGCTGAGTGTGATAGCCGAGAGCGACGCGGGCGTACTCAGACTTTACGACGAGGCGTCGGGTCTGCTCATTCCGGTATCGCAGGTCGGTTTCGACGACGATTATTACAATTATCGCGTCACGCCTCAAGAATCGATCGCCGGCAGCGTGTTCTCGACCGGAACACCCGTCCTGCTGAACTCGCCGGAAGATATCAGAGATGCTCATGCAAACTTGCGTGCGCCAAACGTTCGCTTCCTGTCCGAACAGGGTATCTCACATAGCCTTATCTGCGTTCCCATCAAGACGGACACGACGACGCTGGGAACGCTGACGGTCATGTCGTTTCGGCCGGGGTCCGCCTATGGTGAATTCAGTGTCAGCCTGCTTGAAGCCGTGGCGACGCAGCTCGCCATCGCCTATAGGAAGTCGCAGGCCTACGAGCTGGCCGTCCGGTCGAATGAAAGTATCAACCGGATGCGGCTGGAGATCGAAAGGCGCAACGCGGAGCTAGCGCGCTCGCTTTCGGCCCACGACGACATCCTCTCCATCTTTACGCGCCACCGGCCACTTGGCGAACATCTCGAGGAGATCGCGACGCATTACGGCATCGACTTCCACTACGCCGATATTTTTGGAACGACGTTCGTGTCCAGGGCATGGAAAGAGCCGAAGGCCACGGAGGACATGCCGGTCGGGCTCTTCGACGGTAGCCTATCACAGAGAGAGGACCTATCCGTGCAGCCCGTCCGTGTCGCCGACGACGTCGTCGGAAGCTTTCATTTCGAGCGCGGTGACAATGCAAGCTATTCTGCTGCGATCCTGGGCGTGGTGTCCGCTTTCGTAGCGCTCGAAATTGTCCGCAGCGCGTCACAGGACGACATCCTCAACAGTAAGAGACGGAAGCACTTCGAGGCCTTGGGAAGGGATGATCTCGTCACCTCGGGTGGAGCCGTCCGGTTCGGCTTTCAGATCAAGAAATATTGCCAGATCATCTTTGTCAGGCATGAGCAGGAGAGCGCCCAGAACCAGAGCCTGTTCCTGCAGAGAACGCTTCAGCAGGCGTTGAGGGCGGCGACGATCCAGAACCAATTGTCGTTCTATACGGACGAAGGCGTCTTCCTGCTGTTCTGCGCTGCCACCGAGGAAGCCCTGCGGAAGAATCTGGAACCCATCGGAGACAAGGCAGTTGCGGAAGGATGGCGGTGCGGGGCAAGCCTGATGCAAAGCGCGCCCCATCGTTATCCCGAAGCGGCCAATCAGGCTGTCGAGGCCGCCCATCTCATGAGCATGAGACATCGTGCGGGCATTCTTGTGCACAGCGAGACCGGCATCGACAGACTGCTGCGCAAGCAATCCGCTGCCGATATCCTCGAATTTGCAGATCAGATACTTGCTCCAATCGAGAAAGAGGCGAATGGCGACGCCCTTCTGAGGACGCTGGAAATCTACATCGAGAGCGGGAAATCGGCTTCCAAGGCAGCGGCCTCCCTCGGCATACACACCAACACCCTCTATCAAAGGCTGCAGCGGGCGCAGCATTTGATGGGCAAGGACATCGACAACAAGGACGACTATCTGCTGCTCAGCCTGGCATTCCATCTGAAGTCGACATACGGCTCGCAGCAGCCTGCCGGCAGAAGCAAAGCAGCTTCCGCTTGAACGCTGGTTCGCCTATCGCAAACGACAGAAGAATTCCGGACCAGGCGTGTGCTCCAGGTTTCCGTCGAGGAAGTCCCGGCAATAGACATTAGCGAAACTTTATCGTTTCTGACGAATGCTACGGATACGTGCAACGCGCCAGATCTGAAGCAGGGCCGGATGATGCCACACTCGTTTGAATCCATTCTGGAGAGCCTGCCTCAGGGCATCGTTCTGCTTGATCCTGCCGGTACGGTGACGGCTTTCAATTCCCGCACGCTTGATATTCTCGGCCTTCCGCAAGGAGCCATCCGCAAAGGCATGAATATCGACGGATTGCCGGGCACCGCAGACTGCCGTGCAGTGGCATCCCGGCGGGCGATGGCCGGTGGACAGCCCACGTCTCAGTTTGCCCTTTCCGATGGAGGGATGGTCTCATTGACCTGCGCCCCATCGAGGGATGGAGGCTGGATCCTCAGTTACGAAGACATCTCGACCCTCATTCGGGTCGAAGACAGCCTGACCGAACAACATCGCCGGTTCGACGCAGCCCTCAGCAACATGCCACATGGGCTGTGCATGTTCGATTCGACCAAGAACCTGATATTGTGCAACGCCTCCTACGCGCGGATGTACAATCTGCCGGACCTTCTGACGCAACCGGGAACGCCGCTTGTGGATATCCTGGCCTATCGCAGCCGGGAGGGAAATGGCCCCGCCGATACCACGACCTATTTTGACGTGGTCTTTGAAGCGACAGTCCGTGGTGCGCCGGCCAGCCAGAACATCGTCCTGGCCGATGGGCGCGTTATCAAGATCACTCACAATCCGATGCAAAACGGTGGATACGTGGCCACCCATGAGGACGTCACCAAGACCGTCCGGCTGGCGGAAGAGCTGCGCCGGCATCACGATCAGCTCGAAGCGACGGTTAAGAGCCGCACGGCGGAAGTCGAGCGGCAGGCGCTGGAACTCGAGCGCATGCTGGCGCAGGAGCGGAACATCAACGAATTGCAGCGGCAATTCGTGGCGATGGCATCGCATGAATTCAGGACGCCGCTTGCAATCATCGACGCTGCAGCCCAGCGGCTGCTGCGAAAGAGGGGGCCGTTAGAGCCCGAATTTCTCAGCGACAAGGTCGATCAAATCCGCGCATCGGTGAACCGGATCGTCGATCTCATGGAGTGCATCCTGTCAGCCGGACGCCTCGATACCGGCAAGATCGATATCAGCTACGACGCCTGCACATTGAGATCATTGATAAAAACCTGTTGCGAGCGGCAGTCGACGATCGCAAAGTCGCACAGCTTCGTCTTGAATATCGATGAGCTGCCGGAGTTCATCGATGGCGATCCCCGCACTTTGACACAGGTCTTTACCAACCTGCTTTCCAATGCCGTCAAGTACGCGCCCGGAACCTCCGAAATTCGCGTTACGGCATGGACAGAGACGGGAAACGTCAAAGTTTCGATCAGCGATGATGGAGTGGGGATCGATGCCGAAGACGTGCCCCGGCTGTTCCAGCGCTACTTTCGTGCCCGGACGTCGACCGGGATTGCCGGAACGGGTATCGGCCTCAACCTGGTGAAGCAGATCGTTGAACTGCATAGCGGCTCGATAGAGGTTCGAAGCGCAAGAGGATGCGGATCGACGTTTACCGTAACCCTTCCCATCAAGAGAAGTGGTAACGCTTCTGCGAGCAGTGATGCTGCCTGATATTTCAGGATTGCTGTCCTGCATATCTACCCTATCCTTCTCACAATAGAGGAGGATCATGCCATGGCTTTCATTCACACCCCCAATGCATCCGCCAGCGAGAAGACGACGTCGATGTATGCGTCGGCCGAGGCGAATTATGGTTATCTGCCGAACATGTACCGGGCCTTCGGCCATCGGCCGGAGGTGATGGAGAGCTGGGCGGCGCTGCTTTCGAGCATTCGCGGCCATATGAGCTTGCGGCGCTACGAACTGGTGACGCTGGCGGCGGCCAAGGAGCTCAAATCCTCGTATTGCATGCTGGCGCACGGCTCGGTGCTGCTGCGCGAGGGTTTCACCAGCGACGGGCTGACGGCTGTCGTCAACGAGACGGAGAAGGCGCCGATCGATGCCGGCGAACGCGCGATCATGGCCTTTGCCGCCAAGGTGGCGCGCGATGCGACATCGGTGACGCAGCAGGATATAGACGGGCTAAAGAAACACGGGCTGAGCGATGCCGATGTCTTCGACGTCACGGCGGCGGCAGCGGCCCGGTGTTTCTTCTCGAAAATGCTGGATGCGCTGGGTGCTGCGCCCGACCACGCCTATATCGAGCGGCTGGAGCCGAATGTGCGAAAGACGCTCAGTGTCGGCCGAGAGGTCGAGCGGCCTCTGGCGCCGTCACCGTCTCGCGCGCAATGATGCGATGACGGAGGCGCCAGGACGCCTGGTCTTGCGGCCCCTATTCCTGCGGTTTGTCGGCAAAATGCCGGATCGCAAACTCGGCGATATTCTGGCTCGACCGATCGGCATCGTCGAGCAGCGAGGGAAACAGCTGCCACTGATGGGGCATGCCCGGCCAGACCTCGGTGGTAACATCCACCCCCGCCTGGCGCGCCTTGTCGGCAAGCCGTAGCGTGTCGTCCAGCAGGACCTCACCGGAGCCGACCTGCAGCAGCAGCGGCGGAAAGCCGGTCATGTCGGCATAGAGCGGTGATGCCTGGGGATCGGTCGGAGACCGGCTGCGGAGATAAGTCTTGCGCAGCGTCTCGATCTCAGCCTTGCCGAGCAGTGGGTCGTTTCCGGCATTTGATGTCATCGAGCCGCCCGTCGCGGCAAGATCGGTGATGGGGCTCAGGGCAATTACGGCCGCCGGCAGCGGTTTCGCCGCCTGCATCTGCCGCAGCACCGTCTCGATCGCGATATTGCCGCCGGCGCCATCTCCGGCGACGATGATGTTCTCGTCGCGATAGCCGTTGTCGAGAAGCCAACGATAGGCCGTCAGCGCGTCGTTGATCTGCGCGGGATAAGCATATTCGGGCATCAGCCGATATTCGACGAGAAGAACGTCGCTGGACGCGGCCTTGGCGAGAGATCCCGCGAGCAGGCTGTGCGTGCGGATCGAGCCGCTGGAAAAGCCGCCGCCATGAATATAGAGGATCACCCTTTGGCCGATCGGGTGATGAAGACGCGCGGGCCACATCAACTCGGCATCGACGCCGTCGGCATCGACCTGCCGAACCTGGATGCGCGTCGGCCCCGGCGTCGTCTCCATCAGCGTCCTGAAGGCTGTCCGCCGCTGCTGCAGGCTATCGGCACCGGCAAAGTGATCTTTCCACAGGCCGATGAATTTTTCGACCTGCTGGCGCGAGATTTGGCTTTGCGGTCCGATGTCCTGCCCGACCGCCGCCGAGGCGAGCAGCAACAGCGCAGCCAATGCGGGAAATAGACCGCTGGGCCGCTTTGGTCCCCTTCGATTGGCAGTTGGCAAAATCTGATAGTTCATCAACCTCTCCCGATGATGCGGGCCATGACGGCCATGCCAGCATCTTTGGCCAGTTCAGGCGTCGGAGTCAAAAGGGTGACGGATGCGAATCCCGACCTTTTTACTCGGCTCTCATCGCGTCGATGACCGCCCTGAAACCCGCCGACATGTGGCGACGGCTCGGATAGTAGAGATAGAGCGGCTCCTCCGGCTGGCACCAGTCGTCCAGCACCTTAATCAGCTCGCCACTGGCGATCGCCTTCTCCACGCGCGGCTCCCAGATATAGGCAAGGCCGACGCCGCCGAGTGCTGCCTGCATCATCAGCTCGTGGTCGTCGAGCGACAGCGGTCCGCTCGGCTGAAAGCTCACCGTCTGGCCATCCTTCTCGAATTCCCAGGCATAGCGCGCACCTGACGGAAACATGTTCTGGATGCAGAGATGGCGCTTGAGTTCGTGGGGTGTCGCCGGCTTCGGCCGGGTCTCGAAATAGGCGGGCGAACCGACGACGACCAAGCGGATGCGCGGCTTGATGCGTAGCGCGATCATGCCCTCGGTGACGCGCTCGCCGAAGCGGATGCCGGCATCGAAGCCCTCCTCGACGATATCGACCAGCCTGTCGGTCGCGTTGATCTCAAGCTGCAAATGGGGATTGCTTTTGAGCAACGGGCCGATGATGCGGCCGATGACGAAGGGGCCGATCGAGTTCGGCACATTGATCCTCACCTTGCCGAACGGCGTGTCGCGGTAGCGGTTCAGAGCATCGAGCGCTGCTGCCATCTCGCCGAAGGCCGGATCGAGATGCGAGATCAAGAGTTCGCCGGCCTCGGTCAGCGAAACGCTGCGCGTCGTACGGTTGAGCAGGCGAATACCGATCCGGTCTTCGAGATTGAGCACGGCATGACTGATTGCGGAAGCGGTGACGCCCCGCTCCTCACCCGCCTTGCGAAAGCTCTTATGCCGCGCGACAGCCGCGAAGGCCGCAAGTTCGGACAGTTCGGTGGCTCGCATTGCTGAAATTCACTCATCATAGTTTCAAGAATAACAAATCTTATACAGCAACAGATTTTCGGTCAAATTCAACCCGTCAGCACAGAGATGCGACGCCAACCGAACAGCTATCGAGAGGAATTCGTCATGAAAGTCTGGTTCATCACTGGTACATCCCGCGGCTTCGGCGCGCTGATGACCAAGGAAGCCCTTGCATCAGGCGATGCCGTCATCGCCACCGCCCGCAACCCGAAGACCGTGGCCGAGCAGTTCGGTGATCATCCGAACCTGCTTGCCGTCGCCCTCGACGTCACCAACGAGACGCAGGCGAAAGAGGCTGCGGCTGCCGGCATCGCCCGCTTCGGCCGCATCGATGTTCTCGCCAACAATGCCGGCTACGGCCTGCTCGGCGCTGTCGAGGAAGCCACTGCCGAAGAGATCGAAAGGCTCTATGCCACGAACGTCTTCGGACTCCTGAAGGTGACGCGCGCCGTCCTGCCCTATATGCGCCGCCAGCGCTCCGGCCACATCCTGAACTTTTCCTCGATCGGCGGTTACTTCGGCTATCCCGGCTGGGGCGTCTACGGCTCGACGAAGTTCGCTGTCGAAGGCTTGTCCGAATCGATGGCCGCCGAACTCGAACCTTTCGGCATCAAGGTGACGATCGTCGAGCCCGGCTTCTTCCGCACCGACTTCCTCGCCGACACGTCGCTGGCGATCAGCCCGGCCTCCATCGCAGATTACGAAGGCACGCCGGCCGGCAACATGCGCAGTTTCGCCGCCGACGCCAACCATGCCCAGCCCGGTAATCCCGCGAGACTCGCCACCGGCATCATGACGATGGTCAACTCGGCCAATCCGCCGCTGCGGATGCCGTTCGGCAGCGACACGGTGGCCGTCATCGAGCAGCAGCATGCCGGCGTCGAAAAGGAACTTGCCGCCTGGCGCCAGCTCGCGCTGTCCACGGATTTTCCGAGCGATGCAACGACCTCGGCCTGAAGACCGGGCATTGTCCGCCGTATCCCAGATCTCGGGGATGCGGCGGGCAGCGCCGCTGTGACCGCAGGAAAGCGCATCATGCGGCAAATTAGCATTCGCCTCACGCCTGGAATGACCTAGATCTAGGTTCGATCACCACCATGAAGAGGCGAGCATGTCCATCAAGTCCATCTGCATCTATGGCGCCGGGGCACTCGGCGGCGCTATCGCCGCCAAGCTTGCAAGCCAAGCCAGAAACGACGCCACCATCTCCGTCGTCGCGCGTGGAGCCCATCTCGACGCCATCCGCGACAACGGTCTCAGCCTGCGCGAAGCCGATGCGGATAGGCCAATCAACGTCCGCCTGACTGCGACCGACGATCCCAGCACATTGCCGCCACAGGATCTCGTCATCACCGGCCTCAAGGGGCATCAGCTGGCGCCTGCCGCCGAAGGCATTGCAGGCCTCCTCAAGGAGGGCACCCGCGTCGCCTTAACGGCATTCCGTGGTGGTATTTTCACCGCGATACCCAAAGCCGGCATGCCGAACTGCAGTTCGACGAACTCGATCCCGGCGGCAGGCTCTGGCGGCTGATCGGGCCGGAACGCGTCATCGGCTGCGTCGCTTATCAAGGCGCAGAGGTGATCAATCCCGGCGAGATCCAGCTTGCCAACAACGGCCGCTTCGTGCTCGGCGAGCCCTCGGGCGAGATCTCGCCCGATCTCGAGGCGATCGCCGCGGTGCTGACCGACGCCGGCCTCAACATCACGACGACGCCTGTTATCCGCGACGAGATCTGGAGCAAGCTGATGGGCAATACCGCCTTCAACCCGATCAGTGCGCTGACCAGGGCGCTGATGACCGACATCATGGCAGATCCAGCACTTTCGACCACAGTCGGCAAGGTGATGAACGAGGTCCGCGCCGTCGGCGAGGCCTTGGGCGCGCGTTTCAGCATGACCGTCGAGCAGCGGCTCGAACAATCGCGCCATATCGGCGCCGTGCGCACGTCGATGCTGCAGGATCTGATCGGCGGCAAGGCGCTCGAAATCACGCCGCTGGTCGGCATGGTGGTGGCGCTCGGACGCCTGAGTGCCGTGCCGACGCCGGTCTCGGAAACGATCCTGGCGCTGGTGACGCAATTGGATCGGGAGAACCAGCGCGGCAGCTGACCGCAGAGGGAAAGGCGGCCGGGAAAGCCCGGCCGCCTTTCCCTTACTTTCCGACCTGCTCGGCCCAGTTCGGCGCCTTGCCGCCACCATCGAGGAAGGTCATTGCCATATTCGCCATAAGGGGCGAAGCGAAAGTCTCGTAATGGGTGAGATCAGGCAGGATCGCCAGCCGGTTCTTCGACATGTTCTCCCGCATCCAGCCCGCATCGCGCAGACCGCCGCCGAGCTTGTGGTAGAAGTCGATCATATGCTCGGGCCGGATCATGTCGGCATCGCCATAGATCAGCATGACCGGCATGGTGAGCTTGGCGACGGCATCGCTATAGTCGATAGGTTCGCGCATCAGCGCGCCCATGGCGTCGAGCAGCTTCGGAAACTCCGAAACGTCGGGCGCCACCGCCTTATAGGAGAGGAACATCGGCGTGTCCTTCATCATGTCAGCCATACCGGCGCCGACGGCCGCCTGCTGCGGCAGCATCTCCGGGAAGAAGCCGTTCTGCGCATAGGGCGCCGACAGTATCACCAGCCGGCGCACCCGGTCGGGCGCGTTCGCCGCCATGTTCAGCGCCACCCCGCCGCCGAAGGAATAACCGAAGACATCGACCCTGTCGTAACCGAGTTGCTTCACCAGGATCGCGAGATCGGCGCCGATGGCCGGAAGCTCGATCGGCCGCTTGCCCAGCGGCGTGCGGCCATGGCCCTGCAGATCGACGGCGATCACCTGCCGGTGGTCGGTGAAAACAGGCATGACCGGCGCGAACATCTCGATCTGCCCGAGGCCGCCGTGAAGCAGCAGCAGCGGTTCGCCCTCTCCACGGATCTCGTAGTAGTAATCGATGCCGTTGACCGGCAGACTTCCCTTTCTGACAATCGGCGCTGCAGCCTTCTTCTCCTCAATAACAGGCGTGCTGCCGTCGGCGCCTGATATATCGGGCGCTGCCAGGAATGCGGCAGCCGTTGCGATCATCGAAATCAGCGTCATCTTCGACATGTCCTTGCTCCGTGTTTGCGTCGATACCGCAAGGACGGCGGCGCTCCTGTCTTTCCGACATCACGCTTCGAGATTTCTCGCATCGGCCTTTATGCCATTCCTATATTTTCGTGCCCCGCTCCGAATGGATTTCCTATCGCCCGCAGCAGTAGACTTTCGCCATCAAGACGTGAGCTGAAAGGCCGAGTTCCAACTTTTCCTTAACCGACATACTGGTAAAATCGCGTCGCAGAGACTTCAGACGCCACGAGACCGATGAAACCGAATTTCCGCTTCACCCATTACGATCTCAAGGAACAACGCGCCGGAACGATTATCGAGGTGTCGTTGAATGCGGTGAACAATGTCCGCCTGATGACGGCGCCGAATTTCCAGCGGTTTACCGAGGTTCTCGATTTCAAATATATCGGCGGCGTGGCGCGCAAATCGCCGATCAAGATCGCCGTTCCGGAAAGCGGTCACTGGCATGTCATCGTCGATATGGAAGGTCATCACGGGCTAGCGGAATCGTCCGTCAAGGTGATCGCCGCGCCGGCAAATCAGAAGACGCCGCGCGCTTCCTGAGATTCGCCAGGCTTCAGCGCGGATTACGCTCCTTGCGAAGTTTTGCCCACCATTCCAGCCGCTTGCGAATATCGCGCTCGAAGCCGCGTTCCGGCGGATCGTAGAAGATCTGGCGTCCCATCTTCTCCGGGAAATAATCCTGGCCGGAAAAGGCATCCGGCTCGTCGTGATCGTAGCGATAGCCGTCGCCGTACCCCTCGCCCTTCATCAGTTTGGTCGGCGCGTTGAGGATGTGCTTCGGCGGCAGCAATGAGCCGTTCTGCTTTGCCGCCTGGCTTGCCGCCTTGAAGGCGGTGTAGACGGCATTCGATTTCGGGGCGGTGGCGAGATAGACGCAGGCCTGCGCCAGCGCCAGTTCGCCTTCCGGCGAGCCAAGATACTCATAGGCATCCTTGGCGGCATTGCAGATCACCAGCGCCTGCGGATCGGCAAGGCCGATATCCTCCACCGCCATGCGCACCAGCCGCCGGCCGAGATAGAGCGGGTCCTCGCCGGCATCGAACATACGGGCGAGATAGTAGAGCGCGGCATCGGGATCCGAGCCGCGTACGGATTTATGCAGTGCCGAGATCAGATTGTAGTGGCCATCCTGCGCCTTGTCGTAGACCGGGGCACGGCGCTGGACGATGCGCGTCAGGCCTTCTGTGTCGAAGCTCTCGCCTTCGCGCGCCGCGCGCCAGACTTCTTCGGCGAGCGTCAGCACCGCGCGGCCGTCGCCGTCGGCCATGCGGATCAGGCTGACGCGGGCATCCTCCGTCAGCGGCAGCGGCTTCTGCTCGATCGCCTCGGCACGCTTCAGTAGTTCCTCGAGGCTCTCTTCGTCATGCGACGTGAAGGTGAGCACACGGGCACGCGACAGCAGAGCGGCGTTGAGCTCGAAGGAAGGGTTCTCGGTGGTGGCGCCGACGAGGATGACGGTGCCATCCTCCATGACGGGCAGGAAACTGTCCTGCTGGGCGCGGTTGAAACGATGGATCTCATCGACGAAGAGCAGCGTCTGACGGCCGTCCATACGCCGCAGGCGGGCTGTCTCGAACACCTTCTTCAGATCGGCGACGCCGGAGAAGATCGCCGATATCTGCTCGAAGGCCAGCCCCGCCTCGCCCGAAAGCAGCCGTGCCACCGTCGTCTTGCCGGTGCCGGGCGGACCCCAGAAGATCATCGAGCCAAGCGAGCCGCTTTCGATCATCCTCTTCAGCACGCCGTCCTCACCGGTCAGGTGTTCCTGACCGGTGACATCGGCAAGCGTTTTCGGCCGCAGCCGGTCGGCAAGCGGCCGTCTGGCGGCAACCTCCTCCGGAACACGCGGCGCGAAGAGATCGTTGCTCATCGGAAGAATTGCCGGATGCGCTGGCCGTCGCGCTCTATCTCGACCCGCCAGAGGCCGGGGTCGCTATCGGCGATCTCGGACAGTTCGCTGGTCGACTTCACATCCGTGCCGTTGATCGAGACGATGATATCCTTCGGTTCGAAACCGAGCCGGGCGGCAGGCGAATCCTCCTTCACCTCGGATACGACGACGCCCGCCGATTCCGGCGGCATGCGCAGCTCGTCGGCGACCCGCGGCGACAGGTTCTCGACGACGGCACCGCTAAACGGCGTGCGTCCGCCGATGGTGCGCTGGTCGCGCGGCGAGGTTTCCGGGGCGCGGGCGAGCGTCAGCGGCAGTTGCTCCTCGCGGCCGTTCTCGATGACGGTGAGCTTGACCGAATTGCCGAGACCGGCCGTGGTCAGCCGGTAGAGCAGCGCATCGGGATGTTCGACGGAAATTCCGTCGACAGCGGTGACGATTTCGCCGGCCTTCAGCCCGGCCTTGGCCGCCGGCCCACCTTCCGAGACCTTGACGACGAGCGCGCCGCGGGCCTTGTTCAGCCCCAGCGCCTCGGCCACTTCCGAGGTCACGGCATCGAAGCTCGCGCCGACATAGGGCCGTTCGAAGGATTTGACGCCGGCATCGGCGGAAGTGAGGAAGACCTTGACCAGATTGGCAGGAATGGCGAAACCGATACCGTTCGAGCCGCCGCCGCGCGAGAAGATCGCCGTGTTGATGCCGATCAGCTCGCCCTTCATGTTCATCAAGGCGCCGCCGGAATTACCGGGATTGATCGAGGCATCGGTCTGGATGAAGAAGCCGAATTCGTTTCTGACCACCTGGTTGCGGGCAAGCGCTGAGACGATCCCGCTCGTCACCGTCTGGCCGACGCCGAAGGGGTTGCCGATCGCCAGCACGAGATCCCCGACCTCGACCGCGTCGGAATTGCCGATCGGCAATGTCGGAAAGCTCTCCTTGGTGTCGATCTTCAGCACGGCGAGATCGACACGGTCGTCGCGCAGCACCACCTTGCAGGGGAATTCGCGGCCATCCGACAGCGCTATCTTGATGTCATCGGCGCCTTCGACGACGTGATTGTTGGTCACGACAGTGCCGTTCGCCTCGACGATGACGCCGGAACCGAGCGAGGACTGCTTCTCCGAACGGTTCGGCATCTGCTGGCCGAAAAACTGCTCGAAGAAAGGATCGCCGGCAAAGGGCGACTGCCGCTGGACGATCTTTTCCGCATAAACGTTGACGACGGCGCCCGACGTCTGTTTGACGAGCGGCGCGAAGGAGAGCTGCATCTGCATCTGGCTTTCGGGCACTGTCTTTGCCGTCTGCGCATGGGCGACAGCCGGCAGGACGAGCATCAGAGCGAACAGCGAGACGGAGGCGCGCTTAAAAAAGCCTTGCATGGGTATTCCTTTTGAATCCTCTTGAGGAACGTTGTAGCGCCCGACGCTAGAAAGGAAAGAGGGCGGAAGCATGGAAGAATAAGGCAACGAAACGTCGCGGAAGTACCACTTGAAGCGATTGCGAATTTGATTCAGGAAGTACGGCCATGCAGCTGATATCAAAAGCCAAAGTCTGGGCGAAGTCACTGAAGCGTGACATCGTAGCATTGTGGCTTGCCGCCCGTGACGCCCGTGTGCCGTGGCATGCGAAAGCGGTGGCCGGTGCGGTTGCTGCCTACGCACTGTCGCCTGTCGATCTCATCCCCGATTTCATCCCCATGCTCGGCTATCTCGACGATCTTCTCATCGTGCCGCTCGGTATCATGCTGGCGATCCGCCTCGTGCCAGTAGAGGTGATGAACGAGCTTCGTACGGAGGCGACAAGGCGCATTGAGCGTCCCTCCAGCCGGGTCGGACTGATCTTCATCCTTGCCGTCTGGCTCATCTGCATCATCTTCCTGGCTCTGGCACTGCGCAAGCTCGCCTGACCGGCGGCAACAGGAACATAGGAATGATCACGACAAGAACGACGACAGCGGCCCTCGGCTTTGCGATCCTGCTCATTGCATCGAACCTGGCACAGGCAGCAAGCTTCGATTGCGATGCGAAAGAATTGAAGCCGGATGAAAAAGCGATCTGCGACAACCGCGCGCTCAACGATGCCGACGTGAAGATGGTGACGACCTTCGAGCTGCTCTCCGGCCTGCTGGCGATGGGCTCGCGCGGAACCTTGCAGGACGAGCAGACGGCATGGCTGAAGAAGCGACAGGAATGCGGAGCGGATGCGGCCTGTATCAAGGCTACCTATGACGAGCGGCTGAAGCAGCTCGGCGAGACCTATAAAAACATCAACCGGCCGCTTTGAAAGCGACCGGTTGGAAAAGCAGCTGACTCTGGGGTCTTCGGTTCGAGCGACTCAGCGGGCGTTCAGATCCCGCACGGCGCCGCGATCGGCACTCGTTGCGAAGGCGGCGTAGGCCTTCAGCGCGGTCGTGACGTTGCGCTTGCGGACTTCGACCGGGTACCAGCCCTTGGCGTCCTGCTCGGCGCGGCGGGCGGCAAGTTCGGTTTCGCTGACACGCAGGCTGATCGTGCGGTTGGGGATGTCGATATCGATCATGTCGCCTTCGCGCACCAGGCCGATCGTGCCGCCATTTGCCGCTTCCGGCGAGGCGTGGCCGATCGAAAGCCCGGAGGTGCCGCCGGAGAAGCGGCCATCGGTGATCAGCGCGCAGGCCTTGCCGAGGCCCTTCGACTTCAGATAGCTCGTCGGATAGAGCATTTCCTGCATGCCGGGACCGCCCTTCGGGCCTTCGTAGCGGATGACGACGACGTCGCCGGCCTTGACCTCGTTGGCGAGAATGGCCTTGACGGAGGAGTCCTGGCTTTCGAAGACGCGAGCTGGGCCGGAGAATTTCAAGATCGATTCATCGACGCCGGCCGTCTTGACGATGCAGCCGTCGATCGCAAGGTTGCCCTTGAGCACGGCAAGACCACCATCCTTGGAGAAGGGATGCTCGACCGAGCGGATGACGCCGTTCTCACGGTCGGTGTCGAGGTCATCCCAACGCGCTTCCTGGCTGAAGGCGACCTGGGTCGGGATGCCGCCGGGAGCGGCGCGATAGAAGTTGCGGACGGTCTCGCTGTTGGTGCGGGTGATATCCCAGCGGTCGATCGCATCGCCGAGCGTCTCGGCATGCACGGTCGGGCAATCGCGGTTCAGCAGGCCACCCTTGTCGAGTTCGCCGAGGATCGACATGATGCCGCCGGCGCGGTGGACGTCTTCCATATGCACGTCGCTTTTGGCGGGCGCGACCTTCGACAGGCACGGCACGCGGCGCGACAGCGCGTCGATATCGGCCATGGTGAAATCGATCTCGCCTTCATGGGCGGCGGCAAGGATGTGCAAAACCGTATTGGTCGAGCCGCCCATGGCGATATCGAGCGTCATGGCATTCTCAAAGGCCTGCTTGGAGGCGATGGTGCGCGGCAGCGCCTTGACGTCGTCCTGCTCGTAATAACGGCGGGCGAGATCGACGATCAGATGACCGGCCTCGACGAAGAGGCGCTTGCGGTCGAGATGGGTGGCGAGCGTCGAGCCGTTGCCGGGCAGCGACAGGCCGAGCGCTTCCGTTAGGCAGTTCATCGAATTGGCGGTGAACATGCCGGAACAGGAGCCGCAGGTCGGACAGGCAGAGCGTTCGATGGTCTGCACGTCCTCGTCGCTGATCTTGTCATCGGCTGCGGCGACCATGGCATCGACGAGGTCGAGCGCATGCGTCTTGCCGTGCAGCACAACCTTGCCGGCTTCCATCGGACCACCCGAGACGAAGACGGTCGGGATATTGAGGCGCAGCGACGCCATCAGCATGCCGGGGGTGATCTTGTCGCAGTTGGAGATGCAGACCATGGCGTCGGCGCAATGGGCATTGACCATATATTCGACGCTGTCGGCGATCAGCTCACGCGAGGGCAGCGAATACAGCATGCCGTCATGGCCCATGGCGATGCCGTCATCGACGGCGATCGTGTTGAATTCCTTGGCGACACCGCCGGCCGCCTCGATCTCGCGGGCAACGAGCTGGCCAAGGTCCTTCAGGTGCACGTGGCCGGGCACGAACTGGGTGAAGGAATTCACCACCGCGATGATCGGCTTGCCGAAATCCGAATCCTTCATGCCCGTGGCGCGCCAAAGGCCGCGGGCGCCCGCCATGTTGCGGCCATGGGTCGTGGTTCTGGAACGGTAAACTGGCATCGGTGTCTTCCTCAACGTGTCGGAATTATCAGGCGAAGCCGGGCGGCATGGAGCCTGCGGGCCGGGCAAACGCTGCTTTTTGGAATTGTCCTAATCCAATCGACGGGGGCTGTCACTACCGGGAAACCCAAATCCGGTACGCCGGGGAGAAGCGCCATGAGGCCCATCGATCATATACGGTTCGACGCGACGTTTTGTTACAGCCTATTCCATCACGGCCGAACACAAAAAATTGGCTTCCCGTCGGCAATATTCAAGGCTTAGACACTAATCTCAACATGCCGGCGGTTCGTTTAAGGGCTATATTTCAGGATATCCGCCGAGGAGGTTTCGACATGCCAACCTATCGCCCACCGAAGATCGCGTCATCAGAGATCACGCCGCGCCAGATCTATGTGCGCCGTCGTGAATTCCTGGGCGCGGCAGCGCTTGGCGCCATGGCCCTCTACAGCGCCGGCAAGGCAAACGCTGCGGCCCTCTCCGCCGTTGAGAGCAAATACAAGGTCGACGAGAAGGCGACGCCGATCAAGGACGTCACGACCTACAATAATTTCTATGAGTTCGGCCTCGACAAGGGCGATCCCGCAGCTCTTTCCGGCGATTTCAAGCCGCTGCCCTGGACGATCAAGGTCGACGGCATGGTCAACAAGCCAGGCACCTTCGACCTCGAGGCGCTGATGAAGGAATTCCCGATCGAGGAGCGCACCTATCGCATGCGCTGCGTCGAGGCCTGGTCGATGGTCATCCCCTGGGACGGCTTTCCGCTGGCGTCGCTGCTCGACAAGGTCGAGCCGCTCGGCAGCGCCAAATACGTCGCCTTCGAAACCGTGGTGCGGCCGGAGGAGATGCCTGGGCAGAAGGGTTTCTTCCAGTCACTCGACTGGCCCTATGTCGAGGGTCTGCGCCTGGATGAGGCGCGCCATCCGCTGACGCTGCTGGCCGTCGGGCTCTATGGCGAAACGCTGCCGAACCAGAACGGTGCGCCGATCCGCCTCGTCGTGCCGTGGAAATACGGCTTCAAGGGCATCAAGTCGATCGTCAGGATCACGCTCACCGATCAGCAGCCGAAGAATACCTGGCAGGTCACCAACGCGCAGGAGTATGGCTTCTACGCCAACGTCAACCCTGAGGTCGACCATCCGCGCTGGAGCCAGGCCAGCGAACGGCGCATCGGCGAGAGCGGCTTCTTCGGCGCGAGCCGCCATCCCACCCTGCCCTTCAACGGCTATGCCGACGAGGTGGCAAGCCTTTATGCCGGCATGGACCTGAAGGCGAATTTCTGATGGCGGAACTGTCGCTCGCCATCCCGAAGCGCTGGCAACCCGCCTCCGTCTGGCTGCTTTATGTCGTCGGGCTCGTGCCTGCGGCCTGGACGTTCTATCTCGGCGCGACCGATCAGCTCGGCGCCGATCCGGTCAAGACCTTCGAGCTTTTCCTTGGGCTCTGGACGATCCGTTTTCTGATCCTGACGCTTGCCGTTTCCCCTGCCCGTGAGCTCTTCGGCTGGAACTATCTCCGCTATCGCCGGGCGCTTGGCCTGCTGACCTTCTATTACGCGCTGATGCATTTCACCGTCTACATGGTGCTCGACCAGGCGATGGATATTGCCGCCGTCATCAACGACGTGCTGAAGCGCCCGTTCATCATGTTCGGCATGGCCGGGCTTGCGATGCTCATCCCGCTGGCGGTGACATCCAACAATCTCTCGATCCGCCGCCTCGGCAGGAACTGGATCTGGCTGCACCGCCTCGTCTACATCATCGCCGCCTGCGGGGCGTTGCACTTCGCGCTCTCGACCAAGATCCTCGACCTCGAGCAATATATCTATGTCGGGCTGATCATCGCGCTCATCCTCTATCGCTCCTACCGGCCGATCGCACGCAACAGGCAGAAGGGCAAAGGGCGGACGCGCAATCGCGCAGTGGCGTCGGTCTCGTGAGACGGCAGGTTTAGTGCATAACCCCGAAAATCGGAATCGATTTTCGGAAAGGATTATGCGCAGATTCAAAGTGATAGAGCGTCCTTGGCGCGTCTGAAAAGACGCGCGGCGCTCTAGCGAGGACGCAACGCAGTCCGGCGTGCCGGATCGAAGGCGCAGGCCGCAGCTATGCCGATGGCATAAGCCAGCATGTTCCAAAGCGAAAACACGCGCCCAAGCAGCAGGGCGCCTGCCGTGGTCAGCCGAAACGCGTCGAGCCAGGGCGTGTGATAGAGCCGGAACAATTCCACTGAGATCGCTATGAACAGCGCCGTGACAGCAATTGCTGCCGGCCGTGACCTTGCGACAAAGAGCGCCACGAGCAGATAGACCATCGCTCCCCAGAGTGCCGATCCACCATATTTGACGACGATGAAGGGCAGATCGGCTGCATAGCCAAACCGGCGGAGCACCAGCCCGAGAACGATGACGAGAAACAGGGCGGCGAGACGACGGAACTGCGGAGAGCGAGCCTGAATGATTTTGCGCAATGGAGCCGGTCCCGTCACCATATCAGAAACAAAAACAGCCGGGCTTTGCAGCCCGGCTGTTCTGTTTCCGCCGAAGCGGAAGACTTAAGCGGCGACGGCCTGCTCTTCAGCAGCGACGCGGGCCTTGTCGGCTGCGCCCTTGGCATAGGCATCGCGGTCAACGAATTCGATCACAGCCATGGCGGCATTGTCGCCCTGGCGGAAGCCGGCCTTCATGATGCGCAGGTAGCCGCCGTTGCGGGTGGCGTAGCGCGTTGCGATCGTGTCGAACAGCTTCGAGACGACAGCGGCATCGCGGATCTGCGAGATCGCCTGACGGCGAGCGTGCAGGTCGCCGCGCTTGCCGAGCGTGACGAGCTTCTCGACGATCGGACGGATTTCCTTGGCCTTCGGCAGGGTCGTGACGATCTGCTCGTGGGTAATCAGCGAAGCCGCCATGTTGGCGAACATCGCCTTGCGGTGGCTTGCAGTTCTATTCAGCTTGCGGCCGGCTTTACCATGGCGCATTGCTATTCTCCTTTAATGCAGGTGCCCTTACGCTAAGTGGGCCTGCCGTTTCCTGGCACATGCAGGCGATCGGCCTGCTGTTTGACGGGGAAAGGCAGCCGAAAGAGCCTGCCTTTTGTTTTCTCAGTATTGATCTTCGTAACGCTTGGCGAGATCTTCGATGTTCTCGGGCGGCCATGCCGGCACTTCCATGCCGAGGTGCAGGCCCATGGAAGCGAGAACTTCCTTGATTTCGTTCAGCGACTTGCGACCAAAATTCGGCGTGCGGAGCATTTCTGCTTCGGTCTTCTGAATGAGGTCGCCGATGTAGACGATGTTGTCGTTCTTCAGGCAGTTTGCCGAACGGACCGACAGTTCGAGTTCGTCCACCTTCTTCAGGAGAGCCGGGTTGAAAGCGAGTTCGGTGACTGCTTCCTCTTCGGTTTCCTTCTGCGGCTCGTCGAAGTTGACGAAGACGCCAAGCTGATCCTGGAGGATGCGCGCCGCAAAAGCGACGGCGTCTTCGCCGGTGATCGAGCCATCGGTTTCGATGGTCATGTTCAGCTTGTCGTAGTCGAGAACCTGTCCTTCGCGGGTATTTTCAACCTTGTAGGACACCTTCTTGACCGGCGAATAGAGGCTGTCGACCGGGATGAGACCGATCGGAGCATCTTCCGCACGATTGCGTTCGGCCGGAACGTAGCCCTTGCCGTTGTTGACGGTGAATTCCATGCGGATCTCGGCACCCTCGTCGAGCGTGCAGATGACATGCTCGGGGTTGAGGATTTCGATATCGCCGACCGTCTGAATGTCGCCAGCCGTGACAACGCCCGGGCCCTGCTTACGCACGACCATGCGCTTCGCATCGTCGCCATCCATCTTGATGGCGATTTCCTTGATGTTGAGGACGATGTCCGTCACGTCTTCGCGGACGCCCGGAATCGAGGAGAATTCATGCAGCACGCCATCGATCTGCACCGCCGTGACGGCAGCACCGCGCAGCGAGGAGAGCAGAACGCGACGAAGCGCGTTGCCGAGGGTGAGGCCGAAGCCGCGCTCCAGCGGTTCGGCAACAAGCGTCGCCCTGGTGCGCGAGCTCGAGGAGAACTCCACCTTGTTCGGCTTGATCAGTTCCTGCCAGTTCTTCTGAATCATGAGTTTGCCTTCCGTTCGTTGCCACCATCCAATCGTGGCAACCGAGCTTGAAAACCACCGGGAGCGCGCAAGCGCTCACCGGTGACGAGAGCGATGATCAGACGCGGCGCTTCTTGCGCGGACGGCAGCCATTGTGCGGGATCGGGGTCACGTCGCGGATGGACGTGATCATGAAACCTGCAGCCTGGAGCGCGCGCAGAGCCGATTCACGACCCGAACCCGGACCGCAGACTTCGACTTCCAGCGACTTCATGCCGTGCTCCTGGGCCTTCTTGGCGCAGTCTTCGGCAGCGATCTGGGCAGCGAACGGGGTCGACTTGCGCGAGCCCTTGAAGCCCTTGGCGCCAGCCGACGACCAGGCAATTGCATTGCCCTGCGCATCAGTGATGGTGATCATCGTGTTGTTGAAGGTCGAGTTGACGTGAGCGACACCCGACGAGATATTCTTGCGCTCGCGACGGCGAACGCGGACGGCTTCCTTAGCCATGGTATTCCTTTCGTTGATCTCTTCACCGCCGTAATGCCAGCGGCTACACCGGAACGGCGCCTATATGGTCCCGCTCCAAACTCAAAAGAGGCCGGCGCAGACCGCCAGCCTCCCTACCCCGGTTTCCCGGAAATTACTTCTTCTTGCCAGCGATTGCCTTTGCCGGGCCCTTGCGGGTACGGGCATTGGTGTGCGTGCGCTGACCGCGGACCGGAAGGCCGCGGCGATGACGCAGGCCGCGGTAGCAGCCGAGGTCCATCAGGCGCTTGATGTTCATCGCGGTATCGCGACGAAGATCGCCTTCGACCTGATAGTCGCGGTCGATGGCTTCGCGGATCTGAAGGACTTCTGCGTCCGTCAGCTGATGCACACGACGTTCGGCCGGGATACCGACCTTTTCGACGATTTCCTGTGCGAATTTCGGACCGATCCCGTGAATGTAGGTCAGCGCGATAACAACGCGCTTCGCAGTCGGGATGTTGACGCCAGCGATACGTGCCACGCCTGTTCTCCTTGCATTCCAGTTGCCATCCGGCAAGTGGGCTTCGTTATGCGGCTCTTGAGAACCGCCCGTTCAGATTTACGTCCGCAACATGTCAAAACGACCGCACCCGGACTTCCCTGGGAAATCCGCGCCGATCGCATGGAATGTCGCGAGTTGGCGCGGTGTTTAGCGGAATCACTGCTGAAAAGCAACCGTTCCGCCAAGTTTATTTTCAAAGCCTTAAAGCTTGGAAAGAATGCTTTCGACCTCGGCCGTCACCTGATCGATCTCCGCCATGCCGTCCACGGACTTGAGTTTACCCTTGGCATGGTAATAGCCGATCAGCGGCGAGGTTTCCTTGTAGTAGACCTGCAGCCGAGCCGTCATGGTCTCCGGAGTGTCATCAGGACGGCGCTTGAAGTGCGTCGAACCGCACTTGTCGCACACACCCTCAGCAGCCGGAACCTTATCAGTATCGTGATAGACGCTGCCACACTGTGCACAGGAGTAGCGACCGGCAACACGTCGGATCAACTCATCATCATCGACACGGAATTCAATGACGACGGAGAGGCCGAGACCCTTTGCCTTCAGCATCGCCTCGGTAGCATCAGCCTGGACGAGCGTCCTGGGGAAGCCGTCGAGAATGAAGCCGTTGGCGCAATCTGGTTGATCGATACGCTCAGAAACGATGGCAATGACGATCTCATCCGAGACGAGCTTGCCGGCGTCCATGACCGCCTTCGCGCGCTTGCCGACATCCGTGCCGGCGTTGACCGCTGCACGCAGCATGTCCCCCGTGGAAAGCTGCGGAATGCCGTGCTTTTCCACGATCCGCTGGGCCTGGGTTCCCTTACCCGCGCCCGGCGGCCCCAAAAGGATAAGTCTCATCGCCCCCTCTTTCCTCCACGCAACTTCGATTTCTTGATCAGGCCTTCGTATTGCTGCGCGATCAGGTGACCCTGGATCTGTGCAACCGTATCAAGAGTTACGCTAACCACGATCAAAAGCGAAGTCCCACCAAGGGATAATGGGATGCCGGTTTGCGACACCAAGATCTCCGGAAGGATGCAGACGAAGACGAGATAGATTGCGCCGATCACCGTGATGCGGGTCAGCACGTAGTCGATATATTCGGCGGTGCGCTCGCCCGGACGGATGCCCGGAATGAAGCCGCCATGCTTCTTCAGATTGTCGGCCGTGTCCTTCGGATTGAAGACGATGGCCGTATAGAAGAAGGCGAAGAAGGCGATCAGCGCACCGTACAGCACCATATAGAGCGGCTGACCGTGGCCGAGGGCTGCGACAATCGATGTCACCCAGGAGGGCATTGCCGAGGTGTTGGCGAAACCCGCGACCGTTGCCGGCAGCAGCAGCAGCGACGATGCGAAGATCGCCGGAATGACACCTGACGTGTTGAGCTTGAGCGGCAGGTGCGAAGTATCGCCCTGGAACATCCGATTGCCAACCTGACGCTTCGGATACTGAATCAGCAGCCGGCGCTGGGCGCGCTCGACGAAGACGATGATGCCGATGACGGCGATCGCGACGATGATGACGAGCAGGATGAGGAAGGTCGACAGCGCACCGGTGCGGCCGAGTTCGAGCGTGCCGGCAAGAGCTGTGGGAAGGCCAGCGGCGATGCCGGCGAAAATGATCAGCGAGATGCCGTTGCCGATGCCGCGCGAGGTGATCTGCTCGCCGAGCCACATCAGGAACATCGTGCCGCCGAGCAGCGTCAGAACAGTGGAAACACGGAAGAACCAGCCCGGCTCGACGACGAGGCCCTGGCCACTCTCAAGGCCGGCGGCAATACCATAGGCCTGGAGCGCGCCGAGGATGACGGTACCATAGCGGGTATACTGGTTGATGATCTTACGGCCCTGCTCGCCTTCCTTCTTGAGGTTTTCGAGCGCTGGCACGACCGAGGTCATGAGCTGCACGATGATCGAAGCGGAGATATAGGGCATGATGCCGAGCGCGAAGATCGCCATGCGCTGAACAGCGCCGCCCGAGAACATGTTGAAAAGGCCGAGAATGCCACCTGCCTGGCCGCGGAAAGCCTGGGCATAGGCTTCGGGATTGAGACCCGGAAGCGGAATATGCGTGCCAAGTCGGTAGACGAGGAGAGCTGCCAGTGTGAACCACAAGCGCTTCTTCAAATCCTCGGCTTTGGCGAAGGTCGAAAAATTGAGGTTGGATGCCAATTGTTCCGCTGCAGAAGCCATGCGTTTCTCCGCGCTACCAATTCCGGCGTCTCTGGGGGACAGACCGGACCCGGAATCAGTATGAAATTATTCAAAACCGGGCTCAGGACGGATTGCGGCGCAACCCCATGCCTCACCCTTGTTTTCGAGTCTTACCGGCATGACGCGGGCGCGCCAGCCAAGTTTTTGTGAGGCCCACATATGGGAGCAAAATCGCCCGGTGTGAAGCACCCCGGGCGATATATCATCAGATTATTATTCGGCTGCAGCCGGAGCCGAAAGCAGCGTCACGGTGCCACCGGCCTTTTCGATCTTCTCGACGGCAGGCTTGGACGCGCCTGCAACGACGATGGTGATCTTGGCCTTGATCTCGCCGTCGGCGAGAACGCGAACGCCATCCTTGACGCGGCGGATGACACCAGCGGCCTTGAGGGCAGCTGCGTCAACGGTCGTCTTGGCATCGAGCTTGCCGGCGTCGATCGCCGTCTGGATACGGGCCAGCGACACGACAACAAAATCGGAAGCGAAAATGTTGTTGAAGCCGCGCTTCGGCAGGCGACGATAGATCGGCATCTGGCCGCCTTCGAAGCCGTTGATGGCGACGCCCGAACGGGACTTCTGACCCTTCACGCCGCGACCACCAGTCTTGCCCGAGCCCGAGCCGATACCGCGGCCGAGGCGCTTGCGGCTGTGGGTCGAGCCTTCATTGTCCTTGATTTCATTGAGTTTCATGAGCGTTTCCTCCGTCTCACTTCTCGTCGACGACGCGAACGAGATGCTGGACAGCACGGATCATGCCACGAACGGAAGGGGTATCCTCCAGCGTGCGGCGACGGTGCATCTTGTTCAGTCCGAGACCGATCAGCGTGCGCTGCTGGACATCCGGACGGCGGATCGGGCTGCCGATCTGTTCGATCGTGACAGTCTTCGCTTCAGCCTTCTTAGTAGCCTTGGCCATCTGTCAAACTCCTCTTATTCTTCAGAGGCGTTGCCGGAGGCGCCACGACGAGCCTGCAGCGTTGCATACTTGATGCCGCGCTGAGCTGCGATGTCCTTCGGGTGAACCTGGTGCTTCAGAGCGTCGAAGGTGGCGCGAACCATGTTATAGGGGTTCGACGAACCGGTCGACTTGGCGACGACGTCATGCATGCCGAGCGTCTCGAATACGGCGCGCATCGGACCACCGGCGATGATGCCGGTACCAACCTTGGCCGAGCGCAGCAGAACCTTGCCGGCGCCATGGCGACCATGGACGTCGTGATGCAGCGTACGGCCGTCACGCAGTGGTACGAAGATCAGCTCGCGCTTGGCGGCTTCGGTTGCCTTGCGGATGGCTTCCGGCACTTCACGTGCCTTGCCATGGCCGAAGCCGACGCGGCCCTTCTGGTCGCCAACGACGACGAGTGCTGCGAAACCGAAACGACGGCCGCCCTTGACGACCTTGGCGACGCGGTTGATCGCGACAAGCTTGTCGACGAATTCGCTATCGCGCTCTTCGCGGCTCTGGCGGTCGTCCCGCTGCGGCCTTCTTTCCTGTGCCATTGTCCTCTTCCTTTTTCTTTTCCGGGTGCAATCGGCAAACAAATGTGGACCGCATAAGCCTCCCCTTTCGGAGAGCGCCTGCGGTCCGGCGAAAATCCGGCCGGCGCCTGAGGCGTCCGGCCGGAAACTGATCAGAAGGTGAGACCGCCTTCGCGGGCCGCTTCGGCGAGAGCCTTGATGCGGCCGTGATAGATGAAGGCGCCACGGTCGAACACGACTTCCGTAACACCGGCCTTGGAGGCGCGCTCTGCGAGGAGCTTGCCCACAACGGTAGCGGCGGCGGTATCGGCACCGGTCTTCAGAGAACCGCGCAGATCCTTCTCGAGGGTGGAGGCAGACGCAAGCGTCTTGCCGGCCACATCATCGATGACCTGGGCGTAGATGTTCTTCGAGGAGCGATGAACCGACAGGCGCGGACGGCCATTGGCCACCGACTTGAGATGACGGCGCACGCGGTTGGCACGACGTGCAAGTGCTTCTTTCCTGCTAGCCATTTCGCGTGATCCTTACTTCTTCTTGCCTTCTTTGCGGACGATCCGCTCGTCAGCGTACTTGACGCCCTTGCCCTTGTAGGGCTCGGGACCGCGATATTCGCGGATTTCGGCGGCAACCTGACCGACCTGCTGCTTGTTGATGCCGCTGACGACGATTTCCGTCGGCTTCGGAACAACGATCGAGATACCGACCGGCGGCTCGTAGATCACGTCGTGGCTGAAACCGAGGGCCAGCTGCAGGTTCTTGCCCTGCATGGCGGCGCGGTAACCGACGCCGTTGATTTCAAGCTTGCGCTCGAAACCGTCCTTGACGCCCTTGAAGATGCCTTCGATCATCGTGCGGGACATGCCCCACTTTGAGCGCGCATCCTTGGTCTGGTTCACCGGCGTCACGACGACGGCGTTATTTTCAAGCTTGAGGCTGATTTCGTCGTTAGCAACGAAAAACAGCTCGCCCTTCGGGCCCTTTGCAGTCACCTTCTGGCCATCGACCGTAGCCGTGATCCCAGCAGGCACCTGAACGGGCTTTTTACCGATACGAGACATGTTTCAATCCTGTCTGTTCGCTATGGAGATCCATGCCCGATCTTAGAAGACCGAGCAAAGAACCTCGCCACCAACGTTCTGTTCGCGAGCCTGGTGATCGGCCATCACACCCTTCGGAGTCGAAAGGATGGTGATGCCGAGACCGTTCGCAACCTGCGGAATGGACTTGACCGAGACATAGACCCGGCGGCCCGGCTTGGACACACGGCCGATCTCACGGATCACCGATGCGCCTTCATAATATTTCAGCTCGATGCTGAGTTCCGACTTGCCATTGCCGAAATCGACAAGGGAATAGCCACGGATGTAGCCTTCGGACTGCAGAACATCGAGAACACGTGCACGGAGCTTCGAAGCAGGCGTCGAGACCGACGACTTGCGGCGGGAAGCGCCGTTACGGATGCGAGTGAGCATATCGCCCAACGGATCAGTCATTGTCATGTAACCTGCTCCTTACCAGCTCGACTTGACGATACCCGGCACCTTGCCGAGATTGCCGAGTTCACGCAGCGCAATACGCGACATGCGCAGTTTGCGGTAATATGCGCGCGGACGCCCCGAAACTTCGCAACGGTTGCGAATACGGGTCTTCGATCCATCACGCGGCAGGGATGCCAGCTTGATCGAGGCCTTGAACCGCTCTTCGATCGGAAGAGCCTGGTTCATGATGATCGCCTTCAAACCAGCCCGCTTAGCGGCCTGGTTGGCGACCGTAGTACGGCGGCGCTTGTTCTTTTCAACTGCGCTTGTCTTCGCCATGTCAGGTTCCTTTTCTACGCTCGTCGTTACGGTTATTGACGGAACGGGAAGCTGAACTCTTTCAGAAGAGCCCGTGCTTCGTCGTCGGTCGTCGCCGTCGTGCAAACGATGATGTCCATGCCCCACATCTGATCAACCTTGTCGTAGTTGATCTCAGGGAACACAATGTGCTCCTTGATGCCCATGGCGAAGTTGCCACGGCCGTCAAAGCTCTTCGGGTTCAGGCCGCGGAAGTCGCGAACGCGCGGGAGCGCGATGTTCACGAGACGGTCCATGAACTCGTACATGCGGGCGCCGCGCAGGGTGACCTTCGCGCCGATCGGCATCTGTTCGCGGACCTTGAAGCCTGCGATAGAGTTACGCGCGCGGGTGATGACCGGCTTCTGGCCGGCGATCGCTGCGAGGTCGGCGGCAGCTACCGTCGGCTTCTTCGAGTCAGCGGTCGCTTCGCCGACACCCATGTTGATCACGATCTTGTCGAGCTTCGGGATCATCATCTCGTTGGCGTAGGAGAACTGCTCCTGCATCGCCTTGCGGATGCGCTCGACATATTCCTTCTTGAGCCGCGGCTCATATTTTGCCTCAGCCATCGATCACTTCTCCAGAACGCTTGGCCACACGGACCTTCTTACCGTCAACAACCTTGAAACCGACGCGGGTCGGCTTGCCGTCCTTGTCGATGATTGCAACGTTGGACAGGTGAACCGGGGCTTCCTTGTTGATGATGCCGGCTTCCTGGGTCTGCGTCTGGCGCTGGTGGCGCTTGACGACGTTGACGCCACGAACAACGGCACGATCTTCCTTCGGCATGACCTGGACAACTTCGCCGGTACGGCCCTTGTCCTTGCCAGCGAGCATGACGACCTTGTCGCCCTTACGAATCTTCTGCATCGCTTCGCTCCTTACAGTACTTCGGGAGCCAGCGAGATGATCTTCATGTGGTTCTTGGCGCGAAGTTCGCGCGGAACCGGTCCGAAGATACGGGTGCCGATCGGCTCTTTCTTGTTGTCGATGAGGACTGCTGCGTTGGTGTCGAAGCGGATGACGGAGCCATCCGGACGACGGATGTCCTTGGCGGTGCGAACGACAACCGCCTTCATCACGTCACCCTTCTTCACACGGCCGCGCGGGATCGCTTCCTTGATCGAAACGACGATGACGTCGCCGATCGAGGCATACTTGCGCTTCGAGCCGCCCAGCACCTTGATGCACATGACACGACGTGCGCCGGAATTATCCGCGACGTCGAGGTTTGTTTGCATCTGAATCATATCAGGTCGCCTTCTTGGTTTACCGGAATGGTTGGGCTAGCCCCCTACTCCGGCTTATGAAAATTTTCGCCGGCCGAGCTGCCATGACGGCAGCACAGACGCGGCAATAGCTGAATAGCGCGGGATCGATCGTGCCAGGGTGGTTTCCCGAACGGGACCTTCCGTGCGCTCAAAGCAAAAGAACGCCCGGCTTTCGAGCGTTCTGACGCTGCTTCATACAGATATTTCGGCGAGACGCAAGGCCTCGCGCAAAATTCTGTTACTTGCCCTGGGCGGAAATCACCGTCCAGCGCTTGTCCTTGGAGATCGGCGCGCATTCCTCGATGGATACGGTATCGCCAATCTTGTACTGGTTGTTCTCGTCGTGGGCCTTGTACTTCTTGGAACGACGAACGGTCTTCTGGAGCAGCGGGTGAGCGAAACGACGCTCGACGCGAACCACTACCGTCTTCTCGTTCTTGTCGCCAACGACGACGCCCTGCAGGATGCGCTTCGGCATATTTTTCTTCCTTTAGGCCTTAACTTCTGCCGCCTTCTGGCGGGCAATGGTTTTCACGCGGGCGATGTCCTTGCGGACTTCGTTGATGCGCGAGGATTTTTCGAGCTGGCCGGTCGCCTTCTGGAAGCGCAGGTTGAACTGCTCCTTCTTCAGCTTGGCAAGCTCGTCCTTGAGTTGGTCGGCGGTGAACGCGCGAACGTCTGAGGCTTTCATGAGCTCAATCCCTTACTCTGCAATGCGCTGAACGAAGCGCGTCTTGACCGAGAGCTTGGCAGAGCCGAGGCGAAGCGCCTCACGGGCGATTTCTTCGCTGACACCGTCGATCTCGAACATCATACGGCCGGGCTTGACCTTGCATGCCCAGTATTCAACGGAGCCCTTACCCTTACCCATACGGACTTCGGTCGGCTTTTTGGTTACCGGAACGTCCGGGAACACGCGGATCCATACACGGCCGGCGCGCTTCATATAACGCGTGATCGCGCGGCGGGCCGCTTCGATCTCGCGCGCGTTGACGCGGTTGGGTTCCTGTGCCTTCAGGCCGAATTCGCCGAATGCCAGGTCAGAACCGCCCTTGGCGACGCCCTTGATGCGGCCCTTGAACTGCTTGCGGTACTTGGTACGCTTTGGCTGCAACATTTTCTTATTCTCCGAACTTCTCTGCCACGCGCGCTATCAAGCGTTGTCGCGGCGACGGTCTCTGTCGCGGTCACGATCACGGCTTGCCGGACCCTGGGCGTCACCTTCCATCGCGCGGCGCTCGGAAGCCATCGGATCATGCTCAAGGATTTCGCCCTTGAAGATCCAGACCTTGATGCCGCAGATGCCGAACGCGGTTTCTGCTTCAGCCGTGCCGTAGTCGATGTCGGCGCGCAGCGTGTGCAACGGCACACGACCTTCGCGGTACCATTCCGTACGGGCGATTTCAGCGCCGCCGAGACGGCCAGCGCAGGTGATCTTGATGCCTTCGGCGCCAAGACGCATCGCAGACTGGACGGCGCGCTTCATGGCGCGGCGGAAAGCCACGCGACGCTCGAGCTGCTGGGCGATCGACTGAGCGACCAGCGTCGCATCGACTTCGGGCTTGCGCACTTCGACGATGTTGAGGTGCGTTTCCGAATTCGTCATCTCCGACAGCTTCTTGCGGAGCTTGTCGATGTCTGCGCCCTTGCGGCCGATGATCAGGCCCGGACGTGCCGAGTGGATCGTGACGCGGCACTTCTTGTGCGGACGCTCGATGACCACCTTGGAGATCCCGGCCTGCTTCAGTTCGCTCATGACGAACTTGCGCATCTTCAGGTCTTCGTGCAGCAGCTGGCCGTACTCGGCATTGTCCGCAAACCAGCGGCTATCCCAGGTACGGTTGATGCCGAGGCGGAAACCGATTGGATTGATTTTCTGACCCATTATGCGGCCTCCTCTGCTGCCTGCACTTCACGAACGACGATCGTCAAATGCGCGAAGGGCTTTTCAATGCGCGACGCGCGACCGCGGCCACGAGCGTGAAAACGCTTCATGACGATCGACTTGCCGACATAGGCCTCGGCGACGACCAGCGAGTCGACGTCGAGATCGTGGTTGTTCTCAGCGTTGGCGATCGCAGATTCGAGCGTCTTCTTGACGGCGCCTGCGATGCGCTTGCGGGAGAACTCCAGCTCAGCGAGTGCGCGCTCGACCTTCTTGCCGCGGATAGCCGCAGCAACCAGGTTGAGCTTCTGGGGGCTGACGCGGAGCGTGCGGGCGACTGCTTGCGCCTCGTTGTCCTTCAGCCGGCGTTCGGCTTTTGCCTTGCCCATTGTTACTTCCTCTTCGCCTTCTTGTCCGCGCCGTGACCGTAGTAGGTGCGGGTCGGAGAGAATTCACCGAACTTGTGACCGACCATGTCTTCATTGACGCTGACCGGGATATGCTTGCTGCCGTTGTAGACGCCGAAGGTGAGACCGACGAACTGCGGCAGGATCGTGGAGCGACGGCTCCAGATCTTGATCACTTCACTACGACCGCCTTCACGAACCTTCTCAGCCTTCTTGAGAAGATAGCCGTCAACGAACGGACCTTTCCATACTGAACGAGCCATTGGAGACTTCCTCTCTTACTTCTTACGCTGATGACGCGAGCGCATGATCATCTTGTCGGTCGACTTGTTCGACCGGGTGCGCTTGCCCTTGGTCGGCTTGCCCCACGGCGACACCGGATGGCGACCACCGGAGGTGCGGCCTTCACCACCGCCGTGCGGATGGTCGACCGGGTTCATGACAACACCGCGGTTATGCGGACGCTTGCCGCGCCAAACCGTACGACCGGCTTTGCCGTCGTTGATGTTGGCGTGGTCAGGGTTGGAGACGGCGCCGATCGAAGCAAGGCAGGAGCCATGAACGAGACGCTGTTCACCGGAGTTCAGGCGAAGGATCGCCATGCCCTGGTCGCGGCCGACGAGCTGTGCGTAGCCACCGGCGGAGCGAGCGATCTGCCCACCCTTGCCCGGCTTCATTTCCACGTTGTGGATGATGGAGCCGACCGGGATGAA
Organism: Rhizobium ruizarguesonis; assembly: GCF_017357285.1. Lineage (NCBI taxonomy): Bacteria > Pseudomonadati > Pseudomonadota > Alphaproteobacteria > Hyphomicrobiales > Rhizobiaceae > Rhizobium > Rhizobium ruizarguesonis. Next base: position 2,016,440 of record NZ_CP071678.1, on the reverse strand, counting down.
CTGCAGCGGCATGGTGTTGCCGGGCTTGACGTCGACAGCCTTCTCGGAAGCGATAACCTTGTCACCGGCAGCGAGGCGCTGAGGAGCGAGGATATAAGCCTTTTCGCCGTCGGCATAGTTCACCAGCGCGATGAAAGCCGTGCGGTTCGGATCGTATTCGATACGCTCGACCGTGCCTTCGACGTCGAACTTGCGACGCTTGAAGTCGATCAGACGATAGGTGCGCTTGTGACCACCGCCGATGAAGCGGGCAGTGATGCGGCCGAGGTTGTTACGACCGCCGCTCTTGGTCAGACCTTCCGTCAGCGCCTTGACCGGCTTGCCCTTGTAGAGGGCCGAACGGTCGACGATGACCAGCTGGCGCTGGCTCGGGGTGATCGGATTGAATGTTTTCAATGCCATTTTCTTATACCTCAGAGACCGGTGGAGACGTCGATCGTCTGGCCTTCAGCCAGCGTCACAACAGCCTTCTTCACGTCCTTCTGCTTGCCGACGAAACCGCGGAACCGCTTGGTCTTGCCCTTGCGCAGCAGAGTGTTGACAGCCGTGACCTTGACGCCGAACAGCGCCTCGACCGCAGCCTTGATTTCCGGCTTCGTCGCCTGCTTGGCGACATTGAAAACAACCTGGTTGTTTTCGGATACCAGCGTGGACTTTTCGGTGATCGCCGGAGAGACGATCACATCGTAGTGGCGAAGATCGGTCACTTGAATCGCTCCTCTAGCGCTTCAACCGCAGCCTTGGAAAGCACGAGCTTGCCGCGGCGCACGATGTCGTAAACGTTGATGCCCTGGATCGGCAGAACATCGATGTTGGGGATGTTCTGAGCTGCGAGCTTGAAGTTGCCGTCAAGCTCTGCGCCGCCGATGAAGAGGGCGTTGGTCAGGCCGAGCGTCTCGAAAACGGACGCGAGCGACTTGGTCTTGGCTTCAGCTGCAACCAGGTTGTCGATGACAATGACGTCATCGGCCTTGATCTTGGCCGAAAGGGCGTGGCGAAGGCCGAGCGCGCGAACCTTCTTGGGAAGGTCATGCTCATGGCTGCGCACGACCGGGCCGTGAGCCTTGCCGCCGCCGCGGAACTGCGGAGCGCGAGCCGAATGGTGGCGGGCGCGGCCCGTACCCTTCTGCTTGTACATCTTGGCGCCGGTGCGCGAAATTTCAGCGCGGCCTTTTGCCTTGTGAGTGCCCTGCTGCTTCTTGGCAAGCTGCCAGCGGATGACGCGGGCGAGAATGTCTTCGCGGGGCTCGAGGCCGAAAATCGCGTCCGAAAGGGAAACCTTCCCGGCGTCTTTTCCCTCGAGGGTCTTGACGTTGAATTCCATTGATCTGGCTCCCTTACTTCGCGGCCGACTTGACGGCGTCGCGCACGATGATCCAAGCACCCTTGGAACCAGGAACAGCACCCTTGATCAGGATCAGACCACGATCTTCGTCGGTCGAAACCACTTCAAGGTTCTGCGTCGTGACGCGCGTCTGGCCCATGTGACCAGCCATCTTCTTGTTCTTGAAAACCTTGCCCGGATCCTGGCGCGAGCCGGTCGAACCGTGCGAGCGGTGCGAAACCGACACACCGTGCGTGGCACGCAGACCGCCGAAACCGTGGCGCTTCATGGCGCCGGCAAAGCCCTTACCGATCGTCGTACCCGTCACGTCGACGAGCTGACCGGCTGCAAAGTGACCCGCCTTGATCTCAGTGCCGATCTCGAGCAGCTGATCTTCCGACACGCGGAATTCAGTGAGCTTGGCCTTCGGCTCGACGTTGGCGATGGCAAAGTTGCCGCGCATCGCCTTGGACGTGTTCTTTACCTTCGCCTGGCCGGCACCGAGCTGAACTGCGGTATAGCCATTCTTTTCGACAGTGCGCGTAGCGACGACCTGGCAGCCTTCCATACGCAGTACCGTTACCGGGACATGCTCGCCGGCGTCGTTATAGACGCGGGTCATTCCCACCTTCTGTGCAATCACACCTGAACGCATCGGTTCAATCCTTCTCACTCAGCCCGAAGACCCGAGGTCTCAGAGCTTGATCTCAACATCGACACCGGCGGCGAGATCGAGCTTCATCAGCGCGTCTACCGTCTGCGGGGTCGGGTCAACGATATCGAGAAGGCGCTTATGCGTGCGCATCTCGAACTGTTCGCGGCTCTTCTTGTCGATGTGCGGGGACCGGTTGACCGTAAACTTCTCGATGCGGGTCGGAAGCGGAACGGGGCCCCGGACGCTTGCACCGGTGCGCTTAGCCGTCGATACGATCTCACGCGTGGAGGCGTCGAGAATCCGGTGATCGAACGCCTTCAGGCGGATGCGGATATTCTGGCCGTTCATTCGACTTTATCCTTGTGTCTGTTATCCGCGTGTCGCCACTTGGGGACACGACTTACCTTCAGTTACGTTAGCGGGCCACCGGTTTCAAAGATCGAGAAGGACACCGAGATCGGCGTCCCTATCCTTTCCTTGGGCCAGGTGGCCCAGCCGCTAATTACTCGACGATGCTCGCGACGATACCGGCGCCGACGGTGCGGCCGCCTTCGCGGATAGCGAAGCGCAACTTTTCTTCCATCGCGATCGGAACGATCAGCTCGACCGATACCGTGACGTTGTCGCCCGGCATCACCATCTCCGTGCCTTCCGGCAGCGTCACAATGCCCGTCACGTCGGTCGTGCGGAAGTAGAACTGCGGACGGTAGTTGGTGAAGAACGGCGTATGACGGCCACCCTCTTCCTTCGTCAGGATGTAGGCTTCTGCCATGAACTTCTTGTGCGGCTTGACCGAACCCGGCTTGCACAGAATCTGGCCACGCTCAACGCCGTCACGGGTGACGCCGCGGATCAGCGCACCGATGTTGTCGCCAGCCTGGCCCTGATCGAGCAGCTTGCGGAACATTTCAACGCCGGTCACCGTCGTCTTCGTCGTCGGGCGGATGCCGACGATCTCGACTTCTTCGCCAACCTTGACGATGCCACGCTCGACGCGGCCAGTCACAACCGTACCGCGGCCCGAGATCGAGAACACGTCTTCGATCGGCAGCAAGAACGGCAGGTTGATCGGACGCTCAGGCGTCGGGATGTAGGCGTCGACAGCAGCCATCAGCTCGCGGATCGAATCTTCGCCGATCTTCTTGTCCGAATCTTCAAGAGCAGCAAGTGCCGAACCCTTGATGATCGGAATATCGTCGCCCGGGAAGTCGTAGGACGACAGCAGTTCGCGAACTTCGAGCTCGACCAGTTCGAGAAGCTCGGCGTCATCAACCTGGTCGACCTTGTTCAGGAACACCACGATTGCCGGAACACCGACCTGGCGAGCCAGCAGGATGTGTTCGCGCGTCTGCGGCATCGGGCCGTCAGCAGCCGAGCACACCAGGATCGCGCCGTCCATCTGGGCAGCACCGGTGATCATGTTCTTGACGTAGTCGGCGTGGCCGGGGCAGTCGACGTGGGCGTAGTGGCGGGCCGGCGTCTCATACTCGACGTGCGCCGTCGAAATCGTGATGCCACGCGCCTTTTCTTCCGGAGCCGCGTCGATCTGGTCGTACGCCTTGTACTCACCGAAGTACTTCGTGATCGCTGCCGTCAGAGACGTCTTGCCGTGGTCAACGTGGCCAATCGTGCCAATGTTGACGTGCGGCTTGTTGCGCTCAAACTTACTCTTTCCCATTTTCGGGTCTCCGTTTTGCTAGTCCCCGAAGGGATCTAATTCTTGTTATCGGTCAATTGGTATTCCGGTCACTTCTGACCAGAATACTTTGCCTGGATTTCAGTTGCGACGTTCGACGGGACCGGCGAATAGTGATCGAAGGTCATCGTGTACTGGGCGCGGCCCTGGGACATGGAGCGCAGGTTGTCGACGTACTTGAACATGTTCGCGAGCGGAACGTTCGCGTTGATGACAACGGCAATACCGCGGCTTTCCTGGCCCTGGATCTGACCGCGACGGGAGTTCAGGTCGCCGATAACGTCGCCGACATAATCTTCCGGGGTGACGACTTCGACCTTCATCATCGGCTCGAGCAGCTGAGCGCCGGCCTTCTTGGCTGCTTCACGGAAGCAGGCACGCGATGCGATTTCGAAGGCGAGAACCGAGGAGTCGACGTCGTGGAATGCGCCGTCGATGAGGGTCGCCTTGACGCCGAGCATCGGGAAGCCTGCGAGCGGTCCCGAAGACAGAACGCTTTCGATGCCCTTCTGGACGCCGGGGATGTATTCCTTCGGAACGGAACCGCCGACGATCTTCGATTCGAACTTGAATTCGTCGCCTTCCGGGTTCGGTTCGAAGACGATCTTGACGCGCGCGAACTGACCGGTACCACCGGACTGCTTCTTGTGCGTGTAGTCTTCTTCATGCGTCCTGGTGATGGTTTCGCGGTAGGCAACCTGTGGCGCGCCGACGGTTGCTTCGACCTTGAATTCACGACGCATGCGGTCGACGATGATGTCGAGGTGCAGTTCGCCCATGCCGGCGATGATAGTCTGGCCGGATTCCTGGTCGGTCTTGACGCGGAAGGACGGATCTTCAGCAGCCAGGCGGTTGAGCGCGAGGCCCATCTTTTCCTGGTCGCCCTTGGTCTTCGGCTCGATGGCGATCTGGATCACCGGCTCCGGGAATTCCATGCGCTCGAGGATAACCGGCTTCAACGGATCGCAGAGCGTGTCGCCCGTCGTGGTTTCCTTGAGGCCGGCGAGAGCGACGATGTCACCTGCGAAGGCTTCTTCGATGTCTTCACGCGAGTTGGAGTGCATCTGCAGCATACGGCCGACGCGCTCGCGCTTGTCCTTGACCGTGTTGATGACCGACGCACCCTTTTCGAGCTTGCCGGAGTAGATGCGGGCGAAGGTCAGCGAACCGACGAAGGGGTCGTTCATGATCTTGAAGGCGAGCATGGAAAGCGGCTCGCTGTCATCGGCATGACGCTCGATTTCAGCTTCCGTCTTGAAATCGATGCCCTTGATCGCGGGGATGTCCATCGGCGACGGCAGGTAGTCGACAACGGCGTCGAGCAGCGGCTGCACGCCCTTGTTCTTGAAGGCGGTGCCGCAGAACATCGGGTGGAACTTGACGTCGATCGTGCCACGACGAACCAGCGCACGGATCTGATCGTTGTCGGGCAGAATGCCTTCGAGGTAAGCTTCGGTAGCGGCTTCGTCGATGTCGACGACCGTCTCGATCAGCTTTTCGCGATATTCTTCAGCCTTGGCCTTCATGTCCTCGGGGATTTCGACGACATCCCACTGGGCGCCGAGCGACTCGTCGCGCCAGATGAGCGCGTTCATCTCGACCAGATCGATGACGCCCTTGAATTCGGTTTCTGCACCGATCGGCAGCTGCATGACGACAGCCGTTGCACCGAGGCGGGTCTTGATCATCTCGACGGAGCGGTAGAAGTCCGCACCGGTCTTGTCCATCTTGTTGCAGAAGATCATCCGCGGGACATTGTACTTCTCGGCCTGACGCCAGACGGTTTCCGTCTGCGGCTCAACACCGGCGTTAGCGTCGAGCAACGCGATGGCGCCGTCGAGAACGCGCAGCGAACGCTCGACTTCAATGGTGAAGTCGACGTGGCCGGGAGTGTCGATGATGTTGAAGCGGCGCATTTTGCCGTCACGGCCCTTCCAGTAGGTCGTGGTGGCAGCAGAGGTGATCGTGATGCCACGCTCCTGCTCCTGCTCCATCCAGTCCATGGTGGCCGCGCCGTCGTGGACTTCGCCGATCTTGTGCGACTTGCCGGTGTAATAGAGAATACGCTCGGTGGTCGTGGTCTTGCCGGCGTCGATATGCGCCATGATACCGAAATTACGGTAGTCTTCGATCTTATATTCGCGAGCCATTGTGGACTGCCTTTCGATACCGTTCGGAATTACCAGCGATAGTGCGAGAACGCGCGGTTGGCGTCAGCCATCTTGTGCGTGTCTTCGCGCTTCTTGACGGCGGAGCCGCGGTTGTTGGACGCATCGAGCAGTTCGCCGGAAAGGCGGTCAACCATAGTCGTTTCATTGCGCTTGCGGGCAGCAGCGATCAGCCAGCGAATAGCAAGAGCCTGGCGGCGCTCCGGACGAACATCGACGGGGACCTGATAGGTCGCACCACCGACACGACGCGAGCGGACTTCAACGTGCGGGGCAATGTTCTCAAGCGCAGAATGGAAAACCGTGAGCGGCTCCTGCTTGGACTTGCCGTGAACTACGTCGAACGCACCGTAGACGATGTTTTCAGCAACGGACTTCTTGCCGTCGAGCATGATGGCATTCATGAACTTGGTGACGACGAGATCGCCGAACTTCGGGTCCGGATTGATCTCGCGCTTTTCTGCTTTATGACGTCTGGACATATTTTGTCTCTTCAACCGTTAAGGCGCTTCATGACGCGGAGGACCTCGCGCAGCGCCGGATTATTCAAAAACCGAATTACTTCGGACGCTTCGCGCCGTACTTGGAGCGACGCTGCTTGCGGTTCTTGACACCCTGGGTATCGAGAACGCCGCGGATGATGTGATAACGGACACCCGGAAGGTCCTTGACGCGGCCGCCACGGATCATGACGACGGAGTGTTCCTGAAGGTTGTGACCTTCGCCGGGAATGTAACCAATGACTTCGAAGCCGTTGGTCAGGCGGATCTTTGCGACCTTACGCAGAGCCGAGTTCGGCTTCTTCGGCGTCGTCGTGTAGACGCGCGTGCAAACGCCGCGCTTCTGCGGGTTCTCCTGGAGTGCGGGAACCTTGTTACGCTTTACGTTCGCCTGGCGAGGCTTGCGGATCAGCTGGTTTACGGTAGGCATTCAACCATCCCTTACGTTTTATCTCAGTACCCTTGCGGGCTTGAACTCGCGCCGTCTCCGGCAGTGACGTACGCTTTCCGTCAATGCGCAAAATATGGCCCGATCCGCTTCCGCAGATGGACCACAAGGAGCAGAGGACGCATAAAATATGCGTCGTGCGTGCAGCATCATGACTTCAACGTGCGTTTAGAACCTTGTTTGAGGTGAACTTCAGGGCGAGTCGCCCCGAACAGCCAAGCCTCACATGGGATCTGATGGCCGGGGTACTACTGGTTTCCACCCGTCTCGTCAAGGCCGGTTAAGAAATAAACTCGCCGTATCGCCTTGATATGCCGGACGAACGCCCTGTTTCATCCTTCTAGACGAATTCACGGCTGTGCACCAAGATAAAAACTTGGGCATTGCAGCAAAAGCAGTTAAGGAATCAGCAATTGCGGCGTTCGGCCCTCACAGCAGGATTCGAGCGACCGAATCGTCAAAGAGCCGAAGGACAGGCGATGATCACGACACCTGATAACGACAATAATTTCGACGGCCCGATGATCTTCATCATCATCGGCAAGGGCTACGAGTCCGACGCCAGCGAAGGCATCGACCTGCACATCATGCTGAAGGCGCCTGACGACGACACTGCTGTCCGCGAGGCCTTGAACGCCCTTGCCGAGGAAGGCTTCATCGAGGCCGATCTCGACCAGATCGGCATGCTGACCGAGGTCCCGGCCGAAGAGCCGCACGCATCTGCCTACCAGGGCGCCGTCGAAGGCGAAGTCGCGATCATCCGGTTCAACTGAAGGGGGCCGCCGCTGACGCTGTCAAGCAGCATAAGCGGACACAGCGCCTCCCTCCCCGCCAGACCAATCAGAGCCGATAAAACAAAAACCGCCCGGATCGCTCCGGGCGGTTTTTCAATTCGTCGACTTCAGCCGCGGATTATTCCGCAGCCGGAGCCTTTTCGGCCATGTCCTGCAGCATCGGCGTGGCAACGGCAGCACCCGTGCCCTTGCGGCGCTCTTCGAGGATCATCTCGTCGCGCGACGTGGCGATGCGGCGGATCTGGGTCATGGTGCCGCCGGTACCGGCCGGGATGAGGCGGCCAACGATGACGTTTTCCTTCAGACCCTGCAGGCCGTCTGTCTTGCCGGCGATCGCAGCTTCCGTCAGCACCTTGGTCGTTTCCTGGAAGGACGCGGCCGAGATGAAGGACGGGGTCTGCAGCGATGCCTTGGTGATGCCGAGAAGAACCGGATCGCCGTAGGCTGGCTTCTTGCCCTGTTCGATCAGATGATCGTTGACGTCTTCGAGCTCGATCCGGTCGACATTGTCGCCGACGATATAGGTCGAGTCGCCTGCATCGGTGATTTCCACCTTCTGCAGCATCTGACGGACAATCACCTCGATGTGCTTGTCGTTGATGACGACGCCCTGGAGGCGGTAGACTTCCTGGATCTCGTTGACGAGGTAGGAGGCCAGAGCCTCCACGCCCTTGATCGCCAGGATGTCGTGCGGAGCCGGGTTACCGTCGAGGATGTAGTCACCCTTTTCGATATAGTCGCCTTCCTGAAGGTGGAAGGGCTTGCCCTTCGGGATCAGGTATTCGACAGGCTCGACACCGTCTTCCGCCGGCTCGATGATGACGCGACGCTTGTTCTTGTAGTCGCGGCCGAGGCGGATCGTACCATCGATCTCTGCGATGATGGCGTGGTCCTTCGGACGGCGGGCTTCGAACAGCTCGGCAACACGCGGCAGACCGCCGGTGATGTCCTTGGTCTTGGCGCTTTCGAGCGGCGAACGGGCAAGAACGTCACCCTGGGAGACCTTCGTGCCCGGCTCGACCGACAGGATCGCATCGACCGAGAGGAAGAAGCGGGCGTCACCACCACGGGACAGCTTCGCGATATTGCCGCTGGCATCCTTGATGACGATCGCCGGCTTGAGGTCCGAGCCGCGCGGGGTCGAACGCCAGTCGATAACCTGACGCTTGGTGATGCCGGTCGATTCGTCGGTCGCTTCCAGAACGGAGAGACCGTCGACCAGATCTTCAAACTGAACGGTACCGGCCACTTCCGTCATCATTGGACGGGTGTAGGGGTCCCACTCTGCCAGACGCTGGCCGCGCTTGACCTTGTCGCCTTCGTCGACATGCAGCTTCGAACCGTAGGCCACACGCTGCGACGACCGCTCGACACCACGTTCGTCCAAGATCTGGACGGTCATGTTGCGGCCCATGGCAACGAGGTTGCCATCGGAGTTGCGCAGGATGTTGCGGTTCTTGATCTGCACCGTACCTTCGTACGAGGCTTCGAGGAACGACTGGTCGACCACGGTTGCCGTACCGCCAAGGTGGAAGGTACGCATGGTGAGCTGGGTGCCCGGCTCGCCGATCGACTGAGCGGCGATGACGCCGACGGCTTCGCCCATATTGACCGGCGTACCGCGTGCAAGGTCGCGACCGTAGCAGACCGAGCAGACGCCCGTCTGGATTTCGCAGGTCAGTGCCGAACGGATGCGGATCGACTGGATGCCGGCCTTCTCGATTTCGACGACATCAGGCTCGAGGATCATCCTGCCGGCATCGACGATGCGCTCACCCGTGACCGGATGATCGATGTCGTCGAGCGCCGTGCGGCCGAGGATACGGGCGCCGATCGAGGCAACCACCTGGCCGGCATCGACGATGGCGGTCATGGTGAGGCCCGTCTGCGTTCCGCAATCGACGTGCGTGACGATGCAATCCTGCGCGACGTCGACGAGACGGCGGGTCAGGTAGCCGGAGTTGGCGGTCTTCAGGGCGGTGTCTGCCAGACCCTTACGGGCGCCGTGAGTCGAGTTGAAGTACTCGTTGACGGTCAGGCCTTCCTTGAAGTTCGAGATGATCGGCGTCTCGATGATTTCGCCCGACGGCTTGGCCATGAGGCCACGCATGCCGCCCAGCTGGCGCATCTGGTTCGGAGAACCGCGGGCACCGGAGTGGCTCATCATGTAGATCGAGTTCATCGGCTTCTGGCGACCGGTCTTCTCGTCGAATTCGACCGCCTTAATGCGGGCCATCATCTCTTCGGCAACCTTTTCGGTCGCCTTGCCCCAGGCGTCGACAACCTTGTTGTACTTCTCGCCCTGGGTGATGAGGCCGTCATTGTACTGCTGCTCGTATTCCTTCACCAGGTTTTCGGTGTCGGCAACGATCTTGGCCTTGGCATCCGGAATGACCATGTCGTCCTTGCCGAACGAGATGCCGGCGCGGCAGGCATGGGAAAAGCCGAGCTGCATGATGCGGTCGCAGAAGATGACCGTGTCCTTCTGGCCGCAGTGGCGGTAGACCGTGTCGATCATCTTCGAGATGTTCTTCTTGGTCATTTCCTGGTTGCAGATATCGAAGGGCACCTTGCCGTTCTTCGGCAACAGTTCACCGATGAGCAGACGGCCAGGCGTCGTCTCATAGATCTTCGAGTAAGGCTTGCCATCCTCGTCGATCGACTTGAAGCGGCCGCGGATCTTGGTGTGCAGCGTGACGACCTTGCTTTCGAGGGCGTGATGCAGCTCGCCGAGATCGGAGAAGGCCATGCCTTCGCCCGGCTCGTTCTGGTTGAGAATCGACAGATAGTAGAGGCCGAGAACCATGTCCTGCGAAGGAACGATGATCGGTGCGCCGTTGGCCGGGTGCAGGATGTTGTTGGTCGACATCATCAGCACGCGGGCTTCGAGCTGGGCTTCGAGCGACAGCGGCACGTGAACGGCCATCTGGTCGCCGTCGAAGTCGGCGTTGAAGGCCGTGCAGACGAGCGGATGCAGCTGGATCGCCTTGCCTTCAACCAGGATAGGTTCGAAGGCCTGGATGCCCAGGCGGTGCAGCGTCGGTGCGCGGTTCAAGAGAACCGGATGCTCGCGGATGACCTCGTCGAGGATATCCCAGACTTCCGGCTTTTCCTTTTCGACCAGCTTCTTGGCCTGCTTGACGGTCGAGGAGTAACCCTTGGCGTCGAGGCGGGCATAGATGAACGGCTTGAAGAGCTCGAGCGCCATCTTCTTCGGCAGGCCGCACTGGTGCAGCTTCAGTTCCGGACCGGTGACGATGACCGAGCGGCCGGAATAGTCGACGCGCTTGCCGAGCAGGTTCTGGCGGAAGCGGCCCTGCTTTCCCTTCAGCATGTCGGAGAGCGACTTCAGCGGACGCTTGTTGGCGCCGGTGATGACACGGCCGCGACGGCCGTTGTCGAACAGCGCGTCAACGGATTCCTGCAGCATGCGCTTTTCGTTGCGGATGATGATGCCCGGCGCACGAAGCTCGATCAGGCGCTTCAGACGGTTGTTACGGTTGATGACACGGCGGTAGAGATCGTTCAGATCCGACGTCGCGAAACGGCCGCCGTCGAGCGGAACCAGCGGACGCAGGTCCGGCGGGATGACCGGAACGACCTTCATGATCATCCATTCCGGACGGTTGCCCGACTCCATGAAGTTCTCGACGATCTTCAGGCGCTTCATCAGCTTCTTCTGCTTGAGATCCGACGTGGTGTCGGCAAGCTCGGCACGCAGGTCGCCAGCGATCTTTTCGAGATTCATCGAGGCCAGCATCTCGTAGATCGCCTCGGCGCCGATCATCGCGGTGAACTGGTCTTCGCCGTATTCGTCGACAGCGAGCATGTACTCTTCTTCCGAGAGGAGCTGGTGCTCCTTCAGGGCGGTCAGGCCCGGCTCGGTGACGATGTAGTTTTCGAAGTAGAGGACGCGCTCGACATCCTTCAGCGTCATGTCGAGCAGCGTCGAAATGCGCGATGGCAGCGACTTCAGGAACCAGATGTGGGCAACGGGAGCGGCGAGCTCGATATGGCCCATGCGCTCACGGCGAACGCGCGACAGCGTGACTTCGACGCCGCACTTTTCGCAGATGATGCCCTTGTACTTCATGCGCTTGTACTTGCCGCACAGGCATTCGTAGTCCTTGATCGGCCCGAAGATGCGCGCGCAGAACAGACCGTCACGTTCCGGCTTGAACGTACGGTAGTTGATGGTTTCCGGCTTCTTGATCTCACCGTAAGACCAGGAGAGGATCTTCTCCGGAGACGCGATCGAAATCCGAATAGAATCGAAATTCTGTGCAGGCACCTGCGGATTGAAAAGATTCATGACCTCTTGGTTCATGCCTGTCTCCTTCATGGGCTAAAGCGCCCTCAAAATGCGATGGTCGGCGGCAATTCCCGGGAGCCGCCTCCCTCGCTTAAACGAGAATAACCGCTGGATGCGGCGAAACTTCCCTTCCGGGCCGACATAGATACGGCGCCCGGTGGGACCGGCGTGCGCCGCATTGGCAGCGCACGCCCTATCAAGTGCTTACTCGGCCGCGTCGGGCAGCTGAGCTGCCTGCGCCTCGTCAAGCTTGGTGTTCTCGAGCTCGACGCTGAGGCCCAGTGAGCGCATTTCCTTGACGAGAACGTTGAAGCTTTCCGGAATACCGGCTTCGAACGTGTCGTCTCCGCGAACGATGGCTTCATAGACCTTGGTGCGGCCGGCGACGTCGTCCGACTTCACCGTCAGCATTTCCTGCAGCGTGTAGGCCGCGCCGTATGCTTCGAGCGCCCAGACTTCCATTTCGCCGAAGCGCTGGCCGCCGAACTGCGCCTTGCCGCCCAGCGGCTGCTGGGTCACGAGCGAGTAAGGACCGATCGAACGAGCATGGATCTTGTCGTCGACCAAGTGGTTGAGCTTCAGCATGTAGATATAGCCCACGGTCACCTGGCGGTCGAACTGCTCACCGGTACGGCCGTCATAGAGCGTCGACTGACCGCTATCCTTGAGACCTGCCAGACGCAGCATGTCGTTGACGTCGGCTTCGTTCGCGCCGTCGAAAACAGGCGTTGCAATCGAAACGCCGCGCTTCCACTGGTCGGCGAGACGCAGAACCGAGTCATCGTCGAACTCGTGGACCTGTTCGGCCTTGGGGCCGTCTCCGACGACATCGCCGATGGTCTTGCGCAGCGGCTCAATGTTGCCATTGGCCTTGTATGCTTCGATCAGTTCGCCGATCTGGCGACCCATGCCGGCACAAGCCCAACCCAGATGGGTTTCCAGGATCTGACCGACGTTCATGCGCGAAGGCACGCCGAGCGGGTTCAGAACGACGTCGACATGCGTACCGTCTTCGAGGAACGGCATGTCCTCCACCGGCACAATGCGCGAGACGACGCCCTTGTTCCCGTGACGGCCGGCCATCTTGTCGCCGGGCTGGATCTTGCGCTTTACGGCGACGAAGACCTTGACCATCTTCATGACGCCAGGAGGCATTTCATCGCCGCGCTGGACCTTTTCGACCTTGTCCATGAAGCGCTGTTCGAGGCGCGACTTGGATTCGTCGTACTGACCACGCAGCGCTTCGAGCTCGCTCTGGACCTTTTCGTCTTCGACCGCGAACATCCACCACTGCGAGCGGGGATATTCGGAGACGACGGCGTTCGAAAGCTCGGCTCCCTTCTTGAAGCCCTTCGGGCCGGCAATAGAGGCCTGGCCGCGCAGCATCTCGATCAGACGGCCGTAGACGTTACGGTCGAGGATCGCCTGCTCGTCGTCGCGGTCCTTTGCCAGACGCTCGATCTCTTCGCGCTCGATCGCCATCGCGCGCTCGTCTTTTTCAACGCCGTGGCGGTTGAAGACGCGGACTTCGACGATCGTGCCGTAGGTGCCGGGCGGCATGCGCATGGAGGTGTCGCGCACGTCGGAGGCCTTTTCGCCGAAGATGGCGCGCAGAAGCTTTTCTTCCGGCGTCATCGGGCTTTCGCCCTTCGGCGTGATCTTGCCGACGAGGATATCGCCCGGCTGAACTTCGGCGCCGATATAGACGATGCCGGCTTCGTCGAGGTTCTTCAGCGCTTCTTCCGAAACGTTCGGAATATCGCGGGTGATTTCCTCAGGACCAAGCTTGGTGTCGCGCGCCATCACTTCGAATTCCTCGATGTGGATGGAGGTGAACACGTCGTCGGCAACGATACGCTCGGAGAGCAGGATCGAGTCTTCGTAGTTGTAGCCGTTCCAGGGCATGAACGCGACGAGTGCGTTGCGGCCGAGCGCCAGGTCGCCGAGATCGGTCGACGGGCCGTCGGCGAGGATGTCGCCGCGGTTGACCTCGTCACCGACGGTGACCAGCGGGCGCTGGTTGACGCAGGTGTTCTGGTTCGAACGCTGGAACTTCTGCAGGCGGTAGATATCGACGCCGGACTTGCCGGCTTCGAGGTCTTCCGTGGCGCGGATAACGATACGCGTCGCGTCGACCTGGTCGACCACGCCGCCGCGGCGGGCGCCGATGGCGGCGCCAGAGTCACGGGCAACGACCGGCTCCATGCCGGTCCCGACGAACGGAGCTTCGGCACGCAGCAGCGGCACTGCCTGACGCTGCATGTTCGAGCCCATGAGCGCGCGGTTGGCGTCGTCGTTTTCCAGGAACGGGATGAGCGCGGCTGCGACCGAAACGACCTGCTTCGGCGAGACGTCCATCAAGTTCATGCTGTCGCGCGGGGCGAGCATAACTTCACCGGCATGACGGCAGACGACGAATTCGTCGACGAAGGAACCGTCAGCGTTCATCTCGGCGTTGGCCTGGGCGACGTAGTACTTCGCCTCTTCCATGGCGGAGAGGTAGAGCACGTCGCTCGTCACCTTGCCGTCGACGATGCGGCGGTACGGGCTTTCGATGAAGCCGTACTTGTTGACGCGGGCAAAGGTCGCAAGCGAGTTGATGAGACCGATGTTCGGGCCTTCCGGCGTTTCGATCGGGCAAATGCGGCCATAGTGGGTCGGATGCACGTCGCGGACTTCGAAGCCGGCGCGCTCACGGGTCAGACCGCCCGGGCCAAGAGCCGAAAGACGGCGCTTGTGGGTGATTTCCGAGAGCGGGTTGACCTGGTCCATGAACTGCGAGAGCTGCGAGGAACCGAAGAATTCGCGAACGGCGGCGGCTGCCGGCTTGGCGTTGATCAGATCCTGCGGCATGACCGTGTCGATCTCGATCGAGGACATACGTTCCTTGATCGCGCGCTCCATGCGCAGCAGGCCGAGACGGTACTGGTTTTCCATCAGCTCGCCGACCGAACGGACGCGGCGGTTGCCGAGGTTGTCGATGTCGTCGATCTCGCCCTTGCCATCGCGCAGTTCGACCAGCATCCTGACCACGGCCAGGATGTCGTCCTTGCGAAGGATGCGGACCGTGTCTTCGACGGTCAGGTCGAGGCGCATGTTCATCTTGACGCGGCCGACGGCGGAGAGGTCGTAACGCTCCGCATCGAAGAACAGCGAGTTGAACATGGCTTCGGCCGATTCCATGGTCGGCGGTTCACCCGGACGCATGACACGGTAAATGTCGAACAGAGCGTCCTGACGGTTCTCGTTCTTGTCGGCTGTCAGCGTGTTGCGGATATAGGCGCCGACATTGATGTGGTCGATGCCGAGAACCGGGATCTCGTCGAAGCCGTTCGCCAGGATGATGCCAAGCGTCTTCTCGTCGATTTCGTCGCCGGCCTCGAGGTAGATCTCACCCGTCGAGTAGTTGACAATGTCGCCGGCAAGGTAGTTGCCGTAAAGATCGTCGTCGGCGGCCTTGAGTGCCTTCAGGCCCTTGTCGGAGAGCTGGCGCAGCAGGCGCGGGGTCAGCTTCTTGCCGGCTTCCACGACGACTTCGCCGGTATCGGCGTCGACCATCTCGGTGATCGCCTTGGCACCCTTCAACGTTTCCGGCTTGAAGGGAATGCGCCAGCCTTCGCCGTCGCGCTTGTAGAGCGACTTCGTGTAGAAGGTGTCGAGGATTTCCTCGCCGTCCATGCCGAGCGCCATCAGCAGCGACGTCACAGGGATCTTGCGGCGGCGGTCGATACGGGCGTAGACGATGTCCTTGGCGTCGAATTCGATATCGAGCCAGGAACCGCGATAGGGGATGACGCGCGCAGCAAAGAGCAGCTTGCCGGACGAATGGCTCTTGCCCTTGTCGTGGTCGAAGAAGACGCCCGGCGAACGGTGCATCTGAGAGACGATGACGCGCTCGGTGCCGTTGACGATGAACGTGCCGTTGTTGGTCATGAGCGGCATGTCGCCCATGTAGACGGACTGTTCCTTGATGTCCTTGATCGACTTCGCGCCGGTATCCTCGTCGATATCGAACACGATGAGGCGCAGCGTCACCTTCAGCGGCGCCGCATAGGTCAGGTCGCGCTGACGGCATTCGTCAACGTCGAACTTCGGCAGTTCGAACTCGTAGGACACGAATTCCAGCATCGATGCGCCGGAGAAATCGGTGATCGGGAAAACCGACTTGAAGACGGCCTGAAGACCCTCATCGGGCCGGCCGCCCTTCGGCTCTTCAACCATCAGAAACTGGTCGTAGGACGCCTTCTGAACCTCGATGAGGTTCGGCATTTCTGCGACTTCGGGGATCTTACCAAAAAACTTGCGTACGCGCCTGCGACCGTTGAACGAAAGGGTCTGAGCCATCGTCGCTCCTTCAAAATCTTGCACCCGGGCCTGCAACGGACGGGAACCGATGGCCAGTCGATCCCGTCAATCAATGAGTAGTTCAATCTCGTCCGACCCCGGAAAACGCTCAGCTCGGATTGCTGTGCTGCCCTCGGTGGGAGACCATCCTTTTGAAGAACCCATTACCCAAAAGCCGTTTCGACGCGGCTTTTGGGTAATTCGTTCAGAAAAACGGCAAATGGGAGGCAGTAGAAATACTGCCTCCCAAAAGCAGTTTAGGATTACTTGACGTCGGCCTTGGCGCCAGCGTCTTCAAGCTTCTTCTTGATGTCAGCGGCTTCAGCCTTGTTGACGCCTTCCTTGACAGCCTTCGGAGCAGCTTCGACGAGGTCCTTGGCTTCCTTGAGGCCGAGACCGGTGATGGCGCGGACTTCCTTGATGACGTTGATCTTGTTGGCACCAGCTTCGACGAGGATGACGTCGAATTCGGTCTTTTCTTCTTCAACGACAGCAGCAGCAGCACCGCCACCGACGGCAGCAACAGCTACCGGAGCAGCAGCGGAAACGCCCCACTTTTCTTCGAGAAGCTTCGACAGTTCTGCAGCTTCCAGAACGGTCAGCGAGGAGAGGTCGTCAACGATCTTTGCGAGATCAGCCATTTTACTAGTTCCTTTTGTTCGGTTCGAACCGGTTGATTATAAACAGCGAAAAACCGCCTTACGCGGCTTCGTCCTTCTTGGCGTAGGCCGCAAACACGCGGGCAAGCTGGCTTGCCGGTGCTGCAACAACCCCAGCGATGCGGGTAGCCGGTGTCTGGATCATGCCCAGCAGCTTCGCACGCAACTCATCGAGCGAAGGCAGGGTCGCAAGCGACTTGACTGCATCGGCGTTGAGCGTGGTTGTTCCCATGGCGCCGCCCAGAACAATGATCTTGTCATTGGTCTTGGCGAAATCCATGACGACCTTCGGAGCGGTGATCGGATCGGTGCTGTATGCAATCAGCGTCTGACCCTTGAAGAGATTGGACATCCCTTCCGCTTCCGTACCCTGAAGGGCAATCTTGGCCAGGCGGTTCTTCGCGACTTTGACGGTGCCGCCAGCTGCGCGCATCTTCGAACGAAAATCGTTCATCTGCGCGACTGTGGCACCAGCATAGTGGGCCACGACAACTGAGCCCGAAGCCTTGAAGACTTCGTTCAGTTCCGTGACGAATTCGCGTTTTTCCGCTCTTTCCACTGCCTATCTCCAGTTGGCGGGACCGAAAATGGGCCCGCCGGTTGCCTTTTGCCTCCTGGGATCATGCGAGATCCCAAGCGACGCTTGAGGATCCTGTCCCCCCGCGCTCTCGCGCCAATCAAGGCTAAAGAGGCACAAGGCATCCAAGGCTCGAACCGAGTTCCTAGAAGCGAACTTCATGCAATTCGGGTCTTACCCGTCTCATGCAGGCACAGTGATTAAGGGAAAACCACCTGCAATCTCGGACAGGATTCCGGATTTCTCCGGAATATTCCGGCCCCTTGCGAGGCCGGAAATTCAGTCACCGGACTTAAAGCCCGGCATAAACTTATGCGGTCGGCGCTCCGGTGACCGAGCCGGGCTCGATCTTGACGCCCGGACCCATGGTCGAGGAAATCGCCACGCGCTTGACGTAGTTACCCTTGGCGCCAGCCGGCTTCGCCTTGATGACGGCGTCAGCAAAGGCGCGGATGTTTTCTTCCAGGGCCTTGGCTTCGAAAGAGGCCTTGCCGATACCGGCATGAACGATGCCAGCCTTCTCGACGCGGAACTCGACAGCGCCGCCCTTGGAAGCCTTGACAGCTCCGGCGACATCCATCGTAACGGTGCCGACCTTCGGGTTCGGCATCATGCCGCGGGGGCCGAGAACCTTACCGAGACGGCCGACGAGCGGCATCATGTCGGGGGTGGCAATGCAGCGATCGAATTCGATCTTGCCGCCCTGGACGATTTCGACGAGCTCTTCGGCACCGACGATATCGGCACCAGCGGCCTTGGCTTCGTCAGCCTTGGCGCCACGAGCGAAGACGGCAACACGAACCGTACGGCCCGTGCCGTTCGGCAGGTTGACGACGCCGCGGACCATCTGGTCCGCATGGCGCGGGTCGACGCCGAGGTTCATCGAGACTTCGATGGTTTCGTCGAACTTGGCGACAGCCCGTTCCTTGACCATGCCGATGGCCAGGGTCAGAGCGTAGAGCTTGGTGGGATCAACACCTTCGTTGATCTTCTGCGTGCGCTTACCAGCCATGATCTTAACCCACCACTTCCAGGCCCATGGCGCGGGCGGAGCCCTCGATCATCGCCATTGCACCTTCGATATCCGCTGCGTTCAGATCCTTCATCTTGGCTTCTGCGATCGACTTGATCTGAGCCTTGGTGAGGGAGCCGGCCTTAGCGCCCTTGCCGGGCGTCTTGGAACCGGATGTGATCTTCGCTTCCTTCTTCAGCCAGTAGCTGACCGGCGGCTGCTTCATCGCGAAGGTGAAGGACTTGTCCTGGTAATAGGTGATGACGACCGGGATCGGCATGCCCTTTTCCATTTCCTGCGTGGCGGCATTGAACGCCTTGCAGAATTCCATGATGTTAATGCCACGCTGACCAAGCGCCGGACCAATCGGCGGGGACGGGTTTGCCGATCCTGCCTTGACCTGAAGCTTGAGCTGGCCTGCAACTTTCTTAGCCATATCTCTCTGCCTTTCATGAACGGCCGGTTGCCCGGCCCGTGATGCCGGATCTCTCCGGCGGCTGCGGTTGCGTGGTGCGGATCCTTAAGGTCCGGCTAAGACCCCTCACCTTCCACGCGGGTGCGGACAAGGTCCGCAGGAAACAGGCCACAAGGGCCAGCCTCCAGTTTCTCCAATCAGACCTTCTCGACCTGAGCGTATTCCAGCTCGACCGGCGTTGCGCGGCCGAAGATCGACACTTCCACCTTCAGGCGCGAACGTTCTTCGTCCACATCCTGAACCGTGCCGTTGAACGAAGCGAACGGGCCGTCGGAAACGCGGACCTGCTCGCCGATCTCGAAGGTAATGGAGGCCTTCGGCCGCTCGACACCTTCCTGGACCTGGCCGAGAATGCGCTCGGCTTCATAATCCGGAATCG
Source organism: Rhizobium ruizarguesonis (assembly GCF_017357285.1). Lineage (NCBI taxonomy): Bacteria > Pseudomonadati > Pseudomonadota > Alphaproteobacteria > Hyphomicrobiales > Rhizobiaceae > Rhizobium > Rhizobium ruizarguesonis. Next base: position 1,997,097 of record NZ_CP071678.1, on the reverse strand, counting down.
GAACGGGCTTATTGTCGGAGCCGAGGAAACCTGTGACCTTCGGCGTATTCTTGATCAGGTGATAGGCTTCGTCCGTCAGATTGGCACGAACCATGACATAGCCCGGGAAAAACTTGCGCTCGGAATCGACCTTGCGGCCGCGACGCACTTCCACCACCTTTTCAGTCGGCACGAGGATCTTCTCGAACAGGTGCTCAAGCCCCTTCTGGCGAGCCTTGTTCTCGATGTCTTCAGCCACCTTCTTTTCAAAATTGGAATACGCGTGGACGATGTACCAACGTGCCGCCATTTTTATCTCCACCCGTATCAGTTGCCGGTATTCAGCACGAAGCTCAGAGCCCAGCCGATCAGCTGGTCAGCGGCAAAGAAAAACAGCGCGGCGAAAACCACCATCACCAGCACCATGACCGTCGAGATCATGGTCTCGCGGCGCGACGGCCATGTAACTTTGGACGTCTCGGAGCGAACCTGCTGCAGAAACGCAAACGGATTGGATTTGGATGCCATCGACTGCCCACGCAATTACGGCGCGTAAAGCTGAAACTATCAGCCCCACGCACCGCGTGTCTGTTGAACCCTAAATAAACACCGATTTCCGAATACACAAGAGGGAAACCGAAGTTTAACGAAATTACTTACCACCAATCAATCCCCGGCCGGAAATGCCGCGAGCTTGTGCGCGCTGTCCCGCATCCAGGAAAATGGCAGGGGCAGTAGGGCTCGAACCTACGACCTGCGGTTTTGGAGACCGCCGCTCTACCAACTGAGCTATACCCCTTCATGCCGATCATTCAGCGCCTGAGCCAAGGCCCGCAAATCGCTGCTGAAAAGCATGGCGCTCCCTTTAAGACGACGACACGGGATTGGCAAGCACGATTTTCGATTTTCAAAGCCATTCTCCTGATATGCGAACGATCGGCCTTTCAATTCAATCGCATAACCACGATCCGTTCAGACCTTCACGTACTTGCGCCAATCGTGCTCCTCCTTAAAGCCCAGCACCTCGCGGATCTTGCGGTTGGAGAGCAGGCCCTCATATTCGCCGATCTCGCGGGTGAAGGGCACGTTCGGAAAGAATCGCTTCGCAAGCTCCATCGATGGCGTTTTGGCCGAGACGGTGTCGTTGGCGGCATTGAAGACCTGGTAGCCGAGACCGTCCTTCTCGATGCAGAGATGGCAGATCTGCCCGAGGTCGCGGGCGTCGATATAGCTCCAGGCGATGCGCTTGCGCATCTCGGGATGGGCGAAATAGGTCGGGAACTTCTCGTATTCGTCAGGCTCGATGACGTTGCCGATGCGCAGCGCATAGATGTCGAAGCCCGAACGTTCGGCAAAGGCGCGCGCCGTCTTTTCGTTGACCACCTTCGAAAGGCCGTAGGAATCCATCGGATTGACGTCGTAATCCTCCTCCAGCGGGAACTGGTGGAAATCGCGATGGCCTTCGGCAAAGCAGACTCCATAAGTCGTCTCGCTCGATGCGACGATAATCTTCCTGATGCCGAGCTTCACCGCCGCCTCGATGACATTATAGGTGCCCATCGTGTTGATGCGGAAGGTTTCGTTATCGGGCTTGATCAGGATGCGCGGGATGGCGGCGAAATGCACGACGGCGTCGAAGGGCTGCACGCCCCTGCCCGCATCGAGATCGGGAAAATCGCGATGCATCGAAAGCGCGTTGAACACCTGACCGCTATCGGTGATGTCGGCGATGAGATTGGTGACGCCGGGGCTATCCAGCGGAACGAGATCGAGGTTGTGAACCTCGTAGCCGGCACTGACGAGCCACGGCACAGCATGGCGGCCTGCCTTGCCCGAACCGCCCGTGAACAGAATACGTCTCTTCATGGAATATCCTCCCCGTCATGAAATCGGAGGCATAGATAGACGCTTCCGCGCGAAGAGCAAGCGAGCGTCATGCAAGGGTTCACCCCCGCGTCGCCAGGAGCATCCTATCCGGGAGCACCTGGCCGATCATTTCCGATCATCGCAGAACCCTGCGATGCTCGGCAAAGGTCGTCACTTGACGACACTTACCTCGCCAATCTGCACTCCGGCAGACTGAACAACTTCTTGCGGAATTGCAGCGATGAAAAACATCGTGAAAACATACATCGCGAATATCGTCGCAGCGAATGTGGCCTTTGGAATCATCCGGGCTCTCCTCTTTGCAAGAAGGAGTCTGGACTACAATGGTCCAATCACAAACCGGTTTCTGAACGTGAGATGAACAAAATACTGTGACAGGCCAATTTAACGATATTTTTACAACACCTGTTAAACCTACAGGAAGCCATCAAAATGAAAAACCCCGCTGTTTCCAGCGGGGTCTTCATAATTGCGGATAACTCGAAAGTTACTCGACGATGCTCGCGACGATACCGGCGCCGACGGTGCGGCCGCCTTCGCGGATAGCGAAGCGCAGCTTTTCTTCCATCGCGATCGGAACGATCAGCTCGACCGATACCGTGACGTTGTCGCCCGGCATCACCATCTCCGTGCCTTCCGGCAGCGTCACAATGCCCGTCACGTCGGTCGTGCGGAAGTAGAACTGCGGACGGTAGTTGGTGAAGAACGGCGTATGACGGCCACCCTCTTCCTTCGTCAGGATGTAGGCTTCTGCCATGAACTTCTTGTGCGGCTTGACCGAACCCGGCTTGCACAGAATCTGGCCACGCTCAACGCCGTCACGGGTGACGCCGCGGATCAGCGCACCGATGTTGTCGCCAGCCTGGCCCTGATCGAGCAGCTTGCGGAACATTTCAACGCCGGTCACCGTCGTCTTCGTCGTCGGGCGGATGCCGACGATCTCGACTTCTTCGCCAACCTTGACAATGCCACGCTCGACGCGGCCGGTCACAACCGTGCCGCGGCCAGAGATCGAGAACACGTCTTCGATCGGCAGCAAGAACGGCAGGTTGATCGGACGCTCAGGCGTCGGGATGTAGGCGTCGACAGCAGCCATCAGCTCGCGGATCGCGTCTTCGCCGATCTTCTTGTCGGAATCTTCAAGAGCAGCAAGCGCCGAACCCTTGACGATCGGGATTTCGTCGCCCGGGAAGTCGTAGGACGACAGCAGTTCGCGAACTTCGAGCTCGACCAGTTCGAGAAGCTCGGCGTCATCAACCTGGTCGACCTTGTTCAGGAACACCACGATTGCCGGAACACCGACCTGGCGAGCCAGCAGGATGTGTTCGCGCGTCTGCGGCATCGGGCCGTCCGCGGCCGAGCACACCAGGATCGCGCCGTCCATCTGGGCAGCACCGGTGATCATGTTCTTGACGTAGTCGGCGTGGCCGGGGCAGTCGACGTGGGCGTAGTGGCGGGCCGGCGTCTCGTATTCAACGTGCGCCGTCGAAATCGTGATGCCACGCGCCTTTTCTTCCGGAGCCGCGTCGATCTGGTCGTACGCCTTGTACTCACCGAAGTACTTCGTGATCGCTGCCGTCAGAGACGTCTTACCGTGGTCAACGTGGCCAATCGTGCCAATGTTGACGTGCGGCTTGTTGCGCTCAAACTTACTCTTTCCCATTTGAATGCTTCCTGTGAACGAAAATGGTGGCCCCGGCGAACCGGTTTAGTGCCGCCGTTTAAGGCTTTCGGCGACATTGCGCAAGACTTAATTGCAGACGCCAAACTTGGCCTGACAGCGCATATGGGAGACAATTCGCCGCCTGCAAGGCGATTCGCCAAAGCCCCCTCGAAAATCGCTGAAATCTTAGAGAAAATCGCATCGACCGCCTGAGACGCGCCATAGACGTTCGGCGTCGAGCGCCCTTCCCTGCCAGCCGATAACCGCAATCGTCAGCTTCTCCGCCAGCGCCGGAGATATCTCGGGACGATCGCTGCAGCGGTCGTATGAAGTGGCGTAGCGGAAACTGGAGCGGGTAGCGGGAATCGAACCCGCGTATTCAGCTTGGAAGGCTGCTGCTCTACCATTGAGCTATACCCGCGCGGGTGGTCCGATCCGATGACGAATGGTGGAGAGAGTTGGATTTGAACCAACGTAGGCTGAGCCAACGGATTTACAGTCCGTCCCCTTTAACCACTCGGGCATCTCTCCAGTTTTTTCGTCCGGATCGCAAGACCAAGTTCGTCAGACTTCGAAGCGTTGCGGCCCGTCGTCTGCGCCGCGTATATGACCGGAGCATTCCAGTCTGTCAACACGATGACAACGGAAAAAACACGAAAAATTTCATTCACCACCGAAAGCCGGCATATGAAAGAAAGCCTATGCGGCAGCGAGCGCCATGGCTATAAAGCTGCATGAGCAAAGACGACAAATCCGGCGGCAAGACCGCTACAGACCCATCCGCCAAGGATACGCATTACGCCACTCTGCGGCGCGCCCACCGCGACGCCAAGCGCGAACGCGGGGAGATTCCGACACCTCAACCGCAGAAGCGAAAGCGCGGCGGTGAGGACTGGAAGCCGCCGGCGCTTGCGCCCGACCAGGTGCATCTCTATGGCCTGCATACGGTGCGCGCGGCGCTCGACAATCCCGAGCGCAAGAAGATCAAGCTGTTCGTAACGCAGAACGCGCTCGCGCGGCTCGAAGTCGACGTCGAGGCGCTCGGCATTCCCTTCGAGATCGTTTCGCCGCAGGAGATCGACAAGGTGCTCGGCCCGGAGGCGATCCATCAGGGCGTGATGTTGGAAACACGGCCACTTCCGGTACGCCGGCTCGAAGCGCTGAAGGACAGCCCTCTCCTGCTCGTCCTCGACCAGGTGACCGATCCGCACAATGTCGGCGCGATCATGCGCTCGGCGGTCGCCTTCAACGCGGGTGCGGTCATTACCACGCAGCGACACAGCCCGACCGAATCGGGCGTGCTCGCCAAGTCCGCCTCGGGCGCGCTGGAACTGATACCTTATATACAAGTTACCAATCTCGCCGATGCGCTCGGCGAATTACACAAGCTCGGTTTCTCCACCATCGGCCTCGATTCGGAAGGGCCAGCGCCGCTCGAAGGCACCTTCTCCGGCGAGAAAGTGGCGCTGGTGCTCGGCTCCGAGGGCAAGGGGCTTCGGCAAAAGACGCGGGAAACCGTCAACGCACTTGCCCGTCTCGACATGCCAGGCGCGATCAAATCGCTCAACGTCTCGAATGCGGCGGCGATCGCGCTTTATGCGGCGCGGCTCCACTTGAAGGTATAGGCTGGCTGCGGCAAAGGGTAATTGTCATGGTCCGTTTCATCCCTAGACTGATGGCTCCGGCAGCGGTGCTGCTTGCCTGTGGACTGGCATATGGACAGGGTATCGACCCCGATATTCTCAAAGCGCAGGCCGGAACCTATCTCGTTGCCCCGGAGGACGGTGCGAGCGGATGCCGGTTGACGCTGGAAACCGGCGAAGCGATCGGCGGCTATTCGGTCTCCGGTCAGGCCTCCTGCATCAAGCCGCTGCCGGCACTCGCCGAAGCCTATTCCTGGAATTTCGACGGCAATGGCGGCGTCATCCTGATCGATGCGACGCGCAAGGTGCTCGCTCGCTTCGTCGAGAACGAAGGTTCGCCGATGAAGACGGAGGATGGTGCGCCGTTGTTGCTGATCGCCGCACCTGACGGCGTCGATCACCTGCCGAGCGTTGCCAGCCTTGCCGGGATATGGACGATGCAAAGACCGAACGGCGAAAGGCTTTGCGGCGTGACACTCAACGGCCGTGTCGATGCGGAGGGCAACGCGCCGCTGTCCCTTTCGGGGGACTGCGCTGCCAACGTCGCCAGACTGAAGCTCGCCGTCTGGCATATTGAGGGTTTCGGGCTGACGCTGATGAGCCTTGACGGTTCGTCGCTTGGCTTCGACATGCGCGCTGACGGCAATTTCGACAAATCGAAGGAGGAAGGCGGCAAGCCGCTTTCACTCGTTCGCCGCTAACCCCTAGTCAGTCGGCTCCGATGCCAGAAAAATCCACTTTTGCCTTGGAATGACGCCCCGGAGCACTATGATCGGGCAATGATCGGTTGCCGCAACCGGCTCTGAAGCAAGAAGGAACGATCCCTATCATGGCCATTCGACCGCTGATTTTCGGTATCCTCTTCATCGCGGTCTTCGTCGTGATTATCATCAGTATCATCTGGGTGGACACGTCACACCCCATCCACCAGCCCGATCCTCTGTCGCCGACGGCGCCCGGCCCCGCGACGCCGGGACAGGTACAATAATACTGGCAGGAACGCGGACGGCGATCATGCGTTAATCCCGGAATCGAACGAGGATTGAACGCTTATGCGCATAATGATCGCCGTCGTCGCCTTCATGGTCGCCTCCGTGCTCAGCATCGCGATGATGTCGCCCTCCGGCGCTGGACAGGCCGGCAATGGCGGCAGGATCGAGGCGAGCGTCAACGAACCCGTCACTCAATGAGTAACGGCCCGGATGATCCGGGCCGTTATCGTCAGCTGCGGTAGAGCCAGAACGGCATGCCGCGATCGCGATCACGCCACTCACGGCGTTCCTGCCAACGCTCGGCGCGCCACCGCCGCCAGTGACGGCGATCATCACGCCAGTCGGAGCGGCGCCAGTCGCGCCCATCGCGCCAGCCACGGTCGTCACGGTCGCGATCACCTCGCCAGCCATCACGGATTTGAACGACATCGCCCTGCGTCGACACCGCCGGCCGCTCGGCCGGCATGGCGGTGGCCGGTGCGACGGACGCGAAAGCCGCACCGACGGAAATGGTTGCGGCGAGAAAGAGATGAGCGAGCTTCATGGCTGTTTCCTCATTGATGATGAGGCGAAGATATGCGGGCGCGCCTGAATTGGCGCTGAAGCAGCCCTTCACGCGCGGTTCATCAAGCGATGCGTGCTATCTGAAAAGATCTGCCGGTGCGAGATTGAGCGAAGCAGCGTCGAACCCAGGCTATGAGTTGGCAGGCCGTATCGCGCGGAAAAGAATGGTGCCCCCGGCAGGGTTCGAACCCGCGACCCCCTGATTACAAATCAGGTGCTCTACCAACTGAGCTACAAGGGCGATAGTTGCCCCAACTAGCAGATTCTGTGATTCTGTAAAGGGAAAATCCGCGGCCGCGCGGACAGGTCTGCTGCAGCTCAAAACGCTTCGCGATAGAAAACGTCCTTGTCGCGCAAGGCCTTTATCCTTTAGCTAGGGCAGCATCATAAAGGGCATTGCATGGGCCGTTCATTTCAGACGCTTTCCTTTCTCGCCTCACCAACGACGGAGGCGCTTGCCGCGCGCGAGGAGTTGATTCGCGTCTATGGTGACGTACCGGCTGACGAAGCCGACGTCATCGTCGCGCTCGGCGGTGACGGTTTCATGTTGCAGACGCTGCACAACACCATGAACTCGGGCAAGCTGGTCTACGGCATGAATCGCGGCTCGGTCGGCTTCCTGATGAACGACTATCGTAGCGAACGACTTCAGGAGCGCATCTGCGACGCCGTCGAAAACGTCTTCCGGCCATTGCAAATGACGACGGCCAATGCCGACGGGACCAACTCGACGGCGCTCGCCATCAACGAGGTCTATCTTTTCCGCCAATCCTATCAGGCGGCGAATCTGAGGGTCACGGTAGACGGGCGTGTTCGCCTGGAGGAACTGATCTGCGACGGGTTGATGGTGGCGACCCCTGCCGGATCGACGGCCTATAATCTTTCCGCCCATGGCCCGATCCTGCCGCTCGAGGCGCCACTGCTCGCCATGACGCCGGTCAGCGCGTTTAGACCACGGCGCTGGAGGGGCGCACTTCTTCCAAACAAGGTGACCGTCGATATCGACGTCCTCGAGCCGGTGAAGCGGCCGGTGAACGCAGTGGCCGACAATACCGAGGTCAAATCGGTGCTGCATGTCCGCATCGCCCAGTCGGAGCATATGACGGCACGCATCCTTTCTGATCCCGACCGCTCTTGGTCCGACCGTATTCTCGCCGAGCAGTTCAAGGATTGAGACGATGGCAATGCGACGGGTATTGATGACGAGCCTCCTGCTTGCGGGATGGAGCATTGCGGCTGATGCCGCTCCGGCACAGGATGCCATCCTGCCGGCATCAGTGATTTTCGCGACCAGCACCGGCTACTGGGAGGATGACGGCAATGCACCTGATGTCGAGCGGGCGCCGAGAGGCGCCGAGAGCGTTGCCGACCCCGAAGGAACGGCCGCTCAGCGCCACGGCTACTACAAGCTCTTTGCCGTCCGCCAGCCGGACAGGACTTCGAAGGTCTATCTGCAGCAGATTGCCCAGACCGAGACCGGCCCGGCGATCGCCTCGACCATCGAGCTGCAGGAGTTCAGCGACCTGAAACCTTACGTTTCCGATATACGCCCCGAGAATTCGAACGGCATCATCAAGGAACCGGGGCTCTTCGCTACGGTCTATCTGAAGACCGACCCTGCCGCGGAGCCGGATGGCTGGACCGTGCTGATCGACGAATTCGGCGACATCACCGTGGAGAAGGCGACGAATTGAACCGCGCGGAATTGTTCAGAGAGGCATCCGAGAGATGAAACTGGGCTTTCGCGACGGCGTCCTCTACGACGAGAAAAGGTCGAACTGGGACGCAACCGGCCCCAGACCCATCAGTTGGTCCCTCTGGTATCCCGCTGCCGATGACGCGCGAGAAAGCGAAATACCGGAAAGAAGCGGGTTCCAGAAAGCGGCCGTCGCCCGCGATGCACCCATCCGGCGGGAGGCCGCGCCCTGTCCGCTCGTCCTATTGTCGCATGGCACAGGCGGATCCGCGGCCGGGCTGGAATGGCTGGCGCGACGCCTGGTCGATCGCGGATTTGCAGCGCTCGACGTCAACCACCATGGCAATACCGGCAACGAGCCCTATCGCGCTGAAGGCTTTGCCTGCCTTTGGGAGCGGGCGCCGGATCTAAGCTACATGCTCGACCACAGCGATGCGTGGCTGAGTGATCTTTCGGGCCATATCGATACAACTCGTGTGTTCGCGGCCGGATTTTCGGCCGGAGCCTATAGCGTGATGCTGCTGCTTGGCGCTATCGCCCAGTTCTCGCAGTTCGAACCGTCCAGGATGAAGCCGAGTGGCGCGCGCGGACCCAGGGAGTTTCCCGACCTTGCCGATCATATTCCGGCATTGCTGCGCACCAGCGAGGTGTTTTCCGATTCATGGTCCCGCATGTCGAAGTCCTACCGAGACGACAGAATCAAGGCCGCGCTCGTTTGCGCGCCGGGCCGGTCCGTTCTCGGTTTCAGCGAGGAAAGCCTGAAAGCTGTCGAAGCGCCCGCCCTCATCCTGGTCGGTGATGCCGACAGGGCGGCACCGGCCGAAGAATGTTCGTCGTGGCTACATGCGCGGCTCCGGCGCAGCGCTCTTAAAATCTTCGGCGGCGGCCTTGGACATTATGTCTTTGTGCCGGAGGGCACGGCGCTCGGCCTCGCCTTTGCGGCAGAACTCTTTACCGATCCCCCCGGCATCGAGCGCGCGGCCGTTCATGACGAGATTGCCGATCTGTCGGCAGCGCTATTTCAAGACAGCGGCTCATCGCGGAAAAGGCCACGAGTTGAGCATGCCTCGGGGAACGAAGACGCATTTGCTCCGCGCAGATGATCCTGCATGCAAATTCTGTCACCGATCCTATTCTTTCACAGTGTCGCCGGCGAAGGTTTCCTTCATCGCGCGAAGGATGATGACTGCCGAGGCCGCGCCTGGATCGATGTGTCCAAGCGACCTCTCGCCGAGCCGAGCCGCCCTCCCCCGAGTTGCAACCATGGAACGGGTCGAATTCGCGCCGGTTTCGGCGGCCTGCAGTATGCTGGTCCACATTTCGAGGCTTCCGGCCGCCCGCGCCCGTGCAGTGACGGCGGCTTCGGTCGCGGGAATCCAGGCATCGAGCATCGTCTTGTCGCCGCGCTGGCCCTTTCCACGCTCCCTGATGCCAGCCGTCATCGCCTCGACGATCGCCGCCTGATCGGCAGTTGAAAGGTGTTCGTCCTGTTTCAGGACCTGGGCGGCCCTGCGAAATGCCGTGGCGTAAAGCGGTCCCGTGGATGCACCGACGGCATTCAGAAAGGCCGTCGCCGCCGACGTAAACACCTCCGACGGAAGCATGTGGTCGAGGTCGAGTTTCGCGAGTTCCCCGTTCACCGCCGTGAAGCCGAGCACCATGGTGATTCCATGATCGGCGTCGCCGATAGCGCCGTCCAGATCCGAGAGGCGGTCCTTCTCCGCTGCGATCGCAACGGAGATGCGATGAAACATCCTGCTAAGGTGGCGCGCCGCGCTTTCCGACATCATGATCCTCCCAGTTCGAGCAGGATGCGGCCCGTGTCAGCCGGGCGCATCTCTTATACCTTCAGTTCGCGACCCGCAGAAACGCGGTATCGCAAGGATGATGCAACAATTCCGTCAATTCCTGATCGAGATGCAAGATCGATATGGATGCACCGACCATGTCGAGCGAGGTGCAATAGTGTCCCACCCAATTCGCCTCTATCGCGATGCCTTTCGCACTCAGCCGCTGCTCGACACGCCGGAAGAGAATGTAGAGTTCCATCAGCGGCGTTGCGCCGAAGGAATTGACCAATACTGCGACGCGGTCGCCCGATGCCGGCTTCATTTCCGCGAATATGCGATCCATCACCCGATCGGTGATTTCATCGGCAGTCATCATCTTTTCGCGAATGACGCCGGGTTCACCATGGATGCCCATGCCGATCTCGATGTCGTCGGGACCAATTTCAAAGTTGTGGCGACGGGTCTGAGGAAGCGAGCACGGTTCCAATGCAACGCCCATCGTAAATGTCCGTGCGTTGGCCTTGCGCGTCGCCGTTTCGCAGGCAGCAAGCGACAGGCCGCGGTCGCAGGCTGCTCCGGCGACCTTGAAGATGAAAAAGTTACCGGCGACGCCCCGTCGGCCCTCCCTGTCTTCCAGCGGCGATGAGGCGATGTCGTCCGTGGTCACGACCGTGCGGACCGCGATGTTCTCCTCCGCCGCCATCTCGGCTGCCATCTCGAAATTCATGACGTCGCCGGCATAGTTGCCGTAGACGAAAAGCACACCCTCTCCGCCGGACGCCGCCCTGGTACATTGAAGGATCGGGCCGGGAGGCGGCGAGGAGAAGATATTGCCGACAGCAACGGCATCGGCAAGACCCTTCCCGACATAGCCGAAGAACGCAGGCTCGTGTCCCGTGCCGCCGCCGATCACAAGACCGACCTTGCCGGCGCGCGGTCCCGTCCGGGCAACGAGCGCGCGGTGAGAATTGTCGACCGGCTCGAGATAGGCAGCATGTGCCTTCACTGCCCCATAGAGCATTTCCTCGACGACCTCGTCAGGATTGTTCAGAAATTTCTTGATGTGAGTGCGGAAACCGGTCGCTGGCGGCGTACCAATTTCGACCCTTGGGCGCTGCAAAAGCTTCTGGTCGACCTCGGTCACACCGTCCGCATGCAGGATGCCGCGGCCCGTCGCGGCATCGGTGATCAGCACGTTGACATAGCCGCCGCGAAGGGCTGCGAGGATTGCCGGCACCTTGTCGAAACCGCCGGCGACAGCGATCCGCAGACCGATCATCTTCAGCATGTCGAGTGATATTCCGACCGTGCGGTCATCCAGCGGGCCTGCGACCGGGCGGCCCTGCCCGTCGATGAAACGTCCGGCGACGATGCCTGCGGCATCCTTCGCCAGATATTGCTGCAACGATACCGACTCGAAGAATCCGCTGGTATGGATGGTCGAATTCGGGCGCATGGAGGCGATACCGAAAATCACCTTGTTGGCGTGTGAAAGCGCCTCGAACTGACTTTCGATCAATGGCTCACGCAACAGGATATTGCGGACATCAGGAGCGGATACGATCGCCGGAGCTGCGATATTGATCAGCCGCGCGTCCACGGCATCGGCAAAGGCCGCCGCGCAAAGTTCGGGTGTATAGGCGAATGTCGCACTGGTTCCGCCGGTTGCCTGAACCACCGTGACGTCCTGCAGGCCGCTTATCGAGGTCTGTTCACCGACCGCCATGACCGTGCGGCCCCAGACGACGGCCAGCGTATCACCGGATTTCAAAAGCCTCTGCAGCGCCTGAGCGCCTGCGCGCCCGAGACGGTCGATGAGCGGACGGGTATTGTCGTCGCTCGGGACGACGAGACAGTCCTGCAAACCGAAATGCCGTTTCAACTCCTGAGCAATCGTCAGCGAACTCAGGCGCGACGGCTCGATGGAGATATTGACGATTCCGCGGGCGCGCGCATCGGCGAGATAGCTGTTCACCGTAGCCCGCGAAATCCCCATTGTATCGGCAATGTCGCCCTGCGTCATGCCGTCCTCATAATAGAGCCAGCAGGCCCAGACATAGGGATCATCGCCAAACCGCAGCGGGATGGGTTCCGACGCATCGTCAGCGCTGTTTCGCACGCTACCGTTCTTCCGCGCTGATGATGTCTTGACGGTCATGCTTCCTGGTTTCCCTGCGATGTTCAAATCGCCCGCGAAGATGAGCGTAAAGTCTCCGGTTTTCAACATTCTCCGCACAATGATTTCCGGCCACCAACGCAGCCGGAAAGGTGATGCTTTGGAGGATCACGGCTCTCACCAAAACCCGCTGTTTTTCATGCGGATGGCCGAAGCCTTGCCTCGACGCCAAGAGCGAGCGACTGGAGGATCAGCGCGCAGGAAGTGGCGCCCGCATCCAGAACGCCAAGCGAACGTTCGCCGAGCCTGCTTGCCCGGCCGATCCTGGCTACCAGATCGCGGGTGCTGTCCCGGCCGGCCTCCGCGGCCGAAACGAGAATATTCAGCGATTCCGCAAACGACTTTCCATCGCCATTGGCCAGATCGAACGCCTCTATGGCGGGCACGAGCGTATCGAGAAGGGTCTTGTCACCGACTTTCGCGGATCCGATTGCCTGAATGCCTTCAAGACCGTTGTGCAGCATTGCGCTGAACATCCCCGCATCGATCTGTGCAGCCTTTTCGATCGTTTCAGCGAACTGAATGAACATGACGCCGTAGAGCGGTCCCATGGACCCGCCGATTTCCGTCATCAGCACCGTGCCGAGCGTGTCGAGAGCTTCTGCGAGCGACATGTCTGCGCCCTTGATCCGTTCGGCTGCCATGCCAAATCCCTTGGCCATGTTAACCCCGTGATCGCCATCGCCGATCTTGCCGTCGATCTCGCTCAGATAAGCGCGGTTCTCGATGATCCGATCCGCGAGCGAGAAAACGATGTCACCCGAGGAAGCGTTGTCAAATTGTTGCATTCGCTTGGTCTCCCATCAAGGCATTGCCGGGCAGTGGACATCGACGTCGATTAACGTCTTCAACTCGTCGTCAAGCGCCATGACGGTCAGCGTCGCACCGACCATTTCCAGCGAGGTGAAGTAATTTCCGATATAGGTCTTGTAGATTTTCAGTCCGCGCCCGGTAATCTCGGTTTCGATGGTGTCGTGAAGGATATAGAGCTCGTTCAAGGGCGTCGCGCCGAGGCCGGAGACGATGACGGCCACCTCGGTTCCCGATGCCAGGCCGTGATCGTCCAGAACGATCCTGGCCATTTCGCGTGCGACCTCGGCGGCAGGCTTCAGCGGCTCGACCCGGACCCCCGGCTCGCCGTGATGGCCAATGCCGACTTCCATCGTGCCCGGCGCAATCTGGAAGTTGGGATGCCCAACGGCGGGCAGCGTGCAGGGACCGAGGCCGATGCCGATGGAGCGGCAATTGTCGATCGCCCTTTGCGCTGTCGCCTGCACCTCCTCGAGGCTCGCCCCCTGCTCCGCTTTGGCGCCTGCGCATTTCCACATGAATATCTCGCCGGCGACGCCACGTCGCTTCTCGCGCTCGTCCGGTCCCGCCGAACATACATCGTCATTGGCGACGACGGTCGCGATCGTGATGCCCTCCTTGGCGGCGAGCTTGATCGCCATCTTCACGTTCATGTTGTCACCGGCATAATTGCCGTAAAGGCAGACGACGCCGTTGCCGCCATTGGCCTCGCGCGCGGCATCGAGAAAACTCTTGGCCGTCGGCGACGAAAACAGCTCACCCACCGCGACGGCATCCAGCATGTTGCGTCCGGTATAGCCGATAAAGGCGGGCTCATGGCCGGAACCACCGCCGGTGATGACGCCGACCTTGCCCGCGACGGGCGCATGGCGCGCAACGATGACGCGCGGATTGCCGTTGCCGAGCCTGACCATATCGGCATGCGCCTTGACGAAGCCCTTGACCGTATCCTCGACGACCTCGTCCGGATTGTTGATAAACCGCTGCATGGTTCCTCCTGTTTTCCGCGTGTCAGACAATGGTATAGCCGCCATCGACCAGAAGATCCGCGCCGTTGATCATCTCGGCGCCGCTCGATGCCAGAAACACCGCCGCCGCAGCGATCTCCTCGGGATAGGCGAAGCGCCCCATCGGGATGCGCTTCTTCAGCTCCTCTCCGCGCGGGTTATCCCAGGCCTTTCTTCCGAGCTCGGTCAGAACCACCGTCGGTGAAATCGTATTGACGGTTATGCCGTGTTTCCCCCACTCGGCGGCGAGCGTCTTGGAAAGGCCGATGACGCCGAATTTGGAGGCGCAATAGGCCACGTGCTGATCGATGGCGACCGTGCCGGCCTGCGAGGCGATATTGATGATCCTGCCGCCCTTGCCGGCCTTGAGCATGACCCGGCCGACAGCCTGAGAGACGAGGAATGTTCCCTTGAGATTGATGTCGATGGTCCTGTCCCAGGCCTCCAGGGTGAGATCCTCGGCGGGGGCGAGCATGGCGACACCGGCGCTGTTGACGACGATGTCGATATGAGCGAAGGCCGCCTGCGCCGCAGCGATGACGGCTTCCACCGATTGCGGGTTGGAAACGTCGCAGACGAAGGATTTCGCGCCATTTCCGAGGGCCTCGGCCTTGGATTTCGCGACGGTTTCATTGATGTCGATCACGCCGACGACCGCACCCTTGGCGGCAAATGCCGATGCGATGGCATCGCCGATGCCGGAGGCGCCGCCCGTTACCAGGGCGACCTTGCCGCCCAGCGAAAAATTCAGATCAATCTGTTTTGAATCGGTCATGGATCTTTTCCCGGCCTGTCTGAGAAATGGGGCGGGCGAACCCGCCCCATAAGATGGATTATTTACGTGTTGCGAGCAGCTTGTCGACGTTGTCGGCTGTCACCGGCGTCCACGGCACGTTGTAATTCTTGTCCTTGCCGTCGTTCCACGGCATGTCCTTGTAGGTCGCCCAGATATCGGACTGCGGCTTGTAGTTGCCCTTCTTGGCATGGAAGATGGCAAGGTCGAGAGCGCCCTGAGCCTGAGCACGTGCGTCCTGCAGGATCGACGTCATCTCGCCGGCCTTGACGGCGCGAAGAGCGTCGGTGATGCCGTCGATGCCGGCGATCGCAAAGCTCTTCTCGTCGAGGCCCGCAGCCTTGATCGCCTCGATGGCGCCGAGCGCCATCTCGTCGTTCTGGCCGATCACGCCGTTGATCTGTTTCGGATGCGCGGTCAGCCAGTTCTCCATCAGCGTCTGGGCTTCGGCACGTGACCAGTTCGCCGTCTGGTCTTCGAGGACCTTCACCTCAGGGCATTCGGCGAGCGCCTTCTTATTGCCTTCCAGGCGCGAGATCTGTGCGGACTGACCGACCGGGCCTTCGAGGATGACGACATTGCCCTTGCAGCCGAGCTTGTCGAGGACGGTCTTGGCTTCCATGTAGCCCGAGATGGTATCGTCGGAACCGACATAGGAGGTCAGCAGGTCGGAATTGACGCGGGTGTTCGAACCGATCACCGGAATGCCGGCATCCGCCGCCGACTGTACGGCCGCCGCACCTGCATCGACGTCGATCGGTGCAAAGATGATCGCATTGTATTTCTGCGTGACCATCGTCTTGAACTGATCCTGCTGAACCAGCGCGTCATAGCGACCGTCGAAAACAGTCAGCTCGACCTCGCCGCTCTTGACGGCCGGGTGCTCCTGCATCGCTGCCGCCCAGATCTGCATGAACTCCGCATTGAGGCCGTAAGGGGCTGCCCCGATCTTGATCTTTTCCTGGGCCACGGCCGAGGAGGCCAGCAAGGCCGTTGCCGAAGCGAGCACAATCATAAGCTTTCTCATTTCAATTTCCTCCACTTTAAGTTTTAGCGGCCGGCATGGCTCGCCTCTGCAACGGGCCGGCAAGGGCCGGCACGGTTTCCGATGGGGCTCAGGCCCCGTAAGTTCGCTTCTGGTCGAGCATCACGGCGCCGACGATCAGGGCACCTTTCAGGACCTGCTGGTAGTAGGATTGGATCCCCATCAGATCGAGGCCGTTGTTCATGACGCCGATGATGAGCGCGCCGATCAGCGTACCCGTCACCCGGCCGACACCGCCCGACAGACTTGTGCCACCGATAACGACCGCCGCAATTGCGTCCAGCTCATAAGCAATGCCCGCCTGTGGCAGGGCCGATCCTGTACGGGCGCTGAGCAGCATGCCGGCCAGACCGGCAAGACCGCCGGAAATGACATAGACAATGAAACGGATGCGGCCGATGTCGATACCGGAGGTCTTCGCCGCATGCGGATTGCCTCCGACGGCATAGATGTAGCGGCCGAAGCGCGTCCGGCTGAGGATCCACCACGAAGCGGCGAAAACGACGGCGAGAATGATGACGGGGGCCGGAATGCCGATGACGTCGCCGGTGCCGATCCACCGGAAGGCCGGCGTCAGCGCGGGAACCGGGCGACCGCCGCCATAGATCAGCGTCAAGCCGCGCGCGGCCGAAAGCATGCCAAGAGTGGCGACGAAGGCCGGAACGGAAAATCGCGAGACGATCGCCCCCGATATCGCGCCGCAGGCAACGCCAACCAGAATGCCGACCGCAAGTCCGATGGCCACCGGATAGGGCGCACCGGCAATCGCCGCCGTGGCGGAGGTTGTCGAGAAGCTGGCGCTGACAATGCCGGCAAGCGCCACGACGGAACCGACCGAAAGATCGATGCCGCGCGTCAGGATCACGAAAGTCATGCCGATGGCAAGCACGCCGTTGATCGAAGTCTGCAGCAGCACATTGGAAATATTGCCGCCGGTCAGGAAGAACTCGTTCGAGAACGAAAGGACCACCACGAGAAGCAGAAAAGCGAGAAAGATACCGTATTCCTGAATCAACAGCCGCCGCCGATCCGAACTGAACCAGCCGCCGGCATTGCTATCGTCGCTCTCTGACACTCTTGCTCGCTCCTCTGGCGCCGTACGGATGACCTGATCCTGATCAGGTCGATAAGTGGACGAGTGATTGGGCATCCGTTTCCTCCCGGCTGTAAATTCCCGCGCTCCTGCCGGCGCGCATCACCATGATACGGTCCGACATGCCCAGAACTTCGTCGATTTCCGATGAGATCATCACGACCGTTCCGCCGGCCGCGGCAAAATCACAGATGATGCGGTAGATTTCGCGCTTGGCGCCGACATCGACGCCACGTGTCGGCTCATCGAGGAGCAGCACCTTCGGATTGCGCAGAAACCATTTTCCGAGCACCACTTTCTGCTGATTGCCGCCAGACAGGCCCGAGACCGGCATGGTGTCACGGGCGGCCTTGATCTGAAATTGCGCCTGTATCCGACGGCTGGCCTCGGCCTCGAGACGGCGGCTCATGGCAAAGGAAGGGCTCATCTCCGGTAAGCTTGCCATGCAGATGTTGGCACGAACGGAGTCGGAGAGATTGAGGCCCGTGAGCTTGCGATCCTCCGTCACCAGCGCCAGGCCATTTGCCATCGCATCCGCCGGCTTCGACACGGAGATGCGGGCACCGTCGACCACGATCCTGCCGTCGGAGGATTTTTCGAGGCCAAAAAGGCAATTGAAGATCTCGGTTCGCCCCGAGCCCATCAGCCCGTAGATGCCGAAGATCTCGCCCTTGCGGGCGGAGAAGGAAATGTCCTCGATCTTGTTCGGGCAACTCAGCGCCGTAACCTCGAGGCCGGTTTCGGATGTGGGCGTATTGGTCTTGACATATTCCTCGGCCAGCTCCCGGCCAACGATCATCCGGATGAGATCAGGACGGCTGATCTGCTTGAGGTCTCCGCTGCCGACATAGGCACCGTCGCGAAACACGGTATAGGAATCGGCGATCTGGAAGATTTCCGAAAGCCGGTGCGAGACATAGACGATGCCGCGTCCCTGCCCCTTCAGGCGCCGGATGGCCGCGAAGAGCTGCTGAGCCTCTTTCTCACCGATTGCCGAGGTTGGCTCATCCATGAAGATGACCTCGGCATCGTGGCTTAGCGCCTTGGCGATCTCGACGAGCTGCATCTGCGCAACGGAGAGGTTCATCATGTATTGGGTGGCGCGGATATCGAATTCGAGATCGTCGAGAAGCCCTTGGGCGGAGCGGTTCATCGTCCGGAAATCGATACCGCCGAAACGTGTCGAGGGCTCGCGGCCGAGATAGATGTTTTCCGCCACCGTCATGTGCGGAACCGGACTCAGCTCCTGCTCGATGATGGCAATGCCGGAGGCGAGGGCGTCGGCGGGACCGGCAAAGTCCACGTCCTTGCCACGACGGCGGATCGAGCCAGCATCGCGATTATGGATGCCCATGAGGATTTTGAGAAAGGTCGACTTGCCTGCGCCGTTACCGCCGCAAAGTGCGTGGACCGAGCCGGCGCGAAGTTCAAAGCGGCCGTCGCGCAATGCCGCGACACCACCAAAGGACTTCTTCAGCCCTTCCACATCCAGCAAAAGCTCCACCCTCTTCTCCTCCACACATGCACCGGCAACCGATTGGCGGGAGCCGATCGACATCGGTGATCTCCAGCCCCGATATCAATGATGACATTATTCGACACTGACTCGACAAATGTCAAGTCAGTGTCGAACATATAAATGCGAGGGCGGCCTCAGGGGCAAATCGCACCACGAGAATCCGCAGTGAGAAGACCTGCACTCACGGGCCAGGCGGAGGATCAATGAAAATCGGAAGACGCACAGGAAAGATCGCCATAGGCGCCGATAGCGCGGGCAAACCTCTTCTCGATGTCATTTATGCGCGTCTCGATGAGCTGAAGCGGTTGGTTATGCGTCGAGCAAGGGCTGTGATCGCCTCAACGATCTATAGCGCCGCGCGTCTTTTCAGACGCGCAAAGGACGCCCTTAACACTTTGAATGGACTTTCCAGGGCCTTTCAAAACAAAAGCCCCGTCTCCGGGGCTTTTGTTGTCTCAATCCATCGACAATCCGATCAGTCGACATCCTCGACGACCGCGTCGGCGGCGCCGCTGATCCGGTGGGCAAGGGCCGCTTCCATGAACTCGTTCAGATCGCCGTCGAGCACATCATCGGGCGCGCTGCTGGCAACGCCCGTGCGCAGGTCCTTGACCATCTGGTAGGGCTGCAGCACGTAGGAGCGGATCTGGTGGCCCCAGCCGATCTCGGTCTTGGAAGCGGCTTCGGCGCTGGCGGCATCCTCACGCTTCTTCAGTTCCGCTTCGTACATGCGGGCGCGCAGCATATCCCACGCCTTGGCGCGGTTCTTGTGCTGCGAGCGCTCCTGCTGGCACTGCACGACGATACCCGTCGGAATATGCGTAATGCGCACGGCCGAGTCGGTGGTGTTGACGTGCTGGCCGCCGGCACCCGAGGAACGGTAGGTGTCGATGCGGCAGTCGCTTTCGTTGATCTCGATCTGGATCGAGTCGTCGACAACCGGGTAGACCCAGATCGACGAAAAGGACGTATGACGACGCGCATTGCTGTCGTAGGGCGAGATGCGCACCAGGCGGTGTACGCCCGATTCAGTCTTCAACCAGCCATAGGCATTGTGTCCCTTGACGAGCAGGGTTGCAGACTTGATGCCCGCCTCTTCCCCGTCATGGACTTCGAGAAGCTCGACCTTGAAACGCTGGCGTTCGGCCCAGCGGGTGTACATGCGCAGAAGCATGTTCGCCCAGTCCTGGCTTTCAGTGCCGCCGGCGCCGGAATGGACTTCGAGATAGGTGTCGTTGCCATCGGCTTCGCCGGAGAGCATGGCTTCCACCTGGCGGCGCGCGGCCTCGGCCTTCAAGGCCTTCAGCGTATCCTCGGCTTCCTTGACGACGCTCTGGTCGCCCTCTTCCTCGCCAAGCTCGATCAGCTCGATATTGTCGTTCAGCTGCTGTTCGAGCTGCTTGACGCCGTTGATGCCGTCATCGAGCTGCTGGCGTTCGCGCATCAGCTTCTGCGCTTCGGAAGCGTCGTTCCAGAGGTTCGGATCCTCTGCCTTGTTGTTCAACCAGTCCAGCCGTCTTATCGCCTGGTCCCAGTCAAAGATGCCTCCTCAGCAGGGTGATAGCCTGCTTGGTTTCATCGACCACGTTTTCGATTTCCGCTCGCATTTTCCTGCTTCTCTGTCTCGGTCTTCTTCAGGTGCTGGTGACATAGAGACGCCCGCCGCGGATGTAAAGGGCCGCGGCGGGCGTGCAAAATTCAGGCCCCGGTCAGAACAGGCCGGGCGTGCCGGTCTGTACGGCCTGGTTCGCCTGCGGCGAGGTCTTCAGTATCTCTTCCGGCGCCATGGTGCTGTCCATGCCGATGACGGAGAAGCTGTCGGCCGGGCCGGTCCCCGGCTTGAAAGCCTCGATGATGGTGTTCGGATCGCCGTCGACGGCCGCCATGCCGGTCTTACGGTCGATCGAGATCAGATTCATGCCGGGCGGGATGACGAACTTCGATTCCGGCATGTCCTTGACGGCGGTCTGCATGAATTCGTTGAAGATCGGCGCCGAAAGTACGCCGCCGGTGCCGCCGCGGCCGAGCGGGGCCGGCGTATCGAAACCCATATAGAGGCCTGCGACCAGATCCGGCGTGAAGCCGACGAACCAGGCATCCTTCTCGTCATTGGTCGTGCCGGTCTTTCCGGCGACGTCGCGGCCGCCGAGATCGACCTTGCCGGCAGCCGTGCCGCGCTGGATAACGCCCTGCATCATCGAGGTGATCTGGTAGGCGGTCATCGGGTCGAGCACGGTTTCGCGGTTGTCGACGATATTCGGCTCTTCCTGGTTCTGCCAATCACCGGCATTGCAGCCCTCGCACAGACGCTCCTCATGCCTGAAGATGGTCTTGCCGTAGCGGTCCTGGATGCGGTCGATCAGCGTCGGCTTGATCTGCTTGCCGCCATTGGCAATGACCGAATAGGCCGAGACCATGCGCAGCACCGTCGTATCGCCAGCGCCGAGCGACATGGAGAGAACCGGCATCATGTGGTCGTAGATGCCGAAGCGTTCGGCATATTCTGCGACGATATTCATGCCGAGATCGTTGGCGAGGCGCACCGTCATCAGGTTGCGCGAATGCTCGATGCCCGAACGCAGCGTCGACGGGCCGCCGGATTCGCCGCCGTAGTTTTCCGGCCTCCAGACTTGGCCGCCCGAGACGATTTCGATCGGCGCGTCCATGATGACCGAAGCCGGCGTATAACCATTGTCCATTGCCGCCGCATAGACGAAAGGCTTGAACGAGGAGCCCGGCTGGCGCATCGCCTGGGTGGCGCGATTGAATTCGGACTGGGCATAGGAGAAGCCGCCGACCATGGCGAGCACGCGGCCGGTCTTCGGATCCATGGCGACCAGGCCACCTTGCACCTTCGGCGGCTGCTGCAGGCGATAGGAGGTCGACGCGTCGTCACCGAGCTTTGCGACATAGACAACGTCACCGGGGGACACGGCGCCGACCGGCGATTTCGTGGTCTTGCGGGCGCCGTCGGCCGAACGGAAGGCCCACTGCATGTTCTTGGCGTCGATTGTGCCGCGCTGGCGATCGGCCGCAACCTTGCCGCTGCCATCCTTGGCCGGCTGCAGGCCGATGTCGACGGTGCTGTCTGACACGGCGAGTACCACGGCAAGCCGCCATTCCGGCACATCGGACAGTGCGGGAATATCGGCAAGCGCCTTGCCCCAATCACCGCTCGCATCGATCTGCTTGATCGGGCCGTGGAAACCGCGGCGCTCGTCGTAAGTGACCAGACCGTCCTGCAGCGCCTTGCGGGCAGCGAGCTGCATCTGCGGATCGAGCGACGTGCGCACCGAAAGGCCGCCCTCATAGAGGACCTTTTCGCCGTACTGGTCGATCAGCTGGCGGCGCACGGCTTCGGCGAAAAAATCCGAAGCAAAGAGCGAGGGGCCGGTGGTGCGGGCGGTGACGCCGAGCGGCTGCTTCTTGGCTTCCTCGCCGTCAGGTTGGCTGACATAGCCGTTCTCGACCATCCGGTCGATCACCCAGTTGCGACGCTCGAGCGCTGCTTCCGGATGGCGGAAGGGATGATAATTGGCCGGGCCTTTCGGCAGCGATGCTAGATAGGCGGCTTCGGCGACGGTCAGTTCGGTGACGGACTTGTTGAAATAGGTGAGTGCTGCGCCGGCGATGCCATAGGAATTCAGACCGAAGAAGATCTCGTTCAGGTAGAGTTCGAGGATCTTGTCCTTGCTGTAGGCCTGCTCGATACGGAAGGAGAGGATCGCTTCCTTGATCTTGCGGTCGATCGTCTGGTCCGAGCTCAAAAGGAAGTTCTTGGCCACCTGCTGGGTAATTGTGGAGGCACCGACCGGGCGGCGGCCGGAACCGAAATTCTGCAAGTTGACGAGGATGGCGCGGCCGAGGCCGGTGAGATCAACGCCCGGATGATTGTAGAAATTCTTGTCTTCGGCCGACAGAAAAGCCGCCTTCACTCGGTCGGGAATAGCCTGGATCGGCAGGAAGAGACGCTTTTCCTTGGCGTACTCGGCCATCAGGGCGCCGTTGCCGGCATGGACGCGGGTCGTCACCGGCGGCGCATAGCTGTTCAGAACGGCATAGTCCGGGAGATCCTTCGCGACATTGGCGAGATAGATGGCAACACCCGCCGCCGCGACCAGAAACAGGACGCAGGCCATTCCGAAGAAATATCCAAAAAGTCTAACCATATTTCAGCTACCGGTCTCTTCGATCTTCAATCGGCGCAGCCGCAACGATTGCACAGATCAAGGCAATTTGCACGTTGCGCGGCTTACTCTATGAGCGCTACCGCCACAAGCCGATTTCGCGCCTCAGGCTGCGAAACATAAGCCGGAGTAACGGCGCGAATGTGAGCAAAATAGGGCTGTCTGCGCCGCATTCACCGCTGCGGCCGCGTTTCATTAGAACTGTCACATCCAAGCAACGCCCGTCCCCACCGCCAATCTGGGGTATCTTGCTCAGAATTTGATTCATGCGGCGCACTTAAATCTTTGTTTTTATGAATCTTTGTTTTTATGCGGGCCGCCGTGCCGCAACCGCTACAGATTTTTGGGCGGCGGCCGTCAGCCGCCATTCGCCATGACGGCGGCGCGGTATCGCTTCACTGCGTCGGTCAAGAGACCGGCGATCTTGCCGCGCCAGGCCTCGTCGAGCAGCAGCTTCTCGTCCTCGGCATTCGAGAGGAACCCGATCTCGAGAAGGATCGACGGCACGTCAGGGGCCTGCAGCACGCGGAAGCCGGCATGACGGTGCGGATTGTTGATGGTGCCGACCTGATCCTTGAAGGAATTCAGCACACTCTCGGCCAGTGAGATGGAGAAGGCCTGTGTCTCGCGCCGCGTCAGATCGAGCAGGATGTCGGCGACCTCGGGCGGCTCGGCAACCGTCTCCTTGCCGGCGATCTGGTCGGAGAGGTTTTCACGTTCGGCAAGGTCGGCGGCGAGCTTGTCGGATGCCCTGTCGGAGATCGTGTAGACGGTGGCGCCGCGGATATCCTTCTGCTTCAACGTGTCGGCATGCAGCGAAATGAAGAGGCCGGCATGGTTCTGGCGGGCGATCAGCACGCGCTGCGAAAGCGACAGGAACTCGTCATCCTCGCGCGTCAAGAAGGCCTTGATGCCTGGTTCCTTGTTCAGCCGGTCGGTCAAAGCCTTGGCGAAGGCAAGCGTCACCTGCTTTTCCTCGGTCTTGGTATCGACGCCGATCGCGCCGGTATCGATGCCGCCATGGCCGGCGTCGACGGCAATGACGAAATCGCCGGGAGCAGCTTTTTCCGGTGCCGGAATGGCGCTCGTCGTCTGCGCCGCCTCAGTCCGATCGCTCCAGGATTGCGTCTTCACCAATTCGGCAAAGGCCTCCTTGTCGATCATCTCGGCATCGAGCACGAGGCGATGGCCGTTGCCCGTCTCATCGGCCTGCACCTTGGCAAGCGCCAGCTTCACCGGCCCTGCCGTCGTCAGCACGATGCGGGCGCTCTCCTCGTCCATCTTGCCGTAGCGGATATCCTTGAACAGGCCGCGGGCGGCAAGATCCTTCGCCGGAAAACCGAAGGCGGTCGCCGGCAGGTCGACGACGATGCGTTCCGGATTGGCGATATAATGGACCGAGAAACGCGGCTCGCGATCGAAATCGATGACGATGCGGGTCCTTGCATCGTCGCCGACGATGCGCGCGCCATAGGCAAGCAGCGGATCCCTGGCCTCGACGGAGCTCGCAGCGACCGGCAGGAGACTGGCGGCCAAAAGCGCCGCCAGAACCCGCCTTGCGATTGTCGATCGCCGCGCTGCGGATTTCGCCGCGATCCGAGCCCTCTTAAACAATAAACCGCCACACCCTATTTGTATTGCAATGGACCCGACGCGGCTGCGGCGAACGTCGCTGTGACGAAACACCCGCTGCAGCCTGCCGAATCGCGATCACTTTATCCCCAGCTTCTATGCGTTGCGAAATCCATCAATATTATGGCACATTTGGCTTTTCCCTTGCTATTGTGACACAGAAAACATACAACGAATTTCAGGGTAAAGTGTTGACGGGATAGAGTCGCCGCAAAGGCTGCCAGCCAGATCAGGACCTGGCGCCACACCGGTCATCGTCCGCCGTCTCATGCGCTTAATCCCTAGAACTGGATCCTGATTTTCCGGCTTATTGTCGGAATTCATTGGTGGATCAGCCACCACGCTCTCAGGGAGCAAACTCATCGGACCCGAACGGGTCTTCGTATTTGTCGATCACGCTTGGTTGTTGATGGTTTCGCAGCAGGTTTTATCTGAAGTGTACAGGCCCCGGACCGAAATGGTTCCGGCTGCGGTCTGGCTGCTGCCCTCCCCCTCGCATCAGGCGCGACTTTCATTATCCGGCGCGGCCACTGCGGACCGCATTCTTTCTGTCTCAACAGCAGTCGGGAATGCGCTCTCGCGGCCACGCCGAGGAGCACAGCTTACATGGCAGACAAAATGCTTATCGATGCGTCTCACGAGGAAGAGACGCGCGTCGTTGTCGTTCGCGGGAACCGCATAGAAGAATTTGACTTCGAGTCCCAGCACAAGAAGCAGATCCGCGGCAACATCTATCTTGCAAAGGTAACGAGGGTCGAGCCCTCGCTGCAAGCCGCCTTCGTCGATTATGGCGGCAACCGGCACGGCTTCCTGGCCTTTGCCGAAATCCATCCCGACTATTATCAGATACCGCTTGCCGACCGTCAGGCGCTGCTTCGGGCCGAAGCCGAGGAGCATCGCCGCGACGAAGACGTCGAGCATGTCGAAACCGCACCGATGGTCGATCTTTCCAAGCAGGATCAGCCGGATGTCGGCATCGTTCCGGCGGAGGCGCCGGAAACGGCTGCCGTAACGGAAGAGACGGCAGCGGTAGAGACCGCGGCCGCCGAGGAAGCGCCTGCGAAGAAGGCAAGGCCGCGCCGCAGCCGCAAGAAGGTCGTAGAACCGGCCGCCGAAACGACCGCGACCGAGGACGCTGTTCCCACAGACGTCGAAGCCGAAGGCGCGTCGACTGTCGACAATGAGGATGACGGTTCGACCGGCGGCGCGATGGCCGCGATGGTGGAAACCGACTCGATCTCCGAAGACGTCGATACCAGCAAGCGTCGCCACGATGATGACGACGATGATGACGATCACGGCGAAGAGGAAGTCATCGAATCCGTCGGCGCCGAAGATGCGATGGAAGAAGTGCCGGACCGCGTGCAGCGCAAGCCGCGCAAGCAGTACCGCATCCAGGAAGTCATCAAGCGCCGCCAGATCCTGCTCGTGCAGGTTGCCAAGGAAGAGCGCGGCAACAAGGGCGCAGCCCTTACCACCTATCTTTCGCTCGCCGGCCGCTATTCAGTGCTGATGCCGAACACGGCGCGCGGCGGCGGCATTTCCCGCAAGATCACCAACCCTGCCGACCGCAAGCGCCTGAAGGAAATCGCGCGCCTGCTCGAGGTGCCGCAGGGCATGGGCGTCATCCTTCGCACCGCCGGTGCCAACCGCACCAAGGTCGAGGTCAAGCGCGACTTCGAATATCTGATGCGCCTGTGGGAGAATGTGCGCACGCTGACGCTGGCGTCCACCGCTCCCTGCCTCGTCTATGAGGAAGGCTCGCTGATCAAGCGCTCGATCCGCGACCTCTACAACAAGGATATCAGCGAAGTCATCGTTTCCGGCGAAGAAGGCTATCGTGAAGCGAAAGACTTCATGAAGATGCTGATGCCGAGCCATGCCAAGGTGGTTCAGCCCTACCGCGACATCCATCCGATCTTTTCACGTTCCGGCATCGAGGCTCAGCTCGACCGCATGCTGCAGCCGCAGGTGACGCTAAAGTCCGGCGGCTACCTGATCATGAACCAGACCGAAGCGCTGGTCTCGATCGACGTCAACTCCGGCCGCTCGACCCGCGAACATTCGATCGAAGACACCGCACTGCAGACGAATCTCGAGGCTGCAGACGAAGTCGCGCGCCAGCTTCGCCTTCGCGACCTTGCCGGCCTGATCGTCATCGACTTCATCGACATGGAAGAGAAGCGCAACAACCGCGCTGTCGAGAAGAAGCTGAAGGAATGCCTGAAGAACGACCGCGCTCGCATCCAGGTCGGCCGGATCTCGCATTTCGGTCTGCTCGAAATGTCGCGTCAGCGCATCCGAGCTTCGGTTCTCGAATCGACCACGCAGGTCTGCTCGCATTGCGGCGGCACCGGCCATGTGCGCTCGCAGTCCTCCGTCGCGCTGCATGTCTTGCGCGGCATCGAGGAATATCTGCTGAAGAATACCACGCACAACATCACCGTGCGCACCACGCCTGACATCGCGCTCTACCTGCTCAACCACAAGCGCCAGACGATCATCGATTACGAAAGCCGTTTCGGCGTCGCTATCGTCATCGATGCAGACGGTTCGGTCGGCGCACAGCATTTCGCGATCGATCGCGGCGATCCGGTGGAAAACCCGGTCAAGATCGAAACGCTCTTCAACTTCGCAGCCATTCCTGAGGACGACGACGACGATATCGTCATCGAAGTGGATGAGGAGGAAGACGAGGAACTCGAAGAAAAGACGGCCGTTGCCGAACGGCCCGTCGCAGCACGCTCGGAAGGCGAAGCTGACGGCAACCGCAAGCGCAAGCGCCGCAGGCGCCGCCGTGGCCGCAACGGCAATGCCGAGCAGCCGGCATCGGCAGCAGGCGAAGCCGGCGACGAGGATGAGGACGGTGACGACGAGGGCAGCGAAGGTGATGAAAACACCGAAGCTACGCCTGAGACACGCGCCGAAAGCGAGGAATCGCAGCGCCGCAAGCGCCGCCGTCGCGGCAAACGTGGCGGCCGTCGCAATCGCGCCGAGGATGGTTCCGAACTGACGGCTGGCGAAGCCGGTGAAGACAATGGCGGCGACGAGGACGATGGCGACGACGTTTCGAACGACGGCGCTCCGAGCGAAGCTGTAGCGGTCGAGGCGATTGCCGAGCAGGCTGACGAAGGTCAGGCCGCGATGGCAGCCGTCGAGAGCGTGGCTGTTATAACCGAAGAAGTGAAGCCCGCCCGTACCCGCGGCCGCCGCAAACCGGCCGCAGCGCCGGTCGAGGAACCAGTTGCAGAGACGGCACCTGTGGCCGAGGCCGAACCGGAATTGGTTGAAGCCTCCGCCGATCTCGAAACGCCAGTTCAGGAAGAGGCAAAGCCGGTTCGCGCCAACCGCGAATCCAACATCTCCTCCTCCGAGCCAACGGTGAAATCCACCCGCGTCGAGAATGGCGAAGGCGATGACGGCAAGCCGAAGAAAGCCGGCTGGTGGCAGCGCCGTGGCTTCTTCTGAACGCTGATTTTCGGACGTAAACACTGAAATCCGGCCGCGGCGACGCGGCCGGATTATTGTTTATGGCGAGGATTTGTCGCGACCGGCCCGATGATAAACGGTGATTATCGTCGACAGGTCAATCCGATGGCCGAGCAACTCGGCCTCAGGATCGCCTGACCCGCTGCGATCAGGCGGCTGGCGGATAGAGCAGGTCGACGATGTAGCTGGCGTCGAAGCGGGAATCGAGCATGCCGTAGGTGGAGCGCCAGCCGCCGGCAAGACGCGTTTCGATGAAGGCATCGGCAATGCGCCCTGCCCCAAGCCGATAGAGTTCGGCGGCACCGGCGGCGAGCGCCAGTTGTTCGACGAGCAGGCGCGCGGCGCCCTCATCCTGTTCACACAGCGCAATTGCGGCGCGCAGCACGTCGATCGTCTTCTTACCGGCGGGTCCGAGATCGCGGGCAAGGCCGGCAAAGACCGTTTCGAACAGATCCTTGCCACGGTTGAGCACGCGCAGCACGTCGAGCGCCATGACGTTGCCGGAGCCTTCCCAGATGGCGTTGACAGGAGCCTCGCGGTAATGGCGGGCAATCGGGCGTTCTTCGATGTAGCCATTGCCGCCGATGCATTCCATCGCCTCATAGATCAGCGCCGGCGCGATCTTGCAGCACCAGTATTTGGCGACCGGCGTCATGACGCGGGCATAGGCCGCTTCCTCGGCATTGCCGCGCGCCTTGTCGAAGGCGTCGGCCAGACGGAAGGACAGTGCCGTCGCGGCGGCAACATCGAGCGCCATGTCGGCGAGCACGCGCGTCATGATCGGCTGGTTGACGAGCATCTTGCCGAAGACGCTGCGGCCGCGGGTGTGGTGCACGGCTTCGGCGAGCGAGGCGCGCATCATGCCTGACGAGGCCAGCGCGCAGTCGAGCCGGGTCAGCGTCACCATGTCGAGGATCGTGCGGATGCCGGCATCCGGACCACCGAGCAGGAAACCAAACGTATCGGTGAACTCGACCTCGGACGAGGCGTTGGAGCGGTTGCCGACCTTGTCCTTCAGCCGCTGGAATTGCAGGCCGTTGGCGGAACCATCCTCCAGAAGGCGCGGCACGAGAAAACAGCCCATGCCCTCCTTCGTCTGCGCCAGCATGATGAAGGCATCGCTCATCGGCGCTGACATGAACCATTTATGGCCGGACAGCCGGTAGATGCCCTCGCTGACCTTTTCGGCAGCGCTCCTGTTGGCGCGCACATCTGTGCCGCCCTGTTTTTCCGTCATGCCCATGCCGATGGTCACGGCGGATTTCTGCATGGCGGGCTTGTTCGACGAATCATATTTGCGCGAGAGAATTTTTGGCGCCCAGTCCTTCTGGACCGCGGGCGAAGCCGAGAGCGCCGCAACGGAGGCGCTCGTCATCGTCAGCGGGCAGAGATGGCCGGATTCCAGCTGCGACGTCAGATAAAACCGCGCGGCACGAACCTTGTGGGCCTCGTCCTTGGCCTCGGTATCGGCCTGGGGATCCCAGACGGAGGAATGCAGGCCGACCGACATGGAGCGGCGCATCAATGCATGCCAGGCAGGATGGAATTCGACGACGTCGAGGCGCTCACCGCGCGGACCGTGGGTGCGCAGCTGCGGCGCGCCCTGGTTTGCCATGCGCGCCATCTCCTGCGCCTCCGGCGAGGTGACGTAGCGGCCCATGTTTTCCAGGTCTTCGCGGATGCCGCGCGGCAGGGCCGCCGTCAGATCGACGATCAGCGGATCGGATCGATAGGCATTGATGCCGGACCACAGGCTCGGCTGGTTGAGTTCTGCGAGTTTGTCGTCAGTCCGGTTGGCGGAGGTCATAATTCGCTTCTAGTGTAAGAACCCGGCAAAGGGAAACCGGAAGTTATGATTCGGTTCATTCTGCTCTATCGGAATTCGGGCGAAAATGCATGGGGACATAAGCCTTTGCCCACAGCACATGCTTGCCCCGGCGGGCAGCACTCTTTATAGACCCGCCAGAGACAGCAAGAGGCAGGGTCATGGTCTTTTTCCCCCACCGCCACCTCATCGGCATCAAGGGCCTCACCGAGCAGGATATCACCTATCTTCTCGACAAGGCGGACGAGGCCGTCAAGATCAGCCGCCAGAGAGAAAAGAAGACGTCGACGCTGCGCGGGCTGACGCAGATCAACCTCTTCTTTGAGGCATCGACTCGCACGCAGGCCTCCTTCGAGCTTGCCGGCAAGCGGCTGGGCGCCGACGTCATGAACATGTCGGTCGGCAATTCCTCGGTGAAGAAAGGCGAAACACTGATCGACACGGCGATGACGCTGAATGCGATGCGCCCCGATGTGCTGGTGATCCGCCATTCGAGCGCCGGTGCGGCCGCCCTTCTCGCCCAGAAGGTCTCCTGCTCGGTCGTCAATGCCGGTGATGGGCAGCATGAACATCCGACCCAGGCGCTGCTCGACGCGCTGACGATCCGCCGCGCCAAGGGCAAGCTGTCGCGCATCATCGTGGCGATCTGTGGCGACGTGCTGCATTCGCGGGTGGCGCGCTCCAATATCCTTCTGCTCAACGCGATGGGCGCCCGCGTGCGTGTCGTCGCGCCTGCGACCCTCCTGCCGGCCGGCATCGCCGAGATGGGTGTCGAGGTCTTCCATTCGATGCAGGAAGGGCTGAAGGACGCCGACGTCGTGATGATGCTGCGGCTGCAGCGCGAGCGCATGTCCGGCGCCTTCGTGCCTTCGGTGCGCGAATACTTTCACTTCTACGGTCTTGACGCCGAAACGCTGAAGGCAGCGAAGGACGATGCCCTGGTCATGCATCCCGGGCCAATGAACCGCGGCGTCGAGATCGCCTCGGAAGTAGCGGACGGGCCGCAGAGCGTGATCGCCGAACAGGTGGAAATGGGGGTCGCGGTGCGCATGGCCGTCATGGAGACGCTGCTCGTCTCGCAGAACCAGGGTCCCCGAAGCGAGGGAATGATGGCATGAGCAACCCAATCGTCCTCAAGAACGTCCGCATCATCGACCCGTCGCGCAATCTCGATGAGATCGGGACGATCATCGCCGAAAACGGCGTGATCATCGCCGCTGGCGGCAAGGCGCAGAACCAGGGCGCGCCTGATGGAGCCGTCATCCGCGACTGCACGGGCCTCGTCGCGACGCCCGGGCTCGTCGATGCGCGCGTCCATGTCGGCGAACCCGGCGGCGAACACCGTGAGACGATCGCCTCGGTGAGCCGGGCGGCGGCGGCCGGCGGCGTCACCTCGATCATCATGATGCCGGACACCGATCCTGTTATCGACGACATCGCGCTCGTCGAATTCGTCAAGAAGACGGCGCGGGATACGGCCGCCGTCAACGTCTATCCGGCAGCCGCCATCACCAAGGGCCTTGCCGGCGAGGAGATGACGGAGATCGGCCTGTTGATGCAGGCAGGCGCCGTCGCCTTTACCGACGCGCATTCCAGCGTCCACGACACGCAGGTGCTGCGCCGGATCATGACCTATGCGCGTGAATTCGGCGCCGTCGTCTCCTGCGAAACGCGCGACAAATATCTCGGCGCCAACGGCGTCATGCATGAGGGGCTTTTCGCCAGCTGGCTCGGGCTCTCCGGCATTCCAAAGGAAGCCGAGCTCATCCCGCTCGAACGCGATCTTAGGATCGCGCAGTTGACGCGCGGCCGTTATCACGCCGCGATGATCTCGGTGCCGGAATCGGTCGAGGCGATCGAGCGCGCCCGCAGCCGCGGCGCCAAGGTGACCTGCGGCATCTCGATCAACAATCTGGCGCTCAACGAAAACGACATCGGCGAATACCGCACCTTCTTCAAGCTCTATCCGCCGCTGCGCCCGGAAGATGACCGAGTGGCCATGGCCGACGCCCTTGCGAGCGGCGCGATCGATATCATCGTCTCCTCACACGACCCGCAGGATGTCGATACGAAGCGCCTGCCGTTCGGCGAGGCGGAGGACGGCGCGATTGGCCTCGAAACCATGCTGGCGGCAGCCCTCAGGCTTCACCATGGCGGCCAGGTGAGCCTGATGCGCCTGATCGACGCCATGTCCACCCGCCCCGCGCAAATCTTCGGTCTCGCGGCCGGCACGTTGAAGCCGGGCGCTGCGGCCGATATCGCGCTGATCGATCTCGATGAGCCTTGGCTTGTCGCTAAAGACATGCTTCTCTCCCGCTCGAAGAATACGCCGTTCGAGGATGCGCGCTTCAGCGGACGGGCGGTCGCAACATACGTCTCGGGAAAGCTTGTCCACGCAATTTAGGATCGACACCATCGCCGTCCATCCCGCAGCGGAAGAAGGTCGGACCTGAGGATAAGTCACGGAGGGGCTGAGGGGCATATGTTATCCAATCTCATGTCATGGCAGATCACGCTGCCGATCGCGCTTGCCGCCGCTGTTATCGGTTATCTCTTCGGCTCGATCCCTTTCGGCCTGATCCTCACACGTGCCGCCGGCCTCGGCGACGTGCGTAGCATCGGCTCCGGCAATATCGGCGCGACCAATGTGCTCAGAACAGGAAACCGGTCGCTCGCCGCGGCGACGCTGCTGCTCGATGCGCTGAAGGCATCGGCCGCGGCCTGGATCGTCGGCTATTTCCTCGGTGAGGAGGCCGCGATCATCGCCGGCTTCTTCGCCTTCATCGGCCATCTCTTCCCGGTCTGGATCGGCTTCAAGGGCGGCAAGGGTGTCGCCACCTATATCGGCACCCTGCTCGGCGTCGCGCCGATCATGGTCGTGCTCTTCGCTGCCGTCTGGCTGGCGGTCGCTTTCACCACCCGCTACTCCTCGCTGTCGGCGCTGGTCGCCATGCTTGTCATTCCGGTTGCGCTGTGGATACTGGGTAACGAAAAGGTTGCGGCTGTCATGGCGATCATGACCCTCATCTCCTACTGGAAGCACAAGGCGAATATTTCGCGCCTGATGGGCGGGACGGAAAGCAAGATCGGGGCAAAGGGATAATGGATGCGCTGAGCGCGGGACCAAAAGGCGTCGCGCTGACCGAACGGCAAAGAATTGCCTGGCTGCGCCTTATCCGTTCCGACAATATCGGCCCTGCCACCTTTCGCGACCTCATCAATCATTTCGGTTCGGCCGAGGCAGCGGTTGCCGCACTGCCGGAGCTTTCGGCGCGCGGCGGCGCCACTCGGGCAATCCGCATCGCCAGCGAGGCCGAGGCGCATCGGGAACTGGAGGCGGCGCATCGCTTCGGCGCCCGCTTCGTCGGCATCGGCGAGCCGGACTACCCGCAAGCGCTGAAACAGATCGACGGCGCGCCGCCGCTTCTGGCCGTCAAGGGCGCACTTGCCGCCGCCAAACGCCCGGCCGTCGGCATCGTCGGCTCGCGCAACGCCTCGATCGCAGGCGCGAAATTCGCGGCGATGGTGGCGCGCGACTGCGGTCGGGCGGGTTATACAGTGGTCTCCGGCCTGGCACGTGGCATCGACACATCAGCCCACCGGGCAAGCCTCGACACGGGCACGATCGCGGCGCTCGCCGGCGGCCTCGACCAGCCCTACCCACCGGAGAATATCGGCCTGCTCGATGAGATAACCGGCGGCAACGGCCTGGCGGTGAGCGAAATGCCTTTCGGTTGGGAGCCCCGCGCCCGCGATTTCCCGCGCAGGAACCGGTTGATCGCCGGTATCGCACTCGGTCTCGTCGTCATCGAAGCGGCATCGCGTTCGGGCTCGCTGATCACGGCACGGCTTGCCGGCGAGTTCGGCCGCCTGGTGTTTGCCGTGCCCGGCTCACCGCTCGATCCGCGCTGCCATGGCACCAACGGCCTGCTGAAGGAAAGTGCTTCGATCGTCACCGCGCCCGCCGATGTCATCGAGGCCCTGGCGCCGCTTACGCAATTCGACCTGTTCTCGTCATCGATGGCAGAGGAGCCTGCGCGTGACGGCAAGCCCATATCGGTGCCACCAGGCGATTCCGATCGAACCCGCATCATCGATGCGCTCGGGCCGACCCCGGTTGAGATAGACGACGTCATCCGTCATACCGGCCTCTCGGCATCCGCAGTCTATCTCATCCTTCTGGAACTCGATATATCAGGCAGACTGCACCGGCATCAGGGCGGCCTTGTCTCGCTTTCCGATTGAACCTTGCGCGACATCAGGCGGTGGCTTTGCGAATTGCCGAACCCTGTGTCGAAAAACCTTTGCCAACCCATCTAAAATTGTATTTTCCCGACAATCTCCTCTCGGCTGCAACAGATGCAAGAGGTAAAATTGTAGCAAACCCCTTGACCGCGGCGATTTCCCTGTCCATGTCGAAGGGCCGGTATCCAAGTTGCGGTGTGTGTTGCGCTGGTTTCAACGCTGGCGTCCTTTCCTTTTTAGAGAATCATGATGAATGTTGTAGTGGTGGAATCGCCTGCCAAGGCTAAGACGATCAACAAGTATCTGGGTCCGGGATACAAAGTGCTCGCCTCCTTCGGCCATGTGCGCGATCTGCCTGCCAAGGATGGCTCAGTCCTCCCCGATCAGGATTTCGAAATGCTTTGGGAGGTCGACAGCGCCTCCGCCAAGCGGATGAAGGACATTGCCGACGCGGTGAAATCTGCCGATGGCCTGTTTCTCGCGACCGACCCGGATCGCGAAGGCGAAGCGATTTCCTGGCACGTTCTCGACATGCTGAACAAGAAGCGCGTGCTGAACGGCAAGCCGGTCAAGCGCGTCGTCTTCAATGCGATCACCAAGAAGGCGGTGCTCGACGCGATGGCCGATCCGCGCGATATCGACGTGCCGCTGGTTGACGCTTATCTCGCGCGCCGCGCGCTCGATTATCTCGTTGGCTTCAATCTTTCGCCGGTGCTGTGGCGCAAGCTGCCCGGCGCACGTTCGGCCGGCCGCGTCCAGTCGGTGGCGCTTCGCCTCGTCTGCGACCGCGAATCCGAGATCGAGCGCTTCATTTCGGAAGAGTACTGGAACATCTCGGCGCTTCTGAAGACGCCGCGCGGCGACGAGTTTGAGGCAAGACTGGTTTCGGCGAATGGCAAACGGCTGCAGCCGCGCGCAATCGGCAACGGCGAGGATGCCGGCCGGCTCAAGGCCTTGCTCGAAGGTGCGAGCTATGTCGTCGATACGGTCGAGGCGAAGCCGGTCAAGCGCAACCCGGGACCGCCGTTTACGACCTCGACGCTGCAGCAGGCGGCTTCCTCCAATCTCGGCTTCTCCGCCTCGCGCACCATGCAGATCGCCCAGCGGCTCTATGAGGGCGTCGATATCGGCGGCGAGACGGTCGGTCTCATCACCTATATGCGAACCGACGGCGTGCAGATGGCGCCCGAGGCGATCGACGCGGCGCGCAGTGCCATCGTCGACCAGTTCGGCCAGCGCTACATGCCGGAAAAGCCGCGCTTCTACTCGACCAAGGCGAAAAACGCCCAGGAGGCGCACGAGGCGATCCGTCCAACCGATTTCTATCGTTCGCCCGACCGTGTCCGCAAATTCCTCGATGCCGACCAGATCCGGCTCTACGAGCTGATCTGGAAGCGCGGCATCGCCAGCCAGATGGCGTCGGCCGAGATCGAGCGCACGACGGCTGAAATCACCGCCGACAACAAGGGCGAGAAGGCCGGGCTTCGTGCCGTCGGTTCGGTCATCCGCTTCGATGGTTTCATCGCCGCCTATACCGACCAGAAGGAAGATGGCGAGCAGAGCGACGATGGCGACGAGGATGGGCGCCTGCCGGAGATCAATGCGCGCGAGGCGCTCGCCAAGCAGAAGATCAATTCGACGCAGCATTTCACCGAACCGCCGCCGCGCTATTCGGAAGCGACGCTGATCAAGAAGATGGAAGAGCTCGGCATCGGCCGCCCCTCCACCTATGCTGCGACGCTCGCAACGCTACGCGACCGCGACTATGTGACGATCGACAAGCGCAAGCTGATCCCGCAAGCCAAGGGCCGGTTGGTGACGGCTTTCCTCGAGAGCTTCTTCACCAAATATGTCGAATACGATTTCACCGCCGATCTCGAAGAGAAGCTTGACCGGATTTCCGCCGGCGAGTTGAACTGGAAGCAGGTGCTGCGCGATTTCTGGAAGGATTTCTTCGCCCAGATCGAGGACACCAAGGAACTGCGCGTCACCAACGTGCTCGATTCGCTGAACGAGGCGCTGGCACCACTCGTCTTCCCGAAACGAGAGGACGGCAGCGATCCGCGCATCTGCCAGGTCTGCGGCACCGGCAACTTGTCGCTGAAGCTCGGCAAATACGGCGCCTTCGTCGGCTGCTCGAACTATCCGGAATGCAATTACACGCGCCAGCTCTCCTCGGAAAATGGTGGAGAAGCGGACGGTGCTGCCCTCAACGAGCCGAAGAACCTCGGCACCGATCCGACCACCGGCGAGGAGCTGACGCTCCGTTCCGGCCGCTTCGGCCCCTATATCCAGCGCGGCGACGGCAAAGAAGCCAAACGCGCTTCGTTGCCGAAGGGCTGGAAGCCCGAGGACATCGATTATGAAAAGGCGATGGCGCTGATCTCGCTGCCGCGCGATATCGGCAAGCATCCTGAATCGGGCAAGATGATCTCGTCCGGCATCGGCCGCTATGGACCGTTCCTCCTGCATGACGGCTCCTATGCCAATCTGGAAACCGTCGAGGACGTGTTCTCGGTCGGCCTCAACCGCGCCGTGACTGTCATCGCCGAAAAGGCGAAACAGGCACCGGGCCGGGGTGCGCGCGGCACGCCAGCGGCACTGAAGACGCTCGGCGATCATCCTGATGGTGGCGCGATCACCGTTCGCGACGGCAAGTACGGCCCTTATGTCAACTGGGGCAAGGTCAACGCCACACTGCCGAAGGGCAAGGATCCCCAGGCGATCACCGTCGAGGAGGCGCTTGCGCTGATCGCCGAAAAGGCAGGCAAGGCACCTGTGGGCAAGGCGGCCAAGGCGAAAGCCAAGCCAAAGGCCGCAGCCGCCGAAACCAAGACCACCAAGACAGCCGCCAAGCCGAAGACAACGAAGGCGAAAGCGCCCGCGAAATCGAAAAAGAGCTGACGTGAGCAGAATACCACGTGAGAGAACGAACCCTGCGGGCAAGCGCCCGGGCAAGATCGGCCGCGCCGGCAAGGATGCTCCCGCCGTCGAGCCGCTGAACATCGTCCACGGCGCGCTGCCTTCGCGCGAGGTGATCTTGCGCTTCATCGCCGATCATCCACAGAAAGCGTCCAAGCGTGAACTCGCCAAGGCTTTCGGCCTGAAAGGCGACAACCGCGTCGAGCTCAAGCACATGTTGCAGGAGCTCGAGCAGGAAGGCATGCTGCAGAAGAACCGCAAGTCGCTGATCCGTCCCGGTGCGCTGCCGCCCGTCACGGTTCTCGATATCACCACGCGCGATAAGGATGGCGATCTGATCGGCCGGCCGGCGGAATGGCCGGAGGATCAGGGCGTGGCACCCGCCGTCGCCATCCGCCAGCAATCTCCAGCAGGCCGGCAGGGCAAGGGTAAGGCGCCGGTCGCAGGCCTCGGCGACCGTATCCTGGCGAAGATCTTCCCGGCTGTCGATCGCGGCGGGCCGGCCTATACGGCGCGGATCATCAAGGTGATCGACAGGCGCCGCGGCGCCTCGATGGGCGTCTTCCGCACAGCACCCGGCGGCGGCGGCCGGCTGCTGCCGATCGAACGGCGCGGCGAGGAGATGGTGATCGATCCCGAGTTCACCGGCGGCGCCACGGATGGCGACCTGGTCGAAGTCGAAGTCGAAATCGCCCGTCTCGGCCGTTTCGGTCTGCCGCGCGCCAAGGTGCTTTCCGTCGTCGGTTCCGTCGGTTCGGAAAAGGCGATCTCGATGATCGCGATCCATGCGCACGGCATCCCGCATGTCTTCCCGCCGGCTGTCATCGCCGAGGCGGAAGCCGCAAAACCGGCCAGCATGTCGCATCGCGAGGATTGGCGCGACGTGCCGCTGATCACCATCGACCCGGCCGATGCCAAGGATCATGACGACGCGGTTTATGCCGAGCTCGACCCCTCGCCCGACAATCCTGGCGGCGTCGTCGTCACCGTCGCGATTGCCGACGTCTCCTGGTATGTCCGCCCGAATTCGCCACTCGACCGCGAAGCGCTGAAACGCGGCAACTCGGTCTATTTCCCGGATCGCGTCGTGCCGATGCTGCCGGAGCGCATCTCCAACGATCTCTGCTCGCTGAAGGAAGGCGTCGACCGCCCGGCGCTCGCCGTGCGCATGAGCTTTTCTGGCGAAGGCCGCAAGATCGGCCACATTTTCCACCGCATCATGATGAAGAGCGCGGCCAAGCTGTCCTACCAGCAGGCGCAGGCGGCGATCGACGGCAAACCGGACGATCAGACCGGACCGATGCTCGAGCCGATCCTGAAGCCGCTCTGGCACGCCTATGAGGTGATGAAGCGCGGACGCGACAGGCGCCAGCCGCTGGAACTCGACATGCCGGAGCGCAAGATCCTGCTGAAGTCCAACGGCACGGTCGACCGGGTCGTCGTGCCGCCAAGGCTCGACGCGCATAAGCTGATCGAGGAGATGATGATCCAGGCAAACGTCTGCGCCGCCGAGACGCTGGAAAAGAAACGTCAGCCGCTGATCTACCGCATCCATGACGGCCCGACGCTTGCCAAGCAGGAAATCCTGCGCGAGTTCCTGGCCACGCTCGGCATCTCGCTTGCCAAGGGCGGCAACATGCGCGCCAACAACTTCAACGGCATTCTGGCGAAGGCGGACGGCACACCGCATCAGACCATGGTGAGCGAGATGGTGCTGCGTTCGCAGAGCCAGGCGATCTACGGTCCCGAGAATATCGGCCATTTTGGCCTCAACCTGATGAAATATGCCCACTTCACCTCGCCGATCCGCCGCTATGCCGATCTCATCGTGCATCGCGCCCTCGTCGGCTCGCTCGGCTTCGGCGAAGGCGGCATCACGCCCGACGAAGAGGCAGCGCTCGATGATATCGCCGCTGAAATCTCGACCTTCGAGCGCCGGGCCATGGCAGCCGAGCGCGAGACCGTCGACCGGTTGATCGCCCATCACCTCAGCGGCCGCGTCGGCGAAGAATTTGCCGGGCGGGTCTCGGGCGTGACGAAATCGGGACTTTTTGTCTCTCTGCCGGACTATGGCGCCGACGGTTTCGTCCCTATATCTACGCTCGGCAGCGATTATTTCATCTATGACGAGGCGCATCAGGCACTCTCGGGTGAACGAACAGGGCTCGGTTATCGCCTGGGCGATAGCGTCACCGTGAAACTTGCCGAAGCGATCCCGCTTGCCGGTGCGCTGCGTTTCGAGATGATCAGCGAGGGCCGCGAGATGCCGGCGGCGGTGCGCTCCTTCCACAAGGCGGGCCGCCGCGACAGGGGCCAGGTTCGCAAGAAGCCCGGAACGAGGCCGCCGCGCGGACGGCACTAAAGCGCGTCGCAATCGTTCAGATTGGCCCCCCGCGCTGTAGGTCCTTGTTTTTACGCATGTCGTTACCGCGAAACCGCTGCACAGTTTCGCGATAACGACATGTTTTAGATCCGAAGAGGAACATGCGATGAGCACACCGACCGATCCGGTTGCCCGCTACGGGGATACGCCCGAGGTCGAGCGTCCGCTTGGGCGCTCCATCATGCGCGGGCTGATGAACCGCTGCCCGGCCTGCGGCAGCGGTAAGCTCTTTCGCGCCTTCCTGAAGCCGGTCGATCATTGCGCGGCCTGCGGCGAGGCGATGCATCACCAACGCGCGGACGATCTGCCGCCCTATATCGTCATCCTCGTCCTCGGCCACGTCGTGGTCGGCGGCTATATGCTGACCGACATGACCTTCGTGCTGCCGGTTTGGGTCCATCTTGCCATCTGGGCGCCAATCACCATCATCACAGCGCTTGCCTCGATCCAGCCGATCAAGGGCGGAGTCATCGGCCTGCAATGGGCGCTGCGCATGCACGGCTTCGGTGGAGAGAGCGATGGCCCGGACGATTATGACATCCCCAGCCGGCCGGATTAACGCCTTCACCTTCCAGACATATTTAACGTGTAGTGCCAGCGTTCCACCGACCACCACCCACCCGAACGCGGCAGCCGACGATCCTCAACGACTTGACATGGTAAGCTTTTCTTGTCTGAACAGGCTTTACATTCCGTAGGTGGTCACTCACATCGGAAATACTGCGAAACGCTGCCCGTCACCTGGATTTGGCACGCCTGTGTCTTTCTGTGTGAGGTGACCGGCCGTTTCGCTCGCTTAGCTTTCTAAGGATGGATAAATGTCTCAGCCGAGAACCGGCACACCGGGCGATGTCGAAGAAATCCATTGGCCTTCTCTGGTGGCAGCCATCTCGTCCATATCAGCCGTTGGCATAGCAATTGGCCTCGGTCTGCCCCTCCTCAGCATCATCCTCGAAAAACGCGGCATCTCCTCCACCCTGATCGGGCTCAACACGGCGATGGCCGGGGTCGCGGCGATGGCGGCCGCACCTGTTACCACCAAGCTTGCCCATAAATACGGTGTTGCGCCGACAATGCTCTGGGCCGTGCTGATTTCGGCGCTGAGCGCGCTCGGTTTCTATTACGCCCAGGATTTCTGGATGTGGTTCCCGCTGCGTTTCGCCTTCCATGGCGCGACGACGACGCTGTTCATCCTCTCCGAATTCTGGATCAATGCGGCTTCGCCGCCTTCCAAGCGCGGTTTCGTGCTCGGCATCTATGCGACGGTGCTTTCCCTTGGCTTCGCGGCCGGACCCCTGCTCTTTTCGGTCCTCGGCAGCGACGGCATCTTCCCCTTCCTGATCGGCGCCGCCGCCATCCTGCTTGCGGCCATCCCGATCTTCATCGCCCGCGACGAGAGCCCGGTGCTCGAGGAAAAACCGGAGCTGCATTTCATGCGCTACGTTTTCCTGGTGCCGACGGCGACGGCGGCGGTCTTCATCTTCGGCGCGGTCGAAGCGGGCGGGCTGTCGCTTTTCCCGATCTTTGCCGTGCGCGCCCATTTCACCGAATCGCAGGCAGCACTTCTGCTCACCATGATGGGCGTCGGCAACGTCATCTTTCAGATCCCGCTCGGCCTGCTTTCCGACCGCATCGCCGACAAGCGGCCGCTTCTGGCCGGCATGGCGCTGATGGGCTTCATCGGCTCGATGATGTTACCGCTGTTGCTCAACAACTGGCTGCTAATGGCCGGGCTCCTGCTTTTCTGGGGCGGCTGCGTCTCAGGTCTCTATACGGTCGGCCTCAGCCATCTCGGCTCGCGGCTGACGGGCTCCGATCTTGCAGCGGCCAATGCTGCCTTCGTTTTCTGTTATGCGATGGGAACGGTGGCCGGGCCGCAGGCGATCGGCGCGGCGATCGATGTCGCTGGAAATAACGGTTTTGCCTGGGCGATTGCCGCTTTCTTCGGTCTTTACGCCCTACTTTCCGGCATCAGACTGATGTTCATTCGAAAACGGGCTTGACTTTTCGGGCGGGATTCGTAGTTTCGCGCCAGGATTTGCCGTGGAGCCCATCCGGCTTCCACGGCTTTCATTTTCTTAAAGGCAGGACGACCATGGCCAAGGCTACAACAATCAAGATCAAGCTGCTGTCGACAGCCGACACCGGTTTCTTCTACGTCACCACGAAGAACAGCCGTACGATGACGGACAAGATGACGAAGACGAAGTACGACCCGGTTGCAAAGAAGCATGTCGAGTTCAAGGAAACCAAGATCAAGTAATCACTTGGCCTGACGGATTTCACAAAAGCGCGCGCCTTCGGTGCGCGTTTTTCATTGCCGGTTTGTGGTCTTTGAAAAATGATAGCGCAAACAGACAAAACGCCGCCCTTCCATCTTCGGGAAGTGGCGGCGTTTTCTTGAAAGGGGGTCGGCCAGCATGCAAAACGGCACGAGGAACCGCTATAACTTGCCTACTAGCCGACCGACCCCACGACCCAGGAGATGCGGCGGACCTGAGCATCATGGGGTATCGACAACTCCTCAACGGGAGCGCTTCTCTTATGAGCCGATAATTTGCGCAAAAATGAAAGAAAATCAACAAATTCTTAATGATGAATTTTCTTATCTTGATTCTATGGTTAAAAGTCCAGATTTGGGACATACAAAGATTGATCGGCTCTGCTTGAGCTTGAAGCGTAGCGCTTCACCCCTCGAAGAAATTCGACAATATAACTTAACAACTTACGCCTGCCCTCCCCTTACGTGAGGTGACGTCGCCGCAATCTATTTGACCCGGTTGGCGGCAGGCATTTTTTATAGTCTTCGTTTCATTTTGAGCTACGGCCTGACGCTCTCAAGACTATCTAGCGCCAACACATCCGCAGCAACGCGGCGAGTCCATTTTTGGGCTATTGAATTCCAAATTTTTTGCCCCGCGTTGCACAGGCGAAGATTAAAAATCGGTAACAATTCGCTTACCGCAGTGGAAAACCCGCAAATGGCGCGTATGGCCGCAAGTGATTCGTCACGCCGCCGCGGCGACCACACGGTTGCGGCCGGTATTCTTGGCCTCGTAAAGAGCCAGATCCGCCTGCTTCATCAGCTGGTCCGGGGTCAGCACCGATGCAATACGCGAGGCGATGCCGAAGGAAGCAGTGACATTTAGCGCTTCACCGGAGTGTTTCAGCATAAAGGGAGCGCTTTCGATCGCCGCGCGCAGGCGCTCGGCGACAGTAGCGGCAATTTCCGGCGAGGTGTCGGGCATCACGACGACGAATTCCTCCCCACCATAGCGGCAGGCAAGATCGGCACCGCGGATGGTCGAACGGACGCGATTTGCGAATTCCCGCAGCACCTCGTCGCCGCCGTCATGGCCGTAGGTGTCGTTCACTTGCTTGAAGCGGTCGATATCGGTGATCAGCACCGAAAGCGGCCTGCCCCGCGCCATCGAACGGTTGAAGAGCACGTTCAGGTGATTGTCGAGATAGCGCCGGTTATAAAGGCCGGTCAGCGGATCGGTCACGGCAAGCTCGATCGTCTGCTTGACGCTGGCGCGCAGGCGGTCGTTGTAGCGCTTGCGGCGGATCTGCGTCAGGCTGCGGGCAACCAGTTCGTTGGGATCGACCGGGCGGATGATGTAGTCGTTGACGCCGAGATCGAGCGCGCGCACGACCATCTCGTCAGCGCCCTGCTCTGTGATGATCAGAATCGGCAGGAAACGGGTGCGCTCCAGCGAGCGCAGCTGCGAACAGAGGCGAAGCGGATCGTAATCGTCGAAGTTGGCGTTGACGATGACGAGATCAAACGCGCTTTCGGCCGCCTCGAACAGGGCGGCCTGCGGATCGGAGAGGGCAAGGACGTCGGCGACGGGCTTCAGCGCCTTGATGATGCGCTCCTGCGAATTGGCGCGGCCGTCGACGAGCAGGACCTGAGCGGTCTCGTCGGCGCGACCCTCCCCTGCCCGCGTGAGGTCGTCGATGCCCATCGTATGGGCGGTGTCGGCGCGGATGCGCAGCTCATCGCTCAACGTCTTCAGCCGTAGCAGGCTCTTCACCCGGGAAATCAGCTGCAGATCGTTGACCGGCTTGGTGAGAAAATCGTCAGCGCCAG
Organism: Rhizobium ruizarguesonis; assembly: GCF_017357285.1. Classification (NCBI taxonomy): domain Bacteria; kingdom Pseudomonadati; phylum Pseudomonadota; class Alphaproteobacteria; order Hyphomicrobiales; family Rhizobiaceae; genus Rhizobium; species Rhizobium ruizarguesonis. The sequence goes on along the minus strand of NZ_CP071678.1, from coordinate 1,953,664 downwards.
CCTTCAGGCCGCGTACGCGATCGGTCGGCTGGTCGAGCGCGGTGACCATGACGACTGGAATATGGGCGGTCTTCTGGCTGGCCTTCAGCCGCTCGCAGACCTCGAAACCGTCTATGCCAGGCATCATGATGTCGAGCAGAATGAGATCGACCTGGTTGCGCTCGCAGATCGCCAGTGCCGTGTAGCCGTCTGCTGCGGTCATCACGTCGAAATACTCCGCAAGCAGCCGCGCTTCGAGCAGCTTCACGTTGGCCGGAATATCGTCAACCACCAGTATTCGCGCAGTCATAAGCGTCTTTCCGATGCGTCAGGCATCGCCCAGATAGGTCTTGATCGTCTCGATGAATTTCGGAACCGAGATCGGCTTTGAAACATAGGCCTCGCAGCCGCCTTGGCGGATCCGCTCCTCGTCCCCCTTCATCGCGAAAGCCGTCACGGCGATGACGGGAATCACGTGCAGCTCGTCGTCCTCCTTCAGCCATTTCGTAACTTCGAGGCCGGAGACCTCGGGAAGCTGAATATCCATCAGGATGAGGTCGGGGCGATGCTTGCGCGCCAGATCGAGCGCCTCCATGCCGTTTCTGGTCTGGATCGTCGTATAGCCGGACGCCTCGATGAGGTCGCGAAAGAGCTTCATGTTGAGCTCGTTATCTTCTACAATCATCACCTGTTTGGGCATGACAAGCTGTCCCTACGTCCGTTCGCGCAGCGGTTCGTCCCATGACAAAGGCACATGCGGACAAAAGCTGCGTGAAACCGATAGTGCACGCTACCGGTATTTGGTTGAAGAAAAGGTAACTTACCCAGCGAAATGCAAAGCAACTTCAAGACTTCGAAACAACAGGCTGCCGACCCGCACGAGACGGCGATCGCCGTGCTCGGCTGGCTTGCCGGTGATCCCGAAATGTTCGGCCGCTTTCTTGCCCTGACGGGTGTAGCGCCTGGCCAGGTGCGCAACGCCGTCAACGATCCGGGATTCCTCGCCGGCCTGATGGATTTCCTGATGAACCATGAACCGACGGCGATGGCCTTCTGCGCGGCGAGCGGGATCAGCCCAGAGACGGTGACGGCGGCCTGGCAACATTTCTCGTCGCCGGGCCTCGATTCCGGAGAATACTGACCGTGGCCTCCGCTCCAGAACTCGACATCTCGCATATCCGCCTCGGCGAACGGCCGTTGATCGTCTGTGACGTCGACGACGTCGTGCTGCAGTTCATCGGTCCCTTCCAGCTTTTCCTTCAGAGCCAGGGCCACGCGTTTCTGCCGCGATCGTTCCGGCTTCACGGCAACATCGTCTCGCAAGCGGACGGCGTGGAGATCGAGGATCAAGAGGTCAGCCGGCTGATCGAGGAATTCTTCGAGGCCCAAGAGCTGTGGCAGACGCCGCTCGACCGCGTCGTCGAAACGCTCGACCGGCTTTCGGAAGAGGCCGATATCCTTTTCCTGACGGCCATGCAGCCACGGTTCCAGGACCAGCGCCGTCGCCTTCTCGACAGGATGGGCCTGCTTTTTCCGCTGCTTGCCACCGAGCAACCCAAGGGGCCGATCGTTCACGCATTGCATGCCAGCCGCTCCCTTCCCGTCGTCTTCATCGATGATATGGCGCGCAATCTGCATTCCGTTAGGGATCACGTCACCGATTGCCTGCTGATTCACCTGATGCCGAACTCGCCCGTCCATCGTTTCGCACCGGCGGCCGCTGACGACATCACGCGCGCCACCGACTGGACGCATGCGGCCGCCCTCATCGAGGCGCATTTTGTTTCCGGCACTGTCACGCGCGCAGCTCCAGCCGCATGAGCGGACGGCCATCCTTACGCCGTGCTACAGTCTCGAAACCGGCGGCATCGAAGACTGCCGTCGAGCCGATGCAGAGCGTCACGGATTTCGACTGCTTCACATGATCGATCGGACAGGCTTCGAGCAGCCGCGCTCCCTGGCGCCGCGCGTAGTCGATCGCGCCGGCGAGCAGACGGTGGGCCATTCCCTTGCCACGCAGTTTGGGCAGCAGGAAGAAGCAACTGACGGCCCAGATGGATGGATCATGCGCATCGCCCTCATCCAGCGGCCGCGAGACGGTGCGCGGCGAATTGAACTGCGGCACGTCGTGGCGCGGCCCGACCTGCACCCAGGCGACCGGCACGCCGTCGGCATAACAGAGGATGCCAGGCGGCGGACCCGCCTCGATCCGCTCCCGCATATGCGCCTTGCGTTCGTCGGCCGCCATCTTCGTCCGTATCGCATGCGGCAGGCGCAATGCGACGCACCAGCAGTTATAGAAGGCACCCTGCGGCCCGAACACGATTTCGAAGTCGTCCCAGCGTTCTGGCGTTACCGGCTCGAAACGAAGATCGTTATCCAAAGGCAAAGCTCCCGGCCTCTCTTGAGACTCGGAAGCTTAAGGCGTAATGTCCGATCGTTCAATCTTTGTTCTCATCATGACGCCCGCGCCTGACAAGACACCCGGCTTCTGTCGCGACTGCCTTGCCGAGCAGAAGGGCGAGGCGCGCCGGTGCGTTTCCTGCGGCAGTCCCCGCCTCGTGCGCCATCGCGAACTCTATGCATTGACGCTGGCGCATATCGATTGCGACGCCTTCTACGCAGCGGTGGAGAAACGCGACAATCCTGATCTTGCCGACAAGCCTGTCATCATCGGCGGCGGCAAACGCGGTGTGGTTTCCACTGCCTGCTATATCGCCCGTATCCACGGCGTGCGTTCGGCCATGCCGATGTTCAAGGCGCTGGAGGCATGCCCTCAAGCGATCGTCATCCGCCCCGACATGGAGAAATATGTCCGGGTCGGGCGGCAGGTGCGCGCAATGATGCAGGATCTGACGCCGCTGGTGCAGCCGCTATCGATCGACGAGGCCTTCCTGGAGCTCGGCGGCACCGAGAGGCTGCATCACGATCCGCCGGCGCGCACGCTCGCCAAATTCGCCCGTCGCATCGAAAGGGAGATCGGCATCACCGTTTCGGTCGGGCTTTCCTATTGCAAATTTCTCGCCAAGGTCGCCTCCGATCTGCAGAAGCCGCGCGGCTTTTCGGTCATCGGCCGCGAGGAAGCGGTCGAGTTCCTGGCGCCGCGTCCCGTCACCACGATCTGGGGCGTCGGCAAGGCCTTTGCGGCGACGCTGGACGCGGACGGCATCCGCACCATCGGCCAGCTGCAGCAGATGGAGGAAAACGATCTGATGCGCCGCTACGGCAGTATCGGGCAGCGGCTCGCCCGGCTGTCGCGCGGCGTCGACGACCGCGAGGTGCATCTCAACGATGCGGCCAAGAGCGTATCGGCCGAGACGACCTTCTTCGAAGACATATCGCGCTACGACGATCTGGTGCCGATCCTGCGCAACCTTTCCGAAAAGGTGTCCTGGCGGCTAAAGAAAAACGGCATTGCCGGCCATACCGTCGTCCTGAAGATGAAGACCGCCGATTTCAAATCGCGCACCCGCAACCGCAAGCTCGAAGACCCGACCCAGCTTGCCGACAAGATCTTCCGCACCGGGCTCGAGCTTCTCGAAAAAGAGACAGACGGTACGAAGTTCCGCCTGATCGGCATCGGCGTCACCGATCTCGGCGATGCCGCCCGCGCCGATCCGCCCGATCTGATCGACCGGCAATCGGGCCGGCGGGCGGCAGCCGAAGCGGCGATGGACAAGCTGCGTGACAAGTTCGGCAAGAAAACGGTCGAGACCGGCTACACCTTCGGCAGCGGCAAGCGCGATCACTAACGCGTGAGGGCAGCCGGCGATCCAGCCTATAAAATCTTCCTTAAACTTCGTCTCATAATGTGCCGGGCAAGTATTGCGTATGGTTGGGTCTCATGTTCTCGCGTCTCGTCTTCGGCCTCGGCTTGCTGTCGGCCACCGCACTCGTGCACCCCGCTCTTGCCGCGGATGCGCGCACGCTGCAGATCATCGTCTCCAAGGACAAGCAGTCGCTTGTGGTCTATGACGGCACCGAGGTCGTCGCGACCTCGAAGGTCTCGACCGGCAAGGACGGCCACACGACGCCGAGCGGCATCTTCTCGGTGCTGGAAAAGCAGAAATACCACGAATCCAACCTCTATTCGGCGGCGCCGATGCCGTTCATGCAAAGGCTGACCTGGTCCGGCATCGCGCTGCACGAATCCAATTCGGTCCCGCGTTATCCGGCCTCACATGGCTGCGTGCGCATGCCGGGCGCTTTCGCAAAAATGCTTTATGGGATGACCGATCCCGGTGTCCCCGTCATTATCAGCGACGGTGAACTGGTGCCGCAGCCGATCGATCATCCGACCCTTTTCCATCCGGATGCACCGGCGGCGATGCCGCTGCTTTCGGATGTCGAACTGCGGCCCTCTATGCCCGACAGCCCCGAAAAGCCGGTGCAGGTGGCGATGAACGATACCGCTGCCATGCCGATGCCGGTAGCGCAGCCGATTGCAGCGCCCGAACCCGAGCCGCCGTCCGAGCCGATCAGCATGCTGATTACGCGCCGGACGCTGCGCGAGACGGTGATCGACATCCAGACCCTGCTCAACCAGCTCGGTTTTCCCGCCGGCAATCCGGACGGCTTGCTCGGTTCGTCGACCGTACAGGCGATAAAGGCTTTCAAGACGCTACGGCCGGCGGAATTTGCCGGCGACAGGAGCCTGGTCTCCGACACGCTCCTCAGAGAAGTCTATGCCGCGGCTGGCAAGGGCGAGCCGCCGAACGGCGTCATCATGGTGCGGCAGGCCTTCAAACCGATCTTCGAAGCGCCGGTGACGATCGCCGATCCGGGACTGGCGCTCGGCACACATTTCTTCACGCTGCATGCGGTCGATGAAAAGGCCGGCACCGCCGACTGGCTCGGCATCACGCTTGAGAACAATCTCTCCCGCGAGACGATGAAGCGGCTTGGCATCACCAATCAGGAAAGCTCGATCATTACAGGCAAGCCGATCGCCCGTTCGCTCAACAGGATTGCCATCCCCGACGAGACCCGCCACAAGATTGACGCCCTCATCGCGCCCGGCTCGACGCTGACGATCTCCGATACCGGCCTCGGCCGGGAGACCGGCGAAGGCACGGATTTCATCACGATCACCCGCGGGTGATGGCCATCACGCTAATGCGTGTCGCCCAAAAGTGCGCAGCGGTTTTGGGATAACGAAATGCATAAAACAAAGACTTAAAGCGCGGCGCATGAATCCTGATTGACGCGACGCGCTTTAGGCTGATCAGACAAGCTCGACGTCGATGACGCCGGGGGCGGCGCGAAGGGCGGCGGCGATCTCCGGTGTGATGCGGTATTTCTCCGGCAGTGCTACTTCCACCTCGCGTTTGCCCTCCTCCTTGATGACGATGAAGGAAACGAGGCCATCGCCCTTGGCGTTCAAATGGCCGGCAACCATTCTCAGCGGTCCGGAATCGCGAACATAGACGCGCAGCGCCTTCTGCATCTGCAGCGACTTTTCCTCCAGCGACTGGATCGTCTGGATGCGCAGGCCGATGCCCTCCGGCCGCTCCTCGCCCGTCGCGGTCAGCACGAAGGATTTGCCTGACTCCAACACGTCGCGATACTGGTTGAGCATCTCCGAAAAGAGCACCGCTTCGAACTGGCCCGAAGAATCGGAGAAGACGATGATGCCCATCTTGTTGCCGGTGCGAGTCTTGCGCTCCTGCTTCGAGATGACGGTACCGGCAAGGCGCGCATTGGCCGCGCCCTGCTTGATGGCGGCGGAAAACTCGGCAAAGGTCTGCACCCGCATCTTCTGCAGGATATTGTTGTAGGAATCGAGCGGGTGGGCTGTGAGATAAAAGCCCAGCACCTGGAACTCCTTGAGCAGCCGCTCGGAGGGGAGCCAGGGCGAGAACGGCGGCAGGGAGATTTTCTCAGGCCCCGACGTCAACGTACTGCCGAAAATGTCCGACTGGCCGCTCAGTTTGTTCTCCTGGGCGCGCTGGGCATAACCGAGAATGCGGTCGAGGCCGGCTGCTAGCTGGGCGCGGTCCATGTCGAAACAATCGAAGGCGCCGGCATAGATCAGGCTTTCGAGCACGCGACGATTGACCTGACGCGGATCGATACGCAGGCAGAAATCCTCGATGCTGGCAAAGGGCTTGTCGCCACGCACCCCAACAATATGGTCGACGGCGGATTCGCCGACGCCCTTGAGAGCGGCGAGCGCGTAATAGATGCGGTTGTCGCCGGTCTCGAAATGGCAGAAGGAGGTCTGCACCGAGGGTGCGATCACCTCAATGCCGAGGCGCTTGGCATCCTGACGGAAATCATTGACCTTTTCCGTGTTGGACATGTCGAGCGTCATCGAGGCGGCGAGGAATTCGACCGGGTAATGCGCCTTCATGTAGGCGGTCTGGTAGGAGACGATGGCATAGGCGGCGGCATGCGACTTGTTGAAGCCGTAATTGGCGAACTTCGCCAGCAGCTCGAAGATATTGTCGGCCTGCGGCTTCGATACACCATTCTTGACGGCGCCTACGACGAAGCGTTCGCGCTGCTGGTCCATCTCGGCCTTGATCTTCTTGCCCATGGCGCGACGCAGAAGGTCGGCTTCGCCCAGCGAGTAGCCGGACAGCACCTGGGCGATCTGCATCACCTGTTCCTGATAGACGATGACACCCTGGGTTTCCTTGAGCAGGTGGTCGATCATCGGATGGATCGATTCCAGCTCTTCGTCGCCGTGCTTGCGAGCGTTGTAGGTCGGGATGTTCTCCATCGGGCCGGGACGATAGAGCGCCACCAGCGCGATGATGTCCTCGATGCAGTCCGGCTTCATGCCGATCAGCGCCTTGCGCATGCCGGCACTTTCCACCTGGAACACGCCGACCGTCTCGCCGCGCGACAGCATCTCGTAGGTCTTCTTGTCGTCGAGTGGAATGGCCGCGAGATCGACCTTGATACCAAGCTTGGCGACAAAATCGACCGCGACCTTCAACACGGTCAGCGTCTTCAGGCCGAGGAAGTCGAACTTGACGAGGCCCGCCTGCTCCACCCATTTCATGTTGAACTGGGTGACCGGCATGTCCGAGCGCGGATCGCGATACATCGGCACCAGCTTGGAAAGCGGCCGGTCGCCGATGACGATGCCGGCGGCATGGGTCGAGGCATGGCGGTAGAGCCCCTCGATCTTCTGGGCGATGTCGAGCAGGCGCGCGACAACAGGTTCTTTCGCCGCCTCCTCCTGCAGCTTCGGCTCCTCCTCGATCGCCTTGGACAGCGGCGTCGGATTGGCGGGGTTGTTCGGCACGAGTTTGCAGATCTTGTCGACCTGGCCGTAGGGCATTTCCAGCACACGGCCGACGTCGCGAAGGGCGGCACGCGCCTGCAGCGAACCGAAGGTGATGATCTGCGCCACCTGCTCGCGGCCATACTTGGCCTGGACATAGCGGATCACCTCTTCGCGGCGGTCCTGACAGAAGTCGATGTCGAAGTCGGGCATCGAGACGCGTTCCGGATTGAGGAAGCGCTCGAAGAGCAGCGAAAAACGTAAGGGATCGACGTCGGTGATCGTCAATGCATAGGCGACCAGCGAACCAGCGCCCGAACCGCGGCCGGGACCGACCGGAATGTCGTGCTGCTTGGCCCATTTGATGAAGTCGGCAACGATCAGGAAGTAGCCGGGGAAACGCATGCGCTCGATGACGCTGAGCTCGAAATCCAGCCGTTCGCGATAATCCTCTTCCTCGTAACCCGGCGACATGCCGAGCGTCGAAAGCCGCATGTCCAGCCCTTCGACCGCCTGGCGGCGCAGCTCGCTCGCCTCGGCGCGTTCGGCCTCCTCGGCATCGTCGGTCGCACCGGTGAAGCGTGGCAGGATCGGCTTTCGCGTCTTCAGCACGAAGGAGCAGCGCGTGGCGATCTCGATCGTATTTTCCAGCGCTTCCGGCAGGTCGGCGAAGAGCTTGACCATCTCGGCCCGGCTCTTCAGATAGTGATCCGGCGTCAGGCGAAAGCGGCTGTCGTCGGAGACGATGGCGTTGTGCGCGACCGCCATCAACGCATCATGAGCGTCGTAATCGTCGCGTGTCGGAAAGAAAGCCTCGTTGGTCGCAACCAGCGGCAGCTCGTGGGCACAGGCGAGCCCGATGATCTTCTGCTCGTGCCGCTTGTCGTAGGTGCCGTGCCGCTGCAGTTCGACATAGAGCCTGTCGCCGAAGAGACGTTTCAGCGTGAGCAGCCGGGCTTCCGCCTGAGCGGGATGGCCTTCCTTGATCGCCACGTCGACCGGCCCGGTCAAGGCGCCGCTCAATGCGATCAGCCCTTCCGTGCCCGCCTCCTCCAGCCAGGAGGCGCTGATATGAACGGCCTGGTTGCTCTCGCCGCCGAGATAGGCCCGGCTGACGAGATCGACCAGCCGTTCGTAACCGGCATCCGTCGCAGCGAGAAGAACGATCGCCGGCAGCTTGACCAGGGCCTGCTGACCGCCGCGCTTTTCGGTTTCCAGCCCGTCTTCCATGTCGATCGAGACCTGGCAGCCGATGATCGGCTGCAGGCCTTCCTCCATCGCCTTCTGGGAGAATTCGAGGGCGACGAACAGATTGTTGGTGTCGGTAATCGCAATCGCCGGCTGGCTGTCGCCGGTCGCCTTGTAGAGGATCTTCTTCAGCGGCAGCGCGCCCTCGAGAAGCGAATAGGCGGAATGGACCCTCAGGTGGATGAAACCCGGCGTGCCGGTCGCCTCACCCGTTGAACCCTTTGCCGTATCCGCCATGACATGCCTTCCCAATCACCCGAATGAATCGGACGCATTGTCGGCATAGAGGGCGATGATGTCCAGAAGAAGTCCCGCGTCCGGACCGCATGACTGCCATGCGATCCCCTGAAAACTTTAGAACGCCATGACGATAAGCGAGAAGCTGGCAACGAACATTGCGATGGAGGTGAATGCTGCGATATCACGGATCATGTCAGTCATCGGGCTCTCCTTTACTCGTTATGTTTTCAATTTGTTCCATGTATGTTCTGTTGTCAACAGGAATCTTTTCCTCCTTTCTTGTGTTTGAAAAATGCCGGGATGCGCACCTGCGAATCGCTGGGAGCCAGCACCCGATGAGATGGGCAACAGCTTTGCCTTCTGGGCTGCCACAGATCGGTCATGGCGCCTAGACGGCTACCCCCCTCGAGGCGACCCGTTTATTTCGAGCCAATGTTCTCTTTTTGTTCTTTACACATCGCGGCATATTTGCCAGCATCGGGCTGAGAGGAGAATGAGATGTTGAATATTGCGATGCTGAACGAATTCGTCGTGGAGGCGAAGGCTGCGACCTATGTCGGCGGCGGCGTGGCGCGCGCGCCCTGCCGGCCGGGTTCCCACGATATCGGTTACGAACGCGGCGACTGGCGCTATCTCGACAGCTATTTCGGCGGCACCGATTTTGCCGGACAGGAAGTGGTGTGGCTTGCCGACGAGCCCGTCTGGGCGATGAATTATTTTGGCTGCGTCATTGCGCCTGATCTCATCGACGGCGCAGCAGCCGGGACGGTGATCAAGACAGCACTTTCGGCGATGTATCGAGAGGGCCGGTTTCTTGGCGGAATGGAATTCGACCATCCGTTCGGCCGCTATATCGACCGCAGCGAAGGCCACTGCGAGCGGTTCAGCGGCCACGAATGCATCATGGTCGATGGCCAGAAGGCCTATGTGCTCGACTACCGCGGCGGGCTGATCATCCCCTGATCGCTGCCCACTGCTGTTCTGTCAAAAGTGCATAATGTCCCGCCAGGGGTTGGCGAGATCAGCCCCCATCCGGCTGCCGCCACCGACCGGGGTCGAGCCACACGTGTCGACCCGTCCTTCGGACCCCGGCTCGCGGGGCGAAGGGACATACCGCACCCGCTTTCCCTACCCTCGACGCTGCGTTTGGCACGTCCCCTCGCCCCGTTTTTTACGAGGGTCCGCAGGACGGGTCGAGACGAGTGGCTCGACCCCCGGTAGGTTACGGTGAGGGGCAGCCATCGGCGCAAACCGGACACCGTGGACCGCAGTCTCAGAAATCGACGATCTTGCCGTCGGAGATCGTCACGCGCCGATCCATGCGGCGGGCGAGCTCGTGATTATGGGTGGCGATGAGGGCAGCAAGGCCGGACTGGCGCACGAGCGCCTCCAGCGCGTCGAAGACATAGCTTGCCGTTTCCGGGTCGAGATTGCCTGTCGGCTCGTCGGCAAAAAGCAGGGTCGGCGCATTGGCGACGGCGCGGGCAATCGCGACGCGCTGCTGCTCGCCACCGGAAAGCTCGCCCGGGCGATGCGAGCCACGATGGCCGATGCGCATATAATCGAGAAGCTGGCCGGCCCGCTCTCCGGCTTCCTTCCAGGAAAGCCCGGCGATCAGCTGCGGCATCATGATGTTCTCGAGTGCCGAGAACTCCGGCAAGAGGTGGTGGAACTGGTAAACGAAGCCGATTTCGCTCCGGCGGATCGCGGTGCGCTTCTCGTCGCTAAGGCCGTCACAGGCATGACCGTTGATGTTGACTTCACCACCGTCCGGATGCTCCAGCAGGCCGGCGATATGCAGCAGCGTCGATTTGCCGGTGCCGGATGGAGCGACGAGAGCGACGATCTCGCCCTTCGACATCGAAAAATCCGCGCCCTTCAGGATCGAGAGCAGCGTATCGCCCTGCCCGTAATGGCGTTCGACGCCGGTAAGCTTGAGAACGACGTTGCGTTTCATAGATGCGGCATTCCTTATTCGTAGCGCAGGGCCTGCACCGGATCGAGCCTGGAGGCACGCCAGGCCGGGAAAATGGTCGCGATGAAGGAGAGCGTCAGCGCCATGACGACGATCGACATCGTTTCGCTGAAATCCATTTCGGCCGGCAGCTGGCTGAGGAAATAGACCTGCGGATTGAAGAGAACGGTGCCTGATACCCAGGAGAAGAATTGGCGGACGGATTCGATGTTGACGCAGACAAGAACGCCGAGCAACACACCGCCAATTGTGCCGACGATCCCGATCGCCGCTCCGGTCATGAAGAAGATGCGCATGATCGCACCGGCGCTGGCACCCATGGTACGCAGGATGGCGATATCGCTGCCCTTGTCCTTCACCAACATGATGAGGCCGGAGATGATGTTCAGCGCCGCGACAAGCACGATCAGCGTCAGGATCATGAACATGACGTTACGCTCGACCTGTAGCGCCGAGAAAAAGGTCTGGTTGCGCTGGCGCCAGTCGGTGAGGTTGATCTGGCGGCCGGCCGCCTCCACTACCTTAGGCTTCAGATTGTCTATATCGTCGGGGTGGTCGACGAAGAGTTCGATCGACTGCACCAGTCCCTCGGCGTTGAAATAGAGCTGCGCCTCCTCCAGCGGCATGAAGATGATCGAGGAGTCGTATTCCGACATGCCGATCTCGAAGAGGCCGGAAATCTTGTAGGACTTGACGCGCGGGCTGACGCCCATTGGCGTAATGTCACCATCTGGCGACGTCAGCGTAATAAGGTCGCCGACGCTAAGACCCAACTGGTCGGCCATGCGCGTGCCGATCAGCACGCCCTGGCCGGAGGCAAAGCCTACCATGTCTCCCGGTTTGATATTCTCAGAAACCGCTTTGAGCTTGGTCAGGTCCTCCGCGCGGACGCCGCGCACCAGCGCGCCCGTGCTGCCGCCCGCCTGGGCGGAGGCAAGTACCTGGCCCTCCACCAACGGCAGCGCCATCTTGACGCCAGGCACGGCGGCAAGCCTGCTGGCGAGGTCGGCATAATCGGTGAAAGGGCCATCGGACGGCTGGACGATCATGTGGCCGTTGATGCCGAGAATGCGCGAGACGAGCTCTGTGCGAAAGCCGTTCATCACGGCCATGACGATGATCAGTGTCGCAACGCCGAGCATGATGCCGACAAAGGAGAAGCCGGCGATCACCGAGATGAAGGCCTCCTTGCGGCGGGCGCGCAGATAACGCCACGCCACGAGGCGTTCGAAGGTGGAAAATGGCTTGCCAGCCGGACCCAAGCCGGATTTTGAACTCCGGTCCACTGCTGCCTCTGCCATTTCGCCTCCGTTTCCTTAAGCCACGAACCGGTTGATCGCCGCTTCGATGGTCATCGTTTCGCGGGCGCCGGTCTTGCGGTCCTTCACTTCAACTTCGCCGTTGGCGACCGCGCGCGGGCCGGCGATGATCTGGACGGGCACACCGATCAGGTCGGCGGTCGCGAATTTCGTACCGGCCCGATCGTCGGTATCGTCGTAGAGCACATCCTTGCCGGCCTTGGTCAGCGCGGCATAGATCAGCTCGCAGGTATCGTCACAGGCCTGATCGCCCGCCTTCATGTTGATCACAACGATATCGAAGGGCGCGACCGATGCCGGCCAGATGATTCCGTTGTCGTCATGCGATGCTTCGATGATGGCGGGAACAAGGCGTGTCGGGCCGATACCGTAGGAACCCATGTGAACGAAGTGTTCCTTGCCATCAGGTCCCTGCACTTTCGCACCCATCGGCTCGGAATATTTCGTGCCGAAATAGAAGATATGGCCGACCTCGATACCGCGCGCCGACAGGCGGTCGCCCTCGGGAACGGCGTTGAAGGCCGCCTCGTCGTGCATTTCCGAGGTCGCAGCATAGAGCGAGGTCCATTTGTCGAAGATCGCCTGCAGTCCCTCGACACTGTCGAAATCGGTGTGTGCACCAGGAATATCGAAATCGACGAAATCCTTGTGGCAGAAGACTTCGGATTCACCGGTGTCAGCAAGGATGATGAACTCATGGCTGAGCTTGCCGCCGATCGGGCCGGTGTCGGCGCGCATCGGAATGGCGCGCAGGCCGAGCCGATCGAAGGTGCGCAGGTAGGCGGCGAACATCTTGTTATAGGAATGCTCCGCCCCTTCGCGCGTCAGGTCGAAGGAATAGGCATCCTTCATCATGAATTCGCGCGAGCGCATGGTGCCGAAGCGCGGGCGGATCTCGTCGCGGAACTTCAGCTGGATGTGATAGAGATTGAGCGGCAGGTCCTTATAGGATTTGACGGAAGAGCGGAAAATATCCGTCACCATCTCCTCATTGGTGGGACCATAGAGCATCGGCCGATCCTGGCGGTCCTTGATGCGCAGCATCTCCTTGCCGTAGGCGTCGTAGCGGCCGCTTTCCTGCCAGAGTTCGGCCGACTGCAGGGTCGGCATCGACAGCTCGATGGCGCCGGCGCGGTTCTGCTCGTCGCGGATAATGGCGTTGACCTTGTCGAGCACGCGCTTGCCCAGCGGCAGCCAGGAATAGATGCCCTGCGACTGCTGGCGGATCATGCCGGCGCGCAGCATCAGCCGGTGGGAGACGATTTCCGCCTCCTTGGGGTTTTCCTTGAGGATGGGCATGAAATAGCGGGACAGACGCATGGCGGATTCCGGAGCAGTTGAGATCCCGCAGCAGGCGGAATCGAAGGCAATTGTTGATGTGGGAGCGTTCATAGCCGCTTCGCGGCAGGAAGGAAACCCGCAACGGATGCCGGCAACCTCCCGGAAGCGCATGTTCGAACCTACAAAATGGAAGGGCGTGAAAAAGCGCGTGTTTATAAGGACTTGAACGAAAATCTTGTCAACAGAAAAATTTTGCTAGAGTGTAGCAAAAATGCAAAAAAAGCTGATGACAAAGCCCAATGTTTGAGCTAGTTTTAGCTCACAAAACAGGCAGGAAGTTAAATTCTTGCCGAATTCGCGGTCAAGTCTTGGGAGGATCAGATCTTAGGCGCGCTCGTCGCAGCCCCGGCAACGGTTACAGATCACGCGATACTTAAAACAAGGCTTTTAGCCTTGTTTTTTTTTGGCTTTTCGACCTCCGTCCCATCCAGAAATCCGACCGACTTCCGTAAGGGAATAGCGCTCATTCCGTTACGCGAGCTCTTTGCCGCAACAGCATGACGCTGGTATGACGAAACTCGAATTCAATAAGCTTACATCTGCCCAAAGTTTGAGCAAAAGCCACGATTCAATAGAAGCTAGGGCCGAGTTGCGGCAGGGCGTCGAAGCCCCAGCCGAAATAGGTGTCGCAGACGTACCAGAGGCCATAGACCAGGGCCGAAATCAGCGTCGTCAGCGAAAACACGAAGGCGGCGCGAAACCGGGTGGGCGCGCTCGGAACGGTGCCGAGCACGACATCATCGTCTTCCGCCTGCGTACGCAGACCGACCGGCAGGACGGCAAAAAGCGTCATCCACCAGATGATGAAGTAGACGGCAAATCCCTGAAGAAAGATCTGGAGCATTATGGTTCCCGTTGGTGTCGCGCCGGTATCGCGTCCTTATACGGCGGAATGACGACCACTCAAAGCGGACGAACGGTTTTGGCCGGTCTTCGGGTCACTCTGCCGCAGCAGGGCTCAGGCCTGTTCGAGTTCGATCAGCGTGCCGAAGAAATCCTTGGGATGCAGAAAGAGCACCGGCTTGCCATGGGCGCCGGTCTTCGGCTGGCCGTCGCCGAGCACCCTTGCGCCCGCCTCTACCAGCCGGTCACGGGCGAGAAGGATATCGTCCACCTCGTAGCAGATGTGGTGCATGCCGCCGGACGGGTTCTTTTCGAGGAAGGCTGCGATCGGCGAGGCAACCCCGAGCGGCTGCAGCAACTCGACCTTGGTGTTCGGCAATTCGACGAAAACAACGGTGACGCCATGCTCTGGCAGGGCCTGCGGCTGCGATACGGCAGCACCCAGCGTATCGCGATAGGCCGCCGTCGCCGCGGCCAGATCGGGCACGGCGATGGCGATATGGTTGACCCGGCCGAGCATGGTCAGACCTTGGTGACGAAAGCGGTGACAAGAGGTTTCTTGCCCCAGGTGTTGTTCGCGGCCGAGCGGATGGCGCGGCGCACGGCCTCCTGCAGCATGTCGATATCCTTGCGGCGGGCGCGCGGAATGCTCTCGATGGCGCTGACCGCCGCGTCGAAGAGCGTATCCTCCATATCCTCGCCCTCGTCATCGTAGGTCGGCAGGCCGATCGAAATGAGGTCGGGTTCGCCGACGATGTCATAGCGGGCGTCGAGCACGACATTGACCGCGACATGGCCGACATAGGAGAGCTTCTTACGCTCGCCGATACCCATCTCGTCGAAATCGCCGATCAGCGTGCCGTCCTTATAGATCCGGCCATGCGGTGCCTCGCCGATCACCTCGACCGGACCGGGCGCCAGCCGCAGGATATCGCCGTTGCGCACCCGCGGCACCAGTGCGATGCCGGATTGCTCGGCAAGTTCCTTGTGCGCCGTCAGATGCGTTGCCTCGCCATGCACCGGCACGACGATCTTCGGTCGCGTCCACTCATACATCCGCTGCAACTCGTTGCGGCGAGGATGGCCGGAAACGTGGACCAGCGCCTCGGTATCCGTGATGATGTGCACACCTTGCTCGACGAGGCCGTTCTTGATGTCCTGGATCGCCTTCTCGTTGCCGGGAATGGCGCGAGAGGAAAAGACGACGATATCGCCTGCCGCAAACGCCACATTGCGCATCTCGTCGCGCGAGAGCTTGGCAAGGGCTGCCCGCGCCTCGCCCTGGCTGCCGGTCAGGATGACGACGACCTTATCGCGCGGGATATAGCCGTATTCGTCCTCGGAGATGAAAGGCTTCACACCTTCCATCAGGCCGATATCCTGGGCGACGTCGACGACGCGCTTCAGCGAACTGCCGAGCAGCAGCACTTCGCGGCCGGCCGCCTCGGCAGCCTCGGCAACGGTGCGGATACGCCCGACATTCGACGAGAAGGTGGTAATCGCCACCCTGCCCTCGGCATTCTCGATGATCTTGCGCAGGCTTTCGGACACGTCCTTCTCGGAGGGCGAAACACCGTCGCGCAGCGCATTGGTGGAATCGCACATCAGCGCCAGCACGCCCTCGTCGCCGAGCTGGCGGAAACGTGTCTCGTCGGTCAGGGGCCCGAGCGAAGGCTCGTGGTCGATCTTCCAGTCGCCGGTATGGATGACATTGCCGACCGGCGTGCGGATCATCAGCGACATCGGCTCGGGGATCGAATGGTTGACGGCGACGCCTTCGATGCTGAAGGGGCCGACATTGATCGTATCGCCGGCCTTGAACGGCGTCACCGGCACTTCGCCGATCTTAGCCTTCTCGAAATTGCGCTTGGCTTCGAGCAGACCGGCGGTAAAACCAGAGGCATAGACCGGCACGTTGAGACCGGGCCAGAGGTCGGCGAGCGCACCATAATGGTCTTCATGCGCATGGGTGATGATGATCGCCTTGAGGTTCTTTCTTTCGCTGGCGAGGAAGCGGATATCGGGCAGCACGAGGTCGACACCCGGCAGATCGGGCCCAGGAAAAGTGACGCCACAATCGACCATGATCCACTGGCGATGCTCGGGCGGGCCGTAGCCATAGAGAGCGAGATTCATGCCTATCTCGCCAACGCCGCCCAGAGGCAGGAATACCAGTTCGTCCTGTTTCGCCATAATTTTCGTTTTTTCCGCTATCCAAAAAACACATCACCGGCAGCAATGGGCATTATCCTGCCAGTGCCGGTATCGAGCATCAACAAGCCATTATCATCAATTCCGGCGAATTGTCCGGAAATCGATCGGTCCGGCAAATTGACCGTAATCTTTTCGCCGATGCCGCAGGCGATTGCGCGCCAGAGTGCCGTGATGTCGCCGATGCCGCGGCCCTGGTCCCATATTTCAAGCACTTCCGCCGTGGTGGCGAAGAGGTGCGCGAAGAGTTCCTCCGGCGAAGCCGCACTTCCCTGCTGGCGCAGACAGGTGACGGGGTAGAGCGGATTGTCCGGCATCACAGAGATATTGATGCCGATGCCGACGATCAGCGCGTAACGTCCGTCCGGCAGCCCCTCGCCTTCGACGAGAATGCCACAGGTCTTCTTTCGGCCGATGAGAATATCGTTCGGCCATTTGACCTCGAGCGGTTCGGCACCAAGTGGCAGCACCCTGCGGATCGCCTGATGCACGGCAACGGCGATCGCCAACGGCAGGGAGCCAAGGCGCTCCATCGGGGCCGGGTCGATCAGAAGAAGAGAAGCGTAGAGATTGCCGCGCTCGGAAACCCAGAGCCTGCCGCGGCGGCCGCGGCCGCCAGTCTGCTTTTCGGCGGTCACCCAGAGATTACCGCCATCGCCCGCCCGAGCCCGGGCGAGGCATTCGCTATTGGTAGACGATGTTTCCGACAGAGCCTCGTGCCTGAAATCGCCGAGCGACATCCGGCGCCGCCCGTCGGAAGCCATCAAAAGAGCGTCGCGGCGGCAAGCTCTGCCGCACCGCCGATCGGGCCGCCGATGAGGACATAGGCGGTGACGAAGAGACCGGAGAGACCGAAGACCAGACGCAGCGCACCGGAGACACGGGCGAATTCCCCGGTCGCCTCATCGAACCACATCAGCTTGATGACACGCAGATAATAGTAAGCGCCGACGACCGAGGCGAGAACGCCGATAATGGCAAGCGCATAGAGCTTGGCTTCGATGGCGGCAACGAAGACGAAGTATTTCGCGAAGAAGCCGGCAAGCGGCGGGATGCCGGCGAGCGAGAACATCAGCGCCGTCAGCACCACGGCCATGAACGGGTTCGTTGTGGAGAGGCCGGCAAGATCGTCGACATTCTCGACGACGGTGCCGTCCTTGCGGCGCATCGACATGATGATCGCAAAGCTGCCGAGCGTCATGACCATGTAGATGACCATGTAAAGCATGACACCAGTGACGCCGGTCTGGTTGCCGGCGGCAAGGCCGACCAGGGCATAACCCATATGGCCGATCGAGGAATAGGCCATCAGCCGCTTGATGTTCTTCTGGCCGATTGCGGCAAACGAGCCGAGCAGCATCGAGGCGATTGAGATGAAGACGACAACCTGCTGCCAGTCCGCCAGAACCGGCTGGAAGGCGGTGATGACGATGCGGGTCATCATCGCCATGGCGGCGACCTTGGGTGCTGCGGCAAGGAAGGCGGTGACCGGTGTCGGCGCGCCTTCATAAACATCCGGTGTCCACATATGGAAGGGAACGGCGGAGATCTTGAAGGCGATGCCGGCGAGGATGAAGACCAGGCCGAAGATCAGGCCGAGCGAACGCGCGCCCTCGACGGACAGCGCCTGGGCGATCTCGGAGAAGTGGGTGTGGCCGGTGAAACCATAGACCAGCGACATGCCATAGAGCAGCATGCCGGAGGAAAGCGCGCCGAGGACGAAATATTTCAGGCCGGCTTCGGTCGACTTCAGGCTGTCACGGTTGATCGCGGCGACGACATAAAGCGCCAGCGACTGCAGTTCCAGCGCGAGATAAAGCGAGATCAAGTCATTGGCCGAGATCATCAGCAGGATGCCGAGGGTCGCAAGCACCAGGAGAACCGGGAACTCGAACTTGTCGAGCTGATTTTCGCGGGCGTGGCCGATCGACATAAACATGGCGACCAGCGAACCGATCAGCGCCACCAGCTTCATGAAGCGCGAGAAGCCGTCGGCCATGTAGACCCCGCCATAGGCAAGGCCTTCTGCCGGCACGAAGAGCAGCCACAGGCCGGAGGCCAGGAGCAGGACGATGGCGAGGCCGGTGACGACAAGGCCCGACCGCTCGCCTGAGAAGACGCCGACCATCAACAGGGCAAGGGCGCCGACCGCGAGGATGAGCTCCGGCGCGGAAAGATGCAGACTGAGGAGAATTGTTTCAGCGGTCATGTCCAATAAGTCCCGTCATCATTTCATAGACAGCGCAACATTCTGCGCTGCGTGCACGGCGGCCGTGTAGTTGTTGACCAGCAGATCCACCGAGGCGGCTGTCGCATCGAAGACCGGAGCCGGATAAACGCCGAAGAAGATGGTCAGCGCAACCAGCGGATAGAGGATCAACTGTTCGCGTGGTGAAAGATCGAGCAGCGCCTTCAGCTTCTCCTTCTCCAGCGCGCCGAAGATCACCCGGCGATAAAGCCAGAGCGCGTAGGCGGCCGAGAGGATGACGCCGGTGGCGGCAAAGAGCGCTACCCAGGTGTTGACGCGGAAGACGCCGATCAGCGTCAGGAATTCGCCGATGAAGCCCGACGTGCCGGGAAGCCCGACATTGGCCATGGTGAAGACCATCATCGCCACGGCATATTTCGGCATATTGTTGACGAGGCCGCCATAGGCGTTGATCTCGCGGGTGTGGGTACGGTCATAGACGACGCCGACGCAGAGGAAGAGCGCGCCGGAGACGATGCCGTGCGAGAGCATCTGGAAGATCGAACCCTGAACGCCCTGCATGTTGGCGGCAAAGATACCCATGGTCACGTAGCCCATGTGTGCCACGGAGGAATAGGCGATCAGCTTCTTGATATCGTCCTGCATCATCGCCACCAGAGAAGTATAGATGATGGCGATGACGGACATGGCGAAGACGAGCGGCGCGAAATAATCGGATGCCACCGGGAACATGCCGAGCGAGAAACGGATGAGACCGTAGCCGCCGAGCTTCAGCAGCACGCCGGCCAGGATCACCGAGCCTGCCGTCGGCGCCTGAACGTGGGCATCGGGAAGCCAGGTATGGACCGGCCACATCGGCATCTTGACCGCGAAGGAGGCGAAGAAGGCAAGCCATAACCAGGTCTGCAGCGCCGGCGGGAACTTGTAGGCGAGCAGCGCAGTGATATCCGTCGTGCCGGCCTGCCAGTACATCGCCATGATGGCGAGCAGCATCAGCACCGAGCCGAGCAGCGTATAGAGGAAGAACTTGTAGCTCGCATAGACGCGGTCCTTGCCGCCCCAGACGCCGATGATCAGGAACATCGGAATGAGGCCCGCCTCGAAGAAGACGTAGAACAGCACGATATCGAGCGAGACGAACACGCCGATCATCATCGTTTCGAGGATGAGGAAGGCGATCATGTATTCCTTCAGGCGCTTCTCGATCGAGAGCCAGCTCGCCAGCACACAGAAGGGCATGAGGAAGG
The DNA here is from genome assembly GCF_017357285.1 of Rhizobium ruizarguesonis. Taxonomy (NCBI): domain Bacteria; kingdom Pseudomonadati; phylum Pseudomonadota; class Alphaproteobacteria; order Hyphomicrobiales; family Rhizobiaceae; genus Rhizobium; species Rhizobium ruizarguesonis. Next base: position 1,933,818 of record NZ_CP071678.1, on the reverse strand, counting down.
TCGACAGGATGACGAACAGCATCGAGATGCCGTCGACGCCGACGTGGTAGCCGATGCCGGTGCCGAGCCAGTCATGCTTCTCGAGCATCTGGAAGCCCGGATTGGCATTGTCAAAGCCGGTCCAGATGAAGAGCGAAACGACGAAGGTGAAGACGGTGGTGATCAGCGAGATCCACAGCACGTTCTTCCGGCCGGTTTCGCTCTCGCCGTTCATCAATAGCAGGAGCACCACGCCGACGAGCGGCAGGAAGGTGACCGTTGAAAGAATAGGCCAATCGGTCATCAGAAGGAACTCCCGAGCATCATCCAGGTAACGAGCGCCGCAATGCCGATCAGCATGGCGAAGGCGTAGTGATAGAGGTAACCGGTCTGCAGGCGGACCACGCGATCGGTGACGGCGACGACGCGAGCGGCGACGCCGTTCGGGCCGTAGGTGTCGATGACGCCAACATCACCTTTCTTCCACAGGAAGCGGCCGAGTGCCTTGGCGGTGCGGACGAAGAGGAAGTCATAGAGTTCGTCGAAATACCACTTGTTCAACAGGAACTGGTAGAGCACGCGGTGCTGCTGCGCGAGGATGCGCGGCGTCTGCGGCGAGCGGATATACATGTACCAGGCGGTGACGAAGCCGAGAACCATGGCGATGAAGGGGCTCAAGCCGACGAGCGCCGGAACATGGTGGAACTCTTCGACGAGTTCGTTCTCGGCGCCGGTAAAGAGCGCACCCTTCCAGAACTCGGCATATTCCTCGCCGTAGAACCGGCCTTCGAAGATCACGCCCGCAAGCACCGCGCCGATCGCCAGGAGATAGAGCGGCACCAGCATGACCTGCGGCGACTCGTGGACGTGGTGCATCACCTCATGGGAAGCGCGCGGCTTGCCGAAGAAGGTCATGAAGATCAGGCGCCAGGAATAGAAGCTCGTAAAGAGAGCCGCGATGACCAGCAACGCGAAGGCGAAGCCCGCGACCGGCGAATGCGATGCATAGGTCGCCTCGATGATCACGTCCTTGGAGAAGAATCCGGCAAAACCGATCGGCGTGAAGGGAATGCCAAAACCGGTGATCGCCAGCGTGCCGATGATCATCAGCACGGCAGTAACTTTAATATGCGGCCACAGGCCGCCCATGTAGCGCATGTCTTGCTCGCCATCGACGGCATGGATGACCGAGCCGGCGCAGAGGAAGAGCAGCGCCTTGAAGAAGGCGTGCGTGAAGAGATGGAAGATCGCCGCGCCATACGCCCCGGCTCCGAGTGCCACGAACATGTAACCGAGCTGAGAGCAGGTGGAATAGGCGATGACACGCTTGATGTCGTTCTGCACGAGAGCGACTGTTGCCGCGAAGAAGGCGGTGATCGCGCCGATGACGGTGACGACAACCAGCGCATCCGGCGACAGTTCGAAAAGCGGCGACATGCGGGCGACGAGAAAGACGCCTGCGGTGACCATGGTGGCGGCATGAATGAGGGCCGAGACCGGGGTCGGGCCTTCCATGGCGTCCGGCAGCCAGGTGTGCAGCAGGAACTGCGCCGACTTGCCCATCGCGCCCATGAAGAGCAGCAGGCAGATGCCGGTCAGCGCATGCGCCTTGTCGAGCTGCATGCCGAAGAGATTGAGGATCACCTCGCCCGCTTCGCCGCCTTCATGCGGGGCGAAGTTCGAGGCATTGGCGAAGATCGTGTCGAGGTTGATCGAGCCGAACAGCACGAAGACACCGGCAATGCCGAGCACGAAGCCGAAGTCGCCGACGCGGTTGACGATGAAGGCCTTCATCGCCGCAGCCGTCGCCGACGGCTTCTTGAACCAGAAGCCGATCAGCAGATAGGAGGCGAGACCGACGCCTTCCCAGCCGAAGAACATCTGGGCAAGGTTGTCAGCTGTCACCAGCATCAGCATGGCGAAGGTGAAGAGCGAGAGATAGGCGAAGAAGCGCGGGCGATGCGGATCGGTATGCATGTAGCCGATCGAATAGACATGCACCAGCGTCGAGACCGTGTTGACGACGATCAGCATCACTGAGGTCAGCGTATCCACACGCAGCGACCAGGAGACGTCGATGCCGCCGGACTGGATCCAGCGCAGCACCTCGACCTTGATCGGGCCGCCTTCGGCATGACCCATGCCGACGGTGAAGAAGACGACCCAGGACAGGATGGCGGCGATGATCATCAGGCCGCTGGTGACATATTCCGAAGCCTTGGCGCCGATGGCGCGGCCGAAAAGGCCGGCGACAATCGCACCGATCAAGGGAAGAAAGACGATAGCCTTATAGAGGAACATGAGCCACTCAGCCCTTCATCATATTGACGTCTTCGACCGCGATCGAGCCGCGGTTGCGGTAGAAGACAACGAGAATTGCAAGACCGATCGCCGCTTCGGCAGCCGCGACCGTCAGGATGAACAGCGCGAAGACCTGGCCGACGATGTCGTTCAGGAACGAGGAGAAGGCGACCATGTTGATGTTGACGGCAAGCAGGATCAGTTCGATCGACATCAGGATGACGATGACGTTCTTCCGGTTCAGGAAGATGCCGAAGACGCCAAGCGTGAAGAGGATGGCGCTGACCGTCAGGTAGTGGGAAAGTCCGATGACCATGTTCTTTGTTCCTTGACCTGCCTTTAGACGCCCTGCCCGGGCTTGACCGAAACCGCCTCGACGGCGGTGGCGGGCGTACGGGCAACCTGCCTGGGAATATTCTGCCGCTTGATGTTGGTGCGGTGTCTCAATGTCAGCACGATCGCGCCGATCATGGCGACCAGGAGCACCAGACCGGCGATCTGGAAGAAATAGACGTAGTTGGTGTAGAGCACGTCGCCGAGAGCGGCGGTATTGGTGCGCTCGCTCAGCGCCGGGATCGGCATGGCGACTGATTTGGCGATCTCCGGCGAGATGACGCTGCCACCGATGACGACGATCAGTTCGGCTGCGAGGATCACCCCGATCAGCCCGCCGATCGGCGCATATTCGAGAACGCCGGCCCTCAGTTCGGTAAAGTCGATATCGAGCATCATCACCACGAAGAGGAAGAGCACGGCGACGGCGCCGACATAGACGACAAGCAGGATCATCGCCAGGAATTCGGCACCGAGCAGCAGGAAGAGGCCAGCCGCATTGAAGAACACCAGGATCAGGAAGAGAACCGAGTGAACCGGGTTCTTCGCCCAGATGACCATGAACGCCGACGCCACCGCGACAAAGGCGAAAAGATAGAAAAATAGAGCCTGCAGACCCATGTTGGTGCCTTTTTCATCTTCCCCCGGGCAGCCGGGAGTTTCCCTGCCCGATGGAGCTTTCGCTGGCGCTAACCGGCAAAGCTCCTGTGCATATTGACCGCGACAAGAGCAACTGCGCTCCACCACGGCATTTCAAAATCTCAATCAGCGATACGGCGAGTCGATCGCGATGTTGCGAGCGATTTCCCGCTCCCACCGGTCTCCGTTGTCCAGAAGCCGCGCCTTGTCGAAATAGAGCTCTTCGCGGGTTTCCGTCGCAAATTCGAAATTCGGGCCTTCGACGATCGCGTCGACCGGGCAGGCTTCCTGGCAGAAGCCGCAATAGATGCACTTCACCATGTCGATATCGTAGCGCACCGTGCGGCGCGTACCGTCATTGCGGCGGGGACCCGCCTCGATGGTGATCGCCTGGGCAGGACAGATCGCCTCGCAAAGCTTGCAGGCGATGCAGCGCTCCTCGCCGTTCGGATAACGGCGCAGAGCATGCTCGCCGCGGAAACGCGGGGAAACCGGACCCTTTTCGAAGGGGTAGTTGATCGTCGCCTTCTGGCGGAAGAAATAGCGCATCGACAGAAAGAACGCGCCGACGAATTCCTTGAGAAACAGCGAGCTGATGGAGCCGGACAAGCTTGCCATCTTCAACCTCCAATTTTGCCGAAAACGAGAGCAGGCATGATCATGCCCAACCCATCAGTTTCAGCACGAATGCAACGATGACGACCATGGCGAGTGACAGCGGCAGGAAGACCTTCCAGCCGAGGCGCATGAGCTGGTCGTAGCGGTAGCGCGGAACGAAGGCCTTGACCATCGCGAACATGAAGAACACGAAGCAAGCCTTCAGCGTGAACCAGATGATGCCGGGGACCCAGTTGAGGATCCAGATATCGACCGGGGGCAGCCAGCCGCCGAGGAAGAGGATCGTCGTCAGCGCGCACATCAGGCAGACGGCCGCATATTCGCCGAGCATGAACATCATGTATGGCGAGGAGCCGTATTCGACCATGAAGCCGGCAACGAGTTCCGATTCAGCTTCCGGAAGGTCGAAGGGCGGGCGGTTCGTCTCGGCAAGTGCCGAAATGAAGAAGATGATGAACATCGGGAAGAGCGACAGCCAGTGCCAGTCGAGGAACGAGGCCGGCAGGCCGAGCATGGTGCCGAGGCCGGTATGCTGCGCATTGACGATATCGGTCAGGTTCAGCGAGCCGACGCAGAGAAGCACGGTGACGATGACGAAGCCGATCGAGACTTCATAGGACACCATCTGTGCCGCCGAGCGTAGCGCGCCGAGGAACGGATACTTCGAGTTCGAAGCCCAGCCGCCCATAATGATGCCGTAAACTTCGAGCGAGGAAATCGCGAAAATATAGAGGATGCCGACATTGATGTTGGCGATCACCCATCCGTCGGCCAGCGGTACCACCGCCCAGGTGGACAGCGCCAGAAGCACCGTCACCAGCGGAGCAAGCAGGAAGACCGCCTTGTTGGCGCCGGCCGGAATGATCGGCTCCTTGAAGACGAATTTCAAAAGGTCGGCGAAGGACTGGAACAGGCCGAAAGGACCGACGACGTTCGGGCCGCGGCGCAACTGTACGGCCGCCCAGATCTTGCGGTCGGCGAGCAGCACATAGGCGATGAAGACGAGCAGGCAGACGAGAAGCAGCAGTGACTGACCGATCATGATGATCGCCGGCCAGACATAGGTCGAAAAGAAAGAATCCATAGTCCCCTGCCCTTACTCTGCCGCGACTTTGAAGTTGTTGCGGGCCAATGCCGAGCACTCCGCCATGACAGCCGAGGCACGCGCTATCGGGTTCGTCAAATAGAAGTCTTTCACCGGCGACGCAAACCCGGATTTGTTCATCTTGCCGGCTTTTTTCGCAACTGCGGCAATTTGGGCGCTATCGGTTTCGGCGATCTCGTCGATGGCGGCAAAATGCGGGAAAGCGGCATAGAGCCGGGCGCGCAATTCGCTGAGCGAATCGAATGGAAGCTTCTTGCCGAGCACGTCGGAAAGGGCACGGATGATCGCCCAGTCCTCGCGGGCGTCACCCGGCGCAAAACCTGCGCGGTTGCCCATCTGGACGCGGCCTTCGGTGTTGACCCAGGTGCCGGACTTTTCGGTATAGGCTGCGGCCGGCAGGATGACGTCGGCATGGTGCGCGCCATTATCGCCATGCGAGCCGATATAGACGGTGAGCTTGGCTTTCTTGGCGGTGAAGTCGAGTTCGTCTGCACCGAGCAGGAAGAGCACGTCCATCGCCGTCAGCATCTCGGCGGCATTGACACCCTTGGCGCCCGGCACGAAGCCGAGATCGAGGCCGCCGACACGCGCGGCAGCGGTATGGAGGACGGCAAAGCCGTTCCAGCCTTCGACGACTGCGCCGACCGAGCCGGCGAGCTTGGCAGCACTGGCGAGTACGCCGGCGCCATCGGTGCGCGACAGCGCGCCCTGGCCGATGATGATCATCGGCTTGGCGGCATTCTTCAGCACGTCCGCGAAGGCGTGGGTGCCGTCGATCAGATCCTTCAGCGTGTCGGGACCGCCGCCGAGGTAATCATAGCTGTAGCGCAGTTCAGCACGCTCGCCGATCACCCCGATCGGGAACTTGCCGCGACGCCAGCGCTTGCGGATGCGGGCGTTGAGGATGGCGGCCTCGAAGCGCGGATTGGCGCCGATTATCAACAGCGCATCGGCCTGGTCGATGCCCGATATGCTCGGGTTGAAGAGGTAGCTTGCGCGGCCGAGCGACGGATCGAGTGCCGCCCCATCCTGGCGACAGTCGAGATTGACCGACCCCAGCGACTTCACCAGTTCGGAAAGCGCATACATTTCCTCGACGGAAGCGAGGTCGCCTGATATCGCGCCGATCTTGTCGCCCGAGGTGACGCCGACGGCGGCCTTGATGGCGCCGAAGGCTTCGGCCCAGGTGGCGGGCTGCAGGCGGCCATCGCGGCGAACATAGGGCCGGTCGAGGCGCTGGGTCTTCAGGCCGTCCCAGATGAAGCGGCTCTTGTCGGAAATCCACTCCTCATTGATCGCCTCATTGACGCGCGGCAGGATGCGCATGACTTCGCGGCCGCGGGTGTCGACGCGGATCGCCGAACCGACGGCATCCATGACGTCGATCGATTCGGTCTTGTTCAGCTCCCACGGGCGCGCGGTAAAGGCGAAGGGCTTCGAGGTGAGCGCGCCGACCGGGCAAAGGTCGACGACGTTGCCCTGCAGCTCGGAGGTCATCGCCTGTTCGAGATAGGTGGTGATCTCGGCATCCTCGCCGCGGCCGATCAGGCCGAGTTCGGAAATGCCGGCGACCTCGGTGGTGAAGCGGACGCAGCGCGTGCAGTGGATGCAGCGGTTCATCACCGTCTTGACGAGCGGGCCGATATACTTGTCCTCGACGGCGCGCTTGTCTTCCTGATAGCGCGAGGTGTCGATGCCGAAGGCCATCGCCTGGTCCTGCAGGTCGCATTCGCCGCCCTGGTCGCAGATCGGGCAATCCAGCGGATGGTTGATCAGCAGGAATTCCATCACACCTTCGCGGGCCTTCTTGACCATCGGGGTGTTGGTGAAGACCTCGGGCAGTTCGCCGTTCGGGCCGCCGCGGATGTCGCGCACGCTCATGGCGCAGGAAGCCTGCGGCTTCGGCGGGCCGCCCTTCACCTCGACAAGGCACATGCGGCAATTGCCGGCAACCGACAGACGCTCGTGGAAGCAGAAGCGCGGAACCTCGGCACCGGCATCCTCGCACGCCTGCAATAGCGTGAAATGATCCGGAACTTCGATCTCGTTGCCGTCAATCCTCAGTTTTGCCATCGTCGCTCAGTCCTGTTTCCCGTTTGCCTGATGACGGCAAACAAACCTATTTTTGCAACACTCTCATTGCCAAGCCGGATCTTTCGTCCTGCCGACATCTGATGTCGCCCAAATTCTCTGTCGCGCATTCCAGATCCGGAACCCGCACCGGCATCTTGAGGCCCCCGCCCGTCCGCCGACCTGCCCATCTTTCCGGCCGATTGACACGGCCGGACAGTTCATTTCTTTCTGCGGCCCCGTCCTGCCAGAACCTTCGCCTGGCCGGTCCAGTCGTCACGCGCAATGCGGCCATTGAAGCCGAGTTCGACGTCAAGCCTGGCGATTTCCTCGTCGGTCCAGGCGGCAATCTTGGCAAAGCTGCGAATGCCCTTGGCGTTCAGCACCTGCTCCAGCTTCGGGCCGATGCCGGCGATCAGCTTGAGATCGTCGGCCTTTCCAGCCCGCGCAACCGGTTTTGCCTTCACTGCCGGCTTAGGCTGGCTGGCCTTCGTTTGGCTGGCTGGGATCGGCGCGCTGACCGGCTTGACCACAGTCAGTGTCGGCCTTGCCTTCTTCTCGGCCGGCGGCTTGGTGAAAGCCTTGACCTCCGAGCGAATATTCTCCGGCCGGATATCGACATCGGGCGCCGGCTCGTCCGGCGGCGTGTCATCGAGGGCGGCAGCGACCTTGCTGGTGGTTTCCAGGGCGCTCTGCCAGGCCCCGAAGAAAGCACCGGCCATTTGGGTCGAGAAACCGAAGCCGATCGCCGTTGCGGCGGCAAAGGCTGCAGCCGGATGCGCCATCAGCGGATGCACCGGCATTGCCTGTGCATTTTCCAGCATCTCGGCGGCAAGACGGCCGAAACCCGCCGCGAAATCGGCGGCTTCTTCCTTTTTCCTACCCTTGGATGCAATGTCCGCCATGATTATTCAGCCGCCTCCAGAACCGCGCCGTGATCGAGCGCGCTTGCCGTATACTGGTCGATGCGCTTTTCGATCTCGGGACGGAAGTTACGGATCAGACCCTGCACCGGCCATGCGGCGGCATCGCCGAGCGCACAGATGGTGTGACCTTCAATCTGCTTTGTCACCTGGAACAGCATGTCGATTTCGCGCTTCTGGGCATTGCCCTTGGCCATGCGCTCCATCACACGCCACATCCAGCCCGTGCCTTCGCGGCAGGGCGTGCACTGGCCGCAGCTCTCATGCTTGAAGAAGGCGGAGATACGGGCGATCGCCTTGATGACGTCGGTGGACTTGTCCATGACGATCGCGGCGGCCGTGCCGAAGGAAGAGCCGACGCCGCGCAGGCCGTCGAAATCCATCGGGCAGTCGATGATGTCCTTGGCCGGAACGATCGGGCAGGATGCGCCGCCCGGAATGACGGCAAGCAGGTTGTCCCAGCCGCCGCGAATGCCGCCGGCATGGCGATCGACCAGTTCGCGGAAGGTGATGCCCATTTCCTCTTCGACGGTGCACGGCTTGTTGACGTGGCCGGAGAGCATGAACAGCTTGGTGCCGACATTGTTCGGACGGCCGATGGCCGAGAACCAGCCGGCGCCGCGGCGCAGGATCGTCGGCGCGACAGCGATCGATTCGACGTTGTTGACCGTCGTCGGGCAGCCGTAGAGACCCATATTGGCCGGGAACGGCGGCTTCAGACGCGGCTGGCCCTTCTTGCCTTCGAGGCTTTCGAGCAGCGCGGTTTCCTCGCCGCAGATGTAGGCGCCGGCACCGTGATGGACGAAGATGTCCATGTCCCAGCCGAGCTTGTTGTTCTTGCCGAGCAGGCCATAATCATAACATTCGTCGATCGCCGCCTGCAGCGCTTCACGCTCGCGGATATATTCGCCGCGCACATAGATGTAGGCCGCATTGGCGCCCATCGCAAAGCTGGCGACGACGCAGCCTTCGATCAGCGTATGCGGATCGTGGCGCATGATGTCGCGGTCTTTGCAGGTGCCGGGCTCGGATTCGTCGGCGTTGACGACGAGGTAGTGCGGACGGCCGTCGCTTTCCTTCGGCATGAAGGACCATTTGAGGCCTGTGGGGAAGCCGGCGCCGCCACGACCGCGAAGGCCCGACGCCTTCATCTCGTTGATGATCCAGTCGCGGCCCTTTTCGAGGATCTGCTTGGTGCCGTCCCAATGGCCGCGGCTCATCGCGCCCTTCAGGGATTTGTCCTTGAGGCCGTAGATGTTGGTAAAGATGCGGTCTTTATCTTGTAACATGCTTCACCTCTTACCGCGGCTTCTTGCCGAAGACCTTGATATATTCCGCTTCCCCGCCCTTGGCGAGCGCCTTGGCCTGCTTGACCCAGTCATCGCGCTCGATGCGGCCGCGGAAGTTCAGGTAGCCGTCGACCCATTCGCGTTCGGCCTTCTTCCAGCCTGCGACCTGCGCGAAGGTGAAGATGCCGATTTCGTTCAACGTCGCCTCGATCTTCGGGCCAACACCCGAGATCATCTTCAGATCATCCGGTGCGGCGGGCTTTTCGACGCCCGCCGGACGGTTCTTGTCGGTCAGGGCAGGCTTTGCCGCCGGGGCAGCCTCGGCCTTGACGGCAGCTTTCGGCGCCGGTTCGGCGGCTGCAGTGCCTGATATCGGCTGCTGCTCGGCTGCCTTTGCGTTTTTCGCAGCCGCCTTCGGCGCCGTTGCCGGCGTCTTCAGGGCAGCATTGGTCTCGGCATCGGTGCTCTTCGGGCGGGCCGCCTCGGAGGGCGGAACCGGAGCGCGGTCGACCGGAGCCGACACGGTTTCGGCGTCGGCCTTCTTGGCGCGCGTCCTTGCCTTCGGCTCTTCCGTCGTCAGCGACGTCAGGCCGCCTTCAGGCGCCGAAAACACCCGGTCGATCTGGGTGCCGGGCTTGATGCTGGCGCCATTGCCGGCGGCAAAGACGTCGATGATTTCTTCGAGACGCTCGGGCGTCAGGTCCTCATAGGTGTCCTTGCCGATCATCACCATCGGGGCGTTGACACAAGCCCCGAGACATTCGACCTCTTCCCAGGACAGCGTGCCTTCGGCATTGCGCTCGAAGGCATGGGCATGGATCTTGCTCTTGCAGACCGACATCAGCGCTTCCGAGCCGCGCAGCATGCAGGGCGTCGTGCCGCAGACTTGGACATGGGCGCGCGTTCCCACAGGATGCAGCTGGAACTGCGTATAGAAGGTCGCGACCTCGAGCACTCTTATATAGGCCATGTCGAGCATGTCGGCGATCTTTTCGATCGCCGCGCGCGTGACCCAGCCGTCCTGCTCCTGCGCCCGCATCAACAGCGGAATGACCGCCGATTGCTGGCGACCGGCGGGGTATTTCTGGATCGTCTTGTCCGCCCAGACCGCATTGTCATCGCTGAAGGCGAATGCGGCAGGCTGGAATTGATCTTCGGCTAATCGACGAACGGACATTCTTCCTCACGCCTTGTCAGTTTAGGGTTCCACACCGCGAAGCGGTCAAAGACTGCATTTCGCAGGCATAGGCCGACTGGTCTTTTTGCATAAATACTACGAATTTGCTGCCGTTCGGAATGGCAGCCTTGATCTGATAGCCCTTGGACAAAAGCTCGCCCATGGATGATTGCTGCGCCGGCGGCGTCTCTTCCTTATGGCCCAGCGGCGTGCCGAGGTTATCGGACTCCTGAGCCGAAACCCCGGATGCCGAAAGAAGGATTGCGACGGCCAGCGGCAGAAGCTGCATCAGCGATCCACCTCGCCGAAGACGATGTCGAGCGAGCCGAGCACGGCCGCCACGTCGGCAAGCTGGTGACCGCGGCACATGAAGTCCATCGCCTGCAGATGGGCATAACCCGGGGCGCGGATCTTGCAGCGATAAGGCCTGTTGGTGCCATCCGAGACGAGATAGACGCCGAACTCGCCCTTCGGCGCCTCGACGGCGGCGTAAACCTCGCCGGCCGGCACGTGGTAGCCTTCGGTATAGAGTTTGAAGTGGTGGATCAGCGCTTCCATCGAGCGCTTCATCTCGCCGCGCTTCGGCGGCACGACCTTGCCGTCGATCGACGAGAATGGACCGGTCTTGGCATCCGAGAGCAGCCGGTTGACGCATTGCTTCATGATGCGGACCGATTCGCGCATCTCGATCATGCGGATCAGATAACGGTCGTAGTTGTCGCCATTCTTGCCGATCGGGATGTCGAATTCGAGATCGGAATAACATTCATAGGGCTGGGCGCGACGCAGATCCCAGGCAGCACCCGAACCACGCACCATGACGCCGGAGAAGCCCCAGGCCCAGCATTCCTCCAGCGAGACAACGCCGATATCGACGTTACGCTGCTTGAAGATACGGTTGCCGGTCAACAGGTTGTCGATGTCGTCGAGCGCCTTCAGGAACGGATCGCACCAGGCGCCGATATCCTGCACGAGCTGTTCGGGCAGATCCTGGTGGACGCCGCCCGGACGGATATAAGCGGCATGCATGCGCGAGCCGCTGGCGCGCTCGTAGAACACCATCAGCTTTTCGCGCTCTTCGAAGCCCCAGAGCGGCGGCGTCAGCGCGCCGACGTCCATAGCCTGCGTCGTGACGTTCAGGAGGTGCGAGAGGATACGGCCGATTTCCGAATAGAGAACGCGGATCAGCTGGCCGCGAATCGGGATCTCGATGCCGAGCAGCTTTTCGACCGCCATCGCATAGGCATGTTCCTGGTTCATCGGCGCGACGTAATCGAGGCGATCGAAATAGGGCACTGCCTGAAGATAGGTCTTGGTCTCGATCAGCTTCTCGGTGCCGCGATGCAAAAGGCCGATATGCGGATCGACACGCTCCACAATTTCGCCGTCAAGCTCCAGGACAAGACGAAGAACGCCGTGCGCCGCCGGATGCTGCGGTCCGAAGTTGATATTGAAGTTGCGAACGTTGTGTTCTGTCATGGCGATGGGCTCGCGTTCTCAGATAACCAGTGAATGGCGGGCCAAGCCCACCAGCCGCCTTGAATTTATTGTTTCGCTTTTTCATCGCCGGGCAGCACATACTCCGTGCCTTCCCAGGGCGACATAAAGTCGAAGTTGCGGAATTCCTGCTTCAGTTCCACCGGCTCGTAAACGACGCGCTTTGCCGCATCGTCATAGCGAACCTCGACGAAACCGGTCGTCGGGAAGTCCTTGCGCAGCGGATGGCCTTCGAAGCCGTAGTCGGTCAGGATGCGACGCAGGTCCGGATGGCCGGTGAAGAGCACACCATACATGTCCCAGGTCTCGCGCTCGAACCAGTCGGCGCCCGGATAGACGGGGCAAGCCGACGGAACCGGCGTATCCTCGTCGGTCGCGACCTTGACGCGGATACGCAGGTTCTTCTTCGGCGACAGCAGGTGATAGACGACGTCGAAACGCAGCTCGCGCTGCGGCCAGTCGACCCCGCAAATATCGATCAGGTTGACGAAACCGCATTTGGCGTCATCACGCAGGAAGGTCAGCAGCGCGATCAGGTTCTCACCCGTCGTCGTCACCGTCAGTTCGCCATACTTCATCTGCGATGCGGCGATCAGATTACCGCGCGCTTCGCCAAGGTAGGACGCAAGCTCAGTCAGGGCTTCACTCATATGCCTTGTCCTTAACCCTTAGCGTTCGATCGTGCCGGTACGCCGGATCTTCTTCTGCAGCAGAAGCACGCCATAAAGCAGCGCCTCTGCCGTGGGGGGACAGCCCGGCACGTAGATGTCGATCGGCACGATGCGGTCGCAGCCGCGCACCACCGAATAGGAATAGTGATAATAGCCGCCGCCATTGGCGCAGGAGCCCATCGAGATAACATAACGCGGCTCGGGCATCTGGTCGTAGACCTTGCGGAGCGCCGGCGCCATCTTGTTGGTCAGCGTACCGGCGACGATCATCACGTCGGACTGGCGCGGCGAGGCGCGCGGCGCAAAACCGAAGCGCTCGACGTCATAACGCGGCATCGACAGCTGCATCATTTCGACGGCGCAGCAGGCAAGACCGAAGGTCATCCACATCAACGAGCCCGTGCGGGCCCAGTTGATCAGTTCGTCGGTCGAGGTGACGAGAAACCCCTTGTCGGCAAGCTCGTTATTGATCTCGCCAAAAAATGGGTCGTTGCTGCCGATCGGCTTGCCGGTCGAGGGATCGATGATCCCCTTCGGCTGCTGGGCCACAAGCGGCTGATTGCTCACAGGGGCTACTCCCATTCCAGGGCTCCCTTCTTCCATTCATAGATAAAGCCGATGGTCAGCACGAGAAGGAAGACCATCATGGACCAGAAGCCGAACCAGCCGATAGCGCCGAAAGACACGGCCCAGGGAAAGAGGAAGGCGACTTCGAGGTCGAAGATGATGAAGAGAATCGACACGAGATAGAAGCGGATGTCGAACTTCATGCGGGCGTCATCGAAAGCGTTGAAGCCGCATTCGTAAGCCGAGAGCTTTTCCGAATCGGGCGCTTTGAAAGCCACGGCGAACGGCGCAATGAGCAGCGCCAGGCCGATAACGAGCGCAATAGCAATGAAGATAGCGATCGGAATATAAGAACTGAGCAGTTCAGTCATCATGTTCATCCCTGCTTGCCGGAGACGCCAGGCGGCGCATTTGGGCAAATGCCCGGCAAGCGAACGTGCGTTGCAACAAGCCGTGGTTAGCGCAGCCGACGCCCCGGCGCAAGACTTTTACAGAGGCAATTCGACGAGTATCCGAGGGACACTATCAAGCACATACAACGATGTCGCGACAAATCCGCGCAAGCCGCTTCAGCGCGCATGGCTGACCACTGGAAACTGCATGGCTTTCAAGAGAGAATGGCGCGAGTGACGGGGCTCGAACCCGCGACCTCCGGCGTGACAGGCCGGCACTCTAACCGACTGAGCTACACCCGCGCATTAATCGGCCATTTTGCGGCCGCGAGGATGAAGACAACCGGACAAACGACAAATCGCATTTGCGTTTTACAAGACTTGAAATGGCGCGAGTGACGGGGCTCGAACCCGCGACCTCCGGCGTGACAGGCCGGCACTCTAACCAACTGAGCTACACCCGCAATTCATTTCAAGCAGTCCGGATGCCTTCGCACCCTCTCCAAAACGGCTGCCCGTTTCGATGAGCGGCTAACTACGGGGTTCGCCTTTTAGTGTCAAGCAGGTTTGGAGACAAAACAATGACAGTCCGCGAATTGTTTCGGCGGGTTGGGTGCCAGACGAACAAAAGCCGGCACTTCCGTCTTCGGCAGCAATGCTCAGCCGCAGACGCAACGCCTTCGAAACGGGGATGCTCGCCGCCCTCCCCTCACTTTTCCACAGCCGAGCCGAGCCTAAGCGTCATTGCAAGACACGGGACCACCACCAAAAAAATCAAAAAATCTTCACAAACACTCTTGCGGTTTTGCCGCGATCCGCATAGATCACGGCCACCAACGCGGCAGGCCGATCCGGCTTCGTTTGCGATGGGCGATTAGCTCAGTTGGTAGAGCGCCTCGTTTACACCGAGGATGTCGGCGGTTCGAGTCCGTCATCGCCCACCATTTCTAGAGTTTCCTGCTGCTTGTTCATCAGAGTTAGGCTCCCGAATTAGCTCGCTAATCCGGCCACGATCTGCGCAAGGTGTTTTGTCAGGAGACACCTCATGAAAACCGTTGCCATCATCTCTACGCTGCTTCTCGCCAGCGTGGCTGCGCCGCCGTGCATTGCCAGAGAGCCGGCGCAAGAGGTGTTCCTGTCTGCCGGGGATCAGGCGATTACAACCTCGGGAGAAACTCCGGCACGTGAAGCCAGAACATATCTCCTGAGAATGCCGTCAGATCTTCCGATTAATTTTTCGGTCGATGCAGACAATTCAGCCTGCAGCCTGGAAATCAGCAAAGCCAGCCAGCGCGGCGTCTTAAGCACAATCAGCCGATTCCCCGCGTCTTTCAGAGACAGCGGTCAAAGTGGCGATAAATATACGTTTTCGTTTTTCCAAAACCGCGTTTCATTTATGAGCGGCGCCCGATGCGCCTTCTCATTTTCTCTGACGCAGATGTGACGGCGTGATCGGGGCAATGGGCATGCCTCGCTGTTTGGAGGATGCCCATCCCCTACTATTCATGCCTTCGCCAGTTCTTTCTCCACCGCCGAAACCAGCCGCGAATCATCCGCCGTCACGTCAGGCGCGAAGCGGGCGGCGACTTTGCCGTCGCGGCCGATCAGGAATTTTTCGAAGTTCCAGAGGATGTCGTCCTCATCGCTGCCGGTCATCCCGTGGGATTTCAAGCGTTCGCGCATCGGGCCGTCGCCCGTCGTCTTCACGCCCGACTTGGTCAGTTGGCGGTAAAGCGGGTGCTGGGCTTCGCCCTTGACCGAAATCTTCGAGAAGATCGGGAAGGTGACGTCGTAGGTGCTGGTGCAGAAATCGAGGATCTCGGCGTCGGTGCCGGGCTCCTGGCCCTTGAAGTCGTTGGCGGGAAAGGCGGCGATGACGAAGCCGCGCTCGCGCTTTTCCCCATAGAGCTTTTCCAGCCCCTCATATTGGACTGTCAGCCCACATTTCGAGGCCACATTGACGACCAAGAGCACCCTGCCCTTGTATTCGTTGAGCGTGGTCTCACGACCATCCACTGTTTTGACCGGGATATCCAGCACGTTGCCCGTCACGGGAACCTCCAATTTCGTAAGGATATGTTTCGCTAAGCTTAGCGATATCGCCGCTGTTGTCATCAGCGTCGGGATCAACTTGGCTTCCACAGGACGCCGGTGCGGCTTCCGGCCGCACCGGGCCTCAGCACCTCAGGCGGGAGACGTTTCCTTCACGTCGTCGAGCAGGAAGTGCACGACGAGATAATCCGTCTTGTAATGGCGGCCACTGTCCGACACGGAATCGACGCTGCCGCCGTCCTTCGGGTGCCAGGGATGATAGTGGGGGTTGGTGGTGATCAGCGTGATGGCCTTGCCATCTCTTTCGCCAAGCCGGAAGCGCATCTCGGCGAGCGGCCAGATCCGCTCGTAATCCTGCATGGTGATTCGCGCCTTCAGCGCCTTGCGCTGCAGCGGCGCTTCGCCGGCCTCGGCTGGTGTTTCCAACATCACCTCCTCAGCTCCGCTGATGATGGTGTTGAATTCTTCAGGCCACATGCGTCTCATGAAATCGCTCCTCCCGAGGCTTTTTCGTCAGTTCACAGATGGAACTTAGCGGTTTGTTCGAAAGAAGCAAATTCCTGTCATGCGGTTGTCATCGGTGCCGGCTGCTCCTACCTTCCCGTCAAACCGCATCAGGGCCGTCAGTCGCCCGCAATCCCGAGATCAGAGATGAAGACACGTGAAGAAAGGCAGGCGCTCCGGGCGAGCATGCCGCGCACCCCGCTCAACGCCCATCATATGGAAAACGCCCGATTGCTGCCGGATCGTGGCGAGCTGCTCTACCGGATTCCGAACGGTGGCATCGGTGTCGAGGTGGGAGCCGCCTTCGGCGAATACACGGCGGAGATCCTGGAAAAGAATCGCCCGGCGCAGCTCTACCTCATCGATCCCTGGTCGATGGATCGCTACAGCTCCGGGCTTGACGCGATCCACACGAATTTCGCGGCCGAGATCGAGGCCGGCCGGCTGCATCTGATGCAAGGCACATCGCTCGAGAAGCTTGCCGAATTCGAGGACGATTTCCTCGACTGGGCCTATATCGATACCGATCATTCCTTCGAGCTCACCTGGCAGGAACTGCTGCTCTGCGAAAAGAAGGTGAAGCGGACGGGGCGCATTGCCGGGCATGATTTCTGCACCGGCAATACGGTCAAGCCGATCGTCTATGGCGTCGTCGAGGCGGTCACCAAATTCTGCAAGGATTACGGCTGGCAATTCGAGTTCCTGACGGTCGAATCGCACGCGCATTTTTCCTATTGCGTGAAGCGGCTCTGATCAGTCTAAAGCGCGGCGCGATCTTTCAGATTCGCTTCACGCGCTTTAGGTCTTTGGTCTTGCGCATGTCTTCACCGCAAAACCGCTGCACACTTTTGCGTGACATGCTTTACGCATGGCCGGAATATTGCTCGTCGCTGACTTTTTCCATCCAGTCGACGTGGCTGCCGTCCAGCGCTTCATGGATGGCGATGTGCGTCATCGCCGTATCCGGGGCAGCACCATGCCAATGTTTTTCGCCCGGCGAGAACCAGACGGTATCGCCGGCGCGGATCTCGCGGATCTCCCCGCCCCAGCTCTGGGCGAGGCCCTTGCCTGATGTCACGATCAGCGTCTGGCCGAGCGGATGCGTATGCCAGGCCGTGCGGGCGCCGGGTTCGAAGGTGACGGAGACCGCCCTCGCCCGTGCCGGCGCCGGCGTCTCCATCAGCGGATCCTGGCGAACGGCGCCGGTGAAATAGTCGGCCGGTGGCTTCGTCGAGGGGCGAGAGCCGGCGGGTTTGATCTCCATGATCTTTCCTTTTCCATCCATGCGGTTGAAGCCTTGTAGCAGAACGATATTTCATCGGGGCGACCAATCAAAGCCGGATCGACAATTGCCGCGGTGTCACCTGGCTGATAGTGCCATTGCCTTTCATCAGCGCGTCGCATCTTGCTTGAATCATGCGACGTGCTTTGGCTCTTTGTTTTTATGCATGTCGTTGTCCCCGCACACTTCCGGGCGACATGCAGTAGGGAGGATTTTTCATGAAACACCATGCTTTTGGCCGCATGGCCTTCACCGTCACCAATGTCGGCTTCGGCGCCTGGCAGATCGGCGGCTCCTGGGGCGATATCAGCGAGGCCGACGGACGCGCGGCGCTGAATGCCGCGCTCGATGCCGGCATGACATTCATCGACACGGCGGACGTCTATGGCGACGGCCGCTCGGAAAAGATCATTGCCGACGTGCTGAAGTCGCGTGGGGGCAAGCGCCCGATGGTCGCCACCAAGGCGGGCCGCCGCCTCAACCCGCATGTCGCGGAAGGTTACACCAAGGCTAATCTCGAAGGTTTCATCGACCGCAGCCTGACGAATCTTGCCGTCGACAGTCTCGACCTCGTGCAGCTCCACTGCCCGCCCCGCGACGTGCTTTACCAGCCGGAGGTCTTCGAGGGCCTGGACGCGCTGCAGAAGGCCGGCAAGATCAAGTGTTACGGCGTCAGCGTCGAAAAGGTCGAGGACGGGCTGAAGGCGATCGAATATCCCGGCGTCGTCAGCATCCAGATCATCTACAACATCTTCCGCCAGCGCCCCGATCACCTGTTCTTCCAGGAAGCACGCCGCAGGAATGTGGCGATCATCGCCCGTGTGCCGCTCGCAAGCGGTCTTCTCTCCGGCAAGATCACCCCGGACACACATTTTGCCAGCGACGACCATCGCAATTTCAACCGCAACGGCGAAGCCTTCGATGTCGGCGAGACCTTTGCCGGCGTGCCCTTCGAGGTCGGCCTGCAGGCGGTGGAAGAGGTGCGCAAGCTGGTGCCCGCGGGCGCGACCATGGCAGCCTTGGCGCTCCGCTGGATCCTGATGAGCGATGCCGTCACCGTCGTCATCCCCGGTGCCCGCAATGGCGAGCAAGCCAGGGCCAACGCGGCCGCCGCCGACCTTGCGCCGCTGTCGGCCGATGTCATGGCGGCAACACACGAGATCTACGAGCGGCTGATCGCGCCGCATGTGCATCAGCGCTGGTAGGCGTCCAACACTCCAAAATGCAAATGGCCGGGTTTTCGCCCGGCCATTTGCATATTATCGATCCGTCAAGGTCAGTTGGTGGGCTCAGTTGGTGCCGACCAGGTCAACCGGGAAGAACAGGGTCTCGCCGGAGGATTCGCTGACGCCGTCATTGTCGGTGACCGCGTAGGGCTTGCCCGACGCGTCGAAGGTGAAGCCTTCAAGCTTGTCCAGCACATAGCCATTGGTCGCGGTCTTCAGTTCGCCGAGGAAGTCATGGGCTTCAGTCTTCTTGACGACCGGCAGTTCACCGCCGAGCTTGGCGGGCTTCAGGTCCGATATCGCGACCTTGTAGAGCTTCTTCAGCCTGGCGGCATCACCGACGAGGTTGTCGCGCTCGATGATGAAGACGCTGTCGCCCTGAGCCGAGATTTCCGACAGACCGACCCAGCCGCTTTCCGTCCTGTCGAGCGGATAGCGCACAGCACCCCATTCCTTCTTCTTCGGATTGTAGGAGACGAGCTTGACGAAACCCTTCTCGTCGTCGCTCCACTCGCGCTGGACCGCCATCCACAGCGTCGCATCGTCGCCGGTGCCGACAATGGTCACGCCTTCGAAGCCGTAACGGATTTCGTTGGCGACGAGCTCCTTCGGCAGGGCGACCTCGGCCTTGATTTCGCCCTTGGCATTGACGTTGTAGAGCGCGTGCGGGACGAGACGCTCACTGTAACCTTCCGAGGCGAGCCAGAAGGAGCCATCGGCAGCAGCCGCGATGCCTTCGATGTCGAGCTTCTGGGCCGGGGCGCCGTCACGCTTGACGACGAGGGCGTCGGTGATGACGGCCGGCTTCTTGCTGGCATCGATCGTGTAGATCGTCGGCTGCGAGCCCAGAACGCTGTCGCTGACGGCGTAGAGCATGCCCGGCTTGCCCGGAACGGCGGCGAGACCCGAAAGGGCTGCGAAGCCAATCGGATTGCCGTCCTTTTCGGCAGAGACGATCTGCGGATAGGCCTTTTCGCCTTCCGAGCGCTCGTAGATCATCACATGCGAGCGCGCGCCGCCGTCCTTGCCGAGGTCGAGCTCGTTGGCGGTCGCAAAAAGATTACGCGCGGGAATGGCGATCGCGCCTTCCGGCGAAATGCCCGACGGCAAGAGCTGGATGAGTTCGGGATCGGCGCCGGTATCCTTGAAAACGCCGACGACCGAAGCACGCTCGGCGAGCAGGAAGAAATACTGATCGTCGCCGAACTTGGCGGCTTCAAGGCCTTCCGGCTCGACGCCCTTCGATCCCGAACGGCTTTCCGGATAGTGGCCGATATGGGCAACGGCGCGTTCGAAGGAGGCGCCTGATTCGTAGAGAAGTTTGCCCGTCTTGTCGAAGATGGTGAAACCACGCGAGCCGCCCTGGTAGTCGCCTTCATTGGCGACGACGAGGCGGTTGTCGTCCAGCCACTTCACGGCGTCGGGCTCGCGCAGCACGCCCTTGGCTTCGCCCGAGAATTTCAGGGCGCCGTCACGCTTGGTGTCGATGCCGGAAAGATCGACGCTGCCGGCGGAGAAATGCGTCTTCACGTCAGCCGTGTTGGCGTCGATGATGACGATCTCATTGTTCTCCTGCAATGTCAGAGCAATTTCGTTCAGGCCGTTGAAGGCGACGAATTCCGGCTCCGGATCTTCAGGGGCGACGCCGCCAAGCCCGGTCAGCGCCACGTGCTTGATAGTGCCGCAATCGACGGTGCCGTTCTTGACCTGGAAGACGACGAGGTCGCCGGGCGGCATTTGCGGGATCTTGCCGTCATTGACGTCTTCGTCGCGCTCGTTTTCGATTGCGATGGCGCCGAGCATCTTGTCCTTGTTGAGGGCGATCGAATCCGGCTGGCCGCCGAGATCGCAGGTGTTCTCGATCTTCTTGGTCGCCACGTCGACGATCGCGAGACGGCCCGAGGGCTTCGCCTTGCTTTCGGAGGTGTTGACAGCAACGAGCGCCTTGCCGGCGCTGGAGGTGACCGATGTCGGCTCGCCGTCCATCATCACCGCGCCGCCGGCCTTCGGTGCCTTGGCATCGGTAATATCGATGAAGCCGATCGCGCCGAGCGGGCTGTCGCTATAGATCAGCGTGTTGCCGTCGTCGGTCGCGGTGATGATTTCGGCGGAGCTCACCGACAGCTTGTCCTTGTCAGCCGGCAGGTTCTCTGCGACCGGGAAGGAAGCGATGCGGTTGAAAACCGGTTCGGCCGCGGCCGGAAAAGCAACGGATGCGAGAAGCACGGCAGCGAGCACTGCCTTGCGCGATGAAATTGTCATGAAATCCCCCATGTGTCGAACATTCGAAACAGGAGTTTTCTGCGCGCGCGGCATGACAGAGGCATGACAGATGCGGCATTTTGCACCTGATCACGTCAGGCTGGTTTGCGCTCCCGGCGCATCTCGTTTCGCATGATGAACAGCGAAGCAGACAGGATGAGAGCCGCTCCCAGCCAGAGATAACCCGCCGGCGCATAACCGAAGAACAGCCAACCCGCCAGTACGTTCAACGGCAGCTTCAGATCGTCGAACGGCTGGACATAGGCGGCATCAGCGGCTGCATAGGCGAGCGTCAGGAAATACTGCGCTGCGGCAGTCAGCAGCCCCGCCAGCAGGAACAGGGCAAGGGTTGCGCCCGTCGGCACTGCAAAGCCTGCCGCAAGCGCCAGCCCGCCATTTATCGGCGTCAGCAGAACGAGCAGCCAGACGGTGATCGTCTCCGGTCGTTCGATACCCGTCAGGCTCTTGGTGATCAGCGACGAGGCGCCCCAAAGCAGCGCCGAAAGCACAGGCAAGAGAGCCGCCCAGCCAAAGCCGTCCGACCATGGCTGCAGGATGATCATCGCTCCGGTGAAACCCGCAGCCGTCGCAGCCCAGCGGGCCGGGCCGACGCGCTCACCCAGGAAAAGCCGGGCGCCCAGAATGATGAAGAAGGGCGAGGTCATCACCAGTGCGATCGCCTGCCAGATCGGCACCGCGGCAAGGCCGGCGACCCAAGCTTCGACGCCGAGCGCGGCAAGCGCGACGCGCGCGAGGTGACGCCAGGGATAGTCCGTGCGCATCGCCGCAAGGCCGAGCCTCTTAAGGAACGGCAGCGAAAACAGGAAGGCGAAGCCATATTGCCAGAAAGCTGCCGACGCCGAGGGAAAGGCAAGCTTCATCGTCAGCCATTGGGTGACGACGTTGAGAAGCGAAAAGGCAATGCCGGCAAGCACCATCCAGATGGCACCGACAACGGCGCGGGACGGCGAGACTGCAAGGGAAGTCTGATTCATGTCTTTCATCCAAACTACAGCGCCGCGCGTCTTTTCAGACGCGCAAAGGACGCTGTAGCACTTTAAATCGCTGCATAATTTTATCTTTAAATCGATTCCGATTTAAGGAATTATGCAGTGGGACCAACATAAATCAGGACGCATGAGGCACGGACACGAGCGACATGGCGGATCCCCGCCCTTTGCACGACCGACACTCATTCTCTTCCATCCGGACTTTTACCGTCGGCTCCGGAATCGCACCGGATCTGCTGGCCCTTCCCCCGCTTGGACACGAGAGCAGGCGCTCGCGGGCTCGAGCCGAAACCCTTACCGCCGGTGGGGAGTTTCACCCCGCCCTGAGAACAGAAACGTCGTAGATCAAAGCCCGGGCGACAGCAAGGCTAGCCAAAGCAAAAGGGGTCCGGCAAAGCCGAACCCCTCTCAAATCCTGCACAACCGGTCTCGTTTCCGGCTGACGGATAATATCAGATCAGCCGTTGACGGCGTCCTTCAGGCCCTTGCCGGGCGTGAATTTCGGCACGTTGCGAGCCGGAATGTCGACTTCAGCGCCCGTCGACGGGTTACGGCCCTTCGTTGCGGCACGATGAGAAACGGTGAAGCTGCCGAAACCCGCGAGGCGAATGTCGCCCTTGTTCTTGAGTTCAGCCTGGACAACGTCGAAAACCGCGTCAACAGCGGAAGCCGCGTCAGACTTCGTCAGTCCTGCCTTTTCGGCTACTGCGGACACGAGTTCATTCTTGTTCATGTTTCCACCCCTTTCTAAATGGTATGAAACGACTCAAAAGTAAGCTAGGCGCAGAATAGGTTTCATCAGGCCCGCCGAAAACCCAAAAGCCCTGCAAATCAAGGAAAAGCAAGCGTCTACATGACGTTTTCACAAAAAAGGCTGGCGTTTTCGCCAGCCTTTTTCCGTGTTTTGCGCCAATTGGGCATAAATGTGGCAAAGGCCACTCAATGCGCTATGGTTGCGCCCGTCTCATCGAGGCCTTCGACCGATGTGATGACCGGCGTTTCCACCGTGCCGTCCCATTCGATCGGCTCCGGCCGCCGGATCAGCGCATGCTTGATCACCTCGCCCATGCGGGATACCGGGATGATCTCCATGTTGTTCTTCACGTTATCAGGAATCTCCGCCAGGTCCTTGGCGTTTTCCTCCGGAATCAGCACCTTCTTGATGCCGCCGCGAAGCGCTGCGAGCAGCTTTTCCTTGAGACCGCCGATCGGCAGCACACGGCCGCGAAGGGTGATTTCACCGGTCATGGCCACATGCCTGTCCACCGGGATGCCGGTCATGATCGAGACGATCGCGGTTGCCATGGCGACGCCGGCCGAGGGGCCATCCTTCGGCGTTGCGCCTTCCGGCACGTGCACGTGGATGTCGCTCTTGTCGAAGCGCGGCGGCTCGATGCCGAAATCGACGGCGCGCGAGCGGACATAGGACGCCGCTGCCGAGATCGATTCCTTCATGACTTCCTTCAGATTGCCGGTGACCGTCATGCGGCCCTTGCCCGGCATCATCACACCTTCGATGGTCAGCAGCTCGCCACCAACTTCCGTCCAGGCAAGACCGGTCACGACGCCGACTTGATCCTCGCCCTCGGCTTCGCCATGGCGGAAGCGCGGGACGCCCAGATAGTCGGAGATGTTGGCAGCCGTCACGTGAACGGCCTTCGTCTTGCCCTTGATGATCTCGGTGACCGCCTTACGGGCGAGTTTCATCAGCTCGCGCTCGAAGTTGCGGACGCCGGCTTCACGGGTGTACTGCTGGCTGATTGCCATCAGGGCGTCGTCGCTGACCGAGAATTCTTCCGGCTGCAACGCATGTTCCTTGATGGCCTTCGGCAGCAGGTGCCGCTTGGCGATTTCGCGCTTTTCATCCTCGGTGTAGCCGGCGATACGGATGATCTCCATGCGGTCCATCAGAGGCGCTGGAATATTCAGCGTATTCGCCGTCGTGATGAACATCACATCCGACAGGTCGTATTCGACTTCCAGATAGTGATCCATGAAGGTCATGTTCTGCGCCGGATCGAGCACTTCGAGCAGAGCCGAAGACGGATCGCCGCGATAGTCCTGGCCGAGCTTGTCGATTTCGTCGAGCAAGAACAGCGGGTTGGACTTCTTCGCCTTCTTCATCGACTGGATGACCTTGCCGGGCATCGAGCCGATATAGGTGCGGCGGTGACCGCGGATTTCGGCTTCGTCGCGAACGCCGCCAAGCGCCATGCGGACATACTCACGGCCGGTCGCCTTGGCGATCGACTGGGCGAGCGAGGTCTTGCCGACGCCCGGAGGGCCGACGAGGCAGAGGATCGGGCCTTTGATCTTGGTGGCACGGGCCTGCACGGCCAGATATTCGACGATGCGCTCCTTGACCTTGTCGAGACCGAAGTGATCAGCTTCGAGGATCTTCTCGGCATTGTTGAGATCAGCCTTGATCTTCGACTTCTTGCCCCAGGGAATGCCGAGCAGCCAGTCCAGATAATTGCGCACGACGGTGGCTTCCGCCGACATCGGGCTCATCTGGCGCAGCTTCTTCAGCTCCGCATCGGCCTTTTCACGGGCTTCCTTGGACAGCTTGGTCTTGGAGATGCGCTCTTCCAGTTCGCTCATCTCGTCGCGGCCTTCTTCGCCGTCGCCGAGTTCCTTCTGGATCGCCTTCATCTGTTCATTGAGGTAGTATTCGCGCTGGGTCTTCTCCATCTGGCGCTTGACACGCGAGCGGATGCGCTTTTCGACCTGCAGAACCGAGATCTCGCCTTCCATGAAGCCGAGGGCCTTTTCGAGGCGCTGCTTGACGCTGGTGGTCTCCAGCATCTCCTGCTTCTCGGTGATCTTGATCGACAGATGCGAGGCGACCGTATCGGCGAGCTTGGAATAGTCGTCGATCTGGCTGGCGGCGCCGACCACTTCGGGCGAAATCTTCTTGTTGAGCTTCACGTAGCTCTCGAATTCGGAGACGACCGAACGCGACAGGGCTTCCAGTTCGACCGGATCGTCATGCGGCTCCTCGAGCACATGGCCGAGCGCCTCATAGAAATCCTCGCGGCTGGTATAAGTGTCGATCTCGGCGCGGGCGCGACCTTCGACCAGAACCTTCACGGTGCCGTCGGGCAGCTTCAAGAGCTGCAGCACGTTCGCCACGGTGCCGACATTGTGGATCGCGGAAGGATCCGGATCGTCGTCGCTGGCGTTGATCTGCGTCACCAGCATGATCTGCTTGTCGGACCCCATGACCTCTTCGAGCGCACGGATCGACTTTTCCCGTCCGACGAACAGCGGCACGATCATATGCGGGAAAACCACGATGTCGCGCAGGGGCAGAACAGGGTAGGCAGTGCTGCTCGCTACAGACGTTTTCTTCGTCATTTTATGTCCTTTCCATCGTCCCGTTGCCGGGCTCTCTGCACGGCCGCTTGGGACCGGCCGGCACTCTCACTTGTTGCTACAAGTGGAGGTTCTGACTACGCTTTTCAAGCCACGCTAACGCCCGCGTCCCTCGGATGTGACAGCTTTATTACAACGGAACGCCAACACTATGAAGCGCGTGGCTGGACCGGCGCTTACCACTTCCGACCCGGCTAAAATGCAAACGCCAGCAAGAGACTTACGGATCATTGCATCATTGCCAAGCACGACCCCTTGCGCAACATCGGCAAAGGCAATTTCGGTTCCCACCGGCAAATACTAACAGCGCTTCGCATGGATTTTCAAATAGAAAGGGGCCTGCCTATGGCAAGCCCCCAAAATAATCACACAAAAGCCATAAGCTCACGCCGAAGCGTTGGCTTTTTCTTCCTGGCGATCGGCATAGATGTAAAGCGGACGGGCCGAACCGCGCACCACTTCCTCGGAGATGACGACCTCGCGCACGCCTTCCAGCGTCGGCAGTTCGAACATCGTGTCGAGCAGGATCTTCTCCATGATCGAGCGAAGGCCGCGAGCGCCGGTCTTGCGCACGATCGCCTTACGGGCGATTTCGCGCAGAGCATCCTCGTGGAAGTTCAGTTCCACATCCTCCATCTCGAACAGGCGCTGATACTGCTTGATCAGCGCATTCTTCGGCTCGGACAGGATCTGGATCAGCGCGTCCTCATCGAGGTCCTCGAGCGTCGCCAGAACGGGCAGACGGCCGATGAACTCAGGGATGAGGCCGAATTTGACCAGGTCTTCCGGCTCCAGTTCGCGCAGGACCTCGCCGACGCGGCGGTCATCCTGCGACTTGACGCTAGCGCCGAAGCCGATCGAGGTCTTCTCGCCACGGGCAGAGATGATCTTGTCGAGGCCGGCAAAAGCGCCGCCGCAGATGAACAGGATGTTCGTCGTGTCGACCTGCAGGAATTCCTGCTGCGGGTGCTTGCGGCCGCCCTGCGGCGGAACGGAAGCGACCGTGCCTTCCATGATCTTCAGCAGCGCCTGCTGCACGCCCTCGCCCGAGACGTCACGGGTGATCGACGGGTTGTCGGACTTGCGCGAAATCTTGTCGACTTCGTCGATGTAGACGATGCCGCGTTGCGCACGCTCGACGTTGTAGTCGGCCGACTGCAGCAGCTTCAGGATGATGTTTTCGACATCCTCGCCGACATAACCGGCCTCGGTCAGCGTCGTCGCATCGGCCATGGTGAAGGGAACGTCGATGATGCGGGCGAGCGTCTGGGCAAGATAGGTCTTGCCGCAGCCGGTCGGGCCGACGAGCATGATGTTCGACTTCGCCAGCTCGACTTCGCCGTTCTTGGAGGCGTGCGCCAGGCGCTTGTAATGGTTGTGAACGGCAACCGACAGGATCTTCTTCGCCTGCCGCTGGCCGATAACGTATTCGTCGAGGACCTTGATGATGTCCTGGGGCGTCGGAACGCCGTCGCGGGACTTGACCATCGAGGACTTGTTTTCCTCACGGATGATGTCCATGCACAATTCGACGCATTCATCGCAGATGAAGACGGTCGGTCCGGCAATCAGTTTCCGGACTTCGTGCTGGCTCTTTCCGCAGAACGAACAATAAAGAGTGTTCTTGGAGTCGCCGCCGTTGCTGCCGCTGACCTTGCTCATATCACTTTCCTTCCAGCACGCCGCATTTCAAGGCGAAATCGCGGTCCACTCTATCAGCTCCTGGCGGCACTCCGTTTCCGGAGCCTTTGCCGAGAAGGGCTTCAGGGGGTACGAACCGGGCCCAACCAATCATGTCCTGGTCCCGGCGGCAACGAACTCCCCTTCGAATGCCGAATGCTATGTCATAAAAATTCAACATAGCATTAATAGTTACTATTAGCGTCTTCGTCGCCGCATGAAAGCCCTTGTTCAATCACAAATGGGATAGAACTGTGGCGAGGAAAACACCATCCCTATTAATTACTAGGCCTGTTCGCCTTCCATTTCGAGGCGCGACGTCAGGACCTTGTCGATCACGCCCCAGCTCTGGGCTTCGTCCGCATCCATGAAATGGTCACGATCGAGCGTCTTTTCAACTTCCTCGTAGGTGCGGCCGGTGTGCTTGACATAGACCTCGTTCAGGCGGCGCTTCATCTTGAGGATGTCGCGGGCATGGCGCTCGATGTCCGAAGCCTGGCCCTGGAAGCCGCCCGAGGGCTGGTGCACCATGATGCGGGAATTCGGCGTCGCAAAGCGCATGTCCTTGTGGCCGGCAGCCAGCAGCAGCGAGCCCATGGATGCGGCCTGGCCGATGCAGAGCGTCGAAACCGCGGGCTTGATGAACTGCATCGTATCGTAGATCGCCATGCCGGCGGTGACGACGCCACCGGGCGAATTGATGTAGAGGGCGATTTCCTTCTTCGGGTTTTCGGCCTCGAGGAAGAGCAGCTGGGCGCAGACGAGCGTCGCCATATGGTCTTCGACGGCACCCGTCAGGAAGATGATGCGTTCCTTCAACAGGCGGGAATAGATGTCGTAGGAGCGTTCACCGCGGTTGGTCTGTTCCACGACCATCGGCACGAGGGCCATTGCGGTATCGACTGGGTTTCTCATGTGCGTCCTTTGTCAACGTCTCGCCGGCCGGCGCCGGGAATCAAAGAAAAATATCTTACCCCTACATAGAGTGTCCCGGCCCTCCTCTTCAAGACACGCATGAGGATAACGTTAAGAAGGCGGGGCAAGGCGGCTAAGCTCCTTCTTTTCATGCATGTCGTTATCTCGGAACCGCTGCACACTTCCGGGCGACATGCATTGGGCCTCTTTCCCCCAAACGCCTGTTAACGGCGAGCCCTTGGTACGGCCTCCCCCCGTTTTTCTCCATGACAGGATGAAGGAAGGCTTACTCTATTCGACAATACTCATACACGTTTACCCAACGGAAAGCCTACCGGCAGATATCGGCCTAAAACAATGCCGCAGCGCAGCGACATTAAGGAACTGGCGAGCTTCCTCGGCAAGGATGCGAACGGACAGACAAGGGGTTGCTGCCGTGTTCAATATTGCTACAGGTCTCGCCATCTGGTGTTCAGAGGCCATGACGCTCGCTTTGGTGCTGTTCGTCGCCTGGCGCCATAACGTCAGGAACGAGGCCTATCTCTATTGGGGCTTGGGCTTCCTCCTGACCGGCGTTGGCTTTGCGATGGTCGCGCTGCGCGGCGAAATCCCCAGCGTGCTTTCCATAGAAGCGGGCAATGCCATCGCCCTGCTCGGCCAGAGCGCCTGGGTGGCGGGTTTTCTGGCGCTCGACCGCAAGCGGATCGAATGGTGGGCGCTGCTGCCGCCGGTCATCTGGCTCGCCGGGGTCTTCCTGCCCTGGGTCAACAGCGATTATTCAAACCGGGTGGTGCTCTATAACCTTGCTTCGGCGACGGGTGCGACGGCACTTGCCATGGCAGTCGCCGCCGGTGACATGCGCCGCGAGCGTACCCGCGTCAAGCTGATGGGCGTGTTCGTCATCCAGGGCTGCCTGTGCTTCGGCTCGGCGCTGATGATGGCGCTGACGCTGCCGAGCGATATCGAGGCGACCAATCTCGGCGGCGCCTCCGCCATGGCCAGCGCGTTCCTGCTGACCATCGCCTTCGCGTTCACTTGCCGGCTGATCATGGAGCGTTCCGAACGGCACCTGCGTGCCCTCACCCTGACCGATTCGCTGACCGGTGTGCTCAACCGTCGCGGCCTGCTCGGCTATTTCGACGGCATCCAGGAAAGAGCTCATAACGAGGAGCGCCAGGTCGCGGTGATTCTCTTCGACCTCGACCATTTCAAGCGCGTCAACGACCGTTTCGGCCACCAGTCCGGCGATGCCGTGCTGACCGCCTTTGCGCGCATGGCCCGCCAGTATATTCCGAACAACATCTTCGGCCGCATGGGCGGCGAGGAATTCGCCGCCTTCGCCGCGGTTACGGACCAGACGGAAGCCGAGGCGATCGCCGAAGCGATCCGCACCGAATTCTGCCGTCTTCCCGTCAGCACCGGCGAAGCGATCGTTCCGGTCACGGTCAGCATCGGCATCGCCCTCGCCTCGTCGATCGAAGCCAATATCGACAAACTGATCTCGGCCGCCGACCGGGCGCTCTATGCGGCGAAGGCCGCCGGCCGCAACTGCACGGTCACCTTTGGCGAAGCGGAGGCCGCAGCCCCTGCACCGGCCACGCCGACCAGCACCGCCGGCGAACTCGTGCCGACGGTCGACGACCAGGTCGAGGCGCTGCGACGCATGGGGACGCTGTCACGGGCGGGGTAGTCCGGGATCCCTCACCCCGCATCTTTCCGAGGTTCGGCAAATCCGCTAAGCCTCGGGGCATGATGATCCCATCCTTTCTCTCGATCGACCGCGCCAACCGTCATGTCTCGCTTGATAGTCGCAACCCGGCCTTCTATAGCAACCCGAATGCCGTCTATGACGCACTTCACGCCCATTGCCCGACCTTCTACTGGAGCGAGCAAAAGCAGTGGTTCTTCACGGGTTACGACCATGTGAACGGCCTGCTGCGCGACCGCCGCTTTGGCCGGCAGATCCTGCATATCGCCAGCCGCGAGGAACTCGGCCTTGCCGAGCCGATGCCGCATCTTGCCAGTTTCGATCTCTCGGAACGTTATTCCCTGCTCGAACTCGAACCGCCGGAGCACACGCGGCTGCGCACGCTCGTCAACCGCGCCTTCGTTTCCCGCCATGTCGAGAAGATGAAACCGGAGCTTGCCGAACTCGCCAATCGGCTGATCGACGGCTTCGCGGAGAAACGTGAGGTCGAGCTGCTCTCGGCCTTTGCCGACATCATCCCGGTGACGATGATCGCCCGGATGATCGGCATTCCCGAAGAGGTGGGACCGCAACTGCTTACCTGGTCGCACGCCTATGTCCGCATGTACATGTTCGGCCGCACGCGCGAGCAGGAGGAAGAGGCCGAACGGGCGGCCAAGGAATTTTCCGACTACGTCAAGACGGTCATCACAGAACGCCGCGCCGAACCACGCGACGACCTGCTGACCCACATGATCCATACCGAGCACAAGGGCCAGTATCTGACCGAGGAGGAGCTCGTCTCGACGACGATCGTGCTGCTCAATGCCGGGCACGAGGCAACCGTGCACCAGATCGGCAATTCCGTACGCACCATCCTCGACAGCGGCTGCGATCCGGCGGAACTCTTTCGGGACGAGGCGACGACGGAGCGCACCGTCGAGGAAACCTTGCGCATCTGCGCGCCGGTCCACATCTTCCAGCGCTGGGCCCTGGAACCTGCCGAAATCGACGGGGTCTCCTTCAAGCGCGGCGACAAGGTGAGCCTCATCCTCGCCGCCGCCAATCTCGACCCGGCAAAATTCACCGATCCGCTGACCTTCAAGCCCGACCGCAGCGAGGCGGCGAACCTCTCCTTCGGCGCCGGCATTCATTTCTGCATCGGCGCGCCGCTGGCGCGGCTGGAGCTCAACGTCGTGCTACCGATCCTGTTCGAGCGCCTTGCTGGCCTGAGGCTGGCGAAGACACCGGTGGTCAAGGATGTCTACCATTTCCACGGGCTGGACCGGTTGGATTTGCAGTGGTGATCCATTCCTCCTTCGGGCATCGCTGAAGCGATCCCGGGACTGCGGATCAGCCGTAACGGCCGGTGATGTAGTCTTCCGTGCGCTTGACCTTCGGCGACTGGAAAATCTCGGCGGTCGGGCCGTATTCGATCAGCTCGCCCAAATACATGAAGGCGGTGTTGTCGGAGATGCGGCTTGCCTGCTGCATGTTGTGAGTGACGATGACGATGGTGAAATCCGCCTTCAACTGAGCGACCAGCTCTTCCACCTTGGCGGTCGAGATCGGGTCGAGGGCGGAGGTCGGCTCGTCGAGAGAAGCACCTCGGGGCGAAGTGCTACGGCACGCGCGATGCAGAGACGCTGCTGCTGACCGGCGGAAAGGCCGAGGCCACTGCCCTTCAGCTTGTCCTTGACCTCGTCCCAGAGCGCTGCCGAGCGCAGCGCCTGCTCGACGCGGACGTCCATCTCAGGCTTGGAGATGCTACGACGGCATCACGCGGCTGACTCTTCTTCCAGCTTGCTGGATATGTCATGTGCCGACATAGGTCTTCCGATCAGATATCCTTGAAGCTGATCACAGCCGGCATCGCGCAGGATCGTCGC
Organism: Rhizobium ruizarguesonis; assembly: GCF_017357285.1. Taxonomy (NCBI): domain Bacteria; kingdom Pseudomonadati; phylum Pseudomonadota; class Alphaproteobacteria; order Hyphomicrobiales; family Rhizobiaceae; genus Rhizobium; species Rhizobium ruizarguesonis. The sequence goes on along the minus strand of NZ_CP071678.1, from coordinate 1,902,375 downwards.
CTGGCGGGTGTTCTCGATACCTTCCGCGGTAACGGGAATCTGCAAAGCGGTTGCCAGCGAAATGGTTGCCCGAAGCACATCGGCGCCATTTCCGCCTTCGTCGAGAGCAGACACGAGCGAGCGGTCGATCTTCATGCGATCGAACCCAAACTGCCGCAATGCACCAATGCTTGCGTAGCCGCAGCCAAAGTCATCAAGCGCGAATTTGATGCCGACGCGCTTGAGTTGGTCTATCGACCGCCGCGCCTGGTCCGGATTCGTCATCAGGACGCCTTCGGTGATCTCCAATGTCAGACGCCTTGGACTGAAATCGAGCTCCCGCAGGACCGAGATCACTTCGGCGGCAAATTCCGGATTGCACAGCTGGATCGGCGAAACGTTCACCGACAATGCCAGATCGGGCCAGCTCTTGGCGTGCTCGATCGATGTTCTCAACATATGAACGCCGAGTGCATCGATGAGGCCGCACCTCTCGGCAAGAGGGATGAAAATCTCCGGGCTGATGTTTCCCGTTGCAGTGCGCCAGCGCGCCAGTGCCTCAAGACCGGTCACAGCGCCGGTCGTGGCAGAGACAAGAGGTTGGAAAACGGCTTCAATTGCGCCACTGCTGATAGCGCTCTTCAACAGGCCTTCCAGTTCGGCGACCCGTTGGCGTTCCCGGTCCAGTTCGGGGTCGTATTCGATCGCCTGGCCTCGGCCATTTGCCTTGGCACGATAAAGGGCCATGTCCGCTCTGCGGAGAAGCTCCAAGGGCGGGACGTCGCCGTTGCGAACAGCAGCCCCGATGCTTGCGCCAACTTCGATCGTTCGTCCGTCGATTTTGAAGGGCTCGGCAAACAGCGCCAAAATCGTCTTTTCCATCTCTCCGCACATGGCGGAACCGACGTGCACCAGCGCAAATTCATCGCCCCCGAGCCGCGCCGTGGCAATGATTTCGGGGTGGCAGCCGGTTAGCGCCTTCGAGACCAGCCGGATCAAATCGTCCCCCACCGCATGGCCCCAGGCATCGTTGACGGCCTTGAAGCCATCAAGGTCGACCAGATAAAGCCGATGTGGCGAAGAGCTCGAATTATCCAGCTCTTCCAATAGGTTGAGAAGCCCGTGTCTGTTCAACAGACCGCTCAGGTTATCGTGGTCGGCTTCGAAAATCGCTGTTTGCGCCAATTGGCGCAGGCGCCGCGCCTCGGAAGCGCCAACCAGCAGAACGCCGATCAGGAACAGTGCGAGGATGACGATAGCGGCCGCGACATAGGGGTAGACCTGATGAAACACGGCGGTTCCCGGCGCTTTGCTGGGCCAGACGAGGTAGCCGATGACAGCTCCCTTCAGGTCGGTGATCGGCGTGTTCAGGAATTCCGGCTTAGGCGTCGTCTCAAGGTGTAAGCCTTCAAGTTCATGTTCGTTCGAGAGCGTGTCGAGAACTTCCGATGTAAATTCCTTGTAGAAACTCAGCGTGCTAGGTTTCGGAAGCTCGGCGGTCGCCTCGAAAGGCTGGATTGCCTGCGATGCGATCAGCGCGATACCGCTTTCGGTCTTGATGAAATTGACCACTGGCGCCCGCCCCGGATCGGCAGCCACATTGATCTGCTGATAAAAGCCTTCTCCGAAAAACGCGCTCGGCTGAAAGGGCTTGCCTTTGGCATATGCGGATACGATCGAAGACCGGTCAGGGCCGATCACGATCGCTCCATCATAGAGCGCGTAATCCTCGCTGGTTTTTCCCCAATTCTCATAGGCCCAATCCGCGGCAGCCGAAGATGAGACAGCGCTGTAGGCATCATCCCATACCGCATTATCCGTCGTTGTCGCGCTCAGGCGACTGACAAACGCACCGATTGCCGCGCGGGCGGCGCGACTGGCCCTGGCATCATCGATTTCGTTCGCCGACCGGGTCATCGTAATGACAACATGTGCCACCAGGCCGGTCAGTACGAGGGCGACGACAAGGAAGAAGACGGTTGTCGCAATGATGGAAGACGTCTGGGTCCGAACGTATCTACCTGCAAGATTCGACGACATGCAAATTCCGAAAAGATCGATTGCAAGGCCATGTCTGTGTGACGGCAGGAGACTTCATGTCCGCAATGCGCTGCAGACAAGGTTTAGCATTTGACGATGTAGGCACGATTAATGGGAATGGTTAAAAGCATTCTATCCGGGAAAGAAGCGCAGCCATATGGGCTATCATCGCCGCAAATCGGGACAAACCCGGAATCGCCAACGTCGGTTTGCTGGCCCGCTTAAACCTTGATCACATAGTCCTTGCGAGTCGTTTCAACGACTTCCCACGTTCCCTTGAAGCCGGATCTGAGGATCATCCGGTCGCCCGTCTTGAGATGAACTGGCTCGCCGCCATCCTCCGTCACGATCGAATGGCCGGACAACAGGCTGAAATATTCCCATTCCTCATAAACGATCCGCCATTTGCCTGGTGTCGCCTCCCAGACGCCGGAATAGAGGCCGCCTTCGGCTTCCTCCAGGCTCCAGGTGCGGAAATGCGGATCGCCGGAGATGATACGGCCGGGCTCCGGAGCGCCGAACTCGGGTTCGACGCCGTCGATGCTGAAGGAAATGAAATTTGCCATCTCAGTTGCGGTTCGTCACATACATTTAGCAATCCACCGTTTGAAATCATAAGGTTTTCAGGTGCTCAACAACAAAATAGGTTCATCGAATACCCATAACCAAGCACCAAATGTGCAGGGCTCTTCTTGCACTACTCCCGCGCCGACGAACGGACTGGACGCTTCAGGGCTCTGGGAAATTGCACGAAGCAACTGTTTTCACCGTCACCCATCGCATCTATCGTAACGCTTAGATTTTTGCGTGCATCTGTGGCAGGATCGCGCTATTATTAGCTGCCCCTAAACTGCGCGGTTCTGACCGTGATCGGTCCTGATCACGGCATTGGCCCAGTTTTCTAGCGCAAATCCACACATGCACAAGCACTTGTCCCGGTCAGGGCCAAGGCTCTTTGGGAGGACGACCATGAAGCGCTTTTTTTCAATCGCACTCGCAGTTGCAAGTATCGGGTTGGCTGGCCAGGCGGCGGCCGCTGAAATGGACATGTCGAAGCTCACCTGCAAGGAAGTGGGCGCCATGCCTGCCGCCAAGACCATTGGCGTGGCCATGTGGGTGAACGGCTATGTCCACGGCAAAGCCGGCAACGCCATGGTGGACGGTGACAAAGCCCATGCCAACGCGGAGAAAATCGCCGGCTATTGCAAGACTAACGCTGATTCTACGCTGGCGAACGCGATAGAAGCAGTCTCCAAGTCTTAGCAAAGCTGCCATGGCGGCGGCATTGAGCCGCTGCCAAGGGCACTCATGCCACCATGGTGGCGTGAGTGCCTGAACGGGAAACCCCTGCCTAGAAACGTATGACCGCGAACAAATGCCGAGCATCCAGAATGCTCGCGAGTTCGCGTGCCGCATGTAGCGGCATAGGCTTCCCAAGATCTTCAATGGGAGGACGGACAATGCTTGAATTCAAGCCTTTACTCACTGCTTTGGTGGCTACGATATTCCTTGCAGGTTTGCCAGGAGTGCCGTGGGCGACAGAACAAGCGCAACGCCGCCGCGCAGGGCGCGACGTCAAACAGGAGACGCGTCAGAATTCACGACAAACAAAGCAGGCATGCCGCGCCGACAACGAGAAGAGCAACTCGGCGTGCCGTCAGGACAAGCGGGCTGCCAAGCAGCAAGGACGCAAGACTTCGCGAGACATCAAATACTAAAGCGTGTCGCAATCTTTCAGATTCGCTTATCGCGCTTTAGGTCTTTGTTTTTACGCATATCGTTATCGCAAACCGCTGCACACTTCTGCGCGACATGCTTTAAACAGCGAGCGCGGATTGCGTCCTGCGCCCGCTTCTATCCCAAAGCAAAGCCGTCGTTTGCGACGAACGGCATCACACCTTCGAGAGTGCCTGTTCGAGATCGGCGATGATGTCCTTGACGTCCTCGATGCCGACGGAGAGGCGCACGACGTCAGGCCCGGCGCCGGCGGCGATCCTCTGCTCGTCGCTCAACTGCCGATGCGTCGTCGAGGCCGGATGGATGACGAGCGAGCGGGTGTCGCCGATATTGGCGAGATGGGAGAAGAGCTCCAGACCCTCGACCAGCGTCTTGCCCGCCTCGTAGCCGCCCTTGAGGCCGAAGGTGAAGACGGAGCCGGCGCCCTTCGGCGAGTAGCGCTGCTGCAGGGCGTAGTTCGGGTCGTCGTCGAGGCCTGCATAATTCACCCAGGCGATCTTGCTGTGCGCCTTCAGCCATTTGGCGACGGCGATCGCATTGTCGCTGTGGCGCTGCATTCTGAGCGGCAGCGTCTCGATACCGGTCAGGATCAGGAAGGCATTGAAGGGCGAGATCGCCGGCCCGAGGTCGCGCAGGCCAAGCACGCGGGCGGCGATCGCGAAGGCGAAATTGCCGAAGGTCGCGTGCAGCACCATGCCGTTATATTCCGGCCGCGGGCTCGACAGCATCGGGTAATTGCCGGATTTCGACCAGTCGAAGGTGCCGCCGTCGACGATGAGGCCGCCCATGGAATTGCCGTGGCCGCCGAGAAATTTCGTCAGCGAATGAACGACGATGTCGGCACCGCGCTCTATCGGGCGGATGAAATAGGGTGTCGCCATCGTATTGTCGACGATCAGCGGCAGGCCGTGGCGATGGGCGACGTCGGCAATCGCCGCGATATCAACGAAGGTGCCGCCGGGATTGGCCAGGCTTTCGATGAATATGCCGCGCGTCTTCTCGTCGATCTGGCTTTCGAAGCTTGCCGGATCGGCGGCATCGGCCCAACGCACCTGCCAGCCATAATTCTCGAAGGCATGGCCGAACTGGTTGACCGAGCCGCCATAGAGCTGGCGGGCAGCGATGAAATTCTCGCCGGGGCGCATGATGTTGTGGAAGACGATCACCTGCGCCGCATGGCCGGAAGCGACGGCAAGGGCTGCCGTGCCGCCCTCGAGCGCTGCGACGCGCTCCTCAAGCACCGCCTGCGTCGGGTTCATGATGCGGGTGTAGATGTTGCCGAAGGCCTGCAGACCGAAGAGGGCGGCGGCATGATCGGAATCATTGAAGACGAAAGCGGTCGTCTGGTAGATCGGCGTTACCCGCGCACCGGTCGTCGGGTCGGGCTGCGCACCCGCATGGATCGCCAGCGTGTTGAATCCCGGATCATTCTTGGCCATGCCGTCCTCCCGTTATTGTTGAACGGGGGGGATCATAGCCGCTCGCGGACGAAAGTTAACCGCGATCCGTTTCAACCCATGGGCGTTCGGTGGAAAATCCGTCTCAGCGGACCGCAACTCAGGCAATAAGACGAGGATACTCGATCGCAGGGCAGCGGTTCATCACTACCTGGATGCAGGCGGCCTCCGCTTTTGCCGCAGCCGCATCGTCGCGGACACCAAGCTGGGCCCAGATGATCTTCGGCAGCGGTCCCAGCGCCAGTGCCTCCTCGACCACCCCATCCAGATATTCTGAGGCGCGAAATACGTCGACCATGTCGATCGGCACGGGAATGTCGGCGAGCCGGGCATAAGCGGTACGGCCTTGGATCTGTTTGCCCGCCTGCCCCGGATTGACAGGAATGACCTCGTAGCCGCGCGACAGCAGATAGCCCATGACGCCGTTGCTCGGCCGGGCCGGATTGGGCGAAGCGCCGGTCAGCGCGATGGTTTTTACCGAATGCAGAATTCCGGCGAGGTATTCATCCGTGTAGGCGTCGTGATTCATGTCCGCTTCTCCATTCCCGAAAGCCCTTCGGCACAGCCGACATGTTTTCTTGCGTTTTCGTGAAACCGGCGGCGTGTCTCTTTCGTATATATGAATTAGCTACTCCCTGAGGATGATTCGATGAAAAAAATCGCTCTTGCCCTCATGCTCGTGCTCGCCGCATCCCCGGCGCTGGCGATCTCGCGTTACAATCCGCTCGCCATGAGCTGTGCCAGCGTGCGCGCTGCCATCCACAATCAAGGCGCCGTCATCTTCCGCTACCAGTCTCCGCGTGGCTTGCCGCTCTATGATCGCTATGTCCGCAACAGCAATTATTGCGACGCGACCGATTATGCGGAATGGACGCATATCCCCTCGAAAGACAATCCCCGCTGCCAGGTACTGAACTGCCAGAGCATAGACAACCTTGACGGGATGCTCTTCGTTCCGCATCATCAGCTTTGATTTTTTCGCCGTCGTGACAGCCGCCGAAACTGTACGTCTTTCGCGTTTGCGAAAGGTTTGAGCGCAATTCCGCGCTGCGATCTCTTGAAGATTGCACAACCAAAAGCTTCAATTTTCCCGTATGTCAAAGCTATAGAATAATATCTATATTTCAGCAGCATAGAATAATCACCCCCCGAATTCCCGCAGATATTTTCTCTTTTTGTTCGTGATAATGCCGCCCTTTGTTCCCTCGTCCATTAGAAACATCTCATAGTTGAAAGCTTCGCGTGGATTGAACGTATGTCGCGCGCACGTAAAAATTGCTCCAATGCCCCACCATTGTTCACATACTGAAAGGATGCTATTCGGCATATCAACGCATAAGCGACCGCAGCCGTACGTTTTCGTGCAAATCCCAGTTGTCTTTTCAGGAATTTGAGACGCCGAAGGCGAGGCGTATTCCGCTTCCTCTCATCCTATCCGGACTTACTCCCTTGCCTCTCGACGTTATCCTGCTTGTTCTCTTCGGCGCACTGCTGCACGCGACATGGAACGCCATCGTCAAGGCAGGGAGCGATAAATCCCTGGATGCGGCGCTGATCTCTGCCGGCGGCGCCGTTTCGGCACTGCCGTTCCTGGCGTTCCTGCCGCTGCCACACGCCTCGGCATGGCCGTTCATCGGCGCCTCGGCCATCCTGCAATTCGCTTATTTCCAGCTGGTCGCCGCCGCCTATCGGGCCGGCGATATCGGCCTCGTCTATCCGCTGATGCGTGGCTGCGCTCCTCTCCTGATCGCCGCGACAAGCGGTTTCATCCTCAAGGAAAATCTTTCCGGCGGCGCGCTTGCCGGCACGATGACGATCTGCGCCGGCGTCCTGACGCTCGCCCTGGAGGCGCGGCGCGGCAGCCGCCGCGCTGTCGTCCTCTCGCTTGCCAATGCCTGCGTCATCGCCAGCTACACCTATGTCGACGGCATCGGCGCGCGCATCTCCGGGAATGCGGTTTCCTACACTTTGTGGATGTCGCTGCTGCCGCCGGGGCTGCTGTTTTCCTGGGCGGTGTCGCAGCGCGGCGCTTTCGCAGTCGTGCGTCACGTTCGCCGCAACTGGTGGCGCGGCCTCATCGGCGGCGCCGGCTCGATCGCCTCCTACGGGCTGGCGCTCTGGGCAATGACGAAAGCCCCTGTCGCGACCGTTGCAGCCCTGCGCGAGACCGCGATCCTCTTTGCGCTGGTGATCTCGATCACCGTCTTCAAGGAAAAAGCCAGCATCTGGCGCTACGTCGCCGGCGTCGTCATCGCGATCGGCGGGCTGGTTCTGAAGCTTGCGTGATTACTCGCCGTTCCATTCAGGTTTACGCTTGCCGAGGAAGGCGCCGATCCCTTCCTGCGCATCCTGCGTCAGCATGTTCTCGACCATCACCCTGGCGGTATAATCATATGCCGCCTCCACCGGCAGTTCGAGCTGCCGGTGGAAGGCTTCCTTGCCAATCTTCAGCGTCAGCGGTGACTTGCTGGCGATCACAGCCGCATATTTGGAAACCACCTGCGCCAGATACTGCTTCGGCACGATACGGTTGACGAGGCCGAAATCCTTGGCAGTCGAGGCGTCGATCGTCTCGCCGGTCAGCAGCATCTCCATCGCCTGCTTGCGGTGCGCGGCACGGGAAACGGCCACCATCGGCGTCGAACAGAACAGGCCGATGTTGACGCCCGGCGTGCAGAATGTCGAACTATCCGTGCAGATCGCCAGATCGCAGGAGGCAACGAGTTGGCAGCCTGCAGCCGTCGCCAGCCCATCGATCTCGGCAATGACGGGCTTCGGCAGATGCGCGATCTTCAGCATCAGATCGGCGCAGAGCCGAAAGGTCTTTTCGAAGAAACCGGCACCCTGATCTTCATCGGCGCGATGGGCCGTCAGCTCTTTCAGATCATGTCCCGCGGAAAAGACGTTGCCGGTCGAGGCGATGACGACGACACGCACATCCGGCTCCGCCCCGGCCGTCTCGAGCTCTTCCATCAGCGCTTCGAGAAGCGCGATCGAAAGCACATTGGCCGGTGGGTTGTCGAGCACCAGCCGCAGCACGCCGTCGCGCAGCGAGCGGGTCAGCAATCCGCCCCCCTCCGCTCTGGCTGCGTCCGGGAAGGATACGATTTCGGCCATGATGCTCTCCCTGCCTCGATTCCAGGCAGACGTTTTGCCACAAGGCGCCGGCAATTTCGAGCAGGATCCGCTCTTCACGCATGGGCCGCTGACGTCAGGACCAGAACCATGACTTCGATGTCTCGGCCCTCGCCTGCGCACGAGTCAGACCAACATCGCAAAGCTCGTCGTCGGTGAGTTCTAAGAGCGTGCGGCGGCTGCGGCGCTTTTCGAGGTGATGTTCGATGGCCGCCAGCAGCCGCAGGCACCAGCGCGCCATCCCGCGAAGTTTCGACCGAATGATATCGCGAGGTGTTTCGAAGATCCCGCTTAATTCCAGAGCCATCGCTTCGTCCTTTCTTGAACGGGTGAAAGATGCGCTGGAAGATGCCGCGAAAGAAGCTTATGGATATTATGCTATGCATAAGGATCTCTTTGGTATGCCTCTCCACCTCGAGCAGCTCGCCACCTTCGTCAATGTCGCCGATCTCGGAAGCTTTACGGCTGCGGCCGACAAGGAAGGCCTGACGCAACCGGCCGTCAGCCTGCAGGTCAAGGGGCTCGAGCAGCGGCTCGGCGTCCGGCTGATCGAACGCGTCGGGCGGCGGGCGCAGCCGACCGCGGCAGGCCTCGACCTGCTCGTGCATGCAAGGCGGCTGCTCCAGGAATCGGCCGCTGCGGAAGAAGCGATGATGCCGTACAGAGATGGCGCTAGCGGCCGCGTGCGCATCGGCAGTGGCGGCACGGCATCGATCCATCTGCTTCCTCGCGCCATCGCCGTTGCCAGAAAATCCATGCCCGGCCTCGAAATCACCGTCCGCATCGGCGATGCCGACGACATTCTGCGCGATCTGGAGGCCAATAGCCTCGATATCGCCGTCGTCGCCCTGCCCGCCTCGGGACGCAACTTCGAGATCGAACCGTTCTACGAGGAGGAATTGCTGGCCGTCGCTCCGGCAGGCAGCCTTATGCCCGAAGGCGGACCGGACGCCGCCTTCATGCGCGACAGGACACTACTGCTTTATGAGGGAGGCAATACCAGGCGGGCAATCGACGCATGGCTGGCCGCCCCGGATACCAGGATCCGACCTGCGATGGAGTTCGGCAGCATCGAGGCGATCAAGGAGCTGGTGGCCGTGGGGCTCGGCTGGTCGATCCTGCCGGGGCTGGCGCTGAAGCGCGACCGCGCCGGCCTCGTCACGACATCATCGCTGAACCCGCGGCTCACGCGCCGCCTCGGCATGGTTCTGCGCCGGGACAAACATCTGACGCGCGGCCTTCGCGAAATGATGAAATGCCTGCGCGCGTTCAAAGGTTAAGAGCCGCTTTCGACCGTGGGACGCGATTTCAACCGGCAGAGACGACGTGAAAAACGTCAGGCGTAGCAGTCCGCGACCGCGGAAATATGAGGTATCAAAATACCACATATTTAAGTATTTGTTTTTACTTCATAATTTTTCCAAACCTTCGGGAAGTCGATATTGACCTAATGTCATATTCCCTTTATACACCGCGCCAGAACGCAGCCTATCCGGGCTGCTTTCTTTTTGGCATGCCTTTAGCCTGCCAATCCAAGCAACAAGAAACGCCCTTCAAGCCCTCGGGCCAAGGGTCCCAAAAGAGAGTATTCACTATGGCAACCTTCTCCCAGAAGCCTGCAGAGGTGGAGAAGAAGTGGGTGATCATCGACGCCGAAGGGCTGGTCGTTGGCCGTCTCGCTTCCATCATCGCTATGCGCCTGCGCGGCAAGCACAAGGCAACCTTCACGCCTCACGTTGACGACGGCGACAACGTCATCGTCATCAATGCCGACAAGGTCGTTTTCACCGGCAAGAAGTATTCCGACAAGGTCTACTACTGGCACACCGGTTATGCTGGCGGCATCAAGGAACGCAGCGCACGCCAGATCATCGAAGGCCGCTTCCCGGAGCGCGTCCTCGAAAAGGCCGTCGAACGCATGGTTCCGCGTGGCCCGCTCGGCCGTCGCCAGATGAAGAACCTGCGCGTTTACGCCGGCTCCAACCACCCCCATGAAGCCCAGCAGCCGGTCGCCCTCGACGTTGCCGCGCTCAACAAAAAGAACGTAAGGAGCGCCTGATATGGCTGACCTCTCCTCCCTGAAGGATCTCGGCACAGCTTCCGAAGCTGCTGCTCCGGCCCACGTCCGCAAGGTCGACTCGCTCGGCCGCTCCTACGCGACTGGCAAGCGCAAGAACGCTGTCGCCCGCGTCTGGGTCAAGCCGGGCTCCGGCAAGATCATCGTCAACGGCAAGGAATTCGCGGAATATTTCGCCCGTCCGGTGCTGCAGATGATTCTGCGTCAGCCGATCGTCGCGGCTGCCCGCGACGGCCAGTTCGACATCGTCGCAACCGTTGCCGGCGGCGGCCTGTCCGGCCAGGCCGGTGCGGTTCGCCACGGTCTGTCCAAGGCGCTCACCTACTTCGAACCGGGCCTTCGCGCGGTGCTGAAGAAGGGTGGCTTCCTGACCCGCGACAGCCGCGTCGTCGAACGCAAGAAGTACGGCAAGGCAAAGGCCCGCCGCTCGTTCCAGTTCTCTAAGCGTTAATCGCTTCGGACAGACGGAATTTACGAAGGCCGGGGCAACCCGGCCTTTTTGTTTTGCGCTGTTTAAACCAATCGGAAGCGTGCCGGCATGCCATTGTCGCATTCCAGCTCTGCTGGTAGATACTTGGCAAAGCGCTTCGGGAATGAGCGAAGCCACATTTACGGGTCGAATCATGGGAACAACCAAGTCCGCAGACAAATAGGCCGCAACAACTCTGCCCTGTTGTTGCGGCGTCTGTCCGGCCAATCCCGATACTGATGAAGAGACAGATCGCCGCCGAATGAAATCATTTGAGCGGGTTCTTTCCCATGTCTTATCCCAAAATCCAGCCCTGGACCTATTCGCTGCCGGCAGCCTTGCTGCTGATGGCACCGTTCGACATCCTGGCTTCGCTTGCCATGGATATCTATCTGCCGATCGTGCCGGTCATGCCGGAGGCGCTCGGCACTTCGCCGTCCGTCATCCAACTGACCCTCAGCCTCTACATGCTCGTGCTCGGTGTCGGCCAAATGGTCTTCGGCCCAATTTCCGATATTGTCGGACGACGGCCCGTCCTGCTTGGAGGTGCTGCACTCTTTGCCGCTTCATCCTTCCTGCTTGCCGGCTCCTCGTCGGCGCCGATCTTTATGGTCTTGAGATTGCTGCAGGCAGTCGGCGCGTCGGCGACCCTCGTCGCAACTTTCGCCACAGTGCGTGACGTCTACGCCGGGCGTCCCGAAAGCAGCACGATCTATAGCGTTCTCGGCTCCATCCTCTCTTTCGTGCCCGCACTCGGCCCGATCATCGGAGCCCTGATCGCGGATCGCTTCGGCTGGCGCGCCATCTTCCTCGTCATCGGCCTCCTTTCGGTTGCCACCCTTTTCAACGCCAGCATGCGGTGGCACGAAACCCGCCCTGCCGTCACCGCGAAGATCGCTCTCCGCCCGATCCTTACAAGCCTTCCCTTCTGGGTTTATACGGGCGGCTTCAGCACGGCGATGGGCGCCTTCTTCGTCTTCTTCTCGACGGCACCCCGTGTCCTGATCGATAGAGCGGGTTTCTCCGGCATCGGCTTCAGCGTCGTCTTTGCCACGGTGGCGCTGGTGATGATCGTGACGGCGCGTTTCGCCAAACGCTTCGTCATGCGCTGGGGCATTGCAGGCAGCCTTGCCAGAGGCATGGCAGTGCTGCTTTTCGGCGCCGTGCTGCTTGTCTTCGGAGAGTTGTTTCTGCAGCCTTCCCTCGTCAGCTTCGTCGTGCCGATGTGGATCATCGCAATCGGCATCGTCGTTGCGACGGCGGTCACCGCCAACGGCGCGCTCGACGCCTTTGGCGACACGGCAGGAACTGCGGTCGCGCTCTATTCCTGCGTCGCGAGCATCATCGTCGGCTTTGCCGGAACCTTCTTCGTGATTCTGCTCGGCAGTGACAGCGCCTGGCCGCTCGCGGGCTATGTCTCAGCGACGGCGCTGACGACGCTGGCTGGATTGTGGTGCCTGCGGGGGCCGGCCAGATAGGCAGCGGACAAATGACGGTCGCTCGATGATAACGAGCGGCCGTCGTCCGAACGATTGCTTGAAATCTGTTCCCACCTCGCCTACCCCTTTCTGCGCGCGGGAGATCGGCCAATTTCTTCGCGAGAGACCCGCCGCCCAACGCTCTGGCGTCGAACGGCGATCCTGCAATGCAGTGTCCGTATCGGACGCGACTATGGTTTTGCGACCGGAAAAAGGAGCATGACTTGGCGAACAGATCGATTGACCACGCCTTCACGGCAACCAGCCTCACCTCCGCCGCCAGCGATCCGACCTTTGCCGGTGCCCTGTCCTTCATGCGCCGCCGCTTCACCAAGGAGCTCACCGGCGTCGACGTCGCCGTCTGGGGCATTCCCTTCGATGCCGCGACCTCGAACAGGCCGGGCACACGTTTCGGGCCACAGGCGATCCGGCGCGCCTCGGCGATCTTCGACAATGATGCGCAATATCCCTTCAACCGCGACCTCTTCGCGGAAATGGCGGTGATCGACTACGGCGATTGCCTGCTCGATTATGGCAATCATCAGGACACTCCAGCCGCTATCGAACGCCAGGCGAATGTCATTCTCGACAGCGGCGCCTTCCTGCTGACGCTCGGCGGCGATCATTACGTCACCTGGCCGCTGCTGAAAGCCCATGTGGCAAAACATGGGCCGCTGGCGCTCGTGCAGTTCGACGCCCATCAGGACACCTGGTTCGACGAGGAACGTCGCATCGACCATGGCTCTTTCGTGGCGCGGGCCGCCCGCGAAGGCATTATCGATCCCGACCGCTCGATCCAGATCGGCATCCGCACCCATGCGCCGGAGGATTGCGGCGTCAATATTCTCTACGGTCACCAAGTCGAGGAGATGAGCGCCAGCGATATCGCCTCGGCGATCATCTCCCATACGCGCGGGGCGCCGGCCTATCTCACCTTCGATATCGATTGCCTCGATCCTGCCTTTGCGCCGGGCACCGGCACGCCGGTTTCAGGCGGACCGTCAAGCGCCAAGATCCTCTCGGTGCTGCAGCGTCTGCACCAGCTCGATATCCGCGGCGCCGACATCGTCGAGGTATCGCCGCCCTACGATCATGCCGATATCACCGCCATTGCGGGGGCAACGGTCGCAATGTATATGCTGGGGCTTCATGCGGAGCGACGCGCCATCGCCGTGTCACAAGGCTGACCTATTATCCTCAAACTGAATCCGGAAACCTTCAGAACCCATTGAAAGCGCAGGTTTAACATGGCACCGAAAATCTTCATCGACGGCGAACACGGCACGACGGGTCTGCAGATCCGCACGCGCATGGCCGGCCGCCGCGATGTCGAGCTTCTGTCCATACCCGAAGCCGAGCGGCGCAACGCCGCCATGCGCGAGGACATGCTGAACAGCGCCGATATCGCCATTCTCTGCCTGCCCGACGATGCATCGAAGGAAGCGGTGCAGATGGTTTCGGCCAACAACAATGTGCGCGTCATCGACACCTCGACCGCCTTCCGCGTCAATCCCGGCTGGGCCTATGGCTTTGCCGAAATGGACGGTGCGCAGGCCGACAGGATCCGGGCCGCCCGTTTCGTCGCCAATCCCGGCTGCTATCCCACGGGAGCGATCGGCCTCATCCGGCCGCTGCGCGCCGCCGGCATTCTGCCGGACGGCTATCCGATCACGGTCAACGCGGTCTCCGGCTATACCGGCGGCGGCAAGCAGATGATCGCGCAGATGGAAAACCCGGATCACCCGGATGCGATCACCGCGCCGCATTTCCTCTACGGCCTGCCGCTCACCCATAAACACGTGCCCGAGATGACCGTGCACGGCTTGCTCGATCGCGCACCGATCTTCTCGCCGTCGGTCGGCAAGTTCGCGCAGGGCATGATCGTGCAGGTGCCGCTGCATCTCGACGTTCTCGCCGAGGGCACGACGATGGAAAGCATTCATGCCGCACTCGTCGCCCATTATGCCGGCCAGGATATTGTCAGTGTCGTGCCGCTGGCCGAAAGCAAGGCCCTGTCCCGCGTCAACGCCGTCGAGCTCGAAGGCAAGGACACGATGAAGCTCTTCGTCTTCGGCACATCAGGTGCATCGCAGGTGAACCTCGTGGCGCTGCTCGACAATCTCGGCAAGGGTGCCTCGGGCGCTGCTGTGCAGAACATGGACCTGATGCTCGCGTCGTGAGGCGCGACCGGCAGCCGCGTGGATGCCGCTTGAGCTTGTGTCGATGTCTTCATCAGGATCTTTCTAGCGGCCGTTTGCCTCGGCGGCCGTTGCATGGCTTTCGGCTCGATCATCGATGATGATTGGGCTATGAGAGCGAGACCCTCCTCGCTGCCAATCCCGAATCACGGAGCCTGACGTCATGACGCTCGATGCGCTTATCGCTGGCGTAAGCGCATGGTTTGCCGCCGCCCTGCCCGATCATGGCATCTATGCGCTGATGACGTTTGCCTTCATCGCCGGGCTTGCCCGCGGCTTTTCGGGCTTTGGCGCCGCATTGATCTTCATTCCGCTCGGCGGCGCGATCGTTGGGCCGAAGCTGATCTCGCCGATCCTGCTCGTCATCGACGGCATTGCGGCGCTTGGGATGATCCCTTCCGCCTGGCGCGGCGCCAACCGACCCGAGGTCTTCGTCATGGCGGCGGGGGCCGCCCTCGGCGTGCCGGCCGGCACGGCGATGCTGGCGCTGCTCGACCCGATGCTCTTGCGCTGGAGTATCACGATCATCGCCATCTGCCTGCTTGCGCTACTGGTATCGGGATGGCGCTATCACGGGGAGGCGTCCGCACCGCTCACCAGCGGCATCGGCCTGATCGCCGGGCTTTTCAGCGGCGCCGCGCAGCTCGGCGGACCGCCGGTCGTCGCCTACTGGCTTGGCGGCAAAAGCGACTTCACCCGCGTCAGGGCGAATGTCGTTCTCTATTTCTCGATCTCGTCTGTTTTCAGCGCCATCAGCTATTATGTCGGCGGACTGTTCGTGCCTGCCGTCTTCGCGCTCACCGCCGTCATCCTGCCGAGTTATGCGGTCGGGCTTTACGGCGGCTCGAAACTGTTCGGGCTTGCCGAGGAGCGGACCTTCCGCATCGCCTGCTACATCCTGATCGCCGCCGCCGCGATCATCGGCATGCCGCTGCTCGACAGCGTGCTGCGGTAGATCCGCCCCGAGAGGGCCGCTCGCTTCAGTCGCGTTCGGCGATCATCGTCCCGTGCGGATATTCGCCGTAAAAGCCGCGCCAGTTGGCGACGGCGAAGCCGAAAACCACAAGCGCACCGGCCTGGTGCAGCAGGCCCCAGTGAAGCGGCACCTGCATCAGCAGCGTGGCTATGCCGATCGCTGCCTGCAGCGTCACCAGCGCGAAGAGCAGGACGGCTCGGCGTGCATGGGTGGTCCAAGGTGCTGCGCGAAGGGCGATCACCATGTTGATCAGCGTCAGTGCGAACAGCGTATAGGCGCCGATGCGATGGATGAACTGCACCGTCTTCGGGTTCTCGAAGGCATTGATCCAGAAGGGCTGCTGGATCAGCAGATCGGAGGGAATGACGGCGCCATCCATCAGAGGCCAGGTATTGTAGGAAAAACCGGCGTCGAGGCCCGCCACCAGCGCGCCAAGATAGATCTGGAACAGCGCAAAAATGGCGATCGCGGCGGCAAAACCGCGCGAGCTTCGTGCCGGCGCCGGATCGTCGGAATGTCTGGAGAGACCGCGCATGATCCACATGCAACCGGCAAAGATCAGGCAGGCCATGACAAGATGCGTTGCGAGCCTGTACTGGCTGACGTCGGTGCGGACGGACAGGCCCGAGGATACCATCCACCAACCGATAAAACCCTGCAGGCCGCCGAGCGCCAGGATGCCGACGAGCGGCCAGCGCAGACGTTTTTCGATCCGCCCCGTCAGCCAGAAATAGATGAGCGGCAGCGCGAAGATCACGCCGATGCCGCGGGCGATCAGCCGGTGCGCCCATTCCCACCAGAAGATGCCTTTGAACTCATCGACGGTCATGGAGTCGTTCAGCTGCTGAAATTCGGGAATGCGCTGGTAGAGGCGGAATTCCTCCTCCCATTCAGCAGCCGACAGCGGCGGGATGACGCCGTGGATCGGCTTCCATTCCGTGATCGACAGACCGGAATTGGTCAGCCGCGTGGCGCCGCCGACGAGCACGAGACAGAAGAGCGCCAAAAGCACGAAACCGAGCCAGAGGCGCAAGGCGCGGCGGTCGCGGTTCTGCTTGCGCACTTCGCTCAGGATCGCCTGTTCCGTGGTCGGGTTTGCGACGGCCATGATGTCTCCTTCTATCCGGCAGTTGATTTGCCCCACCGGCTCATGCAAAACAAGCCCCGAACCTTTGCGGCATGCCGTCGCGCCGGTTCGACCCGTCCATGCCGAGAGATAACCGATGCCCGTACGCCTCCGCAAATTCATCGGCACGATCCTCATCATCGTGCTCGTGCTCGTCTATGCGCTGGTGGCGAATACGATCGCGGTGGCAACGCTTGGCAATGCGCCCTGGTGGGGACATCTGCTCTACTTCCTGCTCACCGGCCTGCTATGGGTCTTGCCGGCGATGGTGATCATCAAATGGATGGCCGGCCCCCCGCAGCGCTAAAGCGCGTCGCGATCTTTCAGATTCGCTTGTCGCGCTTTAGGTCTTTGTTTTTACGCATGTCGTTGTCGCAAAACCGCTGCACACTTTTGTGCGACATGCTTTAGGGCCATTAACGGCCGAATAACCGTGATCTGCGGAAAACCTCGCCCATCGGGTGCGGTTAAACCAAATATACGTCTGCCATACCTACCTTCCCGTTCAGCATTCTTGACCGGAGAAAACCGTGCAGACGCAAAAGCTCGATGTCCATGAACAGCCGTCCGACAACGCGCTGGCCGATACGGCCATTTCGCGCCTGCGCCAGCTGAGCATGAAACTCGCCATGGCTGAAATCGACATCGAAGTCTTCGACACGATGCAGCCGCTTGAGGACGAGTGGCGGGCGCTGGAGCGCGACAATCTCCAATCACTCCATCAGAGCTACGACTGGTGCGCCGCCTGGGTGAGCGCTTTCCAGCGGCCGCTGGCGATCCTCAAAGGCATCCACGCAGGCCAGACGGCTTTCATTCTGCCGGTCGAAATCGTCAAGTCCCGGGGGCTCGCCATCGCGAAGTTCATCGCCGCCGATCACAGCAACATCAATACAGGCCTTTTCTCCGAGGATTTTGCAGAAAGCGGCGGGACCATCGATACCGGCAAGTTCGCCGGCCAGCTTCAGCAGGCGCTCAAGGGCCGGGCCGATCTGCTACTGCTGCAGAACATTCCGCTGGAATGGCGCGGGCGAGAGAGCCCGCTTAAGGGGCTGCCGATGGTGCAGAATCAGAATCACGCCTATCAGCTGCCGTTCCTTCCCGCTTTCGAGGACACACTGAAGCAGCTCAATGCCAAGAACCGGCGCAAGAAATTTCGTGTTCAGTCGAAGCGCCTCGAGGCGGCCGGCGGCTTCGAATATGTCGTTCCCGAGACATCGGAAGAACAACACGGTCTGCTCGATATCTTCTTCCGCCTGAAGAGCGCCCGCTTCGCCAGCCTCGGCCTACCCGACGTCTTCGCCAACAGGGAAACGCAGGCTTTCCTGCACGGCCTGCTCGACAAGCTGGATGACAGCAAGCAGTATTTCGGGCTGCAGATGCATGTGCTCCGGCTCAAGGGCGCGCATGAGGGTAAGATCGCCGCGATATCAGGCATCTCGCGCAAGGGCGACCACATCATCTGCCAGTTCGGCGCGATCGACGAAGAGCTCGTGGCGGATACGAGCCCCGGCGAATTCCTCTATTGGCAGACCATTTCGGGATTGCATGGCAAGGCTATCGCGCTTTTTGATTTTGGCCTCGGCGACCAGACCTACAAGCGCTCCTGGGCGCCGATCGAGACCGCACACTACGACGTGGTGCTGCCGGTTTCGCCGTTCGGTGTGATCGCCGGCGCCGCACACCGGATCGTCACCCGCGGCAAGGCGCATATCAAGGCGCGCCCGAAGCTCTATAAATTCGCCCAGGGCATCCGGGCACAGATCGGCTAACCGTTCAAGCAGCCCGGCCGAGTGTCTGCTCGACCCCTTCGCCGCCCGACATCAGCACGACGCGCCCATAGCCTGCAGCCTGGAATTCCGTCATCAGCGCAACGAAGATGGTCTCCTCGACCTCAGGCAGCGAGAGGATGATCTCGACGTCCCGGCTGCGCGTCAGCCGCGAGACGCCGGCGACATCGGCCGAACCGCATTCGACCACCACGAGGTCGTAGGCGGCGGCGAGTGCATCGAGCAGCAACGACAGCCTGTCGACACCGCGCATAGCGCGGCGCACATCGCTCTGGCCTTGAGGGATGAGATGGGCATCGGAAAGGCGGTCGCCGTGGATCGTATCGCCGAAGGCGGCCTCGCCGCAAAGCAGATCGGTGACACCGAGAGCGGCCTGGTCCTCGGCCATCAGTTCTGTGGGGTAGCCGGAACCGGTCATGTCGATCAGGATGACGCGACGGCCGGCGTCGGCGAGCATGCGGGTCAGCGAAACCGTCGCCGCCGAGCCATTGTCGCCGGTCGGAGATATTGCGATTGCCAGCGGCGCGCGGCTGCCGGTGAGATAGTCTGCAACTGAGGCGACGGAGAATTCATTCTCGTCCTCCGGCTCGTCCTCTGGCACCTCCTCGGCGGCCTTCACGTCCTCGATCGTATCCTCTCCGTCCGCGACAACGGCAAGCATGCTCGGCTGGACGGGCTTTCTGGCGGCAGCGGCGGTCGGAGCGGCCTTAGGCACATGCTTCTCCTCGACGACCGCTTCTGCCTCGATTGCCTCCAGGGCCGCATCTGTCGGGCGGAGCGCCCGGCCGCTGAAGAGTTCGGACAGCATGATGACGATGGCGCTGATGATCAGCGTCGCGACGGCAGCGACGACGACGATCGGCACTACCTTCGGGAAATAGGGATCGACCGGCTCGACGGCCCTGGAAACGATACGGGCGTCCGCTGGGCTCGAATTGCTGTCGGCGCGGGAGGCGGCCTCGCGGTAGCGCACCAGATAGGTTTCGAGCAACTGGCGCTGGGCGTTCGCCTCGCGCTCCAGCGCATTCAGACCGACCTCGTCCTCGCCGGCGCGGGCGCTGTTGGCTTGCGCAGTGTCGGACTGGCGTTCCAGTTCGTTCGCCCTCAGATCCGCAACCTTGGATTCATTCTCGATGCTCGCCAGGATCTTCTGCGTCTCCTGACGGATCTGGGTGCGGATATCGGAGAGCTGAGCGCGCAGGCTTTTCAGCCGCGGATGGTTGTTGAGAAGGCTGGTCTGCAGATCGGAGATCTGCGACTGCAGGCCGGATTCCGTCCCCTTCAGCCGCTGGATCGCCTGTGAGGACATGATGTCCGGCAGCGTATCGAAGGCCTCGCCCGAGGACAGTGCGTTTCGCACCGCCTGCGCCCGCGCCTCGGCATTGGCCTTGTCGCCCCGCACGCGGGTCAGCTCGGCGGAGATATCGTTCAATTGCTGGGCCGGAAAAGTGGTCGTGCCGTTCGTCTGCAACAGCCCGTGCGACGTGCGATATTCGGCGACCTTCTTCTCGGCTTCGCTGACCTTCTGGCGCAGGCCCTCGATCTCCGGCTCCAGCCAGCGGGTCGCCTCGGAGTTGGAATCGAGCTTGGCGCCGCTCTGGGTCGAAAGATAGACGTTCGCCATGGCGTTCGGGATGGCGGCCGCGAGCTTCGGGTCCTTGGAGGTGAAATTGATGCCGATGACGCGTGAACCCGGCACCTGATAGACCTGCAGGCGTTCGACGAACGCGTCGATGACGCGCTCTTCCGGCGGGTTCTCCAGCGGGTTCTTCTTCAGATGCAGCTTCACCAGGATACTGCTCATCGCCGAGCCGCTGGCGGCATCGTCGAATTCCGGCAGGTTATAAAGCTTCAGGTCGTTGATGACCTTCTTGAGGAGATCGGCCGATTGCAGAAGCTGCACCTGGCTGGCGATGTTCAGTTCGTCCATCAGCGGACCGGCGCTGGCGTCGTTGATCTGCTGGGTGCTGGCGAAGGCCGGCGCACGGGGTTCGATGAGGATGCGTGTTTCGCTGCGATATTGCGGCGACATGATTTTGGCGCCGGCAAAGGCGACGCCCGCGCCCACGAGCGTGATTGTCAAAATCCGCAGACGGCGCGCCCAGACCGCACGGACCAACTGGCCAAGGTCTATGTCCACATCCTGATCACGAGCTACGCCGGACATGCTCTTACTCCACAACAAAGGTGCCGTAAGCGTAAACGACCATGGTAACTCAACGGTTAATGACAAGCTTGCCAAGAAATGAGCGATGATCGATCAAGGAAACCCGGAAATTACAAGCGCCCTTTACCGGGCATTAACCCTAACGGATCGATAACGACTTCACCGAGTTCATTTTTGTGAGCACAAACGGATGTCTTTCGTCCAGCCCAAGATCCTTTTGGCCCTGAGCCTTGCAGCCATGACGGCAGCACTGGGCGGCTGCACGACGTACAAGCCGGCGCCGAAGGCTTTCAACGAAGCCACTATCCAACCCTATACGCTGGACAGTGGCGATCGACTGCGCATCACCGTTTTCGACCAGCAGAGCCTGACCAACACCTATACGGTGGATCAGGCCGGCTATGTCGCCTTCCCGCTCATCGGCCAGGTCCCTGCCCGCGGGCGAACCCTGCAGCAACTCTCGGGGCAGATCGCCCAGAAACTGCAACAGGGCTATCTTCGCGATCCCGATGTCACCATCGATGTCGATCGCTACCGTTCGGTCTTCATCATGGGTGAAGTCGGCCAGCCCGGCCAGTACGCGTATGTTCCCGGCATGACGGTGCAGAATGCCATCGCCGTTGCCGGCGGCTTCAGCAGCCGCGCCAACCAGCGTATGGTCGATGTCACCCGCAAGATCAATGGACAGGTGCTGACCGGCCGCATCAACATATCGGGGCCGATCATCGCAGGTGACACGATCTACGTTCGCGAACGGCTTTTCTGAGCGATGGCAAATCAGCAGCCGCTCCGCATCCTCCATTGCTTCAGGTCGCCGGTCGGTGGAATTTTCCGCCATGTTCGCGATCTCGTCGAGGAGCACAGCAAGGCGGGTCATGAAATCGGCATCCTCTGCGACAGCTCGACCGGCGGCGAGTACGAGGACAGCCTGTTCGACGATATCCGTCCCTATCTCTCGCTCGGCCTGACACGCGTCCCGATCCGGCGCTCGATCAGCCCGTCCGACATTGCGACGATGTGGGATACATATAAGAAAATCAAAAGTTTGCGGCCGGATGTGCTGCACGGACACGGCGCCAAGGGCGGCGTGCTCGCGCGACTTGCCGGCTCAGCGTTGCGGGTGAACAGGTATCGCGTAGCCCGCCTCTATACCGCGCATGGCGGAAGCCTGCATTATTCGCGCTCCACGTTCAGTGGACAGTTCGTCCTCAGGATGGAGCGCCTGCAGGAATATTTCACCGATGCGCTGGTCTTCATCTGCGAATACGAGCGTGACATCTATGCGCGCAAGGTCGGCCGACCGCGGACGAAGACAAGACTAATCTACAACGGCATCGGCGAGCGCGATTTCGAGCCGATCCCGACCCGCTCGGATGCCGTGCATTTCATCTATGTGGGAATGCTTCGGGACCTCAAGGGTCCCGATCTGTTTGTCGATGCCTTTGCCAAGACCGAACGGCTGCTCGGCAGGCCGCTGTCAGCGCTGATGATCGGCGACGGACCGGACCGCGACCGCTACCGCGAGATGATGGTCGAACGCGGCCTTGGCAAACGCATCGGCATGCTGCCGGCAATGCGGGTCCACGAAGCCTTCTCCATGGCGCAGAACCTCGTCGTTCCCTCACGCGCCGAAGCCATGCCCTACATCGTGCTCGAGGGGCTCGGCGCCGGCAAGACGATCATCGCAAGCCGTGTCGGCGGCATTCCCGAGGTGCTCGGCGCGGACAGCGCGGCGCTGGTGGAGCCTGGCAATTCCGATGATCTCGCCCGCGTCATGGCGGAAACGCTGAGCACGCCCGACTGGCACGCCAGGACGATGCCGAAGCCCGAAGCGGTGAAGGCGGTGTTTTCTTCCGCCGTCATGGCACGCGATGTCCTGAAATTGTACCACGAGTTGGTCAATCCCGCTGCCGACCAAGCAATGCCCGCCGCCTCGTAAATATTTCTTAGGGGCTTTCTGCTATTTCGCTTGGGTAACAACGAGCGATGAAACCCCATGAACAAGCTGGAAAAAGGCGATCAATTCGACGTGGACGCACTGCGCAAGCAGGTTTCCGACATCGAGGTGCGCGGCGAAGCGGGTCAGGAGAAGCCTTCTGATCCGACTGAGATCAACCCCTACGCCCGGCAGATCGCCGAACAGTTCCGTGACGGAACCCGTTCGCCAACGATCATCATCGGGCAATTGCGGCTGCTCGAATTCCTGGCGCTCTTTGCGATAGCTCTGATCACCTATTGTTTCAGCCCCGGCGACGGCGGCGATTCCCCGTTGATGCGGGCGGGCATGGCGGCGATTGCCTCGGCCTTGACCGTCATCAGTCTGCAGCTTGCCGATACCTACACAATTCCGGCACTTCGCTCCAAGCTGCGGCTGATACCGCGCATCCTCGTTGCGTGGACGATCGCGTTTGTCCTCACCACCGGCCTGTTCGTACTTCTTCGCGGCACGACATCGCCGATGGTCGATGCCTATATCGTCTGGTTCGCTGCGGGCGCTCTCTTCCTCGCTGCCGAGCGCTTCCTCGTCGCCTACGGCATCCGCAACTGGGCGCGCAACGGCATCATGGAACGCCGTGCCGTCATCGTCGGCGGCGGCGAGCCGGCCAAGGATCTGATCCGCGTCCTCGAACAGCAGGCCGATAACGACATCCGCATCTGCGGCATCTTCGACGACCGCGGCGAGAAGCGCTCGCCGATCATGGTCGCCGGTTATCCGAAACTCGGCACCGTCGCCGAACTCGTCGAATTCGTACGGCTGACGCGCATCGACATGCTGATCATCGCCCTGCCGCTGTCGGCCGAGGCCCGTATCTACGACCTTTTGAAAAAGCTCTGGGTTCTGCCGGTCGATATCCGCCTTGCCGCGCATGCCAACCGGCTTCGCTTCCGGCCGCGCGCCTATTCGCATGTCGGCTCGGTGCCGATGCTCGACATTTTCAAGAAGCCGATCCGCGATTGGGATTC
This sequence comes from Rhizobium ruizarguesonis, assembly GCF_017357285.1. Lineage (NCBI taxonomy): Bacteria > Pseudomonadati > Pseudomonadota > Alphaproteobacteria > Hyphomicrobiales > Rhizobiaceae > Rhizobium > Rhizobium ruizarguesonis. The sequence goes on along the minus strand of NZ_CP071678.1, from coordinate 1,878,785 downwards.
CGTCGCCAAGCGCGGCTTCGACATCTTCTTCACGCTCGTCGCACTGGCGTTGCTCTGGCCGATCATGGTCGCGACCGCGATCGCCATCAAGGCGACGTCGGAAGGCCCGGTCTTCTTCATGCAGAAGCGCCACGGCTTCAACAACGAAATCATCAACGTCTTCAAGTTCCGCTCGATGTACACCAACATGGCCGACCCCACGGGCAAGGCCGCAGTCACCAAGGGCGATCCGCGCGTCACCCGCGTCGGCCGTTTCATCCGCAAGACCTCGATCGATGAACTACCGCAGCTTTTCAACGTGCTGAGAGGCGATCTCTCGCTCGTCGGCCCGCGTCCGCATGCCGTTCTCGCCCAGGCGCGCGACCGCGCCTTCGGCGATGTCGTCGAGGGTTATTTCGCCCGCCACCGGGTCAAACCCGGCGTCACCGGCTGGGCACAGATCAACGGCTGGCGCGGCGAAGTGGACAATGACGAGAAGATCAAGTTCCGCACCGCTTACGACCTCTATTACATCGAGAACTGGTCGCTCTGGTTCGATCTCAAGATCCTGTTCCTGACGCCGATCCGGCTGCTCAACACGGAAAACGCCTATTGAGCGCGATCGAGGCGACATATCCCCGTGTCGCCCAACCGCAGCGGATGACGCTGCGCCTGATCGGCTCGGCTTTTGTCGCCTTCGGTGTGTTCCTCTCCGGTTTCGTGATCGACGAGCCGGCGCCCTATGAACTCTGGATGGCCGGGCTGATCGGCCTCTGGTTCATCCTGGGCCTCCGGATATCGCGCGGCGTGGCGCCGCTGCTCGCCCTTTTGCTCACCTTCAATATTGGCGGCATGCTGTCGCTGACGCAGATGAAGGACCTGGCGACGGCGCCGATTTATATCGCGGTGTCGACCTTTCTGGCGCTGACGGCGGTGTTCTACGCGGCGATCATCGAAGACAGCCACAAGCGGCTGCCGCTGATCTTCAACGCTTGGACCTTCGCCGCCGTCGCCACCTCCGCGCTCGGCATACTCGGCTATTTCCACGCCTTTCCGGGCGCGGAAATCTTCACACTCTACGACCGCGCCAAGGGCGCCTTCCAGGATCCGAATGTTTTCGGCCCCTTCCTGGTGCCGCCATCGCTCTATCTCGTCCACGGTATCCTGGTCGGCGACCTGAAGAGATCGCCGCTGAAGGCTGCCGCCCTGCTCGTGCTTGCGCTCGGCATCTTCCTCTCCTTTTCCCGCGCCGCCTGGGGGCTCTTCGCGCTTGGCGTGGTGCTGCTGATCTTCATCATGCTGCTGAAGGAGCGCAGCGGCGCTTTTCGCCTGCGAGTCCTGGTCCTGTCGCTGGCGGCGATCATCATGTTGGTCGCCTCGCTGCTGGTGGCGCTGCAGATCCCAAAGGTCGCCGAACTGTTTTCGGCGCGCGCCCAGCTGGTGCAGCAATATGACGGCGAACATCTCGGCCGTTTCGAGCGCCACCGGATCGGCTTCACCATGATGATGGAGCGCCCGCTCGGCATCGGCCCGCTGGTGTTCGGCACGATGTTTCCCGAGGACGAGCACAATATCTGGCTGAAATCGCTTACTTCCTATGGGTGGCTCGGCTTCATCAGCTATGTCGGCATGCTTCTCTGGACGCTGGCTCTCGGCTTTCGAAACCTGTTGCTCGACCGGCCGTGGCAGCCCTTCCTGATGATCGCCTGGATCTCGGTTCTCGGCCATGCGACAATCGGCAACGTCATCGACATCGACCACTGGCGCCATGTCTATCTGTTGCTTGGCACGGTCTGGGGCTGCGCGGCGCTGGAAGTGCGCCACAAGCGCGAGCGAAGACGTGGAGCGGTGTGAGACTTTGCCCGCCGACCGCATCGGCTGTCTATTTCGTCGCTCCTGCCGTCAGGCCAGCAATGAACCGTCGCTGGAAAACCAGATAAGTCACGATGAGCGGGAAAATCACGATCACCGCGCCGGCGGTCAGAACCGGTGTGTTGACGGTATAACGCCCTTGGAAAAACAGCATGCCGAGGGGCAGCGTCCGATAGGCGTCGTCGTTGACCAGAATGAACGGAATGAGAAACTCGTTCCAGGTCCATATGAACAGAAACAGCGCCAGTGTCGACATTGCCGGCACCATGAGCGGGATAACGATCTTGCGCAGGATATAGAAGCGTCCGGCGCCATCGAGAACTGCCGCTTCGAGAACTTCTTCCGGCAGTTGCTGCATCGCGCTGGCGAGGAAGATCGTTGAGAATGGAATCGACATGGCGATCTGCGGCACAATCAGAGCCGCATAGGTATTGATCAATCCGAGATACCGCATTTCATAATAGAGCGGGATGATGAAGGCTTCCGCCGGCACCATCATGCCGAGGGTCAGGATAGCGAACAGCGTACGCCGCAGCGGAAATGACAGGTATGCGAAGGCAAAACCGGTCAGCAGGCCTAAAAAGACGCTTGCAGCAACGACGGGTATGACAACGATGATCGAATTCCAGAAGTAAATGTTGAAATGTCCGGCATTCCAGGCATCGACGTAATTTTCGAAATGTGGGTATGCCGGCAACGCGAATGCACCCTGCAGAACGTCAGCCTTGCTCTTTATTGAGGTTAGAAGCAGGAGCAGGAAGGGGATGATCGTGACGAATGCCAGAAGCCAGAGGACAATGCGGAGGAATAGCGGACCGGCGGAAATGTTAGATGAACGGCTCATCAAGCCAATCCTTTATGCTTCGATCCTACAAATCGGTGAATTGCATAGTTGATTACGAATGTGAGTATCGCGCCGACAATGGCGATGGCCGCCGCGGCGCCGAACCGATTGAGCTCGAAGCCGAGCTGATACATGTAGATATTCGGCACGAGCGTAGCGTTGGCGGGTCCGCCCCGGGTCATTGTAAAAATCAGGTCGAAGCTTTTGATCGACGCTATGACCGTCAAAAGCAAAACCACCCTTATTTCCGGCAACAGAAGCGGCAGCGTTATCCAGAAAAAGGTTTTTCGCGCCGACGCACCATCGACCTTGGCAGCGTCGAAAAGAGACGGGTCGATGCGCTGGATTCCGGTCAGGAAAATGACCATACAAAAACCAAAGAAATACCAGGTGGCAACGATCCCGACGGCGGGAAGAACAAAATTGAAATCTCCCAGCCACGGGAGTGCGAAGGCGCCTAACCCTACTGCTCTGAGAAACTGATTGAACGGGCCGAATGCAGGATTGTAGAGCCACGCCCAGATGATGCCCAACACGGCAGTCGGCATGATATAAGGCAGGAACAAGAACGTACGCAGGGCGAGTTGTTCGCGTTGCTTCAGATTCCAGACGCAAGCAGCAAGAGCGATACCGAGCACGAGCGGCAGGACACAGTAGAAGATCATAAGCTCGGCATTGTTACGCAAGGCAATATAAAAACGACTGTCAGAAAAGAGATCGGCGTAATTGCCCAAACCAACCCATTTGGGCATGGTCAAGCCGTCCCAGCTGGTCAGGCTCAAACCCAAAGCCGCGAGGATCGGTCCAAAGACAAAAGCCGCGTAGAACAGCAATCCAGGCAATAAATAGATAAAATTGGTATGTTGCGAGCCATCAAGTGCGGAGCGTTTCATCCAGTACTCCATAAAGCCAAAGCGGTGGTCATCGCGCAGCAAGCCGATCGCAATGTTCATTTGTTTGGATCGACGAGACGCAGGTCACGACCGCGGGGGACGGCCGTGACCTGCGCCCGCAATCTTTATTTCTTGTCCTTCAGGTAGGCCTGATAATCCTTGTCCATAGTATCGACAAAGGCTTCGGGCGTGATATTGCCGGACAGAAGAAGCGGCGTGTTGTCGTCTATAGTCTTCAGCATCGTTGGGCTCGACCAATCGGGGTAATGGCCGAGAGCGTCGTTTGCGTTGAGTGTCTTCCACATTTCGATGCCGGAGCTGAGGAGCGGCGTGAGCTTTGGCTTTGCGTCAGCCGCGAGCGAAGTTGCCGGGAGATAGCCAGCATTGGCCCAGGTTTCAGCAGCCTTTTCTGAGACCATATAGTCGATATATGCGCCGGCTACGTCCTGTGTCGGCTTAGTTTTGGCAAGGCTCGTTATCGCCCAGGCAAGATCCACGCCCCCGACACTCATGGGCTTGGAAATACCTTTCGGGGCGGGAATGGCCATAAAGCCGATATCCGGATTGTGCTGCATGTCACCGAAATACCAGGTCCCGGAGATAAGGAACGCGCCCTGCCCGGAAATGAAAAGCTGGACGGCGTCGTCACCCGAGATGCCTTCGAAACCGGGGAAAAAATAACCGCCCTGTGCCCACTGCTGCACGAGTTTGGCGGATTCGATGTTCCCCTTGGTGTTCCAGGAGCCGCCCCGGCCGTAAATCAGGTCGTCAAGCTCGGCGCGATTGCTCGCGTCGATATGTGCTTGGTCGATGGCGCCGATCATGTGCAGGGCCAGATGCTGCTTTGCCGAGCCCATCATGAAGGGCGGAATGCCCTTTTCCTTCAGCTTGTCGAGATCGGCCAGAAGCTCCTCGAAGGTTTGCGGCAGCGCTACTCCCGCATCGCCGAGGATCTTTTTATTGTAGTAGAGGCCAACGATCTCGCCGAGGCCCGATATGCCGTAGGTCTTACCGACCCCAAATTTTCCATCCTCCCAGCGATCTCGAGCAAGCACGGAATCCGACTGGAGCTTATCCCAGCCATATTGTTTGATGTAGTCGTCGACCGGCAGGAGCAATCCCTCCTTGACCATCGCCCCCATGTCACCGGCACCCTGGTTGACTTTCGTGATGACCGGGCCATCACCTGCCGAAACCGCAAGCTTCAACGTCAACTTCATGTCATCAAAGGTGCGGGCGGTGCGTTTGATCGTGACGCCGGGATGGGCAGCTTCGAACTCCTTGTTAAGCTGCTCTATAACCGCACTCTGGCCTTCATAGGTTTGGTCATCCCACACAGCCAGGTCGTCAGCGCGCGCAGCTGCCGAAAGGCCAAAACTCAAAAGCGCCGCGCCAGCAAGCGCGACAGCTGCTTTCAATCGGTATGCCGGCAGTATGCTGATCGATTTCACGGTTCTGTTCATCTGCTCCACCTCATCTGGTTTATTCTCCACTCTCCGCCCAGGCCTTGTGCTAAGCACCGGCCGAACGTTTTCTTCCCCCAGAGCTTTGCCTGGCTGGCGAATCTGAGGTAATCGTCAATGCATCTGCTCCTCTCGCGACCTAAAATGACCAAGCGCCACGCAGGAGGTGGCAAAGTGATGGACACCAGCTGCTTCATCCGCCCCGCGATTGAAGCGGATATCGACGCTCTTTTCGACATCTGCCTGAAAACCGCGAATGGCGGTCAGGATGCCAGCGCGCTTTATAGCGACCCGCGTCTGCCCGGCTACATCTGGTCGGTACCCTACCTCAAGTTCGCCAAAGACTTTGCCTTTGTTCTCGTTCAGGACGGCCGGCCGGTCGGCTACGTTGTAGGGGTGCCGGACACCGGCGGATTCGACAAAGACTTGCAAACAAACTGGTGGCCGTTCGTCCGCCAGCAGGTTGCGGGACTGGCACCCACCCGTCTGCGCGACGCCGACGTGATGGAACGAATTCAAAATCCGCGCAGCGGAACGGCGTGGCTTCAAGACGAGTATCCGGCGCATCTTCACATCAACATCCTTCCCGGACTTCAGGCAAGCGGTTGGGGGCGCAGGATGATCGACACGGAGCTTCAAGCGCTTCGGAATCACGGGGTCGGAGCCGTGCATCTCGGGGTCGACCCAAACAACGAACGCGCCAAGGGTTTCTACCGTCACCTTGGCTTTTCCGAATTCGAGCGAGATGGCTCCGTCGCCTTTGCCATGCGGATTGATCAGGGATTGGGTTGAAGCATTTCCTGGTTTCTCCGAGGCACGGAAAGGCCCTATCTCATAAGTATGAGAGCCCTTGATTGGCGAAAATCTCACACGCCCAAAGCTGCCTGCCCCGCACAAGGCGAGATCAGCGGACCCGGCTGGATGAACGTCCGCCTGAAGGCCTGGTGCCATTGTCGGCAGTAAAACAGGTTGCTCGTCGGAAAGCTGTCCATCAATCGAGGGCTTCATCATGAGCAGATCCCCGGCAGCCAGGTTCAAGGAGTCGGCGGAACGCGAGAAAGGAAATAGCCGGGTAAGCCTAGGCCAGTTCCTCTTCGAGCGATCTTGACGGGTGCACGGCTAACCAGACGATACGTATGGCGCATACTCTACTCGACCCTCTTTATTTCATCGCGCATTTTCATCGCACGTTAATCCAAAGCCTACAGCTGGCCTCCCATTTGTCAAGGACATAGACAAATTGTCTGCTTCGATGTATTGAATTCCGATTAGTCGCGATAGTTGTGAACTCAATATCGCCCCATTAAGTATGTGCTCCGAACTAATTGGACTGAGCTAGCCGGATGGCAATGACATCTTCTGTCGCACAGACTCCGATCGCACGAAAAATTTCAACCAATGCCGTCATCCGAACCGTGTTCGCGAACGGGTCGATCTCTCGCGCCGATATTGCCAAGCTAACCGGCCTATCAAAGCAGACGATTTCCGATGTCGTGCGCGACCTTGAGGATGACGGCTGGCTGAAGCCAGTCGGGCAGACTGACGGTCGCCCGGGCCGGAATGCGATCACCTATGAAATCAATGCCAGGGCGGGACTGGCCATCTCTATCGATCTCGGGAGCACCAAGATTGCCGCGGCTATTTGCGATCTGTTGGGGAATGTGGTTGCTGAAACCAAAGTATCCACCGACCCGCGCGGTGGAATGCATCTCGTCAATCAGTTCAGCGATCTTATCATGGAACTCGCGTCTGCGGCCGGGACGAGTGCCGACAAACTGCGTCTCGTCGTTCTAGGCAGTCCCGGTGTGCTCGATCCGGCCACCGGACATATCAATGTAGCGCCAAGCATCCCCGGCATCGACGCAATCAATCTGCGGCAAGTCTTCAGCGACAGAATGGGTATACCCGTGATCGTTGAAAATGATGTCAACCTGGCCGCGCAAGGGGAGAGATGGCGGGGACACGGTGTCGAAACCAGCAATTTTGCTTTCGTTGCTCTCGGAACGGGTGTCGGCATGGGCATCATCGCCAACGGAGCTCTATTGCGCGGCGCGCGTGGGGCGGCCGGCGAAATCGCCTATCTTCCGATCGGCGGAGATGCTTTTGATCCTGGCGGATTTACGCTTGGAACCTTTGAGAGTGCGGTCGGCAGCGTCGCGATGTTGCGCCGCTACGTCGGTTTCGGCGGGCGTAACGCATCCACCGTGGCCGATCTCTTCGCCGCGTTTAATGCAGGAGAAACAAGCGCGGCGGCTGCAATAGAAGAGACGGCAAGGCTGGTCGCAGTCGCCATTGCGGCAATCGGAGCAGCCCTCGATCCTGAACTGGTGATCACCGGTGGCAGCATCGGCGCAAGACCGGAACTCGTAAACGCCATCCGCGGTTTCCTGCCGCGTTGTACACCTTATCCGCCGCGCATCGAGATCAGTCGCTTTGGGAACCGGGCCGCCCTGATGGGAGGAATGGGGATCGCGGTCGAGCGCATGCATGACGATCTATTCGGTGTAAAATTGAGGGAAGTTTGAAGAGCGCGTGCCTTAGGCACCAAAACCGCCCAGCGTGAGAGCGTGGCCACTTGAGAAGCGCTGGAAATGCGCTAGATTTTCCATCATGATAACAGCAACGCAGATACGCGGCGCGCGCGCCATGATCGGAATGAGCATCGAAGAGCTCGCCGCCGCCAGCGGCCTGCCGGTCGAGACCGTGAGAGCGCTGGAAAACGGCGAATTCGCCGGCGAGCCGCACGCGCTGTTCGATGTGCGCAGCACGCTCGAGGCCAACGGCATCATTTTCCTGTCAAGCGGCAATCAGGATGAAGGCGGCCCCGGCATCCGGTTGCGCGCCCGCACCTCCAGCGATGACGGCATCCGGCCCGAAAACCTCAACGCCGCCAACGACGACTGACGGAACCAATCGGCCGCCCGGGCGTTTCACCGTCCCACAACATATCGGGCCTATAACATATCGGGGACAGTCTCTTGAACCGCAGCAATGGTCTCTACGTCATCATCGGCGTACTTGTCGTCGCCGTCATCGGCCTCGGCGCCTATATCTTCCACGAGGAAAGCAAGCCGCAGGGAATCGAGATGAGCATCGGCAAGAACGGTGTCTCGATCGAGCAGAACTAGAGATAGGTTTTTGCAAGATCCGCGAGTTTGCCGCCATCCTTCACGCCCTGCCTGTAGAGCTGAATGATGACCGCACCGATCCGCTCGGCCTCCGGCGTCGTTTTGACGAGGCCGCGTTCGTCGCAGACCTTGTCGAGCACCTGCGAAAGCAGATCGAGATCTTCCGAAAATAGCGGTAAATCATGCGGATGAATTGATGATCGTAACATCACGCCGCATATCCTCCGAGGGCAAACGCATCCACGCTTGCATCGCCGGCCGCCCTCCGCAACCGGCATAAAGCCATTATGCGCGAGGGCCTGAACTTTAGCAACTGCGCAAATTTCAGCGGGACAAAATTATGGAACAAAATTTTTTCCCGCGCGTTTTGACCGCGTTTTGTGGCAGGAATCAGTGAGTGCAGACGTGAGTGAAAAACGCTTTCCCTCCCCCGTCCGGGTCCTTTCTCCAAACAGCAGCCTGATCGTTTCGACTGTCTGGGAGGCCGTCGAATATCTGAAAAAGTGGCCGAGCAAGCGTGGGCGCGATTATCGCATTGCGCGCCAGCACTGCCTGGATGCGCTCGACGGACTGCGCAGCCCGCGCGCAGCACAGGCTTCCTTCGTCACGGCAGCGAAAACGGCAGGATTGCTGGTTTAAGACCGATTAGCCGCTACGGCCGCCGGCGGCGATGAGCTGGGGATGGATGGAACCTTCCATGATCACCTTGGCGGTAACCTCGATCACCCGCTCCTCGGCGAGTTCGGCGAGCGCGAGGGCGACATCGCCCTCCGACCAGCCGGCTTTGACGGCCTCGTCCGACAGAGCCTGGAACGCGTTGGCGAGGCTCTGCCTGCAAGTTAGATTGTGCTTCATATCCGCCATGCGCTCGCACTAGGCTATCTGTGACAGGGATGATGTTAATCTACACAAGTTCGCGAGAATGCGAAGAGGTTTCAGATTTTTTTCAATTCAAAATTGGTTTATTCACTTCTAATCTTGGTATAACCTTAACAAAAATCAGCAAATACCGTCCATCCCAACTGATGGAGTACCAAAAAGAACTAAAGGATTTATTTGCGATGCACCTTCAAAGGGTATTTCATCGCTTTATTTAGTTTAAATGGTCGAAACGAGCGGAGCCGGATGCAACGGGCCTTTGAACCACGAGAATGCGGCAAACCTGATCGCGGGCCGTTTTCAGCATCTTCAGGGCACCCTGTCAATCAGCTTCGGGATCCGGCGGGCGAGCGTCGGGCGTGCTGGAGAATGTCTCGCGCTGTCGGTGCTGGCAATCGGCAGTGACGCTTAGTCGCCACGAACGCCTTCGGCGTTAATCACCGTAATACCACAACGACACCACACTCCCGTCAAAGTCCGCCGTACCATTGGCGGCTCACTTCTTCAGGTTTTCAGGAGGTAAAATGTCTATCGAACTGGACGCTACTACCTATATACACGCCAAACCGGCGACCGCCCATTCCTATATTCTGCCGGCCGTTGTCGATGTTCTCGAGAACAGTTTCCAGGAGGCAAGAGAAACAGCGGTCTTCGACCTCGGTTGCGGCACCGGCGGTGCTGCAGCCGTGCTTGCGGAAAAGGGCTATGACGTCGTCGGTGTCGATCCCTCGAAGGACGGTATCGCGAAAGCGAGAACGGCCCACCCCGATCTTCCGCTGGAAATCGGTTCCGGCTACGAAGATCTTTCCAGCCGGTATGGGACCTTCGACGCGGTGATCAGCCTTGAAGTGGTGGAACATGTCTATGATCCCAAGGCTTTCTCGACCACCATTTATGATCTGGTGAAGCCTGGCGGCATCGCGGTCGTATCGACGCCTTTTCACGGCTACTGGAAAAATCTGGCTTTGGCCGTGAGCGGAAAAATGGATGACCATTTTATGCCTCTGAAGGACCATGGCCATATCAAATTCTGGTCTCCCGAAACGCTCAGCACACTGCTCGTCGAAACAGGCTTCGAAGGCGTCGACTTCGAATATGTCGGGAGGATTCCGCTCCTTGCAAAATCGATGATCGCGATCGCTCAGAAACCGCACTGAAAGCGATCGAAGGCCCACCGTCCTTTGCAATGGCGGCGCTATAGCCTCGCCTGCAACATGAACAACTGACATTTCGTTCGGCACGTTCGGCGCCCGTTTTAGCATTTCTGCCGATGCCTCGTTCCGTTTTCCGCCGCTAATTTAGATTAGTGAAGGCGAGAGGGCCTTGAGCAATTCGGCGATCAGCGCAACTGACGGTCGTCGTGCTCACCTTGCGACAGCCGGATGTCCTGCAGGAATCGGACGAGCGACCCCCGCCAGGAAGCAGAGTGCCGCAACAAATAGTACGGCGGCGCCTGGTTCGTGACGGTATCCCAAAAAGGCTACGACGAAGCCGAATAGGAGTAGGAGCGTCACGCCTATCCCTGACAGGACAGCCAGGTGCAATGCACTGTTCAATAGGCGCTCACGCCGCCTCAGCTCCCCGATTCCCTTCTTCAGCGGGGCTCGGGCGACGTCACTCTCGTGGATCTCACGGAGGTTTCTGATCCGCTCGGTGACGCCGGAAATCCGATTGACCAAAACCGCCACCATCGCCGCGGCGCCATTGAGCATGAACGCCGGCGCGACCGCGTGATTGATCATTGTTGAAAGCTGATCGGCTTCCACTGACATACGGGCACCTTCGATCCTTTCGGCACGAATGGACGACCGCGGCGCCGGCGAGGCGCTACGGAATGACATTGACTGCACGCGCAGCCACGAGCACGAGCGTCAGCAATGAAATGGCACTTTCGAGCATCATCAGCCCCTTCGCACGTCGGGCGAGTGGCAGCACGTCGGTCGGACTGAACGCGGTCGCCGTATTGAATGCGAGGGAAAGATAATCGATGTAGAGCGGCCGCCAGTCTGGCGACGCTAGTTCGGGAGCCGACGCCTGGGGAAACAGCCAGTCGGGTTTTCCCGCCATGCCACGCGCGATGCGCGAGGGGCCGCCCGCGTCGATCTGCCAATAGAGCAGCGAAAAGGTGAGAACGTTGGTGATCCAGATGGTAAATGACGACGTCAATAGCGACACTGATCGCGTCTCGGGCGGATGCACGGTGATGATTCCGACCATATCTCCGAGTTCCGCCGCCGTATTGCCTGCGTAGACACTGGCAAGCAGCATGATGGCGACATGCTCGATGCGCAGCCACATGGCCTTGTCGGTCGACACCGTCACCATGATCATTGGAACGATAGCTGCTACTAGGACCGCGTATGACACCCATCGCGGCATGGCATAGACGTGGTGCGGTAGCACCTCCAAAAGGGCGAACACCGCCAGGATCGCCATCACCGGAGGCCAGCGTGCTTCGTCACGACCTGCTTGGATGACATCGCTCATCGTCCCGCCCTTCGTCGGATATCGGATTTTGTCTTGAGAGGCGGCCTTTCCGGCCGCCCCTCCGTCTCGCACGCCAGGTGGCGGTCAGTCGGTGCCGCCAGAGGTCTTCATCTCCTTTACCTGCTGCATAACTTGCTCCAGATTGTAGCTTGCAGGGTTCTGCAGTGGCGGGAAGTCGATGTAGCTCTCGAGGTGTTTCAGCCACAACTGTTGGCCGATGGGCAGGATATTCCAGTCATAGACATAGGCGGTGGACGGTGATGCAATGGCGCCGCCCATGCCGAAGAGTGTCTTGATCTGTGTTCCGACCGAGGTCTCGAACGGATCGCGCTTGATGTTGACGACCTGCGTCCACGAGTACGGCTGCACTCCGTGAATGAAGCCCGCCGGATCGTCGGACACCATTGCGAAGTACATCTTCCAGTTCTTGAAGCGGACCGCCGACGGGTCCTTGCCGGAATAGTACAAGAAAGAGTCGCGCTTGGATGGCGCCTTGCCTTCCAGGAAGTCGCGCTGATCCATCCCGTCAAGCGTGGTCTTGACGATCCCAGGATACTCACCCGCCTCGATCTCTTTCTTCAGTCCATCACCCTTGGGTCCACCAGCGATGTCGACCAATGTCGGCATCCAGTCGAGCGAGGCGAAGATGTCGTTCTTGACCGTGCCGGGCTCGATGTGCCCGGGCCAGCGAACGACCAGCGGCGCACGCATGCCGCCCTCCCAGGTGCTCAGCTTGCCGCCCTTGAACGGGGTGGTGCCGCCATCGGGAAAGGTGATCGTCTCGGCGCCATTGTCGGTGGTGAAGACGACGATGGTGTTGTCGAGCTGGCCCATCTCCTCGAGCTTCTTGAGGACGTAGCCGATATTGTCGTCCATCTGCTTCATGCCGGCTTCGTTGACGCCCCAGTCCTTGCCGCCGGGCTCGCCCACCATGGCCTGGTACTTGTCCGGCAGCACGGTGGTGATGTGCATGCGCGCCGGGTTGTACCAGACAAAGAACGGCTTGTTGGTCTTCTTGGGATCGTTGCGGTCGAGGAAGTCGATGACCTTGGCCGAGATCTCCTCGTCAATGCCCTTCGAGCGATCCAACGTCAGCGGACCTTCGTCGGTGCAGCTCTGGTTGGCTGGGGATCCGTCGGACGACTTGCACGACAGCATCGGACGCGGCGGCGTCAGGCAGGTCGTGGTCTTCGGGTCCACGGCTGCGGGATTCTCCGCAAGTCCGGGGATCGGCGTGTTCTTGCAAGCCGGCGCGATCCCCTGCTCGGCCGCCGTCTTGTTGATGTCGGGGAAGCTCACCCCTTGCATGGCGTCGAGGTGGTAGAGGTAGCCCCAATATTCCTGGAAGCCGTGCGCCGTCGGCAGGGATTCGGTGGTATCTCCGAGATGGTTCTTGCCGAACTCGCCTGTCGAGTAACCGAGATCGTACAGGAACTTGGCGAGGTGAGGCGTGCCGGCCCGCAGGTAGGACGGGCTTCCGGGAATTTCCGGCAAAACCATGCCGACGCGCACCGGCTGCATGCCGGTGATAAAGGCAGTGCGCCCTGCCGTGCAACTCTGCTCGGCGTAGTAAGTCATGAACTTCGCGCCTTCGTGGCCGATGCGATCGATGTTGGGCGTTTCCCCGACCATCAGGCCCTCATGATAGATGCTCGGCTGCATCCAGCCGATGTCGTCACCCATGATGAACAGGATGTTGGGCTTCCTGTTCTCCTGAGCATGTATTGCCGCCGTGCTCGCCAACAGGCTGCCGGCGACCGCCATTGCTGCTGTTATGAACTTTGTAGTCCGTCTCATTTCGAATGCCTCCCTCAGGGGGTCGCCACATGGACGACCAAGGTTGGTTGAAAGACGAGTCGAAGCAAAAGAGGGTTTGTCGGCGACGTCCAATTTGCCGACTGGCAAATCGGACAGATCATTTCGGTAGAGACGCGGCTCTCGACCCGCGCGCGCGGTCACCCTCGACTTGCCGAAGAGGGCATGTCCACTCTTCCATCCATTTTCTACATTGTATTAGCGTAAGCAGATATTGCCCTTTGGGGAATCCCCGTGAGGGATTGCGAATTGCCACCGGAGCCGTCGCGAACACCCTCCCTAAAGGACAATAGGCACGATCAGAAACCGCATGTCATAGAGATACACAGGGACATTCAGGTGGGCATGGCCATGAGCGCAGCAGATGCATACGATCCCGCATTCGACGGGCTGGCCTGGGTGCCTGCACGGATGTTCACCATGGGATCGAACAGGCACTATCCGGAGGAAGCGCCTGCGCATCCGGTCAAGGTCGACGGCTTCTGGATCGACGCGACGCCAGTAACAAACCGCCAGTTTGCCGCCTTCGTCAAAGCCACCGGACATGTCACCGTCGCGGAAATGACGCCACAAGCTGCCGACTACCCAGGGGCACTTCCCGGAATGCTGCGGGCCGGCTCGCTCGTGTTCACCCAACCAAAGGCGGTCATCGGCTCCGACATAACACAATGGTGGTCGTTCAAGTTCGGCGCAGACTGGCGACACCCCTACGGTGGTCGCAGTGACATTCGTGGGAAGCTCGACCATCCCGTCGTTCATGTGGCCTACCGCGACGCCCTGGCTTACGCCCATTGGGCTGGCAAGGATCTACCAACTGAAGCTGAGTGGGAGCTGGCAGCGCGTGGCGGGATCGACGATGCCGAATTCGCCTGGGGCGACGAATTCAACCCAGATGGCAAGCTTATGGCCAATACGTGGCAGGGAACGTTTCCCACAATGAGCACGAAGCGGCCCGGCGCCGACAGGACTTCACCGGTTGGGTCTTTCCCCGCGAACGGGTACGGTCTTTACGACATGATCGGCAACGTCTGGGAGTGGACGTCAGACTACTGGTCAACCCGCCATCCTCAACCCGCGACCAAATCGTGTTGCATTCGTCAAAACCCTCGTGGTGGTGACCGAGAAGCAAGCCTCGATCCCCGCGAACCGAATGTTCGAATCCCAAGACGGGTGCTGAAAGGCGGGTCACATCTCTGCGCGCCGAACTACTGCCGTCGCTATCGTCCCGCCGCCCGTCATGCGGAACCGGAGGACACCTCCACCAGTCACGTTGGCTTCAGATGCGTCAAGCGAACCGAAATTTGACCCCCCCCACGGACCGCTCCAGTTCGATGACCGTCGAGGTGCCTGCTGCCTCGCTGGCGGCCCGGAAGGCCTAGCGAGGCGTCCTTGGAAAGCATCCAGCAGAATGGCGCCTTAGAAATCGTCGCCCGCCAACTTGATAAGGCCAACTGGCGTGGCCTCGCTTAGGCTTAAAAACAGTGGTGGCGTCCGACGAGCGATCAGCCGGACAAAGAGGGTCGGGCCGCCCAGCACCCCTGGGCCGCGGCTTGTCGGTCGAATGGCACTGCCTGCACTGCAAACGGCGCGCGCAACGGCCGCACGATGGCAAGAAATCTCTGGCATTGCCCAGACTACGGAGCGGCACCGATCGAAATCTTCGCGAAGACGCTGCGGAAGCGCTATCGCAAGCAGTTGGACATCGGCGCCGCGAAGCTCGAAGCCGCGCTGGTCGAGCGTCTTCTCCGCCTCGCAAGAATTGGAAGACGTTAGGAGGCTCTACAATCTCATCCTTGGACGGCGGGAAGAGAGGGTCGCGATAGCGCTCAAGCGACTGAACAGTTGCATGACGCGCGACGACGCCGTGGACGCGATCCTTGACGCGACGATAGGCCTTGAAGTGCTCCTCGGTGACCAGGAGAATCAAGCGCTCTCTTACAAGCTCCGCTTACGTGCGGGAGCGCTAGCAAGGCTCAGTGGAACGCGAAAACCAGCAGACGTCGTTGCGAGCGTTAAGAAAATCTATGAAGTTCGGTCAGCGATAGTCCACGGGCTGAAAACCAAGAAACCGAAAAAACGCCTCCTTGAGCCCGAGGCGGGACCATTTGCTGCTGAGCGTGCGGCGGCGGCGGACATGTTGCGATTCGCCATCGACCTCTTGCTTGAGCATCCAGTGTACTTGGATCCGCTAAAGATTGACGCGGACCTGCTAATCGAGCCGGCAGTGCCCGAGGGGCAAGGAGGATGAAAAGCCGCCGCGCTGCGATAAGGCCGAGCCGCGCGGCGCGGTCGGCATTCCTCTGCGGCAAAGCGGGACATCAGCGCCGCGTTGCCATCCGCCAGAGTTCGGCGAGATCGTCAAGGCTCATGCGCAGGCAATCCGCCGCAGTCAGCCGTTCCCGTTTTCGCGCGAAAATCTCAGTCAGTGCAAACCCCTCGCCGCAGACGGCGGAAACGAGGCCGTACATTCGGGCGCCGAGGAGAGCCCGACATCGGGCCAGCAAGTTGCCCGCATTCACTTGCCGTTCCGTGATGGGGTCGCGCGCCTTGCCGCCGTCGACATGTTCACGACCATAATCGATGGCCGAAGCACTTTTGCCACCCATCGATTCCCACCGCGCCCGGAAGTGCGTCGCGGCGGCCACCAGAGCAGCATCGAGAACACCTCTCGCCGCCAATGTCGTGATCGCGCTTTCGCGGATGTCCATCATCGCGGGAATCGTGCGCGGGTTCGTCGCATCTGGCGGATGGGCGCGGGAGAAGTACGGATTCTCAACGAGGGTGGGGCGAAGCTTCGGTGTGGGCATGTCGCGGAGAATGCCATAGCTGGGCCGAATCGTCACTAGGGTGCCGTGGCTGTCATGGCCCCAGAATGGCCCCAATTTTCGCAACCTGCCTCTTTCGAGGCTTTACTTTTTTCCGGAAAGACTAGGGTTTTCAAGGATTTAAATGGTCGGGGCGACTGGACTCGAACCAGCGACCCCTTGACCCCCAGTCAAGTGCGCTACCGGGCTGCGCTACGCCCCGACCTGCCGAAACGGCTTGCTTCGTTTAGTTTTTCAGCGCGTGCAATGCAAGCGGAAAAACCTTGCCTCCAACAAAAAGGGAGCGGTTTGCGCGAATGGTCAGATCGCCGCGAGCTTCAGCCGGCCTTCGGCGGTCTGGCGGGGCTGCCATGTCAGGTAGTTGGCGATCGAAAAATGCGGTGTTTCGAAGGGTGTGGCGTGGGTTTCGGTGATGACGGTGACGCCGGCGCCGGCAGCTTCGCCGGCGAGAATGCCGGCGACGGCATCTTCGAAGACCAGGCATTTTTTCGGATCGACGCCGAGGCGGCTTGCGCCGAGCAGATAACCTTCGGGGCTGGGCTTGCCTGATTTGACCTCTTGGCCGCTGACGATGACCTTCGGCATCGGGATGCCGGCGGCGGCCATGCGGCGCCTGGCGAGCTCGATCGGCGCCGAGGTGACGATTGCCCATCTGCCCTCAGCGATGGCGGAGAGGAAGCGGACGGCGCCGGGGATCTCGACGATGCCGGAGACATCCTCCATCTCCTCGGCGAGCAGCAGATCCGCCTCATGGGCCGGATCGACGCCGGGCAGGCCGAGCCCGCGGATCACGTCTGAGGCGCGGATGCCATGGATCGTCTTCAGGAAGACCTCCGGCTCGAAGCCGTGGCGTCTTGCCCATTCGCTCCAGACGCGTTCGACGACGGCAATGGAATTCAGCAGCGTTCCGTCCATGTCGAAAAGGAAAGCGTCGTAGGACCTATCGAGGATGTCATGGAGAGCGGGCACGGGTGTTCCTTCCAGCATGAGGCCGGGGCGGCCCCTGCGCAGGCGAGTAGCGGAGAGCTGCGGCGGCGTCAACGTCAGTCGTTGACGTCGGGATGCGTGACGTTTCTGACGTCGGCAAGACCGCGGGCAGCATCGCGGCTGCCGGTCGCGGCAGCGGCTTCGAAGATGCGGGTCGCATCGCCGTACATTTTGAGATTGAGGTAGCAGTAGCCGCGCAGAACCATCAGGTCGATGCGTTCCTGCTGCAGCTGGGCGCGCTGATCGAGATAGATCAGGGTTTCGCGGTAACGCCCGGCGTCGAAGGCCGAAAGCGCACGATCGGCGAGGATCGCCACCTGAAGCTCGGCGGCACGCTGGCGGTTCTGCGGCGCCTTGGTGGCTGCGACGGCGGCATTGCCCGAGAGGCCGGCGCGGAGATAAGCAAGGCTCTGGCCGTAGGCTGCGTCTTCGCGGACCTTGCGGGTCGGGCTCTGCAATGCCGCCTCGAAGGCCGAGATTGCCTCCATCGGCCGGTTGATATCCATCAGGCACCAGCCGCGCGACAGCGCGTCGGCCGGCTTAAGCTGCCCCGCATCGATTGTCGTTGAGCAGCCGCGTGTCTGGCGCGGACCACGCGGAACGGTCACCGTCTCCATCGCCGGCCTTGCCGCGCGAACGACCACTTGCGACCCCGGCTGCAGGGTGATGCGGCGCTCGGCCGGAAGCGGCTCGGTCGGGGGATTCTGCGTCGGCTGAGCCGCTGGTTGCTGTGCGGCAAGCGTGCCCTTCTCCGGCGGCGGCGTAACGGCATTCGGTATCAGGGAGGAGGTGTCTTCGAGATTGGTGATTCGGCTCGACCGGCCGGCCCAGGCGCGCTGAAGGTCGAGCACGGCCTTGCGGTCGCTCAGTTGCTCGCGGGTGATGACAAGACCATAGGCGGACGGCTCGTCATCGGGTTTCCAGGCAAGCGCCGTCTCGAACCAGCGTGCAGCAGTCTGGAACTGGTTGAGGGAGCGGGCATACCAGCCGAACTGCTGCGCCGTCGGCACGTATTTCCGGGCGATAACCTCGGTAGCGATGCGGTGCAGCACGTCTTCGGCCAGATCGGCCGGCGGCTGCAACGCCATCAGGTTGGCGGTGGCGGCGAGATAGGTTGATGTTGCATCCTCGGAATCGGCGCGCCAACGGAACATCACGTCCTCGGCTTCTTCAGGCGCCTTGCGGGCGATCAGCGCCAGCGCCAGTCCCTGCGAAGCGGCCGCCGAATCTTGCTTGGCTCGGGCAGCGCGGAACCACTTCTCGGCATCGGCATCGTTGTTGCGGCGAAGCTGGTACCAGCCGAGCAGTAACGCGTCGGAGGCGAGCCCCCCAGTCTCGGCGAGTTTTTCGAGACGGGCGATGTAGCCCGGCGCGATAACAAGCTTCGGATCGTCATTGCCCTCGGCCATGAAGCGTCGGGTGAGATTGTCGCGGATCGCATCGAATTCCTTGCTGCCGTCGGCAGCGGGCCTCTCCAGCGTGAGCAGTGCCTGCATCGGCTGGTAGGCAAGCAGCGTCGAGGCCTTTTCGACCGTCGCCTGCCGCTCGGCGGGATTGGCGCAGTTCTTCAGGATATAAGTGTAGGCGTCCTGGCCGCGCTGCGCCCTCTCCGTCTGGATGAAGGCTTCGGCGACGCGCCAGAGAACATTGACCTCGCTGCAGGTGAGCAGGCTCGGTGTTGCGGCAGCGATATCGACGACCGTCGCATATTGCTTGAGGTCCGACGCATTGACGAGACGGGCACGGGCCTCAGCGACGTCGAGTCGGTCGAGCAGATCGGCCGGCGGCTGCCATCCGGCATCGGCTGCCTGGCGGTCGGCGACCGCCTTGCGTAACTCCGCATAGCGACCATCGGAATAGAGCTGCCACATGGCCTCGAGTTGTTTGTCGCCATTCTGCGGCACGGCGAGCGGATCGGCCGGCGGAACCCAGTTTGGGTAGAGCGCCTGAAGGCGGGAGATTTCGGCTTGCAGGCGCACCTTGTCGCCGCGGCTGGCGAAATAACGAAGCGCACTTTCATCGACGGCAGGCTGCGCAGGCGCGGCCGCCTGTTGCGGTGCCGGCGGCGCGGAAACGATGGGGGGCGTGACCGGCGCCGGCTGGGCGACCGTCTGAGGTGCCGCCGGTTGCGGTGCTGCGGCATCCGGCTCGCGCGCGCCCGGCGCCGGCGGCGACGGGGATGTGATCGCCTCGATCTTGTCGGCCACCAGCTGCGCATTGAATTCAGGATTGCCGGCGGAAGCATCGGTCGGCTTGATGCGGCCCATCATCATCAGCTCCGGCCCCGGCTTGCTGGCAGACCCAAGGCCGAATCTTTCCTGCAGAGCGGCACGATCTTTCAGTCCGGTGACGAGGGTCGCCACCACGACTGCTGCTGAAATCGCCACGAGAGAAGACTTCACAGACACTCCGGATGCTTCTCCCCGATATAGGCCAGGCCCAGCAGCTGAAGCGTGGACGGATAATAGAGTGCGGGCGCAAATTGCAGGGCCGAGCCCGGCAGCTTGGCCCCATCGACTACACAGGCCACAACATCGTTAACAATTCGATAACCGGGATCCGGCAACACGGTCTTCGGCCGGCCGGTGGTCAGATCGATGGTGGCGGGAACGCCGTCTTGCGACATCCCCTCGCGCAGATGGGTCAGCAGCGCCTTGTCGGTGACGCCGCCACGAGCGAGATAGAGCGGGATGCGGATGGCGTTATAGGCAAACTCGGCGTCGAAACCCTGCGCCGGCTGCGGCTGGCCGCTGAGACTCACCCATTCGGCTGGAAGCTTGCGCGGGCCGAACTGCATCGTCTTCAATAGCGTTAGGCTATCCTCCGACAGCTTTTGCCAGGCATCCGACGGAGCGAGCGCCGCCATCACCGGGATCGCCTCGTAAATCCAGTAGGACGGGTTGACGACGGGACCGTCCTCACGGTCGGTAGCGGCAAAACCCTCACTCCCCGGCAACAGGAGTGTGTGCCCGGCCGCGTGCACGACGGTTTCGGCAAGCAGCGCCTGCGCCATGCGGGAGGCGGCGAGGATATAGTCGTTGCGTTTCCACGCCGTGCCGGCAAGCGCCAGTGCGTAGGCGATCAGCATGTCGCCGTCCGAGGCGTTGTTGGTGTCGGTGACGTGCGGCTTGACGTTCGGATCCCACTTCCAGACGGCCAGGCCATCGTCGCGCAGCAGCAGCTCGGTGCGGGTAAAATACCAGATCTGTTCGAAGTCGGCGGGGCTGGCTGCGAGATAGGCGAGCAGCATGCCATAGCCCTGCCCTTCGCTGTGGCTGATATTGCCGTTGCCGTTATCGATGATGCGGCCGGTCGCATCGAGAAATTTCGCCTTGTAGGCGGACCATGCGCCGGCATTGATCATCGCCTGCTGCGCGACGGCGGGCGGGTCTACAGGGGCAAGCGCGACCGTGGCCGCCAGCAGGAGTGCGCGCCACCGCCTCATTTGGACCGGCCCAGTCTTCTGAGCATGCTGGAGGTGGTGACGCCGATCAGCAGCACGAAGAAGACCAGCAGGAAGGCGTAGGAGAGGATATTCGTCGACAGCCAGTTGGCGGCGATCAGCCGGTAATTGGCGATCGACCAGGGGGTGGACGGCACGAAATCGAAACGGGTGACGGGCACGGTTTCGATCTTGCCTGTCTTGCTCGAATAGGTGGTGATGTGGCCCGATATCTGCGGCCAGTTCAGCTGCGCGGTCAGAACCTCGAGCCCTTCGCGCAAATCCTTCGCCGACGGCGCCGCCACCACGGTCCATGCGCCGGCTCCCGCGGGGCTGGAGCCCTGTGCAACCAGCAGCGTGTCGGCGTTGGCCGGCGTGAAAATCTGCTCGGCGCCGGGGATGAATTGCAGCGAGCTGCGGGAGATATCGAAATTGCGCGACAGCCACTCGCGGAAGGCGGTGACCCGGTTGTGCAAGACACCGCCGCTGACCTTGGAGTTCCACTCCTCGAAAGCCGTACCGGTATCGACGACGTTCGGCTGCGTATCCGCCACCGGACGCCACGAGGCCTGGCTCGTCGTGGAGATATTGGTCTGCGACAGTGCGGTTGTCGGCATCTGCGAGATGGAGCCGATGAAGATGGCATCGCGATCGCCGATCGTATTCGGCGAGGCGACGGTTTCGACGGCGATCGGATGGCCGGCCGTGATCGCCATCTGGCCGAGCAGCGTGGCGGCGGCCGAAAGCGTGTCGGCGTCGATGCGGTCGATGAAAAGCGGCGTCGGCTCCGTGGCCCGACCATAGGGATAGGCGGTGCCGGCCATTGCCGCCAGATTCGGACGCTGACCGACGCGGGCGAAATCCGGTATCTCCAGCTCGGAGGTATCGAACAGGGCAAAGCGCGGGGTCGCGCCGGCGGTCGCGCCCGGCGCGCAGACGGCGTCGTCCTTGGTCATCAGGATCGCTTCGATCGCCACCGAATTGAGGCCGGGCTTGAAGTGCCGCATCGTCACGCGGATCGGCAGATGACGGAGAATGCCGCCTGATGTCGTGGTGATCGGTACGGTGGAGGCGATGTTGTCGTTGACGTAAATATCGATGTGGCTGCCGGGCAGCACGTTATCGGTATAAGCGGCGTCGAGCAGCACCTTCGCCTCGCCATAGGCATTGGCATAAAAATCGGCCGGCACGGCGATATTGAAGCTGGTCCGCAACCGCCGGCCGGAGAATTCGGTGGTCTTCACGCCGAGCTGAGACAGGGCGATGTTCGTGTCGGAAAAGACCAGCGGCGCGTTCGGCGCGCTCCAGCGTTCGGTGGTCAGCACGTCGCGGCGGACATCCGAGGATCTGTCCGTCGGCGAGACGATGGTATCGATCGCCGAGGAGACCGCTTGCCAGGAAGGGCCGCTGATCAGAAGGACCGGCGAGCCGCTGCGCGGGTCGGTGACGAAAGCGGCGAGTGCTGCACTTTCGGCGCCGGGCGGCAGGCCGGGAAAGAGCGGCCGCAGTTCCGCCGCGGTACCGACGAGCACGCTGAGCTTGCCAGGCCCGGCGGCCGGAAGCGACGCGGTGCTGAAGGCAAAAATCTGGTTCGGCATACTGCTCAGCACCGACAGGCCCTGCGCCAGCCGTAGCAGCGGCTTGGTGGTTCCCGGCTGCTCCAGCGCCGGGACAACGATGTCGAACTCGGTCTTGCCAGCACCGTCGACGCCGATGGCGCGGATTGCGTCGGCGCTCGCTAGCGGGGCCGCATCCCTGCCGGCAAAGCTCAGATAGGTTCCGGCCGGATCGATGTTCGACCACAGTTCATAAGTCGATTGAATGCTGCAATCGGTGCGGTGGCGCTGATCGGCTTCGAAGGTGACGAGGTTAGCGCCGGGCTGCAGCAGACCGGGCGGAACCTCGAACGTGACGGTCGACGGGCCATCCGGCGAGCCGACGCGCTGTTGGCCGATCGGGCGGTTGTTGAGATAGACGGTCAGCGCCGAGGCCTCAGGCGCAACGACGATCGAATTCTGGTAGGCGAAGGTGAAGCTTGCCTTGGCCGCTGCCTGCTCCGGCGTCAGATAGACGGACCATGACCGTCGGTCGTATTCGCCGCCGAGGCCGAGTTTCGAAAAGGGCACGACAAAGCGACGAACATCGCCGGGGCGCGGCGGCGCAGCCGGGTTTACTACTGCTGCTGGCTGGAGCGCGGGCGTCGCCGGCTGCGGCTGGGCAGCGATCGGCGGAGGAACGGGAGCGGGAGCAGCCGGGGTTGCAGGTGCGGGTATGACGGAAACCGGAGGCGTGACGGGAACGGGCGCAATGACCGCAGGCGGCGCGGCCTGTGTGGGCGGCGTCAATCTCGGGCCAACGGACGCACCGGGCGGCCGCTCGCCGGACATGTCGAAGGGCGCCGTCTGCGCCTGGGCGAAGGCGGAGGCATTCAGCAGGAGAAGCGAGGCAGCGACGATCCTTCTCATCCGGCGTTGACCTTTGCCGCCTGCTGGTGGGCTTCCCGCTCCGGCCGCATGCTGCGGAAGAAGTAAACGAGGCCTCGGCTCGTCTGGTAGAACGACATGCCGAGAAACCAGATGGTGCCGCGGATCAGGCCCGGATTGCGGCGGCGCGAGGCCTGAAACTGGGTCCACTGGTCGGAATTGGCAAACATCAGATCGGCGATGAGGCGATGGTCGAGCGCGCTTTTCGGCACGTACTGGCAGCCGACATTGCTGATGTCGCCCGACGGCTCGATGTTACGGACGATGAGCGGCAGGGTTTCCAGATCCGCGCCGCTATAGGGCCGGAAGCGGATCTCGCCGACGGCGCCGACCAGCATCTCGTCGAGATGCTTGTTGAAGATGTGCAGCCTTGCGCCGTGGACGGAGACATCCTCGATCGAGGCCGTGTACCACTTGCCGTTGGCGCCGAATTCGCAGCGCCGGTTGACGCGGACGCGACGGGACGAGGCGCGCTCGCCGCGCTCCGACACGACACCAAGTGCGCAGCCGGCCATGATCAGGTTGATGACATTCCACCCGCCGACGACGAGCGTGACGTCGGCCTTATAGGGCTCGGCATAGATCTTGTAGATGGTGATGATGAGCGCGACGATCTGTACCGCAAAGATGACGAAGAACGGGCGGCTGATCTCCGACAGACGGCTGACGGCGATCGATTCGTCCTTGGCGGTGACCTTGAAGGTCGGCTTCCTCGGATTGAGCATGACGGAGACGACAGCCGGCAGCAGATGCACGGTCTGGACATATTCGTAGAGTTCGGAAATCCAAGGCCAGCGGAACGACCCGTAGAGGTAGTTCTGCATCATCAGATTCACGAGCATATAAGCAAGCGTATAGGCGAGGAACTCGCCGCCCGAGGCGGTGAAGATTTCCAGATCGAAGAACAGATAGAAGAGCGGCGCAAACAGAAAGATCGTGCGCGGGAACGGGAAGAGCCAGAACAGCGTGGAGGACATGTAGCAGAAGCGCTGCGGGATCGTCAGGCCGCGTTTTAGAAGCGGGAAGCGGAAGCGCAGGATCTGCATCATGCCCTGCGCCCAGCGGCTGCGCTGACCGATGAAGCTTGCAAAGGTGGCTGGCTGCAGGCCGGCGATCAGCGGCTTGTCGACATAGATGCTGTTCCAGCCGCTGCCGTGGAGCGCCAGCGCCGTCTCGCAATCCTCGGTGATGCTGATGCCGCTGAAGCCGTTCTGCGATTCGAGCGCCTTGCGGCTCAAAACTGCGGCCGAGCCGCAGAAGAAGGCGGCGTTCCATTTATCGAGGCCGCGCTGGATGATGCCGTAGAACATCTCGTTCTCGCTCGGCATCTTGTCGAAGGTGCGCAGGTTACGCTCCAGCGGATCGGGATTGATGAAGAAGTGCGGGGTCTGGACGAGGAAGAGCTTCGGATCGTCTTCGAAGTAACCGACGGTCTCGAGCAGGAAATCGCGGGCCGGCGCGTGGTCCGCATCGAAGACGGCGATGAGCTCGCCGGTCGAATGTTTCATCCCGTTGTTGAGATTGCCGGCCTTGGCGTGTTCGTTGCGGTCGCGCGTGAGGTATTTGACGTCAAGATCGTCGCAGAGCTGCTTCAGCTCGATATGGCGGGCAGCCGCCGCCTGGGCTTCGAGCAGCTTGCCGGAATTGCGCTTCTGCAAGGTGCCGCCGTCATCGAGCAGCCAGACATGCAGCTTGTCGGCCGGATAATCCATGGCCTTGGCGGCGGCTAGCGTGTTTCCCAGCAGGCCGGCATCCTCGTTGTAGGATGGCACGAAGACGTCGACATGAGGAAAACGTTCATTCTTGCCGGCGCGCGAGGGGCGCGACGGCAGCGGCGTAGCGACGATGAAGAGGCTGAGCGCCAGCATCGCAACGCTATACATTTCGGCAAGGTAAAGCAGCAGGCCGGGAATGAAATTTTCAGGCTGGTTCAGAGGCGGCAGCGTATTGGTGGTGCGCCAGTAAACATAGCGCAGCACGATCGACGTGCCGAAGGCGAGCGCCACCAGGCGCCACGTCCCCTCGCCCTTCAATACCTTGATCAGCGCCATGACGGTCACGACCGTGATGCTAGTGATGAGCTGGGTCTGCAGGTTGACCGGCAGCGTGATCAGCACGATCATGCAGAGCGAAACCACGGCCCATATGATGACACTGCGGGCTTTGCGCATTGACGTTCCTTCGAAATTGCTCAACCGACCAACGGGCGCCCGCGGGCATGCTCGCTAGAACAGGATGATTTTAGGCCGGGTCGGCCTAAAATCTGAATCCTGTTCTAAATTAAAGAGTTAGAGCATGATGTCGTCCGAAAACCGCTCACACTTTTCGGCATCATGCTCTATCTCCGGCAGGCGGCCGTCATGGCCGCGTCGCCTATGCAGTCCGGCGAAGGCACGGTGACGCCGATCGCCCTTACCGATTGTTCGATCGGCGCGGCGGCCGCATCCGGCCGTGCACTTGTCTGTGGCGTCTCGCCCGGCAGCGGCACGCGCGGGCCGATGGGCGCGGGCACCGGGGCGACGCCTTGAACCGGTTGCGGGATCGAGGCGCTGCGAACGGCAACTGCCCTCGGCCGGCTGACTATGGCCGGCGCCGGGTCGTAGCCGATCGGCATCGGGCTGGCGCGGTAACCGCCCTCGTCGGGATAGATCGGCTCGCCGGTGCGCCCGAGCGCGCCATCGGCAGGCGGCGGATTGCCGTAAGGGTTCCAGACCGCGCCGTCGAAGGTGCCTGATATGGTGTAGCCATAGACGATGCCGAGCAGCTGGCGCTCGCTCGCCCTCGCATCGCAAAGACGCAGGCGCAGCTGGATCATGCCGAAATTGCGCGCCTGGGTATTGGCAGCAGTGCTCGAGCGGATCTGCTGCCAGGCATAGACGCAGGTGTCGCCGGCCCTGCTGTGGCCGGAGGCATAACCGAACGGGCCATAGGCGTTCTGCAGGAAGGTCGCCGACGTCGCCATCGGCACGCTAGGGGCCGAACGGGCCACCTCGCGGGCAATGCCGCTCTCGTTGATCATGCTGAAGCCCGCGTTGCCAGTGCCGGGATTGGCTCCGGAAGCGCCGAAGAACTGGACCTTCAGGAAATTCTGACCGGGCACGGAGGATGAGGTAAACAGCGAGATCGTCTGCTCGACGCCGTTTCCACGCTTGCGCTCGACGACGCTGACGATCGACGGACCGCCCGGCGGCGGCAGGACCAATGCCTTTTCAGGCGCCACGGTTTCCGGCGCGGAAGGCTGGCGCACACCGCCTGTCGACGTGCAGCCGGCCATCATACCCGCCACTGCCACCAGCGATATCACCTTCCGCAATCGCATGTCTCGAGCCGCCGCAATCGTATTTCTAGAGATCCATTCGCAAGCCGAAACGCGACGGATCGTCGAATCAACGACCGGTTGGTCGTCCGTTCGGAATAAACGTCCAACATGGTTAGCGAAAAGTAAACAAGCGAGCCCTAACATCCCCGAATGGGCTTTTTTCGAACGTTGTTCAGGCAGCTCAACCGTATGATGTATAAATTAATTTAGTAACAACTTAATTACTCTCATTGCGCCTGTCTTCCGCTGCGGCGAAAAGCTCGCGGGGAACCATGCCGCATGGCCGACGTTGCCTTGATCTGGGGTAGGAAAAGGAGAACATCCCATGCGCAAGACCATGCTGGCTGCGGCCGCCATACTGACCATCAGCTCTGCCGCCTTCGCCCAGAGCACCGTCATCGTCACCGATCCCGCACCAACCGGCTCCGTCGTATTGCCCGGCGAGGTGCGCACCTATGTGATGGAGCAAAACACACCATCCGTCGTCTATGACGGCGATATCGTGGTCGGCACCACGCTGCCCGATACCGTCGAAGTGCACACGGTGCCTGACATGGACGGATACGGCTATACTGTCGTAAATGAGCGGCGCGTGATCGTCGAGCCGAAGACCCACCGCATTATCCAGGTGTTGGAATAACGCGATCGGGATTTGTGGACGTGCGGCCGTATTCCGGCTTCACGTCCGCTCGTCTCCCGCCCTCGCCGGTACATTCAGAAGTTCGCGGATCTTATGAGCGAGCTGCTCCAGGCTGAAGGGCTTGGCGAGCAGGGAAACGCCGTGATCGAGCACACCATTGTGGACGATGGCATTTCGGGTGTAACCCGTCGTGTAAAGGATCCGGATCGTCGGCCATTTCTCCTGGACGACATCGGCAAGCTGACGTCCGCTCATCTGCGGCATGACGATATCGGTGAAGATCAAGTCGACTGCCGGATTTTCTTCGAGCAACAGAAGCGCCTCTATGCCGCTTGCCGCCTGCAATACGGTGTAACCGAGTTCATGCAGGCTTTCGGCGGTCATGGTGCGGACGTGCTCATCGTCCTCCACCACCAGGATTGTATCATTGACGCTGCCGTGAGGAATCGGCAGGGCGCCGGCTGCACCCGACCGGGCGTCCGTCACACCGACACGACGAGGGAGATAGATCTTCACCGTCGTGCCCCTGTCGATCTCTGAATAGATCTTGATGTGGCCGCCGCTCTGTTTGATGTAACCATAGACCTGGCTGAGACCGAGCCCGGTGCCTTTGCCGGGTCCCTTGGTCGTATAGAACGGGTCGAAGGCGCGCTCGATCACATCCGGCGACATGCCGGTGCCAGTGTCAGTGATGCTGACCATCACATATTGGCCTGCCTCGACCTCCGAATGCATGCGGGAATATCGCTCATCGAGTTCGGTATTGGCGGTCTCGATCGTTAGATTTCCGCCGCCCGGCATAGCATCGCGGGCGTTGACGGCAAGGTTCAGGATGGCATTTTCGAGCTGGCTCAAATCGGCAAAGCTCGGCCAGAGACCGCCGGCAAGCACGGTCTCGATCCGGATCTGCTCGCCGAGTGTGCGCCGCAACAGCTCAGACATGCCGCCGACCAGCTTGTTAACGTCGATCACCTCCGGGGCGAGCGGCTGCTGGCGCGAGAAAGCGAGAAGACGCGCGGTCAGTACCGCCGCCCTTTGCGCGCCATCTTTGGCATTCTGGATGGAGTATAGCAGGCGGGGATCCTCGCTGCCGCTCAGGCGCCGCTGGGCGAGATCGAGGTTGCCGATGATGATCGCCAACATGTTGTTGAAATCATGGGCGACGCCGCCGGTCAGCTGGCCGATCGTCTCCATCTTCTGCAACTGACGGACCTGCGCCTGAGCAGCGGCATTCTCTTCCATCTCGTGTCTGAGCTCGGCAGTGCGCTGGACCACTGTCTCTTCGAGGCGCGTGTTGAAGCTGTTGAGCTCACTGCGAAGGCGGCTCTGCCGCTCATGCGCGATAATGATCATCTCCATCAGGCCGACGATGATTGCGGCATTGATGAGATATGTGGAAAGGCCGACCCATTGGCCGGCAGTGACCGGCCAGAAGATATTGTGCGGCTCGACGAAAAACTGCTGAACGATGAAAGCGGCAAGAATGGACGCGACCAGGCCCGGCCCGGCCCCGCCTATGAAACTGGCGAGCAATATCGCCGGAAGGAAGCTCAGGAAGGGAAAGCCGGAGAGAGTGTCGCTGGCGGCAAGCCTCAGAAGAAAGGTCAGGCCAACGAAGGCAACGGCCATCGGATAGGTAAAACCCGGCTTGTGACGCAGCCAATCCGTGGCACTCAGCAAATCCATTCGACACCCCTTCTTACAGCGCCGCGATGTCTTTTCAGACGCGCAAAGGACGCTGTAACACTTTGGATTACTGCATAATTTTATCCATAGATCGATTCCGATTTAAGGAATTATGCAGTCGCCGTTGCGGAGACGGCATCCCAGCTTTTGCACATCAAATTTCACCGGGCAATATGCTGTTTCTCGTACTGCTGGGCACGACGTCTTGACGAGCCGTGCAAGCAGTCCACATAAATCTCCATGCCCGGCAAGGGGAAATGGGTGGACGGGATCATGAAAGACATATTCATCGTCGAAGACGACACGCTGATTGCCATGCTGCTCGAGGACATGCTTGCCGATTTGGGTTACCGGGTCTGCGCCAGCGCGCCCGATCTGGAGCGGGCGTTGGCAACCGCCAGGGATACTGAGTTCGACGCTGCAATCCTCGACGTCTCGCTTGCCGGGCAGAGTTCGCTGCCGGTCGCAAAGCTGCTCGACGAACGCGGTAAACCCTATCTCTATGCGACGGGATATGGCACCGCACCTGATGGCAGCAGCCCAAGCACGTTGCCCGTGCTGCAAAAACCCTTCCAGCTCAGCGAACTCGAACAGGCCATGAAACAGCTTACCGAAGCCTGAACTTCCCTGCGCCGCGCGTCTTTTCAGACACGCAAAGGACGCTGTAACACTTTCAATCCTCGCATCGTGCTTTCCGAAAATCGATTCCGATTTTAGCGCACCTGATCGAGCAGGCGCTTGCATTCCAGGAGATCGTAGAGCGCCTCCTGCAGCAGCGCCCGGTCTTCCTTGCCGATGCTCGACTTCCCGATCGAGACTTCCTGCTCATCGTCTCCGGCGACGAAATTGAAGAACCGGCGGGTGATCGGCGGCTTGGCGCGGCCGACAATCTGGTCTTCATCGGCCATGCCGACGCGCGGTTCCCCGGCACCCACCTCCTGCACACCCGACGCAAGCGCCTCGACGCTGGCGAGATCGCCGTGGCCGACTGATATGACGAACTTGTTGCCGTTGGTTTTCAGAAGCTTCTGCACACCCTTGATCGTATAGCCGTGATCATACAGTAGATGCCGGATGCCCTTGAGAAGATCCACGTCCTCCGGCCGGTAGTAGCGACGGCCGCCGCCGCGCTTCATCGGCTTTATCTGGGGAAAACGCGTCTCCCAGAAGCGCAGCACATGCTGCGGCAGATCAAGATCGTCTGCGACTTCGCTGATGGTGCGAAAGGCATCGGGGCTCTTGTCCAACGTCATACTGCTACGCGACCTCGCGGCTCGATCCTACGGCGACTCATCATATTTCAACGGTTTGGCGCCGACAATTCAAGTCATGTCTTGACGTTGCGCACAAGGATGGAGAGTGCGAGGGAGAAAAAAAGCCGTTTCCGAAACGGGAAGCCGATTATCAGGGAGCCGGATTCTGCGGCTTCAGCTTGATCTTGCGAGCGACATGCGACTTGAGGATGCGTGTCTTCAACACGTTCGACGCCTTGAAGGTCATGACCCGGCGGGGGGAAATCGGAACCTCCTCGCCGGTCTTCGGGTTGCGGCCGATCCGCTCGTTCTTGTCGCGCACCTGGAAGGTGGCGAAGGAGGAAAGCTTGACGGTTTCACCACGCACGATGGCATTGCAGATCTCGTCGATGACGGTTTCCACAAGTTCGGCAGATTCTGTCCGGGAAAGCCCAACCTTTCGGAAAACGGATTCCGCCAGGTCTGCTCGCGTCACTGTTTTTCCGGTCATGGTTTCCCCGCCCATACAAATATTTTGTGAAATCGCACGAAGAGTATTTGTCTTGCGCCTTACGGTCAAGCTCTTGTTCGCCGCCAGTTTTTTAGGATTCGTGCCTACCAGCGCAGCAGAACCGCACCCCAGGTAAAGCCGCCACCCATCGCTTCGAGCATCACTAGGTCGCCCTTCTTGATGCGGCCGTCGCCGGCAGCGGTCGCAAGTGCCAGCGGGATCGAGGCGGCCGACGTATTGCCGTGAAGGTCGACTGTGATGACGACCTTCGCCGCATCGATGTTCAGCTTTTTCGCCGAACCGTCGATGATGCGACGATTGGCCTGATGCGGTACCAGCCAGTCGAGGTCATCGGCGGTGGTCCCGGTCGCATCGAAAGCTGCCTGAATGACGTCGGTGATCATGCCCACGGCGTATTTGAAGACCTCGCGGCCTTCCATGCGCAGCTTGCCGACAGTGCCCGTCGTCGACGGTCCGCCATCGACATAGAGCTTGTCCTTGTGCGAGCCGTCGGAACGCAGATGCGCTGTCAGCACGCCGCGATCGGCAACGGTGCCCTCGCCTTCGGTCGCTTCGAGTATGATCGCGCCGGCGCCGTCGCCGAAAAGCACGCAGGTGGTGCGGTCGTTCCAGTCGAGAATGCGCGAAAAAGTTTCGGCGCCGATGACGAGAACGCGCTTGGCAAGCCCGCCGCGAATATAGGCATCGGCAGTCGTCACCGCATAGACGAAACCGGTGCAGACGGCCTGGACGTCGAAGGCGAAGCCGTGGCTCATGCCGAGGCGGTTCTGGATGTTGACCGACGTTGCCGGAAAGGTGTTATCCGGCGTCGAGGTGGCACAGATGACAAGATCGATATCGGCAGGCGTCAGGCCGCCATTGGCAAGGGCTGCGCGTGCGGCGGCCTCGCCGAGTGACGCAGTCGTTTCGTCATCGCCGGCGACATAACGCTGGCGGATGCCGGTGCGCTGGACGATCCATTCGTCTGATGTGTCGACGATGGCCTCCATGTCACGATTGGTCATCACGCGCTTCGGGAGTGCGGCTCCGAACCCGCGAACCACTGAACGGATCATCTTTGATTGAACCCCATCGCTCATGCCGCTTCCGGGCCCATCGGGGGCAGCCGCTTGGCATGATATTTCTTAAGATCGTTTTCTATTTTCTGATTGAGGCCGTTCTTGGCCATGTCGTAGCCGACCTCGATGGCGGCTGCGATGCCTTCGGCATTCGCCCCGCCATGGCTCTTGATAACGATGCCGTTCAGGCCGAGAAACACGCCGCCATTGACCTTGCTCGGATCGAGCTTCTCGCGAAGCATGTCGAAGGCGCTTTTGGCGAAGAGGTAGCCGATGCGGGCCAGCAGCGTGCGCGACATGGCGGCACGCAGATATTCGCCGATCTGCTTGGCTGTGCCTTCGGCGGTCTTGAGGGCGATATTGCCGGAAAATCCTTCGGTGACGACGACGTCGACCGTGCCCTTGCCAAGGTCGTTGCCCTCGACGAAGCCGGAATATTCGAGCGAATCGATGTTCGCCTCGCGCAACAGCCGGCCGGCCTCCTTGACTTCCTCCTGGCCCTTCATCTCCTCGACGCCGACGTTGAGAAGACCGACCGTCGGACGTTCGACCTCGAAAAGCGCGCGCGCCATGGCGCCGCCCATCAGGGCGAAATCCATCAGCTGCTGAGCATCGGCGCCGATCGTCGCACCGACATCGAGCACGATGCTCTCACCCTTCAGCGTCGGCCAGATCGCGGCAATCGCCGGACGCTCGATATTGGCCATGGTGCGCAGACAGAACTTCGCCATCGCCATCAGCGCCCCGGTATTGCCTGCCGAGACAGCGACATCGGCGTCACCCGTCTTCACCGCCTCGATCGAACGCCACATGGTGGAGATATAACGGCCACGGCGCAGCGCCTGGCTCGGCTTTTCATCCATGGCGACGGCAAGCTCGCAGTCGTGAAAGAGCGATTTTTCCTTGAGTTTCGGAAATTTGGCGAGAACCGGGTCGCACTGTTCCTTGAGACCATAGAGAACGAAGGAAATATCCGGATGCCGATCCAACGCCTTGGCGGCGCCGGGAATGACAACCTGGGGACCAAAGTCGCCACCCATGAGGTCGAGAGATATTCTGATCACGCGTCCCTGATCCTTCTTTTCGCCGACGGCGAAATTTCGGCCAAAATACCGGTTTTGGCGTCGCTTACAACTGAATTGTGTCAAATGCCAGAGGGGCTTCAGTCCTTTTTCCAGTCCTTGAGGACGGCGAAAGCGGAAGGCTTTTTGTCGTCCTCGCCGCTGTCCTCGACATGGCCGGCGAATTCGATGCCCTGCTTGCGTGGGTAGGGATCGATTGCGAGAGCAGCGAATTCGGCAACCACTTCGCCGGCATCGATCGTATCGCCGACGAAGGTCTCGGGCAGATCGGGACCGTCCGGATCGAGCAGCATCTCGCCGGCGTCGTTGCCGGGCTGGCGGGCAAGCTTGGAGCCCTCCGGCACGAAGATCTGCTCGAAATTCTCGTCGATGGCGGATTCGACCGGTTCCAACGTCACGACGCAGGACTGGACGATCTTCGCCTGCACGCGGCCCTTGATGCGTACGCCGTCGCGCTTCCAGCGGGCAATCTGTAGATCGGCGCGGAGATCGTCGACGGAGACGACGTTCCAGGTCTCGGCAAGCGCCTTCAGTTCGCTGGCGTCGGCCTCGACATGGACCTCGACGGGGTTGGCCGAGATATGGCCGACCTTGACTTGATAGGAGAAGGGAACATCGTCCCGATCGTTCTTCATCGTTTCCTCCTTCAGATGACCGGCGGGAGCGTCGCCGAACCGGTTGCGATCACCTCTTCGGCAACGGCGGACAGATGCGATTCTGCGGTCATCAT
Source organism: Rhizobium ruizarguesonis (assembly GCF_017357285.1). Taxonomy (NCBI): domain Bacteria; kingdom Pseudomonadati; phylum Pseudomonadota; class Alphaproteobacteria; order Hyphomicrobiales; family Rhizobiaceae; genus Rhizobium; species Rhizobium ruizarguesonis. Next base: position 1,845,409 of record NZ_CP071678.1, on the reverse strand, counting down.
CCATCCGGCGAGGCCGGACATATCGGCCGGCGTCGAGGTTTCGGGGTAGATATTGCGCTGAAGGGCGAGAGCGAGCTCTTCGGCATCGCCTGTGTCCATCGCCTTCGAATAGGCTTCAAGGCGGCCGTAGAACATGCCGGCGAGCTTCTTCATGCGCTTCGGCACGCTGTTGTCGCCGATGCCGAGTTCGCGGATCGAATAGTCGATATCCTGGAAGAAAGCGTCGACGATCTCCTGGGCGATCTCCTGGCCGCTGGTGGCTGAAGCACGTGTGCGGCGAAAAAACAGAATCATGGCAATCGACAGCATCTCGAAACGACCCATGACCGTATCCGGCACATTGAGCCGCTCATAGATCTCCGGCATGCGCGCGGCCGCCGTCAGGGCCGCATATTGCCTGTCGACGATCGCCTGATTGTTGTTTTTCTTGCGGAAGAGCCCGAAGATCATTGTTTTTTCCGGAAATGCCTCATTCTTCATGCCGGCTGGCGTCTGGCCTTGTTGCATGATTTCGAAAGCTGGTTTACCGAAGCAGGCGCGAATTGCAATGCCGATCATGGCCTGTTTCGGGACGACGCCTTCGATGCGTCAGCGAAGCGAATTCGGGAAATTCGACCCGGAATGGCCACAATGGTTTTGCAGGAGGAAAGCGTGCAAGGCCCCAAATGGCTGCTATCGACACTCAAGGGAGTAGATGTCGTTGAATAAACGGTATTTCAAGTCTGACGTGAAATTCTTCAGCAGTGCGGCCATTGCCTTAATAATCGCCTCCACCACCGCTCTTTCCGGTTGCCAGACCAGCACCGTGCTCAATGGCGGCTACGTCGCCGACCAGCAGTCGCTGAACCTCGTTCCGGAAGGCTCCAGCCGCGAGCAGGTGCTGCTTTCGCTCGGCACCCCGTCAACGACGGCGACCTTCGATGGCGAAGTCTTCTATTACATCTCGCAGCGGCGCACGCGTGCGGTCGCCTTTCAGAAGCTGAAGGTCGTCGATCAGAGCGTTCTGGCGATCTATTTCGACAAGGACGGCGTCGTCAGCCGCCGCGCCAACTATGCGCTACAGGATGGCAAGGTGTTCGACACGATCGGGCGCGTCACGCCGACCGGCGGCAAGGAACTCACCTTCCTGCAACAGATGCTTTCCGGCGGCAGCGCCGCCAGTGCTGCCCGCAGCCTGTTCGGCGGTGGCGCCGGCGGCACGCCGCAGAACCCAAGCAGCCTGCGCTGATCGGACACACGCCTGATACGAAAAACCCGCCGGATCGCTCCGGCGGGTTTTTTAATGGCCTCTGCTTCTGCGTGAACTGTACCACGCCAAGCCGGCGGTCTTGTTTATCCGGCGAGAACGGCGAGCAACAGCAGCGCGACGATGTTGGTGATCTTGATCGCCGGGTTGACGGCGGGGCCGGCGGTATCCTTGTAGGGATCGCCGACGGTATCGCCGGTGACGGAAGCCTTGTGCGCATCCGAACCCTTCATGTGGCGCACGCCGTCCTTGTCGACGAAACCGTCCTCGAAGCTCTTCTTGGCGTTGTCCCAAGCACCGCCGCCCGATGTCATCGAGATGGCGACGAAAAGGCCGTTGATGATGACGCCGAGCAGCGATGCGCCGAGGGCGGCAAAGGCGGAGGCCTTGGAGCCGGAGATGAGCAGCACGCCGAAATAGACGACAATGGGCGCCAGCACCGGCAGCAGCGACGGCACGATCATTTCGCGGATGGCGGCCTTGGTCAAAAGGTCGACCGCCCTGCCGTAATCCGGCTTTTCCGTGCCCTGCATGATGCCGGGCTTTTCCTTGAACTGACGACGCACTTCCTCGACGATCGCGCCGGCCGCCCGGCCGACGGCGGTCATCGCGATGCCGCCGAAGAGGTAGGGAATGAGACCTCCGAAAATCAATCCCGCCACCACGTAAGGGTTGGAAAGATCGAAGGAAATTTCGCCGATACCGGCAAAATAAGGGAACTTGTCGCCATTCGCCGCAAAATATTTGAGGTCGTAGGAGTAGGCGGCGAAGAGAACCAGGGCGCCGAGACCGGCGGAGCCGATGGCATAACCCTTGGTGACGGCTTTGGTCGTATTGCCGACGGCATCGAGCGCATCGGTGGATTTGCGCACCTCCGGCGGCAGATGCGCCATTTCGGCGATACCGCCGGCATTGTCCGTCACCGGTCCGAACGCGTCGAGCGCGACGATCATTCCGGCGATGCCGAGCATCGCCGTGACCGCAATGCCGGTGCCGAACAGACCGCCGAGCTGGTAGGTGGCGAGAATGCCGCCAACGATGACGATCGCCGGCAGTGCCGTCGATTCCAGTGAGACGGCCAGACCCTGGATGACATTGGTGCCATGGCCGGTGACCGAGGCCTGGGCGATCGAGACGACCGGGCGCTTGCCCGTGCCGGTATAATATTCAGTGATCACCACGATCAGCGCGGTGACGACGAGGCCGATGATGCCGCAGAAGAAGAGGTGCGCGCCTGATATGTCGGCGCCTCCGACGGAGCCGATCGATCCCCAGCCGATGGTGAGCGAGGTGGCAGCACCAAGGCCGACGATCGACAGTAGGCCGGTGACGATGAGGCCCTTGTAGAGAGCGCCCATGATCGAGCCGTTCGAACCGAGCTTGACGAAGAAGGTGCCGATGATCGAGGTGATGATGCAGGCACCGCAGATCGCCAGCGGATAGACCATCGCAGACTGGAGGATCGGCGCGCCGGCAAAGAAGATCGCGGCAAGAACCATGGTGGCGACGACCGAAACCGCATAAGTCTCGAAAAGGTCGGCAGCCATGCCGGCGCAGTCGCCGACATTGTCGCCGACATTATCGGCGATCGTTGCCGGGTTGCGCGGATCGTCTTCGGGAATGCCGGCTTCCACCTTGCCGACGAGATCGCCACCGACATCGGCGCCCTTGGTGAAGATGCCGCCGCCGAGACGGGCGAAGATCGAGATCAGTGACGCGCCGAAGCCGAGCGCCACCAGCGCATCGATGACTTCGCGCGAGCCGCTCTCATGGCCGAGCCCAACGGTCAATATCGTATAGTAAATGGAGACGCCGAGCAGCGCCAGGCCAGCCACCAGCATGCCGGTGATCGCACCCGACTTGAAGGCGATGTCGAGGCCGGCTGAAAGGCTCACGGAAGCCGCCTGGGCGGTGCGCACATTGGCGCGGACGGAGACGTGCATGCCGATGAAACCGGCAGCGCCGGAAAGCACGGCGCCGATCAGGAAGCCGATCGCGGCCTCGGCGGAAAGAAGCAGCCAGGCTAAGATGAAAACAACAACGCCGACAATGGCAATGGTTCTGTACTGGCGCGTCAGATAGGCTTGAGCGCCTTCGCGGATATAGCCCGCGATCTCCTGCATGCGGCTATTGCCCTGATCGGCGGCAAGCACCGACCGGGTTGCCCAGGCGGCATAAACCACCGAGAGCAGACCGCATGCGATTACGCATAAAAGAATCGTCATTTCGCTCTTTCCTCCCAAAGGCCGGAGCTCACTCCTTCTCCGGCAGATATGCCGCCGAATCGCCTTCCTCTCCACAGAAATGCCACAGCTAGGCGGTGCGGAGATTGCGTGGTCGATCACGTGGCGTCAAGACCGCAACGGGCGAAAACCATTGCGGTGCGAAGAAAGACGCAGGGGGATTGTTTGGCGGCTAAAGACTTATTTCTTCGCCTCGCCGCGGACCTGCTTTGCGATGCGGTCGAGCACGGCGTTGACGAGCTTCGGCTCATCGTCATCGAAGAAGGCCTGGGCGATCTCGACATATTCGGTGACGATGACCGCCACCGGAACGTCCTTGCGGTCGGTGAGTTCGAAAACGCCGGCGCGCAGGATGGCGCGCACTGTGCTGTCGAGGCGCGACAAGGCCCAATCATCCTGCAGGGCTGCAGCAATCAACGGATCGAGACGGACCTGATCGCGCACGACGCCGGAGACGATGGAACGGAACCAGGCGGCATCGGCTTTCAGATAAGTCGCGCCATCGATTTCCTGACCAAGACGGTGCGCCTCGTACTCGGCCACGATTTCCAGAACGCCCGTGCCGCCGACATCCATCTGATACAGTGCCTGAACTGCAGCAAGACGGGCAGCGCCCCGCTGGTTCGCAGTCTTGACCGGCCGTTCCGTCTTGTCGTCGTTCATTCGTTATGCACCCAGTTTCTGCTTCAGCTCGATCATGGTCAGAGCTGCACGAGCGGCAAATCCGCCCTTGTCCTTTTCCGAGCGGCGCACGCGCGCCCAAGCCTGTTCGTCGTTTTCGACGGTCAGGATGCCATTGCCGATGGCAAGTGACTCGCTGACCGCGAGATCCATCAAGGCGCGCGAGGATTCATTCGACACGATATCGAAGTGATAGGTCTCGCCGCGAATGACCATGCCGAGGGCGACATATCCGTCATAATGCGTTCCGCCATTGTCGTCTCCATCAAGCGACATGGCAATCGCCGCCGGAATTTCCAGTGCGCCGGGAACGGTTACGACCTCGAAGGTGGCGCCGGCCTCCGTCAATGCGGAGGTCGCGCCTTCGAGCAGGGCGTCGGCCATGTCGTCGTAGAAGCGGGCCTCAACGATCAAAATATGGGGAGCGGTCTCTCTCGACATGGTTCACCTTCGGTTGGCGGGACATTTACCCGCTCGGCAGCCCGCGGTCAAAACATGCCTTCGTCCGAATGGCAAGCAATTTCGCCCGATGCCGCAATGGGAAAGAGGAAATATCTGCAAGGGGATAACCGCGCCCTGTATGCACAGCTGGGCAAGCCTCTGAAATCAGCTTTCGCGGACACCTGGAAAGCGGCAATTCGAAGGCAGTTTTCATGAACAATTCTTAATGGATTTTCAGTGGCTTAACCCATTGAATCGCGAATGGGAGAACGCCAATTCCATGTCGTGACGCAGACGATCCCCTGCAACGACAGCCGACCGTCTAAGCAGATGAAAGGATACAATCATGCACCGCGTTCTCACCATCACTATCGCTGCAGCCCTCTCCTCCCTCGCCTTTGCCGGCGTCAGCCGGGCCGAAAGCCTTGGGATGAATACCGCCCAGGGCATCGAGCAGACGCTCCGGACCTTCCAGGGCAATGACTTCAATGTCCAGGAGGTTTACAACTGGCGCAACTTCGACGACGAGACGAGCGGCCCACACTCCGCACCGCAACGCTCCGGCGAGGCTATCCGCGGCATCCAGGCGTCGATCGATGCCAACAGGTCGCTTGCCCACCGGCTCAACAATGAGGGTGTCAATATTCGCAACGTCGTCAATGCCGAGCAGGCGGCCGATGGAAGCCTGACCTTCTACGTTCGTTGACGGCTCCAGCGCATACCCCGAAAATCGGATCGATTTTTGGGCGATGCGTGGGATTGGAAGCGATCGAGCGTCTCAGCGTATTGAACGCGCGGCGCTCAAAGCATGGGCGGCGGGCTCCTCTCCGCCCATGCCGGGGATTTCCGAGATAAGCATTGAATTTTCCGGCGTGATGATAGTTTCTCCTCCTGCAACAGGAGGCTATCATGACGACGGAAGCAAAAGCGGTGATCAATACCGCCGATCTCAAGCTCGACCACTGGAAACAGGGCGAATTCTACGAAAGCGCCGACACCTCGTTCGGCAAGCTTCTGGGCCTTGCCGGCCTCGGCATCAGCTACAACGAGGTACCATCGGGCAAATCGAGCTGTCCCTTCCACAATCACCATGTCGAAGACGAGCTTTTCTACGTGATCGCGGGTACCGGCGAATACCGATTCGGCGACGCGCGCCATGCGATCAAGGCGGGCGACACGCTCGGCGCGCCGGCCGGCGGGCCTGAAACGGCGCACCAGATCATCAATACCGGCACGGCCACACTCGTCTATCTCGGCATTTCGACGATGGCGAAGACCGAGATCGTCGAATATCCCGATTCCGGAAAGTTCCTTGCCAAGACGAACAGGGACAATGCAGAAACCAAGCGCTTCCGCCACATTGGACGGCCGGAAGGCGATCTCGACTATTGGGACGGCGAGCCCGGCGCCTGAGGATGTGTTTTTTCACAAGGACCCGACGTGACCGACATTCCGACCCTCGAAACGGCGCGTCTGACGCTTCGCCCTCACCGCCTCGACGATTTCGACGCTCATGCGGCACTATGGGCGGACGAGGATGTCGTGCGTTTCATCACCGGCGTGCCGTCGACGCGCGAGCAGAGCTGGAGTCGCATGCTGCGCCTTGCCGGCATGTGGCATCATATGGGCTTCGGCTTTCTCGCGATCGTCGAAAAGGAGAGCGGCCGGTTCATCGGCGAAGCGGGCTTCCTGGAAGCCCGGCGCGAGATGGAACCGTCGATCGAAGGGACGATGGAGGTCGGCTGGGCGCTGATGCCTTCGGCGCACGGCCGCGGTTATGCCACCGAGGCGCTGACCGTCCTGATCGGCTGGGCGGAAACGCATTTTCCCGAAAAACGAATGAGCTGCATCATCAGTCCCGAGAACCAGGCCTCGCTGCGGGTCGCAGCCAAGCTCGGCTTCGGCGAGACGGCGCGCACTCAGTACAACGGCGAGATCATTCAGTTTTCGCGTTAGGGAATTCCACCAAGCGGGAAACATAGCGCGCGCCATTGCGGGCTTGCTGACATTTGCTGATATCGCCAGCAGCAACAGCAAGTTTAAGCAAAAGGATATCGACGACCTCAGCTTGCGGCACCCGACTTCATCCCCGGATGGGTCCGGGCTTCGCACCTGCTACGCGCAAGGAACGCGCTTTAGAGTCGCTGACAAGAGGCAGAAACGCTCGGAATACTGACGTCCGCCACCTTGACACAACTAAGCATTGACGGGCGAGCCGTGTGGTAATTGCAGCCGGCAGAAACTCCCCATCGATAAGAGGCTGATCACAAATATGACCATTTTCATTGTTTGCCACAAGGATTTGCCGAGCTACCCTCCTCCCGAGGGCGCGAAAATCATATGGCTCAATTCTAAACCTCCTTTGGAAAACAAGGGAATGGATGTCATTGCCGGCTATGATTTTTTCAGCGAGCCGGAGGAGCTTCACGCTAAATTGTCAGGATCGCTGGGAACGATCGTAATCGCGAAAGTCGTTTCCGAAGAATCAACAAAGCCTCGTAACATTACCATCTGGCAGTATCGTAAATTTTTAACACGACTAAAAATCGGAACACCTAATCCCGAATATCCCGGGATGAATACAACGACTTCAGAAGAAGTAGAAGTCACAAAGCCGGAGAATCCGGCGATTTTTACAGAAAACTTCTTCCTGCCTCGGCCGTTAAATCTCCATAATATATCTCAACACTATGCACGCTTCCACAATATTGTTGACTTCCTGAGATATACAGCGTTTTCAATCGAAGCAAACACTTTAACCCAAGCCGAAGCTTTGCATTTTTTTAATTCCAGCACTTTCGTTCCTGGAGGCATTGAACTCGGCACGTATCCGACGGACTGGTGGCTGGAGACTTTTGTGCGCCTTGTGGCGCCGTCTTTTGAATTTGCGAAACGATATCAACCGTTTCAAGCCGAAGACCCCGTGCAGAAACGTGCGATCTCATTCTGCCAGGAGCGTCTGGGAAGCTATCTTCTCATCAAACGAATAGCCGAACTCTATGGCAATAGCTTACCTGGGTCCTTGTTCGGAGAAATAGCTACCGTATCGAATGATGGGGTCTATAAAAGCGGCGTATGAACCGAGGCGGCCCAATTCCAAACGTAACATCGCAACTCTTTGCGGATACTGGCAGCAGAAGCGGCTGAGCCAATGAAGCTGGCTAGAGAAGACTGACCACGGATGGTCGAGCTCCCACACCCCCTCCAGGCTGACCAGCGAAAGTTCTGCGAACAGTGTGGCGCAAGCTTCACCTCAAATAGTAGACACCAAACAGGCTCGAATTGCCGTTCTGCGGATTTCCCATGCAGACGGCAGCCCTTCGCGAAGGACATACCTTGACGATCAATCAGCCCACCTCTTCTTTGCCGGCCGGTCTTCCTGATCTGGCGCTTCTCACGGAGAAGGCTGCCGGCACGGGATCCGTCATTGTCTATCAGCCTTATCTCGATCCTTCGCAGCGCAGCCAGCTCGATGCGGCTGCCATGCCGCTCGACATCTCGTTCAATACGCAGGCTACGACCCGCGAATATGAACTCTTCCTCACCCTGCATCAGCATCACGAGGCGATCGGCCTCAGTGACGACGTGTTTTGGGGGCTTCTCTCCAGCAAATTCGAGATGAAGTCGGTGACGAGTTTTCCGTCTTTTGTCACGGAGGCGGAAAAGGCCAGGGCAGAAGGTGCGGACGCCTATCTTTACAACCCGCTGATCGGCCACGCGGCGATCTACAGCAACGTCTGGGAACATTCGCTGCTTGGCGGTCATCCCGGCATGGACCCGATCTTCCTGCATATCCAGGAGCTAGGCCATCCGATCGCACCGCCACAAGACAAAACTGCCTTCGCGTTCTGCAACTATTTCTGCGGCAACAGGAAGTTCTGGTCCGGATATTTCGCCTTCTGCGAATGCATTCTGGAATCGCTGGAAAATGAAGCGCGCCTCGGCACGCCGGCGGGCACTGCCTATGCCGGTTCGGCGCACTATTCACGCGACGCCAACGCGACGATGCGTCCCTTCGTGATCGAGCGCCTGCTCGGGCTCTATGTCCAGCAAGCTGCTGCCAAAGGATTGAAGATCGCCGCCTTCGTGCCGGCGCCTGCCGATTTCGAGTGGAAGTTCGGCGTCCGCCTCGGCCGGATGCTGCATGGCCTCTTCGCCGCCAAGGAAGCTTTTCTGCGGAGCCGTGACGAGGCTCTCCTGACCTCGTGGCAGCAAGGTCGCCAGCCGCTCATCAAGCAGCCGCACCTGATCTGGGGGGCTGATGATCCGCCCGGCTGGATGCCGCGCGGCCAATTTATCGGTGGCCGCGAATTGATGCGCGCCTATGCCCAGCAGGCGTCAGGCGCTTCCCCGGTACAGCAGCAGCCGGTGCGGACGGAAAGGCCCGCTGTACCAGCCGCGCCGAAGATCGACCAGCAGCTGCGCAACCTGTTGCAGCCCTTTGCCGGCGGATGGCAGGCACACCGGGACCGTCATTGCATCTGGATCGTGACGCCCGACAACTACAATCACAGCCACGCCTTCGACGAAGTCGCGCTTGGCCTACAGGGCGCCTTCGAGGAACTCGGCGGCTCGGCACCGATCACCCGGGACATGAACGCATTCGCCGGCCGTGCGCCGATCATCTATGGCGGCAATCTTCTCCCCGCCGAAATCGTCAGCCATCTGCCGAAGGACAGCGTCATCATCAATCTCGAGCAGGTGTCCGAAGAAAGCATCTGGATCAATTCGCGCTACACCTCGATCCTGAAGTCGTTTCCGGTTCTCGACTACAGCCCGCGCAACCGGGAAAATCTCGCCGCCAAGGGCATTGATCACGCCGGCGTGCTCGAAATCGGCTATAGCCGCTGCCTCAGCCAGATACAGCACGCCGCCGTCAAAGATATCGACGTGCTCTTCTACGGCTCGATGAACGAACGCCGCCACCATATCCTGAAGACGCTGAAGGACGGCGGGCTCAAGGTCGAGCACCTCTTCAACATCTATGGCGCGGAACGCGATGCGGCGATTGCCCGCGCCAAGATCGTGATCAACATCCATCATTATGCGAGCGGCGTCTTCGAGATCGTGCGCATTTCCTATCTGCTCGCCAATCGCGTTTGCGTGCTGACGGAAGGCGACATCCGCGATCCGGACCTCCAGTCCTTCATCGGCGGCTTGGCAATTGAGCCCTATGACGACATGATCGAGCGCTGCTACAAGCTGATCGCAAATGCCGACGAGCGCGATGCCATTGCCGCGAAGGGCCTTGCGGCCATGCAGAGCCGCTCGCAGGCGGACATGCTGATGAGCGTCATGAGGGCGGGCGCCTGATGAAGGCCGCAAAAAGGTAAGTCATGCGTATTGAGATTTCGGCCATCGAGGGCATCGTTGCGATCACGCCGCCACGCTTCGGCGATCACCGCGGCTACTTCTCCGAGGTATTCAAGGATGCCTGGTTCCGGGAAAATGTGGCTGACGTCACGTTCATCCAGGACAATGAATCGCTTTCGGCGCAGACCGGCACCGTCCGGGGGCTGCATTTCCAGATACCACCCTTCGCACAGGGCAAGCTGGTGCGCTGCCTTGCCGGCCGGATCATGGATGTCGTCGTCGATATCCGCGAGGGATCACCGAGCTTCGGCAAATGGCTCTCTCAGGAGCTTTCGCCGGAAAACGGCATGCAGCTCTGGGTACCGGCCGGATTCGCACACGGATTCGCAACGCTCGAGCCGAACAGCGTCATCAGCTACAAGGTAACCGCACCCTACAGCCCGCAGCATGATCGGGGCATCGCGTGGAACGATCCGGCGATCGGCATCCGCTGGCCCTTCGATGAGAGAGACATGGTATCGTCCGACAAGGACAAAACGCTGCCGCGGCTCACCGATCTGCCAAGCCATTTTTCCTATTCAACACAGCAACCCAAGGATTGATCGACGATGCGCATCCTGGTCACGGGCGGAGCGGGCTTCATCGGATCGGCATTGGTGCGTCATCTCGTCGGCGAGATCGGCGCCGAGGTCCTGAATGTCGACACGCTGACCTATGCCGGCAATCTGGCGTCACTAAAATCCGTCGAATCGGCGCCGAACTATCAATTTCTGCGCGCCGACATCTGCGACCGCGCCAGGATGCAGGAAGCATTCGCGTCCTTCCGCCCTGATATCGTCATGCATCTCGCGGCCGAGAGCCATGTCGACCGCTCGATCTTGGGCGCGGCCGATTTCATCCAGACCAACATCGTCGGCACATTCAGCCTGCTGGACACCGCACGGCACTATTGGGATGAGCTTGACGCTCGCCGCAAGAGCGCCTTCCGCTTTCTGCATGTCTCGACGGACGAGGTCTACGGCTCGCTCGGCGACGAGGGCCTCTTCGAGGAGACGACGCCTTACGATCCGTCCTCGCCCTACTCTGCCTCCAAGGCCGCCAGCGACCATCTGGCGATCGCCTGGCATCGAACCTACGGCCTGCCCGTCGTCGTCTCCAATTGCTCCAACAACTACGGCCCGTTCCATTTCCCCGAAAAGCTCATTCCGCTGATGATCCTGAACGCACTGGAGGGCAAGCCTCTTCCGGTTTACGGTAATGGCGCGAATGTCCGCGACTGGCTCTATGTCGAAGACCACGCCCGCGCACTCTTCACGATCGCATCCAGAGGGCGCCCCGGCGAAAAATACAATGTGGGCGGCCGCAATGAGCGCAGGAACATCGATGTCGTTCATCGCATCTGCGCTATTCTCGACGGCGTCTACAGTGACAGGGGACCGCATGCACGTCTGATCACCAACGTCACGGACCGCCCCGGACACGACGCACGCTATGCGATCGATGCCTCCAAACTCGAAAGAGAACTCGGCTGGAAGGCGCAAGAGACCTTCGAAACCGGCATCGAGAAGACCGTGCACTGGTACCTGGAAAACGAATGGTGGTGGCGGCCGCTGCGCGAAAACGTCTACTCCGGCGAACGCCTCGGCGTTTTCAAGGGACGATAAGCGATGCGCATTGCCGTCACCGGCAAACAGGGCCAGATCGTTCAGTCGCTGCTCAGACGTGGCGCCGAAATGGGCGTCGAAATCAGCGCGGTCGGGCGCCCGGAAATGGACCTCGCGGATCCTGCAAGCATCGCAGCCGCCTTCTCGGCTCTGCGCCCGGATGTGATCGTCTCGGCGGCCGCCTGTACGGCGGTCGACAAGGCCGAGAGCGACCCCGAGCTTGCTTTTTCCGTCAACGCAGCAGGCGCCGGGGCGGTTGCCGAGGCTGCTGCGCGGATCGGGGCCCCGGTCATCCACATTTCGACCGACTACGTCTTCAGCGGCGACAAGGCCTCCGCCTACTCCGAAGAGGATGCGACGGCGCCGGTCTCCGTCTATGGGCGTTCGAAGCTCGCGGGCGAGAAGGCCGTCGCGGCGGTGAACCCGAACCATGTCATCTTACGCACCGCCTGGGTCTATTCGCCCTTTGGCAACAATTTCCTGAAAACGATGCTGCGTCTTTCCGAGACGCGCGATTATCTTCGCGTTGTCGCCGATCAGACAGGATGCCCGACCTCGGCACTCGACATCGCCGACGCGATTCTTGCGATCGCAACCCGTATCGCAGCGGACCCTGAGCCATCGCTCCGCGGCACCTTTCACCTGACCGGCAGCGGCGAAGCAAGCTGGGCGGACTTCGCCGAAGAGATATTCACGGAGCTTCATAAATCCGGCGGCAGAAACGTCGGCGTCGAGCGCATCCCGACGGCGGACTATCCGACACCGGCGAAGCGTCCCGCCAATTCACGTCTCAACGGTGACAAGCTCGCCAGAACATATGGAATCCGGCTCCCGGAGTGGAAGCAGTCCATGACGATTGTCATGCAAGACCTTTTGACTAAGGGTTTTTAAGGAGATGGGCATGAAGGGAATTATTCTCGCCGGCGGCACAGGCACGCGTCTGCATCCGATCACGCAGGCCGTTTCGAAACAGTTGATGCCGGTCTACGACAAGCCGATGATCTACTATCCGCTGACGACGCTCATGCTCGCAGGCATCAGGGAGTTGCTGATCATCACCACGCCTCACGACGTCGAAGCCTTCAAGCGCCTTCTTGGCGACGGCTCGCAATGGGGAATTTCACTGACCTATGCCGTACAGCCGAGCCCGGACGGCCTCGCCCAGGCCTTCGTCATCGGCGCCGAGTTCCTGCACGGCGACAGCTCGGCACTCGTTCTCGGCGACAACATCTTCTACGGGCACGGACTGCCGGAAATCATGAAATCCGGCACGAGTCGGCGGGAAGGCGCGACGGTGTTCGCCTATCACGTCACCGATCCGGAACGCTATGGCGTTGTCGGCTTTGACGAAAAGATGAATGCGCTGTCGATCGAAGAGAAGCCGAAGAAGCCAAAATCGAACTGGGCGGTGACCGGCCTCTATTTCTACGACCAGCAGGTGGTCGATATCGCCGCCAACCTGAAGCCGTCACCGCGCGGCGAATTGGAAATCACCGATGTCAACCGCACCTATCTCGAGCGCGGCCAGCTCTTCGTGGAGCTGATGGGCCGGGGCTATGCCTGGCTCGATACCGGCACGCCGGACAGCCTGCTCGATGCCGCAGGTTTCGTCAGCACGCTAGAGAAACGCCAGGGCTTCAAGATCGCCTGCCCCGAAGAAGTCGCCTGGCGCATGGGTTACATCTCGCAGAACGACCTCGCCAAGCTCGCGGAGAAGCTCGGCAAGAGCGCCTACGGCCAGTATCTTACGAAGCTGTCCCCGGATTGGTGAGCTATCGGGCCGGCGCCGCGTCGCAGACGTGCAGTTGGATGCGTCGACGAGCGCCCGATGTTGTTCCGCGCCCAGCATGCCAGTCGTGGCGTGACCCTGGAAACGGTTACAGGTTTTTGATTCAGGTGCTTGGGAATTCCGCCAGCCGGGCGGCGTAACGCGCCATGGTGTCGACTTCGAAATTGACGAAATCGCCGGCCTTGCGATCGCCCCAGGTGGTCACCTCGAGCGTGTGGCGGATGAGCAGCACGTCGAAATCCGTGCCGTCGACCGCATTGACCGTCAGCGAGGTGCCGTCGAGTGCAATCGAACCCTTGGGGGCGACGAATTTCGCCAGATGTTCAGGCGCGCGCAGACGGTAGCGCGTGGCGTCGCCCTCTGCAGTCACCGAGAGGATTTCCGCCTTGCCGTCGACATGGCCGGAAACGATGTGGCCGCCGAGTTCATCGCCGATCTTCAGCGACCGTTCGAGATTGACGCGGCTGCCCTCCTGCCAGGTGCCGATCGTCGTCAGCCGCAGCGCCTCTTCCCAGGCCTCGACCTCGAACCAGCGGCCGTTGCTGCCCTCGGTCGGAAGGGCGGTGACAGTCAGGCAGATGCCGGCGTGAGAGATCGAGGCGCCCATGTCGATGGTTGAGGGATCATAGGCGGTCGCGACCCGCAGCCGGATACCTTCCTTCAGCGGGGAAACGGATTCGACCGTGCCGATATCGGTGACTATTCCGGTGAACATCAAAGCCCTCTTTCGTATTCGTCCAGGCGATCGCCGCCGAACATCAGCGTGCCCGTATGGGCAAAACCCGATGGTATGTCGGTTGCATCAAGCGGAGATTCAATACCGCCCTCGCCGATGACAACAGGCGCCTGATAAAGCTGGATGCGGTCGACGACGCCAGCCTCAAGGAAAAGCCGCGCCGTTTTTGCGCCACCCTCGACCAGAAGCGAGGAAATACCGCGAGTCGCGAGTGCCGGCAGCAGGACTTCCGGATGATAGGGATTGCAATGGACGACCTCGACGCCGGCGGCTTCGAGGGCTGCGCGGCGAGATTCCATCTCTGTGGATGCGATATCCCCCTCTGCCTGCGACAATGATCCTTCCTCACTCGCCACCACGATGACCGGCACGTCCCGCGCCGTCCCGACGAGCTTGCTGGTCAGCGGCAATGCCAGGGACGGATCGAGGACGATGCGGATCGGCGATTGCGATTCAAGACCTGGCGAACGCACCGTCAGCAGCGGATCATCCGCAATCGCGGTACCGATGCCGACCAGGATCGCATCGGTTTCGGCGCGTAGCGCCTGCACCTGGGCGCGAGCCTCCGGGCCTGTTATCGCCACCTGCCCTGCCCCGTGGCGGCCGATCATGCCATCGGCGGAAACGGCAAGCTTGAGAGTCACATAGGGCCGGTTCTTCGTCTGGCGGGTGAGATAGGCGGCAAGCGACTGCCGGCCCTCCGTCTCCAGCACGCCGGCATCCACCTCTATGCCGGCTTCGCGCAGCACGGCGATGCCGCGGCCGGAGACACGCGGATCGGGATCGGTGACGCTGATGACGACGCGGGCAACGCCATAGGCGATCAGCGCCTCGGCGCAGGGCGGCGTCCTGCCGTGATGCGAGCAGGGTTCGAGCGTCACATAGGCGGTGGCGCCGCGGGCGAGCACGCCGGCTTCGGCGAGCGCCTGCGTCTCGGCATGCGGGCGGCCACTGAGCGCCGTCACGGCACGGCCGACGATGACGCCGTCCTTGACGATCAGACAGCCGACGGAAGGATTGGTGGCAGTGCGGCCAAGATGCCAGCGCGACAGACGGATCGCCGCCGCCATGAAACGTTCGTCATGCGGCGTGATGCTCATGGCTCACCTGTCCAGCGGGTCGCGGGCAATCTTGGCGTTGATTTCGGAAATGACTTTCTCGAAATCCTCGGCAAGCGAGAAATCCCGATAGACCGAGGCGTAGCGCACGAAGCCGACATCATCGAGGCTCTTCATGGCTTCCAGCACCTGAAGGCCGATCTGCTCGGAGGAGATCTCGGTCTCGCCGGAGCTTTCAAGCCGCCGGACGATGCCGGAGACGGCGCGCTCTATGCGGTCCCGCTCGACGGGGCGTTTGCGTAGCGCCACTTCGAAGGAGCGCACCAGCTTGTCGCGGTCGAAGGGCACCTTGCGGCCGGTCTTCTTGATGACCATCAGCTCGCGCAGCTGCACGCGCTCGAACGTGGTGAAGCGGCCGCCGCAATCCGGACAGATGCGCCGCCGGCGGATGGATGTGTTGTCCTCCGCCGGGCGCGAATCTTTGACCTGGGTATCTTCCGAACCGCAATAGGGGCAGCGCATCCCTACTCCTTATCCCAAGTAATCATACATGGGGAAGCGGTCGGTGAGGCTGACCACCTTGCCGCGCACCGCGGCTTCGACGGCGGCGTTGCCTTCATCGGAATTGGCGACCTTCAGGCCGTCGAGAACCTCGACGATCAGATTGCCGATCTCGCGGAATTCGGCTTCCTTGAAGCCGCGGGTCGTGCCGGCCGGTGCGCCGAGGCGCACGCCCGAGGTGACGAAGGGCTTTTCCGGATCGAAGGGAATGCCGTTCTTGTTGCAGGTGACGTAGGCGCGGCCGAGAGCTGCCTCGGCGCGCTTGCCGGTGGCGTTCTTCTTGCGCAGGTCGACCAGCATCAGATGGTTGTCGGTGCCGCCGGAGACGACGTCAAGGCCGCCCCATATCAGCGTTTCGGCAAGCGCCTTGGCGTTCTTGACGACCTGGGCGGCATAGTCCTTGAATTCCGGCTGCAACGCCTCGCCGAAGGCAACAGCCTTAGCAGCGATGATGTGCATCAGCGGACCACCCTGCAGACCCGGGAAGACAGCCGAATTGAACTTCTTCGCCAGATCCTCGTCATTGGTGAGGATGACGCCGCCGCGCGGGCCGCGCAGCGACTTGTGGGTCGTCGTTGTCGCGACATGGCAATGCGGGAATGGCGACGGATGAACACCACCGGCAACGAGGCCGGCAATATGGGCCATGTCGACCATGAGGTAAGCGCCGACCGAGTCGGCGATCTCGCGGAAGCGCTTCCAGTCCCAGATGCGGGAATAGGCAGTGCCGCCGGCGATGATGAGCTTCGGCTTGGTTTCCTCGGCCTTGCGGGCGACTTCATCCATGTCGAGCAGGTTGTCGCCTTCGCGCACGCCGTAGGAGACGACGTTGAACCACTTGCCGGACATGTTGACCGGCGAACCATGCGTGAGATGGCCGCCCGAATTCAGGTCGAGACCCATGAAGGTGTCACCCGGCTGCAGCAGTGCCAGAAACACGGCTTGGTTCATCTGCGAACCGGAATTCGGCTGGACGTTGGCGAAATTGACCCCGAACAGCTTCTTGGCGCGCTCGATCGCCAGTTCCTCGGCGATATCGACGAACTGGCAGCCGCCGTAATAACGCTTGCCGGGATAACCCTCGGCATATTTGTTGGTCATGATGGAGCCCTGGGCTTCCAGCACGGCGCGGGAGACGATGTTCTCAGAAGCGATCAGTTCGATCTCGTGCCGTTGGCGACCGAGTTCCTTTCCGATCGCGCTGAAAATGTCCGGATCGACGTCCGCAAGCGAGCGATTGAAGAAGGATTCGGTGGAAGCATTGGTCATGGGCGGGCTCCTCAACTGGAATGCGCTGAGGTATTAGCCTTCCGCCGTGGCGAGGGCAATACGAAGAACGACATTTGCTGAGCAAAGCGCGCGCTCACGCTCTTTTGCGGTCGCGCCGCGCCGATACTTGGCGACCACATCGAGGGCGTCTCCTCGGACATAAAAAAACCGCGCCCGAAAGCGCGGTTCTCAAATTGCGATGCAGAGGTCGCCGCTTACTGGACCGGCTGTTCCATGCCAGCCGTGGTGTCGAGCGCCAGCTCGGCATTGCCGTCCATCTGATAGATGTCGTCGCGGAACTGGACGATGCCGTCGGGCATGCCCCAGGCGGAGATATAGACGAAATAGACCGGAACTTCCGTGGCGAGCTTGACCGGCGTGTTGACGCCGGTTGCGATCACCTGCTCCATCTGCTGGCGGTTCCAGCCGGGGGTCTCGCGCAAGAGCCAGTTCGACAAGTCGCGCACGTTCTGGACGCGGACACAGCCCGACGATTCAAAGCGCATCAGCTTGTTGAACAGGCCCTGCTGCGGCGTGTCGTGCATGTACTCGCCGTTTTTGTTGTAGAAGTTGATCTTCGTCGACGCCATGGCGTTGGTCTTGCCGGGGTCCTGACGGAACATCAGGTTCGGCGCCTCGCCGTTCCAGTCGATGGTCTCGGGGGCGACTTCGTTGCCCTTGCCGTCGATCAGGCGGATGGCGTTCTTTTCGAGATAGGTCGGATCCTTGCGCATCAGCGGCATGATGTCTTTCTCAACGATCGAGCGCGGCGCAGTCCAATAAGGATTGAGGATGACCTCGTAAATCTTCGAATTGACGAGATGCGTCGGGCGGCTGAGGCGGCCGACAACCGCGGTGTGGCGCGTCGCGACACTGCCGTCCTCGACAGCCTCCACATAGGCGGCCGGGATGTTGACCATCAGGTGACGGCGGCCCATGTCTTCAGGGAAGGTCTGCAAACGGACGACGTTGGTGTTCAGCTGCTGCAGGCGGACATCGGCGGGGATGTTCATCGCCTTCAGCGTGAATTCGCCGAGAACACCATCGGCCGGCAGGCCGTGACGCGCCTGGAAGCGCTTGACGGCGCCGTCGACATAGGAATCGAAGGCGTTGGACAGGCCGGCTTCGCGCGGCAGGTCGCCGGTGATCGCGAGACGCTGGCGCAGCGCCTGGACGGCGGGAGAGCTGACACCGAGCTGCAGGCGCTGATCACCGGGATTGACCTCAGGCCAGCCACCGGCTGCGGCAATCTGCTGATACTGCATGATCGCCTGCTGCGCGCTTGCGACCGACTGCGGGCCGAGGATCGGCGTGTTGGAAACCATGGCGTTTGCCGTGCGCGAAGCCGCCTTGGCGTCGAACTGGTCGTCCCAGTTGCCGCGGCGCGGCGCATTGATCAGCGTATCGAGCGCCGATTGCGCGAATGCCGGCGCGGCAAGCGCGCTGGCGCCAACCGTTGCCGCAGACGCAAGGAAGGCGCGGCGCGAGAGAGCTTCAATTCCGTTTTTCTTCGACATAGTCCCAACCACTGACTGCGGCGATAAAGAAATGCCGCGGTTCTTTGCGATATCACTGCGCTTTAACGCAGATCCCAGTCCATTCGTTGTCCGGCGCATCAAAAAATTCCGCTTGCCCCATCACAAGATTGCGATGCGACAGCCTGAGCATTCCTGATCGGCACATTGAAAGCACCGGTTGTTAAGCCTTCCGCTGCCACACCAATATGGCCAATTCGTGTTGTCGGGCCGGAAGGCAGACTGCCGACTGCCGGAAACAGGACGCGACGAAGCATATGATGGGGTAAAGCGTGCCGGTTAATAACGGCTAAAAAACGGCTTGAATACAGGCCTTTGTGCTTGCCTGCCATGCGTTGCAAAGATGCCACGCGGATGCAAACGGCAAATCGGACGTGCAGGGAACACGTCCGATTTTCTGCGACCCTGAAAGGAGGTCAGGGGTCTTAGAGACGGTAGAGGATCTGGTCGTTCCAGAAACGGTCCAGACGCTGGAGCAGTTTGTTCATCTGGGTGAACTCGTCGGTGCCGATGCCGCCGACCTTGTCGATCGAGGCGATGTGGCGTTCGTAAAGCTTGGCCACCGTTTCGGCGATGTCCTGGCCGGTTTCGGTCAGGCTGATGCGGACCGAGCGGCGGTCGATGCGCGAGCGCTGATGGTTGATGAAGCCGAGATCGACTAGCTTTTTGACGTTGTAGGAGACGTTGGAGCCGAGATAGTAGCCACGCGAGCGCAGCTCGCCGGCGGTTAGCTCGGAATTGCCGATGTTGAAAAGGAGCAGCGCCTGGATGGCGTTGACGTCGCTGCGACCCTGACGGTCGAATTCGTCCTTGATGACGTCGAGAAGACGACGGTGCAGACGTTCAACGAGATGAAGGGATTCCATGTAAAGATCACGGATGTCGTGGTCCTGCTGGTCACGGAAGGTCGATACCGCCTGCGGCTTGATTTTCGTGTTCATATTGACTGCCTCACTGTTTGTTTGGCGGTGTGTTTTCTTCCCGCCTTGAGTGAGACCCTATCGAATACATATAAAATTCGACTTAAACCGCAGGCTTAACGGAGCCTTACCGGTAACCCCACGTTGTCTCAGGGTAAATCAACACTTACCTGGCGGCGGTGACGGCGCTTTTCCAGCCACAGCAGCAGGCGGAAAATCAAGTAGACGACGGCGACCATGACATGCAACAGGATGATCATCTGGTTGGGGCCGAAAATATCCGGCAGCAGGCCATACATGAGGATTTGTCCGCCGGCAGCCAGCACCCAGATGACCGGTCCCCAGGAGACGGTGAGCCAGAGGCCGAGGGAGGCGACGGGGAAGAGCACGGCGAGGCTGGTGCTCGCCACCTTCCACGGCAGGCTCAAAAGATCGAAGCGACCGGCGCCGACCAGCGAATAGCCGACGAGCATCGCCCAATATTGCAGGCCGAACCAGAAGCAGGATACGGCAACCAGTCTCAGGAAGAGAATGAAGAGGATATCCGCCAGTGTGCGTTTCGGTATCGTCGGGGAATCGGTTTCCATAGCGCAGACATCGGTTTGGGGTTGCATCTTCACAAGGGCGCCCGAGCGTCTGGCAAGACGCGCCAAGGACGCTCTATAGCATTGAGTTGGCGCATAACCCCGAAAATCCACTCCGATTTTCGGGGTTATGCGCCAGAGGTTTTTCCGCCGCGGCCAATCGTCCGGTTTGGATTTTCCAGGCGCCATGATAATGAGCGCTCCGATAAATGGAATGGGCCAAGGACAGATATCATGCAGGACAGGACGCATCTCGTCGACGACATCACCGGTCATCGCCGCATGCGGCGCAACCGCAAGGCGGATTGGACACGCCGGCTGGTGCAGGAGAACCGGCTGACCGTCGACGACCTGATCTGGCCGATCTTCATCGTGCCGGGCTCTGGCATCATCGATCCGATCCCGGCCATGCCGGGCGTCAACCGGATGAGCATCGACAAGGCCGTGGAAGCCGCGCGGGAAGCCGCCGGCCTCGGCATTCCGGCGCTTGCCACCTTTCCAAATATCGAAATGGAACTGCGCGACGAGACCGGTTCGAACAGCCTCGAGGCCAACAACCTGATCAACATGGCGACGGCGGCGATCAAAAAGGCGGTGCCTAATATCGGCGTCATCACCGACGTCGCGCTCGATCCCTTCACCAGCCACGGCCATGACGGCATCCTCAGAGGCAGCGAGATCGTCAACGACGAGACGGTCGACCAGGTGGCGCGCGCCGCCGTGATGCAGGCGGATGCCGGCGCCGACATCATCGCGCCGTCGGAGATGATGGACGGACGCATCGGCGCGATCCGCATGGCGCTCGATGCGGCCGGCCACCAGAGCGTCGGCATCATGAGCTATGCGACCAAATTCGCCTCCGCCTTCTACGGTCCCTATCGCGAGGCGATCTCGACGGGCGGGCTGCTGAAAGGCGACAAGAAGACCTATTATATCGACCCTGCCAACGGCACCGAGGCAATCCGCGACGCGGCCCTCGACGTCGAGGAAGGCGCCGACATGCTGATGGTCAAGCCCGGCCTGCCCTATCTCGATATCTGCTGGCGGATGAAGGAGGCCTTTGGCCTGCCGACCTTCGCCTACCAGGTTTCCGGCGAATATACGCAGATCAAGGCGGCGGCGATGAATGGCTGGATCGATGGCGAGCGGGCGATGCTCGAAACGCTGCTGTCGTTCAAGCGGGCGGGATGCGACGGTGTCCTCACCTATTTTGCAGTCGAAGTGGCGAAAATTCTCGCAAAGCGGTGACTGCATAATTCCATAAATCGGAATCGATTTAAGGATAAAATTATGCAGCGATTCAAAGTGCTACAGCGTCCTTTGCGCATCTCAAAAGACGCGCGGCGCTGTAGTGCATGATGCCGAAAAGTGTCCGCGGTTTTCGGACGACATCATGCTCCATTTCTTTGATTTAGATGCGGATGGTTTTAGGCCGATCCGGCCTAAAACCATCCGCATCTGGGGCAGATTATTGCATTTTGCCCTGCCGATACCATATCAGCGGCATCGCTTTTCCTGAGGAGATTGAGATGAGCTACAACCCCAATCCGCTTTATGCCGCACCGGAGGACTGGCGCGCCTATAGCGGCGTGTTGAGCCGCCGGGTCTTCGCTTTCATTCTCGACTATGTCATCGTGGCGCTGCTGTGCATTCCCGCGGCGATCGTGCTGTTCTTCCTGTCGATCGTCACGCTCGGGCTCGGCTTCTTTCTCTACCCTGCCCTCTTCGTCATCGTCGCCGGCATTTACTTCGGCCTGACTGTGGGCGGGCCGAGCCAGGCCTCGCTCGGCATGCGCGCGATGGGGATAGCGATCGTGCGTGTCGACGGACGGCCGATGGATTTCATGACAGCGATCGTGCATCTGGCACTGTTCTGGATCCTCAACTCGGTGCTGACGCCGCTCATTCTGCTTGCCGGCCTGTTTATCGAACGCAGCCGTCTCATCCACGACCTGCTTGTGGGCACGGTGACGGTGCGCACAGCCTGAGACTTTGGCTGAGAGACTCAAACTGAGACTAGGGGCGGAGACCAAATAAAGTCTCCGCCTTCCCTTTGCCGGCGGGCGCCGGCGCTCCATATCTAAACTTAGAAGACTGATATGAAGGGCGAAACGCGCCCCGCTGTTGACGTTTTTTATTCTTAGGTCATGCTGTCAGGAAACGGCACGGTCTCGACAGGGAAAATTCCGCGACAAATGAATACGCAGACGACGCCATCCCCGCAGTTTTATCTGACGGCTCCGGCTGCGTGTCCGTACCTGCCGCATGAGATGGAGCGAAAGGTGTTCACCCATCTGGTCGGCCCGCGCGCCGCCGAGATGAACGATATCCTGACGCAGGGCGGTTTCCGCCGCTCGCAGAACATCGCTTATCGCCCGGCCTGCGAATCCTGTCGCGCCTGCGTTTCCGTGCGAATTCTCGCCCAGGAATTCGAGCCGACCAAATCGATGAAACGGGTGCTTGCCGCCAATTCCGACGTCATCGCCACCGAATTCGCAGCCCAGCCTTCCAGCGAGCAATATTCACTCTTCCGACGCTATCTCGATTTTCGCCACCAGCAGGGCGGCATGTCCGACATGACCGTGCTCGACTATGCCATCATGGTGGAAGACACGCATGTGAATACGAGAATCATCGAATACCGCCGGCGCGAAGAAGGATCCGGACTGGAGCAGCGGCCGAAGGGCGAGTTGCTTGCCGCTGCGCTGACCGACACGATGAGCGACGGGTTGTCGATGGTCTATTCCTATTTCAATCCGGCACTCGAGCAGCGTTCGCTCGGCACTTTCATGATTCTCGACCATGTCAGGCGCACGAAAGCGCTGGGACTGCCGCATGTCTACCTCGGCTACTGGGTTCAAGGGTCGCGGAAAATGGACTACAAGACGCGCTTCCAGCCGCAGGAGCATCTGACCCCGCGCGGCTGGGAACGTTTCGATCCCGAGTCCATGCCCGAGAGCACCCACGACTGAATGTTCCCCACCGCTCTTTCCGACCATCGGAAGGGCCTGCTGCTGACGGCGATCGGCGGGCTGGCGCTTTCCGTGGATATCCCGCTCATGCGGCTCGCTGACGGCGAGCTGTGGTCGATCCTTGCCGCGAGAAGCATCGCGACCCTTGGCGTGACGCTTCTGGCCGCGGCAGCGCTGCGGATTGCGAAAGGGCGATGGCCAGTGCTCGTGCCGGGCTGGCCGGGTCTTGTCACCGGCCTGCTCTACAGCCTGACGACGGTGGTCTTCCTTCTCGCCGTTTTCAACACCTCGACCGCCAATGTCGTTTTCATCGTCGCCTTCAATCCGATGTTCGCCGCGCTTCTTTCCTGGATTTTCCTCAAGGAGCGGCCGGCCCTAGCAACGCTGCTCGCCATGGCGGCGATGACCTTCGGCGTCGGCCTGATCGTGCGGGACGGGCTTTCGGGCGGCCATCTCTTCGGCGATGCCATGGCGCTCCTTACCGCCTTCATGATTGCCGCCGCCATCACCATCAGCCGCGCCTCCCGCCGGGAGATGGGCTTCGTCTCGCTGCTTTCGACGGTGCTGCCGGCGGCGGTCGGGCTGATCTCGGTCATGCCGGCTGGCGGTTTTTCGATCGAGCATCCCGCCTGGATCCTCTTCAACGGCGCGGTGATGATGCCGCTTGCCCTCTGGTGCCTGGCGACCGGGCCGCGTTACCTCTCCGCGCCTGAAGTCGGCATGTTCTACCTGCTCGAAACCGTGCTCGCACCGATCTGGGTGTGGCTGATCTTTGCGGAAACGCCGGCGCCGATGACACTGGTCGGCGGCGGCATCCTGGTGGCGGCGATCGCAGCCCATTCCGTCTGGATGGTGCGGAGGAAAAGCATCGTTCAAATGGCAGGCTAGGACGTTGTCGCCTGCTCCGCCTCATGTTATAACGCCGTTATCACAGAGGACAAAACGATGAACGTCACAATCCGCAAGATCGGAAATTCCGAGGGTGTTATCATCCCCAAAGAGGTGCTGCAGCGGTTGGGCCTGAGCAGCGGCGACAGCCTCGAACTGCGAGAGATCGAGGGTAATATTCAGCTTGTACCGGAATCGGCGGATCTTGCCGAGCAAATGCGGGCGGCCCGCATCGGTATGGAAAAATATCGGGTGGCACTCCGCGAACTCGCGAAATGATACAGCTTAAGTGGCTGAGCCGCCAAGCGATTGAAAATATGCACGATGAGCAAATCGCCGAGCATGGCGGTTTGCCTGGCCTGCGGGATGCCAATGCATTGGAAACCAGCTTGGCGCGCCCGCTTAACAAGGCTGCATACGGCGAGACCGACATCTTCATACTCGCCGCAGCCTATCTCTATGCCATTGTTAGAAACCACCCATTCGTGGATGGAAACAAGCGTACCGGCTATCTCGCGGCGTTTACGTTTCTCTACATCAACCGCTATGTCATCAATGCCGACAACGCGCAGGTCATTGCATTTGTACTAGAGGTAGCCGCCGGCGAGATCGACGAAGAAGGTGCGACCCGCTTCCTTCGAGATTTCAGCATACCGCTCAACCCGTCGCCTTGAACTGCTGCTGCTCCAGTTCCCTGCCAAGCCCTTCGACCACATGCGCCCAGCCTTGCCGGGTCTTTTCCTCGTGCTCGGCCCATTCGGCGCACATTTCGTGGGTCAGCGTCAGACGGCTGCCGCCGCCGAGAGGCTCGATATTTATTTCAACGCGGTCGCAATTGTGGTCGTGCTCCTCGACGGAAAAGCTGAAGACCATGCGCTGCGGGCGCTTCAGTTCCAGGAAAACACCCTGGTGAAAGGCGTCGCCGGTCGGGCGGCGGTCGACGACGAAGAAACGGCCGCCGACATGCGGATCGATATCGGCGCGGATGACATGACCGTCATCCGTCGCAAACAGGAAACGGCGGGCGATTTCAGGGTTGAGCCAGGCGTCGTAGACGACAGCAGGCGTCACCCCGTAGGTGTGGCTGACATGCAATTTGATGGTGCTGGCGGGCATCGATTTTCCTCCGGTAACGGCGCGCACACTCCTCCCGTGCGCGGCCTGCGGCCATTCCGTCCGCCTCCGGAGCCGGCCTGCTCATATTTTTGCTAACAGGATTGAGATAGAGGAATTGTCGCGGCCGCCAAGAGTCGGGCGCGGAATTTACTGCATCATTCCTTCAAGCGGACTCGATTGAGAGATAGATATCCAGCAATTCAAAGTGTTACAGCGTCCTTTGCGCGTCTGAAAAGACGCACAACGCGGTCGTGCTTTAGCCGGCGAATTTGCCGCTGCGCGGGAAGCCCTTGGGCACGGTGCGACCGGCGGTGGCGCGGTCGGCCAGCCACTCTGCGAGCTCGTCCTTGTTCTTCGTGAAGGTGCGGCCGGCGCTGTCTTCCCAGATGAGGCCGTCTGATATCGCGAAGCAGCGGACGTCGGAAATGCCGCCATCCTTGTAACGCTGCAGGCGCACGCCCTTGCCGCGCGACATTTCCGGCACCTGCGCCAGCGGGAATACCAGCAGCTTGCGGTTTTCACCGACGACGGCGACATGGTCGCCGCTGACAGGCACGAGCAGTTGCGTTTCCTCGGGCAGCGCGACGTTCATGATCTGCTTGCCCTTGCGCGTATTGGCGACCAGTTCAGCCTCCGGAACGACGAAGCCGTTGCCGGCGGTCGAGACGATCAGCTGCTTGCGCGAGGGATCATGCAAGAATGCGGTCAGCACCGCCTGGTCGTTATCCATATCGACCATGATGCGCAGCGGTTCGCCGTGACCGCGGCCGCCCGGCAGCTTGTCGCCGCCGAGCGTGAAGGCCTTGCCGCCTGTCGTGACGATCAGAATCTTGTCCGTGGTCTGTGCCGGGAAGGCGATCTTCAAGCCGTCACCTTCCTTGAAGGTCAGTGTCGCCGTGTCGGCGATATGGCCCTTCAACGCGCGGATCCAGCCCTTTTCGGAAATGACGACGGTGATCGGTTCCTTCTCGATCATTGCCTGCTGGACTGCTTCCTCGTCGGTCTCGGGCGCGTCGGCAAACTGGGTGCGGCGGCGGCCGACCTCGGTCGCCTTGGCGAATTTCTTCTTCACTTCGCCGATTTCCCAGGCGACCGTCTGCCACTGCTTGTCGTCGGAGGAAAGCAAAGCTTCGATCTCGCCCTTTTCATTGGTGAGTTCGTCGAATTCCTTGCGGATCTCGAACTCCTCCAGCTTGCGCAAGGCGCGCAGCCGCATATTGAGGATCGCCTCGACCTGATTGTCGGTGAGATCCCAGCGCGCCATCATGACCGGCTTCGGCTCGTCCTCCTCGCGGATGATGCGGATGACCTCATCGATGTTGAGGTAGGCGACCAGCAGGCCGCTGAGGATTTCGAGGCGCCTGTCGATCGCCGCCAGGCGGAAGCGCGAGCGGCGCTGCAGAACTTCGCGGCGGTGGTCCAGCCACTCCTTCAACACCTCGTTCAGCGCCATGACCCGCGGGATGCGGCCCATGGAGAGCACGTTCATGTTGAGCGGGAAGCGGCTTTCGAGTTCCGTCAGCTTGAACATCGATTCCATCAGGATCGTCGGATCGACGCTGCGGGTCTTCGGCACCAGCACGACACGGATGTCTTCGGCCGATTCGTCGCGGATATCTTCCAGCAGCGGCAGCTTGCGGGCGATCAGCAGCTCGGCGATCTTCTCGATCAGCCGCGATTTCTGCACCTGGAAGGGAATTTCGGTGATGACGATCTGGTAGCCGCCGCGGCCGAGATCTTCCGTCTGCCATTTCGCCCGCACGCGGAAACCGCCGCGGCCGGTGCGGTAGCTCTCGATGATGCTGTCGCGGTTGTCGATGATGATACCGCCGGTGGGGAAATCCGGGCCGGGTATGAATTCGACGAGCTTTTCGACTGTTGCATCCGGATGCTTGATCAGATGCAGGGCTGCGTCGCAAAGCTCGTGGGCATTGTGCGACGGGATCGAGGTCGCCATGCCGACGGCGATGCCGGACGATCCGTTGGCGAGCAGGTTCGGGAAGGCGCCGGGAAGAACGACCGGCTCGGAATTCGATTCGTCGTAAGTGTCTCGGAAATCGACGGCATCCTGATCGATGCCTTCGAGCAGCAGTTCGGAGACCGCCGTCATCTTCGATTCGGTGTAACGCATGGCGGCGGGGCTGTCGCCGTCGATATTGCCGAAATTGCCCTGGCCGTTGACCAGCGTGTAGCGCTGCGAGAAATCCTGGGCGAGACGGGCAAGCGCGTCGTAGATCGACTGGTCGCCGTGCGGATGGTAGTTACCCATCACTTCGCCGACGATCTTGGCGCATTTTCTGAAGGCCGAGTTCGGCCTCAGCCCCATCTCGTTCATCGCATAGACGATGCGGCGATGGACAGGCTTCAGCCCGTCGCGCACGTCAGGCAGGGCGCGGTGCATGATGGTCGACAGCGCATAGGCAAGGTAGCGCTGCTCGAGCGCCGCCTTGAGGTCGACCGGTTGGATGTGATCGTCGTCTCCGCCCGAAGGCGGCAAAATCTCTTGTCCCATAGGTTCTGACTAGCCCAGAAGAGGCCGGCGGGCAAGGAATCCGGGCCATTGCAGCTGTGGATGAAGTCTTGGGACTGACATCAAAGGATGAGACAAACGCTCCGCCGCAATTTGGACTTCGTTTGCCGTTCCTTTCAACAGAAATTTAGAAGTCCGCAAATATAAAGCTGGCCTAATCCGTAGTAGCGTAACTGCAGATTTCCAACCGCCACCACGCCACCAGAGGAATCACCCCATGAACTTTTCCCGGACAACGCGGCTGATGCTGTCGGGCGCCGCCTTTTTCTCGCTCGCCGGTTCGGCTTTCGCTCTCGACGGCGCCGATCTGCTGAAGAAGCTCAATGCCGCCTATGCCGTACAGGGCGGAACGATTTCGGCTGACGCAGTCGACATCGACGGCACGACCGCGACGCTGAAGAATGTCAGCGTCAAATCGGCCGGCGGCGAAAGCCTGGCAGTCGGCGAAGTCACCCTTTCCGGCGTCGAAGAAGACGAGGATGGCGGCTATTACATCGAAGAGGCAGCCTTCCCCGATATCAACACCACGAAAGACGGCGTCACGGTCACGGCGCAGGAGCTGACGCTCGGCGGCATCTCGATCCCGGCAACGGCGGGCGGCGACACGCTCGATACCATGATGCTCTACGAAACCGCCCATACAGGCCCGCTGAAGGTGGTCAAGGACGGCGCGGAAATGTTCTCGCTGCTGCAAAGCGACGTCAATCTGACACTGCGCGAAGACGAATCCGGCTTCGATTTCGATGGCGCCTTCAAAAGCATGAAGGCCGATCTCAGCAAAGCCGAGGATCCGCAGAGCAAGGACGCGATCGAGAAGCTTGCCCTGCAGCACATCCAAGGCGACATCACCATGAAGGGTGCCTGGGAACTGGCCCCCGGCACGATCGACATTTCGGAATTCGCCTTCGACTTCACCAACATCGGCAAGCTGAACCTTGGCTTCAAGATCTCGGGCTACACGATGGCCTTCGTAAAGTCGCTGCAGGATGCGATGAAGCAATCCGAAGCCGGTGCGAACAAGGAAGAATCGCAGCAGGCGCTTGGCCTTGCCATGCTCGGCCTGATGCAGCAGCTGTCCTTCGAGGCCGCGCAGGTGCGCTTCGAAGATGCCTCGATTACCAAGCGCGCGCTCGATTATGCCGGTTCGCAGCAGAATATGTCCGGCAAGCAGATGGCGGATTCGCTGAAGGCGATGACGCCGATCATGCTGGCGCAGCTCAATATCCCGGAACTGCAGAACGCCGTTTCGGCTGCCGTCAACACCTTCCTCGACGATCCGAAAAGCCTGACCGTCAAGGCCGCTCCCGAAAAGCCGGTACCGTTCCCGACGATCGTGGGTGCCGCCATGGGCGCTCCGAACACGCTGCCGCAGGTGCTTGGCGTCAAGGTTACCGCCAACGACTGATCGCTTCGATCTTGCGACGAAAGGCCCGGCAGTTCGGTACTGCCGGGCCTTTTCGTTTTCACGCGCGATGACGGGCGACCTCGGCAATGGCGAGGACTGCGATATCAAGCAATTCCTCTAGCGATGCTCCGTCCCTCGCCTGCACCGACATGCCCTGGATGATGGCACGGAGGAACCGTGCCAGCGCGCGGGGGTTCGTCTCGGACTTCATGTCGCCCTCGTGGATGCCGCGCTCGACGACCGAACCAAACAAAAAGCCCGGCGATTTGCCGGGCTTTTGCATTCGGGATCAGACGATCTCAATCCTTCTTGACCGGCGGGATCGGCCGGATCGAGAGCTCGCGCAACTGTGTCGGCGTTGCCGGGCTCGGCGCGCCCATCAGAAGGTCCTGGGCCTGCTGGTTCATCGGGAACAGCGAGATTTCGCGCAGGTTCTTCGCGCCGACGAGCAGCATGATGATACGGTCGATACCGAAGGCAGCACCGCCATGCGGGGGCGCGCCGTACTGGAAGGCACGGTAGAGGCCGCCGAAACGATCCTCGACATCCTGCTGGCTGAGGCCGACCTTCTCGAAGGCGGCAACCATGGTTTCCGGCGACTGGTTGCGGATCGAGCCCGAGGCGATTTCGAAGCCGTTGCAGACGGCGTCATACTGGAACGCCTTGATGGTCAGCGGATCCTGGTTCTGAAGCGCATCGAGGCCGCCCTGCGGCATCGAGAACGGGTTGTGGGCGAAATCGACCTTCTTTTCTTCCTCGCTCCATTCGAAGAACGGGAAGTCGACGATCCAGCAGAGTTCGAAACGGTCGCGATCGACAAGGTTCAGTTCTTCGCCGGCCTTGGTGCGGGCTTCACCGGCAAACTTGTAGAACTTCGCCGGATCGCCGGCAACGAAGAAGCAGGCGTCACCGTCATCGAGGCCGAGCTGGGTACGGATGGCGTCGGTGCGCTCCTCGCCGATGTTCTTCGCAAGCGGGCCGGCGCCCTCGAGCTTGTCACCTTCCTTGCGCCAGAAGATGTAACCGAGACCAGGCTGACCGGTCGACTGCGCCCAAGCATTCATACGATCGCAGAACGCTCTGGAACCGCCGGTCTTTGCCGGGATCGCCCAGATCTCAACCTTCGGGTTCGAGGCGATCATGCCGGCGAAAACCTTGAAGCCGGAGCCGGCGAAATGTTCGGTAACCGCTTCCATGACGATCGGGTTGCGCAGGTCCGGCTTGTCCGAACCATACTTACGGATCGCCTCGTCATAGGGGATGCGCGGCCACTCCTTGGTGACCGGCTTGCCTTCGGCGAACTCCTCGAAAATGTTGGTCATCAACGGACCCATCGTGTTCCAGACGTCTTCCTGGGTCACGAAGCTCATTTCGAGGTCGAGCTGGTAGAATTCGCCCGGCAGGCGGTCGGCGCGCGGGTCTTCGTCGCGGAAGCACGGCGCAATCTGGAAATAGCGGTCGAAGCCCGCCACCATCAGCAGCTGCTTGTACTGCTGCGGCGCCTGCGGCAAGGCATAGAAGGTGCCGGGATGGATGCGGCTCGGCACCAGGAAGTCGCGCGCGCCTTCCGGCGAGGAGGCCGTCAGGATCGGCGTGGTATATTCGGTAAAGCCGACATCGCCCATTTCGCGGCGCATGGCCGAGATGACCTGGGTGCGCTTGACGATGTTCCGGTGCAGCGTTTCGCGGCGAAGATCGAGGAAGCGGTACTTTAGGCGCACGTCTTCGGGATAGTCCGGCTCGCCGAAGACCGGCAGCGGCAATTCCTTGGCGGCGGAGAGGACTTCGATCTCCTGCGCGTAGAGCTCGATCTCGCCTGTCGCCATGGTCTTGTTGACAGTATCGTCGGTGCGGGCCTTGACGAGGCCGTCAATGCGGATGACCCATTCGCCCCGCACGGTTTCCGCCATCTTGAAGGCCGGGCTGTCGGGATCGGCGACGACCTGGGTGATGCCGTAA
Source organism: Rhizobium ruizarguesonis (assembly GCF_017357285.1). NCBI lineage: Bacteria > Pseudomonadati > Pseudomonadota > Alphaproteobacteria > Hyphomicrobiales > Rhizobiaceae > Rhizobium > Rhizobium ruizarguesonis. Next base: position 1,814,499 of record NZ_CP071678.1, on the reverse strand, counting down.
TGGTCGCGAAGGTCGATGAAGAGAACGCCGCCATGGTCGCGAACGCGGTGAACCCAGCCGGAAATACGGACGGTCGAGCCGACATCCGTCTTGCGGAGGGCGGCGCATGTGTGGCTGCGATAGCGATGCATGATCTCAAATCCTGGCATGTGGCTTAAGACGGCAGCAAGGGTTTTCAAAACCCTCAAGCGCCGACAAGAAAATCGGGCGGAAAAGCGCATGGACGCTCCGATTTGTCAAGGCTTGGCGCACGCGGCCGGGCGTTTGACACGCGTTTATGGAGAGGCTGCGACCCGTATGCTGCGGCAGTTTGGCCGCGCTTCCTGTATTGCTGAAGCTGACGGTCAACTTTACAAGGATCGGCATTCTCACCGTGGAGCCTCCGCATGCCTCTCCTTAGCCGCCGCAACCTTCTCAAGGCATCCGCTGTCGCGGGCGCCTATGGCGTCGGCATCGGCATTGCCAGTAAATTCGGGTTTGCCGAGGCGGCTCCCGAGCCGCAGCTGCTGACGGCGGTGAAGACAGAAGCCGTGCTGACCGAGGCGGGACCGACCAGGGATATCATGAGCTGGGTGCATGACGGCATGCCGCCGATTCTCAGAATGAGGAAGGGGCGACCCTATGCGGCGCGGCTGAAAAACGGGCTCGACGAGCCGACGACAATCCACTGGCACGGCCTTCGCATCGACAACCGCATGGACGGCGTGCCCTTCATGACGCAGCCCTACGTCTATACCGGCGACAGCTTCGACTATGCCTTCACGCCGCCCGATGCCGGCACCTTCTGGTATCATCCGCATTGCAACACGCTGACGCAGATGGGGCACGGCATGACCGGTATCATCGTCGTCGAAGATCCGGCCGATCCGGAGTTCGATGCCGAGGTGGTGCTGAACCTGCGCGACTGGCGGCTGGGCGGCGACGGGCAGTTCATCGCTCCCTTTCGGCCGCGCGACGCTGCCAAGACCGGCACCTACGGCACGGTGCGCACCGCCAACTGGCATCAGGAGCCGCGATATGACGCGCCGGCCGGCGGGCTGGTTCGGCTGCGCATTGCCGTGACCGACGTGACGCGGATCTTCTCGCTGAAAATGGAAGGCGCCGACGCGACCGTGATTGCGATCGACGGCAATCCGGTGCCGAAGCGTTTTTCCCTCGACCTCCTGCAGATCGGACCGGGTCAACGGCTCGATCTTGCCGTGCGCATGCCGGATGGTGAAGGCGCAGTCGCGACGCTCGAGGATATCCGCGGCACGGCGCCGAAGACGATCGCCGGCCTGCGCGCGGTCGGATCATCGTTGAAGCGCGCGATCGGCGATCTTGGGCCGCTTGTCGACAACCCCGTCCCGAAGGCCGATCTTTCCATCGCCGAGCAGATCCCGCTGATACTGAGCGCCACTGCCGAGAATGCCGCCGTCGAAAGCATCTGCGGCACGCTCGGCTACAGTTTCTGGGCAATCAACAAGGTGCCATGGCCAGGCGACACGCCCGATCCGACGGCACCGCTTGCGGAATTGAAGCTCGGCAAGAGCTATGTCTTCAACCTCGAGAATACCACGCCGCATGCCCATCCGATCCATCTGCACGGGATGAGCTTCACGGTGATCTCCTCCTCGACGCGGGAGGTGATGCCGCTGGTGTCCGATACCTATCTCATCCAGCCGGACGAGAAGGTGCAGCTTGCCTTCGTCGCCGACAATCCCGGTGACTGGCTGCTGCATTGCCATATCATCGAGCATCAGAAGACGGGGATGACGAGCTATCTCAGGGTAAGCTGAGGCAGTGCGCCTTCACTGCGGTTGGGCTGTGCTTCGCGCCTTGCCTCAGTTTGGACGTGATTCTTGGCCAGCAATGCTCGAAGCGTATGCTGTTGTATTGACATATCGAACCGAAAGGAGAAGGAAGGTTTAACCGACCTTTTCCTTGCGAATGAAATGATATGATCGAAACCACCGCCGATTTGGCGGCCGCCTGCAAAGAGCTGGCCAAGTCCGACTTCATTACCATCGACACCGAATTCCTGCGCGAAACGACCTTCTGGCCGGAGCTCTGCCTGATCCAGATGGCAAGCCCGACGACGGAAGTTCTCGTCGATCCGCTGGCCAAGGGCATCGATCTCGCCCCCTTCTTCGAGCTGATGGCCGATACGAAGGTGCTGAAGGTCTTTCATGCGGCCCGCCAGGACATCGAAATCATCTTCAATCGCGGCAATCTCATTCCGCATCCGATCTTCGACACGCAGGTCGCCGCCATGGTCTGCGGCTTCGGCGACAGCGTCTCCTATGACCAGTTGGTCAGCCGCATCAAAAACGTCCATATCGACAAGTCGTCGCGCTTCACCGACTGGAGCCGCCGGCCGCTGTCGGACAAGCAGCTGGATTATGCGCTGGCCGACGTCACCCATTTGCGCGACGTCTACCTGTCGCTGAAGGCGGAACTCGATCGTGAAGGTCGCAGCTCCTGGCTCTCCGAGGAAATGGACATTCTCGAGTCGCGCGAAACCTACGACATGCATCCCGACGATGCCTGGCAGCGGCTGAAGATGCGCCTGCGCAAGCCGCAGGAGCTGGCGATCCTGAAATATGTCGCCGCCTGGCGCGAACGCGAGGCACGGGCCCGCAACGTGCCGCGTTCGCGGGTGCTGAAGGACGATGCGATCTACGAGATCGCCCAGCAGCAACCCAAGGATACCGAGGCGCTCGGCCGTCTGCGCACCATTCCGAAGGGTTGGGAGCGCTCGACTTCCGGCGCTGCAGTCATCGAGGCCGTCAACACCGCTCTTGCTCTTCCGAAGGCCGATATGCCGCATGTGCCACGCCAGGCGCAGGCGCCCGAAGGGGCCGCCGCTGCCGTCGAATTGTTGAAGGTGCTGCTGAAGCTGATTTCGGAAAAACACGGCGTAGCGCCGAAGGTGATCGCCAACAGCGAGGATCTCGACAGGATCGCCGCCGAGGGCGAAAAGGCCGAAGTCGCTGCCCTGCACGGCTGGCGGCGCGATCTTTTCGGCGAGCCGGCACTGCAGCTGATCCAGGGCGCGATCGCCCTGCGCTTCGTCGACCGGAAGGTCGAGACCGTCAGCCTCTGAGACTGCTGCAGAATTCCTTAAATCGGAATCGATTTGAGGTTAAAATTGTGCGGCAATTCAAAGTGCTACGGCGTCCTTCGCGGCTCTCGAAAAGACACGCCAAGGACGCAGTAGTTTCGAATTCGCTTGACGGTTTTTTCCGGCCTGAAACAATGGCGGGAGGAAACATCACGGCGCAGAGGCGGCATGCGGGAAATATCTCCGACACAGAATTGGATCCTGATCGTGATCGTCCTCGCGGTCAGCGGCGTCATCTATGATATGATGTTCTACTCCAATCAGACGCCGGTTATCGGGGCGATCTTCGCGCTCTTCATCGGCATGCCGATCCTCGCCTTCGAGCGCAAGGTGCTGTTTCGAACGCTTTATAGACGCATCCAGAAGCTGCCGACCTTCGCCTTCATCATCACCGAACTGGTGATCTACGAGATCCTGATGAGCATCGGCTTTGCCTGCGCCGGCCTGCTGCTCTGGTCGCTCGGCATGGTGAAGCCATCGTCGCTCCTCGACCTCGTCATCATGCCGTTCGAGGTCTTTCTGTATGCACTTGCGGTCTGCACGATGCTGATCTTCGTCTTGCGTGTGCGAGAACTGCTTGGTCGTGAAGTCTTCCTCAGCATGCTCATCAGCCGCTACCGCAATCCGGTCAAGGAAGAGCGCGTCTTCCTGTTCATCGACCTCGTCGATTCGACGGCTTTTGCCGAGAAGCATGGCGACCTCAGGGCGCAACAACTGCTGAGCTCGCTGTTTGCGACCTTCGCCGAGCCCGTCAGGCGCCACAAGGGCATGATCAACGACTATGTCGGCGATGCGGCGATCATCACCTGGCCGCTTGCCCGCGGCGTCAAGAATGCACGTTGTGTGCGCTGCATCTTCGATATCCTTGCCGATATCGAAGCCAATGCCGCGGGCTGGCGGAAGAGTTACGGGCAGGTGCCGAAGCTTCGCGCCGCCCTTCACGGCGGCGAGATCATCACCGCCGAAATCGGCGTCGACCATCATAAGATCAGCTATTTCGGCGATACGGTGAACACCACCGCCCGGCTGGAGACGCTCTGCCGCAGTCTGAACCGGTCGGTTCTGATCTCCACCGAGCTTGCCCGGCGCATGAATTTTCCCGACGACATCGCCTGCGAGGATCTCGGCACCCATGCGGTGAAGGGGCGCGGCCAGGCGCTCGGCGTCATGGCGCTTACCTCGCGCGCAGTCACCATGCTGAACACGCCGGCGGTCATTCTGCACGGCTGATGCGTAAATTCAAAGCGTTACAGCGTCCTTTGCGCGTCGGAGAAAGACGCGCGGCGCTGTAAGTACGTCACCAAAGCTTCACCCAACCGTCAATTCGCTGACACGGAAGCCCTGCTAAGCGGAAGGCCTTTGCAATCCGTTCCACGGGGATATTATGAAGAACGTCCTTTTTGCTTCCGTATCGCTTTTCACCCTGGTCGCAGGCTCCGCTTCGGCCGACCAGCAGCAGTTCTCTGCCAAGCTCGCCGGCCAGGCGATCCTGCCTGCCAACACCATGGTTCCGGCACCGGCCGATGCCCCCGAATTCCTCAAGCATTCCGGCAAGTTTACGACGCCGGACCGCAAGCGCACCGAAGCGCTCGGCACCGTTCCCGGTAAGGACGGCGCCCGCATCACCGATCTGAAGCTTCCCTTCGACGGCCAGCCAATCCAGGGGTTCTCGGGCGTCAGGACGATGGCTGACGGCACCTTCTGGACACTCTCCGACAACGGCTTCGGCTCGAAGTCCAACTCGTCGGATTCCATGCTCTTCCTGCACCAGATGAAGTTCGACTGGGCCGGCAACAAGGCTGAAGTCGTCAAGAACCTCTTCCTTTCCGACCCCAACAAGATCGCCCCGTTCCCGATCGTGCTCGAAGGCAGCGACACGCGTTATCTCACCGGCGCCGACTTCGACATCGAATCGATCCAGCCGGTTGCCGACGGCTTCTGGCTCGGCGACGAATTCGGTCCCTACATCCTGAAGTTCGACACATCAGGCCGCCTCACCGACGTCATTCCGACGACGCTCGACGGCAAGCCGGTGCTTTCGCCCGACAATCCGCTTCTCTCGGTTCCGGCCAACCCGGCCGCGAAGATGCCGGTCTTCAATCTGAAGCGCTCCGGCGGCTTCGAAGGCCTCGCCATATCGAAGGACGGAGCCAAGCTATACGGCCTGCTCGAAGGCGCCATCTACAAGGATGACGGCACGGTGGAGACCATCGATGGCCACACCGCCATCCGCGTCATCGAGTTCGATGTCGCGTCGAAGAAGTGGACCGGCCGAAGCTGGCTCTACCCGTTCGAGGACAAGGGTGTCTCGATCGGCGATTTCAACATGCTCGACGACACGACCGCTCTCGTCATCGAGCGCGACAACGGCGCCGGCACGACGGACAAGGCCTGCGCCGATCCGAAGCAGCCGAAGCCGGATTGCTTCGAAGCTCCGGCCGTGCTGAAGCGCGTCTACAAGATCGAGTTCAACGACGCCAATGTCGGCAAGGCCGTTCGCAAGATCGGCTATATCGACCTGCTGAACATCCAGGACCCCGACAACAAGAAGAAGGCCGGCAGCAAGGACGGCGTCTATGACATGCCGTTCGTGACGATCGAAAACGTCGACCGCGTCGACGCCACACACATCATCATCGGCAACGACAACAACCTGCCCTTTTCGGCCGGCCGCGCCGTCGACAAGGCTGACAATAACGAGTTCAGCCTGCTTGAGGTTGGCGAGTTCCTGAACGCGAAGTAATTCGAGCGTGATGTGAGATAGAGAGGGCGGTGCGCAGGCGCCGCCTTTTTTCGTTGACGCTGCGCGTGGGGTCGCCCCTCTGCCCCGCCGGGCCCGGCAGGCCAGAGGGGGTCCGCTCGGCACAACTGCCGCAAATCGGTTATTCGAACCGAAACGCCAACCGCTTGTTCGTCAGCCTCGACAGCTGCTGCAGGCGGCCGTCCAGGCGTTCGCCGGCGAAATCACGATATTCGGGAGGCACGACGAATTCGAGGTCGAGGTCCGGGCTCGAGGATTTGCGGAAGGTCAGGTTCTTGACGATGCCGGGCATCGAGGCCGAGAAGAGGTAGACGACGCGCAGCATGCCGCCGAGCAGCTTGGCGCGCTCGATGAGCTGCGGCGTGGCGATCTGCGCCAGCGGGCCGGTGGCGCCGTCGTCATGCAGGCCCTCGAAACGGTAATAGTTGGAAAGCGCGATAAAGGCGCGGCCCGGATGACTGATGCCGACGAAGGAAGAGTGGGCGATGACGTTCAGCGCCTGCAGGCCCCGATAGTCAGGATGGGCGCGCCAGCTGATATCGGCAAGCAGACAGGCGGCCTGACGGTAGCGGCTTTCCTCTTCGGTTTCCAGGATCCCGAAGAGGGGCATCATCCGGCCGGTCCATTCCGCCAGCTCGCGGGCATGTTCCGGCGAACGGGCACGCAGGATCGCCAGTTCGCCGGCGGCGGCAAGCAACGGATCCAGGCGGCGCTCGGACTCCGACAGCAGCGAATAGAGATATCCCTCGCGCACACCCTGCGCCGAGAAGGAAATCACCGACGGCTTCATGGCGCTCAGCACTTCCTTCATGGCGACGGCGCCAAAGGGCAGCAGTGAACGGCGGTGCTTGGAAACGGCCTGCAGCGCCGGCTCCCTGGAATCGCGCGCGGTCACCTGTTCGAGGAACAGCATCATCGCTTCGAAAGACACCTCATAGCCCTGCATCATGTGCAGCGGATAATGGGTGATTTCCATGTGCAGCTTGGCAATGTTTCGCCAGGTGCCGCCAACGGCGTAGAAGGTGCGCCCCTCGCCCTTCGACAACAGTTTTGCCGTCTTCAGCTGCTTTCGGGCAAAGGTCTGGGCCTTGGAAAGCGAGCCGCCGGCATATTCCGACAGGCGCAGGCCGCCGAGCGGCAGCGTGATGCCCTTGCCGACTTCCTTGCCCTTGATATCGATCAGCTCCAGCGAGCCGCCGCCGAGATCGCCGGCAATGCCGTCAGGATTGTAGAAACCGCTGATGATGCCGAGCGATGCGAATTTCGCCTCCTCCTCGCCGGAGAGCACGCGGACCTTGCGGTTAAGGATGGTTTCCGCCTGATGGATGAAATCAGGACCATTGCTCGCCTCGCGCGCGGCCGCCGTCGCCAGCACATACATGGTGGCGGCGCGGGCCTGGTCGGACAGAGCCTTGAAACGGTGCAGCGCTGCCAGAGCCCGGCTGACGCTGTCTTCGTCCATCTTGCCAGTAAGGGCTACGCCTTTGCCGAGGCCGCAGAGGACCTTTTCGTTGAAGAGGACGGTTGGCGAACGGGACATGCCTTCGTAGACGACAAGACGAATCGAATTCGATCCAATATCGACGACGGAGACCGGGGCGATCCCCGGAAGGCGCCCCTGGGCTTCAGATTCAACCATTTAGGTCCAGTTTTACTTGTTGTTGCGGCCTTCGAGCAGGCCGGCGATCAGCTTCGGCGCACTGGACTTCAGAGCTTCACCACGGCCCGACAGGCTCGGATTGGTCATGAAATACTGCTGCGCATTGAACGGTTCTTCGCCCCTGCGCACTTCCATGCGTCGCGACGTACCGTCGGGCAATATCTCGTAGCTTTGTTGATTGTCAATCACGTTGCCGAGCATAATCTGTGACAAGACCTGCTCGTGAACGGTGGGATTCGTCAGCGGAACCATGGTTTCGACGCGACGATCGAGGTTCCTCGGCATCATGTCGGCCGAGCCGATGTAAACCAGCGCCTTGTCGGACGGCAGGCCGTGGCCGTTGCCGAAGCAGAAGATGCGGCTGTGCTCGAGGAAGCGGCCGACGATCGACTTGACGCGGATCTTTTCCGAAAGGCCGGGCACCTGCGGACGCAGGCAGCAGATGCCGCGCACGACGAGATCGATTTCGACGCCGGCATGGCTGGCGCGATAGAGCGCGTCGATGATGTCCGGGTCGACAAGCGAATTCATCTTCATCCAGATCGCGGCCGGCGCACCGCTCCTGGCATGCTGAATCTCTTCTTCGATGTGACGCAGGATGCGCGGGCGCATCGTATAGGGGGAGATCGCGAGCTGCATGCCCTGTTCCGGCTCGCCATAGCCGGTGATGAAATTGAAGATGTTCGCCATGTCGTGGGCGATGACGGGATTGCAGGTGAAATAGGACAGGTCCGTGTAGATCTTCGCGGTGATTGGGTGGTAGTTGCCCGTTCCGAGGTGGCAGTAGGTTCGCAGCTTGCCTTCCTCGCGCCGAACGACCATCGACATCTTGGCGTGGGTCTTGAGCTCGATGAAGCCGAAGACGACCTGCACGCCGGCGCGCTCGAGATCGCGCGCCCAGCGGATGTTCGCCTCTTCGTCGAAGCGGGCCTTGAGCTCGACCAGCGCCGTGACCGACTTGCCGGCTTCGGCGGCGTCGATCAGCGCGCGGACGATCGGGCTGTCGTTGGAGGTGCGGTAAAGCGTCTGCTTTATCGCCAGGACGTCAGGATCGCGCGCAGCCTGGAGAAGAAACTGGACCACCACGTCGAAAGATTCGTAGGGGTGATGGACGACCATGTCCTTTTCGCGGATGGCAGCGAAGCAGTCGCCGGCATGTTCGCGGACGCGCTCGGGAAATCGCGCATTGTAGGGGGCAAACCTGAGATCCTCGCGCGGCGCCTTGGTGATCTCGGACAGGGTGTTCAACGCCAGAAGGCCCGGCAGAACGGCGACGCGATTATCAGGGATATTGAGCGCCTGAACGACGAACTGACGCAGCGAGGCCGGCATTTCCGAGTCGGTCTCGATGCGGATGACCTTGCCGCGACGGCGGCGCTTCAGCGCCGTTTCGAAGAAGCGGACGAGATCCTCGGCCTCTTCCTCGACTTCGATATCGCTGTCGCGGATGACGCGGAACGTACCGGAGCCCTGCACCTCGTAACCCGGGTAGAGCCGATGGATGAAGATGTTGGCGACATCTTCCAGCGTGATGTAGCGGATCGTGTTTCCATCATCCGGCAGGCGGACGAAGCGATCGAGCGCCACCGGCAGGCGCAGCAGCGCCGTCATCGGCTCGCGGCCGTTCTTGCTGACGAGCTGCAAACCGATCGAGAAGCCGAGATTCGGAATGAAGGGGAACGGATGGGCAGGATCGATCGACAACGGCGTCAAAACAGGGAAGATCGCCTGTTCGAATTCGGCGGCCAGCCACTGGCGGTCGGCATCGCTCAAGGCGCCGGGGCGCACGATCAGGATATCTTCCTTGGCGAGATACTGCTGCAGCACGGCGAGCGAGGCCTGCTGCTCCATCTGCAGGTGGTCGATCTCCTGCAGGATCGAGTCGAGCTGCTCGGCCGGCGTCTTGCCGTCGGGGCTGCGGATGGCGATGTTCTGGCGCACCTGGCCCTCGAGGCCGGCGACACGCACCATGAAGAATTCATCGAGGTTGGCGGCCGAGATCGACAGGAAACGGACGCGCTCGAGCAGCGGATGCTCGGTGTTCAGCGTTTCTTCCAGGACACGCCGATTGAACTGCAGCCAGGAGAATTCTCGGTTGATGAAGCGCTCGGGGCTCTTGAGCAGTTCTTCCAGCGGGGGGGTGTTGTCGTTGATTTCCGGAGTGAGTTCCTGATGTTCTACGACTGCGCTATCCATGGTCCGCTTACCCCGTTTTCAATCGCCAAAGGCAATTATATCAGTTTGACGACGGAACTGTGACAGTCAATCGGCCGGTTCCGAATTTCCCAATTCATTCAATACTTCGGCAGCAAGAGACCGGGTAATTTTCGTGCCCCGCGACAGGGCCAGCCGGTCAAGCCTTTCGACGATCGTCTGGGCCGCATTCAGCGACCGCTCCATCCGGTTCACGATATAGAGCACGAGTTTGTCATCTATATAAAGCTGCCGGTCGGCGAAGAGCTTGACGATCACCTGCGACAACAGCGCCTCATCGGGTTCGCCGATTTCGACGACGGTTGCCGCTTTCAGGCGCGAGCGCAGATCGGGCAGCAAAACCGGCCACGACATCGGCCAGAGGCGGCTGGTCATCAACAGGCTGGTGCCGTTTTCGCGCACGCTGTTGATGACGTGGAAGAGCGCGTTGTCGTCGAAGCCGAGGCGGTCGGCATCCTCAAACAGCACCGGGCCGGCGGCGGCGGTAACCGCGGCATCCGAGCCAAGCTCGGGATGGATGTCGACGGCGCCGCTCAATTCCCGCCAGATGCGGGCGATGTGCGATTTTCCCGAGCCGACGGGGCCGGCGAGTACGACGACCGGCGATGGCCATGCCGGCCAGGCATCGACGATCGAAACGGCGGCGGCAAGACGCTCCGAGATCAGGAGGTCGTCGCGCCCGCTTGCGGCATCGTGCGAAAAGACCAGCGGCAGCTGCTCTCCGGCCTTGCGCTTCGGATCAGCGTTCTTCACGTCATTCATTGGGAACAGATTTCGTCTTCCGGGCGCGGCCACTGGGCGACCCGCCAAAATAAAGATCGCTCTGAAGGTAGCGTGAAATCGCGAAACGAACAAGGACGCCGACGGCAGCGGCAGCCGGCACGGCAACCAGAAGCCCGACGAAACCGAAGAGCGCGCCGAAGGCAAAGAGCGCAAACATCAGCCAGACCGGATGCAGGCCGACGCTGGAGCCGACGAGCTTCGGCTGCAGAATGTTGCCTTCCAGGAACTGACCGCTGAAGAAGACGAGGAGCACCAGGCCGATCCAGGGATAATCGGGCCAGAACTGCACAAGCGCCACGCCGATGGCGAGCACGAGGCCAACCATCGAGCCGACATAGGGAATGAAACTGATCATCCCGGCGAAGAGGCCGATCAGCAGGCCGAAATTCAGCCCGACGAGAGAAAGGCCGACGGCATAATAGATACCGAGGATGAGACACAGCGAGCCCTGGCCGCGGATGAAACCGGCGATCGCCTGGTCGATCTCCTTGGCGATCTGGCGGACATCGCCGACATAATCGCGCGGGATCCATTGGTCGACCTTGGCAACCATACGATCCCAATCAAGCAGGATATAGAAGGCGACGACGGGGGTGACCACGAGCAGCGATATGACGTCGACGATCGCCTTGCCGGAATTCCAGATCTGCGCAAAAAGCCCGGTCAGGAAGCCCATGCCCTCCGACAGGATGCCGGAGAGATTGTCCTTGATCGTGCCCATCTGGTTCTCGACCCAGTCCGGTAGCAGCGAATTCTGCGCCTGCGTGATGAACTGCTGTAATTGGCTGATATAACCCGGCAGACGCTGAGCGAAATCGTTGAACTGGCTGATCAGCACCGGAATGAGGATCATCAGCGCCAGCGCGAAGACGATGACGAAGGCAACGAGAATGCCGATGGTCGCCATCATGCGGCTCAGACCCAGGCGCTCCAGCCGGTCGGCCACCGGATCGAGGAAATAGGCGATCGCCATGCCGGCGATGAAGGGCAGCAGGATCGAGCTGAAGACATAGAGAAAGACGATGAAGAACACGAGCACCGCCAGCCAGAAGAAGATCTGACGCTTGAGAATGTTCCCACTGACTTGCTGTGGCATTGCCTTCCCCGCTGATCGTCGCCGTCGCCGAACCCCGCATCCGATCCGAAGCGGCCATTCAGCACATAGGATGCAGGCGCAAAGATGGTCAACCCTGTCGGGCAAAATCCCCGAAAGGCTCAGGGAAGACGCGGGAAATTGGGGGCTTTTGCCATGCAGCGCTTGCATAAAAGCCCCTGTCATGCAATTGCGACCGGCAGATGACGCGGCACGTTTGCCGCCTGAAATAGCCATCGGAGACCAGCATGAGCCAGTCTGGGAAAAACGGCCTGACATATAGCGATGCGGGCGTCGATATCGATGCCGGAAACCTCCTCGTCGAGAAGATCAAGCCGGCGGTGCGCTCGACGCGCCGTCCCGGCGCCGACGGCGAGATCGGCGGCTTCGGCGGGCTGTTCGACCTCAAGGCGGCGGGTTTTACCGATCCGGTTCTCGTCGCTGCCAATGACGGTGTCGGCACCAAGCTGAAGATTGCGATCGATGCCGACTATCACGACACCGTCGGCATCGACCTCGTCGCCATGTGCGTCAACGATCTCGTGGTACAGGGCGCCGAGCCGCTGTTCTTCCTCGATTATTTCGCGACCGGCAAGCTCGACCCCGACCAAGGCGCGGCCATCGTCGGCGGCATTGCCGCCGGCTGCCGCGAGGCGGGCTGCGCGCTAATCGGCGGCGAGACGGCCGAGATGCCCGGCATGTATTCCTCCGGCGACTACGATCTCGCGGGTTTTGCCGTCGGTGCTGCCGAACGCGGCAAGCTCCTGCCAACAGGCGATATTGCCGAAGGTGACGTGATCCTCGGCCTTGCCTCCTCCGGCGTCCATTCCAACGGCTTTTCGCTGGTGCGCAAGATCGTGGAATTGTCCGGCCTCGACTGGAGCGCAGCCGCACCGTTTGCCGAAGGCCGGCGGCTCGGCGAAGCTCTGCTCGAGCCGACCCGTATCTATGTGAAGCCGCTTCTGAAGGCGATCCGCGAAACCGGCGCCATCAAGGCGCTGGCGCACATCACCGGCGGTGGCTTCCCGGAAAATATTCCGCGCGTCCTGCCGAAGCATCTGGCGGCCGAGATCGATCTTGCCGCCGTCAAGGTGCCGCCGGTGTTTTCATGGCTCGCCAAAGCGGGCGGCGTCGACTCCAGGGAAATGCTGCGCACCTTTAACTGCGGTGTGGGCATGATCGCCGTTGTCGCCAGCGAGAATGTCGCGACGGTTTCCGCGGCTCTCGAAGCCGAGGGCGAGACCGTTGTCACGCTCGGTCGCATGATCGCCCGCGACGAGGGCGCCGCCGGCACGGTCTACAAGGGTACGCTTGCCATATGAGCTCGCCGCGCAAACGCGCCGTCGTCTTCATATCAGGCAGCGGCTCCAACATGATGGCGCTGGTTGCGGCGGCGAAGGCAGCCGACTATCCGGCCGAGATCATCGGGGTGATCTCCGACAAGGCGGATGCCGGCGGGCTTGCCAAGGCCGCCGCCGAAGGTATTGCCACCTTTGCCTTTCCTCGCAAGGACTATGCCAGCAAGGACGCGCATGAGGCGGCGATCTTTTCGGCGCTCGATGAGCTTTCGCCCGACATTCTCTGCCTGGCAGGCTACATGCGGCTGCTGACGCCGACCTTCATCCAGCGTTACGAAGGCCGGATGCTCAACATCCACCCTTCCCTGCTGCCGCTGTTTCCGGGCCTGCATACACATCAGCGGGCAATCGACGCCGGCATGCGTATTGCCGGCTGCACCGTGCATTTCGTCACCGAAGGCATGGACGAGGGACCGGTGATCGGCCAGGCGGCCGTGCCGGTTCTTTCCGGCGACACGGCCGATAGCCTTGCCGCGCGTGTGCTCACCATCGAACACCAGATCTATCCGCAAGCCTTGCGGCTCTTTGCCGAAGGCCGTGTGACGATGGAAGGCGGCAGGGCCATGAGCACAGAGGCCTCAACCACCGTACCCAGGGCTCAACTCATTTCGCTGATCGGCGACCGCTCTTAGGCCGCTTGTTTTACGCAATTCCCGGCAAAAGCGCTTCGCGCTTTGCCTGGGAAAACCGCTTCGCACTTTTCCTGGAATTGCTCTAAGCCGCCAAGGCCCGCAGCGGATGCAGCGTGCCGTCGCTATAGACGAAGCGGCCGGCGCGGAACGTGGCGCGGATGCGATTGATATCACCCGGCTCAACCGCGACAAGATCGGCGCGCTGGCCGATGGCGATCTCGCCGCGATCCAGCAATCCGGCCGAACGGGCAGCATTGCCGGTCGCCATGGCAACGGCTGCCGGCAGGCCACCTTCCACCATGTCGGCAAGCTTGAAGATGCCGGGTACGAAGGCGGCCGGATGATAATCGGCGGCGATGACGCTCAGCAGGCCGGCCCTTGCAGCATCGAGCGCGCTGAGATTGCCCGACATCGACTGGCCGCGCAGTGCGTTCGGCGCGCCCATCAGCGTCCAGAGGCCACGACGGCGCGCCTCCTCCGCCGCAGGTGCGGTGACCGGAAACTCGCTGATGGTGACACCGAGATCGTGCATTTCGGCGACTTTTTCGACGCTGTCATCGTCATGCGAGGCAAGCGACAGCTTGTGCTTCAGCGACAGCGCGACGATCTCCTTCAGCTTGGCCTCGATGTCAGGATTGCTGCGCATGGCGATGCGCTTGGCGACGATCTCCGCCGCCATTTCCTCGGAGATGGCGCGGCGCTCGGAGATGCTGAGGATATAGCTTTGCAGGTTGTTGTACTGGCCCTGGCCCGGCGTGTGGTCGGTCAGCGAGACCATGTCGATCTGATCGGCATTCAGCAGGCGCTCGAGCGCGGGAGCTGCCCCGACATTGGTGATTTCGTAGCGGGCGTGGACGCGGTGGTCGATCAGCAGATCGCCGCGCAGGCGGTTAATGCCCTCGATCACCGCTGATGTCGTCTCCAGCGAGCGGACGTGGCCGTAGACGCTTTCGGTCGCGAAGGAGACGGCGGCAAACGCCGTCGTGACACCAGCGGCGGCAAGCTTTTTGTCGAGTTCGTGGATGCCGAAATCGATCGGCATCGTCGCGTTCGGCCGTGGGGCGATTTCGCGCTCGATCATGTCGCCGTGGAGATCGACGAATCCGGGCATCAGCAGCCGCCCGCCGCCATCGATGGCAGCACCGGCGACCGGCTCCGGCCTGATCTCGGCGATAACCCCATCCTCAACACGCACGGAACCTTCCCTCACCACCTCGTTAGGGAGAACGAGGGTGAAATTGCTGAGCCACATGGGCTTTCTCCTGACCGCATCCGATGATTGACAAACCGCAGCGGATAGAACCGCTTCGTGACAGTCGTATGAAATTTCGCGCCTTATCATCTTAAAGCGGAAACTTGCGCTTTGGAAATGATCCGATGCACTCGCCCCGCAGATTCACCGGTCCCTCGATCCCGCGAAATGATCGCGATCAGGCCGTCAGCCTTGCCCTGTTCAACGCGGCCCATTGCAGAAGCACGATCGTTTTGACGTCGAAGATCTCGCCGGTTTCGATCATCGCCGCCGCCTCGTCGAGCGGGATTTCGAGGACCTCGATATCCTCGTGCTCCTCGTCCAGGCCGCCGCCTTCCGCCACGCGGTCGGCGATGTCGACGAGGGCTGCGAAGAAGTGGACCACTTCGGTGACGGCACCCGGTGAGGTGTAGGATTTGAATAGGAAGCGCGCATCGCGCAGGCGATAGCCGGTCTCCTCCATCGCCTCGCGACGGATAGCCGCTTCGGGATGGTCATCGTCGAGAAGGCCGGCCGGCACCTCGATTATCCAGCTGGGATCGCCGTTGAGATGAACGGCGAGGCGGAATTGGCGGACGAGAACGACGAGGTCGCGCCTAGGATCATAAAGCAGGATGCAGGCGGCCGGCGTTCGGTGATAGACCTCCCGTTTCAACCGCTGGGTTGCGCCCTTGCGGTCGATATAGTCGAGCAGGTAGCTGCTCAACCGCGTCCACCCATTCGACAGCGTGTCTTCGCTGACGATCTTCACACGTGATTTCGGCTGCATCATGCTGCGTCCCTGCGAAGCCAGACCTTGTTGTCGTGTACGGCCGCCCCGCCATAGGGCGCGACAGGGTCGGCGCCGGTCAAGACGTTGATGCCCTCGCCGTCGACATGCGCCTTGTTCGGCCAGAGGCCTTCGGCGATCAGCACGCCGGATTTGACTTCGGTGGTGATGCGGGCGTGGAGGCGCAGATCGCCGCGGCTGTTGCCAATGCGGACGAGATCGCCATGGGCGATGCCGTTGGCTTCGGCGTCGGCCGGATTGATCATCACTTCAGGACGACCTTCCTTCTGGCGAGAGGTCTTGGTCTCGGAGAAGCTCGAATTCAGGAAGTTGCGCGCCGGCGAGGTGGCGAGCCGGAAGGGATGCTCGGAATCGGCGACTTCGATGACATCGACCTGATCGGGGAAGGCAGGAAGCGCGGCATGCGGCCCGAGCGCGCCGATAGAAGCCGGGGGCTTGTTCGGCGCCGGCTGATCGATCCAGTCCGGGCGAAAATGGAACTTGCCATCCGGATGTGCAAAGCCATTCAGATAATGCGCCTCCTCGAAAGCGGGCTGACGATCGAACCATTTGTGTTCGAGGAAATGGTCGTAATCCGGCAGGCCGCTCGACTCCAGAATGCGGTCGACCATCTCCCGGGCGGTGAAGCCGAAGCCGGGGCGATCGGCGACGCCGAGGCGTTTTGCCAATTCCTCGATGACGAAGAGATTGGTGCGCACGGTTGGCGGCGGCTCGACCAGCTTCGGCCCCAGCAGGATATGGTTCTGGCCGCCGGCCCGATAGATGTCGTCATGTTCGACGAACATCGTTGCCGGGATGACGATATCGGCGATCTCGGCCGTTTCGGTCATGAACTGCTCGTGCACGGCAACGAAGAGGTCGTTGCGGGCAAAGCCGCGCCTGACGAGGCGCTGCTCGGGGGCGATGTTGGCGGGATTGGTGTTCTGGATCAGCATCGCCGTCACCGGGCCGCGATGGCGCAGCGCGACAGCGTCACCGGTCAGCACGCGGCCGATCTGGGATTGATCGAGCATGCGGACATCCGCATCCTTCATCGACCGGCCGGTCAGTTCCGCATTGTTCAAGCGGAAGATGTCGCTGTTCGAATGGAAGGCGCCGCCGCCCTCATATTGCCAGGAGCCGAGGACGGTGGCGATTGAGGCCGCCGCATGCATGGCGACCGCGCCGTTGCGCTGGCGGGTGAAGCCATAGCCCAGGCGGAAGAAGGTTTTCTTCGTCGTGCCGACGAGGCTGGCGAAGGCTTCGATCTCCTCGACCGAAAGGCCGGTGATGGCAGCAGCCCATTGCGGCGTCTTGGTTTTCAGATGCGCTTCGAGGCCGGCGGGATCATCGGCATATCTCGCCATATAGTCACGGTCGGCATGGCCGTCTCGGAAGGCGATGTGCATGACGGCGCAGGCGAGTGCGGCGTCGGTGCCGGGCCTGACGATCAGCGCCATGTCGGCCTGCTTCATCGTCGGATTGTCGTAGATGTCGATGACGACGATCTTCGCACCGCGCTCCTTGCGCGACTTGATGGCGTGGGTCATCACGTTGACCTGCGTCGAGACCGCGTTGGTGCCCCAGATGACGACGCAATCGGTGCGGCCCATCTCGCGTGGATCGGGACCGCGCAGCGTGCCGGTCGCCATCGTGAAGCCGGTCCAGGCGGGGTTGGTGCAGATCGAGGAGAAGAAGCCGGAGTAACGCTTGGCATGACGCAGGCGATCGATGGAATCGCGCTGCACCCAGCCCATGGTACCAGCGTAGAAATAGGGCCAGATCGCCTCGCTGCCGTCCCTTGCCTCGGACTTCACAAAGGCTTCGGCGATCTCATCGAGCGCATCGTCCCAGGAAATCTGCTGCCACTGCCCTGCCCCCTTGGCACCGGCGCGGCGTAGAGGATGCATCAGACGGTCGGGATGGTAGAGCCGCTCGGCATAACGGGCGACCTTGGCGCAGATGACACCCGACGTGTAGGAATGGTCATTGGCGCCGCGCACACGGCCTATGCGGCCATCCTCTGATATATCGACCTCCAGCGCGCAGGTGGAGGGACAGTCATGCGGACAGGCGGTGTGGCCTACCCTATTCTCCGGCTTCGATGATTTGGCGTGGATGGGGGTCGCAATGTTCATGGCATTTGTATATTCCAAGGCTTGCACGGCCAAAAGCCACAAAAATTCCCCATGACGCGAATTCATACGGACATTCAGCAAAAATGAACTACCGCCACATCTATCACGCGGGCAACTTTGCCGATGTGCTGAAACATGTCGTGCTGACGCGGCTGATCCGCTACATGCAGAAAAAGGATGGCGGCTTCCGGGTGCTCGACACGCATGCCGGCATCGGGCTCTACGACCTCTCCTCCGAAGAAGCACAGAAAACCGGCGAATGGCTCGATGGCATCGGCAAGCTGATGGAGGCAGAGCTCGGCCCTCAGGTTTCTGAACTGCTGGAGCCCTACCTCTCGGCAATCCGCGAACTCAATCCTGAGGGCGGCATCCGCTTCTATCCCGGCTCGCCGAAACTTGCGCGCATGCTGTTCCGCCCGCAGGACCGGCTGTCGGCGATGGAACTGCATCCCGAGGACTACGTCAGGCTGCACCGGCTGTTCGAGGGCGATCACCACGCCCGCATCACCGAGCTCGACGGCTGGCTGGCGCTCGGCGCACATCTGCCGCCGAAGGAGAAGCGCGGCATCGTGCTCGTCGATCCGCCCTTCGAGGAAGAGGACGAATATCAGCGGCTGGCCGAAGGACTGGAAAAAGCCTACCGCCGCTTTCCCGGCGGCACCTATTGCCTGTGGTACCCCCTGAAAAAGGGCGCGCCGATCAAGGAATTCCACGAGGCGCTGCAGGCGCTCGACATCCCGAAAATGCTCTGCGCCGAACTCGCCGTTCGCAGCGACCGCGGCATTACCGGTCTGACGGGCTCAGGCCTCGTCATCGTCAACCCGCCCTTCACGCTGAAGGACGAATTGCACCAATTGCTGCCCGCATTGAAGGACCATCTGGCGCAAGACCGCTTCGCCTCGCACCGCGCTTTCTGGCTGCGCGGAGAGAACAAGGCAGTCAAGGACGATTGACCGGGTAGAGCGCCGCGCGCCCCATAGGACGAGCTAAGGACGCTCTAGCTGTGGATGCTCAAGAGGTTGTCTCGGTTGAGGCCGAGGCGACTGATGGGTGTTTTTGATTTCAGGCTGCCGTGCGGGCGATGCCAATTGTACATATGGGTCCAGCTTGGCAGATGGGCTTTTCGGTGTTCGGATGACGGATAGGCGCATGCATAGGCCCACTCTCGCAAAGCCGTCTGAATGAAGCGCTCCGCCTTGCCGTTGGTTTTGGGGGTATAGGGTTTGGTGCGGATGTGCTTGAGGCCGAGTGCCTTGCAGGTGGTTGCGAAGTCCTTGGCCTTGTAGCAGGAGCCGTTGTCGGTCATCACCCGCGTGACTGTGATGCCCAGGCTCTGATAATAGGTGACGGCCGCCTTGAGGAAGGCAATGGCGCTAACGGCGGTTTCGTCGGGGAAGATATCGGTAAAGGCGATGCGGGAGGCATCGTCGATGCAGATGTGGACGTATTCCCAGCCGACACCACGCGAGTTGCTTTGGCCGGTCCGGTCGCCGGTGATGCGGTGGCCGACGCGATGAAAGCGGCCGAGGCGCTTGATATCGAGATGGATCAGACCACCCGGCTCGGCATATTCGTAACGCACAATCGGCTCGGCGGGATCGACATCCTTCATCCGTGACAGGCCTGCACGCCTGAGAACGCGGCTGACGGTGGCGGGCGACACGCCTGTTTCCATGGCGATGTGCTTGCCTGTCAGGCGCTGACGGCGAAGTGCGACGATGCGCTCTGCCAAGGACTGACCCGTCTGACGTGGACTGATTTTGGGCCGGGACGAGCGGTCCGCCATCCCGGCGCGTCCTTGTGCCCTGAACCGTTCGACCCAGCGCGAAACGATCTTTGACGAGACACCATAAAGGCGGGAAGCCTGGGCTTTGGACACTTGGCCTTTGGCAACGGCCAAAGCCATTTCCTCTCGACGCAACGGGGTCAGTCGGGCATTCTTATGGATGTTCATTCGGAGTGATCCTGGAAAACTGAGGTGTGGTAACTCCAGTCTCCTAAATCCGCTCCGAATGGACAACCTCCGGAAAGCTCACATCTAGCACTTTGAATTTGCGCATAATCCTTTCCGAAAATCGATTCCGATTTTCGGAGTTATGCGCTAGCTTCAGGGATAGTCCGCGCCGCAACTCCACAATCTCATCAGGTGTCCCATGAAGCTCCTTTGTTCGCCCGCCTCGCCCTATTCCAACAAGGTGCGGATGGCCGCGCATTTTCTGGCGCTGAAATTGAACGCCATCCGGGTCGACACCAATACCGGACCGGCGATCCTGCTGGACAACAATCCGCTCGGCAAGATCCCGACGCTGCTGACCGATGACGGACTCTCGATATTCGACAGCGTGGCGATCATGCATTATTTCGACCGGCTGACGAAGGGCGGGCTCTACCCTTCCAAGAAGGGCAAGCGCACGGATGCGGAAATCCTCGAGGCGCTCTGCGACGGCATCTGCGACTGCCTGCTGGCGATCGTCTACGAGCGGCGCTTCCGCGACGAGGAAAAAATTCACCAGCCGTGGATCGACAGGCAATGGAAGAAGGCGACGAGCGGGCTCGCTCATCTCGGCGCCAATCCACCGAAGCTTGGCAAGAAGCTCAATGGCGGGCATTTCGCGCTGGCCGCGACGCTCGATTATCTCGAGCTGCGCTTCAAGGACCAGTGGGAAGCCGATCATGCGCCGCTCACCGACTGGCTGCGGCAGTTCGACAAGAAATTCCCTGCCCATAGCGAACTCAAGTCCCAAGGCTGAGCGCGCTCAAAGCCCAGGGCTCAACGGCGGGAAGAGCAAACAGACAGCAAAAAGCCGGGCGACGTGCCCGGCTTTTTCATGCTTGAACGGATGGTCCGGCTTAGAACTTGACGCCGATACCGAGCTTGACGCTGTTCTCGTCGTAACCGCGCGAGAAGCTGCCGGAGTCGAGGTCGTAGTCCTTGCTCTGGTAGTCGGTGTAGCGATATTCCAAGCGCGTCGTGATGTTGTTGGTCACGAAGGCTTCGACGCCGGCGCCGACCGTATAGCCGAAGTTCGTCTTGCTTTCGTCCGAGGTGTCGTCGGAAACCTTGACGTCGCCGATGGCAAGACCGGCCGTGCCGTAGAGCAGGAAGGGGTTCATGTCGTAGCCGACGCGGCCACGGACAGAGCCGTTCCAGCCATACTTGTTCTTGACGCCGCCTGAGGAGACGTCGTCGCCGCTGTAGCCGAGATCGGATTCAACGCCGTAAACGATCTGGCCCTGCTGCCAGTTGTAGCCGGTGAAGACCTGGCCGCCGAAACCGTAGGTGTGGCGGTCGGAACCGAAGTCACCCATGTTGTAGGTGCCGGCGCCGCCGAGATAAAAGCCTTCCCAGTTGCCTGCCGGCTTGACCGGAGCGTCCTGGGCGACCGGTGCTTCCGGAACCTGGTCGACGGCATCGGCCGCCTGAGCTGCCGAGACGCCCGCAATTGCAAAAACGGAGGCCATGAGGCCAGCAATGAGTACACGCATACTTAGTCTCCTTTCGGTCCCGCGCCGCTTGTCAACTGTCTATCAGTGAAGCATTGGCGGGATATTGCCAGATGTCCCTTCCGGATCGAGACTGAAATTGGAACTCAAATGCGGATTTGAAAGAGCCAAATTGTGATATCATTGTGGCTGCCGCATGGCTGAAATTCGATGTTGCTTTGGCGCAACATACACTTCATTAACCATACTGAAGTGTTAAACTGAAAATACTTATTTTAAGAAATCGCATTCTTAAATAATACATAGAATATCCGGCTCTCGGACGCAACCGCAGCGGCCTATTTATATAAT
This sequence comes from Rhizobium ruizarguesonis, assembly GCF_017357285.1. Lineage (NCBI taxonomy): Bacteria > Pseudomonadati > Pseudomonadota > Alphaproteobacteria > Hyphomicrobiales > Rhizobiaceae > Rhizobium > Rhizobium ruizarguesonis. The sequence continues at coordinate 1,792,941 of NZ_CP071678.1, read as the reverse complement.
CTCCGTCGGCCCCTATATAGTCTGCAGACAGACTCGCGGGATCAGAAGGCAAGATTTTGAACCACAAAAGACTTCGCTCGGCCCTTATAACAGGGGCTGCTAAGAGAATAGGCCGGGCAATCGCCGAAGACCTTGCTGCAAATGGCTTTTCCGTTGCGATCCACGCGAACGGCTCCATCGGTGAGGCCGAAGAGCTGGTGGCGGAATTGCGGCGAAAGGGATATCGGGCGATCGCCCTACAGGCCGACCTCACCGATATCGGCGAAACGGGTGCCTTGGTCGCGAAGGCGTCGGAAGCGCTCGGGCCACTCGATCTGCTCGTCAATAATGCGTCGGTCTTCCAGCATGATTCCGCGCGCAGTTTCAATGCCGCCACCTGGGCTTTGCACTTCGACCTGCATGTCCGTGCGCCCTCTATTCTTGCGGCGGCCTTCGCGCAGCAGATGCCCGTTGAGGCGGCAGGGCTGATCGTCAATATCATCGACCAGCGGGTCTGGGCGCTGAGGCCCAGCTTCTATTCCTATACCCTCTCCAAATCCGCGCTGTGGACGGCGACACAGACGCTTGCACAGGCATTGGCGCCACGCATCCGCGTCAATGCCATCGGCCCCGGCCCCTCGATGCCGAGCGAGCGGCAGGCGATGGAGGACTTCCAAGCGCAGGTCTCAGCCCTTATCTTGCAGCGAGGGCCGGCGCTGGAGGAATTCGGACAAACGATTCGCTTCCTTTACGACACGCCCTCGATCACCGGCCAGATGATTGCCCTCGACGGCGGCCAGCACCTCGCCTGGCAGACGCCCGATGTGGCGGAGATTACGGAATGAACGGACGAAAGCTGCCGGATGGCGGCGTTCTCTACGACGAGACGGATGAGAGCGAAGACGATATCGAAGTGGAAGGCGACGTTTCCGCCGCCGCCCCGCTTGCGGCTGCGGTCGACTGGAATGCAGGCAGCCTCAATGAAACCGGGCTCGTCGGCGCGGAACTGATCGGCGAATTCGTCAAGCGGCTCCCCAACAGCCCCGGCGTCTACCGCATGTTCAACGCCGAGGGTGACGTGCTCTATGTCGGCAAGGCGCGCAGCCTGAAGAAGCGCGTCAACAATTACGCCGTCGGCCGCGTGCATTCCAACCGCATCGCCCAGATGGTGCGCCAGACGGCCAACATGGAATTCGTGACGACGCGCACGGAAACCGAAGCGCTGCTCCTGGAAGCGAATCTGATCAAGCGCTTGCGGCCGCGCTTTAACGTGCTTTTGCGCGACGACAAGTCGTTTCCCTATATCCTCATTACCGGCGACCACCGGGCGCCGGCGATCTTCAAGCATCGCGGTGCGAGAGCGCGAAAGGGCGACTATTTCGGACCATTCGCTTCGGCCGGCGCGGTCGGGCGCACGATCAACTCGCTGCAGCGCGCCTTCCTGATCCGCACTTGCACCGACAGCGTCTTCGAAACGCGCACGCGACCCTGCCTGCTCTACCAGATCAAGCGCTGTTCCGGGCCGTGCACCCATGAGGTCAGCGACGAGGGTTACGGCGAACTGGTGCAGGAGGCGAAGGACTTCCTGTCCGGCAAGAGCCAGAAGGTGAAGTCGCATATGGCCGAGGCCATGAACCAGGCGGCCGAGGACCTCGACTTCGAGCGGGCGGCAATCTATCGCGATCGGCTGGCCGCACTTTCGCACGTGCAGAGCCACCAGGGCATCAATCCGGCCGGTGTCGAGGAGGCTGACGTTTTCGCCATCCATCATGAGGGTGGCATCTCCTGCATCCAGGTGTTCTTCTTCCGCACCGGCCAGAACTGGGGCAACCGCGCCTATTTCCCGAAGGCCGATCCGCAGCTTTCGAGCGCCGAAGTGCTGAATTCCTTCCTCGCGCAATTCTACGACGACAAGCCCGTGCCGAAGCAGATCATGCTGTCGCAGACAGTCGAGGAGCTGGAGCTGCTTGCCGCAGCACTCAGCGAAAAGGCCGGCCACAAGGTCTCCATCCTGGTGCCGCAGCGCGGCGAGAAGCGGGATCTGGTCGACCATGTCGTCGGCAATGCACGCGAGGCGCATGGGCGAAAGCTTGCCGAGACGGCGTCGCAGTCGCGGCTGCTCGAAGGTTTCAAGGAAACGTTCGGGCTTGCCTATGCACCGCAGCGCATCGAGATCTACGACAACTCGCATATCATGGGCACCAATGCCGTCGGCGGCATGGTGGTCGCGGGGCCGGAAGGTTTCGTCAAGAACCAGTACCGCAAGTTCAACATCAAATCGACCGACATCACGCCCGGCGACGACTTCGGCATGATGAAGGAGGTGATGACGCGGCGTTTCTCGCGGCTGATCAAGGAGGAAGGCATTCCTGACCGGACGGTGCAGGCGGCCACACCCGACGCTGCCGACATGCCCTTCCCCACCTGGCCCGATGTGATCCTCATCGACGGCGGCCAGGGGCAGATGACGGCGGTGCGCGCCATCCTTACCGAACTCGGCATCACCGACAGCGTGATGGCGATCGGCATCGCCAAGGGTGTCGACCGCGAGGCCGGGCGCGAGCGCTTCTTCCCGCCGGGCCGCGAGAGCTTCACGCTGCCGCCGCGCGATCCGGTGCTTTACTTCGTCCAGCGCATGCGCGACGAGGCGCATCGTTTCGCGATCGGCTCGCACCGGGCGCGGCGCAAGAAGGAAATGATCAAGAACCCGCTCGATGAGATCGGCGGCATCGGCCCATCGCGCAAACGCGCACTGCTCCAGCATTTCGGCACGGCGAAGGCGGTTTCGCGCGCCGCCCTGTCCGACCTGATGGCGGTGGAAGGCATATCGGAAGCCGTCGCCAAGCAGGTCTATAACCATTTCCACGACGACGCCGCGAAATAACCGGCGTCCGTCGCAAATTCCACGCAAAGGCGGTGAAAAGACAGAAAGAATGTTGACGGTCCGCGGCCAAAGCCGTCATCTACCGCATCGGCCCGAAAATCGGAATCGACTTTCGGAAAGCTCGATGCGGATATTCTAAAGTGTTACAGCGTCCTTTGCGCGCCTGAAAAGACGCGCGGCGCTTTAGCGGCGCATCAATTCAGAGAAACGATCCCATGGCATCGCGTGCGTACAGCATTCCCAATCTTCTGACCTACGGTCGTATCCTCGCCGTACCGCTGATAGTTCTCTGCTTCTTCATCGAGGGCAGGCTGTCGATCAGCAACACGGCGCGCTGGGTGGCGCTGTGGATCTTCGTCATCGCCTCGCTCACCGATTTCCTCGACGGCTATCTCGCGCGCATCTGGAACCAGACGTCGAATATCGGCCGCATGCTCGATCCGATCGCCGACAAGCTGCTGGTCGCTTCGATCCTTCTGCTGGTCGCGGCCGACCAGACGATCGCCGGCTGGTCGATCTGGGCGGCGATCACCATTCTCTGCCGCGAGATCCTGGTTTCGGGCTTGCGCGAATATCTGGCGGCGCTGAAGGTCAGCGTACCGGTGACGCGGATCGCCAAGTGGAAGACGACGCTGCAGCTCGTCGCCATCGCCTTCCTGCTCGCCGGCCCGGCCGGCGACGAGATTTTCCCCTATACGACACAGACGGGCATCGCACTGCTGTGGATCGCGGCGCTGCTGACGATCTATACCGGCTACGACTATTTCCGCGCCGGCGTGAAACATATCGTGGATGACGAGGAATGACGCGGCTTGTCTATTTCGCCTGGGTGCGCGAGCGCATCGGCAAGGGCGAGGAGGAGATCGACCTCCCCTCCTCCGTCGTCACCGTTGCCGATCTCCTGAATCATTTGAAGACGCTGGGCGAAGAATATGAGACCGCACTTCAATATCCCGACGTGATCCGCGTGGCGCTCGACATGGAGCATGTCGAGCACGACGAGCCGATATCCGGCGCCCGGGAGATCGGGATATTTCCGCCGATGACGGGTGGGTGACTGGGATGAGATCGGATGCGGCATATTCCCCTCCCTTCTCCCCTCGGGGAGAAGGTGCCCGAAGGGCGGATGAGGGGGCCGCGGCCGCAGGTACTGCCCTTCGCTTGAGCTCAGTGCGTTCGCGGCTTTCGCCGCGCACCCTCCTCATCTGTCCTTCGGACATCTTCTCCCCGCTGGGGAGAAGGGGGAGGCTGTCGTGACCGCCACCCCCACCATCCGCGTCCAGCATGAGGACTTCGACCTGCAGGCCGAGGTCGATCTGCTCTCCAAGGGCAAATCCGGCATTGGCGCCGTTGTCACCTTTTCCGGCCTCTGCCGCGATGAAGGCGGCACGCTGGCGGCCCTCGAACTCGAACATTATCCCGGCATGGCCGAAGCGGAGATGCTGCGCATCGGCGATCTTGCCATCGCGCGTTTCGGACTTCTCGGCCTCACCGCCATCCACCGCTACGGAAAGATCGCAGCCGGCGAGAATATCGTGCTCGTCGTCGCAGCCGCACCGCACCGGCAGGCGGCGTTCGACGGCGCCAATTTTGTCATGGATTTCCTGAAGACTGCGGCCCCCTTCTGGAAGAAGGAGCACGCCAGGGATGGCGCCAGCGGCGATTGGGTCTCAGCGAAAGACGCCGACGACGCGGCGCGCGACAAGTGGAAATAAGTTAGAGAATAACACGCTCCCGGCGGCTCATCACCAAGAGCAGGACGAGCAGCGAAAAGATGACCAGATCCCGCCAGACGAAGGGGCCATAGGCGCCCCACATGGTTTCGACGACGGCAAGCCCGGCAGCGCCGCCTGCCGAGCGCAGCGGATCGGAGTAGCCGCCGACGGCTGCGATCAACAGGACCTTCAGTCCGAACATCAGGCCGGCGCCGAAATCCATCGAGCCGTAATAGAAGGTGGCGAGGATGCCGCAGATCGTGGCGACGAGGGCGGCTGCCGCATAGGCGACGAGAAAGACGCGATCGGCGCTCGTGCCACAGAGTTCGGCCGCCAGCGGGTCATCGGTAACGGCGCGCCAGACGCGGCCCCAGGCCGTGCGTCTGAGGATCAGCGTGCCCACAGCGACAATGGCAGACATCAGTACCGTGTTGATCAGCTGGATATGGGTGAGCGTCACTTTGAACAGCCCGTCGCTCCAGAAGACGACTGTGTCGTTCAGGAACGGCGGCAGCCAGATAGAGCGGGTATTGGCGGCAAGCCGGGCGGTCTCCATCAGTACGATCATGATGCCGAGGGCAGCGACGATGACCGTATTCGGCGATTTGTTGACCAGCGGCAGCATGATCGAGCGGCCGATCCATAGGCCCGCCGCCAGCGAATAGACGATGGAAGCACAGGCGCCGACGGCAAGGGCGGCCGGCAGCACCAGCCAAAACCTGACATAGGCGAGTTCGGTGAAGAGCAGCAGGATCTGGCCCGCAAAGGCAAAGATCGCCCCATAGGTGATGTCGGCCCGCTTCGTCACGCCGAAGGCGACGGCATAACCGAAGGCAAGCGCGGCATAGAGGGCGGCAAGCGGAACCGCATTCGCCAGCTGCTGCAGAAGATAGGCCATTCCGAACACTCCGCGTCATCAAAATTATAACTAGTAAAACCTATTTCACCAGTTATAATTTCATCATGAGCTTTTCCTGGACCCCTCACCGCTTTGCCGGCGGCGCGCTGGCGCTCGATGTCGTCAACAGCGTCGTTCTGCGCCACGATGCAACGCGGCGGATCGACCGCTTCGCGGTCAGGGATCAAATGCAGAGCTTTCCACGCGCCGCCGCCGAATTCTGCGCCGAGCGCGCCCTCTTCGGCGATATCGCGCCGGTGGCGGCGGAAAACGAAGCGGATTTCATCGCACTGCGGGAAGCGATCGACCTCTATTTCCGCAAGCGTATACTGAATGGCGGCGACGACCAATTGCTGGCCAGGCTGCTGCAAGCGCTGGCGAAGGCGTTGCGCGACGCAAGCCCCGGCAGCCTGGCCGCGGCGACCGCCCATTCGGCACTGCGGCTGATCGCCATGCCCGATCCGGAACGCATGAAGATCTGCGGCAATTGCGGCTGGCTGTTCATCGACCGCAGCAAGAACAGGAGCCGGGCCTGGTGCGACATGGCGGTGTGCGGCAACCGCACCAAGGCGAACCGTCACTATCGCCTCAAGAAGGAGGAGACGCCATGAGAAACTATTGGATCGTGATGGCGGCGGCGGCCGCCCTTCTGCTTTCCGCCTGCCAGCGCCAGGCTGAAAACCTGGTCGAGGTCACCGGCCATCTCTTCGTCTTCAACTATCGGGTGGCGAGCGCCACCTATCTGCTGACGCTGAAGAAGACCGGGCCTATCCCCGATGGTTCGGTCATCATCGCCGAATTCGAAAATCCGCAGGGGGGCGATCCGCTGGTGCTGAACCAGAAGATCTACCCGATCGACGACAAGATCGCGCTGCAGAGCGAAAAACTGCACTGTGTGCGCAAGGACCGCCCCTATTCCGTGAGTGTCCGGCTGGTCGACAAGGATGGCAAGGTGCTGCAGGAATTGAAGACGCAGTTCCGGTCCGACCTAGACCAGACCGTCCTGCCGAGCAAACCGCTCGTCCTCGGCGCGCTTTATGACAAGAACCCGGAGGTCTTCAAGCCTGACGGCAGCGTCGATTTCTCGAATACCGACAAATGCCCGGCATAGAGAAATGCATAGAAAAAGCCGGGGCGTGGCCCCGGCTTTCGAGAGTCAATTCAAGGCATTGCCGGCGAATGCCTCAGCCGACGATTTCGGTATCGGAGAACCAGTACTTGATTTCCTGGGCAGCCGTTTCCGGAGCATCCGAGCCGTGAACGGAATTTTCGCCGATCGACAGAGCATGAACCTTGCGGATCGTGCCTTCGTCAGCGTTTGCCGGGTTGGTGGCGCCCATGATCTCGCGGTTCTTGAGGATCGCGCCTTCGCCTTCCAGCACCTGGACGATGGTCGGGCCGGAGGTCATGCCTTCGACCAGCTCGCCGAAGAAGGGGCGGTCCTTGTGAACGGCGTAGAAGCCTTCGGCTTCGCGACGGCTCATCCAGACGCGCTTGGAAGCGACGACACGCAGGCCGGCATCTTCGAGCATCTTGGTGATGGCGCCCGTCAGGTTGCGCTTGGTTGCATCCGGCTTGATCATCGAGAAGGTGCGTTCAATCGCCATAGTCAAATCCTCTGTTTTCTCGGGAAAAGTGGGCGGTCTTTACCCGCCCCAACGCCCGAAAACAAGAGGTCGGCGGCAATTTCACGCCGCTGTCACAGTCCTGCCGCGGCTTTGGTGGAGATCGAGGCAGCGTTCGAACCAGGCCATGACGGGATCGTCAGCGGCTAGCATGGCGAGACCGGCGGAGACACGCAGCCATTGCAGCGCGCCGAAGACGATATAGTCGGCAAAGAGCGGTGTCTGGCCGCCGATGAAGGGTTGGAATTTCAGCATGTGCCGAAGCGGCTCCAGCTTGGCACCGAGGGCGGCCTTCTCCACCTCGCTATCGGCGGCAACCACCTCCAACGGCTTGCCGAGCCGAGTCTCCCGGCTTTCGCGGAAATAGGCCTTGTCTCCCTCGTCGAGGTTCGCATGGATGTCGAGAAGGGCGATGCGCATGATCGCCGGATGGATGATCATCTGCGAATAGCCTTCCACCATCCGCGACAACGCCTTGCCGCCCTCGCCGTTGAACAGTGACGGCCGCTCGGGATAGGCCTCCTCCAGATAGAGGGCGATGTCGAAACTGTCGGAGACCAGCCGGCCATTGTCGTCGAGAACCGGCACGATCGACGAGACGCCGCCACCGATCGCGCGGATGCGGGCATAGGTCGTCGGAATCTCCTCGAAATCGAGGCCCTTATGCGCCAGCGCCATCACCGCCTTCCAGCAATGGGGCGAAAAGAAGCGCCGCTCGTCGGCGCCGCAGAGGGAATAGAGGGCTCTGGTCATGACAGTCCTTTCGAGATCGCAGCTCTATCCATTCCACGACAGAAAGCGGCTGCGATCAAATCAGGAAATTTCATGGCGTCATCACTCGGCTTTCTAGGGAAACCGGCTAGACTGCCGATACGATACGGGAGGGGACAGGATGCTCAGACATTACAGGATGTTCGCCGCCTATAATCGCTGGGCCAACACGCAAGTCTATGCGGCTGCGGCCGAACTCAGCGATGCAGAATTCCGCAGCGACCACGGCGCTTTTTTCGGTTCGCTGCATCGCACGCTCAATCATCTGATCGTCGCCGACCGGATATGGATGAAGCGCTTCACCGGCACCGGCGAAGCGCCGGGGACACTCGATGCCGTGCTCTTCGAAGATCTGGATGCGCTTGCCGCCGCACGCAAAATCGAGGACGAGCGTATCATTGCCTGGACGGGCATGCTGGACGAGAAAACCCTCGCCGCCGACTTCACCTATGTGCCGGTGACGCAGCCGATCAAGATCACCCAGCCGCTGGCTCCGGCGCTCGCGCATCTCTTCAACCACCAGACCCATCATCGCGGCCAATGCCACATGACGCTGACGGCGCTCGGCAAGCCGAGCCTCATGCTTGATCTCATCTACTTCCTGCGGAGCGGGCCGCGAGTGGATGTGAGGCCCGATCCGAATTAGAAAGTGAGAACATGATGCCATCCGGAAAACCGCTCACACTTTTCGGCATCATGTTCCGGCCATCAAGACTGAATTAACCGCCTTTGCCGGTTCTGCCGCCGATCCAGGGCTTCCCCGTTGAAAATTCAGCCTCTCTTAAACGCTTGCGGGCATAGCGTGATGTGAGAGATGAGGCCGGGCCGCGAGGGATCGTCATGCAGAATGCAAGCGCAAACGCACTGGTGCCGCGCGAGGCGGCACGCCCGGCGCCGATGGCGGACATTCAGAAGATCGCCCAGCACATGGCGCGCCTGAACGTCGTCGCGCTGCCGCGCAATTACGAACTCTTCCACGAGGCGATCGTCGGGCTCAATGCCGGCCTTGCACAGGATATCGCAGCACTCGGACCGCAGCCGCAGCAGCCGATGCTCGACGAACTCGGCCTGAAATATCGCCTCGTCGGTCATTGCGGACTGGCGGGCGAAACATCACGCAACGAGGCGAGCCGGATGCTGCGCGACGTGGCGGAAAGGCTTGCCGAAGGGTTGAAGCATAAGAACGCCTTTGCGCGCGCCTGCGGTACGATCCTGAAATCCGTTTCCGGCCATGACGATCAGAGCCTTGCCGCCTTCCTCAGCGAGATCGACTACCTCACTGCTTCGCTTTCGACCGTTCTTGCGGCGGAGATGGAAATCGGCGCGAAGCTGCAGGACGATATCAAGACGCTGGAAACGCTGGAGCGCGGTATTTCGGCGATGCAATCGGCCGCCATCGCCGACAGGATCACCGGACTTCCGAACCGCATCGCGCTGAACCGGACGATCGCCGATCTCTACGAGCGGGAAGAAGGTGCCGCCGGCAGCGCGCTGATCATGGTCGATATCGACAATTTCACCGATCTCAACGACAAATATGGCACGCAGGCAGGCAACAAGCTCCTGAAGAAGCTCGCCGGACTCCTCCAAAAGTCGATCAAGAAAAACGATTTCATTGCCCGCACCGAGGGTGACGAATTCGCCCTCTTGTTTTCCAATGTTGGCATGAAGGATGCAATTGCTATCGCCGACCGCCTGCGCGCCTCCGTCGAGGACAATCTGGTCTTCGCGACATCCGACAAGACCGATCGCGGCAGGCTCACCATCTCGATCGGCGTGGCGCTCAGCACCGATGCTGCAACACCAGGACAGTTGCAGGCCAATGCCCGCGTGGCGCTTCTCGCCGCGCAATCGAACCCTCGACTGCCGGTGCAGGCTTTCGGCCGCTGAAGCGGCGGACACGTGTTCTGGCCGCGGGACAAGCAAGCTTGCCAGCGCACAAGCAAGCTTGTCGTGGGACAAGCAAGCTTGTCCCGGGGATAAGCGCTCTTGCCTTGGCGAGCGCTTTCGGCCAAAACGCCGCCATGATCACGCTCACCGACATTTCCGCCCGCATCGCCGGGCGCCTGCTTCTCGACAATGCCAGCGTTTCGCTGCCTTCAGGCACGAAGGCCGGGCTCGTCGGGCGCAACGGCGCCGGCAAGTCCACGCTTTTTCGCGTCATCACCGGCGATCTCGGCTCGGAGAGCGGAACGGTGTCGATCCCGAAAGCCGCACGCATCGGCCAGGTGGCGCAGGAAGCGCCTGCGACCGAAGACGCGCTGATCGAGATCGTGCTTGCCGCGGACAAGGAACGTACCGCCCTCGTTGCCGAGGCGGAAACGGCGACCGACCCGCACCGCATCGCCGAAATCCAGATGCGCCTCGTCGATATCGACGCGCATTCGGCCGAAGCGCGTGCGGCGAGCATTCTTGCCGGCCTCGGCTTCGACAAGGCGGCGCAAGCCCGCCCCGCCTCCTCCTTCTCCGGCGGCTGGCGCATGCGCGTCGCCCTTGCCGCCGTGCTGTTTTCGGAGCCGGATCTGCTTCTGCTCGACGAGCCGACCAATTATCTCGACCTCGAAGGCACGCTGTGGCTGGAAGACTATGTCAGGCGCTATCCGCACACCGTCATCATCATCAGCCACGATCGCGACCTGTTGAACAATGCGGTCAATGCGATCGTCCATCTCGACCAGAAGAAGCTCACCTTCTATCGCGGCGGATATGACCAGTTCGAGCGGCAGAAGGCGGAAGCCGACGAGTTGCAGACGAAGGCCAAGGCCAAGAACGACGCGGCGCGCAAACATCTGCAGGGCTTCATCGATCGCTTCAAGGCCAAGGCCTCCAAGGCTCGGCAGGCACAATCGCGCGTCAAGGCGCTCGAGCGCATGGGAACGGTCGCCGCGGTGATCGAGGATCACGTCCAGCCGATCACTTTTCCCGAGCCGGAAAAGCAGCCGGCCTCGCCGATCGTCGCGATCCAGAGCGGCGCCGTCGGTTACGAGCCCGGCAATCCGATCCTGAAGAACCTCAATCTTCGTATCGACAATGACGACCGCATCGCCCTGCTCGGCTCGAACGGTAACGGCAAATCGACTTTCGCCAAATTCATCTCCGGCCGACTTGCGCCGGAGAGCGGTGAAGTGAAGATCGCGCCGAGCCTGAAGATCGGCTTCTTCGCGCAGCACCAGCTCGACGACCTCATCCCCGAGCAATCGCCGGTGGAGCATGTGCGCCGGCTGATGCCCGGTGCGCCGGAGGCCAAGGTGCGCGCCCGCGTCGCGCAGATGGGGCTTGCGACCGAGAAAATGGCGACGGCCGCCAAGGATCTTTCCGGCGGCGAAAAAGCCCGCCTGCTGATGGGGCTTGCCGCCTTCAATGCGCCGAACCTGCTGATCCTCGACGAGCCGACCAACCACCTCGACATCGACAGCCGCCGCGCGCTGATCGAGGCGCTGAATGACTACGAAGGCGCCGTCATCCTGATCTCGCACGATCGCCATCTGATCGAGGCGACGGTCGATCGGCTGTGGCTGGTCAATGGTGGCACGGTGACGACCTTCGAAGGCGATATGGACGAATATCGCGACCTCATCGTCACATCCGGTAAAAAAAAAGAAGAAAAGCCGCAGCTAATTGAAGACGCGACGTCGAAGGCCGACCAGCGCAAGCTCAATGCCGAACGTCGCGCCTCGCTGACGCCGCTCAGGAAAAAGATCAACGAAATCGAATCCTTGACGGCGAAGCTGGAGAAACAGATTCAGGCGCTTGACGCGGAACTTGCGGATCCGTCCCTTTACGAGAAGACGCCCGCTAAAGCCGCCGAGAAGGCAAAACAGCGCGGCGAAGCTGCGGCGAAACTGGCTGCCGCCGAGGAAGACTGGCTGCTGCTGTCGGCCGAATACGAAGAAGCGATGGCGGGATAGCCACAGGTCTTAGAACAGGATGATTTTAGGCGGGATCGGCCTAAAATCTGAATCCTATTCTAAATTAAAGAGTTAGAGCATGATGTCGCCCGAAAACCGCTCACACTTTTCGGCATCATGCTCTAGCGAAAGCGTGGCGAGGTGCCGCGCATCAACACAATTCCGGCCGCTATCAACCGATCGTTAACCATAATCCGAAAGGTTGTCTCAACATTCGTTACCGATTTGTTGAGCCCTTTCCATGTATCGTTTTTTCGTTCTGTCCTGCATAGCCCTCACGGCCGCCCTCTCCGCCTGCAGCACCACCAGACAAGCCGCTCCCGATACCACGATCAAGACCTCCTCGGTGATCGCGCCCGAAGAGCGGAAACTTGCCTATGCCGGCGACGATGCGACGCCGCGCCTTGCCGGCCCGCACCATCTGGCCGGACGGACACTGGAGGTCTCCTCGCTCGCCGATCTCAAGCTACAGGGCAAGGAGGTGATCCTCAGCTTCGACGATGGCCCGATCCCCGGCCGGACCGACAAGGTGCTGGCAATCCTCGACCAATTCGGCGTCAAGGGCGCCTTCATGATGGTCGGCGAGATGGCCGAGATGCATCCGGCGCTCGCCCGCAAGGTCGCCCAGGACGGCAACACGATCGGCAGCCACACCTATGATCACGCCAACCTCGATTCACTGAGTTTCGACGCGGCGATGGCCGAGGTGATCAAGGGCGAATTGGCGGTGACCAAGGCGACCGGAACCGATGTCTCCTTCTTCCGCTTCCCCTATCTTGCCGAGAGCCACAGGCTGCGCGCCGCGGTCGCCATGCGCGACATGGTCGTCATGGATGTCGATATCGACAGCAAGGACTACTTCACCACGACGCCGGTCTCCATAACGCAGCGGACGATGAACCTCTTGCACAAGCGCGGCCGCGGCATCATCCTGATGCATGACATCCACAAACGCACGGCGACGATGCTGCCGACCCTGCTCTCGAAACTCGAGACCGAAGGCTACAAGGTGGTGACGCTGAAATTCAAGAAGACCGAGGTGCCGAACACCGTCGTCGCCTCGGCCGATTTCGTGACGACCCGTTAAGGCTGCGGGTTGCCAAGTTGGGATCGGCTGCCTAGATCAGTGCGACGTCAATGGAAGCAGGCAAGTCGGATATGAACCTCCATCTCGAAACGGACGACGATCCGCGCACCCGCCAGTTTATCGACGAGCACAACCGGGTTTCCGACGCGGCACTGAGAACACCTGAATTCGAGAGGGATCGCGATGCGATCAAGGCGCTGATCGAGCGGCAGGACAGGCTGATCGTTCCGATGCGCCGCGGCGAGTGGCTGTTCGATTTCCGCCAGAGCAAGGACAATCCTCTCGGCGTCTGGCTCCGCCTGGCGGCGGACCAGGAGCCGCTTCCCGACGCCGCCTGGGAGCCGGTCTTCGATCTCGACGCCTTCTGCGTGAGGGAAGGCAAGCGCTGGAACTGGCGCGGCGTCGTCACCTGCCCATGGGAACCCACGCGAGTGCTGCTCACACTTTCGGACGGCGGCTCCGACCTTCTCCGCCTGCTCGAATTCGATGCCGGGCTGAAACAGGTCGTCGTGGGCGGCTTCGATAGCCCGGCCGCACGATCGCATGCCACTTGGCTGAACCGCGACGAAATCTGCTATTTCGGTTCCATCGACCGATTTTCGGCAACCCGTTCCGGGTGGCCGCGAGTCGGGCGGCGATTGAAGCGCGGGCAGCGACCGGAAGATGCCGCCGTCATGTTCGAAGCAGCAGATGAGGACGTCTACGGCTTCAATCTCGTCATCGACCCTGCTCTATCAGGCGCTTCGCCGGATCACGGATTGATCGACATTTTCGTCGCCGCCCACGAGATCGGCGTCGCCAGCGCTTTCCTGATCGCCAACGACGGCACGCGGCAGCGCATCGATCTGCCAGCCGATGCCGATTTCCAGTTCAATCGCGATCATTGCCTTTGGCGGGCAAAGACCGATGAGCGCGTTGCGACCGGCAGCCTCGTACTGCAACGCTTCGGTCCTGCCTCGGAGACGGCCCTGCTCGGGCCGGAGCGGATCCTGTTTTAGCCTGGCGAGGGCCAGTCCATCTCGCAGATGATACTGATGCGCGAGTGGTGCGTCTTCATCATTTCCGACCGGCTGCGCCCGCGTCTCATGGTGCTGGACCTGACAAGGCCCGATTCCGAGCAGCGCGAGATCGCGTTGCCGGCAGACATGCAGACCGCTCATTTCAGGCCGCTCCATGCGGATCTGCATCTTGGCGACGATACGCTCTACATCGTCGGCCAGGGTTTCCTGCAGCCTCCGGCCTGTTACCGCCTTGAGCTCTCGGATCGCAGCAAGCAGGCCGAGCCGATTTTCGTCGCCGCGGCGCCGAGCTATTTCGATGCGACCGATATGTCATCCGAACTGCTGGAGGCTGTTTCCGAGGACGGAACGAGGGTTGCTTATCGGCTGGTCCTGCCGAAGCAATGGACCAAGGGCGCGCTGCCGGTCCTGCTGTACGGCTATGGCGGCTTCGATGTTTCGCTGTCGCCGAACTATTCCGGCGTGACAGGACGCTGGCTGGAGCAAGGCGGTGCCTATGTGCAGGCCTATATCCGCGGCGGCGGCGAATTCGGGCCTGACTGGTATCGCAGCGCCAAGCGGCAGGGGCGAGACCGGGCGTTTGCCGATTTCGTCGCCATCGCCCGTGATCTCGTCGCCCGCGGCTACACCGTGCCGTCGCGGATTGCCTGCCAGGGCGGCAGCAATGGCGGTCTGCTGACCGGCGTGATGCTGACGCGCTATCCCGATGATTTCGGCGCCGTCTGGTGCCAGGTGCCGGTCCTTGACATGACACGCTTCCACCTGTTCAGCGCAGGGCAAGCCTGGATGGACGAATACGGCGACCCGGAGACGCCGGTGGACCGGGATTTCATGCTCGGCTATTCGCCGCTTCACAATGTCAGGCCGGCGACCGAGGTCACCTATCCCCCTATCTACGTCGAAAGCTCAGCCAATGACGACCGTGTGCATCCCTCGCATGCGCGCCGCTTTGCCGCGCGGCTGGAGCAAGAAGGACACCGGCCGCTCTTCCATGAATTCGGCTCCGGCGGGCATGGCGGCGACGGCAATTCCGAAGAGCGCGCCGCCCGCGCAGCGATGGGTTACAGCTTCCTTCGCCAAACCATCATGCGATAGGATGCCATAGAATGGAGGAGGAGAGCTTGTCGGCGCGCCTCTTTCTGAATACAAACACGGCAATAATCATACTTTTCATACAGGCTCGAGCGAAACACCATGTCTCCTATCAATCTCGCCATCGTCGGCGTCGGCAAGATCGTCCGCGACCAGCACCTTCCCTCCATCGCCAAGAACCCGGATTTCGCGCTCGTCGCCACGGCAAGCCGCCACGGCACAGTCGAAGGCGTCAAGAGCTATACGACGATCGAGGCGATGCTCGACGCCGAGCCCTCGATCGATGCCGTTTCGCTCTGCATGCCGCCGCAATACCGCTACGAGGCAGCCTATAAGGCGCTCGTCGCCGGCAAGCACGTCTTCCTGGAAAAGCCGCCCGGCGCGACGCTGAGCGAAGTGGCCGATCTCGAAGCGCTGGCGAGCAAGCAGGGTGCGTCGCTCTTTGCCAGCTGGCATTCGCGCTATGCGCCGGCCGTCGAGGCCGCCAAGGCATTTCTTGCCTCGACGACGATCAAAAGCGTGCATGTGATCTGGAAGGAGGATGTCCGCCACTGGCATCCGAACCAGGATTGGATCTGGCAGGCCGGCGGCCTCGGCGTTTTCGATCCCGGCATCAACGCGCTGTCGATCGTCACCCATATCCTGCCGCGGCCGATCTTCATCACCGAGGCCGTGCTCGAATTTCCCGAGAATCGCGATGCGCCGATCGCGGCCGACATTCGCTTCCGCAATGCCGACGGCCTGCCGGTTCACGCCGAATTCGACTGGCGCCAGACCGGCAAGCAAAGCTGGGACATCGTCGCGGAGACGGCAGCCGGCCAGATGGTGCTCGCCGAGGGCGGCGCCAAGCTTTTGATCGACGGCGCGCTGACATTCGCCGAGCCGGAGCAGGAATATCCCTCGCTCTACCGTCGCTTCGCCGAAATCATCAAGGCCGGCAAATCGGATGTCGACCTCGCGCCGCTGCGCCACGTCGCCGACGCCTTCATGCTCGGCAAGCGGAAATTCGTCGACGCGTTCCACGACTGAGCGTCGTAATAACGTCATAGAAACCGGCAAGATTTGCCGGCTTATGGCAATTGTGTTCGGGGGCAGCCGCTCATGAGCAACAAAATCCGCCGCAACGGCCGATTTTTCCGCGTGTTGAAGATTGGCATCCTTGTGGTGCCGCTTCTCGGCCTTGCAGCATGTTCGGGCGAACAGGCCGTCATGCCTCCTGATGCACCGGGCGTTTCCCGATCCGAGGAATATTCCTTCGGATCGGCGACCCAGGCTCAGGATTGGCAGGCCACCCGCAAGGTGTTGGGCCAACTGGAAGGGCGGTTCGGAGAGAAGTCCGTGCGGATACTGGCCCGCAATCTCGCCAGCACCACCGACCCGCAGACCATCAAGGCCTATTATGCCGACCGCCTTGTCCATCAAGCCGGCTGGGCAGAAATGCCGGTCAGCACCTTTGCCGACAAGGCGTGGGCATTCGCTTTTGTCAGTCCGAATGGAAAGCGGGTTTTGGCAGTGGAGGCGCTCAATCCGTCGGAAGGTGTGGGAGGGATCGTCCCCCTCAACATCCTGACGAACCTCGACGAGGACAAAGGGTCGTAGGGATAACGGCTTCCGCCGGCCGGTGAGAACGAAGTTGGAAGGTTTCATGCGGCATTCGAAGTGTTACCGCTGTAGTGTCGTCGCAAAACGGTCAGGCCTTCTTCTCCCACCGCCCCTCTGACGTCTGCTGCCAATAGGTGAGGTTATGCCCCTCGCCTTTCAGCTTCTTCCACTGCGCACGGGCGGCTTCCAGCTGCTCCTGATCGTGACCATCGAACATGAAGACGATGCGCTCATAGGCATCGGCCGGCGGCGGCTCGGCGCCGTCGACGATGAAACGCACGGTCGCTGCATTGGCATTGTCTGGCGTCACCGTCAAAAGCACCGGCTGGCTTTCGGAGAAGTCCGCCTCGTCGGTGCCGTGCGGCAGGAAGCTCTCCTCGCGGAAAGTCCAAAGATGCTGATCGAGAGCATCGCGTCGCGCCGGCTCACGCGTCTGGACGACAACGCGCCAGCCGCGCTCGACGCTTTTGTCGATGAGCGGCGGAAGCGCGTCCTCCAGCCTGGTTTCGGTCAGATGATAGAAGAGAACGTCCGTCATCAGGATTCATAATGGGCGCGAACGAGCTCGTCGAGCAGGCGCACGCCAAAACCGGAACCCCAGGACTGGTTGATCTCGTCCTGCGGCGAGCCCATCGCCGTGCCGGCAATGTCGAGATGCGCCCAAGGCGTCTCCTGCACGAAGCGCTTGAGGAAATGCGCGGCCGTGATCGAGCCGGCCTGTCGGCCGCCGGTGTTCTTCATATCAGCGAACTTGCTGTCGATCAGCTTGTCGTAATCCCTGCCTAGCGGCATGCGCCAGAGCTTCTCATTGCTCGAAAGGCCGGCTGCCGTCAGTTGGGCGGAAAGCTGGTCGTCATTGGAGAACAGGCCGGCATGCACATTGCCGAGCGCGACGACGATCGCCCCGGTCAGCGTGGCGAGATTGATCATGAACTGCGGCTTGAAGCGGTCGTTGCAGTACCAGAGCGCATCGCAGAGCACGAGGCGGCCCTCGGCATCGGTGTTGATCACCTCGATTGTCTGGCCCGACATTGACGTGACGATGTCGCCTGGACGCTGGGCGTTACCGTCGGGCATGTTCTCGACCAGGCCGATGATGCCGACCGCGTTGACGGCGGCCTTGCGGGAGGCGAGTACATGCATGAGGCCGGTGACGGCGGCGGCACCGCCCATATCGCCCTTCATGTCCTCCATGCCAGCGGCCGGCTTGATCGAAATGCCGCCGGTATCGAAGACGACACCCTTGCCGATGAAGGCGACGGGACGATCCTTGCCCTTGCCGCCCTTCCACTGCATGACCGCCAGGCGCGGCGGGCGCACGGAGCCCTGGGCGACGCCGAGAAGGGCGCCCATCCCAAGGCGGCGCATCTCCCGCTCCGTCAGGATTTCCACTTCGACGCCGAGCTTTTCCAGCTCCTTTGCCTTGGCGGCGAACTCGACGGGGCCGAGCACGTTCGGTGGTTCGTTGACGAGATCACGGGCAAGATTGACGCCGCCGGCAATCGCTTCGGAATCGGAAAACGCCTTCTTGGCACCGCCAGGATCGGCGGTGACGATCGTCACCTTGACGGATTTCGCCGGCTTCTCCTCCTCGTCGCCCTTCTTCGTCTTGTAGGTATCGAAGCTATAGGCGCGCAGCAGCATGCCGAGCGCGAAATCGGCCGCTGCCCGCGCGCTCGTCTCAAGCCCGGGCACGTCGATGAAGACAGCAGCCTTGTCGGTATTCTTGATTCTCGATGCCGCAGCACCACCGGCCTTCAGCCAGTCATGGGCAGTGAGTTCGGCGGCCTTGCCCAGCCCGATGACCACGATGCGCTCGACGGGCGCGCCTTCGGGGGCGACAATATCGAGCGCGCCCATGGATTTCGCGGAGAATCGGGCGATCCTGGCAGCCTTGGCGATCACGCCTGCCGGGTCGACCGCTTCGGCGCCGGCAGCGCTGTCGGCCTCCGCAGTCTTCAACAGGATCGCCAGGCCGCCATTGAGCTTTGCCGACTTCGAGAATGAAATTTCCATCTTTACTGACATGTCTTCTCCGCTGGGATTCTTTGAAATCCGTCCCTCGCGGATAATTTCGCGTTTGGCGGGTCTGTCAATGGCTTGCGACAATTGTTATGGTCGCCCGCGGCCATCATGGCCCTCATGTTTTCGTCAGTTTCGTAGATATTCGCGTTGACAGTTTTTTCGAAAAATCGATGGCGGGACCTGGCAATCCGCCTGCCGAAAACGACTTTCGGTGCATTCATGCTGCTGTTTTGGACGTGGTGGGCGCTGCTTGTGGTCTTCCGCGCCTTCCCCGGAATAGACATCTATTTTTCCCAGCTTTTTTTCGTGGGTGCAGATTGCGACGCGACGGCCGCCACCGGGAGCATCTGCGGCAGCTTTCCCTATCGCGACGTCGCGACCTTCGACCTGCTGCGCACGGTCTTCTTCCGCCTGCCCTATGTGATGGCGATCGTGATGCTGTGGAAACTCGTCGAATGCTACCAGCAGCACGGCGCGACCTTCAACGCCGAGCGGGCGCAAAAGCTCAAAGTCGCGCTCGGAACGCTGCTGATCGGGCCGGTGCTGCTGGTCAATGTCGTCCTGAAGGAACATTGGGGCCGGCCGCGGCCGATACAGACGGACATTTTCGGCGGTGCGCTGCATTTCGTCGAGGCCGGTTCGCTTGCCGGAAAATGCGTTTCGAACTGTTCGTTCATCTCGGGCGAGGCAGCAAGCGCCGGCTGGCTCATCTGCCTTCTGCTCTTCGTTCCGAAACCCCTGCGTTATGCGCTGGCGGCGCCTGTGGCGGCGATCTCGATCCTCACCCCGGCGATGCGGCTATCCTTCGGCGCGCACTACCTTTCCGACGTCGTTCTTGGATGGCTTTCGTCGCTCGTCGTCTTCGCCGCGTTGCTGGCGTTAACTGAGTCGCAACAGCATCAAAAAAATTCTGAAATTTGAATGAATTTTTGACACCAGCTTGTCGCAAAAGCGCGACAAAGAGCGTAGAGGGATTCTCCTGCAAAGCCGTTTGGGCGTGCAGGTGCTTTCAAGGGCAGGCATGAAACTACTCGAGACATACATATTGCGGCGCGTCGGCCAGATGTTTCTCGTGGCGCTCCTGCCCGTTCTGGCGATCATTTGGACGACACAGGTTCTGCAGCGCATCAATCTGGTCACCGACAGCGGCCAGTCGATCGGCACGTTCGCCAAGCTGGCGACGATGATCCTGCCGTCGATCATTCCCGTCGTGCTGCCCTTCGCCCTCGTTATCGCGATCACCCAGACGCTGACGACGATGAACAACGATTCCGAGCTCACCGTCATCGACGCGGCCGGGGCGCGGCGCAGCGTGCTGATCCGACCGATCCTGCTGCTTGCCGCCGTCATCAGCGTCTTTTCCTTCTTCGTCGACAACGTCGTCGAGCCGCGCGCAAAGACCGTCGTGCGCCAGATGATCGCCGAGACCTATGCTGACCTCCTCTCTTCGGTGATCGAAGAAAAGACCTTCCGCAAGCTTGATGAAGGCCTTTATGTGCAGATCTCGAAGCGGATGGCCGGCCGCATGCTGAAGGGCCTTTTCGTCGCCGACGAGCGCGACCCGGCCTACGAACTGATCTATTATGCGAAGGAAGGCGCCGTCGACGATACGGGCACGACGCTGATCATGCATCAGGGCGAAGTGCACCGCAAAACGCCCGATGGCAACGTCTCGGTCATCAATTTCGATTCCTATTCCTTCGACCTCTCGGACATGACGGAGAATCGCGGTCAGGCGACGCTGCGTGCCAGCGACCGCGACCTGTGGTTTCTGTTCAATCCAGATCCGGCCGACAAGGACTATACGATCCGGCCGCAGAGCTACCGCGCCGAACTGCACCGCCGGCTGACGGACTGGATCCTGCCCGTCGTCTTTACACTGTTTTCACTGGCGATCGCCGGCGATGCGCGCTCGCACCGCGAAGCGCGGCTGCATCCGATGGTGAGCGCGCTTGCCTATGCCTTCGCGATGCGATGGGCGGCCTTCTACGCGGCCAATCAGATCGACACCGACCCTGAATATATCGTCGTCCTCTACGCCATTCCGATCGTCAGCAGCATCGTCTCGATCGTCTTCCTCGGCCTGCACAAACGACTGGTCATGCCTTCGTTCATTCGGGACCGGATTTCGTCCTTCTGGAGAGGGATGCAGGAAAGGCTGCTTGCCGCGACCGGCAGGACCGGCGGGGGCGCTGCCCAATGATGTTCGGGACATTGTCGCGTTATTTCTTTCGCCGCTACCTGGTGACGACGGGCTGGTTCCTGATCGGCGTCTCGGCGATTTCCTTCCTCCTCGATTTCAGTGAGACGGCGGGCCGCATGTCCGGACTTCCCGGCTACACGATCGGCGGCGGCGTCCTGATGACCGCGGTGCGCCTGCCGCTCATCCTGCAGCAGACAGTGCCGTTCATCGCTCTCTTCGTCGGCATGACGGTGCTGATCGGGCTCAACCGCAAATATGAACTCGTCGTCACGCGCGCAGCCGGCATTTCGGTCTGGCAGTTCATGTTCCCCTTCATCGCCGGCTCGCTGGCGCTCGGCCTGTTGACGATGGCGGCGTTGAACCCGCTTGCCGCCTGGGGACAGCGCCAGGCGCTGCTGGTCGAATCCGACTGGCGCGGCGAGAACGCGGTTTTGCGCAAGGCGCCGCAGATTCCGTGGCTGCGCCAGATCAGCGGCCGGGACGATGTCATCATCGGCGCGCAGACGGTCCAGGAGAACGGAACCAAGCTGATCGACGCCGTGCTGATCCATTTCGATTCAAGCGGTCAGGTCATTCTGAGACAGGACGCCGCCACGGCAAAATTGGAAGATGGTTACTGGCAACTTAACAACGTTGTCGAGCGCAGGCCTGGCGAAATCCCCGTGCGCAAAGCTTCGGTTCAACTTCGCACCAATCTGAAACAGGACTTCGTCCAGGAGCGGCTGACAGCGCCGGAAACAATTGGTTTCTTTGACCTTTCCAACCGGATTGCGGCGGCCAAATCCTTCGGCATCTCGACCAAGGCGCTGGAGACGCAATTCAACTCCCTGTTGTCCCAGCCATTGCTGCTGGTGGCCATGACTTTCATTGCTGCAACAGTGTCCCTAAAATTTAGCCGGTTCAACCAATCCCGCTCCGTGATTCTGGGTGGCATCCTTTCGGGCTTCATGCTTTATGTCATCACCGTGCTTGTAAAGGCATTCGGAAGCAGTGGAGTCGTGCCCCCCTTCGTGGCGACGTGGATACCGGTGGTCGTCGCGCTGGCCTTGGGTGCGACTATTCTGCTTCATCAGGAGGACGGCTAGTGGCGGCAGGCGACCGCAAGTATTTTAGTAAACAGTTGGTTGCCCTGCTTGTCGGCGCGGCTTTATGTTCCTATTTCGGCAGCGCCCCGGCCTCTTTCGGCCAGGCCAGCGCGCCCGAACAAAATATAGAGAAGAAGATTCCCGAAGGGGCCAAGCTTCTGCTTTCGGCCAATGAACTGGTCTATAACCGTGACGCCGATCTGGTGTCGGCGGTCGGCGGCGTGCAGATCAATTATGCCGGCTACAAAATGGTCGCGCAGAAGGTCGAGTACAATCAGAAGACCGGCCGGATGATGGCGATCGGCAATATCGAGCTGGTCAGTCCCGACGGCAACCGCATCTATGCCGACAACCTTGACGTGACGGACAATTTCGCCGACGGGTTCATGAACTCGCTGCGGATCGAAACCGCCGACAATACGCGTATTGCCGCCGAAACCGGCGAGCGCGTCGGCGGCACCAAGATGATTCTCAACAAGGGCGTCTACACGGCCTGCCTTCCCTGCGCCGAAGATCCGAAGCGCGCGCCCTTCTGGCAGGTCAAGGCCCAGCGGGTGATCCAGAACGGCGAGACGCATACGATCCGTCTGGAGAGAGCGCGCTTCGAGTTGCTCGGCCATCCGATCGCCTTCCTGCCGTTCATCGAAGTTCCCGACAATACAGTGAAACGCAAGTCGGGCTTTCTCTTCCCGACGATGAGCCTGTCGCAGAATCTCGGCTTCGGTCTTTCCGTTCCTTATTACTATGTGATCTCGCCAAGCATGGACGCGACGGTCACCGCCACGGGCTACACCGCCCAGGGCTTCCTCATCGAAGGCGAATTTCGCCAACGCTTCGAAAATGGCACGCATATTCTGCGCGTCGCCGGCATCGACCAGGCAAAGCCGGGCAACTTCAGCTCCGGCACCAGCGATGCCGAAGCCGGCCAGCGTGGCATGGTGACATCGAAGGCCGAATTCCGCATCAATCCGCGCTGGACGTTCGGCTGGGACGTCATGATGCAGAGCGACAACAATTTCTCGAAAACGTACAAACTCCGCGGCCTGACCGGTACGGATCGGACCAACCAGATCTACCTGACGGGACTTGGGAAACGCAATTATTTCGACATGCGGGCGTTCTATTTCGACGTCCAGGATGCCGACCGGACGAACACCGCCGAAAAACAGCAGGCGATCGTCTATCCGTCGCTCGACTATCACTACGTGGCGCCGCAACCGCTTGCAGGCGGCGAGCTTTCGGCTGATGTCAACCTGACGAATATTTCGCGCACCCATGACGACTTCTATACCGTCGACGGCTTCGACCGCTTCCGCGGCCTGAAGGGACAAACCTCGCGGCTGACTGCCGAGCTGCAGTGGAAGCGCACTTATGTCACGCCGACCGGCTTGGTGATCACGCCACTGCTGGCCGCGCGCGGCGATGCCTTCGCGCTGAACATGGACGACCCCACAGGTTACGCCGGCAACTACGACGACGGCAATTCAGCCACCCGCTCGATGTTCACCGCCGGGCTGGAGATGCGTTATCCGATCCTGATGACGACGGACAATAGCACCCATATCCTCGAGCCGATCGCACAGATCTATGCCCGCCCCGACGAGCAGTTGGCAGGCCGCCTGCCGAACGAGGATGCGCAGAGCTTCGTCTTCGACGCCACCTCGCTGTTCGACCGCGACAAATTTTCGGGCTACGACCGCGTCGAAGGCGGGACCCGCGCCAATGTCGGCATCCAGTACACCGGTACATTCGACAGCGGTTACAAGCTGCACGGCATCTTCGGCCAGTCTTACCAGATCGCCGGCCAGAACTCGTTTGCGACCGATGATCTCGTCAATGTCGGCGCGGATTCGGGCCTTGAAACCGACCGCTCCGATTATGTCGGCCTTGGCGGCGTCGAAACACCGTACGGCGTTTCCGTCGCAGCCTCCTACCGGCTCGACGAAAAAGATTTCGAATTCCGCCGCGGCGATCTGACGACGGCCTACCAGAACGACACCTTCGCGACGCAGCTGACCTACACCCATCTCAGCGCCCAGCCGGCATATGGCTTTGCCGAAGACAATGACGAGATCCAGACCAACAGCAGCGTCAAGTTCAAGGATTACTGGTCGATCTTCGGCGGCATTGCCTGGGATCTGAACAATGATGTGATCAGCCGGCGGACGATCGGCCTCTCTTATGACGACGAATGCACGATCTTCACGATCGCCTATACGGACAGCAGAGATTCCGACGACGAGTCGGGAAGCGACTGGACGATCGGCGCACGGCTGACCTTCCGCACGCTCGGCGACATCAAGATCGGTTCCGACACCCTCGAATGACGGGCGATCGGCGCAAACATGGCCTGAAGCCATTCTTTCGCCGTAAGCCTGTGCAGGACATTGCCGCCAGTCGGTATCTGAGGCATAGGGGTTTCGCTCCGTGACGGAAGCGATTTCTGCGTGTCTCGCACTGTGGTAAGAACGCCGCGAACAACGGCTCGCGACGCTATCGGGAGGTCAACAGATGATTGACGCGAAAAAAGCCATAACCAAGTTCCTCGCCGGGGCAGCGCTTGCGTTGCTGACAGGCCTTGCCGGACCAGCGCTCGCGGTAAGTGAAGTCAAGGCCGTGGTCAACGGCACCGCCATCACCAGCGGCGATGTCGCCAAGCGCCAAGCCTTCCTGCGCCTGCAGCATACGAAGGCCGATGCCAAGACCGCCGAGGAGCAATTGATCGACGAAGCGCTCAAGCAGCAGGAAGTCTCCCGCGTCCATATGTCGGTGTCGCAGCAGGACGTCGATGCGTCTTTCGCGCGCTTTTCGAGCGGCAACAAGCTTTCCCCCGAGCAGATGTCGCAGATCCTCGATCGCGCCGGCGTCGGCGTCGACCATTTCAAGCGTTTCGTCGCCGTGCAGATGAGCTGGCCGCGTGTCGTCAACGCCCGCTACGGCTCGACCTCGCGGCTGTCGAACTATGATCTCGTCTCGCGCATGATGCAAAACAACAAGCAGAAGCCGGTGACGACGGAATATATGCTGCAGCAGATCATCTTCGTCATTCCGCAAGCCAAGCGCGGGGCCATCACCGGCAAGCGCAAGGGCGAGGCCGAGGCGTCGCGCTCGAAATTTCCGGGCTGCGATCAGGCAAAGGTGTTTGCTGCGACGATGCGCGACGTTTCCGTGCGCGATCTCGGCCGCCTGCTCGCCCCCGAGATCCCGCCGGATTGGAAGCCGCTGGTCGAGCAGGCCAAGGGCAACACGACAGGGACCCGCGTCACCGACAAGGGTGTCGAGTATCTGGTAATCTGCAGCCAGCGGCAGGTCTCCGACGACCAGGCAGCCGAAATGGTCTTCCGCCAGGAAGATCTCGACAAGTCCAAGGGCGGCAAGGACGCCAGCCCGGAAAACGAAAACAGCAAGAAATACCTGGATGAACTGCGCAAAAAGGCGCAGATCGCCTATCGCTGACCGACAATGGCGATACCGTTTTCGCGACCGCTTGCGCTGAGCCAGGGCGACCCCGCCGGCATCGGGCCGGACATTACTCTGATGGCCTGGCTCCGGCGGCGTGAACTCGGGCTGCCGCCTTTCTTCCTGATCGGCGATCCTGATGTCTTGGCGCTGAGAGCCCGCCAGCTCAATCTGGCCGTGTCGATCCGCGAGACCGATAATGCCAGCGAGGCCGCCGGCATGTTTGCCGACGCGCTGCCCGTCATGACCATACCGGCCGGCATCGAGGTCGTGGCTGGCGAGCCGCATGCGGCAACGGCGAAAGGTACGATCGCGGCGATCGAAAAAGCCGTGTCGCTTGTCATCAACGGCGAGGCGCTGGCGGTCGTTACCAACCCGATCGCCAAGGCCGTACTCTACGAGGCGGGTTTCCGGTTTCCCGGCCATACAGAATTTCTCGCCGATCTCGCCGCCAGGGCGACCGGCCGGCCGGTGACACCGGTGATGATGCTGTCCGGACCGAAACTCAGGGCCATTCCCGTCACCATCCACATTCCGGTCCGGGATGTGCCGCAGGCGCTGACGGGCGAACTGATCATGGAAACCTGCCGGATCGCTCATGAAGACCTGAGGCAGCGCTTCGGCATCGAGGCGCCGCGGCTTGCCGTTGCCGGCCTCAACCCGCATGCGGGCGAAGGCGGGGCGATCGGCAAGGAGGACGAGGACGTCATCCGTCCGGCGATCGAGCGCCTGCGCGACGAGGGCGTCGATGCGATCGGTCCCCTGCCCGCCGACACGATGTTCCATGACGAGGCGCGGGCGCGATACGACGTCGCCGTCTGCATGTATCATGATCAGGCATTGATCCCAGCCAAGGCACTCGGTTTCGACGACAGCGTCAACGTGACGCTTGGGCTTCCCTTCGTACGCACCTCGCCGGATCACGGCACCGCTTTCGGCATCGCCGGCAAGGGACTGGCGCGCGAGCAGAGCCTCGTTGCGGCCCTGAAGCTCGCCGCCCAGCTCGGCCGCAGTGCGGAAAGCCGCCGCTGATGGCAGCACTCGATGGCCTGCCGCCGCTTCGTGACGTCATCCAGCGTCACGGCCTCGATGCGCGCAAGGCGCTCGGCCAGAATTTCCTGCTCGATCTCAACCTGACGCAGAAAATCGCCCGCACGGCGGGGGCGCTCGATGACGCGACCATTTTCGAGGTCGGCCCCGGCCCCGGCGGACTGACGCGCGCGATCCTGGCGCTCGGCGCCAGGAAGGTTATCGCCATCGAGCGGGATGCACGCTGCCTGCCGGCGCTCGGCGAGATCGCCGATCATTATCCCGGCAGGCTCGAGGTGATCGAAGGCGATGCGCTGAAGACGGATTTCGAGACATTGGCGCCGGAAGGCCCGATCAAGATCATTGCCAACCTCCCCTACAATGTCGGCACGCAGCTCTTGGTCAACTGGTTGCTGCCGAAAGCCTGGCCGCCGTTCTGGCAGTCGCTGACGCTGATGTTCCAGAAGGAGGTCGGCGAGCGCATCGTCGCCAACGAAGACGACGACCATTACGGCCGTCTCGGCGTGCTCTGCGGTTGGCGGACGGAGGCACGCATGGCTTTCGACGTGCCGCCACAAGCCTTCACACCGCCGCCGAAAGTGACGTCGACGGTCGTGCATCTGGTCCCCCGCGAAAACCCCATCCCCTGCGCTGTCGCCAATCTGGAAAAAGTGACGCAGGCCGCTTTCGGCCAGCGTCGCAAGATGCTGCGCCAAAGCCTGAAACCACTCGGCGGCGAGAGCCTGCTCGTCAAGGCCGGGATTGATCCGGCGCGACGGGCTGAGACCCTTTCCGTCGAGGAATTCTGCCTGTTGGCGAACAGCCTTTAGAGCGGTTCAACTTTTCATGGAAGTGTAGAACCGCTCTAACCTTTTGTTTCTACGCAATCCCGGACGCAAAACCGCTGCGCACTTTTGCTGGACTTGCTCTAGATCCAGGATGACGTCATCCGAAACCGCGCACGTTCCGGCATCGCGTTTTAAAGCGACGGCGTCTCTTCCAGGAGCTCGCGGACAAAGTCGAACATGCCATGGCGGCGGTCGCGGCGCAGGCGTTCGGCCTTGACGATCGACTGGACGGCGTCGAAGGCAGCGTTGAGGTCATCATTGATGATGACGTAGTCGTATTCGCGCCAATGGGCGATCTCGGCGCGGCTGTTGGCGAGGCGCGTCTGGATGACCTCTTCGGAATCCTCGGCACGGCGGTGCAGCCGCGACTGCAGCTCGGTCATGGTCGGCGGCAGCACGAAGATCGAGACGACGTCGGCCGACATCTTCTCCTGCAATTGCTGGGCGCCCTGCCAGTCGATATCGAAGAGCATGTCGCGGCCTTCCGCCATGGCCTGCTCGACCGGCTCACGCGGCGTGCCGTAGAAATTGCCATGGACCTCGGCCCATTCGAGCAGCGAGTCGCTATCGCGCAGCCGCTCGAACTCGCGCACACTCTTGAAGTGGTAGTGCACAGTCTCGACCTCGCTTGGGCGGCGCTGGCGCGTGGTGACGCTGACGGAAAGGCCAATTTGCCTGTCTGTCTCCAGAAGCGTGCGCGCGATGGTGGATTTGCCGGCGCCCGACGGCGACGAGATCACAAGCATCAGACCGCGGCGGGCGATCTGCACGGGCGAGGATTTCGCCGGTTTCATGTCTTACTCCAAATTCTGGACCTGCTCGCGGAACTGGTCGATCACGACTTTCAACTCGATGCCGGCAGCGGTAACTGCCGAAGCATTCGACTTCGAGCAGATGGTATTCGATTCGCGGTTAAATTCCTGTGCAAGGAAGTCCAGGCGGCGCCCGGCAGGGCCACCTTTCACCAGAAGATCGCGCGCTGCGGCGATATGAGCCTTCAGACGATCGATTTCCTCGCGCAAATCCGCCTTGGTCGCCAACAGTGCGGCTTCAACATGCAGCCTGTCGCGGTCGAGTGCGGCCATGCCGTCCATCAACAAGGCGACCTGCGCGGCAAGCCGCGCAGCGATCTCCTGCGGCGAGCGCGAGGGATCGACGTCGATCGTTCGTGTCAGGCCTTCGATCGTCGTGATATGGTCGTGAAGAATGCGGGCCAGCGCCGAACCTTCCTGTTCGCGCATTGCTCTCAGATCGGCAAGCGCGGCCAGCAGGCCGGCAGCGATATCGGCGTCACGGGCGGCAAGCGCCTCCTCGCCATCCTCGCTTTCGCGGAATTCGACGATGCCGCGCACCAGAAGCAGCGTATCGAGCTTCAGCGGCGCCGGATCGATGACACCGTCCAACTGCTCGCGCATGGCCAGCACGGCGGCAAGCGCCTCCTTGTTCAGCACCGCCTCGAAACGGTTCTCGTCGGCGGTGACGGATAGCGATGCCTGCAGGTTGCCGCGGCTGAAGCTTTCACCGGCGAGACGGCGGACCTCTGCCTCCATGCGTTCGAGGCCGGGCGGCAGGCGCAGGCGCAGGTCGAGGCCCTTGCCGTTGACCGAGCGCAATTCCCATGCCCAGCGCCAGCGGCCGCTCGTTCCCTCGCGCCGCGCAAAACCGGTCATGGACTGCAAAGCCATGCGAGCCTCCCGAAAGTATCAGTTAATCTTCTTTTTCTTCGGCGGCACGACGGTCGCGCCACTATCCGCCGGCTGCTCTTCCGGCTGGCCGTCGACTGCGATGTTCGGGTCCGAACCCTTGTCGGCCTCGAGCTTGCGCCAGCGCTTGACGTTGGCATTGTGCTCCTCGAGCGTGGCGGCGAAAACATGGCCACCAGTGCCGTCAGCGACGAAATAGAGGTCCTGCGTCTTCCAGGGATTGGCGACGGCTTCCAGCGCATCCTTGCCGGGATTGGCGATCGGCGTCGGCGGCAGACCCTTGATGACATAGGTGTTGTAAGGTGTATCCCGCTTCAGGTCCGACTGGTAGATCGGCCGGTCGGCCGGTTTGCCTTCGCCGCCGAAGAGGCCGTAAATAATCGTCGGATCAGACTGCAGGCGCATGCCCTTGCCGAGCCGGTTCAGAAAAACGGAGGCGACATGCGCACGCTCGTCGGGAACGCCAGTTTCCTTTTCGACGATCGAGGCGAGTGCCACGAATTCCTCCTTGGATCGCAGCGGCAGCGAGGAGTCGCGCTTGTCCCAGATCTGATCGACGAGCTTCTGCTGCGCAGCCGCCATCTGGTCGATGATTTCCGAGCGCTTGGTGCCGCGCGAGAATTTGTAGGTATCCGGACGAAGGCTGCCCTCGGTCGGCAGTGCGGCCGGCAAGTCGCCTTCCAGCACAGTATCCAGCAGCATGCGGTCGAACATCTGGCGGACCGTCAAGCCCTCGGGGAAGGAAACGGAATAGAGAATGGACTTGCCCGATTTCAGAAGCTCCATGATATCGCTCATGGAAGCCCTCGCCTTGATCTCGTATTCACCCGCCTTGAGGCTCTCACCCGCAGACAGATGCGTTGCCGTGAGATAACGGAAGATGCGGGCATCGCTGATGATCGCGTTGCGCTCGAGGTTCGAGGCGATTTCGGTCAGACCAGCGCCGTTGCGGACGATGAAATTGGTGTTGGTCTGCAGCGGACCGGGATTCCGATAGGTCGATGTGGCGTAGTAGAAGCCGATAACGGCGACGACGCAGACCAGAACCGCCATCGTCATGATGAAGTTCAGGAAAAGAACGACCTGGCCGCGGGCTTTCTTGGACCGCTTCGGCGGCTCCGGAACGCGCTCAGGACGCAGGGCTTCGCTCGGCGACTTCGGGATGATCGGTCCCTTCTGTGCCTGGGTATCGTTGCTCTGGTTCGTCGTATCGCTCACCGGCAATCCTCTAAAACTTGACCCTCACTTCGCTATTTCGCGAAGCAATGCGGCAAAAGCAGGTTCTGCCGCCGTTCAACGACGCCGTTGCCGGTCGTTGTGCTTTCGCACGCCCTCCTACGCAAAGTAGAGGACGGCCTGTTGCGGTGTAAGGGAGACCCGTTACACCGCATACAGGACTCTTATTGCGCGTAACGGCGCAGTACGAGCGACGCGTTCGTGCCGCCGAATCCGAACGAGTTGGACAGCGCCACATTGATTTCCCGCTCACGCGCCTTGTGCGGAACAAGATCGATCGCCGTCTCACGTTCGGGATTGTCGAGATTGAGCGTCGGCGGCGCGATATTGTCGCGGATGGCGAGCGTGGTGAAGATCGCCTCGATGGCGCCGGCAGCACCGAGAAGGTGTCCTGTCGCTGACTTGGTCGAGGACATGGAGATCTTCGACGCCGCATTGCCGACCAGCCGTTCGACGGCGCCAAGTTCGATCGTGTCGGCCATGGTCGAGGTACCGTGAGCATTGATGTAATCAATATCGGACGGTGTCAGCCCGGCGCGCTTCAGCGCCATCGCCATACAGCGGCCGGCACCCTCGCCGTCTTCGGAGGGTGCGGTGATGTGATAGGCATCGCCCGACAGGCCGTAGCCGACGATTTCGGCATAGATCCTGGCGCCGCGCGCCTTGGCATGTTCCAGTTCTTCGAGCACGACGATGCCGGCGCCCTCGCCCATGACGAAGCCGTCGCGGTCGCGGTCATAGGGACGCGACGCTTTCTTCGGGTCGTCATTGTGCTGGGTCGACAGCGCCTTGCAGGCGGCAAAGCCTGCAAGCGAAATGCGGCTGACCGGGGATTCCGTGCCGCCGGCGACCATGACGTCGGCGTCGCCGAGCGCGATCAGCCGCGCGGCATCGCCGATCGCATGCGCACCCGTCGAGCAGGCGGTGACGACCGAATGATTGGGTCCGCGCAGCTTGTGGCGGATCGAGACCTGGCCGGAGACAAGATTGATCAGGCGGCCGGGAATGAAGAAGGGGGAGATGCGGCGCGGGCCTTTGTCGCGCAGGGTGTAACCCGCCTCGACAATGCCTTCGATGCCGCCGATGCCGGAGCCGATCAGCACGCCGGTGGCGATCTGGTCCTCATCGGTTTCGGGATGCCAGCCGGCATCGGCAAGCGCCATGTCGGCGGCGGCCATGCCGTAGATGATGAAGGGATCGACCTTGCGTTGCTCCTTCGGCTCCATCCACTGATCGACATTGAAGGTGCCGTCGGTGCCGTCGCCAACAGGGATACGGCAGGCGATCTTGGCGGGAAGGTCATCGACCTCGAATTCGGTGACGAGGCGGGCGCCGTTCTGGCCGGCAAGCAACCGCGACCACGTCACCTCTGTTCCGCATCCCAAGGGTGATACCATGCCGGTACCGGTGATGACGACACGTCTCATCGCGTGCTTTCCCCGTCTCTTATGTTCTATGGAGAAATATGCCGAAAAGAAAAGGGCGGACTCCAGGCCCGCCCTTTCTCAAACTCACAGGATCAGGCCTGGGCCTTCTCAATAAACTTCACGGCATCGCCGACCGTCAGGATCGAGTCGGCAGCGTCGTCAGGAATTTCAACGCCGAATTCTTCTTCGAAAGCCATGACAAGTTCGACCGTGTCGAGCGAGTCAGCGCCTAGATCGTCGATAAAGCTGGCGCTCTCGACGACCTTGTCGGCATCGACGCCAAGATGATCAATAACAATTTTCTTTACGCGTTCTGCGATATCGCTCATGTCGGTTTCCTCGACCTTATGTCCTGATCGGAATGCCGTTGCGGCACCCCTACCCTGTTTCAGCCTGCGATGTTTTCAGACATCCTCGGCAAACTCGTTTACCCGGCTTCAGAGATGTTCCAGGCTTGCAAAAAGCCCGCCGGTTCGTCTGCTTTCTCGGGACGACTGTTCACAGTCATGGCCCGCTTAACATGCTTTATGTCTGCCGCAAAGCCAGAAAATCAACGCTTCGTGATTGCTCAACATGCTATTGGCGGAAATATTCCCATGCCAACGGTTTGTCGTTTCAGATCATCGCCATGCCGCCGTTTACGTGCAGCGTCTGGCCGGTCATATAGGCAGCCTCGGAGGACGCGAGGTAAGCAACCGCCGAAGCGACCTCGCCGCCCGTGCCCATGCGCTTCATCGGGATCGCTCCCATGATCGCTTCCTTCTGCTTGTCGTTCAGCTTGCCGGTCATGGCGCTCTCGATGAAGCCCGGTGCGACGCAGTTGACCGTCACGTTGCGGGTGGCAATTTCCTGCGCCAGGGACTTGGTGAAGCCGATCATACCGGCCTTGGAGGCGCAGTAATTGGCCTGGCCCGGATTGCCGGTGACGCCGACGATGGAGGTGATGTTGATGATGCGGCCATAGCGGCGGCGCATCATCGGATGCGTCAATTCGCGCGTCAGGCGGAAGGTCGATGTCAGATTCACTTCGAGGACGCTGTCCCAGTCCTCGTCGCTCATGCGCACGAACAGGCCGTCGCGGGTGATGCCGGCATTGTTGACGAGGATGTCGACGCCTTCAAGGTCGGCCTCGGCCTTCTGGCCGAGCGCCTTGACCTCATCGCGGTCGGACAGGTTGGCCGGGAAGATCTTGACGCGCTCGCCGAGTTCGGCCGCTAGCGCTTCCAGCTTCTCGACACGGGTGCCGTGCAGGCCGACGATGGCGCCCTGCTTATGAAGAAGGCGGGCGATTTCCTCGCCAATACCGCCCGATGCGCCTGTGACGAGAGCCTTGCGGCCGGAGAGATCGAGCATGGAAACGTTCCTTATATCAGGGACACCAAATCCGGTGTCCGGGGATACCAATCAGGCCATGAGGGCGGCGACGGCCGCGTCGATATCCGCCGGACCGTTGACGGAGATGCCGTTGATCGTCTTGTCGATGCGGCGGGCAAGGCCGGTCAGCACCTTGCCGGAACCGAGTTCATAAAGCGTCGTGACGCCATTTCCAGCGAACCACTCCACCGTCTCGCGCCAGCGGACCTGACCGGTCACCTGCTCGACCAGGAGGCTGGCGATCTCGTCGGCGGCTGTCACGGGGGCGGCACGGACATTTGCAATGAGGGGCACGATGGGATCGGATTTTGAAACCATTGCCAGTGCTTCGCGCATGGCGTCGGCGGCCGGCGCCATCAGTGTCGAATGGAACGGAGCGGAGACCGGCAGCAGAATGGCGCGCTTGGCGCCCTTGTCGGTCGCGAGGCCGGCGGCCTTTTCGACGGCTGCCTTCTCGCCCGAGATGACGATCTGGCCGCCGCCATTGTCGTTAGCGATCTGGCAGGCGCCGACAGCGGTGGCTGCCTCGCAGACGGCAACGACGTCGGCATGTTCGAGGCCGATGATCGCGGCCATGGCGCCGACGCCGACAGGAACAGCCGCCTGCATGGCATTGCCGCGAATGCGCAGCAGCCGCGCGGTATCGGCGAGCGAAAAGGTGCCGGCGGCGCAAAGTGCCGAATATTCGCCGAGCGAGTGGCCGGCGACGTAAGCGACCTTCGACTTCAGATCCAACCCTTTGGCTTCCAGAACGCGAACAACGGCGATCGAGACGGCCATCAGCGCCGGCTGGGCGTTCGCCGTCAAGGTCAACGTATCCTCGGGACCGTTGAACATGACGTCCGAAAGCTTTTCACCGAGCGCCTCATCGACCTCTTCAAAGACGGCTCGGGCTTCGGCAAAATTCTCGGCGAGATCCTTGCCCATGCCGACGGCCTGACTGCCCTGGCCGGGAAAAGTGAAAGCAATGGTCATTCTCGTGTCCCTGGCTCATGCCCCTGATTGCGCCCCTTAAGGCTGTTTTGCCTCCAATTGACATTCTTTCCGGCAGAGTCAAGTGGCGGCCCGTTCTCCGCAAAGCCTTTCGCGCACGCGCAAAAGCCCGGTTTTTGCTCTTGCGCTCCGCCAAATCCAGCCTAGATTTGCGCGGACCCTCCCAAGGCTTCCACCTCTCTCCCAAGGTTTTTCCATGAAGTACAATTCACTAGGCCGCACCGAGATTTCCGTTTCAGAGATCTGCCTTGGCACCATGACCTGGGGTTCGCAAAACAGCGAAGCCGACGCGCATGCGCAGATGGACTATGCCGTCGAAAAGGGTGTCAATTTCTTCGATACGGCCGAGCTTTATCCAACCACCCCGGTTTCGGCCGCGACACAGGGCCGGACCGAAGACTATATCGGCAGCTGGTTCAAGAAGACCGGCAAGCGTGGGGATATCGTGCTCGCCACCAAGGTCGCGGGCCGCGGCCGCGACTATATACGCGGCGGCGAAGGTGCCGATGCGAAGAATATCCGCCTGGCGCTCGAGGCCAGCCTGGCGCGGCTGAAGACTGATTACGTCGACCTCTACCAGATCCACTGGCCGAACCGAGGCCATTTCCATTTCCGCCAGAACTGGAGCTACAATCCCTTCAATCAGGACCGCGACGAGACCGTCGCCAATATGCTCGACATCCTGGAAACGCTCGGCGCGCTGGTGAAAGAGGGCAAGATCCGCGCGATCGGCCTTTCTAATGAAACGACCTGGGGCATACAGAAATACCTGACGCTCTCCGAACAGAACAGCCTGCCGCGCGTTGCCAGCGTCCAGAACGAATATAATCTGCTCTACCGTCATTTCGACCTCGATCTCGCCGAGCTCTCGCATCACGAGGATGTCGGGCTGCTCGCCTATTCGCCGCTCGCCGGCGGCATCCTCTCCGGTAAATATGTCGATGGCATCAGGCCAAAGGGTTCGCGCGGTTCGATCAACCCCGATATCGGCGGCCGCCTGCAGCCGCTGCAGGAGCCGGCAACCAAAGCCTATCTGCAGATCGCGGCAACCTACGGTCTCGACCCGGCGGCGATGGCGCTCGCCTTCTGCCGATCAAGGCCTTTCATGGCCTCGGTCATCATCGGCGCAACCTCAATGGAGCAGCTGAAAATCGATATCGGCGCGGCCGACCTGACGCTTTCGGACGAGGTGCTCGCGGAGATTGCCAAGGTGCATCGGCAGTATCCGCTGACGCTTTGATCATATTCCTGGGCGCCTGCCCGACGCTAGAACAGGATGGGAGCATGATGTCGTCCGAAAACCGCTCACACTTTTCGGCATCATGCTCCGCCCACCGATTTGCGTCGGGTTCGATTGCCCGATTGCGCTTGCCTTTCCGCGAAAAATCCGTATAAGCCGCCCTGTTCGTTAACCCGCTCTTCTGGCTGGTGGCTGAACGGAGGGCCGGTTTCCTTTTGGAAATCGTTCGGAACGGAAGCGTTCCAGCCTCCCGTGTCTCCGCTCTCGACCGTCTCGGAAACGCTTTCTTGCCTGGGTCCGCCCAATCAGGAGCAGTCGTTGAGGCTTAGCCGCCGAATATCGGGTTGAACCAAACGCAAGAAAGGCAAAGCTGTCATGGCTCTTTATGAACATGTATTCCTTGCCCGGCAGGATATTTCCGCTCAGCAGGTCGACGCCCTCGTAGAACAGTACAAGGGTGTGATCGAAGCGAATGGCGGTAAGGTCGGGCGTATCGAGAACTGGGGCCTCAAGTCCCTCACCTACCGCATCAAGAAGAACCGCAAGGCGCACTACGCCCTGATGGACATCGATGCACCGGCTGCTGCCGTCCAGGAAATGGAACGTCAGATGCGCATCAGCGAAGACGTTCTTCGCTACATGACGATCGCCGTCGAGAAGCATGAAGAAGGTCCGTCTGCCATGATGCAGAAGCGCGACCGTGACGACCGTCCGCGTGAAGGCGGCCGTGGCCCGCGTGAAGGTGGCTTCGGTGATCGTGACCGTGGCCCGCGTCCGCCGCGTGAAGGTGGCTTCGGCGACCGTGACGACCGTCCGCGCCGTCCGCGCGAAGACCGTGTATAAGGGAGATCTGAGATATGTCTGAAACTTCCTCCGCTCCGGTCCGCCGCCCGTTCCATCGCCGCCGCAAGACCTGCCCATTCTCCGGCGCCAACGCGCCGCGGATCGACTATAAGGACGTACGCCTGCTGCAGCGCTACATTTCCGAGCGCGGCAAGATCGTTCCGTCCCGCATCACGGCCGTTTCCCAGAAGAAGCAGCGCGAACTCGCCCAGGCGATCAAGCGCGCCCGTTTCCTCGGCCTGCTGCCCTACGTCGTCGCCTAATCGGTCGACGCCAACACCTTTGAGGGAAGGCATTCGTGCCTTCCCTTCTCCCTTCCGCGATGGGCGCGGATCGGAACTGTTAAAACCCATGTTGAGACGTTTCTGAATTTGATTCAGCAACATCCTCTAACTGCTTGATGAAGCAGGACAGCGACCTTGAAACGACCGAACATTAAAACGCTGCTGATCGGCGCACTCGCCGGATTGACCGCCGCCCTGCTGGTGCTGGGCGCGAGCATGCAGCCGTCGTTTTTCAGCGCGCTTCTCTACACGGCCTCGGCTCTGCCGATCCTGATCGTCGGGCTCGGCTGGGGCAATGCCGCCGCGGTCTCGGCCGTCGTCACCGCTGCGGCGCTGGGCGCGATCTTGATCTCGCCTTCCTTCGCGCTGATCATGACGCTGGTGACGCTTCTGCCGGCCGGTTGGCTCAGTCATCTCGCCAATCTGGCGCGTCCGGCCTCCGAACTCGGCGGTCCCGACCATCTGCTTGCCTGGTATCCGCTCTCCGATATCCTGCTGCATCTCTGCGGTCTGGTGACGCTTGCCGTCATCGTCATCGGTGTGATCATCGGCTACGGGCCTGAGATCACCGATCCCATCGTCGATCTGCTGATCACCTCGCTCAAACAGCAGCAACCCGAATTCATGCCCGATCCGGCAGCGACGGCGCAGACCAAGTCGCTGATCCTACTGATGCTGCCGGCTTTGCAGGGCGGCATGTGGGTCAGCATGCTGTTTGCCGCCTATTATTTCGCCGTGCGCATCGTTGCCGCGTCCGGCCGCGGCCTTCGTCCGCGCGAGGATATTCCCTCATCGCTGCGGATGAACCGCAACTCGATCTTCATCTTCCTGGCCGGGCTTGCCGCCTGCTTTTTCGGCGGCGTTCCGGCGCTGGTCGGTGCGACCGTGATCGGCACCTTCGGCGCCGGCTTCATGCTCTCCGGTTTCGCCTCTCTGCATTTCCGCACGCGCGGCAAGGACTGGCGCATACCGGCTCTCATCCTCTGCTATCTGGCCTCGATGCTCATGCTGCTGCCAGCTCTCCTCATCCTCGTCCTCGGTCTCAGCGATACGCGCAAGGCGATCGCGCTGACCCCGACGAAAGATGCTGATGCCCCCAAACAATCCGATACGAAAATCTGAGACACAAGAAAGGAAAAAGAAAATGGAAGTCATCCTTCTCGAACGCATCTCCAAGCTCGGCCAGATGGGCGAAACCGTAAAGGTTCGCGACGGCTTTGCCCGTAACTACCTGCTGCCGCTCGGCAAGGCGCTGCGCGCCAACGCCGCCAACAAGACCCGCTTCGAAGCCGAGCGCGCGACGCTCGAAGCCCGCAACCTCGAGCGCAAATCGGAAGCCCAGAAGGTCGCCGACGTTCTCGACGGCAAGTCCTTCATCGTCGTGCGTTCCGCCGGCGAAACCGGCCAGCTCTATGGTTCGGTCGCTGCCCGTGACGTCGTCGAGATTCTCGGCGCCGAAGGCTTCAACATCGGCCGCAACCAGGTTCACCTCAACACGCCGATCAAGTCGATCGGCCTGCACAAGGTCGAGCTGCAGTTGCATGCCGAAGTCGAAATCCACGTCGAGCTGAACGTTGCCCGCTCTGCCGAAGAGGCAGAGCGCCAGGCCAAGGGCGAAGAACTCACCTCGGTCGACGCGATCTACGGCGTCGACGAAGACGCGCTGCGTCCGGAAGACTTCTTCGATCCGGAAGCCGACGGCGTCGACGAAGACGAAGCATAATTCTCGTTGGAGCGATCCGCGTGAGGGAAAGCCCGGCCACCGCGCCGGGCTTTTTCGTTTCCATCCCTTCGATTTGAGCCGCCGATCGGTTCGCTTTTTTTAAGGGGATTTTCCGGATGTTTTTGCTGCGTGCCTTATCGCATCGCGCTAAAGTAGGTTCTCCGAAACGGATGGGCTGAGTCGGCGCCATACCGTGTCGTGCGGGTGACACTGCCAGTATTTCTCCTTTGTGTCGCCCAAGACTGTGGAGAAGTCGAACAACGTGCACAGCATTCAGGATTTAGGCGAAGCGAGCCCCCGCTCCTTTCGTAGCCTCTTGATTTTCGCGTCCGGAATTGCAAATCCGGAGCTGGAAAAAGACAGAACGGATGATGATGAACGACGCCGCTCGAAAGATTGCAGCTGTTGCCCCGTCGGAGCAGCATTATCGCGAAGCACCCAACAATATCGAAGCCGAGCAAGCGCTTCTGGGTGCGATCCTGATGAACAACGACGCCTATTACCGGGTGTCCGACTTCCTGAAGCCGATCCATCTCTATGAACCGCTGCACCGGAAGATCTTCGAGGTTGCCGGCGATATCATCCGCATGGGCAAGATCGCCAACCCGGTGACGATCAAGACCTTCCTGAAAGCCGACGAAAAGGTCGGCGACATGACGGTTTCGCAATATCTGGCGAGCCTCGTCAGCAATGCCGTCACCGTCATCAATGCCGAGGATTACGGCCGGGCGATCTACGACCTGGCGCTGCGCCGGGCGCTGATCACCATTGGCGAGGATGTCGTCAACATCGCCTATGACGCGCCGCTCGACATGCCACCGCAGTCGCAGATCGAGGATACCGAACGCCGCCTCTTCGAACTGGCGGAAAACGGCCGCTACGACGGTGGCTTCCAGGCCTTCAACGATGCGGTCGCGCTGGCGATCGACATGGCGGCCGTCGCCAAGGAACGTGATGGCGGGCTTTCCGGCATTTCCACCGGCATCCATTCGCTGGATTCCAAGATGGGCGGCCTGCAGCGGTCGGACTTGATCGTGCTTGCCGGACGCCCCGGCATGGGCAAGACCTCGCTTGCCACCAACATCGCCTACAATATCGCCGCCGCCTACGAAGGCGAAGTCCAGTCGGACGGCAGCATGAAGGCGAAGAACGGCGGCGTTGTCGGCTTCTATTCGCTCGAAATGTCGTCCGAACAGCTCGCCACCCGTATCATCTCCGAGCAGACGGAAGTCTCCTCCTCGAAGATCCGCCGCGGCGACATCAACGATGCCGATTTCGAAAAGCTCGTCGCCTGCTCGATGATGATGCAGAAGGTGCCGCTCTTTATCGACCAGACCGGCGGCATCTCGATCGCCCAGCTTTCGGCCCGCGCGCGCCGTCTGAAGCGCCAGCGCGGCCTCGACGTGCTGGTCGTCGACTACATTCAGCTGATGACCGGCTCGGGCAAATCCAGCGACAACCGCGTGCAGGAAATCACCCAGATCACCACCGGCCTGAAGGCGCTCGGCAAGGAACTCAACGTTCCAATCATCGCGCTGTCTCAGCTTTCGCGCCAGGTCGAAAGCCGCGACGACAAGCGGCCGCAGCTTTCCGACCTTCGCGAATCCGGCTCGATCGAGCAGGACGCCGACGTCGTGCTCTTCGTGTTCCGCGAGGAATATTACGTCAAGAATTCGGAGCCGCGCGACATCCACGATCCGAAATATCCGGAATGGGAAGCGCTGTTCGACAAGGTGAAGGGCACGGCCGACGTCATCATCGCCAAGCAGCGCCACGGGCCAACAGGCACGGTGAAGCTCGCCTTCCAGGCGGAATTCACGCGCTTTGCCGATCTCGCCGATCCCTCCTTCACCCAATATGAAGAGCACTGATCGCGCGGATGCTGCGTGCAGCGCCGGGCTTTCCCTTGACATAGTTGACCTTTAAACTGGCCGGAGAATCCTTCTCCGGCCTCTTTTCGATGCGGATCATGAGCGAATTTTTCGACGCCCCCGAAGACGACAACTTTGCCTCGGCAGGCCTGCGGCTGACCGTCGACCTGACCGCTCTGACGGAGAACTGGCGCGACATGGCGCGCCGCTCCGGTGCGGCGCGCGCCTCGGCGGTCGTCAAGGCGGATGCTTACGGCATGGGCATCGAGGATGCCGGCGAAGCGCTCTACATGGCCGGCGCCCGCGACTTCTTCGTCGCGACCGTCGACGAGGGCGTAACACTTCGCCTCTATGCGCCCGAGGCGCGCATCTTCGTGCTTTCCGGCATCTGGCCGGGCACCGAGCGACGCTTCTTCGAAAACGATCTGGTGCCGGTGATTTCTTCCGACGAACAGCTCGCCTTCTGGATGGCGGTGCTTGCCGATTACGGCCACTACCCCTGCGCGCTGCATGTCGATACCGGCTTCAACCGGCTCGGACTGCATATCGACGATGCGATCTCGCTCGCCGACGACGTCTCGCGGCCGGCGAGCTTCGCGCCCGTGCTTATCATGAGCCACCTCGCCTGTGCCGACGATCCCACCCATGCGATGAACCGGCAGCAGCTCGAATCATTCCAAAGGGTTAGCGCCGCCTATGAAGGCATCGATTCAAGTCTTGCCGCCTCGGCCGGCATCTATCTCGGTGAGGATTATCACTTCGACCTGACCCGCCCCGGCATCGCGCTCTATGGCGGCGAAGCGGTCAGCGGCATGGCGAACCCGATGCGGCCAGTCGCGACGGCGGAAGCGCGCATCATCCAGGTGCGCAACGTCGAAGCCGGCGAGACCGTCAGCTATGGGCGGGCGCTGCAGCTTCGCCGCGAAAGCCGGCTGGCGATCGCCTCGGCCGGCTATGCCGACGGCTACATGCGCGGCCAGTCGAGCGGCGGCGTGCCACTGCGCCAGGTGGTGCCGCAAGGCGGGCAAGGTTTCATCGCCGGACACAAGGTGCCGGTTGCCGGCCGGATCACCATGGACCTGACGATCTTCGATATCACCGACCTGCCTGACAACGCCGTGCGCGCCGGGGATTATGTCGAGCTGTTCGGGAAGAACATGCCGGTGGACGATGTGGCGCGGGCATGCGGCACGATCGGATACGAGATCCTGACCAGCATGGGGCTCCGCCACGAGCGGCGCTACGTGGCCGAGGAATAGCCTTCCTATTCAGCGGCTGCTGAGGGCGAGACGGACACCGAGCGCCAGGAAAAACGCCCCGAGGCCGCGATCGAGCCAGAGTCCGATTTTTTGATTATGCCTGATCGCGTCAGCAAGGCGCCCTCCGAGAAGGACGAGCGGCGGTTCGATGAAGGCCGCCACGACGATGATGAGCCCGCCATGCAGCAGGAGCTGGGCCCATGCCGGCCCTGCCCCTTCGACCACGAATTGCGGCAGGAAGGCCAGGAAGAATATCGCCACTTTCGGATTGAGCAGCGACACCAGGATTCCCTGCCGGTAGATCCTTGCCACCGGCAATCTTTCACCGACGGCCTTTGTCAGGCCACCGCCGCCACCGGAGCGCAAAGCCTGAATGCCGAGCCAGACGAGATAGGCGGCGCCGATCCATTTGACTGTCGAGAAGGCGACGGCGGAAGCGGCAAGTATGGCCGAGAGGCCGAGTGCCGCCATCAGCACATGCAGGCAGGCGCCGGACCAGACGCCGAACAGCGCGGAAAAACCGGCGCGCTTTCCGCTTCTCATCGTGTGGCCGAGGATGAAGGCGATGTCGGGACCGGGCGAGAGATTGAGCAGAACCGCCGCCGACAGAAATGCAAGCCAGTGTGTGAGCGAATAATCGAACATCTTTCACCATTCCCGGATGACTAGGAGCAAAGGATAGGCACGGGCGCGCTGATGGGGAAATCATTAGTTTTGATCCGTCGCGACAGCCATTATCTCAAGCACGATATTGATTCGATGAGGCGGCGCGTCTGCTTCACTTGGAAACCCGGACTGAAAGAGTACTAGATGGCGAAGGCCAGAACACAATTCATCTGCCAGAGTTGCGGCACGGTTCATAACCGCTGGGCCGGCAAATGCGAGAACTGCGGCGAGTGGAACACCATCGTCGAGGAAGACCCGATGGGCGGAATCGGCTCCGGTCCCGGCAAGACGCCGAAGAAGGGCCGCCCGGTGGCGCTGACGGCGCTGTCGGGCGAGATCGAGGAGGCACCGCGCATCCATACCGCCATGTCGGAGCTCGACCGGGCGCTCGGCGGCGGCTTCGTGCGCGGTTCGGCGGTGCTGATCGGCGGCGATCCCGGCATCGGCAAATCGACGCTGCTGATGCAGGCAGCAGCCGCCCTTGCGCGGCGCGGCCACAAGATCATCTACGTCTCCGGCGAAGAAGCCGTGGCGCAGGTCCGGCTGCGAGCGCAACGCCTTGCGGCGGCCGATACCGACGTGATGCTGGCGGCCGAAACCAATGTCGAGGACATTCTGGCGACGCTCGCCGAGGGCAAGCGGCCGGACCTCGTCATCATCGATTCCATCCAGACGCTATGGAGCGAACTTGCCGAGTCGGCGCCGGGAACGGTGACGCAGGTGCGCACCGGGGTGCAGGCAATGATCCGTTTCGCCAAGCAGACGGGGGCCGCCATGGTGCTCGTCGGCCACGTGACCAAGGACGGGCAGATCGCCGGGCCACGCGTCGTCGAGCACATGGTCGATGCCGTGCTCTATTTCGAAGGCGATCGCGGCCATCACTACCGCATCCTGCGCACGGTCAAGAACCGCTTCGGCCCGACCGACGAGATCGGCGTCTTCGAAATGT
Organism: Rhizobium ruizarguesonis; assembly: GCF_017357285.1. Classification (NCBI taxonomy): domain Bacteria; kingdom Pseudomonadati; phylum Pseudomonadota; class Alphaproteobacteria; order Hyphomicrobiales; family Rhizobiaceae; genus Rhizobium; species Rhizobium ruizarguesonis. The sequence goes on along the minus strand of NZ_CP071678.1, from coordinate 1,750,144 downwards.
CAGACAAAGGCTTACGCGAAGTCGCCAACCCCTCGGAACTCTTCCTCGGCGAGCGCAACGAAAAATCGCCGGGTGCTGCCGTCTTCGCCGGCATGGAGGGCACCCGCCCCATTCTCGTCGAGGTGCAGGCGCTGGTGGCGCCGACCTCACTCGGCACGCCACGGCGCGCCGTGGTCGGCTGGGATTCGGCCCGGCTCTCTATGATCCTCGCAGTGCTTGAGGCCCATTGCGGCGTCAGGCTCGGCCAGCACGACGTCTACCTCAACGTCGCCGGCGGTTACCGCATCTCCGAACCGGCGGCCGATCTTGCCGTCGCCTCGGCGCTCGTTTCCTCGCTTGCCGGTATTGCCCTTCCCGCCGATTGCGTCTATTTCGGCGAAGTCAGCCTGTCGGGCGCCATCCGGCCGGTTGCGCACACCGCCCAGCGCCTCAAGGAAGCCGAGAAGCTGGGTTTTTCTGCAGCACTGCTTCCATCCGCCTCCGCCGAACTGCCGAAGGGCTCCGGCGGGCGCTGGAGCGAAGTCGGAAGCTTGCCGGATCTGGTCGCGCGCATCGCCGGATCGAAGGGGGCGCTGCGTGTGGAAGACGACGTTTGATCCTTTCATTGCCAGGAATGGTGATGATATAGGAGCACACGATAAGGCACGACACGGCCGCCAAGCGGCAGTCCTGGAGTTGAATTTACATGCCCATTACGATTTTCGACGGTATTGTCATCGGCGTCGTGCTCTTCTCCGCCGTGCTGGCGATGGTCCGCGGGTTTTCGCGCGAGATCCTTTCGATCGCGAGCTGGGGTGGTTCGGCCGCCGCTGCCTATTACCTCTATCCGTACCTGCTACCCTATGCGAAGAAATATACCGATGACGACCGCATCGCGATCGTCGGTTCGGCAGCGGTCGTCTTCCTGATCGCGCTCATCGTCATCTCCTTCATCACGATGAAGATCGCCGATTTCATCATCGACAGTCGTGTCGGCGCTCTCGACCGCACGCTCGGTTTCCTGTTCGGGGCGGCGCGCGGTGTGCTGCTCCTGGTCGTCGCCGTCGCCTTCTGGAATTGGCTCGTCGATGTCGACCACCGTCCGGCCTGGGTCAACGAAGCGAAGTCGAAACCTTTCCTGGATTCGATGGTGGTGAAGCTGAAATCGGTTCTGCCGGAGCAATTTGCCCAGATGATACCGGAAAGCATCCGTGATAAGCTGCAGCCGCCGGCACAGGGCGCTGGAGGTACCACTCCGCCGACGGGCGACCAGGCTCCGGCGGAAGACGCACCGACCGCGCCAGCAGACGGCGCACAGCAGCCGGCGAATTGACACAGTGTTCAAGAGCTTGACCCGCCTTCCGGCAATTGCCATTTGAGCGGAACATGAAATGAGGGTCCGGCCGAGCATTCCAGCTCCGCCGGGCTCAGCTATTTCTGGAAATGCCGATCCATTCTTGTGAGAGCAGAGGCCCGCAGAAATGAACCAGTCCCATTCCTTCCCGACCGACGATCCGCTCGACGGAGATACGCTGCATGAAGAATGCGGGGTTTTCGGAATTTTGGGACATCCCGATGCCGCCGCGCTCACGGCTCTCGGCCTGCATGCCTTGCAGCACCGCGGACAGGAAGCGGCCGGCATCGTCTCCTTCGACGGCAAGCGCTTTTATCAAGAGCGCCACATGGGCCTCGTCGGTGACCACTATACCAATCCGATGACGCTTGCCCGCCTGCCCGGCAGCATTACGATCGGTCATACCCGCTACTCGACAACCGGCGAAGTGGCCATGCGCAACGTGCAGCCGCTCTTTGCCGAACTGGAAGAAGGCGGCATCGCCATTGCCCATAACGGCAATTTCACCAACGGCCTGACGCTGCGCCGCCAGATCATCGCGACCGGCGCCATCTGTCAGTCGACCTCTGATACCGAAGTCGTCCTTCACCTCATCGCCCGTTCCCGCCACGCTTCGACATCCGACCGCTTCATCGACGCCATTCGTCAGATGGAAGGCGGCTATTCGATGCTCGCCATGACGCGCACCAAGCTGATTGCCGCGCGCGACCCGACCGGCATCCGCCCGCTGGTCATGGGCGAGCTCGACGGCAAGCCGATCTTCTGCTCGGAGACCTGCGCGCTTGACATTATCGGCGCCAAGTTCATCCGCGACGTTGAGAACGGCGAAGTCGTTATCTGCGAAATCCAGCCTGACGGCTCGATCAGCATCGATGCGCGCAAGCCCAGCAAGCCACAGCCGGAGCGCCTCTGCCTGTTCGAATATGTCTATTTCGCCCGCCCGGACTCGGTTGTCGGCGGCCGCAACGTCTATACGACACGCAAGCGCATGGGCATGAACCTCGCCAAGGAATCGCCCGTCGATGCCGACGTGATCGTGCCGGTGCCGGATGGCGGCACACCTGCGGCGCTCGGCTATGCTCAGCAGAGCGGCATTCCCTTCGAATACGGCATCATCCGCAACCATTATGTCGGGCGCACCTTCATCGAGCCGACGCAGCAGATCCGCGCCTTCGGCGTAAAGCTGAAGCATTCGGCCAACCGGGCAATGATCGAAGGCAAGCGCGTGGTGCTGGTTGACGATTCCATCGTGCGCGGCACGACTTCTCTCAAGATCGTCCAGATGATCCGTGAAGCCGGCGCGCGCGAAGTCCATGTCCGCGTCGCAAGCCCGATGATCTTCTTCCCGGATTTCTACGGCATCGACACGCCTGACGCAGACAAGCTGCTGGCAAACCAATATGCCGATGTCAAAGCCATGGCCAAATATATCGGCGCGGATTCACTCGCCTTCCTGTCGATCGACGGCCTCTATCGCGCTGTTGGCGGTGAAGACCGCAATCCGGCCCGGCCGCAGTTCACCGACCACTATTTTACCGGCGACTATCCGACCCGCCTGCTCGACAAGAACGGCGAGTCTATGGGCAACAAGATTTCGATGCTTGCCAGCAACGGCTGACACAGCGCGCCGGTTTTTCCATTGTCCATCCCGAGGGGTTCATCGCACCCCTCTCCCTTCGTGAGGGAACACGACATCATGAATATCAATCTTGAGGGCAAGATCGCGCTCGTCACCGGTGCGTCGCGCGGCATCGGCTATTTCACGGCGCTGGAACTTGCGAAAGCCGGCGCCCATGTGATTGCCTGCGCACGCACAGTCGGCGGACTCGAGGACCTCGACGATGCGATCAAGGCCATCGGCGGCACGGCGACGCTCGTGCCCTTCGACCTTGCCGACATGAATGCGATCGATGCGCTCGGCGGCTCGATCTTCGAGCGCTGGGGCAAGCTCGACATCCTCGTCGCCAATGCCGGCGTGCTCGGCGTCATTTCGCCGATCGGCCATATCGAAGCGAAAGTGTTCGAGAAGGTGATGACCATCAACGTCACCGCGACATGGCGGCTGATCCGTTCGGTCGACCTGTTGTTGGCCCGCTCGGATGCCGGCCGCGCGGTGATCATCTCTTCGGGTGCTGCCCACAAGTGCCGCCCCTTCTGGGGCGCCTATTCCGCTTCCAAGGCTGCGGTCGAGGCGCTGGCACGCACTTGGGCCGGCGAAAGTCAAAGCACACCGCTGCGGGTCACCAGCGTCGATCCGGGGGCGACACGCACGGCGATGCGGGCGCAGGCGGTGCCGGGCGAAGATCCGCAGACGCTGCCGCATCCCTCCCAGGTCGCAAAGGCGATCCTGCCGTTGCTGGGGCCTGGAGTGACCGAGACGGGTAAGCTGTTCATCGTGCGGGAGAACAAGCTCGTCGATTACCGGTTGCCGGAATAAGCTCCTGCATAATTCCTTAAATCGGAATCGATTTAAGGAATTATGCAGCAATTCAAAGTGCCACAGCGTCCTTTGCGGCTCTCGAAAAGACGCGTGGCGCTGTAGACGTCTCAGTTCGCTGCAACTGCCGGGAACAGATGCGCCAAGCCCGCTTCCGACGGGCAAAGCGCATTGAGGTCAACCGGTCCCTGGATGCCGTCCAAGGTGCCGTTGTCGGCAAATTGCCAGATTGACCAACGACTGCACTGTTCCTGCCTCGGTTCCCTGAATACACTACGCAGCCACAGATAGTGGTCGGGAAAGCGCGATTCATTGCCTTTCAGATATTGATCGAAGAACTCCTGCGTCACGTAGAAAATAGGCTTCTCCGGAAAAGTGCCCTTCAGCTCGGTGAAGAAGGCGTTCACCTCGGCAGCCATTTCCTCGAGCGTCGGGATTTTGTTACAATTGCCGACAAACTCCAGATCGATGGCGATGGGCAGAGTTCCCTGTTCCTTCGGCACGGTCGCCAGGACGTTCTGCGCCTGATCCTTGCCCGGTCGGCAGAAGGTGAAGAAATGATAAGCGCCCCTGACCAATCCAGCATCTCCGGCGCGCTGCCAGTTGTCGGCGAATTTGGAATCCCGATGATCTCCACCTTCGGTCGCCTTCATGAAGGCGAAGCGGACATTCGCCTGCGAGGCAACCACATTCCAATCGATATCACCTTGGTGATGGCTGACATCGATGCCTTGGATCGGATAGCTGCTTAAGGAAGGATTGTTGAAGCGAAGCATTCCGAAATCGTATGCGAAATATGCAGCGAATGCGACCACCAGCATTGCGGTCGCTCCGATCGTCGATCGAGCCGGTCTCCGCATCCCTTCCTCCCTATTAACAACAGCTTCTCAACCGGCTATGCGAGATTTGCGCCGCGAAAATGGCGGGCGAATTTCAAGGGCCCGCCAACTGGTTTCACCAGATGTCGCGGCTGCGATCGATTCATCGGATGGATGGATCCTGTTGCCGCTGGATCGCTCTTCGCCCCCTTGACCGGAAGCGCGAACCGGGCCATAAAACCCGCCATGAAAACGGTTATCTGCATTATCTGCCGGAAGATTATTCGCTAGCGCGAGCGCTGGCCCGGCCGTTTTCGTCTCCCAAATAGTCAAGATGCGAAACGCCCCGGTCCGCCGGTCGCGATATTTTTCTGATCGTGCATTTGGGAGAGTGAAATGGACGCGACGCCGGAACTGAAGCTGTACAACACGCTGACGCGGGAAAAATCGGTCTTTTCGCCGATCGATCCCAACAATGTCCGCATGTATGTCTGCGGCCCGACCGTCTATGACTTCGCTCATATCGGCAATGCCCGGCCGGTCATCGTCTTCGACGTGCTGTTCCGGCTGCTGCGCCATGTCTATGGCGAAGACCACGTCACTTATGCCCGCAACATCACCGACGTCGACGACAAGATCAATGCGCGGGCGCTTCGGGACCATCCGGGCCTGCCGCTCAACGACGCGATCCGCGCCGTCACGGAAAAGACCGAGACCCAATTTCACGCCGATGTCGCCGACCTCGGCTGCCTGGAGCCGGACTTCGAGCCGCGCGCCACCGACAATATCGTTGAGATGACCGAGATCATCGAGAAGCTGATCGGCAACGGTCATGCCTATGTCGCATCGGGCGAAGTGCTGTTCGACACCAAATCCATGGCGGATTACGGTCAGCTTTCGAAGCGCCCGCTCGACGAACAGCAGGCCGGCGCCCGCATCGCGGTCGACGCACACAAGAAGAATCCTGGCGATTTCGTGCTCTGGAAGCTGTCGAGCCACAACGAGCCCGGCTGGGACAGCCCTTGGGGCCGCGGCCGGCCCGGATGGCACATCGAATGCTCTGCGATGAGCAAGCGTTATCTCGGCGATGTCTTCGACATTCACGGCGGCGGGCTGGACCTGATCTTCCCGCATCATGAAAACGAGATCGCCCAGTCGCGCTGCGCCCACGGTACCGAGGTGATGGCGAATGTCTGGATGCATAACGGCTTCCTGCAGGTCGAAGGCCGCAAGATGTCGAAATCCGAAGGCAATTTCGTCACAATCCACGAGTTGCTGCACACGGAAACCTTCGGCGGCCGCAAATGGCCGGGCGAGGTGCTGCGCCTTGCCATGCTGATGACGCATTACCGCGAGCCGATCGATTTCTCGATCAAGCGATTGGAAGAGGCCGAACGTCTGCTCGCCAAATGGCCGGCGGCCGAAGCCGGCGATGCGGCTCCCGATGAAACCGTGCTGAACGCGCTTTCCGACGACCTCAATACGGTCGCGGCGGTGCAGGCATTGCATGCGCTGGCGCAGGCTGCCCATGCGGATCCCACAGCCCGTGCCGTCTTTGCCGCAACGGCCGACCTTCTGGGCCTGTTGCCGAAAAAGATGGAGATCGACGAAGCCGTCGCATCGGCGGTCGATGCGCTGGTCGCAATGCGTCTCGAAATGCTGAAGGCGAAGAACTTCACCGAGGCTGACAAGATCCGTAACGAGCTGACGGCGAAGGGCATCCAGTTGAAGGACGGCAAGGATGCGGTGACCGGCGAGCGCGTGACGACCTGGGAGGTCAAGAGATGACGACCTATACCGGCGGCTGCCAATGCGGAGCGATCCGTTTCCGCGTCAGCGGCGACATCAAGGATTCGTCGATCTGTCATTGCCGTATGTGCCAGAAGGCGTTCGGTGCTTATTATGCGCCGCTAGTCTCGGTGCGCGGCGCCGATTTCGAATGGACACGCGGAGAGCGGAAAAAATTCCGCTCTTCCAACTTTGTCGAGCGCGGCTTTTGCGGCGACTGCGGCACGCCGCTCACCTATGAAGCGCCGGATGGAATGGCGATTGCCGCCGGCGCCTTCGACGATCCTTCGGCATTTCCGCCGGTGGTCCAATTCGGGATCGAAGGCAAGATCGGTTTCGTCGATCATCTGCACGAATTGCCGGGGCACCGGACGGAGGAGGATGCGCAGGCTGCCCCCTTCCTGCTCGAGCTCGTCTCCTGCCAGCATCCCGATCATGAGACGCAGACATGGCCACCGAAGGAGCTCGGATGACGGCGGAATCAGACAGAAGCGGCGGGTGTCAGTGCGGAGCGTTGCGCTACCGCGGCAAAGGCGAACTCGGCTATCCCCATCTTTGCCATTGCCGTATGTGCCAGAAGGCAGCCGGCAACTATTTCATGCCGCTCGCCGGGGTGATGCGCAGCGATTTTACCTTCACACGCGGCACGCCGAAATGGTTTCAGTCCTCGGATCTGGTGCGGCGCGGCTTCTGCGGCGATTGCGGCACGCCGCTGTTCTACGACATTCCGGAGACTGATTTCATCAACCTCACGCTCGGCTCGCTGGATAATCCCGATGCGGTCAAGCCGGTGATGCAATCGAACACCAGCCGCAAGATGTCCTGGTTTCACGCGCTGGATGGCCTGCCGCTGGAACCAGAGCCTGAAACGCCCGACCGCGAGAACGCGATCGCGGCAAGCAACCATCAGCACCCCGACCACGACACGAAAAGCTGGCCCCTCGGAGAAAGCTCATGACGGACACGATAAAGACAGGCGGATGCCAGTGCGGCGCCGTGCGCTTCCGCATCTCGGGCAAACTAGGACGTCCCTCGATCTGCCATTGCCGCATGTGCCAGAAACAGTTCGGCGGTTTCTTCTCCGCGCTCGTCACCACGCCTGAGGAAGGGATGGAATGGACGCGCGGCGAGCCGAGCTACTTCCAGTCCTCGGTCAATATCGAACGCGGGTTCTGCAGCAATTGCGGCACGCCGATGACCTATCGTCATCCGGGCGGGCTGGAGCTTGCGATCGGCACCTTCGACGACCGCAGCGACCTCGCACCGCTGATCCAGGTGAACTACGAGGCCCGCCTGCCCTGGGTCGAGGAAATCTTCGAGGCGCCGGTGCTGAAGGATCAGGATTTCTACTCACGACAGGAGGCGATCATCTCCTTCCAGCATCCCGATCACGACACAGAAGTCTGGCCCGCGAAAGGCGTGAAGATATGACCGAGATACTGCGCACGCTCTATCCCGAAATCGAACCCTATGCTTCCGGCCATCTCGATGTCGGCGACGGCCATGTGATCTATTGGGAGCGCTCGGGTACGCCTGGCGCCAAGCCCGCCGTCTTCCTGCATGGCGGCCCGGGCGGCGGCATCTCGCCTGCCCATCGCCGGCTCTTCGATCCTGCTCTCTACGACGTCATGCTGTTCGACCAGCGCGGTTGCGGCAGGTCGACGCCGCATGCGGAACTCCATGCCAACACGACCTGGCACCTCGTTGCCGATATCGAGCGGCTGCGCGAGATGGCAGGCGTCGACACCTGGCAGGTGTTCGGCGGCTCCTGGGGCTCGACGCTGGCGCTCGCCTATGCCGAGACGCATCCAGAGCATGTCTCCGAGCTCATCCTGCGCGGCATCTATACGCTGACCAAGGCCGAACTCGACTGGTATTATCAATTCGGCGTCTCGGAGATGTTCCCTGACAAGTGGGAGCGCTTCATCGCGCCCATTCCGCCGGAAGAGCGGCATGAGATGATGCATGCCTATCATCGCCGTCTGACGCATGAGGACAGGAACGTCCGCCTCGCGGCGGCGCAGGCCTGGAGCATCTGGGAAGGCGAAACGATCACGCTGCTGCCGGAACCTTCGACGAGCTTCAAGTTCGAAGAGCCGGAATTCGCCTATGCATTTGCGCGCATCGAGAACCATTTCTTCGTCCATGCCGGCTGGATGGACGAGGGACAGCTGATCCGCGATGCGGGCAGGCTCAGGGATATTCCCGGCGTGATCGTGCATGGCCGCTACGACATGCCCTGCCCGGCCAAATATGCCTGGCTGCTGCACAAGGCCTGGCCGAAGGCGGAATTCCACCTGATCGAGGGCGCGGGCCATGCCTATTCGGAGCCGGGGATTCTCGATCAACTGATCCGGGCGACGGACAAGTTTGCCGGGAAGCAAGACTGATCGTTGGTATTGGGGCAGCCCCACACCCTAGCCTCTTCCCGTCAGAAAACGGGGAGAGGTGACGGCAGCCGGATGAGGGGCAGCATCCGCACTTCACAACAACCCGCTTGGCGGGAGGAAACGACATGAAAGAACGCATCTACCTCTTCGACACGACGCTCCGGGACGGGCAGCAGACGCCCGGTATCGATTTTTCCGTCGAGGACAAGATTGCGATCGCCGCCATGCTGGACGAGTTCGGCCTCGATTACGTCGAGGGTGGATATCCCGGCGCCAATCCGACGGATACGGCCTTCTTCAGCGAGAAGCGCACCAGCCAGGCCAGCTTCGTCGCCTTCGGCATGACGAAGCGGGCGGGCGTTTCGGTCTCCAACGATCCCGGCATTGCCGGGCTGCTTCAGGCCAAAAGCGATGCCATCTGTTTCGTCGCCAAGAGCTGGGATTATCACGTCGCTGTGGCACTTGGCTGCACCAACGAGGAAAACCTCGAATGCATTGCCGAAAGCGTCAAGGCGGCGGTTGGCGCGGGCAAGGAGGCGATCGTCGATTGCGAGCATTTCTTCGACGGCTTCAAAGCCAATCCGGCCTATGCGCTCGCCTGCGCCAAGGCGGCCTATGAGAGCGGCGCGCGCTGGGTGGTGCTCTGCGACACCAATGGCGGCACGCAGCCGCCGGAGGTGCGGGCGATCGTCGAGGCGGTGATCGCCTCGGGCGTTCCCGGGCACTGTCTTGGCATCCATGCGCATAACGACACCGGCCAGGCGGTCGCCAATTCGCTTGCCGCCGTCGAAGCCGGTGTCAGGCAGATTCAGGGTACCCTGAACGGCATCGGCGAGCGCTGCGGCAATGCCAATCTGGTGACGCTGATCCCGACGCTGGCGCTGAAGAGCGCCTACAACACACGTTTCGAAACGGCGATCGACGAGGAGCGGCTGCTCAACCTCACCCGGCTCTCGCATGCCTTCGACGAGCTGCTCAACCGCTCGCCCGACCACCAGATGCCCTATGTCGGCGCTTCCGCCTTCGCCACCAAGGCCGGCATCCATGCATCGGCGCTGATCAAGGACCCGCGGACCTATGAACACGTGCCGCCGGAAACCGTCGGTAACTTCCGCAAGGTCATGGTGTCCGACCAGGGCGGCAAGGCGAACTTCATCAATGCGCTGAAACGGCGCGGCATCGCGGTCGCCAAGGACGATCCGAAGCTCGACCTGCTGATCTCGATCGTCAAGGAACGTGAATCCATCGGCTATGCCTATGAGGGCGCGGATGCGAGCTTCGAACTGCTGGCGCGCCGCACGCTCGGCACGATCCCGGAATTCTTCACCATCGAAGGCTTCCGCGTGATGATCGAGCGCCGCTTCGACAGTCTCGGGCGCGTGAAGATCGTCTCGGAGGCGGTGGTCAAGATCACCATCGACGGCCAGACGCTGATGTCGGTTGCCGATGCCGAAGGCCCTGTCAACGCGCTCGACCTCGCGCTACGGAAGGATTTCGGCAAGTACCAGCACGAGATCGACGATCTCGTGCTCGCCGATTTCAAGGTGCGTATCCTCAATGGCGGCACGGAGGCGATCACCCGCGTGTTGATCGAATCCACCGACAGCGACGGCGTGCGCTGGTGGACGGTCGGCGTCTCCGAGAACATCATCGACGCTTCGTTCCAGGCATTGATGGATTCCGTCATCTACAAGCTGATGAAGAACCGGCAGCTGGCGGGCAAGATCGCGGCGGAATAAACCTATTCCGCCGGCTCGGCGCCGGGGTCCCAGCCCCTCGCCCGAATACCATTCGTTTCCTTCGGACGTCGTCTTCCAGCCGAGAGCATCGGATATCTTCTCGTCCATCGCTTCGTCTCCCGGTTCAAATCCTCTCACCCTTCATTCAACGAAATGAATTGGCCTATTCACGGCGCTTAAGCTAGGCCGGATCAGAAGAAGAACAAAGATGGAAACACCGATGTCGACCGATGCATCCGTTCCGTTGGCCAAGAACGAAGACAGTCCGCGCGGGTTCGCCTTCGCGCTCACAGCCTACCTGCTCTGGGGCTTCCTGCCGATCTACATGAAGGCGGTGGCGCATATCTCGCCGGCCGAGGTGATCGCCCATCGCATCGTCTGGTCGCTGCCGCTGGCGGGCATCGTGCTGATCGTGCTCGGACGCACACAGGACATCCGAACGGCGCTCGGCTCGCCGCGCATGCTGGCGATGGCGGCGCTGACAGCGTCGCTGATCACCGTCAACTGGGGCACCTATGTCTGGGCGATCGGCGCCGGCCATTCGCTCGACGCAGCACTCGGCTATTTCATCAATCCGCTGTTCAGCATCTTTCTTGGCGCGGTGTTCCTCAAGGAAAAGCTGCAGCCGCTGCAGATCGCGGCGATCGCGCTTGCGGCGCTTGCCGTCGCCATTCTCGCGCTGGACAGCGGCGGCATCCCGTGGGTGGCGCTGACGCTGGCGATCAGCTGGGGGTTCTACGCCCTGTTGCGCAAGACGCTGCCGCTCGGGCCGAACCAGGGCTTCTTCCTCGAAGTGCTGATCCTCAGCGGGCCGGCCCTCCTCTACATTCTCTATCTCGAATTCGGCAGCGGCCAGGGCCACCTCTACCGCACCGGTCTTGCCGACACGATCCTGCTGCTCGGGTGCGGCGTCATCACCGCCGTGCCGCTGATGATCTATGCGAACGGCGCCAAGCTCTTGAAACTCTCGACGATCGGCATCATGCAGTATATCGCGCCGACGATGATCTTCCTGATCGCGGTCTTCGTCTTCCACGAGCCATTCGGCACGGCGCGCATGATCGCCTTCCCGCTGATCTGGGCGGGGCTGTTCCTCTATAGCTGGTCGATGCTCAAGGGGAGCCGCGGGCGCTGAGGGCGCTAAAGCGCGCCACGTCGAATCGGATTCATGCGACGCGCTTTAGGTCTTTGTTTTATGCATGTCTTTGTCCCAAAACCGCTGGACACTTTTGGGCGACATGCATTGCATCCCTACATCTTCGAAATCACCTCGTCCTCGCCGTCACGATCGGCGGCGAGCTGGGCTGCCTGGGCCATGATCGCCGGAATGATGCCGGAGATCTCGTCGACGACGAGTGGCTGCACCCGGTGGGCGGTGTGCAGGAAGCCTTCTTCGGTCATATGGCGCATCAGTTCCATCATCGGATCCCAGAAACCGTTGACGTTGGCGAAGACCATCGGCTTCTCGTGGCGGCCGAGCTGCGCCCAAGTCATGATCTCGACGATCTCCTCCAGCGTACCGATGCCGCCGGGCAGCGCGACGAAGGCATCGGAGCGCTCGAACATGGTGTGTTTGCGCGCATGCATGTCAGGGGTTACAATGAGTTCGTTCAGCTGACCGAGCGAGTGGCGAGTCGCTTCCATATCGATCAGGAATTCGGGAATGATGCCCGTGACCTGACCGCCGCCTGAAAGCACGCCGCTGGCAACCGCGCCCATGATGCCTTTGGTACCCCCGCCATAGACGAGGCGCAGGCCGTATTCGGCGATCTCTCTTCCGAGAGCACGCCCGGCCGCCATGTGGGAAGGATCGCGTCCCGGCCTGGAGCCGCAGTAAACGCAGATGGATCGAATCGATACAGATTGTTCGGTCATGAGGGCAAAACAACTATTCCATTTCAATGCAGTCAAGAAAATTGACTGAAAAGCAGCGTGCCTAGCTTGCCTAATTGCTTTGAATGCTTGTGGAAAGCAACGGGAATCGCTAGCAATTTTGGGTATTACGGCAAATTGCCGCTCTGGGAGACATAATGATGAAGAACCGTGCCGGCTTGCTGGCTCTTGCAGTCCTCGCAATCGCAATCCTACTGATGGTGTTTGTCGTCATGCCGCGTATCGGCGGCGATGCAACCAAGGTCGGCGACGCCATCAACCAGGCGAGCACGGAGCTCAAGAACACGGTTAACGAGGCGTCAAAGACATCGCGCTCCGCTGTGGGCGATGCGGCTGCGGTCGCCGATCAGGTCGGTCGCCTTTCGGCCGATGCCGGCGTATCGCTCAGCGAGCTCAAGGCGCTGTTTGCGGACGGCAAAGGCCCGGCCATCGATGTTTTCACTGCCGCCAAGACCAAGGCCGTCAACGCGCTGACCGCACTTGCCGGCTTCACTATTCCCGAGGGCCTCGATCCCGCGACCCAGACCCTTGCCGCCAAGGCCAAGGACGGCGGCGCGAAGGCGCTCGCCATCGTCCAATCGCTGCCTGAGAACATTGCCGATGCGCTTGCCGCGATCGCCAAGGCAGAGGCTGCTCTGACCGGTGCGCCGGAGACCGCCCCTGCGGCGAACACGGCAGCGGAGAATACCGGCCCGAAACTTCCGGCCTTCGACGTATTGCGCGTCGAGCCCGACGGCTCGACGGTGATCGCCGGCTCCGCCGAACCGAACGGCAAGCTCGAGGTGCTCGACGGCGAGAAGGTGGTGACGACGGCCAATGTCGATGCGAGCGGCGATTTTGCTGCCGTCCTCGACGATCCGCTTCCGGCCGGCGACCACCAGCTCGTGCTCAAGTTCACGAGCAAGGACGGCAAGAGCACGCTTTCCGAAGAAGTCGCGACCATTTCCGTGCCGAAGGACGGCAATGGCGCCAATCTGCTCGCCATGGTCTCCAAACCCGGTGCGGCGAGCCGCATCATCACCGCGCCGAAGGCCGGAACCGAAGTTGCCGATGCCTCCAATCCGATGGCCCCGCCTGCGGACAAGCCGGCAACGGGCGAAAGCTCGGCTGCGCCTGCCGCAACAGTTGCACCAACCGGCGAGCTGGCGCTGCAGGCGCCGAACCTCACCGACACCTCCTCCGCCGGCGCAGCTACGCCATCGGATAAGGCGAATGTGCCCGATGTGATGGTCAATGCCGTCGAAATCGAGGGCAACAAGATCTTTATTGCCGGCACGACGCGCCCCAACGCCAAGGTTATCGGTTATGCCGACGACAGCCTCGTCGGCCAGGATACCGCCGGCTCCGACGGCCACTTCGTCATCGACGGCGTGGTGGCGCTCTCGGTCGGCGACCACAAGATCCGCGTCGATGTCGTTGATCCCGCAGGCAAGGTGATCGTGCGCGCGGCGGTGAATTTCAATCGCCCAGCCGGCGACCAGGTGAGGGTCGCCGCACAATCGGTACCCGCCGACACGAACAGCGCTCCCTCGATGGTGCCGCTCGACGAAGGCGAGCTCGACAAACTCAAAGCCGAAGTCGGCAAGGCCTTCGGCCTGCTGAAGGGCCTGTTTGCCGATGGCAAGCTGCCAGGCGCCGAGCAGCTCGCCGCGGCGCGCTCGGCAACGGAATTCGCTCTGCGCTCCGTCGCCGATTTCCGCCCTGCGGCCGATGCGCCTGATGTCTTCAAGCAGACGTCAGGCTCCGCCTCTCAGATCGCCGGCAACGCGCTGAAACTGCTGCAGGGCCTGCCGAAGGATGCGAAATCCGTGGGCAGCGCACTCGACAGGCTCGGCGCGATGATCGCCGAACTCGCCGTGGCACCCGCGCCGGCAGCGCCGTCCGCAAACGATGTCGGAAGCAACCAGCCGAAGACGATCGAACAGGCGCCGCTGACGGCAAACAACGCAGCGGTTATCATTCGCCGCGGCGACACGCTGTGGCAGATCTCGCGCCGCACCTATGGTCTCGGCGTTCGCTACACGACAATCTACATCGCCAACGAGGACAAGATCATCAATCCCGATCGCATCCGCCCTGGCCAGATTTTCGGCCTGCCGAAGGATGTACTGCCGAATGCCGAAGAGCTGCACCGCAAGCGCATGTCCGGCCAGCATCTCTAAGCTGCAAAACAACACGGCAAGACCGGGCGGGATAAGCGCCCGGCCTCGTCGTTTCCTTACCCCAGCAATTGTTGTATTCGTCCGCCCGGCACCCTATCTGGCGGTGGCGGCTGCGGGTTGTGGGAAGCGCTTTCAGGCACGTCCCGGTTCCGCGCTCTTGCCGGCATCGAATCGCGGCAAGCCCATCCGGGCTGGAGACAATCATGGCAAACGGCAAGACAGTCTCGGATTCCAACCTGCCGCAGACGCTTCTCAACCTCTGGCCCTATATGTGGCCGGCCGGCCGGCCAGACCTCAAGATGCGCGTCGTCTGGGCTTCGGTCTTTCTGCTGATCTCCAAGTTCGTCCTGCTGCTCGTCCCCTATTTCTTCAAATGGTCGACCGATGCGCTGAACGGCAGGATGGATCTTGCCGGCTCCGTGCCGCCGCTGCTGGCCGGCGCCATCGCGCTTGTCATCGCCTATAACATCACCCGGCTGATCCAGCTCGGCCTCAACCAGCTGCGCGACGCGCTCTTTGCCAGCGTCGGACAACATGCAGTGCGCCAGCTCGCCTACAGGACCTTCGTGCACATGCACGAACTGTCGCTGCGCTTCCATCTGGAGCGCAAGACCGGCGGTCTCTCCCGCATCATCGAGCGCGGCACCAAGGGTATCGAGACGATCGTGCGCTTCACGATCCTCAACTCCGTCCCGACCGTCATCGAATTCCTGCTGACGGCAGTGATCTTCTGGTGGGGCTACGGCTTCTCCTATCTCGCGGTTACCGCCTTTACCGTCTGGGCCTATATCTGGTTCACGATCCGCGCATCCGACTGGCGCATCGCCATCCGCCGGTCGATGAACGACAGCGATACCGACGCCAACACCAAGGCGATCGACTCCCTCCTCAATTTCGAGACCGTCAAATATTTCGGCAATGAGGAGATGGAGGCAAAGCGTTTCGACAAATCGATGGAACGCTATGAGAAGGCGGCGACCGATGTCTGGACCTCGCTCGGCTGGCTGAATTTCGGCCAAGGCGTCATCTTCGGCATCGGCACGACCATCATGCTGGTGCTGTCGGCGTTGGCCGTGCAGCGCGGTGAGCAGACGGTCGGCGATTTCGTCTTCGTCAATTCGATGCTGCTGCAGCTTTCCGTACCGCTCAATTTCATCGGCTTCGTCTATCGCGAAATCCGCCAGGGGCTGACCGACATCGAGCAGATGTTCGATTTGCTTGAAGTGCAGACCGAAGTCAAAGACGCGCCCGATGCGACCGAACTTCGGATCGGCCAGGGCGCGATCTCCTTCAAGGACGTACACTTCGCCTATGATGCGGCCCGTCCGATCCTGAAGGGCATTTCCTTCGAGGTGCCGGCCGGCAAGACGGTCGCCGTCGTCGGTCCGTCGGGTGCGGGCAAATCGACGCTGTCGCGCCTGCTTTATCGTTTCTACGATATCCAGAGCGGCGCAATCAGCGTCGACGGTCAGGATATCCGCACGGTGACGCAGAAGAGCCTGCGCTCGGTGATCGGCATGGTGCCGCAGGATACCGTGCTCTTCAACGACACGGTCGCCTACAACATCCGCTACGGCCGCACATCGGCCAGCGACGGCGAAGTCTTTGCCGCTGCCGAGGTGGCGCAGATCGCGCATTTCATCGAAACGCTGCCCGAGGGTTTCGAAACCAAGGTCGGCGAGCGCGGGCTGAAGCTTTCGGGCGGCGAGAAGCAGCGGGTGGCGATCGCCCGCACCATCCTCAAGGCGCCACCGATCCTGATCCTCGACGAGGCGACGTCGGCGCTCGACACGACGACGGAACGGGAAATCCAGGAGGCACTCGACCTGGTTTCGAAGAACCGCACGACGCTGGTCATCGCCCACCGGCTTTCGACTGTCATCAGCGCCGATGAAATCATCGTGCTCAAAAGCGGCGAGATTGCCGAGCGTGGAACACATGCCGCCCTCCTCGAAAGAAACGGCCTTTATGCCTCGATGTGGAACCGCCAGCGCGAGGCGACGCAGGCCGAAGAACATCTGAAGCAGGTGCGCGAAAGCGACGACCTGGGGGTCATAACTCGGCTTGCTCCGGCAAGCTGAGCCGGGAGACCGACGCCTGCCGGCTTTTGTTGTTCAGAACCCCGGCGTGGGAACCAGGGCCGAGGCCGCAGCATTGCCCCGGAGACGGTTTTTCGCTAACCAGCAAAAATGGAAACGCAAGGAGACCGGCAGCCATGAGCCTGTTCAACACGGTTCGCAACACGATCGTCCCCGTGCACAAGGAGGGTTATCCCTTCGTTGCCGCCTTCTTCGTCGCGTCGCTTGTCTTGGGCTGGATCTTCAAGCCGCTCTTCTGGATCGGCATGATCTTCACGCTCTGGTGCGCCTATTTTTTCCGCGATCCCGAGCGCGTGACCCCGCAGGACGACGATCTGGTGATCTCTCCCGCCGACGGCAAGGTCTCGGCGATCCAGATGGTGACCCCTCCGGCAGAGCTCAACCTCGGCTCCGAGCCGATGCTGCGCATCTCGGTCTTCATGAACGTCTTCAATTGCCATGTGAACCGGGCGCCGATGCGCGGGCGCATCGTCAGCATCAACTACCGCTCCGGCAGCTTCGTCAACGCCGAACTCGACAAGGCGAGCGAGGACAATGAGCGCAATGGACTGGTGATCGAAACCCGCCACGGCCAGATCGGCGTCGTGCAGATCGCCGGCCTCGTGGCGCGGCGCATCCTCTGCTGGGCAAACCCCAACGAGCCGGTGGATGCCGGCGAGCGTTTCGGGCTGATCCGTTTCGGCTCGCGGCTCGACGTATTCCTGCCCGCCGGTGCTGCGCCACGCGTCTCGCTCGGCCAGACGGCGGTTGCAGGAGAAACCGTCATCGCCGAATTCGCCTCCGCCAAGGGTCCCGTCATCAGCCGCCGCAGCTAAAGCGGTTCAGCTTTCACGGAAGTGACCGCTGCGCAGGTTTGCTGGAATTGCTTTAGGAACGATTGGAACGCGATATGGAAACGCCTTTTCCGCCTTTCGAGCCCAATGGGCCGGATGATTCCGCCCGCGGCCCGCGTCTGCGCGAAATCCCGCTCCGGCTCGTCTTTCCGAACCTCATCACCATTCTGGCGATCTGCGCCGGGCTGACCGGCATCCGGCTGGCTTTCGAGAATCGTTACGAGCTCGCCGTCTCCATGGTGCTGCTCGCCGCCTTCCTCGACGGCATCGACGGGCGTGTGGCACGGCTGATGAAGGCGACTTCCAAATTCGGCGCGCAGATGGATTCGCTTGCCGACATCGTCAATTTCGGCGTCGCACCCGCCCTCGTCGTTTATGTCTTCGCGCTCGACCAGGCGCGCTCGCTCGGCTGGATCGCCGCCCTGATCTATGCGATCGCCGCCGGGCTTCGCCTTGCCCGTTTCAACGTCATGGCCGAACGCGAAAACAAGGCGAGCTGGCAATCGGAATATTTCGTCGGCGTGCCGGCGCCGGCCGGCGCCATGCTGGTGCTGCTGCCGGTCTATCTCGGCTTCCTCGGGCTGGCGACGGACCGCACCTTCGCCTATCTCTCGTCGATCTACACCGTGCTCATCGCCTTCCTGCTGATCAGCCGGCTGCCGGTCTGGTCAGGCAAATCGGAAGGCAACCGCTTGCGGCGCGATCTCGTGCTGCCGATGATGCTTGGCGTCGTGCTCTATGTGGCTCTGCTAATGAGCTACACCTGGGAGGTGATGGTCTTCACCGTTGCCGCCTACCTCCTATCGCTTCCCTTCGGCGCGCGGAAATGGCAGCGGAAATACGGAACGCTGACGATCGAGGAGCCGGGCATCGGCGACGACGATATCGGCCGGCACATCTGATCACCGAGCATTTCCGGATTTCTCCAAATTACGGAAATGCTTCTCTCCCTTCGTTCTGACGGATCCCCGGGAAAAGCATGCGTTTTCCCCGGAGAAACCGTGCGCTTATCCGGGTGAAAACTGTTCCGCGCTTTTCCCCAGAAAACCGCTTTCGCACTTTTATTGGAACTACTCTCTTCAGTAAGTTTTAACCAACGTAGGCTTCAGTTAAGCCTCGCGAATTATGGTGCGCGTTTACAAATCCTGATAAGCGACGCCCCCATTTTGTCGCTATTCGTGACGAAACATCAAACTATAAAACACCCAGGGAAGAACCACGCAAGGAGAGTATCGTGACTTCGAAGAAGAGTAGTACCAGCGAACAGCAGGCGGCCAAGCCAGACCTCGCCGCAAACTATCGCCCCGTCGGCCTGAAGGCTGTTGCCGCAGCATCGCTGATGGCGAAGCATAGGCCGACCAGCGTCAAGAAATCCGCTTGAGGCGGAAGGCTTCACATTGGAATCATGCGTGCTTTCGGGTTACATGCGTTAGGCACCGCTGAGGAAGTGAATGACGAGGCGATCGCCGGAAATCTCCTGACAACGCACTGGCGACATAAGCACAACCTGAAAAACCTGATGGACGAAGCGACGCATCGCCGCCGCTTATGTGAGATTTCGGCGCCGATAGGTCGCCGACGGGCCTGCTGGTGCGGCGGATAGTGTTCAGAAGAAGCTGAGCTGGCCGTCGTCCGGCTTTTGCTTCTCGGGCCCCTTCAGCGGCTTTTCGATGACGACCGCCTCTTGCAGGTCGGGACCCATATTGGCGACCTTGTTGACCTTGTCGGAGACCGGGACGGCCTCGAAGAAATCGTCCTGAACGGGCTGCATCAGGTCGACCACCTCGCGTGGCTCCTGCGTCTTGCAATCGAGCCAGCGCGAGAAATCTTCGGGCTTGATGACGACTGGCATGCGATCGTGGATCGCTGATATGGCTGAATTGGCTGATGTCGTCAGGATCGCGCCGGTATCGACCTCGGAGCCGTCGGCCGAAGACCATGTCTCCATCAGCCCGGCAAAGGCGATGACCCCACCCTGGCGCGGCCTGATCCAGTAGGCCTGCGGCCGCTCGCCGCGTTCCTTCGGCGGGCGATGCCATTCATAGAAACCGGAGACCGGAATGAGCATGCGGCGATGACGCATGGCGGCGCGGAAGGAGGCCTTGCCAATCGCGGTTTCGGAGCGCGCGTTGATCAGAAGCGGGAAATCTCTCGGATCCTTGACCCAGCCCGGCGTGAGGCCCCAGCGCACGAGTACGGCGCGCCGGTCGGCCAAGTTGCTGCCCTGCTCCCTGCCCTCGCCTGATATGACGGCAAGGATCGGTTGCGTCGGCGCAATGTTGTAGCGCGCCGGAAAATCGTCGAGATCGAGACCGGAGAAGAAGTCGCTCAGGTCGGCGCTGGAGCTTGTCAGGGCGAAACGTCCACACATCGGCCTGTCTTTACACCCGGCTCGTGTCCGGTCAAGGCGCCTCAGCCTCTCGGTGCGAAGAGGATGAGGCTGGCGCCGGCAAGGCAGATCAGCGCGCCGCCGATATCGTAACGATCAGGCACGCGGCTCTCGACCAGCCACAGCCAGAGCAGCGAGGCGAGGATATAAATGCCGCCATAAGCCGCGAAGGTACGACCGGCAGCCTCGCTCGGCACCAGCGTCAGAGCCCAGGCGAAAAGCGCCAGAGAGACCATGCCCGGCGCCAGCCACCAGACGGGCTTTTCGAGCTTCAGCCATGCCCAGAAGGCAAAGCAGCCGGCAATCTCGAAGAGAGCGGCAAACGCAAAGATGATGTAGGTCATGGAAGCACCTTTCGAATCTCCATCGCACTCTTCATCCGATAAGATGGGCGATCACAGCAAGAGCAGGCCCCGATGACCTCCACAGCCAGAGCCGCCTCCTCCGCCATTCTCGAACGAGACGGGCGATTCCTCCTCGTGTTGCGGCGCAATCCGCCTTCCGCCGACATGTATGCCTTTCCCGGCGGGCGGGCCGAGCCCGGCGAAACGCCGGAGCAAACGGCATTGCGCGAATTCCATGAAGAGACCGGCATTTCGGCACGGAATCCGCGGCTGTTTTCGACCTACGACCTGAAGACGCATGCGGCCGACGGCAGCGTCAACAGCCATTTCCTGCTGTCGGTCTTCCGCGTCGATGCGGATCGGGACGCGGTGGCAGAAGCTGCCGACGATGCGGCCGCTCTCGGTTGGTATACGGTGGAGGAAATCCGGCGGCTGCCCGTGCCGCAGAGCGTGCTTGAATGCGCTGAGCGGCTGGCGGGCGGCGAATAGACGTGGAAACTTTCAAGTGCGCCTTGTTGCCGTCATGCTCAGCGTATCAACTACGAGCATGATTCCCGTTCGACGCGTTTTCCTGTCCCTGCTCGTGCTCGCCGGCCCTACGATGGCGCAGGGCAAGAATACGCCGCCTCCACAGGAGGAGCAGATTGCGCCGCCGATCGTGAGCGTGCCCTATGACGACAAGCTGGCGCGGTTCGCCGAGGTGCTGGGTTCGGTGCATTATCTGAGAACGCTCTGCAAGGCAGCGGGTGGCGACGAGTGGCGAAACGGCATGCAGCAGCTGCTCGATTCGGAGACCGGCAACGAGCAGTTGCGCAAGGAAAAGCTCACAGCGGCGTTCAATCGCGGCTATCGCGCCTTCGCCTCGGTCTATACGGATTGCACCCCGGCGGCCATCGTGGCAGAAGAGCGCTACCGTAACGAAGGTGCAACACTTGCCACAGAAATTACCTCGCGCTTTGGAAATTGACGTTTAATTAACCTGTTTTCGCATGCGGACGTGTCGTTTTGGGAAAAGGCTGTTAGTGTTGTTAACGGTGCAGTAAGACATGAGAAGTTCTGAGGAAAAGACAATGGAAGCAAGCCTCAACGACATCGACGACATGATCGTCCACGAAAAGATGCAGGCAGCTCTGGAGTACCAGAACGAGGCTTGGGCCGATGGCATGGCCGACGGTATCGAGCCTGAAATCATCGCTGATGCCGCCATTGCACATGCGCTGCGCGAGACGATCAGATTGCATGGTGAAAAGAGCGCCGAAGCCCTGCTGGATTCGCTGCGTGAGCGCATGCTTGCCGGCGAATTCTCCGCGAACCGCACCCTGCAATAATTGTTATCAGAGAGTTTGATGCACACCGGTAAAGAGAAAGTTTCGCGAATTTCGCTCGCGCCGGTGCTGCTTGCGTTCAGCCTCGCCGCCGGCAATGTTTTCCTTGCGCCGGCAGCCTACGCGCTTTCCGAACTGCACAAGATCCCCGGCCAGGCGGCCAACGACACGCCGCCCGCGCAAGGAAGCGCTCAGGGACAGAGCCAGCCGCAGACCACTCCCGGCGTCCCCATGGCCGATCCGCTGGTCAACAGCCAGAACAATCAGGGTGCCGACAAGACGCCGGGCGCTCAGGACAGTTCCAAGCCCGTCGAGGTAATCTACGACATCAGCAAGGTGCCAGAGCTGGTTCGCAAGACGCGCGAGCAGATCGTCGAGGCGGCCGCCTCCGGCGATCTCGAGCGGCTGCGACCGCTGATGGGCACCGGCGCCGACCAGACGCAGGTGACTGTGGGCGAGCCGACCGACGATCCTATCGGCACGCTGAAGGATCTATCGGGCGATCCCGACGGCGACGAGATCCTTGCCATCATGCTCGACATCATCTCGACCGGCTTCGTGCATGTCGGCCAGGGCACAGCAGACGACATGTATGTCTGGCCCTATTTTGCCGAAAAGGACCTGAAGTCGCTGACCCCGCCGGAGCGCGTCGAGCTGCTGCGCATCGTCACGGCCGGCGATCTCTCCGACATGCAGGAATTCGGCGGATACAATTTCTATCGCCTCGGCATCACGCCTGAGGGCAAATGGAAATTCTTCACGGCGGGCGACTGACACCCGTCTTGGCTGCGCCTTTCACGTCTCGCATGGCGCTTGCGATCCAGCTCATGAAGACATACCTCTGAGCGATGACCAACGCGACAGGTTCCGCCATGCCAGCCGTATTCCTGAAAGACCGCTCATTGCTCTTCGTCAGCGGCGCGGAAGCCCAACCCTTCCTGCAAAACCTGATCACCACCGATATCACCTCGCTTGGGCCCGACGAGGCGCGGCCCGGGGCACTCTTGACGCCGCAGGGCAAGATCCTGTTCGATTTCATGATCTGGCAGGACGGCGACGGTTACATGATCGAAACCGATGCCGGCCAGCGCGACAGCCTGCTGAAGCGGTTGACGATGTACAAGCTGCGCGCCGCCGTCACACTTGCGCCAAGCACCGAAGAGGGCGTCACCGTTTGCTGGGGCGAGGATGCCGAGGACAGCCAAGGCGTCCGGGGCAGCCAGGGCGTCCGGGACAGCCGCTTCACCAAGGCGGGCATCACGCTGATCCGCCGGCCCGGCAAACTTGGTGATGGCAAAGAAGCGCTCTACGACGCGCTGCGAATCAGCCACGGCATCGTCACATCAGGATCGGACTTCGCCCTGCAGGACGCCTTCCCGCATGACGTGCTGATGGATTTCAACGGTGGGCTCTCCTTCAGGAAAGGCTGCTATGTCGGCCAGGAGGTCGTCTCGCGCATGCAGCACCGCGGCACCGCGCGCCGGCGCGTCGTCACGGTGTCCGCCGCAACAGCCTTGCCGGAGACAGGGACGGAGATCACCGCCGCCGGCAAGCCGGTGGGAACGCTCGGTTCGGTCGAAGGCGGTAGTGGACTTGCGATCGTGCGCATCGACCGCGCCGGCGCGGCGATGGCCGCAGGCACGCCTCTGCTGGCCGGAGAAACGCCTGTTTCTCTCATCCTGCCGGCATGGTCCGGCCTTGTCTTTCCCGCCAGCGCCGACGAGGCCAGCGCGTGACAACGACGAAAGCGCCGCGTGCCTGGCAACGCATGCTGTCCGGGCGCAGGCTCGACCTGCTCGACCCCTCGCCGCTCGACGTCGAACTCGCCGACATCGCTCATGGGCTTGCGCGCGTGGCCCGCTGGAACGGCCAGACCTCCGGCGATCATGCTTTTTCGGTGGCTCAGCACAGTCTCGTCGTCGAGGATATTTTTCGCCGCTTCAACGATGCGCGGCCGCAGGAGTGCCTGATGGCGCTGTTGCACGACGCACCCGAATATGTGATCGGCGATATGATATCGCCGTTCAAATCGGTGGTCGGCGGCGGCTACATGACGGTAGAAAAGCGGCTCGAAGCCGCCGTGCACCTGCGCTTCGGCCTGCCGCCGCATCCCTCGCGCGATCTCAAGGACCGGATCAAGAAGGCCGACACGATCGCTGCCTATTTCGAGGCGACGGTGCTCGCCGGCTTCACCCCCGCCGAGGCGCAGAAATTCTTCGGCCAGCCACGCGGCATCAGCAAGGACATGCTGATGATCGAGCCCCTGCCGGCGATCGAGGCGCAGCGATTGTTCTGCGAGCGCTTCGCGGCGATCGAGGCCGAGCGGGAGATGGTGTCGTGACCTTTATCGTCGTCTCGCCGCTGTCGCGCATTGCCGAAATGGCGGTGCGCCATAAGGCGCGCGATATGATCAGCCTGATCGCCAAGGAGCAGGCCTTTCACCGACCCGGCGTGATCGCGGCCGAACGTCATCTGACGCTTGGCATGAACGACATCGTCTTCAAAGGCACCGGCGATCTCGTGGCGCCTGACGAGACGCATGTGCGAGCAATTATCGACTTTGCCGCATCGTGGCGACAGGAGACGCCGCTGCTCATCCATTGCTGGATGGGCGTGTCGCGATCACCGGCGGCAGCCCTCATCGCCGCGCTGTCGCTCGCACCGGATCAGAGCGAGGAAACGCTTGCCCGCCGGCTCCGAACCGCCTCACCTTTCGCGACGCCGAATGCCCGACTGATCGAGATCGGTGACGCGTTGCTCGGCCGCGGCGGCCGGCTGGTCGCGGCCGTGCGGGCAATCGGACGCGGTGCGGATGCCGACGGCAATGCGCCCTTCGTGCTTGCGATCCGGGACGCCGTTGGTGGTTGACGCTGCCTCCAGCCGCTCCATCTAGCCCCCGACCACGTACAATCGACAGGGCCAGATCATGGAACAACAAGCAGCCGATGTCCTCCTCGCCACGCAATCGGCACTCAGCCAGGCAAGCGCGCTTGCGGTGCAATATTCCTTCTCCGTCCTCGGGGCGGTGATCCTGCTCGTTCTTGGCTGGGCGCTGGCCGGTTTTACCAGCCGCTGGGCCTATGAAGGTCTGTCGCGGGTTCATGGCATCGACGAGACGCTGGCCCGGTTCTTCACCAATGTGCTGCGCTATGCGCTGCTCATCCTGGTGTTCATCACCGTCCTCGGTCAATTCGGCGTCCAGACCGCTTCGATCATCGCAACCCTCGGCGCAGCAGGCCTGGCGATCGGACTGGCGCTGCAAGGGACGCTGCAGAATATCGCCGCCGGCATTATGCTGCTGATCCTCAGGCCTTTCCGCGTCGGCGAATATATCGAGACCAGCAGCGTGGCCGGCACGGTGCGCGAAATCGGATTGTTTGCAACCGAGCTCAAAACCGGCGACGGGCTCTACCGTTTGGCGCCGAATTCGACGCTCTGGAATACGCCCATTACCAATTTCACCCGCGAGCCTACCCGGCGGAACGAGCTGAAAATCAGCGTCGCCTATGCGGATGACATCGATCTGGCGATGGAGACGCTGATGAACCTTGCCAAAGCCGATTCCAGGGTGCTGACGTCACCGGCCCCCAGCGTCTTCATCGACAGCCTTGGTGACGGCACGATCTCTGTAGCGCTGCGCTACTGGGCAAAGACAGGTGATTGGTGGCTGGTCAGCCGTGACATGGTGAAGCGCGTGAAACTTGCCTTCGACGACAATCCTAACGCTGTGCCGGATGATTCAGATGCCGCGCCGGAAAAAAAGTCCAACGGTAAGGCGGCTGCCGTAAAGCCGATGCCGACGCGGCAGTAAGACATTGCAGCGCCGCGGGGTCTTTTTGAAGACTCGCGACACTGTACACTTTGAATTGCTGCATAGTTTTGTCCTTCAATCGATTCCGATTTAAGGAATTATGCCGTAGGCTATTGGATGACGCCGCAGGACAGTCTTTCCCCGGCATCGCCTGAAGGCTGGCTCCGGTAATCATCCGAATTGGAGTGAACCATCAATGCGCGGCCGCGAATGCCGTCGGTCTTGCCGTCGAGCGTGACCATGCTGTCGAAGATCTGTGCCCGCAGCACGCCGTCCTCCCCGACATATTGATTGGGCATATCGCCGGCGTGCGGCCCCTTTGCGGCAAGGATGCCGTGCTCGGCCTTCCCAGGGTTGAAGTGACCACCCGCCGACTCATGATGGGTCGCAGCGTCGCAGCGGCCGGTCTCATGAACGTGAAAGGCCACCCATTTGTTCGCAGGCAGTTCCGATATCTCGACTTCGATCAGGACGCCGCCATTGGCGGCAGCCGTCAGTTGCGCGCGACCGTCCTCCTTGCCGTCCTTGCCGACGAAATTGGCGACCGCCGTTTGCTTGTCTTGAGCGCCTGCCGGCAATGCAACCGCAAGCAGGCTCAAGGCGGCGATAATGCGCATGGCTTTCATGGAGATCTCCTTCCGTCCGGTTGTCCATCTGAACGTATCAAACCGGAAGGTGTTCCTGATATAGAGCGCCGCGTCCGATAGGACGCGCTAAGGACGCGCTACGACTTTAAATTGGCGCATAATCCTTTCCGAAAATCATTCCGATTTTCGGGGTTATGCGCAGAGAATATCGAACAAGAAAAGCCGGCCAAACGGCCGGCTTGCAGATCACCCGAATTGAGCCGCAGCTTAAGCGACGGCGTCGAAATCGAACTGGCCGTAAGTGTTGCGGTAGAGATCGTCGGACTGATTGCCTGATGCCGGCGCGATCTGTTGCAACGGATAGGAAACGGCGATGCGGCTTGCCGTGCCGCTGTCGTGCGTGTCCATCATCAGAGCAATCAGGCTGCCGGAAAATTTCGGCTGCGAGTCGCTGCTCGTGTCGTCTTCCAAGATCTCTTTGATGATGCCGGGCTTCTCATCGGCGGCACGTTCGCCGCGGCTGAGTACGCCATCGCCATTGGCATCGAGCCGCGAAAGCGTCGCCAGATATGCATATGACGTGTCTGAAACGGATGTGGTGCTGGTCATACAAACCTCCATTCACCGCATTTTGCCGGTGGTGTTTGTACGCAATACGAACTTGGAAAATCACTGTTGACTCGGTGGTTAAACTGATTTGCGCAGTGCGTCAATAAGTTGTTAACTTCTCATTAACGATGATTGACAAAAGTTAAGGGAATGCTCGAGCGCAGGCCTCTGCCAGCATCAGGGGGCCGCTTTTCTCCGTATTTCAGGTATTTTTCACATATAAAACAGACGCCTAACGCAGCGAGGTCTCTGCTGCACTGCAACCGAATATTAATCCGGCCCATACAAAATGGGCATTCACGCATCACCAGCAGGCGTCCAGCTCATCAATATCAATCTCTGTATTCATTTTAGAAAGGTCTTCTATGTCCGGCGAAATGAGGCACGTTCATCAAACGAGGACGCTTCCCTCCGCTATCGTCCCGCGAGACGCATTCACATGAAAGCTGAAGCGCTTTTCTGGCGGCAATGCACCGAGGCCGTCACCGCCGACGGATCGATCGATGCGCAGCGCCTGATGGATCTTGTGATCGCGACCTATCGCGTCCATGAAAGCGACTATGACGAAATCGAGAGAAGCGCGGAAACGCTGCTAAGGGAAAACCATGCGCTGACAGGCAATATTTCCGCCCTCAGCCAAGCGTTCGACGGACAGAAAAAACTCTTCGAAATCATCCTCAACAACCTGCCGCTCGGTCTCAGCGTCTTCGACTCCGACCAGCGGCTGACGCTTTCCAACACCCGCTTCCGCCAGCTCTTCGACCTGACGGACGAAGATGTCATTGCCGGCGCGACAATCGCCGATCTCACGGCCAAAATGCGCGGCACGGAGAGCGCCAGCACCAAGCCCGGCCGGCGGGCCGGGCGACATTCTTCCGCAACCGTAAGGAGCAGTAGTCTCCGTCGGCGCGAATGGTTGATGGACGATGGCCGCATCATCCAGAGCATGGTGACTATCCTTTCCGACGGCAGCAACATTTCCATTCATGCCGATATTACCGAGGATCGAAGGGCGGCCGAGCGCATCACCTATCTCGCCCACCACGACCCGCTCACCGGCCTTCCGAATCGCATTCATTTCCGCGAGCAGGTGGATGCGACGCTCACAGAGCGCAGGCCAGATCAGCAGATTGCCCTCGTTCACCTCAATCTCGACCGGTTCAAATCGATCAACAACACGATGGGCGTTTCGGCCGGCGACAAGATCCTGCTGCAGGTCGCCGAGCGCATCCGAGCCTCGGCCGGTTCGGAAAACACCCTGGCGCGCCTCGGCTCGGACGAATTCGCCATCCTGCAGACGGGCAAGCAGCAGCCCCGGAACGTGACGGCGCTTGCCGAGCGGATCCGCCGGGAGCTTTCCAAACCATTCCTCCACGGCGAAAAACAGGTGGAACTCAGCGTCTCCATGGGCATCGCAATCGCCCCTGAGGATGGCGAGGAAACCGATATCCTGTTGAAAAATGCCGGCGTGGCGCTGTCACATGCCAAGGCGGACGGGCGCAAACGCGAACGTTTCTTCGCCAGCGAGATGGAAGCGCAGATCCAGTTGCGCCACGCGCTGGAGGCGGACCTCAGAGCAGCCGTTGAGAATGAAGAATTCGAGCTGCACTACCAGCCGCTTTATGACCTCGTGCAGCGGCGCATCTGTGGTTTCGAAGCGTTGATCCGTTGGAACCACCCAGCTCGAGGCCGCGTTCCGCCGATGGATTTCATTCCGCTTGCCGAAGAGGTCGGCCTTGTCGTTGATATCGGCCGTTGGGTTTTGCACCGGGCCTGCAACGATGCAGCGCAATGGCCGGAGGGCATCAAGATCGCCGTCAACGTTTCGGCAATCCAATTCAGCAGCAGCGACCTGACGCAAGATGTCAGCGAGGCGCTTGCCGCCGCGGCGCTGTCGCCGTCGCGGCTTGAACTCGAAATCACCGAGAGCGTGCTGATGGAAAATCTGAGCGACGTGCTGCCGATCCTGCATGCGCTGAAGGAGCGCGGCATCCGCATCTCGATGGACGATTTCGGAACCGGCTATTCCTCACTGAGCTATCTCTCGAGCTTCCCCTTCGACAAGATCAAGATCGATAAGTCCTTCGTCAACGACATCGTCGACAACAAGGAAGCGCATGCGATCATGCACGCGATCATCCTGCTCGGCGATGCGCTCGGCATGCGCGTCACCGTCGAGGGCGTCGAGACGGCCGCCCAACTGGCGCTGCTCGAATGCGAGGAATGCGACGAAATCCAGGGCTATCACATCAGTCCGCCGCGACCGGCGCGTGACGTGCCCCATCTTCTCTCCCTGCCGCCGAACGGCGGCGTGACGCATCTTCCTGAAGCCAAGCACTGAGATCCCCCTCGATTGCGACTCGCACGGCAAGCCGCTACAAAATCGGCTGCGATTCCTGAGATCTTCGTTGTCGCATCCTTTTACCGCCCGCATTCCATTCCGCGCCGATGCCTATCGGCGGAAAACGATCTTCCTCATGACAGGTGGCGCTATGTTCGCGGCTGAAGCTTTCTCCCCACACGAAACGCTTGCCGCGGCGCTGATTGCGCATGCTGCCGATGGCGACGACGGCTCGCACGACCTTGCCCATATCCTGCGCGTCTTCAGGAATGCCATACGCATCCATGAGGGAGAAGGCGGCGACGGTCGGGTGCTTGCCGCTTCCGTGCTGCTGCATGACTGCGTCGCAGTCGAGAAGAATTCGCCGCTGCGGGCAAGAGCATCGGCTTTGGCGGCGGAGAAGGCATCGGCGATCCTGGCAGAACTCGGCTGGAGCGAGGCGGATATTGAAGCAGCAGCCCACGCAATCACCGCGCATAGTTTCTCGGCCGGGGTGACGCCGCAGACGCTGGAAGCGAAGATCCTGCAGGATGCCGACCGGCTGGATGCGATCGGCATGGTCGGCGTCGCCCGCTGCTTCTATATCGCCGGGCGACTGGGATCCGGGCTCTACGATCCGTTCGACCCGGCGGCGGCGGACCGCCCGCTCGACGACAAGCGTTATGCCATTGACCATTTCCAGACGAAGCTGTTCAAACTGGCGGAAGGGTTCCAGACCGAGACCGGCCGCAGGCTGGCGGCCGCGCGTGACAAAAGCCTGCGCGATTTCCTCTCGGAATTCATGGACGAAATCTAGGAGCACAACATGCATGTCAGCGACCTCTTCATCTACCCGCTCAAGAGCGCCCGCGGCATTGCGCTGCCGGCCGCCGACATCGACGGTTACGGACTTCCCGGCGACCGACGGGCGATGATCACCGATGCGCAGGGTCACTTCATCACCCAACGCGAACTGCCAGATCTCGCGCGCATCGAGGTGCGACCGGAGGCAAGCGCCTTTCGGCTGCTGATGCAGGGGAAAACGGACATATCGGTAGCAGCGCCTCAGCCTGAAAACCGCATGGATGTGATCGTTTGGAAATCTGCCGTCAGCGCCGCCGTCGCCGATCCGGAGAGCAACCGGCAGCTTTCCGAATGGCTTGGCCGCGAGGTGCGGCTGGTCTTCTTCGACGGGCAGGCGCGGCGGACGGCGAATGCCGAATGGGCTGGCGAAGGCACGCCTGTCACCTTTACCGACGGTTACCAGATCCTGGTGGCGACGACGGGCTCGCTGAAGGCATTGAATGCCGATCTCGCCGCCCATGGCGAAGGCAGTGTCGGCATGGAACGCTTCCGTCCGAACGTCGTCATCGATACGGACGAAGCCTGGCCGGAGGACCGCTGGGCGGCGATCGAGATCGCCGGCATCCGCTTTGATCTCGTCAAACCCTGTTCCCGCTGCATCATGACGACTCAGGACCAGTTGACCGGGTCCCGCGAGGGACCAAACCCGATGCCGGCCATGGGCCGCATCCGCATGTCGGCCGACCGGCGCGTGCCCGGCCCGCTCTTCGGCTGGAACGTCACGCCACGCGGCAGTGGCAAGATCACGATCGGTGACACCGTCAGCATCATTGAAGAGAGGCCGGAAGGCTGGGCGCTCAAGCGTCGCGCCGCAGCATAGAAGCAATTCCAGGAAAAGTGCGAAGCGGTTTTCCGTCCGGAATTGCGTGAATACAAAGAGTTAGAGCGGTTCTGCGCTTCCGTGAAAAGCTGAACCGCTCTAGAATCGTCACACGCGCGCGAGTGCGGTGTCGATGCCTGCCATGACATCGGCCGACAGGGGTCCCTTCTCCAGCGCGCCGGCATTTTCCTCCACCTGGGCGACGGTGCGGAAGCCCGGGATGGGAAGGGTGCGCGGCGAGCGTGCCCAGAGCCAGGCAAGCGCGCCCTGCGTCAGCGTGCGGCCGCCTGATGTCAGGAGATCGCGGACGGCATCGAGCCTTGCAGCGAATTCCGGGGCCATGCGGCCATCCTTGAAATAGACCATCCACTCGAGCGCAGCACCGCGGACATCCTTGGCGCCCACTGCCTTGTCAGCGGTGAACTTGCCGGTGAGCAGACCCATCGCCAGCGGACCGCGATTGATGGAGATCAGCCCCTTCCCCTCGATCACCGCAATCATCTCCGGCACCGGCTCGAAGACGTTCATCGTATGCTGGACCGAGACGTAGCCCTGGCGGCCGGTATGACGGGCGGCGCGATCGGGAAAATCGGTGCTCCAGCCGAACGCGTCGATCTTGCCTTCGGCGCGCAGCGCCTCCAGCGTATCGAAGACGGCATCCGATTGATCTAGCGGAAAATCATTGAGATGGAACTGCAGGAGATCGAGGCGCTCGCGCTTGAGGCGGCGCAACGAGGTCTCGACCGAACGGCGGATGAAGGCCTCATCGGCGAAGGCGCCGGTTGCCTGCTTGGTAGCCGGATCTGTGGCGAAGCCGAACTTGGTGGCGATGACGATATCGTCGCGATTGCCTATCGCCCGACCGAGCACCTCCTCCGAGTGGCCAGCGCCATAGTTCGAGGCCGTGTCGAAGAAGCGGATGCCGAGTTCGATGGCACGGTGGATCGCCTCCACGGATTCATCGTCGTTGACATCGCCCCAGCCGAGCGGCGTGTCGCCGGCGAAGAAGGGGCCGCCGATCGCCCAGCATCCCATGCCGAGGCGCGGAATTTCGCGGCCGTTCCAGAGCGTGATCGTCGTCGGTGATGCGGTCTTGGTCAGCATGAGGTCCTCCTCGATTGGCAATCCTGTGAACACATAGGAAGCGCTCATGGGCAGGTAAACCGCCAAATCCGGAGGATGTTTTGCACCCGTAAAAAACGAGGTCAGGCGGAAATACCATTCGGGCCGGAAAGCGTCCGCAAGGCTGGATTAAGCGCCTTGAGCGCCGCCTGAACGAAACCGTCGCGGGCAGTTGCCGCCTCGATGCCGCGCGGCTCGTAAACATGGCGATGCAGAAAGAACCCTGTCAGACGGAATGCGGTTGAGAGACTATCGAAGTCGGCCGCATGATTGCCTTCGACGCTGAGGAACGGCGGCAGGAGCAGCATTTTGTCCGCCCAGGGCGCACCCGCGGCGCGGCTGACGGCGCGGCCGGATTTCGGCGAGACATAGACGAGATCGGAACGGGCGCCGGTCGCGGCGCATTCGGCGAGATCGAGGCCGAAGCCGAGATCATTCAGCACCGCAAGCTCGAAGCGTACGAAGAGTTCGCCGGCATCAGCCGGGTTGTGCAGGTGATCGAGGATGACCTCCAGCGCATCGAAGAGGTGCGGATGCGGGTCACGCTCCGGCAGCAGCCGCAGCAACGCGCCCATCGCCTGAACTCCGTAGACGGCGGTCGCCGTTTCCATCAGGCGGGCGGCGCGCAGCGTCACGGGCTCGACGCGGAATTCGCCGAGATGCTCGTCAAGCCGGGCACGCCAGATGACCTCCACGGCGTTGCCCGCCTGCAGCACCGGCTGCATGGCGCGCGAGCGGCCGGAACGCACCAGGCCGAGATGACGGCCGCGATCACGCGTCATCACCTCGGCAATGACGCTCGTCTCGCCGTGGCGCTTGACGCCCAGAATGATCGCCTGATCCTGCCATTGCATCGAAAGAAGTCCCTGCGGCTGACGAATCCATCCTAATCCAAGGCCCGGTTTCTGTCATGGACCACTTCTGTCATGGACCGCATCAGGCTACAGCCGGGAAAAGCCTCTGCAGGAATTCACGCATTGCCGTTTCGTCGAACGGTTTCACCAGAAGCGGTATTTGCTGCAGGTCGGCCGGGAAATCGCCTGTATCGGAATAGCCGCTGACGAAGCCGAAGGGGATGCCGATATCGAGAAGATGGCGGGCAAATCCGAAGCTCATGCCCTCGCCGAGATTGACGTCGAGAAGGGCGAAATCATATTTCTCCGCAGCGATGGCAGCCCTCGCCTGTTCCAAACTGCCGACGATATCGATGCTCTCGACACCTGCCAGGCGCAAAATATCTTCCGCCTCCATCGCGATGATCAGACTGTCTTCAAGAACCAGAACACGGGTTGCGCTCATGATTCCATGCCCCTCGTCGGGCACTTGTCGCAGCGCCCCGGCCATTTCGCCAACATCATTGCCCTCCGGTGCCCCGCATGGCACGCTATCGGTGAATTCCGCCACCTTTTCTGAATAAACCATTTTTCTGCCCGGTCGATAAGAATCAAAATCGGAGGAAAGATGTCGGCTGACCTTATTTTCCCTGCTGCTAATCTGCATTTAAAAAAGACATAACCAGGCTGCTTGGCTAAAGCATGTCGCGCAAAAGTGTGCAGCGGTTGTCTAATCGCATTGCCTTAGTCAAGGCTGTTTTGTTTTGCCATTCGGTATTGGCTCTGTTTTTGAGGAACGCGCACCCGCGGTGTATTCGATTGGTTGGGCGATGTTGTCTTCAAAGCTGTCCAGCGCCGGGAGCAGGGTTGTCTGCGCGGTCGACACCTGGTCGCCGCATAATGGGTCTCCGCAGGCAGGATCTTCCTATGTTTTGCGCGCAGTCTCAATGAGCTGCAGCCGCTGTAACGGAATGATCCGACCCACGCCCGCAGCTGGGACGCTCAGTGCCTCACATCAGGTTTGACGCGCTGAGGGAAGAAGGCCCGACACTTCGCTTATGCCGTCGCGCCGGCCAATCTGTTGAATACGTCTCCTGTCTTGAGCATGCTGTGCATGATGACCGCAAGCTTTCGGGCGACCGCCACCGCAGCGCGCTTGAAGCCCAGCCGCTCACGCAGCTTAAGCCCCCAGCTTTTGAGACGGCTCTCGTTCCTGGCACTGGTTCTTGTGAGGATCACCGTCGCCGCTTCATAAAGCAGCCCCCGCAGATGGGGGGCGCCTCTTCGAGAGATATGGCCGTCATAGTCGACCTCGCCTGACTGGTAGCGCCTCGTTGTCAGCCCGAGCCAGGCGCCCACCGATCGCGACGTTTTGAAGTTGTCTGGACCTTCAATCGCGGCGACATAGGAGATGGCCGTGACGGCACCGATACCCGGGATCGTCATCAACCGCTTCGTCGCCTGGCTCTCCCGTGCCGCTGCGACCAGCTGGCGACCAAGATCGGCCGCGCGCATGCGTATGTCACGCCACCCCTCAAGCAGCGGCAAGATGATCTTTGCAAGGCCGTCATTCCCATCCAGGAGTTGCCTCACATTGTTATCAAACACCCGACCTTTTCCTTGGGCGACGATAAGACAGAACGTCTTCATCACACCGCGGATCTGGTTGCTAAGCTGGGTTGAGATGCTCAGGAGCTGAGTGCGGGCCGCCACCAGCGTGCGCGTCAGCATGCTGTCGAAAGCCTTGACCCGGACAGCCGTGTAGAAGCCGGCTTCGGCCAAATGAGCCAAGCCATCCGCATCATTGTCATCGGTCTTGTTGAGCGTCTCGTTCAAGACCTTTTGTGCGTGCCGCGCTTCGATGCAGATCGCCGGCACGCCTTCCTTGGTCAGCTCATGATAGAACCACGTCGACAATGGCCCCGTCTCGAAAACAACGCGCCTGGCGTGCGGGGCATGCTTGCGGATCATCTCGGCTACAAGTTTGGGGTCCGAAGCGCACTTCCCCCGCCAGATCCGTTTACCGTCCTGTCGGATTGAGATCGCGGTCTCTTTCAATGAAACATCAAGCCCGATATATTGGTCCATGGTTGCTCTCCGTTCGATGTTTGGGCCCGGTTCCAATCGTGAGCCCGTTTTTCCATCTTATCGGGGGCAACCACCCCTGCCAGCCATCTCTCACGAAAATGGTCTGGGATGATCGCGCCGCGATTACCCCATGTTTTGCGACAACGACATGCGTAAAACGAAGACCTGAAGCGCCAGGAGCGAATCTAAAAGATCGCGACGCGCTTTAGATGAACGGGCGTTTGCCCTCTCCAAGCCCTTCCCAGCCGGCGATGACCATCAATTCCTCGCCGTTCAGCACCTCGCAGCCGCGCTCCTGCCAGCGGATCAACCCACGTTCGCTGAGCTTTTTCAAGGTTTTGTTGGTGTGAACGATGGAGAGACCGAGTGTGTCGGCAATGTGCTGCTGGGTGATGGGGATAAATTTGCGGCCGTTGAAGATGTTGAGCTTCCGGCCGCGCTCAAACAGGAAAGCGATCAGGTAGGCTGCTCTTTCCAGCGCCGTGCGGCGGCCGATGCTCAAGAGATGCTCATCCAGGATGCGCTCCTCGCGCGCGGCGATCCAGGTAATGTCGAAGGCGAGCGAGGCGTGCTTGTTGTAAAGCGTCATCAGCCTGTCTCGTTCGAAGACACAGAGCGAAACGGGTGAAAGCGCTTCGACGGAGTGCTGCATCTCGCCGGCGATGGTTCCCTGCAGGCCGATCAGATCGCCCGGCATGATATAGTTCAGAATCTGGCGACGCCCGTCCTCCAGCATCTTGTAGCGGAAGCCCCAGCCGGAGAGCACCGTGAAGAGATGAGCGCTATGGGCTCCCTCGACGAGGATGGTGGAGCCGGCATCGACGGCAAGCTCACCCCTTTTGAAGCTCGAGACGAACTCCAGCTCGTCGCGACTGAATTCCCTGAAATGCGGCAACGGCCGCAAAGGACATTGCTCGCATGGGGTCTTGAACGAATTGATGGGTCTCGACGTCGCCATACTTGCCCTTGCCGTCGCAAAACCGGCGCGCCAGCAGAGGCCAGCGTCTACCCGATGACATCCTTGCCATGCTTATTTCGGAAAATCGAGACCCATTTCGCGGAACCGCTCGGGATCATCACCCCAATTCTCGCGAACCTTGACGAACAGGAAGAGATGGACCGGCTGTTCGAGGATCTCCGACAATTCCTTACGCGACGCAGTCGAGATCGCCTTGATGGTTTCACCACCCTTGCCGAGCGCGATCTTCTTCTGGCTGTCGCGCTCAAGATAGATCACCTGCTCGATCCGCACCGAGCCGTCCTTGCGCTCTTCCCACTTCTCCGTTTCGACATGCGAGGCATAGGGAAGCTCCTGATGCAGGCGCAGAAACAGCTTCTCTCGGGTGATCTCGGCGGCGAGCTGGCGCATCGGCAGATCGGAGATCTGGTCTTCCGGATAGTACCACGGCCCCTCCGGGAGCGTTTTCGCCAGATAGTCCATGAGGTCGTCGCAGCCGGAGCCATTTTCGGCTGATATCATGAATGTGCGCTCGAAAGCGATCTTCTCGTTGGCGGCAGCGGCCAGTGCAAGCAGATCCTCGCGGTTGACGCGGTCGATCTTGTTGAGCAGCAGGATCTTCGGTTGCCGGACTTCCTTGAGGCCTTCGAGGATGGCTTCGGCATCGCCGCGCAGGCCGCGCTCGCTGTCGATCAGCAGCACGATCAAATCGGCATCCCTCGCACCGCCCCAGGCCGAGGTTACCATGGCACGGTCAAGCCGGCGGCGCGGCTTGAAGATACCGGGCGTATCCATGAAGACGATCTGGGCATTGTCGTGGATCGCGATGCCGCGAACGATGGCCCGCGTCGTCTGTACCTTATGGCTGACGATCGAGACCTTGGCGCCGACGAGGCGGTTCACCAGCGTCGACTTGCCGGCATTGGTCGGCCCGATCAGCGCGACGAAGCCCGAATGCGTCGGACCATTGGTTTCTGCGGCAGCTTCGGCCGCGATATCTTCTTCTTGTGTCATTGTCCCGTCAGTTTCCGGCAGACGATTGCTGCCAAATGCCTTCGCGCTCGAGCATCTTCGTTGCCGCGACCTGTTCGGCGGCACGCTTCGACCGCTCTACGCCGGTTTCGGGCTTAATGCCAGCAACTTCCACCGTCACCTTGAAGCGCGGATCATGATCCGGTCCACTGCGTTCATCAACCCGGTAGATCGGCGTGACGCCGAATTTCGCGTGCGACCATTCCTGCAGCTCTGTCTTGGCGTCGCGCTTGGCGCCATCGGCCCGCACCGCCCTGCCCTGCCAGTAACGCAGAATGAACCGGCGGGCAACTTCGAGGCCGCCGTCGAGATAGATCGCGGCGATCAGGCTTTCGACGACGTCGGCGCGCACGTTCATCATGCGCTTGCCGGTCAATTTCTTCACATCGGCGCCGGTGCGGATATAGAGGTGAAGATTGAGCTCGTCGGCGACCGCGGCACAGGTTTCAGCACTGACGAGCTGGTTGAGGCGAACCGAGAGCTCGCCTTCTCCCGCCGTGCCGAAAGTGCGGAACAGAAGCTCGGCGATGCAGAGCCCGAGGACCCTGTCGCCGAGGAATTCCAGCCGTTCGTAATTGCTGCCCTTTTCCGTGCGGGCGCTGGCATGGGTCAGCGCGCGATCCAGGCGCTCCTTTTCAGCGAAGTCATGACCGATCAGGCCTTCAAGCTTTGCGCGGTCCGCCGCAGAAAGCGTCTGCGCCTTACTCATTCAACAACCTTGAAGAGGCGATCCCAACGCATGTTCGTCGGCCACTTCCAGATTTCGCGGAAGGAGGTATCGTTGCCGAGCGAGAAGAAGATGACGCTGGCGCGGCCGACAAGATTTTCCGCAGGCACGAAGCCGACGTCAAAGCGGCTGTCGAGCGAGTTGTCGCGGTTATCGCCCATCATGAAATAGTGGCCTTCCGGCACGATGAACTCGCGGGTGTTGTCGCCGCGCGATACCGGAGACTGATCAAGCGTGTCATAGGTCTTGCCGTTGTCGAGCGTTTCGCGGAACACCGGCACATCCGCACCCGGATCAAGCTTGTAATCCGAGGTGAAGCTGCCGTCCGCCACCTTCGGAACCGGCTTGCTGTTAACGTAGAGCACGCCGTCGGTAACCTGGATATGGTCACCCGGCAGGCCGATACAGCGCTTGATGTAATCAACCTCAGGGTTTGGCGGGAAGCGGAAGACGACGATGTCGCCACGCTTCGGATCGGCGCCGAACAGGCGGCCGCTGAAGACGTCAGGCGAGAAGGGCAGCGAATATTTCGAATAGCCGTAAGCGAACTTATTGACGAAGATGTAGTCGCCGACGAGCAGCGTCGGCATCATCGAACCGGACGGAATGGTAAAGGGCTGGAACAGCACCGTACGGATCACCATCGCCAAAATCAGCGCCTGGATGATGACTTTGATATTTTCCCAGAGGGCATTCGGCTTGGCTTCGACTTTTTCGGACACGCAGTCTTATTCCTTCAAGACGCCGCGGAGGCGCAATTCTTTCTGTCGTTCTCTCTAGCGGCTTCGGTCGGTTGCGGCAATGGCGACAACACCAAAAGCGACGAGAGGTCGCGATCAGAGGCTCTCGGGCAACGCCTCGATAATGACGAAGGCCTGCGCCAAGGGATAATCATCCGTTATTGTCAAATGAATGGCGGGCCTGTGGCCCGCGGGCAGCAGCGATTCGAGGATCAGGGCGGCGGCGCCTGATAAAACCATGGTCGGTTTGCCGCTCGGCAGGTTGACGACGCCCATGTCCTTCCAGAAGATGCCCTGGGCTATGCCGGTACCCAGCGCCTTGGAACAGGCCTCCTTGGCAGCGAAACGCTTGGCATAGGATGCGGCACGATTTGCCCGGCGGTCAGAACGCGCGCGCTCGATCTCGGTGAAGCAGCGATGGGTGAAGCGCTCGCCGAAGCGCTCGATGGATTTCTCGACACGGCGAATGTCGATCAGATCGCTGCCAATGCCGATGATCATGCGGAACCTTCCATCGCTTAAGAATTCTTGATCAGGTTCATACGCTCGGCATGTCGCCGGCCGGACTGGCAAGACGCAGGCGCGCCCGCTCCATCAGCCGTATGTGGCGGCGCGTCTGAAAACCCTTCACGGTGTAGAACGTCAGCGCATAGAGCGCAACGGAGGTGACGATCGCCGGCGGAATGGCGCCGACCAGCATCGGCTCCAGCACCGGCTTCCACAGCTCAGCGAAGTTCAGCTTGTGAAAAAGGGCAGCGAGATCCACCGTCTGACCGGCCAGATGATCCTCGCGGCTCAACAGCAAATGTCCGATTTCCCAGGTGATGCCCCAGATGAAGGGATAGGTCAGCGGATTGCCGAAGGCGGCGCAACCGAGGGCGGCGGCCACCATGCTGCCGGAGAGGAAATAGGTGATGACGAAAGCCATGACAAAATGCACGCCGATGAAAGGCGTCCACGAGACGAAGACACCCGCAGCGACGCCGGCGGCAACCGCATGCGGCGAAGCGCTCAGGCGCAGGACGCGCATTGTCAGGTAACGGATCGGGCGAAGGAAACCCTTGCGAGGCCATAAGAGCTCCCGCATCTTTTCCTTGAATCCCGCAGGCTTGCGACGGCGAAACAACATGGCCGGTATTTAGTGCAGCGCACACGGCCATGACAAGAGCGGCAAATGATACCGCTCGAAAATCCGCCCCTCATTTCTCTCTGCGAAGAGGAGCTTCTTCATGCCGAGGGGCGTCCGTTATGCATAACGTCCCTCACTCGTCTCAAGTATAAAGTTCTGTATCAGCGATTGCGGAACAGACCGCGGTCGACCTGGCGCTGACGAAACTCGAGATCAATACGATCGAGCGAGCCGTTCAAATAAGCCATTTCACGTTCCTGCGTGGTCGGAGCGCGGAAGGCACGTGCGAATTTCTTGATAGGGTCAAACATTCCCTTGTCTCATCTTCTGTTTGCGTTTCGATAGCCAGAAGATAGGCCCGACAGAGGTTAATTACCACCGCCGCAACATGGAGACAGCCATGCGCTCAGCGCATCTCTTGCCTTTTTGATGCGTCATCCCGATCATAAAATGTGCAATTTTTCATCCAAACCCCCGAAAGGGCTTAACAAAAGCTTACTCGTAGAGACGCCGGACCGTGGCGATGCAATCCAGTTCCTTCATCTGGGCGAGCAACTGGTTGAGCTGACGCAGGTCCCAGACCTCGACCTCGAGCATCATTTCGGTGAAATCCGCCGCCACCCGCACCGTGTTCAGCAAGCGGATATTGACGTCGAGGCCTGCAACCGTCTGGGCGACCTTGGCAAGCGTGCCGGGTTCATTCAACCCATTCACCATGATGCGCGCCATGAAACGCGACTTGTTGGCTTCGTCGAGATCCCAACGCACGTCGATCCAGCGGTCGGGCTGATCGTCGAAGCGCTGCAGGCTCGGCGACTGGATCGGATAGATGGTGATGCCCTTGCCTTGGTCCATGATGCCGACGATGCGATCGCCGGGCACGGCGCCGGTCGGTGCGAATTTGACGTCGACATTGCCGGACAGGCCGCGGATCGGCCCGATATCAGCGTCGGCGTCGATTTCCGAATGGCCGCCGTCATGCCCGGCCTTCGTCTTGCCGGGGATCTTGAAGATCATACCGGCCGCACTGCGGACGTTGAACCAGCCGTCATCCCCCGACGGCTTCACGGTCACGCGCTCATCCTGATGATCGGGATAGACGGCGCGCAACACGTCGAGCGAGGACATCTCGCCGCGGCCGACGGCGGCGATCGCATCCTCGACGTCCTTCTGGCCGAGACGGTGCAGCGCCGGCTTCATCGCCTCGCGCGAGAAGATCTTGCCGGCCCTATTGAAGGTGCGCTCGAGAATGCGGTGGCCGAGGCCGGCATATTGCTTGCGGATCGCCATGCGGGTGGCGCGGCGGATGGCGGCACGCGCCTTGCCGGTGACGACGATCTCCTCCCAGGCGGCGGGCGGAACCTGCACGCCGGAGCGGATGATCTCGACCTCGTCGCCATTTGCAAGCCGCGTCACCAGCGGCATGATGCGGCCGTTGATCTTGGCGCCCACCGTGGTATCGCCGATATTGGTGTGCACCGCATAAGCGAAATCGATCGGGGTGGCGCCGCGCGGCAGGGCGATCAGCTTGCCCTTCGGCGTGAAGCAGAAGACCTGGTCCTGGAAGAGTTCGAGTTTGGTGTGTTCGAGGAATTCTTCCGGACTGTCGCCCTCGGCCAGCGCCTCGATCGTATGGCGCAGCCAGGAATAGGCATTGGATTCGCGGGACAGGATATCGCCATCGGCATTGGTGGCGCCGTCCTTGTACAGCGTGTGGGCGGCGATGCCGAATTCGGCGATTTCGTGCATGCGCTTGGTGCGGATCTGCAGTTCGATGCGCTGGCTGGAGGGACCGACGATGGTGGTGTGCAGCGACCGGTAATCGTTCTGTTTCGGCGTCGAGATATAATCTTTGAAGCGACCGGGCACGACGCGCCAGCGCGTATGAACGATGCCGAGCGCTCGGTAACAGGACGGGATGTCCTCGACGATCAGGCGGAAGCCGTAGACATCGGAAAGCTGCTCGAAGGAAAGCGACTTCGACTGCATTTTGCGGAAGACCGAATAGGGCTTCTTCTGCCGGCCCTTGACGTAGGCACTCGTCAGGCCGCTTGCCACCAGCAGGTCGCGCAGTTCGGCTTCGATCTTCTTGACGATGCCCTCGTTGCGCTTCGAAAGCTCTTCCAGCCTTTTGGTGACGGTCTCGTAGGCTTCCGGGTTCATATGGCGGAAGGAGAGTTCCTCGAGCTCCTCGCGCATGTCCTGCATGCCCATGCGGCCGGCGAGCGGCGCATAGATTTCCATCGTCTCCTCGGAAATGCGGGCACGCTTGTCGGCCGACATGTGGTCGAGGGTGCGCATATTGTGCAGGCGATCGGCAAGCTTGACGAGCAGCACGCGCACATCGTCGGAAATGGCCAGCAGCAGCTTGCGCAGGTTTTCCGCCTGCTTGGCCTTTTTGGTGACGAGATCGAGCTTCTTGATCTTCGTCAGCCCCTCGACCAGCCGGCCGATATCCTCGCCGAACAGTTCGTCGATCTCGGCGCGCGTCGCCGTCGTATCTTCGATCGTATCGTGCAGAAGGGCGACCGCGATCGTCGATTCATCGAGATGCATGTCGGTGAGGATCGCAGCGACCTCGAGCGGATGGGAAATATAGGGATCGCCGCTCGCGCGCTTTTGCTGGCCATGCTTCTGCATGGCGTAGACATAGGCTTTGTTCAGCAGTGCTTCATTGGCATCGGGCTTGTATTGCTGAACCCGCTCCACGAGCTCGTACTGCCGCATCATTCCAAAGCCACTCCGATAAAAATAAAAGCGCGCCAATCAACGATTGGCGCACACATGGGCAATAATATGCCTAAGCAATAAAGGTGCAAGATTGACGATTGGTAATCGTCGCTCTTTTGCGTCGCATGAAGCTTTTTCCGGGCTGCATCTAACCGATGCGACCGGAGATCCCGCCTGCGCGCTTAGTAGTCGTCGCTCTTTTCCGGCGGCACGAGGCCTTCAATGCCGGCAAGCAGCTCTTCTTCCGACATCTGGTCGAAAGTGATCGTCTCCGGCAGGTCGTCCTGCTCTTCGCTGTCGGCTGCGGTAACACCGCCGGCGGCGATCATGCTTGCCGGATCGGGCTCGGGCTCGTCGACTTCGACATGCTTCTGCAGCGAATGGATCAGATCTTCCTTGAGGTCGTCGGGCGAAAGCGTCTCGTCGGCGATTTCGCGCAGGGCCACCACAGGATTCTTGTCGTTGTCGCGATCGATGGTGATCGAGGCACCCTGGGAAATCAGCCGGGCGCGGTGGCTGGCGAGCAGAACCAGCTCAAAGCGGTTCTCCACCTTGTCGATGCAATCTTCAACTGTGACACGGGCCATTGCCTGTCCTTTACGGTCGTCATTTCGGGATTAACACGCCCGATACAATTAAAACCGGGCAAATACAAGTTTTTCATTCCGGCTCCCCTCGTCTTTATCCGCGGCTGAGCTAAATTTCCATGGAGAATGTCATAATTCCACCGAAGGTTGCTTGGAATATGTCGAATCGTGCCCTAAATCTTTCATATATGAATAATTCATAAAGTAAGGATCAGATCGAAATTGAAACGCAAGCTATTGTTTTTATTGAGGTTTGGTGCCTTCTGATTTCGATTGCTCTCATTGGATTGGTAAGCGATGTTTGACCCACGCGAGAAAATTGCACTCTTCATTGACGGCGCCAATCTCTACGCTGCATCCAAGAGCCTCGGCTTTGACATAGATTACCGCAAGCTCCTGAAAGCATTCCAGAAACGCGGATATCTGCTACGCGCCTATTATTATACCGCTCTGATCGAGGATCAGGAATATTCATCGATCCGGCCGCTGATCGACTGGCTCGACTATAACGGCTACAAAGTCGTCACCAAGCCTGCCAAGGAATTCACGGATTCCATGGGTCGCCGAAAGATCAAGGGCAACATGGACATCGAGCTTGCGATCGACGCCATGGAACAGTCCGAAACGGTCGATCACCTCGTCATCTTCTCGGGCGACGGCGACTTCACGAATCTGGTCGAAGCGTTGCAGCGCAGAGGCCGCAAGGTCTCGGTGATCTCAACCATGGCGACGCAGCCGCCGATGATTGCCGACGACCTGCGCCGTCAGGCGGATCATTTCATCGATCTCTTATCTCTGAAGGCTGAAATCGGTCGTGATCCCTCCGAGCGGGCGCCACGCCCCGCCGAAGTTGCCCCGGTCAGCGATCTCGAGGATTGATCTCTCCATCATCCCGAACCGGAGTGGCCGCGACGATCAGGACGTGATCATAAACCACGGCAGCGCGGTCAGCCATGAGCCTTCAGCAGGCGGCTCTTCTGCCGGTTCCAATCGCGCTCCTTCTCGGATTCGCGCTTGTCGTGCAATTTCTTACCCTTGGCGAGCGCCAGTTCCATCTTCGCCCGACCGCGATCGTTGAAATAGATCTTCAGCGGGATTAGCGTCATGCCTTCGCGGTTGATGGCAGAGCGCAGGCGATGGATTTCACGGCCCGACAGCAGCAGTTTGCGGCGCCGGCGCGGCTCGTGATTGAAGCGGTTGGCCTGCAGATATTCCGGCAGATAGGAATTGATCAGCCAGATCTCGCCGCCCTCATCCGAGGCGTAGGATTCGGCGATATTGGCCTTGCCTTCGCGCAGCGACTTGACCTCCGTGCCCATCAGCACGATGCCCGCCTCGTAAGTATCGATGATCTCGTAGTTGAAGCGGGCCTTGC
Source organism: Rhizobium ruizarguesonis (assembly GCF_017357285.1). Classification (NCBI taxonomy): domain Bacteria; kingdom Pseudomonadati; phylum Pseudomonadota; class Alphaproteobacteria; order Hyphomicrobiales; family Rhizobiaceae; genus Rhizobium; species Rhizobium ruizarguesonis. Next base: position 1,706,262 of record NZ_CP071678.1, on the reverse strand, counting down.
GGTTTTCGGCCACGATCTTGTTCACCACGCGCTGGCTGCCTTTGGGGGCCATGACGATATTCCAATTGCTTCCGAGCATGATGCCGAAAAGTGTGAGCGGTTTTCGGGTGCCATCATGCTCTATTTCTTGATGTAGATCCGGATTCAGATTTCAGGCCAGTCAGGCCTAAAATCATCCGGATCTATGGCGCGAAAAGCCGCGCCCTCATTCCTTGCCCTTTATGTAAAGGAGAGACCCCGTCTTGTGAAGACGGCCGGTCTCGTCAGTTCAACAGGCCTGCATGACGCATGGCGGCGTCAATCGCCGATTCCGTTGCCGGCTCCAGCGTCGAAAGCAGCGGCGAGCGAACGTTGCGGCTCATCCGGCCAAGCTTGGACAGCCCGTATTTGGCGCCGCAAAGACCCGGCTCAAGGAAGATCGCCTTGTGGAGCGGCATCAGCCGATCCTGATATTCCAGGGCACGGGCATAGTCGCCTGCCAGCGTTGCCGCCTGGAAGTCGGCGCAAAGGCGCGGGGCGACATTGGCCGTTACCGAAATACAGCCGACACCGCCATGGGCGTTGAAGCCGAGCGCCGTCGCATCCTCGCCGGATAATTGCCTGAAATCCGCGCCGCAGGTGATGCGCTGTTCGGAGACGCGCTCGATCTTGCCCGTCGCATCCTTGACGCCAACGATATTCCTGTGCGCCTTGGCGAGCGCACCCATCGTTTCCGGCGTCATGTCGACCACCGAGCGGCCGGGGATGTTATAGATATAGATCGGCAGATCGACGGCATCGGCAATGGCCGAAAAATGCGCGATCAAGCCCTTCTGCGTCGGCTTGTTGTAATAGGGAGTGACGACCAGAACGGCGTTCGCACCGACCTTTTCGGCATGCTGGGCAAGCTCGATCGCCTCCCGCGTATTGTTCGAGCCGGCGCCAGCCATGACGGGAACGCGTTTTGCGGCAACCTCGATGCAGAGTTCCACGACCCGTTTGTGTTCGGCATGCGACAGCGTCGGGGATTCGCCCGTCGTGCCGACCGGAACGAGACCACCGCTGCCTTCCTTGATCTGCCAGTCGACATGAGCGGCGAAGCTGTCTTCGTCGATCAGTCCGGCATCCGTGAAGGGGGTGACGAGGGCGGGAATGGACCCATTGAACATGCAAAGCTCCTCACGACCAAATCCTTGCTTCGGCCGCATTCCATGAATAAGAGTTGCGCACCATAGAGCGCCGAAATCATCGCGACAAGCGCGTAGAGTTCGGTTTAGGGCAAATTCCGATAGCAGATGTGAATGAATTTTACCTGGTACGGTAAGGTTTCGTTAAGATGCCTCTAGCCTAATGGCAGGGCGTGTTTTCATTGCGAGATCCCGGATGAAGAAAGCTGTCCTGATTCTGTCCGCCTTCGGCTTCATTGCCGCTGCGTGGGGCAGCGTTGCGTCGCCGCTTCCCGGCGAGAGCACTTCCATGCCTGAGGTCAAGCCGCTCGGCTTCATTCCCGAGACAGCCATACCGGAATCGATCACAACAGGCGCCATTCCGCGCAACCCGGCAATCGCGCCCGTCAACGGCGACCTGAAAGCCGGCCTCGATGCGCTTTCCGACAAGGACCCGCAGCTGGCGCTTTCGATCCGCGACAGCATGCGCGACGCGACGCTCGACCGCCACATCCTCACCTGGGCGATTGCCGTTTCCGGATTGAAGGGCGTTCCCTCCTATGAAATTGCCAGCGCCGCGCAGGAGCTCAAGGGCTGGCCGGGTCTTGCGCGGCTGCGCGCCTATTCCGAGCGCGCGCTCTATGACGAAAATCCCGCCCCTTCCGCCATACTTGCCGCCTTCGGCGATACCGCGCCTGAAACGATGCAGGGCGCGGTCATCCTCGGCCGGGCGCTGATTGCATCAGGCAAGCAGGCGCAAGCGGCAAAATATATCCGCAAGGTCTGGCGTGGAGAGGCTCTCGACAAGGCGACCGAGGACAAGATCCTCATCGAGTTTTCCGCGCTGTTGACGCCTGCCGACCACAAGGCGCGGATGGACTATCTGATGTATCGCGGCCGGGTGGCGCAGGCCAAGCGCTTCGGCGACATGGGCCAGGCACAATCGCTCTACAAGGCCTGGGCTGCGGTCGACGCCAAAGCGGCCAATGCCGGAGCTTTGCTCAACGGAGTCGATGCGAAGTGGCGGGCCGATGCCGGCCTGCTGTTTGCGCGGATCGAATATCTGCGCAAGCAGGACAAATATGCCGAGGCGGCAGCACTTCTGGAGCAAATGCCGCCCGAGCGCAGCGAACTCGTCAATTCCGGCGAATGGTGGAACGAGCAACGCATCGTCAGCCGTGGCCTCGTCGACCAGGGACAATTCAAGCCTGCCTATCGCATCGTCGCAAACTACGCCGCAACGAGCCCGACGGATATCGTCGAGGCTGAATTCCATGCCGGATGGTACGCGCTTCGCGGCCTGCAGGACCCGGCAGCGGCGGAAAGACATTTCCGCAAGATCCTCGAGACATCAAACGGGCCGATCTCGGTTTCACGCGCCTGGTACTGGCTGGGACGGGCAGCCGAAGCCGGCGGCCCCGGAAAATCCAGCGAATTCTATGCAAAGGCCGCGAATTTTCCCGGCACCTTCTATGGCCAGCTCGCGGCCGAAAGGCTGGGGCGAAAGACGCTTAATGTCACCTATCCGTCGCCGAGCACTGCCGACCGGCAACGCTTCCAGGCACGCGAAGCCGTGCAGGCCATTGCCCGGCTGGAGGCCGCAGGCCATGGATGGCGGGCCGACATTCTCTATCTCGCGCTTGCCGATCAACTGCAGAGCCCGGGTGAACTGGCTGTCCTCGCGGCTCAGGCAGAGCAATCCGGCGATCATCATCTTTCGCTGCAGATCGGCAAGATCGCTTATGGACGCGGCATCGATGTCGCGGCGCTCGCCTTTCCGGTCGGCGTGATCCCGGCGAACGCCAATATATCAGGCTCCGGCAAGGCGCTCGCCTATGCCATCGCCCGGCAAGAAAGCGCCTTCAATCCGGCCGCCGTTTCGGCGGCGAATGCACGCGGCCTGCTGCAGCTTCTGCCAGGAACAGCCCAGGCGGTGGCCAAGCGCCACAACATCGCCTATTCGAAGGACAAGCTGACGGCCGATGCCGGTTATAATGCGACGCTCGGTGCGCATTATCTCGGCGAGCAGATCGACGCCTTCGGCGGCTCCTATATCCTCACCTTCATTGCCTACAATGCCGGGCCGAAGCGGGTACCGGAATGGATCGGCCGTTACGGCGATCCGCGCGGCAGGCCGATCGACGAGATCGTCGACTGGATCGAACGCATCCCCTTCCCCGAAACGCGCAACTATGTGCAGCGGGTGATGGAGAATTACGAAGTCTACAAGGCTCGCCTCGGCCAGCAGACCGATATCGAGCGTGATCTCATCGGCGGACGCAGCGCCTCCTGAAGCCATTTGGCCCAGCTCGAAAAGCAGGCTACATCTTCGCGATCAACAGGTCTCGAGGGATGCGATGCCGGATAGGGATGCGGGTGGTTTTCAAGAACGATTTTACACGTCTTCCGATGGGCTGAGGCTTTATGCCCGCGACTACCGGCCCGACGAGGCGGCAAGTGCCGGATGGTTGCCGGTGATCTGCCTGCCAGGCCTGACCCGCAATACGCGGGATTTTCATCCGCTGGCGCTGCTTCTTTCCCGCGACCCGGCAGCGCCACGCAGGGTGATTGCGATCGATTCGCGCGGGCGGGGAAATTCGGCTTGGGATGAGAACAAGGCGAACTACAATCTCGCCATCGAGGCCGGCGACGTCATTGCCGCCTGCACGACACTCGGCATCGAGCGGGCGATCTTCATCGGCACGTCGCGGGGCGGCCTGATCCTGCATCTGATCGCGGCGACACATCCGGATCTTCTCGAAGCCGTCATCCTCAACGATATCGGGCCTGTGCTCGAGGCTGAGGGACTGGCACGGATCCGCGACTACCTCAACAACAGCAGGAGGCCGGGGGACTGGAACGAGGCTGCCGGTCTATTGAAGGAGAATCATGGAGCGTCGTTTACCGCGCTTGCAGAGGAAGACTGGCGCGAGATGGCGCTTGCCCTTTATCGCGACATCGGCGGAAGGCCGGTCGCCGATTTCGATCCAGCGATTGCGGAGGCACTGAAATCGATCGATTTCAGCCAGCCGCTGCCTGATCTCTGGGGGCAATTCGAAAGCCTGGGCCGGTTGCCGCTCATGCTGATCCGCGGCGAAAATACTTCGCTGCTTTCACAGGAAACCGCCGGCGAGATGGCGCGGCGGCATTCGGGGTTGATCCTTCATACTGCCGAAGGGCAAGGACATGCCCCGCTCCTGCATCTTGATAACATCCCCACAGCAATGCGAGCTTTTCTCGCCGCCTGTCGATAACCTCATCGAAACCGCTCAGCGGGCACAACGTGCCTTCGTCCAAATACAAAAAGCCCGGCTCGAGAGCCGGGCTTTCCTGACTGACCGAGGTCAGATCAGATTAGAACGAACGCTGCAGACGGAAGTAGCCCGTCGTGGTGTCGTCGCCATCTTCCGGATCGAGCCACTGAACCGAAGCCTTGGCGTAGAAGTTGTCGACGATCTGGTAATCAACCGTCAGACCAGCCTTCCAGGCATCGCCGAGACCGTCGAAGTCTTCCGGAACTTCCGTGCCACCGCCGAAGTAGTTGCCGTAGTACTGAACGCCCGGGGTGATCTTGAGCTTGTCGGTTGCCTTGATAGCGTATTCGGCAGCGATAGCCCATTCAGCTGAGGAGTAGTAGGAGTTCGGGCCGGAAGAGTAAACGCCGGCGAGGCCGAGCGTACCGGGACCGATGTCAACCGTACCCATTGCACGGATAGCGCCGTCTTCGTTGTCGACGTCCCAGCCGCCGGTAACCTGGTAGCTGAACGCACCAGCCTTACCGCCAACGCCGAAGGCAACGCCGACATTGTTCGGACCATCGTCCGCAGTAAAGTCGGTGGTGCCGGGAATGACGCCGGGAGTAAAGGTACCCTGGTAAACGCCGTCTTCCAGTTCATCGACGCTGATACCAGCGTAGAAATCGCTGGTTTCATACTGATAGCGGATCGAGTTGTGGAGCGTTACGACCGAACCGATGTCGTCGGTTTCGCCAGAGAGACCATCGTCCCACCAGCTGTAGAACAGACCGGCGCGGAAGCCCGCGACGTCGAGGTAAGCGGAGTCGAGCTTGGCCTCCTGATCGGTGGCATTGTCAGCATTGAACTGCATGACGATGACGCCGGTCAGCGGACCATACTCGGTGTCGCTCTTGGCGGTGAACTGAACCTGACCGCGGGTCTTGGCATCCCAGTCCGAATCGCCGCCGACATCTTCGCCAACGTTGACCTGGAAACGGATGTAACCGTTGATCTTGAGGCAGGTTTCGGTGCCCGGGATGTAGAAGTAGCCGGTGCCGTAAGCGTCGCAGACGCGAACATATTCAACCGGTTCCGGTTCGGCAGCAACGATAGCGTCAGCAGCCTGAGCACCGGAAACTACTGCGAGAGCAGCAGCGGAGCCGAGAAGAAGGCTCTTGATGTTCATAAATGACCTCCAATTCAAAGTTTCGATCGGGTTTGGGATCTTTCGCTGAGCAGCGTTCCCTGCCCCATCCCCGTGTTTCAAGAAGTGGACGATCAGTCGCCCTTGCTTCCGACGCTGAAAATACAAGACGGAAGCCGTCACGCAATCACCAACTTACTCGGATGGGGGATTTGAGGGAGCCTTCCCGACATTCTGTTGCTGAAAGGACACAAGTCGGGCAACCGGCCTCGATTTCCTTTATGCTTTGTTAAGAAAACCCTGATTTTGCGGAGGCTTAGGTTCGGTCAACAAAGAATTGGACATGCGCTTTGCGACACATTCGTGACACTTTTTCGACAAAATGCGGCTCTTGTGGGGGATTCATGATTACAGGAAGCGTAACCGAACGTGCACCAATCCAGCTTTCGCCACTTGCCGGGCGTGAGCGCGGGAGGTGATTCCCGCAGACGATTCTCTCACTTGAGGCAGAGAGATTTTTCTCGTTCGCCCGGCCAAAGGCATAGCCGACTATGAGAACATGATTCCCTGCCGGAAACCAAAGATCGACGTATGCTCAGGAAATCACAATGGCGGAGAAGATGGGATTCGAACCCACGATACGCTTTTGACGTATACTCCCTTAGCAGGGGAGCGCCTTCGACCACTCGGCCACCTCTCCGGTGCGGCCTAACTATGGCGACCGGTCTGTGAATGCAAGGGTTTTTTGAGTTTTCACCAGAAGAAATGCAGCGAGCGGCAATTCGGCTGGTTGCGCAAACAGACCTCGCCTCCGGCCGAGATCCGCGGAGTTTGATCGCGCTTCGTTCTCTTCGATGAAGAGGCCGATCTCAGACGAGCAGGCTCTTGAGGTCAGCAGAAGGGTCGGCGAGAATCGATTTGTCGGGGTTGGTCCCGGATTCCAGCAGTTTTTTGCCGGTCACATAGGCTTTCGCGTCGTTGATGGCATCGACGGCGATCAGCACGCCTTCCCTGAAGTACCAGACCGAATGGGCGCCTTCGCGGGTGCCGGGACGCAGCAACGTCTCGTCATAACCGAGATTGAAGCCGGCAATCTGCAGCTTGACGTCATACTGGTCGGACCAGAACCACGGCTTCGGCGCATAAGGCTCATTGCCGCCGGCGATGACGGCTGCCGCTGCTTCGGCCTGGTCGACGGCGTTCTGCACCGATTCGAGCCTGATGCGGCCGCCCTGCCAGGGAAGTGCGGCGCAATCGCCGGCCGCAAAGATCGCCGGATCGGAGGTGCGGGCGAATTCGTCGACGACAATGCCGTTGGCGACTTCGAGGCCGGCTTCCTTGGCAAGCTGATCGTTCGGCGCGACGCCGATGCCGACGACGGCGAAATCGATGTCGATAACCGATCCGTCGGAAAGTGCGGCACCGGTGACGCGGCCATCCTTGCCAATCAGATGCTTGAGCCCTGTCTTCTCGCGGATCACCACGTCATGTGTCTCGTGAATCCCGCGCATGATGTCGGCGGTCTCCTTCGCCGCGACGCGCTGCAGGATGCGGTCGGCCATTTCGATGACGGTGACTTCCAGGCCGCGATGGCGGGCAACGGCCGCTGCCTCGAGACCGATATAACCGCCGCCGATGATGAGGACGCGGCGACCGGGGCGCATCTCGTCAGCAAGCAGATCGGCATCGCGCTTGTCGCGAGCGACATAGACGCCTTCGAGATCGCCGCCGATTGCGGCCGGGAGCCGGCGCGGCGTCGAGCCGGTGGCGAGCGCCAGCGTGCCGTAATCGAGAACAGAGCCGTCCTGCAGCAGAACCTGCTTGCTGTCCGGCTTGATCTGCTCGGCCCAGGTCGAAAGGCGAAGATCGACATCATTGTCCGCATACCAGTGCTCGGCGCGGAACAGCAGGCGGTCGAAGACCATTTCACCGAGCAGGTATTTTTTCGAAAGCGGCGGGCGTTGATAGGGAGCGACGTCCTCGGCGCCGAGGAGGGTGATCGGGCGCGTATCCTTCAACGCACGCAGCTTGGCCGCCAATGCGAAACCGGCTTGTCCCGCGCCGATGATCACCAGTCTATCCGTCACGATCTCACTCCTGAAGCTGCGCCCGACACCCACGCCAAGGCCTGTCCCCTAAAGCGCCGCGCATCTTTCAGACACGCAAAGGACGCTGTCGCATTTTGAGTTTCTGCATAATCCCTGAAATCGATCCCGATTTCAGGGATTATGCAGTAGCCCGTGCGCCGTCAACGGAAAGCGGCCTCTTACATTCAGCCGATCTCGATCCAGCGGCGCTCGTGGAAGGATTGTGCCATGGCATGCACCGACTTCTCTATCCTGAGACCGTCTTCGAATGTCACGATCGACGACGGCTCGCCTGATATTGCCCGGATCAGCTCACGGCATTCGATGATCTTCAGATCGTTGAAGCCAAGGCCGTGGCCTGGTGCCGGAATGAACCGATCATAAGGCCGATGGGCGGGTGCCGCCAGTATCTTGCGGAAGCCCTGTTCGGAGCCGCGGCCGTCGGCCTGATAGAGCTCGAATTCGTTCATGCGCTCCTGGTCGTAGACGATCGAGCCTTTCGAGCCGAAAATCTGCAGGGCGATGCGGCCCTTGCGACCCCAGGCGGCGCGATTCGCCATCAGCACGGCGGAGATGCCGCCGCCAAGCCGCATCAGCACGTTGGCGCCATCGTGGTTTTCGACAGCACGGCGACCACCCTCGCTCAGCGGGCGATCGGCATAGGGCCTCACCATATCCGTTATGACGGCCTCGACATGGCCGAAGAGATACCAGAGCAACGACAGCGGGTGCACGGCGAAATCATCGAGCGCGCCGTAGCCGGCGGAAAGCTCGCTCTTCCAATAAAAGAAGACATCGGGATCGGCCATGAAGTCCTCATCCATCTCGACGCGGATATGATTGACCGTGCCGATGGCGCCCTCGCCAATCAGCGTTCTGATATGCCGCATGACGGGATTCTGGATGTAATTATAGCCAAGGGCGGCAACCTTGCCGGATCGCTTCGCCGTTTCCAGCATGCGCTCGGCATCGGCATAGGCCGGCGCCATCGGTTTTTCGCACCAGACATGCTTGCCGGCCTCGAGGGCTGCAATCGCCATCTCGGGATGAAACTGATTGGGCGTGGTGACGGAGACCACGTCGACCTGGGGGTCGGCGATCAGCGCCCGCCAGTCGGCCGTCGCCTTCTCGAAACCGAATTCACCGGCACGAGTCTCAGCAAGCTCGGCATTGGCTTCGGCCAGATGCACAAGACGCGGACGCTCGACATCGCCGAACACCGTCTTTACTGCATTCCACGCCAGCGCATGGCACTTGCCCATATAACCGGTGCCGATCAAACCGATGCCGAGTGGCTTCATTTCCGTCTCCTCCAAAGCTGTGCGCGGATTTTTGGAATATTTGGATCATTTTGACAAGGACCTGCTCGCAGGCATTTCTGCGCCCTTCCCGAGAAGATTGTCTAAAAGCCTTCAATTACAGGGGATTAAAAACAATTAGCCGTGTCGTTTGAAATCGTTTATGTTCGATAATATGGAATGTTTGTTTCATCTCGTGAGCCGTAAGCATGGATAACGATCCCCAGAGGCACGCGCGTGTGCCGCGCGATTTCGAAAGCCTGCGCAGCACCATCATCGAGCGCAAGGCGAACATGCCGAAGCGGCTGGCGCAGGTCGCCGCCTTCGCGCTCGGCAATCCCGACGAAATCGCCTTCGGAACGACGGCGAGCATCGCGGCCGCCTCCGACGTCCAGCCCTCGACGCTGGTGCGCTTGGCGCATCATCTGGGTTATGGAGGCTTTTCCGACCTGCAGAGCATCTTTCGCGAAAGATTGCGGGACCGGACGCTGAGCTACGAAGAGCGCCTCGTCACGCTCGAGCAATCGAACGGTGACGATGAGGACGCCAATCTGCTCTCCGGCTTCATTGCCGCGGCAAACCAGTCGGTCAACCGGCTGGCGGCGACGGTCCAGAGCGATACTTTCACCAAAGCGGTGAATATCCTTGCTAACGCCGAGACGATCTATCTGATCGCCAAACGACGCTCCTACCCTTTGACGGCGCACATGACCTACGCTTTTTCCAAGCTCAACATCCGCCACCAGATCGTCGCCTCGCCGAACGGCGTCGACCCTGAGATGGTGCAGTTCGCAACACCGAAGGATGCGGCGATCGCGGCGAGCTTTTCGCCTTATGCGGCCGACAGCCTCAACCAGAGCCAAGAGCTTGCCGACCGCGGCGTTCCCGTCATCGCGATCACCGATTCGGCCTTTTCGCCGCTTGCCGCCTGCGCCACGCACTGGTTCGAGGTGGCGGAGGCCGATTTCGCCGGCTTCCGCTCGCTTTCGGCCTCGATGGCGCTCACGATGGCACTGCCGGTTGCAATCGCCGAGCGGCGGCGCAAGCGTCAGCAGTCAAAACCTGTAAAAGGCAAAATGGAATAAACATTCCGAATTGACAAAATATCGGAACCGATGTTTCATTATTGAAAATTCGCAGGCACTGGAAGCCGCGCAAAATCTAGCGGGAGGACATCATGGTACAATCGAATCCGGGTTCACAGCCGGAGCCGGCGCTTGATGTGATCACCATCGGCCGTTCCTCGGTCGATCTTTACGGCCAGCAGATCGGTTCGCGGCTGGAGGATATCGGCTCCTTCGCCAAGTCGGTCGGCGGCTGCCCAGCCAATATCGCCATCGGCACGGCTCGGCTCGGCCTCAAATCCGGCCTCATCACCCGCGTCGGCGACGAGCAGATGGGACGCTTCATCCGCGAGCAGTCGGCGCGCGAAGGTGTGGCGACAGACGGCATCGTCACCGACAAGGAGCGGCTGACGGCGCTGGTGCTGCTGGCGGTCGAGGCCGAGGGCGTGTCGCCGATGATCTTCTATCGGTCGGATTGCGCCGACATGGCGCTCGATGAAGGCGATATCGACGAGGATTTCATCAGATCCTCGCGCGCCGTTCTCGTTTCCGGTACGCATTTCTCGCGGCCGAATACGGAGGCTGCGCAGCGCAAGGCGATCCGCATCGCCAAGGCGAACGGCCGCAAGGTGATCTTCGACATCGATTACCGGCCGAACCTCTGGGGCCTTGCCGGCCATGCGGAAGGCTTCGAGCGCTACGTGAAATCCGACCGGGTCTCCTCGAAGATGCAGGAGACCCTGCCGGATTGCGACCTCATCGTCGGCACCGAAGAGGAAATCCTGATCGCTTCCGGCGCCGACGACGTGCTCGGCGCGCTGAAGGAGATCCGTCGGCTGTCGCCGGCGACGATCGTGCTCAAGCGCGGCGCCATGGGCTGTATCGTCTATGACGGGCCGATCGCCGACGATCTCGAAGCCGGCATCATCGGCCAGGGTTTCCCGATCGAGGTCTTCAACGTGCTGGGCGCCGGCGATGCCTTCATGTCCGGCTTCCTGCGCGGCTTTCTGCGCGACGAGCCGCTGGAGACCTGTGCCACCTGGGCCAATGCCTGCGGCGCCTTCGCCGTCTCCCGCCTGCTCTGCTCGCCGGAATATCCGACCTGGGCGGAACTCGACTTCTTCCTGACGACCGGCAGCAAACACCGGGCGCTGCGCAAGGACGAGGCGCTCAACCATATCCACTGGGCATCGACCCGGCGCGGCGAAATCCCGCTTTTGATGGCGCTGGCGATCGACCACCGTTCGCAGCTCGTCAGCGTCGCCGATGAGCTCGGCGTCGGCCATGAGAAAATCGTCGCCTTCAAACGGCTGGCGGTGGCGGCAGCGGCGCGGGTTTCGAACGGCCGCGACGGCTACGGCATGCTGATCGACGAACGCTTCGGCCGCGACGCTTTCTTCGATGCGGCGACGAAGAATTTCTCCTGGATCGGCCGGCCGGTGGAATTGCCGGGCTCGAAGCCGCTGCGCTTCGAATTCAGCCAGGATATCGGCTCGCAGCTTGTGGAATGGCCGCTTGGCCATTGCATCAAGTGCCTGTGTTTCTATCATCCTGATGATCCGGCTGACTTGAAGACGGAGCAGCAGGAGAAGCTGCGGACGCTGTTCGAGGCCGCCCGCAAGGTCGGCCGCGAGCTGCTGGTGGAGATCATCGCCGGCAAGAACGGGCCGCTCACCGACGATACGATCGCAACCGCGCTGGAGGAGCTTTATGCGCTCGGCATCAAGCCGGACTGGTGGAAACTGGAGCCGCAAGCATCCAGTGAAGCCTGGAAGAAGATCGATGCAGTGATCGCCAAAAATGATCCATGGTGCCGCGGTATCGTGCTCCTGGGGCTCGAGGCGCCCGCCGACGAACTGATCTCCTGCTTCGAGGCGACGCTGGCAGCTCCCTCCGTGAAAGGCTTTGCTGTCGGGCGGACGATCTTTGCCGATCCGGCGCGCGCCTGGCTTTCAGGCGAAATGAATGATGAGGAAGCGATCGCCGATATGGCCGGCCGTTTCCGACACCTGACAGAAGCGTGGTTGAAGACGCGCGGGCATCAGTAGGAATCGAAATAAGACCCCTCCCCAACCCCTCCCCACAAGGGGAGGGACTTAACTTGGGGCACCCGCCTCACGCCATGAGCGAGCGTCCCTTCGGACGAGACGTTGCGGCGAGAGTTTGGAGAGCCCGGCAGGTTAGCCCCTCCCCTTGTGGAGAGGAGTTGGGTAGGGGAAAACAGATAGAGAGTCAAAAGTCCGGGAGGACCCGATGGGCAAGACGATACGGTTGACGATGGCACAGGCCGTCGCGCATTTCTTGAAAGTACAGATGACGATCGTCGACGGCAAGAAAGTGCCGATCTTCGGCGGCGTCTGGGCGATCTTCGGTCACGGCAACGTCGCCGGCATCGGCGAGGCGCTCTATCAGGTGCGCGAGGAATTGACCACCTATCGCGCTCACAACGAACAAGGCATGGCGCATGCCGCGATCGCCTATGCCAAGGCGAATTTCCGCACGCGCTTCATGGCCTGCACGAGTTCGATCGGCCCCGGGGCGCTGAACATGGTGACGGCCGCCGGCGTGGCGCATGTCAATCGTATTCCCGTTCTCTTCCTGCCGGGCGACGTCTTCGCCAACCGCGCGCCAGATCCGGTGCTGCAGCAGATCGAGGATTTCGGCGACGGCACGGTTTCGGCCAATGATGCCTTCCGTTCGGTTTCGCGCTATTTCGACCGCATCACCCGACCAGAGCAGATCATCTCGGCGCTGAAGCGCGCCATGCAGGTCCTGACCGATCCCCTGGATTGCGGCCCGGTGACATTGTCGCTCTGCCAGGACGTTCAGGCAGAAGCCTTCGATTATCCGGAAAGCCTGTTCGATGAAAAAGTCTGGACGACCCGCCGGCCGCAGCCGGATGCGGACGAGCTGGCGAATGCCATTGCGCTGATCAAGGCGTCGCAGAAGCCGGTGATCGTTGCCGGCGGCGGCGTGCTTTATTCGCAGGCGACGAAGGAGCTTGCCGCCTTTGCCGAGGCCCATGACCTTCCCGTCGTCGTCACCCAGGCCGGCAAGTCGGCGATCAACGAGACCCATCCGCTGGCACTCGGCTCGGTCGGCGTCACCGGCACGTCGGCGGCGAATGCGATCGCGGAGGAAACGGACCTGGTCATCGCTGTCGGCACGCGCTGCCAGGATTTCACCACCGGCTCCTGGGCGCTGTTCAAGAACGACAACCTCAGGATGATCGGGCTCAATATCGCCGCCTATGACGCGGTGAAGCACGACAGCCATCCGCTGGTGACTGACGCCCGCGAAGGGCTGAAGGCACTGTCGGCAGGGCTTTCGGGGTGGAAGGCGCCGGCAGCCCTCGTCGAGAAGGCGGCTGCGGAGAAGAAAGTCTGGATGGAGGCCGCCGACAGGGCGATGGCGACGACCAATGCCGCCCTGCCCTCCGATGCGCAGGTGATCGGCGCGGTGACGCGCACGCTCGGCGGCGAGAATACGACAGTGCTTTGTGCTGCAGGCGGCCTTCCCGGCGAATTGCACAAGCTTTGGCCGGCGACGGCGCCGGGCAGCTATCACATGGAATACGGCTTTTCCTGCATGGGCTATGAGATTGCCGGCGGGCTGGGCGCCAAGATGGCGCATCCGGAACGGGATGTCGTCGTCATGGTCGGCGACGGTTCCTACATGATGATGAATTCCGAGCTAGCGACCTCGGTCATGCTTGGCCTCAAGCTCAATATCGTCGTGCTCGACAATCGCGGTTATGGCTGCATCAACCGGCTGCAGATGGGAACCGGCGGCGCCAACTTCAACAATCTGCTCAAGGACTCCTATTACGAGGTGATGCCGGAGATCGACTTCCGCGCGCATGCCGAAAGCATGGGCGCCATCGCCGTCAAGGTCGCCTCGATCGCCGAGCTGGAGCAGGCGATCGCCGACTCGAAGAAAAACGACCGCACCTCGGTCTTCGTCATCGACACCGATCCGCTTGTTACCACGGAGGCCGGCGGCCACTGGTGGGATGTCGCGGTGCCTGAGGTCAGCCCGCGCGAACAGGTCAACGAAGCGCGCAAGGGCTATGTCGAAGCACGCGCCGCCCAGCGCATCGGCTAATCTATCGCTATCATTTCTCGGAAGAGCGTCCCGGCTCTTCCGCAATGCTTTTAAGGAGAATGTTGATGAAGGCCAAACTCGGCATGTCGCCCATCGCCTGGTGGAACGACGATCTTCCTGAGCTCAGCGACGATGTGTCCCTGGAGGAATGCCTGCGGCAATCACGCGGTGCCGGCTTTACCGGCATGGAAAAGGGCCGCCGCTTCCCCGACGATCCCGAGGTGATGCTGCCCATCCTTCGCGCCGCCGACGTCACGCTGTGCGGCGGTTGGTTCTCGGGCACGCTTGTTGACGAGGAGCTTGCTGCCAACAAGGACCGCATCGCGCCGATGATCGAACTGTTCAAGGCCGTCGCCGCGCCCTGCATCGTTTATGGCGAAGTCGGCCGTTCCATCCAGGGCGACCGCTCCAAGCCGCTCGCGACCAAGCCGCGTCTTTCCGATGACGAGATGAAGGCTTATGCGCACCGCGTCACCCAATTCGGAGAATGGTGCGCCGAGCAGGGCATGCCGCTCTCCTACCACCATCACATGGCCGCCGTGGTCGAAACCGAGCCGGAACTCGACGCCTTCATGCGCCATTCGGGCGAAGGCATCCCGCTGCTGCTCGATGCAGGGCATTTGGCCTTTGCCGGCGGCGACGTGCTGCGCGCCATCGAAAACCACCACGCCCGCATCAACCATGTTCACGTCAAGGATATCCGCAAGCCGGTGGTGGATGGGCTGGATCGCAGCCGGCAGTCCTTCCTCGATGCAGTGGCGCTTGGCGCCTTCACGGTGCCGGGCGACGGCTCGCTCGATTTCGGCGCCATCGTCCAGCGGCTGGCCGATGACGGCTATGAAGGCTGGTTCGTCGTCGAAGCCGAACAGGATCCACGCAAAGCCCCGCCGCAGAAAATGGCCGAGATCGGTCACGCCGAGTTGATGCGCGTCATGACGGCTGCTGGCTATACCGTGGAAACGGAAGGCTTCCCCAAGGGATCATAAAGCCTGGTTGTCCGGAGCCTCCTCCCACAAGCGGCGCGCCTTTTCGGGCCGCTGGAGCAAGAAGCCCCCTCATCCGCCCTCCGGGCACCTTCCCGGTGAGGAGAAGAGGAACAGAAACGGCGCGGCATGTCCCCTCTCCCCTCGGGGAGAAGGTGGCAGCAGCCGGATGAAGGGTCTGCACCCGCCAATTTACGAGGAAAAACACCAATGCCAAATCTCAAGGTGAAACCGTCCGGCACCCACGGCCGCGTCACGCATGTCACCCCGGAAAATGCCGGTTGGACTTATGTCGGCTTCGATCTGCATCGAATGAAGCCGGGCGAGACCGTTTCGGGAGAGACGGGCGATCGGGAAGTCTGCCTCGTCTGGGTGACCGGCAAGGGCAAGGCGTCCGCCGGCACAAAGGATTTCGGCACGCTCGGCGGCCGGATGAACCCGTTCGAAGGCGCACCGCATGCGCTCTACATCCCGATGGAATCGACATGGTCGGTGACGGCGGAGACCGATCTGGAGCTCGCAGTCTGCTCCGCACCCGGCGGCGGCACCTATCAGGCGAAGGCGATCCCGCCCGGCACGCACCCGCAGGTGACACGCGGCAAGGGCACGAATGTGCGCTACGTCAACAATATCATGCCGGAGGACGACAGTTCGGCGCATTCGCTGCTGGTCGTCGAGGTGATCACGCCGGGTGGACATACCTCCTCCTACCCGCCGCACAAGCACGACCAGGATGACCTGCCGAACGAGAGTTTCCTGGAAGAGACCTATTACCATCGGCTCAACCCGCCGCAGGGCTTCGCTTTCCAGCGCGTCTATACCGACGATCGTTCGCTCGACGAAGCGATGGCGCTCGAGGACGGCGATGTGACGCTGGTGCCGAAGGGCTACCACCCCTGTGCCGCCTGCCATGGTTACGATCTCTACTACCTCAACGTCATGGCCGGCCCGCAGCGGATCTGGAAGTTCCACAATGCCGCCGAGCATGAGTGGCTGATGAAGGCGTGAAGGCTTCTTCAGATCGCTAAATAATCTGACAGCGCGAAACTGCCGCTGATGGTTCACTGCCTCCATCCAAACACGGATGGAGGATCACCATGCACAGCTCGAATTTCACGATACCGGCGCGAAATATTCGCTCTTCGCGCTCTATACGGCCAGGCCTTTTTCTTGCGATCATCACCGCTGCCCACTGGCTGGCACGCAAGGTGAGCGAACGACGCAACCTGAATGCGTTGATGGAACTTTCCGATGAGCAGCTGAAGGATATCGGCCTTTCCAGGGGGCAGACGGAAAGCGACGTCCACGTCTATAGTCGCTACTGAAACGTCAGCGTGATACCATGCCCTACAGCGTAGCGCGTCTTTTCAGACGCGCGAAGAACGTCGTAGCATTTTGAACCGCTGCATAATTCTTTCAATCGATCCCGATTTAGGGAATTATGCGGTCGGTCGCCTCGTCGGGCGGCCGTCTGACCCGGAACACGCAATGTCGCAGTTTTCAACAGCGCCGCTCCTGAAAACGAAGACGGTCACCATTCGTGACATCGTCTGCAATGGCGAGTGCCGGCACAAAAGCGACGAGGAATGCGCCCACAGGACGAGCCTCGTCTATCCCTATCGCGGCGTCTTCATGCGGCATGTCGGTCGCAATGATACGGTGGCCGAAGCCAATCAGGTCTTGTTCTTCAATACCGGCCAGGGATATCGGATCAGCCATCCCATCGAGGGTGGCGACGCCTGCATCGATCTGGCAATCGACGAATCCATGCTCGAAGAGCTTACCCCGAAGGAGCAGGTGCAGCCCGGCCCGCCCTTTGCCTTCCGCCGCCAGCGCCGGCGGATCGATCCGCGCGCGCAGGCCCTGGTCGCTCTCCTGCGTCATGGTCTCAGCCGCAACGTCGCCGAGACGCTGGAGGCGGAAATATTGGCGCTGACGCTGGTGCGCCGTTCGCTCGGCGAGCGCACATCGCATGCGGCGGGTGCCAGTGCCGGCCGGCAGAAACTCGTCGACCGTGCAAAGCTGGTGCTTTCCTCCGATCTCGCGCGGCGCTGGACGCTTTCGGAAATCGCCACCGAAGTGGGCGTCTCGCCCGTTTATCTCACCCAGGTCTTCCAGCAGGTCGAGGCGACGCCGCTCTATCGCTACCAGCTGCGGCTGCGGCTTGCCCGCGCGCTCGATCTGCTCGGCCAGTATGAGGATCTGACGGCGCTCGGTCTCGATCTCGGCTTTTCCAGCCACAGCCATTTCAGCGCTTCCTTCAAGCAGTCTTTCGGGCAGACTCCAGCCGAATTCCAACGCGCGGCGCAGCTGCGGCGCAGGTGAAAGCCTACCGCGCCGCCATGTCTTTTCGAGAGCCGCAAGCACGCCGCAGCACTTTGAATGATGCAGGATGTCGATCGCTAAAGATTTCGACAGCGGCAATCCGGTGTTCGATGGTCTTATGAGCCTGTCCCGATCGCGGGACGATCAACCGGAGGATCACCAGATGAAGAAGACTACGTGCGCTGCCTGCGACTGCGAACTCGGCGCGGAGACCATCACCGTCAAGCTCGGCGGCAAGACTGTCGAGGTCTGCTGCCAGGAATGCGCCGAGGCGCTGAATGAGGCGGAAGCCGCGACATCGGCCGCTTCGAGCAGCAAGGAATAGACGACATCAGGCAAAAGCCGCGCGGCTTTTCCGTCTATATCTTTGTATTTCGCAATTCCGGACGCAAAATCGCTGCGCACTTTGCTGGAATTGCTTCAGACGGGCAGAAGCCCGTAACGCCAGCCGCGGCGTTTTGCATTCTGCGACAGCACCAGGAAGGCAAGGATGAACATGCCTGCCTCGGCAAAGACCGGCACCATCCAGATCCCCTGCTCGCCGAAGACGAAGGGCAGCAGGAAGGTGAGCGGCAGGGTGAGCAGATAGGGCCGCGACAGGCCGAAGATCGCCGCGCGCGGCGCATCGCCGATCGACTGGAAATAGGATGACAGGATCAGCATCTGCCCGAAGAGAAAATAGGCGCCGATCGTCCAGGGCAGAATTCGCCTGACCTCGGCGATGATCGCCGGATCGGCGACGAAGAAGGCGCCGAGACGGCCAGCCAGCAATTCGACGGCGATCTCCACCAGAGTGCAATAGACGAGTGCTGCGAGCATGGCGATCTGCAGGCTGCGGCCGACGCGGAGCCCGAGGCCGGCACCATGATTGTTGCCGGTGACCGTCTGCAGGGCGATGCTGAGGCCAAGCAGCGGCAGATAGGTGAAGGTCATGATCCTCGTGATGATGCCGTAGGCAGCCACCGTCGCGACGTAGTCATGCGTGCTCCAGAGCGAGATGTTGATCAGAATGGCGGCCGAGGCCAGCGATATGCCGATGAAGCCGAGGCTCATGGGCGCGCCGAAGGCGACGATGCCGCGCCATTCGGCAAGAGCCAACCCTCGGGAAGGCCTCAGTGCCGCCGGCCGACGCCAGCGATAGGCGAGCACGGCCGCAAGACAGACGAATTGCGATGCGATGGAGCCGGCTGCCGAACCGAGCACACCCCAATGCATCACCGCCATGAACAGCCAGTTGGCGAGGATGTTGAGCAGCGAGGCCGACAGCGTCACCAGCGTCATGAAACCAATCTTGCCTTCGCAGCGCAATCCGTCGAGATGCAGCGACAGGAAGAAGCTGACCGGCGCACAGGCGATCATCGCGCCCATGAACAGCATGGCGCCATGGGCAACAGTGGCATTGCCGGCGGCACCGGCATCGATGATCTGCCGGCCCATCGCCCAGTAGACCAGATTGAGGATGAGGGTAACGGCGAGCGCCAGCGCATGCGCGCCGGCAAACACCCGACGCGCCCCATCGCGATTTCCGGCACCGAGCCGGCGGGCGAGGATGCTCGCCATGCCGTTGGAGACGAGCGATTGCAGGGCGACCAGCAGCATCAGCCCGGGGAAAATCAGGCTGACGGCGGCAAGCGCGTCCGGGCCGACATAGGCACCGAGGAAGTAGGCGTCGACGACGGTGAACAGGCCGTTGACGGTGGTGATCGCGACGATCGGTGCCGCCGTCCTGATGAAGACGCCGGGCAGCCAGCCGGTGAGAAAGGCATTGCCTTCGGAAAGATCGGTCATGGGGAAATCCGTGCGATAGGAGGCAGGGTCCGATCCGGCTTAAAAGTCATGCGGATCCGGACGACCTCAAAAGGATAAAAACAATCTAGAGATCGAGCACCAGATGCGGCACGCCGTTCGAGGTCTTCCTCGGCGACACGCCGTCGGCATCGATCTGCGCGTTCACACGCCGGCGAAAGGCCGAAAAACTCTCGAAGGTGACGACATCTACCGGTTCGTCGAAATGGATGGTGATCCTGTGGAGGTCGCCGCCCGGTAGGGCCGAAAGCGCCAGAACTTCGCCGGTGAACGGCTGGTTGAGATAACGGCCGCGAATATGCGCGCCGACGAAGAGCAGCGTCTTCGGGCTAGCATTGGGCCTTGCCGCAAGGGCTGCGAGCGTGTTCCAATCGCGCGCGCCGTGCTGGCGGGCAATCACTTCCAGGGCCGCACTGTGGGTCAACGGGGTGCCGCGATCGTTCATCGCCTGGCGCAGCCGCTTGGCCTGGGCCTTCAATTCGTCAATGGCAGGATAGGTCGTCGTCATGGAGTGAGCCTTCGCAAGGCATGCTCTTCGACTGCAGATGGGAGCTCGCATTACCGCCAGTCAGCATGCACAAGGGGCCGTGACCATGATCGCGAGGGCTTCACCATGGATTTTCATCCGCGAGCGGCCGGTGCCTCGAACCGGCCCTGTGTATGCGCGAACGCCGCCGACATGTCAAGAATGGCGCATGTGCATCAGGAATGAGCAAATTTGGGGCAAATCTGCACGAAATCGGTGCGATTTTCCCGCAAGTTTCACAGAAGCATTCAATCTTAGCGATGTTCTTCAGCAAGTGTCAGCATTCTTCCGCTAATATCCTGTCGTAGAACAAGCGGAGGCTAAAAGGGCCTTTCAGATGCACCTCGACACAGAACACCCCAAGCCGGAACGTGCTTACAGGGAATTCAATCTCGACAGACCCGGCAACATCATCTTCGTCGGCCATCACCTCAGCACCGGGACGCAGGTGCGCTGCCTGATCCGCACCATCACGCTTGCCGGCGCATTGCTCGAAGTCAGCCCGAACCTGGACATGCCGAGCCATTTCTTCCTCGAAATCCTTGGCATCCATGACGAGATCGGTGCGACCATGGTCAAGCGCGACGGCGAATTGGTGACGATCAGCTTCAATATGCTGATCAATCCTGAATTCCTGCACCACGTGTTGCGACTGAACTTCGAAAGCTGAGGTTTTTCCCGATCTGTGAATCATCGGGGCGCGGCACCTTTGTTTCGCCGCCCCGTCTTGCGACGAGACGCACGATTGCCGGAACGGCCCAGAGAAATCCGCGCCATTCCGGACGATCGAGCGGATCGGCCAAGGGATCGCGGCGGATCCGGCGATTGCGGATTTCGATTTCCCTGAAGAGAACAACCCAGTTGAGATCCATTGCTTCATCCTCCATCTATTGTTGGAGCACTTGAGCTAAGTCTTCGCACCCTTCCGATGTAGAGGCGCGGGGGAAAGGGGGTTTTCATCCATGAAAGATGCCAGCTGGGACGACCTGCAACTTTTCTTCCATGTTGCGACCGGCGGCGGGCTTTCTGCGGCGGCGGTGCGTACCGGGCTCAGCGCGCCGACGATCGGCCGGCGCATGCTGGCGCTCGAAAGGGTGACGGGCCGATCGCTGTTCAGCCGCGGTCCCACCGGTTATCTGCTGGCCAAGGACGGGCAGGAGCTGCTCGATCGCGTGCGGCTGATGCAGGATGCGGCGCGTGCGATCTCCGACTGGCGCGGCGAGGTGCTGACGCTGCCGATCGTCTCGACGGCCGCCGACAGCTGGACCTCGCGCTTCGTCGCCGACCATCTGGCCAGCGTCTGGACGCCGAAGGACGGCTTCCGCATGTGCTACAAGACCTGCGATACGAGCGTCGATTTCACCTATCGCGAGGCGCATATCGCCGTTCGCCACAGCCGGCCGGACAGCGGTAACGTCGCGATCCGCCGTTCGGTCAAGGTGGCGCATGCGGCCTATCAGGCGGCCGGTAATGACGAGGCCAACTGCAACTGGATCTCGCTCGGCACCGATAGCGCCATCACGCCGGCCGACAAATGGACTTTCGAACAGCCGGATTCCTGGATCACCAGTTGGACGAACACGCCGCATATGCTGTTTTACCTGATCCGCGGCGGCGCCGGCCGCGGGGTTCTTCCCTGTTTCATCGGCGATCAGGAGCGCAGGCTCGTCCGCGCCGGGCCCGTGATCGACGAGCTGACTTACGAGATGTGGATCGTTGCGCATGACGACGAACGGCAACGGCCGGAGGTCAGGATTGTCATCGACCGCCTGGCGGCGCTCTTTGCCGATCATGAGGAGCTGTTTGCCGGGCAGAGATCATCGGCATGACACGAAAACGCGGGCCTCTCGACCCGCGTTTCCTCAGGGTGCCGCTAGAGCGGTAACCGCTCTATCCTTCTGTTTCTACGCAATTCCGGACGGAAAACCGCTTCACACTTTTCCTGGAATTGCTCCAACGGCTCAGGCGGCGAGATGCCGCTCGATCTCGTCGACCGGCATATTGGTATAGTCCTTCGCCACTTCCGCGGTGATCATCGCCTGCGTATCGGCGCGGAGTGCGGGCCGCAGGGCGCCAAGCGCCTTCGGCGGTGCAACGAGGACGATGCGACGGGCATTCTTTTCCTGCACCAACTCGTCGAGCTTCTCCGCCACATGTTTCAGAAATTCGGCTTCGGCCTGATCCTGCCAACTGGTCTCCTCGACAGCGCTGCCGCTGAGTCCGTCTGCAGCATGGGTTCGGCCAGGCTTATCGGCGCCAATCTCGCGATCCGGCGCGCTCGGCTGCGTCAGGGTTTCCAGCACCTTCAGGTTCACCAGTTGGGCATCGCCGGCATTCTGCATGATCAGAGCCTTGGCTCCATCGCAGACCACGACCCATGATTCCCAAGGGATTTTGACATCAGTCATCTTCAACTCCTCGCTGTCGTCATTCGAAGCGCGCCGTGCTTCATCGATCAAGGCACAACGCTCGGCCATTGAAAGAGTTCGGGAAAATTGCGCCGAAATCGAACGGGGCGGCGATCCGGCCGGCCTTTGCTGCGTAGAAAGGCCAAGTTCGGGAGATTGACGATGAAGACATCACTGCTCGCCTATGCCGGCACCTTTCTCACCCTTCTCATCTGCGACGGGATATGGCTCGGCCTCATCGCCCGCAACTTCTATCGCGACCAGTTGGGAGCGCTGATGCTGCCTTCACCCAATCTGGCGGTCGCCGCTCTGTTCTACCTGTTCTTCGCCGTCGCGGTGGTTGTGCTTGCCGTGCTGCCGGCGCTGTCGGCGGGCTCGATTGCCACCGCGTTTCTTCATGGTGCCATTCTGGGACTGGCGGCCTATGGCACTTATGACATCACCAATCTCGCCACGCTTCGCAACTGGCCACTCGCCATGAGCCTGGTCGACATGGCCTGGGGCACGCTGCTGACGGCGCTGACCGCCGCCGGCGGATATCTCGCCGTCAGATTTTTCGGCTGAAACGGGAGCCTCCTGTATCATTCCTTAAACCGGAATGGAATTCAGGAATTATGCAGCAGTTCAAACCGTTACAGTATGCTTTGCGGCTCTCGAAAAGACGGCGCCGCTGTAGGAGATGAAAGCCGCGTCCCAATAATGAACATCTGGGCGTCCCGCTTGGGAACAAAATTTGAACTCGTTAAAATTGTAATTTTATATTTGACGAATGTGCAAAACATTCATGTGACCTTGGTTGGAGCAAGACCCCAGCTTGAATGAAATCAAGACCCAAAATGTGCCCTGTCTGACGGAGAATGTGAATGACTATGCTCCGCGCTACACACCTTGCCACGGTCAAGTCCGCTGTCTACGACCTGCGCTGGGAAGAATTCAGCGTCAAACGGCCAGCCCGCATCGTCGCCGTCCGGCCGTGCCTCACAGGCGTCTCCATGCGAAGCGCCGAGATCATCGATATCTCCCAGGGCGGCGCCACCTTCATCGTCTCGACCACAGCCGGTCTGCCGAAGCATTATTATCTCAACATTCTCGGCCTCGCCTATCGCATCGGATGTGCCGAGGTCTATCGCCATAAGGAACGCATCGGGGTGCGGTTCATCAACATCATGGACCCCGAGGTTCTGCGCCGGGTCGTGCGCACCGATTTCCTTGTCGGCAACATGGAAGCAATCGCCGCCCGACGCGCGCCGATCTTCCGCGCGTGAACCGGCCCATAACAGGCTTATTGCAGAAATAATCTTGCTTGCGTTGGCCGTGCCCGGGCCTATTGTTGCGCCGATTGTCAATATGTCCGGGAAACTGCCTTCGCATGTCCGCCTTTTCGCGCTTCACACCTCTTGCCAGCGCCCTGCCCTCCACAGTTCCCTTCGTCGGTCCCGAGGCGATCGAACGCCAGCGCGGACTTGCCGTTTCGGCGCGCATCGGCGCCAATGAGAACGGCTTCGGCCCAGCCGCTTCCGTGTTTGCCGCGATGCGCGAGGAGGCCGGCAATATCTGGAAATACAATGATCCGGAGAATTTCGCGCTCAGAGAAGCGCTTGCCGCCCATCTCGGCGTCCCCTCCACCAATATCGCCATCGGCGGCGGCATCGACGAATTGCTCGGCCAGATCGTCCGGTTGGTGATCGAGCCGGGCGCGCCCGTCGTCACCTCTCTCGGCGCCTATCCGACCTTCAACTTCCATGTCGCCGGCTTCGGCGGCCGACTGGTGACGGTTCCCTACGCAAACGACCGGGAGGATCTGGGCGGGTTGCTCGATGCCGTGAAGCGTGAGAATGCGCCGCTCGTCTATTTCGCCAATCCTGATAATCCGATGGGAAGCTGGTGGGATGCCGACAGCATCGTCGCCTTCGCCCGGGCGCTGCCTGAGACGACGCTGATGGTGCTCGACGAGGCCTACAGCGAGACGGGACCGGCAGATTCGCTGCCGTCGATCTCTTCGCTCATCGACCTGCCGAACGTCGTTCGCACCCGCACCTTCTCCAAGGCCTACGGACTTGCGGGCTCGCGCACCGGCTACGCGATCTCGACTGCAGGCACGGCGCAGGCCTTCGACAAGATCCGCAACCATTTCGGCATGAACCGGCTGGCGACGGCAGCAGCGCTCGCGGCGCTGAAGGACCAAGTCTATCTCGTCGAGGTGGTCGGGAAAATCCATGCGGCGCGGGAGCGGATCGGCGGCATCGCCCGGGCGAACGGCCTCGTCCCCCTGCCCTCGGCAACAAATTTCGTGGCGATCGACACAGGGCGCGACGGCTCTTATGCGCGGTCGATCGTCGACGGCCTGATAGAGCACGGCGTCTTCATCCGCATGCCTGGTGTGGCGCCCCTCAACCGCTGCATCCGCATCAGCGTCGGGCCGGAGGCGGATATGGCGCTGCTCGAACAGGCTCTGCCGCAGGTTCTGAAAAAGATCGGCCGATAAAACAGAAGAACCGCGGCCGGTGGAGGAAATCCGGTCGCG
Source organism: Rhizobium ruizarguesonis (assembly GCF_017357285.1). Lineage (NCBI taxonomy): Bacteria > Pseudomonadati > Pseudomonadota > Alphaproteobacteria > Hyphomicrobiales > Rhizobiaceae > Rhizobium > Rhizobium ruizarguesonis. The sequence goes on along the minus strand of NZ_CP071678.1, from coordinate 1,681,612 downwards.
GTTCTCTTCTCCCGGCGTCGGCCCCGTCCAAGGCGCCCCGCCAGCCCCCTCTTTTTGAGGTTGTTATTGCTGCTCTTGTCGAATTCCTGATCGGAGACGGTTTTAGTGAACCGTCATCCACTCGCGGGCGGCGCGCAGCGCTGCCACGAGCTGCATCTTGTCCATGGCGGCGGCCACGTCGGCACGAAGCTCGGCGGCGCGATCGTTGCCCTTGATTGCGGCGATGTTCAGCCATTTGTGGGCTGCGACGAGATCGACTTCGCAGCCGCGGCCGGTCGCATACATCAGACCCATTTCACAGAAGACATCGGCGCTGTTGTCGCCACCCATGGTGGCCGTTTCAGCATTGTGCATTTCAAAGCGTGCCATCGGTTTTATCCCTGTTAGCCTGTTTATGACTTACCCTGTTTTACCTCTGGGCCTTGCCGTCTATCGCGGCTTGCGGCCCTTGCGGTCCGGCGGGTTTGCCCCGCTCGTTTGATGGCTTCACTATGCCAAGCGGCCTTCAAAAAACGCCTAAAATGCATGATTAATTTGCGACAAACAAAGTGCAAATGCTTGGTAAATTTGGATTTTTGTTAAACATCAGACTCCTTGCGAATTAAGGATTTTCGTTTGAATTTTACGAAAGATTCAGATTTGAAAATAAACGGATCATTCATCATGAAATCAGCAGGCGATATCTTTACAAGCTCGCCGCATGGCTTTTTTCTCCCGTTTCACCCGATCCGCAGAGCAGCGATCGGCCTTATTTACCTTTACGTTTGCGTCAGTTATTTTCGCGACGATCAAGGACATCATGGAGGAAAAGATGATCCGCAGCTTCGTTCTCGCCAGCATTATTGCAGTGATTGCGGGTATCGCGCATGCCGAGGAGCCGATCGTCGGCAACTGGAAGACGGCCGCCGGCGATACGGCGGTGATCGCATCCTGCGGCGGCAGTTATTGCGTGACGCTGAAGACCGGCAAATATGCCGGCCGAAAGATCGGCACGCTTGCGGGAACCGGCGGCAGCTATGCCGGTGAGATCACCGACCCGGCCGCCGAGAAGACCTATAGCGGCGCAGGCAAGGTTTCCGGCAATTCGCTGAGGATGCAGGGCTGTGTGATGAAGGTCCTCTGCAAGTCGCAGACCTGGACGCGGCTCTGAGGCCATAGGGCGCCTGCGCAACGATCTCAAATGCAGAAGCATGCCGACGACGCGGCGGCATGCTTCGAAGCCCCTTGCGGCCACTCCTCCGCTACGCCACCCGGCGAAGTCGAATGGTGTCGAACTCCCCCGGCGAACCATTCCTCATCCTCTTCGCAACCTGGCCGAGCCTGTCCGGCAAGCTGAACGGCGGATGAACCGGTATCTCAGCACTCGTTCAGCCGTCGCATGCCAAAACTCTTCTCACGATAGAGTTGCGTATCGGGGACAAGGGGATGAACATCTATATTCTGGCAAGACGCTTTAGCATCATCACGCTGTTTGCGGCGATCTTCGCGATCACGTTTTCGGCAGTCGTGGTGCATAATGGCGGCGGCGGCGCACAGTCGCATTTCGGGGCAAGCTACACCTGCCTGGAGAGAAACGGTACCTTCTGCGCGCCTACGGTGCGGTGACTAAAGCGCATCGTGCGATGCGCTTTAAGTCTTTGGTTTATGCATGTCGTTGTCCCAAAACGGCTGCGCACTTTTGGGCGACAGGCATTCGCACCAGACAGGCAAGAGGATAAAAAATCGGAATCCGCCGGCGCGCGTCGTTTGCTTGTCAAAAACAACTCTCTATAATGCGTCATGAACAAACGAATCTCCCCTCTGTCGCCCCTCGACATATCCTCTCCACCACCTTTCCAGCCACAGAGCTTTGATGATCCCGCCAAGGCCGTCGAGACGCTGACGGCGCTTTACGAGCGCAATACCGCGTTCCTCATCCAGAGCTTCGCCGAACTTGCGCAGGGCGCTCCGATCTCCTCCCGCTACCGCGCTTTCTATCCGCAGGTCAGCATCGAGACGACAAGTTTCGGCCATGTCGATTCGCGGCTTTCCTATGGTCATGTCACGGCACCCGGCATCTATACGACGACTGTCACCCGTCCGAAGCTCTTCAAGCATTACCTGAACGAGCAGCTGGCGCTCTTGATGAAGAGCCATAATATTCCTGTCATCGTCTCGGAATCGACGACGCCGATCCCCTTGCACTTCGCCTTTGGCGAAGGTGCTCATGTGGAAGCATCGACCAACGCATTCGTCGACATTCCGATGCGCGATATCTTCGACACGCCCGACCTCAACACCACCGACGACGAGATCGCCAATGGCGAATATATCCCGCCGCCGGGAGAGCCCTCGCCGCTCGCGCCGTTCACCGCGCAACGCATCGACTATTCGCTCGCCCGATTGTCGCATTATACGGCGACGCATGCCGAGCATTTCCAGAATTTCGTGCTGTTTACGAACTACCAGTTCTATATCGACGAATTCTGCAGCTGGGCGCGCAAGCTGATGGCGGAGGACAGCGACGGCTATACCGCCTTCGTCGAGCCCGGCAATGTCGTCACCCTTCCCGGCTCGAACGCGCCGGAAACGGATGCAGCCCTCACCCGCCTGCCGCAAATGCCGGCCTACCATCTGAAGAAGAAGGGCCATGCCGGGATCACCATGATCAATATCGGTGTCGGCCCCTCCAACGCCAAGACGATCACCGACCACGTCGCCGTCTTGCGCCCGCATGCCTGGCTGATGCTCGGCCACTGCGCCGGTCTTCGCAACAGCCAGCGGCTCGGCGACTATGTTCTCGCCCATGCCTATATGCGCGAGGATCATGTTCTCGACGACGACCTGCCGATCTGGGTGCCGATCCCGGCGCTGGCTGAGGTGCAGGTGGCGCTCGAAGCCGCCGTTGCCGAAATCACCGGCTATGAGGGTTTCGAGCTGAAGCGCATCATGCGCACCGGAACCGTCGGCACGATCGATAATCGCAACTGGGAACTGCGCGACCAGCGCGGGCCGGTGAAGCGGCTCTCCCAGGCGCGCGCAATCGCGCTCGACATGGAATCGGCAACGATTGCCGCCAACGGCTTCCGCTTCCGCGTCCCCTATGGCACGCTGCTCTGCGTCTCCGACAAGCCGCTGCACGGCGAATTGAAACTGCCGGGCATGGCGACGGCCTTCTACCGCACGCAGGTCAACCAGCATCTGCAGATCGGCATCCGCGCCGTCCAGAAGCTTGCCGCCATGCCGAAGGAAGCGCTGCATTCACGCAAGCTGCGCAGCTTCTTCGAAACGGCGTTTCAATAAGATATCAGGCGCGGCCCGGCCTTGTCCGCCCGGCCGCGCACTGTTCTCAAGCGCTTGCGGCAAGCTGCAGCGCTTCGATCAGGCCCGCAAACGCCGCCAGCACGATCACAGTCCTCACCAGTACCTTCATCACCTCGGCAATCTCAACCGGCGGCATCGTGCGTGCGCCACGTGTGACGATCAGATGTGCTATTCCGATTTCAAACATGCTCATTGCTCCATCTCCTCGATGTTGTCAGATGAAGCCTTGTCGAGCGCTGCCTCGGCCTTTCGACATTGCGATCGACGAAAAGATATTTTTCTTCCCTGTCGAAAAGCGCCTAGGCTGTTCGTCCAAGGGCTGTGAAAGCACAGCACGGAGGACAAGGAATGAAATATCTTTGCCAGGTCTGGTTCGACGGCACGGTGCTGTCGGCCATGTCGCAGGAAGAGAAGAACAAGCTCGATCGGGATTCGCTCGCCTATGACCGCGATCTTGCCGACAGCGGTCATATGATCGTTGCCCAGGCGCTGCAGGCGCCGCAATCGGCGGTCACGGTTCGTGTGCGCGGTGGCGAGATGTCGGTCACCGACGGTCCCTTTATCGAGACGAAGGAGGCGCTTGGCGGCTTCATTCTGATCGACGCCAAGGACCTCAATGACGCGATCCGCGTTGCGGCCGGCATTCCGCTAGCAAAGCTTGGCGCGATCGAGGTTCGCCCCATCCATGAATTCGGCTGAGGAGGTGACGCCATGAAGTTTCTGGGCCAGATCTGGTTCGATACCGAAAAGAGCAAGCGGGTTACGCCAGAGGAATGGGAGGCCGTCACCCAAGAATGCATCGTCAGCGACGACAGCTGGCGCGAAAGCGGCCATATGTTGAGCGCGCTGGCGCTCTACGAGCCGGAGCAGGCCGTGACGCTCAGGGTTCGCAATAGCACCGTTGCCGCGACGGACGGTCCTTTCGCCGAAATCAAGGAGCATCTCGGCGGCTTTGTTGTGATCGAGGCCAGGGATATGGAGGAAGCGAAGGCGATCATTTCCACCTTCCCGATCCTCAAATATGCATCGATCGAAATCCGGCCCGCCTATTCGATCAAGGATGGGAGATAGCCATGCGCTTCGTCTGCCTCATCTATAATTCCGCCGATACGGACGGCACACTCAGCCAGGTCGAGGGCGATGAGCTTGTCAGGGCGCATTTCCAGTATGACGAGGAACTTCAGCGCAAAGGCATCATGATCCATTCCGATGCATTGGAAGGTCCTGACTGTGCCTCTGTGTTGAGGGTGCGCGATGGCACTCTGTCTTCGACCGACGGCCCATATGTCGAGACCAAGGAGCATCTGGCCGGCATCTACATCATCGAGGCGGCCGATCTGGAAGATGCACGCAAGGTCGTCGCGGGCATTCCGAGCGTCCGGGTCGGGTCGATCGAATTGCGCCCGGTGAGACTGCTCACCCTGCCGCAGTGAGGGTCCACCGTTGGAACAGGTGATCGAGGATATCTACCGACAACATTCGCGCCGGGTTCTGGCGACGCTGATCCGCCTGCTCGGCGATTTCGACCGGGCAGAGGAAGCGCTGCACGATGCCTTTGCGGCGGCGGCGCGGACATGGCCGGTTGACGGCATGCCCAACAATCCCGTCGCCTGGCTGGTTTCGACCGGCCGCTTCAAGGCGATCGACCACCTCAGGCGGCGCGCGCGCTTCAACGCCTCGCTGCAGCATATCGAGGACGGCCTTTACCCTGATGGCACAGAAGCGGAGATCGGCGACATGGAACCGATCGAGGACGACATGCTGCGGCTGATCTTCATCTGCTGCCATCCGGCTCTTGCCGCCGATGCACAGACCGCGATGGCGCTGCGCGAGGTCTGCGGATTGACGACGGAAGAGATTGCCCATGCCTTCCTGGTGCCGGCGCCGACCGTCGCGCAGCGCATCGTGCGCGCCAAGAACCGCATCAGGACGGAGAATATCCCTTATGAAGTGCCTGTCGGGGCGGAGCTTCCGGAGCGTCTCGACCGGGTGCTGCACGTCATCTACCTCGTCTTCAACGAGGGCTATTCGGCATCCTCAGGCAGCACGATCGTCCGCGCCGACCTGACAGCAGAGGCGATCCGGCTAGCGCGGCTGCTGGCAACCCTGCTGCCGCATCCGGATGTCGCAGGCCTGCTGTCACTGCTGCTCCTGCAGGAGTCGCGCCGTGCTGCCCGGCAGGATGTCGATGGCGCGCTGGTGCTGCTTGCCGATCAGGATCGCTCGCGCTGGGACCGAAGCAAGATTTCAGAAGGGCTTTCGCTGCTCGCAAGCGCCCTGCGCGCGCCTGATATCGGCATCTATACGGTCCAGGCGGCGATCGCGGCGGAACACGCGAAGACCGGCAGCACCGAGGAAACGGACTGGCGGCGCATCGCCTTCTATTACGACCTGCTGATTGCCGCCCACCCCTCAGCAATTGCCGAGCTCAACCGCGCCGTGGCAATCGCCATGTCCGAGGGGCCGGGAAAAGGACTGGCGCTTGTCGACGCCATTCTCGGCAAGGGGGAACTGACGACCTATCACCTCGCCCATTCGGCGCGGGCGGATTTTCTGCGCCGGCTCGGACGCCGGGCCGAGGCGATTCAAGCTTATGAAACGGCGCTGACATTCTGCCGGCAGGAGCCGGAACAGGTCTTTTTGCGCAAGCGCATTCTGGAGCTTACGACCTAGCCTTGCCGCCACGTCCGAGCGGCAGTGAAATCGCAGTTCCGGTCAGCGCCGAGACGATGATCAGCAGGTGGGCATTGACGCTCGCCTGCGCCAGCGCGGCCAGAGCCAGCCGCTCGCTTGAGGCGCCCAAGGCGATGGCGCCCGCGGTGATGCCGGCCGGATAGGTGCCGACGCCGCCCGGCGCATGCATCGGCAGCACGGAGGAGAGCTCACCGCCGAGCGCGCCGCCGAAGCTTGCCGCCATCGGCAGCACGCCCATCAGGCCGAGCGCCCATGCCAGCACCATCACCTTCACCAGCCAGTTGACGATGGTCATCGCCCAGGCGCGCGCGAAGGCGATGGCATCGAGCGGCAAGCCGTTTTCGATCTCGGCGACGAATTTCTGCGCTTTCTTCGGCAGCAGCTTCGCGGCAAGGCGCAGCAGCGGCTTGCGGGCAGCGAAAGCTGCGACCGGCAGCAGCAGGAAGGCTGTCCAGAGCGACCAGGCAACAGCCGCATCGGCTGAAGCGACGGCAAAGCCGATGCCGGCAGCGGCCAGGAGGGCGTGCAGGTCGAGCAGCCGCATGACGAAGAGCGCCGAGGTTCCGCGCGTCAGCGGAATGCCGAATTCGGTGCGCATCAGCAACGGAAAGCTGGTCTCGCCGGTGCGGAAGGGCAGCATGATGTTCAGCAGGTTGTGGATCTGCGTGACGCGGAAGAGGACCGCGAACCGGCCAGCCGTCTCGTTCGGAAAATAGTCATAGATGCGCCAGGTGCGGAGGAAATAGGTGCTCGTCAGCAGCACAAGTGCGCCGATGACGGGACCTGCGCCGACATCGGCCCACTGCCTGATGATGACAGGCCAACCCCAGAACCATTGGATGAAGAGGCCATAGGCTGCGACGATGACGACCGTCAGAACGGTCATGCGATTGCGCATAAACCAGGATTGCCGGCTTTCAACGATCGAACTCTTCATGTAGTAGGCATTCCTCGCTTGGGTCGGCATGGGCCTGGTCCCGTCGCCAAGCCTTTTAAGAGACCAGGCCTTTTAAGAGAAATGAAGGTTGCGCACAACGGCGGAGTGATGGCGATGGCGGTGAAAACGCTTCCACGCCGACGATCTGAGCGGCCGACCGGTAAATGATGGCGCCTTGCCGGCTTGACGTGGAGATCGATGTTGGAGCGGATTACCAGAAGCGTTACGAGCGCAAGCATTTTTCTGGCAGGCTATTTCCTGCTGAACATCGCGCTGCGCATCGCCTTGCCGCATACGCTCGATCTCGACGAGGCGGAGCAATCCTTCTACTCGCAATACCTGCTTGCCGGCTACGGCCCGCAGCCGCCCTTCTACAACTGGATCCAATATGCCATCGTTTCGGTGACCGGCATATCGATGTGGGTGCTCTCGGTGCCCAAGAACATCATTCTCTTCGGCTGCTATCTTTTCTACGGGCTTGCTGCCCGCGAGGTGCTGAAGAGCCGTTCGCTCGCTGCCGTCGCCATGCTCAGCCTGATTACTCTGCCGCAGGTCGGCCTGATGGCGCAGCGCGAATTGACCCATACCGTCGCCCTGCTGTTTGCGACCTCGCTCTTCCTCTTCGGTTTTTTCCGCACGCTGCGCCAGCCGACGATCGGGAGCTACCTCATCATCGGCATCGCCACCGGCATCGGGCTCATCTCGAAATACAATTTCGCCATCCTGCCGGCGGCCGCCCTCATCGCCGTGCTGCCGGACCGGGAATGGCGCAGCCGTCTCATCGACTGGCGTTTGCTGCCGGCGATCGCACTCGCCATTCTGATCGTGCTGCCGCATGCGCTCTGGCTGCCTGACAATCTCGCCAGCGCCTCTGCGCCGACACTCGAGCGGATGACCGCCGAAGACCTGGCTCCCGCCGGCCTTCCCCGCATCGGGCAAGGCTTGCTGTCTCTCGTCATCGCCGTCCTCGGCTTCGTGGCATTGCCGGTCGTTGTCGTCGCAGCCGCCTTCCGGCGCGACTTCTTTCGCGCGCTCTCCTCTTCCAACCCGATGGTCCGGGTGATCGAGCGAATGATGATAATCAGCCTGATCGCATTCGTCGGCGTGGTCCTCTTCGCCGGCGCGAGCGACATCCACGAGCGCTGGCTCGACCCGTGTCTGCTCGTCCTGCCGATCTATCTGTTCCTGAAACTGGAAACTGCTGGTCTTGATCTTTCCGCCGGTCTTGCCCGCTTCCGGCCCGTGGTGCCGGTCTTCATGATCGTCATCCTGTCGATCCTTCTCTTCCGGATCGTCGGCATTCAATACATCGGCACTTATACGAGAACGAACGTACCCTTTTCCGGCTACGTGGCTGAATTGACAGCGACCCGCAGGCCGGTTCTCATCGTCGCGGGAACCAAGTTCGTGGCCGGCAATCTGAGGCTGGAGTTTCCCGATGTTCCCGTCGTGATACCGTTCTTCCCGGGTCCTGGGGTTCCCGAATATGCGGCCGCGAAGGGGCCCGTGCTCGTCATCTGGCGCGGCGAGACTGCAGATGACCCAACAATTTCCCCCAGCTTCGCCAACGATCTCGTCAAATCGGGCATTCATCTGCAGGAGTTGAACACGCTGACGCTGCCCTATCTCTTCGGTGACGGCAAACGTAGCTTCTCCATTGGTTACTCCTGGGTGGAGGGCGGCGCGAAATAGCGCCCGGTCTGCCCAGCCGATTGCGGGGAAACCGGCATTGCCCGCTGGCAACGGGCGGACACTTCATGTAGTAGCCTTCCGCAAGTGCGGCGACAGCAGTAAAGCTTGCTCGGCCGTCCGGCCTTTTGGAGATGAAAGTTGCAGACAACGGTAGAGCCCATTCGCGGTACGAATGACCCGGTACAATCGCTCGAGCTGTCGCTGGTCGTGCCCATTTTCAACGAAGAGGAAAGCGTCGGCCCGCTTATCGAGCGTGTCGTGGCTGCGATGGCCGCCTACCCCCATCGCTGGGAGCTGATCCTTGTCGATGACGGCAGCACTGATGCGACGCTGGTCAACGCCCGCAAGTACGTCGGTCTTGAGGGGCTGGCGCTCAGGATCGTCGAACTCCAGCGCAACTTTGGCCAGACTGCCGCCATGCAGGCCGGCATCGACACCGCCCGGGGCCGTCTGATCGCGACGATGGACGGCGACTTGCAGAACGACCCGAAGGACATTCCTTCGATGGTCTCCGAGCTGGAACGGCGTGAACTCGACCTCTTGGTCGGCTGGCGCAAGAACCGCAAGGACGGTCTGCTCTTGCGCAAAATCCCCTCCTGGTGCGCCAACTACCTGATTGGCCGCATCACCGGCGTCAAGCTGCATGATTACGGCTGCAGCCTGAAGATCTACCGTGCTTCGATCATCAAGCAGGTGAAGTTGATGGGCGAAATGCACCGCTTCATCCCGGCCTGGGTCGCCGGTGTCGTGCCGAGCTCGCGCATCGGCGAGATGGCCGTCACCCACCATGCCCGCGAGCACGGTGTTTCGAAATACGGTATTTCGCGCACCTTCCGCGTCATCCTCGATCTGCTGTCGGTGATGTTCTTCATGCGCTACAAGGCGCGGCCGGGGCATTTCTTCGGTTCGCTCGGCCTCGGCCTCGGCGCGCTCGCCATGCTGATCCTGCTCTATCTCAGCTTCGACAAGTTCATCTTGGGCAACGATATCGGCACGCGCCCAATGCTGATGGTCGGCGTCGTGCTGCTGCTGTCGTCGGTGCAGATGATCACCACCGGCATCCTGGCGGAAATGATTGCGCGCACCTATTACCGCGACGACGCCTCTCCGAACTACATCGTGCGGCAGATCTTCGACGATCAAAGCCAAGCCTAAGCCGGCAGCACGATGCTGGAGCGCGCGACGAGTACGATCAGAACCGCGGGCCTGCTGCTTGCGGCCTATTTCGTGCTCAACATCGCGCTGCGCATCGCGCTTCCGCATTCGCTGGAGCTCGATGAAGCCGAGCAGTCTTTCTTCTCGCAATATCTGCTGGCGGGCTACGGCCCGCAGCCGCCCTTCTACAACTGGATGCAATATGCCGTCGTTTCGGTGACGGGCATGTCGATCGGCGCGCTGATCGTTCCGAAGAACATCCTGCTGTTCCTATCCTATCTCTTCTACGGCCTTGCCGGGCGACGCGCGCTGAAGGACGAGGCGCCTGCCGCCGTCGGCATGCTGGCGCTGATCACCCTGCCCCAGGTCTCCTACATGGCCCAGCAGGACCTGACCCACACGACGGCGCTGCTCTTTGCCAGCTCGCTGTTTCTCTACGGCTTCTTCCGCACCCTCGACCGGCCTGACATGGCGAGCTATCTCCTGCTCGGGCTTGCGACCGGCATCGGGCTGATCTCGAAATATAATTTCGCGCTGATGCCTGTCGTCTCCTTGATCGCCATCCTGCCCGATGCCGAATGGCGGCGCAGGGCGTGCGACTGGCGCATGCTGGCCGCGATCACTGTCGCGCTCGTCATCGTCCTGCCGCACGCGATCTGGCTGCAGGGCAATCTCGGATTCGCCTCTTCCGACACTCTGGTCAAGATGGCTGCCGGCAGTGAACCGGCCGGCGCCGTGCGGATCGGCAAAGGCCTTCTCGCCTTTCTCGTCGCCATCATCGCCTTTGCAGCGCTGCCGGTCGTGATCTTCGCCGCCACCTTCCGCCGGGATTTTGTCCGGGCGCTTTCGGCGGGCAATCGCTGGACTGGGATGATGGAGCGGATGATGCTCGCAAGCCTCGCCGGCATCGTTCTGATCGTGTTGTTCACCGGCTCCACCACGGTTCGCGAGCGCTGGCTGGACCCGTTCCTGCTGGTGCTGCCGATCTATTTCCTGGCGAAAATGCAGGCGGCCGGGCTCGACCTTTCCGCCGGGCTGCGCCGCCTCCGGCAGGTCGCGCCGGTGCTGATGGCCTGCGTGCTGATCGCACTCGGCTTTCGTGTCGTCGGCGCCGGGCTGATTGGCGCCTACAGCAGGCCGAATGTACCGATGGCCGGTTTTTCGCGCGAGATGACGCGACAGGCGCAACCGGCGCTGGTGATCGCCTCCGACACCTATATCGGCGGAAACATGCGGTTGCAATTTCCCGATGTGCCCGTCGTGATCCCGGATTTTCCGACACCCGGCATTCCGGCCTATGCCGAGGCCAAGGGGCCGGTGCTGATCGTCTGGCGCGGCAAGAAGACGGCGACGGCTGCGGATGCGGTCATGCCGGAGCGGTTCTCATCAGCGCTGACGGCGGCCGGCATCGCGCTGCAGGAGATCGGCTCGCTCTCGCTTCCCTATTATTTCGGCCGCCAAGGCGATAATTTCGCGCTCGGCTACGCCTGGGTTCGGCCGGAGACCAGATAGAATGACCGAGACCAACCGTCGTGACATCAGTTGGATTTTCGTTCTGCTGGCCGCCTATTTCGTGCTTCAGGTCGGCGTGCGGCTCGCAACCTCGCATTCGCTCGATCTCGACGAGGCCGAACAGGCCTTCCGCTCGCAATGGCTTGCCGCCGGCTACGGCCCGCAGCCGCCCTTCTACAATTGGCTGCAATACACCGTCTTCCAGTTTGCCGGCGTCTCGCTTACCGCCCTTTCTATCGTGAAGAACCTTCTGCTCTTCATCTCTTACGTGCTGTATGGCCTGACCGCGCGACTCGTGCTGCGCGACAAGGCGCTGGTGGCGATCGCCACATTCGGGCTGCTGACCATCCCTCAGATGGCTTTCGAGATGCAACGCGACCTGACGCACACGGTCGCGGTGTTCTTCTCGGCCAGCATCTTCTTCTACGGCTTCATTCGCACCCTGAAGCAGCCGAGCCTGGGCTCCTATCTCATCGCCGGCATCGGCATCGGTTTCGGCCTGCTTGCCAAATATAATTTTGCGATCCTGCCGGCGGCAGCCCTGATTGCCGCGCTTTCGGATGCGCGCCTGCGGCCGCGGATCTTCGACTGGCGGCTGGTGCTAACGGCGGCAGTGGCGCTCATCATCATCCTGCCGCATCTCTTCTGGCTGAAGGACAATCTCGATTTCGCCACCGCACGCACCCTGGAGAAGATGACCGCGAGCGGCCATGCGAGCTACCTCACACAGGTCGCCATGGGCGTCAGTTCGCTGGCTCTCGCCATCATCAGCTTTGCCGGATTGACCGTGGCGGTGTTCGCGGTCGTCTTCGGCAGGAGCCTTCGTCCGGCACTGGCTGCCGGTTCGCAATGGACGCGGCTGCTCGAGCGGATGATGCTCGTCTTCCTGGCCGGCATTCTGCTTCTGATCGTCTTCGGCGGTGCAGCCGGCATCAAGGATCGCTGGCTGGTGCCAATGCTCTTCATCCTGCCGCTCTATTTCTGCCTGAAGATCGAGGCCGCAGGCGTCGCGACAGACAGGGCGTTCCGGCGTTTCATACCCATCGTCGCCGTCATCATGATCGGCGTGCCGGCCACCCTTTACGGCAGTGTCGCGGCCGCACGCTTCACCGGCCATTACGAACGGCTGAACAGGCCTTATGCCGGCATGCTGGACATCCTGCGCAAACAGGCCGAACCGGCGGCGATCCTTGCCGGGGACAGCCTGCTCGCCGGTAATCTCAGGCAGGATATTCCCGGCGTGCCGGTCCTCTCGGTGGATTATCCCGGCTTCAACCCGGATCTCTCCAGTCGGCGGCCACTTCTCCTGGTGTGGCTCCTCCCGCAGAAGGGGGGAAGCGAAGCGCTTCCGCCTGATATGGCTGAATGGCTGCAGGCCAATCTCGGCGCGTCCGCACCGCAGGCGTCGGTGATCGACGTGCCTTATTTCTATGGGCGCGGCGACGACCGCTATCGTTTCGGCTATGCCTGGGTCAACCAGCCGGGCTGAGCGGCATCAGGATTTCAGTTCCTTCCAGGCCAAATCCAACGCCAGTTTCGTGATACTTGCTATTTCAATCACTTCAGTGTCGCTGATGGCCAACTACGGCGAGGCCAGCACGCGATTGCGGGTTGCTCTACTATGCTTGGAGACGACTGGGCCATCGGTTCGTTGGCCTATCCATCTTGATTGAGTATTGTAAAAGTATTGTATTTGTCACATAATCAGAGCAGGGAGTAAATTTACATGGCACGGGCAAAAACCTTTTCCCTTGGCGATACCTATGACGGGATCCTATCGGATCTTGTCCGCAATGGCCGGTTCGGCACCGAAACCGAGGCCGTGCGGGCAGGCATCCGTATGCTCGCCGACCACGAGCTGAAAATACAGGCGCTGCGTAGGGACATTCAGGCGGCGGACGCCGAGATCGAAGCCGGCCTCGGCAAGGAATACGCTACCGGCGCGGATCTCCTCAAAGACGTCATGAACGAAAGCTAGGGCCATCAAACCGAAACGCCTGATTATCGCTCCATCCGCCATTGAGGATCTGCGGAATATTCGGCGCTATATCGCCGAGAGCAGCCCCCACTACGCGCAGGAATTCATGGCCGATCTGACCGCGAAGATCGCCTGGATCGCCGAAGTGGACTTCACCGGATCTCCCCGCGACCACATTGCGGAAGGCCTGCGCGGCCTGCCCTATCGGAACCGCTGCATCTATTACCGCTCCTATCACGACCGCATCGTGGTCCTGCGCGTGAAACACGGTGCCGAAGATATCAAGCCGCAGGATTTTGAACTCTAGGCCCGAAGGCTTTCGCTAGACTGATAGCGGCTTTCCCTATGGCTGGCTCGACGAGCCGGGCAGAGCGCAATCAGGATTTCAGCTCCTTCCAGGCCAAATCCAGCGCCAGCCTGGTAATCCTCGCCATCTCGTCCACCTCGGCGTGGCTGATGACGAGCGGCGGCGAGGCGAGCATGCGGTCGCCGGTGGCGCGCAGCACGAGGCCGTTCGCCAGCGCGTGGTTGCGCACCAGCGCACCGACCTCATCGGGCTTGGCATAACGGGTGCGCGTGCTCTTCTCGGCGGCAAGCTGCAGGCCGCCCATAAGGCCGATGCTATCGGCCTCGCCGACCAGATCATGTTCGGCGAGCGCTGCCCAGGCCCTGCCGAAATAGGGACCGATATCGTCGCGCACACGTTCGACCAGTCTTTCCTCCTCGATGATGCGCAGATTTTCCAGTGCGGCGGCAGCGCAGACCGGGTGGCCGGAATAGGTGAAGCCGTGGTTGAAGTCGCCGACATCGTTGATCAGCACATCGGCGATGCGGTCGCTGACGAGCACGCCGCCGATCGGCAGGTAGCCGGAGGAAAGCCCCTTGGCGATCGGCGCCAGATCGGGCTCGACGCCGAAATACTGATGGCCGAACCAGGCGCCCAGCCGGCCGAAACCGCAGATCACCTCGTCGGTCACCAGCAGGATATTGCGCGCCTTGCAGATGCGGTCGATCTCCGGCCAGTAGGTCTCGGGCGGGATGATGACGCCGGCAGCGCCCTGCACCGGCTCGGCAACGAAGGCAGCGACATTCTCCTCCCCGAGTTCGTCGATCTTCACTTCGAGCTCGCGGGCAACCTTAAGACCGAATTCGGCGGGTGAGAGATCGCCGCCCTCGCCGTACCAATAGGGCTGGCCGATATGGACGATGCCCGGGATCGGCAGGTCGCCCTGCTCATGCATGAATTTCATGCCGCCGAGGCTGGCGCCGGCGACGGTCGAACCGTGATAGCCGTTCTTCCTCGATATGACGATCTTCTTCGACGGCTTGCCGATGGCGCTCCAATAGACGCGCGCCATGCGGAACCAGGTGTCGTTCGCCTCTGAGCCGGAGCCGGTGAAGAAGATGTGGTTGAACCGCTCCCCGGCATGGGAAGTGACCTTTTCCGCAAGCAGTGTCGCTGGCGTCGAGGTCGTGCCGAAGAAGGTGTTGTAGTAGGGCAGCTCATTCATCTGCCTGGTGGCGGCGTCGGCGATCTCCCGGCGGCCATAGCCAATATTGACGCACCAGAGGCCGGCGAAGCCATCGAGATATTTCCTGCCGTGATTGTCGAAGATGTAGACGCCCTCGCCGCGCTGGATGATACGCGCGCCCTCGGCATTCAGCTTCTTCATGTCGGCGAAGGGATGCAGGTGGTGCGCAGCGTCGATCGCGGCAAGATTCGAGGGTGGGTAAGTATCGGGCATGACTGGTAAAAGACCCTCGCGGATTGAAAGGCTGATGTCGATGAGATAGGAGCTTGGCCTTGTCCCGGAGGATTTTCAAGGTCATGGCGAGCGACAGGATGGACGGCAAGGCCGACGGCGGCGATCCGCGCTTCGAGATCCTGATCGTCGGCATGAACGGCGACCTGCGCGGCAAGCAGCTTCCGCCCAGCGCCGAAGACAAGGTCTGGGCCGGTGACATCCGCCTGCCAACGTCGACGCAGTCGCTCGACATCTGGGGCGACGATAATGACGATCTCACCGGCCTGTCGCTGACGATCGGCGATCCCGACGGCAAGGTCGTCCCCGACCGGCGTAGCCTGGCGCCGATGCCCTGGGCGCCTGAGGGCTCGATGCAGGTGCTCGCCACCATGCATGAATTCGACGGCAGCCCGAGCTTCATGGATCCACGCGCCATCCTCGCTTCGGTGGTCGAGCGCTATGCGGCGCGCGGGCTGACGCCCGTCGTCGCCACCGAGCTGGAATTCTACGTGATGTCGGGAGACTGGCGCGAGACCGGACGACCTTGCCCGCCCGAAAGCCTCACCTATCGCGGCGAGCCGAACGGTTTCCAGCTCTACGACATGAGCGCCGTCGACGCGCTCGATGGCTATTTGCAGACGCTGAGGGCCTATGCGAAGGCGCAGGACCTGCCTGCGGATGCGACAACGGCGGAGTTCGGTCCGGGCCAGTTCGAGGTCAACCTGCTGCACCGCGCGGACGCGCTGGCTGCCGCCGACGATTGCCTCTATCTCAAGCGCATCGCCGAACAGGCGGCGCGCCGGCACGGGTTGAAATCGACCTGCATGGCCAAGCCCTATTCCGAACATGCCGGCTCCGGCCTGCATGTGCATGCGAGCATCATCGACGGGCAAGGCCGCAACATCCTCGATGCCAAGGGCGGCGAGCCGAAGCTGCTCAAATCGGTGACATCAGGCCTGCTCGATACCATGCGCGCGGCGCAGCTGATCTTCGCCCCCTTCGCCAATTCCTACCGCCGCTTCCAGCCGGGCTCGTTTGCGCCTGTCGATCTGACCTGGGGCAGCGGCCATCGCGGCACGGCGATCCGCATCCCCGACAAGGATGGTCCGGCCGCACGCATCGAACATCGCGTCGCCGGCGCCGACGCCAATCCCTATCTGCTGCTGGCGGCGATCCTCGGCGGCATGCTCGCCGGCCTCGACGGCGAACTCGACCCCGGCGAAGAGACGACGCCCTCGCACATACCTGCGAATACGACCCGACTGACGCATGATTTCCTCAGCGCCGTCGAGACCTTCCGCACCTCGCCCTTCATCGCCGATATCGTCGGCGCACGTTATCAGGCGCTCTACGGCGACACCAAGCGCAAGGAAGCGCTTGCGCATCTGCGCACGGTTTCTGATTTCGACTACCGCACCTATCTGCCGCGGCTCTGAAATTACGCGGCGGCCGACTTACGCGGCGGGCTCGCGACGTTCGCTGGCGTCCACCTGCGCGGCGAGACCCTGCTTGACGAGAACCTTCAATTCGCCCGGATGCAGCCGGATCGAGACATCGCGTTGGAGCGGCAGCAACTCGCCGTCCATGACGCAATTGGCTTTGGAGCGCAGTTTGGGGAAATGCAGGTGCACCTCGGCCGGGTGCATCACCATGACATCGGCATTCTCGCGGACCTTGCCGCGCAGCATGTCGATGGCGAGACGGGCGACGCCGAGAGGCTTCAGCGGATTTGCCGTATAGAAGCCGAGTTCGCCGCTTGTCAAATTATCGGCGTAGAGCAGCGCATTCTCACCGAAGGGATTGTTGGAGACTGATATCGCCGACACCCTGCGGCGCTCGCGCATGCCGGCCGCCTCGAACTCGACCTCGAATTCCGGCGGATTGAACACGACGCCCAATGCCGCCTTCGTGCTTGCCCGGATCTTGCCCAGCCGGGAACGATAGCTGTAGGCGTTGCGGTAGCGCACCATGCGGGCATGCAGGCCGGCGGAAAACTGGTGGATGAAGGGCCGGCCGTTGGCGCTGGCGATATCGACATTGTCGACCTCGCCGGAGGCAAGCACATCAAGCGCCTGCCAGATATCGAGCGGCACACGCAGCGAGCGGGCAAAGAGGTTCATCGTACCGGCAGGCACGACGCCGAGCGCAATGCCGTTTTTCCAGGCGATCGATGCCGCCGCCGAAATCGTGCCGTCGCCGCCGCCGGCGACGATGCCGTCGATATCATCGCGCTTGGCCGCCCGCTCCATGGCGGGGATGATTTCCTTTCCGGAGAAGACGATGGCGTCGAAATCGTGCCCCGCTTCGCGGAAAGCCGCCTCCGCCCTCTTTTCGTAGGCCAGCATATCGGTGGTCTTGAAGGTACCGCCGTCGCGATTGAAAAAGCCTACAAGCTTCATGAGAGCTCCCGTCTGTGGCGCGGAAATGCTCCTGCCTTGCCCTTGAGATGGTTGCAGTATCGGCGATTTCAAGCGCAGCCATCTTTCCGGAGAAAGGGCAGAAATGCAAAAATTGCAATAGACGTATGCACATAGCAGGACGCTGCACTGCAAAAAATGCACTCGACGGCAGCCGAGAGGTCACGGATAGATGGCGTATCGGAGACATCGTCTCCACCTCCCGCCATTTCCACCGATCGGCTCGCGGCCGCGCCTGCGCCAGGGGCCATTGCCAAGCAGAAACCGCCTCGAGGAGCTCTCGTGAGTGAGATTGCCGCCAATATTTCGGTCGATAGCCGGAACTCCATTGATAGCCAGGATGAAAAGCTGCCATCGGCAATGACCGTGGCGCTGGTTCAGCTGGCGCTCGCCTGCGGCGGCTTCGGCATCGGCACCGGCGAATTCGCGATCATGGGGCTGCTGCCCAATGTCGCCGAAACCTTCTCGGTCACCACGCCGCAGGCCGGTTACGTCATCAGCGCCTATGCGCTCGGCGTCGTCGTCGGCGCACCGGTGATTGCCGTGCTCGCCGCGAAGATGGCGCGCCGCACGCTGCTTTTGATGCTGATGCTGATCTTTGCCGCCGGCAATATATCAAGCGCCATGGCGCCGACCTTCGAAAGCTTCACGCTGCTGCGCTTCGTCAGCGGCCTGCCGCATGGCGCTTATTTCGGCGTCGCGGCCCTTGTCGCCGCCTCGATGGTGCCGGTGCATCGCCGCGCCCGTGCCGTCGGCCGTGTCATGCTCGGCCTGACCGTTGCGACACTTCTCGGCACGCCGTTGACGACATTCTTCGGCCAGTCGCTCGACTGGCAGGTGGCGTTTTTCTCGGTTGGCGTGCTCGGCCTGCTGACGGTGGCGCTGATCTGGTTTTACGTTCCGAAGGACAGGGTTTCCGAGGAAGCTGGCTTCCTGCGTGAACTCGGCGCCTTCCGCCGGCCGCAGGTGTGGCTGACGCTCAGCATCGCCGCCGTCGGTTACGGCGGCATGTTCGCGATGTTCAGCTATATCGCCTCGACGACGACTGAGGTGGCGATGCTGCCGGAAACAGCCGTCCCGATCATGCTGGTCCTCTTCGGTGTCGGCATGAATGCGGGCAATTTCATCGGCTCGTGGCTCGCCGACAAATCGCTGCTCGGCACGATCGGCGGGTCGCTCATCTATAATATCGTCGTGCTGACCACCTTCTCGCTGACCGCCGCCAATCCCTATATGCTGGGGCTTTCCGTTTTCCTCGTCGGCTGCGGTTTTGCCGCCGGCCCGGCGCTGCAGACGCGGCTGATGGATGTCGCCGCCGATGCGCAGACGCTTGCTGCCGCTTCCAACCATTCCGCCTTCAACATCGCCAATGCGATCGGCGCCTGGCTCGGCGGCCTCGTCATCGCCGGGGGCTACGGTTTTGCGGCGACCGGCTACGTCGGTGCAGCGCTATCCTTTCTCGGCCTTTTCGTCTTTGCAGCCTCGCTACGCCTCGAGCGCCGCGACCGGAGCGCGCAGGCCGTCTGAGGCCAGGCGCAGCTCGCGGCCTTCCGGGCTGCAGAAGACATAATCGTCACCCCAGGCGGCCAACGCCTGGATGACAGGCTTCAGCGTCAAGCCGAGCGGCGTCATTGCATATTCGACCCTTAGCGGCACGACCGGATAGACGGTGCGTGATACCAGACCGGATTCTTCCAGTTCACGCAGTTGCTTGGTCAGCATGCGTTGGGTCACGGCCGGCAGCTTACGCCGCAATTCATTGAAGCGCAGCGTTCCTTGCATCAGATGAAAGAGGATGACGCCCTTCCACTTCCCGTCGAGGTAAGTCAGCGTCGCTTCGACCGGGCAGCCGGGGAAATTCTTGACGAGCTTGGCGCGCGGCAATGACATTTTACAGTATCCTTTTGGGTACTACGTACAGAATTTGTGCATTCTTGCGTTGTCAGACCATAGTGCGCATCTAGCTTCCGTGCAACGAACACAGGAGTTTCCCATGCGCGCCGTCGCCTATAAAACGCCCCAGCCGATTTCCGCCGAGACCTCGCTGATCGATGTCGAGCTGCCGACGCCGGAGGCAAGAGGCCACGATCTGCTCGTCGAGATCAAAGCCATTTCGGTCAATCCCGTCGACGTGAAGGTGCGCGCCCATTCCGCGCCGCCCGCAGACGAACTCAAGGTGCTCGGCTGGGATGCCGCCGGCATCGTCAAGGCCGTCGGCGCCGATGTCACTCTGTTCAGGCCCGGCGACGAGGTATTCTATTCCGGCGTCATCAGCCGCCCGGGCAGCAATGCCGAATTCCATCTCGTCGACGAGCGCATCGTCGGCGCCAAGCCGAAGAGCCTCGACTTCGCGGCCGCGGCCGCCCTGCCGCTCACTTCGATCACGGCCTACGAAGCGCTGTTCGACCGGCTGAAGGTGCAGGACGCGGTTTCGGGAGCGGCACGCTCCATCCTGATCATCGGCGGCGCTGGCGGCGTCGGCTCGATCGCCATTCAGATCACCCGGGCATTGACCGACCTGACGGTGATCGCCACGGCCTCGCGACCGGAAACGCAGGACTGGGTGAAGGAACTCGGCGCGCATCACGTCGTCAACCATTCCCAACCGATCGCGCCGCAGGTGGCAGCGCTCGGCCTCGGCGCGCCGGGATTCATATTCTCGACCACCAATACCGACAGCCATATCGGCGAGATCGTCGAAGCGATCGCGCCACAGGGCCGCTTCGCATTGATCGACGATCCGAAGACGCTCGACATCGTGCCCTTCAAGCGCAAGGCCGTCTCCGTTCATTGGGAACTGATGTTCACCCGCCCGCTCTACGGCACGCCCGACATGATCGAGCAGCACAAGCTGCTGAACAAGATTTCCGAGCTCGTCGACGGCGGAAAGATCCGCACGACGCTTTCAGAGATCGTCGGGCCGATCAATGCGGTGAATCTCAAGACAGCGCATGCCATGGTCGAAAGCGGCAGGATGAAGGGCAAGGCGGTGCTTGCAGGATTCTGAGATTGTGGCCAGGAGGGCCGGTGTTTTCGGACCCGCAAGCTCACATAGACCATACCCGTCCATAATGCCGCATCGCAGGGTGCGGCATTATGGCGTTAAGCATTTACCCCGCTTGACTTTTTTCGCGTTCGGGACCACCTAGCATCACACGTGGACGACACTCGTCAGCCACGGATTTTAACGGAGCCATCATAACGATGCCAAGCGACAGTAGCAGTCGATTGCCTTTGCCGTACGCGGCCCTCGTGCGCTGACCGACTCCTGTCGGCTCGCCCGATCGGACGCTACGGCGGATCGACGGAAAGGCGAGCCTCAAATGAATATCAATCGCTTCCCCCTTCGGGCAGGCCATGCCGCCCGTGCCTTTATCAACAACAGCCGCGGCGCAACGATCGCCGAACGCGTCGAATCGTTGAACGCGCTGAGCGTCCAAGACGCCGGGCGTATCTTGTCCGGCATGGCGCTGGACTATGCCGTCAACATTCTCGACCGGCCGGAGCTTCGCAACGCCGCACAGATCCTGGCGCTAATGGGCGCCGAGGACGCCGCACGGCTGCTGCACGGCATGTCCAACGACCGCGTCGCCGACGTGCTGCTCGAACTCGACGGCGAGACCCGCGCCCGGCTGTTCTCCAGCCTCGACGAGCCGGTGCGCATCGCGATCCAGCATCTGATGGGATATCCGCCGCGCACGGCCGGCGGCATCATGACGACGGAATTCGTCAGCGTGCCTGACAGCTGGAGCGTCGCCCGCACACTCGACCATGTACGCCAGGTCGAACGCTCGCGCGAGACCGTCTACGCCATCTATGTGCTCGACGAGGTCAGCCATGCGCTGCTGCATGTGGTGACGCTGCGTCGCCTCATCACCGGCGAGCCGGACGCTTCGATCCTCTCTGTGGCACAGAAGGGCGCGCCGGTTTCGGCGGATCCGCTGATGAAGCAGGAGGATGTCGCCCGGCTGATCCGCAAGCACGACCTGCTCGCCCTGCCCGTCACCGACGAACATGGCCAGATGCTCGGCATCGTCACCGTCGATGACGTGATCGACACGATGATTGCAGACACGACGGAAGCGGCCCAGAGGTTCGGCGGCATGGAGGCGCTCGGCCAGCCCTACATGAAGATCAGCTTTGCCGGCATGATCCGCAAGCGCGCCGGCTGGCTCGCTGCGCTGTTCCTCGGCGAGATGCTGACGGCAAGCGCCATGCAGCATTTCGAAGGCGAGCTGGAAAAGGCCGTGGTGCTGACACTGTTCATCCCGTTGATCATGAGCTCGGGCGGCAATTCCGGTTCGCAGGCGACCTCGCTGATCATCCGGGCGCTGGCGCTCGGCGAGCTGAAGCTTTCGGACTGGTGGAAAGTGCTCTTGCGCGAACTGCCGACCGGCGTCGTGCTCGGCGCGATCCTCGGCCTGGTCGGCTTCATCCGCATCGTCTTCTGGCAGTCGGCCGGGCTCTACGATTACGGCCCGCACTGGCAGATGGTCGCCGTCACGGTGTTTGCCGCCCTGATCGGGATCGTCACCTTCGGCTCGATCTGCGGTTCGATGCTGCCCTTCGTGCTGCAGAAGCTCCGGCTCGATCCGGCCAGCGCATCAGCCCCCTTCGTCGCCACGCTGGTCGATGTCACCGGGCTCGTCATCTACTTCTCGGTGGCGCTGCTCATCCTCAGCGGGACGCTGCTCTAACCCGCAAGCAAGCCCCGAGGGGAATTATTTTCCCTCGGGCAACTTCAACGGCCCATGCGTCTTCATGCTGCGGATGGCGAAGTTCGAGCGGATGTCGCTGACATTCGGCAGGGTCAATAGCGTTTCCGTCAGAAGCCGTTCGTAGGCGGCGAGATCCTCCACCACCACTTCGGCGAGGAAATCGGCCGTGCCTGAAATCAGGAAGCAGGAGACGATCTCGGGGATGGCGAGCAACGCCTTCTGCTGCGCCTCGGAATTTTCGCGGCTGTGCTGGACGACCTTGAATTCGACGAAGACGGTCAGGCCGAGACCGACCTCCTTGCGGTCGATATCCGCCGTGTAACCGCGGATGATCCCGGACCGTTCGAGATTGCGGATGCGGCGCAGGCAGGGCGACGGCGAAAGATTCACCTTCTCGGCAATCTCGACATTGGTAGCCCGCGCATCCTCCTGCAGGCACTTCAGTATGGCGATATCAAATTTATCGAGATTTGGCATTTTCGCGATCCCCATCGGCATCAATTGGCAGAAGATTGCGCATAGCATGCTTTTTGAGCTAGAGATAGCAAGGACATGCCTTGGCCTCTGGCGCTAATCTTTTCCTCAACCGGACAGGCTCCGGACGGAGGAAAGGATTAAAACGATGACCACCATTGCTTTCACGAACGACAAGTCGCCGTCGCAGGTACTGGGTTATGCCGGCGGCACTATTACCGTGCTGATTTGGGCGACATGGTTTCTTGTCACCCGCCACAGCGCCGCAACGCCCCTCGGCTCGATCGATATCGGGCTGATCCGCTTCGGAATTCCGGCGCTGGTGCTTTCGCCTGTCTGGCTGAAGACGGGACTGCTGCCGAAGGGCCTGCCGCTTCACCTTCTGGCGATCATGGTGTTCGGTTCGGGCGCCGTCTTCTTCCTGCTGACCACGCTGGCAATCCATTCCACGCCGGCGGCCTCTTCGGGGATTCTGCTCGGCGGCTCGATGCCGCTCGCCGCGGCGCTGATCGGGATTGCGCTGTTTCGCGAAAGACCTGACGGCACACGCATCGCCGGGCTTATCGCAATCGTTGCCGGCGTGCTGATCCTGCTCACGCGCAGCCTTGCAGACGCCTCGCTGCCATGGACGAGCTTCGTGCTGCTGCCGGCCGGCGCCATTCTCTGGGCAAGCTATACGCATGCCTTCCGCCGCTCCGGTCTGACCGCCGTACAGGCAAGCGCCCTGATCGCCGTCTGGTCTTTCCTGATCATGGGCGCGCTTGCCCTCACCTTCGGCATCTCGCTGCCAGAGGCTACTCTCCCGGAGATCGGCCTGCAGGTGCTAAGCCAGGGCGTTCTTTCCGGCCTCGTCGCCATGGTCGCCTACGGCACCGCCGTCAGAACACTCGGCGGAACACAGGCTGCCGCCTTCACGGCGCTGACGCCGGTTCTCGCTACGCTTGGCGGCGGCTTGTTGCTTGGCGAAGCAATCGGCATGACGGAAATCAGCGCCGCCGTGATCACCGGCATCGGCGTGGCGCTGTCAACGGGTATCGCCACGCCACGCCGCTGAAATCCAACAGCAACAGCAGATCGAAAGCCGCCTGCAGCCATCGCTGCGGCGGCTTTTTCAATGGAGAGGGCGTCGTTACCGAGCTTGGAACGGACACGTCAGGCCTGGATGACGACGACCCTGGCGCCGACTTCGACGCGGCTATAGAGGTCGATCACATCGTGGTTCATCATGCGGACACAGCCGCTCGACATGGCAAGACCGATCGATTGAGGCTGGTTGGTGCCATGAATGCGAAAATGCGTGTCGTTGCCGCCGCGATAGAGATACATCGCCCGCGCACCGAGTGGGTTGTTCGGGCCGCCCGGCATGCCGCCGGCAAGCTTGCGATAGCGCTCTTCGCGGCGCTGCATGTTTTCCGTCGGCGTCCATTTTGGCCACTCGGCCTTGCGGCCGATATAGGCGTTACCAGCAAATGCCAGCCCCTCGCGGCCGACACCGACGCCATAACGCATCGCCCTGTTATCACCGAGGACGTAATAGGCGCGACGCGCAGGCGTGTCGACGACCACGGTGCCGGCAGGATGCGTGGTTTCGTAGGCCACCTCCTGGCGGCGGAGCTCCGGCTTGATCTTGTCGATCGGCACCTGCCTCAACGGGAATTTTTCATCCGGAAGTGCGGCGTAATTCGTCTGGCTGTTCAGGCCGGTCGAAGAGCAGCCGGCCACGAAAAGCGGGAGAGCGATCAGGAAGCCCCGGCGCGAGATCGTCATGAATGTGTCCTTAGTGCGTCAACACGATGTCGCAAGCTAAGGAAATTATGGTTAACGAACGGCTAACAGCCTCCAGCAGGAGGCGATCACGAAGTCGTCAGCGCGTGGAAATTGTCGGCCGCGACGATAAATCCGCCTCACATATTCGGGTAGACCGGCCCCTCGCCGCCCTGCGGCGGCACCCAGTTGATGTTCTGGTTGGGGTCCTTGATGTCGCAGGTCTTGCAGTGCACGCAGTTCTGGGCGTTGATGACGAAGACGTCCTTGCCGTCCTTCTCAACCCATTCATAAACGCCGGCCGGACAGTAGCGCGTCGACGGGCCGGCATAGATGTCGTGTTCCGAACTCTTCTGCAGCGCCATGTCCTTGACCTGCAGATGCACCGGCTGGTCTTCCTCGTGATTGGTGTTCGACAGGAACACCGAGGACAGGCGATCGAAGGTCAAGACGCCATCGGGTTTCGGATAGGCGATCGGCTTGTGCTGCGAGGCCGGCTCCAGGCTCTCAGCATCGGTCTTGCCGTGCTTCAGCGTGCCGAAGAAGGAGAAACCGAGGAGCTGGTTCGTCCACATGTCGAGCCCGCCGAGCGCCACGCCGAGCGCGGTACCGAACTTCGACCACAGCGGCTTGACGTTGCGCACACGCTTCAGGTCGCGGCCGATGTCGCCCTTGCGCCATTCATTCTCGATCTCGATCACGTCGTCATGGCTGCGGCCGGCGGTAATCGCCTCGGCGATCTTCTCGGCCGCCAGCATGCCCGACAGCACCGCATTGTGGCTGCCCTTGATGCGCGGCACGTTGACGAGACCGGCCGAACAGCCGATCAGCGCGCCGCCGGGGAAGGAAAGCTTCGGCACCGACTGGTAGCCGCCCTCGGTGATGGCACGCGCCCCATAGGACAGCCGCTTGCCGCCCTCGAAAGTGGTGCGGATCGCCGGATGCGTCTTGAAGCGCTGGAATTCCTCGAAGGGATAGAGATAGGGGTTCTTGTAATTGAGGTGGACAACGAAGCCGACGGCCACCAGATTGTCTTCCAGGTGATAGAGGAAGGAGCCGCCGCCGGTCTTCATGCCGAGCGGCCAGCCGAAGGAGTGCTGCACCAGGCCCGGCCTGTGGTTCTCGGGCTTGACCTGCCAGAGCTCCTTGATGCCGATGCCGAATTTCTGCGGTTCACGATCCTTCGAAAGGTCAAACTTGGCGATCAGCTGCTTGGCGAGCGAGCCGCGCACGCCCTCGCCGATCAGCACGTACTTGCCGAGCAGTTCCATGCCGCGGGTATAGTTCGGGCCGGGCTCGCCGTTCTTCTCGATGCCCATGTCGCCGGTGGCGACACCGATGACGGCGCCTTCGTCATTGTAGAGCACTTCGGTTGCGGCAAAGCCCGGATAGATCTCGACGCCGAGTTCTTCGGCCTTGGTCGCCAGCCAGCGACAGACGAGCCCAAGCGAGACGATGTAGTTGCCGTGGTTGTTCATCAGGGGCGGCATCAGCACATTGGGCAGGCGAACAGAGCCGGCCGGACCGAGCAGCAGGAAGTGATCGGCGGTGACTTTGGTCTTAAACGGATGATCGGCCTCGTCGCGCCAGCCGGGCAGCAGCCGATCAATGCCGATCGGATCGACGACGGCGCCAGAGAGGATATGCGCGCCGACTTCCGCGCCCTTCTCCAGCACGACGACGGAGAGCTCCGGATTGACCTGCTTCAACCGGATCGCCGCCGCAAGGCCGGCAGGACCGGCGCCGACGATCACCACGTCGAATTCCATGCTCTCGCGTTCTGGCAGCTCAGTCGTCTCGGTCATTCACTCGTCTCCGCTTGGCGGCACGCGGCCGTCATCCCCGTCATGGCACTTTCTTGTCAAAACGAGAAAGCATTGTCGAGCCGGGATACGACAGCCAATCTTCCAATTCGCACAATGATGACGCCTCGTGCGGCAGAATTACATAACGCTTACGTCAACGTCAATTATCAAACGCTGCCGAACCGGTCACATCCCCTTTCCTTTTCCGCCGCTTGCGCCTTATACATCGCTCAAAGCTATCGGAGGACAATCATGGATCTCGGCATCAAGGGCAAACGGGCACTCGTCCTCGCCTCCTCGCGCGGCCTCGGCCTCGGCATCGCCGTGGCGCTGGCGCGGGAGGGCGCAAACGTGCTGCTCTGCGGGCGCAGCGGCGAACAGCTGGAGGCCAATTGCAAGGCGATCAATGGTGAAGGCAACGGCCGGGCCGACTGGATCTGGGCCGATCTCGGGGACGAACGCTTCGTCGAGATGACGACGACGGCGGTGAAGGAGAGGTTCGGCGGGCTCGATATCCTCGTCAACAATACCGGCGGACCAACGCCCGGCACGACTGAGGACATGACGGGCGAAAAGCTCGAAAGCTATTTCCTCTCCATGGTCGCGCGGGTGATCACGCTCACCAATGCGCTGCTGCCCGGCATGAAGGCGCAGGGCTGGGGCCGCATCCTCACGGTTGCCTCATCCGGCGTGATCGAACCGATCGCCAACCTGGCGCTGTCGAATACGCTGCGCCCGGCCCTTGCCGGCTGGAGCAAGACGCTTGCCTCCGAAGTGGCGGGCTTCGGCGTCACCACCAACCTGCTCTTGCCCGGCAGCATCCTGACGGCGCGGCTCGACGATCTCGACGGCGCTGCGGCAAAGCGGACCGGCAAGAGCCTCGAGGAGATCCGTACCGACAAGGAGGCGCGCATTCCGGTCGGCCGCTATGGCAAGGTCGAGGAATTTGCCGCAACGGCTGCCTTCCTATGCAGCCAACCGGCAAGTTATATCACCGGCTCGCTCATCCGTTGCGACGGCGGCGCGGCGCGGTCCGTCTGACCATTCCCTCTCAGCCGACGTGGGCCGCCGTCGCCCATGTCGCCACACTTCGGATCATCTGTTCGACGTTCGCCGGATCATCCGCAAGTTCGGCGAGTTCGGAAAGCCGATGGAATCCCGTCAGGACTGCAATGCGCCGCCGGTCGAGCCTGCGGCCGGTCAGCATTTCATAGGCCGATATGATGCGGGCGGTCAGATCGGGCGAAATGAAATTCGAGTAGATGAATTCCTGATGCAGCGGGCCAAAGCCTGAATCGGCGAAATCATAAATGCCGTTCAGCCTCCTTTGCGCATGATCGAAGGCCATGTTCCAGCCATGACCGTCGAAGAAGCCGTAGATGTTGCCGTAAGGGTCGGGCGGCAAGGCTTCGAAATCTGAAATAATGGCCTGCGCAAAGCTCCTGATGTCAGGCGGCAGCAGCGGCAAAGCCTTTATTCGCACCGTATCGGGCGATTGCCATGGCTGGATCGTTCCTGCACCGGCCGACCGTATGCGATCGACATCGAGCACATGCAACTCGGCGTAAAAACGCGCGAGATCTTCCGCGAGGCGCTGACGATCGCTTTCGCCAAGCGCATCGTAATCTTCGGCAATGAGATGTTCGCCCTCGAGCTTGGCATGGCTGGAGAAGATCGGCGGCCCGTCGTGAATGCGCATGTCGGGAACCGCCATCGACAGCGACGGTCGAACAATGTCGAGCAAGGCGGCTTCCTTCACAAGCGCTCTTTCCGCGCCGAGATTGCGGGGAAACTTGAAGATCAGCGTGTCATCGACGTCGACGGCAAGCGAATCCCAGCCCCTCGCCGCCAGCTTGAAGACGGAGGCCGTCAGTTCAGGAAATATGCTTGTTATGAGAGAGCGAAATTCGCTGGTGTCCAACTCGGTCATGACGACCTGCCTTCTTGGTTTTTCCCGTGTTCTTCCCGCGCGCTGAACGGCAGGCGGATCGACATCGCCCTCTGCCGAACCGCTTGCGTCTCTGCCGCCAAACGGCATTGGGTAACACTGACGCTATATTAGTATAGTTTGAATATTACGGAATATTCATTACAAAAATTTAAGCCGTTATAACCACTTAGTGATCACACCCCGGGAATTATGTCTTTTTTGCGCCGCAATATAAGTGGCTCAATCGGGGCATAATATTCGCAACCTTGCTCCCGCAACCTTGCCCAAAGACCGGTCTCGCCCATGAAGAAATTTTGGATCACCGTCAGCGTTATCGCAGTTGCCGCCGTCGGCGTCTGGCAATTCGGGAATATGGTCTCTTATGCCTCCCGCATACCCTACCTCTCGCAGTTCACCAAGCAGCCGGAAGCCAGCAATGGCGGCGGGCAGCAGGCGCAGGCCGATCAGGTGCAGGCCAATCAGGCGCAGGATGGTGGGCAGCATCAGGGCGGCGGGCGCAGACGCGGCGGCGGCCCAACCGTCGTCAAGACTGTTGCAGCCGTGAAAACGACGCTGCCGATGGATGTGACGGCGACCGGCTGGGCCGATGCCGATGACAATACGACCATTGCCGCGCAGGAACAGGGTCTGATCGTCAGCATCGATGCCGAGGACGGAGCGACGGTTAAAGCCGGCGACCTGATCGCCAAGCTGGACGACCGGACGGCCAAGGCGACCGTGGACAAGGACAACGCGATGATCGTGCGCGACACGGCAACCCTTTCGGAAGCCGCGACCGCATTGACCCGCGCGCAGGACCTCTTCGACCAGAAGGCCGGCACCCAGCAGGCCCTCGACCAGGCCGTAGCCGCCCGCGATACCGCCGCGGCCACGGTGGAAGCCGACAAGGCGTCCCTTGCCTCCGATCAGATCATACTTGAGCACACCGACATCCGCGCTCCCTTCGACGGCCGGCTCGGCGATATCGCCATCAGCAAGGGCGCTTTCCTCAATGCCGGCGCGGCAATCGTCACCATCGCGAAATACGATCCGATCTATGTGAAATTCCACCTGCAGGAGCGCTACCTGCGTGAGCTGAAGAAAGCCCTGGCGGCCGGCCCGGTCGAGGTCAGCACTTCTCCCGATTCCACCAAGGGCGAAGTTCGCAAGGGCGAGATCAGCTTCTACGACAACACGGTCGACACCGCCTCGGGCACGATCCTCGCCAAGGCGAAATTCGAGAATGCCTCCGGCGCGCTCTGGCCCGGCCAATCGGTCAATATCGTGGTGCACTTCAACAATGACGAACAGCAGGTGGTGGTGCCGACGGTTGCCGTCAGCCCCGGCCCGGAGGGTTTCTTCGCCTTCGTCGCCACGGACGGCAAATCGCATCTGACGCCTGTCACCGTCGCCCGCGCAAATGGCGGCTTCACCGCCATCGCCTCAGGTCTTTCGGAAGGCGACCATGTCGTTGTCGAAGGCCAGGGCCAGCTCAGCGACCAGCAGGCCATCAACGAGCAGTTCAACGAAAAGACGCTTGATGTCGCCTCCGCCGAAGAGCCTCAGCAACAGCAGCAGTCCGAGACGATCGCGGTGGGGGCTGAGCAATGATCCTCCCTAATTTCTGTATCCAGCGTCCCGTCGCGACGACGCTGCTGGCCATCGGCGTCATTCTGGCCGGTCTTGCCGGTTACCAGCTCGTGCCGGTCGCGGCACTGCCGCAGGTCGATTTTCCCACCATCAACGTTTCGGCGCAGTTGAGCGGCGCCTCGCCGCAGACGATGGCGACCTCGGTTTCGACGCCGCTGATCAAGCAGTTCGAGACCATTCCCGGGATCACCGAAATCAGCGCCTCCAGTTCGCTCGGCAGCACCAGCATCGTGCTGCAGTTCGACCTCAGTCGTAATATCGATGCGGCCGCAGCCGACGTGCAGGCCGCGATTTCGCATGCCACCCGGCAACTGCCCGACAATCTGACGACGCCGCCGAGCTATCGCAAGACGAACCCCGCCGATGCGCCTGTCATGCTGCTCTCGGTGCAGAGCAACACCATGCCGCGCAGCAAGCTTGACGACATCGCCGAGAACATCATCTCGCCGTCGCTTTCGACGCTTCCCGGCGTTGCCCAGGTCAGCGTCTACGGTGCGCAGACCTATGCCGTGCGCGTCGAGGTCGATCCCAACAAGCTTTTGACCCGCGGCATCGGCATCGACACCGTCAACAAGGCGCTTGCTGCCGCCAACAGCCAGCAGCCTGTGGGAACGCTGCAGAACAATTCGCAGAGCATGACCATCACGGCGAACACGCAGCGCACCAGCGCCGAACAATTCCGTTCGCTCGTCATTGCCAATCCGAACGGCGCGCCGATCCACCTCGGCGATATTGCCGACGTACAGGACAGTGTTGAGAACCAATATACCGGCAGCTGGTATGACGGCCAACGCGGCATCATCCTCGCCATCCAGCGCCAGCCGGACGCCAACACGGTCGATGTCGTCGATGCTATCAACGCCAAGCTGCCGCAGCTTCACGCTGAAATTCCGCCCTCGGTCAACACGGTCGTCATGAACGACGCCGCAAAGCCGATTCGCGATGCCATCTCCGATGTGAAGTTCACGCTGCTCCTGACGATCGGCCTCGTCGTTCTCGTCATCTACCTCTTTACCGGCCATGCCACAGCAACGATCATTCCCGGGCTTGCCGTTCCGCTGTCGCTGATCTCGACCTTCGGGATGATGTATGTGCTGGGCTATAGTATCGACAACATCTCGCTGCTCGGGCTGACGCTCGCGGTGGGGCTCGTGGTGGATGACGCTATCGTCATGCTCGAAAACATCCTGCGCCATGTCGAAGAAGGCATGCCGGTGCGGGAAGCGGCGATCAAGGGTGCGGGCGAAGTCAGCTACACCATTATTTCCATGTCGGTTTCGCTGATCGCGGTGTTCATCCCGATCCTGCTGATGGGCGGTGTCGTCGGCCGCGTGTTCAACGAATTCGGCATGGTGGTTGCGATCGCGATCATCTCCTCGGCAATCGTCTCGCTGACCGTCACGCCGATGCTCGCCTCGCGTCTGTCCAACCCCCAGAGCCGCCCGCCGCTCATCATCCGCATTTTCGATGCCGGCTTCGAGCGGACGCTGCGCGGCTATGACAGGGCGGTCGGCTGGTGCCTTCAGCATCGCGTCATAATCCTCGGCGTTTTTCTCGGCTCGGTGGCGCTGACGATCTATTTCTTCATGGTGCTGCCGACGAGCTTCTTCCCACAGGAGGATATCGGCCGCCTGACAATCAGCACGCAAGCCCGGCAGGACATTTCCTATTCCGCGATGTCGGCGCTGCAGCAGCAGGCGGCAGCCGTCGTGAAAGCGAACCCGGCAGTCAACCATGTGATGTCGACGATCGGCGGCAACCCCAACAAGCCGCAGAACAACGGCTCGATGTTCGTCGAACTCAAGGACAAGAAACAGCGTGCGCCGCTTGACCAGACGCTGCGCGAGCTGCGCACGGCGATCAACAAGATCCCAGGCTTACAAGCCTTCGTGACGCCGAACCAAAGCCTGCGCTTCGGCGGCCGCCAGACCGCCAGCCAATATCAGTTGGTCGTGCAGGCGCTGAACGTCGACCAGACCAACCTCTGGTCCGGCAAGATCCAGGCAGCGATGCGCAAGGATCGTCTCTTCACCGACGTGACGTCGGACGCCCAGAACAACGCCCTGCAGGCCAATATCGTCATCGATACCGAGCGGGCAGCCGCCTACGGGATCGACAACGACACGCTGCGCACGACGCTACAGGAATCCTTCAGCGGATATTCCGCTGCGGAAATCCAGTCGACCGGCGACAGCTACGACGTTATCGTCGAATACGACACGAGCAAGCCCTGGGATGATCAGAAGCTCTCGGAAATCCGTGTCGCATCGGCCAATGGCAGCCTGGTGCCGCTTTCGAACTTCGCGCATGTCGAGCGCACTGTCGGCCCTGTGACCATCAACCAGACGGGCCAGCTCGTCTCGACCACCGTTTCCTTCAACCTGCCGGAGGGCGTATCGCTCAGCGACGCGACGGCCAGGATTGATCAGATCAAGACGGAACTCAGCATGCCGGCCGACGTCTTCACGTCCTATGGCGGTACGGCTGAGATTTTCGAGCAGTCGCAGGGCAATACGCCTTATCTGATCCTGGCGGCGGTGCTGACCATCTATGTCGTGCTCGGCGTGCTCTATGAAAGCTTCATCCATCCGCTCACCATCCTGTCCGGCCTTCCGGCCGCGGCATTCGGTGCGCTGTTGGCGCTTGATATCATGGGCTTTGACCTGTCGATCATCGCCCTTATCGGCCTCTTGATGCTGATCGGCATCGTCAAGAAGAACGCGATCATGATGATCGACGTGGCGGTGGAGACCATGCGCACGACCGGCGAAAAGGCGACGGTAGCGATCCACGAGGCCTGCGTGCGACGCTTCCGGCCGATCATGATGACGACCTTCTGCGCCCTGCTCGGCGCCTTGCCGATCGCGCTCGGCACCGGCGCAAGTTCGGAACTGCGCCAGCCGCTCGGCATCGCCGTCGTCGGCGGCCTGATCGTCTCGCAGATGCTGACGCTCTTCATCACCCCGGTCATCTTCGTCGAGATGGACCGCTTCGGAAACTTCCTCGGCCGCCTGATCGGCCACAAGAAGGTTGAGGAGCCAGAGCTGGAAGAGGCAAGGGCGATGGCCGCCGAGTAACGGCGGTCTGCAAGCCTCGGCTCTGCTGATTTGCCTGGAGACTTGCCTCTTCTCTCAAGCTTGGAGAAGAGGCAACAGCAGCATGTCAGCGAGGATATGGACCTTCAAATCCTCTTGAATGTGTCACGCCCCTGTGGCATCACGCGCCCTCCTGAATCCGGGCGCTCCTGCGCCCTTTCGCGGAGCGATGCTCCGTCTCCAATAACAATCGGCATGAAGAGGTGCGGGCATGGCTCAGGCGCTGGGTTTCGACTTCGGCACGACGAATACGGTTCTCGCCATGGCGGATGGTGGGGCGACCCGCTCGATGGCGTTCACGAGCACGACGGGTACCGCCGACAGCATGCGCACGGCGCTTTCCTTCATGAAGGATGCCCAGCTCGGCGCGTCAGCACTGAAGGTGGAAGCCGGCCATGCGGCGATCCGCCAATTCATCGACAATCCCGGCGAATGCCGCTTTCTGCAGTCGATCAAGACCTTTGCGGCGAGCGCGCTGTTCCAGGGCACGCTGATCTTTGCCAAGCGGCATAATTTCGAGGATCTGATGGAGGTCTTCGTGCGGCGCCTGCGCAACTACGCCGGCGACAACTGGCCTTCGGACGTCAGCCGCATCGTCACCGGCCGGCCGGTGCATTTTGCCGGCGCCAGCCCCGATCCGGCGCTGGCAACCGAACGCTACAATGCGGCGCTGTCGCGCTTCGGTTTTCCCGAGATCCACTATGTCTATGAGCCGGTCGCCGCCGCCTTCTACTTCGCGCAGAACCTGAAGCGGGATGCCACCGTGCTGGTCGCGGATTTCGGCGGCGGCACGACCGACTATTCGCTGATCCGCTTCGAAACCGTCGCCGGCAAGCTGACGGCAACGCCGATCGGCCATTCCGGTGTCGGCGTCGCCGGCGACCATTTCGACTACAGGATGATCGACAACATCGTCGCGCCGCTGATCGGCAAGGGCAGCCATTTCAAAAGCTTCGACAAGATTCTCGAAGTGCCGTCCAACTACTATTCCAGCTTCGGCCGCTGGAACCAGCTGTCGATCTTCAAGACGACGCGCGAATTCGAGGATCTGAAGAAGCTGGTGCGCACCAGCCTAGAGCCGGAAAAGCTCGAAATCTTCATCGACCTCATCGACCATGACGAGGGCTACCCGCTCTATCAGGCGGTGTCGGCGACGAAGATGGCGCTGTCGGCTTTGGAGGAAGCGTCTTTCGATTTCGCGCCGCTTGGTCGCGGTGGACATCGCAGCATCAAGCGGAGCGATTTCGAAGGCTGGATCGCCGACGATCTCGCCCGCATCGAAGGCGCGCTCGACGACGTGCTCGACAAGACCGAGACGAAGCCTGCGGAGATCGACAAGGTGTTCTTGACCGGCGGCACCTCCTTCGTGCCGGCGGTGCGCCGCATCTTCACGGAACGCTTCGAGCACGACCGGATCGAAAGCGGCGGCGAACTGTTGTCGATCGCCCATGGTCTGGCGCTGATCGGCGAACGCGACGACATCGCACAATGGACTGTGCAATAGCGCCGACAAGGGCGGGCAATCTGCCGCCCGCCCTTTCAATGCCCCTGTCACTCCGCTAGACTTGCCGCATGATCTCCGCCAACGACCTTTCCCCCGCCGAGCTTGCAGCGCTTCTGCATTTCCATGCGGATGCCGGCGTGGAATGGCTGCTGGAGGAAGAGGCGATCGACCGCTTCGCCGAGTTCGAGGCGATGAAGGCCGCCCGCCGCCCGGCGGCGGCGCAGCAGCAACATCCTGCCGCTGGGGAACGCCCTGCCCCAGGTCAGGCACCGCCGCGTCCGAATGCAGCGACGCGCCCAGCGCCTGCCGAACGCGCAGCGTCCGGTCCGCAGCCGGCAATCCCGGACGGCGAGGCGGTGCAGCAGGCGCGCTTCGTCGCCGAAACTGCGCGATCGCTTGTCGAACTCAAGACCGCGATTGAAGCCTTCAGCAGCTGCAACCTCAAGCACAGCGCCCGCTCGACCATCTTTGCCAGCGGCGATGCCGAAAGCGGGATCATGGTGATCGGCTCGGCGCCGAGCGCCGAAGACGATCGCGAAGGCATGCCCTTCTCGGGGAAATCCGGCCAGCTGTTCGACAAGATGCTGGCCGCGATCGGGCTGAAGCGCTCAGCCATTCTGCTGACGCAGGTCATCCCCTGGCGCCCGCCTGGCAATCGCGCGCCCTCGGCGGCGGAAATGGACATCTGCCGACCCTTCATCGAGCGGCAGATCGCGCTTGCCGAACCGAAGGCGATCCTGCTGCTCGGCAATTTTTCGGCGCGTTTCTTCTTCGGCGAAAACGATACGATTCACGGCCTGCGCGGCCGCTGGAAGGAGATTGCCGTTGCAGACTGTGTCATTCCTGCCATAGCCAGCCTGCATCCGCAGGATCTGTTAACCGCACCTGTAAACAAGCGGCTGGCTTGGAACGACCTGCTCGCCTTTCAAGCGAAGCTTAAGTCCCTCTCTTTGCTTAGAAATTAGCCAAAGTTGAATAATTTGTGAATCAATCCATGCGTTTTTCGCATGGCTGCATCCCGCCGTGATGCATTGCGGAATCTATGCTGCATCGCAATATCAGCTGTGTCTTGGGAGGAATCACAGGAACCAAGGCCATGAACAAGCGTTTTCGTCCTATCCATAGCGGGTTTGAAACCCTTCGCCTCGCCGGCGACCAGGTTCGTTCCACTCAAGGCTACAGCCGTTTCGGCTTTGCCACGAACGAACAGATGATTGCCCGCGGCACCGGCATCAACAGCCGTACGGCGCGCCCGAACGCGATTTTCTCCGACTTCCAGCAATATTGAGCAGGAATTCAACGTGTCGCAGCGTCCTTTGCGCGTCTTAAAAAGACGCGCAGCGCTGTAAGCGC
The DNA here is from genome assembly GCF_017357285.1 of Rhizobium ruizarguesonis. Taxonomy (NCBI): domain Bacteria; kingdom Pseudomonadati; phylum Pseudomonadota; class Alphaproteobacteria; order Hyphomicrobiales; family Rhizobiaceae; genus Rhizobium; species Rhizobium ruizarguesonis. The sequence continues at coordinate 1,645,886 of NZ_CP071678.1, read as the reverse complement.
TTCGCCTACCCTTCGTATCAAGAGTGCCCCAACATGTCGACGATCCTGATATCGCTTCTGCGCAACATCGAAACCTTTGAGCATATCCGCGTTGCCGTCTGTGCTGCGCGGGAATATGAGCGTGAGCTTTCGGTCAAGCCGGCCGACGCCGGATGCCGCATTGGCGCAGGCACTGCGGCAATCGTTCTCTGATCAAATTGCCATTTCCTCGATTTGGGCCTTTGCCCATTCGAAGGCCTCGTCGACATAGGCGAACTTGACCGCCTGCCAGGCGCAATATTCCTCGACGAAATCCCGCGATATCCAAAGATGCGTCTTGCGCGGCTCGTCATACCAGCCGACGCAGCCGCGTTGCGCCGCCTTTGCCAGCAGCCGCTGCAGATGAGTGCGCGACATCATGAAATCAGCAGCAAGCGCGCGAGTTTCGACGCGGCCGACGGACAATCTCCCCGGCTCGCTGCTTTCCATATCCATCCGGGCGATGAAATTGTCGACGACGAGGCCGCCGGCCTCCGTCCAGAGGAACAGCGCCACCTGTTCCGGCGGTTCGCGCCAAGCGGCATCTTCGAGGCAATGGCGGGCAATGCGCGGCTGAATGAGCCGCATCAGTGATGGATTTGCCTGGAAAAAGGCTGCCCTTTGACCGCCGTCGAGCAGGTCGAGTGCACCGAGATTGGAGAAAAGCCAGGCAAACATCCCCTGATGGCTGACATCGGCCGGTTCGAAATGACGAGGTCGCCGCCGCTCGTCGCCGGGCGTGTGGGTTATGAAGCGGTAGGTATAGAGTTCCTCGATGAAGGCGAGCACGGTGTTGCGGCTCGCCACCTTGTGCGCGGTGATGCGCCCCGTCAACCGCACGGCGGTGAAACCCGACGTCGGGTCGCGCGGATCATATTCCAGGTGGAGAGCATAGGCAGTCTGGGTCAGAAGCCAGCGTTGATGCGAGGCAAGCAGTCGCGCCAGCCGCGGACCGGCGTCGAACATGCCGCGCATCTGCCCAGCCAAAAAGCGAATGCTCATCAGAAAGGAAGAGTTCCCCACCAATTGCTCCGCTGTGAATGCCATTATGCTTTTCTCCACCTCCGCTCGCCGGCCGGCGTTCGGAGCAACGACACCCAGAGCTCCTCCGGCATCAGCGGCCATTCAGACATGCACAGCTTGGAATAAATGATACTCTCTCATGTTCAACAACCATATTCCTCAGGTCCGCGATATCCCAAGAATTCGCCATTCTTTTCACTCGTTGAGAGCAAGTTTCAAGCCACCGCAATCTTCGCGTTAAAACCGATATTGCGCGCTGGCGGGCGTCAGGCTTGCGGCGTCGTGGCCTTGCGCGCCTCCCTCTGTTCGATGCCCAGCTGATGCTCGCGATAGATGATGAAGATGCCGGCGGCGACGACGATGGCGGTGCCGATCAGCATGGTCACGCTCGGCACGTCGCCGAAGACGAAGTAGGCAACGATGCCACCGAGCAGGATCGAGGTATATTCGAACGGCGCGATGGTGGAGACATCGGCATGGCGGTAACTTTCCGTCAGCAGAATCTGCGCGACGCCGCCGCAGAAACCGGCCGCGATCAGGCAGAGCGCTGTCGGCCATGGCAGGATGAGCCAGCCGAAGGGAAGAGAAGCCAGCGAAAAGACCGAGGCGGTGATCGAGAAATACAGCACGATCGTCGCCGTCTTCTCCTCTTCGACGAGGCGGCGCACCTGGATCATCGCCATGCCGCCGAGAACGGCCGAGAACAGCACGCAGAGCGCGCCGACGGCCTGCTCCGCCTCCATGCCGCCGTCGCGAAACAGCGTCAGTTTCGGCCAGGACACGATGGCAACGCCGACGATGCCGACCAGGACGGCGCTCCAGCGATAGATGCGCACGGTCTCACCGAGAAAAACGGCAGCGAAGATGACGGCGACGAGCGGCAACGCGTAGCCGAGCGCGATCGCCTCCGGCAGCGGCAGATGCAGCAGGCCGTAGAAACCGAAAGCCATCGACAAGATGCCGATCGTGCCGCGCCTGAGGTGACCGATTGGATTGGCCGTGTAGAAGGCGGCGCGCAGCTGCCTGTTATAGGCGAGATAGGCCATGATCGGGAAAAGCGCGAAGAACGACCTGCAGAAGGTGACCTGACCTGGCGGGATGTCTGAGCCGGCCAGCTTGATGAAGGTCTGCATGGCCAGGAAGACCACGACCGACGAGACTTTCAGCGCAATGCCTCTCATCGGGTTTCTGAGAACCGAGTGCATGATCCTGGCTCTTAATACTGCTCAAGCGGAATGGGGGGACGCGTTCGACTCGGGAACGCAGCGGGCGACGTCTTCCATCGTAGCGAAAGAAAAAACCGATTGGCGAAAAAATCGCGAGCAAGGCGGGAGAATCGCAAATCGCCTTTCAGCCGCGGGCTCAATCGTGCCGTATGTGCGCCACAGCTCCGAAATCACCCTCTTTTCAGCCATTCCCCCTAAAATGTTCACCTCTGACTGCTCGGCGTTAACCAATTGAAAACCATAGGCAAGCATCGTTTTTTATCGCTGATCTCGAAATTTTCTTCACCACACAAACAATTGCCCGCTCCTTCCAGGATCATATTTGATGAAGCCGCTTAGCGCCGAAACCATTGCCCAGTCGCAGAATGCGACACCGCGGTCCATGCGCGTCGTCACCGACGGCATCAGCACTGACCTCGAGCGCTTCAGCGCCGACAACACCCATATCGTCAAGCAGATCAAGCTGCTGGCGATCAATGCGCTGATCGAGGCGGCCAGAGCCGGCGAGACCGGAAAGGGCTTTGCCGTCGTTGCCAACGAAGTGCAGCGACTGGCGCAGATCGCAACCGACATTACCGGCAGGTTCGAGAGCAACGTGGTCGGCCGCATCGGCCTCAGCCGCGCCATGGCCGATGCGCTGGTCGAAGAGATGGAGGGCGTTCGCCTCACCGATCTGGCGCAGACGCTGGTGCAGCTCATCGTCCGCAATCTCTTCGAGCGCACGGCCGATGTGCGCTGGTGGGCGACGGACCCGTCACTCTGGCAGGCGCTGCAGAACCCGAGCCGGGAAACCGCCGCCTTTGCAGCGGAGCGTCTCGGCGCCATCAACCGCTTCTACACCGTCTATCTCGATCTCGTCATGACCGATCTGTCGGGCAAAGTGGTCGCATCCGCCAATCCCAAGTTCCAGCGCAAGATCGTAGGCACGAGCCTTGCCAGCGATCCGTGGTTCCGCGCAGCGTCGGCCTGCTCCTCCGGCGACGCTTATATCGTCGACGACGTCAAAGGGAGCCCGCTGCACGATAACAGGCATGCGCTCGTTTATGCCACAGGCATCCGCGAAGCGGGCAAGCTCGACGGGCGGCTGGTCGGCACGCTCGGCGTCTATTTCGACTGGCAGAACCAAGGCCAGGCGATCGTCGAGAAAGAGGCGAACCTGCCGCCGCAGCTGGCGGAAAGAACGACGGTCATGCTGCTCGACGGCAAGAGCCGGGTCATCGCCACCACCAATCCCGCCTTGCTCTTTTCCCATTTCGCGCTCGCCAATCCGTCCGGCCAGGCGAAAGGCAGCTACTACGACAATAACGGTTCGATCGTCGCCTTCGCGCGCACTCTCGGCTACGAGGATTACGACGGGCTCGGCTGGTACGGCGTCGTCGTGCAGCAGACCGAAAACGACGCGACGATCAAGGCCGCACTCAATCTGAAGTAGAGGACTTCCCCCGTCAGCTGCGTTCATCCGTATCCAATAAGATATTTTGCCCGCGAACTTGGTGTTCGCGGGCAATTTGCTTTAAGTTTAGTTCAGACTTTAATGTAATCATGCCCGGCAAAATTTATGGCAGAGTGCGCCCGCCTCTGTATTCCGCGGTTGTCCAATAACGGTCTTCAGGAAACACCATGCGAACAGATACCGGCCAGGTCATTCATCTGGCAGATTACCGTCCCACCGACTTCGTGCTGGAACGCGTGGACCTCACTTTCGAACTCGACCCGACGGAGACAAAGGTCGAGGCGCGTCTCATTTTTCATCGTCGCCCGGGCGCCGATCCGGCGGCGCCGATCGTTCTCGACGGCGACGAACTGACGCTGTCGGGGCTTCTGTTAGACCAGGTGGAGCTGGACCCTTCACGCTATGACGCAACCCCGGAAAGCCTGACGGTGCGCGACCTGCCGGAGAGCGCCCCCTTCGAGCTGACGCTCACCACCGTCATCAACCCCGAGGCCAATACCAAGCTGATGGGCCTTTACCGCACCGGCGGCATCTACTGCACGCAGTGCGAGGCGGAGGGCTTCCGCCGCATCACCTATTTCCCGGACCGGCCCGACGTGCTTGCGCCCTTCACGGTCAACATCATCGCCGACAAGGACGCCAACCCACTGCTTTTGTCGAACGGCAACTTCCTCGGCGGCGCCGGCTACGGCCCCGGCAAGCATTTCGCCGCCTGGTTCGACCCGCATCCGAAGCCGAGCTACCTCTTCGCGCTCGTGGCTGGCGATCTCGGCGTCGTCGAAGACACGTTCACGACCATGTCCGGCCGCGAGGTGGTGCTGAAAATCTATGTCGAGCACGGCAAGGAACCGCGCGCAGCCTATGCCATGGACGCGCTGAAACGCTCGATGAAATGGGACGAAGAGAGGTTCGGGCGCGAATACGATCTCGATATTTTCATGATCGTCGCCGTCTCCGACTTCAACATGGGCGCGATGGAGAACAAGGGCCTCAACGTCTTCAATGACAAATACGTCCTTGCCGACCCGGAAATCGCGACCGATGCAGACTATGCCAATATCGAAGCGATCATCGCGCATGAATATTTCCACAACTGGACCGGCAACCGCATCACCTGCCGCGACTGGTTCCAGCTGTGCCTCAAGGAAGGCCTGACGGTCTATCGCGACCACGAATTCTCTTCCGACCAGCGCTCGCGCGCCGTCAAACGCATTGCCGAAGTGCGCCACCTGAAATCGGAGCAGTTCCCGGAAGACGGCGGCCCGCTCGCCCATCCGGTGCGGCCGACGAAATATCGCGAGATCAATAATTTCTACACGACGACCGTCTACGAAAAGGGCAGCGAAGTCACGCGCATGATCGCGACGCTGCTCGGCAAGGACGGCTTCAAGAAAGGCATGGACCTCTATTTCGACCGCCATGACGGCCAGGCCGTGACGATCGAGGATTTCGTCAAATGCTTCGAGGATGCAAGCGGGCGCGATTTGACGCAATTCTCGCTCTGGTACCATCAGGCCGGCACGCCGCTCGTCACCGCATCGGGCAGCTATGATGCGGCGGCCGACACCTTCACCCTGTCGCTCGAACAGATGATCCCGGCAACGCCCGGCCAGCCGAGCAAGGAGCCGATGCATATTCCGCTCAGCCTCGCGCTGTTTGGCGAAAACGGCGGCAAGATCGAGCCGACCTCGGTCGACGGCGCGGAATATATCGGCGAGGTGCTGCATCTCACAGGCCGCACCCAGACGGCGATCTTCCATGGCATCGCCTCGCGGCCGGTCGTTTCGATCAACCGCGGCTTCTCGGCGCCGATCAACCTGCATTTCGACCAGAGCCCGGCCGATCTCGCTCTTCTCGCCCGCCATGAGACCAATCATTTCGCCCGCTGGCAGGCGCTGACCGATCTGGCGCTGCCGAACCTCTTGAAAGCGGCACGCGACGCCCGCAAGGGCAAGCCTGTCGTCTGCGAGGCAACCTTCATCGAGACGCTGATCGCAGCCGCCGCCGACGAGGCCCTCGAGCCCGCCTTCCGTGCCCAGGCGCTGGCTCTGCCGAGCGAATCCGATATCGCCCGCGAACTTGGCGGCAACAACGATCCCGATGCCATCCATGCCGGCCGGCAGGCGATCCTGAAACAGATCGCCGATGCCGGAAAGGATGTCTTTGCCGGCCTCTACGCCGCGATGAAGACATCAGGCGATTTCAGCCCGGATGCGAAGAGCGCCGGACTGCGCGCACTGCGCAATACCGCCCTCACCTACCTCTCTCATGCCGAGCAGACGCCGGCCCGCGCCAAGGCTGCCTTCGATGCGGCCAACAACATGACCGATCTCAGCCATGCGCTGACGATCCTCGCCCATCGTTTCCCCGACAGCGCGGAGACCAGCGAAGCGCTGGCAAGCTTCCGCGACCGCTTCGCGGAGAACGCGCTCGTCATCGACAAATGGTTCGCGATCCAGGCCGGTATTCCGGGCGCCAAAACCCTGGAACGGATCCGCGCCCTGATGGACGATCCGCTCTTCAAGCGGAGCAATCCGAACCGGATGCGGGCGCTGGTCGGCACCTTCGCCTTTGCCAATCCGACCGGCTTCGGCCGCGCCGACGGCGAAGGCTACCGCTTCCTCGCCGATCAGATTCTCGATATCGACGAGCGCAACCCGCAGCTTGCCGCCCGCATTCTCACCTCGATGCGCTCCTGGCGCTCGCTCGAACCGACACGTGGCGATCACGCCCGCTCGGCGCTGATCGAGATCGAGCGGGCCGCCGATCTTTCGACCGACGTGCGCGATATCGTCGAGCGCACGCTTAAAGGGTAATTTGATTCGACCGGCCGTCCCGAAAAATTCGGCGGCCGGTCGCCCAGCTCCCCCGAATCACCTGGAAAAACCCGAAATTATAAATAGTTAACGGATTTTTACCTTTGCCTCTGGACAAGGCGAATCACCCATGATTCTCTAGGTCAGGTTCGAGCGAGCGGCGCGCGAATCACATGAGGGACAAGGCGAAGAGATGATGGACGTGCGGCGGGCAACCGTGGCCGGAGGACGGCTGCGTGTCGAATTTGACGGGCTGAAAGCCTGGCGCGACAGCCTTTCGGGCCATGCGACATCGGAACCACTTCTCCGTTATCTGCCGAAGGCCGAGCTCGTCTTGAAGCGGGCCATTCCGGCACTGATCGTCGCCTTCCTCTCCGTCGTCGCCGCCTCGCATTTCTTCGGCATGATGAGCGAATATGGGCGCCTGGAGGCCTCGGCGCGCCATGCCACGGCCCTTTCGGCGGCAACCGCCTCTGCCGTGTTTGCCGATGCGACCGACATCTTCGACCGCGGCGATATCGCCGAGGCGCAGGCCCGCCTCGCTAAATTCCTGCCGCAGGACCGGCTGGACAACGGCGCCTTCGTGCTGCTCGTGCAGGCAAGCGGCAAGGTTTTCGCCGCAACCACCGCCGGGCTCTCGCATGTGGGCACCAATGTCGGCGATTTCTTCCCCGAGGTTTCGGCGATCCGGCGTTTCGGCGATCGCGCCGACGTCATCGAAACGACGATCGGCGGCGTACCGCATTATGCCGAGATCACGCTGATGGGCAATGCCGGCGGTTATATCGTCGCCGCCACCTCGCTCGACGAGATCGGCCGGCTCTGGCGCGAGGAACTGGCGCTCAACGTCACGCTGTTTGCCGGCATCTCCTCGATCCTGCTCGTCATCCTCTATGCCTATTACACGCAGGTGAAGCGCGCCCGCGATGCCGACGACATCTTTCTGGAATCGAACCTGCGCGTCGAGACGGCGCTGTCGCGTGGCCGCTGCGGCCTCTGGGACTTCGACTTCGAGAACCGCGAATTCTTCTGGTCGCGTTCGATGTACGACATGCTTGGCCTGCCGGGTTCCGACAAGACGATGGGCTTCGGCGAAGCCGCCCGGCTGATGCATCCCGATGACGGCGGGCTCTACGAGATCGCGCGCGCCATCGGCAAGGGCGCTTCCGGCCAGGTCGATCAGATCTTCCGCATGCGCCATGCCAGCGGCCACTATGTCTGGATGCGGGCGCGTGCCCAGGTGATCCGCAGCAATTCCGGCCGCATGCACCTGATCGGCATCGCCATGGACGTGACAGAACAGCATCGGCTCGCCCAGCGTTACGCAGAAGCCGACCAGCGCCTGGCCGACGCCATCGAATGCACCTCGGAAGCCTTCGTGCTCTGGGACAAGAACGATCGGCTCGTCATGTGCAACACGCATTTCCAGCAGGCTTATGGCCTGCCGGACAGCGTACTCGTGCCCGGCACCGAGCGCTCGACCGTCAATGCGGCCGCCGCCCGTCCTGTCATCGAGCGGCGGATTTCCGATGCGGACGGCTCCGGCTATTCGCGTACGACGGAAGTGCAGCTTGCCGACGAGCGCTGGCTGCAGATCAACGAGCGACGCACCCGCGACGGCGGCAAGGTCTCGGTGGGAACAGACATCACGTTGATGAAACGTCATCAGGAGCGGCTGCGCGAATCCGAACGCCGGCTGATGGCGACGATCGGCGATCTTTCCGCCTCGCGCCAGACGCTGGAGACCCAGAAATCCGAGCTGTCGACGGCCAACGCCAACTACCAGGCGGAGAAGGAACGCGCCGAGGCCGCCAACAAGGCGAAATCGGAATTCCTCGCCAACATGTCGCACGAGCTGCGCACGCCGCTCAACGCCATCCTCGGCTTCTCGGAGATCCTGCAGAACCAGATGTTCGGCCCGCTCGGCTCGCTGAAATATGACGAATATGCCCGCGATATCCATGACAGCGGCAAACATCTGCTCAACGTCATCAACGACATTCTCGACATGTCGAAGATCGAGGCCGGCCATGTCAGGCTGCATTGCGAGCGCATCGACCTCGTACCGCTGATCGAGGAAAGCCTGCGCTTCACCGCCATGCCCGCGGCTGAAAAGAACATCGTCATCGAACAGCGCATCTGCTCCGGCCTGACGCTGATGGCCGATCGCCGGGCAATGAAACAGGTGCTGCTCAACCTGCTCTCCAATGCGGTGAAGTTCACCGACAATGGCGGCCGCATTGCGTTGCGTACACGCCGCGTCGACGGCGCCGTCTTCGTCACCATCGCCGACACCGGCATCGGCATTCCACGCTCGGCGCTGTCGAAGATCGGCCAGCCCTTCGAGCAGGTGCAGAGCCAGTATGCCAAGAGCAAGGGGGGCTCCGGCCTCGGGCTCGCCATCTCCCGCTCACTGACCTCGCTGCACGGCGGCCGCATGAAGATCCGCTCACGCGAAGCGGTCGGCACCGTGATCTCGCTGCGCATTCCCGACGATATCTAAAGCGCGTCGCGATCCTTCAGATTCGCTTGCCACGCTTTAGGTCTTTGGTTTTGCTCATGTCGTTGTCGCAAAACCGCTCCACACTTTTGCGCGACATGCTTTAGGTTCAGATCAGAGCCGGCCTTTGTCAGCCGGCTGATGCGGCGGTGAAAACCGCCAGCTGAGCGGCGAAAGCGCGCTTGTATGCCGGCCTCGCTTCGCCGCGGGCGACATAGGCGGAGAGGTTCGAATATTCCTCCAATATAGCAGATCCCTTCAACCTGAGCAGCACCGACACCATCAGCAGGTCGCCGGCGCTGAACGCCCCATCGAGCCAGTCGGCATCGCCAAGACGACGGGAGAGGTCGCTCAACCGTTTTCGGATGCTGCCCTCGGGGGCAGAAAGGCGCTGGTCGTACCAAGGCTTGTCGCGCTCGAGGATCATGACGAGAGCGCGGTCGAAGATCGGTGGTTCCACCGTGTTGAGCGCGGCAAACATCCATGTGAGCGCCCGCGCCCGGGCATTCGCATCGTCCGGCAGCAGGCCTGCATGGCGCTCGCCGATATGGAAGACGATGGCGCCGGACTCGAATAAAGCGAGATCGCCTTCTTCATAGGTCGGGATCTGCCCGAAAGGCTGCAGCGCCAGATGCGCCGGTTCCTTCATCTCTTTGAACGAAACAAGACGAACGTCGTAAGGCTGGCCAACCTCTTCGAGCGCCCAGCGAACGCGCATGTCGCGCGCCAGACCCCTGCCGCGATCGGGCGACCGTTCAAAAGCGGTAATGGTAATCGTCATTGGTGTTCTCCATCGCTTGCCTGTCCTGAAGACGATTGGCTAAACGAGATTCCGACAGGCGATGCTCGCGATAATCCTCGCGGTTGTTCCATCTGATGTGAGATCAGGCTTTCACGACATTCAGGAATATTTTCCGAACCGCTTTCGAAAGCCGCTTCACCTCTCCTTCCAGCGTCTTGATGTCAGGGCAGTCGCCAGCGCGGCAGACGAGTTCGACGAGGCCCGCCGGCGCGTCCTTCGGATCGAACAGGCCGTCGATGGAGAGGCGGATCAGTTGCGAAAGGCCGGTATAAAGCGCGAAAGCCTCGAGGCATATGTCGAGATCGACGGTTGCCATCAGCCGGTCGCCAAGCACCTTCAGGGCTTCGCCGGTGCTCATCCCATTGACGGCAATGCCGACACCCCTGGTCGGCGCGATCAGCGCCAGGTACTGGGCGATGAATTCGAGATCGATGACGCCGCCGGGGATCAGCTTCAGGTCCCACGGGCCGGATGGCGGCTTTTCCTTGTCGATCAGTTCGCGCATTTCGGCGACGTCATGCGCCACCTTGGCAATATCGCGATCGGCCGACAGCACCTCCCGGACGATCAGTTCCGCCTCGGCGATCAAGCTCTCATTGCCGCAGATCAGCCGGGCGCGGCTGAGCGCCATATGCTCCCAGGTCCATGCTTCTTCGCGCTGGTACTTGCCGAAGGCATTGATGCGGGTGGCAACCGGCCCCTTGTTGCCGGATGGGCGTAGCCGCATGTCGACCTCATAGAGCACACCTTCGGCGGTCGGCGCCGACAAGGCGGCCATCAGCCTTTGGGTGATGCGGGTGAAGTAACGCGTCGCGTCGAGCGGCTTCGGCCCATCGGATTCGGAGGCCGCGTCGTCATAATCATAGAGCAGGATCAGATCGATGTCGGAACCGGCCGTCAGCTCGAAACTGCCGAGCTTGCCCATGCCGGCGACCGCGATGCGCCCGCCGGGATAATCGCCATGTGCTGCCCGCATCTCGCTCACCACGGCATCGAGTGCTGCTGCAATGACGAGGTCGGCGAGATGCGTGAAGGCGCGTGCGGCCATCACGCCGTTGATCGCACCAGTGAGCAGGCGGATGCCGATCAGGAAGCGCTGCTCGGCGGCGAAGATGCGCAGCCGGTCGAGCACCTCTTCATAGTGGCGCGCCTGGGCAAGCGAACCCTTCAGCCGTTCACCGAGATAATCACGCGTCGGCAGCTCGGCCATCAGGCCGGGATCGAGCATGCCATCGAAGACATGCGGCTTGGCGGCAATCACCTCGGCAAGCCGGGGTGCCGAGGACATGATGTTGACGATCAGCGACAGCAGCGCCGGGTTGCTGCCGAGCAGCGAGAAGAGCTGGATGCCGGAGGGAAGGCCGGAGATGAAGCTGTCGAAGCGCAGCAGCGCCTCGTCGGCGCGCTTGCTTTCGCCGAAGACCCGCAGGAGCAACGGCGCCAGCTCCGTCAGCCTTTCGCGCGCCTCCACCGATTGTGTCGCGCGGTAGCGGCCGTAGTGCCAGGTGCGGATGATGCGGGAAATGTCGGACGGCCTGGTAAAACCGAGTTTCTTCAGCGTCTCCAGCGTATCCGGGTCGTCGCCCTGGCCGGTGAAGACGAGGTTGCCGGTGTCGGTGGAAAGCCTGCTCTCCTGCTCGAAAAGATGGGCATAACGCCGCTCGACCGTCTTCAGCACGCCGACCAGCCGTTCGGAGAAGCTCGGCGTGTCGGAAAAGCCCATCATGAAGGCGATGCGCTTCAGGTCGGCATCCGTTTCCGGCAGCAGGTGGGTCTGCTCGTCGCGCACCATCTGGATGCGATGCTCGACATCGCGCAGGAACCAGTAGGCCTCCGTCAATTCGTCACGGGTCTCCGCGTCGATCCATTTCGCCTTGGTGAGTTCTCCGAGCGTTTCTTCCGTCGCCCGGCCGCGCAAGGCCGGCATGCGGCCGCCGGCGATCAGTTGCTGCGTCTGGACGAAGAATTCGATCTCGCGAATACCGCCGCGGCCGAGCTTGACGTTATGACCCTTGACCGCGATGGCGCCGTGGCCCTTGTGTGCATGGATCTGCCGCTTGATCGAATGGATATCGGCAATCGCCGCGTAATCGAGATATTTGCGGAAGACGAAAGGGGCAAGGCCGCGCAGGAAATCGCCGCCCGCCGTCAGGTCGCCGGCAACGGCGCGCGCCTTGATGAAGGCCGCCCGCTCCCAGTTCTGGCCCCTGCCCTCGTAATAGATCATCGCCGCATCGACCGGGATCGCCAGCGGCGTCGAACCGGGATCGGGGCGCAATCTGAGATCGGTGCGGAAGACGTAGCCGTCGGCTGTGCGCTCCTGCAGGATGCGCACCAGCCGGCGCATCATCCTCGGGAAGACCTCGATCGCGTCGTCCGGGTCGGGCACGATACCGGCCTCTTCGTCGAAGACGACGACGAGGTCGATATCGGAGGAATAGTTGAGTTCGGATGCGCCGAGTTTGCCCATGCCGAGCACGATCAGCCCGGAGCCGTCGCTCGGTGCTGCCAGATCCCGCAGCCGCAGCTTTCCACCCTCATGCGCCGCCAGCAGCAGATGGTCGATCGCGGCGGCAACCGAAGCTTCGGCAAGCTCACTCAGCCAGGCTGTCGTCGCCCGGCCGTCGAAGATGCGCGCGAGATCGGCGAGTGCGACGAGGAAAGCCACCTTGCGCTTGATGATGCGCAGCCTGCTCATCACCACGGATTCCGAAGGCGCCGCCCCCTCGCCGTCCCGTTGCCAGCAGCGCCGCGCCTCGGCGACCAGCGCCTCGATCTGCGGCTCCAGCGGTTCGGTGATGGCGCCGGCGAGGATGGCGGGATCGAGATTGACAATTTCGCGCAGATAAGGCGACAGTGTCAGCACGGCGGCAATGAAATCGCGAAGCGGGCCTTCCGTCTTCAGCATCGCAGCCACCGACGGCTCACTCCTGCCGGCCTCCTGAAGGTCGGCCAGCGCCAGCTTCAACTCCGTCTGGTTCAGCGGACGCAGCAGCCCTTCGGCGACATCCTTCAGGCCATGCGTCGATTTCGTCAGCATACGCTCTCCCTCTTTCGCGCCTCAGGAGCGGTCCCGCAGAATCGCGGGAACGCCTCCTTCAACCGGCATTAAACTAGGGTCTCGGCGGAAAACCGCCAATACGCGATTCAGCCGATCATCGGCATCGAACCATCAGGCAGCCTTGGCCGGGAAGATCATGCTGACGGTCAATCCGCGCTGTTCCGGCTTATCAGGATCGGTATCGGAGAGTTCCAACCGGCCATTGTGCAGCTCCATCACCGCTTCCACCAGCGAAAGCCCGAGCCCCGTCCCGGGCTTCGACCGGCTTTCATCGAGGCGGACGAAGCGCTTCACCACGTCGTCTCGCCGGTCGGCCGGAACGCCCGGTCCGTGGTCGGCCACGGAAAGGCAGATGCCGTCCGGGCGGCGGGCGAGTTTCAGCGATACCTTGCCCGCGCCTTCGGTATCGGCGGAATATTTGATGGCATTGTCGAGCAGGTTGAAGATCGCCTGGCCGATCAGCTCGCGATTGCCCTGCACCTCGACATCCGGTTCGATGCTGGAGCTCAGGCCGAGCCCGGCCTCCTCCGCCGCCGGTTCGTAAAGCTCGGCGCTATCGGAGACGATGGCCGAAAGCTCGACTGGCGACATTTCAGCCGCGACCGATCCGGCCTCGACGCGGGAGATCATCAACAGCGCGTTGAAGGTGCGGATCAGCTGATCCGATTCGGAAATGATGCCTTCGAGCGCGGTGCGCCGCGTCTCGCCGTCGGCGATATCGAGCGCATCGGCCGCCTTGTTGCGCAGCCGCGTCAGCGGCGTCTTGAGATCATGGGCGATGTTGTCGGAGACCTGCCGCAGGCCCTCGTTCAGCTTCTCGATGCGCTCCAGCATGGTATTCAAAGACATCGACAAGCGGTCGAATTCATCGCCCGATCCGCCCACCGGCAGGCGCTGCGACAGATCGCCGGCCATGATCTTCTTGCTGGCATCCGACATGCGGTCGATGCGTTTCAGCGCGTTGCGGCCGATGGCGAACCAGATGATGATCGCGCCAAGCCCCATGATCGCCAGGGCCACCATCAGCGCCTGGCGCACCAGCAGACGGAAACGCTCGGGGTCGCCGAGGTCGCGGCCGATCAGGATTCTGAGGCCATTGTCGAGCACGAAGATATTGGCGATCGCCCTATGGCGGCGCTCGACGCCGCTGTCGGTATAACGCTGGTAGCCGAAGGGCGCGGAAGTCCAGCCGATCTCCTCGAAGACACCCGGCTGCACCGAGGCGACGTTGCCGGCGAGAATATCGCCCGAGGGGCCGGCGATGATGTAGAGGTTGGCGCCCGGCTGGCGGGCACGCCGCTCCATCGTGCGCAGCAGAAGGTTCATGCCGCCGGTGTCGTAGGCGCGCTGCACCTGCTCCACCTCCTGCCTGACGGCGTCGCGGATCTGGCCCGTCAGCAGCCGCTCCGACATCGCCGTCACATAGAAGACGAGCGTCGCGGCGCAGATGGCGAAAAGCAGGATGTAGAGTGCCGAAAGGCGGACTGCAGTGGACTTGAAGAGAACCTTGAAACGGCTCATCCCTCATCCTTGATCATATACCCCGCGCCGCGAATGGTCTTCAGGAGCGGCTGGCTGTAGTCCTTCTCGATCTTCGAACGCAGGCGCGAGACATGGACGTCGATGACGTTGGTCTGCGGGTCGAAGTGATAGTCCCAGACGTTTTCGAGCAGCATGGTGCGGGTCACCACCTGGCCGGCGTTCTTCATCAGATATTCGAGCAGGCGGAATTCGCGCGGCTGCAGCAGGATCTCCTTGCCGCCGCGGCGCACCTCGTGGGAGAGCCGATCGAGTTCGAGATCGCCGACGCGATAGACGACGTCCTGATCGGGCGTGCCCTTGCGGCGGCCGAGCACCTCGACGCGCGCCAGCAACTCGCTGAAGGCATATGGCTTCGGCAGGTAGTCGTCACCGCCGGCACGAAGACCGGTCACGCGGTCATCGACCTGGCCGAGCGCGGAGAGGATGAGGACCGGCGTATGGATGGCCTTGCGGCGCAACTCGCTGATGACGGAAAGCCCGTCGCGGCGCGGCAGCATGCGGTCGATGACGATGACGTCGTAGGTATTTTCCGACCCCATGAACAGGCCGCTCTCGCCGTCGCTGGCGTGATCGGCGACGATGCCCGCCTCGCGAAAGGCTTTCGTGAGGTAGACCGCGGCTTCGAGATCATCTTCGATGATGAGAATCTTCATGCGGCCGACATTACCCACCAGCTGCGTTTCGGCAAGGCTCAAAGCATCTTCCTGCGGGGCGGCGCTCATCGCGATCATCCTTCAAAGGTCAGAAGAATCGAGCCGCGCGGACTTTCGTCCGCACGGCTCCAAGTTGTCTTAGGGATCAGCCCTGGCCGTTGATCGGAAGCGCTACGAAACGGCTTCCTTCGTTGGACTGGATCTGGAAGAGCGCGCGGGTGCGGCCGTCCTTCTTGGCCTGGTTCAGCACCCTGACGACCTCGTCGGGGCTGGAGACCTCCTGGTTGTTCACCGAAGTGATCTTCTCGCCTTCCTTGATGCCCTTGTCGGCAGCGTCGGAGTCCGGGTCGATGCCGGTGATCGCCAGGCCCTTGCCGTCATCGGAAGGGCCGACCGTCAGGCCGAGATCGGCAAGCGCCTTCTCGGAAGCCGGTGCCTCAGGCTGCTGCGGCTGGCTGTTGTCATCGGCAGACGCATCCTTCTGGTCGATCGGCAGCGTGCCGAGTTCAACGGTGAGAGGCTGGGCCTTGCCGGCGCGCCAGACCGAAAGCTCGACCTTGCTGCCCGGCTGCATCGCGCCGATGCGGCGGCTGAGATCACGGGCATCCTTGATCGTCTCACCATTCAGCGCGGTGACGACGTCGCCGGCCTTCATGCCGGCCTTGTCACCCGGCGATCCGGCCTGCGGGGCAACGACCAGAGCGCCGCTCGGCTCGGAAAGGCCGATGGATTCGGCGATGTCCTTGGTTACCGGCTGAATCTGGACACCCAGCCAGCCGCGCGAGACCTGGCCATCCTTCATCAGATCGGCGACGACGTCCTTGGCGGTCGAGGCGGGAATGGCGAAGGCGATGCCGACGCTGCCGCCCGACGGCGAGAAGATCGCGGTGTTGATGCCGACGACTTCGCCGCTGAGGTTGAAGGTCGGACCGCCGGAGTTGCCGCGGTTCACGGCGGCATCCACCTGCAGGTAATCGTCATAAGGACCGGAGCCGATATCGCGGCCGCGAGCCGAGACGATGCCGGCCGTGACCGTGCCGCCGAGACCGAAGGGATTGCCGACGGCAACGACCCAGTCGCCGACGCGGACATTGTTGTCGTCGGCCCAGTTGACGTAGGTGAACTTCTTGCCCTTGCCGTCGACCTTCAGCACGGCGAGGTCGGTGCGCGGATCCTTGCCGATCAGCTTGGCATCGAGCTCGGTACCGTCATTCATGACGGCGACGAAGGCCTGGCCATCGGAAACGACGTGGTTGTTGGTGACGATATAGCCATCCTCGGAGATGAAGAAGCCAGAGCCCTGGGCAACGGGGCGGAGGCGACCCTTGCCGCCCGGACCATTCGGACCACCATTCGGTCCGTTCTGGCCGAAGCGCTTGGGATGGCCCTGCTGGTCATTCGGATCCTGGCCGAACTGCTTGAAGAACCGCTTCAGCGGATGATCGTCGGGAAGGTCGTCGAAGCCGCGGCCGTTGAAATCGAAGGAGAAGCCGTCATTGTTGTCGGAGACGGGATTGACGCGGTTTTCGACCCGGACGGAAACGACGGCCGGCGAAACGGCGTCGACGACATTGGCGAAGCTCGGAACGGCAGGCGCCTGAACCTTGACAGCTTCGGCATAAGACCGGGTGATTTCGAGCGGAACGCCGGTTGCGAGCACAGCGGCTGCGATACCGGCAACGGTAGAAGCCTTGAGCACGGTGGCGAGGGACGGACGTCCGTTGAAATTCTTGAGCATTGGAGCACCTTCTCTTGTTCTTAGATCTTCAGACCGGCGACGCCGGATCAGTCGATGACTAAGGATATAGGACGCCGCACCTTACTGCGAACTGTCCGGCCAATGAAAAGTTGGTAATGTTTGGCAAAGGGCCAAACGCATATGGTTTGTGCCGAAGGCTTGACCTCTTGGGTGAAGCCCTCGCCGCTAAACGCGAGACGAGCGATCAGCATATTTTGCATGGTGTAAGTGTCCGTCCAAGAACGGCGGCTGGTCCTGAGGAGTGGCTTAATAGCGGCGATCAGCTTTTGAACCGCGCAATCGTTTAGGGATGTTCTGCGGGCCTAAACCGCCGCCCATCGAATTCAACTAAGACGACGCCATGGAAGGGAAGCCCAGCCACTATCAACTCAGAGATTAGGCCATTGTCACAAACTGCCACTTTTCGCTGATCGTCAAATTCGCAAGACACTTCGGCTTGACCGGGAGCCCGGTACTTAAACTTTTCACCCTTGAATAAAATTGTCGCGCCATCGTCCGAAAATACCGGTGGCATTCTGGCGCAGCCAGAGAGCAGCCCTGCTGCCAACACCGTCAACACACTAAGGAACTTGGGGATTTTGAGAGCAGCATAGGTCATTGATCTGATTTCCAGCCATAGGGCGCCTCATGTCCTATTCGTCATCGAATGCAATAACATGAATGTCTGGAAGTTCCTGTATTGCGACAAATACGGAGAGGTCGAATGGTCTGGACACCCTCTACCCGGCGTCAACATGATAGAAGCGGCATGCGCTACGCAAGCGATATGGCAGATCGCGAATGGAGCATGATCGAGCCGTTCATGCCAGCTCATCCACGGCAACGTAGATCTGCGGCCATCCGCCGGACAACTTCAGGAACTCATTGTTGCGACCAATGAATTGCTATCGCTTCTGAAAACTTAGCCTCAAGTCGGCGTCCTTTTATAGCGTTGCCGCCGGCGGGCCGCCTACTTTTTCAAAAGCTCGCTCAGCTTCGCCTGCTCGTCGGCCGTCAGCTTGCTTCCGGTCGGCTTGCCGACCCTGTTGCGGGCAAAGACCAGCAGTGACAGCCCGCCGGCGAGGACCAGCAGCAGCGGTGCGCCCCAGAGCAGCCCCGTCTTCATGCTGACACGCGGCTTCAAAAGCACGAACTCGCCGTAGCGCGAGACGATATAGGTCAGCACCGCTTCGTCGCTGTCGCCGTCGGTGATGCGCTCGCGCACCAGCAGGCGCAGGTCCTTGGCCAGGTCGGCGTTGGAATCGTCGATCGACTGGTTCTGGCAGACCATGCAGCGCAGTTCCGCCGAAAGGGCGCGGGCGCGCGCTTCGAGCGCCGGATCGGCCAGCACCTCGTCCGGATTGACGGCAAAGGCGGGGGCGGCCATCAGCAGCAAAGCGACAGCCAGGAGGAGACGGCGCATCATTCGGCCGGCTCCATTGCAGGAGCTGCCGGCTTTGCCGGCTTCGCCTTGCGGCGCGGGGCGCCGACACGCAGGCGCCGGTCGCTGAGCGAGACAAGGCCGCCAAAGGCCATGATCACCGCTCCACCCCAGATGCAGAGAATGAACGGCTTCCACCAGATGCGCACGACGATGCCGCCATCCTTGGTGGCGTCACCGAGCGATACGTAAAGCTGGCTGAGCCCGAAGGTCAGGATGCCCGCCTCCGTCGTTGGCATCTGCCGGGCGGTATAGAGCCGCTTGGCCGACCAGGTATCGGCAACCGCGACACCGGCACGACGGATGGTGAAGTGGCCGCGCTCCTCGGTATAGTTCGGCCCGGTCCCCGGCTGCATGCCGTCGAAATGCAGGCTGTAACCGCCAGCCTCGGTCACCTCGCCGGGCTTCATCTCGATGACGTGTTCGCTCTGGAAGGTCGTCACCGCGACGATGCCGAGCACGGTGACGCCGAGCCCGGCATGGGCAAGCGCCGTGCCGAAGGCCGAACGCGGCAGGCCGGAAAGCCGGCGCCAGGCAAGGCTGCCCGCGACCTTGCCGATGCCGGCGCGATACCAGAGATCGGCGACCGCACCGAGGACCAGGAACAGCCCGGCAGCCAGGCCGAGGACGGCAAGCACCGGCCCGCCATGTTCGATGTAGAAGAAGACCACTGCGGCAAGGAAGGCGAGGCCTGCGACGACATAGAGCCGCTGCAGCGCGCCGAGCAGATCGCCGCGCTTCCAGGCCAGCATCGGCCCGAACGGCACGATGACGATCAGCGGCGCCATCAGCAGGCCGAAGGTCAGGTTGAAGAAAGGCGGTCCGACGGAGATCTTGTCGCCGGTCAGCGTTTCCAGCAGCAGCGGATAGAGCGTGCCGGTGAGCACCGTGCCGCAGGCGACCGTCAGGATCAGATTGTTGACGACGAGCGCGCCCTCGCGCGAGATCGGCGCAAACAGCCCGCCGGCGGCGAGCTTCGGCGCGCGGAAGGCAAACAGCGACAGCGCCCCGCCGATGAAGATCAGCAGGATGCAGAGAATGAAGACGCCGCGGGAGGGGTCGCTGGCAAAGGCATGCACCGAGGTCAGCACGCCGGAGCGCACCAGGAAGGTGCCCATCAGCGACAGCGAGAAGGTGAGGATGGCGAGCAGCACCGTCCAGATCTTCAGCGCCTCGCGCTTTTCCATGACAAGCGCCGAATGCAGCAGGGCGGTGCCGGCGAGCCATGGCATGAAGGAGGCGTTTTCCACCGGGTCCCAGAACCACCAGCCGCCCCAGCCGAGCTCGTAATAGGCCCAGTAGGAGCCCATGGCGATGCCAAGCGTCAGAAAGGTCCAGGCGGCCAGCGTCCAGGGCCGCACCCAGCGCGCCCAGGCGGCGTCGATGCGTCCTTCTAGCAGAGCAGCAACGGCAAAGGAGAAGCAGACGGAGAAGCCGACATAACCGAGATAGAGCAGCGGCGGGTGGATCGCCAGACCAACATCCTGAAGCACCGGGTTGAGATCGCGGCCCTCGGCCGGCGCCGGGTCAAGCCGCAGGAAGGGATTGGAGGTCAACAGAATGAACAGCGTGAAGGCGACCGAAATCCAGGCCTGCACGGCCAATACGTTGGCCTTCAGCGTCTCCGGCAGATTGCGGCCGAAGACGGCGACCAGCGCGCTGAACAGCGTCAGGATCAACAGCCAGAGCATCATCGATCCCTCGTGATTGCCCCAGACGCCGGAGTATTTGTAGAGCAGCGGCACCAGCGAATGCGAATTCTCCCAGACGTTTTTGACAGAGAAATCCGAGACGACATGGGCATAGGTCAGCACGGCGAAGGAGAAGGTGACAAGCGCAAACATCGCCAGCGAGCCAACCGTCGCCACATCCATCATCGCCCGGTCGTGACGACGGGCTCCGATCACCGGCACGATGGAGAGGATGAGCGCCGTGGCCAGCGCCAGCATCAGCGCGTAGTGGCCGATCTCGATGATCATGGCGTCGCCTTCACTTCCTGCCCCTGAACTTGTTTCCCCTGAGCTTGTTTCCCAGAGTTTTCCTGGCCCTGAGCTTCCTGGCCTTGGCCTTCCTTCCACAGCCCCTGGGCTTTGAGCCTGTCGGCCACGTCCTTCGGCATATAGGTCTCGTCATGCTTGGCAAGCACGGTGTCGGCGACGAAGACGTTCGTTCCGGCAGTGAACATGCCTTCGGTGACGACGCCCTGGCCCTCGCGGAAGAGATCGGGAAGGATGCCGGTATATTTGACCTTCACGGCATTGGTGCTGCCGTCTGTAACGGCAAATTCCACCGTCGAGCCGGTGCCGCGCACGACGCTGCCTTCCCCGACCAGGCCGCCAAGACGGATGCGGGTTTCCGGCGCCACCGGCGTCTTGGCCAGATCCGCCGGCATGTAGAAATAGGCGACCGACTGGCTGAAGGCGAACATCACCAGCAGCACGGCGGCGAGGATGAATCCCATCCCGCCCGCAATCACCGCGAGGCGCTTCTGCTTGCGCGTCATTGCGTCGCTCCCTCCGTGGCTATGCCGAGTTCCCTGGCAAGCGCCAGCAATTGCCTGCCCTGTTCGCCGGGCGGCGGAAAGGCCGCAAGCCCGCGCTTCAGGGCGCCGGCGGCGCGATCCTTATCGTTCAATACGGCGTAAGAGCGGACGAGCCGCATCCATCCCTCGAAATTGTTCGGATCCTCGCTGAGCTTGGCATCGAGGCTTTCGACCATGCCGCGGATCATCTGCTGCCGGTCGCCGGCGTTCATGGTCTCGGCTGCCGCCACATCCTGCTGCGTGGGATTGCCTGGGGCACTTGGATTGGTGCCCGGGGCAGCCGAACCGGCGCCCGGGGCAGCCGAACCGGCGCCTGCCGGCGCGCCGCCGTTCATGGCGATATGCTGGTTGACCAGCGGCAGCCAGGGCGCATCGGCGGGCGATTGTTTCGCCAGCGCCTCGAAGGCCTGGCGCGCCTCATCGGGCCGTCCCGCCTGCTCCATGCTAAGGGCGATATAGAAGCGGGCGCGCGGATTGTCAGGCTCCAGCATCAGCGATTGTTCCAGCACCTGGCGCGCCTCCTCCGTCACCACCCCATCGGAGACCGCCATCAGCGTCTCGGCAAGGCCATCGAGCCGGACCGGGCTCGGGCCGAGAAGCCGGATGGCGTTGCGGTAGGCCACTTGCGCGTCGTTGACGCGCATCGTGCGGAAATAGATCGGCGCCAGCACGTCCCAGCCCTTGCCGTCATCAGGTTTCTCAGCCAGGTGCCGTTCCGCCTTGGTGATCAGCACCGCCACGTCGTTGCCAGGGTTTTCCAGCCGCGCTTCGAGCGGCTGCGAGGGCAGGTCCGGCCTGCCCGTCGTCAAATAAAGACAGAGGCCGAGAACCGGCAAGAGCAGGAGGACGAAGGCCTCGGTGAAACGGTGATGCCGCGCGGGTTTCGGTGTCTCAGCCGGCTCGTCAGCAGACACGGCGATCAGCCGCCGACCGATTTCCGCCCTGGCATAGTCAGCCTCCTCCGGGGTGATCAGCCCGCCATCGAGATCGCGGTCGAGTTCGCGCAACTGGTCGCGATAGACCGCCGTCTCGCCCGCACGGATATTATCCGCCGCCTTCGCTCCGCGCAGAAGGGGGTAGAGCAGGATGACGGCGAGGGCTGCCGTCAAAGCGGCAACGAGAATCCAGAACAGCATGTCGCCCAAATACGTGAAGCGCGCCTTCATTCCAACTGCCAAAGCCGGAATGACGAAGATTTGAGGCTAGCACATAATCCCTATGTGCTGGTTTAAAGTGATAGAGCGTCCTTAGCTCGTCCTGTCGGACGCGCGGCGCTCTATAAGCCGCAATTCAGAGCGGTGACCAGCTACCGTCGTCGTTGCGGCAGGCAGCGCCCCGCGCCACCGTGTCCTTGCCGTCGACGGTCAGCGTGTGGGTGTATTGCCTGCAGTTCTGCGAACCGACCTGATAGGGCGCAGCCGCAACGACCTTGCCGATCACGTCCTTGCCGGTCCAGAGCACAGGCTGGCCGACGGCGGCCCCTTCCAAGGCCCGATATTCCGCCTCGAGCGCCCGCTGCTTGTCGCTGTCGTTCAGCGTCACGCCGCTGCGGCCGACGATGCCGCCCTGCAGCGCGGTGATGAAGGCAGCCGATGCCGAGGGCTTGCTCGAAAAAATGCCGCGCGAGGCGGCACTCTTCGTCGTCGTGCAGCCGGACAGCGCGACGGCGACGAGAAGAGCGGAAGCGATCATGCCTTGCGAGCGTAAAATCATTGCGTCGAACCACGATCAGGGGTCAATTTCAGCCGATCGAAGTGCAGCGTCCCCGTGTCAGCATTAAGGCAAAGCATGCTATGCATTTGCCAGTATCTTTGTGACATCAAGCAGTTGCTCATGCAACATCCTTTGTGACGCCAGGCAGGATAAGCTTCGCCTTCAGCCCGCCCCATTCACCTCGGGAAAGCTCGAGCCGTCCCTGGTACTCATTGGAAATCTCGGTGACGATCGAAAGGCCGAGCCCGGTTCCCGGCTTACTTTCGTCGAGCCTGCGGCCACGTTTCAGCGCCTCGCGGATCTGATCCGGCTCCAGGCCCGGCCCGTCATCCTCGACGGCGAGCTCCACCCAGTGGCGGCGCGCGCTCGCCTCAACCCCCTTCACATCCTCGCCGGCCTCGACGGCCGAGAGCCGCACCCTGCTCTTGGCAAAACGCGCCGCATTTTCCAGGAGATTGCCGACGGTCTCCTCGAGATCCTGCTGCTCCATGGCAACGGCCAGATGCGGCGGCGAAACGACGAGATCGAATTCGGTATCGACGTTCAGCCGGCGCATGACGCGCACCAGCCGCTCTAGCGCCGGCTCGGCATCGGTGCGGGCGAGCACGGATTCGCGCTGCGCGGCAATGCGCGCCCGATTGAGATAGGACTGCACCTGCCCCTGCATCGATTCCGCCTGGCTGCGGACCAGCTCGCCATGGGATTTCTCCAGGACGCGCGCCTCGTTGAGCAGCACGGCGATCGGCGTCTTCAGCGAATGCGCGAGATTGCCGACCTGCATGCGGGCCCGCTCGACGATGCGGCGGTTGCTGTCGATCAGCGCATTCACCTCGTTGGCGAGCGGCAGGATTTCGCGCGGGAAGTCGCCTTTCAGTTGCTCGCTCTCGCCGGCGCGGATACGCTCCAGTGCGGCACGCGCCTTGTCTAGCGGCTTCAGACCATAGAGAATCGCCAGGGCGTTGACGATCAGGCTGCCGACGCCAAAACCGGCAAGCGCCAGATAGAGGCTGTGGGAAAAGGTGCGCACGTCGTCCTCGACGACATCGACATTGCCGGTGACGCGGACGCGTGCCGCGCGCCCGTCGGTATCAAGCACCACTTCGGTCTCGGCCACCTGCACACGGTTCCCAGAGGCATCCGTCACCTGATAGTACCGCTCGTAATTCTTGTCGAAAGGCGCCTCGACGACGGAGGGAACCGGGATGAGCGCCGAGCCGAGCGAAGGCG
Source organism: Rhizobium ruizarguesonis (assembly GCF_017357285.1). Taxonomy (NCBI): domain Bacteria; kingdom Pseudomonadati; phylum Pseudomonadota; class Alphaproteobacteria; order Hyphomicrobiales; family Rhizobiaceae; genus Rhizobium; species Rhizobium ruizarguesonis. The sequence continues at coordinate 1,622,131 of NZ_CP071678.1, read as the reverse complement.
AGACCAGCGGTGCGGTCGTATAGGTGCCGAGCGGCTCCACCACCCAGTACCAGCCGGTCTTCGGCTGGGCAAAGCGCAGGTCGCCGAGCTGCGGGCTGCCGCTGAGTGCGCCCTGATCGCCGATCGTCACCGAATTGATGACATTGTAGAGCTGCGCCCTCAACAGATCCTGGAAACCGCGTTCGGCGCTCTTGCGGTAGAGGGTGGAGATCAAGAGGCCGATCACCACCAGCGCCACCGTCGACCAGACCGTGGTCAGCAACAACACACGTGCGGTGAGCGACTTAATTCGCATGTTTCGGCGCTTGGATGCGGTAACCCAGACCGCGCACCGTTTCGATCAGGTCGACGCCCATTTTCTTGCGCAGGCGGCCGACGAAGACTTCGATCGTGTTGGAATCACGGTCGAAATCCTGGTCGTACATATGCTCGACCAGTTCCGTGCGCGAGACGACCTCGCCCATGTGATGCATGAGATAGGAAAGCAGCCGATATTCGTGCGAGGTCAACTTCAGCGTCGTGCCGTTGACCGTCGCCTTCGAGGATTTGGTATCGAGGCGTACCGGCCCGCAGATGATCTCGGATGAGGAATGCCCGGCCGCACGCCGGATCAGTGCCCGAATGCGGGCCAGCACTTCCTCGACATGGAAGGGCTTGGTGACGTAATCGTCGGCACCGGCATCGATGCCGGCGACCTTGTCGCTCCAGCGGTCGCGCGCCGTCAGGATCAGCACCGGCACGCCGCGGCCGGCGCCGCGCCATTTCTCAAGAACGGTGACCCCGTCCATCTCCGGCAGGCCGATATCGAGGATGATGGCGTCATAGGGTTCGGTGTCGCCGAGGAAATGGCCTTCCTCGCCGTCGAACGCCTGGTCGACGACATAGCCCGCCTCCTTCAGCGTGTCGGCCAGCTGCCGGTTCAGATTAACGTCGTCTTCGACTACCAGGATGCGCATCGGTCCGCCTTCGTCCGCTTCAAATCGATCAATGTCCTGAATAAGCCGATTCCGCCTACATCGGAACCTTTACCGTGACTTTGCGTGGGCGCTGGCCGTTGCCCTGCACAAGAACGGTGATGATGCAGGTATCGCCCACCGGTTGCACGGACAGCAGCTGGCCGCCGGTCTGCTCGACGACCTGGGCTGCGGCGGCGCTGCAATCGCCTCCGACACGCACGACAAAAGTGCTCGTGGCGTCCGGTGAGGGCGCCGATACCACCAGTCCGGCGGCCAATGCTGCGACGCTCAGAGGAAAGGCCATGTGTTATGCTTTCAAGGTAATGCCAACTTGCCCCGAATATGTACTCACGCGACCTGAATGGCAAATGAATGCGCTGTAATGCAGGGTGTTTAGAACTGTTCTCGACTGTTCGGGACAGCCTGTTTCAGCGCCCCAAAACGATGTCCTCCAGCCTTGGAATCCACGCGTTCTTTATCACCTCTCGTAAAGGTGGGGAGCCGGCGGGACCGACACCATAGTCTTTGTCTGCGAATCGTCCGCGCTCTTCTCATTCCTGCCGACCGCAGCTTTCACCGGCCGGTTGAAACTGTTATGTCCTTGCTGCCCCCGCATTTCAGACCGTTTCAGCACCAATGCCAAAATCCTCCCGCTTCCGCTCGGCGCAGACGGTCACCGTCCTTGCCGTTACCCAGCTGATCGGCTGGGGCACGACTTTCGACATGCTCGGGGTCATGGGCCGCGTCGTAGCGCCGGATCTCGGCCTGGCGAACGAGGTGGTATTTGCCGGCCTGACGATCATGATGGTGGTCAGCGCCATCGTCGGTCCCGCGACCGGCCGATGGCTCGGCCGCTATGGTGCTGCCCGAGTACTTTCGGCCGCCTCGCTGACCTTTGCGCTTGGCCTGCTTCTGCTTGCCGCCGCAAACGGCATCGTGCTCTATGCGAGCGCCTGGGTCATCATCGGCATCGGCGGCGCATTTGGCCTCTCGGCACCAGCCTATACCGCCGTCGTCGAGCGCGAGGGGGCGAACGGCAAACGCGTCATCGCCATCCTGATGCTGTTCACCGGGCTGTCGAGCGCCATCTTCTGGCCGATCCTCAGCCTGCTCAACGAGACGGTCGGCTGGCGCCTCACCTTTCTCGTCTGCGCGGCGCTGCAATTCTTCGTCTGCTTGCCGCTGCATCTTTTCGCCCTGCCGAAACCGATCGCAACGCATGTCGAAGGCGGGGCGGCTGAAATCGCCCCGGTGCCGCTATCGAAAGCGGCGCAGCGCAAGGCCTTCTTGCTGATTGCCGCGGCGACGACGATCTCGACCTTCATCACCTTCGGCATCTCCCCATCGCTGCTCGAGATCTTCCGCCAATCCGGCGCCTCGCCGGCCGTTGCGCTGCAGCTCGGCTCGGCGCGCGGCGTCATCGGCATCTCGGCGCGTTTCCTCGACATGCTGCTCGGCCGGCGCGGCAACCCCATGCTCAGTGCGATCACGGGTATCAGTCTGGTGATGTTCAGTTTCCTGACAATGCTGGTCGCCAGCCCGTCGACACCGCTGCTCGTCACCTTCATCCTGCTCTACGGCTTCGGTGCCGGCGTCATGACCGTCGCCCGCGCGTTGCTGCCGTTGGCGCTGTTTTCACCGCGCGAATTCGGACTGCAATCGGCCAGGCTGTCGCTGCCGCAAAATCTCGCCAACGCCATCGCCCCGGTCATCTTCACCGCCATCCTCGACCGCGCCGGCACCGGCCCGGCGCTCGCCGCCTGCGCCGTTCTCGCGGCATTGTCGCTCACCTTCGTGCTGATGCTGATGGCGCTGGTGCGCGGCGCCCGCGCATCCGAGTCAGCCATTCTTAATGTCTCCTGATTATCACCCACGCATGGACGAAAGCGGCTTTTAGCCCGCGCGCCGCAACCGCTGCGGCAACCAGACCATGAACCAACAGCCCCTTTTGATGAATCTTTTGAATCGCTTGCCGCCGCTTTTTCGAAAGTTGAGTTCGGTGGCTCAGAAGCTGAGTCAGCTTCGCAACGATCCGAATCCGGACAGTCAGTCATCCATTTGAAATTTCAATTGAATGTAGCCTGGCAGTTAAATGCTTTGGCAATTCAGAGCGGCCGCGTCACCGCCGTGCGGCTGTCGTAATCGGCGGCGATGCGCTTTTCCCGGAGTGGCCGCACGCGCTCGATCGAGAGCTGGTAATCGGGATGCGCCTTGTAGGCGGCAAGGGCCGCCTCATCGTCGAATTCGCCATAGACCACAAGATCGATCTCGGTGCCCAGCTGATCGGTCTTCACGTTGGTGCCGATTTCCAGCAGCCGCGCATGCGGAATGCCGGTCAGAATCGAAAGCCCGGCCCTCACCTCCTGCAGATGTTCCTCCTGCACAGTGAAGAAGACGATATGACGGATCACGCGGAAGCTCCTGTCAGATTTATCAAAATGATGGAGCGACCTTGGCGCATCCTATCGGATGCGTGGCGCTCCAGGCGTCAGCCGGGCGATAACATGCGAGCCCCAGGCCTTCAACCGCGCGAGCATGCCCTGCGCAGCATCGGGACGTATCGCCGCATCGAAATCCATGGCGTAAGCTGCGAGTTTTTCCGCCCGGTCGGTGCCATTGACGATGCGGCGCGCATTCACCCAGTCGGCGGTCGTTGCATTCAGATGATCGGCGAGCTTGTGGCCGGTAAAGCTGCCCTGCAGCATGCCCTCGATCAGGATCGTCACCGCCGCATCCATCTCCATCGCCCGGTCGGGTTCGGCAACGAGGTCGATCCCCGTCAGCGCACTCATCGCCTCATAGTTCCGCTTATGGGTGAGCTGCACCAGGCCGCGGCCGAGCCAGCTGCAGCCATCCTCGTCCGGCCGCCAGTAGGGCGTCTTCACCCAGGAGAGCCGGCCTGCGGCAAAGGCCGTCTCCAGGATCTCGACCGCGCGCGCATCGCTTTCCGCCAGCGTCTCACGCACCGGCTGCATCGTATAGGCAGTCTCGTGATAAGCGGTTGCGAGGATATAGGCGAGCCACCGCCGGTCGGCATCGGCAAACCGTTCTTCCCAAGCGTCGAGAATCGCCGTGATGCCCACTACCTGAGGCTGAGTCAGGTTTCCTTTGAAGAGTCGGTGCCGTACCGTATCGAAAAAGAATGCCCGGTCCATGTGGACAACCATTCCGCGCTTCCCTCGAAATATCATGGTTAAAACCGTCTTAATCGATTAAATTCCATTTAATCGTTTAAAGTGTTTAAACCACTGATTTACACGCCTTTTGTCTTATGCAATGCATCTTCTTGCCCCGAAGCCTTACCACGAACAGAGGAGACTTCCGATGCAGACGCCCGCCAATAGCCAAACCACCATTCCTCAGCATGTCGTCGATCAGATGGAAAACGAATGGCGCCAGGTTCGCCCTGAACGGGAAAATACGCGCCCGGCCCAGCAGCCTCAACAACAACGCTGAAATACACGCAAAACGTTACCAATGTAAGCTCGAGCGCCGCGCTGCGCTCGATCAATGCCCCGGCCAGTCGATGTGGCCGGGTGAATTTTTCACAGTTGCAATCAACGTCCCAGCGGTTTGCCCCCTCATCACATTACCGCCCCTCATCGCATCACAGAATCAAACCGTTTCGCCAGCGTGTCCAATGATCGGGTAAAAACCATCCTGTCGTCCAGCGCGCGCGACAGCACCAGCGCGCCTTGAATGCCCGCGACGCCCTCTTCGGCGAGCGTTTGCGCCTCCCCCTCGGGGCAGCCTGCCCGCATCAGCGCCGAACGCAAGGCGTCGATCCAGCGGATGAAATAATCGCCGATCGCTGCTGAAAACCGCTCGCGGGTCTCGTCAAGCGCAAAGGCGCCGACGAGGCAGATGCGACGACCGGAGCGGAAATAATCGCTCACATTCGTCCACATCGCGGCGATCGCCTGATCGGCGTCGTCCTTTCTTAGCGGCTGATAGATCGCATGTTCGAACCAGGCATCGACATCGGCGAGCACGGCGCCCGCCATCTCCTCCTTGCCGCCGGGAAAGAAGTGGTAGAGGCTGCCCTTGCCGATGCCGGTGCGTTCGGTGATGCGGCTGAGTGACGTGCCCTCATAGCCGAGCTCGCGGAAGATTTCCGCCAGCAGCGGTACGATGTCGGCGCGTTCGTAGACGGTCTTCACCCGCGGCTTCCTTGGCTTGTTTAGAGGCCGAGTTCGGTCAGACCGGGATGGTCGTCCGGTCGTCGGCCGAGCGGCCAATGGTACTTGCGCTCCGATTCCCGGATCGGCAGGTCGTTGATGCAGGCGAAGCGGCGTTGCATCAAGCCGGCGGCGTCGAACTCCCAGTTCTCGTTGCCATAAGAGCGGAACCAGTTGCCGCTGTCATCGTGCCATTCATAGGCGAAGCGCACGGCGATGCGATGATCGGTGAAGGCCCAGATCTCCTTGATCAGCCGGTAATCCAGCTCCTTTGCCCATTTGCGGGTGAGGAAGGCGACGATCTCGGCGCGGCCGGTGATGAATTCGGCACGATTCCGCCAGCGGCTGTCCGGCGTATAGACGAGCGAGACGCGCTCGGGATCACGGCTGTTCCAGCCATCCTCGGCAAGACGGACTTTCTGGGTGGCGGTCTCAAGGGTGAAAGGCGGGACGAGGCTGGACATGAACTCTCCTGTACTGATTGGTTATTGTTGTACCTATCGGTACACTCGTTGGCAAGCTGGCTCGAAGCGACGTTTCGCCTCAGAGGTCGCGATGCTGGCTCCATCGCAGCGGCAGGGCGTCCGGGCGAAGCACGATCGCTTCGGGCGTGAAGCGCCACAGCCGTTCCGCCCGTTGAAAGGTGGCGATCTCAGGCGAATCCAGCAGCACCTCGACCTTTCCCGTCATCTGCAGCATGTCGCCGCTTTCGAAATCGATGAACACCAGCCCCGCCTTCGGGTTGACGAGGAAATTACCGAGCGTGTTGAAGAACCGATTGCCGGGAAAGTCGGGAATGGTCAGCACGCCGTCGGCGCCGATATGGACGAAGCCGGCATTGCCGCCGCGATGGGACACGTCCACCTGCCGCTCGCCATTGTCGCGGTCGACATAGGAGGCGACGAAAAACGTATCGGCGCCCTCCACCATCTGTCGCGCCCGATCGTCGAGTTGGCCGGAATGAATGGGTGGCATCGTCGTGGGCATATCGGGATCGCGGACGAAGGCGGAAGAGCGAAGCTGGATATATTGCGGACAATTGCCAAAGCTCTGGCCGACGCGCACTTGGAAAGCTCCAGCATCCGTCCTGCGGATCACGCCGTTCAGCCGGTTGCGCCGCCGGGTCTCGAGCTGGATGCCGAGCATCGCGATCGCATCGCCGTCCTCCATGCCGGCGTCGGCAGGATCGGCTGCGTCGCGCGGCAGGCGGACCTCGAGAATCTCCGGCTCCGGCGAAGCCATGAAACCCGGGCGCTCAGCCCGCACCGTTGCCCAGACATCGCCCTTGGCATCGACGGCGCCGAGCACGACGAAAGGCAGCATCGGAAAGAAGGCGCGGTGCTGCTCCGGCATGGCCTTGCGGACGAATTTTCTTCCCGGCCCATCCATGCGTTCAGCGACACCGACACTGCGCTGCATGGCGAGTTCACCCACATGCCAGGGCGATGTGGCGTCCTGTCTTGTCTGCTCGAGCATCACGGCCTCCTTTTGAGCACCATTTGGGGAACCGGGACAGCGACCTGCCCCGGCGGCTTGTCACGCGGCAAGGCCGATCTTGGTCTTGCGAAAACCGACGAAACCCGGCAGCGCCTCAATGCGCGCAAGCCAGGCACGAACGCCTGGATAGGCCGAGATATCGACATTACCCTCCGGCGCATTGGCGATGTAGCTGTAGAGCGCCACGTCGGCGATCACAGGATTGTCGCCGAGCAGGAAGCTGCGGCCGTGGAGCTCCGCCTCGATCAGCGCGAGAATGCGGTGCGCCCGGCCGATCACCTCGTCGGTGCGGAAATCGGCGCCGAATACGGTGACCAGGCGCGCAGCACATGGTCCGTAGGCGATCTCGCCTGATGCAACCGAGAGCCATTTCTGTATCCGCGCCGCGGCCACCGCCTCTTCCGGCAGCCAGTCGGTGCGGCCGTATTTGCGCGCGAGATAGACGAGGATGGCAGAGGAATCGGCAATGACCGTGCCATTGTCGTCTAGCACCGGCACCTGGCCAAAGGGATTGAGCTTCAGAAAGTCCGGAGCCTTGTGGGCGCCTGCCGCCATGTCGACCTCGACCAGTTCATAGGGCACGCCAAGCAGCGACAGGAACAGGTGAGCCCGGTGCGAATGGCCGGAAAGCGGGTGATGATAGAGTTTCATGATGGTTCCTTTGGTCTTCTAATCGACGGGACGCGGTTGCCGATGGCCGCTTCGAACCATCTGCTACATAATTTACTGCCTTCCATCTGACTGCAGTAGAATGCTAATCTGGAAGGCATGTTACCAATTTATGGAAGGATAGAATGGATCGCCTCGACGCCATGACCGTGCTCCTTGCCGTCGTCGAACAGGGCACCCTGTCGGCCGCCTCACGGCATCTGCGATCGCCGCTCGCGACCGTCAGCCGCAAGGTTTCAGAACTGGAAGCACATCTCAACGCCCAGCTGCTGCAGCGGAGCAACCGGAAGATCACGCTGACTGAAGCCGGCCGCTCCTATGTCGAGGCGGCGCGGGAGATTCTCGATCGGGTGGAAGAGGCGGAACGGACGGCAGCCGGTGAATACAGCACCCCGAAGGGCGAGCTGACGATGACCGCACCGATCGTCTTCGGGCGGCTGCATGTCCTACCCGTCGTCGTGGATTTCCTGAAAGCCTATCCCGATATCAATCTGAGGCTGATGCTTGGCGACCGGTTATCGAACCTCGTCGAGGATCATATCGACGTAGCGCTCAGGATCGGCAACCTGCCGGACAGCAACCTGATCGCCACAAGGCTCGGCGCGATCCGCCGTACGGTCTATGCCAGTCCGGATTATCTGACGCGGCACGCCCTGCCCCGGCATCCAGGCGATCTCGCTGGGCATGACTGCGTCACCTTCGAGGGTATGGCCTCGATGCTAAGCTGGACATTCACCGAGGGGAAACATGATCTCGCAGTGCCGATCCGCTCGCGGCTGGCCGTCAACACTGCCGAGGCCGCGGTCGATGCGGCTGTCGCCGGCCTCGGCATCACCCGCGTGCTCTCCTACCAGGCCGCACGCGCCGAGATGGCCGGCCTGCTGGTGCCGCTGCTCCAAGATTTCGAACCGCCGCCGGCGCCGGTGCATCTCGTCTATCCCGCGCAGGGACTGGTGCCGCTGAAGCTGCGGGCGCTGCTCGATTTCGCGACGCCGCGCCTGCGCGCTACGCTGAACAGGCCCTAAAGCGCGTCGCGATCTTTCAGATTCGCCCCTCGCGCTTTAGGTCTTTGTTTTTACGCATGTCGTTCTCGCAAAACCGCTGCACAGTTTTGCGCGACATGCTTAGGCGAGCTTGCCCTCTTCCGCCTTGTAGAAATACTGGCTGGCGACCAGCCAGCCCTTCAGCGGCCGCAGCGGCGGAATGCAGGTGGCGAGCATGAAGGGACCGGTGACCAGAAGCTGCACCCAGATCGGCGCCGAAAAGGCCACCTCCAGCCAGACGCCGAGCAGCACGCTCGGGATGCAGGCGAAGCAGATGACGAAGAAGGCCGGGCCGTCGGCCGGATCGGCGAAGGAATAATCGAGGCCGCAAACCTCGCATTCCGGCTGCAGCGTCAGGAAGCCCTTGAACATATGACCTTGGCCGCAGCGCGGGCAGCGCCCCCTGATACCGGTCTGTATCGGAGGAAGTGGGGGATATTCCGTATCCATGACGATCTCGCTTTTCTGTGCCGCAGACATTGATGCGATCAATGCCCTATAATGACTGCACGCAATATAATTACATTGGAAGGAAATTACCAGTCAATTCGCCAGAATGCCGCAGAGCTCCCAGCGCAGGCCGGCAGCAAGCTGACTGCAGATTTCCGAAGCAGCATTTGGGTGCGGCCGATCTGATTCTTGACCGCTTCCGGCTTTTGTCAGTGCCTAATCAGCCCGTGGCGGAATTCTGCGTCAGAAGAACGACGCCGCCATCTCAGGCGGGCCTTCCAGCGCATGGGCCATGAATTCCAGTGCGCCCTGCAGTTTCTCCCGGGTGATCGGTCCGCCAAGGCAGACGCGCACGGCCTCGGGTGCCGTGCCCTCGACCGTGAAGGCATCGCTTGCGACGACGCCGATGCCGGAAGAACGGGTATGGCTGCCGAAGGTGGAGCGGGTCCAGCCGTTGGAGAGCGGCAGCCAGATGTTGAAGCTGATCGGATCGGCGCGGTAGCTGCCGGCCGGCAGGATGGCAGCGACCATTTGCTGGCGGGCGGCGGCCTCAGCGCGGATGAAACGCAGGATCGTATCGGCCGTGCCGTCCTCGATCCAACGGGTGGCGAGCGCCACGGTCAGTGGCGAGGCCATGACATTGTTGGCGCGCATGGCGCTGACGAAGGGCCACACGGCCTTGCTGTCAGGCGCCACGACATAGGCAAGGCGCAGACCCGCGCCGATGCATTTCGCCAGCCCGCCGATATGCCAGGTCAGATCGGGCGCCATGGCGGCGAGCGGCGCCGGGCCTTGCTGCGGAATGAAACCGTAGGCATCGTCTTCGACGATCGGTACATGATATTTGCGGGCGACGGCGCAGATCTCCTCGCGGCGCCTGGCCGGGATGGTCAGCGTCGTCGGGTTCTGCAGCGTCGGATTGAGATAGAGCGCCTTCGGTTTCAATCTCTCACAGGCGTCTGCAAAGGCATCCGGCAGGATACCGTCCTCGTCCATCGGCAAGCCGACCAGATTGAGCCGCAGCTGGGCGGCGATCGAGCGCATGCCGGGATAGGTGATGATTTCCGAAAGCACGGTTTCGCCCGGTTTCGCAAGCAGGCCGAAGATCGCCAGCAGGGCCGGATGGGCGCCGGGTGTGACGAAGATGCGCTCTTGCGAGGGCACCAGCCCGCGACGGCTGAGCCAGGAGGCAGCAGCCTCCTTGTCCATGCTGGAGCCGCCGAAACCCTGGTAGCGCAAAAGCGGAATGAGGCTCGCCGCCACCGCCGACATGCCCTCGCGCATGCGGGCGATCAACTCGGGGTCGTCCGGTTCCGGGGGCATGTTCATCGAGAAATCGACGATGGAGGCGCGGCGGGGATCGGGCGTAGCGTCGGGCGCGAATCCCTGGCGCTCCTTGTCCGCGCCACCGGTGACGAAGGTGCCTCGGCCGACATGCGAATCCACAAGCCCGCGCTTCTGCGCCTCGACATACCCTCTGGCCACCGTCGTGAAATCGACATTCAGCCGCTTGGCGAGTTCGCGTTGCGGCGGCAGCCGATCCCCAACCACCAGATGCCCGCTGCGCAGATCCATTTCAATCACATCCGCGATCGCCATATAACGGGGGCTGCTGCTGCGGCTGAGATCGGGATGCCAGTCTTTCATGTCGTGATCCGTGTCAGTCTGATTCCTGATGAGATTGACCGTATATTGTTGCACAGGGTCGCTGTCACGAAAAATGTCGCGCCTCCGAGTCCGGAGAGCGACGCAGGACGGAATGCCACAGCTTTTGCGCACGCCTTGATACGTTTAATGACGGATTGTCGCCGGATTTGACTACTATTTGCGCAAATACAATCTGGCATGGCGACCGCGCTGTCGCAGGCCGATTTCGGCAGCGTGCGCGCCAATGACGCTTTCACCCGAGAGGGCCCGGGTGAGGCGCGAGGACGGCAAGACAATCGGCCGCGTCTTCAGCGCGCATTGACGAGGGTTTGCCGCGCGCTATGGCTTCAGGCGTGCGCCGCGAAAGCGTCAATGCCGGTCAGCCTTGCCGACAAGATCCACAGGCGTGCCGCCTCCTCGGGATCGACTGCATGGTCGCTGACGCCGCCGGGATCTCCATCGGTTGCGCGGATGGCGACATCGCAGTCCTCGCAATAGAGGCCTCCGATACCGTCGAGTTGCGGTGAGGTCGCCGCCCAAACCTGGGTGGCGGCCCCCTGGGATGGCGTCTTGAATGTCGGGTCAATCGGATTGCCGTCCGCATCGATCCAGCCGGCACCGACCATTTCCTCCTTTGCGAGATAACGCTGCAAGGGGGTAAAGATCTTGCCCGGGTGCAGCGAGAAGGCGCGGATGCTGGTGTCGCGCCCGAGCCTGTCCAGATGCACGGCGAAAAGTGCGTTGGCGGTCTTCGACTGGCCATAGGCCTGCCATTTGTCGTAACCGGTCTCGAATTGCACATCCTCCCATCGTATGGCCGAGTTGTGATGGCCACCGGAGGAAACCGAAACGATGCGAGCGCCGCGCGAGATCGCCGGCCAAAGGCGGTTGACCAAGGCGAAATGGCCGAGATGATTGGTTGCGAATTGTGCCTCCCATCCGTCGCCGACACGCGTTTCCGGGCAGGCCATGATGCCGGCGCTGTTGATCAGAATGTCGATGCTGCGGCCAGACGCGACAAACCGCTCGGCAAAGACGCGAACGCTTTCGAGGTCGGAAAGGTCGAGCCGATCAATCTCTACGCCATCGATACCGGCGACCGCGCTACGCGCCGCCTCGATGCTCCTTGCGCCGATGGTCACCTGAGCGCCAGCGCCCGCCAGAGCGCGTGTGGTTTCGAGCCCGAGGCCGGAATGGCCGCCGGTGACGATGGCGCGCTTGCCGGAGAGATCGAGACTGGCCAGAACCTCGTCGGCAGTCGTGTGGGCTCCAAATCCGGAGCCGATGGGGACTTGTTTGTCACTCATGATAATTACCTTTGTTCTGCGACGTTACCGTCGCTCGGGACGACGGTCGCGAGAATAAGGCGTGGCCTCCAGACGATCCATGCGCTAAAGTCCAACATATCTTCGCCATCGTCCGGATTTTTACATGGACCCGTTATCCGATGTTCTCGCATTGCTCAAACCGCGCAGCTATGTTTCCGCGGGGCTTGACGCTGGCGGCGCCTGGGCGATCGATTTTCCGCCCCCTGATGGCATCAAGTTCAACGCGGTGATTTCAGGCGCGTGCTGGCTGAGCGTCGATGGCGTCCCCGAAGCTGTCCGCCTGGAGGAAAGTGACTGCTTTCTGCTGACGAGCCGCCGAGCTTTTCGTCTCGCCAGCGATCCGGCTCTCGAAGCGATCCCGTCCGATGCGATCTATTCGATCGCCCGCGACGGCATTGCGACTTGCAACGGCGGCGGCGATTTCTTCCTGATCGGCAGCCGTTTTTCCTTTTCGGGAGGAAATTCGGACATCCTTCTCGGAATCCTGCCGCCGATCGTCCATGTGAAGAGGGATTCCGATCACGCCGCCGTGCTGCGTTGGTGCCTCGATCGGATGACGCGCGAATTGCGCGACCAGCAGCCGGGTGGCTTTCTGATGGCGGAGCATTTTGCTCATGTCATGCTCATGCAGGTGTTGCGCCTCCATGTCGCATCGCCGAATGCGCGCGGCGTCGGCTGGCTTTTCGCGCTTACCGACCGGCGGATCGGCGCGGCTATCGGTGCCCTGCATGCCGATCCAGCCCGCAAGTGGACCTTGCAGTCGCTGGCTGAACGGGCCTCGATGTCCCGGTCCAGTTTTGCTCTCCACTTCAAGGAAATGGTCGGACTTGCGCCGATGGATTATCTGACGCGCTGGCGCATGCTTCTCGCAGGTGACCGATTGACAAACTCGGCCGAAGCAATTGCCGGTGTCGCCCTGTCGCTCGGTTATGAATCCGAAAGCGCATTCAGCACCGCTTTCAAGAGAGTGATGGGATGCTCGCCGCGGCAATATGGTCGCGCTCAGCCGCCCGCCGGTGCCATGCGAGATAGTCTCGGCCCTCAGTGAAACCTTGATTGGTGCAGGCATCGGAGGGAGGTCGCGCGTTGGCCTGCCGAAATTCCGTCCGATACGGTCTTGCACCCGCCGTCCATTCTCTTACCTATCAAGGAAGAATGCGCCGGATTTCGGCCTTTCGCGCCGGTGCCCATCGGGATGAAAGCATGAATATCGATCCGATTTTGCGGTCAGTCGTGGCCGTCCGTTCCTCCATTCCGGAGGATGCATTCACGGCGGAGACGCTGGGCACTGTCCGGGAGGGCAGCGGCGTGGTCATTCGCGACAACGGGCTGGTGCTAACCATCGGTTATCTCATCACCGAGGCCGAAGAGGTCTGGCTGACGACCCATGAGGGGCGCGTGGTTCCCGCCCATGCACTTGCCTATGATCAGGAAAGCGGCTTCGGCCTGGTGCAGGCGCTTGGACCCCTGAATGCGCCTGCGGTGGATCTCGGCGACGCGGCGACGGCCAAGGCCGGCGATCCCGTCGTGCTGGCCGATGGCATCGGAGAATTCGTCCAGGCAAATATCGTCGCCCGGCAGGAATTCGCCGGCTATTGGGAATATCTGCTCGACGAGGCGATTTTCACGGCACCAGCCCATCCCTCATGGGGCGGTGCAGCACTGATCGGTTCGGACGGCAAGCTTCTCGGCATCGGTTCGCTTCGCCTGCAGATGAGCGATGGCGACGAGGTCGCCGATATCAACATGGTCGTGCCGATCGACCTTTTGCCACCGATCCTCGACGATCTCTTGAACCGCGGCCAGGTCAACAAGCCGCCGCGGCCCTGGCTCGGCGCCTTCTCCGCCGAGAGCAATGGCGGCGTGGTGGTCATGAGCGTGGCCGAAGGCGGACCGGCCGCCCAGGCGGGCCTGCGTCAGGGCGATATCATTTCGGAGATCCGCGACGAAGAGGTCGATGGCCTGGCCGATTTCTACCGCAAGCTCTGGAGCAGCGGCCCGGCCGGCGCCGAAATCCCCATGCGGATCCTCAGGAACGGCCGGGAAGCCTGGCTGCGCATCAAATCCGCCGACCGCAACAGCTTTCTTAAGAAACCGCAGCTGCAGTAAGGTCGCGCCAACGTCGTGAAAGCCGCTGGCGCTCATTCGAGCGGATTGTCCGGCATCCTTATCCCGCCTCAAAGATTTTCAGATGTGATCGTCAGGAAGCGCACCGGCTCGGCGCTGACCTCCACCTCGATGAGACCCAGCCTGTTCAGGGCCAGGTCTATCGATCGCCTCGCCTGCACCTCCGGCGCCTGGTCGAGCACGATCGACATGATGCCACGGCTGAGATAGTCCTGCGTCTCTCCCGTCAATTCGTGGCCGACCCAGAACGGCCGCCTAGCCTTGTTTGCCTCGAGCACCCTGGCAACGCCCTTGTTGTCGCCGCCTGCACTATAGACGCCGATGATGCCGGGTTCGCGCCGGAGGGCCGCTTGCAGCAGCTCGATGGCATTGTGCTCATCATCAAGGTCGAACATGACCTCGATGAAACGATGCTCGTTTGAACCCTCATTCGAAGCCTTGTCGGCGAGATAGCTGGAGAAGCCGCGGATCCGCTCCTTATGGTTCTCATAGGCGCCGCTGTGGCAGAGAGCGACGAACGAACCGGGGCGCTGCGCCAGCATGCCCGACATGTAGTGAGCCGCGGTGCGTCCGGCAGCGTAGTTGTCGATGCCGACATAGGGCAGTTCCGGGGCAGGACGGGTCATGATCTGGACGACGGGAATGCCGAGACCGGCCGCCTTGCGCACGCTGGTGACGACATCGGCATGGTCGGGCGCAACCACGATCAGCGCCGACCGGCGTGCCGTCGGGTTGGCGATATAGCGAGCGAATTGCGCCGGCTCGTTCTCGCGGACGAAGGTGCGGTGAACGACAATGCTGTCGTCGAGCGAGGCGGCGATGCGCTCGAACGCCCGGTTCAAACGCGAATAGAAGCTGGTCTCCGGACGAACGAGGATCACCTCTATCCGGATCAGGCCGCGATGGGCGACCGGCAGGCTCAGCCGGTATTCAAGCCGTCTTGCCGCCAGGAACACCTTCTCCACCGTTTCAGGCCGCACGCCGCCGCGGCCGTTGAGGACGCGCTCCACGGTCGCGGTGCCAACGCCGGCCTGCCTGGCGACATCCTTCAAAGTCACCTTCATCAAGCTCACTCACTCCCAAAGCTGACACAGCAGAGCACCGGGCTGCTGCGCGGTCAATGATCAAATTTGATCAAGGAAGCATTGGAGCATGGGGGCGCCGCGGCAGTATCGTGCTGGCAATCCGGGAGGAGCACCGGACGTCCGAAACAAACGAGATCAAGGATCATCCGCCGGCCCGATGCGGCCGGGGGATGACGGAGGAACCAGATGAAGATCGCACTCGACCCGCATATGCACCGTCACCTCAACCTGCGCGACCTCTGCCGCAAGGCGGCAGAGCTCGGCTACGAGCATATCGAGCTTTCACCGCGTGACGACTTTCTGCCCTGGTGGGTGCGCCCGCGGGCGCACAAGGAACGCATTGCGGAATTCAAGGCGGCCCTGAAGGATCACGGCGTCCAGCTCGCCTCGATCCTGCCGATGTACCGCTGGGCGAGCCCGCATGAGGACGAGCGGCAAGCGGCAGTGCGCTACTGGAAGGAAGCGATCACGATCGCCGCCGAAATGGGCTGCGATACGATGAACTCGGAATTTGGCCGCGGGCCGTCGCCGGATCGCAGCCACCGCGCCAGCTGCTGCGGCGGCATGCATACCCACGAACACAGCGAGGCTGCCTGGTGGCGCTCGATAGAAGAGCTCGTTCCGGTGTTCGAGCGCGAGGGCGTCACGCTCAACATGGAACCGCATCCGGAAGACTGGTGCGAGACGCTGCACCCGGCGATCGACATGCTGAAGACCATCGGCTCGAAGAACGTCAAATTCCTCTATTGCGCGCCGCACACCTTCTATTTCGGCGACGACATGGCGCGGATGATCCGCGATGCCGGCCCGCTGATTGCCCATGTGCATGTGGCCGATACCTATAACCACAAGGCGTCGTCAGGGCTGCGCTACATCATCAATCCGCCGGGCGCCAAGGTCACCATCCATCAGCACATGGATATGTACCAGGGCGAGATCAATTGGGATGTCTTCTTCTCCTCGCTCGCCGCGGTCGGGTTCGACGGCATCATCACCGCCTGCGTCTTCGGCTGGGAGGAGCGCGCCGACGATTCCGGCCGCTTCATGCGCTCTGAAATCCAGAAATATGTCGACAAATACTGGCCCGGGAAACTTGGCTGATCGTCAGCATCCGCCCCGGCACCCCACTATCAGGAATAAAACCGTGACCATCACGATTACGACCGCCCCCTGCTGCTGGGGCGTGGACGACGTCAACAATCCAAACCTTCCCGCCTGGGAACGCGTCTTCGACGAGGCGGCAGCGGCCGGCTATGGCGGCCTCGAACTCGGGCCTTATGGTTACGTGCCGCTCGATGATGCGCTCGTCGCCAAGGCGCTCTCCGAGCGCAATCTCTTCATCGTCGCCGGCACGATCTTCGACGATCTCGTCTCTTCTCAAAATCGGGAGGCATTGCTGCGACAGACGGACGAAATCTGCGCCGTCATCACCAGGCTGCCGCAGCCGGAACAGATGGCAGGCCAGCGGTTCAGGACCCCCTATCTCACGGTCATGGACTGGGGGCACGACGAACGGGACTATGCCGCCGGCCATTCCGATCGTGCGCCGCGTCTCGACAAGGCTTGGGCCGGGATGATCGCCAATATCACGGCGATTGCCGAACTCGCTCGGCGCAAATACGGCGTGCGCGCCGTCATCCACCCGCATGCGGGTGGCTATATCGAATTTGCTGATGAGATCGAGCGGGTGGCCGCCGACATTCCGCAGGAGGTCGCCGGCTTCTGCCTCGACACCGGCCATAGCTATTATGCCGGCATGGATCCCGTGGAGATGCTTCGCCGCTATGCCGACAGGCTCGACTACGTCCACTTCAAGGACATCGACCAGACGGTATTCGACCGTGTGCTTGGCGAGAAGATCCGCTTCTTCCAGGCCTGCGGACAGGGCGTGATGTGCCCGATCGGCCGCGGCGTCATCGATTATCCCGCCGTCAGACGGACGCTCGAGGAGATCGGTTATCACGGCTTCATCACCGTCGAGCAGGAGCGCGATCCGAGGAATGTCGCCGGCAGCCTCGAAGATGTGAAGCAAAGCCGCGATTACCTCAGGTCGGTCGGATTCTAGCGCATTTCCGTTTTTCTTCGAAACACGGAAACGCTCCATCTCTCTGTTTTGCGCAATTCCGGACGCAAAACCGCTGCGCATTTTTGCTGGAATTGCTGGGGAAAAAACTATGACGAATGACAGGAGAAAACCGATCCGCTGGGGCATGGTCGGCGGCGGCAGAGGCAGCCAGATCGGCTATATTCATCGCTCGGCAGCGCATCGCGACGACGTCTTTGCCCTTGCGGCAGGCGCCTTCGATATCGATCCGGAGCGCGGGCGCGCCTTCGGCGTCGATCTCGGGCTCGACGAAGCCAGGAGCTACCGGGACTATGCGACGATGTTTGCGGCCGAGGCCCGGCGGGCCGACGGCGTCGAGGCGGTGTCGATCGCAACACCCAACAATACCCATTTCGCGATCTGCAAGGCAGCACTCGAACATGATCTGCATGTGATCTGCGAAAAGCCGCTCTGCTTTACGATCGCCGAAGCCGAGGAGCTGAAGGCGTTTTCGGAGGCGCGCGGCCGTATCGTCGGCGTGACCTATGGTTATGCCGGCCACCAAATGATCGAGCAGGCGCGCGCGATGGTCAGGAATGGCGATCTCGGCGAAATCCGCATCGTCAACCTGCAATTCGCCCATGGTTTCCATAGCGCTGCGGTGGAGGAGCAGAATCCCGCGACACGCTGGCGCGTCGATCCGAAATTCGCAGGGCCCAGCTATGTCCTCGGCGATGTCGGGACCCACCCGCTTTATATCGCCAAGGTCATCCTGCCGCACCTCAAGATCAGGCGGCTCTTGTGCACCCGCCAGAGCTTCGTCAAAAGCCGCGCGCCGCTGGAAGACAATGCGGTGACCCTGATGGAATATGACAATGGCGCGATCGCCACCATCTGGTCGAGCGCCGTCAATGCCGGCTCCATGCATGGCCAGAAGATCCGCATCGTCGGCTCGAAGGCCAGCATCGAATGGTGGGACGAGCGGCCGAACCAGCTGTCTTACGAGATCCAGGGCGAACCGGCCCGCATCCTCGAGCGCGGCATGGACTATCTCTACCCCGAGGCCAGGATCGACGACCGGATCGGCGGCGGTCACCCGGAAGGTCTCTTCGAAGCCTGGGCGAACCTCTATCGCCGCTTCGGCTTTGCCATCAACAATGTGCGAGGCCTTGCCCCTGCGGGGATCGAAGACCTCGTCTTTCCCGATGTCGATGCCGGACTGGAAGGGGTGCGCTGGGTGGAAAACTGCGTGCGGTCCGCCGATTCTGGCGGGATCTGGCTGGATTACAGCTAGGATCCTCTCCTCAGATGGCACCGTATGCCGGCTTTACACGGCTGCGCTGGAGATCTGTCCAAGAACGCCTTCATACCCCCTCTCAGATAAGCTGATCGTCATCTTCCGTTGCCTGGGGCGCGCGGCGACGCGTGCTGTCGTTGGCGGCTTTCTTATGCTCGTCGGCAGCTGCCTCGCGGATTTTCTGGAAGCGGTTGTCGCCCGCGTCTTCTGCGGCTGGCTGCGGGTCGGTCTTTTTCACGAAACGGATCATGGGTCATTTCCTGCTTTGACAGTGGCAGCGCTCCGCACCATATCGGAGCGCTCTGGAAAATGGTGTCAGACGGCAAGCGCGGTGGCGCAGGCTTGAACACTTCGGCTGTCGGGTGAGGTTTGCCCAGGCATGGTCGCCCAGCCGCCGGCCTCGACAAACTGACGCTGCTTGTAGCCTTCGGTAATCGCCTTGAACTCGATCAGTTTAGCGCTTGCATCCGGCGCCGCATTGAACCGCTCGACGCAAATGGCGGACGCCAGCTCTCCGCGTGCGATGTCGCCGGCGGCGGCTGCCGCTTTGCTTGATGTGCCGCCTGTTACCCAACCTCCCCAGCTGAATCCGATGATCATCGTGGCGATCGCCGTGACGACGCAGGCCCAGGCGAGAAGCGTCTTGGATGGCTGATAACTGTCGAAACGCTGGGTAATCGATGTCTTGCTGCTGCTCTGCACGGACATTGGAATTCTCCTTGTCTGTTGTTCGGATTGTGCCATCCGGCGACGCCGGAACGGTTCAGGCTGGCCTCAGTATCCCATAGCGCCCATGCCGCCATTTCCGGCAGCAGACGCAGTGTCTCTTGCGGGAATGTCGGCGATCATCACCTCGGCGGTGATCAGCAGCGCCGCGATCGAACCGGCGTCCTGCAGAGCGGTGCGCACGACCTTGGCAGGATCGACGATGCCGGCCTCGATCATATCGACATAGGTCTCCGTCTGTGCGTCGAAGCCCTGATTGTGATCATTGCTGCCGGCGAGTTTTCCGACGACGATCGAGCCCTCGAACCCGGCATTGTCGACGATCTGCCGGATCGGGGCTTCGAGCGCCCTGAGCACGATCGAGATGCCCGCCGTCACGTCGGCGTTCTCCCCGGTCAGTCCCGTCAGCGCCGACTTCGCGCGCAACAGTGCCACGCCGCCGCCGGGCACGATGCCCTCTTCGACCGCCGCACGGGTGGCGTTCAGCGCATCGTCGATGCGGTCTTTCTTTTCCTTGACCTCCGTCTCGGTCGCGCCGCCGACGCGGATGACCGCGACGCCGCCGGCGAGTTTCGCCAGGCGTTCCTGCAGCTTTTCCTTGTCGTAGTCTGAGGTGGTGTCTTCGATCTGCGCCTTGAGCTGCTGGATGCGCGCCTGGATGGCCGCTTTCTCGCCGGAGCCGTCGATGATCGTGGTGGTCTCCTTGTCGATCAGCACACGCTTGGCGTGGCCGAGCATATCGAGCGTGACGTTCTCGAGCTTGATGCCGAGATCCTCGGAAATCATCTGGCCGGCGGTCAGCACGGCAATGTCTTCCAGCATGGCCTTGCGGCGATCCCCGAAGCCCGGCGCCTTGACGGCCGCGACCTTCAGGCCGCCGCGCAGCTTGTTGACGACAAGCGTCGCCAGCGCCTCGCCTTCGACGTCCTCCGAGATGAGGAGCAGCGGTTTACCGGTCTGTACGACGGCTTCCAGGATCGGCAGCATCGCCTGCAGGCTGCCGAGTTTCTTCTCGTGAACGAGGATATAGGGCTCCTCCAGTTCCACGCGCATCTTCTCGGCATTGGTGACGAAATAGGGCGAGAGATACCCACGATCGAACTGCATGCCTTCAACGACATCGAGTTCGGTCTCGGCGGTTCGCGCCTCTTCGACTGTTATGACGCCCTCATTGCCGACCTTGTCCATCGCCTTGGCGATCATCTCGCCGATGGTGGCGTCGCCATTGGCGGCAATGGTGCCGACCTGTGCGATCTCGGCTGACGATTTGACCTTCATCGCCCTCGCCTGGATTTCCTTGACGACGGCGGTAACGCCGAGATCGATGCCGCGCCTGAGATCCATGGGGTTCATGCCGGCAGCGACGAGCTTTGCGCCTTCGCGGAAGATGGAGGCGGCAAGCACCGTCGCCGTCGTCGTGCCGTCGCCGGCAAGATCATTGGTCTTCGAAGCCACCTCGCGCACCATTTGCGCGCCCATGTTCTCGAACTTGTCTTCGAGCTCGATCTCCTTGGCGACGCTAACGCCGTCCTTGGTAATGCGCGGTGCGCCATAGGCCTTGTCAATGACGACGTTGCGACCCTTCGGGCCAAGCGTCACCTTGACGGCGTTGTTAAGCAATTCGACGCCGCGCAGCAGGCGGTCGCGCGCGTCGGTGGAGAATCTGATTTCCTTGGCAGACATGATGTTTCTTCCCAGTTCGATCTTGAGATGCGGGTCGGAAATTCGACCCTCAGGCGGCTTTGTCAGCAGCCGCTTCGGTCTTTTCGACGATGCCCATGATGTCGGTCTCCTTCATGATCAGAAGGGTTTCGCCATCGATCGTGACCTCTGTGCCCGACCATTTTCCAAACAGAATGAGATCGCCGACCTCGACATCGAGCGGGACCAGAGTGCCGCTTTTGTCGCGCAGGCCCGGGCCGACTGCGACCACTTCACCTTGCTGCGGCTTCTCCCTGGCGGTGTCTGGAATGATGATCCCGCCCTTGGATTTGACATCGCCTTCCGCACGTCGAATGACGACGCGGTCGTGAAGTGAACGGAATTTCATAGAGGTCTTTCTGCTGCCGGCGCGTATGGCGGCTGCAGTACATAAATAGCACCCGTGGCACTCGATTGATAGGAGTGCTAATAAATATTGTTCACCAAGGGAATTTCTTGAAAAATTCAGGAAATCAATTTGAACGGATATTTTGTATTAATCCAGAAATGAAAAGAATTTTTTCGCCGTCGCGCTCAATTTTATTTAGCATATCGTGACCTTAATTTAGCGTTTTTTATAGATAAATCCGAATTATCTTGATTTGAACTCAATCAAGGCGCAATGATAGGCCTCGTCGATTTGGCCGACTTGGCTTCGCGGTGTCAGAGACCTACGACCCGCCATCACCACTGAATTCTCGATAGCGAATGTATGACGTCGTTCCGGCGTTCATTTCGCCTGTTCCGATCCGGAATGAGCTTGGCGCTGACCGCGGATGTACCGGCAGCCTCGAGTTCGTCCGGCTCGGATCTCAACGATACAGGAACGCTTCAGTGTATTCCTGCGGAGGCCTCAGCCGTGACAAGTCGCACCACAGAAACCGTCGTCCGTTTTTCATCTCCATTCCGCCTGCCCGGTTTCGACGGGGCGCAGCCAGCCGGAGAATACCGCGTCGATTATGACGAGGAATTGATCGATAGCGTTTCCAGGCTTGCCTGGCGACGGGTCGGCGCCTTCATCCACTTGCCGGCGATCGCCGCGCAGAGTTCGACGCAGCAGATGATGCCTGTCCACCTGTCAGATCTCGAAACCGCGCTCGAAAAGGACCACAAACTGTCATGACCGCTACGCGCATCCCGCAACGCAATGGACGCTCGATCCGACGCGAGGCAGCAACACATATCTTCAAGGTGGGGCAGACCGTCCGGGTGAAGGACGGGTTCCTGGTCGTTCCCTCCAAGCTCCCCGAGACATACCGCATTACCGCTACGCTGCCTCTGAGAGGAAATGTGCTGCAATACCGCATCCGCAGTGACGATGAACGTCATGAGCGGGTCGCGACGGAAGACAGCCTGGAACTGGTAAACCTATCGCCCGCCGGCAGCGGCGCAACACTGATCGAGAGGACGTTTGGCCATGGCCACGGCCCGAATGACGAAAGGTTGACATCGTGAACAGCCATGAAGACGAAGCCGAACGAAGACGGAATGCCTTTGCCGTCGGCACATGGGAAGACAAATGTGGCGCGTCCGGTCGCTACTCCATGGAGATCGAACACGACCGCCGGATCGAATCCGCCCGTTCGTCGACCGTCTATCGTGTCTCAGCAGGCGTTCCAGTGCTCGCCGACCATGCCATGACCGGCAAGAGCCGTTCGGAGGCCGGGAAAGACATGATGTCCTTCAATCTTCTCAACATAGGATACCGGAAGGAATGGCTCAGGCTGTCGGACGCCGCTCGGAGTGCTCGTGAGACCCCGCCGGTTCAACCGTGGCGCTAGCCTTCCTGAACCAAAGCCGTAGCTTCGATGCGGCGAGAAATGCTGTGCGCTTCGTCGGCCATGACGGCATGTTCCAGGTGTTGTTCTTCATCGAGGTTGGCGCTCTGGCGAAATCCGACACCGCATTGCAAAGAACCGGGCCTTCGGAAACGAATTGGCTTTCGTTATTCGACGCCCTGCGCAACTCCATTCAGGACGTGGCACACAAAGCCTATTCCTACCGCCGCCGCGCTTTCTATACTCTAACTGCGGCGGATTTCCGCTAGGCGGATCCGGACGCGCGAGAACGCTCCATGTTGATCCGTTACGGCTATGAAATTACGCTGACCTGCCCGCAGCCGACCGCATTGGTATGCCTGTTGTCGGTTCATGATGATCGTGCGGCCGACATCAGAATTCCGGAAACGGTCTTCACCACGCCCGATGTTCCCACATCGACTTATCGCGACCTCTTCGGCAACCGCTGTCTCCGGCTGATTGCCCCGGCGGGCGACCTGACCATATGGGGCGATGCGACGATCGAAGACGACGGCAAACCCGACAGGTCGCTGCCAGGCGCCAGGGAACTCCCGGTTTCGGAATTGCCGGATGATTGCCTCGTCTACCTGATGGGCAGCCGCTATTGCGAGACGGATCGTCTCAGTCAAATTGCGTGGGATATGTTCGGCACCGTCTCACCGGGCTGGGGCCGCGTTCAGGCGATCTGCGACTTCGTTCACGGCCATATCCAATTCGACTACATGCAGGCGCGATCGACGCGGACAGCCTTCGAGGCGTTTCACGAACGTGTCGGCGTCTGTCGCGACTTTGCGCATCTCGCAGTGGCGTTGTGCCGTTGCCTCAACATTCCTGCCCGATATATCAACGGCCATCTCGGCGACATCGGTATTCCGGTCGTCGATCCGATGGACTTCAGCGCCTGGATCGAGGTCTTCCTGGACGGTGCATGGCATACATTCGATCCGCGCAACAATACGCCGCGGATTGGTCGTATCATCGTCGCACGCGGGCGCGACGCCGCCGACATACCGCTCATCAATTCCTTCGGTCCGCATGTGCTGAAGGCGTTTCGAGTCTGGACCTATGAGGTGACGAACCTGCAACAGATGCAAAGCGTCGCCGGGGGCGCTGTTTAGAACGAGACCCGGGCGGATGCGCGGCAATGTCCAGCCTCAGGCTTTGCCGCAGGCGCCTGCAGTCGGCGGACTGCCTGTCCCACAGTAGCTCCTGGCCGAACTGCGCCCTCCCCCAAAATCACGTGACAGCGTTGCTCGCCTTGTCTTAACTAGCACATTGCCGGTTCAGGGCCGACTCGCACCGAAAGCCGGTGCGGATGTCTTCGAGTGGAGGGCCACTTCTCGCTCGGTCTCAAAAACATAATGATCGGCCGGAGATCGATCCCGGCGTGCCGGTCCGCGTTGCCGACCGCTCCGGGCCGCTTGGGCTTGCGCTGAAAAGCGGCAATTTCGGCGCCCCCGATTTCTTCGCCAAGGCGCTGGGCAGGATCGCCGGCCATGAATGATCCGCACCCACGATACGGGCCCCTTCGTTGACTTAAAGCGCGTCGCAATCTTTCAGATTCGCTCCTAGCGCTTTAAGTCTTTGTTTTGCGCATGTCGTTGTCGCAAAATCGCTGTAGACTTTTGCTCGACATGATCTGGTTGAAAGATGTTGGCGTCGAGCCATCTTGGGTGTGAGCAATCCTTCGGGGATTAGCGGAAGATAGGGAGTTCGCAGTTGATGTTGGATCATATCTCCATCGGCGTAAAAGACCTCGAAAGAGCTCGCCGTTTCTACGATGCGGCGCTGGCGCCGCTCGGATATGAGCGCCTGTCCAATTCCGACACCATGATCGGCTACGGCCCGGAAAGGGTCGGGCTCTGGGTGATGCAGGTCGAACAGCCCGTGGTTGCCGACATGCGATCCGGGCTGCATTTCTGCTTCGTCGCGCCTGATGAGGCCGCGGTCGATGCCTTTCACGCGGCGGCCGTCGCATCCGGCGGCACGGATAATGGTGAACCGGGTGTGCGGCCGGATTATGGGCAATTCTATTACGCCGCCTTCATCATCGACCCGGACGGCTACCGCCTCGAAGCGTATTTTCACAAAGGCGAGCTGTAACCGGCCGCCCTAACCTTTTGTTTTCACGCAATTCCGGACCGCTGCGCAGTTTTGCTGGAATTTGCGCTGTCTTTTGTTCTGCGCAATTCCGGACGCAAAACCGCTGTGCACTTCTGCTGGAATTGCTTTAGGCCGCGGCTCTCGAGATCGATACGCAGCAGCCGGAGGCTTCGAGCGCCTGGCTGGCGACGTCGAGGAACAGGCGACGGAACCAGCGCGCCCGGCCGTCGGCCTGGTCGACGCGGCGATAGAGCATGGTTACGGGATCGGCCGGCAGCGAAAGCGGCGGCTCGCAAATCGTCAGCCCATGCAACTGCGCCATGCAGCGGCCGATCGACTCCGGCACGGTGGCGATGGCCGGCATGGCCCGCAGCGCCGTCGGCAAGGCGGAAAAGCGCGGTACCGTCGCCACCACCTGTCTGACGTGGCCGGTGCGGCTCAGCGCGATGTCGATGCTGGTCGCGGCATTGCCTTCGAACGAGACCGTGACATGCGCGACATTGGCAAAATCCTTGAGGCTCAGCGGCGCCTTTAGCCGGAGTTGAGCTTCGTCATAAATGCAGATCGAGGCCTGGTCGAACAGCGGCGCACGAATGTGCCAGGAGGCCGGTTCGTCGTGCACGGAGACGCTGAAGTCGAAGACGCCCTCGTCCAACCGGCGCGCGGCATCGCGTTTCTCGGAGGCGACGCCGATCAGCCGGGCGCCGGGTGAAAGCTGAAGAAGACGGGCGGCAAGCGGGCCGAAGAAGGCCGATTCGAGATTGTCACACATGCCGATGCGGAACTCGCCCTGCCAGCTTGCCGGATCGAATTCGGCCTGCGGGCGGATGGCGCGCTCGATGCCCGACAGCGCATCCTCGATCGCCGGGGCGATGGAAAGAGCGCGCGGCGTCGGCTGCAGGCCGCGGCCGACACGCACGAACAATTCGTCGTCCAGCGCCTCGCGCAGGCGCCGCAAAGCGGCCGACAGGCCGGGTTGGCCGAGCAGCAGCCGTTCGGCGGCACGACTGACGTTGCGCTCCTGCATCAGCACTGAAAAGGCCAGCAGGAGATTGAGGTCGATCTTGCGAAGCGTGACATCATTCATCATCATCAGTAATACCTGGCATGGCTACTATCAATTTGCAATAGGAAAGGAAGCTGTACATTTTCTCGTTCCCTGCCGCCCGGCAACCTCCCCCGATGAGGCGGCAGCAAAGAAGGAACGATTTCGATGACTCTTTCAAAATCGCCAAGCGGGGCGGGGCTGGCATTGCTGCTGCTCTGCGCCGCCAATTTTCTCGACGCCATGGACGTCTCCACCATCGGCGTTGCCTTGCCTGCCATCCAGGCCGAACTCGGCATGGAGGCGACATCGCTGCAATGGGCCGTCAGCGCCTATGTGCTCGGCTATGGCGGCTTCCTGCTGCTCGGCGGCCGGGTCGCCGACGTCTTCGGCCATCGCCGCGTCTTCCTCTGGTCGCTGGCGATCTTTGCCGCCGCCAGCATCGCCGGCGGTTTCGTCGATAGCGGGCCGACACTGATCGCCGCCCGCTTGATCAAGGGCATTGCCGCCGCCTTCACGGCGCCAGCGGCCCTTGCGCTGCTGCTCTCCGTCTTCGGCGAGGGAACCGCACGGGCAAAGGCGCTCGGTGTCTTCTCCTCCACCGGCGCCGCCGGCTTCGTGCTCGGCATGGTGCTCGGCGGTGCCGCGACGATCTTCAGCTGGCGGGCGACGCTCGTCATGGGCGCGCCCGTCGCCATCCTGACGCTCGTTGTGGCGCCGCTGGTGCTGCCCGCCGACCCGAAAAGGGCGGGACCGAGACCTGCCTTCGACTGGGCCGGCGCGCTGACGATTACGCCCGGCCTGTTGCTCTTCGTCTTCGGCATCACCAATGCCGCGGCCGCCGGCTGGCAGGCGTTCCCGACCTGGGGTTCGCTCGCCGCGTCGCTGGTGCTGATCCTGCTCTTCCTCGTGGTCGAAGCGCGCCATGCCGATCCGATGGTGCCGCTCGGCATGTTCCGCCGCGCCAAGCTCCGGCATGCCAATGCGATCGCCGCCCTCTTCCAGGGTGCCTATGTCGGCTTCCAGTTTCTGGCGACGCTCTACTATCAGAACGTCATCGGCTGGTCGGCCTTCACGACGGGCTTCTGCTTCGCCCTCGGCGGTGTCTTCGTGATGTTCCTGGCGCCACGTTTTGCGACGGTCGCGCAAAATCGCGGTGCTACCCGGCTGATGGCAGTGGGTGTCGGCCTGCAGGCCTTCAGCTACATCTTCTGGGTGACCGCACTCGGACATGTCGATCCGATCCTGCTCGTCGTGTTCTCGCAGATCCCGCTCGGCCTCGGTTACGCCCTGACCTACCCCTCGGTGCAGGTTGCGGCCCTTTCCGATGTGGAGGATGACAAGGCGGGGCTCGCCTCCGGGCTACTCTTCGCCTCCTTCCAGATCGGCGGCGGCATCGTGCTTGCGGCCGCCTCGGCGGTCTTCGCCGCCGCACCGCATTTCGGCTGGAACCCCTATGTCGCCGGCATCGCTTTCGTGGCATCGCTTGCGGTGGCGATCACGCTGCTTGCAGCCGCCGGTCCGCGGCCATCGGCCGCCCGGAGGCCTACCTATCAAGCGGCGGAATGATCCTCACAGCCCGCACTCTGACCGGTGCGGGCTGCTCATGAACCGGAGCTAAATCTGCGGCAAGAATCCCGTTGCGTTGCCTGGGCGAAAGGCGCATGGTCGCAACTTCGGCAGCCATTGAACGGGCGCTGCCGACTGAGGATCTTGGTATCCTCGCCCCGATGAAAGGAGGACCGATGTCTTCCACTTCCGAAAAATCGCATCTGACCTCATCCGATCTCGACATGCTTCAGGGCGTGCTCGACGACGCCGGTTACGACGCCAGAATCCTGATCGACGACGAAAGGGTCTTCAACGTCGCGGCCGTGCTGCTGATCAGGCTGTTCGAGGAGGGCGTCACCTCTCCGGCCCTGCTCTCGCTGGCGCTCGAACACCATTTCGGCAAGCTGAAGACGCCGCCGAAACCGGTAACCCCCGTCTTTAACCGATATGCGATACAAGGATTGCCCCGCGAAGACGCGCCGGCAAGAGCGCCGCGGGTCTTTTCAGACGCGCTAAGGACGCTCTAACACTTTGAGTTTGCGCGTAATCCATTCGGAAATCGATTCCGATTTCGGGGTTATGCGCTAGCGGCAAGCGAGCCGCTCGGCTCCGAAGGATTATTGTGCGGAAAACCCTCTTGCTTTGTATCTGCGTCGCAGCGGCCGGTTATTTCGGATGGGTGCAGTTCGGGGCTTACCAACAACGGCAGCAAGCTAGGGATTTTGCCGACATCGACAGGGAGCGCCGGGTGGCGC
This sequence comes from Rhizobium ruizarguesonis, assembly GCF_017357285.1. Lineage (NCBI taxonomy): Bacteria > Pseudomonadati > Pseudomonadota > Alphaproteobacteria > Hyphomicrobiales > Rhizobiaceae > Rhizobium > Rhizobium ruizarguesonis. Next base: position 1,594,130 of record NZ_CP071678.1, on the reverse strand, counting down.
TCCTGGAAATCGATGGCTGCCAGGCGCAAGTGGATATGCTTTTGTCGATGACAGACCGCCTGCTCAAGGCCGGCGGCATGCTGGTACCGCTCGATATCGGACGGGACATAGAACTCTGTTTGGCCCGCGGCATCATGTCGACATCGGGCCGATCGGAGATGGAAAGAACGAAGCTGATCCGCCTGTTTCCCTTAGAATAGGATGTCGTCCGAAAACCGCTGACACTTTTCGGCATCATGCTCTTGCGGATTGAACCCTGTGGAAATATGGCTTTCCTGCGGCGGTGGCCTTAATGGCGACTCAATTTTACGCTAAGAGGATGGCTCGCTGATTTGGCCGATGCGGCATTTGCGGTGACCGGAGTTCCGGCCCGCCATTTTCCCGATCGCGAAAGCATGGTGACGTCCCGTCTCAACGTCGGGTTTGGCTTTCGGTGACCTCTCCGGTCATCCGCCTCCAGACTGCGATGCGGTTTCAGCAGGCATCATTTTCATTCCATCCCTGCGGCCCGGTGTTGTCGGGTTGCCCCTCATGACGATCCCGCGATCTCTGATCGCGACCGACAAGCGGGGCGAATACCACGCAGGCTGCGGCTTTCAATTTCGATCTAAAGGGAGATTTTATCGATGGCAAAAGGACAAGTAAGAAGCAATCGCGAGGTCCGGAAGCCGAAGAAGGACAAGCAGGCAGCGAAGGTGGAAAGCACATTCGCCAATCAGATGAAGACGGCGACCAAAACCGCCCCGCAGGGCAGTGCTCCAAAGAAATAGAACCTCTTATCGAGCCCCCGCTCCGCCCCCGTGCGCATAACAGCGCAAGTGATAGCGCGTCTTGTCGAACGCGCCGCGCTCCGGCGTGACACCATCACCCATTGACATGTTTTCAGAAAAACAGGAATTGCTGCAACCATGACCACTCTTCATACGATGTACCACTTCGACTATCCGCTCTTCCTCATTCGCTCGGCCGTGGTGATTGCACTCGGCTTTTCGGCGATCGTCGCCTTTCACGGCGTCACTCTGTGATCGAATCTGCGCGCCGCAGCGAGTGCGAGGAAATCCAAGTGGCCCCTTTGGGCGAGCCCGGCGACAACCCGGAGCGATCCGAAAACCCGGATCGATCCGCAGAGCAAGCCGAGCTTTTCGCTGAAAAACGCTGGCTGAAAATCCTTGCCGGATATCGCCAGCCACGAGCCGGACGCAGCGCTTTCGAGCTTGTCGTCACCGTCGTCCCTTTCGCGCTGTTCTGGGCTACCGCATGGGCAGCGGTTCATTACAGCTTCTGGCCCGGCCTGATCCTCGTCCTTCCCGCCGCCGCCTTCCTGCTCCGGCTGTTCATGATCCAGCATGATTGCGGCCACGGCTCGTTTTTCGCCCGTCGCCGCGTCGACGACTGGGTTGGACGCACGATCGGCATCCTGACGCTGACGCCCTACGACTATTGGCGCCGGGCGCATGCGGAACACCACGCCTCGGCTGGAAACCTGGACGAACGCGGCGTTGGCGACATCGAAACGCTGACGATCGCCGAATATAACGCGCTGTCGCGCTGGGGCCGGCTCGGCTACCGGCTCTACCGGCACCCGATCGTGATGTTCGGGATCGGACCGGCATGGCTGTTCCTCTTCAAGCAGCGCCTGCCTTTCGGCATGATGCGCTCCGGCGCCCTGCCCTGGGTCTCGACCATGGCGACCAATCTTGCCATCGCACTGGTCGCCGCGCTGCTGATCTGGGCGGTCGGGATCGTCCCCTTTTTACTGGTGCATCTGCCGACCGTTCTTCTGGCAGGTGCTGCCGGCGTCTGGTTGTTCTATGTGCAGCATCAATTCGAGGAAACACATTGGTCGAAGAAGCCGGACTGGCAGTTCCAGCATGCGGCCCTCCACGGTGCCTCGCATTACGACCTGCCGCCAGTGCTGCGCTGGATCACCGGCAATATCGGCATCCACCACGTGCATCATCTGTCGAGCCGGGTGCCCTACTACCGGCTGCCGGAGGTGCTGCGAGACCATCCTGAGCTTGCCGATATGGGCCGCATCACGCTCATGGAAAGCCTGCGTTGCGTCAAGCTGGTGCTGTGGGACGAACAGACGAAGCGACTGGTCTCGTTTCGCGACGCAGCGCGCCTCGCCGCCGCCCGGTAACGGGCTCGAGAGCGGTTTAGACGACATCATGCTCCAATTCAGATTTTAGGCCGATCCGGCCTAAAATCATGCTGCTCTAGCGATAACCCGTTACGTCAGCCGGTCTGCCGGGCTCCTGCACTTCCACCATGTAGCGCCAGCAATCCGGCCGCGAACCGTCGATATCGTCGAAACCATAGGTCTTTGCGATTGCGCCGCTCGATAGCGACTGGCCGTTCCAGCGGGCGCGGTCGGGATCGGCGGCGATGGCCGCAACGGCCCGGCCGACGAAGCGCGGGGTTTCGGAAATGGCGAAATGCGGCTGTACCTTGGTCGCCTCGCGCCAGTTCTCCTCGCGAACACCGTAGGCATCCAGCATCATTTCGGAACGCAGCCAGCCAGGCGTGATCGAAACGGCGGTGGCGCCGTGTTTTTCCAAATCTTGCGCATGCGCCCAGGCCATGCGGGTGACACTCGTTTTGACGAGGTCGTAAAAGGGCGAAAGCCGGTAATGCGTGGCATTGTAATCAGCCGTGCCGTCGGTCATCTCCACCAGCAGCCCGCCGGGCCGCTCGATCATCAGCGGCAGGGCGTAATGGGCGGTAATCAGATGCGTCTCGATGCCGAGCCGCAGCATGCGCAGGCCGTTGTCCAGCGAATGCTCCCAGACTGATTTGTCCCATTCGAACAGTTTCTCGCCGCCCCAGATGTCGTTGACGAGAATATCGAGCCGGCCGGCCTCGCCGCGGATGCGGGCGACCAGCGCCTCGACCTGTTCCTCGACGAGGTGGTCCACTTGCACGGCAATGCCCCTGCCGCCTGCTGACGTCACCAACTCGGCCGTCTCCTCGATCGTCTCCGGTCTCATATATTCGGATTGCTGAGCGCGCGTCGTGCGCCCCGTCACGTAAACGGTGGCGCCGGCGGCGCCGAGTTCCACTGCGATGCCGCGGCCGGCGCCGCGCGTAGCACCCGCCACCAAGGCCACTTTCTCCCGCAAGTTCGCTGTCACTTCTCCATCCTCCACGCTAGAACGGCCTTTACGCCGTCATGGAAACCGCCCGGGTTTATCTCTTTGTTTTTACGCAATTCCCGGCAAAACCGCTTCGCGCTTTGCCTGGGAAAACCGCTTCCCACTTCTCCTGGAATTGCTTCAGCTGGCGCTCCTTGTATATAAACGAATGATCGTTTACAATGACGGCGAATGCAAGGGAAATTTCATGCCGCGCCGCCGCACACTTTCCGATGAACAGCTTCTCGCCATGGTGCTGGCGCTGATTCAGGCCGAGGGGCCGGATGCGGCGACCTTTGCGGCGGTGGCGAAAGCAAGCGGCCTTTCCGGCTCGACGCTGGTGCAGCGTTTCGCGACGAAAGCGGCGATGCTGCGCGCCGCGCTGCTTTACGCCTGGGACAGGCTGGATGCGGAAACGGCGCGGCTTGCCGGGACGGTGCCGAAAACGCCGGAAGGCGCCATCGCGCTGCTCGTCGGCTTGTCGCAGGATTACGGCGACAATGCCGCCGCCTATGGTGAGGGGCTGCTGGTGCTTCGCGAGGATTTCCGCGATCCGGTGCTACGCGCCCGAGGGGCCGCCTGGGGAACAGCACTGACAGCGGCGATCGCTCGGTGTTTCGGATCGGCGACCGCGCCGGAAACGATCGCCCGGCTGATGCTGTCGCAATGGCAGGGCTCGCTCATCTGGTGGGGTTTTGGCGCAGAGGGTCCGGTGGATAGCTATGTGGAGACGGAGCTTCGGCGCTTCCTCGCGGCAATAAAGCCCTGAGCCCGCCTAGAGCATGATGCCGAAAAGTGTCAGCGGTTTTCGGACGACATCATGCTCTAACTATTTAAAATCATCCTGTTCTAGGCTTCCTCATCGTCCTTCTCGCCCACGGTCAGCGGCCAGTCGACCACATAGTCCTCGAGATCGTCGATATCGATTTCATTTTCGTTGATCGTGCGGCCTCGCGCAGAAATACCGGCGGCATGGACGGTCTCCGGGTCACCGGAGACGAGCGGGTGCCACCAGTAGAGGTCGTGGCCTTCATTGATCAGCCGGTAGCCGCAGGTCGGCGGCAGCCAGGCGATATCGGGCACGTTCTCCTTCGTCAGTTGCACGCAATCCGGCACGAAATCCCAACGGTTCTCATAGCTCGAGCAGCGACAGCTTTCGCCGTCGAGCAGCTTGCAGCTGACCGAGGTGAAATAGATATCGCCGCTATCCCATTCCTCGATCTTGTTGAGGCAACAGAGACCGCAGCCGTCGCAGAGGCTTTCCCACTCGGCGGCGGTCATCTCGGCAAGCGTCTTGCTCTTCCAGAAGGGCAGATCGTTCATCGTCGTTTCATGCAACAGCGGCCCGCAAATTCGCGTGACCCTCATGCATCTCTCTTGTTATCGGCCGCAAAATCAATCAATCCTTCAGTATACTCCTGGTACTCGGAGAATTCTCTCCTGGTATCGGAGAGATTTGCGGCCATATGCGGGCCTCGCGCTTTCGTCGGATATGACCGAAGCGCGATCAGGCGGGAATACAGGACGTGCAGGATCCGGACAACCCAGGAAATGGGCCAGGAAATGGGCCCGAAAACGGGCCAGAAAAAAGGCCCGGAAAAGCGGCGAACGAGGCGGCGGACAAGCGGCCGGCGAAGAGCCGTCACCTTCTGCTGCGCATCGATTCCTGGATCGATTCGACCGTCTGGAACGCCGGCTTCCGCGCCGCCGAGATCTGGGAAGACATCACCATCTTCTTCCGCCGCTTCCGCGTGCGCGGCTGGAAGCGCATGGTCTTCGAACTTGCCGGCGAAGGGCTGACGCTCGGGGCGGCCGGCTCCGTGCTGATGCTGCTGCTTGCCCAGCCCGCCTTCGAGGCGACCAAGGAGGACTGGCGCAACCGCGGCGATTTCGCCGTCACCTTCACCGACCGCTACGGCAACGTCATCGGCCATCGCGGCGTGATCCACCAGAATTCCGTGCCGATCGACGAACTGCCGGATTCGCTGATCAAATCGGTGATCGCCACCGAGGACCGGCGCTTCTTCGACCATTTCGGTATCGATTTCATCGGCCTCTTCCGCGCCATGAGCGAGAATGCGCGCGCCGGCGAAGTCGTGCAGGGCGGCTCGACGCTGACGCAGCAGCTCGCCAAGAACCTGTTCCTGTCCAATGAACGCTCGATCGACCGCAAGGTCACCGAGGCGTTCCTGGCATTGTGGCTCGAGGCGAACCTTTCCAAGAAGGAAATCCTCTCCACCTATCTCGACCGCGCCTATATGGGCGGCGGCACTTTTGGCGCGGCTGCGGCGGCACAGTTCTATTTCGGCAAGAACATCACCGACGTGAACCTTGCCGAATCCGCCATGCTCGCCGGCCTGTTCAAGGCGCCGGCCAAATATGCGCCGCATGTCAACTTGCCGGCGGCGCGTGCACGCGCCAACGAGGTGCTGACCAATCTCGTCCAAAGCGGGCTGATGACCGAGGGTCAGGTGATCGCCGCCAGGCGCAACCCTGCCACCGTCGTCGATCGCAACGAGGTGGAATCGCCCGATTTCTTTCTCGACTGGGCCTTCGACGAGGTGCAGCGGCTTTCACCGCGTTTCCACCAGCATTCGCTGATCGTGCGCACGACGATCGACATGGGCATCCAGCAGGCGGCCGAGGATTCGGTCGAGACGTCGCTGCGCGAATATGGCGAAGCCTATCACGCCAAGCAGGGCGCGATGGTGATGATCGAAAACGGCGGCGCCGTGCGCGCCATGGTCGGCGGCCGGGACTACGGCGAGAGCCAGTTCAACCGCGCCACCAGGGCGCTCCGTCAGCCGGGATCCTCCTTCAAGGTCTACACTTATTCAGTGGCGATGGAGAGCGGGATGACGCCGCAGACGACGATCGTCGACGCGCCGATCTCCTGGGGCAATTGGAGCCCGCACAATTATGCGAACCGCTATGCCGGCCGCATCACGCTTGAGACCGCGATCGCCCAGTCGATCAACACCGTGCCGGTGCGGCTCGCCAAGGAAAAACTCGGTATTCAGCCGATCCGGGCGATGGCCAAGAACCTCGGCGTCGAAACGCCGATCCGCGATGACGTCACCATCCCGATCGGCACGTCCGAGGTGACGGTGCTCGACCAGGCGACGGCCTATGCCACCTTCCCAGCCGGCGGCTACCAGTCGCGCCGCCACGGCATCACCCAGATCCTCGATTACGACGGCGACGTGCTCTACGATTTCGACCATGACGAACCGGCGCCGAAACGCGTGCTGTCCGAACAGGCCGACGCCTATATGAACCAGATGTTGTCGCGTGTTCCCTATGTCGGCACGGCGCGCAAGGCCGCACTCGACAACGGCATCCTGACGGCCGGCAAGACCGGCACGACCCAAGCCTATCGCGACGCCTGGTTCGTCGGGTTCACCGGCAATTACACCTGCGCCGTCTGGTTCGGCAATGACGACTACACCTCGACCAACGAGATGACCGGCGGCTCGCTGCCGGCGATGACCTTCAAGCGTGCCATGGACTACGCCCATCAGGGCGTCACGTTGCGCGCCATCCCCGGCGTCGACCCCCCCCTGCCTTCGGAAAAGGATCTCGCCAAGACCGCTGCCGCCAAGCCGCAGGACGGATTGCCGCAGCTTATCCGGCCGCGCATGCTCTCGGTTCAATCGACTGACATCCTCAAGAAGCTCGGCGAAAAGCTGAAGGATGCCGCCCCGCTCGCGCCGGCGAAGGTGGCGAGCGCGGAGTAGTCACGCGCCGATCCCGAAATCAGCATCCATCCGCATCGATGCATCGGCCTGAATGCCGCTGCCGCATACGGCATGACCGTGGATCAATCGGCCTCTATGGCACGGCTTGGCATTCCACCCTGCCAGAATCAGTGGTAACCCTTTCATCCGATATGGTTTCCAAGGTCATGACGTGTTTCGATTTCCCCTTTTTATCGCGATCACGCTGATCGTCGCCTTTGGCGGCGGGATCATGATTTCGCTTTATGCGCTGGATGCGACACAGGGCTTTGGGGCGATCAAGCTCGGCGCCTGGGAGGCCTTTCCGGCGTTGCAGACGGTCGAGGCCGATCCTTATGCCAAGTCGCACCGGGCACGCGCCGGCAAGCTGCTCTACGGCAGCGCCGAGGGCCTGACCTTCACGGCGAGCGTCGACGACGACGGCGCGCGGCTGAATGCCGGCTGCCGCTACCGCATTAGCGGGCAGACACCGCCTGCCCGGCTCTGGACCCTTTTTACCGCCGACAATGGCGGCAATCCGGCGGCGGTGACGACCGGGCATCCCTCAGCGCTGAATTCCTGGACGGTGCTGCGCCAGCAAGACAGCAGCTTCTCGATCGACATATCCGCCGTCGCGCAGCCGGGCAACTGGCTGGCCTTGCCACGGGCCGGCACCTTCCGGCTGGTGCTGACGCTGTTCGACACACCGACCGCCGGCAGTTCCGGCGTGATCGACCTCGCCATGCCGAAGCTCACCAAGACCGGATGCGGCAATGCTTAGGATATTCTTCGCCGTCCTGACCGGCCTTTTCGGCGCAGCCCTGCTGCATCTCGTCATCATCCTGTCGCTGCCGCATTTCACCGGCAGGGATGCGGCGACCCGCGTGGAGGCGGAGGGCGATCTCAACAATTTCTACCTGCTCGGCAACCAGTATGACGAGGCAGGCCTTGCCAATGGCGACCCCTTCCTGCGCACCGCCGTCTGCTCCTTCGATGTCGAGGATGCACCGGTGCATTTCACTGCCAAGGGCAATGTGCCCTTCTGGTCGATCGCGATCTATGACAGCGCCTCCAACGAGGTCTTCAGCATGAACGACAGGACGTCGGTCGGCGGTGCGCTCGATGTGCTGGCCGGCAGTCCGATCCAGCTGACCGACCTGCGCAAAAACCTGCCACAGGAGCTGCAGCAGGCGATCCTGGTGGAAATGGCACGGCCGGACGGTTATGCCGTGCTGCGGACGCTGGCGCCGCAGGCGAGCTTCGATGAGGCCGCGCGCAACTTCCTGACGGAAGCCGGCTGCGAGCAATTCGCCGCTCGCTGAGGTTGAAAAGCGCTTACTTCTTGTTGACGCGCGGCGCGGGCGCCGGACGATGTTTCGGGCTCTCGGCCAACCGCTCGTAGCGGACGCCGGTGAACCAGAGGATCTTGGCTTCGCGGGGCTCCTTGTCCGGGCGACGCGGCGCCCGCGGCCGCCGATCCGCCAATGCGACTACTATTGCCATTCTCGTCTCCATGCACTGCCCGAGACGGATGAACTTGCGATGGATTTCACCCTGCCCGCCAATGTGCGAGCCGGCGCGTCCTGCAGTGCCGGGATAACCGGACCGAGGGCATTCGCGCCTTTCCCACGGCACCTGATTGAAATACCGTGATGCGGAGTTTCAACGATCCAACTGCTCAAATCGCGTCGTTCCTATCCGAATTGAGACACATGACAGTTAACAGTTTACTAATGTTCGGTAGATGCCAAATACAGTTCACCTCACTTCCCCTTTAACGCTCGAAGAGTTGATTTGGTTTCACGCCGCCCGCGCAAAGGCCCGGATGGGGATCGGCGCGTAAAATTAGAAACAATTCATATAGTTGGCATTGACGCGGCAATCTGCCTGCCAGAAAAGGGGCGATGTTGCAAAAATGCCGCATGAAAATATTTAATTGCGAGGCGCTCAGATGCGCGTATGTTCGCTCATGTCGATCACACGTTTCCGGGCACCGATCGATCGGGAATCTTCCTCGCTCTTGCCGGAATGCGGAGGGTAAACGGTGTCTTTGCTGGTGAATTCATCTTTCTCGCCTGAGGATCTCGACGTTCTGCGCAGTGCTCTCGATGCCTGGTGCGCGGAACGGCACATCGACATCAAGAGCGTCGAGGCGCAGTTCGCCGCATCAGCAGCACTCGACCTCTATCAGGCCGGTCACGACAGCCGCGAAAAGCTGCTGCACGCGCTGCGCGATCACAGGATCGCCTAAACTTTCCACCATCACTTCGGCGATGAGCAATCCTCAGAGCGCCCTTCCAAACCGTGCATTTTTATATTGCCGGCTAACCATGCCTGGACACGCTAAGCGTGTATATTTCTGTTGCTTTTTAATAAAATCTTCAGCATGCATTAACCCTACCGGTGTAGGATTTGTTCATAACCGTATGGCCTGACATGCGTTCCGCCAGCGCATATCGGCCCATGGTCCCCTTGTTCTGCGTTTTCGGGGTGTTTTTGTGCGTGACCGGTTTCGAGACCTAGAAGGCCCCTTGGCCGTCAGGAAAAAGGACGTGGTGTTAATGGCGACTGTCAGCAGTTTCGAGAACCTGTCTCATCCGACACGGTCCGAACTGCGCCAATTTGCCGAACTTTTCATGCCGCTGTTCCAAGCCTCCTCCGACGAGGCCAAGCGCCAGGCGGTCGCAGCGCTGTCCCAATGCGAGAACATGCCGGCAGCCGTAGCACTGTTTATCGGCAACCAGCCGATCGAGATCGCAGCCCCTTTTCTTGCCGCCTCCAAGGCAATCGCCGACGATACGCTGATTACCATCGCGCGCATGCAGGGTGCAGCGCATGTCAAGGCGATCGTCAGCCGCGATTCACTCTCGCCAAAGGTCATCGATGCGCTGGTGGCGCTGCGCCAGAGCCAGCCGCGGCCCGCGGGCGCATCGGCGCCGATCATGGAATCGCCAGCGGTCCCGCTTTCGCCAGCGCCGGCCGAGACCAACGAGGCGGATGCGCTGGAAGAACAGCGGGTTGCCAATGAAGAGGCGTTGCGCGAACGTATCCTCGGGCTTGCCGGTCATCTCGGCCGTGCCGACGAAGACAGGCTCGGTCTGCGCACGCTCACCGACATTCAAGAGGCGCTGCTGGTGCGCTTCGCGCGCTCACGCGAGGCAACGCATTTCGCAACAGCACTTGCCGATGCGCTTTCCGCCAGCCGCTGGCTTGCCGAGCGCATCATGCTCGACCTTTCCGGCCAGCAGCTTGCCACTACACTGACGAGCCTCGGCATGGGCTTTCTCGATGCCGTCTTCGTGCTCGAAAGGCTCTATCCGCACCTTGCCGAACAGCAGCACAACGTCACGCGGGGCTGGATGGTGCTCGATGCGCTCGACCCGGAAGAATGCCACGAACGCGTCGAAGCCTGGCGGCGTGCCGATCGCTACACCTACAGGCACGACGTGCCCAATGTGCCTGCACCTCAGGAAACGCCCAACCACCGCTTCATCCGCCAGGCGCCGCCGCAGCGCGACATGCGCATCATGGGACGGCGGTCTCGCTGAGCCGCGGGCTGACCTTGCCACATATCAGCGGTTTGAAATGGCGCTGACCTGACGGCTGCCTCCGGCCGTCATCCGCTGTCCCTGACAAGGGGGATCATATCCCCCAGTTCATCCGCCTCCAGCTCGACGATCCAGAGATCGGGATCGAATTTGCGTTCGCGCTCCAGCATCGCGCGCACCGCTTCCGGTTCGCTGCGCAACAGGCGGATCTCGAACAGGCGGTCGCCGGCCTGGCCTTCGTCGAAAGCGGTCTGCGGCGCCGGCGCATAGAGCGTTTCCAGGCCGTCGCGGAAGTGCTGACGGATGAAGATCGCACCCGCTTCCTCCGCACCCTTCTTCTCGACGGCGGCGAAATCGCCGCTGGCGAAGACGCGGCGCAGCAGGGCTGAAACGAAGATGTCGGCGCGTAATCTCATCGGTGCGGTATAAAGCATGTCGCGCAAAAGTGTGTAGCGGTTTTGCGATAACGGCATGCGGGAAAATAAGGACTTAGAGCGCGAGGAGCGAATCTGAAAGATTGCGATGCGCTAGCCCCGGAGCGCCGGTGGCGGCAATGCAGGGTCAGAGCTTGACCCCAGGGGTCAGACCTTGATTGCCAGCCGCAATCCTCCCCAATGCCGTCCCCGGACGGTGATCGGAGCGGAGATATCCTTCATCATCACGAAATTACCGCCACCCATGTCGCGCCTGTAGGTCTGGACGAGGAAGGGCGCGGTGCTGCGGCCGGCGGCAAGGCCGACGCGATCGGCGAAGATGCGGCGATTGCGGCAATTGGCGGTGTTCCAGACGCTGTCGCCAGGTCGCTGGGCTTGCGAGAATTTCCGGTTGTGGGTCGGCAGATAGCCGTTCTCGTCGATCGCCGCGCAGAAGGCGATGCGCTCGTCCAAGGCTGTGACGGGTTCCTGGATCGGCGGCAGCAGGCGGTCGGCGAGTTCGGTGAAGGCTGCCATCACCTGTGCCGGATCGGTGCCCTGTATCGGCCGATACCGTCGGTCGAAGAGAGCATCGAGCCCGATCTGCCCTTCCGCGACGGCGCGCTCGAAGGCGCCGGAAATCTGCCTTGCCACCGACTGCGCTTCCTCGATCCAACGGCTGTCGGCGGTCTTGACGCCGGCACTCGCCGTCAGCTGGATCAGGGTTTCCGAGAGGCCGACGACGCTGTCGACGCGTTTTGCCGCCTGCTGCAGCCTGATATTCGAGCCGGCGACCTCGGCCGACATCTCGCCGAGTTTCTCGACGAAGCCAGCGCATTGCTGGTCGACCGCCTCGGTGGTGTTGGCCATGACAGTCGAACTGTCGAGGATGCGGGTGATGACATGTTCCATGTTTTCGAAGGCGCCGCGCATCGCTTCCGACTTGTCACGCACGCCTGCGGCACTGTCGCGCGCATCGCTGCCGACGGCCGACAGCCGGTCGATCTTCACCCGCAGCTCGTCGAGCGTCTGCTGGATGGAACCGGTCGCCTTCGAGGTCTGCAGCGATAGCGCCCGGACTTCGGTGGCGACGACGGCGAAACCCTTGCCCGCATCGCCGGCGCGTGCCGCCTCGATCGCGGCGTTCAGCGCCAGCAAGTTGGTCTGGCGGGCGATGGTGCTGATCTCCTCGGCGATATTGTCGACATCGGCAAGCGACTTGGAGAAGCCGGCGATCTCAGCGCCGATCTCGTTGGAGGACTGGACCATGTGGCCGATCTCGACGACGGAGCCGGTCAGGCGGTCGGCCGATTCTTTCAGCATGTGGCGGGCCTCGGCCGCCGTGCGGTCGGTCTCGCGCAGCGATGCGGCGACCGAGCGATTGGTCTCGGCAATCGACAGTGCAGTGCGAGTGACATGATCGAAGGCGGAGGCATGCCGGGCCGACATCCCCGCCATGTCCTGGATGGCGCCGGCGATATCGACGAGATCGATGCCAAGCGTGGAGGCTTCTTCGGCAAGACGCTGCAGGATGTGGCGCAGCGCCTCGGGATCGGGGCCTCCCGCTTTGACCGCCGGTTCTCCGGCCAGATCGTCTATCGCCTTCAGCGCATGCATGCCCGACGCTCCCCCGTCCCAATCAGAAAAGCTTCAGGCAACATGGTTAACAAGTTGCAAACAGCCGCAGCACCTTAGACTTAGGTTGTAGGGAAATCGAACTCCGTGACTGTGGGCCGGCCGTGTGGCGCCCCATCAGCTGGCGATGAAGCCCGTCAGCCGCTCGCTCAGCTGCCAGAGGCGCTCGGCGAGTTCCGGATCGGTTGCCCAAGGACGGACGCCGAGCATCTCGGTCGAATCGCCGGGAACGGCGGTGGCGATATCGCAGTTCTCGCAATAGACGCCGCCGAGACCGTCGAGCTTCTCGCTGACGGCGCACCAGACGGTGGTCGAAGCCCCCTGCTCTATCGTCTTCTTGTTGTTTTCCGGATCGATGACCGGCTTGCCGTCCTCGTCGACATAGCCGCTCGCCTTGAGGAAGTCGCTTGACTGATGGCGGACCAGATTGGTGGTGACGATACCGCCGGGATGCAGCGAGAAGGCCCTGATACCGTGCTTTGCACCCAAAGCATCCAGTGACACCGCAAAGAGAGCATTTGCCGTCTTCGACTGGCCGTAGGCGAGATAGGGCGCGTATTCGCGGTTCTCGAAATTCGGATCGTCGAAATCGACGCCGGCGAAGACGTGGCCGCGCGAGGAGACGGCGACGACACGCGCACCCTCGGCCTTCACCAGCGCCGGCCAAAGGCGGGCAGTGAGCTGGAAATGGCCGAGATGATTGGTGGAGAACTGCGATTCGTAACCGCGGGCATCACGCGTCAGCGGATTTGCCATGACGGCAGCATTGTTGATGAGAAGATGCAGGGGCTCGCCGCTTTCGAGGAAGCGGTCGGCGAAGTCGTCGATCGAGCCGGGGTCCATCAGGTCGAGCTTTTCCAGCGCAAGGCCGGGAATGCTTTCCACGGCCGCCTTGGCTTTTTCGAGATTGCGGGCGGGGACGACGACCCTGGCGCCGGCTTCGGCGAGCACACGAGCCGTCTCGAGACCAAGACCGGAATAACCGCCGGTGACGATCGCGACCTTGCCTGAGAGATCGTGCCCGACAATGACCTCCTCGGCGGTCGAGGCCGCACCGAAACCGGATCTGATGGGAGCCTGTGGAGTGGACATGACATGCCTCCGTTGTGCGTGATGGCCTTATGTACGCCCGGGAAATGGGATTCTGAATGCTTGCAAATCCCGATTTCCTGCTTCATCGTTCAAAAATGACCAGCGATCCGCTCTCCGAAATGCTCAATCTGCTTGATGCGCGCTGCCTAGTGTCCGGTGGGCTGATCGCCGGCGGCGCCTGGGCGCTGCGTTTCCCCCGGCCAAACCGGATCAAGATCAGCGCGGTCGCCAAAGGGCGCTGCTGGCTTTGCCTCGACAATGGCAGTGAGCCCATTCTGCTCGAGGCAGGCGACGTTGCGCTTCTGAACGGCCGGCACTCCTTCATCCTGGCGAGCGACCTTGCCGTTGCGCCCACTGACGCGGTCGGCGCCTTCAAGGAGAAGGTTGACGGCATGGCGCGCCAGGGCGTTGGCGAGGATTTCCATTATCTCGGCGGCCACATCGCGCTCGGGCCGCAGGGCATGGAGCTGCTGTCCGACGTGTTGCCGCCGCTCATCCATGTGCGCGCGGCCCTTGCCGAAGCCGGGGTGCTGCGCTGGCTGCTCGACCAACTGGTGCGGGAGATGGCGGCAAAGCGGCCCGGCGCCCTGCTCGCCTCGACCCAGCTTGCGCAGTTGATGTTCGTCCTGGTGCTGAGGGCGCACATCATGAGCTCGGCGCCACTGACGGTCGGCTGGCTCCGAGCCTTCGGCGACGATCGCATTGCACCGGCGCTGCGGCTGATGCATGGCGATCCCAGCCGCTCCTGGCAGCTTGGCGAATTGGCAACGGCGGCCGGCATGTCGCGCACGAGCTTTGCGCTGCGGTTCAAGACAGTGGCGGGGGTTGCGCCGCTCACCTATCTCACCGGCTGGCGCATGCGCCTTGCCGAACGCGAGCTGCGGGAGGGCAGCATGCCGGTTTCGGCGCTGGCGCTTTCGCTCGGCTATACATCCGAAAGCGCCTTCAGCAACGCCTTCAAGCGGATGACAGGTATCGCGCCGAAGCGCTATCGCGTGGCGATGTCCCGCGAGGCCGGGCCGATCGAAGAGGCGGTGGATGTCGAGGGCCAGGCGATGACGCCGCATTACCGGCTGTTGAAGGCGGCATCTTAATGGTTAGAGCATTTCCGTTTTTCTCCAGGTCGCGGAAATGCTCTATCTTTTTGATTGCGCAATTCCGGACGCAAAACCGCTGCGCACTTTTGCTGGAATTGCTCTATATCGCCCCGATTTCCTTGAGTTTCTTCAGCACCGCCTGGTTCGGCTCACCGTCTTCGGGCAGGTTGTAGTGCTTCTGAAAATGGCGGATGGCCGCGCGGGTCTGCTCGCCGGCAACGCCGTCGACGCCGACATTGGCATAGGCCATGTTGGAAAGACCCTTCTGGATCTTCAACACCAGGTCGACATTGGTGATTTCGCTTGAGGGAACCTGCTTTGCGGCTGACGGAGCCGTTTTGACTGTCTTTTCAGCGCTACGGATCGCCGCCGCCACCGGGTCTTCCGCCGCTGCCTTCGAGCTTACATCCTCGGGCGGCTTTTCGGCGGGCACGGTCGAAGGCCCCGCGGCATCGGTCTTTAGCGCTGCCAGTACCTCCGGCGTCGGATCGCCGGTCTGGCTCATGCCGACGGTCTCTTCGAAGAACAGGATGGCCGCACTGGTGCGCGGGCCGATGATGCCGTCGGGAATGCCGTTATAGAGGCCGCGGCGCACCAGCTGCTGCTGGATATCCATGACCAGCTGGCTCGGCTGTTGGCCAGGTGCGGCAGGCGCCGGCGTCGCATTGGTGGTGGCGGCGTCCTGCGGCCGTTCGATCCGGAATGTGGTGACCTCGCCCTGTTGCTCCTCGGCCGGGCGGCGGGCACCGAGCACGGTTGGAGACTGCGGATCACGGGTGCGGAAAATCGGATGCGGATGCAGGCCCGGCTGATACCAGAGCGCATTGGCGGCGACGAAGGAGAAGATGACGACGAAGGTGATCGTGCCGCCGGCGACCGACGGATTGCGGCCAATGACGCCGCCAAGCACGGATGCGCCCTGCAGGCCGAGCCCGCCAAGGGCGGCCGCACCTGACATCAGAAGGCCCGGCTGCTGCCGTCCCCTTTTTCCCTTAGGCGATTTTCGCTTGCGCGCGGCCATCGAAACGCCCCTCTTCCAATTCTGCGCCTGTATTGACCGCGCCCTTCAGCCGCGGCGGAAACTCGACAGTCGCGCCATGACCGGCGTCTTCGGCGTGCTGGGCACCCGAGCCGTCCACCGCGATCTCGATGGTGATGATGGTGCCTTCGCCGGGTTGGCTGGCAATGGCGAAATGCCCGCCATGCAGCGCCACCAGCCCCTTGACCAAGGAGAGGCCGAGGCCGGAGCCTTCGAACCGGCGGGTATAGTCGTTCTGGATCTGGACGAAGGGCTGGCCGAGCAATGCCAGCTTGTCGGCCGGGATGCCGATGCCGGTATCGCTGACCGTCAGCTTGAGGATGCCGTCGCGCGCTGCCGCATCGACCGAGACGACGCCGCCGGCCTCGGTGAATTTTATGGCATTGCCGACGAGATTGATGAGGATCTGCTGGATAGCGCGCTGATCGGCGACGATCTCGCCGAGATCGCGCTGGATACGGCTCGTCAGCGTGAGGCCCTTGGTCTTGGCCTGCAATGCCAGCATCGATTCGCAGGATTTGACGGAGCTTGATATATCGAAGGCTTCGAGGATCAGCTCGTAGCGGCCCGCTTCAATCTTGCTCATGTCGAGCATGGTGTTGACGACGGAGAGCAGATGCGCGCCGGATTCGCGGACCAGGCCGACATATTCGCGCTGGCGGTCGTTTTCGAACTTGCCGAAATATTCACCGATCAGGATATCGGAAAAACCGAGAATGGCGTTCAGTGGCGTGCGCAGCTCATGGCTGACGGCGGCGAGGAAGCGCGACTTGGCGTCGTTTGCGGATTCGGCATCGGCCGCGCGGTTCTGGGCTTCGTCACGCAACTGCTGCTCGACGGAGACATCACGCAGCTGGGCAATGATGGCGGCAAGTTCGCCATCGGCATCGCGCCGGGCAGTCATGTCCATTCTGAGATAGGCGAACTGGCGTTGATCGCGCGAGACCGAGGGCCGGTCGAGGCGCAGATCGACGCTCTGAGCATCCTCGCCCCGGCGCAGGTCATCAAGCGCCTGCAGGAAAAGGATGCGGTCGGAGACATGCACCTGCTCGAGGAAGCCCCTGCCCTTGGGATCGCGCATCCAGGCAAGGAAATCGCGCCGGTCGCGGCCGCCGACCGTCGCCACACTGCCGTGCGGGTCTAGGAAGAAGACGAGGCCGGGGGTGGCTGCAAGGAAGAAATCCTCGGCCGACTGCGTGGCGATACCGGCAGACGAACCCTGACGGGCGAGCGCGATGCTGCCGACAGCGGAAAAGAGAAAGGCGGCGCAGACCATGGCGACACCCGCCGGCAGCGCGACGGCCGGACTGGTGACTGCCGAAAGGCCGATAGGAGCGGCAACGAGAGCGGCCGACGAGAGCAGCACGAGGCGGCGCAGGATCGCGAGTTCGCGTTGGCGTGCGGCTTCGCCGCCGCCCGTCCGGGAGAGCCAGCTTGTCGCTGCCCGGTCTACGAGGGCCGTCATCCAGCCGCCAATGTTACTCAATACACGCACGCAATACCCGCCCGAAAGGCTGTCGATCGATCCGGACAATAGGCCTTGGCGACTTAAAGAAAGGATAAGGCAAAAGCGCTGTTCACAGGCTGAAACGGCCGAAATTCCCGTTTTGAAGCATCTGGAAGGCTCTTTGCCTTTTGTGGTTAATAGCAGGTAAGCGACGGATTTTCCTCATATTTCAGCATTGCGTTAACTCTTGTGGCAAGGCGAGCTAGCAAAAGCCCTGCAATTGCAAGCAGGTGCTGCCCTGATGCTTAACGGCGATCGCTCGCATTCGACTAAAATGCGGCTCAAATACCGTTCGCTAAAATTTGAACTAAATTTGCCGCAAATGCGCGTGAGTTTCGAAAAGCGGCATTCGCAACTTGGCGGTAGGGTGAAAACACACCGGACAACCGGCCTGATTCGGCGACAAGAACCGGACGGGGAAAACAGGATGGGCGACGACAATGTGGTTTCTGATCAAAGGATCCTTCTGGTTTGGCCTCGTGCTCGTGCTTCTTTCCGTCTTCAGCACGGAGAGTTCCGACAAGTTGGCCAACGGCCCGCAATTGCAGCTTTCCGACGCGTTCACGGCGGCAAGTGGCGCCTATGACTATCTCACCGGCATGTGCTCGGAAAAGCCCGAGGTTTGTGCCAAGGGCGCCGAAACCTTCACCGCGCTCGGCTACCGGGCCCGCGAGGGCGCCCGCGTCGCCTACGAACTTCTCGACAGCCAGTTCAAGGACGAAGCGCCGGCGACCGCAAAGCTTGTCGAACCGCAGATGCCGGTGGCGCTCAACATGCCTTCGCTGGCAGCACCTGCTATCCAGGAAAAGATGCGCGAGGCAAAGGCTGCACTCAACCAGCCGATGCCTTACCGCCCGCCCGTCGAGGATAATGCCTCTCCTGAGACGGTGGTAACCGGCGCGATCCCGCTGCCGACGCCGAAGCCGGCGACCTGACAAATTTTTCGCGGGCATTCGTCCGCAATACCTTTCGGTTTTATAGCTTGCATCGGCGGTCCGCATGACGCGGAGATACCCCATGCCTGACGTGCCTGCCCTGTTTAATTCAGCATGTTGCTGCGCCGTGAGGATGCCCATCCCTCACGGCGTTTCTTTTGCGGTTCAGCTTTTGATGGAAGCGCAGAACCGCTCCAATCTTTTGTGTACGCAATTCCCGGCAAAATCGCTGCGCGCTTTGCCTGGAATTGCTTTAGCGGTTCAAATCTGCCGGTCTTTCACCTATATGCAGTTCTAGAGCATTTCCTCACGCATTCCGGACGCAAAACCGCTGCGCACTTTTGCTGGAACGGCTCTAACAGTGAAAGGCTTCTCCATGGCATCCCTCGACCAGATCATCGACGACTTCGCTTTCCTGGACGATTGGGAAGACCGCTACCGCTATGTCATCGAACTCGGCAAGGCGCTGCCCGACCTGGCCGAGGCGAAGCGCACCTCCGAGAACAAGGTGATGGGTTGCGCCAGCCAGGTCTGGCTGGTGACGCATACGACAGGCGATCCCGACAACCCGGTCATGAGCTTCGAGGGTGATTCCGACGCCCATATCGTGCGCGGCCTCGTCGCCATCGTGCTTGCCACCTATTCCGGCAAGACCGCATCCGAGATCGCCGGGCTCGATGCCTTCGAGATATTCTCGAAGATCGGCCTGGTGGAGAACCTGTCATCGCAGCGCTCGAACGGACTGCGCTCGATGGTGAACAGGATCCGCGAAGAGGCAAGAGTGCGCGCCGCGGCTTGACCGCGATGATGGCTGATCGGCCTTCGGAGCCACAGCCGATCGATTCGGACAGCGCGCCTGCCTTCGCACATCGAATACATTAACACTTGCTGATAGTATAGGAATACATTCTAAGCCTGTCGGCAAAGCATAAGACAGGGTCGCTCAGACTATCTTAGCGCCCGTCCGAATCATCTGGGAAGGGTTGGATTACCAGCGCGATTCAGCTTTTGATAGAAGCGCAGAACCGCTCCAACCTTTCGTTTTACCCAACTCCCGGCAAAACCGCTTCGCGCTTTGCCTGGGAAAACCATTTCGCACTTCCTGGAATGGCTCTATCGAGATTATTTTCCTCGCCTTGAAAAGGCACACAAAAAAGCCGGGCACAAGACCCGGCTTTTTGTCGTCGATGCTTTCGAAAAAGCTCAGCCGCGGCCGCGCTTGCGGCGCTGCCCGAGGCCCATTTCCTTTGCCAGGCGCGAACGCGCTTCGGCATAAGCGGGCGCTACCATCGGGTAATCGGTCGGCAGGTCCCACTTCTCGCGGTATTCTTCCGGCGAGAGACTGTGATGCGTCATCAGGTGACGCTTGAGGGACTTGAAGTTGCCGCCGCATTCCAAACACGTGATCTGCTCGTCCTGTACGGACTTGCGGACAGAAACTGCAGGCTTCTGCTTTTCGACGATCGCCGCAGCAGGCTGCGGTACGGACGTGTTGCTCAGTGCCGAATGCACGTCGGAAATCAGATTGGCCAGGTCGCTGACCGGTACAACATGGTTGCTGACATAGGCCGCGACGATGTCGGCTGTCAGTTCCACAAGCAGCTCCGGCGCATTGCCGGTCGCTATATCCGTCATATTTTTTCTCCTGTTAGCATGCACAAACGGTCTTTGACTGACATGCCAAAGACCCGCCTCGTAGAAGCGAACAGCAAAAGCACCGGAAGCGACCTTCTGTTTCGAAAAACGTGAAATCCACCCCTAGATTCCGAAGAGCGAGACCTGTCCTTATACTGCCTGATTGGAAACCGCTACGTCATGCTCCAGGCTATGGCCTCAGTTTAGACATTAAAAATCAAAACTGAGGGACTTGGAAGCAGTACGATTGCAATTCACAATCAGAACTCTACTTGCATTTTCAAATACCATCGTTTGACCAAAAGGCCAATTATTATTTGTCGTTTTTCTTGAGAAAAAATGACAGATGAAGAATTGAGGGGCATTCCGCCAAGCTTTACTCACAGCTTCCTGTGCATAAGTTTTGCATAAATCTGGTAAAGTCGCTGAACAGAATAGGCTCAGCGATCCCTGATATCGTCACGGACCGAGAGTTCACCGAGATCATATCCTGAACGGTGGGCAGCTCTGGCAAGCAGATGGGCAGAGACCGGCGCCGTCAGCAGGAAAAAGATAAAGCCGGCGATGGCGCGGGCGAGAATCGCCAGATCTTGCGAATAGAGGCCGGCGGCGAGGAGCAGTAGGCCGGAGCCGACAGTCCCCGCCTTCGAGGCCGAGTGCATGCGCGTGTAGAGATCGGGCAGCCTGACCAGGCCGATCGCCGCTGCAAGAGCAAAGAGCGCACCGACGATCAGCAGCAGGGCGGTGATGGCAGCCACGATATAATCGATCATCGCTTCTTGCCCCCTGCCCGCTTTTGCGTGTTGCCATTTGCCGCAGATGCAGACGGCTTCGATTTGATGTTGCCGCGCGACAGCACAAAGCGGGCGAAGGCGACGGTCGCCAGGAAACCGACAAGGCCGAGCGAGATGGCGATATCGATATAGAGCGAAAACCTGGTCTTGACCGCGATGACCGCTATGAAACCGATGGCGATGCCGGTCAGCATGTCGAGGGCGAGGATCCGATCCGGCAATGTCGGGCCGGCAACGACGCGCCAGACGGCGAGGATCAGCGCCAGGCCGAGGATGACGAGTGCGGTCGAGGATGCGACCGCGATGATGGCGGCAGGTGTGATCACCGGAAAGCCTCCATGATCTTGCGTTCGAAACCGTTGGCGATATCACGTTTGGTTGCCTCAGGATCGGAACAATCGAGCGCATGGACATAGAGCGTGCGGCGATCTGTGGAGACGTCGACCGAAAGCGTGCCAGGTGTCAGCGTGATGAGGTTTGCGAGCAAAGTGATCTCGAAATCGCTCGTCACCGTCAGCGGGAAGGCAAAGATGCCGGGCTTCAGCTTCATATCGGGCGAGAGGACGGTGACCGTGACCTTCCAGGCCGACAGCGACAATTCCTTGAGAAACAGAGCGGCGAGCGAGAGCACCGGGCGGAAGCGGGGGATAATATATTCCTTGCCGCCGAAAGATTCGCGGATGATGACCAGCGCCAAGGCCCCAAGCAGCAAGCCGAGGACTAGATTGTGCAGCGAGGCGCTGCCGGTGACGGTGACCCAGGCAATGGCAAGCAGCAGGTTGAAGAGGAAGAAGATCACGGCGCACCTCCTACCGGGAAGACCGAGTGAAGATAGGCCTGGGGATCGGCAAGGCCGGCAGCTGCCGATTGCGACAGCGCCAGCAGCTGTTCCGGCAGGATGCCGAAGCCGACGACCAGCGCTGTCAGCGCGGCGAGCGGCAGACCGGTGCGCCACCTCGGTCCGGACGGCGTCAGTGCTATGGCCGCCGGGCGCCAATAGGCGAGCAGGAAGAGGCGGCCGAAGGCGATCGTCGTCAGAAAACCGCCAACCAGGATCGAGGCTGCCAGCCACCAGGCGCCGAGATCGAGCGAGGCCTTGACGAGAATGACCTTCGGCCAGAAGCCGGAAAAGGGCGGCAGGCCACAGGCGGCAAGGAAGAGCACGAGGGAGAGCGCGGTGAAGCCGCCGCTTTGCCTGTACAGCCCGCCGAGGGCCGACAGTGAAAAGCCGCCGCCGCGACGGGCGATCTCGCCGGCGGCAAGATAAAGCGCCGTCATCAGCACCATGGAATGGAGCGCATAGAAGACCGCACCGCTGATGCCGCCTAGCCCGCCAAGCGCGACGCCCGCAAGCATATTGCCGATGCCTGATATGACGACATAGCCGAACAGCCTGCGAATATCGTTTTCGGCAAGCGCGCCGAGAGCGCCGACGAGAATGGTCGCTGCGGCGGCGAGCGCGATCACCAGGCTCAACTCCTGGCGTTCCACCGGTAGCAGCATGACCATCACCCGGATCAGCGCGTAGATGCCGACCTTGGTCAGCAGGCCGGCAAACAGTGCCGACACGGTGATGCGCGGCGTATGGTAGGCGGCCGGCAGCCAGAAATTGACCGGAAAGGCCGCCGCCTTCATGCCGAAGGCGAGCAGGAAGAGGCTTGCCAGCGTCATCAGCGGCGCCGTGCCGCGCAAATCCGCAGCTTTTGCTGCGATATCGGCCATGTTGAGGGTGCCGAAGGCGGCGTAGAGGATGCCGACGCCAATCAGGAACAACGTCGTGGCGATGAGATTGAGCACCGCATATTTCAGCGCGCCGTCGATCTGCTCACGTTCGGAACCAAGGATGATCAGCCCGAAAGAGGAGATCAGCAGCACCTCGAACCAGACATAGAGATTGAAGACATCGCCGGTGAGAAAGGCGCCGGTGACGCCGGCCATCAGCAGCATCAGCAGCGGGAAGAAACCATATCGCCGGCCGCTCTCACCAATATCGGCCAACGCATAGATGCCGCCGGCGAGCGCGGCAAGGGCTGCGGTGAAGGCCATCAGCGCACCGAAGAGATCGACGGTGAAGGCAATGCCGAAGGGTGGCAGCCAGCGGCCCATGACCATGGTGAGCGGCCCTTCGGCGGCGACCTTGGCGAGCAGTGCCGCATCGATCAGCGCCAGCGCGGCAAGGCCAGGGATGGCAAGCCAGGCCTGCAGGCGGGGATAGCCGCGCAGCATCAGCAGGACGGCACCCAGCGTGATGCAATGGGCGACCGGCAGGATGGCGAGCCAATGGCCGATCGGCACCGGGGTGGTGATCAGGGCGGCGGAGAGATCGACGGTAGAGGTGGGGGCGGCCATGCGATCAGGTTTCTTTTCCGGTCGGCGAGGCTTGCTCCCTCTTCTCCCCAGCGGGGAGAGCGACTGTCTTGTTTGTCAAGCGTTTTGCCATGGTCGTCCGTCCCTTATGATGGCGTTGAGGATGGTGAGCAGCTTGCGCATGGTTGCGACGGTGGCGACGATCTTGGGCTTGCCGGCCGCGACCAGCCTGTCGCGGAAGGCCTTGAGGTCAGGGTTGTATCGGCTGGCGACGAGGGCGGCCATGAATAGGACGGCGCGTACCTTGCCGCGGCCGCTGCCGATGAAGCTCTTGCCTTTCCATTTTCCCGACTGCCGCGTCCATGGGGCAAGACCAGCCAGCGAGGCGATCTGGCGCCGGTCGAGGCTGCCGAGCTCGGGCAGTTCGGCCAGCAGCGTGCGCGCTGTTGTCGCTCCGACACCCGGCACCGAGGTCAACAGCGCCTCGCGCACCCGCCAGACCGGCGACTTGCGGATATGGCTGTCGAGATCGGCATCGAGGCTTTCGAGCTCGCGCCGCAAGGCTTTCAGCAGGCGCTTGATGCTTTCCTGCGCCTGCTTTGCCAGCGCCATGCGCAACCGGTTCTCCTCGGCCACGACCATCTGCACGATCTGGCGCCGGCGAGCCACAAGCTCGGAAAGCGCCTGTGTCTCGGCATCGCGCAACGGCCGGATCTCGGGCTTCGTCGCCAAAACGAAGGCGGCGATGACGGCGGCATCGATCGGATCGGTCTTGGCCCTGCGGCCGATCGCATGGGCATAGGCGCGCACTTGCGCCGGATTGACGACGAGCACCGTCAATCCGGCTGCGGACAATCCGGCAACCGCCAGCATCTCGAAGCCGCCGGTCGCTTCCAGCGCAATCGCATCAACACCAATGCCTTTGAGCCGCTCGGCCAGTTCATCGATGCCGGCATGGTCGTTGCCGACGGCAAAGACCTCTTCTTGCGGCAGGATCGCAACATCCAGGCGCTCTTTCGAAACGTCGATCCCAACAACAATCTCCATCTGATCCCATCCTTGCCTAATCGGGCTTTGCTTTCGCAAGCGGCCCTGGCGACTGTTCGGGTTCAATGGAACGGCGGACGGAGACCCAGGCTCTCCCACGGGCTTGGTGTCCCAAAGGTGCATCGGTCTTCCATCCGCCACCGCAACAGGCATTACAGCGCCAGGAGCGGATAAAGGGAAGTTACAAAGGTGCCCGTCGGGGCGGATGAGGGGGGTGAGGAGCATTGGCGACGAACGCCCGAAGCGTAAGCGAAGGGCCATGTTTTCGCCACAACGAAGGATGACGTGTGCCGTGCTGCCCCCCTCATCCGACCCTTCGGGCCACCTTCTCCCCGCTGGGGAGAAGAGGGAGATTGCCGGCAGCGCTTCAGCCCAAATTCGCATAGCCATTCTCAATACCCCAATGGCGGCAGCGGCCGGTCGTCGGGCTCGGCGGCACGCATATCGCTGGTGTTGTCGGTGCCGAGGTCCTGATAGGCGCGGTAGGTCAGCACCAGCAGGAAGGCAAGGAAGGAGAAGGAGATGACGATCGCCGTCAGGATGAGGGCCTGCGGCAACGGGTTGGCGGTGCCTGCGGGCAAACTGTCGAGACCCAGCGGGATGATCGGCGGCACCTCGCGCGTCAGCCGACCGCCGGTAAAGAGCAGCAGGTTGACGGCATTGCCGAGGATGGCGATGCCGAGCATGATCCGGATCGAGAATTTCGACAGCATCAGATAGATGGCGGCGGCAAAGAACAGGCCGACGAGGATCGCGAGAAGCGGCTCCATCATTCCACCTCCTTTTCCTCGAGCGCCAGTGCGATCGAGATGATGGCGCCGAGCACGACGAGATAGACGCCGACATCGAAGAGCATGACGCTCGACAGCGGCACCTCGGCGCCGAAAAGCGTCGGATAGATCCAGAGGCCGGTCATGAAGGGAACGTCAAACAGGATGGAGAGAAGACCGGCCGCTGTCGACAGGAGCAGACCGAAGCCGGCAATCGACAGCGGATGGAAGTACAGTGCGCGGCGAACGGCGCCAACGCCGCGGGCAATGCCGTAAATCGCCAGTCCCGAGGCAGCGATCAGCCCGCCGATGAAGCCGCCGCCCGGCTCGTTATGGCCGCGCAGCAGCACGAAGACGGAAAAAAGCAGCATCAGCGCGGTGAGAAACGGGGCGACGGTGCGGAAGATGAGGGTGTTCACGGCACTCAGCCCTCCGCCGCGGGATCATTGGCGGCAAGCTTGCGCTCGCTGCCGGCGCGGATGCGGATCAGCGCCAGGATGGCAAGGCCGGTGACCGCGACAACGGCGATTTCGCCGAGCGTGTCGGTGCCGCGGAAATCGACGATGATGACGTTGACGACGTTGGCGCCGTGAGCGATCGATTTGGAATAGGCGTTGAAGAAGGCCGTCAGCGCATCGTTGAACGGCGCCTCGGTCGCCCGCATCAGCACAAGCGTGAAGCCGAGGCCGCAGACAAGCGCCAGCGCTCCGTCGAAGAGCTTGCGGCCGAGCGGCCGCCGATCGGCGGGAGATAGGCGAAGCCTGGTCATGACCAGCGCGAGGATGACCACCGAGAGCGTTTCGACCATGAACTGGGTAAACGACAGATCCGGCGCGCCGAACAGCAGGAAGATGATGGCAACGGCGAAACCCTGGATGCCGAGCGAGACGATCGCCGTCAGCCGGTCGCGGGCAACCAGCACGGCGGCAAGGCCGAAGGCGGCGATCAGGAAGACCGCCCATTCATAGAGCCTGACATCGGCCGGCCAGGCCGGAAGGCGCGGCAGTTCGCCATAGACGACTGGGGGGATGATGAGGATGGCGGCAACGCAAAGGAAGCTGCAGGTGACATAGATCTCCAGCCGCCCCGGTTGGAGCACACGCATGAGGCGGCCGGCGAAGCGGACAAGGCCCGATATAGCGACATCAAAGCCATGGTCCGGCCCACGGCCTGCCGCGCGCAAGAAGACGGCCATCAGGACACGGGCGCGCGCGAGCTGCCAGTAAACGCCGATACCGAGCAGCACGGTCAGGGCAGAAAGCGCCAAG
This sequence comes from Rhizobium ruizarguesonis, assembly GCF_017357285.1. Taxonomy (NCBI): domain Bacteria; kingdom Pseudomonadati; phylum Pseudomonadota; class Alphaproteobacteria; order Hyphomicrobiales; family Rhizobiaceae; genus Rhizobium; species Rhizobium ruizarguesonis. The sequence goes on along the minus strand of NZ_CP071678.1, from coordinate 1,568,193 downwards.
GGCAGGCCGATATGCGGCGTCAGCGAAATATCGATGTCGACGGGTGTCTGGCGGATGGCGGATGCGATCGGCGAGGACAGGACGGTATGGGTGAAGGTCGAAAAGATCGCCGCGAGCAGGCCGAGGACGGCGAGAACAGCCGGTCCGAGCCAAAGCAGGACAGGTGCTTCGTGCGGAGGTTTCGGCGTCTCCACCGGCCGGCCGAGGAAGGGTTTCAGCGCCACGGCGAAGGCGACGGCGAACATCAGCGCATTGCCGAAGACGGTTATCGCGGTAAACGTGATCGCGCGGACATCGGCACCGACGAGTGCCGTGTAGATCTCCTCCTTGGCGAGGAAGCCGAAGAAGGGCGGCAGGCCGGCCATCGAGAAGGCCGCCGCAAGCGCGATCATCCAGGTGAGCGGCATCGCCCGCATCAGGCCACTGAGCCTGGTGATATCGCGCGTGCCGGTCTCGTGATCGATGATGCCGGCGACCATGAAGAGCGCGCCCTTGAAGAGGGAATGCGCCACCAGATAAAGCGCCGCCGCCTCGACCGCATGGTCCGAGCCGAAGCCGATCAGCATGACGAGCAAGCCGAGCGAGGAGACGGTGGTATAGGCAAGCTTGAGCTTCAGGTCGGTCTGGCGGATGGCGAGTGCGGTGCCGACCACCAGCGTCAGCCCGCCGAAGAAGGGCAGAAGGATTTCCCAGGCAGGGGTTGCCCCCATGACGGGATTGAGCCGCATCAGCAGATAGACGCCTGCTTTCACCATCGTCGCCGAATGCAGATAGGCCGAAACCGGCGTCGGCGCCTCCATGGCGTTCGGCAGCCAGAAATGAAAGGGAAATTGCGCCGACTTGGTGAAGGCGCCGCCCAGGACCAGAAGGAGGGCCGCGAGATAGAACGGGCTTTCGCGCACGACATCGCCCGTTCCGATGAGCCGCGACATCTCAGTGACGGCTGAGATGTCCCAGAGGAGCAGCAGGCCGGCCAACAGGCAAAGCCCTCCCCCGCCGGTCACAACAAGCGCCTGCAGGGCAGCGCGGCGAGCCGCCGCACGTTCGTGATCGAAGCCGATCAGCAGGAAGGACGTGATCGACGTCAGTTCCCAGAAGACGAAGAGCATCAGGAAACTGTCGGAAACGACGACGCCGAGCATCGCGCCCATGAAGAGGAAGATGAAGGAGAAGAAGCGGCCCTGATCCTTGTGTCCCTTGAGATAGCCGCCGGCATAAAGCACGATCAGGGTGCCGATACCGGTGATCAGCAGCGCGAAGGCCAGCGACAGGCCATCGAGGAACCAGGAGAAGGAGAGATGAAAACTCGGCACCCAGGAATACCCGCCGGTGACGACCTCGCCGCGCGCGATCTTGGGAATGAAACGCAGAAAATGCAGGAAGGCGAGCAAGGGAGCGATCGCCAGGAGCCAGGCACCGTTTGCGCCGAAGATGCGAATGACGAGGGGAGCGGCAAGAGCGCCGACGAGCGGCAGACACAGGGCCAGAAATGTCAGAGCCGTGACATCGGCCATGTCTCCTCCTCTACTGCATGAATCAAAATATTACAGTCCCTTGCACGTCCGACAAGACGCGCGGCGCTGTAAAGGCAACAGACGAAAAGCCAGCGAAAACCGGCCTGTCTTCTGGCTTAGGCGAAACGGGGGAGCGTCTCAAGCGATTTCGGCCGCAAGCCGCACTGCATGGCGATGTTCGAAGCCGATCAGGCCATCGGTCGGGAAAGGCGCGTCAGCAGGCGGGTGATGCAACCGTGCAGGATGAAGACCAGAAGCGTCAGCGGCCAGAGCAGGCAGGCGAAGAGCCCGGCGAGACGATGGAGCGTCAAGCCGTCATGGTTGGCCCAGCCTTCCAACAGCGTGACCGCCATGGCGGCCACGGCCACCAGGCCGTAGAGCAGGACGATTGCTGCCTCAAACACCAGTGATTCTCCAATGCACGTAACATTAACCCTAACAGGAAACCCCTAACGGATGTAAAAGCAAGCGTCTTACTCCAATTGCGGTATGTCGCCAATCTCATGGCGCGGCGCTGGAGACTTGATGAAGTGAACGCGGCGCACCACATTTTGCGCAAACGGAAACGCCCCTCGGCGAAAGGAGCACCTCATGTCCGAAACTGCGACCACCGCCAAGATCCACAAGACCGATGCCGAATGGAAAGAGCAGCTCACCCCCGAGCAATACCGCATCACGCGCCAGCACGGCACCGAACGCGCTTTTACCGGCCCCTACTGGGACTCCTTCGAGACGGGGCTTTACCGCTGCGTCGGCTGTAATGCCCCGCTTTTCCGCTCCGACACGAAATTCGATGCCGGCTGCGGCTGGCCGAGCTATTTCGAAGCAGTGTCGCCCGAAGCGGTGATCGAGCATCGCGACACGACCCACGGCATGGTGCGCACCGAAATCCGTTGCGGCAGCTGCGACGCCCATCTCGGCCACGTCTTTCCGGACGGCCCACCGCCGACCGGCCTGCGCTACTGCATCAACGGTCACTCCATGGTGTTCGAGCCCGGGAAGTAATCGCCCGGCCGAGCAAGCGGCAAGCGGTTCATTCGGATGCGACGAGCCCCTCATCCGGCTGCCGCCACCTTCCCCCCGCTCGCGGGGCGAAGGGGGATAGCCGCAACCTCTCCGCTCCTCGCTCACCTCTGGCAGGGCACGTCCCCTCGCCCCGTTTACAGGGTCCGAAGGACGGGTCGAGACGAGTGGCTCCACCCCTGTAGGGTTAGGGTGAGAGGCAATCATCAACACTGAAAGACGCCTGCGTAGCTCGACCATACGGCCGGCGAGCCCCCGATCATTCGTGCTCAGCGGGACAGGGCCAGGTTGTCGGTGCGGAGAGGCCGGCCGGCAGCTTGGTCGAGGCATCGCCGCAGGCAAGATCGATCTGCGCCTGTTCGAGCCCGGTTGCGGCCGAGAGGTCAAGGCCTTCGATGTGGGTCAGGAACATGAAGGCGCGATCGAACATCGGCGTGGTTTCGAAGGTCGCGCCGGAGAGATCGGCACGGGAGAGATTGGCGAACGAGAATTTCGCCCCCGTCAGCACCGCCTTGTCGAAATCGGCGCGGCCGAGCTCGGCCTTTTCGAAGCTCGCGCCGGCGAGCCGGGCGCCGGCGAAATTGGCGCGCTGCAGCTCGGCGCCGGCAAAGGAAGCGCCATCGGCGGCGATATTGGCGAAGCTGGAGCGATAGGCCTCGATCTTGGCGAAGTTGGCGCCTTCAGCGTGCGCGCCCTCCAATGAGGCACGCACCAGCGTCGCTTTCTCCAGATTGGCGGATTTGACATTGGCCCCGGCAAGGTCGGTCAGCGAGAAATCGGTGCCGACGAGGTTGGCGCCTTCGAGATCACTGCCCTGCAACATCAGGTTCTTCTTGGTGCAATCCTGCCAGTCGAGCTGCGGCGAGGCCATGCTGCCGCAATCGGCGGCCCGGGTGACAACCGGCGGAAATGCCAGAAGGACGAGGGCAAGGAGACCGAGCGACGATCTTTGCATTGCCATTGAATTAATCACCCCCATAACGCTTACAATACGCTTCAGGCCGCTTTCCGCGAAGCAGGCCGCTTCCACATTCTTACACAGCTCAGACTACAATAAAAAGATGGCGCGCGCCGTTCACAATGGCTTTGCCTGATGGGTCTGGGGCTTTGCCTGATGCGTCTGGGGCTTTGCCTGATGCGTCTGGGGCTTTGCCGGGCAGGCAGGTCAATCCGCCTTGCCGGGCAGGTGGATCAATCCACCTTGCCGGGCAGGCGAAGTTCCATGCAGGTCAGGTCCAGCCAGCGGCCGAATTTGGTGCCGACCTCGGAAAATCTGCCGGCGATGCGGAAACCGAGCTTTTCGTGCAGCCTGATCGAGGCGGTGTTCTCGGCCTCGATGCCGGCAATCATCACATGGATATTGCCGGCCGCAGCACGCACGATCAGCTCCCGCATCAGCCGCTCGCCGATGCCGCCACCGCGGCAATCCTTGTCGACATAGACGGAATGTTCGACCGTGTGGCGGTAGCCGTCGAAGGCGCGCCAATCACCATAGGAGGCGTAACCCGCGACCTTGCCCGACATTTCGGCGACGATGACGGGAAAGCCGCGCGCCTTGCGCGCCTTGAACCATTCCAGCCGATTTTCGAGATCGACCAGCGTGTCGTTCCAGATCGCCGTCGTGTGCTCGACGGCGTGATTGTAGATATCGCGGATGGCAGAAAGATCGGCTTCGGTGGCGTCGCGGAGTAGGACAGCGTCTGTCATGATGCTCGGGTTCATATTGTTTGCGAAGGCGGGCATACGCCCCGCCTCGAGAGATGTAAACGGCGGACGCAAAACAGGAACGGCTTCGGGCACATCAGTCGTTCAGAGGCCTGGTGGCGACAGGCTGAAACAGGTGAAGACGGCCGAATAATGCACGGCCGCCGCGGTGACGACGAAGCCGTGCCAGATGGCGTTCTGGAAGCGCAGCTTCTCCCAGACATGGAAGATGACGCCGAGTGAATAGATGACACCGCCGATGACGATCAGCAGCATCGAGGCGGCGGGAATGCGCGAGGCGACGGGCTCGGCCACCAGAACGCCGCTCCAGCCCATGGCGAGATAAAGCAGGATGGCAAGACGGTCGAAACGCCCGGGAAAGACGCATTTCAGGATAATGCCGACGGCGGCGAACAGCCAGATCGCGACCAGCATGAACAAGAGCAGCGGATCGTCGGCGCCACGTTCGAGGAACGGCGTGTAGGTGGCGGCGATCAGCAGGAAGATCGCCGAATGATCGAAGCGGCGCAGATACCATTTCGTGCGCGAGACCGGCCAGGCGTTGTAGGAAAAGGAAATGGCAAGCGTCAGCACCAGCCCGACGCCGTAGATCCAGGCGGCGGCGAGCGCGCCGTAGGAACTCCAGACCGTGGCGTAGAAGATCAGCACGGTGGCGCCGATCAGCGCCAGCACGAGACCGACGCCATGGACGATACCGTCGGCGATCAATTCGTATCTGTCATAAGCCCAGCGAATGCCGTTGAACTCGGCCATGCACGCCAATCCGTTTGATACCCCGATTGCAATCGTCTCATCGAACGGACGGGCGCGCAACTGCGGCAAAGCGCACGGGCGGTAAATCTTCGTGACAGGCTGCACTTGCGCAAGATCAAACCTTCTGCCGGTCGACCAGCACCGAGCATTTGGCATGGCGCACGACCCGGTCGGCAGTGGCGCCGATAAAGTAGTTGGAAAAGTCGGGAACGTGCGAGGCGACGATAATCAGGTCGGCGCCACGGCTTTCGGCAGTCGAGATGATGGCTTTGGCGGGCGGACCGTTGGCAATTTCGACGGTTGCCGTGACGCCGGCTGCGGCGATCAGCGCTTCCAGCTTCTCGCGGCCGTCCTTCATGGCGTCCTCGACCATATTGGCCGGCAGTTCGATCGCGACATAGCTCGGCACATCTTCGATGACGTTGAGCGCGATGATCTCACCGCCGTCATCGAGCAAGGACGCGGCCTTGCGGAGGATCTTTTCTCCCTTGTCGATGCCGCCGAGCGCGATCGCTACGATGATCTTCCTGTACATGGCTTCCCTCCATGACTGAGATGTATAAGTTTCCTCTAAAGAAGATATGGGCGCATTGATCGCGATCAAGTGGACACAAGTCATCGTCAACATCTGTTCAACGCTTCATCCTCAAAAACGGATCTTCTGTGAACAATCGGAATGGGCCATATAGGGATCAAGTACGGCAGCCGAGGGGAGATTAGAGGCGAATGAACCGGCGAAACTTCCTCGGGCTTGCCACAGGCGGCATGTTTGCCGCCACCGCCGGTACGCCTTCCATCTTACAGGCCAATTCAGAGGCAGGAGAACAATCCATGACGACCGAAACTTCCTATGCGCTGACGCGGCCCGCCTATATCGACCAGTCGCATCTCGTCGTCACCGACCTCGGTCTCGTTTCCGGCTTCTATCAATCGATGCTCGGCCTGAAGGTGATCGAGAAGACGGCGAGCGGCGAAGTGCTGGGTGTCGGCGATCTGCCGCTGCTGACGCTGACGACCACAAAGAATGCGACCATCGCGCCGCGCAACGCCGCCGGCCTTTTCCATACCGCCTTCCTGATGCCGAACCGGACCGAGCTCGCGCGCTGGCTGCGCCATGCGGCACAGAACAATGTCGTTCTCGACGGCGCCTCGGACCATCTCGTCAGCGAAGCGATCTATTTGTCCGATCCCGAAGGCAACGGCATCGAGATTTATGCCGACCGGCCGCACGAACAATGGAAATTCCACCAGGACGGCATGGTGGAAATGGCGACGCTGCGCCTCGACCTGCAGGCGCTCTACAACAGCGCGCCTGATGAGCGCTGGGACGGCATGGCTGTGGGGACGGCGATCGGCCACCTGCATCTGCAGGTCGGCGACATCCCGCAGGCCGACGCCTTTTACCACGACGTCCTTGGCCTCAAGCTGATGGCGCGCTATCCCGGCGCGAGCTTCTTTGCGACCGGCGGCTACCATCACCATCTCGCCGCCAATATCTGGAACAGCCGCGGCGCCACGGCACGCGCCGGCAACATGACCGGGCTTTCGGACTACAAGGTCCGTTTCAACGACAAGGCGACGCTGGATGCGGCGGTCTCCAAACTCGACGCGCTGGAGATCAACAGCGAGAAGCGCGACGGCGGCGTGTTCCTGAGGGATCCCTGGGGCATCGGCCTGACGCTTTCGGCGTAACTCCTGCAACAACGGATCAGCCCTATCGGTTGAAGGAATAACGGCGGAAATCGGCCTGCTTCGGTTGCACGCCGGACGGCAAAGGGCGCCAAATGCTGTGCACCTTCACGTGCACCGCGCCACATTGTCACACCCTTGAGGAACCGGAACCCTATCGGCGCGTTTCCGTGAGGAAGCAATGGGGCTTCGGGGACCTCACCGCATGGGCATCGCCAATGGCATCCGCAAACAAGCAAAGAAGATCGCCATCGGCGAACGCCACACCAGCGCCTGGGCGCAGTCGCTGAAGGAGGCGGCCGAAGAGTTGCCGCCGCCACCGCTGCACCGGCTGGAAAAGGATGGGCTCGACGTCAGCATGGCCTGGGCGATCATCGGCATCTTCGGCATTCTTTTCCTTGCCGCCGTCTATCTGATGTCGCTGATCCTCATCCCGATCACGCTTGCGGTCGTCGTCGGCATGATCCTCGGCATGGCGGCAGAAAAGCTCAGCAGGATGGGGGTGCCGCGGCTTGCCAACGCCTTCATCCTGTCAACCAGCGTGGCGCTGGTGATCTTCCTGTTGATCAACTCGCTCGCCGACCCGCTGATGACGCTTGCCAATGAGGGTCCGGCCTTCGCCGAGCGGACCATAAACCGCGTCATGCCTTATCTGGAGCGCATCAGATGGCTGCATATCACGCCGGCGACATTCGAAAGCGGGTCGATGTCGATCGGTGCGCTGCTCGAAAACACTGGCAACGTGCTGCACGTGGTGACAAGTAGCCTGACGCCGGCTCTGGTGCAGGGGATGATCTTCTTTGCGGCGCTGCTGTTCTTCCTCGCTGGTCGGGTCAACCTGCGCAAGACGATCATCATGACCTTCCGCACCCGCACGCAGCGCCTGGCGGCGATCCGTGTCATCAATGCCGTCGAGCAGGTGCTCGGCTTCTATTTCGCCACGGCCTCGCTGATCTATGTCGGGCTCGGCGTGGTCATGACTGTCATTGCCTATGCCGGCGGGCTGTCTGCCCCGGTGCTCTGGGGCTTCTTTGCCTTCCTGTCGAGCTTCATCCCCTATCTCGGCATCACGCTGATGACGTTTGCCGTCGCGGTCGCCGGCATCCTGACCCATGACGGCCTCCTTATCGGCCTGATGCCGGCCGCAGCCTTCTTCACCGTGCATCTGCTCATGGAGAACCTGATCTTCCCCGCAGTGATGGGACGGCGGCTGGAAATCAATCCCTTCGTCGTCTTCCTCGCCATCCTGTTCTGGACGTGGATGTGGGGCGCCGTCGGCGCCATGCTGGCGCTACCGCTCTCGCTGATCGTCATGACTGTCATTGACGAACTGCTGATCGAGGAAAAGCCGCAGCCGCAGTTGCCGAAATGATCAACCGGGGGGACGTCAGTGGCATCTGATCTCGATCTTGCCGAATCCGATCACGACCAGATGGTGAGCGGCCGTTCTCTCTGGGGGAAGAGCGGCATACGGCCGGAATGGCGGCCGACCGAGGAGAGCTTTTCCACCGACGTCGCCGTGATCGGCGGCGGCATCACCGGCGCATTGGTTGCCGAACATTTGACGGCGCGCGGTTTTTCCGTAGCGGTCATCGACCGGGAGGAGCCCGGTTTCGGCAGCACCGCGGCGAGCACGGCGATGCTGCAATGGGAAATCGACAGTACGCTCACCGAGCTTGAGGATTATTACGGCTTCGAGCGCGCGGCCGGCATCTACCGCCGCAGTGGTGCCGCGGTCGCCGGCCTTTCCAAACTGATCGCAGCAAACGGGATCGCCTGCGGCTTCCGGCCGCGCAACACGCTCTATCTCGCCGCCAATCGCGAAGGCGCGCGCGACCTCTTGGAGGAGCGCCAGCTTCGTCGCCGGGCGGGCCTGCCCGGCGTCTATCTCGAACATCCCGATCTCTTCACACAATTCGAGCTCGACCGCGATGGTGCGATCTATTCGCCGGGTTCGGCGGAGTGCGATCCGCTGCTTCTGACCTGGGCCTTGATCGAGATGGCGTTGCGGCGCGGTGCGCGGCTGGTGAGCGCTTCCGTGGCTGCGCTTCACAGCGAAGGTGGCCGCGTCTTGGCGGAAACGGATGGAGGGCACGTCATCGAGGCGCGGCATGCGGTGCTTGCGACCGGCTATTCGATGCCGGGCCTCGACATGCCGAAGCTGCACCGGTCGAGTTCGAGCTGGGCGCTCGCCACCGTGGCGCAGGATCCGGCGAATTTCTGGCGCGACAGAGCGCTGATCTGGGAGGACAGCCACCCCTATCTCTACATGCGTACGACGCCGGACAATCGCATCGTCGCCGGCGGCGAGGATGACGAGACGAGCGACGCGCAAACGCGCGACCGCAAGCTGCCGGCCAAGATCATCGCAATCCAGGAGAAGATGAAGCGGCTGTGGCCGAAGGCGGATACACGCGTCGCCCATGCCTGGTGCGGCACCTTCGGCGAGACGACCGACGGCCTGCCGCTGATCGGTCCGGTGCCGGAGATACCGCATGTGTTCGCAGCCTATGGCTACGGCGGCAACGGCATCACCTTTTCCTATCTCGCCGCACAGATGATCGGCGCCATGCTCGTAGGCATGCAACGGGATTGGTTCGAGGATTTTGCGGTCGACAGGGATGGGCCGGGTTTGGCGCGCTTTCATTCGGGAATGCATAGAAGCGAGACGGAAAGCCAAAGGCGCTGAAATTTCAGTCGTCTAGCTGGCTTGCTTTCTTGCACTCATTCGCAATTCTTCAACATGTTTAGCCACTTCGCGAACGTTTGGGATACCGATAAAGGCGAATTTTTTGACGCTATCCCCGTCTCCCTCCCGGCGAAAAGTCAGGGTTCCCGAGCGGTCCCATTTTTCCCGTACCTCCACAACGTTGATGGCCGTTGGTGCTATCGTCGTTGCTCGGCGCCTGATCAGATTTCGAACGATGAGAAGCCTGCGATCGGTGGCAGCGTAAGCGGTTCGGCCCGTAGCGATCATCTCGAAAACCGCGCCCGCTATGGCCGCGACACCGGCCAGTAAAAAGACTCCGGGGAATATGATGCCCATTATTCCATCCGCCTTTTCGACGATGGCAAGCGCATTGTCAGCCGGTAGAAAGCCAGCGCAACCGGAGATCACACAAATTAGGCCGATAATTAATTCAGGACACTTGGAAACGAAAGTTCCCCAGGCACCTGGTTGCCCTGTCCAGACAACAATTTCGGAGGGATGAAGCTCATTTTGAATTTCGCCTTCGACATTCCAAATCGCACGAGGCATGCGCTCCCCTACGTCCCCTCAACCGAAAAAACAAAAACAGCATTATTCGTTTTCCAGGGGTGAGCAAGCGAAGAGATCCGAAACCCTACTCGGTCGTCTTGTCGTCGCCGGTGTCCTCGACATCCTCGAGGCGGACGAACTCCGTGCCCTTGGCCTTGAGATCGACCAGCGCCTTGGCCACGCCCTCGCCGGCCGCATGGGTCGGCTGGTTGACGTGGGAGATGACGACGTCGCCGTCCTTGGCCGAGGCGATGCGTTTTTCGGTGATGACAGCCCCGAGCAGCGAGCCGCCGTCGCCGTTCACCGAATAACCGGCAATGCGATAGCCCATGGCGCGGATCTCGCCGATGGCGGAAAGATCGTATTTGGCAGTCGAGCCCCTGAACCAGTGCGGCGCCGGAATGCCGGCCGCGACCATGGCGGCAGCGCCGCCTTCGACTTCCTGCCGCACCGCCTGCCGCGAGCCGGCCGACGCGATGCCATAGATCAGCGTTGGCGTGTCGACGGCCGGAATATGGTTCTGGCCGTGGTTTTCGAGTTCGAAGAGATCGGGATTTTGCAGAAACACGCCAAGTGCTTCGGGATTGCGCTTCAGCCAGCGGCCAGTGACGAAGATCGTTGCCGGGATGCGTTCACGCACCAGCGTCGAAAGGATGCGCTCGTCCGCCTGCCCCATGCAGGCATCGAAGGTCAGCGCAATGCGGGCATGGCCTGCGATATTGGAACGGGCGATGTGCAGATGCGGCTCGACGAGCTTTGGCGCCGGCGCCTTCGGGGCCGGACTAACCGCCGTCGGCACGGCTGACGGAATTCCGTCCGCGAATGCAGCGGAGATACTGACGAGAAGGAACGCCGAAGCGAGCAGGATGCGGTTCATACGACGGATTTCTATGATTCGAGCTGCCGATTTTAGCGACAGCTCTCCCCCGGCGCCATGCGGCCGGTTGTCACCGCAGCGGCTTGGACGGACAGGGCAGCATCAATCATAGAGATAATACTTGTCCCACTTCTCGCGCGGCACCTTCTCGCCGATCTCGTAGTTGAGTTCGCGCACGTTGATATGCTGCGGACCGGTGATGCAATTGTAGGAGAGATGGTACCAGTCGCCCTTGCTGCGGAAGACAGCACCCGGCGCGTCCAGCGAATTGTCGCCGGGGATCGGGTCCTTGAAGGTGTAGGCGATCACCTTGTCGGGCTTGAAGCCAGTGCTGTCCTTGTTGATGCGGCTCATCGCCTCGGTGTCGCAGCTCTGTTCCAGGCGGGTCGAGGGATCGAGTTTTTCCAGCTGCTTCTTGATGGCGGGATCGACGGCAAAGGCGGGGGCTGCAAGGCTTGCGAGGGATACAAACAGGATCAGACGTTTCGGCATTGCGGAGAGAATCCCTTACTGTTCTGCAATTTCTACCCTACCGCCGACAGCTTGCCGGGAGCTTGGCACGTGCAAATTCACTGAGATAGCGGACTTTCTTAAATATTGTGGTGACATCAAGGCAAGGTGGGCAGAGCGTCCTCCTTGTCTGTGGAAGGTCATCTGCGCCCTTGCCGCACCCTTGCCGCTTGATCCGGCGGCGGCGCGCCTCTATCTCTTGCCAACCCGACATTCCGACCCGGAGCCATTCCTTGTCCGTTTTCAAGAGCCTGCCGACACCGCCTGCCGCACCGAAGAAGCCCGTCTCCGATACGCGCCACGGCATTACCCGCACGGACGACTATGCCTGGCTGCGCGCCGACAACTGGCAGGCGATGTTCAAGGATCCGTCGATACTCGACCCTGAGATCCGCCGGCATCTCGAAGCCGAAAACACCTATATGAACGCGGCGATGGAGGACACCAAGCCGCTGCAGAAGGTGCTGTTTGCCGAAATGCGCGGCCGCATCAAGGAAGACGACAGCTCGGTTCCGATGAAAGACGGCGCCTATGCCTACGGCACCTTCTATGTCACCGGCGGCGAACAGCCGCGTTATTTCCGCATCGCCCGCGACGGCAATGTCGCCGACGAGGCGATCCGCACGGTGCTGCTCGACGGCGACAAGGAGGCGGCCGGCAAGGCCTATTTCCGCCTCGCCGGCCTCGACCATACGAGCGACCACAGCCGCGGCATCTGGGGCTATGACGACAAGGGCTCGGAGTTCTTCACGCTGCAGGTGCGCGACCTCGAGACCGGGCAAGACCTTGCCGACCGGATCGAGAATACCGGCGGCGGCGGCGTCTGGGCGCCCGACGGCAAGAGCTTCTTCTATTCGGCGCTCGACGAAAACCACCGGCCGTCGAAGGTGTTCCACCATATTCTCGGCCAGCCGCAGTCGGAAGACCGGCTGGTCTATGAGGAAGCGGATGCCGGCTTCTTCATGGGCGTCGGCGGCTCGCTGCTCGACGATTTCATCTATATCGACATTCACGACCACGAGACCAGCGAATACCGGCTGCTATCGACCAAAGACCTCACAGCCGAGCCGAAACTGGTGGCGGCACGCGAGGAAGGCATCGAATATTCGCTGACCGAAGGCGGCGACGTCTTCTACATCCTCACCAATGACGGCGGTGCCAAGGATTTCAAGATCATGGAAGCGCCGGTCGACAATCCGGTGAAAGAGAACTGGCGCGAAGTGGTCGCCCACAAGCCTGGCACGCTTGTTATCAGCCACATGGCCTATGCCCGCCATCTTCTGTGGCTGGAGCGCAAGGACGGGCTGCCGCAGATCATGATCCGCAATCGGGAGACCGGCGAGGAACATGCGATCGCCTTCGCCGAGGAAGCCTATTCGCTGGGGCTGCAGGGCGCGGCGGAATATGACTCGGATATCATCCGCTTCTCCTATTCGTCGATGACGACGCCGTCGCAGCTCTATGACTACAACATGGTGACGCGCGAGCGCACGCTGCTTAAGACGCAGGAAGTGCCGTCCGGCCACAATCCCGACGACTACGTCACCCGCCGTGTCTTTGCGCCGGCATGGGATGGCGAGAAGGTGCCGGTCACCCTGCTCTATCGCAGAGATACCCCACTCGACGGCAGTGCCCCCTGCCTGCTCTATGGCTATGGCGCCTACGGCATCACCATTCCGGCTGGCTTCAATACCAATTGCCTGTCGCTCGCCGATCGCGGCTTCGTCTATGCGATTGCCCATATCCGCGGCGGCAAGGACAAGGGATTTTCCTGGTACGAAGACGGCAAGATGGACAAGAAGACGAATACCTTCAAGGACTTCGTCGCGGCGGCCGATTATCTGAATCAACAGAAGTTCACGTCTTACGCGAAGATCATCGCCGAGGGCGGATCGGCCGGCGGCATGCTGATGGGTGCGGTTGCCAACATGGCGCCGGAGAAGTTCGCCGGCCTCATTGCCGCCGTTCCCTTCGTCGACGTGCTCAACACCATGCTCGACGACACCTTGCCGCTCACCCCGCCGGAATGGCCGGAATGGGGCAACCCGATCGACAGCAGGGAAGAATACGAGCAGATCGCATCCTACTCGCCCTATGACAATGTCGGCGCAAAAGCCTACCCGCCGATCCTGGCGCTCGGCGGCCTGACGGACCCGCGCGTCACCTATTGGGAGCCGGCCAAATGGGTAGCGAAGCTGCGCGACAAGACGACCGGCGGCGCGCCGATCCTGCTCAAGACCAACATGGACGCCGGCCACGGCGGCGCCTCCGGCCGCTTCCAGCGGCTGGAAGAGATCGCGTTTGAATATGCGTTTGCGATCAAGGTTGCCGGCAAGATGTAAAGGTTTCGGAGGAGCCGATGACGGTCTTTGTTGCATTGCTTCGCGCCGTCAATGTCGGCGGCACCGGCTCTTTGCCGATGGCCGAGTTGAAGACGATCTGCCAAGGCCTGGGCTTTTCCGACGTCAAGACCTACATCCAGAGCGGCAACGTGCTTTTCCGTTCGGATGAAGCGGAAAAGACGGTAGAGGAGCGGCTTGACGAGGCGCTCGGCAAGACGATGGGCAAGCGGCCGGGCGTGATGGTGCGCCGCCGCAAGGAACTCGATGGGATCGTTGCCGACGCGCCCTTTCCTGATGCCAAGCCGAACTTCCTGCTCGTCTATTTCCTGCCTGAAAAGGCGCCCGGCGATGCACTGCGATGGTGGCGCCCGACGGCGAGGAGGCGAAGCTCGCCGGCCGGGAAATCTATGTGCACTATCCCAATGGTTCCGGCCGCTCGAAGCTGAAGCTGTCGGCGCTGAAGCCGGGGACATCGCGCAATCTCAACACCGTGCGCAAGCTCGCGGACATGGCGGCGGCGATGGAGGACGGGGACTGAGGAGGTTAGCGCAATTCCGGACGCAAAACCGCTTCGCACTTTTGCTGGAATTGCTTTAGGCCCTCGGCATCGCTGCCACCGGCAGGAAGAGCATCCTCACGAAGGTGCGGAGCATCAGCACCTGCTCGGCCAGCGTGTTCGGTTCCTTCAGCGTCTTCGACAAAACGATGCCGCCTTCCAGGACGGAGGACACCATGTCGGCGAGCTGGTCGACGTCGACGGGTTCGCGCAGCGGATAGACAGCCACGATGTCCCGGAGCATGCGGCCGAAACGGCGCCGCCAGGCAAGCACCGCATTCCGGTTGATCTCCTGTATCTCCCGGTCGAACAGCCGTTCGTAATAGCAGATGCCCGCCACAAGGCAGCCGGGATGGCCGTTCGGCAGGTCGGAGAGCAGTTCGGAAAGCAGCTTCAGGCCGAGCAGGAAGGATTGCAGCGGATCGTCGGTCAGATCGCGCGCGCGGCTGAAGATCTCATCATAGATGCGCTCGTCATTTTCGATGTAGCGGTTGAGCAACGCCTTGGCGAGTTCGTTCTTGTCCCTGAAATGATAGAAGAAGCCGCTCTTGGTAATGCCGGTCTCGGCGATCAGCTCCTCGATGGAGGTGCCGCCGAAACCCTTCTGCAAGACTGCCGCTTCGGCCACATCGAGGATGCGGGTCCGCGTTTCCTCGCCCTTTCGCATGTCCCCTCCTGTACCGCCGGTACAGTTTTCAGCGCCACTCGTTCAAGCTTTCTTACGCCCCCGACGGCTTCGGCTGAAGCAAGCGATTGATATCAATCGGCAAAAGCCAAAACCGCCTGGAGTATACCGCAAGTCGCCTAGTTTGACAGCCGATTAAGCGCCAGAACATAATTCATCGACGGCAGCCAATCGGGGGCCGCGAGGGAGAGGCTTCAACAATGGCAAAGTACAGAAACGGTTTGCCGCAGCTCAAAGGCGGCACCTTCATTACCGACGGCGGCATGGAAACGACGATGATCTTCCAGGAAGGGATCGAGCTACCGCATTTCGCCGCCTTCATATTGCTGTCTTCCGAAGACGGGCGGCAACGCATGCGGAATTACTATCGCCGTTATCTCGATATCGCACGGCGGCACGGCACGGGCTTCGTGCTCGATACCGCCACATGGCGGGCCAATCCGGACTGGGGGCAGAAGCTCGGCTATACCAGCCAGGCCCTGAAGGCGGTCAACGAGAAAGCCGTCGACCTGCTCGTCGACTTACGCAGCGCCTATGAGCGGCCGGAGCAGCCGATCGTCATCAGCGGCGCGATCGGCCCGCGCGGCGACGGTTACAAGGCAGGCTTCATGGATGCGGCCGAAGCGGAAGACTACCACGCCTTTCAGATCGGGGCTTTTGCCGGCACGGAAGCCGACATGGTGAGCGCCTTCACGCTGACCAATATCGACGAGGCGATCGGCGTGGCGCGGGCAGCACAATCGCTCGGCATGCCCTCGGTCATCTCCTTCACGCTCGAGACGGATGGCCGGCTGGTGACAGGCCGCAGCATTCAGGAGGCGATCGAAACGACGGATGCGGCGACCGGCGGAGCCCCGGCCTATTACATGATCAACTGCGCCCATCCGACACATTTCGAAACAGCGCTCGATCCTGGAAGCACTTGGGTGAAGCGCATTTCCGGCATCCGCGCCAATGCCTCGACCATGAGCCACGAGCAGTTGGACAATAGCGAAACGCTGGATGCGGGCGATCCCGAAGATCTCGGCCGCCGCTACCGCAAGCTCATCGACCGCATGCCCGCGGTGCGTGTGCTTGGCGGCTGCTGCGGCACCGACCACCGCCATGTCGCGGCGATCTGCGAGGCATGCCTGCCGCAGGCGGCGTAACGACCTGAGAGGGAGGAGACGTTGTATCCGGCTAGGGTATGCCGTGTCAGCCTTTGGCGGCGGCGCCTTTCCTCTGTTTGGCCTTGTAGCCGGTGATCTCCTCGCCAGCAGTCGGCGAGAAGCGCAGGTTCCAGAAGGTCGCGGTGATCGAGATGATCGTGACGACGATGAAGGCTGCCGAGAAATCGCCAAGGGCCGGCGTCTCAGTGCCTGACAAGGCCATGGAGCCGTGCAGCGCCAAGGCGCCGATGCAGATGCCGAGCGACAGCATCAGCTGCTGGAAGGTGGTGTAGAAGCTCGTGGCCGAGCTCATCCGCTCCTTGCTGATCTCGTCATAGGCAATGGTGTTATAGGCCGTGAACTGGAATGACAGGAAGAAGGCGCTAAGCACCAGGACGACGAAGATCAGAGGCATCGGCCAGTCCGGCCGGAAGGCGGCACAAAGGCCATAGCCGATCGTCCCGAGGATACCGTTGAGGATGAGGCTCCTGCGGAAGCCCAGCCGGCGGAAGACAAACTTCGCCATCGGCTTCATGGCGAGAGCGCCAAGCGCGGTTGCGATGATAATCTGGCCGGCGGCGGCGGCAGACAGGCCGAAGCCGATCTGGAAGAGCAGCGGCAACAGGAAGGGCTGCGCCCCCTGGGTGATGCGCGTCAGCGAACCGGCGATGACCGACGTGCCGAAGCTCGGCACCTTCATCAGCGAGAAATCCATGATCGGCGACGGGTGCTTGCGGGCATGTCTGAGATAGGCGATGCCGAAGAGCAGGCCGATGGCGATCAGGAAGATCGAGAAGGCGCCCTCGCCTTCATGGCTCGACATTTCGAAGCCGAAGAGCAGCGAGCCGAGCGAGATGCCCGAGAGGACGAAGCCGATCGTATCGAACGGACCACTTGCCTTGCCCTTTACCTCGTCGATGTAGATCGAGACGAAGATCATACCGATGATGCCGATCGGCACGTTGATATAAAAGATCCAGCGCCAGTCGAGATAGGTGACGATGAAGCCGCCGAGCGGCGGGCCGACAATCGGGCCGATCAGCGCCGGCACCAGCAGCCAGGACATGGCGCTGACCATATCCTTGCGGTCGACGCTTCGCATCAGCACCAGGCGCCCGACCGGCATCATCATCGCGCCGCCGATGCCCTGAAGCAGCCGCGCCAGCACCAGGAAGGACAGCGTCGGCGCCAGCGCGCAGAAGATGGAGCCGACGACGAAGACCGCGATCGCCGAGCGGAAAACGGTGCGGGAGCCGAAACTGTCGGCCATCCGGCCGCTTGCCGGAATGAAGATCGCAAGGCTCAAGAGATAGGAGGTCAGGGCGATCGACATGGCCGGGGCGCTGACGCCGAAATCGCGCGCCATGGTGGGCAGCGCAGTCGCAAGCACGGTCGCATCGATGTTTTCCATCAGCATCGCACTCGCGACAATCATCGCGATCACCCGGAAATTGGGCGTGGCGCGCCGAACCATCGGCGCCTGGTAAATCTGATCCGACATCGTCCGGGATCACTCGCGGTGGCGCGGCGGAGCACACAAGGCAGCAAGGCCGCGGGGGGATGACATGGCGCAAAGCCAAGGGGAGACGATTTGCTATACGCCCGCGATCATGGCGGCGCTATGTCGTTTATGGCAAAGCTGCTTTGACGAGAGGTAAAGGCAGATCACGATTCCTTGCATGGGTCTGATCTTCGTGAAGGTCTTCCCCGGCTTGCGCGGCATGCATCCTAGCCCTACCTATGAACCATGACCTCCGCCCTGCAGAAAAACCGGCCCGGTGCGGCCTTTCCGTTCGACAACAGCTATGTTGGTTTGCCGCCGCACTTCTTTGCGGCGCAAGTGCCGACTGCGGTGGCGGAGCCCTGGTTGATCAAGCTCAACGAGGCGCTCGCCGCCGAACTCGGGCTCGACGTCGAGGCCTTGCGCCGCGACGGCGCGGCGATCTTTTCCGGCAATCTCCTTCCCGAAGGGGCCGAGCCGCTGGCGATGGCCTATGCGGGGCATCAGTTTGGCGGCTTCTCGCCGCAGCTCGGCGACGGGCGGGCGATCCTGCTCGGCGAAGTGGTCGACCGCAACGGCAAGCGCTACGATATCCAGCTGAAGGGCGCCGGGCCGACACCGTTTTCGCGCCGTGGCGATGGCCGGGCGGCACTCGGACCGGTGCTCAGGGAATATATCATCAGCGAGGCGATGTTTGCCCTCGGCATTCCGGCCACGCGGGCGCTGGCGGCGGTGACGACAGGCGAGCCGGTCTATCGCGAAGAGGTGCTGCCGGGCGCGGTTTTCACCCGCGTCGCGGCAAGTCATATCCGCGTCGGCACGTTCCAGTATTTCGCGGCCCGGGGCGACACCGACGGCGTGCGGGCTCTGGCCGATTATGTGATCGACCGGCACTATCCCGCATTGAAAGAGGCCGAGAACCCCTATCTCGCGCTTTTCGATGCGGTCTGCGAACGCCAGGCGGCGCTGATTGCCCGCTGGCTGCATGTCGGTTTCATCCATGGCGTGATGAACACGGATAATATGACCGTCTCCGGCGAGACGATCGATTTCGGCCCCTGCGCCTTCGTGGATGCCTATGATCCGGCGACCGTCTTTTCATCCATCGATCAGCATGGGCGTTACGCCTATGCCAACCAGCCCGGCATCGGCCAATGGAACCTCGCAAGGCTCGGCGAAACGCTGCTGCCGTTGATCGACGCCGAGCCCGACAGCGGCGTCGACAAGGCGAATGTCGTGATCAAGAGTTACGGCGAACGGTTCCAGGCGCATTGGCTGGCCGGCATGCGCGAAAAGATCGGCCTTGCCGGCGAAGAGGACGGCGATCTCGACCTGGTGCAGGCGCTGCTGTCGCTGATGCAGGCGCAGGGTGCCGATTTCACTCTGACCTTCCGGCGGCTGTCGGATCTTGCCGGCGATGACGCAGCAGAGCCCGAATTTGCGGCGAGTTTCCGCGAGCCGGACGCCTGCGGCGCGTGGCTGACGCAGTGGCGCGAGCGGCTGTCACGCGATCCGCAGACGGCCAGTGAGCGCGCCATTGCCATGCGCAGCGTCAATCCGGCCTTCATTCCGCGCAATCACCGGGTCGAACAGGCGATCGAGGCCGCCGTCGAGAACGGCGATTTTTCCCTGTTCGAGGCGCTGCTGGGCGTGCTTTCGAAACCCTATGAGGATCAGCCTGGCTTTGCCGCCTATCGGGAACCGCCGAAGCCCGACGAACGGGTGCTTGCGACCTTCTGCGGAACGTGACGGGCGCTCTCGCCCGTTTTGGTGGCGCAGTTACGCCATAGCGATCCGCTTCCATCCGGCCCGACGCCCCGTTCGGCGCACCGGCACCCTGCGGCAATTGTGGCCGTTGAAAGGCATCTCCTTCGCGCTATCTGCCGGATCGGCGGGACTTTTCCGCCGATCCTCCACCCCGGCTAACCTCAGCGGGAGACAGCCTTATGGCGATCGTCATCACCTCCATTTTCTTCATCATCATCGGGCTGGCTCTTGGCGGCGGCGGGCTGTGGCTCGTCACGCTCGGTGGCAGCGTCTTCTATCTGTTCGCCGGGCTGATGTTCCTGATCACCGCCGGGCTGCTGCTGGTGCGCAAGGCGGTGGCGCTCTGGGTCTATGCGGTGCTCGTCGTTGCTGCGCTCGCCTGGGCGATCTGGGAGGTTGGCTTCGACTGGTGGCAGCTCGGGCCGCGCGGCGGCATGATCATCCTGCTCGGGCTCTGGCTGCTGACGCCATGGATCCGCCGGCCACTCGGCCTGCGCAGCCCGACGGGCATCGCCTACGCCGCGAACCCCTGGCCGCTCGCCGTGCCTGTCATCCTCGCCATCCTCGTCGCCCTCTATTCGATGACGACCGACCCGCATGACCTTGCCGGCGAGCTGCCTAAGGATACAGTTGCCGCCAACCCCGCCTTCGGCGGCAGCGTGCCGGATGGCGAATGGCATCAATATGGCCGCACGGCCTTCGGCCAGCGCTATTCGCCACTCGACCAGATCACCGCCGAGAACGTCTCCACCCTCAAGGAAGCGTGGCGATACCAGACCGGCGACGTCAAGCGGCCGGACGATGTCGGCGAGACGACCTATCAGGTGACGCCACTCAAGGTGAAGGACACGCTCTATCTCTGCACGCCGCATAACTGGGCGATCGCGCTCGACGCCAAGACCGGCAAGGAGAAATGGAAATACGACGCCAACTCCGGCATGAACCCCGACCGGCAGCATCAGACCTGCCGCGGCGTCACCTATTATGCCTATCCTGCCGTTGCCGCCGGCCAGCCCTGCGCCGAACGCGTCTACCTGCCGACCTCCGACGCCCGGCTGATCGCGCTCGATGCGGCGGACGGGAAGGTCTGCACCAGCTTTGCCGACCAGGGCGTGCTGCATTTGGAAACCGGCATGCGCTACAACCCGGCCGGCTATTATTATTCCACCTCGCCGCCGGTCGCGGTGGCGGGCAAGATCATCGTTGGCGGGGCGGTGAACGACAATTATTCGACCGAGGAACAATCCGGCGTCATCCGCGCCTTCGACATCAACACCGGCGCGCTGGTCTGGAACTGGGATTCCGGCAATCCCGATGTGACGACGCCGATCACCGGGGACCAGACCTACACGACCAACTCGCCGAACAGCTGGTCGGTCTTCAGCGTCGACGAGGCGCTCGGCATGGTCTACATCCCGCTCGGCAACCAGGTGCCCGACCAGATCGGCATCAACCGCAGCGACAATGTCGAGAAATTCTCCTCCTCGATCGTCGCGCTCGATATCGCCACCGGCCAGATGCGCTGGGTGCGCCAGACGGTGCATCACGATCTCTGGGACATGGACGTTCCGGCCCAGCCGGCGCTGATCGACCTGACGAAGCAGGACGGCACGACCGTTCCCGCCCTCGTCGGCCCGACCAAGCAGGGCGATATCTATGTGCTCGACCGGCGCAGCGGCGAACCGATCATTCCGGTCAAGGAAATCCCGGCGCCTGATGGAGCGGTCTCGGGCGACCGGACCTCGCCGACACAGCCGATCTCGGACCTCACCTTCTCGCCCGAGCAGCTTCAGGAAAAGGACATGTGGGGCGTGTCGCTGTTTGATCAGCTCGCCTGCCGCATCGACTTCCACCGCTACCACTATGAGGGCCGCTACACGCCGCCTTCGCTTAAAGGAACGATCGTCTATCCCGGCAATTTCGGCACCTTCAACTGGGGCTCGGTGGCAGTGGATCCGGAGCGGCAGATCATGTTCGGCATGCCGACTTATCTCTCCTTCACCTCACGGCTGGTGCCGGCCGCCGACATTCCGCCGCGAGGCCAGGACGAGAAGGGCAGCGAACAGGGGCTCAACCGCAATGACGGCGCGCCCTACGGCGTCTTCATGGGCCCCTTCCTCGGACTGCTCAAAATCCCCTGCCAGGCGCCGCCGTGGGGCTATGTTGCGGGCGTCGACCTGCGCACCGGCAAGATCGCCTATATGCATAAGAACGGCACCGTGCGTGACATGACGCCATTGCCGCTGCCCTTCAAGGTGGGCGTGCCGGGGATCGGCGGGCCGATGCTGACCAAGGGCGGCGTTGCCTTCCTGGGGGCTGCGGTCGACGACTACCTGCGCGCCTATGACGTGACAAACGGGCGAGAGCTCTGGCAGGCGCGGCTTCCCGCCGGCGGCCAGGCGACGCCGATGACTTATACGGCTGATGACAACAAGCAATATGTCGTCATGGTCGCCGGCGGCCACGGCTCGGTCGGCACCAAGCCCGGCGATTACGTGATCGCCTATACGCTGCCTTGATCGGGAGCCCTCCTCCAGCGGGACAAAGGCCCCTCCCCAACCCCTCCCCACAAGGGGAGGGACTAACCCGTGGCGGGTCCCTGCCGCCAAAATACGTCGCCACATGCTGCATCGTCAGGAATGAAATGCGATGGGTGCCACACAGCAGCCCCTCCCCCCTGGGGAGGGGTTTTCACACGCGACAACTGTCGATCACCCCCTTCGCATTTTCCCACTCACACCATCTCGACGACCATGCGGCCGACTTCGGCAAAGATCGGGTTGAGCTCCTTCACCGGCACGGTCGTCTCGCTGATATAGACGGCAGCGACGATCGGGCCGCGATCCGGCGGCCAGATTACCGCGATATCGCCGAGCGAGCCGTTCGGGCCGGTGCCGGTCTTGTCTCCGACCTTCCAATCCGCAGGCAAGCCGGCCCGCAGCCGTTCCTTGCCTGTGGTGCTCGCCACCAGCCAGGCGATCAGCCTGTCTGAGGAGGCTTCGGTGAGGACCGAGCCGAGCGTCAGGTTGCCGAGCGTGTCGAGCATCGCATCCGGGGTCGTCGTGTCGCGCGGATCACCCTTCCGGCCCTCGTTCAACGTCGGCTCGGTGCGGTCGAGACGCGTCGTGCCGTCACCGATCGAGCGCAGCCAATCGGTCAGCCCGGCCGGACCGCCGAAACTTTCGAGCAGCAGGTTGCCGGCGGTGTTGTCGCTGACGGTCACCGCCGCCTCGCAGAGTTCGGCAAGGGTCATGCCATCGGTTCCGGCATGTTTTTCGCTGATCGGCGAATAATCGACGAGCTTGTCCTTGCCGTAGCTCACCCGCCGATCGAGGTTCTCCTCGCCCTTGTCGGCCCGGGCAAGCACGAAAGCGGCGGCCAGCGCCTTGAAGGTGCTGCACATCGGAAAGGCCTCGCTGCCGCGATAGCCGAAGGAGATGCTCGTCTCGGTGTCGAGCACCGAGACCCCGAGGCGGCCGCCGGTGCGTTTTTCCAAAGCGGCAAGGCGGTGTTCGATATTGTCCTCGCCCTCGCCGGCACTCTCTTTGGCACTCTCCTTGGCCCCCTCCTCGGCATTGGCTCGAAGCGTCAGCACGGGCAGGCACAATGCCGAGCCTATCAGCATGCGGCGGGTCAGACTGAGATCCATGAAATCCTCCGGCGAATCAGGAGGACAGAGCTAAGCAGCGATTGCGGCGACTTGTCGTCCCCGCGGCGATGTTAATCGTCCGCCGAGCGATGCTAATCGTCCGTCGGGCGATCTTGTCGTCCGCCGAGCGTCTCCGCCCGCCCCGATCATGCGGCACGCGTGACCTCGACCGTCACATGCGACAATTCCTCCAGCGCCGAGAGCCTGCCCTTGTAGAAAGCCGGATCGCGCGGCTGCGAGGTGAGGACGGCGACGATTGCGGCATGATGGCCGGGGCCGACCTGCCAGACATGCAGATCGGTGATCCGGTCGTCCTCCGTCTCGATGGCGCCGCGGATTTCGGCCGGCAGCGTCTCGCCTTCGGAAATGACGTCGAGCAGGACGCCGCCGGAAGATTTCATCAGGCTCCAGGACCAATTGGCGATCACCAGCCCGCCGACGATGCCCATCAGGGGATCGAGCCAGAGCCAGCCATAGAGGCTGCCGAGCGTCAGCGCCGCGATGGCGAGTACCGAGGTCAGGGCATCGGCGATGACATGCAGATAGGCGGAGCGGATATTGTTGTCGCCAGTCTTTGCGTGGTGGGCACCGTCGCCATGACTGTGATGCGCATGGTGGCCATGCCCGTGATGGCCATGGTGATGGTGCGCATGATCGCCATGCGCGACATGGCCGCCGCCAGCCAGTAGCCAGGCGCTGACCAGATTGACGGCAAGGCCGATGACCGCCACGGCGATCGCCTGGGCAAAACCGATCGGCACGGGATTGGAAAGGCGCAGCATGCTTTCCCAGGCCATGAGCAGGGCGATCAGGGCAAGGATGATGGCGCTGGCGAAGCCGGCGAGATCGCCGAGCTTGCCGGTGCCGAAGGTGAAACGCGGATTGCGCGCCTGCCGACGGGCGAAGAGATAGGCGAGTGCGGAAATCAGCAGAGCACTGGCGTGGGTCGACATGTGCCAGCCATCGGCGACCAGGGCCATGGAGCCGTAGACGGTGCCGGCGGCGATTTCCGCCACCATCATCACTGCCGTCAGCGCAATCACCAGCCAGATGCGCCGCTCGTTGCGCGTATGATCGGCGCCGAGGAAGACATGATCATGTTCCAAGGCATTGATTCCAGCCTTCTCGATTCCGGCACTCATGACAGGCTCCTTCGTCGCCGCGCTTAGAGCGGTTCAGCGTTTCATGAAAACGCAGAACCACTCTAAGCTTTTGTTTTTACGCAATTCTCGGCAAAACCGCTTCGCGCTTTGCCTGGGAAAACCGCTTCACACTTTTGCTGGAATTGCTCTAGCGCATATAGGTTCTCAAGACTTCCGATATTTCCTCGACCGCCTCCGCCCTTGCTGCATCGTCGGCCGCATTCAGCACATGCTCACGCAGGTGATCGTCGAGAACCTCGCCGGTCAGCCCGGTCAGCGCGCCGCGGATCGAGGCGAGCAGTTGCAGGATCTCGCCGCAGGGGCGCTCAGCCTCGAGCGCGCGCTCGACCGCCTCCATCTGCCCCTTCAGGCGGCTGATGCGGGCGACGAGCTTCTTTTTCTGCAGGGTGGTGTGGGACATGATGGGTTCTCATATAATATAGGGGGGTATGTTATCAAGAGCGAAGCCGGGGTTCAATGCCGGTGATGGGCTCCGATCCGCCATTGACAAAGCCCGCGTTTCCGACGATCTATGATCCATGATCAAGAACGCGCACCAGAGCCGCTCGTATTTTTGGCTGTACCTGTAAAGGGCGGCTGGACAAGATCATATTGTCAACAAGCCGCCGTCAGGCGGCTTTGTTGTATCGGCAGCGTCCTGACGGCAGAATATCAAAGGACGCGAAGACCATGACCGAAATCGAAGACAGCGAAATTTCACTGATGCGCCCATCGGTGGTGACGATCCGCGCCGCCAAGCCGCGCGACCTGCCCGAACTCGGCGAGATGATCGCCCTGCTTGCCACCCATCATGGCGATGCGGCTGCCACAACGGCAGAGCAGCTGGAGCGTGACCTCTTCGGCCCGCTACCCTGGATCAATGCGCTCGTCGCCGAAACCAGCGAAGGGCTGATCGGCTACGCCATTCTCGTGCCGCTCTACAGGGCGCAGGAAGGCAAGCGCGGCATGGACCTGCACCACCTCTTCGTGCGTGACGGCCATCGCGGCCACGGCACTGGCCAGTTGCTCGTCGACCGGGCGCGCGAGACCGCGCGCAATGCCGGCTGCGGCTACCTCTCCGTCAGCGCCGCGACCGGAAACGTGCTGGCGCACCGCTTCTACGAACAGCTGGATTTCACCGCCCGTCCGGTGACCGGCATGCGCTATATGCAGTCGATCGCTTGAGAAGAGCGTTCGATAAGTGCATTCCCAGCATGGCCCTTGGATGATCCATTCGGTGTCGGTTTGTTTCGGAAGCCGACACGATGGGCCATGGGATGGCCAGGCAGCCGTGGAATGACGCGCATTGCAAGGAAGGTCGTTTCAACCGATTGCAGGTTAGACCATGAATCAGCAAATCCGGCTTTTTGGCGCTATTGCGGTTCGACCCGCCGTTCTTCCTCTCATATCCCCGTTCGAAACGGCCACGGGATTCACGGTTGCGGTCAAGTGGGAGCTCAATCCTGTCGTAAAGAAGCAGATTGAAGCGGGGGAAGCTTTTGACGTCGTCATCACCAATCCGAACCTGGTTCAGGATCTGACCGCCTTGGGGAAAGTCAAGGCGGGGAGCCAGGTAGCGTTCGGCCGGATAGCAATGGGGGTGGCGGCCAAGGCAGGCAGCCGACCGCTCGGCATTGGGTCCGTGGAAGCATTTGCGCATGCGTTGAAGAGCGCCAGATCAATCGCCTACGCCAGTGAAGGAACCAGCGGCGGCTACTTCTCCGGTTTGCTGGAACGCTTGGGAATAGCAGATGAGGTCAAGCCCAAGCTGGTCGCCATATCAGGAGGGCAGACAGCACCGGCCGTCGGCCGTGGTGAGGCCGAGTTGGGGGTTGTTCCCGTGACATCGATTCTCGCCGCGGCTCCCGAGGTGATGCTTGTCGGTCAGTTTCCGGCAGAACTCCAAAGTTACATCGACTTCGACATCGGCATCAGCGCCGATTCAAAGGACGCAGAAGCTGCCAAGCAGCTGTCGGAATTTCTGACGTCGACGGCGGTTGACGATATCCTGGCGGCAAAGGGCGTCGAACGCCGCTAAAGAAGCGCGGGTTCTTGACGCGGGTACCAGCCGCCATCGCTAACGGCTCGGCACCGCCTTCAGATAGGCGGCGATTGCCTCGCGGTCGGAAGCCGGCAGATGGGCGATGTTCTGCTGCACATCGACCATTGAACCGCCGACGGAATCAAAATCGGGGGTGAAGCCAGTTTCGAGGTAGCTGGCGATATCGGCCTCGCTCCAGGAGCCGATGCTCTTGGAGGCCGGGGTGATATCGGGCACGCGGCCCTTGCCTTCCGGATTGGGCGCGCCGGCAAGCCACATATCGGCCTTGAAGCCGCCGAGCGCATCACGCGGCGTATGGCATTCGCCGCAATGGCCGGGACCCTCGACGAGATATTGCCCGCGCCTGATCTTATCGTCGCTCTTTGCCAGGGCGACGCGCGGCTGGTCGCTGAAATAGAGGAATTTCCAGCCGCCGAGCGCAAGCCGGATGTTGAAGGGGAACGACAGTTCATGCGGCGGCGCGACGTTTGCGCTCTTCGGCAAGGTTTTCAGGAATGCGAAGAGATCGTTGATGTCCTTGTCGCTCATGCGGGAATAAGAGCCATAAGGAAAAGACGGGTAGAGATGCTGTCCGCCCGGGCCGACGCCGCGCTTCATCGCATTGCCGAACTCGGCAAGCGTCCAGCCGCCGATGCCGGCTTTTTCATCGGGTGAGATGTTCGGCACGTGGAAGGTCCCGAAGGGGCTCTTCAGCGCAAGGCCGCCTGCAAGTGTCAGCTTGGCATCGCCTTGGGAACCGGGCGCGGCATGACAGCTGACGCAGCCGCCCGTCCAGAAGACCATCTGGCCGTTTGCCGGGTCGGGCGCGCCGAGACCCGCCCAATGGCTCTCCGGCAGCGGATCGGGTGCGGTGACGAGATAGAAGGCGCCCCCGCCGAGGACGGCGACGCCGATCAGACAGAGCAGTAACCGGATGAACCTGCGGACCATGCGCCGCCTCCCCTGTTGTCGACATTTGCGCCGTCGACCCACATAAGGCGACCCGCGCCGGCGGCAAGGCGGGCGCGGATCGCGTATCCGGAGCATTCCATTTTCCTCGCGTCAGGCGGAGGCAAGCCGCCCACCCTTGCTGGAATTGCTCAGTCGGTCTATCACTCCTTGATACGATAGGCCTTGTGACAGCCGCCGCAATTGGCGCCCAGCGTATTGACCGTGGCGCCGACGGCTGCAGCATCGGCCGGAAGCTGAGCGAGCGCAGTTTCGGCGTCAGTGGATAGCTTTGCGGCGCGCGCCTTGAAGTCATCCATGTTTTCCCAGACCTTCGGGCTGACCTCGGGATCGTTCATATCGCTGCCCGGCTTGAACTGATCGGGAAAGACCTTGGCAGTCGTGGCAATCGTCGTCAGCGCCGTCTTCACCGCCTCGGCGTCATAGGGTTTGGTGCCCTTGGCGATGGCTGCCAAGGCCCCGGCCGAACCGCCGATCTGCTTCATCAGCGCAATGCGCGAATCATGGGTGCCGTCGGCGGCGGTCACCGAACCGGCGGCTATTCCTGCCATCGCTGCGGCCGCAGCTACTGCTTTCCAATTCATATTCCTCTCCATTTCTCCTCGGCCAAGGTGGCCGATGGCCAATCTGCACCGGGAGCATGACAAAATCCATGCGTCCTGGCAGTCACGTTTTGCCGGAGCATCATAAAAACAATGTGATAGGCCTTGGCGTTCAGGCGCTTTTCCACCCCTGCCAGAGGCTGAAGGCGGAGACGACAACCAGCAGCAGTCCGGCGAAGCGGCCGACAAAGGCCGTAACGTCAGGATTGGCTACGAGCAGGTCGCGGCTGCGGCCGGCCGTCATCGCCAGCGAGCCGTAGATGGCAAACTGGGTGACGACAGTCATGACGCCCATGATCAGTCCCTGCATCCAGATCGGGCCATATTCCGGCCTGAGGAACTGCGGGTAGACGGCAAACATGAAGATATAGGCCTTCGGATTGACGAGACAGGTGACGGCGCCCTGGCGGAAAGCGCGCCAGCCGGAGCGCGCGGTTCCCGGCCCGACCGCCTCGACGGTGATCGAACTGCGGATCAGCGAAATTCCGATCCAGATCATGTAGGCGACGCCGGCAAAGAGCAGCACGTTGAAAAGCTGTGGCAGCATGGTGACGAGCACACCGACGCCGGCCGCGCCATAGGCCGAATGCACGGCGCCGCCGGCCATGATGCCGCCGGTCGCCGCCAGCCCGCGTTTGACGCCGCCGGTCAGCGAATTGGCGAGCACGAAGAGCATATCCATGCCCGGCACGATGATGATGCCGAAGAGAAGGGTGAAGAAGAGCCAGAGGTTTTCGTGGTAGTTCATGTCAGTTACCGCCTTGGGTTCTGCGGGCCGTTTTCAAGAGACCCTGATTGATTTCAATCCGATAGGCGGCTCTATACGGGAACCCAACTGACAGTGTATTGTCAGGAGCATGGCGGATGGGAGAGGTTAAATGCGCAAGGCCTCGCGGCTTTTCGAGATCATTCAGATCCTCAGGCTGGCAAGAAAACCGATGACGGCGGCTGTCATGGCCGAGACGCTTGAGGTAACCGTGCGCTCGATCTATCGCGACATCGCGGCCCTTCAGGCGATGCGGGTGCCGATCGAGGGCGGGCGCGGCATCGGCTACATCATGCGGCCGGGCTTCGACCTGCCGCCGCTGATGTTCTCGATCGAGGAGATGGAGGCGATCGTGCTGTCGCTGGCGCTGCTCGAACGGACGGCGGACGAGGAGCTGAAACAAGCCGCGCGCCGGGTGAACCAGAAGATTGCCGGCGCCGTGCCGGCGCCGCTGCGCCAGGCGATGGATAACAAGGCGCTTTATGCCTGGGGCTCGATCGCGCAGCCGGCAGGCTTCGATCTGGCGATCGTCCGCCGCGCGATCCGCGATGAACGCAAGCTGATGCTCGGCTACCGCGACGAACTCGGCCGCGCCAGCGAGCGGACGATCCGGCCAGTCGCGCTGATCTATTATTCGCAGACCGCCAATATCGTCGCCTGGTGCGAGCTGCGCCAGGCGATCCGCAATTTCCGCAGCGACCGGGTGGAGCGCTGCGCGACAGCTGAGGATTTCTTCAAGGGCGACGGCGACCGCCTGCGCGAACTCTGGACCAGCGGGTGGACGGAGAAGGCTGTGCCGGCTTGATGCGTGGTTTGCAGCACAGCTGTCCGGAGAATGCCGCAACGTCTCGACTCCCTCTTCTCCCCAGCGGGGAGAAGGTGCCCGTAGGGCGGATGAGGGGGCCGGCGAAGCCGGTCTTTCCAACAACGCCCATGCGGATTTCGACCGCGCTGGCGTCGTCTCAACCGTGTTCAGGACGCGGGGGAACGGCGTTACCGTCGGCGTGGCGGAATAGGTTTTACGTGAAGGATGTGCCGTGCAGCCCCTTGCATGTTCAATTTGCACTGATTGTTGGATGATCTGTGCGCACTCCGGCGGATGGCCATCCGCCGGAGTGCGGACGGCCGGGACCGCAGGCCCCTTGGCGTGAACCGGGGATGAGATTGGTCCGGCCGTCCTCGCGTTTGTCCTGAACAGATGATGGGGAGCAAGTCCCGCATGCAAGGCAAGGTTTCGTTCCAAGAAGACGCGATGCCGGTAGTTTATGCCGGTGTGGACGTGAGTAAAGAGTGGCTCGATATTCATCTGCATCCGCTGGGCGAAAGCCGGCGGTTTAGCAATGACAAGACCGGCATCCGCCAGCTGAAACGGCTGCTGGCCAGGCATCGGCTCGCAAGCATCGTGATGGAGGCAACCGGCAAGTTCCATCGCCCCGCCCATCGCTCGCTTTGGCTCGATGGCTTTGCCGTCGCCGTGGTCGATCCGCTGCGCGCCCGCATGTTTGCCCGTGCCTGCGGCTATCTCGCCAAGACCGACCGTCTCGATGCCCGTTTCCTGGCGCTCCTGGCCGAGAGCCTGCGCCCGCCGGCCGACACGCCGCCAAGTCCTCACATCGAGGCCTTGCAGGAGCTGGTCAATGCACGATCAGCAGCCAAATGCGACATCACCGCCCTGCAGAACCGCAGCAAGACTGCCACCACCGCCCTTCTGCGCGGCGAACTCAACCGCCTCGTGCGTCGGCTGGAACAGCATGTCGAACGTCTCGACAAAGAGATCGAGCGACGTGTCGGCGAGGATCCGCAGCTCTACCGCAAGGCCGAGATCCTCACCTCCATTCCCGGCATCGGCCGCGTCACGGCCCTGGCATTGATGGCCGGCATGGACGAGTTGGGCAGTTGTTCGGGCAAGCAGGCCGCCATGCTGGCAGGGCTTGCCCCAATCGCTAACGACAGCGGTGCCCGAACCGGACGTCGTTCCATCCGCGCCGGCAGGCCCGCACCCCGGCGCGCGCTCTACATGGCCGCCTTGTCGGCATGTCGCTACAATCCCGCCCTTGCTCGTTTTGCAGACACACTCAAAGCCGCAGGAAAACCAGCGAAGGTCATCCTGGTCGCCGTCATGCGTAAATTGCTCGTTCTGGCAAACTGCCTCCTATCTCACGATCGCCTCTGGACCCCAAATCCGCCTTGACAACCAACACAGATTCTCATCCGCCTGCCGGCACCTTCTCCCCAGGGGAGAAGAGGATATGGCGTGACCTCTCCGTTCCTCGCGCCCTCTTGCAAGGCGCGTCCCCCTTTCCCGCAAGCGGGGATCCGAAGAACAAGCCCGAGCATGGAGGTTGGCGACTCTGTCAGCCACCTGTCACAACCTAATAAGGCAGCGTGCGGCTCACCTCGCGGCCGAAGCCGCGGATTTCGATGCGGTCGGCTTGGACCTCGACGATCGCGAAGGCGTTTTTCGTCTCCGTGTCGACCACGCCCTTGAAATTGACGAAGTGACAGCCGCTGACCAAGCCGTAATTGCCGACGTGGTCGTGGCCGTTGAGATAGGCGACGACATTGCTGCTGGAGGCGAGCAACTCGACGATGCGCTCGCTGTCCCACATGCCGTGCTCGCTGGGCGGATGCACCGGATAGTGATTCATGACGATCACCTTCTCGCCGGCCTCGGCCGCTTTTGCGATTTCATCGCCAAGCCAGGCGAATTGTTCGTCGCTCAGCGCGGCATTCCAGCGATGGGCGTTCCTGGCACCCTTGGCCTGCAGCTCCGCCAGCATCTCTCCGGCCAGCGCGCGATGAGGATGGCCTTCGGGCGGCGCGAAGATGCTGACCTCATTGCCGTCGAGCACGATGAAGCGCCAGCCGTGGCGCGAGAAGCTGTAATAGGGCGCCGGCATGCCGAGACGCGCGGCGACGTCGGAGAGATGGCCCGGAGAGACCGAGAAATCATGATTGCCGAGCAGGAAGAGCGTCTCGTGCCTGAGCTTCTCATAGACCGGCAGGATATCGTCGAAGCTTGAAAAGCTGCGGTCGATGACATCGCCGAGCGTCATCACGAAGCTCAGCTCCTCGCCATTGAAGACCTCGATCGCCGCGGCGACCTTGGCGAGGCTGTTGGCGTAATAGCGGTCCATCGCCACGTGCGGCGCGATCGCCGCATATTGCGGGTCGGCGATGATGCCGAAGCGGAACAGGGGAGAAGCAGAGGAAGACATGGGGCGTGATTAGGAGCGGCCGATGACAGGGCTGTGACGACTTCGCGTGAAAACAAAACACCCGGCGCTTTGGGCGCGCCGGGTGCCGAGTTCGAAGATGCGGACGACATCGTCCGCCCATGGCGGCGAGTCTGGTACCGCTTACTTCGTGGCTGCTTCGTAGCGTTCCAGGACGTAGTCCCAGTTGATCAGGCTATCGACGAAGGCCTCGAGATACTTCGGGCGGGCGTTGCGATAGTCGATGTAGTAGGAGTGTTCCCAGACGTCGACGCCGAGGATCGGGGTGGCGCCGTGAACGAGCGGGTTTTCGCCGTTCGGGGTCTTGGAGATTTCGAGCTTGCCGTTCTTGACGGAAACCCAGGCCCAGCCGGAGCCGAACTGGGTGGCGCCGGCAGTGGCGAAATCGGCCTTGAACTTGTCGTAGCCGCCGAGATCGGAGGTAAAGGCCGCTTCGAGCTTGCCCGGCAGCTTGTTGCCGCCGCCGCCCTTCTTCATCCACTTCCAAAAATGGATGTGGTTGTAGTGCTGGGCGGCGTTGTTGAAGAGGCCGGCATTGGTGCCGAAGGACTTCTTGACGACGTCTTCGAGCGAGAGGTCCGAAAGACCGGCTTCGGCGGCGAGCTTGTTGCCGTTGTCGACATAGGCCTTGTGGTGCTTGTCGTGGTGGAACTCCAGCGTTTCCTTCGACATGAAGGGAGCAAGCGCTTCGTAATCATAGGGAAGTTCAGGCAATTCGAAAGCCATGTCAGATCTCCTCTTGGCAATAGATTGCGTCTCGGCAGGTGAGGCGGAACATAGGAGGGGAAAGGGGGAGAGGCAACCGGCGAATTATCAAAAAATGACCGGCCGGAGGAAAATTTGCCTCAGTTGCACGGTTGGAGTCGTGCGTAGAAATCGCCTGGGCAAATCAATGGGAATACCCGCCCCGAAAACCACTTTGCCTGTTATGGAGATCAACGGAGACCCGATATGAACAGGAATATAATCCAGCTTCTCACTGCCGCCGTACTGCTTTGCCTGGCAGGTGCGGCGCATGCCTCCTCCGATGACGCCTGGAAGCAGCTCGCCGCTGACGTCGAGGCCAAATGCAAGAAGGCAGCGGTCACGATCGAGAAGCCCAGCGCCACCGTCGATCCCTTCGGCAGCTCGCATTACGGGCTCGCCCTGGTGACAGGCAAGCCGAAAGGCGCCAAGGGGCTGATTGCCCAGATCTGCGTCTACGACAAGCAAAAGAAGACCGTCGAGATCGGCAGCGAGCTGGACGCCAAGACGCTTGGTCTCATGCCGGCAAAATAGGCCGCTATGAGGTTACTTACCGTGCTGGTTTGTGCCTTGCGTCACATTTCTGGGGAACCGAAGCCTACGCTCAGGAGTTGAAAGCCTGGGCTTTAGGGAGGTGCCGGCATGTCAGAGCTTCGCAGCAGGGCGGAAGATCAGCAGAAAATCTATCAGCGTTGGGCACCGGTCTATGACCGGGTGTATCGCGGCATCCTGCGTGATGGCCACCGCAAGCTTGCAGCCCTCGCCGCCGCGGCCGGCACCGATATCCTGGAGATCGGCGTCGGCACCGGCCTGACGCTCGGGCATTACCCGCGCCACTGCCGGGTAAGCGGCATCGACATTTCAGAACACATGATCGCGCGGGCGCGCGAAAAGGCGAGACGCGAGAAGCTGCAGCATGTGCAGGCGCTTGATGTGATGGATGCCCATGCGCTCACCTTTGCCGACCGGTCTTTCGATGCGGTCTGCCTGCCCTTCGTCATCACGCTGATCCCCGAGCCCGAACGCGCGCTCGACGAATGCGCGAGAGTGCTCAGGCCGGGCGGCGAGATCATCCTTGCCAGCAAGCTTGGCGACGGCGCCGGTCTGCAGGGCGCGATCGAAACGGCGGTGGCGCCGCTGGTGCGTCACATCGGCTGGTCCTCCGCCTTCCGTATTCACCGCATCGTCGCCTGGGCCGAGCGCCGCGGTGATTTCGCTCCTGCCGATATCCTGCCGGTCTTTCCGAATGGCTTCTTCAAGATTATCCGGCTGAAGCAGCACGGACTTGCCGCCTGAGACCGGAAACTTTTTCCCCGCGTCGCTTCTTCTGATGCTACCGTTTGTCTGAGGGGACTACATGACATCGGATTTCTTCGTCTTCATCGTCGTGGGTTTCTGCGCACAGATCGTCGACGGCGCACTCGGCATGGCCTTCGGCGTGCTGTCGACGACGAGCCTTCTCGCCTTCGGGGTGCCGGCCGCCAATGCCAGCGCCATGACGCATGTGGCAGAAATGTTCACGACCGCCGCGTCGGGCCTTTCGCATGCCTATCATCGCAACGTCGACTGGCGCCTGGTCGCGCGGCTTGCACCGGCCGGCATGATCGGCGGTGCGATCGGCGCCTATCTGCTTGCCAATATCGACGGCAAGGTGATCGAGCCCTTCGTGTCGGCCTATCTGATCGCGATCGGACTGGTGATCCTCTACAAGGCCTTTCGGCCGCCGCCGAAGCGGGATGTCCGCGACTGGATGGTGCCGCCCGTCGGGTTCTGCGGCGGCGTGCTCGATGCGATCGGCGGCGGCGGATGGGGGCCGATCGTCACCAGTTCGCTCGTCAGCCGCGGCCATGACCTGAAGCGGGTGATCGGCTCGACCAACTTCACCGAATTCGCCGTGACACTGACGATTTCCCTGACCTTCATGCTGACGCTTGGCTGGTCGGAGCTCAATTCGGCGATCGGCCTGATCATCGGCGGCGTCATCGCTGCCCCCTTCGGCGCGATCCTCGTCAAGCGGCTGCCGGTGCGGCCGCTGATGGTGGCGGTCTCGATGATCATCATCGGCACTTCGGCGATGCGGATCCTGTGAAGATCGCTGCGCTAGCGCATAGTGGAACAGCGTCCTTTGCGCGCGTCTGAAAAGACGCGCGGCGCTGTAGGGTTACAGATTCCGGCCGAAATAGACATCTACGGAGGCGATCTTGTCGCCGCGGAAGCGAAGGCTCTCGATGTTGCGGAAGCTGCCGCCGTCCCGTTTTTCGGCGCGGTAACGGATGACCGCCTCGTCGCCGTCGATCGCCAGGAATTCGATGTCGAATCCGCGGAAGACCGGCTCCTTCGGCCAGCAGCGCTCGAAATAGGTCGCCCGGTCGATGTGGTCGTCACGCGGACTGGAGAAGGTGAAATCCTCCGTCAACATGACGCCGACGATATCCTTGCGGTCGTCAAGATAGGCGGCGTAGAGATGACGGATAGTCTGCTCTCGGGATGTGCGCATGTCGCTCATGGCAATGTCCTCGGATTAACCGATTGCATGATGCAATCGGTCTTGTTCTAGCACTTTTACCTGGGAGGGTCCAGGTTGCAGCGGCAATTTCCAAAGACAGGCCACCAATGCGGAAGCGCCGTCTTGAAGGACGGGCCATAGCGCGGTTATATCAGCGCGTGCCCGCCCTGGAACGACGGGCGCATCCGCCGCTATGGCCTATGCGCTCGACCTCGAAAAGCTCGATCTTCAGGACAGATTTACCCGCGCCGATCTCCTCGTCGCGGCAAAGGGCACATCGTTTCATCAGGCGCGGTGGAACCCGCGCTCGCCGCATATTTCCTCAAATCGGAACCGATTTTAGGAAATATGCAGATTTCAAAGTGTTACAGCGTCCTTTGCGCGCCTTAAAAGACGCGCGGCGCTGTAGAATCAATGCCGAGGCCGAGAGAATGACCGATACGCAATTGGACGCCGCCAGCGCCAGGCCGGGCTCGGTGTACTGGAAGCGCAACCTTACCATCTCGCTCATCGGCTCCTTCACCACGATCGTGGCGATGACGCTGCTGCTTCCCTTCCTGCCGCTTTATGTCGAAGAACTCGGCGTCAGCGACCATGCGGCGATCGTGCAATGGTCGGGCATTGCCTATGGCGCCACCTTCTTCGCCGCGGCTCTCGTCGCGCCGCTCTGGGGCCGGCTCGGCGATATTTACGGCCGCAAGCTGATGCTGGTGCGCGCCAGCCTCGGCATGACGCTGGCGATCTCGCTGATGGGCATGGCCGGCAATGTCTGGCAGTTGGTGGCGCTGCGCCTCTTCGTCGGGCTTGCCGGCGGGTATGCCTCCGGCTCGATGGTGCTGGTGGCGACGCAGACGCCGAAGGACCGTTCGGCCTGGGCGCTCGGCGTGCTCTCCTCCGGCATCATGGCCGGCAATCTCGTCGGGCCGCTGATCGGCGGGGCGCTGCCGCCGATCATCGGCATCCGCGGCACGTTTCTCGCTGCCGGCGGCATGATCTTCCTCGCCTTCCTCGCCACGACCTTGCTGATCAAGGAAGAGAAATCGCCGGCTCGCGAGCAGGCGGCCAAGGCAAGCGGCGGCTGGAAATCCATTGCCGACAAGCGGCCCGTCATCGCGATGCTGGCAACGGGCATGCTCTTGATGTTTGCCAATATGTCGATCGAGCCGATCATCACCGTCTATGTCGCGCAGCTCGTGCCCGTCGAATCCCAGGTGACGATGATATCGGGCATCGTCATGTCGGCGGCTGCCCTCGGCAGCATTCTCTCGGCCTCATGGCTCGGCAAGCTCGCCGACAGGATCGGCCATTGGCCGGTTATTGCAGGCGCGCTCGCCGTCGCCGGGCTGCTGCTGATCCCGCAGGCCTTCGTCACCAGTTCCTGGCAGCTGATCATCCTGCGTTTCCTGATGGGTGTGGCGCTCGGCGGGCTGCTGCCCTGCATCGCCGCGGTCATCCGCCACAGCGTGCCGGATAGTGCGGCCGGCAGCATTCTCGGGCTTTCGATTTCCTCGCAATATGTCGGTCAGGTGGCCGGCCCCATCCTTGGCGGTTTTGTCGGCGGCCATATCGGCATGCGGGCGGTGTTCCTCGGCACCTCCGTGCTGCTTCTCGCCGGTGCGGCCTATGCCTGGATCGTGCGCCCGAGGGATGGGGAGACTCGGGACTCGTCCTAAGGATTATTGGCACTCCCGCAGATCAGCTCGACGCCTGACCGGGCGATCGCTTCCAACGTCTCGCGGCTGTCGCCGGCGCGGGCGCGGACGGCGAGCGAATGCATGACGGCGGAGGCGAGCCTGGCGAGCATCCGCGGATCGGCGCTTTCCGGAAGCTCGCCTCTTTCCACGCCAAGCCGCATGCGCTTTTCGATCTCGTCGTCGAAATCGTTGAGGCTGCGGCCGAGCACTTCACGGACCCGCTCATGCTGGACCGCCTCGGCCGATGCCGTACCGATCAGCAGACAGCCGCGAGCGGCGGTTTCACCGTGCAGATAGATCGCCAGCGCACCGGCATAGACGCGGGCGATATTGTCGCGCAGCGGCAGTGACGGGTCGAGCGCCTCGGCGAGCGTATTCATGCCGTCCTGCCGATAGCCCTCCAGCGTATCGAGATAGAGATCCTCCTTGTCGCCGAAGGCGCCGTAGAGGCTCGGGCGGTTGAGGTTGGTCGCAGCACTCAGATTGTCGAGCGAGGCGGCGGCAAACCCCCTGTCCCAGAAGACATCCTGCGCCTTGCCGAGCGCCGCCTTGGCGTCGAAAGCCCTCGGGCGGCCGAGCTTCTTCCCGTCTTTCATATTTGTACCGTTTCGCATTAAATTCTTGACGAGAGCTATTTTATGCGAAACAGTACAGATGTTCAACACTGTCGGCCGGCGGCATCGACCGCCTCCACAAGGAGAGGAAACCGCAATGAAACTTTATATGCACGCCGCGGCCTGCTCGCTTTCGCCGCACATCATCTGCCGGGAGCTGGGGCTCGATATCGAACTCGTCCAGGTCGACCGGCAGACCCACAGGGCGAGCACCGGCGAGGATTATCTCGCCATCAACGGCAACGGCTATGTGCCGGCGCTGATGCTCGACGATGGCAAGGTGCTGACCGAGGGGCCGGCGATCGTGCAGTTCCTCGCCGACAGCGTGCCCGAAGGGGCAGCCCTGTTGCCTGAGGTCGGCAACATCCGCCGCAACGAGGTGCAATCCTATCTCAACTTCATCACCGCCGAGCTGCACAAGCCGATGGTGCTGCTCTTCAATCCGATTTATTCCAGCGTTCATGGGGAGATCCGCGCGCTGATCTCGAAGCGGCTCGCCTGGCTGAACAGCCGTCTTGCCGGACCCTATCTCACCGGCGATACGTTTACGGTGGCGGATGCCTATCTCTTCGTCTGCCTGAACTGGTCGCCCTGGACCGACATCGATCTCAAGCAATGGCCGGCGCTGCACGGCTTCATGGCCCGTGTTGCGGCACGGCCGAAGGTGCGCGAGGCGCTGCAAGCCGAAGACCTCGAAGCCTTCGATGCCGACGGCGTCTATTTCGCGCCGCATGCCTATCTCGCTTCGGCCGGGCGGACGGGCTCGCCGGTGCAGCCTTGAACACGGCGCCAACCGGATGCGGGTAGCAAGCGGTGGGATTGCCGAGGCGCTCGGCTCTGTGAAGGCCAATTGACGATTTTCCACGCGCCGGCGATTATCCGCCGGCGCTTGATGATCCTTCCCGAACTTGCCGGATTATCGAAAGGCTGCGCCGACTGCATCTTGCCTCCCGTGAAAGCCGAAGAGCCGGCTGCCCAACAACAGGAGATGACAATGAGCAAGACGATGAAAGCCTACAGGGTCCATGCCTTTGGCCCGCCGCAGGCAATTGTAGCTGAAGAGATCGAACGACCCGTGCCCGGTGAAGGCGAAGCGCTGGTAAAGGTGAAGGCATCAGGTGTCGGTCCATGGGACGGCTGGATTCGCTCCGGCCACAGCGCCCTGCCCCAGCCGCTGCCGCTGACGCTCGGTTCCGACCTTTCCGGCATCGTCGAAGCCGTCGGGCCCGACGTGAAGCACGTGGCGCCAGGCGATGCGGTTTATGGCGTCACCAATCCGCGTTTCATCGGTGCCTATGCCGAGTATGCGATTGCCGCGGCCGGCATGATCGCCCGCAAGCCGGCAACGATCGGCGACATCGAAGCGGCATCGATCCCGGTGATTGCGGTGACGGCGCGCCAGGCGCTGTTCGACCATGCGAAGCTTGAATCCGGGCAGACCGTGCTGATCCACGGCGCAGCCGGCAATGTCGGCGCCTATGCCGTGCAGTTCGCCCGCAAGGCTGGTCTTACCGTCATAGCGACGGCGAGCGGCAGCGACATCGAGATGGTGCGCAACCTCGGCGCCGACACGGTGGTCGATTTCCGCAGCCAGCGTTTCGAGGAGGTGGCGGATGAGGTCGATGCCGTCATCGATCTCGTCGGCGGTGAAACACAGACACGCTCCGTTACGGTGCTGAAGCGTGGCGGCCGGCTGGTTTCGGCTGTCTCGCAGCCGGACCAGGAGCTGGCCAAGGCGCATGGCGTCGAGGCCTTCTTCTTCCTTGTCGAGGTGACGACAGCGCAGCTTGTCGAGATCGCGGCGATGGTGGATGCCGGCGCGCTCGTTACCCAGGTCGGCACCGTGCTGCCGCTTTCCGAAGCGATTGCCGCGCATGAGATGCTGGAGGGAACCCGGCCTCATGCCAAGGGCAAGATCGTTCTCACCGTTGCCGCATGAAAGAACGAGGAAAGGCCGGGCATCGTCCCGGTCTTTCCGCATTATCCGGCAATCAGTGCTTGTCGGGCACCGTCAGGTCCTTGTCCTTGGTGTCGACGATGAACACGGCAAGCAGGCTTGCCGGCTCGGTCCTGCTGGCGTTTTCGCTGACGGCATGCGCCGAACCCGGCATTTCGAAGAAATTCTCCCCTGTCTTGTAGATCTTCTCCGGTTCGTCGCCGACCTTGCTGCGGATTGATCCGGTGAGGATCTGCGCGTAGACGAAAGCCGATTTCGCATGGTGGTGGGCAACCGACTTGCCGCCTGGCGCATAAGCGACGATGAAGGCGACAAGGCTCTTGCCGGGGCTGTTCGGCAATTCATGGCGAAAGACCGGCGTCACCTTCTCGCCGTCGTCGGCATGGCCGATACCGAAACTTGCGGCGGCAAGAGAGGCCGCGACAAGAATGATCGTTGCAGATCGCCTCATGACTCTCTCCTTGAAAGGTGGCGCCGGCATGGCTCAACGCCAGTAATTGTTGGCAGCGGCGACCGTCTGGTAATTGATGGCGATAACCTGCGAGGCGGCGATCAGGCTGTCGGCATCGTCCTCGTAGATCACCCGTAGCTTCTTGCGGATTTCATCAGAGGGCTGGGTCATCTTGACGCCCATACGCGAAAGCTTGATCGCGAGTTCGAAACCCGCCTGCGGTGTCTCGGTGATAAGGCTTGGCAGCCATGGATCGCTCATCGTCGTTCTCAATGCGTCGGAAAGGAACGATCGCATTAGAGCCGGCGTGATGAATTTCCTCTTTGCCGATAGGCGCATGGATTGGACGTTTGGGACGAATTCAGCCGCGCTGCACACGCTCTCTTGTCTGAATCGGACACTTTTTTTTGCAGGTCGGGAGACGTGTCGCGAGCGGCGCGATTGCGGTTCGCGGCAGTCGTTCTATAGTGCGCGCGAGGTCCGGCTACGCCCCCTTTGCCGCGGCCCGTGCAAGGAGAGCGACCATGTCGGAGACCGGCGCCTACGGCCGGCAATTGGCTTCGCGGTTCAATCTGGAGGAGGTCCCGACCATCGTTTCGCGGGCCATCCGGAAAGCCAACCTTGCCGTCACCGAGATCCATTCCGAAGCAGACAGACGCGAGTTGTCGAAACCCGTCCCCTACGAGGATGCCTTTCTCATCACACTGCTGATGCGGGACTTTCCCAATCACCAGTGCTGGGAGGACGACCGGCCGGCCGCGGCCCGCAATCTTGCGGCCGGCGACATCATCTTCTACGACCTCAAGCGCCAGCCCTATGTGCTGACCGACGGGCCGCATCACTCCGTGCATTTCTACCTGCCGCGCCCGGTGCTGGACCAGGTGGCTGATGATGCCGAAGCGTTGAGGATCGGCGACCTCGCCTATAGGGCCGGCGCACCCGTTTCCGACGAAACGATGAAGCATATGATCCTTGCCATGCGTCATGCCTTTTCGCGGCCGGAGCAGATCGGCAGGCTCTTCGTCGACCAGATGGCGCTCGCCATGGCGACGCATGTGGCGGAAAATTATGGCGGCCTCAGACCCGAATGCCGGCCGATCCGCGGCGGACTGGCGCCCTGGCAGGAACGACGCGCCAAGGAGCTGCTCTCCTCAGGCATCGGCGGCAGCCTGTCGATCAGCGAGCTTGCACGCGAATGCAGCCTGTCGCAGCGGCATTTCTGCCGCGCCTTCCGGCACTCGACCGGGCTTTCACCGCATGCATGGCTGCAGAAGAACCGTATCGAAAAGGCAAAGTCGCTTCTTTGTCTGAAGGGATCGACACTGACGGAGATCGCCCTTGCCTGCGGCTTTGCCGATCAGAGCCATTTCACCCGCGTCTTCACGCAGCTTGCCGGCGTTAGTCCCGGCGCATGGCGACGAGCTGCCTGTTCGTCGGTCACGTGGCCGCCGCCGTAGGGCCAAAGCACTGACCTGGATTTGACTTCAGAGCGCGCTGACAGCCACCGGCAAAGCGCGCTTGTGAGTGGTCGCCCGATAGGCGGCGAGGATGCGGCGGCGGGCAATCTCGCCGACCGGCTTGCCTTCGAGGAAATCGTCGATCTCGTCATAGCTGACACCATAGGCCTCCTCGTCGGGACGCAGCGGGCGCTGGTCCTCGAGATCGGCGGTCGGCACCTTGAACACCAGGTCGTCCGGGGCGCCGAGCCGTTTTGCCAGCAGGCGGACGCGGCGCTTGTTAAGGCCGGCGAGCGGCAGAATATCGGCGGCGCCATCGCCGAACTTGGTGAAGAAACCCATGACCGCTTCGGCCGCATGATCGGTGCCGATGACGAGGCTGCCAAGCGCTCCGGCAAGGGCGAATTGGGCGATCATCCGCTGGCGCGCCTTGATATTGCCGAGGATGAAATCCTGCCGGCCGGCATCGGCAAAGGCGAGGCCACCGTCCTGCGCGGCGGCAAGCATCGCATCCGCCGGCGCCTTGATATTGACCACCATCGAGCGGTCGGCGCCGATCGTTTCCAGCGCCCTTCCCGCATCCGCCTCATCCGCCTGGACACCGTAGGGAAGGCGCACGGCAATGAATTCGGCCGCATGGCCGCTGTCACGCAGCTCGCGCACCGCCTTTTGAGCCAGCAGCGCCGCCGTCAGCGAATCGACGCCGCCGCTGATGCCGAGGACGTAGCCGCGCATGCCCGAGGCGACGAGATAATCCTTGAGGAAAGCAGTTCGCCGTTCGATCTCCCGCTCAGGGTCGATATCGGCGGCAACACCCAGTTCGCGGATGATCTCGCCTTGTTCGTCGAACAGCACAGTCATAAGCCTCTTCCTCCCCGCTTACGGAATTTCGGCGCCACTATGGCGAAAAGATGAGGGAAGACGAAACCGTTCCGGGCAGACCTGCCATGCATTTTATGCAAGTGGGCGTCGGGGGCTTAGGAATGAACTGCCTGACCTCACAGCAATAAGGCTGCCCCTCACCCTAACCCTCTCCCCGTTCTGACGGGGAGAGGGGACGTGCCTCAAGCAACGGTGGAAGGCAGTAGAGACGTTGCGGCATATCCCTTCTCCCCGCTGGCGGGCAGAAGGTGCCGGCAGGCGGATGAGGGGCGGACCGGAGATCTGGATTCTGCCAGCTGGATGGGCTTGCCCCTACCGCACAATCGTGAACAGCTCGACCGGATCGGCAAAACCCTTCAGCCTGTGCGCCCCGACCGACACCACATCCCCTGCCCCCGCTTCCTCGCGAAACGGCTCCGACATCAGCAGGGCCTCTCCCAATTCGCTGCAGGCGGTCTGGATACGGCTGACCAGATTGACGTCGCCGCCGATCAGGGTGAAGTCGAGGCGTCGGCCGGAGCCGACATTGCCATAGCTGACCTCGCCGTAATGCAAGGCGATGCCGGCCTTCACACCGATGCCCTCATATTGGAAATGGTCGATCTCCTCGAGGATGGCGCGGGCCGATGCCAGGGCCGCGCCGCAGGAATGGACCGCGTCGTAGCCCGGGAAGAAGGCGAGCACGGCGTCGCCCATGAATTTCAGCACCTCGCCACCCTCGCGGGTGATGGCCGGCACGATTCTGTCGAAATAGGCGTTCAGCAGGCCGAGCACGGTGCTGCCGGGCAGCCGGTTCGACAGCTCGGTAAAGCCGCGCAGATCGCAAAGCAGGAGTGCCGCCTCCATCGATTCGATCTCGTCGCGGCGGATGCGACCGGCCAGGATGCGGCTTGCCGTCAGCGGGCCGATATAGGTATCGAGCAGGCTGAGCTCGACCTGGCGCAGGATGCGCAACTCGCTGGTGTTGCGCAGCGCCGGCAGGATGCGCTCGATCACCTGACGCTCGGAGGCGGTGAAACCGCCCGGCCGCCGCGTGCCGAAGACGGCGGCGCTGACCGGACCGTCGACATTGCAGAGCGGCGCGATGACGAGCTGCATCAGGCCGCGATCGGCGAAGACATCGATATGCTGCCAGCGGCCATGCACGCTTTCGCCGGTATCGACGACCAGCGGTTCGCGGGTTTCCATGACCTTGCGCAGCGGCGTATTTGATATGGCGACGCGGGCGCCGTGTTCCCGGTCGTGGATCTCGACCGGCTCGCCCGGCGCCCAGGCGATGGTGCGGCCGATGAACTCGGGATGCAGGGTCATCAGATGCAGCGTCAACCGGTCGACCGGCAGGCCGAGCGCCTGAAGCCTGCGGCCGAGGCCGGAGACCAGGCCCGCTTCGTCGAGCGCGTGGCATTCGTCGCCGGAGAGCCATTCGATGATGGAGAGCAGTGCGCCGACACTGACGGCATGGCCGGCTGGCTTGGGTTGGAGTCTGTCGGTATCCGGCGCATAGATCGTGGTTGTCATGGCTTTCTCCTCCTTAAGGGAGGCGGGGCGCTAGTGAGCGCCGCCGCCGGAGAGTTGACCGGGTTTTCTCAGAAGCAGGCTTGCAAGCAGGGCGACGACCAGGGCGACGCCGAGCAGGAAGAAGGTGTCGCTGAAGGCCATGATATTGGCCTGCTTGCGTATTTTGAGCGCGATGGCGACGACGGCCTTGTGGCTGGCGAGCGCCTGATCGCTGACACCGTGGCTCATGAAGTAGCCGGTGAGCCTGGCAATGCGATCGCGGGTGGCTTCCTCGAAGACCGAGACCGAGTTGGTCAGGATATTCGAGTGGAACTGTTCGCGCTTCGACAGGAAGGTCTGCAGCGAAGCGATGCCGACGGCGCCGCCGAGATTGCGCATCATGTTGAAGAGTGCCGAAGCCGAACCGGCATTCTCCTGCTCGATGCCTGCGGTGGCGATCGCCGAAAGCGGGGTGAAAACGAGCGCCTGACCGATGGCACGGACGATGTTCGGCCAGAACAGCTGGTCGCTCGCATAATCGCCGGTCATGTGCACGTTCATGAAGTTCGAAGCGGCAAAGAGGGCAAAGCCGATAATGATCAGCAGGCGCACATCGAAACGCTTCATCAGCCGCGGCACCAGCGGGATCAGCAGCAGCTGCGGGATGCCGGTCCAGGCGAGAACCATGCCGATCTGCTCGGAATTATAGCCCTGGATGCGGGTCAGATAGATCGGCAGCACGAAGACAGAGCCATAAAGCGCAATGCCGAGCAGGAAATTGGCGACGATGCCGAAGCCGAAGTTGCGGCGCACCAGCAGGCGAAGGTTCAAGAGCGGCTGGGCGGTCTTCAGCTCGATGATCAGGAACAGCGTCAGCGAGACGGCGGCGATGACCGACAATCGGACGATGAAATCGGAGCCGAACCAGTCTTCCTTGTTGCCCTCTTCCAGCACGGTCTGCAGGGCGGCCAGACCGATCGCCATGGTGATGATGCCCGGCCAGT
This sequence comes from Rhizobium ruizarguesonis, assembly GCF_017357285.1. Lineage (NCBI taxonomy): Bacteria > Pseudomonadati > Pseudomonadota > Alphaproteobacteria > Hyphomicrobiales > Rhizobiaceae > Rhizobium > Rhizobium ruizarguesonis. The sequence goes on along the minus strand of NZ_CP071678.1, from coordinate 1,523,633 downwards.
CGCCCTTGGCGAGCAGCTTGAGGTTCATCGCCCCGCGATCGAGCGAGGCCCAGAGCATGCCGACCATCAGAGCGCCAGGCACCAGGTTGACATAGAAGATATATTCCCAGCCCCAGTTCTCGGTGAGGTAACCGCCGATCGTCGGGCCGATCGCCGGCGCGAAGGTGGCGGACAGGGCAAAGAGGGCCAGGCCGATCGGCTGCTTGGCCTTGGGCAGCAGCGTGATGATGATGGTGAAGGCCATCGGGATCAACACGCCGCCGGAAAAGCCCTGAATGGCGCGCAGGATAATCATCTGCTGCAGATTGGCCGCGAAGGCGCAGGCAACGGAAAAGATGAGAAAGAGGATGGCGTTGGTGAGCAGGTAGTTGCGGAGCGAAAAGACGCGCGCCAGCCAGGCGCTGAGCGGAATGACGACGATCTCGGCGATCAGATAGGAGGTCGAAATCCAGCCACCGTCATCCGTGCCGGCGCCGATCGCGCCCTGGATATCAGCAAGCGAGGCGTTGACGATCTGGATGTTGAGGACGGCCATGAAGGCGCCTAGCGTCGAGCCGACAACGGCTGCCCACATGCGCAGCGGGCTCATGACGGCAGGTGCCGCGGGCGCTGCGGCGGCGGGGCGCGCCAGCGAATTGCCGTTTGCGGCGATCTGAAGAGTGGCCATGGCTTATCTCCTTCCGGCTCTCGCGGGAAACTTTCTCATGACGGGGTTCCGGTGATCATTCGGGGAATGATCGGGATCATTGGGGAATGATCGGGATCATTGGGGAATGATCGGGATCATTAGGCAAGCAAAGGAAGGATCATCCAGCGTGGCTGGATAATCCCTCTTCGGCCGCCCCAGAGGCTTGGGCAGGCTTGGTCTCGCCAACCTTGGTCTCGGCAGCTTGGGTTTGGGCAGCCTTGGTATCGATTTCCGGCTCGACCGACATGCCCGAGCGCAACAGGACGCTCAGCGCCTCGTCGTCGATGACGATCTTGACGGGGATGCGCTGGACAATCTTGGTGAAATTGCCGGTGGCGTTGTCCGGCGGCAGCAGCGAGAATTCCAGCCCGCTTGCCGGCGAAACGCTGTCGACATGACCCTTGATCGAGATATCGGGAAAGCTGTCGACCTTGATCTCGACCGACTGGCCGGGGCTGATATAGGTCAGCTGTGTTTCCTTGAAATTGGCGACGACATAGACCGCATGCAGCGGCACGACTGCCATCAGTTGCGTGCCCGAAGTGACATACTGGCCGACCCGGATAGACCGGGCGCCGACCGTGCCGTCAACGGCGGCGACGATGTCGGTATAGGAGAGGTTGAGCTCTGCCTGGTGGGCGGCGGCGGCCGCACGGTCACGCTGGGCGACGGTCTGTTCGCGCTCAGTCTGCAGCACCGGCACCTTATTCTGAGCCGTGACGAGGGCTGCCCGATCGCGCTCGACGGCAGCAGCGGCCTGGTCACGGGCCGACTGGGTCTGCTCGGCGCGAGACTGGGTGCCGGCGCCGTTGGTGATCAGGCGGGCCGAGCGGGCGGCATCGGATACTGCGAAATCCAGCGATGCCTGCGAGGCATCGATCGTGGCCTTGGCCTGCTCGATGACGGACTGCTGCAGGGCGATCTGGGCGTCGATATTGGTGATGGCGGCTTCCGCTGCCTTCACATCGGCCTTGGCCTGCGACAGCGCTGCCTGGAAGTCGCGATCATCGATGCGAGCGAGAACCTGGCCGGCCTTGACCGCGTCATTGTCGTTGACCAGCACTTGGCTGATATAGCCGGCGACCTTCGGGGCGATGGTGGTGTAATCGGCCTTCACATAGGCATCGTCGGTGGATTCGATGAAGCGGCCGACCGTCCAGTAGCGGTAGCCGAAATCGCCTGCGAAGGCGACGCCAGCAAGCAGTGCGGCTGCAAGGACGGCGCGCTTGACGATGCGGCGGCCGGTCTTTTTGGGAGTTTCCGCAACCGGCGCTTCGGTGGCCGGTGCTTCGGCAGCCGGCACAGGAGCCGCCTCGGCGGAAGGCGCCCTGGCGGCTTCCTCGGCCAGGATCTGCTCGGCCTGCCTCGCACTTTCGAAAACTTGCCTGTGGGGTAACTCGACCATCCTAATTCTCCTTCATCGTTGGCCTCCTCTGTGAGAGGCCCTGTTCGATGCGAAGGAAAATGCACCCTGACATTCATTTTGATAATCTGCTTAAATCGGGAAGGATCATCAACTCTCAGCGGATAATCCGAGGGCAATATGGATCGACTGACAAGTCTCACAGTCTTTGGCCGCGTGGTCGAATGCGGCGGTTTTTCCGCCGCCGCGCGCCGGCTCAACATGTCCGTCACGATGGTCGGCAACCACGTGCAATCGCTGGAGGACCGGCTCGGTGTGCGCCTCCTCAACCGCACGACGCGCAAGGTCAGCCTGACGGAAACCGGCAAATATTATTATGAGCGTTCGTCGCAGATCCTGGCCGAACTCGATGAGGCGGACCGGACGGCGGGCGCGCTGAGCACGACGCCGCGCGGGACGCTGAAGGTCTACACCAGCAGCGCCATCGTGCGTTTCCTGCTGCCTGTCGTCAGCGAATTTATGGAGCTCTATCCGTCGATCGCACTCGATTTCAGCGTCGGCGAGCGGATGGTCGACATGATCGAGGATGGATACGACCTGGTGATGCGCACGGTACCACCGCCGGATTCATCGCTCGTCGCCCGCAAGCTGACGCCGTGGCGCCATATGCTCGTCTGCTCGCCGGCCTATTTCGAGAGCCATCCGATGCCGAAGACGCCGGCCGAGGTCGCCGATCACAATTGCCTGCAATATGCCTATTACCCCTATGGCGACGAATGGCGCTTCGAGGATGGCGAGGGCAACAAGGAGAGCGTCAAGATCAGCGGCAACGTCGTTTCCAACAGCGCCGAGATGCTGCGCTTCCTGACGCTGACCGGGCGCGGCATTTTCCTGGCACCGAGTTTCGTCGTGTTCGACGACATCGCCGAAGGGCGGCTGATGAAGATCATGCCGGACTACCGGCCGGTGGAATTCAATATCAACGCCGTCTATCCCAACCGCAGCCATCTGCCGACGAAGGTGCGGCTGTTCATCGACCTCTTGGCGGAGAGATTTGCGGAGCATCGGAAGTGGATGACATGAGCAAGGCAAACCTCGGTGCAAGAGGCTGCCCTTCACGCAATAGAGCTGTCAGGCATAGCCGCAACCATTATCGGCGTTGAAGCTGTGAACCGGGCGGCGCGCCGTCAGACTGAATGCAGAAACGAGGGACAAGACCATGGTTGATTTGAAGAAGCATCTCGACGATCTGCGCAGGAAATTCGCAGATAGCGCCGAATTTTTCGATCCGCGATTCCGTCGGGTGGCTGAGAAGATTTTCAGCGGCGGCACGCGCGCGGCCCCCTATTCCGGCGTCTCGACCTTTGCGAGCCTACCCTACAAGGAGGTGAACTTCGCCGCTCCCGATTTTGGTGATCTGCAAGTCGCCGTCGTCGGCATCCCGATGGATCTCGGCGTCAGCAACCGGCCGGGATCAAGGTTCGGACCGCGGGCCGTACGCGGCATCGAGCGGATCGGACCCTATCACCACGTTCTGGATTGCGCCCCAGCCTATGACCTGCGTGCAGCCGATATCGGCGATGTGCCGTTTGCGAGCCGATATCGCCTGGAGCAATGCCATGAGAACATCGAGGCGGCCATCACAAAGATCGTCGAGGCGGGTGTCATCCCAGTCTCGGTCGGCGGTGATCACTCCATCACGCATCCAATCCTGAAAGCGGTCGGGGCGCGGGAGCCGGTCGGTCTTATCCATATCGACGCGCATTGCGATACCGGCGGTCCTTTCGACCAGAGCAAGTTCCACCATGGCGGCCCCATGCGCAACGCCGTGCTGGACGGCGTTCTCGATCCGACCCGCACCGTGCAGATCGGCATCCGAGGTCCCTCCGAATATCTCTGGGAATTCTCCTATGAATCCGGGATGACCGTCATTCATGCCGAGGAGATTTCCGGCATGGGCATTCCAGCCATCATCGAAAAAGCCCGACGCATTGTCGGCGACGGTCCGACCTATCTGTCCTTCGATATCGACAGCCTGGACCCGGCCTTTGCCCCCGGCACCGGAACACCCGAGCCCGGCGGTCTCACCACCCGGGAAGCACTCGAGCTGCTCCGGGGTCTCAAGGGGATCAATTTCGTCGGTGGCGACGTGGTCGAAGTCGCGCCGCAATATGACAGCACCACCAACACCGCCCAGGCGGGGGCTCAGTTTCTCTTCGAAATTCTAAGCCTGCTGGTGTTCAGCCCTTCAGTTCAGGGCCGGTGACGTCCGCGCCGGCGCTTGCACTTGCTGCGCGCCGGCCCTGCGCTTGCGCTCCGGGCGTTCGCCACTGCAATCGATTCACTGGATCGATTGCTCCCGCTTTGCGGGATCGTGGCTCACTCTTCACTCTCGCTTCTGCCGAAGGCCCAGTCCATGTAGAGTTCCAGCGCCTTGCGGGTGACTGGGCCTTCCTGGAGGTCGCGGCCGTCGAGACGGATGACGCCGACGACTTTGGAATAGTTGCCGGTGGTGAAGATCTCGTCGGCTTGCATGAAATCCTCGACGGAGAGCGTTGCTTCGTGCACGTCGAAACCGGCCTTGCGCAGCAGGCTGATGACGCGGGAACGCGTAATGCCGGCGAGGAAGGTGCGGTTGGCGGCCGGTGTCAACACCACGCCGTCCCTGACCATGAAGACGTTCGAAGAGGCGGTCTCGACGACGTTGCCGTTCAGGTCGCGCACCAGTGCATTGTCAAAACCGCGGCTGCGCGCTTCGGCGATCATGCGGCCGCTGTTTGGATAGAGCGAGCCGGTCTTCGCCTCGGTCATCGCCGTTTCCGGCGACGGGCGGCGATAGGGCGAGACGGTGAGGCTGGTGCCGCCATGGCCGCCCATCGGCGCCTCGAACAGGCAGAGCGCGAAGCGGGTCGAGTCCCCATCGACCGAGACGACGCTGCCCGGCGAACCATGTTCGCCCCAATACATCGGCTTGATGTAGATCGGTGTCGCGCCATCGAATTTTGCGACGCCTTCCCAGGCAAGTGCCACAATCTCCTCGGCTGTTTTCACCGGCTTCAGGCCCATGGCGAGCGCCGAGCGGTTGATGCGCTGGCAGTGCAGGTCAAGATCCGGCGCGATGCCGTCGAACCAGCGAGCACCGTCGAAGACCGTGGAGCCGAGCCACATGGCATGCGAGGTCGGCCCGATCAGCGGCGGATTGCCGGGGAGCCATTCCCCGTCGACATGTGTCCAGGTGGTTGAACGGGGTGTTGTATCGACGGCCATGATGGTTTCCTCCTGAAGCCGGAGAAGGAAAAGCCGCCACGGCTAGCCGGGTCAAGGACAAATCGGGGCAGGAAACGCGGAAGCAAGAAAATGCCGGAAGCGGGTGCGAAGCCGCAATATTCGTGCGCAGTCACACGGGCCTCAGCGATGGGTGCATCAGCAAAAATGATGGAATGGAAGGTTGGAATGGCTACTTGTCGCATGCGATGATGGGTGGAACCGCCGCTTAAGAGCGTCGCATCGACTTTTATCCATGCCACGCTCTTAAGCTCTTTTTTATGCATGTCATTATCCCGGAACCGCTGCACACTTCCGGGCGACATGCATTCGGCAGCAAGGGAAGACGCCGATGAAAGCCATGTTTTACGAAGCCTTCGAACAGGCGCCCGAAATCCGCACCGTTGCCGATCCGACAGCGACAGAGGACGGTGTCGTCATATCCGTTGGGGCCAGCGGGCTCTGCCGCAGCGACTGGCACGGCTGGATGGGGCACGACCCGGATATCCGGCTGCCGCATGTGCCGGGACATGAGCTTGCCGGGAGGATCGTCGCCACCGGCCGCGGTGTCATGCGTTTCAAGGTGGGCGACCGGGTGACTGTGCCCTTCGTTTCCGGCTGCGGCCATTGCGGAGAGTGCCATTCCGGCAACCAGCAGGTCTGCCCGAACCAGTTCCAGCCGGGCTTCACCCATTGGGGGTCGTTTGCCGAATATGTGGCGATCGATTATGCCGACACCAATCTGGTGCACCTGCCCGATACGATCGACGATGCGACGGCGGCAAGCCTCGGCTGCCGCTTCGCCACCTCGTTTCGCGCCGTCGCCGACCAGGCGCGCACCGGGCCTGGCGAATGGATCGCCGTGCATGGCTGCGGCGGTGTCGGGCTGTCGGCGATCATGATCGCCACGGCGCTCGGAGCGAATGCGATCGGCATCGACATTTCCGAGGAGAAACTTGCCTTTGCGCGGGAGTGCGGGGCGGTGGCGACGGTCAATGCGTCAGGCGTCGCCGACGTGGCGGAGGCGGTGCGCGAGATCACCAAGGGCGGCGCGCATGTCTCGATCGACGCGCTCGGCCATCCCGTCACCTGCTTCAACTCGATCAAGAACCTGCGCCGGCGCGGGCGGCATGTTCAGGTGGGGCTGATGCTCGGCGAGCATGCGACGCCGCAAATCCCGATGGCACAGGTGATCGGCCACGAGCTGGAAATCTACGGCAGCCACGGCATGCAGGCCTGGCGCTACGATGCCATGCTGTCGATGCTTTCGGCCGGAAAGATCGCGCCGCAGAAGCTGATCGGACGCCGTGTCAGCCTCGAGGAGGCCGTGCCGGCGCTGATGGCGCTGGATAAGGCAGAGGCCACGGGGATCAGCGTGATTACCCGGTTTTCATGAGGGAGCTTCGCCCTCCCCTCGAGTGGCGAGCAAAGGTGGGAGAGCAAGCGGGTTTCGTCCGATATTGTCTTGCTCCGGCTGAAAAGAAAGGGACCGAGACATTGCCACGATTCCGCTTCTCCCCAGCGGGGAGAAGATGCCGGCAGGCAGATGAGGGGGTGAGCGACGGCAGGAGCGAATGCGCTGAGCGAGAGCGAAGAGCAATAATGAATGACGTGCCGTGTGGCCCCCTTGCATGTTCAAACTGCATTCATTGTTTGATGATGGGTGCGACCCCTGGGGGATGGCCATCCCCCAGGGGTCGGACGGGCGGGACCGTAACCCCCTTGGCTTGAACCGGGGATGAGCCTGGTCCGCCCGTCCTTCGCGTTTGTCCTGAACAGATAGTGGGGAGCAGGTCCCGTATGCAAGGCAAGGTATCGTCCGAACGCACCGCGATGGCGACAGTTTATGTCGGTATCGATGTCTGTAAAGAGTGGCTGGACATTCATTTGCATCCTCTCGGCCGCAGTTTTCGGGTGACCAATGACACGGCCGGTCTGCGCCGCCTCAAGCGGGAGCTCGATGCGCTTGACCAGATGCCGCGCTCGGCGCTGCACATCGTCATGGAAGCGACCGGCAAGTGGCATCGCGCCGTTCAGCGTTCTCTGCATGCCGATGGCTTTTACGTGTCGGTCGTCGATCCGTTGCGCGCCCGGCTGTTTGCCAAAGCTTGCGGCTTTCTCGCCAAGACCGATCGGCTCGATGCGCGGCTTTTGGCCATCATGGGAGAAGCCCTCAAGCCCGCACAGACCCCACCGCAGGACCAAGCGCTGGAAGCCCTGCAGGAACTGGTCAATGCGCGATCTGCGGCCAACGGCGAACGCACCGCCCTGTCCAACCGGATGAAGACGGCCGTGACCGCCTTCCTGCGCAAGGAACTGACGCGCCGGCTTGCCGCGCTCGATACCCATATCGCAAGACTGGATGCCGAGATCGAGCGCAGCATCGGCGCCGAGCCCGAGATGCGCCGCCGCCTCGACATCCTCATCTCCATTCCCGGCATCGGAGCCGTCACCGCCGCAAGCCTGATCGCTGGCCTTTGCGAACTTGGCGCCTGCTCCGGCAAGCAGGCGGCCATGCTGGCTGGCCTTGCGCCGCTCGCCTGCGAAAGTGGCGAGCGGGCCGGACATCGCGCCATCAGGGGCGGACGCCCCGCACCCAGGAACGCCATCTACATGGCCGCCCTGTCCGCCTCCCGTCACAACCCCGACCTCGCGCACTTCGCCGAAAGACTGAAGAAGGCCGGGAAACCCAACAAGGTCGTCCTCGTCGCCGTCATGCGAAAGCTCATCGTGCTCGCAAATACCCTCATCACTAAAAACCGTATCTGGACACCAAATCCACCTTGACACCAAACACAGATGCTCATCCGACCCTTCGGGCCACCTTCTCCCCGCTGGGGAGAAGAGGGAGCAAGCCGCGACCTTAGCAGGCGGGCAACAGACGCTATTCAGCCACGCCGATCGAGGCGAGAAAAGCTGATGAAGCCGGGATCTTCGACTTGTCCTTGATCTCGATGATGAGGCGCGGGTTGCTTTCGAGCTTGGCAAGGGCTGCGAAGACGGCATGCCAGCGGATCGTGCCTTCGCCGAGGCTCCAGTGGCGGTCGGCATATCCGTCGGCATCCTGCAAGTGGACATGCTGCAGGCGATTGCCGGCGGCCTTGACGTAATAATCGACCGGCGGCGCACCGGTATAGCCATGAGCATAATGGGCATGGCCGGTATCTATCGAGACGGCGACGGCAGGCGAATTGAAGCTTTCGGCAAGCGCCACGCGAATATGCGGATCCTTGTCCTCGATGTTCTCGATGACCATGGTGCAGCCGATATCCTCGGCGCGCCGGACGGCGTCGCGCAGGGTCATGTGCGTGCGCTCGGCCAAAGCTTCGCGGGCGCCGGCATTGTCGTCGAGATTGTTGTAGGACCAGGACGTATAAGGGCTGTGGATGACCATATGGGTCGCGCCGATGGCGGCGCACACATCGAGGCCCTGCAGCAGGCGCCGGGTGACGATGGCGCGGATATCCGGATCTTCCGAGGCGATGGTGAAGCCCCAGAACGGGCCGTGAATGCCGAGGCGGCCGCCATGACCGTCGAGAAGCCGCCTGGCGCGGGCGGCAAGCGGCGCCCAGTCGCCGTTGAGAATCTCGGCATCGACGAAGCTCTGCAATTCGAGATCGCGGGACTTTTCGAAGAGCCAATCACGGTGAAGTTCGACTTCATCGAGCGTCATGGCGGCGCCGACGACGGGAAGAGAGGACATGGATGCGCTCCATCAATGTGAATGATCAATGTGAATGCCGGGACGGCGTGGAAGGACGGTCCCAGGGAAGGCCAAGAACAGCCGCCGCGTTCTATGCACCCCTTCTGTGTCGGCGGTATTACAGGCGCAGAACCTTTCGAACCCCTCCGGCCTCAGTCATTTCCGCATAGCTGATGCGGCATTGGCGGGCCTTGCGGAAACGACCCGAAGTACCGATATCGGCCCCGACAGTCTCGTGACGCAGTGGCGCGCGGGCGGCGCTGAATCCCTGGCAACGGAGCCGTTTGTTCAGCGCTTCGGCCGATATAGCGCGCTTCTTTGAAAGCGCTCGGCGATGTTACCCTCAACAACAGGGCGGGTTGTCAAAGGCGTCGCAAAGGTCTAACGGCTGCGCCCGCAAGAAAAAGCCCACAAGAAGAAGCCCTGTAAGAAAAAGAAAGAGACATGATGTCCAACTCATTTGTGAAAATTCCTGCGAGCGATGAGGCCAAGCGGTTTTTCGTCCTCGGCGACCGGGTCGAGCGGCGGCTTAGAATCAGCGGAACCTGGCTCAATATCTTCGACGTCACCGTGCCATCAGGCAGCCGGACGCCGAAACATGCGCATGCGAGCCCTGAAGTGTTCCGCATCCTCGAGGGAAACCTGACGATCTGGCGCCTGAGCGACAGCGGCCCCGAAGAGATCGAGGCCAGCGCCGGCGACATCGTCACCATCCCGCCCTTCATGGTGCACGGCTATTCCAACCGCGGAACCGTCCCCGTGGTCTTTTCCGCGGTCGTCGACCGGGACATGGCCGAATTCATCGAAGCGGAAGGCACGACTGAGCCACCGAAGGCCAGCCCCTCGGCCGACACCATCGCCCGCATGACGGCGGCTGCCAATGCCTACGGGATCACCATTCTCGCGGCCTAGCGGCCGCATCTGGTGGCGTCATTCCGCGGCCATGCTCTCCTCGCCCGGGGAGCTTGGCCGTAGAGCTGCAACTGCGAAGGAGGCGAGCTCAAGAGCTGACAGCTCACACTGGCTTGAAGGCAGTGCGCTAATAATTCTGGGGTCCCATAAGGAGATGATTGAGGCGCAAAAGCAGGCAGCGGCCGTGTCAACATTCCTCGGAGCAAACTCTTCAGTCGCGATGCCGGTAGCAACGAGCTCTCCCACATACGCTTGAAGTCGCTTCAGGTGGTCTCTGAATGATGGCCAATTGCCTTCTGCGGCGAGAACAATGAGGTCGAACATCTGGCTATCGCCGTGACGTGCTCGCAGCATCAAGCGGTGTTGTCCGAGCGCGGTTTCTTTCAGGCGGCTCGCCGCACTGGTGAGCTCGCCGCCAGCAAACGGGGTGAAGCAGAGGTCAGTTTCGAAGAAATTCCCGGCAATGGCATCCCAAATCGCCGCCTTGGAGGGGAAGATTTTGTACACACTGGCCGGCGACTTCCCCAGCAGTCGAGCGATATCGACGACGTTTGTTTTCGAGAGCCCGTACAGCCGGCACGCTGCCGTGCCGGCTTCGATGATCGAGGACAAATAGCCAGTCTGCGGCTGGTTTTTTACAGTCGTGCCAATTTCCATTTGCCAATCCTATCTAGTCCGCATGCTGGGCGGGTCTCAGATAGCGTCTGATCGAGGCGGTTGACGATCAGTACGCGATCTGGCCATCCACCATCTTTCCCCCATTCGAGGAGAGCTCTCGCTTCAGGATTTCTCGCGCCTCCGGGCTGATGACCGCGACTGGAGCCGCAACGGCTACGCGCGCTGCCGAGCCGGCGAAATTGGCCGCTGTCATCCCGATCTGATCGGCAACGCTCGCCTTTCCGCCCTCGAGGCTCTGCCCTGCCAGCCGCCGCCCGAGCAGGCGCACGATCTCAGGACTGTCTGCGAAGGCATTGTGGCCGAGCGGATCGTTCGTCGCGATGGCGCTCGTGTCGATAACGGAAACGCCGAGTTCGTCGAGAAGAGGCGCATAAGGTCTGAGATCGGACCCGCCGACGCGGTTGACGCCACCCGATAGCCAGCTCGACATCGCCAGCGCCTTGTCGCGTGTCGATGTCAAAATCACAAAGTGCGGCCGCTTCGGCCCCATCTCGGTGAACTGGCGACGGAACACGTCGATGTCGATGTCCGGCGATGCGAGAACGACGTTCTTCACCTTCGTCGGGATTGATTTCTCGCGCATGGCGACGCCGCGTAACGCCTCGGCCGCAAGCCAGCCGCCCATGGAATGGGCGAGGATCGTCACATCGGAGACGTCGGGACTTTTGACAGCCTGGAGGATCAGATCCTCCAGAGCCCGACGCGAATAGTTGGCGCTCTCCTTGTCGTAGAGGTAATCGAAGACACGGCCCCTTGACGGCCAGGTGAAGAGGATCGGCGCGGCGTCGGTTCCCGAGTCATGGACGATCTGCGCGAAGCGGAAGACAGCATCGGCGTAGGTGTTGTTGAAACCATGCACGAAAATGATGACCTGATGCTTCGTGTTTCGATTCTTCCGGTACCAGTCGAACGCCTGGCCCTCGGATTGCACCTTGGCAACCTGCGTGACCGCAAACTCCTTTTGCGGGTTGGGCGGCATGCGGGACGGCCACTGTACCTCCCCGATCTTGCGGTTCCGATCGGGCGGGATGGATACGTCGACGCTGTTAAGGGAAATCGCCGTCCCGCGGTCGCCGGAAAAGAGTTTGCCGGGATCCTCCGAAGGCTTGCGTGTTGTGGCGACGAGCATGGTGACCCGGCTCGTGCCGGCCGGGGCCACGGCGAGAGGCTGCAGGACATCCTGCACCCGGTTGGCGCAACCCGATGCAACGAGTGACAGGGCCACAAGGACCGGGACGGCGCGGCCCACGCGGGCAGCGATCGCCTTGACGAACCCAAATCCAAAGCCGGTGAGACCCTGGGCAATGTGCCCAGGGAGTGAGAGGGATGTGGTCATCTCAGTGCTGCTCGACTTCGCGAGGAATCCGGAACCAGGCGATGTAGAGCGCCGGCAAGAAGAGAAGTGTCAGCGCCGTTCCGACGACGATCCCACCCATCATCGCGTAAGCCATCGGACCCCAGAAAATCTCATGCGAGATCGGGATCAGGGCCAGCGTCGCCGCCGCGGCAGTAAGCATGATCGGTCGCATGCGGTGTTCGGTCGCCTCCACCACCGCCTTCCATGCCGACATTCCCTCTGCACGCAGCTCCTCGATCTGCACGATCAGGATCACGGAGTTGCGGATGAGGATTCCGACCAGCGCGAGCACGCCCAGCAGTGCGACGAACCCGAGCGGCGAGTTGCTGGCGAGCAGCGCCACGACGACGCCGATGAGCGCCAGCGGAGCCACCGAGAAGACCAGGAATAGCCTGTGGAAGCTCTGAAGCTGGATCATCAAGAGCGTCGCCATGATGACGAACATAGCCGGCGCCACCTTCGCAATCGGACCTTGCGACTTGGCGCTTTCCTCGACCGCGCCGCCGATCTTGACCGAATACCCGGCCGGTAGTGTCTTTTCAAATGCCGAAACCTTGTCGGAGAGCGCCTTCACGACGGTCGCCGGCTGCGTCGCATCGCCGATTCCGGCCTTGATCGTGATGGTCGGAATTCTGTCGCGCCGCCAGATTGTCGGCTGTTCAAGTTCGTAGTGGAAGGTTGCGACCGATGACAGCGGCACGGATTGACCGCTGCTGCTCTGCAGTTGCAGGTCAAGCAGGGTGTCGATCGAGCCACGCTCCTTTTCCGCGGCACGCCCGATGACATCGACCAGATAGATGTCGTCGCGGACCTGCGTCACGGCATTCCCCTGTACGACCGTGTTGAGCGCAGTGGCGATGTCCTGGGACGAGACGCCAAGCTGTCGGGCCTTGTCCTGCAGCACGTCGATTTTCACGACGCGGGCCGGCTCGTTCCAGTCGAAGGCAATGTTCCTGAGGGAAGGATAGGCGCCGACGATCGAGCCCAGCTTCTGTGCCAGGTCGCGCACCGTCTGCAGATTTTCGCCGGACACACGGTACTGGATCGGCTTGCCGACCGGAGGGCCGATGTCCAGAAGCTTCACGTAGGCGTCCGTCCCCGGAAAGGTCTTCTGAAGATAGGTTTCCATCTGCCGCTTCAACTTGTCGCGAACGTCGAGATCCCTGGTGACGATGACCGTCTGGCCGAAGGAGGCGACTGCCGGCTGTACGTCGAAGGAGAGTACGAAGCGCGGCGCACCCCTGCCAACATATGTCGACCAATGTTCGACGCCTTGGTTGCCGGCCAGCATCTCACGCTCGAACTGGGCCATCTGGCGGCTCGTTTCGGCGATCGAGCTGTTCTGCGGCAGGTTCCAGTCGACGATCAGTTCCGGGCGATCGGAGCTCGGGAAGAACTGCTGCTGCACCATCGACAGGCCGGCGATCGATCCCGCGAAGAGAAGGACCGTTGCGACGATCGTCATCCAGCGCCAGCGCAGACAGAATTGCAGAAGGCTGGAAAAAACTTTGGCAAACCGACCCTTGTGCTCGGCGTGCTTCTTCATCGTCTTCGGTAGAATGGTCACGCCGATCAGCGGCGTGAACACGACGGCGACCACCCACGATACGACGAGTGAAACCGCGATGACGACGAACAGGGTGAAGGTGAACTCGCCCGCGTTGCTCTTGTTGAAAGCGACGGGGATGAAGCCCGCGACCGTAACCAGAGTGCCGGTCAACATAGGAAACGCCGTCGATGTGTATACGTAGGTGGCGGCCTTCGTGAGACTGTCGCCCGCTTCCAGCCGTGCAACCATCATCTCGACGGCGATCATGGCGTCGTCGACGAGGAGGCCGAGCGCGATGATCAGCGCTCCAAGCGAGATGCGCTGCAGCGATATGCCGGTGTAGAACATGACCATGAACGTGATGGCGAGAACGAGCGGGATTGCGATTGCCACCACCAAGCCGGCCCTCATCCCCAGACTGATGAAGCTGATTGCGAGCACGATTGCGACCGCCTCGAACAGGGCTTTCGTGAAGCCGCCGACTGCCTCTTCAACCACTTTCGGCTGATCCGAGACCTGTTCGACGGCGACACCGACCGGCAGATCCTGAATGATCCGGGTCATCGTCTTTTCGAGCGCTTCGCCGAAGGCGAGCACATTGCCGCCGGTCTTCATGCCGATCGCCAGTCCAATCGCCGGCTTTCCATTGAAGCGGAAGAGCGACGTCGGCGGGTCGACGTAGCCGCGGGTGATCGTTGCGACGTCGGTCAGCGGGAAGAACCGGTCGTTTACCCGAAGGTTGATCCCGCGCAAGGTGTCTTCGGAAATAAAGCGCCCGCCGACCCGCAAGGCGACCCGCTCCGGCCCCGTTTCGACAAAGCCGGACTGGGTGACTGCGTTCTGCGCCTGGAGCGTGGCAATGATGGCGGAACGGTCGATGCCGAGGGCGGCGATCTTGCGGGTGGAGAACTCGAGGTAGATCACCTCGTCCTGTGCGCCGACGATGTCGACCTTGCCGACGTCGGGGATGTTGAGGATCTGCGTTCGGGCACCCTCTGCGAAATCGCGCAGTTCTCTCTGACTGAGGTCGTCTGCCGTGAAGGCAAAGATATTGCCATAGACGTCGCCGAACTGGTCATCGAAGAAGGGTCCGACCACGCCTTGGGGGAATTCGTGCTTGATGTCGTCAATCAAGTTGCGGACGCGCGACCAGGTGGGCTTTACGTCCCGCGCGTTCGTATCCGGCAGCAAATCGACGAAGACGATCGTTTGACCGGCAGTCGTAATGCTGCGGGTATGTTCCAGTTTGTCGAGTTCCTGGAGCTTCTTTTCGATGCGGTCGGTAACCTGCTGCGTCACCTCCTGGGCAGAAGCGCCCGGCCACTGGGCCTGGATCACCATCGTCTTGATCGTGAAGGACGGATCCTCCTCGCGGCCGAGTCCGAGATAGGCAAAGGCGCCCGCCACCGCGAACATGATCATGAAGTACCAGACAAGAGAACGATGCTCGAGCGCCCAGTCAGAAAGGTTGAATTTATTCACGGGCGTGGCTCCTGTCCGAGTTGCACTTTCTGTCCATCGGTGAGCTCATCGATTCCGGCTATGACGATCTCTTCCCCTTCCCGCAGCCCCGCTTGAACCAGGACAGAACGGGGGGCGGACGCCGGACCTTCCAGTTCAACCGTTCTTGGAGCGACAGTGGCCGTCGAGCGATCTACCACCCATACCTGGCTGGTCCCGCCTTCATGGCGGATGGCGGAGAGCGGCAGCATGATCGCCTGCTTCCCTTCTCCGACAACAAGCGGCGTCGCAGTGACCACGGCGCCAAGGCGGAAGATGTCCGGCGCCTGATCGATCCCGATCTTCAGCCGATAAGTGCGGGTATTGGGATCGGCCTGCGGTGCGATCTCGCGGACCACCCCAGTCGCCTGGATCCTGCTGTCGAGCTGGAGGGCGACATTGAAGCGGTCGTCCAGGCGAACGCGACTGAACTGCGCTTCCGGCACGTCGACGACCACGTCGCGCTGCTCGAGGCGTGCCAGTTTCAAGACCGGTTGGCCGGCCGAGACGGTCTGACCCATTTCCGCGGACGTGGCGGTCACGACGCCATCGAACTCGGCCCTCAGTTCGGCGTAGCCTAGCTGCTCATGCGCCTTCGCAAGGCTGGCCGTCGCTTTCGCAGCATTGGCGGTAGCCGACTTGAGCTGCTGCTCGGCAAGATCGTGATCGGCAACGCTCGCTGCATTGCTTTGGACGAGCCTTCGCTTGCGCGTTTCCGTCGTCGCCGCGTTCTCCAACTGCGCCTGGGCGTTGCGCAGTTCGGCTTCCGCGCTCCTGACCGCGAGCTGCAGAGTGAGAGGATCGATTTCCGCCAGGACATCGCCTTTGTGCACCAAGTCGCCGACATCGACCTTGCGAGAGACCATTCGCCCGAGCGTCCGAAACGCCAGGTCAGTCTCGATGCGGGCTCGCACCACGCCGGGCGAGCTTACCGCTTTGTCCTGTTCGGCCGCAGCCATGACAACTTTGACAGGACGGGGGGCCGGCTCCTCCCTCGCGACGGAGTTCTGATCGCAGCCTGCAAGCAGCGACACTGACAAAAGAAGCGGGAGAGAGGTGCATATGCGATTGAGGGTCATCTCACTTGCCTTCCCAGGCGACGGCCTGGCCTTCCTTGAGAAACTTTCCGCCTTCGGTGACGATCAGGTCTTGTGCAGCGACGCCGCCGGTGACGACGAAATCGCTCTGGCGGTACCGGTCGACCGAAATCTTCCGGAGCGAAACGGTTTGGTTTTGAGTGTTGACGAGCCACACGGCTGGTTCGCCTTCGGCTGATGCGATTGCGGTATAGGGCAGCACGATGCCGTCGCGCGGCGAGGCGCGCAGCTTGCCCACGACCGGCGTTCCGAGCGGCCATGGCGCGCCGTCCTGGAGCCCCACCTTGATCCGGATCGTGCCTGCCTTCGCGTCTATGACGGGCGAGACCTCGCGTATGCTGGCATGGACGTCGCGCGAGGGGTCGGAGACCGGTGCGACCTCGACGTCGTTCCGCGGCCGGCCATCCAGAAAGAATGCCTCGAAGACGTCGAACACCGCATCCCGCGGTCCGTCGTGGGCGAGCGTGAAGGCCGACTGAGCTGCTGATACCACCTGCCCGGCTTCGATGCCGCGCGCCGTGATGATGCCGTCTGCAGCCGCTTTCAACTCGGTGTAGGACAGCGCGTCCTCGCTCGTCGCGAGCGCGGCCTCGGCCGCCTCGAGGGAAGCCCGCGCACTCAGCAACTCCTTCTGTGCATCGTCAAAGACCGCCCGCGGAACGGCCTGCGACTGCAGGAGCGACTTGGCTCGATCGAAGGCGAGTGTCTTCTGCGCAACGATGGCCTGCGCCGACTCCAGCGCGGCGCGGGCGACGCTGACATCCGCCTGTTGTTCCGTGTCGTTGAGGCGGGCAAGGACGTCGCCGGCGTGGACATGCGATCCGACGTCGACCCTTCTCTCAAGAACCCGGCCGCTGACGCGAAAGGAGAGGTCGGTCTGAACCCTAGCCTTCACCTCGCCGGTGATTTCCGCACCCGGCTGATACTGAGCCTCGGCGGCCGCGACGACGCGGACCTGCTGCGGCGGCGGCACAACTTCGGCTTTTTCTTCGCAAGCAGCCAGAACTGCGCAGGCGAGACCAATTCCCAGCAATCGAAAGGACTGCATTTTTTGCTCCGGTACGGTTTGCGACCAAAAGGAGAGCCACGGTGTTCGCCGCAGTCTTCAATCTGATTGCGAATGAGGGCCATTTGCGATGTTGACAACGCCCACTTAAAGATTGGAGTGGGCAATGTCAACATCGCAAAGCAAAAATGTTGACACACGCAACATCGAGTTCGAGTGGAATGGCTGCAAGCCACTGGTCGCGCGGGATTTTCCGGAGGGTGGCTCCAGATCCGATGCGCTGCGGCCCCCAGCGTTCCCCCGCCTGCCTAACCGCCCCTCGCCCGAGGGGGCATTGAGAAGGTTGCAGACCGGCCGCGCGAGCGCCTGATTATGTCACGACACGACGTATGGCAGGCCGTCTAAGACCCCGTCAGCAGGTTCGACAGCGGGCGGGCGGTGGGCCTTGCTCAAAAGCCTCGAGCGTCGTCCTTCCTTCACACTGTCTCAGAACCGGGCGAGACGGTCCCCTGCCCGTCACCGGCCAAATGCTTACAGGGCGGCGCGCTTTGCCTCGGAGAGGTCTTTGCGACCTCATGAACCGCTTTCGCCCTCGCCATTGAGAGCCAGCGCAGAACGGATGCAATCAAGCAAAGTCTGTCCGTTGAACGGCTTTGTCAGACAGCCGACGACGTCCGCGCCCAACGCTGACGCGCCCATATTCTTTTCCGGGAAGGCGGTGATCAGAATAGTCGGAATGCTCTTGCCCAGCGCGACGAGCCGGCGGTGCAGATCGAGTCCGCTCATTCCAGGCATATTGATGTCCGTCACGAGGCAGGCCGTGCGGCGGACATCAGGAGATATCAAGAAATCATCTGCGGATGAAAAGGACTCGGCGTCAAATCCCATCGACCTCATGAGCCCCTTTATAGCGTCCCGTATCGACTCGTCGTCGTCGACGATCGCAATCAGAGGTCTCTTGGTTGGCACTGCCGCCTCCCAACTTCGCCGACCGGCATCGTGCCGAATTAGCGTTGTGGCGCGCTTGACTGGATGGATTTAGTATTGAACGGCGACAAAGGCGTCGCAAGCTATACAATCGTATAGCGTGTCTAAGACTTGCGCGACGAGCGCGGCATCGCCGGGCATGTGGCGCATCGGCATGCCACGGCAGACAGCTGGACGCGCAAGCGCTTTTGGGGCCGCCCGCATCTAGCCTTGTGGCCGAGGTAATTATCGCGCATTCTGGTGTGCGAAAGAGGACCCGTTTCGGCAATAGCGAAGGAGACAGGAGGAGTGTTCTCATCGCGTGACCGGCGCTATGCTTATGCTGGTTGGCCTCGCCCGCTGCCGCTGCAGTGGGGCTCGATAGTATATATTCCCAAGACGTCGAATCACCTTGGGAGTTCTGACGATTGACCGAGGCGCCAGCAACCATCATTGTCATCGATGATGACCCGGAGATCCGCGAGGCGCTTGGCAGTCTGCTGCGTTCCGTCGGCTTTGCCGTCAACCTCCTTGCTTCGGTCGGCGACTTCCTCAGATCTGGGCGACCCGACGGACCGACCTGTCTCGTGCTCGATGTCCGCCTTCCAGGGCAAAGCGGCCTTGATTTTCAGCTTGCGCTGTCGCGAGAAAATATTCAGTTGCCGATCGTCTTCATCACCGGGCACGGCGACATTCCCATGTCTGTCCAGGCGATGAAGGGGGGCGCCGTCGAGTTCCTAACGAAACCGTTCCGAGACCAGGATTTGCTCGACGCCGTTCACGTCGGCCTGGCGCGCGACCGCGTGTGGCTTGAAAATGAAAAGTCATTGGCGACGGTGCGCGCGCGTTTCGATAGCCTGACGCCGCGGGAGCGCGAGGTGATGGCTTTGGTGGTGACCGGACGGCTTAACAAGCAAATTGCCGGCGATCTAGGCGTGAGCGAGATTACCGTGAAGGTTCACCGCAGCCAGGTCATGCAGAAGATGGGTACCAGATCCCTGCCCGAACTCGCGCGTATGGCTGACAAACTGATGCTCGCGCCGGGAAAGCCGCAAACGCACTCGTAAGGGTCTTGGCTGCGCGTATAGGTTACCCCCTCCTCATTGGTAATCGAACCGTCCTGGTGGCCAATAGCGCCGGCGGGAGCTCTCCTCTATGATGCAGGCTCCTTTCCTTCTCCACCTCCTCCCAGGCCGTATCGGCCCGCCTTGAGCCTCCCTACCCCCGCGGGAGGCTCCTTTTTGGACTCAGAGCCGGCAGACACTTTCGACTTCAACACCGACAACGAATCGCACCTGACGGTACGACAGGCACGAAGCACGCCGATGTCGTGCTCGCCTTTTATCTTCGGCGACACCGCGGCCGTACCACCTGCCGGCCTGCCGGGTTAGACAAGGAGAGAGACTGTCGGCCCAGTCGTTGTCGGGCCACGGATGACGTCGCCGACATGTCAATCGCTGAGCGGAATTCGCTGATGGGTGTCGGTGCCGGTATTCCAAAGTATCGCAAGACGATACCACAGTATAATTTCCCGTCGTCCCTTCCATCGCTAGCCTCTACTCGTTGCCTCGGGACAGGCAGGTCGCGAATCCCCCCGTTGCTACCACCACGCTTCGGCGCTCCCTCCATCCGAAGCTCTGCGGGTCCACGATCCGCCTGACCGCCCAGCAGCCGTTGGGCGGTCTTTCGTAGCGGTGGACCACGTATCGAACGGGTGGGTGATGGCCGCTCGTTGTTGGGACGAACAGGCGAGATGTGGTAAGAAAGTGGGGAAGTGGTCGCGGTTCGTCATGTGCTCGCTTTGGCCAATTTGACGGACGGATTCCCGAAACGAAAGTGGCAGTGCCAGATGCGACAGGCGAGATGACGAAGTCGGCAAGCAGGCACATCCTCTTTCTTCGGTGTTGGTGGAGATGGGAGTTTGGAGGTTTTTTGGGAGGACGGTGAGCGCGTGCTCCATCGGGAACGGCGCCGGGGTGCCGACGGCAAGTGGAACCCGGTACTGGTCGTGCTTTCGACGCTCGAATACCCGACGCCTTCGAGCCTCGGCCGCCTCGACCATGAATATGCATTGAAGGATGAGCTCGATAGCGCATGGGCAGTGCGACCGCTTGAGTTGGTGCGCGAAGGCGGCCGGACCATGCTGGTGCTTGAAGATCCGGGCGGCGAGCCGCTCGCCGGGCGGCTCGGAATGGCTATGGAAACGGAGCTTTTCCTGCGCCTCGGGATCGGCATCGCCGCTGCGCTCCGTGGGGCCCACCAGCGCGGTCTCGTCCACAAGGACATCAAACCGGCCAATATCCTGGTAACGGGCACGGGCGCCGAGGTGCGGCTAACAAGCTTCGGGATCGCCTCGCGCCTCTCCCGCGAGCGGCAGACTCACGAGCCGCCCGAAGTGGTCGCCGGAACGCTCGCCTACATGGCCCCCGAACAGACCGGGCGCATGAACCGCTCGATCGATTCCCGCAGCGACCTTTATGCGCTCGGCGTGACACTCTACGAAATGCTGACCGGCAGCCTGCCGTTCTCCGCCTCCGACCCGATGGAATGGGTGCATTGCCACATTGCACGGCAGCCGACGCCGCCCAACGAGCGGGTGGCGGATGTTTCACCGGCAGTCTCGGCCATCGTCATGAAGCTGCTCGCCAAGACGGCCGAGGAACGATACCAGACGGCAGGCGGCGTCGAGCACGATCTGAGCCACTGTCTCAGCCAATGGGAAATGCAGCACCGGATTGACGCATTCCCACTCGGCGAACGCGACATCCCGGACCGCCTGCTGATTCCCGAGAAGCTTTACGGGCGAGAGCACGAGGTCGAGATCTTGCTCACTGCCTGGGACCGCGTGGTGTCGAGCGGCGCGCAGGAGTTGGTGTTGGTCTCTGGCTATTCCGGCATCGGCAAGTCGGCGGTGGTCAATGAACTTCACAAAGCTCTGGCGCCGCCGCGCGGCCTTTTTGCGTCCGGCAAGTTCGATCAGTATAAGCGCGATATTCCATATGCGACCCTTGCGCAGGCGTTTCAGAGCCTTGTCCGGGAGCTTCTCGCGAAGAGCGACGCCGATTTGGCACTCTGGCGCGAGACGCTGAGGGAGACGCTGGGACCGAACGGACGGCTGATGGTCGACCTCGTCCCCGATCTGAAGCTCATCATCGGCGACCAGCCGCCGGTCCCCGAACTTCCGCCACAGGAGGCGCAACGGCGTTTCGAGCTGGTATTCCGGCGGTTCATCGGTGTCTTCGCCCAGCCGGAGCATCCGCTGGCGCTGTTCCTCGACGATCTCCAGTGGCTCGACGCGGCGACGCTCGATCTGCTTGAAGATCTCTTGACCCGGCCGGATCTGCAACACCTGATGCTGGTTGGTGCCTATCGCGACAACGAAGTCACCGCCGCCCATCCGCTGATGCGGAAGCTCGACGCGATCAAAACCGCCGGCGGCAAGGTAGCGGAGATCACCCTTGCGCCGCTTACCAAAGACGATCTCCGGCAGTTGATTGCAGATGCGCTCCACTGTCAGACCGATCGTGCAGCCCCGCTCGCACAAATGATGCTCGACAAGACCGGCGGCAATCCGTTCTTCGTCCGTCAGTTCCTATTTTCGCTCGCCGAAGAGGGAATGCTCGCCTTCGATCATGACGCGGCATGCTGGTCCTGGGATCTCGGGCGCATTCACGCCAAGGGATACACCGACAACGTCGTGCACCTCATGGTCGGCAAGCTCGAGCGCCAGCCGCCCGAAACGCGGGAGGCGCTGCAGCAGTTCGCCTGTCTTGGAAACATAGCAGATATTGCGACGCTTTCGCTCGTCCTCGGGATACCGGAGGAAGAAGTCGCCGGCGCCTTATGGCCTGCCGTCGCTCATGAACTGCTCGAGGGGTTGGCAGGCGCATATCGGTTCGTCCACGATCGCGTTCAGGAAGCCGCCTATTCGCTAATCCCGGAGGAGCGACGCGGCGAGTTGCACCTCCGCATTGGGAGGTTGCTTGCGGCGAACACCGCGCCGGAGCTGATTGACGATTATGTTTTCGAGATTGTCAGCCAGCTCAACCGGGGAGCCGCACTGATCACCTCAACTAAGGAGCGCGAGCAACTGGCCGAGTTCAATCTGCTGGCCGGCAAGCGCGCAGCGGCGTCGACGGCATACGCCTCGGCACTCAACTATTTTGTTGCAGGCACGACGCTGCTGCCGGAAGACGCCTGGGAGCGCCAGCGTCAACTGACCTTCGCGCTTGAGCTGAACCGAGCCGAATGCGAGTTCCACCTTGGCGCGCTGCCGGACGCGGAGGAGCGATTAGCACAGCTTTCCAATCGTGCTGTCTGCTCCGACGATCAGGCTGCTGTCGCCTGCCTGCGCATCGATCTCTATGCTGCGCTCGGTCAGACCGGCCGGTCGGCCGCGGTCGGTCTCGACCATGTGAGGCAACATCTCGGCATCGACTGGGCGCCGCATCCGGCCGACGAGGAGGTTCAAAGAGAATACGGCCGAATATGGTCGCAGCTCGGCAGCCGCGCGATCGAGGAACTCATTGATCTGCCGTTGATGCGCGACCCAGCATCCGCCTCGACGCTGGATATTCTCACCCGGCTCGTTGGGGCGGTATGGCATACGGATGCGAATCTGGCTTGCATGGCAATCTGCCTGGCTGTGAACCTGAGCCTCGAGCGAGGCAACAGCGACGGCTCCTGCTACCATTATGTGTCGCTTGGCTATATTGCCGGACCGCGCTTCGGCGACTATGAGGCCGGATTCCGGTTTGGTCAGCTAGGCTGCCATCTGGTCGAAAAGCACGACCTGAAGCGCTTTCAGGCCAGGACTTACAAAGACTTCGGGGCTCACGTCATACCGTGGACGAGACATGTCCGAACCGGCCGCGACATCTTGCGGCGAGCGCTTGAAATTGCCAACCAGTGCGGCGACCTCACGTTTGCCGGATACAGCCATGTCAGTTTGAACTCGAACCTGCTGGCCGCGGGAGATCCGCTTATGGAAGTGCAGCGCCAAGCGGAGATTGGCCTCACGTTTGCGCAGGAGGTGCGGTTCCAGTTCGTGATAGATCTCGCCAGTGCGCAACTCGGACTCGTCCGGACGCTGCGCGGGTTGACCCGGAAATTCGGCTCCTTTGACGACGACGGATTTGACGAACTTGAGATCGAACGTCGGTTTTCCGAAAATCCGAATCTTGCGGAAACCTGCTACTTTGTCAGAAAACTGCAGGCGCGGTTCTTTGCCGGCGACTATGAGGCGGCCGTCGATGCGTCATTGCGGGCGCAGAGGCTGCCATGGACATCGGTGTCGCATTTCGAAGAAACGCCGGAGCATCATTTCTACGGTGCGTTGGCCCGCGCCGCATGCTGCGACTATGCTGTGGCTGAGCCGCGGGCGCGGCATACGGAGGCTCTGGTTGCCCACCACCGACAGCTTGAGATCTATGCGAAGAATTGCCCGGAGAACTTCGAGAACCGAGCCGCGCTGGTCGGCGCCGAAATAGCACGCCTCGAAGGCCGCGAAATCGACGCGGTGCGTCTTTACGAACAAGCGATCCGCTCGGCGCGCGCAAACGGCTTCGTTCATCATGAAGCCCTCGCATATGAACTTGCCGCCCGCTTTTACGCGCAGGGAGGCTTCGAGGATTTCGCACGTCTCTATCTCCGCAATGCGCGTGGCTGCTATCGGCGCTGGGGCGCCGACGGTAAGGTGCGGCAACTTGACCAACTCTATCCTGACCTGAGAGGGGAAGAGCGCGTTCCCTCTCCGACAAGCACCATTGGTGCACCGGTCGAACAACTCGATCTCGCAACCGTTATCAAAATCTCGCAAGCGGTGTCGGGCGAGATTGTGCTTCAAAAGCTGATCGACACCGTGTTGCGCACCGCCGTTGAGCAGGCGGGCGCCGAGCGCGGCTTGTTGATCCTGTCGCGTGGCGGTGAGTCGCGGATCACGGCAGAAGCCACGACGGGCGGCGAAACGGTCGTGGTGCAGATGTGTGACGAGATCGCGACAGGGACCGCCCTGCCGCAATCGCTCCTTCATTATGTCTTGCGCACAAGCGAAAGCGTGGTTCTCGACGACGCCATAGCTCAGAACCCATTTTCCGCGGACCCCTACATTTGTCAGCACCGTACTCGTTCTATTCTCTGTGTGCCGTTGCTCAATCAGGGCCAACTGGCCGGGGTACTCTATCTTGAAAACAACCTCGCCCCTCGGGTCTTTGCGCCGGCCAGGATCGCGGTGCTGAAACTGCTCGCCTCTCAGGCGGCGATCTCACTGGAGAATACCCGGTTGTACCGCGATCTCGCTGAACGCGAAGCCAGGATCCGTCGCCTGGTCAAGGCCAACATCATCGGAATCGTCATCTGGGACATCGAAGGTCGCATTCTTGAGGCCAACGACGCGTTCCTCCGCATGGTGGGATACGACCGAGAGGATCTTGCCTCTGGTCGGCTATGTTGGACGGAACTGACGCCGGCCGAATGGCGCGACCGCGACGCACGGGCCATCGGGGAGCTGAAGTTGATCGGGGCGGTCCAACCGTTCGAGAAGGAGTACTTTCGGAAAGATGGCAGCCGTCTGCCCGTGCTGATCGGCGGTGCCCTATTAGAAGAAAGCAGGAACGAAGGTGTCTCATTCGTCCTCGATTTGACGGAGCGCCGGCAGGCCGAAGAGGCGTTAAGGGAGAGCGAGGGAGCCCTGCGCGAGGCGCTGGGGCAACTGGCCCACGCAAACCGCGTCGCCACAATGGGGCAGCTCACTGCATCCATCGCCCATGAAGTCAATCAACCGCTCGCCGCGTCGCTCACCAACGCCCAGGCGGCCTTGCGCTGGCTCGGCAGCCATCCGCCGAATCTGGAGGAAGTGGCTCAGGCGCTCGGCCGGATCGTGGATAACGCCAATCGGGCCGGCGATGTCATTGGCCGGATCCGTGCCTTGGTCAAAAAGGAGCCCCCTAGCAAGGGGCAGTTCGACCTCAATGAAGCCATTCGTCACGTGATTGCCTTGACCGGCAGTGAAGTGCTCCGGCAAGGCGTCACGCTGCAGACCGAATTCGCGACGAGTCTCCCGTCCGTGGAAGGAGATCGCGTCCAGGTGCAACAGGTGGTCCTAAATCTGATCATGAACGCCATCGAGGCGATGAGCGGCATCGATGCGGAAGAGCGCGAGTTGCTGATCAGCACCGAGATAGCGGCCTCAGGAGGCGTGGTCGTCGGGGTACGCGACTCGGGTCCAGGCATGGACCCGCAGACCATGGACCGTCTTTTTGAGGCATTCTACACGACCAAATCCAGCGGCATGGGTATGGGCCTGGCGATCTGCCGTTCAATCATCGAGGCTCACGGGGGCCAAATGTGGGCCGCCGCCAATGACCCTCGTGGGGCACTGTTTCTGTTCAGCCTGCCTCTCCAACGAGATGAAACGATCGGCGCAAAGCCAGCCGACGAAATGGCGGTGTTGGGAAACTGCGTAGGACCAACACCCGGCTGAAGCACTCGCAGCAAGTAGGTCTCGCGCAGTCTCAAGGCCTTAGGCAGGGCCTCTGGTCTCCATCACGAGACGAACAATGTGCGGCCGGAGCTGGATTCATCTTCACGACGCCGCGATCGGGCCGATGGGGCGGTGGGGAGCATCCACATGTCTGAACCAGCTAGAAGGTGCCGGGCACCAAGCTCGATGATCCTCAATTCTGGACCCAAGACGCGGCTCTGGCTTAATGCATGGTCGCGGAAATCACTGAAGGGGTAAGACTCCCGAGGTCGTCCAGGAGACGGACAAGCCCGGCGGAGTAGCAAAAAAGACCGAACTGGGTTCCAGTAACGTATAGGGTAAAGACAGATCTCCAGGCGTGCATAGCTTGCCCCCAGGGACACTCGATCGTTTCGCGCGGCATGACGGCAAACATCATCAAATGAGCCTCCAAGTCTGTCGTCGGCAGTGATGAAATATCTGGCGGCGTGTGGAGCGGAGAGCCCGGAGCCCAAGGCCCGGCGTCCCCATATGCGCTGGGAAAAAGCGTCAATGGGACCAGCTCGATTTGGATGCGGTGGAGGTCATGTGTCATGGTGTCAATCCTTAGAAAGAACGCGGAGGAGCGAAGAGGCAAACGGTCCGACCCCATCGGCTCGCCGGCCACCTATCGTTGGCGAACCGGTCTCAAGTCTGTTCTTGATGCAGGCATCACGAGGCGTGATGAACTCCTTCGCGAGCTTGATGACATTGCCGCGCGGAATAAAGTGCCCTGACCGTAACAGGACGCCGCTCGACCGGCTATTGATCTTGAGGAAGGATCGGGTAGCGAAGAGGAGGGGATGCCTTATACAGGGGTTTAGGAGTCCCTCGTCGGGCCTGCTGCCGGAAATCAGACCACCACCCGCTCCTTGCCGATAAAATGCCCTCGGCCGAGCCGAGCATAGCACCCTAGCAGCCCGCCTGATGCTGCCTCCGTATAACTTGCGCATACACAAGTATGATGGCGGAGCTACGCGGCTTGTTTTACCTTTTGCTCATGAGTGCTGGCTTCCCCAGGCTGGTCATGTTGGCACCGGCGTCGGCAGCCATTCACTAGATGTGAGCTTTCCGGAGGTTGTCCATTCGGAGCGGATTTAGGAGACTGGAGTTACCACACCTCAGTTTTCCAGGATCACTCCGAATGAACATCCATAAGAATGCCCGACTGACCCCGTTGCGTCGAGAGGAAATGGCTTTGGCCGTTGCCAAAGGCCAAGTGTCCAAAGCCCAGGCTTCCCGCCTTTATGGTGTCTCGTCAAAGATCGTTTCGCGCTGGGTCGAACGGTTCAGGGCACAAGGACGCGCCGGGATGGCGGACCGCTCGTCCCGGCCCAAAATCAGTCCACGTCAGACGGGTCAGTCCTTGGCAGAGCGCATCGTCGCACTTCGCCGTCAGCGCCGGACAGGCAAGCACATCGCCATGGAAACAGGCGTGTCGCCCGCCACCGTCAGCCGCGTTCTCAGGCGTGCAGGCCTGTCACGGATGAAGGATGTCGATCCCGCCGAGCCGATTGTACGTTACGAATATGCCGAGCCGGGTGGTCTGATCCATCTCGATATCAAGCGCCTCGGCCGCTTTCATCGCGTCGGCCACCGCATCACCGGCAACCGGACCGGCCAAAGCAACTCGCGTGGTGTCGGCTGGGAATACGTCCACATCTGCATTGACGATGCCTCCCGCATCGCCTTTACCGATATCTTCCCCGACGAAACCGCCGTTAGCGCCATTGCCTTCCTCAAGGCGGCCGTCACCTATTATCAGAGCCTGGGCATCACAGTCACGCGGGTGATGACCGACAACGGCGCCTGCTACAAGGCCAAGGACTTCGCAACCACCTGCAAGGCACTCGGCCTCAAGCACATCCGCACCAAACCCTATACCCCCAAAACCAACGGCAAGGCGGAGCGCTTCATTCAGACGGCTTTGCGAGAGTGGGCCTATGCATGCGCCTATCCGTCATCCGAACACCGAAAAGCCCATCTGCCAAGCTGGACCCATATGTACAATTGGCATCGTCCGCACGGCAGCCTGAAATCAAAAACACCCATCAGTCGCCTCGGCCTCAACCGAGACAACCTCTTGAGCATCCACAGCTAGACGTTGGAACCATGGCCGATTTTCAGGTTCTAAAACCGTTAGGAAGGGACGCAGAATGCCGACGGTATCTCCGACTCCTATCACGCCTCCAGACGAGCGCGTTGTTACCGCCCGAGAAGCGCTTGAGCCCCTCTACGAGAGACTTGAGCTTCACACCGACGCCACCCTGCTGTCGGCGGCAATGGAAGCCGGATGGCCGGCCGACGAGGCAACGAAGGCGCTGGCTGCCCTTAGATTGCACGACGCCCTCAATATTCTTGGCCGAGGGAATTGAGGTCCAAGCATATCGATGCATAGCCCGACGGCCAAATGAAATGGCAGGCTTCGCAAAGTTCTAAAGGAATTGAACCGAC
This sequence comes from Rhizobium ruizarguesonis, assembly GCF_017357285.1. NCBI lineage: Bacteria > Pseudomonadati > Pseudomonadota > Alphaproteobacteria > Hyphomicrobiales > Rhizobiaceae > Rhizobium > Rhizobium ruizarguesonis. Next base: position 1,495,598 of record NZ_CP071678.1, on the reverse strand, counting down.
GAGGGATTATCCGGAATTGGATAGTAAATGCCACCGCAACCGAAAGCGAACAAGTTACGGCTTTCGGACGCAGATGGGGTCCTCAGGCGGGGGGTCGGGAATCCTGGGTTTGCCGTGCTCGTTCACGCCAGCGTCAATTTTGATGATCATCCGAACGTCGGCTGCATTCTCCACACCGAATTCAGTTTCCAGCATCCGATGAACGCCCTAGTCGAAAGGATGTCGAGCTCAAGGTTTTCAGTCTGTCTGAGGGCCGTACGAGCACGCCGGTCATCGACCATTGCTTCTAACATCGTTCTGCAAAACACCAGAGGCTCTCTTGGTTGCCACGATTTAGTAGATCGACCAAATTATCGGCCTCCTCGGCGGTGAGCATGTCCATGACAAACCCATCGATGATGGCCGGCTGTCCGATGACTTTATCGACCACAGTCCAGTAAATATTGAGGTTCTTACAACGGGTATATCTCGGCGCTGCCATCGTGAACGGCCTCCGTGTGGTAATGACTTTCGTCAATTGTGAGCGGTCTACAAGACATGACTGCCCGGTGGCTCTTGGACATCTGCGAGGCTCATGACGCTAGGCGGCAGCTCGACAGAGAAAGAGGGCTCCCATTCAGCGGGTGGTAAAGGAACCGTTGCACCACAAAGAGTTAGGCGGCTCGTTGCCTTTAAGAAGGCGCTCACAGTAGAGCATTTTTGTACCCGCTAATGAAGAGATGCGTTGGAATCAGGCATGCTATCTATTCGTATAGCCTTCCAAAAGCTCGCATCGTCCCCATTGATGGCGAGCGGCACGTGGTGCCGCGGCTTGCACCTAGTTCCGCTCGTAGGTGTCCGGATGACCAATTCGAAGCTGCCTTCCGCCAGCCAAGAGTCTTGCACGTTCGGACTTCGGCTATACCCCCCAGGACAAGCCTGAAGATCTTGCGAGAGACGAATCCGAAGAGCTCCCGAGGGACGAACGCTACGACGCCGCGTTAGCAGAGCCCGGAGCGCTGCCGCGGGACGAACTCGAGGGATGCCTGCGCTCAGCAGCTCCTTCTGGACGTCATCAAAGGCCGCCCTCGGAACAGCCTGCGACTGCAGGAGCGACTTCGCCCGATTGAAGGCGAGCGTCTTCTGCGCAACGACGGCCTGCGTCGACGCCAAGCGCGGCACGGGCGACGATAATTTCCGCACCCGGCTGATACTGAGTCCCGGCGGCCGCGACGATGCGGACCTGCTGAGGCGGGGGCGCCACCTCAGCTTTCTCCTCGCAGGCAGCAAGGACTGCGCAGGCGAGACCAATTCCCAGCAATCGAAAAGACTGCATTTTTTGCTCCGGTACGGTTTGCGAAGAGAGCCGCTTGTTGATCGCCAGCTTCAATTTGCTGCGTGTAACAGGCCATCGTCCGATGTTGACAACGCCCACTTTGCATGCGTAAAGTGGGCGATGTCAACATGTCTAGGCCAAATATGTTGACACACGCAACATCGTTGCAAGATGAGCAGGCACGACCAGATCTCTGCTGCCACTGTGGATCGCACACCCACTAAAGGTGTGTCACCGGATATTCTCAAAGAATCCAATGGGATGTGATGAAACGAGTCGAAAAGAAAACATCAAGGGCGGAGCGGAAGGCAAGGCGTCCTGATGAAATACTGGAGGCCGCGTTCGAGGAATTTGCGGCGAAAGGTTATGCGGCAACGCGTGTCGAAGACGTCGCAAGCCGACTGGGGATAACAAAGGGAACGGTCTACCTCTATTTCCCGACCAAGGAAGTTCTTTTCCAGGAAATGTTTCGCCAGGCCTCGACGTCATCCGCGGACCTGTCGACCGCCATCGGCAGCCTTCGTGGATCCTGCGCCGACCGGATACGAGGCCTGCTGCTGATCTCCTATGAAAGCACGGCCAACGACCGAAAGACGAGAGAACTTCTGCGCTTGTCCCTCGCCGAAGGCACTCGCTTTCCCGAAGCGGTCGATTTCTATCATGGCAAGTTCATCGCGCCGACGCTTGCTGCCCTCACGGCCCTCGTCGAGCAAGGCGTGAAATCGGGAGAGTTTCGGCAAGACGCGGCGGCCCATGCGCCGGACGTACTCGCGAGTTCGATTTTTCACGTTGCCGTCTGGCGTCTCATGTTTGCGGGTCGAAAACCGATCGACGGCAAGGCAATTGTTGAGGCGCACATCGACCTCGTGATGAGCGGACTCGTGCAGCGTTCGGGACGCAGGTACTGATCTGGCGAAGTACGTCAGAGCGGAGGGAGCTTGGCAGTCTTCGATGCGTGGCAAGGCCGGATGCGTCGTGCGACGTCCGGCCTGAACCTCCTTCCGGTGCCGAGCGGAACCTAATTCCCGCCAGGCACGCGATCGTAATTCGACGATGGAACTTCACCCGTCACCAAGATATTTCCCTGGATCTTATAGACGATCCGTAGATTGGCGGCTGCGGCCTGAAGCCAACCGACCGCTTCTTCCGATGTCCATGCCGTACCCTCTGGCGGCAGGCTCTCAAACAGGCCGGCAATCAGAGGATTCACAGACGGGGAGCCGCTATTGCCGCCGCTTTGGTTCGTCCCGCCGCCAACGGACGGGCCGGAGCGGCTCTGATCCGAAGAGCTCGCATATACCTCGCCAGAAGAGCCTGAAGACCTGGCGTCAGACGAACCAGAAGAACCAGCGTGAGACGAACCCGACGATGCCCCGTTAGCAGAGCCCGCGCTGCCGTGGGACGAACTCGAGGACGCCGTGCCAGAGGAGCCCGTAGCGGAGCCAGACTGGTATCCATAGGAAGAATACGTCGTTCCGCCCGTGCTCGAGGCTGCCGCAGCACCGGTGACGACGCCTGCCGCATACCCGCCCAGGACGTAGGCTTCGCGGCGATAGTATCCACGCCCATAGTCTCCACCGCCATAGTCTCCACGGCCATACCCTCCGTGACCATAGTCTCCAACGCCGTGGTCCCCACGACCATAATAGCCACGGCCAAAGTATCCGTTGCCGTTGCCAAACACCTTGAGATCGCCAGAGTTGTTGACGGTGAGGTTGCCCGAGTCCTTTGCGGCGATGTTGCCCCCGGAGTTCATCAAGGCGCGGTTCCCATTGATGTTACCGCCTGAGTTCAGCGTGTTGCGGATATTTCCGGACAGGTTGCCCCGTCCGCGGCCAGGCCCTTCCGCCAATCGCCCCTTGGCGCCACCGACATTTGGCAGACGAGTACGAGGGTTCACCGGTGGACGGTTCTGCACGTGCATCGGCGGGCGGCCATGGGCCATCGGCGGACGCTGTATGCCGCCCATCTGTGGACGTGGCACCCCTCCCGGCCCTCCCGACGGCAGATGTGGTGGGCCTCCAGACGGCAGGGGCGGTGGGCCGCCGGGCGGCGGTGCAAACTGACCGAAGGCCGCGTCCGATGTAATGGCCGTCAAGGCGAGAAAAGCAAAGCAGGTGCGCTTCAGATAGGTCATCACTTGGCCCTTTCCGTTTCCGGCGCGGCGGCCGCAGTCGGCTCAATCTTTTTCACACCAGCGGGAGGTTCAAAGGTGAATTCGGAGTCGGACAGAGGGGATTTGGTCTGCCAACCCGTGAATTCGACAACGAAGCTGGGTTCCCCCTGCAGCAACGGGTATGTGACGACCAGACGATGCGGCGTCGCTGCGCCATTTTTCTCGACCCACAATTCGAGATCGATGCCGGACTTCTGAGAGAAAAACAGATGCCGACACTCGACGCCGTCGACGGTAGCCGTTCCCACCTGCCAGGCGGCCATGGCATCACTCAGCAGGACTTTGTCCGGAGAGGCTGCAAAAAGGACGCTGAGCGGAAAATCGACGTCCAGCTTGGTTGCTACCTCGTTGAGCGCAGATGGTATGTCGCCCGATGCGGGGATCGTCGCGTAGTTCTTGCTGTCGGGAAAGAAGACCGATGCCGCCTTGCCGTCGTAGAACAGATCATGCTTGCCGTCATCGCCGTTGAACTCGACGGCGATCCGGTCGGGACGACGCACCGTGATTTTCATCGTATGGAAGATGTGAAGCGGTTGTCCGGACTGATCCAGGTAAATGCTGATCGTTCTCGCCGTGATCGTCAGGTCGCTGGCAAGGAGCGTCTTTCCCATCTGCGCAACGGCGGTCGCGGCCTCGTCGCTGACCGCTTTTTTTACGGGCGGTGTCGGCTCATCCGCTCGGGCTGTCGGCAGCGCGGTGAATCCTACGATCATGCCGAGCGCGGTAGTCTGGAGCGCATTCCGCAATGTCGCGGTCACCCGGCGCACGCTTGCGCGGTCAACAGACGGACTGGTGGCGATAGACGGTCGCCGGGCCTTCAAGAGGGCCCGCCGCAAACCATTATAGACTTCCATGTTCATTTTCCTTTGATACTCAAGAACGTGATAGCGCGAGCCGACTGTGGCTCGTCGCGAGGTAGAGTTGGTCAGGGTGCTGGAGCGTTCCTGTCGCACAGCGCCGCAAAGGGCGTCGTGCGACCGCAACCGATCCTACTGCATGAACCAGCCGTGGCTCACGACCAGCGACTGGCCGGTCACCGCATTGGACCTGGCCGCCGCGAAATAGAGAACAGCGTCGGCCACATCATCGGTGCTGGTAAACTCGCCGTCGACCGTATCCTTGAGCATCACCGTCTTGACCACCTGCTCCTCGCTGATGCCGAGCTCCCGTGCCTGCTCCGGGATCTGTTTGTCGACGAGCGGCGTGCGCACGAAGCCGGGACAGACCACGTTGGCCGTGACGTTGTGCTCGGCTCCCTCCTTTGCCAGTACCTTGGCCCGTCCGATCAGTCCGTGCTTGGCCGTGACATAGGGCCCCTTCAGCTTCGAGGCTTCCTTGGAGTGCACGGAACCCATGTAGATCACCCGGCCATAATTGGCGGCATACATGTGATTGAGGCAGGCGCGCGTGGTCAGAAAGGCGCCGTCGAGATGGATCGAAAGCAGCTTTCTCCAGTCGGCAAAGGGAAAGTCGACCAGCGGCTTGACGATCTGGATACCGGCGTTGCTGACCAGCACGTCGATCTTGCCGAACCTGGCGACCACCTCGCCGACGGCCTTTTCCACCTGCTCCTCGTCGGCGACGTTCATCGCCACGGCGAAGGCATCGCCGCCCTTGCTCTTGATCTCGGCGGCCGTTGCGTTCGCGGCGTCAAGATTGAGGTCGGCGATCACGGGAATGCCGCCTTCGGCTGCGAAGCGAAGCGCGATCTCCTTGCCGATGCCGCTCGCGGCTCCGGTGACAATCGCCACTCTTCCATCAAATCGAGACATGGATAGTTCCTTTCAGTTGCGGGAGATCAGTCGTGTTGGAGGTAGTCGAATACGACCTCGCCGAGGCCGAGCGTCAGGTCGGCGATGTAGTGGCTGGCCGACGTGACCTCGCGCACGGGGAGACGCGCGACGTCGCACATCGCGTGTTCGAACAATTGCAGGGCTGCCGGGCCGGCCCATGCGCCCTTCAGGGTCACATCCTCGAGATAGTAGCGCACGAGTTCGCAAATCCGGGGCGAACCGTCGACGTCCGGGATGACCTTCAGCACGAAGGCGGGCTTCGCCATCGCCTTTGCCAGCGGCTCCAGCGGGAGCTCGCGATGCTTGTAGCCCATGGTCGCCCTCACGCAGAGAACCGAGCCATAGTGCAGCGTTCCGACGAGCGTCTCCTGCTCGTGCGACAGTTTCGGCGTTGCCAGCTTCTTCGGAAAGCCCCAGATCTCGCGGCCGCCGGCGATCGGAGAGTTGTCGTCAAGGTACATGGCATGCACGTAGCTGCCTTCCTGCACCTTGCCCGATGGCGTCGTGAAGCGCACCGGAATGACCTGCCCGGTTTCCGGCTAGTCGCCGAAGCCAGTTGAATCCGGCATGCGGATGAATTCATAGGCGACGGTGTCGCCGATCACTTCCAGCGGCTCCGGCACGACGGCGCGAAGGGTCTCCGGATCGGTCCGGTAGTGGATGACGACAAATTCGCGGTTGTAGAACTTGTAGGGTGGCCTCGGATAGGCCGGATTGTTGAGCGGCATCGCGAAGGCATTTTCGCGGACTGCGGCGATCTTCATGGTCGTGCTCTTCTCTTTGGGTGAAATCTCAATCGAAGTCGAAAATGGCGACGCCGTCCGGCGTGCCGGGCCGCTGCAGCACCTCGGGGTGGCGCAATGTTTGAAGGGCGTCGTTGTAGCCGGAGGCCCAGTGCTCCTCCATCGTCAGCCGGGAGAACTCGTAATCCTTGGAGCTCGCTTCGTATTTCTTGGCGCGATATATGAGCTGGACGATGTTGTAGACCTTCTCGTCGGCCTGATCGACGAGAAGCTTGATCTCCGGATCGGCTTGCAGCAGGGCGTCCTGCGGGACGAGCTCCACGAGATGGCCGAGTGCGCGGCGCAGCCGCTGCTGCGTCCTGAAATGGTCGGTCGCCGCGCGCGTGCGGCTCGAGAAGCGGATATCCTTCTGCCGTAGTTCGATTCCGAGCAGGTCACGCGGGAACTCGCCATTCGCGCTCCAGAGGTCAACCTGAAAGGCCAGCGTGTCCTGGCGCGGCGCGTTATCGAGGACCCATTGCAGCGGCGTGTTCGAGATAAGGCCGCCGTCCCAGTAACACTCGCCGTCGATCCTCGTCGCCGGGAAGCCAGGCGGCAGGGAGCCGCTCGCCATGATATGTTCGGGGCGGATATTGTGGGTCGTAGTGTCGAAATACTCGAAGTTGCCGGTGCGCACGTTGACGGCGCCGACGCTGAAACGCATGGCCCCTGTATTGATGCGGTCAAAGTCCACCAGCCGCTCCAGCGTCGCCTTCAGCGGTGCGACGTCGTAGAAGCTTTCCGCCTCGATGCTGCCGGCGGATGAAAAGAAAGGTGGCACCGGACGGGGCCTGAAGAAGCCCGCGGCGCCGTCCATAAGGGTGGCGAAGGCATGTGCCTGATTGAGCAGGCCACGCGCGAAATCACCCTGGAGCCCCATCGCCCCCAACATCGCCGAAAACAGAGTGGGAAACCCGTGAGCCGGGGCGGTTACCGTCTCCCAGAAGCTCCTGAGCGCCTCCACTCGTCTTTCGGGCGGATTGCCGGCGATCAGAGCGCTGTTGATGGCACCGATGGAGATGCCGGCGACCCAGTCAGGATGCAGACCGGCTTCGGCCAGTGCTTGATAGACGCCGGCCTGATATGAACCGAGCGCCCCTCCGCCTTGCAACAACAGCGCGATACGCTCGAATGGCGGACGCTCCGCCATGCGGTGCCTCTTGTTTTTGACGGGATGTTGAGCGGCCATCAATGTACCTTTTTTGTTGTAGCGTCCGTAGGCGCCGATCGCGTGCTCGTATTGCGCCGAAATAGCAGACGGAACGGGCGCGCCAGATGTTGACAACGCCCACTTAAAGATTAGAGTAGACAATGTCAACATCGCGCAGTCAAAAATGTTGACACGAGCAACTTAAAAACCTAATGGACGAATATGACCAAAGATATTTCCACCACAGAGCAGCGCCCGTATCATCATGGCGACCTGCACAGGGCGATCGTAGAGGCCGCGCTCGATGTCCTCAGCGAATCCCAGAGCACGGAATTTTCGCTGCGGGAGCTCGCCCGACGAGCGGGCGTCAGTCACAACGCCCCCTACAAACACTTCGCCGACAAGCGCGAATTGCTGGCCGCCGTCTCGGCAGTCGGATTTGAGCTCCTTGCGAAGCGGATGGCCGATGCGACGAAGGAACTCGACAGTCCGCGCGAGCGGCTGGCAGCTATAGCGCGCGCTTACGTTTGCGGCGGCGTCAACAATCCAGCGCTCTACAGATTGATGTTCGGCGGCTACCTTGGTGGCCAGGACAATGGGCGCCCTGCGATCGAAAGAACTGCGGCCTACAGCATGAAAGCCGTTGTGGTAGAGGCGATATGCGACGGCGCTCTTGGGCGCCTCATTCCCAACACCGCGGCAAACACGCGTATGATCGATGGTGCCATTCTAATATTCTGGTCGCAAATGCATGGACTGACCTTGCTGCTGGTAGACAGCCTCGTCGGCCCCAGCGGCAAGATTGAAGAGCTGAGCGAGGGCGTGTTGCAAGGCATGCTCGACGGATTGTCGAATTGTATCCCGGAAATACCAGTCGGCGTGTGGGTGGGGCCTCCGCCTGCCGAGTAGAACCTCCCAAGCCTCGCGCTGGTAAACCTTTGAATTTTTGACCAGCACGCCTGGGCATTGGGGCTGGTCGGCGATCCGCCCTGTTACTTACGTGTCGCGCGCCGGCTCGTTCCGAGAGGAGAACCTCATGGACGCATACATTTCTGCTCTGATGGGGCTCGCCGGCATCGCGATTGGCAGCCTGACCTCGTTTGCCACCACCTGGATGACGCATCGATCACAGGTGAAGGAAAAACAACGCGAGGCCGAGGCTGCCAAACGCGAAAAGCTGTTTTCGGATTTCATCGCCGAAGCGACGCGGCTTTACGGTGACGCAATAAGCCACCAGAAAGACGACGTTTCCGACCTCGTGCTGCTTTATGCACTGGTCGCCCAGATGCGTCTGATCTCATCCCGTCCAGTCGTGGATGCAGCCGAGCTCGCAATGGCAAGGATCGTCGAAACCTATTTGACGCCCAATCGCTCGCTCTCTGAAATCCGCGATCTTGCCCGTTCCGGCGCGATGAACTTTCTCCTCGATTTTGGTGAGGCTTGCCGGGCAGAATTGGCGACAGGGCACCTGGCTGTCGGACGATAGGATTTGCGGAACAGAGCCACCGGGCAGACAAAACCGGAATCGCGACCCAGGAAGGCCGCCGCTATAGGACGCTGCGATGAGATCCGCCTCGCGTCAGGTGTCGGCTCGGAAACGAGATCATTCATTCATCATCGCCTGCAATTTCAATCGGCTCATGAGTTCATCCAAAGCCGCTTCCACCGTTTTCAAAGCCGTATCGATGAGGATTGCATCGTGCCATTCGTCATAGGCTCTTTCGGAAGTCTCTTGCCATGTCGGCTTCACGAGACCTTCGACGTCAGTGAGGCGCGTTTCGACACGGTTGCGGTGCTCGGCTTTGTCCGAGCAAATGACCTCGACCTCCGCGGCCATCACCCCAGCCGCTTGTGCGACCGAAAGCCACGCCGACCGGGTTATCCGAAGTGGGTTGACGGAGTCGGCAATGACAGTCCTGCCAAGGGTCAGATTGTCTCCGGCAATACCGTAAGCCACGATATAGCCTGCAGGCCCGGCATCATCGGCTATTCCGGAAGCGCGGATTGCTTGCTCGATGGTATCGACGCGCACATGGACCGCATTCAACCGCTCGGCCAAAGCGCGGGCAATCGTCGTCTTTCCACTGCCAGGCAGACCGCCAAAGATAATGAGCATCGTGACCTCGGCGTTGGTTGCAGAAGCTCCACGAGAAAGTCAGATCAGCTCGCGGTCGCGCAATACTTCACCATTAAGGCCCGGTTCGCAATTCCTTAGTCAGCACCGGGTTATCACCACCGGCCTCAACGGCGGTCCACCCGAGCGCGCCGTAGAATCCGACGGCGTCTCGCGCCGCATTCACAACCAATCTCTCGACCCCGTGTTGTGATGCGAATTTTTCGAGGCCCGTCATGAGCATCCGCCCGTACCCTTTTCCCTGGCATTCCGCCCTGATCGCGACGGTTCGCACACACGCCGCCGCATCGTCCATCAGATCGAGGCGAGCCGCACCCACTGGCGTATTTTCAAGCAGAAGCGGCAAAGGGAAATACCCATCCCTTCGATCATCGGGATGGCTCGCATCATAGCCAATCAACCCGCGGGCCTCGAAAAGGACAGCGCGGCGGATGTCGTGGTAGGCGTTCCAGTGTTCATCCGCAGACACCTGGACGACTATCCAGGCGTCTTCGCCCTCGTCATTCGGAAATCTGGGCTCGTTCATCGATGGCCTCGACGATGCTCGTGGACAACCGGCCGGTAAAATCGGTGACGGCCTCACGGCTCGATAACAGGAATTTCGGACGGGAAAAGACCGAGAACAATCGCGCGTGCGTCTCGAAAGAGTTCCAGTTGTTCATTCTACTCCGGTATTCGGCCACCCACTTCAAAAGGCCATCGAACTGAGTTTGGGACTCGCCGCCCTGGATGCCTCGCAGCTTGATGTTGGCGATGCATTCTTCCTCCGGCAGATCAATCCAGATCAGGGTCGTCGTGCGGTTGAGGACCATGTTCGCCAGCTGCCCGTAAACGCCCTCCATGACCCAGGCATCGCGCTCGGCCGCCGCCCTGACCATCTCGTCCCGCAACGCTCTGTCGCGATCGATGCCGTAGCGCCCCGGCTCCCAATGCATGTCATCAAGGTGGACAACCGGATGGTGAAGCTGCTCAGCGATACGACAGGCGAGCCATGTTTTACCCGCGCCGCCGTTGCCCATGATGAGCATGCGGTCAAAGGCGGCTGAGGGATTGGGAAACGTCATCGGCAACTCCGAGGACTTTGCGCTGATGCTGGTTTGTGTGACCTTAGCGCGAGATATTGAATGCTTTCAAATCAAAATTGAGCGCGCGCCATCCTTGCAGCTGTGGCCGCTTGAGGAAAACAATGCTTGCCGCCTTCGAGGGCGCGTGTGGCGCGGCGCTCAGCAGCGTCGCGCGCCAAATGTCCTAGAACTCTTCCCAGTTGCCCTCGGTCGAAGCCGGTGCGGCTGAGGTGCCGAAGGCGGCTGCGAGCTTGCCGCCGAGTGCGCGCGCCGGCGAGGGAGCGGGCCTGGCATGGTCGGTGGCTGAGGCGGGAACCGGTCTGCGCGCCGCAAGCGTCGCCGCGACCGGGCGTGCCAACGGCCTGGCAATCGTCCGGGCGGCAGGAGCCGCGTTGGCCGTCTGGCCGAGATTGAACTGTGCCAGACGCTCCGAAAGGGCAGACACTTCCGTCACCAGCGTGTGCGAGGCGGCATTCGATTCCTCGACCATTGCGGCATTCTTCTGGGTCGACTGGTCCATCTGGTTGACCGCCGTGTTGATCTCCAGGAGACCCGTCGACTGTTCACGGGCGGCCTGGACGACTGCCTGGACGTTGCTGTTGATCTGCTGGACTTCGGCAACGATCGCCTGCAGCGCCTTGCCGGTCTGGCCGACGAGATCGACGCCACGCTTGACCTGGTCGCCGGACGAGGTGATCAGCGCCTTGATCTCCTTGGCGGCCGTCGCTGAACGTTGCGCGAGTTCACGCACTTCCTGTGCGACGACGGCAAAGCCCTTGCCGGCCTCCCCCGCACGTGCTGCCTCAACGCCTGCATTGAGGGCCAGCAGGTTGGTCTGGAAGGCAATATCATCGATCACGCCGATAATGTTGGAGATCGACTGCGACGATTGCTCGATGCCGGTCATGGCGTCAACGGCATTGCGCACGACCTCACCAGACTTTTCTGCACCATCCTTGGTGCGGCTGACGAGCGTTCCCGCCTCCTCGGCGCGAAGGGTGGAGTCCTTGACCGAGGTGGTGATCTGCTCGAGTGCTGCGGCAGTCTCCTCGACGGAAGCGGCCTGCTGTTCGGTGCGGCGGGCGAGATCGTCGGCGCCGGAGCGGATTTCCTCCGAACCGGCCTGAATGACGGCAGCGTTTTCGGAGAAAGAAATCAGGGCTGCCTGGAGCTTTTCGACAGACGCATTGAAATCGACGCGGATTTCGTCAAGGGAGTCGGTGAATGGCTTTTCCAGCCGGACGGTCATATCTCCATTGGAAAGGCTGGCCAGTCCGTTGCCGAGTTCGCTGACCGCGAACTTGATCGAATCCTCACGGGCGGCATGGAGGACGGAACGTTCCTGTCGTTCGATCTCTTCGCGGGACCGGGAGCTTTCCGCATCCGTTTCCAGCTTGATCTTCTGGCGATTGCTTTCCAGCAGGATGGCGAGGGAACGTGAGAGGTCGCCGATTTCGTCCTTCGCATTCTTGTCGCTCAGTTGCACGTCGAGCTGGCCATGGGCGATGCGATCGGTCTCGGCAATCACGCCCTCTATGCGGCGGATGAATTTGCGGGCAATGAGCCAGCCTGCGAGACCGAGCAGGAGGGTAGCGATGGCGGTGATCGCAACGGCGCTCCATGCCATGTTGTTGAGTTGGGCAAAGACGGTGGATTTAGGCACCGAAACGACGGCATACCAGTTGAGGTCATTCGTGAGCTTTACCGGATAGGCGACCGAGAAATAGGTCTGGCCGTCCGGGCCTGCGATCTCCTGCTCGACGCCGGGCTTGGCGATCAACTGATCCCAGCCGGCCGTGAGATCACCGCCATCCTTGATATTCTTGCCTGCGAGCTCGGCGGAGGGATGGCTGATGATGCTGCCGGCGCCTGTCACGAGGCTGAGATAGCCGGTCTCCATCGGGTGGACTGCCGAGATCGCCTTGTTGGCGTCGTCGAGCGAAATGTCCATGCCGGCGACGCCCAGCGCCTTGCCGTCGACCATGATCGGCTTGGCGACCGAGGTCATCAGCACGTCCTTGCCGTCGACCGCGTAGACATAGGGTTCGATGACGACGGTCTTTTTCTGGGTAAAGGGAAGCTGGTAGTAGTCTCCGGCGCCCGACACGCCATAATCGACCAGCGGCGTGTGCTGGATCTTGTCGCCACTCCTGACCCAGTAAGGCACGTAGCGGCCGGTCGTGTCGTGGCCGTCCTTGCCGACGAAATCCTTGTCCTTGCCGTCGAAGGCATTCGGTTCCCAACCGGTCCAAACACCGAGCGCCATCGAATTATCCTGCAGCATGTTCTTCAGCAGGTCGTCGGCGGTCGCACGATTGGAATTTCCGCCTTCCTTCATCGTCGACAGCGACGTTTCCAACGCATTGACGATGCCGAGCGCCACGCTCATGGATTTCTCGACGCTAAGCGCGTTGGTGGCAGCGATCTGGAGCATCTGATCGAGGCTCGATTTGCGCATATCGTTATAGGCGATGTAAAAAAGAACGCTCGATGCCGCGATCGTCGCGACGACACCGCAGGCTGCCACGGAAAAAATGTTGCGTCCGGTAGCCGATTTGAACTGCATGCGCTTACCTCCTCGAACGGGCAGGTCATCGATCGCGCACCGATCTATTCCGTCCCGGCTTCCCCCTGACCGAGAACTGATTTCGAGACGTGCCTGCACGTCGCGGAAATCGTTCGCAATATAAAGAAAATACGAAGAGGCTGTTAATTTACGGTGTATTGCGCCGGCTTTACCTATGACCGGGCAGCTCGCAGCGCCTCTTTTTAAGACGCGCAAACGCGATGCTGCTGCCGTTGGCGAAACTGTCACATCAAGACGCTATAAGGATTTTCGCCCGGCACCTCTTGCGTCGGCACTGTTTCACCGTCAAAATTGCGACATGCCTGACAGCGACCCATCCAGTACAAGCTCCGCCCCTTCCAACCGGGATCTCCCGACCGACGAAGCAGGCGACCACTGTAGACGGTGCGATGACCTCCGCCTCGCCTCAAGCATATCAAGGTTCCCGCAGAGAGCCGCTTCCCAGACCATTGTCGATGACGGGTGGCCGCGGGGCCTACCCGGTTTTACCGATGGCCCATGACTTTCACTTCAGAGGAGCGGTCTGATGCAACCTGCACTGATGTCAACACGATGAGGGAAAGACGATAGGCGATACGTATATACGTCTATAGAGCGTCCCTTCGAATGCCTCGCCGCTTCGCCCGATGAATGCGGCATTACAACCTCAAAGAATAGGGTCCCTGTGTTTCTGGAAATTGGAATTGTGGCGTTTCTCACCATCCTGAATGGTGTGCTCGCCATGTCGGAGCTGGCTGTTGTGTCTTCTCGAACGGCCCGCCTAAAGGTTCTCTCCGACAATGGAAGCAAGGGTGCAGCCCAAGCGATCAAACTTGCCGAAAATCCCGGTCGTTTTCTCTCTACAGTGCAGATCGGCATCACGCTGGTCGGCGTTCTATCCGGCGCGTTCTCAGGGGCCACGCTCGGCGGCCGCCTGAGCGGATGGCTGGAAGCCCAGGGGATGTCATCGACGGCGGCCGATGCCATTGGCGTAGGTTCAGTCGTTGTGGCAATCACATATCTTTCGTTGATCGTCGGCGAACTTGTTCCCAAGCAGATCGCATTACGGGAACCCGAAGCGGTTGCGGCCAAGGTCGCGCCCGCTATGGCGGTACTTTCAAAAATCGCGCTGCCACTCGTGTGGCTTCTGAACGCCTCCGGAAATCTTGTGCTCAAGCTCTTGGGCCAAACAGGAAAAGGTGGCGACAATGTCTCTGACGCAGAGATCAAAACTGTTCTGGCCGAGGCGCAGTCGGCTGGCGTTATTGAAAGCGAAGAGTCCGCGATGATATCAGGCGTCATGCGGCTGGCGGACCGCACCGCCCGAGCGCTTATGACGCCCCGGCGAGACGTCGAAATTATTGATATCGACGACAGCCTTGATGAAATTCGGACCCAGTTGCACCGGACGAAGCGGTCGCGGTTGCCCGTTCGAAAAGGCAGTTCGGACGAGGTGATCGGCATCCTTCCGGTCAAGGACTTCTACGACTCGATGTCCGAACACGGCACTGTCGACATCAAGGCTCTGACGCAAGACGTCCCGGTGGTTTCAGATCTTTCAACTGCCATCAATGTTATTGAAGCCATCAGGAAATCGCCCGTTCACATGGTGCTGGTTTTCGACGAGTACGGCCATTTCGAGGGGATTGTCTCGTCGGGTGACATTTTGGAAGCAATCATGGGGGCTCTCCAGGAGGGACCTGTCGATGAACAGGCCATCGCTCGTCGAGACGACGGTTCTTACCTCGTGTCGGGCTGGACGCCGATTGACGAGTTCGCTGAATTCTTAAACCTCAGGCTCGATGGCGATCTGGAATATCAGACTGTCGCCGGCCTGGTGTTGGAAGAGTTGAAACATCTGCCGGAATTGGGCGAGAGCTTCACGAGAGATGGATGGCGCTTCGAAGTCGTCGATCTCGACGGGAGGCGTGTGGACAAAATACTTGTATCGGCTGAGTGAAGATCGGCGGGTGCTTCGTCGCCGGCGACTTCGCCGATGAGATCGTCAAGCTCGATGGCCGCAACATCGACAAGATCCGCATCCACCACATGGACGATGTGGCCTGACAGCAGGAGTGAACGCCATGGCATGGTCCGCCAATCAATATGTGAAATTCGAGGACGAACGCACGCGACCGGCGCG
Organism: Rhizobium ruizarguesonis; assembly: GCF_017357285.1. Classification (NCBI taxonomy): domain Bacteria; kingdom Pseudomonadati; phylum Pseudomonadota; class Alphaproteobacteria; order Hyphomicrobiales; family Rhizobiaceae; genus Rhizobium; species Rhizobium ruizarguesonis. Next base: position 1,480,475 of record NZ_CP071678.1, on the reverse strand, counting down.
TGACCTGTTGGCACAGGTGCCGCTGCAAAACATTCGTCATGCCATCGATCTCGGCTGCGGACCGGGCAATTCGACCGAACTGATCATCGGGCGCTATGGCGCGGCCGGCGTCTCCGGCGTCGACAGCGACATGAACATGCTGGAGGCAGCACGCAAGCGGCTTCCGGGCACTGCCTTCGTCGAGGCGGATCTCACCCGCTGGCAGCCGGACGAACCTGCAGACCTTTTGTTTGCCAATGCCGTCTTCCAATGGCTGCCCGATCATCTCGATATCTTCGACCGGCTGATGGACGGGCTTTCCGAAGGCGGCGTGCTTGCCGTGCAGATGCCCGACAATCTCGGCGAACCCTCGCATCTGGCGATGGAGGAAACGGCGCATGCCGGCCCGTGGAAGACTGCCTTCGAGGCGAAGAGCGTGCGCCGCAAGGCCCTGCCGCCGCCGTCCACCTATTACAGCCGGCTGATCGCCAAAGCTTCACGCGTCGATATCTGGCACACCATCTACAATCACCCGATGGCGAATCCGGCGGCGATCGTCGAATGGGTCAAGGGAACCGGGCTGATGCCCTATCTCGCCCACGCCGGCGAAGAGCATCGCGAGGCATTCCTGGCGGATTACCTCAAGCGGGTGGAAAAGGCCTATCCCAAGATGTCGGACGGGCGGGTGCTGCTGCGGTTTCCGAGGATCTTCATGGTGGCGGTGAAAGGGTAATCGGCCGCCCGCCAACAAGGTGACGTGAGCTCAGCCACTCCGGATGGTGTCAAATGCCTGTTATCCCTCGCCTGCATATGTTGCGGCAAAACCAGCGCGCAGTATAGTCGGCCGGAAAATCCAAGGAGATGACACATGGACGCTGCCCCTACCCCGCCGGTCACCCTCGTCATCTTCGGCGCCACGGGAGACCTGACGCGCCGCCTGCTGGTGCCGGCGATCATCAATCTGACACGCAGCCGCCTCGTCGGCGAGGATCTCCACATTCTCGGCATCGGCATTGAGCCGGGTGACGACGAATTCCTGCGCGGACGGCTCGACCAATTCCTCAGCCATCTGAGCGGCGAAGAGCCGACGGTGACGGACGAGGCCTGGGAAAGCCTGCGCCGGCGCATTTCGTATACGTCCGGGGATTTCACCAAGGACGATATTTTCGTCGAGATCGGCAAGCGGCTGGGGCCGAATGCCAATGCCGCTTTTTATCTCGCGGTGCCGCCATCCTTTTTCGGCACGATCGTCGAGAAGCTCGCCGCCCACGGGTTGACCGATGAAAGCGACCGCGTCTTCCGCCGCGTCGCCATCGAGAAGCCGTTCGGCACCGATCTCGCCTCGGCACAGGCGCTCAATGCGCAGATTCTCGCCCAGGTCGAAGAAAGCCAAGTCTACCGGCTCGACCATTTCCTCGGCAAGGAGACGGTGCAGAACCTGATGACGGCGCGCTTTGCCAATATGATGATCGAGTCCTTGTGGAATAACCGCTATATCGACCATGTGCAGATCACCGCCGCCGAGATCGTCGATGTCGGCAGCCGCGGCAAATTCTATGATGCAACCGGCGCGCTGCGCGACATGGTGCCTAACCATCTCTTCCAACTGCTGGCGATGATCGCCATGGAGCCGCCGAACAGCTTCGATGCCGAAGCAATCCGCAACGAGAAGAGCAAGGTGCTGAAGGCGCTGCGCATCTATACGCCTGAGGAGGCCAAGACGCATGGCGTGCGCGGCGCCTATGGTGCTGGCCCGCTCAATGGCGCCGAGCTTCCGGCCTATCGCGACACAAAGGACATCTCGCCCGACAGCAGGACTGAGACCTTCGTGGCGCTGAAACTCTATGCCGATACCTGGCGCTGGGCCGGTGTGCCCTTCTATCTCAGGACTGGCAAGGCGCTGACGGCGCGCGACACCGAGATCGTCATCACCTTCCAGCCGGTGCCGTTTGCGCAGTTTCGCGAGACCGAGGTCAATAGTCGCCTGCCGCCAAACCGGCTGGTGATCCAGGTGCAGCCCGACGAGGGCATGAGCATGGAAATCTCGATCAAATCGCCGGGGCTTTCCGTCGATACCGTGCCGGTCTCGCTCGATTTCCGCTATGCCGACAAATTCGATATCGCCAAGACGACCGGCTATGAATCGCTGCTCTACGATCTCTTCATCGGCGACCAGACCCTGTTCCAGCGCGCCGACGGCATCGAGGCCGGATGGGCGGCGGTGCAACCCTTCCTCGACATCTGGGCTGGGGATCAGAGCGTACCCGACGCTTACGCGCCGGGCAGCATGGGACCGGCCTGCGCCTACGAACTGATCCAGCGCGACAGGCGGCAGTGGCATGAACTCGGCGTTTTGTTGCACAGAAACGGCAAATAAAGACGGTTCTGCTTTCCAATCCGGGACTATCCCGTCAGCGGCAGGCGTCGCTTAGCGTACCGTTGCGCTCGGCCGCGCGGTACTGACGCGTTCCGGGCCGTGGGCAAGTGGGCCGATCCCGCGGAATGACGACGTTGATATCACCGGTTTCGACTGGATCGAGTGGAATCATCAGTGCGCCATTGGATTCCGCCCCCGGCACCGTGCCGGGCGGCATACCGCCGAAGCGGCCGCTATAGTCCATATCAGCAAGCGCCTGGGAGAAGGCCGGCGCGGCGAAGCCGAAGAGAATGATCGAGGTTGCTGCAAGAAACATACGCATGATGCTATTCCCTATGGTTTCAGCGATGCGACAGAAACAGCAGAACGACCTCATTGTTCCCCTGGAAGCGGGGGCAGAGCGGGCGATCTCCAGCTCAATAGCGCCAGCGCGACAGCAGTTTGTCGAGGCCTGTCGGATAGAGATCGATGCCGGCGTTGCGCAGCCTGCCGCGGCCGAACCAGCGCGCTGTCGCCGCCGTCTCGTCGAGTTCGCAGTAGCGGATTTCGTCGCGTTCGTAGAGCGATGCATCGGCTAGTTCGATGTCGGCGGCGAATATGAATTCGTGACCGGTCGCGCCATGATGCTCGTAGATGTTTTCAAGCAAATGCCAGGGGCCGACGATTCGGATATCGGTCTCGAGCTCCTCGGCGAATTCGCGGTGCAGGGCCTCTTCGCGGCTCTCGCCGAATTCGATCGCGCCGCCGAGCGGGCGAACGCCCTTGATGCGACCGCTGTCATCTTCCACTTCGGCGGCGAGGAGCTGATCTTTCCGCCAGGCGAGGCCGATCACCTTCACCCTGATCTGCTGCGATGGGCGCCAGACGGTCATCTGCTCTCCTTCCATAGGGACAACGCTTGCTTTTCACCCCGGTGACGAGAACAGTGAGCCCCGCAATAAAGCGAGGCTCCTGCAGATCCCTCGTCTCAGACGAACTGGCTGAGGCCCGGGACGGAAGCGACGACCTCGTCGACGACTTCCTCGCCGGCATATTGCTTGGCGATCGCGATGGTTTCCTTGGCAAGCGAGGTGATCTCGCCCATGCCGAGGCCTTCGCCCATTAGTTGCTGGCCGAGCCCCATGATGCCCCCGCCGCCGAGCGAGCTCATCAGCCCGCCAAGAAGACCGCCGCCGCCGGCACCTGCGCCGTTGAACTGGGCGACGAGATCGGCGCCGCCGGGGATCGCTTCGATCATCTTGGCAACCGGGCCATCGGCGGCCTCGCGCTGCAGGAAGCCGAGCATCATGCCGAGCGCCTTTTCGGCCAAATCAGGCGCAATACCCACGCGATCGGCGATCTGGGTCACAATTTCATTCATCGTCAGCCTCCTGTTTTTTGACGTTAACGTCAACGTTAATCGAGATTTGACCGCAACTCAAGCCGGCCCCTCCCCGGGCGGCACTTTGTCCAGTTTTGCTTTCAATGCAAACAGTTGTCCGCATCCATCTCCCTGCTTATAACAGGGAAACGATGGTTCGATGAAGGCGACAGAAGCAAGCCTTCTCATACAAATGGCGGCAGAGCCCCAAGGGAGCATTCCGAATGATCGAGGAAGGCAAGATTTTCATCGGCGCGAGCCGCAATCCCGATGACAGCATCAACAAGCCGGAATATCTCGACCTGAAATTCGGCAACCGCCACGGCCTCGTCACCGGCGCTACCGGTACCGGCAAGACGGTGACGCTGCAGGTGCTGGCTGAAGGCTTCTCCCGGGCCGGTGTTCCCGTCTTTGCGGCCGATATCAAGGGCGACCTGTCCGGCATCGCCGCCAAGGGCGAGCCGAAGGATTTCCTGACGAAGCGAGCCGAGCAGATCGGCTTCACCGACTATGAATTCGACCAGTTTCCGGTGATCTTCTGGGATCTGTTCGGCGAGAAGGGCCACCGGGTGCGCACTACCATCGCCGAGATGGGACCGCTGCTGCTCGCCCGCCTGATGGATGCCTCCGAACCGCAGGAAGGCGTCATCAACATCGCCTTCAAAATCGCCGACCAGGGCGGGCTGCCGCTGCTCGACCTCAAGGATTTCAGCTCGCTCTTGAACTATATGGGCGAGAACGCCAGCCAACTTTCCAACCAGTACGGGTTGATCTCCAAGGCGTCAGTCGGCTCGATCCAGCGGGCGCTGCTCGTTCTCGAACAGCAGGGCGCCGAGAATTTCTTCGGCGAACCGGCGCTGAAGATTTCCGACATCATGCGCACCAGCAACAACGGCTACGGCCAGATCTCGGTGCTGGCGGCCGACAAGCTGATGATGAATCCGCGGCTTTACGCCACCTTCCTGCTCTGGCTGCTCTCGGAGCTCTTCGAGGAATTGCCCGAGGTGGGCGACCCCGACAAGCCGAAGCTCGTCTTCTTCTTCGACGAGGCGCACCTGCTCTTCAACGATGCGCCGAAGGTGCTGACCGAACGTGTCGAGCAGGTGGTGCGGCTGATTCGTTCCAAGGGCGTCGGCGTCTATTTCGTGACGCAGAACCCGCTCGACGTGCCGGAAACGGTGCTCGCCCAGCTCGGCAACCGGGCACAGCATGCGCTGCGCGCCTATTCGCCACGCGAGCAGAAGGCGGTGAGGACGGCCGCCGATACTTTCCGTGCGAATCCGGCCTTCGATTGCGCCACCGTCATCACCAATCTCGGCACCGGCGAGGCGCTGGTCTCGACGCTGGAGGCCAAGGGCGCGCCTTCGATCGTCGAGCGCACGCTGATCCGCCCACCCTCCGGCCGCGTCGGCCCGGTGACCGATGACGAACGCCGGCAGATCATGGACAGGAGCCCGGTTCTCGGCGTCTATGATGAGGACGTCGACCGCGAATCCGCCTTCGAACTGCTGGCCGCGCGGGCGAAGAAGGCGGCCGATGCCGACGCCGCCAAGCGGGCGCAGGAAGAAGCGCCTCAGCAACAGGGCAGCACGACCTCCGGCTGGAGCCTGCCGGGCTTCGGCGGCAGCAATGACGACAACCAGGGCCGCGGTCAATCGCGCGGCCGAGCGCCCGGCTATCAGCGCGAAACGGTGGTGGAAGCGGCAATGAAGAGCGTGGCGCGCACGGTGGCGACGCAGGTCGGCCGGGCGCTGGTGCGCGGGATATTGGGTAGTTTGAAGCGGTAGGCGTTTCGCAGCAGAGTGCCACCTGCCCCTCATCCGCCTGCCGGCACCTTCGCCCCGTTTACGGGGAGAGGGTTAGGGTGAGGGGCAGTCTCTGGAAGAAGCCGCCCGGCGGCAAGTCGGCTGCTTTGCCTTGAACCTGATGCCTTTATTCCCTAAATTACCTGCCATCGACCATTTCAACAGGATGTGTGCCGCAATGGATTTCAACCCGATCGCAACGCCAGTTCGCCTTGCCAACGGGGAAATCCATATCCATGCCTGCATCCATCACTCTCTCCCAAATTTCATGGTCCGCGCCTGACGGGCGGCCGCTTTTTTCCGATCTCGACCTGAGTTTCGGGGCGGAGCGTACCGGTCTCGTCGGGCGCAACGGCGTCGGCAAGACGACGCTGCTGAAGCTCGTCTCCGGTGAGGTCCAGCCGCATTCGGGCACGGTATCCGTCAACGGCAGCCTTGGCGTGCTGCGGCAGAGCGTTCAGGTGACGTCTGAAGAAACGGTTGCCGATCTCTTCGGCGTGACCGATGCGCTCGCTATTCTTCGCCGTGCCGAAGCCGGCGAGGCAACGGCCGACGAGCTTGCAGCGGCGGACTGGATGCTGGAGGCGCGCATCGCCGCAGCGCTCAATCGGACGGGGCTCGACGCACCGCCGGAGACGCCGCTTGCCGTGCTCTCCGGCGGGCAGCGTACCCGTGCCGGGCTTGCCGCGCTTGTTTTCACCGAACCGGACTTTCTGCTGCTCGACGAACCGACCAACAATCTCGATCGCGAAGGCCGCGATGCGGTGATCGCGCTAATGTCAGGCTGGCGGGCTGGCGCCATCATCGTCAGCCATGACCGCGAACTGCTCGAAAGCGTCGATGCGATCGTCGAACTGACGTCGCTCGGTGCCACGCGCTACGGCGGCAATTGGAGCCATTATCGCGAGCGCAAGGCGCTCGAGCTCGCGGCGGCACGGCATGATCTCACTGACGCCGAAAAACGCATGGCCGAGGTCGCAAGAAAGGCGCAGGCGACGGTGGAGCGTCAGGCGCAACGCGACAGCACTGGGCGGAAGACGGCCGCCAAAGGCGGCATTCCGCGCATCGTGCTCGGCGGTATGAAGGAGCGAAGCGAAACGACGGGTGGCGACAATGCCCGTCTCGCCGACCGCCGGCGCGCGCAGGCACTGGAAGAGGCAAGGGCGGCGCGCGAGAAGATCGAGATCCTCCAGCCTTTGTCGGTCACCCTGCCGCCGACCGGGCTGCCCGCCAGCAAGATCGTGCTGAAGATGGATGGCGTGACATCGGGCTACCAGCCTGATGATCCCGTCATCCGCGATCTCTCCTTCGATGTGACGGGACCGGAGCGTATCGCCGTCACCGGCCGCAATGGCTCGGGCAAGACGACGTTGCTGGCGCTTATTACCGGCGAGTTGAAACCCTGGGCCGGCACGGTCAACGTCATGACCGACCTCTCGATGCTTGATCAGAAGGTCAGCCTGCTCGATCCGTCGATCTCGATCCGCGACAATTTCCGCCGGATCAATCCGCTTTCCGATGAAAATACCTGCCGGGCTGCGCTTGCCCGCTTCATGTTCCGGGCGGATCCGGCGCTGCAGACCGTATCGACGCTCAGCGGCGGGCAATTGCTGCGGGCGGGCCTTGCCTGCGTGCTCGGCTCGGCACCGCCGCCGCTGTTGATCCTCGACGAGCCGACCAACCATCTCGACATCGACTCGATATCAGCGGTCGAGGCCGGACTGCGCGCCTATGACGGCGCGCTGCTCGTCGTCAGCCACGACGAAACGTTCCTTCAGAGCATTGGGATCACGCGGCGGTTGGAACTGTCGCCCGCCGACCCGGGATAATTCCGGCTCATGCCTGCTGCCGGCCTCCGACGCGACGGCTCCGGCAGACGGCGACGATCAACGCGGTGACGCAGATCAGGAGTTCAAGAGCGCAGGTCCAATGCAACATGAAACTCACGACCCAATTGCTGTAGGTCGCCGGCACCGTCGTCAGCTCGAATTTCGACCAATCGAATGGCGCGAGCCAAAGCATGGGCGCAGCGACGGTATCCATAACCATGTGAAGCATGACGGCTGCGAAAAAGACGGCGGCCGTGGGAAGCCAGTCCGGCGTCAGTCGACCGATCGCCGGCAGGGCCGTGGCGGCGAAGCCGAGCCAAAAAAGCGGCCAGTGGGAGACATAGTCGTGATGGTGGACTTTGCCGCCGGTCAGGAAGAAATAGACCATGTCGAAATCCGGCAATACGCTGCCGATCAAAGGCTGCGGTCATGATGCCGGGTGCGGCGGACCGCTGCCGCGCGGCGCTCCCGAGAAGGTAGCCTGCCGGCAAATGGGCAATGAGCATGCGTCTTATTCTCCCGGTCGGTCCCGAAGAATTTTCTATGCGCGGTTTATGGCTAGAATCGGCACAGGTCCGGCTCCCTTGCCTCTTTTCGCGGGCAATGTTATTTGGGTCCCGCAAGCTTTTGAGAAAGGAGGATCACGCAATGCAATATTATTTTCGGTTTAATCGCCAGCGTGGTCCCGTCAACGCCCTGCAAATGCGTTTGCAGGGCTGACCAGAGACCGTTTCTCGACATCTCTTCCTGGTCTGCCCTTCGTGGCCAATGCGACGCCGTAGATGACAGCGCGCATTCCTCTCATTTGCCGGGCTCGAACCGCGCAATCCCGTGATGGCTGAACGCCCCCGGACCGCGCTTGATACCCGGTCAAGACCAGAGAACGATCATGACACTCATCAATATCCGCAGTCTCGGCGTGACGCTGGGCAATCCGTTGTTTTCCAAGCTCAATCTTGTCGTCAATGCCGGCGACCGCATCGGCCTCGTCGCCGCCAACGGCCGGGGGAAATCGACGCTGCTTGCCTGCATCACCGGCGCGCTGGAGCCGAGCGAGGGCGAGATCACCAAAGCGCGCGGGCTGACCGTCGGCCATGTCGCGCAGAATGTGCCGCCTGCCCTTTTCGACACGCCATTCTACGACGCGGTGCTGCAGGCGTTGCCGGCCGATCAGGCCGAAAGCGAAAGCTGGCGGGTCGACGTGGTGCTGGACTCGCTCGACGTGCCGGAGGCCATGCGCGGCCGGCCGCTCAAACAGTTGAGCGGCGGATGGCAGCGGCTTGCCATGCTTGCCCGCACCTGGGTGAGCGAGCCCGACGTGCTTCTGCTCGACGAGCCGACCAACCATCTCGACCTCGAAAAGATCGCGCAACTGGAGAGCTGGCTGAATGCGCTGCCGCGCGACGTGCCGGTTATCCTGTCCAGCCACGATCGCGCCTTCCTCGATGCGACGACCAACCGGACGCTGTTCCTGCGGCCGGAGCAATCGCCGGTTTTCGCCCTGCCCTACACGCGCGCACGCGCCGCCCTCGACGAGGCCGACGCTTCCGAAGCCCGGCGCTATGAGCGCGATATGAAGGTGGCGGAGCAGTTGCGCAAGCAGGCGGCCAAGCTCAACAATATCGGCATCAATTCCGGCAGCGATCTGCTCGTCGTCAAGACGAAGCAGCTCAAGCAGCGGGCGGAGAAGCTGGAGGATGCGGCAAAACCGGCGCATCTGGAGCGCTCGGCCGGCGCGATCCGGCTTTCCAATCGCGGCACGCATGCCAAGGTGCTGGTGACGCTGGAGGATGCGGCGGTGACGACGCCGGATGGAACGCTGCTGTTCAAGACCGGCCGGCAGTTCATCTGCCAGGGCGACCGCATCGTGCTGCTCGGCCTCAACGGCGCCGGCAAGTCGCGGCTGGTGTCGATGCTGAAACAGGCGATCGAAAGACCGGAGACGGCGCGGGACAGCATCAAGGCGACGCCGTCGCTGGTGCTCGGCTATGGCGACCAGGCGCTTGCCGATCTTACCGACACCGACACGCCGATCGGCACGATCATCCGCCGTTTCGATGTCGGCGACCAGCGGGCGCGGGCCTTGCTGGCCGGCGCCGGCATGACGATCGGCATGCAGGCAAAACCGATCGGCCAGCTCTCCGGCGGCCAGAAGGCCAGGCTCGGCATGCTGGTGCTGAGGTTGACCGAGCCGAACTTCACCCTGCTTGACGAGCCGACCAACCATCTCGACATCGAGGGGCAGGAAGCGCTGGAGAGCGAGCTGATGGCGCACGAGGCGAGCTGCCTGCTGGTCTCCCATGACCGCAGTTTCGTGCGGGCGGTGGGAAACCGGTTCTGGCTGATCGAGAAGAAGCGGCTGGTGGAGGTAGAGAGCCCCGAAGGGTTTTTTGCTTCGGTAAAGGGTGTGGGGTGACAGATGTTGACGGCATGCCGTGCCGCCCCCTCATCCGCCCTACGGGCACTGGCCGGGGCCCGAGCCACCGGTCTCGACCCGTCCTTCGGCCCCCCGAGGGGAGAAGAGGGAATCGAGACGCTGCGGCATATCTCTTCTCCCCTCGGGGAGAAGGCGGCGGCAGCCGGATGAGGGAGGCCCCACGGCACGCCGCCAACAATGCGTCAAAACCTACCGCTTCGGGGCCACCAGGCAGAAGAAGGCGCCTTGTGGGTCGGTGGCCTGGATGATCCAGCTGCCGCCGGGGACTTCCATCGGGCCGTGGACGACCTTGCCGCCGCCTGATGTGAGGCGTTCGGTTGCAGCATCGAGGGTCGGCACGATGAAATAATAGCACCAGAACGGCATCGGAAGGTTTTCCGGCTTGGTCATCATGCCGCCGATCTGCCTGCCATTGTAGGCGAAGAGATAGTAGACGCCCATCGGGCCCATATCGAATTCGCTGTCTTTCGTCCAGCCGAACCGCTTGGAATAGAAGGCCAGCGCCTCTTGGCCATTGCCGGCGTAGAGTTCGCGCCAGCCGATATTGCCGGGCGCATCGACGGCCAGTTCCGGCATGGGCTTGTCCATCGGCGCCGGCGTCATGATGCAGAGCACCGCACCATGCGGATCGGCGACGACGGCGAAGCGGCCGATGGTCGGGATGTCTTCCGGCGGACGGCGGACCGAACCGCCATTGGCGGCGAAATCCTTGGCCGACTGGTCGACGTCGTCGACGTCGACATAACCCGTCCAGTTCGGCGGAATGCCCTTGCCCTCGAGTTCAGCCGGAAATTCCATCAGGCCGGCGACGCCGATGCCGTTCGCCTCGAAGATCGTATAGGTGGGCATGCCCTCCATTTTCATTTCGGAGGTGGTCCAGCCGACGACCGAGCTGTAGAATTTCGCGGCAGCTGATGTGTCGGGGGTCATCAACTCGCACCAGATGAACTTTCCATGCGTCTCAGACATCATACTCTCCCTATTTCGACGCCCCTCTTCCGAGGCCTCATACGAGGCCCCTTTTTCGAGGTTGAGCGCCGTGGTTGTCAGATCCTGCGGGCGTAATGCGCTTCCATGAACTGCTTCCAGGAGCCATCCGGCTGTCTGGCGCTGGAGATAAAGGTGCGGTGATCGGCGTCGGTGAAGGTGATCTGCTCGCGGTAATCGGCAAGGCCCTCGCCAGTGAAGTCGGGCCCTGTCGTATAGAGGTCCAGCACATTGCCTGACGCGTCGACCTCGCCCTCATAGACCCACATATAGTCCATCATGCTGCCGATCCAGCTGCCGATGTACTTGCCTTTTGCGGCGTTGTAGCCGAGCGTCAGGATGCTGGTGGCCTCATTGCCGTCCGGCATGCGGCCGGTCCCTTCGGCGACGAACCAGATGCCGTGCAGCGAGCGGACGGTCTCGGTCCAGGGTTCGCCGCCCGTCATGTCGGGCGCGGTGACGGTCCAGTCGCCGACCAGTCTTTCCAGGAAGGAATGTTCCTTCAGCACTTCAGCGGTCTTCATCATCTCTTCTCCCTGAGTGATGGTGGCCTATGTCAGTGACAGCAGGATGGCGCCTTCGGGGCCTCCTGGTATTCGTCGTGGCGGCGCACGAAATTCATCGTGCTGTCCTCGTTGCGGCCCTTCGGCGCGCGGTCGAGGATCATCAGGGTGCCGATCAGTTCTTCCGGCCCGCGGGCATAACTCGAATAGGTATGGAAGACCTCGGCTTTGTCATTGCGATAGAAAGCGCTGAGGCCCGGCAGTTCGTCATTGGCATCAGCCGGCTGCATAGGCGTGAAATTGTAGAAGACCTTGTCTTTGGCAAGATCCTCCGGGCTGAAAGAAACGTGATAATCGAAATTAAAATCGCTGCCGAAGGAGGAGACCCAGGGAAATTTCCAGCCCATGCGCTGTTTATAGGCGGCGATCTTGTCGAGCGGTGCGCGCGAAACGGCGACCCAGGTGACGTCGTGATGGTTCAGATGCGGCAGGGCGCCATCGACATGATCCGACAGGAAGGAGCAGCCGGTGCAGCCGGCATCCCAATCCGGGCCAAGCATGAAATGGTAGATCAGCAGCTGGCTGCGGCCGTCGAAGAGATCGGCGAGAGATTTCCTGCCCTCCGGCGTTTCGAAGACATAATCCTTGTCGACCCTCACCCAGGGCAGCGCCAGACGGGCAGCGTTGACGCTGTCGCGCAGCCGCGTCGCCTCCTTCTCCTTTGCCAGCAGGGCACGGCGGGCTTCGAGCCATTCTTCGCGGGAAACAACCTCGTTCTGCATGAAATGCGCCCTCCTCCAGCGCTTGCCGGTGAAGCCGGCTCATCTCCTTCTCCTTGACTAAATACATTGATATCAATAGAAATGGAGCATGTCAAATTCGATCGAGATTCCCTTTTCCACGACGCTGATGGTGCGCGACACCTGCCTCTGCCTGCATGTGCAGCGGGCGGCGCGCGCACTTGCCCGGCTGTTCGACGACGCGCTAAGGCCGGCCGGGCTGACCAACGGGCAGTTTTCGCTGATGATGTCATTGAACCGGCCGGAGCCGCCGCCGATGGGACCGGTCGCCGCCCTGCTCGCCATGGACCAGACGACGCTGACGGCGGCGCTGAAGCCGTTGCAGCGCCAGGGTTGGGTGAAGGTGATGGAGAACCCGAGGGACAGGCGCGGCCGGCTGCTGAGCCTCACCACTGAGGGCAAGGCGGTGCTGGCAAGAGCGCTGCCGATCTGGGAAAGCACGCATGCGATGATCGACGGAAAGCTGCAGGATGGCAGCACCGCAAGGCTGCGGCAGGATCTGCAGGCGCTGTCATCAATGACGGGCGAAACGCCGAAGCCGGCCGGATAGTACCCTACCCGGCCGGCAGATGCGGCAGCCGAATATGGCCACCAACTTTTTAGATCGATCAGGCGACCGTGACCGGGACCTCGGTCGAGGTGCGCATGGCGTGGCTATAAGGGCAGACGATGTGAGCCGCGGCTGCGAGCTTTTCTGCGGTTTCGCGGTCGAGACCCGGGATGCTGACTGTCAGCGCCACTTCGATGCCGAAGCCACCGCCATCTTCACGCGGGCCGATACCGACCTTGGCGGAGACCGTCGTGTCTTCCGGAATCTTGACCTTCTGCTGACCCGCGACAAATTTCAATGCACCGAGGAAGCAGGCAGAATATCCGGCAGCGAAGAGCTGTTCGGGATTGGTGCCGGTCGCGCCGTCGCCGCCGAGTTCCTTGGGAACGGTCAGGGTCACGTCCAGAACGCCGTTTTCGGAAACGGCGCGGCCTGCGCGGCCGCCAGTGGCAGAGGCTTTGGTCGTATAGAGAATAGGCATGACGATCTCCTTTGGTTGGCCCTTCGATCGGGTTGGATTTTTAATATCGCGCAATTAAATTGTACGCAAGTGAATTTTGCAAATTGCATTTCGAATTCCAAAGGAGGACAATCTGGCCTTAGAACAGGATGATTTTAAGCAGCATCGGCCTAAAATCTGAATCCTGTTCTCAATTAAAGAGTTAGACATGATGCCGCCCGAAAACCGCGCACACTATTCGGCATCATGCTCTAGGGCAGTTCCAGCAAAACTGCGCAGCGGTTTGCGCCCGGAATTGCGTGAAAACAAAGGGATAGAGCATTTCCGTGATTCGAAGAAAAACGGAAATGCTCTGGGGATGATGGATATGAGAGCGCAAACGACGAAGACGATGGAGATACCGGAAGAGGAGAAGCGGCTGGAAAAGCAGTTGTGCTTCGCGGTCTACGCGACGGCGCATGCCTTCACCCGCGCCTACAAGCCGATCCTCGACAGGGTCGGCCTGACCTATCCTCAATATCTGGTGATGCTGGTGCTGTGGGAACGCGGCGAGCTGCCGGTGAAGATGATCGGCGAGCAGCTCGACCTCGATTCCGGCACGTTGTCGCCGCTGTTGAAACGGCTGGAACAGGGCGGGCTGATCAAGCGCATCCGCGACCTGCGTGACGAACGGCAGGTGATCGTGTCGCTGACCCCAAAAGGCCAGGCAATGAAGGGAGAGATCGATACGATCATGACGGCGATCGGGCAAGCCGCAGGCTGCACGCTTAAGGAAATGGCCGAGATGCGCGACATGCTGCATCGGCTGCGGGGCAATCTCGGGCGGCCCGGCACGGGCGACGGCTGAACGCATCACCCGGTAGAGCCGGCGTGCGCGCCGAGAGATCAGGACTGCGGCTTAGCCGGCGACCGGCGCTTCTTTGCAGGCGCCACCTTAGGTTCGGCCTCGGCCTCCTGCTGCAAACGCAGCGCCTTCAGCTTCTCCGTCTTCTTGTCACGGGCCGATGCCTCGGCGGCGATGATGGCGCGCGCCGTGTGATCGGTCGCTTCCGCCTTGTCGCGAGACGAGAGCTTGGCAGGATTGAAGAATTCTCCCTTGGTGGCGGTCATGTGCCCCTTTCCCAGGTGATGGCGGCGCTGTCGCATAATTCCTTAAATCGGAATCGGTTCAAGGAATTATGCAAAAATTCAAAGTGTTACAGCGTCCTTTGCGCGTCTCGAAAAGACGCGCGGCGCTGTAAGCCATGGCTCGACGGCAGAAACCATGATTCAGGCTGAACCGTGATTGCACGGTTGGGCCGTGATGCCACGGTGGGCCGTGATGCCACGGCCGGGATTAGCGGGTCGGGCGGAGAACCTTCTTCGGTGCCGGCAGCAGACCTTCGCGCTGCAGCTTCTTGCGGGCGAGCTTGCGCTGGCGGCGAATGGCCTCGGCCTTTTCGCGGGCGCGCTTCTCGGACGGCTTTTCAAAAGCGCTGCGCGCCTTCATTTCCCTGAACAGGCCTTCCCGCTGCATCTTTTTCTTGAGCACGCGGAGCGCCTGATCGACATTGTTATCTCTGACGAGTACCTGCAAAACGATATCCTTCCTGTCGCGGCGGCGAGGCCGCACTGTCCAAAATTAAAAACCCGGGCCAAAATAAAAAACCCGGGACTACTTCCCGATTTTGATGCTCGAAAACTTCAGCCAGGGTTCGGCGCCATCGGACTTGGCCGCCGCTTGGGGGGAAACCCTGGATGGCGATTCCCCGGTATCGATGTCGGCCTCAGTGATGCGGCGCTCGAAATTCTCTGCGTCGAACTGGACGCGGTACTGCACATGCCCATGGTCGTTGGGCAGGATGCTGGAGATCCGGCACCGCTTGTCGGCTTTCGCCGTGCGGGTGAGGCCGGACTTCAGCACGATCATGTCGCCGACTTTATAGTTTGGTCTGCCCATTTCAGCGTCCCTTCGACTCTTCGGCTGCTCAATCGGTCAATCAGAACGACCCGGGGGTCGCTCCGGAACGACCGAAGGCCATTCCGGAAAAGCCTGCGATCAAAGCAAAAAGGCCGGGCTCGTACCCGACCTCTTCCAGTCACTCAGCCCGCTGCCCGTATGGTCAGCTCGCTGGCATCTCTGGTCAGCCCGCTGCCAGTACATCCGTGGCCAGCTTGCTGCCAGCACATGGCCAGCCTAGGCGAATGACAAATCATGCGGCCTGAAGGTTGTCAGCCGAATTCTTGCCCGACTTCTTGTCGCGGACGAGATCGTAGCGGATCTTCTGACCTTCAACGAGTTCGCGCATACCGGCGCGTTCAACCGCTGAGATATGGACGAAAACGTCGGTAGAACCATCATCCGGCTGAATAAAGCCAAAACCCTTGGTGCCATTGAACCACTTGACGACGCCTGAATTCATAACGATCTCCTTTTCAACCGTTTGTGTTCGCCTGCGGAGAGATATCCGACAAGCCGTATCGATGTTGAGAGGATATCTGACGGTGCGCTCAAGCGCGTGGACAAAGGTCGCAAGCAATTCGATACGCACCATGTAGGATATTTAGCGAATTAAGCAATGGTATTTCGGAAAATAATTCTCTTGTGGGCGCAAAATGAAGCGCTTTCCCGGGGGGCAACGCACTTGCTTGCCCGGGGGCAAAGCAACTGCTTGCCCGGGGCAAAGCAGCCGCTTGCCTGGGGAAAGGGATTGATCCGAGGCGGCCGGATCGCGACCGCCTCGGTGAAAATTACTGCCAGACGACGATCGGCGCCTTTGTCGGAACGCGATCGTAGAGATCGATGATATCCTGGTTGAGCAGCCGCACACAGCCCGACGAGACGGCCTTGCCGATCGAGCGCCAATCCGGATTGCCGTGCAGGCGGTAGAGCGTGTCCTCGCCATTCGAGAAGATATAGAGCGCGCGGGCGCCGAGCGGGTTCTTCAGGCCCGGCTCCATGCCGCCGTTCTCGATCGAATATTTGACGAGTTCCGGCTGGCGGGCGACCATCTCGTTCGGCGGCTTCCAGCGCGGCCATCTCTGACGCCACTGGATGACGCCCGACCCCTGCCAGGCAAAACCTTCGCGGCCGATACCGACGCCATAGCGCATCGCCATGCCGCCATTCTGGACGAGATAAAGGAAGCGCGACGGCGTATCGACGACGATGGTGCCGGGGGGCTGGCCGGTGGGATCGACGACGCGCTGGCGATAATAGCGCGGATCGATCTGTTCGTAGGGAACGGCTGGAATGAGAAAGCCGCCGTCCTCGACGGGGCCATACATGACGGCAAGCTCGGCCCCGCTCGGCACGCTCGACGTTTCCGTCGACTGGAACAGCTGCATGGGCGAACGATAGATGATCGTCGTATCGCCTGATGTTACCGTGTTGGCTGAGGAGGCGCAGCCGGTAAGCGCGGAGGCTGCGGTTAACGCCGAAAAGGAAAGAAAGCTGCGGCGGGAAAGGTGTCTATCGAAGCTCATGACGCGGGACTGATTTCCTTATGATGCGGGAAGCGGAACAAACCTATGATTCGTCCAATGCCGGTAACGACATTAGGAAATCTATCGGCTTGCGCTAAATAAACCATAGCTTCACGCAGACGTGT
Source organism: Rhizobium ruizarguesonis (assembly GCF_017357285.1). Taxonomy (NCBI): domain Bacteria; kingdom Pseudomonadati; phylum Pseudomonadota; class Alphaproteobacteria; order Hyphomicrobiales; family Rhizobiaceae; genus Rhizobium; species Rhizobium ruizarguesonis. The sequence goes on along the minus strand of NZ_CP071678.1, from coordinate 1,463,798 downwards.
CCGACCGGGAGCGGACGATATGGGCCGCGCTGTTGCAGCGCTACATCACAACGATCTCGGCCCTGGTAGGAATGCGGTTATAGAGATCGATGACATCCTGGTTCAGCATGCGTACGCAGCCCGACGAGGTGGCCTTGCCGATCGACTGCCAGTCGGGCGTGCCGTGGACGCGGTAGAGCGTATCCTGCCCGTCCTTGAAGATATACATGGCGCGCGCGCCGAGCGGGTTCATCAGCCCCGGATTCATGCCGCCATTCTCCGCCCCGAAGGGACGAACCTCAGGCTGGCGCGAAACCATTTCGACCGACGGCGTCCAGCGCGGCCATTTCTGCTTCCACTGGATGACGCCGCGGCCCGACCAGGCGTAACCGTCGCGGCCGAGGCCGACGCCGTAGCGCATCGCCTTGCCGTTGCCCTCGACGAAATAGAGGAAATGCGCCTTGGTATCGACGACCACGGTGCCGGGACGCTCGGCCGTCTGATAATCGACCTCCTGGCGCAGGAACTGCGGCTGCACGCGGCTGACCGGGATTGCCGGTAGGGTGAAATCCTCGTCACGAAGCTCACTATACATCGCCATATGCACGGGATTGGTCACCGGCAGGCCGTAGGTCTGGTGGAACTGTGTCTTGTAGAGCTCGCGCGTCTGCGGCACCGGCTGATCGGGGATCGGCCGCACCCGGCGCGGATCGACGCCGGGCGGCTGATAGAAGACCGGCGAGGTTTCCTGGACGAAGCGGGCGGGCGAATCGGCGGCGACATCAGGAATGAGGATGTTGCAGCCGCTCAGCGACGCAACTGCAATCACGAGCCCGGCAATCGGGAAGACCCGGCGCAGAAAATTCATGGAACCACCCTTATCAACGATCGGCAGACAGCGATATCTGCCGGAACGATGGCATCCGCGGCTGGCGCGAGGCTGGCGTTGGGGTGGAAAGGCAAGATCAGGAAACGACGAGCCCGCCGCCATCGATGGCGGGATCGCGTATCAATCATCCGTCACACTTAATCGCCGGTGCCGGCGTCGGCAAAACTCAGGCCGCCACTCCGTGGAAGAAGCGGATGCTCTGTTCGATCTCGGTCGGCAGCGCCGAGGTGTGGTTGCCGGCGACGGTTTCAGTCTCGATCTGAACGCCGGCGCCGCGGGCGCGGCGGGCAAGCAGATCGGCGCGATCGTTGAAATGCGGCTCCTCCGTACCGTGAACGACGCGGACCGGACATTTGAAGCTGTGGGCGTAGCACAGCGCCGAACGCACCTCGAATTCATGCGTATTGCTGTCGTCGAAGCGGATATCCTGCGGATAGCGGTTGAAGAAGCGGAAGGCATCGGGGTTGCCCGAAATCGGCGCGGCGGCGCGGAATTTATGGGTAGTCATCGCCGTCAGCATCGTCAGCGTGCCGCCGATGCTGTGGCCGGCGATGAACAGGCGTTCGGGATCGACACCCGGCAGATGCGCCAGGCGCTCGGTGGCGGCGAGAACGTCGTCGACCTCGTCGTAAAAGCCGGAGAAATTGCCCATCTGGCCGTTTTCGCCGCGCAGCGACGGCATCATCACGACATAACCGGCGTCCATATAGGGTTTCATCAGCTGCCAGTGACCGATGCCCATGGCATTGCCGCCATGCAGGAAGAGCACGGCAGGCTTGGCGGCGCGGTCGCGCTTGTATTTCGAGACCCAGGCCGCCAGTTCCAGTTCGCCGTAACCGGAGCGGTAGAAGATCTTGTCGGCATCGGCAGGCGCATTCAGCGATTCGTATTTGTCGGGCGCCGGGCCTTTCTGCAACAGCTTCGTGCGGAAATGGTGGCGGACCTTGGCGTAGTCGTGCTTGGCAAGGCGCGGCTCGTCCGGGACATCGAAAGCCGCCGCCATGCGCGGCAGGACAAGTGCACCGGCAAGACCCGCCAGAACGGCACGGCGTTGATGGAAAAAGGAATTTTGTTCACGCGAGCTCATAACGCAGCATCCATCATTTCCCCGGCCATTCTAAATGAGCATGATGCCGTCCGAAAACTGCTTACATTTTTCGGCATCATGCTCTGGAAAATCTGCACCGGAAGATCGCTGCCGCCAATACACATCGTGTTGAAAATATTGCCCTGCGTCATTTTGCGCAGGATCACCCCGGCTTGGCGTCGATCATGGCGATCAGCGTGCGCAGCCGGTCGGCCTCGTAGGAGGGCTTGTCGGGGCGAAGGCGGGCGATGCGGGGGAAGCGCATGGCGACCCCCGATTTGTGCCGGGTCGAGCGGTTGATGCCCTCGAAGGCCACTTCGACGACGAAGCCGAACTCCCTGTCGGCGCGCACGGCCCGCACCGGGCCGAAGCGCTCGGTGGTATTGTTGCGCACGAACTTGTCGAGCACCTCGAGCTCGGCATCGGTGAAGCCGAAATAGGCCTTGCCGACAGGCACCAGCTGTTCGCCGTCCTCGTCATCGGCCCAGACGCCGAAGGTGAAATCGGAATAATAGCTGGAGCGCTTGCCGTGGCCGCGCTGGGCATACATCAGCACCGCATCGACATTATAGGGGTTGCGCTTCCACTTGAACCAGGGGCCTTTCATGCGGCCGGCCTGGTAGACGCTGTCGCGGCGCTTGATCATCACGCCTTCGATGACCGGATCGGGCGGGGCAGCACGCAGAACGTCGAGCTCTTCCCACGACGAGAACGGCACGAGCGGCGAGAGATCGAAACGGTCATGGGGGGCGCGGTCGATGATCTCGGTCAGCCGATCGCGGCGATCGACATAGGCAAGACCGCGAACATCTTCCTCATCGTCGAAGAGCAGGTCATAGGCGCGGATGAAGGCGGGATAATCGCCAAGCATCTTCGACGTCACCGTCTTGCGGTTCAGGCGCTGCTGCAGATCGGAGAAGGTGCGGGTCGGGCTGTTGGAGCGGGCAGTGCCGCCGACCAGCAATTCGCCGTCGACGACACCGGAAAAATTGATTGCGTCGAGAACATCGGGAAAGGCGCCTGAAATGTCGTCGCCGGAGCGGGAATAGATCTTGCGCCTGTCGCCGGAGCGGGAGAGCTGGACGCGGATACCGTCCCATTTCCATTCGGCGGCGTAGTGGGCCGGATCAAGGCCGGTAAGGTCGCCCTCCTCCACCGCATTGGCGAGCATGACGGAGTGGAAGATCGCCGGTGTGGCCAGCACCGGTTTTTCGCCGCCACCCGCCAGCCATTCGAACAATGTCTGATAAGGCGGCTGCAGGCCATGCCAGAGGGTTTCGATCTCGGTGACGTCCTTATCGCCGAGATCGGCCAGCGCCTGCTTGGCAAGGCGGGCGGAAACGCCGATGCGCATGGCGCCGGTCGCCAGCTTGATGAAGGCGAAACGGCCAGACGAATCCAGCCGGTCGAGCAGGTCGCGGACGAAACTGCGCACTTCGGTACGGCCGAGCGCATTCATGCCGGTGACGACCTCGCCGAGACGCGGCTGGGCGAGTGCTGCGCGGTCTATATCCCTCTCATTGTCCCAGACGAGCGAAATGGTCTCGGCGAGATCGCCGACATAATCGTAGGAATAGCGAAACAGCACCTCGTCCATGCGCTCGAGCACCAGCTCGCGCAGCATGGCGGGCTTGACGTTGCGCACCTCCAGCGTGCCGGCGATGGCGGCAAGGCCATAGCCGCGGTCCGGGTCCGGCGTGTCGCGGAAATAGTCGGTCAGCAGCTTCAGCTTGCCGTTGCGGCTGGGGGTGAGCACCAGGCGGTCGAGGAGGTCGGCGAAGGCTTTCATGGGCGCCTCCCGGCTCGGGGGGAAGGCCCCTCCCCAATGGCATATGGAAAAGACCCCTCCCCAACCCCTCCCCACAAGGGGGAGGGACTTAACGTGCAGCTTTCGCCGGATGCCCCATCGAACAGCCAGTATGCGGTTGGTCTATTGGTTTGCGAGGCGGTGCCACGGTTTAGCCCCTCCCCCTTGTGGGGAGGGGTTGGGGAGGGGTTTTCAGCAACTAACTCCACTGTTAATCCCCCTCGTCCTCGTAGCCCACCAGATGCAGCGGTTTTGCCTTGATGCCCTGCAATTGGCACCAGCGCACCAGCGCCTCCTCGCGGCCATGCGTCACCCAGACCTCGGCCGGGTGCAATTCCCGGATGGTTTCCGTCAGTTCCGGCCAGTCGCAATGATCGGAGATGACGAGCGGCAGTTCGACGCCGAGCTGTTTGGCACGCTGCCGCACCATCATCCAGCCGGAGGCGAAGGCCGGCAGCGGCTCGTTGAAGCGCCGGGCCCAGCGGTCGGCGAAGGCGGATGACGGGCCGATGACGACCGCCCCCTTGAAGGCGGACTTGTCGCGGCTTTCGATCGTCGCCGGCAGCAGCTCGCCGAGATCGATGCCCTGCTCGATGTAATAGTCGCAGAGTTTTTCCATGGCGCCGTGGATATAGATCGGTTCGGCATAACCGGCATCGCGCAACAGCCGGATGACGCGCTGGGCCTTGCCGAGCGCATAGGCGCCGACGAGATGGGTGCGTTCGGGAAATTGCCGCAGCGATGCCAAGAGCTTGCCGATCTCGTCCATCGGATCGGGATGATGGAAGACCGGCAGGCCGAAGGTCGCCTCGGTGATGAAGACATCGCAGGCAACCGGCACATAGGCGGCGCAGGTCGGGTCCGGTCGGCGCTTGTAATCGCCGGAGACGACGATGCGGGTGCCATTCTTCTCGATGGCGATCTGGGCGGAGCCGAGCACATGGCCGGCCGGATGAAAGCTCACCTTGACGCCGTTGACCAGCAGCTCCTCGCCGAAGACGGCGGCCTGCTCGCTGGCGCAGAAACCGTCGCCGTAACGCAGGCGCATGATGTCGAGCGTCTGGCGGGTGGCAAGCACATTCACATGGCCCGGGCGGGCGTGATCCGAATGGCCATGGGTGACGAGCGCCTGCTCGACCGGCCGCACTGGATCGACATAAAACCCGCCTTCCGGGCAATAGAGCCCCTCCGGGGCGGGATAAAGCAGCGCATCAGGTCTCATGAAACGAGAGATAGCGGGAAATGGACGCGAGGCCAGAGGGCGGGAGGAAGGGACTGTGGAATGGACCGCGGCTCAAGGTCCGCGATCGTCATGAAATGTCCTTTTGTTTTGGCGCAATTCCGGACGCAAAACCGCCGCGCACTTTTGCTGGAATTGCTACCCCGTCTAGAAAGCCGACCACCACCGCGTTGAACTCAGCCGGCCGCTGCAGCGGCGCGAAATGGCTGACGCCTTTGAGATAGATCATCTCAGCGTTCGGAATGCCGCGGGCAAGATATTCGGCATGGTCGGGCTTGATGAATTCGTCGTGCTCGCCGAGGACGATTGCGACCGGCACGCGGATCAGGCCCAAGTCGGCGGCCTGATAGTTCGGCTCCGTTCGCATCATCAGGCTGACCGCCTCGACGAAGGGATTAAAATCGTCCGGCGTGGTGGACAATGCGGCATAATCCCTGGCGTGCCGGCTGAAGCATCGGTCGATGACCGGGGTCGGAACAAATTCCAGCGTGCCGCTCGGATCCATGTTGCAGGCAAAGAAGAAGACGCCCTCGACACGCGACGGCGCCGTCATGGCGAGGATCAAAGCGATGCAGGCGCCGTCGCTCCAGCCGACGATCGCGGCCTTTTCGATATGCAGTGCGTCCATGACGGCAAACACGTCTGAAGCCATCAACTCGTAGCTATAGGGACGGGCATCGCGGGTGCTTCTTCCATGGCCGCGGCTGTCGATCAGCACGACACGGCGGCCGCGGCGCAACAGTGCCGGGACTTGATGGCCCCAGTTGCCGCTGTGACCAAGGCCGCCATGCAGCAGAATGACAGGAGGACCGGCGCCGTAGGTCGCATACCAGATGCGGGCGCCGTCATGGGCGACATGACCTTCGACCACGGCCGGCGGCAACGGGGCGGCGCCATGCGCTTCGAAATGGATAAGCTCGTCGTCGTGTTGTGCCATAGCGATGAGAGTCCCGTCCGGCGAATAATCGATGGCATAGAAAAGCCGGAAAACAGCCCAAGAACAACCAGAATCGCTTTCTAGCCCTTGCGATGCAACCAGGGGATCAGCATTGGGCAGGAAGCTTTTCTATTGCGCGGCGGCAATCGCGCTCGCCTCGGCGGGCATTTACCTCGCCAATACCAGCCTGCTTGCCGAACATCGGCCGGGAAAACCGGTGCTGCTCGCCCATCGCGGCATCGCACAACGATTCGACGAAACCGATCTCAAGAACGACACCTGCACGGCAAGCCGCATGCTGCCGCCGAAACACGATTATCTGGAAAACACACTTCCATCGATGCAGGCAGGTTTTGCGGCGGGCGCCGATATCGTCGAGATCGACGTGCATCCGACGACGGACGGCCAGTTCGCCGTCTTTCACGACTGGACGCTGGACTGCCGCACCGACGGGCACGGCGTCACGCGCGAGCATTCGATGGCTGACATGAAAAGGCTCGACATCGGCTATGGCTATACCGCCGATGGCGGCAAGACCTTTCCCTTTCGCGGCCGGGGCATCGGCATGATGCCGACGCTTGCCGAGGTGCTGTCGAGTTTTGCGGATCGGCGCTTCCTCATCAACGTCAAGAGCCGCGATCCTTCCGAGGGCGAAAAGCTCGCCGCGGTGCTCAATGGACTTTCCCGGGAAAGACGAGCCGAGATCATCGTCTATGGCGGTGACGAGCCGATCGACGTGCTCCGCCGGATGGCACCCGATATCAAAACCGCCTCGCGCAAGAGCCTGAAGGGCTGCCTGTTCGGCTATATCGGCTATGGCTGGACCGGCCTGCTGCCGGACGAATGCAAACATGCGATGATGCTGGTGCCGATCAATATCGCGCCGTGGCTCTGGGGCTGGCCGGACCGTTTTCTCAACCGGATGCACGATGCCGGGACCGAGGTCTTCGTGCTCGGCCCCTATCGGGGCAGCGATTTTTCCACCGGCATCGACGACCCCTCGCAACTGGCGCGGCTGCCGCCAAACTATGCGGCGGGTATATGGACGAACGAGATCGAGGCGATCGGCAAGCTTGCCAAATAGAGCTTGAAAGACGTGGCATCGACCTGATCGATGCGGCGTCTTTCAATGTTTCCTTTTGTGCATGTCGTTCTCCCAAAACCGCTGCACACTTTTGGGCGACATGCACTAGAGACTGCGCGCCCGCAGCAATGCCGGGATCTCCTCCGGCGAGACCGGCTTGGAGAAGCGGAAGCCTTGCGCCTCCTCACAGTGCGCCTGGCGCAGGAAATCCATCTGGGCGTCGGTTTCGACGCCTTCGGCGAGAACCGAGAGCTTCAGCGTCTGCGCCAGCGAGATGACGGCCGAGGCGATGGCGACGGCGGTCTTGTCGCCCGGCAGGGCCTCGACCAGCGAACGGTCCATCTTCAGGCGGTCGAAGGGGAAGGTCTTCAGTGCCGCCAGGCTGGAGTAGCCGGAGCCGAAATCGTCGATCGACAGGCGAACGCCCAGCGCCCGCAGCGATTCCATCATGGCAAGCGCGCGTTCGGCATCGTGCATGACCACGCTTTCGGTGACTTCAAGCTCCAGCCAGCGGGACTGCAAGCGGTGGCGCTCCAGCGCCTCGGCGACATGGGTTGCGAAATCCGGATCGGCGAACTGTTTGGCCGAGACGTTGACGGCGATCGTCAGCGGCGGCAGGCCCATGTCTTGCCAAAGGCGCGCCTGACGGCAGGCCTCGTTCAGCACCCAGAGGCCGAGGGGGACGATGAGGCCGGTCTCTTCGGCGAGCGGAATAAAATTGACCGGCGGCACCCTGCCCTTGGCCGGATGGTTCCAGCGCACCAACGCCTCCAGCCCGGTGATGCGGCCGGTGGCGACATCGACCTGCGGCTGGTATTGCAGGAACAGCTGCTGGCCGGTAATCGCCTGGTGCAGCTCCTCCTGCTCACCGAGCGGCATTCCCACAGGCGTGCTGCCGCCCTCGTGATGTTGCAATGTATTGCGACCGAGCTCCTTGGCGCGGTACATGGCGCGGTCGGCATTGGCCAGAAGCTCTTCCGAGGTCGCGCCATCGAAGGGGAAGGCGGCAACGCCGATGCTCGAGGTGACGGTGATCTCGCCGTCCGCGCCGCGGATCGGCCGGTTGATCGCCTTCTGCAGATCGCGAAGGCGGCGCGTGATGCCGGCATCGTGGCTCGACTGGTGGACGAGCACGACGAGGAATTCGTCGCCGCCGAGACGCACCACCATATCGGACGCCCTGACGCTGTTGGCCATGCGGGCGGCGGTTTCTTTCAGAACTTCGTCGCCGGCGGCGTGACCGCGGCCGTCGTTGATGTCCTTGAAATTGTCGAGATCGATATAGGCGACAGTCACCTTGCGGTTGTTGCGTCGGGCCTGGTCGAGGATGCTCGCCAGCCGTTCCTTCAGGAAGGCGCGGTTCGGCAGGCCGGTGAGATCATCGTGATGGGCCATGAAATGGATGCGGTCATCGACGCGCTTGCGCTCGATGGCGATGCCGGCGATATGGGTGGCGAGCGCCACCAGCGTCATTTCGTGCTCGGTGGGACGGCGGACTTCCCGGGAATAGAGCGCGAACGTGCCGAGCACGTTGTTCTCCGACGTGGCGATCGGCGTCGACCAGCAGGAGCGGAAGCCGAACGGCGCGATCATCGCGCGGAAATCCTCCCAGAGCGGATCGACCGTCACATCCTCGACGATCACCGTCTGGCCGCGCCAGACGGCGGTGCCGCAGGAGCCGACCTTGGGGCCGATCGTGACGCCATCGATCAGGCGGCTGTAGCCGCCGGGCAGATTGGGAGAGGCGCCGTGATAGAGCCGCGTGCCTTCGCCGTCGAGCAGCAGCACCGATCCGTCAATCCCATCCAGCTGCGCCTCGATCATCAGCACGAGCGCCTCGAGGATCATCGGCAACGGCTCGTTGCGGGCGATCATTTCGAGCAGGCTCGCCTGGCCGCGATGCAGATCCTCCTGGCGCGTGCGTTCGGTGATATCACGGGAAACACCGATCAGGCCGACGATCTCGCCGCGATCGTTGCGCAGCGGTATCTTCGAGGTCAGCCGGCATATCGGTCTTCTGCTGCCGGGAAGGACGTAGGATTCCTCCATGTCGATGCGGGCTTCGCCCGTCGCCATGATCTGCTGCTCGATGTCGAAATGGCGGCGCGCCGTCTCGAAATCGAACAGGTCGAAGTCGCGCTTGCCGGTGATCAGATCGGCGCGCTCCAGGCCGAGGCTGCTGGCGGTGACGGCGTTGGCGAAAACGAAGCGGCTGTCACGATCCTTGACGTAGAGGAAATCCGGAAGTTCGTGGAGGATCGCCTTGAGGCGCAGGTTCTCGATGCCCTCGGAGAGGTGGTGGGCGGTTGATGCCATCATTGCCTCCGTCGCGGCGACGATGCGTCGCGTTTCGGCCGTCAGGGCATCGGTTGATTCCCATCGCCTGGCACCCAATTCGCGCATGACCCCATTCCCCTTGCGGCCGAAGGCCGTATCCCGCACTCGCCATAGAAATTCCCTTAAAAGTAGTCCTCATTTCCTTCGGCTTGCTTAAATGAAAGGGTGAACAAGAGGACAATATAAGCGGCGATATTCTGCCCTCCGCCGCGGCTGCAACTGCAATTTCGGCCCCCTGCTCTCAACCTGTGCCAAAAGAATACATGCGCGGCTGGCACATTTCCTGCTACGGGCGCATTATGACAAGCAATCCCCGGATGCCTTCACGCCGCGACATGCTTTTCTTTCTCACCGCCTCGGCCGTTGCGGGAGCGGCATCGCGCGCCCTCGCCTCGCCGCGGAGGGCGGCCGCTCAGCCTGATCTGCGCGGTGCGATCGACGCGGCGGAATATCGCGCCATTCCCGAAAGCGGCGACCGCAAGACCCGCAACCTTGAGCAGATGATCGAACAGGCGGCGCGCGAGAACGTGCCGGTGTTCCTGCCGCCCGGTACCTACCGGGTCTCCAACCTCACCTTGCCCGACAATACGCGCATATCAGGCGTGCCGGGCGCCTCGCGGATCGTCTATACCGGCGAAGGCCACCTGTTTTCGGCCGAGAACGTGCGGCGGATCGAGCTTTCCAATCTCGTCATCGACGGCGGCAACCGCAGGCTTGGCGACTATGCCGGCGGGCTGTTGCAATTCACCGGCGTCGACGAGGTGCTGATCGACAATTGCGAGATCGGCGGCAGCCGCAAACACGGCCTGCAGCTGGAGCGCTGTGGCGGGCGGATCGAGCGCAGCCGCATTTCGGGGGCTGCCCAATCCGGCCTTTACGCGGTGGATTCCACCACCCTCTCGGTCACCGGCAACACGGTTTCGGATTGCGGCAATGGCGGCATCCTGGTGCATCGCTGGAAGAAGGCGGAGGACGGCACGGTTGTCTCCGGCAACCGCGTCTCCAATATCCGCGCCAATGACGGCGGCACCGGGCAAAACGGCAACGGAATCAACATCTTCCGCGCCGACGGAGTGATGGTGGTGAATAACCACATCTCCGACTGCGCCTTCACGGCGATCCGCGCCAATTCGGCCTCGGACATTCAGATCAGCAGCAATCAGTGCCGACGTTCCGGCGAGACGGCGATCTATGTCGAATTCGCCTTCGAGGGTGCCGTCGTTTCCGCCAATATGATCGACGGGGCGGCAAACGGCATTTCGATCGCCAATTTCGACGAGGGCGGGAGGCTGGCGAGCGTCACCGGCAATGTCGTGCGCAACCTGACGCTGAAGGGCCCCTACCAGCACGAGGTCGGTTTCGGCATAGGCATTGCGGCGGAGGCCGATACGCTGATTTCAGGTAATGTGATCGAAGGCGCGCCGCGCTGGGGGCTGCAGATCGGCTGGGGTCCGTATCTGCGCAACGTCGTTGTGACAGGCAATGTGGTGCGCAAGGCCCCGGTGGGATGCGCCGTCTCGGTCGCCGATGGCGCCGGGACCGCCCTCATCACCGACAACATCTTCCAGGAAACCGCCGAAGGCGCGGTTTTAGGCTTCCAGTGGGAGAAGAAGGTGTCCGGCGAGATGGCGGGCGGCGGCTCGCCCTATGCGCAGTTGACCGTCGAGCGGAACCGCATTTCCTGAAGGCCATCAAAAGCTTTCATCGTCCCATCAGCCACCAGGACTTTTCCCACGCTGATCCGGCATTTACGGTCCCGCGGACAACATCGAGGGGATACGTTCATGCTGACAATCTACGGAGTCTATCGTTCGCGCGCCTCACGCGTCTATTGGATGGCGGAGGAGCTTGGGGTCGAATTCCGCTCGGTGCCGGTGCTGCAGGCACGGCGGCTGGCAGATCCGCTGTCTCAGGAGGCGCCGCTCAATACACATTCGCCGGAATTCATTGCCGTCAACCCGATGGCGCAGATCCCCAGCATTCGGGACGGCGACCTCGTCATGCACGAGTCGCTGGCGATCAATCTTTACCTCGCGCGTCGATATGGCGGACCGCTTTCCGGCCAAACCGTCGAGGAAGACGGATTGCTGACGATGTGGACGGTCTGGGCGGCTGCGGAGGTCGAGCCGCACACGGTGAAGATCGTGCTGACCTATGATAACGGGCTCGAAAACAGCGAAGGCGGTCAGCAGACGATCGCGGTTTCCTGCCGCTCGCTGCGCAGGCCGCTGGCGGTTCTCGAAGGCCACCTTGCCGGCCGGCAATGGATCGTCGGCGACCGCTTCACCGTCGCCGATCTCAACATCGCCGAGGTGCTGCGCTACGCCCAGACCGAAGAGGCGCTTATCCAAGCGCATCCGAATATCAAAGCCTGGATCGAGCGCTGCCAGTCCCGCCCGGCCTACAAGGCTATGCAGGCGACCCGCGGCAAGGAGCCGATCGAAGTTTGAGGACTACTGGAAAAGGGCGAGCGTGCCGGCCATTTCCTCGCGGATCCAGGCCTTGAAATCCTTGACCTTCTTCGGCTCGCGCGTGCCTTCGGCGGTGACGAAATAATGGCCGAAGCCGGTCCGCGCACGAATGCCGAAAGGGGCGGCGAGCCGGCCTTCAGCGAGCGCAAAGGCGGCAAGGGTCTGCCAGGCCAGCATGACGCCCTGGCCGGCAATCGCCGCATCGAGGCAGAGCGAGGCATCGTTGAAGACGTGGCGGGTTGGAAGGGTTGCGCCTGAGAGTCCGACCTCGCGCATCCAGACCTCCCAGGTGAACATGGCGTGGCCATCGATGATGGCCGGCAGTGCAAGGATATCGGCGGGTTCTTTCAATGTCGCTGCCATCTCCGGCGAACAGACGGGAAAGACCTCCTGTGCCAACAGCAGTTCGGCCTTCACATCCGGCCATTTGCCGCTGCCGACGCGAATGCCGATATCGACGTCGCAAAGGGCCGGATTGACGAGATTCGTCGTCGCATCCAGCCGCAGCTTGATGTCGGGATGACGCACGGCGAAACGATCCAGCCGATAGACGAGCCAGCGGGCGGCGAAAACCGGCGCCACCGAGATCGTCAGGATCGTATCGTCCTTGCGGCTCGCGATCGACACCGCTGCCGAAAGACGGGCAAACCCCTCGTCGAGCGCCAACAGCACCGGCCGGCCGGCTTCAGTGGCGATCATGCCCCTGGCGGTGCGCTCGAAGATCACCTGCCCGAGCTGGGCTTCGGCCTTGATGACCTGCTGGCTGACGGCGCCAACCGAGACGCCGAGTTCGTCGGCGGCGGCCTGGAGCGAGCCGAGACGCCCGACGGCCTCCAGCGCGCGCAGGCCGTTGAGATGGACCATATTCAAGTTCTTCATATAGTTTTTCTATAGCGCCGCCGCATTAATCTCAATTGAAAATCTGCCTATTGAAGCCGACATTGCAAGCATAGGCAATCCATTCAAACACAGTTCGTGAGACGGATAGGACAGCTTGGCCGGTGGAAGCCACTTTGCGATCATCCTTCTACGCCACTGAAGAAAGCGAGGCCTGCCATGTCATTGCTGAAGTTTTTCTTGAGACCTGCCCTTCCGGCGGGAAGCACAGGAACTGCCCCGGCTTGGAAGGACGATCCGTTGCGGCATCCTGAGGTCGAGCGCATGTCGATGCGCGAAATCGCCGATCTGCCGCTCGGGATGCCGGCCGGCTTTCCCAAAGAGGCCAAGCCGCCGCTGGCGAAATGCGCCTGAAGATATGGTAGGTTCGCCCTGGCAGAAAGGGCGGAACCATGGCCGGCAATGTCGATGCAATCTTCGAACGCCTGAAGCGCCTGGCGGCGGAAGCCGGGCTGCCTGATGTCGAGGAGAGCACCTCCTACGGCAATCCGGCGCTGAAGGTCGGCGGCAAGAGTTTCGTTGCGGTGAAGAATGCCGAGACGATCGTGATCTCGATTTCGCTCGACGACAAGGATCACCTGCTGGAGATGGCGCCCGACGTCTATTTTCAAACCGATCATTATGTCGGCTGGCCGCATCTGCCGGTGCGCGCCGCCATGATCGGCGACGAGGAACTGCGGCTGCGGCTGATCGGCGCCTGGCTGTTCCGGGCGCCGAAGAAGCTTGCCGCCGGATTTAAGGATCAGGCCCGATCATAGGCCAGCGCCCGCTGCACGGCGGGGCGCTGCAGCATGCGGGCGTGGTGGTCGCTCGCCTTTTCGAACCGGGCGGGATCCACCCCGTCGGACGGCAGCCAGTCGGTCATGACGAAGAGGTAGGGATCGGCGAGCGAATAGGCCTCCCCCATCACCCAAGGGCCTTCGAACATCGTCTGCTCGATCAGCGTGAAACAATCGGCCATGTTTTGCGGCACCTTGGCCTTCATCGCCTCGATGGCCGCCGGCTCGTCGGCCCAGCGGGAGCCGCGCGGGCGATGGGCATGGTTCACATGCACGGTCGAGCAGATATAGCTGTTAAAGGACTGGAGCCTGGCAAATTCGAAAGGATCGTCAAGCGGCGCCAGCTTGGCGGCCGGCGCGCTCTGGGCGATATAGGCCAGGATCGCCGGTGTTTCCGTCAGCACGCCATAATCGGTGATCAGTGCCGGCACCCGGCCCTTCGGGTTGATCTTCAAATAGTCCGGCGAACGCTGCTCGCCATCGCGGAGGCTGATCTTCTTGACTTCGAAGGCCAGGCCGGATTCTTCCAGGGCAATAAGGCTTGCGAGCGCGCAGGTTCCGGGCGCGTAGTACAATGTCAGCATGGTTCGCGACTCCCTTTCGGCAAGGGTTATAGCGCAGGGGTGCGCGGGTCGGAACTGGTGGGATTGGGTTTTGATCGTCCATCGGGACAAGGGTGGGTGCGTCGGGCGCGAGGGCATAATCGATGTGCCGCGTGGCCCCCTCATCCGACCCTTCGGGCCACCTTCTCCCCGCTGGGGAGAAGAGGGCGCAAGCCGGGCGCCCTCTTCTCCATTGCAACGCTTCAGAGGAGCGAGGCGCAGCCACGAGTCCGCTTCTCCCCAGCGGGGAGAAGATGCCGGCAGGCAGATGAGGGGGTGAGCGGCAAAGCCGCGAATGCTCTGAGCATGAGCGAAGGGCAAGGCACAGGCTCGCGACGCTGCAAACCCGGCTCAGCCGCAGCCCGGCACATCCTCCAGCCGGTGCCAGACCGGGATGCCGCGTTCCCGGGCGATGCGGACGTCGTTGTCCGCTCCCTTGGAATCGCCGGGCAGGCGCAGCACGCCTTCGCAGAGCTGCAGCAGCCGGCCGGCGACCGGGTGGAAGATCTCTTCGTAGAGCGCGTCGCCGACCGACCGGCCGCCGGCGGCATGCCAGATCGGCAGGGCCACCCATTCGCCGATCATCGGGACATGGCCGGCTTCAAACAGCGCGTGCGAAGGCGCTTCCAGCCGCTTCAGGTTGGCGGCCATCTTTTCCGGGTCGTCGCCCGTTCCGGACCGATAGGGCCCGGCAATCAAAATCAACATGATCCACTCCTTCGCTCCGCTTATGCGTGAGCACTCCCGGCCTCATGCACGGGATTTCGTGAAAATGCACGATATTTCTTGAATGTCGAGTCACTTCGTGCAATATCGGGCTATTCTGTTTAATTTCGTGCAGAGAGACGATGCTGACAACCCAACGCAAGACCCTCATTCTCGACATCCTGCGCCGTGACGGCCAGGTGATCGCCAAGCGCGTCGCCGAGGATTTCGCCCTGTCGGAAGACACGATCCGCCGCGACCTCAGGGAAATGGCGGCGGAGGGGCTGTTGAAACGGGTGCATGGCGGCGCGATGCCGCTGGCGCCAGACCTGCCGGATTTTACCGCCCGGCGCAGCGTCTCATCGCAGATCAAGGCGCGGCTGGGGGCGGCGGCGGCGGCGATGGTCAAGCCCGGTCAGATGATCTTCCTTGACGGCGGCACGACGACGGCTGAGATCGCCAGGCAACTGCCGCGCGACATGCCGCTGACGGTTGCGACCCACAGCCCGACGATCGCCGCCGAGCTGGAACACCACCCGACGGCCGAGGTGATCCTCACCGGCGGACGGCTCTACAAACATTCGATGGTGGCGACGGGAGCAGCGGCGATGGCGGCGATCTCGCAGCTTCGCCCCGACCTCTTCTTCCTCGGGGTGACGGCCGCCCATCCGGTGCACGGGCTTTCCACCGGCGATTTCGAGGAAGCGGCGATCAAGCGGCACATCGCCCGCTGCGCGGCTGAAACGCATGTGCTGCTGACCGAGGAGAAATTCGACCTCGTCTCGCCCTGCCCGGTTCTTGGCATTTCCGAGGTGGCGGGGCTGATCGTGCCGGCGGAGATGACGGCTGAACAGCTGAAACCCTATCGCGATCTCAACGGCGCAATCGCCGCAGCATGATGGCGCTGCGGGAGGGCCGAGGTGCTGCAGCATGCGGCAAGAGGCTTGCGGCAAGGGCCGCGATGAAGGCCGCCAGCACGGCATAGGCCGGCGCCATGCTGCCGGTTCCAAAGGTCAGCACCGTCTGCAGATATGGCTGCGCCAGAGCGATGACGACGGAAAGTGCCGGCATGTCGAGCAGGGTCCCGGCGATCCGCGACAGTTCCGGCATGAAGGCTACGCCGGCAAGCGCGCCGTAGACCGCCGTCAGGCGGAGTGTGAGGCGCAACGGCACCGAGGCTGCAAGCGGTATGTCGCCATCCTCGAGCGCAAACATGAGATAGGTGACAAAGGCCGCCAGAAACAGGAAGGCGACCGGCAGCAGCGCCAGCGTGGCGGGTTGCGTCAGAGCCGCCGCATCCGCTGCAATGAAGAGGAGGATCGGCGTGGAGGCAACGAACCAGATGGCGACGATCGGCCCCCAGAACCAGATGAGCGAGAGCGTGTGAAGACGCAGCAGCGTCGCCATGAAGAGTATGCCGATCGCGGTCCAGATGCAGGCGGGTTTGAGCACGCCCGATATCAGCCGGAGGGCCGGCTCGCAGGCGCCGGCCATATCGCCGCAACCGGACAGTTGGATCATGAGCCAGGTGATATAATCGAGGCTCAACGTGGCGAACAAGAAGATGCCGATACCCATCAGCATCCACCAGAGATAGCGGCCTGCAAACATGCCCTGCCCCCATGGCTTCCAGGACTGTGTTCACGTCGCCGCGAAAGGGTGCATCCGCGATCGCAGGACGTACCCTTTTTATATTAGGTAATTCTTATTTTTCTAATAACTTATATATGCAAGCTCGCACTCACCCGGCCAAGGCGGAGGTGACCCTAACATCGCCGACATGGATGCCGTTCCAATTGCGCATCGGCGTTGCGGCATAGGCCATCAGGCCCGCATGCACCTCGCTCTCCGTCTCGAAGAAACGGGCGAGCGTCGCCGCCACCATGGCTTCGGCGGCGCGGGTCATGCCATCCTCGCATTTGAGCGCAATGGCGATGCCCTTTTCCGGGATCGCGGCACAGAAGACGCCTTCGGCGCCTGTCTTGCAGAAGATGCGGCCTGGGGCGATCCGCATCAGCGCCGTGCAGGCGCGGCCGGAGCCGGCGACATAGAAGGGCTCGGCCATGCAGGCCTCGATCAGGCGGCGGGATGCCTTGGCGCGCAAGGGTTCCAGGCCGGTGCCGGTCGCCATTTTGGCAAAACCATGGGCCAGGCTGCGCAGCGGCACGGCATAGGTCGGGATCGAGCAGCCGTCGGTACCGCAGCTATCGGCGCCAATCACAGTGCCGGTCAGGCTTTCCATTGCCGCGCGGATCTCGACCTGCAGCGGGTGGAGATAACCGACATAGCCCTTTGGATCGAGGTCCTGATGGCAGCAGGCGCAGATGAAACCGGCATGTTTTCCCGAGCAATTGTTGTGCAGCGCCGTCGGCGCATCGAGCGTGCGAGCCTGCTGGATCAGGATCTTCTGGCTCATGGACCAGTGGGCGCCGCATTCCAGCGTTTCGATATCGCGACCGGCGCGCGACAGCATGGAGTGGGCCAGCGCCACATGCTCGTCCTCGCCATTGTGCGAGGCGCAGGCCAGCGCCAATTCTTTGTCACCGAAGCCATAGGCATCGGCAGCACCACTCTCGACCAGCGGCAGCGCCTGCATCGCCTTGCAGGACGAGCGCGGGAAGACCGTGGCCTCGATGTCGCCCAGCGAGAAGACGAGCTTGCCATCGCCATCGACGACAGCCACCGCGCCACGATGGCGACTTTCAACGAGCAGGCCGCGGGTGACTTCAACGGTGACGGGATTGGTCATGAGCTTTTATCCGGATGCTGGCGGGATAGCGCAGTCCATAACGCGTCACGCGACGAAAGCCAACGGGGTTGAAGCTGCCCCTCACCCTAACCCTCTCCCCGTAAACGGGGCGAGGGAACGTGCCCTGCGAGAGGTTGGTAGGGAACGGAGACGTTGCGGCATATCCCCTTCGGCCCGTTTACGGGGTCCGAAGGACGGGTCGAGACCCGTGGCTCGACCCCGGTTGGTGGCGGCAGCCGGATGAGGGGCTTTTGTGGTCTCGGCCCTACGTCAAACGCTGCCCTCGGGGCCGCCTGCGCTTTTCTATTCTCTTTCGACAACGATTTTCCGCAGGACACCGCCACTGTCAGGAACCTGGACTTCGATGGCTTTGCTCTTATTTCCGGGTTTCGCCTTGCCGCAAATTGCAATCGCAGCCCTCATGAGGCCTCTGTCAGTCATGCGTTCTCTGTCAGTCGGTATAACTGGCTTAAAAGTATCTGTGGCTTCTCTCGCCGATTCCCATGTCATCTGGAAACCACATCCCCTCATCACAAGATCCCGAAAGAAGTGTTGAACGAGCGGCCGACCGTCAGGGGCAACGCTACTGCAACCTGCAACGGCGAAAGAAAGCGCAACAGCGCCAACAAAGCGAAATTTCATTGTCCCCATCCAATTGATCAACCCCGGCGAGCACTAAGGGCAGAAGATTGATAGAGTCAATCGGCCATGAGCACGGCGAATTTACCAGTTGGAGGCTCAGCCTCGCCGCGGGCTCGGAGCGCGATCACATCGTCCAAATATTCATCACATAAATTGACCGAGGCGATCGAAAACTATCGTTTCTCTGATAGGTCCGATGCGGCTAAGAGTGGTGCATCAGGAACCGCTCCCCATGCCATCCACCTTTTCCTTGATCCTTCGCGACAACAGGATCCGTATTCCGACCGTGACACTCGTCGCGCTGGCCTTCACCTATGCTTCGACCGCGCCCTACCAGTCGATCATCGGGATCAACGAACTCGGCTTGAGCAATGGCGCCTATTCGGCGCTGGTGTTCTTCTCGGCAATCGTCAACGTCACAACCAGCCTGACGCTCGGCATCTGGTCGGACAGGCTGAAAGAGCGCCGGCCGCTGGTGCTGGGGCTTTGCGTCGCCGGCATGCTCGGCTTCGGGTCGATCGCGATCTTTCATAGCCCCGTGGTCTTCATCTTCTCCACGCTGTTGCTGGTGCCGATGAGCAATTCCACCTATTCACTGCTGTTCGCCAGCCTGCGCGCCAGGACCAACCAGATGGACCGCGGCCAGGGGGCGGCGATCACCGCAACGGTGCGGGCACTCTTTTCCGGCTCATGGGCGCTGGCGCCGGGGTTGATCGGCCTCTATCTCGTCAGTTCGCCGTCGATGACGCCGGCCTACGGGATCGCGGCATTGGCAAGCTGCACCTGCTTCTGCCTGTATTTCTTCTTCGCACCCCGAAATGGCGCCGCCGGCCCTGCCCCCGATCACGCCGGCTTCTTTGCTTCGCTGAAACGGATCTTCGTGCCGCATGTGCTGTCGCGCGTCACCGTCATGGCGATGCTGTTCGGGTTGCAGCGGCTGAACGCCATGCTCCTGCCGCTGATCATCACCCATGCGGCCGGTGGCACTGTGGTTGATGTCGGCTTCATGGCAGGCTTGACGGCCTTGCTCGAGATGCCGTTCATGATGATGTGGGGCTTTGCGCAGCGCCGCTTCCGGACCGTACATGTGCTTGCCTTCGGCGCGCTGATCTATTGCGTCTATCTGCTGCTGCTCGGTTTTGCTTCCGCGCCCTGGCACATCTACGCACTGCTTCTCTTCAATGCCTGCGGGGCGGCAGCGATCCTCAGCGTGCCGATCACCTATCTGCAGGACCTGATCGCGGACCGGCCGGGACTTGGAACCTCGCTGATCTCGCTGAACACTTTCATTGGGGTTGGCATCAGCGCCGGCCTCTTCGCCTTCGGCACCGCAATCACCGATTATTCCGGCACTGCCTTCGTCGGCGCGGCCGCGGGTCTGGCATCGATCGGAGTGCTGCTCTATCTCGAAAGCAGCCGGCGGCAGGCGCGGCAGTTGGCTTGAACCACGACGTTCCGATCGACAGGCGTCAACGCGGCGTGACGCGGTAGGCGCAGCGGCGGGCGCCGAGGAGGATGTGTTCACTGCGCTCGATATCGGCGCCGAGGACGGCGCGGAAGGTTTCGAGTTCGGAGCGGCAGAAGCCGCTGCAGGCGGCGGCGGCGGCGCAGATCGGGCAGTGGTTTTCGACCAGCATGAAGGAGCCGTCTGCCTCCTGCCAGTGATCAGCCATATAGCCCTCGCGGGTGCGAATCGCGGCAAGGGCCTCGACGCGCGAGGCAAGGTTGTCGGCATTGCCGAGTTCCTGCCGATAGCGCTGCAGCGTCTCGGCCTCGCGGGCGGAGATGACGGTATCGAGGGCTGCGGGGCCGAGCTGTTCTACGAGCGTGCCGAGGAGATTTGCCGTCAACTCGGCATGGCCATCCGGGAACTGGCGGTTGCCGCTGGCCGTGAGGTGCCAGAGCTGGCGCGGCCGGCCCCGGCCCGCGGCGGCAACGGTGACCGATTCCACCAGCCCCTCCTCCGCCATCTTCGACAGCTGCTGGCGGGCGGCCTCACCCGAAATGCCGAGTGCATCGCCGATCGCAGCGGCAAGCTGCGGGCCGTCGGTCTTTATCAGGATCAGGATCCGGTTGGCGGGGGACTGGCGCATATTTTCCAAGTCAAGTCTTGTTTTAATCAGGATGACGTGTAATTTTCCAATTTATAACTTGGAAAATAATCCTTCGCCAGCAAAAATATCGAGTTCCTCCCATGTCGGATATCGACCAGATCGCAGCCATCCCGAACCCCAGTTCCCTTTTCCGCCTCTTTCTGCCCGAGCACCTGCCGGCAACCTTGATGCTGGCCGGCGGCGTGACGCTTTATGCGGTGGAGAGTTACATCATGGCGACGATCGCGCCTTCGATCGTGCGCGATATCGGCGGCCTCGCGCTGTTTTCCTGGGTCACCAGCCTGTTCGTCGCCGCCGCGGTGCTCGGCTCGATCTTCGTCGCCATGCGGCCGCGCGGGATCGGACTTCGATCCGTCTATGTGATCGCAGCACTGGTCTTCGGCGTCGGCAGCCTGATTGCCGCAGCCGCACCGTCGATGCCGGTGGTGCTGATCGGTCGCGCGGTGCAGGGTCTGGGAACAGGCGCACTTGCAGCGCTCGGCTATGCCTTCATCCGCTTCGTTTATCCCGAGCCGCTATGGCCGAAGGCCTCGACGCTCTATGCGGCGATCTGGGGGGTCTCGACCGTCATCGGGCCGACACTCGGCGGCTTCTTTTCTTCGGGTCACGCCTGGCGCTATGCTTTCATCGTGCTCGTGCCGCTCGGGCTGCTGATGGCGTTCCTGGCGCCGCGGCTTCTGCCCGAGGTCGAGGACGACCGCGAGCAGGAGAAAACCCCGGTTGCCCAGATCGGACTGCTGCTTGCTGCCGTGCTAATGGTGAGTGCGGCCGGCGCGATCGAGACGACGGGCGCCAAAATCGCTTTGATCGCAGCCTCGGTCGTCGCGGTCGCCGGCATGCTCTTCATCGAGGGCCGAAGCCCGAACCGGCTCTTGCCGTCCGGCGCCGTCAGCCTTTCCCGGCCGATTGCACGGGTCTATCTGACGATGCTCGCCTTGACCGTCGTGCTCGTCAGCGATGTCTTTATTCCCTATTTCCTGCAGACCCTGCATGGGGTGGCGCCACTCGCATCGGGTTATCTGGTGGCGCTCGTCGCCCTCGGCTGGACATTCGCGGCCTTCCTCAGCGGCTCGCTGACTGGCAGACGGGCCTATGCGGCGATCGTCATCGGCGCTCTCATCGAGGCGGCAGCGACCGCTTGCCTCGCCGTCTTCCTGGCCAAGGACAATCCCGAGGGGCATATGCTCCTCATCGTGCCGGCGGCGATCGGCATGTTCATGATGGGCTTCGGCATCGGTCTTGGCTGGGCGCATCTCGTCGCCATGGTGCTGAAACTCGTCGCCGACAACGAGAAGGACAAGGCTTCTGCCGCGATCCCGACAATGAGTTCGCTCGGTGGGGCGTTCGGGGCCGCCTTTGCCGGCGTCATCGCCAATGGCGCCGGCCTCGTTCATCCCGGCGGCATATCAGGCGCGCTGTCGGCGGCGCACTGGCTCTATCTGCTGATGGCGCTGCCTGGTGTTCTCGCCCTCGGCGTGTCGCTGACATTACCGCGCCGCGCGTCCGATAGGACGCACTAAGAGCGCCCTATCTCTTTGTTTTGGCGCAATTCCCGGCAAAAGCGCTTCGCGCTTTGCCTGGCAAAACCGCTGCACACTTTTGCTGGAATTGCTCTAGCCAACGCGCAGCATGACCTTGCCGACATGGCTGCCGTCTTCCAGCAGCCGGTGGGCTTCGACAACCTCGTCGAAGGCAAAGACCTTGTGGATGACGGGCGCGACGGTGCCGGCGGCGAGCAGCGACCAGACCTCGGAGAGAAGATCGTCGCGGATGGCGCGTTTTTCTTCCGCCGTGCGCGGCCGCATGGTGGAGCCGGTGACCGTCAGGCGCTTGACCATGATCGGCGAGAGGTTGACCTTTTCGGCGATCGCGCCGCCGAGGAAGGCGATGATCGACAGGCAGCCATCCCTCGCCAGCGAGGCGATGTTGCGCTCGAAATAGGCGGCACCGATCATGTCGAGGATGATATCGACGCCGTGGCCGGTCTCGGCCTTGATGACCTCGGCGAAATCCTCGGTCCGGTAGTTGATCGCGCGTTTGGCGCCAAGCTTTTCGCAAGCCTCGCATTTCTCCTTCGAGCCCGCCGTCGCGTAGACCTCGGCGCCGAAGGCGCGGGCGAGCTGGATCGCCGTCGTGCCGATGCCGCTGGAACCGCCATGGATCAGCACCGTCTCGCCTTCCGTCAGCCCGGCCATCTGGAAAAGGTTGGCCCAGACGGTGAAGAAGGTCTCAGGCAAAGCTGCCGCCTTCACCGCATCATAGCCTTTGGGAAAGGGCAGGATCTGGCCTGCCGGCAACAGGCAATATTCGGCATAGGCGCCGCCATTGGCGAGCCCGCAGACCTTGTCGCCGACGGCATGGCCGCGGACGCCGGGGCCGACGGCAACGATTTCGCCCGACAATTCCAGGCCGAGGATCGGGCTCGCATCCTTGGGCGCGGGATAGCTGCCCTGGCGCTGGGCAATATCGGGGCGGTTGACGCCGATCGCCTCGGCGCGCACCAGAACCTGCCCGTCATCAGGCACGGGAAGCGGGCGCTTGCCGATCGTCATCACCTCCGGCCCGCCAAATGACGGCAGATCGACGAAACGCATATCCTGAGGCAATGGCATGACCGGCTCCTCCCTGGAACGGTTCAGCTTTTGGTGGAAGTGGGCGGAACCGCTCTAGCTTTTGTCTAAAACATAGGAAGTAAATCAGCCCCGGAGGCTTGGGAAGGCTTGATGTGGCAGAGGCGTCAATTCGCCTCGCCCACTGCATAAGTGCTACAGCGTCCTTTGCGCGTCTAAAAAGACGCGCGGCGCTGTAGGAGATGGAAGACCAGGCCTTCCTCGCTTTCCTTGGCGGCCGATTTGATGATGGCGATCTCGGCGCTGACGCGGTTGATATCGTCGATGACGAGGCCTCCCGGCAGTTCGATGACGCCGATCGAGCAGCGCATCAGCGGGAACAAAGCTTCGGCGCCGGTGCGGTCGTGACCGAGGATGCGGCCGGCGGCGCGGTCTTCGTCGGAATAGAGATCGCGCACGTCGTCGTGGAAATCGCTGATCAGCCGGTCGAGGATCTCCGTCAGTTCCTCCTTGGTCCAGCCGACAATGCCGATGAAGAAATCGTCGCCGCCGACATGGCCAAGGAAATGGCGCTCGGCGAAGAAATAGCGGCGCATCAGCGCGGCAAACAACGAGATCGCGTGATCGCCGAGATGGAAGCCATAGGCATCGTTGAACGGCTTGAAATTGTCGAAGTCGCAATAACAGAAGTGGCGGAGCTCATCGCCGTCGCGGCCGGACTGACGCATGAAATCGCGGATGGCGCGATTGCCCGGCAGGCCGGTCAGCGGGTTCTGGTCCTGCGCGGTCTTCAGCTGTTTCTCGTTGATGACCTTGATCAACGAGGCGGCGGAGACGACGCCAGCATAACGCATATTGTCGGTCAGGATCAGGCAGTTGCTGCCTTCCATATTGGCGAAGATCGCCATCAGCTGCTCGGCGTCGCTGTCGAGGCCGACGATCGGCGCCATCTCGACGAAATGCGAGATGCTGCGCTCATACATCTTGTTCTTCAGGAGATCGCGGCCGAAGGGCTGGTAGATATATTCCTTGAGGTGATGCTCGTGGATGATGCCGCGCGGCTCGTCATTGGCATTGAGGACGGGAAAGAAGGCCTGGCGCGGATTGCGCCGGAAGAGTTCGAAGACGCTGTCGATGCTGTCATTCTCGTAGACCGTCGGCAGCAGCTCGATCTGCTTGCGGATGAGGATTTCATCGAGCGACTGGCTGCCCCGCTTGCTCTTGCCGAGCTCCTGCAGATGCGGGAAGGACGGCGCCAGCTCTGATATATGCGTCGTCGGACGGGAGATGAACCAGCCCTGGACGAGGTCGACGCCATATTCGCGGCAGGCGATGAATTCGGCCTCGGTCTCGATGCCTTCGGCGATGACGCGCGTGCCGAGCACGTGGGCAATGTTGACGATGCTTTTCAAGAGATGACGCTTGCGCGGGCTGCGATCAATCTCGGCAACGAAATGACGGTCGATTTTGAGATAATCGACGGGATAATCGCAGAGCAGCTTCATCTCGCCATGGCCGACGCCGAAATCGTCGATCGCCAGCTTGAAACCGGCCTTGCGCAGCCTGGAAACCAGGCCGGAAAATTCCGGCACGCTGGTATTGTCGAAACGCTCGGAGAATTCGAAGCAGACGGAGGATGGCGGAATATTGGCCTTGCGCAGGTGTTGCAGCAGGGTCTCGACCAGGCTTTCGCCATGCGGGATGAGCCGGACATCGAGATTGAGGAACAGCGTCGAGGTGGAGAAATTCGACAGAGTCGCGAATTTGGCGAGTGCGCGGCTGGCGACCATCTGCTCGAGTTGCAGCAGTTGGCCGGCCTGGTGAGCCTCGTCGAGAATGTCGACCGGCGTATCATAGCCGATGCGGTCCTGGCCGCGCATCAGGGATTCGTAACCAAAGACCGTGCCGGTACCGGCCTCGACGATCGGCTGGAAGGCATTCTCGACGACGAGCTTGGCAAGGGTTACGATCTGATCGCTGGCGTAGCGGCGCAGGACATCCGGCGCGACGGTGGCAGCCAAGGACATGCCGGTCTTCATTGTGGCTGATCTCCACTGTGACTTGTTCTTTTTCGTCCGGAACATGCCGCAGAAGGGTCAATGAACTCTTTCGCCAGTGTGAAAGTTTTATGAAACGCGCAAGCGTGCCCTACGCGCTCCGCGTTTATTCAATTTTCCAATGCAATCAAATGCTTGCTCAGGCGGAGCGACGGCGCTCCGCCTCGTGATCGGCGAACATGTCGGCGACGCATCTGCCGCCGGATGGAGCGTCGTCGTCAAGAATATCGTCCCGGAACTCATTGAGCTTGCGGGCGGTATCCCAGAGACGCAGCGCCTCGCGAACGACCTCGCTGCTCGAGGCATAGCCGCCATTGTCGACGGCGGCGCGGATGCCCGCTGCCTGTTGCGGAGAGATGGAAACGGTGACCATCGGCATGAACTTCCTCCCTTTTCTGATCAGACAGAACCCTGCCTCTGGGGGACGCATGACCATTTTCAGCATTCTCGGCGATCTCGCCGGTGCCTTGGTGCATTCGCACATCGGACCGCCCGCTTGCCGGGATCGGCCCATAACCCCTTAAGTCTAATCCCCTGTCATAGCCTTGTCAAAAAAGAACGGCCGCTCTCCACAATCTCAACGGCGGATACCGAGGCCGAAGGCAATCACCGTCGAGCCCTGGACGATAAGATCGGCCGCCAGGAACAGGCCGAGGATCCACAGGCTGTTCACCGGCCAGCCGAGCGCGATGACGAAACCGGCAAGGGCGGTGATGACGCCGCTTGCGACAATCCAGCGCCAGCCCTTGACCGGCTTCATGCGCATGCCGACCCAGGTGCGGAAGACGCCGGCGATGACGAGGGCGAGCGAGAGAAACAGCGTCAGCGCCGCCGAAGTCAGGATCGGATTGACGAAGGCGCAGATGCCGGCAAGCACATAGAGCAGGCCGCTCAGCATCCAGAACAGCACATGATCCCAGCCGCGCACCTGGAAGGCGTGGACGAGATAGATCACGCCGCCGGCCAGCATCAGCATGCCGACATAATAGACCGAGACGACGGTGGCGAGCATCAGATTGCCGAGCGCGATCAGACCGCAGACGAGCAGCAGCACGCCGAGGCCGACGAACCAGATCCATTTCGACTGCAGCGAAGATGTCGGCGTTCCCTCGAAGACATCGGCCATGGCGCACCTCCTGTTGGATTCAACATATGCTGCAGCAATTTTTCAGGAAAAGATCTGCGCTAAATCAAATCGAAAAAGATTTTTATTGATTGATCAGTCAATCAAAAATAACTTAGCTCCGGTTCATAGGAGTTGGCGCGGTTTGCCGAAGGTCGGAATGGAGCGGGTGCGCCGCAAGGCGCTTGTCGATGCGGCGCTGCGGGTGATCGGCGATCACGGCTCGCTAACCGTCACCATGTCCGACATCGCCCGGCAGGCTGGCGTGTCGCCAGCCCTTGCCCATCATTATTTCGGCAGCAAGGAACAATTGCTGATCGAGACGATCCGCTCGCTTCTGAGACAATTGCGCAACGACACGGTGGCGGCGCTTAAGGCCGCCAGGACGCCGCGGGCGCGGCTTTCGGCCATCATCCGCGTCAGCTTCCATGCCGACCAGTTTGCGCCGGGCACGATTGCCGCCTGGCTTGCCTTCTACGCCGAAGCGCAGCGCTCGGAAGAGACGCGCCGTTTCCTGGTGATCTATGCCAGGCGGCTGCGCTCCAATCTACTGGCCGATCTGAAACTGCTGCTGCCCGCTGACGCCGCAGAACGCATCGCCGAGGGCGCTGCGGCGATGATCGACGGGCTCTATATCAGGCAAAGTCTGAAATCGGCGCCGATCGGCATTGAAGCCTCGATCGCGCTGACGGAAGATTATCTGAATGCGCTTTTGGCCACCGCCTCCCCCTCTCCCGGAGGGAGAAGGAACGACCACATCGAACCACCCAAGGACAAATGACATGAAAGCCCAGCCGAAAGCCTCGCACTTCATCGACGGCGAATATGTCGAGGATACCGACGGCACCGTCATCGAGAGCCTCTATCCCGCGACTGGCGAGGTGATCGCCCGGCTGCATGCCGCAACGCCCGCGATCGTCGAACGGGCGATCGCAGCGGCCAAACGCGCCCAGCCGGAATGGGCGGCGATGAGCCCGATGGCGCGCGGGCGCATCCTGAAACGGGCGGCCGAGATCATGCGCGAGAGAAACCGGGCGCTTTCCGAACTCGAGACGCTCGATACCGGCAAGCCGATCCAGGAGACTGTTGTCGCCGACCCGACCTCGGGTGCGGATGCTTTCGAATTCTTCGGCGGCATTGCGCCGGCCGGCCTCAACGGTTCGCATATCCCGCTCGGCCAGGATTTTGCCTATACCAAGCGGGTGCCGCTCGGTGTCTGCGTCGGCATCGGCGCCTGGAACTATCCGCAGCAGATCGCGTGCTGGAAAGCTGCGCCGGCGCTTGTCTGCGGCAATGCCATGGTGTTCAAACCGTCCGAGAATACGCCGCTCGGGGCGCTGAAGATCGCCGAGATCCTGCACGAGGCGGGACTGCCGAAGGGGCTCTTCAATGTGATCCAGGGTGACCGCGACACCGGGCCGCTGCTCGTCAACCATCCCGATGTCGCCAAGGTGTCGCTGACCGGCTCGGTGCCGACCGGCCGCAGGGTCGCGGCCGCCGCCGCCGGCAACCTCAAGCACGTGACGATGGAACTCGGCGGCAAGTCGCCTCTCATTGTCTTCGACGATGCCGATCTCGATTCGGCGGTCGGCGGCGCGATGCTCGGCAATTTCTATTCGACCGGCCAAGTCTGCTCGAACGGCACGCGCGTCTTCGTGCAGAAGACTGTTAAGGACGAATTCCTAAAGCGGCTGAAGGTCCGCACCGAGGCAATGCTGATCGGTGATCCGATGGACGAGGCGACGCAGGTCGGGCCGATGGTCTCCTGGGCGCAGCGCGAGAAAGTGATCTCCTACATCGAGAAGGGCAAGGCCGAGGGCGCGAGCCTGATTGCCGGCGGCGGCATTCCGAACAACGTCTCCGGCGAAGGCTATTACGTGCAGCCGACGGTCTTTGCCGACGTCACCGACGACATGACCATCGCTCGCGAGGAGATCTTCGGGCCGGTCATGTGTGTGCTCGACTTCGACGCCGAGGACGAGGTGATTGCCCGCGCCAATGCCAGCGAATTCGGCCTTTCCGGCGGCGTCTTCACCGCCGACCTCACCCGCGCCCACCGCGTCGTCGACCGGCTGGAAGCGGGCACGCTCTGGATCAACACCTATAATCTCTGCCCGGTGGAAATCCCCTTCGGCGGCTCGAAACAATCCGGCTTCGGCCGCGAGAATTCGCTGGCCGCGCTGGAGCATTATTCCGAGCTGAAGACGGTCTATGTGGGCATGGGGCCGGTGGTGGCGCCTTATTGAAGGGTGCAAGACCCCTCCCCAACCCCTCCCCACAAGGGGGAGGGGCTAGTATGCGGCACCGGTTTTATCCTCCTTCGGTCTCATCGCTTGTAGCGCTGATTTTGAAGTGAGGCGGAGCGGCAAGTTAAGCCCCTCCCCCTTGTGGGGAGGGGTTTGGGGCGGGGTCTTCGAACCGTTGCAAAAGAATCTAAGGGAACGTCATGCAACAAGCAGATTTCGTCATTATCGGCTCGGGCTCCGCCGGCTCCGCCCTCGCCTATCGCCTCTCCGAGGACGGCAAGAACAGCGTCATCGTCATCGAGGCGGGTGGCAGCGATTTCGGGCCGTTCATCCAGATGCCGGCGGCCCTTGCCTGGCCGATGAGCATGAAGAGATATAATTGGGGTTATCTGTCCGAGCCGGAGGCCAACCTCAACAACCGGCGCATCACCGCGCCGCGCGGCAAGGTGATCGGCGGCTCCTCATCGATCAACGGCATGGTCTATGTGCGCGGCCATGCTGAGGATTTCAACCGCTGGGAGGAGCTCGGCGCCAGCGGCTGGGCCTATGCCGACGTGCTTCCCTATTTCAAGCGGATGGAACATTCGCATGGCGGCGAAGAGGGCTGGCGCGGCGCGGACGGGCCGCTGCATGTCCAGCGTGGCGGCTTCACCAATCCGCTCTTCCGCGCCTTCGTCGAGGCCGGCAAACAGGCGGGTTTCGAGACGACGGAGGATTATAACGGCAGCAAGCAGGAAGGCTTCGGTCTGATGGAGCAGACCATCTTCGGCGGCCGCCGCTGGTCTGCCGCCAATGCCTATCTGAAACCGGCACTGAAGCGGGACAATGTCAGGATAGTCTACGGCTTTGCGCAGAACATCGTGATCGAGGACGGACGGGCGACCGGCGTCGAGATCGAACGCAACGGCAAGATCGAGGTGGTGAAGGCGAACCGCGAGGTGGTCGTCTCTGCCTCCTCGTTCAACTCACCGAAGCTCTTGATGCTGTCGGGCATCGGTCCCGGAGAACACCTGCAGGATATGGGCATTACGGTGAAGGCCGACCGGCCGGGGGTCGGCGCCAACCTGCAGGATCATATGGAATTCTACTTCCAGCAGGTCAGCACCAAGCCGGTGTCGCTCTATTCCTGGCTGCCGTGGTTCTGGCAGGGCGTGGCGGGCGCGCAATGGCTGCTCTCGCGCGGCGGGCTCGGCGCCTCCAACCAGTTTGAAGCCTGCGCCTTCCTGCGCTCCGCGCCGGGGCTGAAGCAACCCGACATCCAGTACCATTTCCTCCCGGTGGCGATCAGCTATGACGGCAAGGCGGCGGCGAAAAGCCACGGCTTCCAGGTTCATGTCGGCTACAACCTGTCGAAATCGCGCGGCAGCGTGAGCTTACGCTCCGCCGATCCCAAGGCCGATCCGGTGCTGCGCTTCAACTATATGAGCCATGCGGAGGATTGGGAGAAATTCCGCCACTGCGTGCGCCTCACCCGCGAAATCTTCGGACAGAGCGCCTTCAACAACTATCGCGGCCCGGAGATCCAGCCGGGCGAAGGCGTGCAGAGCGACGAAGAGATCGACGCCTTTCTGCGCGAACATCTGGAAAGCGCCTATCACCCTTGCGGCACCTGCCGCATGGGCGCCAAGGACGATCCGATGGCGGTGGTCGATCCGCAAACGCGGGTGATCGGCGTCGATGGCCTGCGTGTCGCCGACAGCTCGATCTTCCCGCACGTCACCTACGGCAACCTGAACGGGCCGTCGATCATGACCGGAGAGAAGGCAGCCGACCATATCCTCGGCAAACAGCCGCTGGCGCGCTCGAACCAGGAGCCGTGGATCAACCCGCGCGCCGCCGTCAGCGACCGGTGATGCGGAGCGCGCGCCAAAAAGCGAACCTCTTCTACTCGGCCGCTTCGCCCCGGTCTCGCTTTTCAGCGTTTTGCCACACTGCTTTGATGGAAACGTTCGACGGCGGTATCCATCCGCACCCAGTCATGTTTCGACTGCTCGAAAATCGACAGGACGGGGGCGGGGTAATGGCGGTCCGCCAGCGCGCCGACGGCTACGCCGATCATCGCCGGCAGCTTGTCGGCCGTCCAACAGACCGATGAGCCGCAGTTCGGACAGAAATAAATGTGCACCTTTCCGCCGCTTGCCCCATCGCGCGTGAACTCTTTCCTCGCCCCGGAAATGCTGACGGCCTCGGCCGGATAAAAGGCGCCGACGCCGAATGGCGCGCCGGTCCTCCGCTGGCAGTCGAGGCAGTGACAGGCGACAACCAGTTTTGATTGTTCCGGGAGCGTGAGTGTGAGAGCGCCGCAAGCGCACCGGGCATCGGCCATTGGAAAACCCTCCGTTTTCTGACGTGGGATCAGGTTGAGACTTCAAACCGGGATGGCGATTACTTCTTGCGATCAAGCTCGTTCGACAGCAGACACCGCAGCGCCTATCCCGGCAATCTGGAATTCGGCGTTTTCACGGAAGCAGAGCCGCTCTAACCTTTTCCGATGGGCGGCCGGATCTGGAAGCTGACCTTACGCCAGCAGCCGGGTGACTTCGGCGCTGTGCTTTGGGGCGATGGCATCGGCGATGGTCGTCGAGAACAGCACCTTGCGGGTGGCGTCGGCCACCTTGGCGAAGACGTGGCGGATCTGGCAGTTCTGTTCGCCGTCGCAATCGTCGCATCTGCGGTAAGCAGTGATCGAGAGGCACGGCAGCGGCGCGATCGGGCCGTCGATGATGCGCAGGATCTCGCCGAAGGTAATCGTGTGGGCGGGCTTCAGCAGGAGATAACCGCCCTGCTTGCCGCGACGGCTGGCGACGACGCCGTGATGTTTCAGGTCGAGCAGGATCTGTTCGAGGAACTTCTTCGGGATCTTCTGCTGCGCCGCGATATCGGAAATCATCACCGGTTCGTCGGCATCGGCATCAGCCAAGACCGTCAGCGCTCGCAGCGCATATTTCGCCTTTTGCGTAATCATTTTTGACCATCGACACACACAGGCGGCGCGAATTTCCGCACCGCTACGGAAGTACTTTCACCTCTATGGCACAACCAGCATGAACGGAATTTGAACGCGCCGGAGAAAGCCTTGAGAGACAAGCGTTTTGGCCTTGTTTTTCGCCCTCGGCCAAGCACGCTTAATCTATGCCAAAACCGCGCCTTCTGCACCATTTTCGGCATCACTTCAGATTTCGGATTGACAGGCTGCGTGTAACTCTACTATTTCTATAGACATTCGAGCTGCCGATGTGGATTTTCATCCGCAGGCGGCTGCTTTTCTGCATCGCGGCAGCTTCGGAGAGATATTTGCTCCTCCGGCCGCAGCTTTCGAAATCCCTTTTTCTGTCCGATCCATGCGTGAACTGCGATACTCCGGTCAACAAAGGACAGGATTCTCATGACTGCTATCAATACGATTGCGGAAGAAGGGCCGATTGCGGAAGCCGAGGCGCTGAACGACAGACTGGCAGGCCTCGACCTTGCCGGACGTCTGTCGCTGGTCTCCGGCCTTGGCGGCCGCGTGGTGTTCACGACGTCACTCGGCATCGAGGACCAGGTGATCACCGCCGAGATCGGCACGCACCGCCTGCCGATCGATATCGCGACGCTGCAGACCGGCCGGTTGTTTGCCGAGACGCTGTCGCTGATCGACGAGACCGAAAGCCAGTACGACATCCATATCCATCGTTTCGAGCCCGAGAAGGCCGATATCGACGCCTATGCGGCGCAATACGGCCTCAACGGTTTCTACGAGAGCGTCGAAGCCCGCCATGCCTGTTGCGGCGTGCGCAAGCTGAAGCCGCTTGCCCGTGCCCTCGAAGGTGCTGCGATCTGGGTCACCGGCCTGCGCCGCGGCCAATCGGCTAACCGCGCCGAAACGCCCTTTGCCGAATACGACGCCGAACGCCACCTGCTGAAGGTCAATCCGCTCGCCGACTGGGACCTGGAGGCGATCAAGGCCTTCGTTTCGGCGAACGGCGTGCCGGTCAATCCGTTGCACGCCCGCGGTTATCCCTCGATCGGCTGCGAACCCTGCACCCGGGCGATCAAGCCCGGCGAGCCGGAACGCGCCGGCCGCTGGTGGTGGGAGCAGGACGAAACGCGCGAATGCGGCCTGCACGTCGCCGAAGAGGCCGCAGCGATCGCCGCACAGTAAATCACCCCACGGCTTTCCCAATCAGGGCGCGGCGACCGCCGCAGCCTTGGGAAAGTCAACATTCCCTGGGAAAGCCAACATTCCCGGGGAAAGCCAACATCAAGTTTTGCGGCGAGCCGTAAACGACCGATAGCCTGGAGTAACACATGCCCGATAGCCGTCCGGATACGGAACTCAGCAATCCGCAGAGCGCCAAGGCGCCGCTCGACCCGCATCTGAAAGCGCTGGAAAACGAATCCATCCACATCTTCCGCGAGGTTGCGGCCGAATTCGAGCGTCCTGTCATGCTCTATTCGATCGGCAAGGACTCCTCGGTGCTGCTGCACCTGGCGCGCAAGGCCTTCTATCCCGGCCGCGTGCCCTTCCCGCTGCTACATGTGAACACCGGCTGGAAATTCTCCGAGATGATCGCCTTCCGCGACGAGACCGCGAAGAAGTATGATCTCGATCTGATCGAGCACATCAATCCGCGCGGCAAAGCCGAAAACATCACGCCGTTTACGCATGGATCGGCCGCCTTCACCGACATCATGAAGACCGAGGGGCTCCGCCAGGCGCTTGATGCCGGCCAGTTCGACGCCGCTTTCGGCGGTGCGCGGCGTGATGAGGAAGCCAGCCGCGCCAAGGAGCGCATCTATTCCTTCCGCACACCCGATCATCGCTGGGATCCGCGCAACCAGCGGCCGGAACTCTGGAACATCTATAACGGCATGATCCGCAAGGGCGAGAGCGTGCGCGCCTTCCCGCTGTCGAACTGGACCGAAGTCGATATCTGGCGCTACATCCAGGCCGAGGACATTCCGCTGGTGCCGCTCTACTACGCCAAGAAGCGGCCTTTCGTGGAGCGCGACGGCATGATGATCCTGGCTGAGGATCCGCGCCTGGAACTGCTGCCCGGCGAAGTTCGCCAGGAAGGCATGATCCGCTTCCGCACCCTCGGCGACTTCCCGCTGACCGGCGCCATCCGCTCACAGGCCACCACCCTCGAAGAGGTGATTGCCGAACTCGAAATTGCAACGGTGTCCGAACGCCAGGGCCGCGCCATCGATCGCGACCAGTCCGGCTCCATGGAAAAGAAGAAGCGTGAAGGATATTTCTGAGATGACTGCAGCCCAAACCGCCGTCTCGGCCGCCACTGTCGTCAGCCTGCCCGCCGCCGAGCCGCTCAAGGCCCAGCGCGATACCAGGCCGCTGCGCCTGATTACCTGCGGCAGCGTCGATGACGGCAAGTCGACCTTGATCGGCCGCCTGCTCTGGGACACCAAGGCGGTCAAGGAAGACCAGGCCGCCACCCTGCAGCGCGATTCCACCGGCAAGCAGAACGATCTCGGCCTGCCCGACTTCGCATTGCTGCTCGACGGCCTGCAGGCCGAGCGCGAACAGGGCATCACCATCGATGTCGCCTATCGCTATTTCTCGACCGACAAGCGCTCCTTCATCGTCGCCGACACGCCCGGCCACGAGCAATATACCCGCAACATGGCGACCGGCGCCTCGACCGCCGATCTCGCCATCCTGCTGGTCGATGCGCGCTTCGGCATTCTCGAGCAGACGCGCCGTCACGCGACGATCGCCTCGCTGCTCGGCATCAAGCAGTTCGTGCTTGCGGTCAACAAGATCGACCTGACGGGCTACGACCGCGCCGGCTTTGACAAGATCAGCCATGATTTCCGGGAATTTGCCCTGTCGCTCGGCGTCAAGCAGATCACCGCCATTCCGATGTCGGCGCTGAAGGGCGAAAACGTCGTCTATTCCGGCCAGGCCGCCATGCCCTGGTACAGCGGCCCGACGCTGGTGGAGACGCTGGAGCTTGCCACCGTGCGCTCGTCGCAGACGGTCGGCTTCCGCCTTTCCGTCCAGCGCGTCTCGCGTCCCGGCGAAAGCTTCCGCGGTTATCAGGGCACGGTTGCCGGCGGCTCGGTCAAGCCGGGCGACAGCGTCATGATCCTGCCGTCGGGCATGGTCGCCAATGTCTCGAAGATCGTCACCTTCGATCTCGTCCGCAATGCCGCCGTTGCCGGCGACGCGATCACCCTGGTGCTCGACCGCCAGGTGGATGTGGCGCGCGGCGACATGATCGTCTCGATCGACGCCCAGCCGCAGGTCGGCCTGGCTTTCGACGCACAGATCGTTGCCTTGCAGCCTGAGGGCATCGAGCCCGGAAAACGCTACTGGCTGAAGAGCGGCAGCCGCCGCCAGCGCGTTCAGGTGCAGCCGCTCAGCCAGCTGGAACTGAAGACTGGCACCTGGAACGCCGCCCAGCGGCTCTACATGAACGCCATCGGCAAAGTCCGGCTCATCTTCGACGAAGCGGCGATCTTCGACCCCTATGAGCAGAACCGGCTTTCCGGCTCCTTCATCCTGATCGATCCGGAGACCAACAACACGGTTGCCGGCGGCATGGTGACCGGCAAGCGCAGCGAACTCGGCGGCCTGCACAATGGCGAAGCCCGCGTCATCCTCTCGCTTCCGGCCGATCTTGCCGAGCAGATCATGGCAAGCGAACTCTTCGCCAGCCGCAGCCACGAGGCCGAGGTGCGTCGCATGACGGCCGCCGAAGCGGCCGATCTCTGGTCGAGCGCTGCAAGCGATATCTAACAAGGGATAAGGGATAAGGGGCCAGCAAGACTGGCCCCCCTCACTGCAGCCGAATCTGCTGGCTGGCCGATTCCCTGTCGGCCTCTACGGCCGCTAAAAAAATCAGAGTTTGCAGAAAACCGACTTTTTCAATTCACGATTCGCTGTTTACCGCTTGCCCGCGGGCCAATGTGGGGCCATTCTTAGATCGGATCCTGGCGGTGCGGTAAAACGAGAGGTCAGGCCCTGCAACGCTCAATCTCGACCTCGACGCACTTAACGTGGCGCCTTTTCTCGACTGATCCCCGAGCGAGGAGGTTGTCCATGTCCACGCACTATGTCGACCATCCGCTACAACCGGGCGACCGGGTCCCGAACGTTGTGTTTGATGCGATCTCGCGCGAGGGGAAGATCGCACTTGATGATTTTCGTGGCCGCAGCCCGTTGTTGATCGGTTTGTTTCGAGGCCTGCATTGTCCGTTCTGCCGGCGCCATGTCGCGGCCATGGCATATCTCAACCCGATGCTGCGTGAGAAAGGCGTCCAATCCCTGGCGGTGGTAAACACCCCGGTCGAACGCGCGCGGCTCTATTTCCGTTACCATCCGATACCCGATCTTCTTGCTGCATCCGACCCGGGACGGGCTTCGCACCAAGCCTTCGGCTTGGGCGAGGTCGGGATCGACACGGTCATGGCGATACGGATCGATCTTCCGGGCGAGTTGCCCGAGCCCATGGGCGTGATGGCAATGGACGAATTTCTCAACGAGAAGGAAGGATATCAAATTACGGAAGCCGATCAGCAGATGATGACTGCCGACCACGGGCAGCTTGTCGGTCAGTTCCTAATCGACCGGGAGGGCATCGTACGCTGGAGCTTCACTGAAGTTCTTGAGGCTGGGCTCCAGACATTCAAGGCACCGAATTCCGAAGAATTGATGTCGGTCGCTTCCCAAGTCGTGCATTGACAACGAAAAACTCGCTCGACGACCCACCGCCCGAGTGGTGCTCGGTGGGTTGAAGCATCGTTCGAGATGCTCATGGGTTCGCTGTTTACCGCTTGCTTGCTGGCGACTGCACTCCGCCCTTGGCCATAGATCGCCAGTGGAATTTGAAATCCAGCTTGCCGCAAAGAACCGATCAGAACATGAGACCGTGCGATGAGGTGTCCGCATCTGCTTGCTGCCTGAAGCCGTCAGATGGCTACCTTTAGACTTACGCATTTCTGCGATCTACATTCGAGTTTCTGTGAGCTTGAAATTATATCAGATCTCAGCCCCTTCGCATCGCCCATCCTAGCCATTTGCGGTTCGGGCCTGCGCTTCACCCCCCATTCAACGTAATTTCACCGTGCAAGCGGGAGGAGTTTCCATGGCCAATGCCCAATGCGCCTGCGGCGCTCTGAGACTGATGCTCAGCGAGCCACCACAATTGACAGCTCTCTGCCACTGTTTGGCCTGCCAGCGCAGAACGGGTTCGCCGTTCAGCGCAAATGCTTTCTACTCGATGGGCTGTGTCGAAATATCTGGAACGTCCACAGAATTCATTCGCACTGCCGAGAGCGGTCGCAAGGTCCGAATGCATTTTTGCCCGACGTGCGGCTCGACCGTCTATTGGAAGGCCGATGTTGCGCCGTCCTGGATCGGGGTGGCGGTAGGCTCCCTTGCCGACCCGGCCTTCGCGTCGCCTGCCATGTCAGTCTTCGAACAATCGAAACATCATTGGGTGCAGCTTGACGAAACGGTAGAACACTTTCAAAGCCTTCCAATCCTTCAAGAATGAATCGACGCCGGAAGGCCGGTAGCGCACCGAACTTCGGCTTTTGGCCTGAAGCGAACGTCGAACAAGACCTACGAGATCCGGGAGATCGTCTACTCCTTCGACAGCAGCCTGTGGAGCGCCTATGAGTATTAAGATCCAGATCGCGAGGGCGCAGCTCGGGACAGCCCTCGACCTGTTCATCCGGGACAGGGATCCCTATTCGGTCCACTCACTCGCCTGTGGTGGCAGTGAGATCGTTGAGGGCTTGGCAAAGGAAGCCGACCTCCCCTCGATTTCGACGCATATCCTGCAGACGATCCCCGACATCGATCAACGGAAGCTCAAGCGTCTTAGGAATCAGCACTGGAACGCCTTCAAGCATTTCTACGAGCAAGACGGCAAAACTGTCCGCGATGACGAAGCCCTAATGGCTGACTTCGCCGACGAAGCCAATGATGCCGTCCTCTTCGGCGGATGGCTCGACTATCTTCTGGTCATGACCTTGCCCCCAAGTTCTATCCAGTTTTGAGTTCGCTCCAGCGGTTTTTGGTTGCTGTTGTTGGTTCGGTAGCGGCGGGTTGCGGTGCGGAGCCATTTCGGCTGCGCAGCACCGCATCACGTCGCGGGTTGAGTGTCTGAGCGAATTCGGCCGGTGTCAGCCAGCCAAGGCCTGAATGCGGGCGTTGATCGTTGTAATCGCTACGCCAGTTTGAAAGCGCGGACCGGGCGTGAGCAAGCGACGAGAACAGAGTTTCATTCAAGAACTCGTCTCGCAGCCGCCCGTTGAAGCTTTCGATAAAAGCGTTCTGGATAGGCTTGCCAGGCGCAATGTAATGCCAGTCAACTTTGGTCCGGTCCGCCCATTGCAGGATCGCGTTGCTGGTGAACTCGCTGCCGTTGTCGCTGACGATCATCCTCGGCTTGCCGCGCTCCTCGATAATCCGGTCAAGCTCCCGTGCGACGCGAAGACCGGAAAGCGATGTATCGGCGACGAGCGCCAGGCACTCCCTCGTGCAATCATCGACGACGGTCAGAATCCGCAACCTGCGCCCATCGGTGAACTGATCCGACACGAAGTCTAGCGACCAACGATCATTGGCCACCATCGGCACCAGCATCGGCGCTCGCGTGCCTATCGCTCGCTTGCGACCGCCGCGCTTGCGCACCGTCAGTTTCTCCTCCCGATAGAGCCGGAAGAGCCTCTTGTGGTTCACGAGGTGACCCTCCCGCCGGAGCAGCACATGAATGCGTCGATATCCGAAGCGGCGACGTTCATGCGCCAACGCCTTCATTCGCTCGCGAAGCTCATGATCATCGTCGCGCCTGGTCTCGTAACGGACCGTCATTCGGCAAAAACCAATGGCTTTACACGCCCGCCGTTCGCTCATCTCATGATGGCTCATCAGATGCGCGACAGCTTTCCGCTTGGCCGCGGGCGTCACCACTTCTTTCCCAAAAGGTCTTTCAAGGCAGCATTGTCGAGCATCGCATCCGCCAGAAGCCGCTTCAGCTTCGTGTTCTCGTCCTCAAGCGTCTTCAGCCGCTTGGCCTCGGACACCTCCATGCCGCCGAACTTGGCCTTCCATTTATAGATGCTGGCATCGCTGACGCCATGCTTGCGGCAAAGCTCCGAGACCGGCGTGCCTGCCTCGTGCTCCTTCAATATGCCGATGATCTGTTCGTCTGTGAAACGATTGCGCTTCATCCTCTGGTCCTCTCAATGGGCCAGAGCTTACTTCAAAATGGATTATTTCAACGGGGCAAGGTCAGTCACCAAGCGGTTGCCAGTTGAAGCCCAGGTGTTTCAGGTGTGGTGGTACGCGACGAATCCGAAAAGCATGAACCCCGATGTCGATCCCTCGCCATGGCAATCTCTCTTTCCGAAGATCGATACGCAGTCTCGGGAGGAGCAGAAACGTCGTCTTAGGCGTGCGGTCGAGAGATGGCGGAATAGCAAAGGAATCCTCCGGGATCCTCGCACGGAGCTGGAACCTCTGTCTCCGAAGGCCTGACTTCAATCTGGCATCTCGGTATGGACATGCTTGAACGCTTCTATGAAAGCCCCCTGCAGATGCTTCGGTGGGATAGATAGGAAGGCGCAGGCGATCGCGGCGAAGGCTTCTATCGCATCCATCGGAGTGGTGAAATTCGTCTCGCTTCGTGCGATTCCAAGGATCTGCATGATCGAGTTGATCTCCTGGAACTCGACCGCATGGTTCAGTTGGTGACCGAATTTATTCCGTACCTTGTTGAGCTGGATGATCCCTGGGTCGCACGAAGGATGCGCTGGACTTGCCTGCAGGAAGCATCTTAGCCTTCTGCGCAAAGGTCAGCCGCAGTTCGTCGAAGTCCTCGATACCGAAGAACTCAGTGAGGTAGCTGTTCATAAAATTCTCGACGACCAAGTGCGACCGCAGCACACGGCCAATTGCATCGTGGTCCGTTGAAGCTAACTGGAGGAAGCGAGCGTTGTGCCGATGGAAGTCATCTTCGATCTCTTCCCAGTGAGGCTTCAACACAGCCATCGCTTTATCAATGCCCTCGATCTCGCGCATCTCATTCCTCCTTCTACTCACTTCTGGATCAGGTTAAATGGCTGATCGCCGATCGTCCCGCCAGGAATCGGGCGACTTTATGCTCGCTAACTGGAGCTTCGAGGATTGTCATGTCCGCTTCGAGTTCACTGCTTCCCCGCCAACTGAGCGCACTACTTCCCCCAGTGCGTTTTTCAGCGCATCGACGACGACGCGGACGGAGGGGACGTCTTTGATATCCGAATGGACAACCAGCCAAACCTCTCTTGTCAAAGGCTGTTCGGTCTTGATGCGCTGGAGACCGCTGGACTCCGGGACGGCGAAATCGGGGAGCATGACGACACCGGCGCCAAGGCGTGCGGTTGCGGCCTGAAACTCCAGAACGGACGACCGCACGGCGATCGGCCGGCTGGCGGCCAGTTCGATCAGCCGCAACTGCTGCGGTGAGGCGTTCATGGTTTCGTCGTAACCGATGAAGGTCCAATCCGACGGGGAAACCGTTTCGAGATAGGTCTTTGATGCGTAGAGATGGAAGCTTGTCTCGCCGAGCTTGGCAATGGCGTAGTCGCCGTCCTCGGGACGCGACATTCGCACGGCGATATCGGCCTCTCGTCGGTTCAGCGACGCGAGGCGTTTTTCTCCGACCAGCGTGATCTCAACACCCGGATGGTCTCGCCTGACGGCGGCGATCGGCTTTGCGAGCAGCACGCTTGAGAGAGCGGGTGGCGCGCTGATCCTCACATGGCCACGCAATTCCGTGGCGCTGCTGCGGCCAAGCTGCTCGATTGCCGCAGTCTGCGCGGCGACAAGAGCTGCGTGCCTGGCAACCTGCTCTCCGTCCGAGGTCAACATGATGCGCCGTCCGCGGCGGTCGATCAGCTTACGTCCCAGACTGGCTTCAAGCGACGAAACGCGCCGGCTGATCGTCGCATGTTCGACGCCGAGCTGCTTTGCGGCACCAAGCAACGTTCCCGACTGCGCGAGCGCCAGGAAATGCCGAAGGTCGTCCCAGTCGATCTTTGTGAATTCTCTCCCAATCATTGTGAAACAATAGGGAATTTTCACACATCACACCATCGGCTAATTTGTGCCCATGAAGGAGCACGAGCGATGACCGACCAAATCATATGGCTGAACGCCCCCGGTGACGTCACCCAGTTCCATGTCGAGGAGCATCACCATTCTGAACCTCCCTGTCATGGCGAGATAAAGATCCGTCATCAGGCGATCGGAACCAACTTTCTCGACGTCTATCACCGAAAGGGCCTCTATCCCATGCCGTCCTACCCCTCGGTGATCGGTGCCGAGGCGGCGGGCATCGTCGAAGACGTCGGTCCTGGCGTCTCCCTGTTCCAAAAGGGTGACCGCGTTGCCTATGCCGGGCCGCCGGTTGGCGCCTATCGCTCCACGAGGAACATTGCCGCCGAAAGGGCGATCAAGCTTCCGGATGCCGTTACAGCGAAAACGGCAGCGAGTTCGCTGCTCAAAGGCATGACCGCCTACATGCTGCTGAAGAAGACCTATGATGTGCGTGCAGGAACTCAGGTTCTGATCCATGCGGCCGCGGGCGGGCTTGGAAGCATCCTCGTTCGTTGGGCCAGATCGCTCGATGCCACCGTGATCGGGACGGTCGGCTCCTCCGAAAAGGCCGCACTCGCCGCATCTTATGGAGCCGATCACCTTATCGTTGGACGAGAGGCCGATATCGTCGGGGACGTGAAGCGGCTGACGAACGGGCTTGGTGTCGACGTCGCCTATGACGGGATCGGCGGCGACTCGCTTCTCAAAAGCATACGCTCTGTCCGACCATTCGGCATGGCAGTCACCATCGGTCAGGCCGCCGGTGCTATTCCACCGGTGCCCGTCGAGGAACTTCGCCCCGGCAAGGCACTCTGCCATCCGAGCATCATGGCCTGGTGCGCTGACATCGGACAGTATCGCGAGGCTGCTCTGGCTGCCGTCGGGGCGATGAAAACAGGGATCGTTTCGCAGATCGGTGCCGAATATCGTTTGGCCGATGTTGCCAAGGCGCACGAAGAGATGGAATCCGGACGCTCGGCGGGCAGTATTCTGCTGATACCCTGATTGCTCAGCGAAACAGCGCCGGCAGAGACCATGGTTCGGCGCTTTCCGATCGTCCCGGCGCGGGTTTCGACGTTCTGATCCGGGATGTCGAACCGATTTGTACCGCGCCTGACTGGGAGCCATTTATCCATAAAATGGCATTATGTTATGTATTTCAGATATCTACAGCCATAGAACCTGTTGAGATAGGGTGCCTGCCATCGAGGTGGGCTCTCGGCACAGGCCGACCGTCCTCCCCGCAAAATGACGCCTGGCACCGCAGTCGGCGTCAATGACAGGGAAAGGTTTGAAGCTCTATGTCTGCACATGAAAAGCCACTGATCGCGATTGCCGGTGCAACGAGCAAACAGGGGCGCAGCGTCGCCGCGGCACTCCTTGAGAGCCAACGTTTCCGGGTGCGTGCTTTCACCCGGAAGAAGGATTCACCTGAAGCCTTACGTCTGGAGGAACGCGGCGCTGAAATCGTAGCCGTCCCGCTCGAGCTTGGCCGTCAAAAGGACCTCGTTGCCGCCTTCAAAGGCGCTGATGGCGCATTTCTGATGACGCCGCCGATCGCCCCGCCGGAAACCATCGAGGCTCCTCTCGGCCGACAACTGGCGGATGCCGCCGTTGAGGCCGGCGTCGGGCATATTGTTTTCAGCACGCTTGAGAATGTCGACGAGATCACCAGGGGCAAGAAGTATGCGCCGCATTTTACCGACAAGGCGCGCGTAGCAGACTATATTCGCGGCCTGCCGATCTCCCATTCCTTCGTCATGCTGGCATTCTTCTACACGAATCTGCTCGAATATTATGTGCCGCGCATGGAGGGCGATACGCTCCTCCTGCCGGTTTATCTTCCTGAAGATTTTCGAGCACCTTTTGTCGATCCGCTGACGGCGACCGGGCCAGTCGTGCTTGAAATTTTCTCAAACCCCGAGCGTTACAACGGCAAAACGCTGCCGATCGTTGGCGACATCATTTCTCCGCGCGAAATGGTCGAAACCTTTCAGCGCGTGACCGGGCGCAAGGCCGCTTATCGAAACGCTTTCACCCGGGATGGCCTGCTGCACTATTTTCCAGAGTTTGCCGCCAACGAACTTCTCGTTCGAGAGATTCTGGGGATGGTCGAATATGCTGTCGACTATGGCTATTTCGGCAAGGAGCACGATCTTGAATGGAGCCGTCGCCTGAACCCCGACACGCTCAACTGGGAGCAGTATCTGCGGACGACGGGGTGGCGTGGCGATAAGCGGTCTTTCGGACTCTAAAGCGCGTCCCGATCTTTCAGATTCGCTTGTCGCGTTTTAGCTCTTTGTTTTTCCGCATGTCGTTAGCGCAAAACCGCTGCACACTTTTGCGCGACATACTTTAAATCATGACGACCGGATTCCCGGCAATTTGGAAATCTCGGCGACAAGAAAGTCGACCAGAAGCCGAACGCGGGCAATGGCGGCACGCTCCGGAACGATCAGCAAGCTCACCGGAACCGGTAAAGGACGATAGTCGCCAAGCACGACCTCGAGCTGGCCGTCGTCCAGAAGATCGTGGACCAACCAGAGGTGTGCGGGGCCAATGCCGCGTCCGGCGGCAAAGGCTTCGCGCGCCGCAAGCCCGTGATCGACGCGCAACTTGCCACTGACGGGGATCATCAGGCTTGTGCCATCGGGAGAGGAAAGAACGAGCTGATCGCTGCCGGCCACATTGGACATCACGACGGTTTCGTAGCGTGACAGATCGGCTGGGCGCTGGGGCCGTCCGTGGACGGACAAATAGGTCGGTGCGCCCACCAGCAGCCGATGGCTTTCGCCGAGCGCATGCAGTTTCATCGCGCTGTCGGCGAGAGGCCCAAGACGGAGTGCCACGTCGACGCCTTCGCGAACCAGATCGATACGCTCGTCCGTCAGGTTGAGGTCGACCCGGATGTCCGGATGCTTGTCCTGGAAATCAAAGATCAGGCGCGTGATGTGCATCACGCCGAGCGCTGCCGTACAAGAAAGCCGAACAGCGCCCGCCGGGGCCTGACGGGCATCTCTTGCTTCTTCAGCAGCCTGTTCGACCAGGCGCAATATCTGAAGGCAGTTCGTATAATAGCGGCTGCCCTCGTCGGTCAGGGTGACGCGTCGCGTGGTTCGGCTGAGAAGCGGTACGCCGACCGCCTGCTCCAGTTCATTGAGGTGCCGGGTTACTGTGGATTGACCGATACCCAACTCTCTTGCGACCATCGACAGGTTGCCGCGTTCGGCGACGCGAACAAAGGTGCGCATTCTGTCGAGAGACAGTCCCGCATTATCCATTTTTCAGCACAGTGATCGTCATTCCCTCGGTATAGGGAATAATCCGGGCTGTGCCTAGTTCGAGCAGATCGGCCGGATTGATCCGGCCGGTCGCTGTTCATCCGAATTTGACAAGGTTGAGGACAGGCAACGGCCCGCCGGGGAATTGCGCGAGCTTGCCGCCGATCGAAATCGGCCCGAGATCGATGCCGGCAAAGCCCAGTCTGGAGATCAGCGCCCCCACCTCGGCCTTCGATTGGGCATCGTCGCCGGAATAGAAGAGCACGCGGCTGCCGCCCTCGGCGCGGGGATCGACTGAAACCAGATGCGCCAGAAGATGGTTGAATGCCTTCACGACGCGAGCGCCGGGCACCAGGCTCGCGAAGACTTCCGTTGACAGGCGGCCATTCAGCTCGGCCGGCTTGAACAGCGGTCCTTCGATCGGATTGTTGGCGTCGATCACCACGCGGTCCGCCCAGTCGGGAAGACCCGTCAATGCCTTGGGAAGCTTTGACCAAGGAACGGCGACAAGGACGAGGTCGGCTTTCGCCGCCTGTTCGATCGTCCCCGCCGTAATGTGCGGCGACAGCTCCTCGGTCAGTTCCTGTAATGTGTCGGGGCCGCGACTGTTTGAGATCGTGGCAGCGATGCCGTTGCGGGCAAGGGCCCGGGCGAAGGCGGAGCCGATCTTGCCGGCGCCAATGATACCGATGGTCATTGCGATAACTCCATTGTTTGGTTTCGATGGAGCGAATATCGCCTCGTTATTCCCCTGTGATTAGACAGAATTGCCTGTTATCAATTTCAAGCATTCATTGAAAGTCATGGTATGGAGACGCTTGCAAACCTGGAATCCTTCGTACGCAGCGCCGAGCTTGGGAGCTTCTCCTCGGCGGCACGGCGGCTCGGCCTGACGCCGGCGGCGGTCAGCCGCAATGTCGCAGCACTTGAAGGCAACCTGAAGCTCAGGCTGTTTCAACGAAGCACCCGAAGTCTGACGCTCACGGAAGCAGGCGAGCGTTTTCTGCACGCAATCCGTGACCATCTGGACAGCCTGCAGGGAGCGATCTCGGAGGCATCGAACGAACAGTCCGAACCATCCGGCGTGCTGAAACTCAGCATGAGCCCGACACTCGGCATCGGCTACATCCTTCCGCTATTGCCGGAGTTCATGCAGCGATATCCGATGATCCGGCCGGAATGGATGTTCGAAAACAGACA
This sequence comes from Rhizobium ruizarguesonis, assembly GCF_017357285.1. NCBI lineage: Bacteria > Pseudomonadati > Pseudomonadota > Alphaproteobacteria > Hyphomicrobiales > Rhizobiaceae > Rhizobium > Rhizobium ruizarguesonis. The sequence continues at coordinate 1,418,908 of NZ_CP071678.1, read as the reverse complement.
GGTCGATCTGATCGCCGAGGGCTATGATGCGGCGATCGGCGGAGGGTTCGAATTGACGCCCGGCATCATCGCCAGGGCATTGGCGCCCGCTCATATTATCCCCGTGGCATCACCGGGATATATGGGCGATCGGGTTCGGCCTCATGATCCGTCCGGCTTGCGCGAACTCGACGGTATCGTCATGCGCTCGATGCGGACCGGTCGAATTCACCAGCGGCAGATGTGCAATCTTGCTGGAGATGAGCAGCCTGCGGCCTTGAAAGAGACGATCATCGTCAACGATCCCGCGGCAATGCGATCCGCCGCGCTGCTCGGCCTCGGTGTCGCGATGATCGCCAAGGCGGATGCTCTTGGTTATCTGGAGAGCGGCGAGCTGATCCGATTGATCCCGGCATGGTATGCCGATGCAGGCCCGATTTCGATCTATTATGCAAACCGCACCCTGCTGCCCTCCAAGACAAGGGTGTTCATCGACTTCCTGACGGAGGTTTTTCAACGTGAGCGGTGGCCGGAACGATTTGCAGGAACACTGGGCTGATCTCGGCAGACACAAAGCTGGCAGATCGTACCAGATTGCCGCGTCAAGCCGCGCTAGCGCGTCGAGCCGCGCGGGATGATGGAGAAGCCGCAATCGACCTTGTCTTCGCCGGGTGGTTCGTCGCGGACGGCGCGCAGCAGCATGTCGGCGACGCGGTAGCCGATTTCGTAGCGTGGAATCTGCACCGTCGTCAGCGTCGGCTGGGTGAAGGCTGAAAATTCCAGATCGTTGAAGCCGCAGATGCCGACATCCTCCGGCACGCGGATGCCGCGCGCGGTGCATTCGATGAGGACGCCGAGCGCTAGATCGTCGCTTTGGGCAAAGACGGCATCGATATCCGGCACGCGCTGCAACAGGCGGGCAAACAATTCCCTGCCGAGGCCGGTGCTGCTTCCCTCATTTCCGCCAATGGCGAGATCGGGATCGAAACGGCCGGCTTCCCGCATCGCGGCCTGATAGCCTTCCTTCCGGCGGCGCGAGCGAATATCCGTTCCGCGGCCGATGAAGCCGATCCTCTCATAGCCCCTCGACAACAGGAAACGGGTGGGTTCGGCGCCTGCCGCATGATGATCAAGGCCGACGACCAGCCTTGCCGGCTCCTGGCTGAGATCGGTGATATGGGCGATCGGACAGGTGGCATTCTCGATCAGCGGCAGGAGATCACGATAGGATTCGGCGCCGGCGATGATGACGCCGGCCGGCTTCTGCGTCAGGAAGGATCTGAGCTCGCCCGCCTCGCCGTCGGCATGATGGAGCGTACTGGAATATTGCACGCGGAATTCGGTGGCGCGCAAGCAATCCTCGATGCCGATCATCAGGCCGGCGAAGCCGTGCTGGTGCAAAGCGGGCGTGATGACGCCGATGATGCCGTTATGGAGGCCGGCGAGCGCCCGGGCGGCAAGATTGGGGATGTACCCCATCTCGTCTACAGTGCGCAGGATGGTCTGACGGAGATCCTCCGAGACGATTTCTGGATTGCGAAGCGCGCGCGAAATCGTGATGGGGCTGACCCCCACCTTCTTCGCCACATCGCTCAACTTCACATGCGCGCCGCGCCTGGCTTTCCGCCCCCGCTCCACTGCTGCCCTCATCCCCCCCTATACGTCGCCCGCGAGACTCGCTTGCCCTCGAATCGCGGCCTTTACTTTTTGAAGAAGAAATAATTTAGAGTCTACTAACATTTTATATTCGCAACAGAATCCGGAATACAATTCCAGAAAGAGCAACAGGATCGTCTGCCGGCAAATTACGGACGCATGCGGCGATCGGATCACCGCCTCCAGGAATAAGTCCATTTATTGTCGAATAAAAACATCGCGGCGGCGGCCAAGCGAGGCAAAATCAAGCCGGAATTTTTGAGAAGCTCAAACGCTGCGTGAGCGAAGATTAAATTCCAGTCATATCTTACAAATCGGCAATATAAACATGATCAAACTTTAATTTGTAAATCCGCTTGGTGGGATCATATGAATTCCGAGCGCCAATTCTTCTCTCCCCCCGGTCGCCGCCCCTCGACGACTGCGCATTTCCAGGAGGAATTGGCGCCAAACGCCATCCGACGCCAGGTCCCAAGACATGGAACCACGACGCCATCCAAAGCCAACGCTCTCGCAAGGGACCACCTTCCAAGGGATCACCACCATGTCACACATCCTCCGCAACCATCGCACCGCAGCCCTTGTCGGGGCCGCCATCATCGCCGGCGCGGCATGCCTGCCCTTCGCCATCAACGCCTCCAGCGCCTTTGCCGCGCCTTCGGATGCCGGCGGCGCTCTTGCCCCCAGCGGCTCCTTCGCGTCCATCGTCGATGCCGACAAACCTGCCGTCGTCACCATCACCACGACAATGAAGGCGACCGATGTCAGCGCCGGAGAGCAGGAGTCGCCAATGGACGAACAGTTCCGCCAGTTCTTCGAGGATCAGGGCATCCCGCTGCCGCACCAGGCGCCGAAAAACCGGCCGTCGCAGCAGGCAATGGCGCTCGGCTCCGGCTTCATCATCAGTACTGACGGGGTGATCGTCACCAACAACCATGTCATCGACAATGCCGTCGACATCAAGGTGACGCTGGATGACGGCACCGAACTGCCGGCCAAGCTGATCGGCACCGATCCGAAATCCGATGTCGCCGTGTTGAAGATAGAGGCGGGCAAGCCGCTGCAGACCATTGGCTGGGGCGATTCCGACAGGCTGAAGCTTGGCGACCAGATCCTGGCGATCGGCAACCCCTTCGGCATCGGCACCACTGTCACGGCCGGTATCGTCTCGGCGCGCGGCCGCGACCTGCACAGCGGACCCTATGATGATTTCATCCAGATCGACGCGCCGATCAACCACGGCAATTCCGGCGGCCCGCTTGTCGATCGCAGCGGCAATGTCGTCGGCATCAACACCGCCATCTATTCGCCGAACGGCGGCAGCGTCGGCGTCGGTTTCGCCATTCCCTCCGATGAGGCCAAGGCGATCGTCGCCAAGCTGCAGAAGGACGGCTCGATCGATCACGGCTATCTCGGCGTGCAGATCCAGCCGGTCACTAAGGATGTCGCCGATGCGGTCGGCCTCGACAAGACCGGCGGCGCGCTGGTCGCCGCCGTCACCGACGATACGCCGGCCGCCCATGCCGGCCTGAAGCCCGGCGATATCATCACATCGGTCGGCAGCGAGAGCGTCAAGACGCCGAAGGACCTGTCGCGCCTGGTCGCCGATCTTTCGCCGGGCGCCAAAAAATCACTCAGCGTCTGGCGCGACGGCAAGACCATCGATCTCAACGTCACCGTCGGCACCAATGAGGAAGGGCAGAAGCAGGCCGCGGCTGAAAGCCCCGACGCCCAAGACCAGAGCACCGGCCAGCCGAGCCTCGGCATCGGCCTTGCCGATCTGACGCCCGATGTGCGCCAGCAGCTCAACCTGCCGCGCTCGGTCAGCGGCGCGGTTGTCGCCAAGGTCAACCCGGACAGGTCGGCGGCTGCCGCCGGCATCCAGTCGGGCGATGTCATCGTCTCGGTGAACGACAGACCGGTCCACAATGCCCGCGACGTCAAGACCGCAATCGCCGATGCCGGCAAGGCCGGCCGCAAGTCGGTGCTGCTGCTCGTCGAACGCGACGGCAACAAGACGTTCGTCGCCGTGCCGTTTGGGGCAGCCTGACGGCCGCCCGAGTTTTACTGCAAACAGGAAAAGCCTGCTTGAGGCGGGCTTTTCGACGGACCGGAGCGGAAAAGCCTTGGAGCCAAGCACCGCTCAGTCGGCGGGAAATCCATAGGGCGCCGTCCGCTCCTCTATTTGCTGCTCATATTTCCTGCTCAGGGAGATTTCAGCTTCGTCCTCTTTGAGCGCATGCGGAATCTGCCCCTTTGGCCGTTTGCTTCCTGCTGTTTTACCGCATCGGATTGGCTGCGTTGCGCAGCCTCCAATTGCTGCCGCGTCGGGAGATCATGGTCGTAGGTAGAAGCGCTGAATGCAGTCGCATTATCGAACGGACCTTTGTGTGGACGCGCCAGACCATAGGCTTGGTTGTCAGTGCTATCGATCCCCTGCTCCGCTGACGATGACCGCGCTTGACGCGCCTGCGCTATGAGATCGTCTGCAGTCGGGCTTAAGGTTGCGATTTTTCGCACGAAGGCGATGATTTTGCTTTTCCTGGCCCTGTCCTTTTGATCGGCGTGAATCCCAGACATGTCTTCTTCCTTGCTCGTCATGTCATCGCAACGATCGATCGAGGGGTGCCGGCGACATCGCAGCAGGCCCGTTCACGGGATCTCGGACAGTCGTTCAGGCAGCCTGGTTTTGGGAAAGCGGTAAGCTGGCGGCCGCAGCGATGCGTCCGCACGCCCAGACGCCGTATAGTGCGCGATCCGATAGGCTTTCACCGGGGCGCCGCCGTCATCCTGCCACCTGGCAAAGGAGGCGTCTTCCATTGCCTGCGGAAGCGGGCCTGAACTCAACTGTGTCGCGAGATACATTTTCAGCGACGACCTCAACGCGGCTTCATCGACGACGCCCATCTGGAAACAACTAATGAGGAAACTTGTGGCGGTGATCTCACCATCATCGGCCGCGTGGGTTTCGCCGCCGCGAAAGCCGGCCTTTCGCAGGATACGATCGAGCATCCTCAAATTGTCGACACCGAAAAACTGATCTGATGTGGAAGACATGGCGTCCTCCTTCGTTGGGGCTAGGGTTGATTGGCGTCAGGGTTTACTGCCGCGCCCCAAGCAGCGGTGCCCGTATCGTGCCCGCCGATGAATCAGCTTGCGCTCATTACCACCTCACCGCAACCTCATTCGGCGGCGGCCATTGATAATGGCGTGGCGGAACCCATTTTAGTGACAGGAGGATTCGCATCATGCAGTTCAACGATGAAGCGACCCTCACGAAGCCGTCGGCACTGCCGGTGGAAAGGCGTGCACTGGTCGATCACCTGAGAGAGGCGATCGCGCGCCTGACACACGGGCTGGCAGCCGCCGGATTGCTGGAATTCGTGCCGCCTCTGCTGGAGATCAACAAAGTTCTCCGCGATATGACGGACGAAATTTCCCGTGCGGATTCGCTCTATTCCGATGAGGTTATCACGGGTACGATGCGCTTGATCAAGACATCGGAAGCTTTGCTTGAAAACCGGGTCATCGTGCAGACCATCCATTGAGATCTGCCGACGCTCGGACATGCAGGCAGGCTGGTGGCCAACCATCTGGCATCAAGCTGCTCGCTCCCTCGTGCATCCATCATCATCACCGGTGCCCGAGTTCCGCAGGTCGGCCGCGCCCACTTCCAAGGATAACCGCAATGACACTTATTTTCCCCAACAGAAGCCGCAGCTTCGACGAAGCGCGAAAAGGTGTCCGCTTCACCGGCTATGACGGCATGTTCGAGGTCAGGTTTCTGGTCGAAGAAGCAGCGCTCGGCAGCGCGGTCACCCACAATTCTTCCGAGGCCGCATACCTCAATGCCTTTGATGCGGCGCGTTCTTCCATTCAGGAGGCCGCATCGAGAGCCTATCAGCATCGACGCGGAAACAACTTCACGCTCACGGCCGCAGATTTTCGCTGATCGCGGGGAAGCGCCGAACGAAACGGCCGTCATCCTGCTACTGCCGGATGAGACAGGGGGAGCAAAGCATATGGTTTCCACACGATACCGCCCGAAAGACCTGAAGCTGGCGCGTCGCCATATCGTGAAGGCGGCGCATCGCGTTGCCGATCAGGAAATGCTGATCAGGAAACTATTGCGCAAAGGCAGACCCTCCGGATCGGCCTATGCGCTGCTCAGCAGGCTCTACGACGATCAACGGCAGAAGCTCGATCGGCTGAAACTGATCGAAGCGATGGTTGAGGTAGAAGGGCAATTGTGTATGGAAGTGCCCCGCAATCCCGGCACCTCCGCGCCGCCCTTTGCGATCGTGCACAGCAGCGGGATCTCACTGCCGGACCGGCAATCCGCCACGCCTTGCAGCGCAGATGATTGGCGCCCATATCTGGTGTAGTGGCAGTTTGTGAACGGGCGCTGCTTCCCGGGATAATCAGAGTTACCCGGCCCCAACCAAAGGAGGGCATCATGTCTTCCACGGTAAACATCCATTCGTGGAAACGCCTCGCCCAGCATATCGGCAGGTTCCGGTACATCGACTTTCTGGTGAAATCGACACCAGCAATCTGTCTGGCCTTTATCGTCTATATCATTCTCAACGATGTCTTCTGGTAGGCGCTGGAAGACTGTTGCGGCGAGCCAAGACGCTCTGCTGCCTATCGAATGAAGGGCTGAAACGCTGACGGAATTGGATAACGTGATGCAACTGCGAGAAATGGGTGAACAAGACTGCCTCGCCTTTCTGGCAGGCCACACCCGTGGCCACCTGGCATGTCTCGGCGACAAATATCCCTATATCGTTCCCATTCAGTATGCCTATGAAAAGGACCGGCTTTTCATATTTTCCATGCCGGGCCTGAAGATTGATCTATTGCGGGCCCATTCACCCGCCTGTGTTCAGGTTGAAGAATTCGGCGAAAACCGAACGTGGAAGAGCGTGCTTGTTCAAGGCACCTATGATGAGCTGACCGATACGCCGGCCCGGCATGACGAACGCCTCCACGCCTGGTCTCTCCTGCAAAAGCAACCGTTTTGGTGGGAACCCGGATCGCTTGCTCTAAACTCGGAAAGCGAAGACAACCCTGCTCCCTCCATATTCTTCGGCATTTCGATTGACGTGGTATCGGGAAGGCAAGTGGTTTAAGGTGCCGCCTTCAGACCTGCCGCGCCTCCACCATCGATTCTCGGCGCGGCTTTGCTGCACGATATATGGAACTCCAGACAGACACGGCTAAGCGCTGTCCGATACCAGCCTTCCCATAGGGGCGCGGATTGCTTGATGCATCTTACCAACGCGGCTTGCTGAACCAGCATCGCGTTCAATGCCACACGACCACCCACAGGGAAAACGATGACAGACGCACCCGAGACTGAAGCCCTTTTCAACATCACCGGACACTATGTGCAGGAATTGAAGACCGTTCTCGAAAGCGAGAAGATCATCGAAGGCGCCGACTACGAAAACAGCGCCTTCGACGAAAAACGACGGAACGAAGGACTTCACCTGCTGCGCTTCCACAAGACCGGGATCGCAGCGCAGGCGACGCAGATCTGGGAAAAACACAAGACGGCCCGAGCGCATCGATAAAACGGCACGAAGCCAGTTGTTCGACCGATGCCGGTTTGAGAGTGACGGTTCTCCGATCCTCGTTCCGGAGAAAATAGGCGCTGACATGACCTGATGTCCGGCGCCACATTGCCTTGAAAGGAAAAATCATGACCAATGACACAACGAAAAAGCCCCAGCCCGCCAAAGCGGCCGTGACTGACGGGCCCTACGACGTCATCTACTTCGCGAAGAAACACCGCATTTCCAACGAGGATGCCAAAGGCATCATCGAAAAGCACGGCGCCAATCGCAAAGAGGCTGATAAGGCCGGCCGGCGCATCAGCGTCTGAAGCCGCGCAAAGGACGCTGTAACACTTTGGATCGACGCATCGTGCTTCCGAAAATCGATTCCGATTTTCGGGCCGATGCGTTAGCCGCGGCTGGCTTGACATGCTTTCGATGCCACGATGCAACACAGCGGACGAATTAACCCTACTGGCTTACCTTAATATCAGCATGCGCTTGAATACGTCGGGGCCTATGCCATCGTAGCTTCAGGAAAACATTTCTGGTTCCTGAAGCAGCTCGCCGGAACCGTTGCCTGCCTTTCCGTGGAAAGACAGGCTTCCATGCATAGGGGCCGAGCTCAATCAAAATGGAGGGTATGCCATGAACAATGTCTTGGAATTTCGTGCAAAATGCCCGCATGTCGAAAGTCTGTCCGACTGTCGGGAAGCGCTTGAGCCGGCCGTCATGAAAATCGTCAGCGACGCCATCGGCAAGGGATATACGGCCGCTGAAGCCGCCATGGTGGTTGCCGATATCGCCGACGATTACATCCTCATGCTGTCGCGGCGCCCACGGCATTGATACGCTTTGCTAGCCCGCACCTGTGCCTTCGTGGGCCAGCGCAGGTGCTGAGGTCGACGCGGATCGGGGCGTCTTCGAAGGCGGGAACTTCGAACATCCAGCTGACGAACGACCGCTGGCAACAGCCGGGAGCAAAGCGCCTATCATCGTGCTTGCATCAGTGGACCGCGCAGCAACTGCAGGGGTGCAGTGGTACAGGAGACGAGACCTGCCGCGCGATCCGCCGGCAAAACCCCTGATCTTGTCGGAAGTTCCCCGGCAGAAATGCGACGCCGCTATCCCGGAAATTCCGCCTGGGGATCATCGACAACCTGGCCGGGCACGTTGCGACCGTCACACCGATAAGCTCCCGCCGGGCGAAAACCGACAGGCACATCACAACGCCAACGAAAAACCCCGCCGGAGCGGGGCTTTCAGCGGATCCAGGTGGAGCAAGCCGAACATTCGGCCGACGTTTCAAACAAGATCGATCACTTCAAAACCCGGCAAAAGCACCTCTTTCGCGAGCGTTCACGGCGCTACTCTGTTCCGCTCAATCTTTGAATCATCGCCGTAATGTAGCGTGTAATGATCACTTGCGACGCCTTCCGCGACGCCTCCCCACCTAACGCCACTTAGGCTGGCCCGGCGGAGCATTGGCCTGGATTTCATGGAGCGGTGCCCGAGAGCCCAGGAGCTTCTTCAGCTTCTTCTCCTCCGCCGGGCCGATCCCGAACTTGCGGCAATGTTCGGCGACATCGTGCTCTCGCGGGCCGGGAATACGAACTTGGCGATTGTTCATGGTCTTCATGACACTTCCTCCTTAAGAGGAAAACCGGCAGGCGGCCGTTTTGTTCGTTAGTGATGCCTAAAATTTAAGGGTTTGCTTGCTTCGGTTTGGGGCGAGTGAGAAAATGCCGGTCTGCTGGCGTTGTGTGGCTAGCCCTCATGCCAATAATCGAAAATCCGCCGAGGCGGCGTGGTGCAGTCAAGGAGCCAATCGGTCATGTCTGCTTGAAGAGCACCTGTCTTTCTCTCCAGAGATCACAGATCGAGCCGATCAATTGATCTTCAACCAATGCCGAAGCGCCGCCACCGCGCCATCGCTCGCATAAGCGATCATCCCCCCAATCGTCAGTCCCGCAAAGGCAATCAACCCCGATATTCCGTAACCGATCGTTTTCATCCGCTTCCACTCTTCAAGCGCCGGCCCGACCGCGTCGTGGTTCTTCTCGACGGTCTCCTTGAGGGTTTTGATTTCCTCGCGGATCTGAGCGTCCGCGCCGCCGCTGATCGCCATCCTGGTGTCGAGATGGGCAATCTGCCTGGCCTGCTCGTCGAGCCGCTTGTGGATCACGGCGCGGCTGTCATGGGCCCTCACCTTTTCGTCGCTGACCTCCTTGCGCAGAAGCGCGACGTTGTCCTCGATGCCCGTCAGTCTTCCCTCGACGCGCCCGAGAGCGCGGAGAATATCGTCATTCGATGTCATCTCTCTCAGTGCTCGCCTAGGGGTAAAATTTCAGCTTTTCGGATTGCGGCAAGCGGCTGACAAATCGCAAGATCCCTTGCAGCGTCGGATGGACATAAGACGAGACATCGAGGTTCATGCCGTGGGCCAGCAGCGCGGCATTGTCCTGGACGTTGGTGGCAAATATCTCCTGAACCTTATAGTCAGCCGTCCCGTCGCCATTGTCGATGCGGCCATAGGTGTTTCTCGACGTCCATTGACCAGGCTGATATTCGAACATGATGCGGGTGCCGTCCGGCACTGAAGCCGGCAGCTTGATCGTGTCCCACGTCGTCACGCCGTCCTGATTTCCAGGATGCCCGACGACGTTTCCGAGCGGAAACATTTCAGCGGCCGGCGACTTCGTCGGATCGATGTCCGTCGTGAAGGCGAGCAGCTGATCGATGACCTTGGCGTAACGAGAACTCGCCTTGATGGTGTTGTTCACCGTCGCCAAGGTGGTTGTCCATAAGGCGGGAACGGTATAGCCCGCGACCGTCCGGCCGCTGTCCGACGAAGGGGTCATGGTCGGAATTATGGTGACGCCGACGACATGGATGCCCGCCCCATAGCGCGTCTTGACGCGGTCGACCAAGCCGAGCTTGGCGTTCGACCATGTGCTTGCCGTGGCGCTGTTATCGTTGCGGCCGGACTGGTCGAGAACGAACGTCCAGATATTCTTGCCGCCGTTGTATGTGTCCCGGATCGCGTCGATCATGGCCCAGCGCTTGGTTGCCGACGTCGCCAGTTCCTGCACCGACTTCGAGCCGGGGACGCCCATGACGAGGGGTATGATACTGCCCCATAGCGGATCTCGTGCATCAAGCCAGCGCAGCCACATGCCCATGTTGCGCCTGGCATCGGCCGTGGCGGCAATCTCCTGGCGCTCGATGAGGCTATCGGACAGGACCATCGGAACCGGCCGGCCGTCCCACCCCTTGGCCAGAACCATTGCAGGGCCATAGGCAAGAGGCTGCGAGTTGCTCTCATTGCCGACCGTATTATAGAACGTGTCGCGGGCTGGCGTGCTCGCCGCGTTCGCCAGGGCCAGCGCCCGAATCGACGTCAGATCGGTGGCGGCCCAATATTTTTCGCCCCGATGGCGCTGGCAGCGATAGCCGCCAATATAGGTCTGCCCGATCGTACCGTGCCACACCGTTCGGATGCCGAAGACAGACCAGGCCGGCAGGGCGCTTGGCAGCGTCACCTGCCCGTAGACAATGCCGGTCGACGCCGTGACGGTCGCGGCCGCGTTGCCGCCGAAGAGCACCGGGTATTCCGTGCCATCCGGGTGAATGAAGAACACCTCATCGATCGCAATATCGGCATTCGGCAAGATCGTCTCCTGCGGCGCAAGGTTGCCCTCCGTGCAGCCGAAACCCACAAAGGGAATCAGGAAATCGTTGGTTTCGTAATCAGGTGAGCCGAAGAACAGCTTTGAACATTGATAGTTCAGGTCGGCCGCGTAAGTTTGCGTGAAACCCGCCGGCCAACGGGTGCCGGTGGCGGCCGGCATATAGCGGCTGGCATCCGGCACCCATGGCGGGGGCGCAAGGTCAGCTCCGCCCATCGGGTTCGTCAGGGCAAGCGAGATGGCATTCATCATCGGCGTGTTCCATATCTGCTGGTGAGGTCGTCGTAGAATTGAATGGTGCGCCCCTGGCGGGCGTTGGCACGGTCGAGCGCCTGGCGCTCGCGGGCAAGGATGGCGATGACAGGCTCGCCCTCGACGACAGGCGTATGCGCTTCCTGGCGGCGGAGATCATCCGGCAGCGGCGGCAGAGCGACGCCCGCCGCCGCCTGCCCTGTCGTCACCGCCGCCTTGTTCAAGCGCTCAGTGGCGGAGCAGCCACTGACGATCAGCAGCAGTGACAGCGCAAGCGCGGTTCTTTTCCGAAAGCTGAAGCTCATAAGATTGGATCTCGATTTCGAGTGTGTCTTTGGCGGCCTGCTCGGCGGCCTCGGCGGCCGCGAGACGCTTGCGGTGCTCTTCGCCGGCCTTAGCCGCCGCGTTGCGCTGGCGCTCCATCTCGGCAGCCTGGGCCTCGGCTGCGGTCTTTTCGGCAACGAGGATATAGCCGGCGCGCGCCTGCCTTGCCGCCGAGGGATAGCCGATCGAGACGGCATAGAGGTGATAAAGCATCAGGCCGGCGGCGATGCCGGCGCCCATCTTGAGCGTGTCGAGGATGGAGAACATCAGACGCCCTCGAGGCAGAATTGGCGCTCTTTCTGCCGGCGCCGCGTCAGGCCGGGAAAGACGATGCCGGCGGCGCGATTCCACTTCAAAAGCGCCTCGCAGCCTTCGGCCGCCCTGCCCTGGTTGATGAGCCTGACCGCGCTCGAGCCACAGGCCGCCTTGACGCCGACATTATAGGCAAAGGAGGTCAGCGCCACGAAGCGCGCATCCGGCAGGGGCACGCGCACGCAGCTTTCGATGCCGCTCGCATAGGTCTTAAGCTCCAGCGCCAGGAGCGCCCTGCACTGCTCCACCGTCTTGCGGTCCCCCGGCTTCACGCCATTGGTGCTGCCATAACAGATCGTCCACGGCTTCCCTTGCGTCGCCGGATCGGGATAGGCATTCTGGCGCAGCCCCTCGAACGATCCGACGAGCGCCACGGCCATGGCCGCGGCGGCACTACCCTTCTGCAGGCGGTTTGCCATTCAGATCTCCTGAGATTTGCTGCTGAACGAAGATGCGGGCGATGATCGCTGCCGCAGCGAAGAGCCCCGATGCCGTGGACATGGCGAGCTGTATGTAGAGGTTGCCGGACACCCAGCTGGCAGCGACGACGTTGGTGACGGGCTCAACGACGATGAAGAGCAGCCCCAGCGCCACGAGGCGCACCGACCAGGCGCGCCTCAGCACGGCGCGCCAGTTATGGACGAGCATGGAACGTCTCCGATGTTTGGAGGGGTTAAGCCGTGATCAGGTTCCGAAGGCGACGAAGAGCAATAGCCGCAGCGGCGTGCCGTCGATGTTCATGAAATCGCCTCGTTGAGGTGGATAAGTTTTGTGGAAGGTTGCAAATCTCCGCAGCCGGAGTCATTCATGCGGCGCTGGTCAAGCGGTAAGCCCTGCTAAAGCATTTGCGAATATTCTGCCCAGAACCACGAGGCCTGCCGAAGGAGGAAAGCGAATGCGTGTCTTCGTTCTGACTTTTGTTCGTCTCGGACCTGCTTTGGTCTATGCCATCGGTGCGGTATTTGCCGCCAGCATGCTACTGCTGGCCATGTATCCATCACGCCCGTTTGCTTGGGCGCTGTACCTGACGATGCTGCCGGTGTTGCGCTTACCTCTTATGTTACTTAGCGCGGCGGGGATGGGGGCGTGGGAACTTCTCATTGCGTTTGCGTCAATGGCGATTTTCGGCGTCTATCTTGCTTTTCATCCGAAACGGTTTCTTAGGGCACGCTTCGTTCATGCCCATGTTGCGCTGCTTGGGCTGGTGCTTGCCAATGCCGCTGCAAGCACAGCAGAAGCAGGTCGCAGTGGGGCGTCACTCCCCGCCGGTTATATCGACTGGTCACTGCCGTTGCCTACAGCGCTGCTCGGAACCGCGTTGATCGTCGTGGCCGCCCTCGCCTGCCTTTTCACTCACGCCGAGATCATCCGCCGCATCCGCATCCGGGCCAGAATTGATCGGCTGCTGGCGCATCGCGTGTCGTTGCATTGACAGACGCCGACGGCGGCGCGTCGGTGTAAATCACATCCCCAATAGTTGGTATTCACCAATTTAGCCGGTTGCGATTGCCATTTTCCGCAACCGTGCGAAGATGCGTTCAAACAACGTGGGGGTACAAATGAGCAATCGACACTTGATTATTACAGATGTCACCGGCCGGATTGGTATCTGTTCCTATTCAATACTAGTTGTATGGACCAAGATTGCGCGGACGATGACGACCGGCGACTATCCGTCCCGGGGCGTCGTATTCCTAATAGCTGAGATCGCTGCGATCTTATTTATCGGCATGATGTGTGTCGTGACCTTAACGAGAATGCCCCAAGTACGGTCTGCGCGCGGCGTTGAACCATACCTGGCGGCGATGGCAGGCACCTTCCTCTTCCTGCTGATCGCCTTCCTGCCTCCGCCAATGGTGTTGCCAGATACTGTGCGCCTTGCCGCAATGGTTTTGATGATCATTGGCTTCGTTTCATCGGCATATATGCTTGCGATCCTCGGCCGCAGTTTCAGCATAGCACCGGGTGCAAGAGCTCTGGTCACAACGGGGCCATATTCCATCGTCCGGCACCCGCTCTATCTGACCGAGGAGATATTCATTATCGGAATGATCCTATTCAGCTTTTCTCCGTGGACGGTACTTCTCGGAATCGTGCATTGGTGCCTGCAACTTCGCCGGATGAGTAACGAAGAGACGGTGCTCCGGGCGGCATTTCCAGACTACCGGTCATATGCCGAGCGCGTCCCCAAGGTGATTCCGTTTTTGCCCATGCGCGGCAAACGCGCCACGGCCACTGGATGATTTCCTCGCTAGGTTCCGGCCGAGAGGCGACAGCGCCAGAATGGAGATGATCAGCCGTCATGGCGGCAAAGGCCGGGGCGTCATCGGTCACACCATCCCCGATCGCTCCATAATCATCTGGGTTGTAAATCGTCATGGGTCTTTATCCTCTCTGCGGGTATTGGTAAGAGCTAGCTTAGGGTTGGATCGCATCAGTCATCATCACGCTTGCAATTCTCTACCTGCGCGCGCCGGACATTTGGCCGGCACGGTTTTGGGCTGAGGATTTGCTTGCATTTTGTCGCAGGCTCAGCACGGCGGGATTTCAGTCCTCTTCAAACCGTATGCTGGCTATCTGCACACCGTTCCGAGGGTTATCAGCTTGCGTCTCTATGTTTCCCGACAACCTATGCGCCGGAAGTATTCTTGTTTTTTGTACTGTTCTTCACTGGCTGGGCCGCGTCTCTAATAGCGAGAAGCGTCGGAGGATGGATCGGTGTTTGGGCCGGTGCATCCCTGGTCGTGACGCCCGCCGCCTGCCCTGTCGTCACCGCCGCCTTGTTCAAGCGCTCAGTGGCGGAGCAGCCACTGACGATCAGCAGCAGTGACAGCGCAAGCGCGGTTCTTTTCCGAAAGCTGAAGCTCATAAGATTGGATCTCGATTTCGAGTGTGTCTTTGGCGGCCTGCTCGGCGGCCTCGGCGGCCGCGAGACGCTTGCGGTGCTCTTCGCCGGCCTTAGCCGCCGCGTTGCGCTGGCGCTCCATCTCGGCAGCCTGGGCCTCGGCTGCGGTCTTTTCGGCAACGAGGATATAGCCGGCGCGCGCCTGCCTGGCCGCCGAGGGATAGCCGATCGAGACGGCATAGAGGTGATAGAGCATCAGGCCGGCGGCGATGCCGGCGCCCATCTTGAGCGTGTCAAGGATGGAGAACATCAGACGCCCTCGAGGCAGAAGGCGCGCTCTTTCTGCCGGCGCCGCGTCAGGCCGGGAAAGACGATGCCGGCGGCGCGATTCCACTTCAAAAGCGCCTCGCAGCCTTCGGCCACCCTGCCCTCATTGATGAGCCTGACCGCGCTCGAGCCGCAGGCCGCCTTGACGCCGACATTATAGGCAAAGGAGGTCAGCGCCACGAAGCGGGCATCCGGCAGGGGCACGCGCACGCAGCTTTCGATGCCGCTCGCATAGGTCTGCAGTTCCAGCGCCAACAGCGCCTTGCACTGCTCCACCGTCTTGCGGTCCCCCGGCTTCACGCCATTGGTGCTGCCATAACAGATCGTCCACGGCTTCCCTTGCGTCGCCGGATCGGGATAGGCATTCTGGCGCAACCCCTCGAACGATGCGACGAGCGCCACGGCCAGCCTGGCGACCAGCCGGGGATCCTCCTGCAGGAAGAACTCGGCCTGCGTCTGTGGACTGATCGCGCCCACCTCTTCGCCCTTCTGAGCCGCAAAGTTATAGAGCTTCTGCAGGCGGGTATTACGCCACGACATGATGCCGCCCGAGGTGCCCGGCTTTCCGCTTCCGCTCGGGTCAGACCAGGAGCTGTTGGCTCTCTTGGTCGAGAACTGGCTTTCGGACTGACCCGTCGAGGCGATGGCCGCCAGACCGTAAGGGTTGGTGACCTGGATGATCGATCCATCCCGCTGCTTATAACCGTCCACATGCGGGAAGACCCCGATGCGCTCTTCGGCATCGGCGACCGCCATCTGGTCGGCGTAATAGGCGCCCTCGACGCTCGCCTCGAAGGCTTCCGCCGGCGTCGAGGGATATTCGCGCTTCATGTCGCCGAGCTGGGTTTCGGCCTTCTTGACGTACCAGGCCTTCTGCCCATCCGTCAGCGTGATGCCCTGGTCGGCCAGGTTGCCGAAATACTTTGCGAAAGCATCGCTGATGATGACGCCTTCAGGCGCGATCGCATATTGCGGCTCCTTCCACCAGGGGAAGAAATGGAACTTGAAGTCCAGTTCGGTCAGCTTTGCCGCCTGGCGCTGCTTGACCTGGCCATCTTCGCAAAGTGTGTAGAAATGCCCTTCCTGGCCTTCCGCCGTGCTTTCGACGAAGACCAGCTGGCCGGCCTGCACCGTATTCAAAGCGCCGGTGCGGACTTCCCTCGCCTTCTCCGGATATTTCGCGCAAAGCTTTCCATATTCGGAAATATGAAGATATTGCAGCGTTCCCGAGCGCAGCGAGGTGCCGACACGAATGCTCGAATTGTTGCCAAGCAGCAGTTCGGTCTGGTTGCCCCTGACGACTGGCACGGCGTTGCGGATACCATCGGGCAGATTGTCGTAGGGGTATTTGATCTTGTCCCGGAAGATCGTCTGCACGTCGCCCAGCGTATGGGCGATCGTGCCGGCCCTGATATCCCGGTTGAAGACGCAGGCATCGAGCATGAAGATCTGAATGAAGGTCGTGAGGCCCAGCTGGCGGGCTTTCAGCAGCACATTGAGATAATGCATCTGCTCGAAAAAGGTCATCTGCGTCCAATTCATCTCGAACCTGACGCGTTTGCCCGATTTGTCGGTGATCCAATAGAGATTGTTCAGACGCCAGCGCCAGTCGGAAAACTGGTCAACCGCCGTTTGGAAGTCCGCGCGTCTTGCCATTGATATCTTCCAGCAACTGCGAAACCTCGCCGGTGACGACGCCATGGTCGGGCTCGACCTTGGAACCGTATTTCTTCGGCTTCAGTTTCTCGGCGACCCACTGACGGGTGGCGATGCGAAGCTGCGACCGGCGGATGGCTTCGCCATTCTCCTGCCAGCCGGTGGTCTCGCCGCTCGCGTTCTTCTTTTCGATCCAGTCGTCTGCACGATCATCGGCAATCTCGACCATCTCATCGACAAAGCCATCCGCCTGAATCTCGCGCGCCAGGGCGTATTTGGCCCGAAAACCGGCCTTGTCGTCATCGGCGAGCCAGGACAGCACGCTCGACATCGCCGGCATCGCTTCATCCCGGCAGATCGACCGGAGGCTTTCCCTGTCGGCGATGCGCTCGCAAATCCTGTCGGCAATCGCCTGGGTGAACTTGATGGGTCTGCCCATGAGGCGCCGCTTCTGGAGGGTTCTAGAACAGCGCGACGATGTTGGAGGCCGTGGTCCCGGTCAGCGCCACGATGGCGGCGTGAACCGGCAGGATCGTCCCGGCAGGCACGCTCCTGAAGATCACAGGATCCATGTCCCGGCGCGGCGCAATGGCAACGTCACCCGTCGTGCCGATATAAAGCGCGCGCGCACCGACGATGGCGGTATCGCTCGGCGTTACCACTGCAGCCCGCGAGGCCGGAGCAATCGAAGCGTCCATTGCAGTTCTCCTTGGAAGAGGCGAGCGCTACCCGGCCCGATCCCCAATGTGATCGAACATGAAAGGTCAGGCGGAAGAGGATGAGGGTCAATGATGATCTGGGGACGCCGGCCGGACGGTGACAGACACACCGATCGGAGGGCGGCGCCGACTTGGTCGACATCACCTTCTGGATTCAAATTTCGCAGCTTGGATTTACGGTAGTCATAACTGATTTGCCGGGGGGTGATCAACGGCTAATCGTGAGTCTCGCGTCAGTTCGAAACCGAGCCTGCTCGACCCGATGGTGCCAGATTGCTCTACCCCGCGCCGGCGGCAGATTTGTCGGAACACCGCCCCATACTCCGTCATCCTCGGCTCAGGTGTAAAGCCCGAGGATGACGGAGCAAGGGGTGGGCGCTGTGGAAAATCTGCGGTGGTGGCTCACTGAGGCTGACGGATGTTATTGACCGATCAGCGCGGTCTTGGCCCGCCTCGCGATCTGGTTCGGCATGTCACCGTACGATCGGAGGGCGGCGCCGACTTGGTCGACATTCCCTCTTAATTCAAATTTCGCAGCTTGGATTTGCGGTAGTCATAAATGATCCGCCAGGGGGTGATCAAGGGCTTTTGATTGCAGGTCAGGCGCCGGTTTGAAATCCGACCCAATCGGCGGCAGAACGCCTCACCGCTTTGCGAGCCTTCAGGTCCGGCGTACAATGAGCAGGCTGTTGATCAAACGGTGGAGAAGTTCAGTGAAAACCACGAGACTTTTTCTTTGCCTTGTCGCTTTTCTCGGCGCCACGTTCGCTGGAAACCCGGCTGATGCCGACGAATTGGTTCACTTCGAAAGCGCTCCCATCAAGCTCAGCCCGTTTCGAATACGCAAGGCCAATGAACTGGGAGAGAACCTCCCTCAACCGCAAGGCACGCCATTACTGGGATATGTGTCCCGCCCCCAAGGTGATGGTCCCTTCCCGGCGGTCGTCGTCATGCATGGATGCGGCGGCATGCGTTTGAGCGTCAAAGACCTTTGGCCGAAACGGCTGGTCTCATGGGGTTACGTCGTGCTGGTTGTCGATAGCTTCACCACCCGCAATATCAAGGACACGTGCCAAAGCTATCTGCCCGATCGCGTCTTCGACGCCTATGGCGCTTTGGACTTTTTATCTAAATCGAGCTTTGTCGATGCTCAGCGCGTTGCCCTGATGGGCTTTTCAGCGGGCGGCACGGCGACGCTGGAGGGAACAAAAATCGAAGGCAACGAACAGCTCATGGACCGCAAATTCAGGGCAGCGGTTGCCTACTATCCCCTCTGTGCGGCAAGTCAGGGCGATGCGACAGTGCCGACCTTGATCTTGAGTGGCGACCGAGACAATTGGAGCCCGGCCGACCGATGCCGCAAGAGGCTTGCCGGTCTGAGTGACAATAGCCCGCCCATCGAGCTCAATATCTACAAGGGTACCTACCACGATTTTGATGCCCCGGAGTTTAAGGTGGGGCGGAGGGTGTTTGGCCATATCGAAAAATACAATCCAGACGCCGCCGAAAAGTCCATCAGCAGCGTTCACACATTCCTTCAGAAATACCTCTCGAACTAACGCGCGTACTCGAAGCCTGTCGCCGGCGGGGCGTATGGCTGAAACATACCCCCAACCGCCGTCATCCCAGGCCTCGAGCCTGGGATCCATGCCGCTGCCGGCGAAGGCCGGCGTGGTTCGTCGGGCAAGCCCAAGGGAGCCGGAGTGCGGGTGAGCTCTCGGGCCAATACAGCGATGGCAGACGCAGTGACGCTGGTCGCGCGCCACTACCTCGATATCAGATGGTGCTCGGCCGCGCGGAGGTGGTGGATTGGCTGGCGGAAGACATAAACTCCTCGGCGGTCGGCAGTTTTCCCTGTGGGGTCAGGTCGTCGACGGCCTTGGGAAGATCGCGGCTCAGCCGATCGAGAATCTGCTGATGTGAAAGGCCGGTATTCGAAGCAATCTCGTTCAGAACGTCCGGGCCCAGTGCTTCGGCAAGCTGGCCGTCATTGATGTCGGCATTCTGGCCTGGCTGCACCCATGAGTCGATTTTGTCACCGTGACCGTTCTGCTGAAACGTCTTCAGCAGATCGCCCAGACCGCCGCTGACGATGCCGCCGGATGTCAGCCCGCCGAGCAGGCCGCCGAGACCACCCGAACCACCCAGTCCGCCAAGGATGCCCCCAAGCCCGCCCGGCTGCTGGTTTCCCGCGCCAGGCTGCTGAGGGTTCTGGATGCCCCGCAGGAGCTCCCCGATCTTGTCCCTGTTCTGGTAGCCGGCAACGGCAAGGACGGCGAGAAGCGCCTTCAATTGACCGCTCATCATGATGAATCCTCCAATGGTGCTTCAAAGATGCAGGCGGCCCAAAGCAGAGCGCTGCATGGGCAGCAATGTTCGGATTGCCCAAAGGTTCCGCGCCGGCCGCATTCGGTCGACGATCGCGAAGGCCGGCCGATTTTATTGCTCACGCCCCGGCTCAGATTTCCGGGCAGCCTCGCTGGTTGGCGAAGGTCATTCGCTCCGGTCCACGGCGCGTCATCCCCTGGACAACGATGCTGCGGGAAGACATGCGTATGATCTGCGCCCTGCGAAGTCCTTCGCTGCGTGCGATGTCGAGGGCGTCGTCCGGATCGCAGCCTTGCCGTCCGCGCCGGTCATATCGGTCATATCGCTCAGGGTCGCGATCACGATCGTAAACGCCCAGTCCGCCGGGGCCAATACGCAATTCCAAGTCCTGCGCGGCGGCGATCGTCGGCGAGATCGTCAGCCCGGTTATCGCGGCCAAGCCGACCAGGACAAACTGAAGAGATTGACGCATAACTTCCTCCCACGGTGTTATCACCATCGGAGTAGCAACATCGCCATGTGCGTTTTGTTCCTCAAGGCAAGAGGGCGTTGGATCACTCCGCAAGAACAGCCGGATGCGCACCACCTGAGCGGCGTAGCGACTGGCTATCGAAAAAACAAATTAGTATTGACTCATCAATTAGCATACGCTATTGATTTCTCCATGACCGAAGCCGTTTCCATCACCGTCGTCATGCGCGCGCTTGCCGATCCCACACGTCGGGCCGTGTTTGAGCAGATCGTCAACGCCGATGAGATCACCGTCGTCGAACTGACGCGGGCAAGCAGCGTCACGCAGGGCGCGGTTTCGCAGCACCTCAAGGCGCTGAAACAGGCGGGCCTCGTCACTGAGCGCCCCGAGGGCCGGAAGGTCTATTACCGCGCCGAGCCGGAAGGCCTGGAGCCACTTGTGGACTGGATGAGCCATTACGGCGTCTTCTGGCGCGACCGTTTTGCCAATCTCAGAACTTTGCTGAAGGAAATCGATCCATGAGCGACGCCGCATTGAAGCCCGACACGCAAGAGATCGTGGTTGACGAGGTTTTCCCGCATCGGCCGGAGACGATCTGGAAAACACTGACCACGGCCAATCTGATGGGCCGCTGGCTGATGATGCCGGCGGGCTTCGAGCCGGTGGAAGGCAAACGCTTCACCTACCAGACGACGCCGGCCGGCGCCTGGGACGGCACAATTCACTGCCAGGTGTTGGAGGTGAAGCCGAACGAGCGTCTCTCCTATGCCTGGAAAGGCGGGCATGAGGGAAATGCCGGCTACGGCTCCCCGCTCAACACTGTCGTCACCTTCATCCTGTCCGAGGTCGAAGCCGGCACCCGGCTTCGCCTCATCCATTCCGGCTTCGTCCTGCCCAGGAATGAAACCGCCTTCCAGAAGATGGGCGAAGGCTGGAAGAAGGTCGTGAAGAATATCGGCGCCATCGTCGACGAGACGGACTGAGGCGCCCGACATCGCGCTTGCCGACGCAACATTTTATTGGGCAGCGCTTCATCAGGAGAAAGATATGAGCAAGCCTTACACCGGCGGATGCGCCTGCGGTGCGATCCACTATGAAATCGCGGCCGAGCCGATTGCGATGAACGACTGCCAGTGCCGCGACTGCCAGGCGACCAGCGGCACCGGGCACGGATCCTATCTGACCTTCCCAAGCCGGCAGGCGGTGAAGCTCGACGGCAAGGCGACGCATTGGGACATGGTCGCCGACAGCGGCAACGTCAAGACGCGCGGCTTCTGCCCCGCCTGCGGCACGCCGGTCTACCTCACCTTCTCTGCCATGCCCGATCTCTTTACCATTCACGCCGCCAGCCTCGACGATCCCACCCGATACCAGCCGCAGATGGTGACTTACACCGTGCGCGGCCTCGCCTGGGACCGGGTCGATCCGGCGGTGCCGAAATTCGAGACGATGCCGCCGATGTGACGCTGGGGCAGCGGCCGCTCGAAACGCACAAGAGCGGCGGCTGCGCGGGCGATATCGAGCGCCCGCTCAAGCTGGTGATCCAGGCGATGCCCGGAGAGGTCAATTTCCGGCAAGACGCTCGATCGGCTCGGCGAGATCGAGCCAATGCGGACGATTGTCCCACCAATGAACATGATCCGGCGCGGGAAAGGACGGATCGGCGAATGTGCCGCCGGCGATGACGACGGTGCCGGGAAAATATGTTCCGGATTTCGAAAATCCGCCCCCGCCGCAGATCCGGCAAAAGACTTTCATCACATCCGGTGTGGTTTCGCCTTGCGGATACCACACGGAATATTCTCCGGCGACGACCCGGACATTTTCCTCGGGGAACCACACATTGTGCGCAAGCGCACTGCCGGATGCACGCTGACAACGCGTGCAGGTGCAGACGTGGTTGTGCACAGGATCGCCATCGACCTCCAGGGACAGGGCGCCACAGGTACACTTCGCATGAAAGATGGGCATAGGGGCAAATTCCGTGTTTCCTGACGGCAATCGATCCTACGACGCAGGAATCGACAAGGTCGATCATCAATTTACCCACGCTTTCGAATGCGACCAAGCGTCACCGGATGGAAGCCCCGTCGTCGCGGCGACGATGCATCGCCGTTTTCGAGAGATCCGGCTCACGCAGTCGCGCAAAAGTGTGCAGTGGTTTTGCGATAACGACATGCGTAAAAACAAGGACCTAAAGCGCAAGGAGCGAATCTGAAAGATTGCGACGCGCTTTAGAAGCGTTGCATGGCGGCACTCAAGGGAAGATGCCCGCCATTTTGAGTTTGTCGCAGAAGCTCGCTATGGCTTTCGCGACGCCCTGGCTGCAGGGAAACTTGAATGGTCGCGTGGCTTCCTGGGTCAAAATCGGCTCGCCCGTTGCGGCGTCACGGCCGGTAACATGCGTCGTCAGCAGGATGCCGCAGGCCGCGCCGGCAGCCTCGTCGATCGCCATCTGGACATCGCCAAGATAGGCATCGCTGGGGACGTCGATGATGAAGGCCGTGAAGTATCTCACGCCGCGGCTCCCCGCCACGGCCTTGGCCAGGCTTGCATGCGCCTCGGAAACCCCAATCTCCTTCTCCGGCGGCCACATCACATCACTTGCAGGCCACGCATCATCTTCCACGGCTTCGCCGATCGGCTGCTCACGCATATCCGCTCTCCATATCTTCGGTTTTCAGATGGCGGCCGCCGCGCCGATGTTCTTATTATGTTCTGATAACCAAGAGTGTCAAGACGGGTGTTTTGCTGTGAGTGTCCTTCCAGTGCAACCGCCGGAGCGTGGTGCAGGATCAAGAGATCTGCACCACGCTCCGGCCCTGTCTTCAACCCTCAATGCTTGAGCACGACCTTGCCCGGGGCTCCGGCTGCGACTGCATTCTGCGCCGCACCGATCTCCTCCAGGGTGAAGGTGTGGGAAATCGGGATGACCAGCAGGCCGCGCACGGCGGCATCCAGCACGGCGTCGAGCGTCGCCGTGTCGGTGCGGTGGAAAAGTTCATGGATGGTGAGACGGTCTCCGGCATTGGCGCCTTCCGGCACCGGAACGATGCTGGCGACCGTGCCACCGTCGCGGACATTGCCGATGAGGTTGCCGGCCACCGGGCCGGCAGCGCTGATCCCATAGGCAAAGTCCGGGCTTGCGGCAGGAAGCGTGATGTCGAGCGCTTCGCCGGCCAGTTCCCGGCCTTCGCTCAGCCGCTCGGGACGGACGCCGGCCACCGGCTTGGCGCCGATCTGCCTGAGATATTGGATGGCGGAACGGCCGACGGTGCCGAGGCCGCCGGAGACCAGAACCCGGTCGCCGGCCTTGACATCAAGCGCCTCGACGGCCTGGCGTCCGGTCAGCCCGGCCTTGACCAGCGACGCACCCTCTTCAAAGCTCAGGCCAGCCGGCAGTTTGGCGACGGATGTGGCGGGAAGCACGCCATATTCGGCATGGGCGCCTTTGCCGTTTGCCGCGAAATCGGCAACGACCCGGTCACCGACCGCAAAGCCGGTGACGCCGTCTCCGAGTACGGAGATGGTACCGGCCGCGTCGCCCCCGAGCACGGCCGGCAGCGGCAGCGGAATGAACTTGGCCATGAAACCCTGACGGAGAATGAGGTCGAAAGGATTGACGGCGGATGCCTCGATCTTGATCAGGACTTCGCCCGGACCAGGCGTCGGCGTCGGGATATCGCCGATTTCGAACTGATCGACATCGCCGTAGGATTTGAGAAGGGCGGCTTTCATCGTGGATCTCCAGGATTGTCGTCGCGTTTGGGCGTGAGGCCAGGCTGCCGGCCGGCAGCCCGGTATAGGCCGGTTCCCGCCGTTTAAGCCGTGGCCGGACGACGCGCGCTGTCGAGCGTCCATGCGCCACCACCGGCAAAGGCGATGTAGAGGAAGATGAAGCAGAACAGGATGGCGACTTCGCCCATGTTCAGCGCCGGCCAGAAGCCATAGGGCATGTGGCCCATGAAGTAGGCGGCTGCCATTTCGCCCGAAGCGATGAAAGCGGCGATGCGCGTTTGAAATCCGACGAGCATCAGGGCCGAGGTGATCACCTCGATGGCGCCGGCAATGATCATGATGGTCGGAAGCGGATAGGGCACGCCCTGAATCGGACCCGGAAATTGCAGGAATTTCATGGTCGCGTGTTCGAGGAAGAGAAGCGCGGTGATGATGCGCAGGATGGCGAGGACATATGGCGTCCATTTGCTGGTATCGGTCATCGGGATTTTCCAAAGAGGGTTGATGGGAGGGCTCAGGCGACGGATGCCGCCTTCTTCAGTTCCTGGTTTTCTTTCCAGAGCTTCATCGACATGGCGAAGACGCCGTCGACATAGTTCCGGTAGACCGTCATGCCGGCCGGATCGCGGCCTGCCTTGGCTGCAAAGAACGCAACGATGTCGTCGGATTCGGTGACGTATCGGCCGGGCTCAAGCTGCGCGGCGGGAAAGCTCACCTTGTCGAGATGCGGCTGAAGCTCGGCGCGGATCTTCTTCTCGTGCTCGCTGTCGGAAACGAAGTCGCGGGTTTCGACGTCCGGGGCCAGTCCCGATTCCAGAAGAAACAGGCGAACCTTGAGGCAGAAGGGGCAGTTTTCCTTGAGATAGACGATCGGCTTGAACGTTGCGCTGGTCATTGCGCATCTCCTTTTGATTGAGGGGCGGAGGGAACATCGCCGAAGCGGAAGCTCGATGCGGTCAGGCCGCCGGCGAAGTCTCTCTGGTGATAGGTGACGGCGCCCGGTTCGTCCTCGGCCGCACCCACCGCCACCATCAAGGGGATCAGGTGGTCTTCACGCGGATGCGCCGCGCGGGCGGCGGGGGCCTTCTCCCATTCGACAAGCCGCTCGGTGCGCTGGTCGAAGGGCGAGCGGATCAGCGTCTCCTGCAGCCAGGCGTCAAAAAGACGGGACGGACCGTGTCCGGCCGTGCCCTGTATGGCCGACAGGTTGTGGTAGCTGAGGCCGCTGCCGATGATCAGCACGCCTTCGTCGCGCAGCGGCGCGAGCGCCCGGCCGACCTTGAGATGCAGCGCCGGATCGTAACCGACATCCAGCGAGAGCTGGACCACAGGGATGTCCTCGTTGGGATAGAGCGGCTTCATCAGGCTGAACGTGCCGTGATCGAATCCGCGAGTGGGGTCGGGCCTGGCGTCGATGCCGGCGGAATGCAGCAGATCCTGCACGTGACGCGCCAGCTCGGGGGAGCCCGGCGCGCCATATTTGATCTGATAGAGATAGTCGGGGAAGCCGCTGTAGTCGTAGACCATGCCCGGGTTGCTGCCCGAAGAGACGGCAAAGCCCCTCTCCTCCCAGTGGCCCGAAACAACCAGCACCGCCTTGGGCAGATCTTGAAGTTCGGCCCGCATCTCGATCAGGGATTGCTCGAGCTTGTCGAAATTGCTGCGAAAGCCACCGGTCATGTAGGGCCAGGGCCGCCGCCGTGGCTGAGGAAATAGGTGGGCAGTCTCGATGTCTTCACGTCGCCATTCCTTTCGGCACCGCCGCATCGGCTGAACATCCGGCGGATCGATCGCCTCAGTCCGCCGGCCTTGTCAGAGACTGTCTTGATTTTCCCTGGATTGATCAATTGGCTTTGCGTACACGCATCATTTCCTCTAGGTTGATGATCATGGACACGATGATCAGCCTGCGGGTGTTTTGCCTGGTTGCCGAGCTCAAGAGCTTCACCGCGGCAGCACGCCGTTTGAACCTCTCGCCGGCGATGGTGAGCAAACATGTGATGCATCTGGAGACGCGCCTGGGAAGCCGGCTCTTGAACCGGACCAGCCGGAGTGTCACGCTTACCGAACCCGGCGCGCTTTATTTCAACCAGACACGACAGATGCTCGAAGGGCTCGACGAACTGGAAGCGTCGATCGGCAATGTCACGGTTGCGCCGCGCGGGACGCTCAAATTCAGTGCGCCCGTATGGGCAGCCAGTTCAGGCTTTGTCGATATTCTGGCCGAATACAACCAGCGTTATCCGGATGTCAGCCTGGATATGGATCTGAGCGGCCGGATCACCAATCTGGTCGATGAGGGCTTTGACCTTGCCCTGCGGGCCATGTCGTCCGAACGGCTCGATCCGGGTCTCGTTGCGCGCCCCTTGGCGACGATCGAATTCCGGCTGATGGCATCGCCGGATTATCTCAGGCGCTCCGGGCGACCCCAGAGCATCGCCGAGCTGAACGGCCATGCGCTGCTTCGCTATAATGGCATCAATATCAGCGAAAGCCTGCTGTTGGGCGGTCACAACGACCGGCATAAGGTCACCTTCCGCAATGTGCTGCTGAGCAGCAACGAGACACTTCTGCACTTGGCGGCTTTGCGGGGAATGGGCCTGGTCTTCCTGCCGGAATGGCTGGTGGAGGAGGATCTGAAAGCAGGCCGGCTCGAAGTGGTGTTCCCGGAGACGCTCGGCATCAGCAATACGCTGCATGCCGTCTATCCAAGCCGGAAATACCTTTCCGCCAAAGTCCGCACCTTCATCGATTTTCTCGTCCTGCGCTCGCCACAGGTATTCTGACGCGCGCAAAACGCCCGACCGGACAATTCAACCAGTTGCAGGTGTCACGGGCGTCGATACTCAGGGAGCCGTCTGAAACGTAACGGCAGGAACTGAACATTGACACAACCCGCAGCCGATAAGGTCCGCTTCAACTTTGTTACGCAATGTCCAAGGGATGATGGCTGCGGCGTTTTCGTCTTGCAGATGCTGACGGGCAAACCCTACGACCAGATTGCCGGCATGATCGATTGGGGCGTTCAGACCAATCATTACACAACGTGGAAGGAACTGCGCGGCGTCCTGACCGCGTTGGGCTGGCAGACTGGCGGATTACGCAAGGCAGAGAGCTGGGACGATGTTTGCGGCGTCGCGGTCGTCCATGTCGAAGGAGACCACTTCATCCTCTATGACGCCAATAACGGCGTCTTCTATGATCCGGGGCAACCCGATGGCCCCGATCTACAGAGCCGCCTCGTTCCTATGAACTACCTTCCAGTGCAATCGCCGGAGAGCGGTGCGTAAAAATGCAAAAGCGCGTCCCCAACCTCCGTCATCCCAGGCTCGCGGATACGGAAAGACACAGCCGTCGAGCAGCGTACTCACCCCAAATATGCAAATGAACCGAACCATGTTTGTCTCCAGCCGGCTTGATGCGAGGCTGATCCGGGCGTAATCCAGAACACAGCCACCCTCTCCTTCGACACCAATCTGAAACGACCCCATGGCGCACTCCCTCAACACAGCCCCATCGCCCGCCGGCGGCCCCAACCAGCCGAAACTTGATACGGACGACATCTGGCAGGCCCGCGTCGATCTGGCGGCCTGCTTCCGGATGGCGGCAAGGCTCGGCATGGAGGAAGGGATCTGCAACCATTTCTCGGCCGTCGTTCCCGGCTATGACGACCTGTTCATCGTCAACCCGTACGGCTACGCTTTCGCCGAACTGACGGCCTCGATGCTGTTGATCTGCGATTTTCACGGCAACGTCGTGTCGGGCAACGGGCAGCCCGAGGCCACCGCTTTTTACATCCACGCCAGGATTCACAAGAACGTCCCGCGCGCCAAGGCGGCGTTCCACACCCATATGCCTTATGCCACCGCCCTTTCCATGACGGAGGGCGATCCGCTCATCTTTGCCGGGCAGACCGCATTGAAATTCTATGGACGCACGGCCGTCGACCGCAACTATAACGGCCTGGCGCTCGACGCGCGCGAGGGCGATCGCATCGCGGCTGCGATCGGCGATGCCGACATCGTCTTCATGAAGCACCACGGCGTGATGGTCTGCGCACCGAATATCGCCGAGGCCTGGGACGACCTCTATTACCTCGAGCGTGCCTGCGAAGTGCAGACGCTCGCCCTGTCAACCGGACGCCAGGTCCTTGCCGTCGCGCCTGAGATCGCCGAAGCGGCGTACCGGCAAATGCGCGAAGGAGATCCGGAGTCGGCCCGGCTCCATCTGGAGTCCGTGAAGCGCGCGCTCGATCGCAGCGAGCCGGAATACAAGCGCTGAGCCCCGGCTTACGCGTGCGCCTGCCGCCAATGCGGATAGGTGACATAGGCGGTGAGCGCGCCTTCGTCATGCGAGCGGATGGTCACCGCTTCACCCTTGGGCATGTAGACGATCTCGCCTGGCCCGGCGGTGACTGTTCCCAAGTCCGTCGAGACCGATAGCTGCCCTTCCAGAACGATCATGACGTCGTCGACTTCAATCGTCTCGGTCAGGCTCTGGCCGGGCGCGTAGCGTCCATAGCCGATGGTGATCGGCCCTCCCTGCCGCTCGTCGACCAGATTGCCGACGAAGATGTCCGCCTCCTGCCCGGGGGAACGCTCCAACGCCACGTCGGTAACCGTGAACTTACGGATTTTCATCGTCTTCCTCCATCGCCGCGTGCAGAGGTAGCGCGGAAATCCAGCGCGCCAAGGGCTGCGGCACTCACGCCGACATGTCCTCATTCCAGCGGCGTTGCATCTCCTCAGGCGTGACCTGCTCGATGGTTTGCGACAACATCCAGCGATGACCGAAGGGATCAAGCACCTGCGCCACCCGCTCGCCAAAACTCTGGTCGGTCGCCGGGCGCAACATCGTCGCCCCGGCCGACAGCGCCTGCGCCAGTGCTTCGTCGGTCGACACCGTGTCCATGTGGAAGGTCACCGGCGAGCCTCCGACGGCATCG
This sequence comes from Rhizobium ruizarguesonis, assembly GCF_017357285.1. Lineage (NCBI taxonomy): Bacteria > Pseudomonadati > Pseudomonadota > Alphaproteobacteria > Hyphomicrobiales > Rhizobiaceae > Rhizobium > Rhizobium ruizarguesonis. The sequence goes on along the minus strand of NZ_CP071678.1, from coordinate 1,390,108 downwards.
GGAGACAGGGCGCCGAAGTCCGGATATTCGTCTGCCAACATCATCAGTGTCTCTCCGAAACGCAGCTCGGCATGGCCGATCCGCCCGTCCGAAGGATCGGTCATGCGGAAGACTTCCGTGGCGCCGAAGGCCTCCTTGTAGAAGTCGATGGCCCGTGCCGCATCCTTGACGATGAAGTAGGCGCTCACTTTTCGGGCAAAACTCGGCATGGATGATCCTCCTTGACTGGGTTATATATTAACGTTACGTATCGTAAAGATATGAGTCAAGAGTGTAATGCAACACCGAAGAAACGAGGGCGGCCGCCAAGCGCTGCCGCGCAGAGGCGTGCCTTGGAGGCGGCCCATGAAATCCTGATGGCCGAAGGTTTTGGCCGCATGACGATCGAAGCCGTGGCGGCGCGGTCCGGTGTCGGCAAGCCGACGATCTACCGCTCCTGGGCCAACGCACAGGAACTGGCGATGGCCGCTCTGCTGGTCAACCGGCTACCGGAAGCGGAGGTTGGAGGGGGCACGGCGCAAGCGGCTCTCGGCGCGCAGATGAGCGGACTGGTGACTGCCTTTGCAAGCACGCGCGGACGGCAGATCACGATGGCACTTGCGGCCGCCGACCCGGAAAGCGAATTCACCAAGGCCTTCCGCAATCAGGTAATCCTGTCGAGCCGCAACGCGGGTCGTGTCATCCTGGAGGAGGCTCTGGCTCGCGGAGAGATCGTTCCGCCGCCTGATATGGAGGCGCTGCTCGACATGATCTACGGACCGGTCTTCTTCCGGCTGCTGGTCGGCCATCGCCCGGTCTCGCCGGAGTTCGGCGATGCGATCGTCAGGACCGCGTTGCGGGCCGTTGCACCGTCGGACGCGTGAGACATGCTTTAGCCGTGATCGTCGCCCAGTTCGCCAAGGTGGCGCTGGACCCACTTGATCTCCTGCGATGCCGTGCGCCCGAAATGCCGTTTGAAGTCGCGGCTGAACTGCGCCGGACTTGCGTAGCCGACCGAAGCCGCGACCTCGGCGATCGTTCTCGTCTGGCGCGCGATCATCAATCTTGCCTCGTGAAGCCGCATCGCCTTGACGTATTGCATCGGGCTGTTGCCGGTCAGACCCTTGAAATGGACATGATAGGACGGAACGCTCATGCCCACCTCTCTTGCCAGATCGGTGACCGCGATCTCCAGGCCATAGTTTTCCCGCAACCAGGCCAGGCTCTGAATGATCTTTCCGGATCTGCCCTTCTGCTGAAGGGCGGCGATCATCGCGCCGCCTTGCGGACCGACCAGGACGCGGTAGTGCAGTTCGCACAGAATGCCGGCGCCAAGCACATCCGTCTCGACGCTGCTGCGTAGCGCCGTCAGCAGGCGCAGCAGCACATCCTCGATATCGCCAGACATCCTGCTCGACACGAGACTTCTCGGCTCGTCGCCTGGCAGTTCGGCATGTTTTTCCACCTGCAATGCGATCTCGGCTGCCATCTGCATATCGAACTCGACATAGACCGCAAGCAAGGGCCGCTCGGGACTGGCCGTCGACGTCATCCGGAACGGGACGGGCAGCGACACCGCCAGATAATGCTCCTCATCATAGAGGAAGACTTCGCCTTCGAGGATGCCCTGCTTGCTGCCCTGCAGGACGAAAACCGCGCCCGGCTTGTAGAGCACCGGGATGTCTTGGAGCACCGCTTCGGTGCGCAGGATGCGGACGGAGTTAAGAGCGGTCGGATTGTATCCGTGACGCGGGGCGAGACGTTCGGCCAGCTCGACCATCTCCCCTCGCCTGGATGGGCCGCGATCGCCTTGCATAGGATTTGGCAACATATTCAGACAATCCGCCATCGAAGCACGTGGTTCTTCATACTATTTGTCAAATCATATCCTCAATCAAGGAATATCGCTGATGTCACGAAAGACCTTCTTCATCACCGGATCGAATTCCGGCTTCGGGCTCGCCATCGCTGCTGCGGCTCTTCAGGCCGGTCACAGGGTGATCGGCACCGTGCGCTCGCAGGCGTCGCTGACAGCGCTCGCCAAAACCCTGCCTGGCCTGCGGCCGGCCCTCTGCGACGTCACCGAGTTCGACCGGATCGATGATGTCGTCGGCCACGCGGAAGGCGAGCATGGGCCGGTCGACGTGCTGATCAACAATGCCGGCTACGGCCATGAAGGCGTGCTCGAGGAGTCGCCGATCGAAGAGATGCGGCGGCAGTTCGAGGTGAACGTCTTCGGCGCCGTCGCCGTTGCCAAGGCATTTCTGCCGCGGTTTCGCCAGCGACGCCGCGGGTTCATCGTCAACGTTACCTCGATGGGCGGCATGATCACGATGCCCGGCATCGCCTATTACTGCGGCAGCAAATTTGCGCTTCAGGGCATATCGGAGGTGATGCGGGCGGAAATGGCCCCGTTCGGGGTGCATGTGACGACCCTTTGCCCCGGCTCGTTCCGGACGGACTGGGCCGGACGATCGATGGTCCGCACCGAGCGGTCGATCGCCGATTATGATGGCCTTTTCGATCCGATCCGCGAGGCGCGACAGGCCGTCAGCGGCAAGCAGCGCGGCGATCCCGCCAAACTGGCCGCCGCGGTTCTAGAGCTCATCGAATCCGATAATCCGCCGCCGCAGCTTCTGCTCGGCAGCGACGCCCTCAAGCACGTGTCGGACAGGATCGTTCGCCTCCAGCAGGAGATCGAGGCGTGGAAGCCTGTCACCGTTTCGACCGACGGCTGACGGCGGAACATCAATCAGCCAGCCCTCATTGGATGATTTTCCCACCCTCGGCCGCCTCCAGCTTCCGCCTCAGCGCCTGTTCCTGTTCACATGTCTTGTGCGGGAAGTGTTCCCAACACCACCAGCGCGTTGGCACGGCCGGGGATGGGCTATTGCCCCAGCCTCCCCATTCCTTGCAGCCTGTGCCGTCAGCAAGCCGGTGCTCGCAATAATGCTCAACGATCACATTGGCGCCCGGTGCACTCGAATGGCCTTCGATGCTCATGGGTGCGCCGTCCTCCGTTTCCCGCTCTTGATGCTCTCATAGATCATTTCGAGCCGCCTTGAGGCGACGTAGGCACTGTCCTCGTAGCCAGCCGACGGCCAATCCAGTCGATGGCTGCCGTCTGTCGCCACGATCCAGAACCATCGATTATCGACCACTCCGCCTGCCTGTGACCGGAATATCCTTCCGATCTGGGTATCGCCGTCAAAAGCGACGTAATCGTCGCCGGGTTTCTCCCTCCAGGCGTGCCGCCATTTATATTTGATTTCCCGGCCGCTGACATATTCCCACGATTTCCATGTGATTTGTTCTGGCATGCGTCGTCCTGTCCTCTCGCGAGGGTTCTCTTTGACCGCATGGTTGATGGATGGCTCCCGCCCGAGCCGGTGAATTCAGATCAGCGTCGGTTCCGGATCGGGGTCGATCGGATCGATGATGTCAGCCGTGTCATTCTTGGGCGAACCCACATTGCGGCCGATCGGCCACATGGTCATCAGTTCCGCCGGGAACGGCTTCATCAAATCGGCCGGATCAGGCTCCGGCGATAGCCAGCGCTCGTAATCTTCGCGGTGCAGGACGACCGGCATGCGGTCATGGATCTGCGCCATCATCGCATTCGGCTCACAGGTCACGATTGCGAAGTTTCTGATGTCTACGCCTTCCGGGCTGCGCCAAATCTCCCAGATGCCGGCGAGCGCAAAGGGCGAGCCGTCAGCCATGGCGATCGCATAGGGCTGCTTGTTCTTGCCGGTGCCGAAGATATCCTTCCACTCGAAGAAGCCGTTGATCGGCACCAGGCAACGGCGCGACCTGTAGGCCGAGCGGAACAGGCCGTTGGTACCGATGCCCTCGCAGCGCGCATTGATCGGCGGCGGACGCCCTCCCGGCTTCATCCATGCCGGCATCAGACCCCAGCGAGCGCTGGCGAATACCGGCCCCATGATATCAGGTTCGCGGACCATGTCGCGAATGATGATTGGATAATCCAGCGTCGGCGCGCCGTTGTAGCGTGGAAATCGGTTCCCGAGCGCATCGATCGCACCACGCTCCGCGAAGGCGAAATTGCGCACCAGTTCCTCAAGCGAGGTCTTGATATAGACGCGGCCGCACATCCGGAACTCCATCCTGCATATTAGATGTTCCGATTATGTTCTGGTGGATCGAGGCGAGTCAAGGCCAGTCGCTACAACCGACGCCATCATCACTTTCGCCCGCGTCAAGGTGAAGCCGTTCACCGCCTCGACGACGGCCGATGGCAGAAAACTACATTCCGCTTGACAGCCTTCCTACTGGAAGGTAGATAAGAGCCATGAGCAATCTTTCGACGACGTCCGACGAAATCCTGGCCTCCGCCCGAACCCTGATCATGACCGGAGGCTATAACGGCTTCAGCTATGCCGATATCGCTGCCGTCGTCGGCATCCGCAAGGCCAGCATCCATCACCACTTTCCGAGCAAAACCGATCTGGTCCGCACGCTGGTCGTGCGATATCGCGAAGATGCGGAGGCGGGTATCGCCGGCCTCGAGCAACAGGTGCGGAATCCCCTAGCGCTCCTCAAAGCCTATGCGGGCCACTGGGCCCAGTGCATCGAGGACGCCAGCCGGCCGTTTTGCGTCTGCGCCCTGCTGGCAAGCGAACTGCCGGCGCTGCCGCCGGAGGTCGCAGCCGAGGTCAAGGCTTTCTTCCGCTTTGCTTCGACATGGCTGACCTCGGTGATGGAGCGAGGCTTGGCGGACGGGAGCTTGAAACTGTCGAGCGAACCGCGTGTCGAGGCTGAAGCCTTCATGGCCTCCGTCCACGGCGCCATGCTGTCAGCCCGTGCTTACGGGACCCCGGAGATCTTTGCCACCATTCTGGCCCCCACCCTGCAGCGGCTCACTCCGACCGCCGCTCGATAAAGTTCCGGACGGAATAAAGCCCGGAGCGACAACGACGTTCAGCGAAACTACCAACTAGTTGGAAGAACGATATGATCAAGAACATCCTCCCCGCCCTCGTGCTGGGGCTCAGCGCTATCGCGTCGACGGCACTTCCAGCGGCGCCTGTCCATGCCGAAGACCAGAAACCCGAGCAGATCCATGTCAGGGGCAGCATCGTCAATTACAGCGGCTCCGCTCTCAAGGTGAAGACCCGCGAGGGAGAGACCGTCGATGTGACGCTTGCCGATGGCTGGAAACTGGCGAGCGTCGCAAATGCTGCGGTCACCGACATCAAGCCGGGCGACTTCGTCGGCATCGCATCGCTGCCCAGCGCAGGCGGCGGCGATGGCGCGCTTGAAGTGCTGATCTTCCCGCCGGCAATGAAGGGCGCCGGTGAAGGCAGCTACGGCTGGGACCTCAAGCCCAACAGCAGCATGACCAACGCGACCGTGGCCGACGCAGTCAAGGGCGTCGATGGCCGCACCGTCACCGTCTCCTATCACGGCAAGGAAAAGAAGATCGCCATTCCGGACGGCACGCCGGTCGTGACCATCGCTCCGGCCACCAATGACGATCTCATTCCCGGCGCCGTCGTCTTCATCCCCGCCGAAAAGGCTGCCTCAGGCCCCCTCGCCCATCAGCTGCTCGTCGGGAAAAATGGCGTGGTCCCGCCCATGTGACCACGTCGTCGCCGGTCGGCCGGGCCGCCCCCGGTTCGACCGGCGATTTACCAGGGAATGCCGCCTGACCCGCAGGCGATGGACCCGAACGACGGAAAACGTCGTCTCGACAGCAGCCCGGCGGTGCTCCGGCAGTGCCGGCAAGCCCTGGAAACCCCATCGTGATGACGGACGCCGCCATGCATGACGGTGAGCCCGCCAAATCAGACACCATCACACACAGGAAAGAGATCATGATGACAACCGATCAAACCACCGTCGCGTCTGGCGACAGGGAAGAGTGGCTGACGCGCTACTACTTCACGCGAGCAGCCTTTTCCGCCATCTGGGTCGCAGCCGCCTTGACGGCCGGCCGCCAGTCGCTTGCCGTCGCGGCCGCTTTGCTGATCGTCTACCCGGCCTGGGATGCCGCCGCCAACCTCATCGACGCAGCGCGCAGTGGCGGCCTGGCAAACAACCGCAGCCAGGCGATCAACGTCGCCGTCAGCGCGGTGACGACAGCCGCCGTGTTCGTCGCGCTGACGATGAACATGAACTGGGTTCTCGGCGTCTTTGGCCTCTGGGCGATCTTTTCCGGCCTGCTGCAGCTTGGGACCGCTGTCCGGCGCTGGAAGACCAATGGCGGCCAGTGGGCGATGATCCTCAGCGGCGGCCAATCCGCGGTGGCAGGCGCCTTCTTCATCACCCAGGCGCAAATGCCGGAAGCGCCGTCCATTGCCAACATCGCCGGATATGCCGGCCTCGGCGCCTTCTATTTCCTGGTCTCGGCCGTCTGGCGGAGTGTTACGCAGATGCGGCGAAAGCGGGTCTGAGCCGACATGCGCCAATTGCGATGTGACACCGTCGATCAGCGGGGACCAACTGCCCAGTCGGGGAATTTGCGATAGTTGCAGGCGTTCATTGAGAACAACGCCACATCATCACCGATTTCGTGGCGCGAAAGCTCCCATTCGAAGGTGTCACGGTCATCGAAACCGTAAGATAACGCCATCGCGGTCAACTCCATGAAAGGCCCTGGGGGATACAGGGTGCCGTACACTGTCGCCTCATTTCCCAGGAATTTGCCTTTGATAACTCTCTTGATCTCCAAATCTGCCCTCACCGTCCGCGACGGAAAATTTTCTGTCAGCAGCAAGCCGGATTCGCCGATCGACAGCGATTTCACGCGCGCCTCAACCACGATCTCCGCTTTCGCCAGCAGTTCATCCTGAGGAGGGCATCGCGGCAATCCGGCTGCTGGTCTTAGACCCATAACCAATAAAGCAAGAATTGCTATGAAGCTCAGTCGGATATGCGGGTTCAGGAACGCTTTCGGCATCGGTGTCTTTCCTTATGCATAGGCGTGTCTATTTCGCCTCGATTGCGTGAGGCTGAAACGAACATCCTCATCCAATCGCATAAACCACCGCCTTATCCTGCACCGTGCAAGGCCCTGACACGACGCTGTCGCAGCTTTCCATCATCGGCCACGCCCTTCGGAGGCTTGGTCATGCGAAGGGCAGCCCGGCAAATGGCGAGCTTGAAAGTTCCAGTTTACTTTTCAGACTTTGGTAGATCCCTGCCCGGAAATCTCAACTGCCAGGTCTCGATCAGGAACACCGCGACAGCGCTGGCCGAATGAACGGCGAGCCTGGCAATTCTGGGATCCACTCTTTTGAAGCCCCGTTCCCTACCATGAGCGTCGCCAGCATGGGTCCGAAGTGCGCCGATTCCCTGCACCGCGTTGACAAGTCCAGAGAGCACAGCACGAACATCCGCAGAGATCTCGTCTGCCACACCTTCCTTTGTTGGCGAGAGTCCCAAGGGTTCTCGGACCGCCTTATAGACTCCGGCCAAATCCAGCTTTGTGGGGAACTCCACTTTTAATTCGACTAAGATCGATCGGCAGACGCTCTCGACCAAAGAGCAAGCCGCTGTGATTGCATCTTCCGGGTCATCCACTACGCCCTTCTTTGCACGCTCAAGGTCTCTGTTCACGGTATCAAAATCGATCTTAGTCCCAGCAGTTATGAGATTTGCGATCGAACCCACCTCGGTGAAAGCGCAAAGGCGAACCTTTCGCCCCTCTCTAACAAGCTGGAGACCATCGTGCTCCAAGCGGCGGTTCAAATACTCCATGACGCCCTCATGCCTCTCTGGCCGCTCGATGAAATCACGAGGGTCGGCAGCCTTTTCTATGAGGCGCTCAAGAGCGGCGTTGTCGTCCTTGAACCCCGCCAAAGTTGAAATGGCCTGTCGGGTAGCAATATGGCGACTGCCCGCATCCAGATTGAAAGGAACCTGGCAGGAGGCGAACCATTGTTCCAACTCCCATCCCCGCCGATAAAGCCCTATGGGTTCGTTGGGATCTGAGGCAGAGCCGCCACTGATTACCTGCGCGAGCGCCTCGATCGTATGTTCCGACAGCTCAATCCACATTTGCGCCCCCGACCAGTTGCTGCCTCTACCCAGCGGGCGATATAATCACCTCCCTGACGGTATTACTATGCCCGCCGCCGGCGACAGATAGCTGCAATCGATTTCTTCGAAGACAAGTGAACGGCACTCAAAGATAGGATGAACCGGCCTCGAATTTGGCCGAGGACATCTGCCAGTTCGGCAAAGTCATCCCTGCTCAACACAGCCCGACCATAGTCGTCTTCATTACCCGAATACGGCGGATCGAAGTAAAACGTCGACTGATAGTTTTGCCGCCCATTTGGTTGTCGAAACCCGGCCCACCCTCCGTCATCCCAGGCCTTGAGCCTGGGATCCATGCCCACTGCTGATCGAGACGAGAGTGGTTCCTCGGGTCAAGCCCGAGGAGGACGGAGGGTGGGTGGCGTCTGGAGCAAGGACAGCGGCGTATCCGGACATGATCGGCGACGGCTCTCCGTTGAAGATGCGCGGTCCACATCCGGTAGCCGATGCGCCAACCGACGGAATGTCATTCGCCACGGATAGCCGCGTTTCCTCCTGCATCCACGATCGCCTGAACAACAAGCGCGATGCGTTTGTCACGCATGCCGGGCCGAATGCGGCCTGAACGTTCGAGCTCGGCAAGCCCATGAAGGGCTGCCCAGAAGGTCTCGGTCACGATCTCCACATCGGCACAGAACGGCGACGCGGCTGCTGCAATGGCGTCGAAACCGGCCCGAAGTTCCGATCTCGTTTCCGCCTCGGCGAACTGCAGTTGGGTCGGCAGGATAAACATCGCCTCGTAGAGTGCCGGGCGACTGAGTGCGAAGGCAAAATAGGCCATGGCAACGTCCATGAGGGCATCCCGTCGCCCGTTCGCCCCGCCTGCCGCTTCCCGAAGAACGGTTGCGAGCTCCTTGAAGCCCTCGACTGCAACCGCGGCAACGATGGCGTCCCTGCTCGCGAAATGCGAATAGAGGATTGGCTGGCTGTATTCGATCTCCTTGGCCAGGCGGCGGATCGTCACGGCATCCCATCCTTCGCTCTCCGCGACGGCACGTGCTGCCGCGACAATGCGCTCTTCGCGCCCTGCCCTTTCCCGGCTTTTTCGCTCTGCGATCCCCATTGCTCAATCCCCATTCCCCTGCAGGCCCAGCACATCAAAGATTATACCAATGCTTGACTAACTAGCAATGCTAATGCATTTTACCTAGCAGTGCTAGTTTTTGTATCCACGATAGAAGGATCGTCTCATGCTTTGGTTTGCCAACGGGGCCGGGTTGCTGCTCGCCCTCGCTATTATCGCAATCGGCACTGGCTATATTGCCAGCCCGACGACCATGATGCGCAGTTTCGGCCTGCCGCTTCCCGAAGATGGCCCAAACGTCGCTTGGTGGCTCCGCCTCAAGGGCGTTCGCGATATCGTCGCGGGATTGCTCGTGCTGGCGTTCATGATGTGGGGTGCAGAACGCGAGGTCGGCATCGTGCTTTTGATCGAAGCGATGATCCCTGTGGGCGACATGCTGCTCATTCTCGCAGCGAAAGGTTCCACCAAAAGCGCCTTCGGCATTCACGGCCTCACGGCGGTGATCATGGTCCTGGTCGCCATCCCCATGATGATCGGGGCGCACTAAGATGGTTCACGTTCTTTCAATCTGGTTCCTGGTTGTCGCCTTCACAGGCGCAGGCCTTGTCAACACGATCGGCACGTCGGGGACGCGAAGCGATTTCGCCCGGTGGGGCTATCCGCGCTGGTGGGGTATCGTGACGGGTGGACTGGAAATTTTGAGCGCCGTCCTGATTGCGCTTCCTGTCAGCCGCTTTGTCGGCGTGGCGCTTGGGGCGGTCATCATCGCGGCTGCGGTTTTCACTGTTCTCCGCCACCGCGACCATGCACATCTTGCGCCGCTCAGCGTCTTTGTCACCCTGATTGCTGTTGCCGCGATCTCATCTTGAGCACGGCCGGAAAGGCGCTACTAGGTTGCGGCGAACTGTTGGCGATCAACAGGACGAGCACGATCCTCGTTTCTCGAGCCTCTTCTCCATAGGAACGCTTTGTGCCTATATTGGCGCTGCGCTGAGCACACCACGCCGCAACGGCCCGCGGTTGCCGCAAGCGTTCTGGTCATTGCCAAACCGGTGGGTACAGTCTGTCGTGAGCGCTACACGGTACTTGCTGATCTTGCCGCTGATGGCGGTCGTCGCCTACGTGGCGCTCGTGGGTTTGATCTATCTGTCTCAGCGAGCCCTGCTTTACCCCGGAGCCGGCGCCACACCTGCTCCGGAGCACGCGAGTTGGGGCGAGACGGTCCACATCAAGACGCCCGACGGAGAGATGCTTCAGGGACTGTACAGCCAGGGCGACAGCGACAAGCCCTGCGTGCTCCTCTTTTTCGGAAACGGTGACCGCCTCGGCAATTACGCGTTTCTCGCCCAGGCGCTGACCACGCGGAGGATTGGATTGCTGGCGATTTCCTATCGCGGCTATCCCGGATCGACCGGCTCCCCCAGCGAGCAGGGCCTGCTGACAGACGGGATCGCCGCGTTCGACTGGCTTTCGGCACACGGCGGAAGCGAGATCATTGTGCTGGGCCGGTCACTTGGCACTGGCGTCGCCGTGAATACCGCCGCGAAGAGGCCGGCCGCGGGCGTCATTCTTGTGTCTCCGTACCTGTCGGTACTGTCGGTTGCGCAGACGCATTATCCGCTCCTCCCGGTCGAGGTTCTTCTCAAGGATCCCTTTCGCTCGGACCTCAACATAGGCAAAGTAAGACAACCGAAGTTGTTCCTCCACGGCCGGCTTGATGATAGCATCCCGCTTTCTTCAGGGCAGGCGTTGTACCGCATCGCACCCGAGCCCAAGCGGATGTTGATCTATGACGGTGCGGGTCACAACGATATCTTGAATGATAGAATGGTCGGTGACGTCATCCGTTTTGTGGAAGCGCTGAAAGGAAACCGGCCCTAAATCCCGTCACGGACCGGAGCGGTTTCCCGGTCGTAGTGGGAGGCAATGCCCGGGAGCGGCTCGACCCGGACGTGGCGAACTTCGAAAAGATGCCGCCTATGCCCTGAGGTTCGGCCGCGACCGGCAATCAGCAATGCACCGTCGCCTCAAGCATGCGCCGGACGCCAATGAGGATAGGTGACATAGGCGGTGAGCGCGCCATCCTCATGCGAGCGGATCGTCACGCTCTCGCCCTTCGGCATGTAGACGATGTCGCCCGAAACAGCGACGTATCCTGACATGACTGGGCGCCCATCAACACCGACTTTTGCCCCCACGATTTCGCCCATGAAAGCCTCGCCGAGGTTCGAACTCGCGCTCTCAATTTCCAGCCATCGCTTCTGCCACCGCAGCGTCGGAGATTTCCTTTGCCACCTCTGATATCAATGACCTCAACCACCGATGAGCCGGATCGTTTCGATAACGGACATGCCATGCCAGCTCTACCGGGAAGCTGCCGAGATCGACCGGCGCGGGCAGGACTTTGAGACGCGGGTCGCGGGCAAGGCGATGGCAGATCAGCCGGGGCAGCGTCGCGCAATAGTCGGTGACAGCAACCATTTCCGGGACCGCCAGGAAATGGGTGACGGAGACCGAGACGTCGCGCCTGAGACCGGCCTGCTGCAGCATCTGGAACAGGCCGACGCGCATCCGGCCGGGCGGAAGCACGTTCACATGCCGCAGCCGCTGATACTGTTCCTCGGAGATGTTTTCGGCGATCTCGGGATGATCTCTGCGCACGACACAGGCCAGTCCATCATCCATGAGATGCTGCACGACCATGTTATCCGGCGGCTCGACGATCCGGCCGATCACCATTTCGGTCGCCCCGGATATCGCGCCGGTCTCGGCCAGATCATTGCCGAAGGGCGTCAGGCGCAGCCTGATCCCGGGAGCGCATTCGCGCAGCCGCGCCACGATCACCGGCATCAGAACAAACTCGACGTAACTGTTGGGGGCGATGGTGAACTGCCGTGTCGCCCGCGCCGGATCGAACGCCTGCTGACCGAGAATGACGTCATCGAGGCTCGCCAAGGCCCCGCGGATCACTGGAGCAAGTGCCTCAGCCATTTCAGTCGGCCTCATGCCATAGCGCTCGCGGATGAAGAGCGGATCGCGCAGCGTCTCGCGAAGGCGGTTCAACGCGTTGGAGACGGCTGGCTGCGTCATGCCCAGTTGTTCGGATGCGCGCGTGACATTGTGCTCTTCCATGAGCGCCACGAAGACAGGCAGGAGGTTGAGGTCATACTTCATCCAGATATATTGCCGAACGCATATCTGAAATCAAAGAAATAAATTTCCGGAATGAGAACGGCCGAGGCATGATCCCCTCATCGAAAGCAACGATCACATCTGTCTCGAAAGGATCTCCAGATGAAAATCCTCATGGTTCTCACCTCGCACGACCAACTGGGCAACACCGGCCGGAAGACCGGCTTCTGGCTCGAAGAGTTCGCCGCCCCCTATTATGCCTTCCTCGAAGCCGGCGCCGACATCACCGTCGCATCGCCCAAGGGCGGACAGCCGCCTCTCGACCCGAAGAGCGACGAACCGGACTTCCAGACCGACCAGACCCGTCGCTTCCATGCCGACCCGGATGCCCAGGCTGTGCTCGCCTCGACCGTAAAGCTCGCTTCGGTCTCCCATGACGATTACGATGCCGTGTTTTATCCGGGCGGCCATGGCCCGCTTTGGGATCTGGCGGAAGACAAGAATTCGATCGCCCTCATCCAATCGCTCTATCAGGCCGGCAAGCCCGTCGCCTTTGTCTGCCACGCACCGGGTGTGCTGCGCCACGTCAAGGCTGCCGACGGCACGCCGCTGGTTCAGGGCAGACAAGTCACCGGCTTCAAGAATTCCGAGGAAGATGGCGTCGGTCTGACCCAGGTGGTGCCGTTCCTCGTCGAGGACATGTTGAAGGAGAACGGCGGCTTCTACTCCAGCGGCGATGACTGGTTGTCCTATGCTGTCCAGGACGGCCTGCTGATTACCGGGCAGAACCCCGGTTCATCGGTGGAGACCGCCGGCATTCTGCTCGCCGCCGTAACAGCGGCCAAGGCCGCTTGATCAACATTCCCTGTGATAAAGCCAAGGGCGCCCGGGGGGAACCCGACGCCCTGGCCCCGCCCCGCCCCGCAGAAGCGTGACGAGCATCGGGAGTGTTCTCCATGGAACTGCATGTTGCACAGCAAGCACGATCTCTAACCCAACCGGATGATTGCAATCACTGGTCCGGCTTATAGTTTACAGGTTTCCGGCGACTCCACGCTAAATAGTCGTCGATTGGGGCTCGATCTTCGCGACGACCCGTTCTCTTAAAGATCATGCCCGAAGCAAGCAGATGTGGCTGGCGCAAAGGAACGCTCATGGCTGAAGCAGCCTTGATCGGTCCGATAGGCTCCATGGCATCGGATGATGTTTGAAAGATAACGACATGCGCAACACAATGGCAGCCGGTCTGGCCGCCATGATCGCCATGTACTTTCTCGGCGGCATGAGCGCGAGACATGAGATCTTTCCGTGGCCACAACTTTCCGCGCTGAGGAAAATGGTTGGCGGAGAGAAGGCGGCGGCTCCAAGTCGTTATACTTTCGACGACAAGGGAAGACTCACCGGGGATGAATCAAAAACGCCTGTGACCTGCCCGATTCAGACTGACCGAACTGCTGTCTTACTCATTCTTGGCCAATCGAACGCGGCCAACGACGGTGGACAACGGTACAGGTCAAATTATGGCGCGCGCGTTGTAAACGTCTTTGACAAACGGTGCTTCATCGCGGCGTCGCCACTTCTTGGATCGACCGATACCAAGGGAGAGTACTGGACGCTTCTTGGGAACAATTTGATCGCGTCCGGACAAAATGACAGCGTCATCCTCGCAGCTCTCGCATATTCCGGATCTGAGGTCGCACGATGGGCGACAGGCGGTGACCTCAATCCTGTGCTGGTCGATACAATGAAACAGCTTCAGGATTCCGGTTACCGGTTAACGAGCGTCCTCTGGGTGCAAGGAGAGAAGGACCTCGTTATCGGCACCACTGCGGAGACCTATCAGGAACGTTTCATGTCGATGGTTGACACGTTGCGTCAGCACGGCGTCGAAGCACCCGTTTACATTTCGATCGCATCGAAATGCCTCGAACCGAGCAACGGCGGCTTCAAGGAGCATATTCCAGACAATGCGATAGTACGGGCGCAACTGGCCCTGTCAAAAAGCGGCCATGGTATCCGAGAGGGCGTAAATTCTGACGCGTTACTCGATGCAGATGACCGCTACGACGATTGCCACATCGGGGGCACAGGCGCGGAGAAAGTGTCGCGGGCCTGGATGAACCTTCTGCGCGGCGATCGCCGTCTGGAAACTCGCGATAATCCTCCCTGAACCGGTTTTCGCGCCTTCGCGAGCGTCGGCCTCTGGCTCTGTCCGGTATTCGACACCTTGTCACTTGTGCCCCCGCAAGGCAGGGCGCCTCGTTAAGAGGCCGCCCTGTTGTTTGTTTCTTTTGCTGTTTAGAGTTTTCCCTCTGCCAGCAGTTCGCGGGTCCGCTTCAGCGTCGACAGCAGGGCGGCCTTGTAGCCCGTTTCGCCATCGAATTGTGCCTGCTCGGCCCGCTCTTCCGGGCCGTTCGGCTCCTTGCCGCGCAGGCCTATGTAGCAGTAGAAGCGCAGCTGCAGCTGACCTTCTTCATCCTCGAAGAGTTCGTTGATGATCGCTCCCTCGCGTGGCCCCGCCGCCTGAAAGAAGGTGACCTTGCTTTGCCGTTCCAGGGTGATGATCTCGCGCAGATCCTGCCCTGCAATCGTCGCTTCGCGCACGAAGTGGGTCGGGCTTTCCTCCACGACATCGCAGCGGGTGCAGAGACCGGCGGGAAGAAAGAGCCGGGCGTCGCGTGCCTTGCGTTCGAGACCTTGCCACGCCTCAGCACGCGTCAAAGGGGTTTCGCCTTCCGGGTTCACCGGAACTGTGGCTGTGGAATAGATCATGGTGATCGTCCTTTCGAGATCTGTCGCTTCCGTCAGGCGGAAGCAACAGTTTCCGCGGCGAAGGCGCGATAGGAGCGCAGCGGACGTCCGAGCAGGGCCGTCAGGCGCTCGACGTCGCCGGCCGCAGGCAGCATGCCGTCGGTCAGGAAGCGCTCGCCCATCAGGCGCATGTCGTAGGCCATCCAAGCAGGCATGAACTGCTTGAGATTCTGCTCGAAGCCCTCGGTATTGTCGCCGCCATAATGGATCGGGCGGGCGAGCACGTCTGACCAGATGGCGGCGATATCGGTTCCGGTCAGTGTCTGCGGACCGACGAGGTTGATCCGGTCGAGCGCCAGCGGCTCTGTAGCCTGTTCGCGGCGCAACAACTCAATCGCGGCGATCTCGGCGATATCGCGAACGTCGATCATGGCGAGACCCTTCGGCCCGATCGGCATCGGGTAGGCGCCGTAGCCGGTGATGACGTCTTTGACCGTCAGATCGTTCTGGATGAAGTAGGCCGGGCGCAGGATCGTCGCCTTGAAACCCATCTGCTCGATCATTCGCTCGACGCCGAACTTGCCGGCGAAATGCGGCACGTTCACGTAGAGGTCGGCGTGGATCACCGAGAGATAGACGATCCGCTCGATGCCGGCCGATCGGGCGACGTTCAGCGCAATCAAAGCCTGGGTGAATTCGTCCGGCACCACGGCGCTGAGCAGGAACAGCGTCGACACGCCGGACATGGCGTTGCGCAGCGAGTCGACGTCGAGGAAATCGCCCTGCACGACGCTGACGCCAGCCGGGAAATCGGCTTTCGATGGGTCGCGGACAAGAGCGCGGACATCGGCGCCGCGCTTGACGAGGTGTTCGACGACTTGGCGGCCAACATTGCCTGTGGCGCCGGTGACGAGAATGGTCATGGTCTTTCTCCGTGTTGGGTTGCTTGACACGTCGAATATGTGTGGTTCACTGGCAGCCCGATAGACGGCGATTTTAGACAGACCGTCTCACTGGTGGAACAGACATGGATCTTCTTGCGCTTGCCGATTTCAATCTCGTTGCCCGCCACGGTGGCTTCGGCAAAGCGGCACGGGCGACAGGCCGGCCGAAGGCGACATTGTCGCGCCGTGTCGCCGAGTTGGAAAGCGGTCTCGATCTGCGGCTGTTTGAACGGGGTGCGCGCAATCTGAAGCTCACCGAAGAAGGACGGGCGCTCTTCGAGCGGACGGGGGCGCTGCTCGCCGAACTGGACGAGACGGCAGTGGCGATTGCCTCGCGCGGTCAAAAACCCAAGGGAAGATTGCGGATCAGCGCACCTTTGCATTTTTCCCAGACCGCCATGGGGAGGATTGCCGCCGGCTTTGCCCTCCAATATCCGGAGGTGAGGCTTGAGGTGACGAGTGAGGACCGGCCTGTCGATATGATCGAGGAAGGCTACGACCTGGTCATCCGGGTCAATCCAGATCCGGATGAAAGCCTGGTCGGACGGGTGTTTCTCCGCGACCGGCTGGTGGTGGTGGCCAGCCCCGATCTTCCCCGCCCGACCGGTGGACTTGCCGCTCCTGGCGTTGCGCGCGGGGTAGGCGAAGTGCAAACTTGGCAGGTGAAGACATCAGGCGGCCGATCGACGATCAGGATCGAACCCGTCCTCACTTTGTCAACGCTGATCACGATCCGGGATGCGGTGCGCGCCGGCGTCGGTGCAGGACGTCTTCCGATTTCGCTGGTGAGCCATGACCTGGCGGACGGCACACTGGTCAATTGGGGAGATATCGACGGCCCCGAGATCGCTCTCTGGACGCTCTACCCCTCTCGGCGGCTGCTCAGCGCGCGCGTTTCGGCGTTCCTGGATTTTCTCAAACAGGCCTTCCCCAATGGGACGGCTGACGAATTAGCCGCCTATATTGGCAGGTGATGACACGCTTTTGCCGGTGTGGCGGGTCATCGCTTTCGACGTCAAAGGAACGTTTCGCGAAGAGCACGCGGCGGTCATTTACCCGCCGAACGCCGCGCGGCTTGTTGGGCAGCATCGGCTTGATGGCGGTCCATTCAGAATCGCTGAGTTCGTAGCGCATGATTCGAGGCTCCGGTTGCCGAGCTTGAATCACGGCTCGGGCAGCACTATCAACACGTAGTGGTTCGCGGCGGAGTCCCAACGCTCTGAATTTGCTTCCGGTTCCGGCGCAATAACGGACATGGCCAGACTTGTTGCCGGTTCGACCCGGTCGCGAATGACCCAACAGCGACATTGGCCCTAGCGGCAGCGTGGCGGTCCGTGGCCACCGGCCTCCAATTCCACGTCCGACACGTTAGCTTAGATGCGTCGCGTGAAGGCGCCGTCAACCACCAGATTGGCGCCGGTGATATAGCTCGCCGCTGGGCTCGCCGTGAATGCGACGACGTTGGCGATCTCCTCCGGCCTCGCCATGCGGCCCATCGGGATCATGGCAACCGCATTGCGAAAATGTTCGGGTTGCTCGCTCTTGATTTGATCCCAGGCACCACCGTCAAAGAACGTCGAACCGGGGCTGACGACATTGGCTCGGATACCCTTGGGTGCGACGGTCCGGGCGAGCGACTTGATGTAAAAGTGCAGCGCAGCCTTTATGGCGCCATAGGACACCTCTGTGTAAGCATTGAGTTCCGAATCCTCGACTCCCCCAATCGAGCCAATGGCGACGATGCTCCCCGCCCGTGATCGCTCAAGGTGCGGCATAACCGCCTCAACTGCCGTTACAGTGTGGATCAGATCGACGTCGAAGGCCGACTGGAACGCCTCGATACTAAGGCCGAAAGATAGGGCGCTGGCATTTGCCACCAAAATGTCGACACCGCCAAGCGCCGCCGCAGCGCTTTCAACCCAGCTCCGAAGTGCTGCTGGGTCTTTGACGTCCACGGACCGGCCCCAGGCCTTGCCTCCCTTGGATTCTAGTGCCTTGACCACGTCCTCAACGGCGTCGCCGCTGCGGGCACAAATCGCGACGTCGGCTCCCTCCAACGCAAGACGCTCAGCGATGGCAAGCCCAATCCCCCGAGTCGAGCCGGTTACCAGTGCCTTTTTGCCAGTGAGCTGCAGATCCATTTCATGGCTCCTCTAATCCGATATCCGTTGGAAATGCCGCTTTGTGAGGGTTAGGATGTTCTCTGCAGGGGAACGCGGCAAGACCCGAATCGGCATAATGGTCATATGAACGGCAGGATGCCATGATCGGTGATGCTTGCAGTTTTGGTGATGATCACGACTGGTAAGCCGGCAGCCGCAAACCCGCTTGATCGGCAACTCCGCTTTGGCACATAGCGTCGTTTCGCTGCTACGCGGCAACGCGTCGGCCATTGGGGTATAGCGGACTCTGTCAGGCTGTCAGTCCAGCAGATTTATGAGTTCACGGCCTTATGCAATTACGCCGGAAAGGCGCAGGCTGAGCGGCATTTCGATTCCAAAATAACAGGCCTTCCCAATGGCACGGCGAACGAGCTGGCCGCCTTCATCGGCAGGTGATGACCGCGCTTTGCCGGCCTCATGGATGAGCCCCGCGGCACACGATTCGTGGAGCGCGCCGCGGCTCAAATGAGATGACGGAGGGTGGGCGCGTGCTTTCGGGGGAAACCCACCGTCGAAGAAAAAGCTTTCCTGCATAATTCCTCGAATCAATGCCGATTTTAGAGTATAATTCGACAGTTTACCTAGAGGGCTGAAACGCCCTTGCGCGTCGACTTCGACGCGCGGTGCTGTAGAAGGAAAGATGAGCCAATGAAAAGGTTAGCAATCGTTACCCTGTCGCTGGTGACGGCGCTGACGAGCGTCCCGCCGGCCATGGCGTTTCCCAACGTTGCCATGCCTAAGATCGAAGCCGCAGAGGCACAGCCGGTCCAGTACAGACATCACGGCGGCGGCCACGGCCATGGCGGCTACTACGGGCATGGCGGCTACTACGGGCATGGACACCACGGTAGTAACAACGGCTGGGCCTGGGGACTCGGCGGGCTCGCGGCCGGCGCAATCATCGGCGGAATGCTGGCGCAGCCCTATTATGGCGGAAGCTACTACGGTCAGGGCTACTACGGCCAAGGCTACTACAATCAGGGCTACTACGGCCAGGGCTATTACGGATCGCCCTATTCCGGTTTGAGCTACTACGGGTCGACCCTTTACCGTCCGCGCTACTACGCGCCGCGCTATTACCGCCAGGTCTATAATGGCGGCAACGGACATACGAGCTGGTGCTATGCACGCTACCGGTCTTACCGGGCTTACGACGACACGTTCCAGCCCTATTACGGTCCGCGGCGGGCGTGCGTCTCGCCCTACTGATGATTGTGGGCATCGTTGGCGACCTCACCTGGCGCTCGTCCCGGAGCGCCGGCTATCGGATTCTTCGGCTTCTCCAAGGCGATTTGAACCGCTGGAGACGAGAGTATCCTCCGGTCAAGCTCGAGGACGACGGAGCTGGCCTGGGCTTTGCCGGCATCCAGACAGACCGAAAATGATGGAAAGGACAGAAATCGAAATAGAGTTTTCTTTCAAAAATCGCGAAACCGGCATTTTGTTTTTCATCTCTTGGTTTTATTAATAGCGCCATTCAGCTTATCCAAGCAGCAGCTCATTGCAATCATACGTGCCTGCGGCCGCCACCGCCTTCATGGTCTTTTCACCGCGGAAGCAGCCTGCCAGCAAAGCCCGATGGTACAGCGCCCATGCTCGATTTTAATCCGCTCTATTCGACCCCGCAGGTTGCGGCTATCGAACAGTTCATCAATCAGCACTATCCGTCTGCAGGACCGGTTTCCTGCCGGATGCTGCAACGCGGCTTGAATGATGTGTATCTCGCTCTCGGGAGCAACGGCGAGCGTTACGTGTTCCGGCTTTCTCATCGCCGCGCCCGCGGTCCGGCCGACGTCAAGACCGAAACGGCGTTCTTGGCGCATCTCTCGCAATCAGGCGTTCCGGTCGCAGCCCCCATCGCGACACGCGAGGGCAGCTTGTTCGTTGAGGGAGATGCGCCGGAGGGCGTGCGCCAGGCAGTGCTCTTCCGGGCGATCGACGGCCGCAAGCCGGATGCGGCGGATGCCGGCGATGCGCGGGCCAACGGGACGACTCTTGCTTTGATGCACAACGCCGCCGAGACATTTCGGCCGGACGGAGCACTCTATCGGCTCGACCTCGAACACTTGCTGCATCGGCCCCTCGCCCGAATATGCGATAGCGGCGTCGTGGACGACGCCGAGGTCCGCAGCAAACTTGAAGATATCGCGGCGCGGACCGCAAAGGCGATCGAAGCCTTCGTCGATTTGACGTCGACTTATTGCCATGGTGACTGTCACGGCTTCAATGCGCGGATCAACGACGCAAGCGAAGCCGTATTTTTCGACTTTGATGACGGCGGTCCGGGATATCTCGCTTACGACCTGTCGGTGTTTTTGTGGGCGCAAACATCCTTCGGCCGGAAGTCGACCGCCATGTGGGACGCATTCGTCGATGCCTATCGGGCCGTCCGGCCGATCACGCCAGACGACTTCGAAGCCGCCCACGGCTTCGTGATCGTCCGCCACATCTGGCTGATGGGCGAATACGCCAGCCGGGTACAAGAATGGGGAAGCGAGACCGTCGGTTGGATTGCCCGGGAAGCGAATTTCCTCAGGCAGTGGGAGTCCGAGCGATGCGTCGATCGCCTGTTCTGAATACAGTTCTGCTCAGCTCCGAGGATCGGACCAGCAGCCCCGAAGATGGGCAAGCTTCCACCTTCGCCCACTCCTGGTGCGGTACATTGCTTTGACGCGACGATCTATGCCAACGAGCCGTGAGAGCGCCAGGCCTAATATTCGCGTTGCGATGCGGCCCGCGTCACAGCCGCGTCCTCCATGACGTAGGTCGCATATCGATGGTCGCGGATCAGTGTTATCTTTTGGTCCCTCCATTCAAGCAGCATGAAGTAAGCAGGGGCCGCGGACGGCGCAGCCGAGACCAGCAATATTTCCCTGCCCTCCAGAAAAGCCGGTTCGATCCAAACCCGCGGATAATCTGCATAATAGGAAAAGAACCGGCCAACGTTCGCCGCACCGGAGACCTGTGGCCGTCGTGCCTGACGAAGCTGAACATCCTCGGCAAGCAGCCTGCGCAAGGCCGTCCAATCCCTCGCATTGAAGAGCGCTGCGAAATTCAGAACCTCGGCACTTGGGGGCAGCGGAACTTCGGACCCCGACTCGGAGATGGATCGCAATCCTGCCCGACCACGTGAGAGATGAGCTTTGACAGCATCGATACTCAGGCCCAATAGCGCGGCGATGTCTGCGATCGGCTCTCCCAGCACATCCTTGAGGATCACCGCGCTACGCTGCGGCACCGGCAATTTGGCAAAGTGAGCCAAGGCAATCCGCACCGTGTCCTGCCGAATCAGCGCATCCTCTGGATCAACAGCACTGACATCAGCTAGATCAAAGGCCGTCTCCAGCGGCTCTGACGGACGGGTACTTCGCTGGCGCAGCGCATCAATGGCGCGATTGTGAACAATGCGAAACAGCCAGGGTCGCAGCGGCGTGCCGGACGAGATCGAGCCGACCATCGCGAACGCACTGACTAACGCGTCCTGTATCACGTCCTCGCCGTCGATCACCGAGCCGACCAATCGGGCGGCATAGCGATGCAGTTCCGGGCGAACTGCATCCGCCTCCTTGGCCAGCGCCGCGTAGAGCGTGTTCTTCGCTTCTGCTTCGAGGGGAGCTTCATCCATCATTCGATGACCGTCACGCCTGTATCTCCACGCACGGCGTAGATCATAGCCTCTTCCAGCGCCGTGTTGCCGATCAGTTCGGCTACCGTATCGCCAAAGCCACGCGGTGTCATGTCCGGCCAGGTAGCGGCCTGTTCGGCGAATGTCCGGCCCGCCGCCGCAGCATAGCCGGAGATTCCGGCGTTGCCCACGCCGGTTCCTGCAAACATCTGCCGGGGAACAATGACCCGGAAACGCAGGTCCAGGCCGAGCTGGGTCGACAAGCCCTCAGCATATTTTGCAATGAACCACTGCGCCCGTTTTGCTCCTGCATAGCCTCCCGATAGCGGCGAGCCTTGCACCGCGGCTCCGCTGGAAACGAGAACGACCAGCCCGCCCGACGCCATCGGCAACGTCAGAGCGGCCTGGACCCAATGCAGGGCGGCCTTCACATCGACGTTCCAGTTGGTCGTGAACGCCTCCCAGCCAACACGGTCGATCCGTTCCATGGGCGGTTCCGCGCCGGCGTTCATGATGACGACATCAGGTCGTGTCTCTGACATGATCCTCTTTGCGGCGTCGGCGCTGGTCGCGTCAGCAGACACAGTCGTGACGGCGAGTTGCTCTCCCAGCGCTCGCAAAGTCGTCGCGTCGCGAGCCACGACGGTCACTTTAGCTGCGCGCGCGACAAACGCCTCGGCCATTCCGAAGCCCAACCCGCGGCTACCACCGACGACAACGATCCGTTTTCCATCCAAATCCATGTTCTTTTCCTCATTCGATCCAAACCGCACAAAGGCAGTCGCAACAAGGACGTTCGAATGAGCTGAAAAGAGTCATTATTTTCGCGCTCGTCATTGAGTTAGTTGTGTCGCCAAACCTTTACGGCTGAGATCAGCAGGATTGCGGCCAGGGCTGGCAGGAGGAAGGCGTTTAGCACCATGCCAAGCAAGAGGCCGCCGACAAAGGTGCCGACGATCGAGCCCCCCGCCATGACCAGCAGGAAGGTCTTGTTGCGGCCAAGGACCGAAAAGCTCTGATCGCGGCTGTAACGGGTGAACCCGACCAGCATCGTGGGCAGGCTTACGGCGAGGGAGAGGCTTCCGGCCAGTTTGATATCCGCCCCGAAAAGCAGGACCAGCGTCGGGATCAATAGCTCTCCACCCGCCACACCGAGCAGGGATGCCACAATCCCGATGATGAAACCCGCCACCACGCCTGCGATCATCTGGGCCACGCCCGTTAGAAGCGCCTGGCCGGCTGTCGCGTCGTGGCCTACGACCAGGACGACGGCGATCGCGACCAGCATGGCGGCAATCACCTTGTAGAGGGATTCCGACTTCAGGCGGGTTGCCCATCCCGCGCCAAACCATGCGCCGAGCAGACTCCCAGCGAGCAGGTTGACGACAATCGGCCAGTTCTCGGCGATCGTGCTGAAAGGCACAGTCGCAGCACGGAACGGGAGCGCGGTGGCAACAACGACCAGGCTCATGGCCTTGTTGAGGATGACCGCCTCAAGAGCCGCAAAATTGAACAAGCCGATCAGGAGAGGTAGCCGGAATTCCGCTCCTCCAAGACCAATCAACCCACCAAGGACACCGATAATTCCCCCGCCTGTAAAGGCCACGGGGAGATTTTGAGACTTGGGGGACGAGGCGGGCAAATCCTGAGACATCGATATAGTCCGTTGAAGATATCGCTATCCCTAACTGACATAATCGAATTCACCAAGATAAGGCTGGATTGCAAAGTCGGCTCAGGACTACCGACTTCGGAAAGCGCCGATAGGTGCCCATCATTTGATGATGAGGTGATCGTGGCAGGCCGTCAGCTCCGCACCTTTGACCGCAGCCAGCCCTGAAATTCCGTGGAAAGCAAACCCATCATAAGGTCGTCATGCCATTTGCCGTCCACGAAGGCGGTTTCGCGCTCTCGTCCCTCCACCACGAAACCACATTTCTGATAGGCTCGGATTGCGCGTTCATTGTAGGCAAGCACCCTAATTCCTATGCGATGGAGTTTGAGCTCTGTGAAGGCATGTTGCAAAAGCAGACGGATCGCCTCGCTCCCAAGTCCTTTTCCAAGGAGTGCTGGGTCATAAATGGCAACCGCCATTGATGCCCGCCGATCCTGGAAATTTAGGCTATGAAGTTTGATTTCCCCGATTAGGCGCTGTTCGAGTTCGATCATCCAGGCGTAGGGATTTTGGGCTTGGCCTTGGGCCCATTCTTCGGCTGCATCTCTCGTGATTGGTTTTACATCTGACTGGCTCACTCCGAACATTCTCGAAATGTCGGCGTCCGTTCCCAACGAAAACCGAGCCTCGGCATCATCAGGCGAAGCGGGTCTCAATCGCACCCCAGCACCTTTCAGAGAAATCATAGATGCCGTCCAACTTCAAAATGATCAGTTTGGCCAGTCTAAGCAAAACTCGTCCTGGGGCAATGATCGCTTGTG
Source organism: Rhizobium ruizarguesonis (assembly GCF_017357285.1). Lineage (NCBI taxonomy): Bacteria > Pseudomonadati > Pseudomonadota > Alphaproteobacteria > Hyphomicrobiales > Rhizobiaceae > Rhizobium > Rhizobium ruizarguesonis. The sequence continues at coordinate 1,365,991 of NZ_CP071678.1, read as the reverse complement.
GCGCGATCCGGTCTTAATCGCTCGGCTGTCGTGCCCGAAGCATGCCGCTCACTGTTCCATCCCCAACAAGCCTTAAGATTTGGTAGGCCCATGGTTAACTTCGCGCTGGTCGTCGTTTAGAGAGCAAATTCGGATGCGCCACACTCTGTCACGACCCCGCTGCCAGACGGCCAGGGAATTTCCTCGAACTTTCCCCCCGTCCTCGGAGTATGCATTGAGGGTCCACGCTGTGTCATTCGATCCTCCCGACTGGAGAACTTGCAACTTCTTGTCCGGCACTCCCCCATGGGTCCACTCATGGTGAAGCGCCTCTATCGCTTCGCGGCCAAAAGCAGGAGCCGCGTAGGGCGAATACAACTGAGCATCGAGAGTGAACATTGCGGCGCAAGCAGCCGCGTCCCCTGCCCGATAAGAGGCTGTCATGCGATCCAACAAATCTTGAAAATCCGGCAACGGATCCATAAAGCGAGCCCAAACCTTAAATGAACGAAACACATCATACCATCGTTTCGAACCGACCAAAGCTGTTTGGCCTTGGTCTGCTGTTGGCGCAAACCTGCCGCAGTTGGTCCATTCCTTGAGCGATGGCTGTCCGACCATCAGCTCTGCACCTGTGACCGCAGCCAGTCCTGAAGCTTGTCCACCGCGTCAGACTTCCGATATCGCGGCTTCACCAGATAGAAGTGCGACCGCGTTTTGAGGGCGCCGTCGAAGACCTGCCTCAGCCTGCCCGCCTCGATGTCGGTCGAGACGAAGGCGCGGGTCGCCACGGCGATGCCCTGTCCGGCGATTGCAGCTTCGATCGCGTGCGATGTCTGCGAGAAGCTGATGCCCCGAAACAGCGTGGCATCGCCGCCGCCGAGGAAGCGATCGATATATTCGGGCCAGGAATTATGGGCATCGTGAAGCAGCGTGTAGTGCGAGAGTTCTTCTGCGTTGTTGGGCTCGGCTCCCACGGCGACGAGGCTCGGATTGCAGATGGCGATGATCTCCTGCTCGAACAGCAGTTCGGCTGCGAGGCCGGGACCGAAGGGAGGGCTGCCATATCGGACGGCGAGATCGACGCCGTCTGTCTGGAAGACGGAAATACGGTCCGTCGCCAGGATGTGGAGATCGAGATCGGGATGTCTCGCGGTGAAATCAGGAAGACGCGGGATCAGCCATCTCGAGGCGAAGGTCGGTGTCGTGCTGACCACCAGTTTGACCGGCTGAGGCTTCAGGTTCGCCGTCGCGTTTGCGAGCAGTTCGAAGGCGCGCCTGACGTCGGCGACGTAGCTTCGCCCCTCGCCCGTCAGCGCCAATGACTTCGGCAGGCGCTCGAACAATGTCACCCCGAGTTCCGCCTCAAGCCCGCGCACGTGCTGGGCGACGGCTCCCTGGGTGACGCCGAGCTCTTCGGCCGCGAGCCGGAAGTTCAGATGACGCGCCGCCACGTCGAAGGCCTTGAGGCCGTTGAGGGATGGAAGATTGCCGATCAGCATGGACATTCGATAGTTTTTCTACTGGGATATGTCACGAAAACTGGTTCGCTCTCGCTTGGAGCCCATGATATTCCGGGGATCAACGCCCGGCAATGGGTGCAAATCGAACAGGGAGAGCGACGATGGCAGTAGAAAAGGTAGCGATCATTACGGCTGGCGGCAGCGGCATGGGTGCGGAAGCCGCGAGGCGGCTGGCGGCCGATGGCTTCAAGGTCGCCATCCTGTCTTCGTCAGGCAAAGGCGAAGCGCTTGCCACCGAACTGGGCGGCATCGGCGTCACCGGCTCGAACCAGTCGAACGACGACCTCAAGCGCCTGGTCGACGCCACGATGGAGAAATGGGGCCGCGTCGACGCTCTCGTCAACAGCGCCGGCCACGGTCCCCGTGCGCCGATCACCGAGGTCACCGACGAACAGTGGCACGCGGGCATGGACATTTATTTCATGAACGTGGTCCGTCCCGTGCGGCTGGTCACGCCGATCATGCTGGCGCAGAAGTCGGGTGCAATCGTCAATATCTCCACCGCCTGGGTGTCCGAACCGTCGGCGATGTTCCCGACCTCGGCGGTGTTCCGCGCCGGGCTCGCCGCCTACACGAAGATCTATGCCGATACCTATGCGGGCGACGGCATCCGCATCAACAATGTGCTGCCGGGCTGGATCGACAGCCTGCCGGCGACGGAGGAGCGCCGCGACAGCGTGCCGATGAAGCGCTACGGCACCAGCGCCGAAGTGGCCGCGACGATTTCCTTCCTGGTTTCCGAAGGGGCGGGCTATATCACCGGCCAGAGCCTCAAGATCGACGGTGGCCTTACCCGGTCCGTCTGATCGGAATCGCTTCAACGCCAAGGAGAACAGCGATGTGCTGCGACTACGTCAAGGCCGGCGCGATCAAGAACGTTGAGGCGGCACAGTGACCCTCGCCGAGGTCGATGCATCGGCCTGGGCCGAGCTGGAAAGTGCTGCCACCGATCCGCAGTCGGCCTTCCGCTACCTGAACCTCTGTTCGGTCGACGCCGGCGGCCGGCCGCAAGCCCGCATGGTGGTGCTGCGGCGCGTGGATGTGGCGCGACGCCTCCTGGAAATCCATACGGATGTCAGAAGCCCGAAATGGCAGGAAATATCGGCCAATCCTTTGGTCACCCTCCTCGGCTTTGGCCCGCAGCCCGGAGTGCAGCTTCGCCTGCAGGGATCGGCCGAACTCCATGGACCGGCCAGCGAACGCGCGACTGAAGCCTGGAGCCTGCTGCCGCGATCGACGCGCAGTACCTATATGGGCGGGCCGCCGGGCGACGACATCGGCGAGCGGCCGGCGAGTGAGGCAGCGGTCGCAGACGCCGATGGACAGGCCTTCTTCGGGGTGCTGATATTCCGGGCCGAGACGCTGGACTGGTTCCAGCTGCGCCACGCCGACAACCGACGCGCAGTCTTTGCCTACGACAAACTGGGCGCGCTGACCTCCTCCCGCTGGGTCAATCCCTGAACGCCAGGCGACGTCGAAGCCGCCGATTGGTTTGTATCGTCCGCCACGTCTGGCTAATGGGCGAATACGCATTTCGGACGAAAGAGGCTATGCCTTGGAATCGAAGGGCTTTCCAAGGGCTGCAGATCGGATTCAAGATGCTGGCGGGGAAGGAGACCCCATGAGATCGATATACAGAGGAGGAACTGTGACGAAGACAACATTCCGATACAGTCCCGAGGTGAGCATCATGGCAAACTTACCGTCGTCGCCCGCAGCGATGAACTGCCTTAGGAGTACCGCAACGTGTCATCATCTGACAGGGACAACGACGAAAATCTCATTGCCTCTCTCGCTGGTGGACAAGCCGTCATAGACTGGTTCGGCTTCTGCCCGCGATTCCATGATGCATCCCTGGAGCGCCTGGAAATTGTAAATGGCAATGTCATCCTCGCCATCCGGGCATTCAGGATGACGGACAAACTTGATCCGCAACGTCGCTTCATTTGCGACCGCCATGCCCTTGTCACGCTACGGATGAGCGGAGTATCCGGCATGAGGCTGCATGGAAGTGCTGTCTCAATCATCTTCGATCTTAGAATCCGCCGACTTACTGCCGACGAGGCCGCATCAGATTGGGAAACATGTGCCGCGCCCGTCAAAGGCGACATCGAAGTTACATTTGGTACGTCGATTGGGCTCTATGGTTCGATATACTCGAAGGACTTGGCGTTTGAACTCCAGCCGATGCCTATATAACACCCACGGAGATGACGAGGAATACGCATCCTGGGAGGCTGCCGCCAAGGCCTGAAAGCCTCGACCGCCTTCGGCCCGCGCCGGGCAGCTAATAAAGTGTCCTTCGGTAGGCTTGTTCCAGGTCTTCGTCCATCTTTCGCATTTCATCCCCGTCCTTCGGCGCCCCTGTCGTCTCATCCAGAATGATCTTCATGAGCGAGGGCATCTCCGTGCGGTCCTGGAAATGATCCGGGCTCCACAGGCGGGACCGTCTGAACGCCTTGGCGCAATGCATGAAAACTTCGCTTACATTGACGATGATAGCGAGTTTCGGGAGACGATCAGCGACGCTCATGCTCGTCAGCAGTTGAGGATCATTGCTCAGACTTGCCCGCCCGTTGACGCGCAATGTGTCGTCGAAACCGGGGACAAGAAATAATAGCCCGACATTCGGGTTGGCGATGATGTTGCTGAGGGTATCAAGACGATTGTTGCCAGGTCGATCCGGGATCGCCAGGGTGCGCTCGTCAAGAACCTTGACGAACCCCGGAGGGTCGCCGCGAGGACTGACGTCGGCCTTTCCCTCCGAGCTCTGAGTGCCGATGCAGAAGAACGGCGAGCGCCGAATGAATTCCTGCGCGTGCTCGCCAAGAGAATTCTGACACTTCACGATTGCCAGAGCGTGGGTCGGCTCGAACAGCGCCCGAAGCGACTGCTCATCCGCGATGGCAAAATCTGGATTGAGTTGCAAGGCCGTCATAATCCCCTCCCGAAATCCCTCTCATCGCATGGCCGAACTGAAGGTCTGGAACCCTGACCTCGCTCGTCTCCGTCCGCGGATGTGATGTACGTACCTCAGAATGTATACATGAGTTGATATCCGGGATCAATGCGCCGGCGACAGAGTTACACTGCGGACCCGCGCAGCCGCGACGCCATTGCGCGTGCAATCTCCGCAGGGGCTTCGTCAGGAATGGCGAAGACGGAGCTGACGTTGATCTCGCAGAGAACGTAGGTGTCGTTGCCTGAAGCGTCTGGTGGCCCGTAAAGGAAATCGGCGTCCCAGATGATCGGCAACGACGTTGCTTCGATCCCAAGCGTCGACATCATTTCCGGCGTCCACTCGCTTTCCATTCTTGTCCTCAAGGTCTGGAACGGTTCTGCGGATGCTGGATGCATGATCCGCGGACCGGGCTGAAGTGGTTCCCGACCCGGTCCTGACGGTGGCGTCACCAGCGCCTTGACCAACTGCTGTCCGAAGCCCACGACCCTGCCTCCAGACATGTAGCAGCGGATCATGCCCTCGGGCAGACGGGACTGAAACGGCTGATCGACGATGCAGCCGCCCTCGGTGAAGTACATGTCGCAGCGGCAAATGAAGTCTGACAGATCGATGGTTTCAGGGACGCTGCCTGATTTCGCTTCCAGCACACTGATCAAGGTCGCATCGCCGGCGGGCGTTCCGGCGAGTTCGACCTTCCAGATACCTTGCCCGCCGTTGCCGCGGTTCTGCTTCAACACGCGCGGCCCGGCGGCCAGGAACGTTGGAACGAACGCCTGGCGGAGGTCCGCGCCGGTGCGATAGAGACGTGTGTCGACGCCCCAGCCGATATGCCTGGTCTCGTAGAGCACTTCCTTGACGCCCATCTTGAGGATCACGTCCGGATGCGAACTTACAAATCGGCCGGCTTCCGCCACCTGTCGCAGAAGCGGATCGAGGATCTTTCTCGTCTTTCCGTCGTCGAGCGGGTTCACCCAGACAAGCACGGCGTCGACGGCAAGGAGCTGTTCGAAGAACTCGTCGGCGAATTCTTCGTCGAAGACGGCGGGCTCCGGCGCAAGGCCGACTGCCGCGAGTTCTTCGAAGATCCGGTGGAAGCGGTTGTTCTGTGGCGTCGCCGCTCGCCGGGCTTGCCGGTCGCCGCGCCAGACGATCGCAATTCGTGGGGGCGTGTTCCTCATGGATGCAACTCTAACGACGGACAATCGCCTTGACTGAGCTTGCGTCCCTGCCGGCAGCGGACGTCTACCAGCGTCTGGGCGCCTGAGGTGCCGACGATCCGATTCAGCTTGTCAGGTTTGATTTCAAGAAATGACGGCATGGCGCGTCCTCCGTTGGTGCGGGTTCAAGGACGCGATTCTTCGGCCGTAGCCTCGTGGGGCGATCGCTGCCCCATGACCCGAAACTCTCAAAGCAGGATCGCCCTGTCAAGCGGCTTCAGTTTTCAATCCGCTGCTCGGAGACGACGCTCGCCACAACCTCGTCGGCGCCGTTCGGATAGACTGGAAGGTCGAGCGTTAGCGCTTCCTTCACGCCCTCGCGCTCGATCGCAAAGAACTTCCGCACCCGGCCTTGTCCCTTTTGCTCTCCAGAAGGCCGCGCTGCTTCTGTCGACGCGAAACTCCGTTCGAATGCGGCCGCGTCGGTCCCGGCGAACGCCATGGTGCAACTCTCGACGGTCTTTGGACCAACGGCCCCACGTGCGACCACCACCGCCTCGAAAGGAGAAGCGCCGTCCGAATTCATGAGCCAGCCTTGGAAGGTCGCTGGTTCCCCGAGAGGCTGAATGCCCATCGTCATGTCGCCCGCCAGATCCGGCCAGCCGCTTTCCCTGGCGAGTGCGACCGTCTGGTCGTAGCGCGGCCCGTGTTCGAGGCACCGCTCCGCGAACCGCTGGAACGGCGACTTCGTCTCCTCGCACTGGGCGACGCTTGCCGCCGCCAGCAGCGCTGCCGTCGCGCCAATCAGCACCATTTTTGTTCGACGCATCATTGCCCTCATGTAAACGCCAGCCAATTCGCTATCTCGACCGCAGCGACGGCAACCAGCACCGGCCCCGCGAGGCCACCCGTCGCGCGGGATACGGAACCCAGCAGCCGCGGCCACGTCCTCATCAGATAGGCGATGCGGTCGCGGAAAACCACGGTCAGGAGGGCGACCACGGAGAGCGTCAGCCCGACCCCTATCATCATGGTGAAGGCGAACAGCAGGCCGGTGACGACGACCTGATGGATCATGGCGAAGGTCATCACGAACAGGGTGAGCGGGCACGGCACCAGCCCGGCTGCTACCCCCATCAACGGCCCTTCGCCCTCCGCATGCGCGTGATCGTGCCGGAACAGAGCCGATGCCAGCATCCAGAGGCCGATGACGCCCAGCAGGGCCCGGCTGACGACTTCAAGGGTCGGAGACGATCCGGCGTCGACGAAGGAATGTGACACCAGCGGCAGGGCAAGAAGCGCTATGAGGACTGCCATCGTCACGTGCGTGAAGGAAAGCGCGAGCGATACAAGGAGCGCCCGGTGCGCCCTGGTGGAGGATCCGGCAAGGTAGGTGGCAAGAACGGACTTGCTGTGGCCGGGCGTCATTGCATGGACGGCGCCGAAAACGATGCCCATCGGCAGGAAGGCGAGGAACGACGCCCAGCCGCCGCCCGCAGCAAATTCCTTTATGTGGCCGGCAAAGGCGAGGTAGATCTCACGCTGGACGTCGACGATCTGCTGGAACATTACGCAAGCCCCGTCGTCGCTGCTGCAAGCACGAGATATCGCCCCACCTTGGCGATGGCCACCAGCACCAGGAAGGTCGGCAGGGGCTCCCGCAGGACGCCGGCCATCACAGTGATCGGATCGCCGACGATCGGCAGCCAGCTTGCGAGCAGCGACCACTTGCCGAAGCGGCGGTACCAGCCCTGCGCACGGTCGAGCGCTGCCGGGCCGATCGGAAACCATCGCCTTTCCCTGAAGCGTTCGATGCCGCGGCCGAGCAGCCAATTCGCTAGCGCGCCGAGCACATTGCCCAGGCTCGCGACGGCGAGGAGCCAGAAGGTGGAAAACTTCCCGGAGAGGAGAAGGCCGACTAGAACGGCTTCAGACTGCATCGGCATGATGGTCGCCGCCCCGAGCGCTGCGGCGAACAGTCCGAGATAGGCCAGCAGGTCGGCCATGCCGTCAAAGGTACTTGGTGATCGTCTTGAACTCGTCGATGGACTGCCGCTTGTCGCGCGGCAGGGCGCCAACGGTCTCTTCGAGGCAGTGATCGAGATGATCCTGGATCAGCGTACGCTTGGCGTTGATGATCGCCTTCTCCACCGCGGAGAGCTGCTGCGCGATGTCGAGACACGGCTTGCCTGCCTCGATCATCGTGATGACGCTCTTCAGATGACCCTCGGCCCGCTTCAGGCGCTTGACGATCTCCGGATGGGTGGCGTGGGTGTGAGGTTCGGTCATCGCGTCCATGTTCTCGATCCTTCCGAGGAGAAGGGCGCTCGACCTTACGCCGGGGACCGCCTCCGGGACAAGTCAGTGATGATGGCCTTCCGGCTCTTCCATTCGAAACGGAAGGTCGTCGACTTCGACGCCTGCCATCAGCTTCAGCACCGCGTCGAACTCGTGCGGCTCGGCCGGAGCGACGTTGCTGATCAAAGCGTGATGATCGGCCGGCGAAGGGAGCAGCGGCAGCCGCTCAACGACGCCATCGCGGGCGATCTCCACGACGGCCTCAAGTCCCTTCGCGTGTTTCGAAATGGAGAGCCGCATACGTTCACCCTCCGGCGTGTCGACAATCTCCAGGAATCCGGTCGCCAATCGGGAACTCACCGTGAACGCAGCGGGTGCGTGGTGATGCCCCTGGCCGCGATGGCTGGTGGGCGCTTCGGCGGCTGCTTCGGCGATCTGGATGGTTGCCGTACCAAGCGCCGGAAGATGTGCGTGAAGCTCATTGCGAAGCGTGGCCACGATGACCTTGGCATCCGCGACGGGCTTGTCGCCGCTGACCGAGATCGTAACGTCGGCATGGAGCCGGTGACCGATCCAGCGAGCCTTCACGTCCGTCAGACTACCAATGCCCGCGACATGTTCTGCTGCGTGACGGATCTCGTCTGTGATCCCGGGCTCGACGCCGTCGAGGCTGCGGGTAATGATGGCGCGCGCCGACTGCCAGACGATGCCGAAGATCGCGATGGTGATCAGCAGGCCGATGATCGGATCGGCGAGCGGAAAGCCGAACCAGACCCCGACGGCGCCGGCGACGACGGCCAGGCTCGTCAGACCATCGGTGCGGGCGTGGTAGCCGTCGGCGATCAGCGCGGCGCTGTTCATCTGCCTGCCGACACGGATGCGGAACACCGCCACGGCTTCGTTGCCGATGAAACCGATAACGCCGGCCACGGCCACAGCCAGAAGCTGGGTGATCGGCTGCGGGTTCAGCAGGCGGTCGATCGCCTCATAGCCGGCGACGATGGCGCTGAAGAGAATGATCAGCACGATCACCATACCGGCAAGGTCCTCGACCCGGCCGAGGCCATAATTGAAGGTTTTCGACGGCTTCCGTCTGACCAGCGTGAAGGCGATCCACAGGGGAATTGCGGTGGCGGCATCACCGATATTGTGGATGGTGTCGGCCAGCAGCGCCACGCTTCCCGACGAGAAGACGACGGCAAGCTGCAGAGCCGCGGTGATGGCAAGAATGACGAACGACCACTTGATCGCCCAGATGCCGCGCTCGGACGAGGCGATGCTGGGATCGACGACGCCGTGCGTATGACCATGGCCTCCGGCATCTCCATGCGAGTGGCCGTGCGAGCCGTGACTGTGGCCATGGGATTGACCGCCTTGGCCGAAACCGAACCATTCCCTGATGCTGGCGAACATTGCAGACCTTGATTGATTGTGCCGTTTACCTATCCCCCCGGAGGGGATGCGTCAAGTTGGTTTCTTGTGTGTGGATGCGGACAAGGTTATCGATTGCGGCATGATTCATCGCCGGGACAACAGATCGAGCATGCTCGCTTCCGCCCGAAAGCGCGGCCCATTTCTCTTTTGCTGAACAATCCCGTGTTTCCCGCGCAACTGGTAGAGGCAGGTTGAAAGCGTTGTATGGTGGAGGCCACGCGTCAGAAGCTGCCCACCGAAACCGCCGCGGGCGCCAAAATCATCGATCAGACAGGCCTAGGGGAAAAGCGTTCGGTCGCTCCTGCGCCATCAGGGAGGTTCTGACTGGAGTCGGCAACATTGCTAGAACCTCCCTGACGTCCTTTCAGCAAGGATCAGGAGAATCTAAGCCGGATCGTGTCGGGGAAAAGCCGGACTTAAGTCCGGCTGGCGACGTCAGGACACGCTGCTCATATGTTATGCGAGGTAATGTGAAGGTCCGTGGAGGGGCGGACAGGAGGAGAATATGAAGTTCGGCCCCGATAACTACAATCACGAAGAGCGCTGCTCGCAAGGCCACAGTTCGGCGTCCACCATCGCGACAATCGAAGCAACCCTTTCCGCCGATCCCGATATCGACAGCAGTGCCATCGAGATCAGGATGCTCGGCCCTGTCGTCCTGCTCGAGGGCTTTATAACCAACGCCGCAGACCGCGACAAAGCCATCTCGCTTGCTGCGATGATCGTCGGCTGGGAGAACGTCCAGGACCGGATGCTGAGCCGTTTTCCCACGCAATAGCCAGGCGGATCCCGAGAGCCAGGAATAAGGTCGGACCCGCCCCGGCGTGACGTCCGACGTCTGGAACACTTCCTCCATCTTTCGGTCGACGACGACATCCCGGTATCGGCGATCGACGACGCCCAGGGCCGGCGCTTCGTGCTTCGTGCTTCGTGAAGGTGTAGTCCTTTCGGGTGAGAAGCGGAACCGTCGAACCCGCAGGCGGGTTTGAGAGCCGGTCGCTCGGCTGGTTTTCACCCCGAAAACCGCTGTCTCCTATTAAGCCGGGCGGCCGCCCAGACTTGCAGGTCGACGGTCCTCTTGATCGATGTTGCAGATCCTCCAATTGGAAGAGGACGACAGCTCACCTGCTTCACCGATGCTTGCAGCGCCCGCGCCCGGCTTGCAAATCGATCACGGCCTTGAGGCTATTTCCAAGAATTTCTGCCAATATTCTCTTTTCCGTTCAACACGCTAACAGACTTCGGGCCTGTTTTATTCCAGGCCTCACATACCGCCTTGCCCGCGTCTCTCCCCCCCTTCCAGGTACGGCAGAACGTGTTGCCGGAAATGTGCCACACGCCGTCAATTGAGATTACATCTCCAGAATCGAGTTTAACCTGACCATGTGCGGTTCCGTCCTTGAGTACAGAAATCTCCCCACTGTAGCCCTCTTTTGGGCCGCCCAGCGCAATCACCTTGCCGTCTGAAAGCAGAGCCTGAAGCTCCTTTCCTATCATCGCGGTAGCAGCAATAGCTTGCGTTCCGAGAAACATCATAGATAGTACAGTCAGTATAGTTCTATGCATTGGCCAATTTCTCCCCTCTCCGCAAAGCACAGTTTCTATCCGACACATATGAACCACAAGTCATCTTTTGTAATTAGCTGCCAATCGCTTTACCGGAATAGCGAAGTCGCACGATATTTTGATAGTTTTCAGCAGATACATGGGAAAGGTTAGTTCATAGATTGTTGTTTTATTGAAAACTGGCGGGACAGGGGGAGAATATGAGGTTCGGCCCCGATAACTACAATCACGAAGAGCGCTGCTCGCAAGGCCATTGTTCGGCGTCCACCATCGCGACAATCGAAGCAGCCCTTTCCGCCGATCCGGATATCGACAACAGTGCCATCGAGATCAGGATGCTCGGCCCTGTCGTCCTGCTCGAAGGCTTTATAAACAAGGCTGCAGACCGCGACAAAGCCATCTCGCTTGATGCGATGATCGTCGGCTGGGAGAACGTCGGCCCCGGCATGAAGACCCACGTCAGGGCGGCCAGGTTTGCGAAGCCGGCTCCTGTTTGATCAGGCCGTGCGTCTGACCATTCTCGCCACAGCGATGAGGATGCAGGCTCCGATGAAGCCCGCGATCAGATAACCCAGCCATCCGCCAAGGACGACGCCGAAGAGGGACAGGATAAAGTTGGCGACGATGGCGCCGACAATGCCGAGAATGATGTTCATCAGCACGCCCATGTTGCTCTTCATGAGCATTTCGGCGAGCCAGCCGGCAATGCCGCCGATGACGATTGCGGCGATCCAGCCGATACCTGCACTTTCCATAGCAATTCCCCTTGTGAATGATGAGCGGCCGGCGCGGGCAATCACGTCTTGCAGATCCAGGCTAAACCGATTGCCAAGCGACAAGACTATAATCTTCGCCGCGGCAGTTGGTTCCATAACCCCCGCCCCAAAGCGCTCGCGTGCCCCTCCCCGATCGGCTTCGGGTCACTTGTCGGCCGCGGGCCAATCGTTTGCAGGCTCCTCTATGACGGCAACATCATCCTCTGCAGGGTCAGGATCGCGCTCAAGGGCTGCGCGCAGATTGCCGATCTCCTTGATGATCGTATCGAAAACGTCCTGCTGCCTGGCCCCGGCCACAACGCAGTCGTCGACGAGATCCTCCAGCTTGGCGCGAAGCCCGACCTTCCAATTATGTTTGCTCATGACCTTTTCCTCCTCTGATCGATCCACACGGAGCATTTTCGCTCGTGTGTTCCGCCGCCTTCTATGGCAGGCGGCGGAACACACGCTCAGGAGACAGTGATCGATGTGTGGCCCTGGTTGGCGGTTCGATCATCGCCAATCCTGTTCTGCGGGATGAGATCGCGGCGAACGGGTAAAGTGCTCTCCTGGCGTTTCCGCCCGCACCGAGAAATCGGAAAAACCGGTGCGTTCACCATCTCCGTCACGTCCGATTGGCACGCCGCGACCTCGGCGGATTAACCGATAGATGCAGCAACGGTTCCGCCCTGTCTGGACTCTTTGCGTCCGTGACAGTGTCTCGCCTTCACCATTCTACGACGTTGCAAAAGTCAGGAAAACAAGTGTCGCTCTAATCGGGAATTTCGCCTTCCCGAACCGTTAGAATACGGTCGATAAGACCCCATTCCAATGCTTCTTCCGCCGTCATGAAGCGGTCGCGATCCATCCCGCGCTCAAAGTCTTCATAGGAGCGTCCGCAATGCTCCGCGTAGAGCCGCGTCATGCGCTGCTTGGTCTTCGAAATTTCTTCGGCATGAATCAGCATGTCGGAAGCCTGCCCCTGGAAGCCACCGGATGGCTGGTGAATGAGGATACTGGCATTGGGCAAAGCAGCTCTTCCGCCGGCCTCGCCTGCCATCAGCAGGAACGATCCCATAGAACGGGCTGTCCCCATGCAAAGCGTATGAACCGGCGCGCGGATAAAGCGCATGGTGTCGTACATGGCGAAGCCGCTGGTCACGACGCCGCCCGGAGAATTGATGTAAAGATTGATCGGCTTCTTTGGATTCTCGGCCTCAAGGAACAGTAACTGCGCGCAGACCAGAGCGGAAACGGTATCGTTGACCTCGCCGTTGAGGAAGATGATGCGTTCGCGCAGAAGGCGGGAGTATATGTCAAAAGACCGCTCCCCTCTGCTGGATTGTTCTACGACCATAGGGACGAGTTGCATCGCTTCGCGCATCGGCGAACTCCAATCTTCCAGAAATTAAAGGGAGAGCTTGCCGCGTCAGGCGGCGAGCATGACGGGCGGACTGTTGCCGTTCGCGGCCGTTTTCGCCATCCGGTCAAGCCTCGCGTCGGTCAGCTCGTGGATAATGCGCAGGCGGGTACCGCCGGTCGCGTTCGGGACGATCGTGAACGTCACTGTGCTTTCAAGGAAAGGTGGAGCGTCGTCGCGCAGGCTATAACGGACTTCCTCGCCAGGTGTGATCGTGGCCGGGGTGGGATCGGCTAAAGCGTCTTTCGGCAACCAGTTTTCCCGAAATTCCGGAATGCTGATTGCACGCCAGACCTTTTGCGGCGGTTCATCCAGATCGAATTCCAGTTGGAACCCGTCTTTCTGCTCCTTGGCCTTTCCATCGTTCATTGGTCCATATCCTTCAGCAAGACCTTGAGAGCTTCGATGCGGGCAGGCCAGTAGGCGCGATATTTCGCCAACCATTGTGCGATGAGAGCCAGCCCCTCCGGATCGACTTCGTAATTCACGAAACGCCCCTGCCGTTCTTCCCTCACGAGCTTTGCGCTCCGCAAAACCGAGAGGTGTTGCGACATTGCCGGCTGGCTGATCTCCATGCCCTCACGCAGGGCACTGGCGTTCATGCCGCCCGCTGCCAGCTTCTCGAAGATCGTGCGGCGGGTCGGGTCAGCCAAAGCTCGGAAAATGTCATTCTCGATCATGCATACACATAAGCACACACTTATGCGATTCGCAAGTCTATTTCGCGATGGCTTTTCCGTTGTCGCGCAACTCCTGACTTTGCGACACTCCGGTCTTTCCTGAAAGGTTCGAGGATCCTCGCCGCAAAACTCTGTCGGTTTCTTGAAGGCAGCGGCTCAGCATCGCGGCGTCCTCGATTGCCATGCCTGCGCCCTACGCTGCGAAGCCGCGCGTTCGAGACAAACCGGTTTCCTTCAGTGGTGCAATCTTCTCTATCTTTTCCGTGCCTCAGCATCTGGGATCAAATCGGCCGTCCGACGTTCAAATTCTGCCCGTAGGATACAGTAAACTACCTTCCTTGCGAGAGCGCGATGCCGTAGCGTCACCTTGGAGCAAGACCTTTGCCTTGAATTTTCAACAAGCAGCACCGACCACGACTTCCAGGCGGAGACTTCTATCGGGTGCGCCGGTTCTCGCCGCGGTTTCCTATGCCGGCGTCGCGCGCTGCACCTATCGGCGAGCTGTCTTGTACTGAGGAACCAACCGCGCGGGGACGGAGCCGCCCGTTTTGTCACGGCGCAGCGCGGAAATAACCAAGACATCTGCAGGGGACAACACGCCTAAAGATCCAACCACATCAATGGGAAGCGCAGGAGGCTTGTGATGAAATCTCGCACGTTGTTGCTAACGTCATTTCTGATCTCAACCGGATTCTACATTGCGCCAATCCACGCGCAGACCATCACCGGCACCCCGGGCTCGCCCAGCGCCACGACAACCATCGACGGGAGGTACCTTCCCAATCCGCCGGAGGCATTCGGCGGTGAGATCAATCTCAGCGCCAAGGACTCGAAGCCCTATTGGCCGCCGCAAATCGTGCCGCCCAAGGGCGCGCCGAACATCCTCCTGATCATGACCGACGATGCCGGGTATGGAGTCTCAGGCACTTTCGGCGGCGTCATACCGACACCGGCGCTCGACCGGATCGCGCAGTCGGGACTGCGCTATACGCAGTTCAACTCCACGGCGCTCTGCTCGCCGACACGGGCAGCGCTGATTACCGGACGCAATCATCATTCGAGCGGCTTCGGTGTTATTTCCGAGCAAGCCACGGGCTATCCGGGCTATGATTCGGTCCTCGGCGTCGAGAACGCTACGATCGGCAACATTCTGAAGCAGAACGGCTACGCCACGTCATGGTTCGGCAAGAACCACAACACGCCGTCTTTCCAGTACAGCAGCTCCGGGCCTTTCGACCAATGGCCGTCCGGCATGGGTTTCGACTATTTTTATGGCTTCATGGGTGGCGACACCAACCAGTGGCAGCCCTATCTCTTCCAGGACCACACCCAGATTTTCCCCTGGGTTGGCAAGCCCAGCTACAACCTGATCACCGACGAGGCCGACAATGCGATCAACCACATCAAGCAGTTGAACGCGTCAGCGCCCGACAAGCCGTTTTTTGTCTACTATGTTCCCGGCGCCACGCATGCACCGCATCATCCGACGCCCGAATGGATTGAGAAGTTCAAGGGCAAGTTTGACAACGGCTGGAACGCCATGCGTGACGAGATATTCGCCAACCAGAAGCGTCTCGGCGTCATCCCGCAGAATACGCTGCTGACCGCCTGGCCGGACGACCTGCCGAAATGGGAAACGCTCGACCCCGAGAGCAAGAAGCTCTTCGCCCGGCAAGCCGAGGTATTCGCCGCCTACGTGGCCTACTCCGACAACGAGATCGGTCGGGTGATCCAGGCGGTGGAGGACGTCGGCAAACTCGACAACACCCTCATCATCTACATCGAGGGCGACAATGGCACGAGCGCGGAAGGGAGCACGCTCGGCACGCCGAGTGAACTGATCACCATCGAGGGCCTGACAGTTCCGGTTGCCGAGCAGATGAAGTTCTATGACGCGTGGGGTTCCGACCAGACCTACCCCCATATGTCGGTGGCCTGGTCATGGGCTTTCGACACGCCGTTCAAATGGACCAAGCAGGTCGCCTCGCATTTCGGCGGCACGCGGCAGGGCATGGCGATGTCGTGGCCGGCCCGCATCAAGGATGCCGGCGGCGTCCGCAACCAGTTCCACCATGTCATCGACATCGTGCCGACGATCCTGGAAGCTGCGGGCATTCCGGCGCCGGTGATGGTCAATGGTGTTGCCCAGAAGCCGATCGAAGGGGTGAGCATGGCCTATACCTGGGACAAGGCTAACGCCGAAGCTCCTTCCACTCGACAGACGCAGTACTTCGAAATGTTCGGCAACCGAGGCATCTACCACGTGGGCTGGTATGCATGCACAACCCCACCAGCCGCGCCCTGGCTGATGGGGCAGTCCGCGATGCCGGAAGTCGTCAACGGCTATAAATGGGAGCTCTATAATCTCGCCGAGGACTTCTCCCAGGCTAACGACCTCGCGGCGGTCAATCCCGACAAGCTGAACGAAATGCAGGAGCTATTCCTGCTGGAAGCCGCGAAGTACGGCGTGTTCCCGCTCGACAACTCTATCCTGGAGCGCCTCATGACACCCCGGCCAAGTGCGACCGCCGGACGAAACGTGTTCACCTATTCGGGCGTCATCTCCGGTCTGCCCGGCAGTAACGCCCCGAACATCGTGAACAAGTCCTACACCATCACAGCGGAGATCGAAGTTCCGGCAGATGGCACCGAGGGCATGATCGTCACCACGGGTGGCAAATTTGCCGGCTACGGCCTCTATTTGCTCAAAGGCAAGCCGGTGTTTCTCTACAATTTCATGGATATGGAGCGGTTCCGTTGGGAGGGCTCCGACGTGCTGGCGCCGGGCAAGCACACCATCGTGTTCGACTTTAAGTCGGACGGACCAGGCATGGCCAAGGGTGGAAGCGGCGTTCTGACGGTGGACGGCGAGGAGGTTGCCAGCCAGAAAATCCCGCATACAGTCCCTGCCTTGATGCCGTGGGACGAGACATTCGATGTCGGCTTGGATACGCGCACCGGCGTCGAGGACAAGGACTATCAGGTTCCGTTCGAATTCACCGGAACCATCGACAAGCTGACCGTGCAGTTGAACTGAGTTGAGCTATTGGCGGCTCTGACGCGAACCAGGGCCGCCAATGGCGAGACTGCTGAAAGAGGGAAACTGAGTGCAAGCGCAAAGCCAGTATTGTTATGCTCCACTCAGACTGCAACGAACGCGATCTTGACGGAGGCAAAGTTCTGAGGCTTGCCGGTCGTTGCGGTGGATTGGTCCGACCGACTGCTCTGGGTCGAAAGCAGACCTATCGCCCCATCATCATCCCCCATCATCATCCAATGGCGAAGGTAAACCGACGACCACCGATCGAGCCCGTGCCGCTTCCCTTCTCTCGCTTCGAACAGCGAGTAACGAGAAGGAGCCACTTTCGCCGTTACACGGTGAACGTCCCTTCGCTCGACTTTGGCCTTTGGCAGATCACAAACGCTGCACCAGCAAACCTGCCGCCAAGGCATGGAAAGCCTCGACCGCCTTTGGCAGCACGCTCTGCGGATCTTCGCTGGCGGCGATCCAGAGAGCCGCATTGAGAGCGGCGCCGCTCAGCAACCGAGCCGCCGCCTCCGGGTCAAGCGGCTTGAGGATGCCTTGGGCGATCAGGCGCCCCACAGTGCTCTTGGTCACCTGCAGGCAATTGTTCTGGCTCGGCCACTGCGAGGGATCCCCCAGCACCGCAGGTCCGTCGAGCAGGACGATGCGCTGGACTTCCGGATTGAGCGCCATCTCGATATAGGCGGCCCCCTCGGCGAGCAGGCCCTGCCAATCGTTGCCTGCGCCCGCCCCGATCTCCTGAGCGCGCACCGCCATCTCAGTGTCGATCTGATCGACCACCGCCGCCAGCAGCCCGCGCTTGTCCTGGAAGTTGTGGTAAAGCGCGCCCCGTGTCAGACCGACGTCGGCCGTCAGTTCATCCATCGACGCTGCGGAGTACCCCTTTTCCGCAAAAGCCTTTCGTGCCGCCGCGATCAATTTGACGCGGTTTTCCTGCATCGTTTCGCTGCGCTTCTTGACCATTCCATCTCTCAATTTCATATACGAAGCGTATATGGACTTGACATACGATGCGTACGCCCGCATATTTCACATACGAACCGTATACCAAATTTGGCGCGAGATGTGAAGCGTCACGCCGCGCTCATCGGTCGTTGTCAACAATGAAGAGAGATCAGAATGACCCAACGCGAAGCAATCTTTCCCGCCAACCGGCACGCTCTTTACGAGGAGCATGGCTATTCCGCCGCGATCCGATCCGGCGATCTGCTGTTTGTGTCCGGACAGGTCGGCAGCCGTCCGGATGGAACACCCGAACCCGATTTCGAAAGCCAGGTCCGGCTCGCCTTTGAAAACCTGAAGGCCACGCTGAGTGCCGCCGGGTGCACGCTGGATGATATAGTCGATGTCACCAGCTTCCACACCGACCCCGAAAACCAGTTCGGAACGATCATGGCGGTCAAGCAGGAGATTTTCAGCAAGCCACCCTACCCGAATTGGACGGCCATCGGCGTCAACTGGCTCGCCGGCTTCGACTTCGAGATCAAGGTCATCGCCCGTATTCCGTGAAGTCACTGACATCGCCGGGGCCGCATCCGTCACCCGCACGGAGTGCCGGCAGGACGCGCTTATAGGTGCATCTGCCAATAACAGAAGAGACCGTCTCATGACTGTCTCTTCATAGGCAATGTCCACGACATATCAGCGATGCTGGACGGCCGACGCTGCCTTGCGGATGACATCGATGACCACGTCGGGTTGAGAGAGCATCGGCACGTGGCTGCTTTCCAGCTCGGTCACCGTCGCGTTCATACGCTTGGAAACCCAGCGCTGAAGATCGGGGTGCACCGTGTGGTCCTGCGTCGCCAAGACGTACCAGCTTGGCTTGGACTTCCACGCGACCTCGTCGGCCCCGAGCTTTTGCTGGTTGAACAGATCGGCAACCGGCGCATAGTGCGTGGCCCATACAAGCTTCTGCTCTTCCTCCGAGAGGTCTCCGGCGAAGAACTTGGTTCCGCTCGGCAGCATCCAGGCCCGACCGTCCGCTGCCTCGACATGGTTGAAGATGTCCGACGGATACTTATTGAGCTGATCCTGCACGGTCTCGCCGACATCCGGGGCGACCGCGGCGATGTAAACCAGGCCAACGACACGCTCGTCGATGCCGGCGGCGGTGATCGTTGCGCCACCGTAGGAATGCCCGACGAGGATGACGGGGCTGCCGACACGATTGAGCGTCCGTTTAACCGTAGCCACGTCCTCCTCGTAGGAGTCCAGGCCGTACTGGACGGCGATGACTTCGTGCCCGTCCGCCTGCAGTGCAGGGATGACTTTGCTGAAGCATGAGCCGTCGGCCCAAATGCCGTGGCAAAAAACGATGGTGGGTTTTAGTGATGTAGACATGATCCTGTTCCTTCTTGGGTTGGGTCAATAATTCCGTTGGCGGGCAAGCGAGCCAACGGCTTCTTTCGAAGCTTTTGTGACCAGGCGATGTGCGCCAGGTCGAATTTGGTCGAACAGACACAGTCCGCTCAGGAATGGGCCGCTCAGGAATGGGCCGCTCAGGAATGGGCCGCTCAGGAATGGGTCGTCGTTTCGCCGTTGTGGCGAGGTCGTTCCGGAATATGTTGTTTCGAATGATGCTTCGGCTTGGGACCGAATTATCAGTCAAAAGACGCGGCGGCGTTGGCGATGAAATCGGCAACGGCTTTCGGTTGTGAAAGCATAGGCAAGTGGCTTGCCTGAACAACCATGATCTCGGCACCCATACGTTCGGCAGAGTCCTGCTGTACCGCGGGCGGAACCGTGTGGTCGAGCGTTGTGACCATGTACCAGGAAGGCTTGGTGTGCCACGCGCTTTTTGAGATCTTCTCTAATGTACTGCGTGTTCCAAGCGGTCCCTGAGTGGCGTAGACAATATCGGCTTCTGCGGTCGGAAGATCCTGGCCCAGGTATTTGCGCACCCCGTCGCGGGTGAGCGTAACATGCGCGTCGCCCCTGGGCCTCAGTTCGTTCACAACTGCCGCAGTCGCATAACCGCTCCACCAGTCGTCGACGGACTGGCCACTGTCTGGCGCAGCGCCGGCGATGTAGACGAGGCCCGCAACTCGGGTATGGTTGCCCGCCTCGGTAATGACCGCGCCACCATAAGACTGTCCGACGAGGATGACCGGACCGTCCTGCATTTCTATGGCGCGATGAACAATCGCCACGTCCTCAGAGAACGAGGTCAATGAAATCTGAACGGCGATTGCATCAATGCTTCGCTCTGACAGTAACGGTATAACTTTATTCCAAGCATTACCGTCGAGGAAATATCCGTGCACAAGAATAACGTTTCTAATATTCACGTTTATATCTCCTGCCTTGATGTCGTCCGTTGGCAATACATATGAACCACTTCGGAGATCAGGTCATGGCATTTTATTGCTGCATATGGGATGTTATTGCTTAAATTAAAACAATAAGACGAAAAATCTGTTTTTTTGCTTGATGTGTATCGAAGTTATCTCGCGTATATGGTAATTTATTGCTTGCTTTGTATATTATTGTTCGATCTCTGACAAATGCCGGCGGCCCTGCGCGCGTGCGTATGCAGCAGGGGTACTCCCTACGACCTTTTTGAAACGTCGGGTCAGGTGGCTTTGATCGACAAACCCAAGCTTATCGGCAATATCGGCCAACGATATTTCGGCTGTCTCGATCAATGACTTCGCTTGCTCAATTCTGCATTGCTCGACGTATCGCGCAGGCGTCATGCCAATCTCAGCTTTAAAAACCCGGATGAAGTGAAAGCGGCTGAGACCGGTCCGCTTGGCGAGCGAGGCGAGGTCAGGAAAGTCGTGTGTTGTCCGCCCAAGATGCTCGATTACCCGTCGGATGGCTTCCCTGTCGCTGATTTCACCGGTGTGATCGGAAACTGTATAAACACCATATGTTGTCACGAAATGCACGGTTAGCGCTTCAGCAAGGTGACGTAACAGAGGCATCCGCCATTCAAAATCCGGCTTGCGCATCTCCTCGAGGATCGCGCCGCCGATGTACAGTGCAAACAAATCGTTGGCGTGAAGGATAGAACCCGTCTGATCATCCCTGCCTCGGAGGGGCTCACGCAAGCGGGAGCCATCACCGAGTTGCTCTGGGTCGATACCGATCCGAAGCATCGGCGGGATAGCGCCTCCAAGCCGTGCTGGGCTACCGGCCGGGACGACAATCAGATCCCCTGCTCTGCACGATACCTCGCGGGACGCTATGTGCGTTTGAAAGCGGAATTGCCTTGATGATCCCAGCGCCACCAACACTGCATGATGATCACACCCAGGCACAACCAGTTCGACGCCGTGGCTCCCGTCTCTCACATCAAAGTGCAGGCCGCGAGAGGTAGACGACATGCCTGCCGTCGATATGGGCCAGCCGCCGAACTGGGCTCGGATTTCACCGATACCTGACAGCTCACTCTGGCCCTGAATCTTCATCTCTTTAGCTCCGTATTTAGGCCAGAATTTCCTTAGCGTGATACCGCCGCAAGAATCATGCACCGTTACGAACCTGCTGCGCAACATTCAACTTTGCTGCAATGCTCCGCCTTTTTAAGCGGCGCGATTACAGTTGGGATCATGGCATAGGGGCGAGGAAATGCCCTGAGGAATACGAATATTCGTGTCCGGCAAGGCGTCCGCCAGATCTGGCGTGACAGCTCCCGCTACACAGCAGAGAGTACGGGAGATACGGCCGTGATTGCCTTTTTCGCCAGACACGTGTCGGCATTGGCTTTGCTTGTTCGTCTTTACAAGGTGGCTCCATTCGACGGGCCAAGGCGCAGAACGACAGGAGGCAGAAATGCACAGGGCAAAGGTTCGTTTGGAAGACCGGGGGCTGGTCGAATGCCCACGATGGCATGACGGCGAGCTGTGGTTCGCGGATTGGACAAGCGGCGAAATCCTCGCCTTGAGCGAGCACGGAACTGTCAGAGTGGCGACAACCGCGAAAGCCCCGCCCCTGTCATTCGACTTCGGACCACAGGGCGACATGTACGTCGTTGCGTCCAGGGCATCGCATTTGCTGCGGTTCAACGGCTCCGCACTAGAAGAGTTCGCCGAGTTGGGAGCGAATGGCTGGAACGAGATCGTGATCGATCCGCACGGCCGCATCTACGTCAACGGCCCCGCGATCCTGCTGATACATCCAGACGGGACGGTCGAAACACAAGCGGAAGGCTTTCAGTTTCCGAACGGAATGGCTCTCTCGCCGGACGGGCGCACACTGGTTTGCGCCGAAAGCTGGGCGAAACGGCTGACATCGTTTGATGTCGCCGCCGACGGGCAACTTTCCCATCGCAGAGTTTGGGCCGATCTTCCCGGGCCGCCCGATGGCATATGCTTCGATGCTGAAGGCGCGATCTGGTACGCCGACGTACCCAATGCCTACTGCCGCAGGGTTCGTGAAGGCGGCGAACTCCTCGATGAAGTGAAGCTCGATCGCGGCGCATTCGCCTGCATGCTGGGTGGACCTGATCGAACCACCCTCTACATAACTGCCGCCAGATGGTTCGGGATGGACAAGATGGACCAGATGGGCGGAACTGGCCAGCTCTTGTCCGTCGAGGTCGAGACAGCCGGGGCGGGATGGCCTCACGGGTAGAGCCTTTCCGGGTTAGATTGAAGCATTCTGTTGGCTAGTGGCCGACTGCAGCCAGTCGCGGCCGCCAAAGCATGCTTAAATCTTCATTGCTCTTGCTGCCTGTTCTAAGTTCGCCCGCGCAATCGCGCGATGAAACGGTGCTATCATCGTAAGATAGATACGCCCCAGTCGATTATGGCAATGCACCACCGTACCCACGACCAGCTCGCGCCCATTTGCTGCATCGGTGCGAAGTTGGATCGTGACGCGGAAGTCGAGATGCGCGTCATCCTCACCCACGACCAACTCCGTCGCGCTCTTTGACAGCAGCGGGAAGTAGCCGATAACCGGCCCACGCCCCGCTGCGGCAAGACCGATGGCGCGCGACGATTTGACGCCGACTGTCGCCATCACCACATCGCGGATACGAGTGAGCGCACGAATCCACCCCGCCGGTCGCTCGAAGCCGGCGCGTGCCAGCACCTCCAGATCATCGCTTGCCCCCGCCGGCAGTCGAATTGCAAAGGCGTCTAAAAGGTCCGCGCCCGCGTAAAGCGGCGCAAGCACGCTGTTGCCAGGCATGGGCACGGCGCGCGCTTTGGTCATGCGTTTGGGTCCCGGATGCTGGAGTGGGGCGTAGCAATCGTGCAAGCAGGGTCAATCAAGATGTCTCCCCTCGATAGCCACCATCGAAAGCGCCGTGGCCTGGATATTCCTCGCTCATATCCGCTGCCTTACAAGGAGATCGATACGAACGTGAAATACCGCACGCCATTTCTAGTCAGACTCTAACGTATCACTTCTTTCCAGGGAACGGCGGGAAACTCCTGGCGCCCGGTTGCGGCGGAAAGCCGCTCCCCCACCCGGCACCTTACCAATCCGTAAGTTGTGGCCCAGCCGTCCTCTCGGCTAAATCTCGCCATCCAGGCATGCCGGGAACGATCGGGCTGATGCGAATCCTGCTTATCGAAGACGATACGAAGACGTCCGATTATATCGCCAAGGGCTTCTCCGAGGCCGGGCATGTCTGTGACGTGTTCGGCGACGGCCGCGATGGGCTGTTTCAGGCGCAGCGCGAAGCCTATGACGTCATCGTCGTCGATCGCATGCTGCCGGGTCTCGATGGCTTGGCGATCGTGCGTTCACTGAGGGCTGCCAAGGTCGGCACATCGGCGCTGTTCCTGACATCGATCGGCGGCGTCGACGATCGGGTCGAGGGGCTGGAAGCGGGCGGCGACGATTATCTCGTCAAACCCTTTGCCTTCTCCGAGCTGATGGCGCGCGTCAATGCGCTTGGCCGGCGGCCGCCGGTGCAGGAGCAGCGGACGGTGTTGAAGGTTGCCGATCTCGAGCTCGATCTGATCCGGCGGGAGGCCCGCCGCGCCGGCCAGGTGATCGAGCTGCAGCCGCGCGAATTCACCCTGCTCGAGGTGCTGATGCGCGGCGAAGGCCGGGTCATCACCAAGACGATGCTGCTGGAGCGGGTCTGGGATTTCCACTTCGATCCGAAGACCAGCGTCGTCGAGACCCATATCAGCCGTCTCAGGGCCAAGGTCGACAAGCCGTTCCAGATCCAGCTTCTGCACACGGTCCGCAACACCGGATACAGCCTGCATGCGCCTCGCTAGAACAGGAAAATCTCAAATCCTGTTCGCAATTTAAAGAGTAAGAGCATGATGTCGTCCGAAAACCGCGCACACTTTTCGGCATCATGCCCGGAAAGAGTGAGAGCATGATGTCGTCCGAAAACCGCGCACACTTTTCGGCATCATGCTCTAGCCTGCGCAGGAGCACGCCGTTCCGACTTGCGGTGACCTTCGGCGTGCTCTTCGTCGTCGCCTTCATCTTCAGCGGCGCGATCATCTATCACATGCTGCGGCTCGGCCTCGTGCGCGATCTCGAACAGTCGCTGGGCGAGATGAATTCGTTGATCGTCTCGACCTACGAGCCCAACGACACCCAGGACCTGATCAACACGCTGAACAATTATGCGAGCTTCCAGTCGACCTCCGACGGGCTTTATTCGCTGACGGATGCCGGCGGGCGCAAACTCGCCGGCAATTTCGCCGCACCCCGCATCCCGAACGGCGTCTATACCGTCACCTCAAGGGATGTCGGGCTGAAGGGGCATGAACGCTACCGGATGCAGGTCTCGACCATCGGCCCCTACAGCCTGGTGGTGGCGGAAAACTTCAACGATGTCGACGAGATGCTGCGGATCGTGCTGGTCAGCTTCGAATGGGCCGCCGCGATCGTCGTCGCGACCGCGATCGGCGGCGGCGTCTTTCTGGCCGTCCGCGCCCAGGCTCGGCTGGACAGGGTCGCCCACACCATGAACGACGTCTCCCTCGGCGCGCTCGACGCCCGCATTGCCATCACCGGCAACGGCGACGATCTCGATACGGTGGCGATCCAGATCAACGCAGCGCTGGAGCGGCTGCAGAGATTGGTCGAGAGTATGCGGCAGGTGAGCGCCGATATCGCCCACGACCTGAAGACGCCTCTGAACAGGCTGCGCCTGACGCTGGATGCCGCGGTGGCCGGAAACGACCAGCAGGCGGATGTTTCGGCGCTGCTTGACGAAGCAAGACACGAGAGCGACCGGATCAACGCCACCTTCGAGGCGCTGCTGCGCATTTCCCAGATCGAGGCCGGCGCCCGCAAGGAGCGTTTCCAGGCGACCGATATCGACGCCGTGCTTGCCGTCATTTCCGAGGTCTATGTCGATGTCGCCGAAGACGCGCAGATGGCGCTTGATATCACGGAGCGCTGTCCCGCTCTCATCCGGGGCGACCGTGATCTGTTGACGCAGATGATCGCCAACCTGGTGGAAAACGCGATCAACCACTGCCCGGCCGGAACCGACATCACGGTTTCGCTCCGCTGCCAGGGCGGCCGCGCCATCGTCTCGGTCGCCGATAGCGGCCCCGGCATTCCCGCCGGCGAAAGGGACAAGGTCTTCCGCCGCCTCTACCGGCTCGACAAGAGCCGGGCGACGCCGGGAAGCGGGCTTGGGCTCAGCCTCGTCAAGGCGATTGCCGACCTGCATTCGGCTGGGATCACCATGGCGGACAATCATCCCGGCCTCATCGTTTCGATCGGCTTCCCGCTGATGCCGGAGGGAGGATCCTAAAGCGCGGCGCGATCTTTCAGATTCGCGCTATTCGGCAGCAACTGCCACCAACTTTGTTCTGTTGAAAAACCTGACGTCGGGTTCCGGGCAGCCTGGGCCGGCCTCGCACCCTTCCGGATAGGACT
This sequence comes from Rhizobium ruizarguesonis, assembly GCF_017357285.1. Classification (NCBI taxonomy): domain Bacteria; kingdom Pseudomonadati; phylum Pseudomonadota; class Alphaproteobacteria; order Hyphomicrobiales; family Rhizobiaceae; genus Rhizobium; species Rhizobium ruizarguesonis. The sequence goes on along the minus strand of NZ_CP071678.1, from coordinate 1,340,354 downwards.
CAAGCCAGCGGCGCGATGTTCTGATTGAGACGGAACATATTGTGCGGATCGAACCGTGTCTTCAGGCTCGCAAGCCGCTGGTACTTCTTCGGGCCATACGCATCTAAAGCTACGACCGTCCCGGCATCAGCCTGCTCGTTGACGTAGTTCCCGGCCATCGAGAGCTTCGAAAGCGATTTGCCCGTGATCCGTCCCCAAGCAATGCATCGGTCGTCATCGGCAGCGACGTCCCAGACCGGCTCTGCAATCCAGTAGTAGCTTGCACCTCTTCCCGTATACGCAGTTGCCTCGTCCGGTACATCGGAGACCGCTCCGCCAAGCTGCAACACGTTAATTTCGGAATCTGGCGTTGGCGCATCGGCGATTGCCAGCATGATCGCGTCTATGACTTCATCGGTGATTTCCGACCAGAATCCTCCCTTGCAATAATATCGTCGTGACCATGCGAAGTGCTCGTCGTTCCGGCTCTGCAGGCTGAGATAGGGCAGCTTGTCGACGCTTCCTATGCCGCCATCGGCAAGCGCCCCGAACGGCGACAGAACCGAGTGAGTGAGGGCAGCATCGCCTGACCAAACCGCTGTCACGCTGAGGCCCGTGGCTGTCGCGGTGAAGTTGAGCGTGAAGTCGCGCGGTTGGCCATGCGCGCGGTCGCGCAGCGCCTGTAGGGCTTGCCTCATGTTGGCCGCAGGATAGCTCCATTGGCCGACTACGATGGAACCAAGCGGATGCATCCCGAACCTAAATCGGGTGACTACGCCGAAGTTGCCACCGCCGCCGCGGATGCCCCAGAAGAGTTCAGGCTCAGACGTTGCGCTTGCCCAAACGACGTCGCCAGCCGCGGTCACGATCTCCGCGCCCAGCAAGCTGTCGATGGTAAGGCCGTATCTCCTGCTGGCCCATCCCATGCCGCCACCCAGGGTCAGACCTGCCACACCCGTATGCGAAATCACGCCTGCCGGTACCACGAAACCTTCGGGAACTGTCGCGCGATCGAGATCGCCAAGTAGTGCCCCGCCGCCGACCTCGATCGTGTGCGTATCTCGATCGATGGCAATGGCAGTTAGGTCCGATAGATCGAGAACAAGTCCCCCATCGCAGGTCGAGAATCCCGGAAGGCTGTGGCCGCCGCCGCGCACCGCAAGCAGGGCGTGAGATGCCGCCGCTGCATGCACGACCTTGCGGACATCATCTACACTTTGCGGGCGGACGATCGCAGCAGGCCGTCGATCGGCGACACCGTTCCATACTTTGCGATAGCGCTCATAATCCCGATGGTCCGCCGTGATGATAGGGCAGCGGTGTCCTACTAAAGAAAGTTCTCTCAGCAGTAAATTGGACATGTCGTGTCCCCCGACGCTCGCACAACTTCTAGCACTCCGTGATCGGATCCGGAATACCCTTCGATCGAGTAAACGTCAGCTGGCAGTTGCTACCGAACAGCGCAGATTCGCTCCTCGCGCTTTAGGTCTTTGTTTTCCGCATGTCGTTATCCCAAAACCGCTGCCCACTTTTGCGCGACATGCTCTAGGAAGTGTGGACTCTTGAGATTCCCAAATCAGCTTCGGTCTGATTCAATGCTGTCTTTTGGAGGCAGCCATGGGTGTTCTGGACCGTTTGATTCTTCGGGATGACCAGTGGGAGCGGATGTCGTCTCATATCATTGGCGATGATCGCACGCGCGGTTCGTCTGGACGTGACAATCGAATGTTTCTGGAAGCAGTCCTGTGGATCGTGCGGACGGGTTCGCCCTGGCGCGATCTGCCGGATGTGTTTGGTGATTGGAACAGTGTGTTTCGTCGCTTCAGTCGCTGGAGTCGGAAAGGCGTCTGGTGGCGTCTCTTCGAAGCGATGTCGGATGATAACGACTTCGAATATCTGATCGTCGACAGCACCATCATTCGCGCCCATCAGCACGCCTCGGGCGCAAAAAAGGGGCTGAAGATCAGGCCCTTGGCCGTTCTCGCGGCGGCCTGAGCACCAAAATCCATCTGGCGGTGCGTGGCCTTGGATGTCCTGTTGGTTTCCTGCTGACCGCCGGCCAGAAAGGCGATGCACCGCAAGCCGATGCCTTGATCAAAGAGCTGCCAGCCGATGTCGTCATGGCCGATACTGCTTACGACAGCGATCGGCTACGCAAAGTCATTGCCGACAAAGGAGCGCAAGCGGTCATCCCAAACAATCCATCACGCGCCCGAAAATATCCGATCGACAAGCAACTCTATGCCCAGCGTCATCTGATCGAGTGCTGCTTCTCCAAGCTCAAACAATTTCGACGCATCGCCACGCGATATGAGAAAACCGCCCGAAACTATCGGGCAATGATCGCAATCGCCGCAACGATCCTATGGCTCAGGTAACTGTCCACAGATCCTAATCCCTCATCCCGGAGGAGCGGTCCTGAGACCGCTCAGCCGCCATGCCGCGAGCCGGCTGAGGCGGGCTGCAAAGCGGCGCAGCTCAGCCGCGGCGCGATACGGCAGGACGCTCCACGGCCGGCGGCGGCCCAGCCGATAGGCCGAGAGCCCCGCCTGGATCTGGGAACAGGGATCCGCCCTTTGGCTGACCGGCAGCGGATCGACGAAGCAGGCGCTCAGCCCATCATCGAACTCCAGATCGAAGGCGAGATCATAGGGCAGACGCATGGGGACAAGCACACCGGCAATCCAGCCTGCTGCCTTGCGGTTGATCAGATAGGCGCCGGACCCCTTCTCGCGGGTGAGCGCGATGGCGAGCGAGCGCGACGCGGTCAGCGGCTCCACCTTGTGCTTTCGCCCGGAATTGACGGTCGACAGGCGCAGGATGTCCCAGCGCGCCTGGTGCTCGAGGGCGGCTTCGAGCAGCTCGGCCAGATCGTCATCGAAATCGAGATCGTCTTCCAGAATGAGCGCGAACTCGGCATGGCTGGCGAGGAACCGCTTGGCGCATTCGACGTGGCTGAGATAACAGCCGATCTCGAAAGGGTTCGGCCGGCGGCCGTGCCGGCTGAGATAGGCTGCTTCGTCAAAGCCCGGATGCGGCAGGCTCAGCCCTGCGCCATCGACCGCCGCCACGCGCTCGAAGGGAAGGCCGAAGCTTGCCAGCAGGCGCTCCATTCGAAACCTGCGCAAGGGCGCACGGTCGAGATTGATCAGGTAGGTATTCACCCGCAGGCTGACCGGATGAAGGGCCGGCATAAGGGCGGCAGGTGCGGCGCGCATGTTCATGAGAGAGCTGACCTCGACTTGGCATTGATGGCGCCAAGCCTGCGCTCCAATCTTCACGGGAACCTCGCTGGAACTATACATTTTGGTAAAGTGCAGCGGTCGAACGGCCGGGGCTGCATTCTTTACGGATTGGTATAGTGCCGGCAAAGGGCGGGTAAGAATGCCGCGCTACCAGCTCTCCAGCGGCACGCAGTGGACGCCTCCCTTCCCGCGATCGAAACGACAACCACCGCGCCTTCGATGACGACAGCGACCCACTGCGTGCCGTGCCGGATGACTCCTGGCTTGAGCAAGCCGCTCAGCGCCCACCACCCGCCCGGAGATCGCCGCCTGCGCTGGACCTTCTTCCCCCACTCGGCGGCGCGCGGCTCTCGCCGGCGAGACAAACCGCGGGAAAGGCCAGTGTCAGGCGACGAAGGCGTCGCTCCCGCCTCATTCGGCGGCATAACGATTCCCTCCTCGCCCGGCCGTCCGATTTGCAGGCCTCTCATGGCGGACGGCCTGCTGCAGACATGACAAAGCGCGCGTTTTGCGCTATTGCTCAACGCCGGAAATGATTGTCAGCCAGGGGGAGCGCCATGACCTCGTATGACTCTGACAAGGCCGCCAAACTTCACCGCGAATTGCATAGCCACCTGCCGCCGGAACCCGCGTTGCGTCTGAAAGCCCTGGAGACGGTCCTGACCGAAAAGGGCTTTCTCGGTGCCGATGCTGTCGACGCTTGGCTCGACAACTATGCCGAGAATGTCGGGCCGATGAACGGCGCCAAGGTGATTGCCCATGCCTGGACGGATCAGGCCTTTGCCGATCGGCTGGCAGAGAATGCGATCTCTGCCTTTGCAGAAGTGGTGCCAAGCGTCGAGCCGGATTACAATCTGCGCGCAGTCTTCAACACGCCGGATGTTCACAACCTGATCGTCTGCACCCTGTGTTCCTGCTATCCGCTCAGCATCCTCGGCATGTCGCCTTCCTGGTATAAATCGACCGAGTACAGGGCGCGTGCCGCCCGCAATCCTCGGGGCGTCCTTCAGGAGTTCGGCATCGTGTTGCCGGAATCGGTCGAGATCAGGGTGTGGGATTCAACATCCGACCGCCGTTACATGGTCATTCCGCAGCGGCCCGAGGCGACCGGAGGCTGGTCGGAAGAGCAGCTTGCGACGCTCGTGACCCGCAATTCGATGATCGGCACGGCCAGGGATCTCACGCCGGGGGCCGGGTGATGGATACCATTCACGATCTCGGCGGCAGGCAGGGATTTGGGCCGATCTTGCACCAGTTCGACGATGACGACGTCATGTTTCCTGAAGAATGGAAAGCGCGCCTCTGGGCGATTGCGATGATGTCGATGTCGAAACTCAGCCAGGAAGAAACCGGATGGACGCTCGACTGGTATCGTCACGTTCTGGAACGGTTGCCGCCGGACCTCTATCTCCGCTTCGACTATTTCGAAAAGTGGACACTGGCGATGATGGTCACGGCGATCGATGAAGGCATTGCCGATGTCCAGGAATTCGTGGACGGGCATGCAGGGTCTGCCCAGATGCAGCTGCAACATATGCCGCCGCAGACAGAGAGCGCAGCGACCTTTGACTCCTTCAAACCCGGCGACAGGGTCGTCGCCAAGCGAGATAGCGGTTCGATGCACACCCGTTTGCCATCCTACGTGCGAGGGCGCCGCGGCATCGTCGAAAGCGTGACAGGGCCGCAGCCTCTGCCGGACCGTTCCGCGACCGGCAGAATTTCCATCGAGCAGACCTACGCGGTTCGCTTCGATATGAAGGAGCTCTGGCCCGAAGCGGCTCTGAGCCGCGACGTGCTCCTGATCGACATGTGGGAGAGCTACCTTGACCCGGTCTGAGATTTCCCGTGGTTCGCTTCGATCTCGCGACCGAAATCCCGCCTTCCAGGAGCAATGGCATGCGCAAGTCGTTGCGATTGTCGAACTGCTGCTCGCTTCGGGAAAACTGGACGCGGAGGACTGGTCGCAAACCCTCGGCGCGGAACTCGAAAAGCGCGCCCGCGCTGGTGAGGCCGACGACGATGCGACCCATTACGGGGCGTTCAAGGCCACCCTCGAACGTGTTCTCGATCGCACTGGAATAGCGCCGCATTCGGAAGTGGATCGGCGCGAGAGCGAATGGCGCCGAGCCTATCTCACCACGCCGCATGGCAAGCCGGTGGCGCTCTCGGGCTAACGAGCCGAGGTTGGGGCCTGAGTTCAAACTTTGCCGACGAAGCGATCTCTGCCTGTTTGCAGGCCGATCGAGCAAGCTCCTGACACACACACGCAGATCTTCGAACAGTCTTCGGAAAGGGAAAATCTTGGCCGAGAATGATTATGATGCGTTCGCGGCGGCTTATGATGCCGATAACGAGGTCAATGCCTGGAATGCCTATTACGAGCGGCCGGCTATTCTTGCCCTGGTTGGCGACGTCGCCGGGCTTTCCGTGCTCGATGCGGGATGCGGCGGCGGGGCGCATGCGGCAGCGCTGCTTGAGCGCGGGGCTGTCGTGACCGGGATCGACGCCAGTGCCGGCATGCTGGAGATCGCGCAACGTCGGCTGGAAGGGCGCGCGCGGCTGCTATCGGCGGATATCAACGAACCATTGCCGTTTACGGACAAGGCTTTCGATCTGATCCTTGCCTCGCTTGTCCTGCATTACCTGCCCGACTGGTCGAGGCCCCTTTCGGAATTCAACCGGCTGCTGCCTGAAGGCGGTCGCCTGGTTTTTTCCACCCACCATCCGTTCATGGATCACGCCTCGACCGGCCGCGACAATTATTTCGAGACCTACAGCTTCGATGAGACCTGGCAGCGCGGCGGAAAGGATATCGCCATGCGCTTCTGGCATCGGCCGCTCCACGCCATGTTCGATGCGCTCAAGTCGGCCGGATTTCAGATCGATATCGTCAGCGAGCCCCAGCCCGATCCTGAAGCCCGCACGCTTTTTCCGCAGGCCTATCAGAGCCTGACGACCAAGCCGCGGTTCCTGTTCTTTTCAGTGGTGAAAGCATGACGACGGGTGCTGGGGTCTCCTGACTCTATCCGGCGTGGAGTTCCAATCTTTGCGCCCTCTTATCGGTCGTTAAGTCACCCGGTTTCTCGTTCTGAGAGCTGTCGGTCGACTACGAAAGCGGTAATGCCGCCTGTGAGCCGTTCAGGCGGCTAGCGTTCCCGCAATAATCGATTCTCAATACTTTCAGGGCGTCAGGTAAGTTGAGCGAGGATATCGTCAACGACACTTGGGACGGTACCCGTCGTGTCGATACTGATGCCGATGGGAAGATATTCCCGGGTATGATGGTAGCGGAGCACCAGCGCCCGCTCGGCCGGCTCGAAGCCCGGCTCATTCGGCCGCCCATCCAATCGTCGGTTCAAGGTCTCGACGTCTATATCGAGCACGAAAACCTTGTCGAAAAGGTCCAGGAATTTGTGGAAATTGCGCGAGCCGCCACAGAAGAAGGTGGCAGGATGGGTGGTGTCGGCAGCAATAGCGCGGACCTTGTCGACACGCCAGATCCAGTGGGCGTATACCCAAACGATGCGGTCCGCGCCTTCGGGTGGTCCTGCAAGTACCTGGCCCGTCTCGGGGTCGCCGACATAGGCCAAGACCCGGTCACCATGGACGACATGGTAGCCCCGCCGCTCCAGTTCGGTAGCGACAGACGTTTTCCCAGTGCCGGAACCGCCTTCGATCAGATAGTTCTTGATTCCCATAGGCGCCGCTTATCATGGCCTTCGATCTGGTGAGAAGACACTCTACCTGGGAACGCTTCGCCAACGAAATGACGGCCCCTCAGATTGGTAGCGATGGCAAATACACCACACTTGGTCTGCCAATCACGCCCAACTCTTCCCGGAAGGTGTCCGGCTGCGCAGAGGCCAACGCTTCTTGAAGCCGCATACCGGTGGAGCAAGGGACCTGTTCACCGACGCATCGGCGCGACGTAGGGGACATCGCCTTGAACGTTGATTTAGGCCGAGCCACCGACGCCAGGTCTTCACTGACAGGTTCATAAAGCTGCTGTGGGCAAGTCATTTCTTATCCACGGCAAGCGTCGCCGGCGACCTGCCGGGCGTCAGTCGCGCGAGATGGACAGCCCCGTGAGAAGCGGAGCGTAGGCGGCGAGCCTGCGGGATACGAACTCCGCGAAGAGCCGCACGCGCTTCGTCTTGCGTGTCTCCCCCTGTGTGAGAAGCCAGAGCGTTCCGTACATGTGCAGGTCGGTGCCCGGCACCCTCACCAGAAGGGGATCGGCATCTCCGACGAAGCAGGGCAGTGTCGTGATCCCGAGCCCTTGCCGTACAGCAACGATCTGCGCCTCGCCGTCCGTGGTCCTGAATGGAACCCCGGTGGTGCGAACCTCACCCTCGCGGACCCAATCCGGGATGCCATGAACGCTGATGACGATCCACCGGACGGGATCCGGCGCGCCCGCACGCCACGCTGCCAGCAGATCGCGGGACATGTAGATTGCGCCGAACAGCTCCGGCCCCTTCAGGCCGTGAAGATTGAGCGGCAGGGTTTTGCGGTCGTAGACGACGCGGATCGCGACGTCGGCCTCGCGGTTGGTCAGATTTGCCAGCTCGCCGGACGACACGATTTCCATCTCGATATCAGGATGCAGACGCGCGAAATCGGCGAAGTCCGGCATCAGCAGGTGTGTCGCAAGGGTCGGTGCCAACGTCACCCGCAAAAGCCCGCGCACACTCTGGTCGCGGCCGAAGACGCGCGTCTCCAGCTGGTGCGACGAGGCTTCCATCTGCTCCGCGAGCTGGAGGACCTCCTCGCCCGCAGCCGTCAGGCGGTAGCCCGAAGGCAGCTTTTCGAACATCTGCGCCCCGAGGCGTTCCTCGAGCTGGGCGATGCGTCGCAGCACCGTCGCGTGGTTCACCCCGAGGCGCTTGGCGGCAGCCCGCAATGAGCCTCCGCGCGCGGCGGCAAGAAAGTAGCGAACGTCATCCCAGTCGATCATGGTGCATTCCCGCGCCGCGCGGTGCGGCTTCCGAAGCCCGTTCTAGCACACTGACCCGGACTGTGCGCGAGTGTTGCGGCACTTGATCATCTGGATGGATCGTTTTTGCACCAGCGATGTGCGTGATTGCGCACTCCCTGCCCGACTTCGGCCAACCCACATCGGGGCTCTCGGGGACTTCCCCGTACAGCCGAAAACGCGTGAGGGCGAATGAAGGATGCATGACATGACCAGACTGAATGGAAAGACCGCTGTGATCACCGGCGGCGCTACCGGCATCGGCCGCGCCGCAGCCAAGCGCTTCATCGACGAGGGCGCGTTGGTCTTCATCTTCGGCCGCCGGCAAGAAGCGCTTGACGCCGCTGTGGCGGAGCTCGGGCCCAACGCGCGGGCGGTGAAGGGCTCGGTCTCGGATGAGGCCGACCTTGATCGCCTCTACGCCGCGGTGAAGGCAGAGCGCGGAACGCTCGACATCGTCTTCGCCAATGCCGGGGCGGGAAGCCCGCTTCCGCTCGGCCAGATCACCGCCGAGCACATCGACGAGACCTTCGACACCAATGTGAAGGGCACGATCTTCACGGTCCAGAAGGCGCTGCCGCTGATGGGCTCAGGCGGTTCGATCATCCTGACCGGATCGAGCGCCGGCACCACGGGAGCCCCGGGATTCACTGCCTACAGCGCGAGCAAGGCAGCCGTGCGCAATCTCGCGCGGACCTGGGCAGAGGACCTGAAGGGCACCGGCATCCGGGTCAACGTGCTGTCACCCGGGGCGACGGCGACCGAACTCGCGAAGGAGGCGCTGGGTGAGGAAGGCCAGAAGGCCTACGGCGCGATGACTCCGCTCCAGCGCATGGCCGATCCCGCGGAGATCGGGGCGGCGGCCGCCTTTCTCGCGTCGTCGGACAGCAGCTTCATGACCGCCAGCGAGGTCGCCGTCGACGGCGGCCTGGCGCAACTCTGAACCCCCGGCGCGATCGCGCGTCTGAGCAACACAACGAAGGATAGAACATCATGAAAAGACTTGAAGGCAAAGTAGCAGTCATCACGGGCGGAAGCAGCGGGATCGGATTGGCCACCGCCAAGCGGTTCGTGGAAGAAGGTGCACAGGTCGTGATCATTGGGCGACGCGAGAAAGCCTTACAAGAGGCCGTGGCGCTTATCGGGAAAAACGTGACAACAGTCGTGGGCGACGTCTCGCGCTTGGAAGATCTGGACCGGCTCTACGCCACCGTGAAGGAGAAACATGGTCACATCGACATTCTCTTCGCAAATGCGGGCGCAGGTACGGTCGCGCCGCTCGCGGCAGCTACTGAGGCCCATTTTGACCAGACCTTCGATGTGAACGTGAAGGGTCTGTTCTTTACGGTGCAGAAGGCCCTTCCCCTCTTCAAAGACGGCGGATCGATCATTCTGAACTCTTCGGTCTCGAATGTGATGGGGCTGCCAGCGTTCAGCGCCTACGCAGCCAGCAAGGCGGCTGTTCGCAGCTTCTCGCGGTCTTGGACCCAAGAGCTGAAGGACCGCAATATCCGCGTCAATACAATGAGCCCCGGCGCGATCGAGACTCCCGCCTTGGCGACAACGACCGGCCTCACCGCTGAGCAAGCCGAGGAGGCGGTCGCCCAGTTTGCTGCACAGATCCCAATGGGTCGCAGGGGCAAGCCAGAGGAGATCGCGGCTGCGCTGACGTTCCTCGCCTCCGATGAAAGCTCCTACATCACCGGTATAGATCTCGCCGTCGATGGTGGTTGGGCGCAGGTCTGACCCAGCGTCAACACAGGATCGGAGAAGCATTATGAGCTACTCAATTATAGGATTCGGCAATATCGGCCAGGCGCTTGCCAAGGCCTTTGCCCGAAACAGCATCGAAGTTTCCGTTGCAACCACGCGCGACCCGGAAAGCTTTGCATCCGATGCGGCTGCGATCGGCTCTACGATCATTCCCAAAACACTGGCGGAAGCCGTCAAGGCGGACATCATCTTTTTGGCTGTCCGTTTCGAGTCGCACCCGGAGGTCGCAAAGGCGCTTCCCACCTGGCAGGGGAAGACAATCGTCGATGTGACCAATGCCTACGGCGTGCCCCCGGAGGAACTTGGGGGACAACCGTCTTCCAGGTTCATCGCACAGGCGTTCTCTGGTGCGAAACTGGTCAAGGGCTTCAACCATTTGATCGCTGCCACGCTTGACCAGGATCCCGCCGCAAAGGGTGGCAGGAGAGTCGTGTTTCTGGCGAGCGACGATGACGCTGCCGCAGCGGAGATTGGTGCGCTCGCGAAAAATCTCGGTTTCGCGCCGATCGAACTTGGCGGTCTTTCTGAAGGCGGACTGCTTGTGCAGGCGCGCGGACATAGTTGGGGCCGGCTGATCTTCAAGGACTTGGTCAAGTTCGATTGACGAACACGACATCCCCGTCAGCAGCGACACGATGCACCCGATCGGATCGAGCGCGACCCGATCCGCAGAAAATGGAGAAGATGCCATGAGCATTGAGACGAACATCCAGACCGTGAAGGACTTCTTCGCCGCGATCGGCAGCAGTGACAAGGAGGCTCTGCTGGCGCTGGTCGCCGAAGACATCGAGTGGATCATTCCGGGCAAGGATTGGCCGCTGGCCGGAACGCACCGCGGACACGCGGGACTTGCGAATTTGCTCGAGACGGCATTCAGGTCGATAGAAACGTCCACGGAACCCCGGGAGTTCGTAGCGCAAGGAGACCGGGTCCTGGTCGTCGGCTTCGCGAAGGGAAAGATCAAGGCCACGAACAAGACGTTCGAGGACGACTGGGTCTTCGCCATCACGGTCCGGGACGGCAGACTGACCAACATCCGGGAATACGTCGACACGCAAGCGCTGGCGCGCGCCGCGCAGATGGACGCGTCCGGGCCGGCGTAGCGCTGGCCGACCGCGGCCCGCGCTCGTCGAATGCTCAACCGCAAAGGAGATTCCAATGTACGACCAATCCAAGCTATCCGAATTGATCCGGTTCGCACGCGTCGATGCGGGCTCCACCGTCATCGACGTTTACCCGGGCGACGGCGACTGGACCCGTCTCTTCTCCGACATCGTGCGACCCGACGGGCGGGTCTTCAGCTTCGTGCCGGCCGAAGTCGCTCACTTCAAGAACGATCCGGTCGGCCGCATGCGAACGCTTGCGATGGAACCGGGCCGAGCGAACGTCGAAGCCGTCTCGGCGGACCTCGTGGCGATGCCGGAGGTCACGCGGCCAGCGGATGTCCTGTGGCTGCATCTGTTTTACCACGATCTCCACACCGCCCTGATCCAGGCCAGGGGCGCGACGGCCGCCGCCTTCAATCGAGCCGTCTACGAGCGGCTGAAGCCCGGCGGGTCCTACGTCATCGTCGACCACGCCGCCGCCGTCGGGGCGGGTACGAGCGACGCGCAGTCGCTGCATCGGATTGAGCCTGCATCCGTTCGCGAGGAGGTGGAGGCGGTCGGCTTCGTACTGGACGCGGAAAGCACCGTGCTCGCGAACAAGGACGATTCGCACTCGATCAAGGTCTTCGATCCCTCGATCAAGGGAGAGACCGATCGCTTCGCCTATCGATTTTTGAAGATCTGACACTGAGCCATTCGGCAACGATGTGGTCGGCTCTCGTGCGGGAGGCGGCTTTGGTGTTCCTGCCGTTGAAAGAGCAGCGCCGGACGGCGGCTTGCCCCTTCTGACCGCCGGAAGCGGACAGGCCGTTGTCCACCCCTAAGCGGGCTTTTTCGTTATCGAAGGATAAGGCTGCTTTGCGCCGTCAATTCGGCCGTTCAGGGCTTCGGAAGCGATTCCTGAAAGCGGACCGCCCGTACCCGAATATATTGCGGAACCTCGCGACCGAATGTTTTTGCTCAGGTTGAAGCGTCGACCTCTTGGGCCAGTCTATAGCTCGTTGCGATCTTGTTGACCGATTGGTGGCAGACTATGGTGGGCGCTGTCTTCGATCGTGGAAGGAGCGCTTTGGCGTCGCCTTACGCCGTTACCCTGCTTCACTGCTAATGTAAGGACGACGCCCCGATGTCGAGAAGCAATGGGCAAAGAGGCATAGTTCAGCTTGCAGCGGGCGCAATTGCGTCCCTGGTCGCGGCATACTTGTTGGTCTGCTATTTTTTGATTCCTGAACTTTGGATCTTCCATGACAGCCGCCGTCTGGCGGGGTTCAGCACGATGGTAACGACCACGGAGCAGGACATTCCGGGCGATCCAATCAACGTCGGCTTGGTAGGGACCAAGGAGCAACTGATCCGGTCGTTTGTCGCGGCGAAATGGAATCCGGCGGACAAAATCACGCTGCGTACCTCAATCGAGATCGGATTGAGCGTGGCGCTCGACCGTCCGGATCTCGATGCTCCGGTCAGTGCGCTGGTGTTTGATGGCCGTAAGCAGGACTTGGCGTTCGAGAAGTCGGTCGGCCGGAGTGCGGACGAGCGGCATCACGTCCGCTTCTGGATGACGACGAGTCTCGAACCTGATGGCCGGCCGCTTTGGCTCGGTTCGGCGAGCTTCGACCGCGGCGTCGGCGTAAGCCACGATACGGGTGAAATCACGCATCACATCGGCCCGGACCTCGATGCTGACCGCGATCTTGTCATTGATGACCTGCAGAAGGCTGGGCAGATTTCAAGGACCTATACTCGAATGGGTATTGGAGCGACTAAAACAGGCAGGAACGGGGGCGGCGATCCCTATTTCACGGACGGGCAGGCACTCATTGGCGTGTTAAAAAACAACACGATCCAATAGCGGAACTGCCTCGTGCCACTTTCTGACGGTTGTTGTCAAAGCCCATCCGCTCATTTTGGAAACAGGAACGTCAGTCCCACTCGCACTCCCAGACCTTCCGGGCCATTGCCGGGTGCCGCTGCCCAATAGCGCAGCCCCGCTGTCAGGCTGATCGGCTGCTTGTCGATCTTCACCAATTTGGAAACCGTCAAGTTGATGGGAACGGACCATTCTTCGGTCTTCCAGTCATAGGTCGACTCGGTGTTCAGGGCGAACGTCCAGGCATCAAGCGTGGTAGGAAAGGAACGGCTGCAGAAACGTGTTGCTGATGTCATCCCGGTCGTCGTTGCCCGCGAATGACCAGATGTGATTGGCTAACACCCCATTGGTCCACGGGCCGTCCTGTTTTAGCGCAACGACCGTCGGACCCGCTGTCCATTTCTCGCCGCCCAGTAAATCGTCCGTCCCCTGGCCCGTCTAAACCGCGGCCCATTGGGTGTCACTCCATCCGGAGTCGGAGCGGGCGCATGTGCCAGCTATGACGGGTCTGGGTGTGGTCGAACACCGCAACCCACAGGTAGGTGCCGTCGCCGAGTGCGACATCGTACGTCGAGCCGGTGTCGAGCGCCCGCTTCATCTCGAGGTGCCACAGACCGTCGCTCCACCTGCCCACGGCGGCAACGTCGGCGCGGTCGCCCTCGATCGGCCGCCTGACCATGACACTCGGAACCATCGAGCCGTCGGGAAAGGTCGCGTCGAGCTCGGACGAGTAAGGTCGCGCCTCCTGCGCAGGCAACCACAACGGGGCCTCGTCGCTCGACGCGGGATCGACATCGACTTTCCCGTAGCGGGCGAGTACCGAAGGATCGGCCGGCAGGAAGCGCGGGACGACCCCGCCGTCGATGCGCCTGGAGATCGGACCTTCGAGCAGATCCCTCCAGTTCTGGAGGTAACCGCCGGCGCCGGGATCGGGCGCGTAGCCGCCGGCGTAGCGGTCGAGCGGCGAGTCGGACGGCAGGCGCAGCGGGCCGAAATAATCGTCCTCGGCCTGCCCTAAGGGGTCGGTCCGCACCGCCATCCAGTGCCACACGTCAAGGACCGGCCAGTCGTCCGCGTAGTGGAGGCCACGCTGACCGGACGCGCCCGGCAGGGTCTCAACCGGCCGCGGGCCGAGATGCGTCGCTCGCAGCGCGGCGAAGCGGTCGGCGTTCGACAGCATCACCGCGAACTTGTCCTCGTAGAAGTCGGTTTCGTCGGCGCGATAGAAGCCGTTCTGCACCATCCGCCACCCTGCGGCGGTCTTCTGCAGCGGAAGGTGCGTTAAGCTCCGCGTCGGGTCCCGCCACTCAAAGAGGAAATAGGCATGCGTGTCGTCGTGAACGGCCCTGACCGTGACGTTGGTACCGCCGGAAAAGAGGTTCGCGCCCCCAGCCGTCTCGATCGTCACAGCGTGCGCGTCCTGCCAGGCCGGGTCGTCGAAGGCGCCGTCGATGCGAGGGACGTCCTGGACCTTGCCAACCGCGAGCGTTCGCACCGTAAGCCAGTCGATCGTCAGCGCCACGGCGGCCAGCGCCAAGGCGGCGCCCGCCGCTGCCGCCGCGACGCCGAACGAACGGCGGGGAACCAGAATCGCGTAGAGTGCCCGCCAGCCGTCCAGGGCGAGCTGCGCCGAGACGTGGAGGACGACGTAGCCAGCGAGGCTAAAGGCGATCCAGCGGTGGAGGTGGGAGAGGCGCCACTCTGCGCGGTTCACCAGGTCCGAGTACATCAGCAGGCCCGTGGTACCGGCGGCGAAGACGAGCCCAAACGCCAGCCAGTAGATGAGGACGTTGACCGACTTCCACCGCCTTCGCGCGTCAGGCGACCGAAGACCGGCCCGTTGGCGCGCATCGAGGCGCACCCGCCCGACCTGCCGCGCCCGCACGAGGAAAGTGACATACCCAGCCGCAGCAGCCAGCAACGCACAGGCCGATGCGATGTGCCAGAGCAGCACCGCGCCCTGCGGCGCGATCCGGGCGGCAACGCCGCGCCACCACCCGGCCTCCAGCGCATCGGCCGCCACGCGGAATCCGGTGGCAAGGCTGACGAGGAGGAGCAGCGCGACCAGCCAGTGCAGCGCGACCGTCGGCGCGTCCCCCCGTCGCCAGCGCTGCGGTCGCCCCACCGCTTCTGCCGCGAGGCCGGGCTCGGTGATCGCCATAGGTCCCCTTCCGCTCGGCTCGGGCCGCGGCCGAGCGTGCCCCCCCCTTGACATCAGTTGCCGGTTTCGAAGAGCTTCACCTCCTCGAACGGCGTCGACGACCAGGGCCGGAAGCGGTTCAGCCGAAACACTGACGGCTTGCCGGGGGTCACCTCGACGACCAGATAGTTGTACTCCTCCTTCGGCGGCTGACCCTGCCAGTAAAGATCCTGGGGGTAGCCGTCCGGACGCGGGATCGCCGTCCGGCCAGGCAGGATCGGGTCCTGCTCGGCACCGCCGCCCCCCATGACGACGTACTTCACGCCATCCACATCGAAAGTCTCGGTCGTGTGGACATGCCCGTTGAAAACCACGAGCTCGGCGAAATCCTTCGCATAAGAGGCCAGCGTCGCGTGGGGGTTGGTGTCCTCCGGGATCGGCTCGAAGCCCGATCGGTTGTAGACGGGGTTGTGGAACACCACGAAGACGTTTCTGATGCCTTTCGCCTTGGCGTCGTCGAGCCAGGTGACGAGCTGCGCTAGCTGCTCCTGGTAGACCGGCCGCGTCGCGTCCCATCCAGAGGGCGCGAAACGGTCGGCCTTGCCGGTCCAGAGAAAGATGAACCGCGTATCGCGGAAATCGTAGGTGTAGATCAGCTTCTCGGACGAGACGCCGAGCTTGGCGAGATACGGCGCGGCGCTGAGCACGCCCTCGATCTGCGGATCCTCCCAGACCTCGTGGTTGCCGACCGAAGGGAAGTACCGCCCCTCAAGCCCGGCCGCGCGCATCTCGTCGTCCACCGGCGGAAGCTTGGACAGAAGCAGCCGATTCATCCGCTGCCAGTACGGGCTGTCCTCCAGCGTCTTCCCCTGTCCGCCCCACCAGACAACGTCGCCCGAGTTGACCACGAACGCCGCACCGCCATCGACGACCTCGCGCGCCACCTGGTTGCCGACCCAATCACCGCCGTAGTTCCGGTACATCACGGTCTCAACCCCGGGCGCCAGCTTGGTGTCCTCTACCGATGCCTCGGTTACCCAGCCGTCCTCGAAGGTGAGGCGGGCGACCTCCGACTTGGTGATGAACGGCATCTCGACGGTCTTGAGCCCGCCCGTGGTTGGGTCGAAGGTGATCTTGACGTCCGTCTTGATGATTTCCTCGGCGACCTTTTCGCCAAGAATCAGCGCAAAGCCGCTCGCCAGAGAGGCATAGATCTTGTCGAGATCCGACTTGCCGTAGGGTAGGTACATCATCGACCGGGAGTCGCCGTAGGCGACGAACTTGAACCCTTTCGCCTGGGCGAGCACGCTGGCTGGCGTTGACACCGTGAGGATCGCGGCGACCGCCAGAGGCGCCACGGCTGAGGCGACTGTTCTTATCTTGCGGAACCACTTGCTTAACGGGTGGCTCTCGATGGCGGGGCGCCGTTGAACCGCCGCCTTAGTCCCGTGGAGATCCTCAATGCTCATGTTTCGATTCCCTTCATTTGCTGGCGGAATGCAATCGGCAGGATCGTGCGCGATATCAGGCTCCAGTCCGCGTTGAGCGTGAACGGGATTACCGGCTGCACATTGACATAGGGTTTGTCGCCATCCTCGGAGCCGTAGCCCTGGTCCCAATTGAACTGGAACGGCACGCTGATCAGCGAGGCGATCGGGTTCGAGAGTTTCTTTGCTAGTTCCTCGCTGCTGTCCTCGGAGCGGGCTGGCTTCGCAAACGCTGCGATTGAAACGATAGTGGCAACAGGCGCTGCAATGCGAACGGTGAGCACAGGTCATCCCTCCCCTGTAATCGATAGGTCGATACATCGTCCTTCTGTCAAGGGTTGCCAATTGGATGAGGGGCAACAACTCGGCTGAAAGCACCTAAAGTCTGTAAAGCGCGCCGTCCGGCGAAGTCTGCTTAAGCTTGACGACGTTATCCCGCTTCCACGTATGGTCGGGCAGGCGATTTGGCCTGCCGCCCTGCTTCGGCATCAGTTGACGACCTGGATCTCACTCGGCCGCCATTCCTTTGTGAAGAACGGTTCAAGAGGGCTGTACAGGCGAAGGATCGCGAACCAGCCCTTTTTGGGATCAGTCTGTATCCAGTTGCCGCGTTTGACACCCGCAGGTTGGGTCGGGCTCAAGTAGACGGTTGTCGAACCATCAGCGTCGGCTTCTGCCACCGGCGAAGGATAGCTCTGGCTGCCAGCGCGCGGATAGCGTTGAGGTGTGTCGAGCATCGAGCGCGTCTGATTGTCGTAGAGTGTGAGTGACCAAAAGTTCGCTTCGGGAATGCCCTTTGGAAGGGTCACCTTGTAGGTCTTCGCCCCGTCGAAGTAGTTCTTGTCGGCATCCAACGCGTTGAAGAGATATTGTGACCCGATACCGGGCAGGCGCATCGCCATAGCGGGAGTTATGCCGGTGACGCCGTAGAAAAACGCGGTACGCCCATTCAGAGTCCGATAGCCCGTGGGCGGGAAGGGCTTAGCCCCCTCTCTAGTGATTTCGGGGATCGGCGTTTCAAACTCGGAGCCGGTGACGAACAAAAAATTGAACCAGGCCGAGCCAGGATAGTAGTACCAATCCGCCGCACGAGGCTTCATGAACAGGCTGCGCGAAGTTGCGTTGGCGAGCGCTGCCGCCTCGGTCAAAATCCGCTTCATGCGCTCGTCCGGCGAAAACTCCTTTCCCTTGATGATGCCGATGGCAGCCAGCGAACCCATCAGTTCGGGATCGAGCGCGGTGGCGGGCTCCTGCTGCACCACCTTGTTGATCAACTCGAAGGCCCCGAAGTCACCCGCAGGGATGGTATTGACTACCACGCCACTGCCTTCGTGGAACACCATCGCGGGAGGCTCAGAAACTTTGCCGAGCATGGTCTTGCCAGAGAGGAACTCTGCCACGCTCGTACCGACACCGCCAGCTTCATAAGGGTAGACCTTGGCGGTCGCCTTAATGGTTTCCACGGCTGGCTTTGGGTCGTTATTCTCGAGGAACGACCGACCGAGGATCATAACGCGAGTGGTTCGAGAATGTGCGACGTAGAAGCCGCCCTCCGGCACCGGGCCGGCGTAGTCCGGCGGCAGCAGAAGGTACTTGCCCCCTAAGCCGCGATCAGGTCCGGGCGCACCGAAGTCACTAACCCAGCGCCACCAGAAATCGTCAAGGGTGCCCAGCGACTTCGGGGGCGTCTCGAATACCATCGGACCGTTCGACAGGTCGATGAAGCCTATAAAATAGACCGTATCGGCATTTGCCGTCAGGAACAGCGATTTGGCGTCCATCAACTCGGAGAAGATCAGAAGCTCGTTGTCCTTGACCCCGATGCTCTGGAAACCTTCGTGGATCGCTGCCGCGTTCGCGCCTTGAAAGGTGTTCAGATAGGCGTCGAGGGCGTGCGTGAAGTCCAGGTTGTCATAGACCTTTTCCACGGTCTCTGGGCTGGGGAAGCCGTCCTTGAAGTCAAGGGTGCCGAGGCGCGTCTCGACTTTGTCCGGCGTGGTGATTGACGGAGGGATTACAGGGGCCGTCTGCGCGGCCGCCAAGCCGGGGATTGCCAGTGTCCCGACGCAGACGACAGTTGCCGCAACGAATCCGATTTGCTTCATCGCGTCCATCCATGTTTTTGACTACATTTCTCTGAACTCGTTGAATGTTGACGATCAGCCGGCGAGCCACCAGTGTCGCCACAATCCCAGCGTGACACTACGGTCCGGGTCGCCAGCTTGAAGTACGTTACAGTAAAACCGTCCGCTGGTCGATGTCTGTCCGATGATGCCGAAAAGTGTGCGCGGTTTTCGGACGACATCATGCTCTATTTCTTTGATTTAGATCAGGATTCAGATTTTAGGCCGATCGGGCCTAAAATCATTCTGATCTAGGTGGTCGAAGCTGTTCGAGCCGCCAACCGTCGAGGAGTTGGCGCTTTACGATCGGCAAACCCTTCCAGCCATCGCCGCCCTTATATGAAACGCCACAGCGCTGGGGGTATTCTCAGTCTGCGCAGCAGGCGGGTCCGGACCAACTCGCTCGTGAGGACGCCTCGCCTTCTTCCCCGAGGTGCCGGAGCACGAGAAGGTGGCGGAGCTGTTCCTGCCATTGAGTGATTCATCTTCGAAAGCGGATGAAATGTTCCAATCCATTGTCACCCATTGACGTGAACAGGTTTCACCCCAATACGGTCAGGCCAGCCAGACGACAACAGGAGTGCAATCGTGAGCGAACCGACCGTAGCAGATGCAACAAACCGCATTTATGAGTCGCTCCAGGCGGACAACGCCGACATCGACGTGCATATCGCGACTCTCAAGGCAGCGTTGACGCGGGCGGGTTTGAAAGAGGTCGTATTCGACCCGGCCAGGCTCGTGCAGAATAACCGTTCCGGCAGGAAGCGAATGCAGGCCTACTTTCGCCAGCGCGGTGTCATGGTGAATTTCTCAGCCTCGTGAAGCCTTCCAGACGGCTGTAATCACCCTCAGTGGGGGCTGACACCACGCATTGGCGTCGCCCTGCGGATGATCGTCCAGGCGCAGACGCTGAAGAGCCGTCCAACGAAGGGCCGGGAGCCTGCCGTGATCTCAGGGCTGCCGACGTCAGAGGGGCCGAATCCCTTCCGCCCAGGACATGCCGAACCACACCGCCGAATCTGGCGCCTTGCTCCACGCGATCAAGGTGTCGAGACCTGCGGTAACCGCGTCTCGTGAAAGCCCGGTCGCCACGATGTCGTCGATCGCTTCGTCGACGATGCTCGCAATGTTGCGAACCACATCCTCGAAATCGGGATCACCCGCGCAGCCGCCGAAGAAGACAAGCGTGTTACGGCGAGGACGTAGATCCGCCTGGTGAAGCAACTGCACGAGGCGACGCCCGACGATAGGGTCGTTGCAATGCGCGGAGCTGTCGTTGTATGCGTGCATCAAGACGATTGAGATCCTTCCCTTCAAGCAAGGGCCGGATCAATCCTCTCGCAGTTTTACCTCTGACGCACTCGTCATGCTGCCACCGGCTTCTGTGGCGTGGTGGTGGCGTGAAGCGCCGCATCCGCATTGATCACCGCTTCCGGTTGTGATCCGGCAGCGCTGGAAACCTGTACGGCTTTCGAGGCGAAACAGATGCCATTTTCATCAAACGCCGCCTTGATCATGACGAGGGCGCGACGGCGGACGGCGGCCTGCTGTCCTGGCTTTGTCTTGAGCTTCAGCCTCAGCTTGACGCCATACTCTCCGAACTCCTCGACGCCTTGCATCTTGAGCGGTTCGATGGTGATTGCCTTGAGTTCGGGATCTTCGGCCAGTTCAAGTCCGATCTTCTTGATGAGCTTGCGCGCCTTTTCCAAGTCAGAATCATAGGTGATCGTCAGTGACAGCTTCTCGATCACCCAATCGCGGCTCATGTTCTGGACAGCCCCGAGGACGCCGAACGGCACGGTGAATATTGGTCCCCGGCTGTGCCGCAGCTTCACCGAGCGCAGGCTGAAAGACTCAACTGTGCCCTTGTAACTGCCGCTCTCTATATATTCACCGACACGGAAGGCATCATCCAACAGATAGAAGACGCCGCTGAGGATATCTTTCACCAGCGTTTGCGCACCGAAGCCAATGGCAACACCGGCAATACCCGCGCCGGCAATCAACGGCCCGATCTGAACCCCCATCGCCGACAACGCCATCAGTATCGCAACGATGGCGAGCGTGGCCCAAAGAAAATTCCGCAGAATGGGCAAAAGCGTGTTGAGCCGGCTGCGCCGCTGCGTCTCCTCCGTTTGAACAACCACCGTATCGCGCACTTTTGCAATTTGATTATCTATGAGGGTGCGTAGGACCCGCCAGACCAAGTCCGCGACCAGAAGGATGATGACAGCAGAGATGATGCCATGAGCGACCCGGACGGGGGGCGTGTCAGCCGCGCTGAGCGCGACAAGGTCGATGTTCCACGCCCAAGCGAGGAGCAGCAACCCGGAAATGATCAGAATGAACCGGATGCCCCGACTGAGAAGAGTTGCGCCGGCACTCGGCGTTGCCGCGCCGATCCCGGACGAAGCAGGCTGTTGCAGCAGGTGGACAACGATCCGTTCTGCAATGGCGATAGCCCAAACGAGGCCGATCGCTATTGCAGCAAGCCAGAATAGCTGTACTGCGCCGAACGCCCACAAGCACCACAGCAGCACGAAATAGGTCGAGATGAGACCCACGGATGTCTTCGCGCGGACAAAAACCTCTCCATCCGTTGCAGCATCCGCGATCGCTGGCCCCGGCGCTCGCCTGACCGTATCGATGCCGACACCGAGGAGCCCCAATCCCAACGAATATGCGACAATCTCGCGGGCTTCGACTGAGAAGCCGAGAAGGCTCAGCGATAGTGTTGTTGCGTAGCTGACGGCGAGGATGATGACAACTAGACCGAGGCGCTGGGTCCAGAACCGAGCCGACTCGCCGTCCATCGGCACGATCCGAAGATCGTTCGCGTCCTTTCCCGGCGGCGACAAAAGAAATCGTAACACAGCGCGCGCGAGGAGCACGATGATGAAGGCGAGTAGACAAGCGAGCACGATCTTCTCGATGACCTCAGGCCAATAGTGCAGGGCCACGAAGACACCGATGCCAGCCGCCGCGACGACTGCGACGCGCCCGACGTCATGGGCGAGGCGGCTAGCGAGTGCCATCACTTGACCGCGCCTTGTCGCAACGTCCAGCTGCGCCACTCGGGTCATGAATCCCGATGTGGCACGCCGATACAGCCGCTCGGCACCGAAAGCGGCAGCTGCGAACAGTCCGAAAAGGCCGACAAGGCCAGCCAGACCAACCTTCTCGGCATCCGCAACAAGGATGGACCAGGCTGTTGCGAACTCATCAGGCAGCGTCGTCAGTGCCCGGGCGAGGCCATGGATGTGCGCCCGAACGGCCCCGACATAG
Organism: Rhizobium ruizarguesonis; assembly: GCF_017357285.1. Classification (NCBI taxonomy): domain Bacteria; kingdom Pseudomonadati; phylum Pseudomonadota; class Alphaproteobacteria; order Hyphomicrobiales; family Rhizobiaceae; genus Rhizobium; species Rhizobium ruizarguesonis. The sequence goes on along the minus strand of NZ_CP071678.1, from coordinate 1,318,371 downwards.
TCGGCCAGTGGGTGAGAGAGATGCGGCGTCTGGGTGGTTATCGGGGGGACTTCAGTCGTCGCCGATGCGGCTTTGTGGGTCTCAAGCCATTTTTGAACTCCAGGATCGGCCAAAAGCGACAGAAGTGCCTCGACATTGGGTGGCAGCTGTTCGCTCGACGGTGCGGTATCGGCTCGCGCCACCAGCATGACCCCAAGCAGCATGAGGGCAGCAAGAATCAACACACGCATCGTGTTCGTCTCCAGTTAAGCGAATATAGTCCAACTTCCGCCATTCATCCGTGCCGTAAATCTCCTAGTATAATTGCGTGCGGATAGTCGTGCGACGAGTATCTTACACTAACCAACGCCCGGACGCGACATTTCGAGGCCGTCATCGGCGTGTTGTCGTCTTTGGTTACAGTGCCTGCTCGAGGATCAGCGCCTTTTCCTCGTCGGCCTGACCTTGCCCCCAAGTTTTATCCAATCTTGTGTTCGCTCCAGCGGTTTTTGGTTGCGATATTTGAGGTGGTAGCGGCGGGTTGCGGTGCGCAACCGACTTCTCCGCGCTCGGCGCCCTCGGCGGCTCCAGCCTCGGCAAGGCGAGGGATGGAGACAGCCTGATATTTCTGTTCGGCGTCCTGATGATGGTCGTCGGCGCTCTGATGCTGAAGCCTCGGAAGGCGGTGACGGTAGAGTGCCGTCCGGTCGACCTCAGGATATGCCTTGCCACCGCCGCCGTGGCACTCGCCGCCGGCGCTGCATCCGGCTTCTTCGGCATCGGCGGGGGCTTCCTGATCGTTCCGGGCCTCATGCTGGCGACGGGCATGCCGATGATCAACGCGATCGGCACATCTCTCCTCTCCGTCGGTGCGTTCGGACTGGCAACGGCTCTGAACTATGCCAGTTCAGGCCTGGTGGACTGGTGGCTTGCCGCCGAATTCATCGGCGGAGGCATCGTGCCGGTTTCCGGTGACATGACGAGCTTTCACGAACTAGTGATAGCGACGCGTGTAACAAATGTCGGGGAGATTGCGAACCTGAATATGCGCTCAACGAGAGCGTCTATCCATCATCGGAGAACGCAATGTCCATCAAATCCACCATCAACTCTGTCGTCCTCGCCGGCGCTGTCACCACGGCCCTTGCTTCGATGGCCGGCGCCGCACCGCTCACCAAAGCTGAGGGCGCCGCTGCAACCGCCGCTCACAAGGAAAAATGCTTCGGCGTTGCTCTGAAGGGCCAGAATGATTGTGCAGCCGGCGCCGGCACATCCTGCCAGGGTACCTCGACAGTCGACTTCCAGGGCAATTCCTGGAAGTTCGTACGGGGCGGCACCTGCACCTCCATCGTCCTGCCGAACGGCAAGCACGGCACGCTGAAGGCAATGTAATTTCTACACGCGACAGCGATGACAATGAGGAGGCGGAGAGACGCCATGACCACCGATCAAATTTCAACGACCGCGTCTGCGGCAACTACTCTCCGCTTTCCCCGCCATCCGATCGAGGGGCTCTCGGGGACGAGCTTCAAGCACGAGCATTTTGCCGCCATAGCCGCGGAGGGGCCTCATCGCGGGTTCTTCGAAGTCCATGCCGAGAATTACATGGGGGCCGGCGGGCCGCCGCATCGTATTCTCGAACAGATCCGCCGTGACAATCCGGTGTCGATCCACGGCGTGTGCATGTCGATCGGCGGACCTCAGCCGCTCGACCGAGCACATCTTGAACGTTTCCGCTCTCTCGTCGAACGCTACGAACCAGCTCTGGTGTCTGAGCACCTGGCCTGGTCGACGCATCGGACGACCTTCCTCAACGATCTCCTGCCCCTTCCCTACACACGAGAAAGCCTGGCGCGGGTTTGCGAGCATATCGAGGACGTGCAGGAGACCATCAGACGCCCGATCCTTCTGGAGAATCCATCCACCTATGTGACGTTCCGCCAATCGACGATGAGCGAGACCGACTTCATCCGCGCGATCGTCCGGCGCACCGGCTGCGGTCTTCTGCTCGACGTCAATAATGTATTCGTCTCCGCCACCAATCACGGGTTTTCAGCGCTCGACTACCTGTCCGATTTTCCCATTAATGCGGTTGGTGAGATCCATCTCGCAGGCCACGCCGAGCAGGCTGACGACGAGGACGAGCTGCTGCTGATCGATAGCCATGACGGTCCGGTCGCCGATGCCGTCTGGAAGCTTTACGAGATCGTCATTGGCCGTGGTGGCCCCATTCCAACGCTCATCGAGTGGGACAGCAACATACCCGATTGGCCGATACTGCGTGGCGAGGCCCTCGCAGCACAGGCGATCATGGATCAGCATGGTTCCATCGCGTTGCCGGATCAAAGTCATGCTGCGGCTTGATCCTCCATCTCGCCGCATAAAGCCCCTCACTTATGCGGCGGATTTTGCGCCGGCACTGACCAACCCGGACGCTGCGACGCCCGACGGCGTTGTCGGGCCAAACGGCAAGGGAGCGATCAAACGCTACAACGTCTACCGCAACAACGTCACCGTCAGTCTGATCGATGCCCTCGCCGGGATTTTCCCGGCGGTGCAACGCCTGACGGGGACGGAGTTTTTCCGCGCCATGGCGCGCTTTCATGTGCGCGCCACGCCACCGGCATCGCCGCTTCTCTTCGAATATGGTCGGGATTTTCCTGCTTTCATCGAACAGTACGAATATGCCCGGTCCTTGCCCTGGCTTCCCGACGTCGCCCGGATCGAACGGGCTTGGCTGGACGCCTACCACGCAACGGACGTCGAGCCGCTTGCCGCTGATGCTCTTGCTTCCGTTCCGCCGGATCGTCTCGGTGATTTGGTCTTTGCTGCGCATCCGGCAACAAGGATCATTCGGTCGGACTATCCGGCGCTGACGATCTTTGCCGCCAATCGCGGTGACGGCTCCATAAGCCCAATCGAAGTGGTCGACCCGGAAGATGCGCTCATAACGCGGCCGGATATGGAGGTGGCGGTGCGTCATCTTCCTTTGGGCAGCGCAGAGTTCCTGATTTCCCTCATTTCCGGCGAACCGCTTGGTGTCGCCGCAGCCAAGGCCATCGACGCTTGTCCGTCGTTCGACATCGCGGCCAGCGTGGCCGGCATGATCGAAGCGGGGGTATTTTGCGGCATCACTCTCGGAGACGCATGATGATATCGACCACCACCCAACAGACTTCCATCAAAGGCAGGTTTCAGCTGATCGTGACACTTATAGAGATGGCACAGAGACTGGTTCGGGCCTTTGCGCTGCCGAGCGTCGTTCAGGCAGTTGTGCGCCTCGCTCTGGCCGTGCCCTTTTGGAAGTCGGGCATTCTGAAGTGGGATGGTTTCCTGCAATTGAACGATACGGCGATCACATTGTTCACCGACGAATTCATGCTCCATTTGCCGGGCGGTCCCTATGCCTATCCGGCGCCAGTCACCATGGCTTTCCTGTCTGGCGCTGCCGAGATCACCTTTCCGATCTTGCTGGTCCTGGGTTTCGCTACCCGATTTGCGGCGACCGGCCTGCTGTTCATGACGTTGATCGTCGAGCTCACGGTGCCGGACGGATGGCCGATCCACATTACCTGGGCTGCGATGGCGCTGTCGCTCATGGCATGGGGACCGGGAAAGCTGTCGATCGACCATTGGCTTGCACATTGGTTTGGCCGCCGGGCTGCCTGATCCAGCTCTTGTGGCAGAGGGCGGCTTCGCAGCTTCCTGAAAGCAGATCTTGCTGGCGATCACGCTGGAGGTCGTCATTGCGCCGGCACTGGCTATTGCTCATCCCCTGTGCAAATGGCGGCAACAGGTTCAAGATCGGACATTCATCACCGTCATTGTACGACACCGGCCTTGCGTAGCCCTTCCACGACGAGCTCGAAATCGGCGGGGTTCTTGAAGGGCAAGACTTTGCGACGGTATTCCAGGGAGTAGTCGGGATTGACGCGCATCACCTCTTGCCACGTCGCGCGAGCCTCTTCGAAACGGCCGAGGTGCCCGTAACAGGCGGCCAGAAGCGCGCGCGAGACATCGGTGATGGGGTTGCGGCTGACGCGCTGCAGCAACAGTTCGACGGCCTCTTCGTACCTTCCCAGTTGGAACAAGGCCAAGGCCTGAAAGTGGAGAACGATATCCGGAAAATACGGGTTCAGGACACTCGCCCGATCGAAATAGGCGAGTGCCTCCCCGGATCTGCTCGAATAGATGAGTGCCTCGCCGAGGCTGACCTGCCCTTCGGCGAAGTTCGGATTGAGGACGATCGCACGCTCGGCCTCGCGGATGGCTCTATCGTGCTGTCGCAAGTAAAGACTGACAAGACTCAATGCCCAGTGTGCCACGGGATCGCTGTCATCCCGCGCTACCGCCAGCGTCGCCGCCTCTTCGGCCTGCTCGAGCGAGCGCTGCGGCACCGCGCTCCACCGGTTCAGGTAGTCGAGCCCGTGGGTCAGGGCGAGGAAGGCGTGCGCCGAGGCGAAGTACGGGTCCAGCTCGACGGCACGTTGCAAAAGGTCGCGGGCGTCGCTGTTCGTTTGCTTCGTCAGCCGGTGCCACAGCTCCCGGCCTCGCAAGAAGCAGTCATACGCCTCGGGGTGCCGGGTCTGCCCCGGCGCAAGTCTTTGCCGGTCGCCCTCTGTCAGGTTGACCGCCAGCGCATCGACGATCTGCTGCGTGACATCGTCCTGAACCGCGAATATGTCGGTGAGGTCGCGATCGAACCGCTCCGCCCATAGATGCCCGCCGGTGGTCGCGTCGATGAGCTGCGCGGTGATGCGTACCCTGTTTCCCGATTTGCGTACGCTGCCCTCAAGGACATGCCGCACGCCGAGCTTCGTGCCCACCTCCTGCACCTGGACGTTCTTGCCCTTGAACGTGAACGACGAATTGCGAGCGATGACGAAGAGCTGCGACAGCTTCGATAGCGCCGTGATGATGTCTTCCGAGATGCCGTCGGCGAAGTAGTCCTGTTCGGCGTCACCGCTCATGTTGGCGAAGGGCAGGACGGCGATCGACAGCTTCGGCGGCGCTGCCGTCGCCGGTTGGCCGGTCGCGGTTTCCGAGGTCGCGGCCAACTTGGTCGCTGCGCTGCCGACTTGCAGCGAATAGACCCGGATCGGCTCGGCGATGTTCTTGAGCTGGGTGCTGCCGAGGTCGCTGACCGAGAGGTCGAGCCTCGCCTTGACTTGGCGATAGGCATCCTCGGACAGGCAGATCGCGCCCGCCGCGGCGACGCCCTCCAATCGCGAGGCGATGTTGACGCCGTCGCCCATCAGATCGCCGTCGCTTTCCTCGACGACGTCGCCCAAATGGATACCGATCCGGAACTCGATGCGACGGTCCTGCGGGACGCCGCGATTGCGCTCCACCATAGCGTTCTGCACCTCGATGGCGCAGCGCACGGCGTCCACCACGCTGCGGAACTCGACCAGCGCACCATCGCCGGTGCGCTTCACCACCCGGCCGTGGTGCACGGCGATCGTCGGATCGATGAGATCGCTGCGCAGTGTGCGCAACCTCGCCAGGGTGAGATCCTCGTCGGCGCCAGCAAGCCGGCTGTACCCGACCACGTCCGCGGCCAGGATTGCAGCCAGCTTTCGGTTCTCGCTCATGGCGCTGTCTCCCAACTTCCAAGATAACAGGGAGACAGAGGGCAAGAAAGAACTTTCAGCCGCTGCTCAGAGCGATCCTGGTTGAGATCGCGTTGGCCATGGCTCATGTGGACGCAGCCGACGTTGCAGCCCCACGCAATGACTGCTCTGCCATGCTCCCGGCCGTCCAACGCGGTCGTCCCGAAAGCCCCCCTTCAGGGTCGGGTCACAGCGATGTCCGCACCCACCCGAATGTCCGCTCTTTGAAGATCCGCAGCCTGCAGTTGCCATTCCGCTATCGGCCCCGCATTTGGCGCATTCATGAGGTTACCGCCTACCTCCTTCGAGGTAATTGCAACTTTCGGTAAAGGCACTATGTCAAGTGCAGAAATTGGTCCGAGGGGACGAGCGGGCTCGGCTGGAAGAAGGGCAACACGGCGCTTCTTCCAGACGATGCCGATGGCAACAGCTGGATCATGAAGGGGTTCCAGCTGGGCTGAAGCCTCAGCACACGCACTGCCGCAGCAGCAAGCGCGATCATGGATGGGCGACGACAAGCCCTCGCCGTCAACACGCCTCCAGCATCTCACCTGAACCGCCGCCTTTGGCTTCGAACCGACTGTTGTCGATGAGGACATGATGATGATCAAACGTGCAATATCGCTCACGGTAGGACTTGTTGTCGGTCTTTCCCTTTCGGAGGCCGCTTTTGCTCAGGAGGCGATTTCGGAGCAGGAGGCGCATAACATCGGCGTCGATGCCTACGTCTACTTCTATCCGCTGCTGTCGATGGACGTCACCCGGAAGCAGTTCACCAATGTCGAGCCCGGCAAGGAGTTTGGCAAAGGGCCGATGAATATGTTCGTGAACGTTCCGGAATATCCCCCCGCCGATTTCAAAGGCGTCGTGCGTTCGAATTTCGATACGCTCTACTCCATTGCGTGGCTGGATCTTACCAAGGAGCCGTTGGTCATTTCGGCGCCGGATACGGCCGGACGCTATTATCTCCTGCCGATGCTCGACATGTGGACGGATGTCTTCGCGTCGCCGGGCTGGCGGACGACGGGAACGGCGGCGGGCCAGTTTCTCGTCACGCCGCCCGGTTGGACGGGGACGGTTCCGGACGGCGTCACGCGGCTTGCCGCGCCGACCCCGTATGTCTGGATCATCGGACGCACCAAGACGGACGGACCTGCGGATTACGCTGCCGTGCATGCAATTCAAGCAGGGTACCAGGTCACGCCGCTGTCTGACTGGGGCAAGGCGGTCCAGCCGGTCACGGCCAAGATCGACCCCAGCGTCGATATGAAAACGCCGCCGAAGATTCAGGTCGATACCATGTCGGCCGCGACATACTTCACCTACGCTGCCGAACTGCTGAAGCTGCATCCGCCCCACATGACCGACCAGCCGATCATCGCGCAGATGAAACGCATCGGCATCGAGCCCGGCAAGAGCTTCGACTTCGATAAGCTCGCCCCCGCTGTCAGGAAGGCGCTCGAAGATGCGCCCGAAGCGGCCCAGCAGCTGATGGCGTGGAAGTTGCCGACCCTTTCGCGCGTTGCGAATGGCTGGTCGATGAATACCGACACCATGGGCGTCTACGGAAATTACTACCTGAAGCGGGCGATCGTCACGCAATTCGGGCTCGGCGCCAATCTTCCTGAAGACGCGATCTACCCGCTGAACCTCGCCGACGAAACCGGCAAGCCGCTCGATGGCGCCAACAAGTACATGATTCACTTCGAGAAGGGAGCAACGCCGCCCGTGAACGCTTTCTGGTCGATCACCCTCTACGACACGGACGGTTTCCAGGTGGCAAGCGTGCTCAACCGGTTTGCGGCCAGCAGCTGGATGCCGTTCAAGATCAATGCCGACGGCTCTCTCGACATCTATTTCCAGAACGAGAGCCCCGGCAAAGACAAGGAAGCCAACTGGCTGCCCGCACCCAAGGGGGCGTTCAACCTCACCATGCGTCTCTACAGCCCAAAGGCCGAAGCCCTCACCGGCAAATGGAATCCCCCTCCGATCACCAAGGTTCAGGGATTGCCGAGCTTGACCGCTGAGTGAGGGGCCTCCCAATACCTTTGCCAGAGGTCGAGCCTCAGCTTCAGCGGATCTGCTCCGAACGTCACGCCGTGATTGGTGAAGTCGATGACCCTGTGGACGAAGGGGTCGTGCTGAGGCCATTTTGGCCGTGAGCCTCCATTGGGGTCACCGCTCGTTGCAAATTCGACCCAATAGGCACTCGCCAATGTGGCCATGGCCCAGTCGGCAGGCGTAACCTTGTCTTTCACCAGTGCGTCTGGAATGTCGAACGTAAACGGAATTTCGAAGCCGTGCAGAGTGCCTTTCCATGCCGGATCGTTGCGTAAGGCCTCGGCGACATAGGAGAACCGATACCACCACGTCGGCTGACCAGCGCGGATCATCTCGTCAGCGAGGTGGCGAGACGGTTCAACAAGTGTTTTGTCGGCCAGAACCTGCTGCTTCAGCTCATCGAGGGTCTGTTGGCCCGTGGGATCGTAGAGGCTGCGGGCTTCGGCTGCATGCTTCCCGAAGAGCGCGAAGAGATCGTCTTTCGTCGCGGCCTGACCGATACCGAGATCACGATCATTTGCCCCGATGATGACCGGAACCGGCGCTTGACGGCCTGCCGCAAAAGCCGCTTCCGGCGTTTCGAGCAAAAACCGTCCGTCAATAATCGCGCCTGAGATGCCGATGACGGGCTTGCCTGTCGACATTCCCGCCAGCACCTCTTGTGCCGATGCACCTTCGGTCAGCTTTTCCGCAGGCAGCGCCCGAAGCGCCGTGAGAGCCTCGGCATCGCTCCCGTTGATTCCCAGAGAAGCCGCATAGTCCAACGCGGTTTTCTCTGCTGCATTCAAAGGTGACAAAGGCGTGCTCTCAGCACGCGCGGTAGGCAGACCCGGTGACTGTAGAATGGCGCCCCGGAAAAGCCCCCGTGACAACGGCGATATCATGTGCGCCATCACCGAGCCGCCACCGGCCGACTCTCCGAATATCGTCACTTTCTTCGGATCACCGCCGAAGGCTTCGATATTTTGCTGGATCCATTTCAAGGCTGCAAGCTGGTCCATGTAACCATAGTTGCCGACGGGCTCGTCAGGGGCTTCCTTCGTAAGTGCAGGATGGGCAAAATAACCCAGCCGGCCCATGCGGTAGTTCATGCTGACGAACACAACTTTCCGGGCGGCCAGCTGACCACCGGGATACTGAGGGGTGTTTCCATGGGCAAGAGCGCCGCCGTAAATCCAAACCATCACCGGGAGGGGTATTTTGGAGCGCTTGGCGGGTGTCCAGACATTGAGAGTCAAACAATCCTCTGATTTCGGCAGGTCGTCGGCCTGCATACAGGACGGGCCGAAATCGCGGGCATCCTTGATACCGCTCCATGTCTCCATTGGTCTCGGATTGCGCCATCTCAGATCACCAACCGGCGGTGCCGCATAGGGTATGCCTTTGAAGCTGACGACCGTGCCCGACCTCTCACCCTTCAGCATTCCGCTGTCGATTGTAACGGTGTCGTCTGCCGCACCCAATCGTGGCGCGAACGTCAGTTGACACGATGCGACGGCCAAAAAGAGCAGGAACTTGCGACTGCCGTCCACAAACACTGCACTCTCCAACGCCAAGTTGAGACAGTTTGAGAGCAAAATACTCCCATAGAGCGGCAACGAAAAGGGACCGTCCGACGTCGCTAAAGTGCGCTATCGCTCCACGGCGGGTTTCGGCTCGATCCGCTCAGAGTTTAGCGAAAACGCATCCCCAACCTCTGTGATACCAGGCCCTGAGCCTACACGCACCGCCACATCTTCCCCGAACGACCAGGGAAACATGCCAGCGGCTTCCCGCCGCTGGTCTCCCTGATCGGCCCCTTGTGAGATAGGGCAGTACCCAAAATCCGTATTCGGGATGTCGGCGTCAGCGTCGCTCGAGCGTCCTTGGGAACATCAAGACCGTCCGCCCGCGCTCTCCGCTTGCCTGAACGAGCTTTTGCATCAATAGCCCACCCGCAGAGCGAATTCCCACCGCCCCAGTTTGGAAAAAGACCAAAGGAGATAAAAGTGTCTACATCAGTGCTCTTCATGTCCATGTCACTGGACGGGTATATCGCGGGGCCCAACGATGAAGTGGGCAATCCCGGCGGCGACGACTTTATGCGGTTGCACGAGTGGTACGGGGATTTTTCCCGACCGACCGGACCGGTCGGACAATTGTGGGACGAATGGAACGCGCCAGGTGCGATTCTGGCGGGTCGGCGAACCGTGGAGCAGGTCGATCACTGGGGCGGTGACAATCACGGTGTCGCGATCTTCGTACCCAGTCACAGGCCGCCCGGGCCATCCGTCGCCAATTATCCGTTGGTCAAATACGTGAGCGACGGGATCGAGAGCGCAATGGCGCAGGCGAAGGCCGCCGCCGGGGACCGGGACGTGTTGATGCTTGGCGCGTATACGGCGCAACGGGCGCTGGAAGCCGGCGTGCTCGACGAACTGCAAATACACCAGGTTCCAGTCTTGTTCGGATGTGGCCGCCGAATGTTCGAAGTCTTACCATCGCGCGTCGAGTTGGAGATCGTTCGGGTGATCGATACACCCGAGGCCACGCACATCCGCTACCGCGTCCGCCGCTGAGCCCGCCGCGACCTCTCCGTTCCCCGCCACGTCTCGCAGGGCACGTCCCCTCTCCCCGTCAGAACGGGGAGAGGGTTAGGGTCATATGCGCTAGGTTAGGCGGGCGCGGAGATCGTCGCATTGTTTTCGGCGTCGTCGCGGCGGCTCGCAGAGGTGGCGACGACTTCGTGTGAAGAGATTACAGACGGCCTGCCACAGAAGTGGTCCGCGGATGGCGGCGCAAATGGTGGCCAGGGCTATCTTCATGAGACGCCAGCGCGATGGGCTAGCCCGTGGGGTAGCCGCATCCAGAGGGGGGAGAGTCCGGGACTTGCCCGGCAATCTGTTCGGCGATGATGGCAACGATCAGTCTGGCGTAGAGCCATGCCCGGGCCAGTTCAGGCTTCTTGGCCGGCAAGCTGTCGAGGCCGGCCAGGCTCTTGAACCGTTTGAACGCCAGCTCGATTTGCCAGCGGAAGCGATAGAGGGTGAGGATGTCGGCCGGTGCAAAGGTGGCGGTCGGCAGCGAGGTCAGCAGCAGAATGTACTTCGCCGCCTCGAGACTGCGCGGATCGGGCTTTTTGCCGCGCTTGCGGGCGTCCTTGAGTAGACGCTCCTGCTCGGCTTGGGCCTGTTGCGGATCCTTGCGCCGGACAATGAGGCGCAGGACCAGTGGCGGCGGCGTCCCCGTCATGCCTTCGTGGACACGAACCTGCACCTCGCCTTCCTGCTCTTGCTGAGCGGCGAGCGCGGCAAACAGATCAAAGGGCTCGCCATTCGTCTGCAACAGGCGCAACGAGTTCCAGCCGGTCCGCACGATGAAGTCCGCACCGGCGTCGATCACCGGCCGCAGGTCGCGCGGCCTTGCATAGTAGCGATCGGCCAGCACAATATCGCCGGGTGCGTAGGTAAGGCGCTGAAGGTTTTCGCCACCATGGATGTCGGTCAACTCAAGCTGATCGACCTGAGCCGTTGCCAGGTCGTAGCCGACATGCAACCGCCATGTCGTGCGGTCAGCGCCCGGATGGCAGATCGACGTTCCATCGAGCACACGCAAGCGATACCCCGCGAAGCGCCCCGCCGGCGCTTTGGCCTGTTCGGCAATCAGCGCGGCCACGATGTCGCCAAGCCAAGGCGCCGCTTTGCACAGCCGCTCGAGCAGCGATGGGTCTGACAAACGGGCGATTCCGCCCACTTCGGCCCATGCACAGGTCTCGCGTAGCGACATGCCAAGGCCGCCATAGGCAAGCGCCAGCCGCAACAGCGTCTCGGCATTCTTGATTTCCCGCACCCGCGTAAAAGCACCACGCAACCGCGCCGTTGCTTCCAAGTCAAAATCCGCCGGAAGCCGCTCGCGCACTTCCGGCCAATGATCCAAAATCTCAGGACGAATCTTCATCCAAAGCTTGAATCACAACCAGATTCCTTATGTCCAGGGCTAAACCTAGCGCATATGAGGGTTAGGGTGAGGGGCAGCTCTCGGCGTGAACCGGATAGCGCGGGAGTCCGGGTTTTCGCGGCTATTGCTTGCTGTGATCATCGATGACGTCGGTTCGACGCTCCTCGCCTTTGCGGGTATCTTGTCCGTTGACCCGTCCGTTCGCCCGCGCCTAAGCTAGGCTATGGACGAGCCAGAAATTCCTCTTATCGGCGGCAAGGATTCGAATGTCGTGCGCATCGGCGAAACGGTGCGGCGCGGCGGACGTGCGTGGTCTCCCGCCGTTCTCGACCTGCTGCGGCACGTCGAGCTGCAGGGATATGATGGCTGCCCGCGTGCGCTCGGCCTCGATGACCAGGGACGGGAAGTCCTCACCTATATCGACGGTGACGTCGGCAATGGCGAAGGCTTCCTTCCCGATAAAGGTGGTCGCTTCGATCTCCGTCTCCCGGATTATGTCTGGCGCGACAGCGTCCTCGAGCGCCTGGGACAATTGCTGCGATCCTACCACGATGCTGCGGCCAGCTTCTCATGGAAAGATCGCGAATGGCGTCTTGACGCCCGCCACCCTGTTGAAACGGTCTGCCACAATGACCTGACGCCGTGGAATACGGTCTTTCAAGCAGGGCTCCCCGTGGCTTTCATCGATTGGGACGCGGCAGCGCCGGGACCGCGCGCCTGGGACCTCGGCTTTGTTGCCTGGCGCTGGGTGCCGTTCTGGCGTGACGAGAAATGCGAGGCGCATGGCTTGCAAACGGGCGTGCGCGAGAAAGCCCGGCGCTTTCAATTGCTGCTCGATGCCTACGGGATAACGCCGGAGATCGGCATCATGCAGGCCGGAATCGAACGGGTTCGGCAAATGCAGCAACATATGCGCAACCTTGCCGCAGCGGGCTCCGCATGGGAGATGGAATTGGCCAGCCGCGGCGTGCTTGACGAGGGGATGCTTGAGGTCGCCTGGATGGAAGACCATGCGATGGACCTGATCCAGCGCCCACGCGGATGAGCGTCGGGCCGAGCAGCTCCGGCGTCAACCGGCCCTCGCCCGGCCGCAAGCCCCCTGCTCGCCCACGAGAACAGCGGCGGCGGCATCTGGTGCAGGCGCGCTTTCGCTCTCCGAAGCCACTGAGATCTGACCGAAGCGATTTTGCCGACGGTGATGAAGAGCCGTCGGCGAAGCGCGCCCTTCCGGCCGTTCGGGCAGCGTTGGCGATATCCTAGAGCATGATGCCGAAAAGTGTGGTCGGTTTTCGGACGACATCATGCTCCAACTATTTAATTTAGAACAGGATTCAGATTTTAGGCCGACCGGCTGAAATCATCCTGTTCTAGGAGCTGCCGTTCCTCATCGCTTCCGCGGATGACCAGATCGGGTGGAATTCCGACTGGCGGCAAGCGGGGATCGGTGGTGTCTTACTTTACTGCCGAAAAGGCGGTCGGTGACAACAGCTGGCTAGAGATATTGGAGAGGATTTGCCCGTCGCGCTCTGACTCGTCGCGGGCCTCAAGCCATGCAGGATCAGTGGTGAAGGCTTTCCATTTCACCTCGCGATCGGCTAGCGATTCCCAGGCGATGAGATAGGTGAGACGCTGGCTGCTTTCGCCCACGATTGTGGTGAAGAAACCCGCCTGCTTGATGCCGTGCTTGTCCCATATTGCCAGCGTATGTTCGGCAAAGCGGTTGAGCAGCGCGGGCAATCGGCCGGGCAGGCAGTCGTAAATTCTGAGCTCGTAGATCACAGTCTTGCTTCCTTATGTCCCTTGAGAACGACCTATGTTTGGCACTTGCTCCCTGCGCCCACAATGTCCTCAAAACTTGCAGCAACGGCAATTTCACTGTGGATCCGTCAATATCCCTATTAGGACGGGCCCTGCAGGTATGTGCGAACCGCTAATCTTCTGTCAATCCGATCGCCTGTGTTTAGGCGTGGCAATTATGACCCCCCTGGTGATGAAGATCAGTGCTTGGCCTGCCCGGCGTGGCCGGGGTTGCAAAGGGTGCAGCGGCACGGCGCACCGACCAGCCCTCATCCTGAGGTGCGCAGGCCAAAGGCCGGAGCCTCGAAGGACGAGGGCGGGTGGCTGGACGCCAATCGCAGCATTGGCATATCGAGGCAGGCGGGAGGCCAGCCCCGTCCTTCGAGGCCCCTGCGGGGCGCCTCAGGATGAGGCTGGAGAGAGTTGCAGCCCCGGATACCAGACTGAGCCTTGCCCCACCCCATCACCCAGCCCTCGCCCCCCGCAACGCCGTCAACCCTCTCCGCAGCCACAGCAACTGCTGCGGCGGCATCTGGCGCAGGTGTTCGTAATCCATCACCGTGACGTTATAGACCGTGCTCCTGACCTGCGGGCCATCAGGGCAGCGGAGCAGGATGCCCTGCAGCGCCATCATGCGGTTGCTGGCCTTGCGGGCGCGGTCGGCGAAGGTTTCGGTCACCTCGCCTTCGTGGCCTTTGACTGAGAACAGCGATTGCGCCCGCGGGCTGGGGGCCGGGATGCCTGTCGTCTTATGGTAGCGGGCGATGGCCTCGGCATAGTCGTCGCCGGCCTGGCGCTGCTCGGCGGTGATCAGGCCGTCGAGGAACATGCGGCCGAGGGTGTAGCCGGCAAAGGGGCTCTTGACCGTCTCGTCATCAACCGTCCTGTTAAAGCCGTGGATGCGGCGGCGGGCGGATATCGCCACGCTGATATTCTCCTTCTCGGTTTCGAAGGGCTTGATCTTGCCGCAGGGAAAACGCTCGACATTCTCCTTGCGCGGACGGCCGGCGCCCTTGTTGACCCGTCCCGTCTTCACCTTGGTGGCCTTGCCGCCCATGCTGATCGTCCTTCTATCGAATGATGCCGTTTCTGAGTGCCGCGGCGACCAGCGCCGTATCCTTGAAGACGCCGAGCCTCGCCTTGGCGTTGGCAATGTGCGTATTCACGGTGATGTGGGAGATGCCGAGAATGGTGCCGATCTCGGCCGCCGACTTGCCCGCCGCCATCCAGCGGATAATTTCGGTTTCGCGTGGGGTGACGTTGCTCATGGCTCTGCAGGCCCATCGATGCACGGCACGCGCGGCATCGTCACATGCGCGCCTGACATGGTCACACGCGTCACGCGGTCGGGGTGCCGGATCGGCTGGACGGGTGGGCCTGCCTTCGGCTGCGGATGCCAGGTGTCCTGCCTCGAGGGGAACCTGTCGCGGTTGCGATGCGCCATGTTGATGACGGTGTTCTTCTTCGAGCCGAACAGGTTGGCGATCTCTCTCGCCGACAGCCCTTCCTTCCAGAGCTTTTCCGCCTTGACGATCTTGTCTTCCGTCCAAAAAGTGATGGTCATCTCACTGCCTCCTCGTGTCGTGCGGCCCTGGCAATGATCGGGTTGTCGGGGAACATCTTGGCGAGCTCCCGCTTGGCGCTGCGGCTGCCGTTGGCGGCGTCGCGCAGCAGCTGCATCTTGTAGGCCGGCACCTTCGGCTGCGGCGTCTCGGGCTCTGCCTCCATGCGCGGCCGGCTTTCCGCCTCGATCGCCGCCTGCTGATTGCGGCATTGCTCGGCAAAACTGGCTGAGCTCGGGGCAAAGGCACGGTTATGATCCCTGACCTTTCCGGAGATGAAGAGCTTGGCGGCCTGCCAGACCGCCTCCAGCGGGATGCCCTCGATCGCCACGAGATAGGCGCGGATCTGCATGTCGGGATCAGTGCCTGCGGACGCCGGGAAACCCGAAAGCATCCCAGCTATGATCTTCACCGGAGAGGAAATCTCTTGCGGCATCCACTGTCGTCCTTCTTGTGCTGCTGTTGATCGACCCGGCTTCCCTCGCCTTCTCCTTGAGGTACCAGTCGCATTTGATCGCCTGCCAGCCGCGGAAGATCTGCATCTCGGCGGCGCCGACCGGATCGCCGGTCATGAGATATTCCCTGGCCTGCATCCGCGCGGCATAAGCCGTCAGCGGCTTTTTCAGCGTGCGCTTGCGATGCTCGATGATCGCTGCCGCCAGCTCCTCCCCCAGCACCGGGCTGAGGATCTCCATGATCTCCTGGCTCGTTGTGTCCTTGCCCATGCGATGTCCCTTTCCCGGTTGAGATGGCCTCTTCAAACCCGCAGCCTCCGCCGCCGGCCGGCAAAATTGACCGGGGCGCCGGGCCTGGCGGCGCGGCGGGGAAACCGCCGGATCTCTGAGCCGGCATGGTCCTGCTGGGCGGTGTCGCCCTTTTCGGCGCTTCGAAGCCGGTGGATCTCGGTTTCCACAGACGGCACCGACCTCCCGAGGAGGGCCGCGATTTCGATGTAGTCCCGGCCGCTGCGGAAGAGTTCGAGCGCGTTCATGTGCGTGCTTTGCTGCGCTGGCGCGGCCTCGGCCTGGATGCTCATCGCTTGATCCTTCTTTCCGATTTCAAGCGCGGCTCGCCGTTCCCGCCGAAGCGGGTGGCTCGTTCCGTGCTTGATTTCAAATTCTTCGATGACGACCGGAGCCGGCTCTGGGAGCAAAGGCTCCGATCGTCTGCCAGGCCGCCGCCTGGGTCGGGCACGACATCGTCGCGCCGGTGGGCACGACAGAGTCGCGCCCGAGATACTGGCGTCGCCGAGGGAGGGCGACGACGCCAGCCACCGATAGCCGTCAGGGAGGGGCTGGGCTATCGGGGTTGGTGATCGGCAGAGCGCCGGGCGGGATCATCGTCTCGCTGAACTCTTCCGGGCGCGTCGGCCGATCGCAATTTTCGCAGTGGCGCTCGATCACCTCGGCGATCGACAGCGCCTTGCCGCACATCAGGCAGCCGGTGTAGCGGCCGCCGCGGCGCTGGAACTCGCCGGCGGGTGTTGCCGTGGCGATGGTCATATCGAGTCCACCTCCCGGTTGGCGTTCAGCACCTGCTGCAGGGCCTTGGCGAGAAACGGGATATCCTCGTTGCGAACTGATATCACAGACATCCGCCCTCCCCTTGGGCCTTGCGGCCGGTGAATGACGACGCCGGTCGGCATGACGTCCATGGCGAGCCGCTCTTCGCTTGAGATGGTGAACCTCATGCTATGGTCTCCCCATTCCGAAAGGCTGGACCGCTGTTGATGATGTTGCTGTGTGTCATGGCGATAAGGGTACAATTAATACCCTAGATGTCAAGCACATTAGGGCATGACATGTACCTTAATTTAGGGTATTTTTTATATCATGTTGAAAGATCAGGAACAATTTGAACGCGAAGAACGCGCAAAGCGCCTCGTCATGGCCCGAAAGAATGCGGGCTTTGCCGGGCCGAAGGCGATCGTCGATCGGCTCGGCTGGAATGCGAATGTCTACAAGGCGCATGAGTCCGGCCGCAACGGCTTCGGCATTGCCGATGCGAAGAAGTATGCCCGCGCTTTCAAGGTCAATCTCAACTGGCTGCAGTTCGGCACCGGCAACGCGCTCGATCCGGATGAGCTGCCCGCCTCCGTCGCCGATGTGCCAAAAATCTCCTGGGTCAGCGCCGGCCAGCTGAGCGAGCAGGCGCCGATCACCGATTTTTCGGAATTCCCGACGATCGCCGCCCTCGATCTTCCCGATGGCGAATGGATCGCGCTCGAGGTCGAAGGCAATTCGATGAACAAGATCTCGCCGCCCGGCTCGATCATTTTCGTCAATCTGCGCGACAAGCGCCTGGCGCCGAACGCGCTTTATGTCGTCGCCGACGAGACGGGGGCTGCAACCTACAAGCGCTATCGCCCAAACGACGACCCGCCCTTCCAGCCCGCCTCCTACGAGGACGTGCCGCCACCGGAATTCCAGGGCGCCGTCACCATCGTCGGCCGCGTCCGCCGATCGATCATCGAGATGTAGGGATGAGAGCGCAAGGCTCGGAATTAATGCCACGAATCAATCATATTTCAATAGGGAAAACAGGATGATCCGCCCTTCCTCACGCGCCGGCCGAATCTGGTTCTATATCGTCACACTAGCGGTGTTGCTCCTGGCGTACAGCGCCGTGCGCGAGATGTACGGCCTGTAGGATTTCGCTCCGAAGCTCGCCGATCCCCAGCCGGGATTACGAAGAGTATCGGGACGATTCATCCTCTGAAACCACAAATTGCGGAAGCTCCGGATGCCGTTGGCGCACCACTCGTCACCGCCGCGAGGATGGAGAACATGTCCTTCGGCAGCTTCTCCTCCCATGGACCTTAAAAATTCGGTGAGCCCAGATCCGCCTCGATCACCTCGTCGGTGATTTCGATTTCATGCGCATGGCCGGCCTCTTTTTTCTCGTAGCTTCATACTCCAACTTCAGTTCTCACTCCTCTCTCTTCAGCTTAGGAGGAGAAGGTTCCTGAAGGCTGGTGAGGGAGGGTTCCGGCCAAAGCTTCCCCCTACCCCATGAGCAAAGCCCATGAAGCCGGGAGAGCATTGGCCAAGTCCTGAAGGCCGGAGCCGGGATGGGACACGTGCCAGAGGGGCCATTCGCTTCGCCCTCGTCCTGATTTTCTGACAGCGCACTTAAGGACTTTCGCTTCCCGCGCCGCTGGGCTTCGTCAGCTCGGGAGTTGCACCCGGTCGCCCAATCACTGGCGACAGACATAGACCTACGATTCGTACCTCGCCAATCTTTGAGGTATTTTTTATACCCTTCGCCGTTGACGTGATCGGGTATTATTAATACCTTTCTCTCATAAGCCGATCAGAGGCGCGAGAGGACAGGCGATGCAGCACATCCGCAAGATCGAGACCGAGGAAAGCAGACGGGACGCCCGCTGGAATGCAGCGCGCACGATCGGCGACTGCCGCGCCTATATGGCGAACGAAGCTCAGCGCATGGGCGCCCTCGGCTTTGCGTTCCTCCGCCGCTCCGAACATTCGATCCGCGGCCCGTCCTGGCTGCGCGGTGCTGCGGCAAGCGTCGAGGAGCATTACCGCTATGCCCGCGAGATCATGGGCATCACCGATACCGATCAGCTTTACGCCTGAGGAGAACGGAGATGTCTGCCGCCAGTCCCGCACCAGAGCCATCGACCGAAAGCCTTCCCGCCGCCCGGCGGGCCGGAGCAACCGAAAAGACCCACGCGGAGGCCCGTGTCACCGCCGGGGCACCCGATCTGCTGAAGGCGCTGGTGGAGGCCGAACGCTTTTTCGATGGCAGCAAAGATCACGGCTGCCCGCTTCACCAGAAGATCCTCGCCGCCATCGACACGGTGAAAGGCTGCCCATCATGAGCGATTGCCTGATCAAGGTCTTTTCCGGCTGCGCCTGCCCGCCCGGCGAATGCGCTGAAAAGCCCACCACCCCGGCGCCGGTCACCTTCGTCTCATGGCGGACCCAGGCAATCGCCAGCCTCGCCTTCGGCTTCCTCGCGGCCATTGTTACGGCCGCCTGGATGGAGACGCAGTTCAAAACCCGGGATCTGCGAAACCAGGAACAGGTGTCATGGAAGTGAGCCAGGGCTTTTGCCAACACCGCCGCTCAGGAGCTGAACTTGATGTCGCTGGCCTTGGCCGCAGTAATGAATGCCCGCCGCACCTGCTCCGGCCCGGCGGCATCGTTGAACACATCAAGCACAAGCCGTTCGGCCGCCTTCGCCGCCGGCGTCTGCTCGGGCCAGTCGTTCAGCAAAGTGTTGCCGGCCTGAACGACATTATAGACCGTCCTCACCTTGCCATTGATGGTGATCTTCACCGGCTTGAACCTTCGTCGCCTGCTCATGATGCATCCCCCTCACGCTGGAAATACGCGACTCAACGAATCACCGCGGGACTCGTTCCGGTTGAGATGATTCTTTGTTCGCCAGCCGGGCGCCGAGCCCGATGTCCTCCGCCTGCATGACAGAGCACGGCTCGGATGCGTGCGAGAATGCGGCAGATGAAGCCCGAACCGGGAGGCAACACAATGGACCTTCAAAGTCTCGTCGCCGCGCATATGCCAAACCGCCGCCGCCCGACGCCGATGGGCGCCGCGGCCGAGGACCGATACTACCGAAATCAGATCACCCTGCCGCGCCTGAGCCTCCGGCTGCTCGGGCTGACTGCCGCGACCGCCGGCCTGACGCTGTTTCTGGCCGGCGTCGTCAACACATGAGGTGCCGTCATGCTCCGACAGACCGATCATGCTATGCTGCGATCCGTTGTGGGGGACCGCGCGATGGACGACAGCGAGGCTGAACGGGCGGCGATCATGGCAGTGATCCGCGCCGAAACCGAGGCCTGGCTGCAGCGCGACTTTGAGGCGCTGGCGAGCCACTGGGTGCAGTCGCCGCAGACCCGGCGGATGGAATACTTCGCCTCGCTCGGCGTCCGGGTGGACGAAGGCTGGGACCCGATCGCCGCGCGGATCAAGAAGATCGTCGAGCGATTCCCGGAGAAACACGCCTTTTCGGAGCGCGTGCGCTGGGAAAAGGTCAACATCGTCGTCGACGGCAACATGGCCTGGATGACCTTCGATCAGATCGGCAGCGACACCGGCGAGGATCGCAAGCGCCAGCTCCGGATCCTCCACCGGATCGACGGCGCCTGGAAGATCGGCTGCATGGTGATGATGGAGAGCAGCGTCGAGGAGGCGAGCTGCCCGCTGATCGAGGTCGACGCGGATGCAAGGATCCTCTGGACGAACCGGCTGGCGCGGGAGCGGATGCCTGGCCATCCCGGGCTCGTCGCCGCTGCCGGCCGCCTGCGTGCCCGGCAGCGCGAACGCGACCCTGCGCTGCGCGAGGCCGTGCGCATGGCGTTCCGCGAGCTGCAGAGCCAGAGACCGCTGAACATCGCGCCGAAGCAGGCCTGGGCGGTGGCGCTCGGCGAGGACGCCGCGGGGATTCCACTCCACTGCTGGGTTCTGCTCGAGGACGGCAAGACGCTGGTCTCCTTCGACGACGCCGAGACGCTGGTGCGCCGGATCGCCAGCGCGCGGGAGGTCTTCGGCCTCTCGCCGGCGCAGACCCGGCTTGCTCGGCTGATCGTCGATGGCCATGACCTCGCCGCCGCCGCCGATCGGCTCGGGGTCAGTGTCAACACGTTGCGCACCCAGCTACAGCGCATCTTCGACAAAACCGGCGTACGCAGCCAGGCGGCATTGGTGCGGGTGCTGTTGAGCGCTGGGGCTCCGAGCACATAGCCTCGACCGCGACCAATGCTCATGACGCGGCACCTCGCGCGAAACACGGCAGGACTCGCTCCGGTTGAGGCGCCTATCTTGCGTGTTATTGTTGATCAGAGAATCAATGAAATTTGCCGGTGGCTAAAACGTGCCAGAGCCAGAAAAACGTAGCGACAAGTTTACGTGGACATATGCCCTCTGGCTGTTGCCATTCCTGGCGCAAGATTGGCTATATTGGCTTCATCCCCAATGGGATTGGTGGACGATCAGCCTTATCATATGGGTACTGACCCTGATCGCCGTCGCAGGCTCCCTCTGCATCAATCTGGCGCGGCGACGCTGGCGGCGTCTCGTCTCTCTCCTCATCGCACCCCTTCTGTTGCTGGTCCTGCTCCGTATCCTCGCTGCTGTCGGCATAACGTCCGACAGCGTTCGATTTGCGCTGACCAAGCAAACGTATCTGGCAGAGATCGAACGAACCGATCTGCCGGGCGGAGAGCAACGATTCAGGACATTTGTCTGGGACGATACGTTCCTCGAGAAAACCTATTCGACGCTCGTCTACGACGAGAGTGATGAAGTCGCCTTGCCGAGTGGCGGGCAATCCACGGCCTGGCAACAGCGTGTCCAGACATCATGCTCGGAAAAGAAGGAATGCGTGGATCTCGATCCCGGTCCGGACGAGTACGTCAGCGTCAGAAAGATCGGCGAACACTTCTATCTTCTGGACAATTATCTGCCGAATGCGTTTCCTTAAGCTGCCGCCGCTGCGCCCTTGGAAAATTCCCCGTCTTGATTCCATCAGCGCCAATGTCTAATTTGACCATATATGGTCATTTAAGATAGGAGGCCGCAATGTCGACAATCAGCGTGGCAGAGGCAAAGGCCGGGTTCGCCGGTCTGGTGGATGAAGCGGCAAACGGGGAATTCGTGACGATCACGCGGCACGGAAAGCCCGCTGCCGTGCTCGTGTCCGTCGAAGCCGCCGAGGCGGCGAAAAGGGCTTTGAAGAAACCACGGCCGAATTTCGGGGATTTCCTGTTGACCTTCCCCGGCGGGGTCGAGCTGGAGCGGAACCCATCGAAAATGCGCGATATCGATCTGTGACCGCCTATCTTCTCGACACGAACATCATTTCGAAGCTCGCGCCGGGCAAGGTGGCGCCGTCCGATCCGGTGCGGGCATGGTTTCATGAGCAAGGCGAAGCCGATGCTCTCTTTCTGTCGGCTCTATCGGTCGCGGAGATCGAGAAGGGAATGCGGAACCTTCACCGCCGCGGCGGGATCGAGCGGGCAAAGCGCCTTTCAGCATGGCTGGACTTCATCACCGACAGTTTCGGGGATCGGATATTGCCGATGGATACTGTTGTCGCGCGCATAGTCGGCGCCCTGGAAGATGACGCCGAGAGTCACGGCCGTCATCCCGGCCTTGGCGATCTCATCATCGCGGCGACCGCGCGCGCCTACGACCTCACTGTCATTACGGAAAACCTGCGGCATTTCCAGCCGCTGGATGTCCCTGTCGATCTTCCCGCCGCGTTCCGGTCGGAATGATCCGAACCATCGCCGATCACGAGCCGCCCTTGATGTCGCTCGCCCTGGCTGCCGTTATAAACGCCCGTCGCGCCTGCTCGGAAGCACAAGCCTTGGCAGCTTTGACCGCAGCTCCTGCTCACGGCGCAGCGCCTCACGCACCGATCTGAACCTGATCTAAACCCGACCCTCCAAAAGAGATCGTGATATGGTTGGCGTCCAATTTGGAGGGGGAGCTATGCTGAAAAATCCTATAGTTGGACTGGCGGTTGGCGCGCTTGTGGTTTTTGCGCCCCACGCAGGTGCGACTGCCGATCCGCTCCCCAAAGGTTTTGAGCGCCACAAGTTCAACGGATCGGTCAGACCGGAGGTCAAGGACGGCGTGACCCGGTTTGAGATATTTGACCGTCAGTGTTCCAATGTCGACTATGGAGATGGACGCGGCGAAAATGATTGTCGCAATGGCAACGTCCGCTCAACGATACGCTATACGCGAGACATGAGGGTTGGCGAAAGCGTCGAATACAAGTTTGATTTCCGGCTCGATCCGACTTTTGCCTACAAGGGCTGGCACAACAACTCCGCAAATGGCTTTTATCCCGATGGCTGGGACAGCCATTTGCGCCTCGCGTCCTGGGAAGGACCGGCAATCCACAATTTCATCTACATGCTGAAAGCCGACACGCGCAACGGCGTGAACTTTCTCGCCCGCCAGTGCCAAAAACCGGAAGATTTCGGCAAATGGGCGAGATTCTCGCTGAAAATCCGATGGGCAAACGATGAGAGCGGATGGGTTACGGCAAGCTGCGACAACAAGGTGATCTACGCCGCCGAAGGCGAAGCAACCAACCAGGCTCCGCATTGCTGGGAATCGAACGAGTGCGAGCCGCAATCAAACCGCGACCCAAAATCATTCAACTTCATTCTTGGCCCGGTGATGATGGGTTGGGGCAATGAATGGAAGAACTATGACCATCATACGTCCCAATTTGACGTGGTGCAGCCGGATGGTATCGGCATCGATGTCCGCAATGTCAGTGTGACCCGCGGTGTCGGCGACTATTCCGCCGAACAGGCAGTTTTGCTCAAGACGTTGCAGCAGCAACTGGCTCATTTGGGCTGCAAGCCGGGGAATGTCGAGGGCAAGCCTGACAAGGCAACACGGCAAGCCGCGCTCTCTTGCCGCAAGTTCGAGAGCGGTTCGCTTCCCGAAGCGCTCAACCTCACGACACTGCAAGCCTTCGCTGACGCCTATGCCAAGCCGGAGACGGCAAGTCTGCCTTCGGGCAACGCCGCGGTTGGTACCGAAGACGTTTCGTCAAAACCGAGGACCTATATCAAGCTGGGCGAAATGCTCGCCCTGACGACAGGCAAAGACACCAAGGTGAATTCCGACTTCTTTGGCAAGATCAAGGGCGCCAAGAAGGGGCAGAACGAGCTGGACTTCATCATACTGGGTCAGTTCGACTACACCGACAACAGTTTCAGCCAGCTGTCATTTGTTCTGCAAGACAAGCTCTCCAAGACCGAAGTGAATGCGGCGGCTAAGTGCGGCTATGGGACGATCAGATTTCCAGACGGCACAGATCATGTGGAGATCGGCATGCAACGTTCAGGAAACACGTTCTCGTCGCCGCCAAGAACTGACTGCCTGATGCAAGCGCTCGGCAAACGACCGGCATCGCAGGTTCCCTACCTCACCAAGGGGTTTGCCGATCTGGCTAAATCAATGGTTTCCGACGGCGGCTGGAAGAAACTCAGGCATGAAGGTTTGAAGATATTTGTCAAACGTGTTGCGGATGGTGAAATCACAGTCGGCGGCTGAGATCACAGCACAGCGCGGCACGTTCCATCGGCCGCGGCTTCTTCCCCACCGCGTGCCGGTCGGAATGATCGATGCCGAACACTGCCACGCTCCTACCTGACCGCCACTCTCACTGCCATCGTGATCGCCATTGCCGAAAAGACCAGCTTACCAAACGGCGCTCACGAACGTGCTGCCCGCCATGAAGATGATTATGAGTGAGCCGGGTGTCCACAGTGCTGCGCGAATGTCATGAATCTGGGCGGTATAGTAGGCGATGAAGTGCAGCAGGCGCGTCACGACATAGCCATAAAAAAGGAATTGCGCGAGCAGCAGTGAAGGTGCTGTCGTCACGTATAGAAGTCCCGCCACAAGGAAATAGGGTAGGTTTTCGAGATCGTTGAGCTGAATGCGGCGGATACGATCAACGCGCTCGTTGGGAGCCAACTGGCTGTCATGCGGCCGTGGATTGGCCATCGTCTTTTTCATATCCTCGGGATTTCGGAAACCGCCATTTTCAGCGGTCATGCGGATAACAGTCAGCCACGACATCGCGACGCCCTTCAGAACCATCAATGCGGCCGCGATGGCATATGCCGCGAAGACAGGATTGGTCAGGCTCAAATGGTCCATGTGAAAATACCCCATCCCGTTTGGCAAGAAAATTAACTGCGGTACTCTTTTTAGACCAACGGTCTTAAAAGTCAATATATGGACGAATCTATTTGCCGCTGGTATATCTTACAGATCACCTCGATCGGAGTAACTTGTGCCAAGCAGTCAACAGAGCCGTACCGCCGAAGACAAAGCTGCCAGCCGGTTGGCTCGCCAGCAACGCCGCCGTGAGAGATCGCGCGAGGAAATCCTCGATGCAGCACGAAAAGTGCTGCTGAAGAGTGGTGTTGCGGCGATGACGCTTGAAGCCGTCGCCAGCGAGGCGGGCATCTCGAAGACGGGGCTGTACTACTATTTCAGCTCCAAGGACGCTCTTGTCTTTGAACTTGTGTTCAGCACACTCGAAGGCCATGCACAGGCGGTGCAATCCGCGGTCGCGACTGTTGAGACCGGAGGCGAGGCGCTCGGTGCGATCATGCGTGAAACGGTCCATGCCTACGCTCCGAAAATGGACGACTTCCGTCTTGCCTTCATGTTCGGCCAGGTTGCGGGGTCGGCAGGCGTTCAATGGTCGCCCGATCAGTTCGCCCGCATCCGCCCTCTCAACGCGATGATCTTCAGCGGAGCGGCCGCACTGATCGAAAAAAGGCAAACCGGCGGCGGGAACATCGAACCGAGGCTGCTCGCCTTCCTTGCCTATCTCTCTGCGCTTGGTCTGCTCACGATGAAGGGAATGGTCGAAGCGCAGGGTGATCCGTTGATCTACAGTGACGAACGGCTGATCGACGGCTTCACTCAACTATTCGCAGCCGTCGACCGCAGCTGATACATCGACACGGATCGATGCTGGATACCCGACCTGCCGGCATACCCGCTCAAGCGTCTGTACCACGTCTTCGCCTTTATAGCTGAAGCGAGCGTCGACTGCCGGCGAGAAGCGAGAGAAGGTATCGACGACCGTCAAAACCCTGATCTTGCGGCCGGTAGCCAACTGGTCGTGAACGAAATCCATGGCCCAGATATGGTTTGAATGGGTCGGTTCCGTGCGGTCAGCCCGCAGCTTCGCTTTGACCCGTCGCTTGGGAACCTTGTTGCGGAGCTGGAGGTCCATCTCCTTGTAAAGGCGATAGATTCGCACCGAATCGGCGAGCCCGTTCAAGGACGTCCAACGCGATCTTCTTGCCGATGCCCCGACCTTGGTGGCCTGGGGCCACGGCAATCGACCGGAGCAGGATATCGCGGCCCGCCGGTTCAAAACCGCCGGAACCGCAGACCGATCCGTTCTCGGCGGCAATGAAGAATATCCGCCCGACCCCTTGAAGATCGTCGGTGGGCAGGCCTGCGCCATCTAGCAAGGCCTTGAGGGCGGGGTCGGTTCCGCGGACCGGTTCGATCTCGATCATTGGAGCTTCTCCGGATCTCGAGGAGCGCAGCAACCCTCGGCCGTGCAAACGGGAGCGCCTATTTCATGGTGGGCCGCACGGCAGTCCTGCATCAGAAAGATTGACCATCGCAACGCCGAAATCCGCGGAATGTTCAAGTTTCGCAAATGTAGGACGAAACAACTGGACCTGCCAGTGGCACCAGCCTAGTTTGCGAGCTGTATCGGAGGCAGTTCCTGCTCCAGGAGTCAACACGAAACGAAGCTCTAGCCGACGACATTCGGCCTCGCGATAAAATGACGCTGAACCCCATGCTGCCGAAACACCGCCTCATCCTTCTGCGCCACGCCAAATCCGCCTGGCCTGACGGTGTGGCCGACCGTGAACGGCCATTGGCGGATCGCGGGCGCAAGGCAGCACGCGTCATCGGCACCTATATGGTGCGTGAAAAGCTGATCCCCGATCTCGCCCTCGTCTCGCCGGCCCGCCGGGCGAAGGAAACCTGGAAGCTCGTCCGCGGGGCCCTTTCGAAAAAGGTCTCCGAACGCGAGGCGGCGGATATCTATGAGGTGTCGGCCGAGCGCATCCTGGATGTGATCCGGGCCGTCGAACCTGGCATCCGCACGCTGCTCATCGTCGGCCACAATCCCGGCATGGAGAATGCAGCCTCGCTTATCGTGGCGGACGGTGATGCCGATGCCGTGGGACGCATGCAGGAGAAGTTCCCGACGGCGGGACTCGGCGTCATCGACCTCGATCTTGACGGATGGGGCGAGATTGCGGCCGGCACCGGTTATCTCGAACGGTTCGTAACCCCGCGATCCTTGGGATAATAAGGGCACTTTCCAGGTTGAATTTGGTGGACATGGTGCACGGCCCTGATTCTGCCCCACGCCGGTCCGAACCGGCCGTTTACGGCAGAATGGTTCCACAACACCGAATTGGTCGGAGAAGTCGTTCTCGTCAATGAAGCCGAAAATGGCCAACACCCTCTTTTTCAACGACGTTGCCCAAGCTCAACGATGTCGAGCCACTGGCCTATCTCTCAGACGTCATCACCAAGATCGTCAACGGGCATCCAAATAGCCAGATCGATGACCTGCTGCCTTGGGCCTATGCCGCAATGCACGAACTCAAAGCCGTGCCTGAAAACAGCGCTTACGATACATCGACATATGGGATTGTCCGTTTCTAACGCGAAGTGCGCGTTGCGATTGCTACGCGTTGGCTCAATGATGTCCCGCCCTGCATGATCTTATGACGCAATTTCCGTCAGATTTGATGACAATGTGGCCCCCGGCATTGGCGTCGGTAAGCCGCGCCGGATGTCATCGAAGAGATTCGACCCGGACCCGGAGCCGATATTCATCTAGGGTCAGGACCTATTAATCTGGCATCAACTGTGGGGACCAGTTGCCCTTTGGCTGCTCCTGCAAGGATCAGTAGGATGGGGCATCCTCATCGCGATCTGGGGCTTGCTTCCCGTCAGCAGCATTGACAATTTCCTTCGACCGTATCTGCTTAACCAAAACAGCAGCCTGTGCTTCTCGGCCTGTTTGGACTTATTGGCGGTGTCTTGGCGTTCGGCCTGATTGGGCTTTTTCTCGGGCCGACCTTGTTGGCGGTTGCCTACAACCTTTTTCTCGAGTGGGCTGCAGCGCAAACTAAAGACCGCATACAATCTGCGTCCCCGATCCCTGCTTCTGACCAGCATTTGGAATCTAGTAGATGATGTCGCAAGGAATGGTGCAGCATTCGGCGGAGGCCGGGTTTGTCGGCGAAAGCCGTAGAGTAGGGATATGTAGTTCCAGAGGTCGGTCTTGCGGTTCAAGGCGATCCGACGACCGCCCGTTCAAACGGTCGCCGGTTCAGCTATTTGGCCGCGTGCCAAACTCCCCCAACGCCATCGCCGTTGGCTTCACCGGCTTTCTTATCCTCGACATAGGTGTAGAGCGGCTTGCCCTCGTAGGCCCACATCTCTTTGCCATCCGCAGCTTTGACTAGAGTCCATTCGCCTTCTGCCTTGGCCTTGGCTCCGGCGTGGAACGCCGGCCACTTCTTCAGGCAATCCTTATCGCAGTTGGATTTGCCTTTTGTATCCTTGTCGAAGGTGTAAAGGACCATGCCCTTTTCAGTAGCCAGGACCTTGCCCATTTTCGTGTCCACCGTCTTGGCAGGCTCGGCCGCAAAAGCAGACCCGGCTAAAGCAGTTAACGCACCTATCGCGATCAATATCGTTCTCATGATTTTTCTCCCATTCGGCAGTGCCGGCGGAATGCCAGCAGTACCCGATCTAACTGACAAAAACGCCCAACTATGAAAGCAGTTCCGTCCACGGGGGGACGAACACGACAGGCCAGCAATGGTTATAACGTCCGCGAAGCGCCTATGACGGTTGTTAGCGGCAAAGTCTTGCCGTTGAGCCTGCTCGTGATAGCCGGTGACAAACATGCAGCCCAACAGGCGCTGTGCTCTACAAGCAACGTCACAAGATCGAAAACATGTTCGGAAAACTCAAAGACTGGCGTCGTATTCACACTCGATACGCTGCGCCCGCACCTTTTTCTCAAGCATATGCATAGCAGCGGCCGTCATCTTCTGGCTCTGATTAGTGAGTCCTGACCCTAGAGGCACTCATTGCTCGTCAGCTGGCGCCGGAGGTTTCCGCGTCCATCTGACCGGCCCGGGGGCCGAGGCGCTCCGTCATGTTGTGGAGGAGCGTGTCTCGGGCGGAGTTCTGAACGAGATCGATGGCAAGGGTCAGGGCGCGGTGGCCTTCGTTGCTATCGATGTCACAGTGGTTCCTTGTACACCACTGCTGAACCGCAGTGATGACGAGTTCGATGTCTTGATCGGACAATGTAATGAGGGATTGAAGCATTTCGATGCCTCCAAAATCCGATAGGAGCGCCCAGGGTCATGCCAAACGATGAGACCGATATCGCTAGTGATGAGCAGCAGACGTCGTCGCGTTGATCTTCAGCGAATGGGGGCTGTCAAACCTGGTGATCAGCAGCGTAGCCAGTTCCTCCGGCGTCCTGTGCCCTTGGCTATAAAGATCCATAGCCGCGCTGCAGAGCAATTGCGTTGCTCGTTCCGTCGGCGTGACGTGATTGTGCTGGTACCAGGTCCGAACAGCCTCCGAAAGCACGTTCACGTCTTTCGTCTGGAGCGAGAGATTGAAATCGATCATATCATCCTCCTACGCGTCGCCGCTCCGGGTTAGTCTTGAGTTGAAGCCCACATTAAAACTTAATCCAATGACTTCTCGATGCCAACTATCAGTGCGATTGCGCACAGTGGCCGCAGGGGCATCGGCACGGACGACCAAAGCATGCCCGATGCTGTTGATCTGAACGCTGCGGAACGGCAAAATAAATGACTTATCCTGCCGGGCTTTGAAGGATTTCGAATGCCACGCTTCTACTTCAACATTCTGTCTGAAGCAGGATCGCTCGACGACTGGGAAGGAACCGAGCTTGCTGATTTGGATGCCGCTCGCATTGAAGCGGTGCGTGATGCTCGCGCATTGATGAGCAGTGCCGTGATGCTTGGATATGACATTGCGTCAAGAAGCGTCGAGATCAGAAACGAAACAGGCGATATCCTGCTCGTGATGCCCTTTTCGGAAGCGGTTAAGCGAGTGGGCTAATCTACCTGGCGCAGTGCGGAAGACCCAGCACCTTTTCGTATTCGCGCTCCGGCACTCCATAGCAGCCACCGGCAATTTCGATCAATTTTTCCCTGTCCAGAATTCGCACGTTTCCGCGGGTCGATCGGATCGCGTGGACGCCCTCAAGGACGTGTAGTTCGTTGGTGACGCCCGAACGCCGGACACCCAGCATCAATGCCAGAAATTCATGGGTAATTGCCAGGTTGTTGCCTTCAAGGCGGTCGTGACACATCAGGATCCACCGAGCCAACCGTTCATGCATATTGTAGCGGGCGTTCGCAAGCGCCGAATGGGCGAGCTGCAGCACGGTTGTGTGAACATAGCGAAGGAAGAAATCCTTCATCTCGGGATCATCGGCGAGCGCGCGCTGAAACGTCTCCATCGGCACCATAATTCCCGACCCTGCGACTTGCATGAACGTGCGCGTGGGAGTGGTCTCTACTGCCAGGACGACGTGCATGCCGGATGCGCCTTCGGGCCCGATGTGGCCAATTTCCACCACCTCTTCGTCGGTGCTGCTGACAACCATGGATCCCAAGCCTCTTTCCAAGAAGCAGACATGCGTGGTTGGGACGTCGCTAGCAACAAGAACGTGCCTTAATGGAAGGTCGACGCGCTCCATCTCTCCCGAGAGGCGTGCGAAGCCGTCTACGCTCAACAATTTCAGTAGAGTGTTCTCGACGGTCGATTGGTCGAAGTGGTGCATAGCAGCTCCGCGTGGGGAGCTTGGATGTCAAGCCAAACGCCTGTGGGTATGGTGAAAGCTACGGGACGGCCAAAGATTTGGCTATAGGTCCCGCGAAAGTGTGCGTTTATGACAAAACCGCACATAAGCTACTGAAGTTGTTGATGATCAGCGACGATAGACCGGCAACGATGTTCGGTGTCGACCAAGAGACCTTAGCACATTTTGCCTCGGCATACGCGCTCATTGCGAAAGGACGAGCGATTCACAATACAAATATCTGCCTTTTATGGATTGTAGATATAAGTCGCAATCAACCTTGCCAGCCAAGTCGGCGGCAATGCGCTTCGGCGGTAAGGACGGCCGCCTTTCGGTCGGCATAGGGACCTGGCAGATAGATCGTGACTCCGCGGAAACTGACGATCACCGCCTTTGTCACGCTATCGAAGACGATAGCCATATCCGGCTCGTAGGCCATTTGTTTTCCTGACGGCGCTTACCCCATCGAGATGTGCTCTTATTCGAATGAAACAAGGTGCCGACATCAATCCTTCGAGCGCGGGGCGCTTGGTGCGGAACCGCACAGGAACTTTTCCGACTATCTATGGGTTAGGTCGCAAGGATCGCGCAGGTGCCCCCTCGTGACGGGGCCGTACGCCACCCCTTGCAGTGCGATCCGCCCGTTCCCAAATTGCCCCGTTTCGGCGGGGCTCCCTTTTGATCCACAGCGCGCAAGGCGCGAAAGGCCGGTCAGGGATCGCATGAATCAAACGGTGAAATCCGGGGGAATTTGGGCTGAGATCAGCAGAAACGAAAAACCCCGCCGGAGCGGGGTTTCTAGCTGGTCGGAGTGGAGTGATTCGAACACTCGACCCCCACGTCCCGAACGTGGTGCGCTACCAGACTGCGCTACACTCCGTGACCAGCGGCGCTTCTATAGAACAGCCTATCTGGTTGCACAAGCACCAAATTCCAAAAAGCCGGCGGAATTTTTGACGGGGTTGTGACAGGTTCGGGCGGCGGCGGCGGCTGCAAAAAGCCACACCTCCCGCAAATCGAACGGAAGTCTCAAAGGAGCAATTTTCTTTTGCGAGGTTCCGCGCTAAAGGGCAGACGGGACAGGCGAAACCGCTGCGACGGCGGCTTCGCAGCCAATGCGCTTGAGATCAGGGACGACACGATGAATTTCCGCACCATGACCGCGGCCGGGCTTGCCATTGCGCTTGCCGGATGCACGACCATTCCTTCCGCCGGCAATCCGATCGAGGCCCGCTGGGTCGGCAAATCGGCCGGCATCTTCTTTGCCGCCTACGGGCCGCCGATCAGCGACAGCGAGCAAGGCTCGACCACCGTCTATACCTGGCGCGGTGGCTACAAGACCGTGCGCATTCCGGCGAAATATGCCGAAGGCGCCGACGGTAAGCGCGGCAAGCAGATTTCGTCTGCCCGCACCGCCTATCTGCGCTGCCAGGCCGAAATCACCACCAGCTCCGACTACACGATCCGCGACATCCGCACCGTCGCCGACATCCCCGGCGTCAACGGTCCGTCCTATTGCGCCGAGTTTTTGGCGCCCGAACAGAAGTAACGGACGGTTTGTCCGAAATGCATAACAGGCGGCCGGGTGCCACCTGTTATGCTGACGACGTCGACAAATTCACGCTTGGGGCCGCCCCTCATCCGGCTGCCGCCACCTTTGCCGGGGTCGAGCCACTGGTCTCGACCCGTCCTTCGGACCCCCGCCTGCGGGGCGAAGGGACCATGCCGCGACCTCTCGATTCCCTCTTCTCCCCTCGGGGAGAAGGTGCCCGTAGGGCGGATGAGGGGGCTGGCCACGCCGGTCTTTCCAACCATGTGAGTTCCACAGCGCTCGCGTCGTCTCAGTCGCCGGATAGGTTGTTACGAGAGGGGTGTGCCGTGTGGCCCCCTCATCCGCCTGCCGGCACCTTCTCCCCGAGGGGAGAAGGGGTTTTGCCGCAAGCCCTCCGTTCCCCGCTGCCTCTCGCTGCCGGAACAGCCACGGCGATGCCTGGCACCCCCCTCTGCCCTGCCGGGCATCTCCCCCACAGGTGGGGAGATTGGCTGGGCTCACGGGCTTCCCCAAACAATCGACGTTTCAGCCCGGCGACACGGTAAGTGGGCAGGAAGAGCGCGCCACTTGTGATCTCCCCACCTGTGGGGGAGATGCCCGGCAGGGCAGAGGGGGGTGCCGCACGAAACCCCGAACCTACGCCCGCTTACGCCGCCTGCTCCCCCTGCACCGCACTTTCCGCCAGCTTGCGCGCCGCGACGAAATCCACCTTGCCGGAGCCGAGCACCGGCACCTTGCCGATATTGACCTCGGCCGGGACCATCATGTCCATGGCGCCCTTGGATTTGGCGAAGGCGAGGAATTCGGCGCGGGTGGCGGTGGGGGCGTCGGTCAGGAGCACCAGGCGCTCGCCCTTCTTGGCGTCGGGCAGCGAGGAGACGACCGAGAGGGCACCGGGCCAGAGTTCGGCGGCCAGCGTCTCGACGGCGGCGAGCGAGATCATTTCGCCGCCGATCTTGGCGAAGCGTTTGGCGCGGCCGCGGATCTTGACGAAGCCGTCCTCGTCGATGGTGACGATGTCGCCGGTGTCGTGCCAGCCGTCGACGAGCGGCTCGAGCACGCCGGGCTTTTCGGCGCGCAGGTACCCTGCCATGACATTGGCGCCGCGCACATGCAGCCGGCCGCCCTCATCGATGCCGGGCACCGGTTCGAGCTTCCATTCCATGCCGGGCAGGATTTTGCCGACCGTGCCCGACTTGTTGTACATCGGCGTGTTGATGGAAATCACCGGCGCGGTCTCGGTGACGCCATAACCTTCGAGGATGCGCAGGCCGAATTTTTCCATATAGGTCTGGCGGGTCGAGGCCTTCACCGGCTCGGCGCCTGAGAAGATATAGCGGATCGAACGGAAGTCATAGGGATGGGCCGTCCTCGAATAGCCGTTGAGGAAGGTATCGGTGCCGAAGATGATCGTGGCGTTGGAGACATAGATCAGTTCCGGCACGATGCGGTAATGCAGCGGCGACGGATAGAAATAAACCGGCACGCCCGAGATCAGCGGCAGCACGGTGCCGGCCGTCAGCCCGAAAGAATGGAACACCGGCAGGATGTTGAACACCTTGTCGCCGCTGTGGAAATCGATGCGGGCAGCGGCCTGGGCGGCGTTCGACAGGATGTTGCGGTGGGTGAGCACCACGCCCTTCGGCGTGCCCTCGGAGCCCGAGGTGAAAAGGATGACCGCCGGATCATCCGGCTGGCGCTTCGTGAGCGGCCGCGCCTTGCGGAGAAGCCCAAGGATCTTGTCCTTGAGTGAGATTTCGGCCCTGAGATCATCGAGCCAGACGATCGTCACCTGCTTTTCCATCTCGGCGATCACCGGCCCGAGTTTCGCCTGGGTGACGAAGGCGCGCGAGGTCAGCACATGTTTGACTTGCGCCGCCTTGCAGGCGGAGAGGATATTGGCGGCACCAGCGGTGAAGTTCAGCATCGCCGGCACCTTGCCCGCGCTCATCACGCCGAGAAGCGTGGCGGCGGCGCCATTGGCATTCGGCAGCATGACGCCGAGATTGGTTTCCGGAAACATGGTGCGGAATTTGGCGCCGAGCACGGCAGCCCCGGTGAGCAGTTTGCCATAGGTCAGCCGGCCGGTGACCGGATCTTCGACGGCAAGTTTCTTCATGCCGAATTCGTGGCCGGCCTGAATGACGCGATCGAGCACGGTGGACGAGGTATCGGCGGTCTGGAACAGCAGGTTCGACATCACCTGATAAAGGGCAGCACCCGCCGCCGTGCGGCGTTTGCGGCCTTTCAGCTCTGGCGGCACTTCGAGCTTCACCGGCTCGAGAATGGTGACCTTGACCTTGGGGAACAGCCGGCGGCGGATCTTGCCGTTGTCGAGATAGGAGAGATAGCTCTTCTCCAGCCCATCGATCTTCACCGGCACGACCATCGAGCCGGTCTTGTCGGCGACCATGGCGGCGCCATCATAGACCTTCATCAGCGTGCCGGTCACCGTCAGGCGGCCCTCGGGGAAGATGCCGATCGGGTTGCCGTCCTGCACCACCTTGATCAGCGAACGCGTCGCCATCGGCTTTGTCGGGTCGAGCGGCAGGAATTTGCACATCTTCAGGAAGGGCCGCACCCACCAGGCCTGGGCGATCTTGTAATCGACGGCAAAGGTCGGCTCTTCCTCGGTGATGGCAAGTGCCAGGGCGCCGTCGAGCAGGCTGACATGGTTGAGCGCGATGATCGGCGCGCGGCCGGCCTTCTTGATATTTTCGAGCCCCTCGACCTCGAGGCGCATGAAGGCGCGGAACATGATCGAGATGAAATCGCGGAAGGGATTGGTCGGCAGCGTCTTCAGCATCAGCCAGGCGACGGCAAAATTGATGATGCCGAGGCCGATCAGAATCTGCGGAATGGAGGCGCCCATCGCCTGGACGGCGGCGACGAGGCCGAGGCCGACAGTGATGAACAGGGCCGAGAGCACATTGGCGGCGCCGATGACGCGGGCGCGGCGGTCCTCATGCGCCCAGGTCTGCAGGGCGGCGAAGGTCGGCACGGCGATGAAGGCGCCTGATATGGCCATGCCGGCGAGATCGATGGCGACGCGGATGGTATTCTGGCCAGCGAAAAAACCGGCGATCGTCGTCGCATGGCTTGTGGAAGCCAAGCCCCAGAGGTTCCAGGCGAGATCGAGGCTGAAGAGGCCAAGCAGCGCCGTGCCGACAGGGGCCGGCAGCAGCACGATGCGGCCGGATGACATCCAGGCGGCAATGGCCGAACCGACGGCGACGGCGATGGCAAAGACGGTGAGATAAGCCGGCACGACGAGCTCGGAGCCGCCGAGCAGTTCGGTCACCATGGTCGGCAGGATGGAGAGAACGAAGGCGCCGACCAGCCAGAACCAGCAGTTCATCAGCGCCGAACGCCACAGGCGCTTATCGGCGCGGATTTCCATGACCAGGGTGTAGCTGGAGCGGATGACATTGCGGTCGATTTCCAGATCCGGCGCCTTGGAGCCGGTGGGCGGGATCATCCGGCTGGCCAGCCAGCAGAGCACCGAAAGCCCCATCATCATCGTGCCGAAGATCAGCACATTGTCGCCGCCGGAGAAGGCGAAGGCGGCGATGATCGTGCCGGCGAGGATGGCGATGAAGGTGCCGCCCTCGATCCAGGCATTGGCCTTCGGCAGGTCGCGGCGTTCGAGATGATCGGGCAGGATGCCGTATTTGATCGGCCCGAACAGGGCCGAGACGATGCCGAAGCCGAACAGCGCCGCCATCAGCACGAAGATGGAAGAGAAGGCCAGACCGATAACGGCAAGGGCGGCGACCGCGATCTCGCAGCGTTTCAGCAGCTCGGCAATTTTCGCCTTATCATGCTTGTCGGCGAGTTCGCCGCCGAGTGCGGAGAGCAGCAGAAAGGGCACGATGAGGATGACGCCGGCAAGCGTCACCAGGGCGGCGCCTTCACTCGCCGACATCTTGAAGAGAATGAGGAACACCAGGGTGTTCTTGAGGAAATTGTCGTTGAAGGCCGTCAGGAACTGGGTCCAGAACAGCGGCGCGAATTTCCTGGAGGTCATCAGATTCTGTTGCACGGGCTCGTTCCTCTTTCGACTGGCAGAGAAGGCCACAGAGTTGTTACGCAAAAGTTGAATGCGGTAACAACTCTGCGCTGTGGTTAACCAAGATCAATCTTCATCGTTACGATTGAACTTGACCAGGAGTTTCTCGGTGCGGGCATCCTCGACCTTGCGGATCAGCTTCTCGGATTCGGCATTGTCGCGCAGCGTCTTGGTGATATTCACCGTGGTCTGCACCAGCATCAGAATGCCCATGGCGAGATAGCCTTTGCCCCAGAGATCGAGCGGCATCATATAGAGGCCAAGCGCCAGCATGAAGGCGGCCGAGCCGAAGGAGATGTAGGAGAAGCTGACCCAGCTGGAAGAATGTTTCTGGAAACTGTCGTTCATATCAGTGGTCCCTATGGTTCGATGGATGGATGGATGGATGGTTGGATGGTTGGATGGATGCTATTTCAGGCAGCGGGCTTGATGCGGCTCTTCAGCCGCGCCAGCACATCATCGGCGGATGAGCGCAGCGGCGCGCCGAAGCCGGCATTGGCAAGCTTCTCGATGATGCCGGCCGGGCGGATGGCGCCTTCCATGTCCTTCAGGGCGGCGGCCGTCAGCTCATTCTGGCTCTGGCGCAGGCGAAGGCGGGCCAGCGTCTCTTCGGCATCGTCGAGCGTGGCAAAGCCTGGGCCGGCGACTGCGACATCGAGCTTCTGCGCCTCTTGCGTGGCACGCGCCAGCCGCTCGCCGCGCTGCAGCTCCTGCAGCCGCGCCTCGGAGGCACGGACGATGCCCTTCAGCTTGTCGATCGCGCTGGTGAACTGGCCCTGCGCCTTCTCGGACGCATCGCGCTCGGCTTCGAGATAGGCGATCGCCTCGGCCGCCTCGCGGGCCAGCCCCTCATTGCCCTTCGCCAAGGCGGCGGAGGCACGGATTTCGAGATCGGCGATGCGGGCAACGATCGTTGCATGCTGACCCTTCTCCTGCTCGTTCTGGGCGATGGCGACCGCCACACTGCGCCGCGCCGACTGGATCGACTGGGCGGCATCGCGGATCTGCTGGGAAAGCAGCGGCACGGCGTGATGATCGGCGAAAGCCTGCTCGGCATCATGCGCCCTGCCCCGCAACAAAATGGAAATCAGTTTGAACATTTCCTTCCTCCGGTTTATGAACGTTGTTCACGAGAGGTGTTATGCCAGAATCATGAACGTCGTTCAAGATAAATTTTGAACGACGTTCAAAAAATCGAAGTGGAATGGTGAATGGCCGGTAGGCGAGAAGAAAAACGCGAAGACCTGAAGGCCCGGCTGATCGAGGCGGCGCGCGAGCGGATCGCCAGAGACGGGCTGGCAAACCTCCGGGCCCGCGACATCACCCAGGATGCCGGCTGCGCGCTCGGCGGCCTCTACACGGTCTTTTCAGACCTCGCCGAGCTCGTCATCCACGTCAACTCCGCGACGCTGAAGGCGCTGGAGGCGAGGCTCACCCTGCCCGAGGCCAAAGACCGGCCGCCGACCGACCGGCTGCGCAACCTGGCGCAGGGATACTTGAGCTTCGCCGTCGAGCACCGGAACCTCTGGAAGGCGCTGTTCGAGCACTTCCCGCCGGAATCGAGCCCGACGCCGCAATGGCATCTTAACGAGCACCTCTTCCTGATGGACGTGATCGCCGAACCGCTGGCCGAACTGCAACCCGACATGCCCCCCGAAGACCGCGCCATCCGCGCCCGCACGCTGTTCGGCGCCGTCCACGGCGTCGTCAGCATCAGCCTCGAGGGCCGCTTCGTCGGCCTGCCGCTGGAGCGGCTGGCGCGGGAGGTGGATGAGCTGGTGCAGACGATTGCGGCGGGGGCGGAGCGGCGGCGGTAGAGGGCGTGGGTTGGCGTTTTGATCACCCAACATCCGGCCCAAGAGATCGGCGAGACCAGCCCCTCATCCGGCTGCCGCCACTGCCAGGGTCGAACCACACGTCTCGACCCGTCCTTCGGACCCCCGTAAACGGGGCGAAGGGAGATGCCGCGCCGGCTTCCTCCATCTCTACCCTCCGTTTGGCACGTCCCCTCTCCCCGTTTTTTTACGGGGAGAGGGTTAGGGTCATATGCGCTAGGTTTAGCCCTGGACATAAGGAATCTGGTTGTGATTCAAGCTTTGGATGAAGATTCGTCCTGAGATTTTGGATCATTGGCCGGAAGTGCGCGAGCGGCTTCCGGCGGATTTTGACTTGGAAGCAACGGCGCGGTTGCGTGGTGCTTTTACGCGGGTGCGGGAAATCAAGAATGCCGAGACGCTGTTGCGGCTGGCGCTTGCCTATGGCGGCCTTGGCATGTCGCTACGCGAGACCTGTGCATGGGCCGAAGTGGGCGGAATCGCCCGTTTGTCAGACCCATCGCTGCTCGAGCGGCTGTGCAAAGCGGCGCCTTGGCTTGGCGACATCGTGGCCGCGCTGATTGCCGAACAGGCCAAAGCGCCGGCGGGGCGCTTCGCGGGGTATCGCTTGCGTGTGCTCGATGGAACGTCGATCTGCCATCCGGGCGCTGACCGCACGACATGGCGGTTGCATGTCGGCTACGACCTGGCAACGGCTCAGGTCGATCAGCTTGAGTTGACCGACATCCATGGTGGCGAAAACCTTCAGCGCCTTACCTACGCACCCGGCGATATTGTGCTGGCCGATCGCTACTATGCAAGGCCGCGCGACCTGCGGCCGGTGATCGACGCCGGTGCGGACTTCATCGTGCGGACCGGCTGGAACTCGTTGCGCCTGTTGCAGACGAATGGCGAGCCCTTTGATCTGTTTGCCGCGCTCGCCGCTCAGCAAGAGCAGGAAGGCGAGGTGCAGGTTCGTGTCCACGAAGGCATGACGGGGACGCCGCCGCCACTGGTCCTGCGCCTCATTGTCCGGCGCAAGGATCCGCAACAGGCCCAAGCCGAGCAGGAGCGTCTACTCAAGGACGCCCGCAAGCGCGGCAAAAAGCCCGATCCGCGCAGTCTCGAGGCGGCGAAGTACATTCTGCTGCTGACCTCGCTGCCGACCGCCACCTTTGCACCGGCCGACATCCTCACCCTCTATCGCTTCCGCTGGCAAATCGAGCTGGCGTTCAAACGGTTCAAGAGCCTGGCCGGCCTCGACAGCTTGCCGGCCAAGAAGCCTGAACTGGCCCGGGCATGGCTCTACGCCAGACTGATCGTTGCCATCATCGCCGAACAGATTGCCGGGCAAGTCCCGGACTCTCCCCCCTCTGGATGCGGCTACCCCACGGGCTAGCCCATCGCGCTGGCGTCTCATGAAGATAGCCCTGGCCACCATTTGCGCCGCCATCCGCGGACCACTTCTGTGGCAGGCCGTCTGTAATCTCTTCACACGAAGTCGTCGCCACCTCTGCGAGCCGCCGCGACGACGCCGAAAACAATGCGACGATCTCCGCGCCCGCCTAACCTAGCGCATATGAGGGTTAGGGTGAGGGGCAGGCATCCGCACAGAGGGCCAGCCGTAAATCCTCACGCTGGGAGGACAGACCTGCGAAGCGCCACCAGCCATATTACCGAGCGGGAAAATTCATAGCCTCAATCCCGCTCCACATCCCGAAATATCCCGATCGGTAAATTCCCAGGGATCCTCACCTGGGAGGAGCGCGGGAACCCACACCCCAACTCCCGCATTGAGCAACCAGCCAAAAGCTGCTTGACTGCCCTACCCCCATCGCCGCGAAGGGAAACCCCATGAGCCGCATCTTCATCACCGGTTCCACCGATGGCCTCGGCCTTGCCGCAGCCCGCACCCTCATGAAGGAGGGCCATGACGTCGTGCTGCATGCCCGCTCCAGGGAGCGTGCCTCCGCCATCTCAGAGATTTCGCCCACCGCCCTCGGCATCGTCATCGGCGATCTCGCCAGCGCCACGGAAACGCGATCGATTGCCGAGCAGGTCAACGCCATCGGCCGCATGGACGCCGTCATCCACAATGCCGGCATCTACCTCGAAAGGAGCCGCGGCGAAACGCCGGAAGGCCACGCAAAGACGCTGGCGGTGAATGTGCTTGCCCCCTATCTGCTCACCGCATGGATCACCCGCCCCGATCGCCTGATCTATCTCAGCAGCGGCATGCACCGCAGCGGCAACAGCGCCCTTGACGATATCGACTGGAAGAAGCGGCCATGGAGCGCAAGCCAGGCCTACTCGGAAAGCAAGCTCTATATCGCCACCCTCGCCGCCGCCGTCGCCCGCCATTGGCCGGATGTTCTCAGCAACGCGGTGGACCCCGGCTGGGTGCCGACGAAGATGGGCGGCGCCGGCGCCCCCGATGACCTCGAAATGGGGCATCTCACGCAGACATGGCTTGCGACGAGCGATGCGGGAGCTGCGAAGGTCAGCGGCGGGTATTGGTACCATCGGCAGGGGCGGGAGGCGGCGGCAGAGGTTGCGGATGCTGGGTTTCAGGATGCGTTGGTGGGGAAGCTTGCTGAACTGACTGGCGTCCGGCTGTTTGCAGAGCGCGGGTGAGGCGCAAGGCCGGTGAGTTATCGGGAGTTGCGGGCGTTCCCGCTCGATGTTTGCCGGCAGGTTTTCCATCGCGCCTGCTCGCTCTTTGGCGCCATGCACGGCGTCAGCATCAGCGGAAGACCGCTTCGTTGTTGAATTTCTTTTCCGTTCTCAGCTCTCAGGGGTTTTTAATGCATCGGCAATAATTTCCGCTCATCAATTTTTGTAGGAGTTAGGTAAACACTTAGAGGCTAAGCGATGAGTTTTTTGATGGAAGGGCCGATCAGCCTGATCGCGCGATTGGTTCGATCAGAGGCTCTCACCAACGACGATTTGGTCCTGCCGAACGCCAATCGGGTCGCTTTCGAGTTCGATTCTATTGACGCGAGAATGAGTGCCGACGAAGCGCTGGCTACCATAGCGGATAGAGCCGATCGCTCTCGCCTAGCTGTGCTGAAGATTTTGACGACCGCGGAGAACTTTCAATACCTTGCGGACATTGGGAACGTTCGCGATGGCCAGTGGTATCGGATCAACTTGCTGCCGCGAGGAAAGAAGTCAGGACCTTTTGCTTGGGCGTCCTCATTGGGCGGCGCTGGCTATGAAGAAATTGTACCTCTGGTTCTGGACGATATCCAGTATCTGTTCTCGGAGGGCGATAGCCCCCTGAGCCCAATCGGAGCAGCAGTTGGAAATGAGCGGGCTCTAGCACAGGCGATTGCGGAGGCCTGCAAGTTTCCGGAAAGCGCAATCGGAAAGAGTCGTGCCGCGCGCAATCTCCTCAGCGGCGCGAACCTGCCTCACAAAATTGTCGTCCGAGATGTCGGGCAGGCGAGTTTCTGCAGCGCGATCGACCAGCACGGAAATGAACTCTTTCACTTGGATGCTGGCTGGCCGATCTCCTACAACAAAAAGACGACGTTCATTAAGCCGGAGCTGAAAGTTGCCGATGCCCCAGTGATCCTTTCTCACTGGGATTGGGATCATTTGCATGGTTATCACGCAATTGCGGGCCTTGCGGATGGCACTTGGATTGTGCCGGTGCAGCGGCTTGGACCGGGCGCCAAGTTGGTCGCCGAGAAGCTTGCCACCAATAATCGACTTCTGGGCGTGAGCTCTGCGAATGTGTCGGCTGGCCCCCTGCGCCTAGGGCGCTGCAAGGGTAAGGCGGGCAATCTCAATCAAACTGGCCTGTGCGTTCAAACAACCTTGCAATCGGGCAAGACGGTACTTTTTATGGGTGACGCCGACTACGATCTAGTTCGCCCGAGGTTGACGGCCCTGCCGGACTTTATCGTTGCCACCCACCACGGGGCCAAGTTTACTGGGTGTGTCGTCTCGCCACGTGGCAGCAGTGGTTGGTGCGTGGTTTCGGTTGGCAAGGGAAACGGCTATGGCCATCCGTCGCAGACGGCAATCACGAGCCACATGAGTGCTGGTTGGTCAATGAGCTTCACCTGCGAGCGAAATGGTGTGCCGCGAGGAAGCCGACACTTAGGCCCTTAGTAGGGCCCTAGACGATGGCGCAATGGATGCAACTACCGCAAGGACGTATTCGAGGCGGCACATTGCCTCGAATATGCCATTGCCGACGAAGAAACTTTTTCTCCGGGAACAACAATTGCGCTTGTTGGGATGGGCGGCTACATACAACCCTGGGGACTAGCAAGCTAGGTTTTGGGGGCCCATGGCCAAGGTATTCTTCACTTATGTCTGGGGTCAACCAGGTGACCCTGCCTGGCCGCTTACCTTCGCTGGTAAGGCCGAGCGAACGCATGCCAAGAAGCATCTTTCGGAAGGCGATATTGTCTTCACCGTGGGAACCCGTGGCACACCAACGCCGCCCGCCGATCACGGACGGGTGCTGGCGGCTTATATGGTCTCCGATCTTGAAGTGAACACCCGCGATTATGTAGATCCAAATTTGGACGACGCCTCGTGGATCCAGGCGGTCACTCGTTTTCCCGTCGCGTTGCATCCCGTAGGTGTTTGGGGAATCACTTCGGCCAACAACGTCTTTTCCACCCTCGTTGGCCCACTGACCCCGAAACATCATCTTCAGGGGCAATCGAGAATAGTCGAACTGGACCCGGTGACAGCCGAGCCGCTTCTTGCGCTAGAACGCCGGCAATTGCCAGTCGCTGTTCCAAAGACCGTGTTCGGGCAGGGACTCGTTGCCAAGGCGAACAGCAAGCTTGCTCCCAAGCATCAGGGCGTCTTTTCAGGAGCGTTCGCGCAGCACGAGATTTGGTATGTCTATGTGCTCGTACTGAAAGATGCCAAGCGCAAGGAGTTGGCCTTCAAGATTGGCTACTCCCACGATCCGGCTCTGAGGGCAGCCGCCCATAACATCCCGTTGGCCCCGGAGGTGACAGGGCTCAAATGGAGTGTCTACCTCGAACAACCGACGCCTTCTGAAGATTCCGCTAGGGTGGTCGAGCAGACTCTGCTGACTCGTTTCAGCAAAAACCGTCTGACGAGCAATGGCGAGATTGTCAGCGGTCTTTCCAGCACAACTATTGACGCGTCGATCGCCGACATCATGCGCAAACAGGAGACCGGCACGTGATCCCCGACTACCAAACCCTGATGCTTCCTGTCCTGCGCTTGGCTTCCGAGGGTGAAATGCGGGTTGCCTACGTCGCTGAGCGTATCGCCGATGATTTGGGACTGACGCCGGAGGAACGCGAGGAATTGTTGCCGAGCGGTCGTCAGCGGCTGCTGCACAACCGCATTCACTGGGCCAAATTCTACATGAGCAAGGCCGGGCTGATCGCGTCTCCAGCGCGCGGTCGTTTTCTCGCGACTGACAAGGGCAAGGCGCTCCTGGCCACTGCGCCGGAGCGGATCGACGTTGCCCTTCTAATGCGCGAGCCGGAATTCCGCGATTTCTATCGGAATGAAGGAAGTGCCGGAGGCGAGGAAAGCACGAC
This sequence comes from Rhizobium ruizarguesonis, assembly GCF_017357285.1. Taxonomy (NCBI): domain Bacteria; kingdom Pseudomonadati; phylum Pseudomonadota; class Alphaproteobacteria; order Hyphomicrobiales; family Rhizobiaceae; genus Rhizobium; species Rhizobium ruizarguesonis. The sequence goes on along the minus strand of NZ_CP071678.1, from coordinate 1,274,999 downwards.
CGTCGGGCCGGATCGCGCCACCCCCGCGACAACGACGCCGGAAGAGCAGATCGACGCGGCCCATGCATCCCTGGCGGCGGCTTTGCGGGATGAACTCCTTGAGCGGATACTCACCAACAGCCCGGCTTTTTTTGAGCAATTGATCGTCGATCTCCTCGTTGCCATGGGATACGGCGGCAGCCACAAAGACGCCGCCGCCCAACTCGGGCGCTCCGGTGACGGCGGTGTCGACGGCATCGTCAACGAAGACCGCCTCGGCCTCGACCGCATCTATGTTCAGGCCAAGCGCTACGCGCCCGGCAATCCAGTCAGTCGCCCGGACGTCAACGGCTTCGTCGGCAGCCTGGTCGGCCTGGGCGCCACCAAGGGTGTCTTCGTCACCACCTCAACCTTTAGCCAGCCGGCCCGCGATTACGTCAGGCATCTTGCTCAGCGGGTCATACTGATTGATGGCCGCGAACTGGCTGATCTCATGATAGAGCATGACGTCGGGGTGCGAGGCTATCGCATGGTCGAATTCAAGCGCCTGGATGAGGATTTTTTCAGCGAGGAATGATTGGAGAACTGCAGTTGTCGAACCCAACGACGTTGTAACGGGCACGGGAAATTATTCGCGCGACTTCATCCCTTGAAACCAACATACGATGGCACTGCAGAAATTGCGAATGCAGTTGTTCGCCAACCCGTGACGGCACCTGCGGAGGAAAACCACGAGGTCAGAATGGACCATCTGGCGTTGGCTGGGGCGCCTGGATTCGAACCAGGGATGACGGTACCAAAAACCGTTGCCTTACCGCTTGGCGACGCCCCACCAGAGCTTGAGCGGAAACCGCTTGCTCAAATCGACGCCTGATTAGCAAAGCTCTTCGCCTGTCACAATGACTAAGTTTAACCCGGCGCAGATTTATGCGCTGCGCAGCACCCGCCGTCGTGCTAGGAAGTGGCGACGTCATTGGCCCGAGATCATTCCTTCATGGACAGTCCCGCATTCGACCTCGCTTTCGAGCCGGCCTATGGGCAGGCCGTGCCGGTTGTTTCGGGTGTCGAGCGGGTGACAGTGAACAATCCCGGCCCTTTCACCTTTTTCGGCACCAACAGCTATATCGTCGGCTCTTCTTCCGTCGCGGTCATCGATCCCGGGCCGGAGGATGAGGCGCATTATCAGGCACTGATGGCAGCCCTTGCCGGGCGTGAGGTGACGCATATCTTCGTCAGCCACACGCATCGCGACCACTCGCCGCTGGCAAAGCGTCTGCAGGCGGCAACGGGGGCGGTGACGGTGGGCCAAGGGCCGCACCGGCCGGCGCGGCCGCTCAGGGATGGCGAGATCAATCCGTTCGCCGAAAGCTCGGATCTATCCTTCGTGCCCGATATTGCGCTCAGTGACGGTCAGACCCTATCGGGCGATGGCTGGGCGCTGAGCGCGGTGCTGACGCCGGGGCACACGGCCAATCATGCCGCCTTCGCGCTTGCGGGTCGCGACATCCTGTTCTCCGGCGATCATGTCATGGCCTGGTCGACCTCGATCGTCGCACCGCCGGATGGTTCGATGGCGGATTACATGGCCTCGCTCGAGCGGCTGATCGATCGCGAGGACCGGCTGTTGCTGCCCGGCCATGGCGGGCCGGTGACGCAGCCGGCAACTTTCCTCCGGGCGCTGAAGGCGCATCGCCTCAGGCGCGAGCAGGCGGTGCTGGCGCGGGTCCAGGCGGGCGACCAGCAGATTGCCGAGATGGTGAAGGTGATCTATCGCGATACCGATCCGAAGCTGCATGGGGCGGCGGCCCTTTCCGTGCTCGCCCATATCGAGGATCTCTTGGAGCGCGGCAAGATTGCGGCGGATGGGCCGCCTTCGCTTGCCGCCCACTACCGGCCGGCGCCATGAACATGAGGGTGGGTCATGAAGATGGGGAGATGATGATGCGGGCTCAAGCCGATTACAGCTATCGCGATGATCCTGATGTGCCCGCCTTTGCCGATGACCGGCCACTGATCGTCTTCGATGGCGAATGCGTGTTCTGCTCCGGCTGGGTAAAGTTCGCGCTGAAACATGACAAGCAGCAGCGATACCGCTTCCTGGCGGCGCAGACGCCGCTCGGCGCAGCACTCTACCGGCATTACGGGCTGCATGCGCGCGACTACGAGACCAATATCCTGATCGAAAACGGCCGCGCCTTCTTCAAGTCCGACGGCTCGATCCGCACGGTGGCGGGCCTCGGCTTTCCCTATTCGCTGGTCAAGATCTTCCGGCTGCTGCCGCGGCCGGCGGCCGATGCCCTCTATGAATTCATCGCCCGCAACCGGCTGAAGATTGCCGGGCGGCAAAGCTGCATGGTGCCGACGCCGCAGCAGCGAAGCCGTTTCATCACATGAGCGAGGACCGGTTTTCGCTGCTCATCATTGGCGGTTACGGCACATTTGGCGGGCGGCTTGCCCGGCTGCTTGGCGATGAACCGCGGCTCAGGCTGCTGGTTGCGGGGCGCTCGCTCGAAAAGGCTGACGATTTCGTTGCAGATCTCCGGACGCCGAAGGATGGAGCCGAGGGCCTGGGAACTAACAATCTCGGCGCGATGGTGCAGGCCGTCAGCTTCGACCGCGACGGCGACCTCATCGAACAGCTGACGCGGCTGAGGCCTGATCTCGTCGTCGATGCCTCGGGGCCGTTCCAGAGCTTCGGCAAGCATGCCTATAGGGTGGTCGAGGCCTGCATCGGCCTCGGCATCGATTATGCCGATATTGCCGATAGCACCGGTTTCGTCGCCGGCATCGGTGAGCTGGATGCGGCGACCAAGGCCAAGGGCGTCTTCGCGCTCTCGGGGCTCAGCAGCCTGCCTGCGCTTTCCTTCGCCGCACTCGATGCGATGGCGCCGCATTTCTCCCGGATCGAATGTGTCGCGGCGGGAATTGCCCCCTCGCCGCATGTGCGGATCGGGCTCAATGTCGTCAGGGCGATCGCGAGCTATGCCGGCAAGAAGGTTCCGGTGCTGCGCGATGGCCAGCCGGCCTCCGGGCGCGGGCTGATCGATGCGATGCGGGTGACGGTGGCGCCGCCGGGGGTTAAGCCGCTGCGCAGCCGCAAATTCCTGCTGGTGGATGCGCCGGATCTCAAGCTGCTGCCGGCGCGCTTTGCCGGCCTGCAATCGACTTTCACCGGCGTTGGCACGGAGCCGCAGCCGCTGCAGCGCATGCTCAGCCTTGCGGCAAGGCTCGTCCGCCTCCGGCTCCTGCCGTCGCTGCTGCCGTTTGCGCGGCTGCTGCAGCGCGCCAGCCACGCTTTCGCGATCGGCGAACATCGCGGCGGCATGTTCGTCCGCGTCGGCGGCGTCGATCACGCCGGACAGCGGCTGTCCTGCGGCTGGCATCTGATTGCCGAAGGTGATGACGGGCCGTTCATCCCGGTCATCGGCGTGGACGCGCTGGTGCGCCGGCTGCTGACCGGCACGCGGCCGGAGAATGGGGCGCGACCGGCGGCCGGCGAATTGCAGCTTGAAGATTTCGAAGCGGCCTTCCGGCGGTTTTCGATCACATCCGGCATCAGCATGGAAAACGAGGCGGCACCCCTGCCGCTCTACCAGAGGATCCTCGGCAGCGCCTGGGAGCGGCTGCCGCCCGCCCTCGCCGCCCTGCATGCTGGCGGCACGCGCGTCGCCTCCGGCCGGGCGCGGATCGAGCGCGGCGGCGGGCTGCTGGCGAGGATCGTCGCTCGGGTGATCGGCTTTCCCCCGGCGGCTGAGGATGTGCCGGTCACGGTGCGTTTCGTGACCGATGGCGACAGGGAGATCTGGACACGCGATTTCGGCGGCACGGTCTTCCGCAGCCGGCAAGTCGAGGCAAAGGGCCGCGAACGGGATCTGCTCGCCGAGGTCTTCGGGCCGTTCCGGGTGCTGATGGCGCTGGTGCCGGATGGGGAAAAGCTGCGGCTCGTCGTGCGCGGCTGGCGGTTCTGCGGGATTCCGCTGCCGATGTTTCTGGCGCCTGGCGGAGATACGTATGAGGAGGAGCGGGATGGGCGGTTCCACTTCCACGTGGAGATCGGCGGGCGGCTGACGGGGTTGGTGGTGCGGTATACGGGGTGGTTGGTGGTGGAGTGAGGGGGCGTGCGCCTTCGCGCGGATGGCTGCCCCTCACCCTAACCTTGGCGGCGGGGTCGAGCCCTGCGAGAGCGAGCGAGGAACGGAGAGGTTGCGGCATGTATCCTCTTCTCCCCAGCGGGGGTCCGAAGGACGGGTTGAGACGGGTGGCTCAACCCAGGCAAAGGTGGCCCGAAGGGTCGGATGAGGTGGCCACACGGCACGCCCTCTCATTTTAACTATCCCGCCATGCCGACGCGAGCGTGGTAGAATCCCGCATGAACGTCGTAAGGAAAGACCGGCTTCGCCGGCCCCCTCATCCGCCCTACGGGCACTGACCGGGGTCGAGCCGCGGGTCTCGACCCGTCCTTCGGACCCCCGCTGGGGAGAAGAGGGAACCGAGAGGTTGCGGCCCGAAGGTTGTCGAGTCCGCCGCACCGTATCCCGGCCCTTCGCTTAGGCTCAGGGCGTTCGCCGCTGCAATCGATTCACTGGATCGATTGCTGCCGCCTTTGGCGGCACCGCGGCTCACCCACCCGCAATTCCCAACAGTTCGGCATCCAGCGCCTTCAGATAATCGCCGGCGATTTCGGCGCTGAAGCCGAGGTCGTGTTGGCCGTAGCGGGAGGCGACGCGGATGTCGACGAAGGTGGTTTCGGCCTCTTCGCGCAGCCGAATGATGATATCGAAGCGCAGCCCGAGGATCAGCGTGCGGGTGGTGCCCTGCAGCGTCACGCCATTGGCGCCGCGGATCAGCTTGGCGACGTCGTCGTCATAGGGGCGCGGCGTCGGCACGGGGATGATATCGGGCGCATCGGCCACCGCATCGTCGCTCGCCTGCGGCGGCTTGACAGGCTTGTCCTCGGGATCGCGGCCGGGCGCGGTGTCGCCACTGCTCCTGGTGATGGTCATGCCGCTCATCTTGGCGACCTTGCGCACCGCTTCGAGCACCCGGTCGAGCGCGCCCTCATAGCGCCGGCCGGTGAGTTCGGGATAGGCAGCGAGCTGCATTTCGCGATCCTCCGGCGTCACGTCCGGATTGCGCTTCAGCCAGATCTGGTCGGAGTGCGGCGGCGACAGCCAGTCGGGTGCGGAGACCGGATCGGTGGAAACGTCGTAGATATCAGGCAGCGTCATGTAACGCTCGGTGGCATAGGCGCCGAGGCCGAGCGGAAAGGCGGCATAGATCAGCGCCGCCAGCGCCGCCAGCCCGCCTTCGGCCCCGGTCATCCAGAGGCTGCGCAGCCCGACTGCGGCAAGCAAGGCGGAAAGCAGCGCGCCGCCGGCAGCAGCAATCAGCAGCAGCACCAGATAGGGTGTGGCGAGGCCGCCGAAGCGATGGGCGATCATCACCGCCAGCGCCAGCACCAGGGAAAACGCCCCGAGCAGCCGCGAAAAGCGGGCGGCGTTGGAAACGGGGCGGTCGAAGCGGATGGCCATCAAACTTACCGGTTGCTCGTCAGCGCCCGCGCGTTCGACCACGCAAATCGCCTCAACCCTGTTTAGAGCATGATGCCGAAAAGTGTGAAGCGGTTTTCGGACGACATCATGCTCTATTCCTTGATTTAGATCCGGATTCAGATTTTAGGCCGGCCCAGCCTAAAATCATCCAGATCTGGGGCAAGATTCGGCTAAATTGAAACTATTGTCTGAGGCATTGCGTTGGAATCCACGGCGAAGGCCATGACGAAACGGCGGTTGCTTCATAAGCCCTTGCTGATATGTCAAAAAAAGGCCATTCTGCCGCGGTTTCATCTCCAGATATAGAGGAGAGACGGGATGATTTCACCCGAGATTGCAGCAAGGCCGCAGGCGTCTGCGCTTGGCGGGATCGACCACCAGTCCGAGCCGATGCTGCCGATGGAGCTGCTCGAGCTCGAACTTTCGCTCGAAGGTTATGCCGGTGGCGATGCCGGCTTCTGCGAGGCGGTGCGCCAGGCGGCGGCACGCTCCGGCGGCGAGCTGCTGTTCGACCTGCCGGCCGGCGGCCTGATCGATGATTGCCGGCGCATTGCCGTGCTGCGCATTCCAGGTGACGGCCAGGAGATGCGCGTCGTGCTGGCGCTGCTCGACGGCAACGGCACCGAGATCCGCATGCAGGCGCCCGACGAAGAGACCGCGCCGCTGGTGCGTTTCGCCGATGCCTTCATCGAACTGCTGGAGCGGATCTGAATTTCATTTTTTTACGCAATTCCGGACGGAAAACCGCTTCAACTTTTCCTGGAATTGCTCTACCGGCGCTCGGCCGCGGCTTCCGCAACGCTGCGGAAGGGAAACTTGCGCCCGCATTCGCACTTGATGACGAAATTTTCCTGGTGGTTGGACGGCCGCTGCACGCCAAAGCCGCGCGGCAGCTGATCGACCTTGAAATCGGGGTGCTTGCGCTTGGGATCGTCAACTTCCGAGGCTTCGGCAAAGCCCTCATTGCCGCATTGCGGACAGCTCAGTTTTTTCGAAAATCGATCGCGAAGGGCCATGCTCGTTCCACTGCTTCCGGCCTCTCATGGAGCGGCCCATGCTTTCCTCATACATAGAAAGGTGGGCCGGCGAAAGTGGAACCAAGTGCTGAGGCTGCCGTTCCTTTTTCGAAAAGGAGGCACTCATGCCCAACAAAGACCCGATCCCGACACCCAATACCGACACACCGCGCGGCCCGACGCCGACACCCGGCATTCCCGACCCCATCCAGCAAAAACCGCCGCTGACACCGGCGCAGGATCCGGCCGATACGAAGAACCCGCAGGATCCGCCGCTCAATCCGGCGCTGCTGCCGATCGGGGATCCGGCTGGGGCGGCGTGAAAGGGGTGAGCGGCAAAGCCGCGAATGCGCTGAGCGCAAGCGAAGGGCAAACGAACGGCCTGCCGAGCGGCCCCCTCATCCGACCCTTCGGGCCACCTTCTCCCCGCTGTGGAGAAGGGAATATGCCGCCACGTCTCGATTCCCTCTTCTCCCCTCGGGGAGAAGGTGCCCATAGGGCGGATGAGGGGGCTGCACGGTACACGGGCTCGCGTAGTCACCCAGCTCTCAGCGATCTCCTGGACCAAGAGCAGCTTGACGCCCTCGCCCGAATGGCCTTTCCTCTGAGAAAAGCATCCCAAGGAACACACACATGCGCATTCGTCTTCTCATCACCGTCCTGGCCACCATCGTCGCTGGGCTCTCGGCCTGCCAGACGATGACGCCGGAGGAGCGGCGGGCGGCGGATGAGCAGCGGTGCCTCGGCTATGGCTTCCGGCGCGGCACGGATGGTTTTGCCACCTGCCTGCAGCGCATCGATCTCGACCGGCGCGCCGAATCGCGGGCACAGAGTGCGGAGATGATGAACAACATGGCCTGGGAGCTGAACGGGCCTTATATCTACCGCGATCGCTGGCGGCATCACCACTGACTGCCACGGGCGCCCTGCCCCAGGCTCCACCGATATTTTACACGGTTGCCCGCAGGTCTTTCGGACCGCGCCTGATCTCCAGACTGCCTGCAATCACCGCCTGCGCCGCCGCCAACCTGGCGATCGGCACGCGGAACGGCGAGCAGGAGACATAATCGAGGCCGATCGTCTCGCAGAAGCGGATCGAGGCCGGGTCGCCGCCATGTTCGCCGCAGATGCCGAGCTTCATGTCGTTGCGGGTGCGCCTGCCGCGCTCGGCGGCGATGCTGATCAATTCGCCGACACCGTCGAAATCGAGCGAGATGAAGGGATCGTGCTCGATGATGCCCTTGCGCTGATAGGTGGGGATGAAGGCCGAGGCGTCGTCGCGCGAGATGCCGAAGGTGGTCTGCGTCAGGTCGTTGGTGCCGAAGGAGAAGAATTCGGCGGCTTCGGCAATCACATGGGCGCGAAGGGCCGCACGCGGCAGCTCGATCATCGTACCGACGAGATAATCGATCTTCATGCCGGCTTCGTTCATGACGTCGCCGGCGACAGCATCGATGTGCGCCTTGACGTAATCGAGCTCGGTGCGGAGGCCAACGAGCGGCACCATGATCTCCGGTACGACGGCTGCCCCGGTCTCCTTGGCTGCGGCGACCGCCGCCTCGAAGATGGCGCGGGCCTGCATCTCGACGATTTCGGGATAGGAGATCGCCAGCCGGCAGCCGCGATGGCCGAGCATCGGGTTGAACTCGTGCAGCGCATCGACGCGCTGGCGAAGCACGGATGCCTCCATGCCCATGGCGAAGGCGACTTCGGCCACCTCGTCGTCGGTCTTCGGCAGAAATTCGTGCAGCGGCGGATCGAGCAGACGGATCGTTACCGGCAGGCCGTGCATGACGGTGAAGAGGCCGGTGAAATCCAGCCTCTGCATCGGCAGCAACTTGTCGAGCGCCACGCGCCTGCCTTTCTCATCGACGGCCAGGATCATCTCGCGCATGACATGGATGCGCTCGCCCTCGAAGAACATGTGTTCGGTGCGGCAAAGGCCGATGCCTTCGGCGCCGAAGGAGCGGGCGGCCAGCGCATCGGCCGGCGTATCGGCATTGGTGCGCACCGTCATGCGCCTGGCGCGGTCGGCCCAGCCCATGATGCGGCCGAAATCGCCCGACAGCGCCGGCTGGATCATCGGCACCTCGCCCTTCAGCACCTGGCCGGCCGAGCCGTCGATGGTGATGATATCGCCCTTCTTGAGCGTCACGCCGACGCCGAGCAGCCGCTCATTGCGCACGTCGATGCGCATGGTGCCGGCGCCGACGACGCAGGGGATGCCCATGCCGCGGGCAACGACTGCCGCATGGCTGGTCATGCCGCCGCGGGTGGTCAGGATGCCTTCGGCGGCATGCATGCCGTGAATATCCTCGGGGCTGGTCTCGACCCTGAGCAGGATGACCTTACGGCCTTCAGCTTCCGCCTCGACCGCCTCTTCGGCGGTAAAGACGATGCCGCCGGTGGCCGCTCCCGGCGAGGCCGGCAATCCGGTGCCGATCACCTGGCGGGTAACGCGCGGATCGATTGTCGGATGCAGCAGCTGGTCGAGGCTGGATGGCTCGATGCGCAGCACCGCCTCGTCCTCGGTGATCACTCCCTCGTCGACCATGTCGACGGCGATCTTCATTGCCGCCCGGGTCGAGCGCTTGCCTGAACGGGTCTGCAGCATCCACAGCCTGCCGCGCTCGATGGTGAATTCGATATCCTGCATGTCGCGGTAATGGATCTCGAGCTCGGTGCAGATGCCGCAGAGCTCGCGAAACGCCTCCGGCATCAGTTTTTCCATCGAGGGCTTTTCGGAGCCGGAGGAAATCCGCCCCTCCTCGGTGATGCTTTGCGGCGTGCGGATGCCGGCCACGACATCCTCGCCCTGGGCATTGACCAGGAATTCGCCGTACAGCGCCCTCTCGCCGGTCGAGGGATTGCGGGTGAAGGCAACGCCGGTGGCGGACGAATTGCCGAGATTGCCGAAGACCATCGCCTGGATGTTGATCGCCGTGCCCCAGCCTTCCGGAATATTGTGGAGCTGGCGGTAGGTGACGGCGCGCGCGCTCATCCAGCTGGAAAAGACGGCGCCGACCGCGCCCCAGAGCTGAACTTCGGGATCCTGCGGGAATTCCTGCTCCAGCTCCTCCTCGATCAGCTTCTTGTAGAGCGAGACGATATGCTGCCATTCCGAGGCGCTGAGTTCGGTATCGAATTCATGGCCGAGCTTGGCCTTCTCGTCTTCCAGGATCTCCTCGAAGGCGTCGTTGCCGAGGCCCATGACGACATCGGCATACATCTGGATGAAACGGCGGTAGCTGTCCCAGGCAAAACGCGCGTCGCCGGCATCGTGGCCGAGCGCCTGCACGGTCTCGTCGTTGAGGCCGAGATTGAGCACCGTGTCCATCATGCCCGGCATCGAGACGCGGGCGCCGGAGCGCACCGAGAGCAGCAGCGGCTGGCTGACGGAACCGAAGTGGCGGCCGGTGACCGACTCGATCGCCGATATGCCGGCGCGTACTTCAGCCTTCACCGCATCCTCAATGTGGCGGCCGTTCTTGTAATAGGTGTTGCAGGCATCGCTGACGATCGTCAGCCCCGGCGGCACCGGCAGTCCAAGCGCGCACATTTCCGCAAGATTGGCGCCCTTGCCGCCCAGAATCTCGTGATCGCGCGCCCGGCCCTCAGCCTGCCCGTCGCCGAACCTATAGACCCACTTGGTCATCTTCCCCCCAACACCAAATCGGGATTAGCTTAATCCGTTGGTGTTGAAATGAAAATCGACAAATGCGGCAGAATGTTGCGCTGCACAATAAATCTTGGCTGCGGGCGGCGTTGAAACGGTTGAAAGGTGCCCAAACAGAAAACAAGGCACAAAAAAAGCTTTGCGGGACTGCAACAATGTCCCGCAAAGCCTTGTTTCCGTCCGGCCAGGAAAACCGGACGGGGGGTCCCTCAACCCAGGAACGGTTCAGCTTTTTATAAAAGAGAACCGCTCTGACCTCGTCTTACGCAATTCCTGGGAAAATGGATCGCTACTTCCCAAGATTTGCTCTCGGTTTCCGGTTCTTGCCCTCGCCCGGAAAACCGCACGCAAATTCGACAATGCGCAACCTTTGGTCGCTCGCTTTCCAGCAGAGTAATTAGGTTGCGTTGAAACAACTTCTAATGCAAGTCAGCGAAAAGAGCATCACCCAAATGGGGTACAGGCCGCAAGGAAGCCGACCTTTTTTGGTGTTTATTTCTTGTCAGTTGATTTTGCGCAATTTCTGGGCGCAAAACCGCGCCATACCTTTGCTGAAATTGCGTCTGTGCTCGCAGAGACCGCAAATGCTCTCTTCACATAACCTCAGGCAATCTCGCGCAGGCGCTCGGCCATTTGCAAGTCTACGGAGACGAGTTGGGAGACGCCCTGCTCGGCCATGGTGACGCCGAAGAGGCGGTTCATGCGGGCCATGGTGATCGGATTGTGGGTGATGATGACGAAGCGGGTTTCGGTGGAGGCCGCCATTTCGTCCATCAGATTGCAGTAGCGCTCGACATTGTGGTCGTCGAGCGGCGCGTCCACTTCGTCGAGCACACAGATCGGCGCCGGATTGGTGAGGAAGACGGCGAAGATCAGCGCCATCGCCGTCAGCGCCTGCTCGCCACCGGAGAGCAGCGTCATGGTCTGCGGCTTCTTGCCGGGCGGACGGGCAAGGATTTCGAGGCCGGCTTCCAGCGGATCGTCGGATTCGATCAGCTGCAGTTCGGCGGTGCCGCCGCCGAAAAGATGGGTGAACAGCCGCTGGAACTGGGCGTTGACGATATCGAAGGCGGCGATCAGCCGCTCGCGGCCCTCGCGGTTGAGGCTTTGGATGGCGCCGCGCAGCTTGCGGATCGCATCGATGACATCGTCGCGTTCCTTGATCAGGGCTTCGAGCTTCTCGCTCAGCTCCTTCTGTTCCTCGTCGGCGCGCAGGTTGACGGCGCCCAGCCGCTCGCGCTCGATCCTCAGGCGTTCCAGCTCGCGCTCGACTTCGCGCGGATCGGGAAGCGCCTGCATGGTCGGGCGCCCGGTCAATTGCAGCGCCTCGTGCGGGGCGACGTTCAGGACCTCGCGGATGCGGCCTTCGCTTTCCTGCCGCTTCTCGCGGGCCGAAACCAGGCGCTCCTCGGCGCGGCCGCGGCGTTCACGGCATTCGGCAAGATCCGACAGTGCCGTCGTCGCCTTTTGGTCGGCCTCGCGCTGGATCCGTTCGGCCTCGGCCAGCAGATCGCTGGCCTGGCGGCGCGCCTCCTCGGCCTTCTGCAATTCGCTGAGCAGAGCGCGGCGCTTGTCGTCGAATTCATCGGGCGCCAATTCGAGCTCGGCTGCCTCTTCACGCGCCTCTTCCTCGCGCTCGCGCAGCGTCGCGACATGATCTTCGGCGCTTGCTGCCCGCTGGCGCCAGGTCTCGCGCTCCTGGCCGATTGCCATGATGCGGCGCTGGCGGGCCTCGTTTTCCCTCGCCAGGCTTTCATGGCGGGCGCGGCTTTCAGCCAGCGCGCCGCGATCGGTCGCCACTTCCGCCTGCTGGAACCGCAGCCGCTCGTCGATATCAGTCAGATCAGGCGCGTCCTCCAGCTCGATGCGGGCATTTTCTTCCTGGATGGCGATCTCCTCCAGCTGCGTGCGCAGCTGGCTGGCGGCCTCGCTGACGACATCGCGGCGGCGGATGAGATCGCCGGAGGCACGTTCGGCAGCAACAAGCGCGTCGCGCGCGTCGGCGAGATGACGCGCCGACAGACGGCTCATGTCACGCGCCTCGGCAAGCCGACGCTCCTCGGCGCGGATCGCCTCGGCGGCGGCAGCCTGCCGCTCCTCGGCTTCGGCAAGCACGTCGCGGGCAAGGGCGGCTTCGCTTTCGAGTTCGGCCAGGCGGTTCTTCTGGGCAAGGCGCAGCGCCGCAGCACTTGGGGCATCGGCACCGGTGACGTGGCCGTCCCAGCGATAAACCGCGCCCTCTTTCGTCACCAGCCGCTGGCCGGGCTTCAGCGCTGCCATCAGCGACTGCGCCTCCCCTTCCACGACCAGGCCGATCTGGCGCAGGCGGCGGGTGAGTGCGGCGGGGGCGCGGACATGGGCCAGCAGCGGCGCAACACCGGATGGAAGTGCCGGATCGCCAGCGCCATCGCCATTGTCCGACCAATGGGCCGGCGCCTCGGCATCGAGCGGCGATTCCAGATCGTCGCCGAGGGCGGCACCGAGTGCGGTTTCGAAGCCGCGGTCGACCTTCAGCTCGTCGGCAACCGGCGGAAATTTGCCAGCCGCAGCACCGGCGGCGAGCATGCGGGAAATCGTCCGGGCCTCGGTTTCCAGCGCATTCAGGCTCGAGCGGGCCTGCTCGACCGGCGCGCGCGACAGCGCCTCGGTCTGGCGTGCTGCCGCCAGCGCCTGCTCGACCACCTGGACGGCCGCTTCCGCGTCGGCGACGGCAATCTCGCCGGCTTCGACGATGGCGCGTTTTTCGTCGGGATCGGGCAGGCCGGCGATCTTCTCGCCGACGGCTGACAGTTCCTGGTTTGCCTCATCCATCTGGCGTTCGAGGCGCATCCGCCGGTCGGTGAGATCGCGGATGGCGCGTTCCAGCTGGTTGCGGCCGGCGGCCGCCTCTGCGCGCTCGGCCGTCAGCTGGGTGAAGATGCGTTCGCTGTCGGCCAGTTTTGCCGCCGCGCCCTCGAAGGCCTCGCGGGTTTCCTCGGCATAACGGCCGGAATCGGCGAGGATCTCCGAAATCTCCGCCTCTTCGGCATCGAGTCTTGCCAGGATGACGGCATTGTCGGCCACCAGCCGCTGCTCGCGGCTTATATCCTCCGCAAGCTGGGCGAGACGGCGGGTCAGCTCGTCACGGCGGCGCAGGATGCGGCCGGCATCTTCTTCCAGCTGGCTTCTGGCGATCTGCAGGCGCTGCAGGGCGGCAGCCGCGCGCGCCTCGCCCTCGCGCAGTTCCGGCAGTTTCAGGCTGGCGATAGCCTGGTTCTTCGCCGCCTCCATCTGCATCTGCGCCTTTTCGGCGACGACGGAGGTCGCCTGGTTCAGCGCACTGTCGGCCTCGGCTTCTGCTTCCTTCGCCTGCACCCAGCGGATATGCAGCAGCATCGCCTCGCGGGCGCGGATATCGGCAGACAGCGTCTTGAAGCGGTTTGCCTGGCGGGCCTGCCGCTTCAGGCTCTCGATCTGGCTTTCGAGCTGCGAGGTGACGTCGTCGAGGCGCTCGAGATTGCCTTCGGCGGCGCGCAGCCGCAGTTCAGCCTCGTGGCGGCGGGAATGCAGGCCTGAAATGCCGGCTGCCTCTTCGAGCAACTGGCGGCGGGCCTGCGGCTTTGCCTGGATCAGCTCGCCGATGCGCCCCTGCCCGACCATCGAGGGCGACCGCGCGCCGGTGGAGGCATCGGCAAACAGCAGCTGCACGTCCTTGGCGCGGCTTTCCTTGCCGTTGATGCGATAGAGCGAACCCTGTTCACGCTCGATGCGGCGGGTGACCTGGATCTCGTCGCTGTCGTTGAAGGCGGCAGGCGCGGTGCGCTCACCATTGTCGAGATAGAGCGCCACTTCGGCGGTGTTGCGCGCCGGACGGTTTCCCGAGCCCGAAAAGATCACGTCGTCCATGCCGGAGGCGCGCATGTTCTTGTAGGAATTTTCGCCCATCACCCAGCGAAGCGCCTCGACGAGGTTCGACTTGCCGCAGCCGTTCGGGCCGACAACGCCGGTCAGCCCGCGTTCGATGATGAATTCCGTCGGCTCGACGAAGGATTTGAAGCCGACCAGGCGCAGCTTGTTGAACTTCATGCGGAAATATCCACGGCAGGAAGCCCCCTCATCCGCCTGCCGGCACCTTCTCCCCGCTGGGGAGAAGAAACTCGCAGTCGATGCCGTGCCCACATCATCCCTCGAATAATGGGAAGGAAAGGCCGGCGGCCTACCCCTTCTCCCCTCGGGGAGAAGGTGCCGGCAGGCGGATGAGGGGGCCACACCAGCAAACTGCGCTGAAAACGAAAAACGGGCGCACGGCTTTCGCCGTCGCCCGTTCTATCGAAACGATCCGGTTCAGAGCAGGCTGTCGATGAGCTTCGACATGGTGTCAACCGGCATGTCTCCAGAGTAGCGCTTGCCATTGATGATGAAAGTCGGTGTGGCGTTGACGCCAAAATCCTTGGAACCTCTTTCCCGCGTGGCGTTCACTTCATCCAGAAGCTTCTGGTTCGTCAAGCATTTCGTGAAGCTATCCTCAGTAAATCCGGCAAGCTTCGACATCTGCAGCAGTGCGGCGCGGCCATCATCGGCGGCGGCCCAGATCTGCTGCTGCTTGAAGAGCATCGAAACCATCGGGAAATACTGTTCCGGCGTGCTCAATTGTTCCGGATTGGAGGCGCTGCAGCGGGCGAGCATGAAGGCGGCGGCGGCGCGCGGGTCGAAGGGGAATTCGCGGATGATGAACTGCACCTTGCCGGCGTCGACGTATTTCTGCTTGATCGCGTCGAAGGTGGTGTTGTGGAAATGGGCGCAATGCGGGCAGGTCATCGACATATATTCGACGATCTTGACCGGGGCGTCGGCCTTGCCGAGCGCCATTTCGGGCAGCGCGCCGGGCTTCAGCACCTCAGTCATGTCGACATCGCCATCGGACTGCGGCATTTCGGTCGCCGCCGTGGCCGCCGTCTGCATGGTGTCGACATTGGTGCCGTCAGCCATGGTCTTGCCGGAGGACGAAGCATCGGCAGCGTCCTTGCTGTCGTTGCAGGCGACAAGCGCTACGGCAGCTGCGGCGATGGCGATACCGCTGAGCAGGCGGCGTTTCGTCAGTTGCATTTCGGACATCTGCATGGATTCCCCATAACTAATGAGATTGACGGCATGACTGTGCGATATAACGGCTGGCCGCCGCTCACAAGGCACGGATCACCAACTTCCTTCAAAGAATTGTGACCGCGGGAAGACGACTAGACCAAAAATTGCGAGATTGGTCCGCCTGCGAATTTTGCCGGTAGATGTCGCGACGGCTGACAGCCCGTATCGGCTGGTCGATGAAACTTAGTCGTCCAACCCGTAACGCGCCGTCAGCTCGGCCAGCGGCACGGTATCGCCCTCGTCGCGGCGAAGCTCTTCCAGGCGCCTTTCGCCAAGATAGACATCTTCCAGATCGTCGAGATGCGCGAGGATGGCTTGACGCACATAGAAGCTCTTGCTGCGGCCGGTACGCTTGGAAAGCTCAATCAGCCGCGCTTCGATATCAGGGGGCAACTGCAAGACCAGCATGACTTTTCTCCCGTCTGCTCTACAAGTATAACAGACGACCATTCAGAGGGATATTTTAATGCATTCTTTGACGAAGACTTTTCTCTATTACATGCTTATTGCCTCTGTAACATTGGCCCTGAACGTCACGAGCGCGCACGCCTTTGAAGACCGCGGCAATATTGTTTTCAATCAGATGCTTAAATGTCTAAAGCTGCCTGCGGACGCGCCGAGTGCTTATAACTTCATGGTTGTGGCGGTCATCAAAGACGGATCTGCCGACTTTTTATCCATCAACTTCCGCGCACCACCATCCGAATGGGAAAAAACGGCAGCCCCGTTGATCGCGGATGCGATCACACAGTGCGAGCCTTATAGCTCGATCTCGGGCAGGACGGAATTCGCTGTTACCCGCGAGCTTGTCGAAGCAGGATCAAAAAAAACTAAGCGCGTTGCGGGTTAAGTTAGGCGGTTTGCTCATCAGCGTTGATTTCCCCGCTTGCCCATCACCGCCGTGCCCAAGCGCTGGATCGCCTGGCGCAGCTTGTCGTTCTCTATCCCCTCCATCATGCCTTCGAGCTTGCGGGCGGCTTCGCCTTTCAGCGGTGGCGGGGTGCGGGAGCGGCGGATGGCTTGTGAAACCGGCTTCTGGACGATGCGGATCTGGTGGACGGCGGCAAAGCCGAAGAAGCTGTTGATGCGCTGGATGAGTTCGCCCTGGGCATGGGTGAGGAAGAGCGCGCGCGCGCCTTCGCAGGCAATCGTCAGCACGCCGGGGCGGAAGCCGCCGGTCTCATTGCCGCCGCGGGCCCAAGCGATCTTTTCCGGCCGGGTGCAATCGGCGAAGTCCTCGCCGGCGATTTCGCTCCACGAGCCGAGCAGCGCCGTGTTGATGCCGGCGCGGCGCGCGAGCACGGGATCGATCAGCCCGTTCGCCAGCTCGGAGATCTGCTTTGCACCTTTGCGTGGATAACTCATCGAAACCCTTCAGCGACGCCGCCAATTCGCATGCCAATTCGCACAGGCGACTTGATCGCGCGGCATTGCTTCGCCAAGTATAGGCACTTCCCCCCATCGCGGCAAATCATGACGATCACCACACTCGACACGCCCTTAGCCAAGCCCCTGCTCGACTGGTACGATCGCCACCACCGCGACCTGCCCTGGCGCGTTTCGCCTGGCATGGCGGCCCGCGGCGTCAAGGCCGATCCCTATCGCGTCTGGCTGTCCGAGGTGATGCTGCAGCAGACGACGGTGCAGGCGGTCAAACCCTATTTCGAACGGTTTCTGCAGCGCTGGCCCGAGGTGACCGATCTTGCCGCAGCCGAAAACGACGCGGTGATGGCCGCCTGGGCAGGGCTTGGCTATTATGCGCGGGCCCGCAACCTAAAGAAATGCGCCGAAGCGGTGGCGAACGAGCATGGCGGCGTCTTTCCCGACACCGAAGAAGGCCTTAAATCCCTGCCCGGCATCGGCGATTATACGGCCGCCGCCGTCGCGGCCATCGCCTTCAACCGGCGGGCGGCTGTCATGGACGGCAATGTCGAGCGGGTGATCTCCAGGCTCTATGCCATCGCCACGCCGCTTCCCGCCGCCAAGCCGGCGATGAAGCAGAAGGTGGCGCTGCTGACGCCTGAGACACGGCCCGGCGATTTCGCCCAGGCGATGATGGATCTGGGCGCGACGATCTGCACGCCGAAGCGGCCGGCCTGTTCGCTCTGTCCATTCCGGGGTGCCTGCGAGGCGCTCAAACTTTCCGATCCCGAGCTCTTTCCGGTCAAGGCGGCAAAGAAGGAGAAGCCGGTCAGATATGGCGCGGCCTTCATCGCGGTAACAGGTGATGGCGAGATCCTGCTGCGCCGGCGCATCGACAGCGGCCTGCTCGGCGGCATGACTGAGGTGCCGACGACGGCGTGGACGGCGCGCATCGACGGCGAGACCTCGGCCGCCGCCGCGCCCTTCGAGGCGGCATGGCAAGCCTCTGGCACCGTCATCCATGTCTTCACCCATTTCGAGCTCAGGCTTTCGATCTGGCGTGCGGCCATCGCTGCCAAGGTCGGCACGAATGACGGATGGTGGGAGCCGGTTACAAATCTTGAAGCCCAGGCCTTGCCGACCATCATGAAAAAAGCGATCGCAGCGGCTATTCCTCTCGCGTTCAAAACATCCAAGGGATGACCATGACCACCGACATAAGACATATCGTTTTCGATATCGGCAAAGTCCTTATTCATTACGATCCGCATCTTCCCTTCAGCCGCCTCATCCCTGATGAAACGGAGCGCAACTGGTTCTTCGCCAATGTCTGCACCCATGACTGGAACATCGAGCAGGACCGCGGCCGCACATGGGCGGAAGCCGAAGCGCTGCTGATCGAACAGCACCCGGAGCGTGAGGAGCATATCCGCGCCTTCCGCAAATATTGGCACGAGATGGTGCCGCACGCCTATGACGGCAGCGTCGCGATCATGGAAGGGCTGATCGCCGAGGGGCGTGACGTGACGATGCTCACCAACTTCGCCTCCGACACCTTTCGCGAGGCGCAGGCGCGTTTCCCCTTCCTGACCAAGCCGCGCGGCGTCACCGTTTCCGGCGATGTCGGTCTGATCAAGCCCGATATCGCCATCTACGAGACCCATACGAAAAGTTTCGGCCTCGACCCCGCTGCGACGATCTTCATCGACGACGCGCCGGTCAATGTCGAAGGCGCCAAGGCTTTCGGCTGGAATGCGGTGCTGTTTTCGGGGCCTGAGAAGCTGCGCAGCGATCTTGCCGCTTATGGATTGAAGGTCTGAACCCCATGGCTTTCGACCCCGCAGAAGAAATCGAACGTTTTCACGCCGCCATCAATGCCCTCGATTTTCCCGCAATCGAGGCCTATTTCGCCGAGGACGCGACCTATGTCTCGAACGGCGTCGGCAGCCTTGCCGGACGGGTTCAGATCATGGCCGCCTTCCGAAAATATTTCGACGACTATCCCGATCAGACGGCGGAAAATTCGCTGGTGGAAACGTTGACGCCGCTCTCCGGCCGGTCGGTCTGGTCGGTGCGCGCCACCCACAGCAAATCAGGCAAGCCGCTGATCCGCGAGGGCGAGGAGACGATCACCTTCAACGCGGAAGGGCGCGTCACACGGGTCGACGTCACCGATTACCAAGAGTTCTGATCGGGAGTTCTGACTGGAGCAATTCCAGCAAAAGTGTAGAGCGGTTTTGCGTCCGGAATTGCGCAAAAACAAAAAGAGGACGCCCGGGTTTGACCCCGGGCGCCTTGGTCTTCTTCCGCAACTGGAGGGAAATCGGAAGAAGGTGGTTTCGATCCGTAGAGGCGCTGCTCACTCCGCCTTTGCCAGATCACTGCGGATGACGGACCTGAGATCGTCGATCGGGCGCAGGGACTGCCCGTCTTCGAAATGCCAGAAGGTCCATCCGTTGCATGCATCGAGACCCTGCACCTTGGCGCCGAGACGATGAATGGAGCCGGCCTCGCCGCCGGATGCTACCGTGCCGTCGGCGCGGACGATCGCGCTATAGCGGCGCTTGGCGTCGGTCAGTACCTGGCCGGGCTTGATCAGGCCGCTTTCAACCAGCACGTTGAAGGCGACGCGGACTTCGGCCTTCTTGCCGGTCATGACGGTCAGTTCCGCCTTGCCGAGCGGCTCGACGGCGGCGATGCGAGCCGAGGCCGCATCGATATAATCCTGCTCACGCTCGATGCCGACGAAGTGGCGGCCGAGACGCTTGGCGACGGCGCCCGTCGTTCCCGAGCCGAAGAAGGGATCGAGCACGATATCGCCGGGCTTGGTCGAGGCCATGATGACACGGGCGAGCAGCGCCTCCGGCTTCTGCGTCGGATGCGCCTTCTTGCCGTCCTCGCCCTTCAGCCGCTCGCTGCCGTTGCAGATCGGGAAGAGCCAGTCGGAGCGCATCTGCACGTCGTCATTGGCGGCCTTCAGCGCATCGTAATTGAAGGTATAGCCCTTGGCCTTGGCGCTGGGGCTTGCCCAGATCATCGTCTCATGGGCGTTCTGGAAACGGCGGCCCTTGAAATTCGGCATCGGGTTGGTCTTGCGCCAGATGATGTCGTTGAGGATCCAGAAATTCAGATCCTGCAGCGTGGCGCCGACACGGAAGATATTGTGGTAGGAGCCGATCACCCAGATCGAGCCTGTCGGCTTCAGCACCCGCCGGCAGGCGAGCAGCCAGGCACGGGTGAAGGCGTCGTAGGCCTCGAAGGAGGCGAACTGATCCCATTCGTCGTCGACCGCATCGACCAGCGACTGGTCGGGACGATGCAGCGTTCCGCCGAGTTGGAGATTATACGGCGGGTCGGCAAAGATGATGTCGACGGAGTGGCTGGGCAAAGCTTCAAGGGCGCTGACGCAATCGCCCTTGATGATCGTGTCGACCCAGGAATCCGAGCGGGATCCCGGCCGGGGATCCGACTTGACGGAAGCCTTGAGGTCGGCAAGCGGAAAAACTGATGCCATTCTGATACTCACTCATACGCTCTACGCTTAACTGTCCGTTATGGTTACGCAACTTAGTTACCAAAGCCTGAAGCGGTGGCCGATTTCGGGAATTTATTCGGACGGCCGATGAGTGACCTGTAGACTTTGCCGACGCCGGCCGGCTGCCGAGCGGCGGCGAGAATGCCGCCGCCGGCGATCAGGCGGCGTCGTGAACCCTGCGGCTGTCGCCCGGCGCCTCGTCGCGTTCGAACATGCCGTAATCGCGAACGACACTGGCAATCCGCAGGCGATAATCGGCGAAGATGCCGCCGCGTCCGGCCTGCTGGGCTGCCCGGTGAGACTCGAGATTGCGCCATTCCTTCACCGCTGCCTCGTCGCGGAAAAACGAGAGCGACAGCAGCTTGCCGCGGTTCGTCAGGCTCTCGAAACGCTCGATCGAGATGAAGCCGTCGATCTTTTCGAGTTCGCCGCGCAACTCGCCGGCGAGATCCAGATATTTGTGGCGTTCGCCCATATAGGGCACGACTTCGAAGATGACGGCGATCATGGCAGCACCAGCTTTGCGTGGGGAGCGGAGACATTTTTGAGGAAGATGCGATCCTCCTTCAGGATGAAGCCTTCGCGTCGGGCAAATTCATAATTCTCACGGCCGAGCGGATCGGCGGCCAGCCTGGCGCGATAGGCTTCGTAGGCGGCGAGGCTTTCGATATTGTAGACGCCGTAAGCGGTCGTTGCCGATCCCTCGTGTGGACCGAAATAGCCGATCAGGTCGGCGCCGTTTCGCGGGATCGCCTGGCCCCAGTTGCGGGCATATTCGGCAAACGCCTCCTTCTTGAAGGGGTCGATCTGATAGCGGATGAAGCAGGTGATCATCGGTTTCTCCTTTGGCTGCCCACCCGTTTTCGCACATTGCCCGACGGCGATGCTTCGGTTACGATCGAACTATGAAGGAAGGTCCAGACATTGCGCAGATCGGCGCGCTCATCGGCGATCCGGCGCGTGCCAACATGCTGGCAGCACTCACCGGCGGCCGGGCGCTGACCGCGACTGAGCTTGCCGGCGTCGGGGGCATCACCGTGCAGACGGCGAGCACGCATCTTGCCAAGCTCGAGGCCGGCGGGCTGCTAACCCAGCGCAAGCAGGGGCGCCACCGTTATTTCACGCTCGCCGACGAGGCCGTTGCCCGGCTGATCGAAAGCATGATGGGCTTTGCCGCCGGACGCGGCCATCTGCGCCACCAGCCGGGACCGAAGGAGCCGGCGCTGCGCAAGGCGCGCATCTGCTACGATCACCTTGCCGGCGATTATGGCGTGCGCATGCTCGACAACCTGATTGCCTCCGGCTCGATCGACGCGGTCGGAGACGGCCTGGCGCTGACGGAAAAGGGCGAAGGCGATCTCAAACGCATCGGCATCGATGTCGGCGACCTCAGATCGTCGCGCCGGCCGCTCTGCCGCTCCTGCCTCGACTGGAGCGAAAGACGCGCGCATCTGGCCGGCAGCCTCGGCAAGGCGCTGCTCTCAAGCTTCCTCGACAAAGGCTGGGCGCGGCGCACGGCCGAAAGCCGGTCGATCCTGTTTTCGCCGGAGGGCGACCGGCAGTTCCTGAGGCTTTTTCCGGTCGAGGGCTGATCGCTACCACTTCACGCTGAAACCGATCTTTGCGCCGATGGTGTTGCTGTCGCCGAAGTCCTTGAGGCTGGTGCTGGCAAAGGCTTCGCCGTGGGCTGCATAACGCTCATCGGCCCAACTGAGTGAACCGCCCAGGCCAAGACCGCCCCAGAGGGCTTGGTTCACGTTGACGACGCTCGTCCCCGAGATGTCGGTCTTCGAGCCGTCGAGGAAGTCATAATAGAGATTGGCGATGCCGTAGACCGTCGAGTGGCTGGTCTTTCCGGAGGCATCCTTCCAATCGCTGTCAAAATCGGCCGAAATGCCGAGGCGGCCGGTCAGGCTGTCACCATCATCGAGCGATACATCGGCGCCAAAGGCATCGGTGAAGCTGTCGAAGCGCACCGAGGAATAGGCGAGTTGCGCCTGCGGCGTCAGCGACCACTGGCTCGTCAGAGCGATGTTCTGTCCGGCTTCGACGCTGAACCCATAACCGAGGCCGTCATTGCCGTCGGCAAGCGAAGTTTGAAGTGTCGACGATTTGAGATCGCTGTCATACCAGGTGACGGCAGCCTGCGTGTCGATGTAAAAGCCGCTCTTTCCGTACCAGGTCAAGGTGCCGTCGAAGCCATAACCCGTTGTGTCGATGTCGCCCTTGCCGAAGCGCGAGGAGATATCGGCCGAAGCGGTGTTCATATGGAAGCTGATCCCGCCGATCAGGGCACCTGCCCCGCTTTCACGCAGCATTCCGTCGACTCCGGCCTGCAGCGTCCAACTATTCACCTCATAGTCGGTGCCGGTGGTCGAGCTTTCCGGCTCGAAGTGCGAACGGTTACCGCCGATGCGGGTCTGGATCCCCGTGGCGGCGGTGTTGCCGTCCTGGTCTGCGGATCGATCACCGTCGAGCATCCACCCACCGGTGCGCTGGCGTAGCGTGCCGAACTGGTTGAGGCTCTGGAGCACGCCGGCATAGGCCTCGTAGACCGGCACACCGGGCGCATAGATCGGTCCGATCGCGACGCCTGCGGCATCGAGCTCGGTCGAACGCAGATACCAGTCGCCATCGGCAGGTGTGCTGACGCCGCCCTGGTAGAGGCGGTAGGCATATGCGCCGCCGACCACGGCCTGATCACCCTCGAATAGATAGTCGCCGAGCAGCGAAAACGTGCCGGCGGATATGCCGCCGACATCGATGATCTTGATGCCCTCGACCGTCTGAGCGCCGCCGCCGCCGAGATTGATGACCGTGACATTGGTCGTACCTGCGGTATTGCCCGTCACCACCAGACGATCGGATGGCGAGGCATCGCCGCCGAGGATTGTTTCGATCTCGAGGGTGCCGCCAGTGCCGGTATAGTTGCCTGCGATCGTCAGCGTGCCGATCGAATTGCCGGGTGCGACCACGCCGGCATTGGTCACATCGCCGAAGATCGTGCCGATGCCGCCGAGAATGCCGGCCCCCGATGTCGTGACCGGGCTGGTGATCGAACCGTTGACGGCAAGCCGGCCACCGGTCACGGCCGTCGCGCCGGTATAGGTGTTGACGCCCGACAGCGTCTGATTGCCTCCGGTGACGGTCAGTCCACCCGTGCCGCCGATGACGCCGCCGAAGGTGTCGTTGGCATTGGTGATCGTCAGAGTTTGGGCGCCGAGCAGCACGCTGCCGCTGCCGGCCAGGCTCTGGATGGTCGGGGTCGTAGCGGCCGAAACGTTGAAGATACCATCCGCGACAACCCGGCTGGAATTGGCAACGGCGCCAGCGCTGGATAGCGCGAGGCTGCTGCCGAAGTCGATCTGGGTTTCGCCGGTATAGATGCTGTTTGCCAGGAGGCTGAAGACGCCGCCACCGGTGACGGTCAAGCCGCCGATGCCGGTGAACCTCGACGCCGCATCGGTTCCCACAGCAAAGCCGGCGGTATCGATCGCCAGCCCCCCAGCGAGCAGGTTGAGTTCGGTTCCGGAGAATCCGTTTATGAAGGTCGCGTTAGCGGCCGTCGCGCGCAAAATACCATTGTCGAAATTGGCCTGGCTCGCGCCGGGGCCGCCCCGAAGGGATAGCGTCTGCAAGGTGCCGCCGCTGCCGATGTTGAGCGTGCCCGACGACGCGGCACCGCCGCCCAAGATTGTATTGGATCCCGTGGTGACTTGGCCGCCATTTTCAATGCTGAGGGTGCCAGTGCCTTGAAAGCCGACATAAAAAGTTCCAAGCGGTATGGTCCATTGCGATCCTGAGCCGGTGACTGTGACGGTCCCGGAGCTTCCGGCTACGACCGCAAGCCGGGCGATGCTTGTGCTGGTCAAACGGCTGCCGTTCTGGATCGTGAGTGCGCCAGACACACCGGCGACTTGGCCCACGTTTATGGCGCCTATCGAAACGACGCTTGGCCCGCCTATCCCGAGGACTGTATCCGGCCGCGTTGCACCCGCTCCGCCGATGTTGACAGTTTGACCTGCCACCGGAGCGGTCCCGGTCGACCAGTTGCTGCCGTTCGTCCAGTCACTGCTTGACGCGCCGGTCCAAAGAGCGACTTGGGCCGATGACGCTCCTGCGGAGAGTGCCACCAGCGCCGCCCCCAAGGCACCGATCAACAGACCTCGCAGAGTCAGAGATGTGGCGGCCATCTTGTTGATGGCTCGTCCCAGCATATTGCGGCCCATGATCGTCCCCGGAATCGTTTACGGAACAATACGGTAGGTGAGGCACAGAAGGATGACAACCTGCCGGCTCAACTAAATTCTCCTATAGCTTGAACATTCCTTGCCAATTTCAGGCAAGTTGTAAGGTCCCGAAAGATCGACCCAGCTCGCAAGATGAGTTCGGTCCTGGGGCGTCCGCTCAGTTCAAGCAAACCGCCAGGCGACAGTCAAAAGTGCCGCCGGCGATGGATTGCGCCATACATTGAAGCGCAAATTCGAGCATAGGCCTTTGGCTGTGACAGCCGCCACGATCTCGATCTCATTCCAACGGCGCATGTCCCCCGAGATCGCATGCGAAGCAGATGCAATGTCGCGCCCCATTCGTTCAACCATTCCGCGACAAGTGATCAAAAGTGAGATTGCGACGTGAACCCTTTTTGGAGCCGTCCCCTTGCCCGCGGATCTTGCCCGTTCACGCCGCTTACACGCGCGCCGCCCCAGCTTCCCGAGCGCTCAGGCTCCTGCCCTCTTTTCATCTTCCTGCCGCACATGCGCCCGCAGTGCCGCAAGCGTAAGGGCCAGCGCCGCGTGATTGCTCTCGGCTTCACCAAGGATATTTTCGTCCTCGCGGATCTCGCGCAGCTGCGCACCGTAAAGCGACTCGTCTGCTGTCTGGCGACCGCGGGCAAGGTGCCAAACCGCATCCGGCCGGACTTCCCGGCACAGGTCGATGGCGTGATTGACGTCGTGTGTGAAGGGTCGCGCCATCAGGAAGCCGTGCTCTGACTTGATGCTGCTCGGCAGGTAATCGTGAGGACCGTCGAAATCGTTGGGCTCGGCCGGCCGGAGTTGCTTCAACAGAAAGGCACAGGTGATGAAGGCGTCGATCCGGCTGTCGGGCATGTCAGTCTTTTCCAGGGTTTCGATGATGTCCTCGATCGTCATGCAGTCTTCCTCTTCGTCCATTCTCTAGACATGCCGCTTGTTCTCCTCCCAAGAGCGGCGGTGGCGTCCTCCTCGATCGCCATCTAGTGCATGAGAATGCCAAAGGTAGCCCCCGGTCTGCGGTTAGTCTGGCATGAGGCGGATTTGATGGATGTCGCGCTATCCTCAACGCGGTAACTGGCTCGCCTGCTTCCAGACCATGTTCTCTCGGTACTCGTGAGCTAGCGGCGACTTGCCTCTAGGCTCCAAACCCAATCAAGCCATTGATCAAAATGGATCGCTGTGATTCATTATGATGACAATGGGAGTTTTGATGATGGCAGGAGAGTTCTGGCTTGATGATCAGCAGTGGGCGGTGATTGCGCCTCTACTTCCCACGAACCAACCTGGTGCTCATCGCACTGACGACCGTCGAGTGATTAGTGGAATCATCCATGTCCTGCGATCGGGTTGCCGATGGCAGGATTGTCCCGCTTGCTACGGGCCTTCAACAACCATCTACAATCGCTTCCATCGCTGGTCTGCGAAAGGAATATGGCGGCGGCTGTTTGAAGCTCTGGCGCAAACAACCGATCGGGATCTTCATATGATCGACAGCACCACCGCCAAAGCCCACCGATCAGCCGCTGGCGGAAAAGGGGGGCGGATGCCGAGGCAATCGGCCGCTCGCGAGGCGGCAGATCGACAAAAATCCATGCTGTTGTCGATGGTTGCGGCCGTCCAATCGCGCTGCGAATAACGCCCGGGCAGCGCGGCGACGCACCCGTTGCCGTTCCACTGCTCACGCGCTTGCCTGCGAGCCGCCTATGTGCCGCAGACACCGCTCTGATGTCCGTTGTCAATGCTTTAGGCGCGAGGAACCGACCGCCCAAACGAACGGCTGTTCATGATGATGATCGCGTATGGGTGGAGGCGGAACTCAAGGACGTCGGTGATCAAGCTCTGATGCGCGGATTGGCTACCGCATTCCCGATAGTGCGTCCGGGGCTGCTCCGATCTTACTGCGGGCGTCGGTCAAATGCCGGCCACAAAGCGTCTGACGGGTGTTCCCCTGCCGTTGTTCCGCCCCCGCCCATGCGCGAGGTGCAAGTTCGATGTGGCGATCTATGATCTGATCGCCTGCGCCTCCCTTGCAACAGCCCACATGAAGCCGGTCAGCTCACGGGCAATGGCGGTACAAACCACCGTCGTTCGCTTTCCGCGTCCGGTCAACATTCGATAACGAGCCGTCAACCGGTTCTGAGCCTTCCATGCTATCTCCCGCACTTTCGGCGGCGCTTGCTCCAGACGGTACAGCTTCCTCGCGCCGACCTTTGGCGGATGGCGATAAGTCCAGGCGCTCTCGACCAACATGTGCCGAACCCGGCCGTTGCCAGCCTTGGTAATCGCACCTCGTCGAACCGTTTCACCCGTTGATCGCTCGCCAGGTACCAGGCCGAGATAGCCCATCAGTTGGCGCGGGCTTTCAAATCGGCTCACGTCGCCGACCTCCGTGGCAAAGGTGACGGCCACGATCAGATCGACCCCTCTTAGCGTCTGTAGAGATCGGACGACCGGCGCAAGAGACCAGTTCGGTACGAATTCCTCGATGACCTTCTCCAGTCGTTCGACGCGCTCCTTCGAGACGCGCACCGCCTCGACCATTTCCTGCAAAGCGATCTGATGCGCGGGGTGATCGAATTGTTGCTCCTGCAGCCAGCACAGATATCGCATCGTCCAGCCCTTCTTGCGTGGATAGATGCGACCATGCTTGAGCATGAAGGCGCTGATCTGTTGTCGGTGAACCCGCAACGTCTCGACTGCTGCAGCCCGGGCGCGAACGAGGTCTCGCATCGCCTCATGACCCTCATCGGGAACCCACACCGCTGTGAGCTCGCCGGCCCTCAATAGCCGGGCGAGCGCGAGTGCATCTCGACGGTTTGTCTTCACCCTGTCGCCTGGCTTCCTTGGAATCAATGACGGAGCGACAACCATGCATTCATGGCCAAGGGATTGGATCAGCCGATGCAGGCCGTAACCGGTTGGGCCAGCTTCGTAGCAGAAATGTACACGATCAAACTTCGCGGCTATTCGCTGGATAATGCGGCGCATGCTGGCATAGGATGCATCAACCTCGCCGAAATAGCGGACCTCTCCTTCCCGGCCAGATTCGGCAACAGCAATTGCATTCTTCAGCTTGGCGACATCGATTCCGACAAAAGCTTCTCTATAATCTGCCACGGCTCGTCCTCCTGTGATGAGGATCGGCTCGGCCTGTCCGAGCAACCCTCGGAAAACCAGTGTAGGGCGAGCCACCTCAGGCGCGAAGACGGACATACGGCCTTATGACAGCGACACATACGCGACTTCCTCACCGCCCGCGGCACGCAGCCGGTCATTCCCAACAATCCTACTCGAAAGCGCATGCAGCCCTTCGACCCCATTGCCTACAAGCGCAGGAATATTATTGAACGCACCTTCTGCCGCCTGAAGGATTGGAGGCGCATCGCAACACGATACGACAAGCTCATGATCAACTTCGAGGCAACTTGCTACATCGCTGCTCTCGTCATTTGGTGGGCATGATTGAGTCTGGAGCCTAGAGCATGATGCCGAAAAGTGTGAGCGGTTTTCGGACGACATCATGCTCTACTTTTTTGATTTAGATCAGGATTCAGATTTTAGGCCGATCGGGCCTAAAATCATCCTGATCTAGCAGCCTTTCTTCCTCATCTTCCTTTCGATCTTGGCTCTCTTGTCGGTGCCATCCCCGGCATGTTTTCCGCCGGTCAGGGCATTATCCTTCATCGCCTGCAGCTGCGCACAGCTTCGGTGCTTGCCCTTGGCGATGACGTCGGTGGATGTGAAGGCAAACAGCAGCACTACGGCTGCTGCCGGTCGGACGAAAGCTGAAAGCCTCATGGTCCCTCTCCCATTGCGCATGCACCGTACGCCCCAGCCGGGGAAGCAGCAATCAACCTCGACGAGGCGCCTGCACTCGCTCAGGTCCGTCGTTCTATCGGCATCGGGCCTCCGCGCGACCCACAAAGAGTTCAACTTTTTGTCGAAATTGAAATATACACCACAACCTCTTGTTTTTGCGCCGCTAAGCGACATGGTGCTGAGAAAATAATTAAGCATGTTCGGCTACTCTCACGTTCTAAATTAACGAGAGAGCCCTGTCATGGCGTCGATCCAGCATAAGATCATCATTGCGAGCATCGCGATTTTCGGGTTGGCGGGCGGCGCCACAGGCGTCGGTATCTGGTCAGCCTCCATCCTTTCTGCAAACAGCGCCGATGTCAGCCAGTCAGCGCAAATTCTGCGCAATCACATGCAGGCCGACATGATGCATGACGCGCTGCGCGCCGACGTACTCGCATCGATGCTGGCATCCAACCCGGCAGCAGGCATCGCCGCTGACGCGGTGAAGGCAGATCTGGTGGAGCACGAGGCGTCGTTCCGGGAGATGATTGACGCAAACAAGGCGCTTGCCTCCGACGACAAGACCAAAACGATCCTTGCCGGCGTCGAACGTCCCCTCCTTGCCTATATGGAAAGCGCCACGAAGATGGTCGATCTCGCCGGCAAGGATCCCACCGCGGCATTGAAGGCATTGCCGGATTTCATGGCGCAGTTCTCGACGCTGGAAACGGCCATGGAACAGACCGGGGACCAGATCACGGCGGCGTCGGACGATATTTCCAAGCACAGCGCCGAGATAAAAGCTTCGGTCGATATTGTTCTGAAGGCACTTCTCGCTGCGGCCGCGCTGTTTGCGCTCGGCCTCTATTTCCTGACCCGCAAGACCGTCACCAAACCGATCCTTTCGCTTTCCAATGACATGCAAAAGCTTGCCGGCGGTGACACAGCCATTGCCTGCACCGGGATCGGCCGCACCGATGAAATCGGAACGATGGCATCGGCCGTCGAAATCTTCCGCCAGGCGGCGATTGCCAATAAGCAGCTTGAGCAAGACGCCGAGGCAGCCCGATTGCAGGGCGAAACCGAGCGGGTCACGGCGCGCAAGCAGGCTGACGAAGATGCCGCCGAACGGCTGCGGGCGGCGACATCGGGTCTCGCCGCAGGCTTGAAGCGGCTTGCATCCGGCGATCTCGCCTTCCAGATCGAAGAGCCTTTCGCCCCAGACTTTGAGGGCCTCCGGCATGATTTCAACATGTCGATCAGGCAGCTCGATCAGACGCTCGGCGCGATTGCGACCGCCATTGCCGCGATCGACGAAGGCACCAGGGAAATCGCCTCCGGGGCCGGCGATCTGTCAAAACGAACCGAACAGCAGGCAGCCTCTCTCGAAGAAACCGCCGCAGCGCTCGATCAGATCACCGCCAATGTCTCGAACTCGAGCAAGCGGACCGATGAGGCACGCACCGAAGCGACCGATGCAAACCGCAATGCCGCCAAGTCTTCGGAAGTCGTGTCGCATGCCGAAGAAGCCATGCGCCGCATCGAGGCTTCGTCCCAGCAGATTTCCAGCATTATCGGCGTGATCGACGAGATCGCCTTCCAGACCAATCTGCTGGCGCTGAACGCCGGCGTCGAAGCGGCACGCGCCGGAGACGCAGGCAAGGGTTTTGCGGTGGTCGCCCAGGAAGTCCGCGAACTCGCCCAGAGATCGGCTCAGGCGGCAAAGGAAATCAAAGGCCACATCCAGAAATCGTCGGTGGAAGTAGATAGCGGCGTCAAACTGGTTCTCGACACCAGCCAGGTTCTGAAGGCGATCAGCGAGCAGATTGCCCGCATCAATCAGCACATGGATGCAATCGCCGTATCGGCCAGAGAGCAGTCGACCGGCCTTGCCGAAGTCAACACCGCCGTCAATTCCATGGACCAGGTGACCCAGCAGAACGCGGCGATGGTGGAGCAATCCACCGCGGCATCCGGCCAGCTTGCACAGGAAGCTGCCAAGCTGCGCGAACTCGTTTCCCGGTTCAGGCTTCGCGCGACAGCTTCGACGCAACCTGCAGCGGGACGCCGGGGTGGGCAGCTGGCGGCCTGACGGCTGCTATCTGCTCGCCATTGTTCATTCCTGCGCCAACCCGACACGACCGATCCGGCAGCAATGCCGGAGCCGGTCGTCTGCCGCATCGCAGCCATGCTTGAGATCAGGTTGAGCTTTGGCCGGGCATCGTGTAAAGCCGCAGCATTCCCGGACAAGGCCCAGACTTTCAGCAAGGCGTGAACATATGGACGGCTTCGACCTCATCATCTTCGATTGCGACGGCGTTCTCGTCGATTCGGAAATCATCGCGGCGGAAGTCGAATCCGCGCTTCTGACAGAGGCCGGATATCCGATCGGCGTCGAAGAAATGGGCGAGCGCTTCGCCGGCATGACATGGCGCAACATCCTGCTGCAGATCGAGCGCGAGGCGAGCATCCCGCTTTCGGCGTCGCTGCTGGACAAGTCGGAGCATATGCTCGACCTCAGGCTGGCGCAGGATGTCCAGGCCATTCCGGGTGTCGAGTTCGCCGTCTCCAGGCTGCCGATGAAGCGCTGCATCTGCTCGAATTCGAGCACCAAGCGGCTCGACATGATGCTGACCAAGGTGGGGCTGAAGCCGCTGTTTGCGCCGACCATTTTCTCCGCCAAGGATCTTGGCCCCGACCGCGCCAAGCCGAAGCCCGACATCTTCCTGCACGGCGCAAGCCAAATGGGTGTTTCGCCTGACAAGGTTGTTGTGGTCGAAGATTCCGTGCACGGCGTGCATGCGGCGCGCGCCGCCGGCATGCGCGTCATCGGCTTCACCGGCGCCTCGCACACCTATCCCGCCCATGCCGACAAGTTGACGGATGCCGGCGCCGAAACGGCAATCTCCCGCATGAACGACCTGCCGGGCGTCGTTGCCGCACTGGCGGCCTGGGACAACGTTCTCTGACGAGCCTAAGCGCAGTTCGTTTGTCGAATTCGGACGAGCGCTTCTCGCCGTCACGACGGCTGGATTCAGCCGTCGTCACCCGAATCATCCGAGCCGTCGTCGCCGGAATCGTCCGAGCTGTCATCGCCTGAATCGTCCGAGTTGTCGTCACTGCTGTCGTCCGCATCGTCGCTGGAATCAGCGTCCGCCGACTCGTCCTGGGTCAGGTCCTCTTCAACCGTCGTCTCCTCGCTCTCCTCGGAAGTCTCAATTTCCGTCGATTCCACCGAAACATATTCCTCGTAGGACGACGAGCTTACCGTCGTGTCAGTCTCCCAACTAGAGATTTCGCTGACCGCAATCGTGTCGTTGTAGGATTCGAGTGTGATAATTGCGGCAACGGCGATCACTGCCCCACCACGCGCGACGCTGAAGGACATATCGGAATGTCCGGCCTTCAACTGGCGGCGCACGGCAACATCGACGTCGATCGGCTTATGAACCTTATGGCCCTGTACTTCAGCCAAAACGTCGCCCGGCTTGATCCCCTGCTTGTCGGCAACGCCGCCGGGCTTGACGGAAAGCACCAGAACACCGTGCGCGCCTTTGTCGAGTTTGAACTTCTTGATCACGCCCTTGTTGATCGGCAGCAGCAGCGCATCGAGCGCCTTGGATATCATCGGCCCAGATTTCGCATGGGCCGCCG
The DNA here is from genome assembly GCF_017357285.1 of Rhizobium ruizarguesonis. Lineage (NCBI taxonomy): Bacteria > Pseudomonadati > Pseudomonadota > Alphaproteobacteria > Hyphomicrobiales > Rhizobiaceae > Rhizobium > Rhizobium ruizarguesonis. Next base: position 1,243,044 of record NZ_CP071678.1, on the reverse strand, counting down.
GCGGGGTTGCCGCGAAGGCGGAGTGAACCCCGGCAAACGGAGAAGCAATATGTGCGACGACGATCAGTGCTCGGAAGGCACGATACGAATTCTTCAAGACCATCTCCTGGGTTGGCGCGAACAAGCTCCTGCTTCGTTCCGCACGGAGACGGTAGTCGACGGCTTCTAAGGATGTCTTAAATGAAGCAATGACCCAGAAAATAAAATATAGAAAACACTATATACTTCACTTGCTTGGCTCAATATTGGCCGCGTCTCGGTGCAACACCAGCAGTACCCACTCACGGATATCCGCTTTAAACGGATCCGAGTGCTGTCGCCGATCGGCAAGAAGAAGCGATACCACGGATTGGATCTTACCGCCGTTCACGCAGCAGAGCCCAGCCCACCTGCCGGTCGCAAACGCATCGAGTGGAAGCTGCTGATCGATATATCGTGGCCGGACCTGTCCTCGTCATGGCGATAACTTTCGTTGGACGCGGTCGCGGGCTATGTGGAGGCATCTCCTTTTTCTCGCCACTGCTGTCGCCCTGGCGGCGATGGCTGCCCCCTGACCCTAACCTGCCGGAGTCGAGACACTTGGCTCGACCCGGGTCGCGGCGGCGGCCGGATGAGGAGCCGCCGTTAGGTCGAAGCCCGAATTGCCCTAGCTGCTCTTCTTGGTCTTTGCCGGCTGGGTGTCGAAGCCGATATTGATGCGCACCAGGGCGCCGGAGCCGACCGGCATCGTGATGCCGTCCTTGCGGAAGATCACCTGCGTGCCCGGCGCACCCGCCGGGATCTCGGTCGGGAACTTGGTGACCTCGGAATAGAGCACGGTCTCGCCATCGACGACGGAGATACGGATCGGCAACGTCACCGGGCCCGGCGTGCCGGCCGGGCCGGTGATCAGGCGCAGCTGGGCGACGACCGTCATCGTCAGATTCGTGTCGTTCAGCGTGCACTGGCGGGTGTAATCGCCGAAGGAGGCCTGGAAGACGATCTGCTGCGGATCGTCCTTCTTGCCCTTGGCATAGGTGCGGAAGATCGCATCCTGGTCACGCATGAAGATCTGCGGGCAGGCGCCCTGGACGACGGGGGCGACCGTGCCCTGCGCCGTCGTGGCCGTGCCGATCGAGGGATTGTTCGAGGACGGGTTGGCGGGCGCCAGCGGCATGATCTGGGCGGTGCCGTTCGGCTGCGTCGCCGGCGCCGACGACTTGCTGTCGCCGCCTATGCCGAGCGAGTTGCAACCAGTGAGCAGGGCAAGAAAAGATGCGGAGACGATGAGACGCGAGACCTTGCCGAGCACCATATTCCATCCCTTGTGCAAGCGTTTCTTGGAGGCCCCATGTCTTTTTCGCAGGGCCTTTCATGACGGTTTGCGATGGTCTATATCAGCGGCGTAAACAAAAATCGATTGGGTAAGCGCCGTTTTGATGCACTTTTCGCCGCCGGATGCGGGCAACGTCAACAGCATACCCGCGATGCCATGCCTGCAGGGCGGCGCCTCTTCGATTTCCAGCGGACCGAGCCACGGCTGCGGCGAGCCGGATTTCCTTCAGCGATAGATCAAGGATGATGAACGTGGACTATATCTCGACCCGCGGCGAGGCCCCTTCCCTCGGCTTTTGCGACGCCCTGCTGACGGGGCTGGCGCGCGACGGCGGGCTCTACGTTCCGCGCAAATGGCCGAGCTTTTCGAAGAAGGAGATCCGCGCGCTGCGCGGCAAGACCTATCAGGAAATCGCCTTCACCATTCTGTCGCCCTTCACCAATGGCGAGATCCCCGACGACACCTTCCGGGCGATGATCGATGAGGCCTACGGCACCTTCCGCCATCCGGCGATCGCGCCGCTCGTCCAGACCGGGCCGAACAGCTTCGTCATGGAGCTGTTCCACGGCACGACGCTCGCCTTCAAGGATGTGGCGATGCAATTGCTCGCCCGGCTGATGGACTATGCGCTCGAGAAGCGCGGCGAGCGGGCGACGATCGTCGGCGCCACCTCGGGCGACACCGGCGGGGCTGCGATCGACGCCTTCGCGGGCCGAGAGCGCACCGACATCTTCATCCTTTTCCCGCATGGCAAGGTCTCGCCGGTGCAGCAGCGACAGATGACGACCTCGTCGTCACCAAACGTGCATGCGCTTGCCGTCGAGGGCAATTTCGACGATTGCCAGAACCTCGTGAAAGCGATGTTCAACGACGTGGCCTTCCGCGACAAGGTCCGACTATCAGGCGTCAACTCGATCAACTGGGCGCGCATCATGGCCCAGATCGTCTATTATTTCACGGCGGCCGTGGCGCTCGGCGGCCCCGACCGGAAGATCTCGTTCACGGTGCCCACCGGCAATTTCGGCGATATCTTCGCCGGCTACTGCGCCAAGCGCATGGGCCTGCCGATCGACCGGCTGGTGATCGCCACCAACGAAAACGACATCCTGGCGCGGACGCTGAAGACCGGGCGCTACGACATGAAGGCGGTCAAGGCGACGAGTTCGCCGTCGATGGACATCCAGATCTCCTCGAACTTCGAACGGCTGCTGTTCGAAGCCTATGATCGCGACGCCTCGAAGGTGCGCGCGGCGATGGAAAGCCTCAAGCAATCCAACGGCTTCGAGATCGGCGAGCAAGCGCTGAAGGCGATCCGCCGCAACTTCCGCGCCGGGCGCGCCAGCGAGAAGCAGGTGGCCGAGACGATCCGCAAGACCCATGCCGAGACCGGCTATCTGCTGGATCCGCATTCGGCGATCGGCGTCTTCGTCGCTGCCAAGAAAGAAAAGCCGAATACGCCGATGGTGACGCTTTCGACCGCGCATCCGGCGAAATTCCCGGTCGCCGTAAAATCCGCCTGCGGTATTGACCCGGCGCTTCCGACGTGGCTTGCTGATCTGATGCACAGGGAGGAGCGTTTCCAGATCATCAAACCGGAGCTGAAAGCCGTTGAGACTTTTATCGGCCAGCATGCCCGCGGCGAGACGACAGCAGGCGCAGAAAGATAGCCAATGACAGTTGAGTGCACCCGGCTGAAATCCGGGCTGACAGTAGTCACAGAGACCATGCCGCATCTTGAAAGCGTTGCGCTCGGAGTCTGGATCAAATCGGGATCGCGTAACGAGACGGACAACGAGCACGGCATCGCCCATCTGCTCGAACACATGGCCTTCAAGGGCACGGCGCGCCGCACGGCCCGCCAGATTGCCGAGGAGATCGAGGATGTCGGCGGCGAAGTCAATGCCGCGACCTCGACCGAGACGACCTCCTATTATGCCCGCGTGCTCAAGGATTACGTGCCGCTCGCCGTCGACATCCTCGCCGATATCCTGACCGAATCGGCCTTCGAGGAAGAGGAGCTGGAGCGCGAGAAGCAGGTGATCCTGCAGGAGATCAACGCCGCCAACGACACTCCCGACGACGTGGTGTTCGACCGGTTCTCCGAGGCCGCCTATCGCGATCAGACGCTCGGCCGGGCGATCCTCGGCACGCCGGAGACCGTCGTCTCCTTCACGCCGCAGCAGATCCGTGGCTATCTCGGCCGCAACTACACGACCGACCGCATGTTCGTGGTCGCCACCGGCGCCGTCGAGCATGAAGAATTCCTGCGCATGGTCGAGGATCGTTTCGCAAGCCTGCCGACGACCCCTTCCGCCCCGCCGGTCATGGAACCGGCGCGTTATATCGGCGGCAGTGTGCGCGAACCGCGCGACCTGATGGACGCGCAGATCCTGCTCGGCTTCGAAGGCAAGCCTTATCATGCCCGCGATTTCTACTGCTCGCAGATCCTTGCCAATATCCTTGGCGGCGGCATGTCCTCCAGGCTCTTCCAGGAGGTGCGCGAGTTCCGCGGCCTCTGTTATTCCGTCTATGCCTTCCACTGGGGCTTTTCCGACACCGGCATCTTCGGCATTCATGCCGCGACCGGTGGCGAAAACCTGCCGGAGCTGGTGCCAGTCATCATCGACGAGCTGCACAAATCCGCCGATGCGATCCACCAGAAGGAAATCGAGCGCGCCCGCGCCCAGATCCGTGCCCAGCTGTTGATGGGTGCGGAAAGCCCGGCCGCCCGCGCCGGCCAGATCGCCAGGCAGATGATGCTCTACGGCCGGCCGATCTCCAATCCGGAGATGATGGAACGGCTGGAAGGCATCACCATCGAGCGGCTGACCGACCTCGCCGGCCGGCTGTTCTATGACACGGTGCCGACGCTTTCGGCGATCGGGCCACTGGAACAGCTCGCGCCGATGGAAGACATCACTGCCTCGCTTTCGGTGCCGGCGTCGAAGACGCTTCAGGCAAGCCGCTGAGCCGACGTCCGTCCTGCCGGGAGTGATCGATGCCAAAATCGGTTTTTCGGTTCCTGTCTCGGCAGCCGGAAGCGGTGGAGCTGGAGAACGACAGATACCTGCTGCGCCTGCCGCGCTATCAGGATTTCAACCAGTGGCACCGGCTGCGCGCCGAAAGCCGCAAGTTCCTGGAACCCTGGGAGCCGACCTGGCGACGCGACGAGTTGACGGAGGGCGCCTACCGCGCCCGCGTCGTCCGCGGCAAGCAGGAATATGCCTCGGGCCAGGCGGTGCCGCTGTTCATTTTCCTGAAAGACGACATGACGCTCGTCGGCGGCGTCACCATCGGCTACATCCGACGGGGTGCGGCACAAAGCTGCATGATCGGCTACTGGATGGGCGAACGTCATGCCGGCCAGGGGCATATGTTCGCCGCTCTTCAAATGGTTATTCCTTACATCTTCACCGGGCTTGAGTTGCACCGTATCGAAGCAGCCTGTATTCCAGATAACGCGCGCAGCATCCGTCTGCTTGAAAAAGCCGGGTTTCAGAGGGAAGGCTATCTGCGCGGATATTTGAAGATCAACGGTCAGTGGCACGACCATGTGATGTTTTCACGTCTCGCCACCGATACGGATAAAGGCAGGAAAACCGACAGCCGATGACAAGAGACCGCATGCTGCCCAAGTCACCGTCCGGACGAGTGATCGCGGTGATCGCAGCCCTTTTCCTGGCGGCCTTCGCCTTCATGGCGGGTGTTGCCCAGGCGGCCGAACCGGTAAAAATTTCCCGTGATGATACTGCGCTCGACCTGACGGCGACGACCGAGATCTACGCCAACCAGGGCGAGGCCTTCCAGGTTTCGACGGCAGCCGGCGCCGACGGCATCCGCCGCCGCATCGAGGTCAGGGCAAGTTCGGAGAACCACCAGGGCGACTGGGCAGTTTTTGCGCTTGCCAACGTCTCGGAAGAACAGCTCGAGCGCGTCATCGTCGCGCCGCATTTCCGTCTGGTCAATTCCAAGCTGTTCTGGCCGGATCTCGGCTCGCAGCGCATCAGCGCCATCACGCCCAGCGAAGGCTTTGCGCTCGATCGGCAGCCGAGCGACGAGGCCGATGTCTTCCGCATCACGCTGAACCCCGGCGCCGTCATCACCTTCGTCGCCGAACTGTCGACGCCGGAGCTGCCGCAGATCTATCTCTGGGAACCGGACGCCTACAAGGATACGATCAACGCCTTCACGCTTTACCGCGGCATCGTGCTCGGCATTGCCGGCCTGCTGGCCGTGTTCCTGACCATTCTCTTCGTCGTCAAGGGCACCTCGATGCTGCCGGCGACAGCCGCCCTTGCCTGGGCGGTGCTCGGTTACATCTGCGTCGACTTCGGTTTTCTCGGCAAGCTGATCAGCGTCGCCTCGGCCGACCAGCGAATATGGCGCGCCTGCGCGGAGGTGGCGCTGGCCTCGAGTTTCGTCATCTTCCTCTTCACCTATCTCAACCTCAACCGCTGGCATGCGCATCTGGGCTACGCGACACTTGCCTGGGTGCTCGGCCTTGCCCTGCTCTTTGGCGTCGCGATCTACGATCCGTCGATTGCCGCCGGCATCGCCAGGCTTTCCTTCGCGCTGACGGCGACGATGGGGTTGCTGCTGATCATCTATCTCGGCTTCAACCGCTATGACCGCGCCATCCTTTTGGTGCCGGCCTGGGCGCTGATCCTCGTCTGGCTGTTCGGGGCGTGGCTGACGGTCACCGGGCGGCTCGACAACGACATCATCCAGCCCGCACTCGGCGGCGGCCTGGTGCTCATCGTGCTGCTGATCGGCTTCACCGTGATGCAGCACGCCTTTGCCGGCGGCGCCTACCAGCAAGGGCTGTTTTCCGATCTCGAGCGGCAATCGCTGGCGCTGACCGGCTCCGGCGACATGGTGTGGGATTGGGACGTGGCGCGCGACCGCGTCGTCACCATTCCCGACGTCTCGATCAAGCTCGGCCTTTCCCAGGGCGCCATGCATGGCGCGGCGCGCAACTGGCTGCCGCGGCTGCACCCCGACGACCGCGACCGCTTCCGCGCCACGCTCGACGTGCTGCTCGAACATCGCCGCGGGCGGCTGAACCACGAATTCCGCATCCGCGCCGAGGACGGGCATTTCCACTGGCTGCTGATCCGCGCCCGGCCGGTGCTCGGCTCAAACGGCGAAATCATCCGCTGCGTCGGCACGATCGTCGACGTGACCGAGCAGAAGAACTCCGTCGAGCGGCTGCTGCACGATGCGCTGCACGACAATCTGACCGGCCTTCCGAACCGCCAGGTCTTCCTCGACCGGCTGCAGTCGGTGCTGGCACTGGCGCCGGGTGGCGATACGCTCAGACCGACGGTGATGGTGATCGACATCGACCGCTACAAGCTGGTCAATGATTCGCTCGGCGTTGCCGCCGGCGACAACATCCTGATCGCGCTGACGCGGCGCCTGCGACGACTGTTGAAACCGCAGGATACGCTGGCGCGGCTTGCCGGCGACCAGTTCGGCCTTATCCTGGTTTCCGAGCACAATCCGGCCAAGGTCGCCGATTTTGCCGATGCGATCAGCAAGGCGATCATGGTGCCGATCAACTTCTCCAATCGCGAGATCATCCTGACGGCCTCGGTCGGCCTTGCCTCCTGGGTCGACCGGCAGGAGAGCGCCACCGGCCTGCTCAGCGACGCCGAGCTTGCGATGTACCGGGCAAAGCGGGCCGGCGGCAACCGTGTCGAACCGTTCCAGCCGGCCTTCCGCGACTTCGGCACCGACCGGCTGCAGCTCGAAACGGATCTGCGCCGCGCTATCGAGCGCAAGGAATTGTCGATGGTCTACCAGCCGATCGCACGGCTGGAGGATGTCGAAGTCGCCGGTTTCGAGGCATTGATGCGCTGGGAACATCCCAAGCGCGGCAATATCCCGCCATCCGAATTCATTCCGATCGCCGAGGCCTCCGATCTTATCGGCCCGCTCGGCATGTTCGCGCTGGAACAGGCGACCAACGATCTGATGAGCTGGCAGCACCAGACCGGCGAACTGCCGATCTTCGTCTCGATCAACCTGTCGAGCGTGCAGTTGCTGAACAACGAGCTCTATGACGACGTGCGTTCGGTTCTCGCCAAGACGCATTGCCAGCCCTCGCGCCTCAAGCTCGAACTGACGGAATCCATGGTGATGGAAAATCCGGAACAGGCCCGGCTGGTGCTGCAGAAGCTGAAGGAAGCCGGCATCGGCCTGGCGCTCGACGATTTCGGCACCGGCTATTCGTCGCTCGCCTATCTCACCCGCTTCCCGTTCGACATGATCAAGCTCGACAAGACTTTGGTGCGCGACAGCAGCGACAAGAAGGCGACCGTGCTCCGGTCGGTGATATCCATGGCGCGCGAACTTGAGATGAAGGTGGTGGCGGAGGGGATCGAATCCAACGAGGATGCGATCGAACTCGCCAAGATGGGCTGCAACTACGGCCAGAGCTATCTTTTCGGGCCGCCAATCCCTTCGGAATCGGTGCTGCGGCTGCTTCGCGACCGATTTCCGCTGACGAAACGGGCCTGAGCGGAACGGCTGGTCTCATCGGTCGTCAGGCGAGGTGAGCGAGGAAATCGTCAACGACACTTGGGACAGTACCCGTCGTGTCGATATTGATGCCGATGGGAAGATATTCCCGGGTATGATGGTAGCGGAGCACCAGCGCCCGCTCGGCCGGCTCGAAGCCCGGCTCATTCGGCCGCCTATCCAATCGTCGGTTCAAGGTCTCAACGTCTATGTCGAGCACGAAAACCTTATCGAAAAGGTCCAGGAATTTGTGGAAATTGCGCGAGCCGCCACAGAAGAAAGTGGCAGGATGGGTGGTGTCGGCAGCAATAGCGCGGACCTTGTCGACGCGCCAGATCCAGTGGGCGTATCCCCAAACGATGCGGTCCGCGCCTTCGGGTGGTCCTGCGAGTGCCTGGCCCGTCTCGGGGGCGCCGACATAGGCCAAGACCCGGTCACCATGGACGACATGGTAGCCCCGCCGCTCCAGTTCGGTAGCGACAGACGTTTTCCCAGTGCCGGAACCGCCTTCGATCAGATAGTTCTTGATTCCCATAGGCGCCGCTTATCATGGACTTCGATCTGGTGAAAAGACACTCTACCTGGTAACGCTTCGCCAAAGAAATAACCGCCCCTCTCACTGCTCACGTACGTTTTCCAAGCGGCCAATCCTTGGCCGACGGGGGTGGATTTTGAGGATGCACTGGAATTAGCGGAGCATACAGAGATTTGACATTGTGCGGCCCAGCATCCAACGGGGCCGTACTTCTCGGCGCAAATGTTCTCGGCCTGAACAATTCGACCGAGCTGCTTTGCGCCCCCTTGTCGGCCACAGAGGGGATCTTTGCCTTGGCCCGGAAGCCGACTTTGCGGTGACCACCTGGAGTTCATAGTCGCGCCACAACCGGCCATTCCCGCAAGTTCTATGTGCGTCACGCCCGACTCGCCCGAACGCTGAGCCACCGACCATGGGGTTTTCCGACGCACCGACGTACCTCGCTGACGATCCAGCCGGCGTCTGTGAGTGCGGACCGCAGGGCAAACTCGCGCCAGTACGTCTCGACGTAGCGCCGGGGCGCTGCAGCACTGCCATGTGTGGACACATCCTCGCCTTCGCCCTCTCTTACCGAGGCGTGCAATCGGCCACCGGTCCGGGTCGCCTCGGCAAGCCGTCCAAGCACCGTGTCGAAATCCTCGCGCGCGACATGAATCAGGCAGGCACAGGCCCAGATCCCGTCGTACGGCGTGCCGGGACGCTGCGGGTCGGCCAAGTCTTCGGTCAGCGGGTCCAACAGGTCGGCCTCGAAGCCATTTTCGCGAAGCAGTTCGACGAAACCCTTTGCAATGTCGGTGCGCCGGACGCTAATTCCCCGCTTCTCAAGCTCAAGGGCATCTCGCCCGCCACCGCTTCCGATCTCTAGCACCCTGCCCGAGCCGCCCAGCTCGGTCACGAACGCATCGATCTCTGTCGCGACCCATTCGGGCATCGCCGCGGCCTCCGCAGCGTACTCCGCCGCGACCGTATCATAGGACCGCACGGTATCCAGGTCGGTGCTCATCCTAGCGTTCCTCCTTCAAGACAAGAGGCCTGATGAGCGAGAGGCCCATCAGTCCGTTGCGCCCTTCACACTTCGGCAGTTGGTGACATCGCGGGCGATTTGCTTCCGAGCTTTAGCAGAAATGCGGTCAGAGACACCACCGACCGAGCCAATGCTGCCGGGCGGCAATGCGCCCTCATGTCAGCCGTAGAGATGAACTTTGTCGCTGCCCGGAAGCAGACATCGCCGGCGACGGCACCAGAGGTCGCGGTTGCGCCTCCTGCTGACGTTTGCGCCGGACGCAGCCAATGTCACGAGTCGACTCCGAAGCGGTCTATAGATCGGGACGCAGGGGAACGACAACTTGGAAGCCAATTTCGTTATTGTTGCGTCTCAGGTCCACAAAGCATCAGGAGATGAAAGCGCGCGGGGCCTGCAACTTTCTGATACCTGGCGAACAAAGTTCCGTTCCATCCTTTGACCTCGACCGGCGATCGGCAAGAAGGTTCCGATCCGGTCGAGCAGGTGTCCTCTTCCGCTAGTCTGCTCCGTCCTTTCTCGCCCGCTCGATGAATTTCCCTGCGACTGCTTTGCCGAGGGTGACACCTGCACGGTTGTCCATTTCGTAGTGGATGCCAGCCCAGATGCGGGAATCTCCGGCCTCTTTGCCGACCGCGCGGATGAACTCCGCATGGCTGGGGAACAGGTACGCAAGGATCTCGCAACGCGCCGTCGAGAGAGTGGAGTGATTTGACGGATAACTCGGAAAGGGCGGCACCGCGAACAGGGGAGTGATGCTCGGGTCAAGCTGGTTGGGCCGGAGGTACCAATAAGCGAACTTCCCGTCGTTGCTTGCAATGAACGCGTCGTAATGGACCGTTGCGAGCATCGAGTAAGCCCGTGCAGCCCGCGGGGGGTTCGAATCCGTGTTGTCCTCGAACATCCACTTGCTGGCATAGTCATACCAGCTGGTAAACAGGCCGGATGGACTCTGCCAGTAGAAGGCTTTGTAGTTGTTTGGAAATTTTCGCTCAAACTGCCGAACTGCATCCGTCTCGGCCTTTACGGTCGCCGACTGACAGTCGGGCGGAGCCGGCGGCCTGAATTCATCGGCTGATGCCAGCACGATCGGTTTCCAGTTGGGCATGGTTACATTGCCGGGTTTGTCTCCGACCCACATGCACGGCCCGGTCGGGACCGTGCCGGTCCACACTGCGTCGGAGCCATCGGCTTTTGCTCGCGCAATCACCTGCTCCGCGACTCGTCGCCCCAACTCGAGGCCGGCGGAAGAGTCGCTCGGGAACTGGACACCGGCAAGGACACGCGACTGAGCCGCTTCCTCGGCCATTGCCTGGAACGACGACGCCTCGTCCGGAAAGAAATAAGAAAGAACCGTCGCGGCGGCTCCGGCGGCTGCCGCGTGTTCAGACGGATAGGAAGGACTCCGAGGTGTAGGCAGCGCAGTCGGGAGTGTCGCTTCCGCCTCGCTCGGGCGCGGGCGATTGTAGAAGTACTTCGACTCCCAGGCCGCGATGGTGGCGTCGTACATCGCCATCGTCAAATAAGTGTAGATGCGGTGCGCATTGGGGATCGGCTGGCCTGTGAGAACACGATTGTTGACCAGGTCGATCCATCGATAGCCGGGCGAGCCGGCGTCCCAGAACGTGATCTTGGCGGCGACCTGCGCGTCGTTCTTTGCGACAAGATCGTGGAGTTGCTCCAGCTCGGTTGCGGAAGTATCCGGTGGGGGCGGGACTCGGAAGTCCTTGCCCGACGTGATCACCCACGTCTTCCACGTTCCAGCATTTGGCTCTATCAGGTCCGATTGGGCGAAAGCGCAGTTCCCTGACAAAAGGATCACTGCGCAGGCCTTGCATAAGGCGCTGAGCATGTTGGGCCTCCCATGGTTGGTCCCCCGGCCCAAAGGCGGAGGCCTTTCTACTTTACGGCTGCTCCGTCATAATTTTAGCGATCGCTAATTGTAGCACCGGACACCGCCGGGCAAAAGGATCAAATGTGAGAATAGGCAGCGTTGCTAGTGTCACATCGGAAGACCGCTGTCTTCCTGACTTGTGGCCCGATTGCCGCTGTGACAGCGGCATGAAATTCCCCCGCAAAGTCGATGTTTGACAACCGGCTTCTGCGGCAGGGCAACGTCAGCTTCCCAGCCCGTCGAGACGTTCCGGTTCGATTGCGGGACTGCCCACGTTGGGTCAGATCGCGACAATGGTTGTGCGGAAATGAATGTCTGCTCTGCCACATCGGGAAATCAGAACCGGTCGGTCCGTTTCCGTGAAGAGTTTCGGGCGCCGGCAGGCGTACGAAAGTCCCCGAGGAAGGAACCCGCGGGCCACAGTCGGAGGCTATGGGGATTTCGATCTGGGGCTGATATCGGCGATGGCGCGACCGCGGCCAGGAAGTGGGGTGCTGGATGCGGACAGGCCGCTTCGTTGCGCCTCCGCGCGGTTTAGCCGGCCCGGCAGCCGGCTCGACGCGACCCTGTTGGCGGCGATAATCACCATGAACGCGCGTGGGTCGGTTGCCGGAGGCGGGGCGCCCGCGGCTGAGGTCTGGATCATGCCATGCCGGGTCATGAAGCAGTCTCCCGGTTCGTCGCCGTCGCATCCGGCGGTCCGCGCGGCTGCCTCCGGCGTTCGAACACCTCGATGACGATCATTCGTCCGCCGCAGCAGGGGCATGGCGGGCGGAAGTCATCCGGTTCGCCTGGTGTGTTGTCATCGGCCGGTGCGGCGACGTCCAGGAGTTCGCGGGCGAGCGCCAGATTGGCCTTGCGGGCGGAGCCGGCGAGCAGGCCGTAGTGCCGGATGCGATGGAAGCCGCGCGGCAAGACATGGAGCAGGAAGCGGCGGATGAACTCATCGACCGCGAGCGTCATGATCTGCTGCCGGTCGCGGCCGTCGCGGCGGTAGTCCTTATAGCGGAAGGTGACGCCAGTTTCGTCGAAGGTGATCAGGCGGCGGTTCGAGATTGCGACCCGGTGGGTATAGCGCGACAGATAGGCAAGAACGGCCTCAGGACCCGCGAACGGCGCCTTCGCATAGACCACCCAGCGTTTCTTTCGGACCGGCGATAGATGCCGCAAGAATGCCTGCCGCTCGGTGAGATGAGCAAGTGCGCCAAAGAAGCAGAGCCGCTCGGCGTCGTGCAGAGCGACCAGCCGGGTGAGGAACAGTCGTCGGAACAGTTTGCCGAGTACGCGTACGGGAAGCAGGAAGGCCGGGCGCGACGAGATCCATCGACTTCCGTCTGGCGTGATGCCGCCGCCCGGAACGATCATGTGCACATGCGGATGGTGCGTCATCGCCGATCCCCAGGTGTGGAGCACGGCGGTGATGCCGATGCGCGCGCCGAGATGCTTGCGATCGGCCGCGATGGTCAGCATCGTCTCCGACGCCGCCTTGAACAGCAGGTCGTAGACGAGCGCCTTGTTCTGGAACGCTATGTCGGCGACCTCGGCCGGCAGGGTGAATACGACGTGGAAGTAGCCGACCGGAAGCAGATCGGCCTCGCGTTCGGCAAGCCATGTCCGTGCCGCCGCGCCCTGGCACTTTGGGCAGTGCCGATTGCGGCAGGAGTTGTAGGCGATCCGCCACTGGCCGCAGTCCTCGCAGGCCTCGACGTGACCGCCGAGGGCCGCAGTGCGGCAGTTCTCGATCGCCGACATCACCTTCAGTTGCGGCAGGCTCATATGTTCAGCATGCGCGCGCCGGTACGCCGCGCCGGCAGCACGGAAGATGTCGGCGACCTCGATCGAGGCACGCAAGGCTCAACCGTCGGGGAAGGCTTCTTCCGGCTTGAACAGGCCGAGTTTGTCGAGCGGACTCGTAACTGTGCGGACCGTCCTGGTCGCCACCTTGGCGTAGAGGGCGGTGTTGTTGAGTTTTGCGTGCCCGAGCAGGACCTGGATGATCCGAATGTCCGTGCCGTCCTCCAGCAGGTGGGTGGCGAAGCTGTGGCGCAGCGTATGCGGCCCGACCCGCTTGGCGATGTCGGCGGCCTGGGCCGCCTCAACGACGATCCGATAGAGCTGCCGCGTGCTGATCGGCTTCATTGCGTGTTGGCCAGGGAATAACCAGCCGTCGCGATGCATCACACCCTGCTGCCGGCCCACCTTCCACCACTGGCGCAGCAGGGTGAGCAGGTCCTCCGAAAGCATGGCATTGCGATAGCGCCCGCCCTTGCCACGCTCGACGCGCAGCAGCATGCGCTCGCTGTCGACGTCGGCGACCTTCAGCATCGACACCTCCGCGACACGTAGGCCCGCGCCATAGGCGACCGACAATGCCGCCTGGTGCTTGAGGCAGGTGGTGGCATTGAGCAACCGGGCAACCTCGTCGCGGCTCAGCACCACGGGCAGGTTACGCGGATGCGCCAGCCGGATGAGCCTGCGCGCCAGGTCCGGGCGGTCGAGGGTCTGGGTGAAGAAGAAGCGTAGCGCCGACACGACGCTGTTCATCGTCGGAACGGGAACGCCATCCTCCTGCTGCTCGATCTGGAACCGGCGCAGGTCGTCGGCGGTCGCCGTGTCTGGTGAACGCCCGAGGAAGGTCGCCAGGCGTCCGATGTCGCGGAGATAGTTGCGTTGCGTTTCGCGTGAGAAACGCCGCATGTTCATGTCGTCGATCAACCGCTGGCGCAGCGGGCTGACGGGCGTATCGAGATGGGGGTGCTGCATGGTCAGGCTCCTTGTTGAAGAAGCCCGTCATGCTCTGCCGTTGCCGGACGACGCTCAATGCAGGCGCAACGTCCGGCCTGTGCCCTCTACCTCAACCGCAGGCGCCCTCCCGCGCAGCGGGTTCGTTCTCCGGCCCCACACCGGTCGTCTACCCAAGCCGAGCCGATGTCCGTTGTTGGTGCAATCCGGTCGAAGATGCGCGGCGCTGTAGAGATGCCGCCTTTGCACCGATCTACTTCGCGCCCGCGGAAGCTTACCCATTATCGGCCGCTTGTTGAGGACTTGAAGTCAGCTATCTCAAGCCGGAAAATATCTGGAACGTTGAGGAGCACGCGATGACGAAGCATCGCATCTATTCAGTCAGCGTTGCGAGCGTCTATCCCCACTATGTCGCCAAGGCAGAGAAGAAGGGGCGCACGAAGGCAGAGGTCGATGAAATCATCCGTTGGCTGACGGGGCATAGCCAGCAGAGCCTGGACGATCAATTGGCTGAGAAGACCAACTTCGAGGATTTCTTTGCGCAAGCGCCTCAGATGAATTCCTCCCGATCGTTGATTACAGGCGTGATCTGCGGCGTCCGCGTGGAAGAAATCCAGGAAAAGACGATGCGGGAAATCCGCTACCTGGACAAATTGATCGACGAACTCGCCAAGGGGAAAGCGATGGAGAAGATCCTGCGGAAATAGCCAGTCGGGCTTGCATGAGCTCACCCAAGGCACGGGCGCAGAATCCGGCACCGCCTCGTCCAGGAGTGACGAATGTTCATTGTCGCGGGGCAAGGCCATCGAGCAGGAAGTCGAGGCCCTTCCTGAAAGCGCCGTCCCAATCATTGTCCAGCAGCAGACGAGAGCGCTCGATCGTCGGGTAGTCTTGGCTGAGACCTGTCAGGCGCTGTTGCGCAGCGGTCCTGTCGTCGTCCGAGAGGTCGAAGTTCGCCCGGGTGGTGGTCGCGCCGATCACAAAATTCCAGAGCGACCAGATCGCGACGTTCAAATCCGCATCGGCGACACCGGCTCCGGACAAAGTCTTGCTCAGCAGTTCCAGGCGACTGAGGGTGTTCGGGCCGAGCGCCCGGCGCGGCAGCAGCGATGCCGACCAGGGATGGCGCAGCATACTGGCGCGCCAGTCTTCGAGCATATGAACGATTTCCCCGCGCCAGTCTTGAGACGCATCGATTTCAGGCGGGCCGCGATATTCGAGCACCGAATCCAGCGCCAGATCGAAGACCTCCTCCTTGTTGCCGACGTGCCAATAGAGGCTCATCGCGCCGGCGCCGAGGCGATCGGCCAGCCGACGCATCTTCAAGCCGTCGACGCCCTCGGCGTCCAGCAGTTCCACCGCGGTCGCCACGATCCGCTCCAGGGAGAGAGGCGGCTCATTGCGCGGCGGCTGCCCGGACCGAGGTGATACACCTCTCCGGGCAGACCCTTTGCTCTCAGCGCCGCTGCGTTTGGCTGCCATTCGTCTCCCTTTACTCATCAGACGTCGATCTAAGCCGACAATGCGGGGAATGTCGATCCTGACCGATTGACTCGTACGTCGTACGATACAATTTAATCGTACGACGTACGAGTCAATCATATGGCGATAAAATTCCATCCTGCCGGCAGTGAGGATCCGCCGCTCGCAGCCTTCGGCGCCCGGGAGAAAGTCATGTCACGCGCAATCAAACATCTCATTATCGGAGGACTCATCATCATGACCATCAGCGTTCCCACCGCGGCGACAGCCAATGAGGACGATCTCAAACTTGATATCGTCAATCCAAAAAACCTCTACGACCCCTCGCCGAATGGCTACAGCACGGCAGTGATCGTGCCCCGCCAAGGCCGGCTGGCCTACATCTCCGGACAGGGCGGCCAGGACAGCAAGGGAGCCTTGTCGCCCGATTTCGCCGTCCAGGTGAAGCAGGCCTATGCGAATTTGCGCACCGCCCTCGATGCGCTCGGCGCAAGGCCGGATCAGGTCGCCAAGCTGACGGTCTTCGTGGTCGATCACGATATGTCCAAGCTTGAGGTGCTGACCAGCAACGTCAAGGACATGTTCGGCGCGTCGCTGCCGGCGCAGACGCTGATTCCCGTTCCCAAGCTGGCCATCGACCCCATGCTCTTCGAGGTCGAAGCTACCGTCGTTCTGGAATAGGCGGCGGCGCCGGATCGACATAATTTCGGATTTTCCGGTGGCGCGCCAACATCTACTCGGCGCGCCACGTTCGCTTTTATCGATGGCCATTGACCAACCGCCTGCGATGTGCGCCACTCATTCCTTGTACAAGGAAAATCCCATGCTCAAGTTCCTGCTCGCCCTCTCGATGGGTGTTTTTTGCGTATCGCCGCTTCAGGCCGGCGACATCACTCCCGTGATGAAAAGCTGCGTCTCGGCGGCGAAACCGGCGCGCTGCGAGATGTGGACAAAGGACTTCAAGGCGGCCCTGGAGCAAGCACAAAAGGGCGATCACGGCGCGCAGGGGATCGTCGCCTTCTGCCTTTCCACAGGTTGCCATGGTTCCGTCACCATCGACAAGGTCGCTTCCTGCAGCTGGCATCTCGTCATTGCCAATTCGGGCGCTGCGACAGTGCTCGACGCTTCCAACCTCAGGAACACCTGCCGGCCGATGACGCCGGCTGAGAAAGATCAGGCCCGCGCCTCGTCCCGCGATCTCGTCCAGAAGATCTACAAGCGCCCGATGGTCGCGACCGACCAGATGTAATCGGTTGGGGTGCCGGCTCCTGGCGCAACGTCTGCGTGAGAATAAATCTCATTGCTCTCCCGGCTTTCGCCGCTATTGTCCAGCCAAAGAAAATCGGGCCAAAGAAAATCGGCCAAAGAAAATCGGGAGGACCACTGATGATCCTGCACTGCGTATTCCTGCGGCTGAAGACCGCGGTGACGACCGAAGACAAGCAGTCGCTGTTTGCGGCGATCGTCGCCCTGAAACAGGTCATTCCCGGCATATTGGATATCAAATACGGGCCGAATGTTTCGCCCGAGGGTTTGCATGGCGGCTTCGTCGACGGGTTTGCCGTGACCTTTGAAAGCGCCGAGGCGCGCGATGCCTACCTCATCCATCCCGAACATGTAACTGTGGGCGAGCGCATCGTCTCGTCGACGGATGGAGGCCTTGCCGGCATCCTGGTCTTCGACCTTAATCTGTGAGAGCGACCGCAGGTTCAGCCTGCGGCCACTCTTAATCATCAGCTCGATTTCGCCATGGCGGCGGCGAGCTGGTCGACATTGTACTTGAACATCTTCTCATAGGTCGGCGCCGGCCCCTTGGCGTCGGACAGGGATTCGACATAGAGCTCGCCGCCGGGCTCGGCACCGGTTGCCTTGGCGACCTGCTTGACCAGGCGCGGATCGTTGGAATTCTCGAAGAAATAGGCCTTCACGTGCTCGCCCTTGATCTGTTCGATCAGCTTGGCGACGTCGGCGGCCGAAGCCTCGCTTTCTGTGGACAGACCAAGCGGGGCGAGGAAGCTGACATTATATTCGCGGCCGAAATAGCCGAAGGCATCGTGGCTGGTCAGCACCTTGCGGCGATCGTCGGCCACCTTGTCGAATTTCGCGTGGGCGTAGGCGTTCAATTCATCCAGCGTCCTGGTGTATTTCTCGGCATTGGCCTTGAAGGCGGCGGCGTCCGTGGGATCGGCCGATGACAGCGCCTTTTCGATATTGGCGACCCAGACCTTGACGTTAACGGGGCTGTTCCAGACATGCGGATCGGTGATTTTTTCGCCGTCCTCTTCCATGGTGCGGGTGTTAATGCCTTCGGAAACCGTGACCGGCTTGCCCTTGTAGCCCGAGGCGGTGATCAGCCGGTCCATCCAGCCTTCCAGCCCCTCGCCGCTGACGAAGGTAACCTGCGCCGCGTTCAAATTCTTCGCGTCGGCCGGCGACGGCTCGAATTCATGGGGGTCGCCGTTCGGCACGACGAGGCTCGTCACCTTGACGTGCTCGCCGCCGACCTGCTTGACGACATCGGCAAGCACGGTGAAGGAGGCCACAACCTTCAGCGTTTCGGCGGAGGCGGGCATGGCCGATAGCGCCATCAAAGCGGGGATTGCTGCGGAGAGAAGCAGTCTGTGCGATGTCATCGAAGTCTCCTTGGGATCAGCCCTTCAAATGCGGGCGGGGGAAGAAGCGCCGGGCCAGGCCGGAAGGCGCGAAAAGAATAGAAAAGCCGTAGAGGATCGCCGCCGTCATGATGATCGTCGGGCCGGAGGCGAGCTCGAGATGGTAGGAGGCGATCAGGCCGAGATAACCGGAGGCGGCGGCACTGGCGGCAGCGATCGCCATCATCACCGGCAGGCTGCGCGACCAGAGCTGGGCGACAGCCGCCGGCAGCATCATCAGGCCGACCGCCATCAGCGTGCCGAGCGCCTGGAAGCTGGCGACGAGGTTCAGCACCACCAGCAGCAGGAAGAGCACGTGATAGACCGACCCGCGCCCGCCGACGGCGCGCAGAAAACCCGGATCAAAACATTCGGCCACCAGCGGCCTGTAGATGAAGGCGAGGATGACGAGGGTCAGCGAGGTGATCGCGCCGATCAGATAAAGCGCAGAGGCATCGATCGCCAGGATGGTGCCGAAGAGCACATGCAGGAGATCGATATTCGAACCGCGCAGCGAGACGATCAGCACGCCAAGCGCCAGCGAGGCGAGATAGACGCTGGCAAAGCTCGCATCCTCCTGCAGCACGGTCATCCGGCTGACGGCGCCGGACAACAGCGCCACCGACAGGCCGGCAATGAGGCCGCCGAGGCCCATCGCCGTCAGCGACAGCGAGCCGGCGACGAGGTAACCGATGGCAGCCCCCGGCAGCACGGCATGGCTCATCGCATCGCCCATCAGGCTCATGCGCCGCAGCATCAGGAAGACGCCGATCGGGCCGGAGCCGAGCCCAAGGCAAAGGCAGGCGATGAGCGCCCGGCGCATGAAACCGTAATCGGCAAAAGGCGCCAGGAAGAGATCGTAAGCCGTCATGCCGCCGGCGCCTCTTCAGGTGCGCAGGCATTCGCATCCTCATCCCAGCGCTCGGCCATGGCGCGGGCCTTCAGGAGATTGACTGAGGACATGACGTCTGCGGTCGCACCCCAGCCGACCAGTTCGCGGGCGAGCAGCAGGGTTTGCGGGAAGTGGGCGCGGACCAGCTCGAAATCGTGCAGCACGGCGATCACCGTGCGGCCCTCGCCATGCCAGCGGGTGACGATATCGACGAGGTCCCTGGTCGTGCGGGCATCGATCGCCGTAAACGGCTCGTCGAGCAGGATGATGCCGGCATCCTGCAGCAGCAGGCGGGCAAAGAGCACGCGCTGGAACTGGCCGGCCGACAGCGACCCGACATGGCGGCGGCCGAAGCCTTCGAGGCCGACGGCGGAGAGCGCCTCGCCTGCCCTCCTCACCTCGCCCGCCGCGATGCGGCCGAAGGCGCCGGTTTTCTTCCAGGCGCCGAACATGACGGTGTCGATCACCGAGATCGGAAAGCGCCGGTCGATCTCGGCCGCCTGCGGGAGGTAACCGAATTCCGCCCGCCCCAGCCGGTGCTCGACCCTGCCTTCGGCGGGACGAAGCTCGCCCATGATCGCCTTCAGCAGCGTCGACTTGCCCGCCCCGTTCGGCCCGGCAATCGCCGTCAGGCTGCCTGAGGCGAAGGCGCCGGAGACATGGTGGACGGCAGGGTGCCTGTTATAGGCGACGGTCAAATTATCAAGACGGATCAGCGGCGTCATGGCAGCAGGACCGCCCAATGGATCGCCAGCCAGAGGAGCGCAATGACCAGGGCCATGCCGATCACCCTAGATAGAGCCGACTGTCCCAGCAGGCTGACGGAGGGGCGGTCGGGGCTCGGGGGCATGGCGCATCCTACAATGTAATAACATTACGGTTATGTTATAACAATTGCGGCGAGATTGAGGCGAGGCTTGGCAGTTATTCACACAATTGAAAAGGGCGACCGAATGGCCGCCGGCCCATTCCAAGGCGCGCCCTCTCTCCAGCCTCATCCTGAGGTGCCCCGCAGGGGCCTCGAAGGACGGGGCTGGCCACCGGCCCTCACAAATGCGGATATCGCTGGTGTCCAATCACCCGCCCCCGTGGTTCGAGACGGCCCTTCGTTTGTCACTGCAATCGATTCACTGGATCGATTGCCCCGCTCCTCACCCTCACCATGAGGGCTGATCGGCATACCGTGCCGTTGCCCACCCTATTCCTGTGCTCGTAACAGGAACGAGCCCAAGCCTCTGGCCGCTACATGCCGAAAACGACTGTGGAAATCCCGATCCTGGGCAAACGGCCCCTAGGCCCATACCCTTAGAGCCCGTTCCATCCGGTCGGCGGCGTAGGTGACGATATAGGCGATCACCATGTAGATGACGACCGCGATCAGGAAGGCTTCGAGATAGTAGAAGTTCAGCGCCGCGGTCAGCTGCGACTGGGCGAAGATGTCGACGACCTCGATCGCAAATCCCAGCGACAGCGCCTTCATGATCACCATGATGGAGTTGGCGAGATCGGGGATGGCCGCGACGATGACCTGAGGCAGCATCACCCGGCGGAACAGCTGGCTGCGCTTGTAGCCTAGGGAGTAGGCCGCATCGGCCTGACCGTTGTCGAAGGAGTTGAGTGCCCCCTTCACGACTTCAGCCTGGAAGGCTGCGACGCAGGCGGTCAGGGCGACGATGAGCGTGATCCAGTTCGGCGTCGAGTGACCGTTATAGTCGATGCCGACGAGCGAGGTCAGGAACTGCAGCGTCGGCGGCAGGCCGTAATAGGCGAGGAAGATCACGATGACCATCGGAACGCCCTTGAAGACGACCTTGTAGGCGACGACCAGTTCCCGAAGCAGCGGGACCCGCCGATATTCCACCATCGCGAAAAGGCTGCCGACGATCGTAGAGAAGACGAAGATTCCAAGCGCCATGGCGAGCGTCACCGGGACCGCGCCGAGGATATCCCAGAGATCGGGAAGAAGGACTTCGGAATCGAACATGTGATGACCTCCTATTCGATCAGACGCTTGCCATCATGGTGGCCTTGGCCGGTGCGGTATTGGGCGCGAATTTTGCGTTTCGCGTTTCGAAAAAGCGCACGACGATCCATGCCACGAGGCATAGCAGCGAATAGATCACCGCCAGCACAAGGTAGGTCTCGAACTGGTACTGGTTGTAGTCGCGCTCCATGACCAGATGGGCGGTCGCCATGACATCCGCGGCGCCGATGTACATCACGAGTGCAACGTTGTGGATGAGGTAGATGATCGAGTTGCCGTAACCTGGCAGGGCGATGTGCACGGCCTGGGGTCCGACGACCCGAAGGATCTTCTGAAGGAAGGTGTATCCGAGACTGTCCGCAGCATCGTGCTGGCCGCGTTCGACGGCGAGGTAGGCTGGCCGCAGAACCTCGGAAAGATAGCCTCCATGGTAGAGGCTGAGGCCGACGATCGCCGCGACGTTCGGGGACACGAAATCCTCGACCTCGAACAGAGCGACGACCAGCGGCAGTCCGTAGAAGGCGACGAACAACTGGAGCACGACGGGGACGCTCCGGGCATAGGACACGTAGAGGTCAGCCAGTTGGCTGACAACCGGTATCCTGCGCACCCGGAACGTCGTCGTTATCAAGGCCAGCAGGAAGCCGGCGATCATGGCCGTGAACGTGATCGCAAGCGTCAGCGGCAGCGCCGAGAGCAGCTCAGGGATCATGATGGATAGGTCCACTTCGGAACACTCCTTGTTTCGGTCTTGGGCCTGATCGCCGGTATCGTTGGCCGGCGTTACTTCATGTAGGTGGTGATGTCCTCGCCGAACCATTTCTGCGAGAGCTTGGCCAGCGTGCCGTCGGCCTTGAGCTCCTTCAGAGCCTTGTCGATGTCTGCGGAGAGCGCCTTGTTCTCCTCGGAGCGATGGATCAGGACGAAGGTGTTATTGATCGCAACCGGCTCGCTCGCCTTGACCTCGAGCTTCTGCTGGTCGATGACCGTCTGCTCGCCGAGGTTCGACGGCAGAACCAGCGCGTCGTATTTGCCGTTCTCGACCTCTTTCAGGCGATCCGGATAGGGAATGCCGGCGCTGGACGCGGTGATCTCGATTTTGGAGTCGGGGTTCTTTTCCTGCCAGGCAGTGGCGAATTTGTAGATGCCGCCGCCGGCCGTCACCGGCACGATCTTCTTGCCGACGAGATCCTTCATCTCGTTGATGCCGCTGTCCTTGCGGCTGTAGATCTTGATCAGGCTGGCGCCGATCGGGCTCTCCGGAATGAGGAACTGCTTTTCGCGAGCGGGCGCCCGGTAGTAGCCGCCGGTCGCGATGTCGTACTTGCCGGTGGCAAGGCCGGTCTCCTGAGCGATGTCGGCAGCACCCTCCATCTCGAATTTGTACTGCGGCAGCTTGGCGTTGATCGCCTTCAGCACGTCGGGCTCGTAACCCTGCGGCTCGACGCCGATGGCACCCCAGGAGAGCGGCTTGGATTCGGCAGCCGTCGCGATCTTGACGGTGCGCACGTCCTCGGCATGCGATACGCCTGCGGTTGCGAGGGCAAAGGCAACGCCGGCGACAGCGAGGCCGAAGCTGCGGCGGGAAGTCGACTTGATGGAAGACATGTCAGGCATCCTTTCTTTACTGGATCGAGTGTTCGGAATTCAGGAACTGGGCAAGGCGCGGGTTGGAGGGCGTGTCGAAGATCTCGGCAGGGCTGCCTTGAGCGGCGACGACGCCCCGATCCATGAAGACGATGCGGTTCGAGATATTCTTTGCGAACTGCATCTCGTGGGTGACGAGGAGCGAGGTGATGCCTGACGACGTGACGTCCCTGATCACCTTCAAAACCTCGCCGACGAGTTCGGGGTCCAGCGACGACGTCGGTTCGTCGAAGAGCATCACATCCGGCTTGACGGCCAGCGCCCGCGCAATGCCGGTCCGCTGCAGCTGGCCGCCGGAAAGCTGGGACGGGTAGCTGTCGACCTTGTTCGAAAGGCCGACCCGCTCAAGCTCCTGCAAAGCGATCGAACGCGCCTCGTCCTTCGACTTGCGCTGCACGACCACCAGCGGATCCATCACGTTCTGAATGACGGTCATGTTCTTGAAGACGTTGAACTGCTGGAAGACCATCGCCGTCCGCAGTCGGATCGCCTGGACCGCAGTGTTGTCCGGTTTCCGGTAATCCATCTTGACCTGATCGAAGGCGATCGTGCCCGACGCCGGCCTGGCCAGATAGTTGATGCACTTCAGCAACGTCGTCTTGCCGGTGCCGCTGGGGCCGATGATCGACACCACATCGCCGCGGTTCACCGAGAGATCGACGCCGTTCAGGACCTGGGTGTTTCCGTAGGACAGCTTTAGGTTTTTGATCTCAAGCATTTCGGGTCGGTGTCCTTTCGGCAGATAGGTCGGAAAACGTCGCGGTCTCGTCGTCGGCCCACTCGTCTCCAAGCAGCTCGGGCGTGTCGAAGGCCTGGAGATCGGCGAAATGACGCTCGCGGTCGGCGACGAACAGCGCCCTGACGATGCCGCGCGCGAGCCGGTCGGCGCCTTCGCTGATCGCCGGAATATCGCCCGTGAGCTTGCCGTGGCTGAGCGTGGCCGGGAAGTTGAAGCAGTGGATGCGGGCCAGCGCCGGGCAGGCGCCGGGCTCGGCCTCGAGGAACTCGAACGCGTCGCCGAGGTCGGGCGAGGTTTCAAGCTCGTCGTTTCGCATGTCCGCGGGCACGGGGAAGCGGTCGCGCCAGAGACGGATATGGGATGCGACGGCGGCGAGTTCCGGCCGGTTCGTCAGCTCGACCTTGAAGCCGGTGCCGAAGATCAGGAAATCGACGGGATAGCTGCCTTTCGGCGTCGTCACAACGATATGGTCACCTTGCTGCTGCAATCGATCGATCGGGCTTTTCAGATGGAGATGGGCCTGCGGGAATGCGCTGACACGCAGGACGCTCGGGCGCGGAGGCGGCGTCTGCGAGCGCATGGCATAGTCGAGAAAGCGCCACTTCCAGTCATCCGGCAGACCGGCAAAGCCGTGCACCACGCCCTGGCTGCCGATGCCGGTGAACTTGTTGATCCGTGGCAGGTCGGTCCTGCGCACGAACAGGTCGAGCCGGGCAGCGCCGGCCTCGAGCGCGGTGGCGGCGTTGTCCATCGCCGAGGCGCCGGCCCCGATGACGCCGACCCGCTTGCCGCGCAATGCGGCGAAATCGATAGGGTCGGCGGTATGGGCCCAGAACTTGCGATCGATATCGTCGGCGATCGACGGTACGAAGGGACCGCCGAGGCCGTCGCGGCCGGTTGCCAGCACCACATGGCGCGCGATCGTCGTTTCGGACCGGCCATCATGACGGCAGACGACATCGAGCAGGCCGTCGGCGCGCGGACGAATGACATCGACGGCGACCCCATTGCGCACCGGCAGGTCGAGCACGCGCCGGTACCAGACCAGGTAATCCATCCATGTCTCACGCGGCGCCCGGTCGAGCGCGGTCCAGGCATCGCGGCCATGACGCGCCTCGTAATAGGCGCGGAACGTCAGCGCCGGCAGCCCCATTGCCGGCCCGGTCAGCTGCTTGGGAGAGCGGAGGGTTCGCATCCTGGCGAAGGTGACCCAGGGACCCTCGCTTCCGGCGGGCGCCTTATCGAGAACGATATGATTGGCGACGCCGAGCCGCTTCAGCATGGCGGAGGCCACGAGCCCAGCCATGCCGGCACCGATGATCACGACGTCGACGACCGCTTGGCCATCGACGATGCGGGGCGGAACCCATGACTTGGCCGGCAGCTCCAGCCAGGCAAGGTCCTGGCGCAGGCGTGCCTCGAGCGCTTCGAGATTGTTCGGAAAGATCGAGAGGTCGCTCATGACGGCACGTCCTCGGTCATCGGGCTGCCGCCATAGACGGTGTCGGCCAATGCTTCGACGCCGCCTGCGTCATGCAGCCGGCAACCGGGCATCGCCAGCGCCACGGCGCGGGCCGCATCGATCACGGCGGCGACCGTCGGGGTCAGCGGCATCGCGGCAGGCGAGATG
Organism: Rhizobium ruizarguesonis; assembly: GCF_017357285.1. Classification (NCBI taxonomy): domain Bacteria; kingdom Pseudomonadati; phylum Pseudomonadota; class Alphaproteobacteria; order Hyphomicrobiales; family Rhizobiaceae; genus Rhizobium; species Rhizobium ruizarguesonis. The sequence goes on along the minus strand of NZ_CP071678.1, from coordinate 1,217,990 downwards.
GCGCCGAACAGGAAGGGGATGGTGTGGTCGAGGACGCGCATCACGATCCCCTCGAGCGGAACGCCGCAGACCGTTGCCGGCTCGACGATGGCGACGCCCAATCCGGCCCGGACCATCGTCAGGGCCGTCAGCGAGGCGTTGACGTCGATCATCCGTTGCGGCGTCACACCCGCCCGCTCCAGGGCCTCGTCGATGCGGTGCCGCAGGCGGTAGGGATTGGCGAGCGTGATGATGCGGCGCTCGGCGAGATCGGAAAGACGCACCATGTCATCGTTGGCCAGCGGATCGTTGGCGGCGAGAGCGACGACGCAGGGCGCTTCGGCAATCCAGTGCACGTCGAGGCCGGGATGTTCCAGCGGCAGGCTTGAGATCCCGAAGTCCGCCGAGCGGGCGAGCACGGCCTGCACGACGTTCTCGGCCGCTAGCGCCTGCACATGGAGATGACGTGGTATCAGGCCTGGCGCGACGGCCGCGATCGCCTGCGGCAGCACGCCGGCCGCAAGCGACGGCGTGGCTGCGATCGTCAGTGACGGCGGCTCATCAAGACCGATGGCATTCGCCCGCTCGCGGATGTGGGCCAAGCTGGCGAGATGGCGTTCCACCTCGGCGTGAAAGAGCAGACCACGCGCGGTCGGGCTGATGCGCGGGCCGCTTCGATGCAGCAGCGCATAGCCGATATCGGCCTCCAGATCCTGGATGAGCCGCGTTACGGCCGGCTGCGACCGGCCGAGCAGTCGCGCCGCCCCGGTCACGCTGCCGGCGGACATCACCGCTGCGAAGGCTTCAAGCTGCCGGATATCGAAAGAGTTAGAATGCATAATGGACATCAAACACTCTCCTTCATGTCAGTAAAGCATGGCAATTCTCATTTGACGACTGGCTGTAGATAAAAAATTCACATCAAAGACTGTTTATCATTCCAGTTTGACATAATGAGAGGTCGGGCCTACCTAACACCTATGTCCGCTGACGTATTGAGGAGCTTGTTTTGACACTCATCGAAACTCTTGCCTCTGTGAGGCCGGGTTCCGCGCTCGCGGAAGCCATGGGCAAACGCGCCGAGATCCTGCGCCTCAGTGAAGCGGCCCACGACGCAGTGCTTCTGCCACGCGATCCCGGCGGACTGTCGCACGGCCTGAGGGCTGCGCTCGCCGCCCGCATGGCGCGCCACAACCGCAGCCCGGCGCTCGCAAGCCACTACGACACGCTCGTTGCCCGTGCCGACGAACCGGCGACAGCCTTGCTCGCCGAGCCGGACACGAACGTGTCGGACCCGCGCACCGCCGAGATCGTTCGCCATGCCGACCGGCTCACGGTCGCGCCGCGCGACGCCACGCGGACCCATGTGGAGACATTGCGCCAGGTCGGCGTGACCGACGCCGACATCGTCCGGCTCGCGGAGCTTGCGGCTTTCGTCAATTACCAGGTGCGGGTTCTCGCCGGCCTGAAGCTGCTGGGAGAGATGCGATGAGCGAGGTCGTCCACACCTTCACCACCACGGTGCCGCGCTGGCAGCCCTATGTCGTTCCGGTCGATTTCGCGACCGCCACCGACGAGCAGCATGCGGCGATGCAGACGACGCCGTCGAACAAGGGCATCTCGCCCTATGTGCTGACCCTGGCGCACGATCCCGAGACGCTCGCGGTCCGCTCACCCCTGTTCAACCTGATCATGTACGGCAAGGACGGACTGGCGGCCAGCGAGCGCGAACTGGGTGCAGTCGCCGCCTCCGTCGTCAACCGCTGCGTCTACTGCGCCGCCGTCCATGCATCCCGGTTCAACAATCTGACAAAACGCACGGATGTCATCGAAGCCGTGTTCGCCGATGGTCTCGAGGCGACGCTCGACGAGCACCTCCAGGAAATCTTCAACTTTTCGGCCCGACTGTCGACCACGCCGCCCGAAGCGGTCGCGGCCGACGCGCAGGCGCTGGCGGACGTCGGGCTCGACGAGTTGGAGGCTCTCGATCTCGTCCTCTCCTCGGCCATCTTCGGCTGGGCGAACCGCCTGATGCATACGCTCGGCGAGCCGGTGAAGGATTAGCGCATTTCTGTCGCTGGACGACAAATGGCATGATGTGCCAAAAGAACCGCGCCGCATGTCAGCGTGGAGACAATCTTGGGACTTCGGGAAGATAAGAAGGATCGCACGCGAGCGCAGTTGCTCGAGGCCGCGTTGGACCTGATCCACAAGCGTGGATTCGAAGAAACGACGGTCGCCGACATCGCGGCCGCCGTCAGCGTGTCGCCCCGCACCCTGCTTCGCTATTTCCCGACAAAGGAGGATGTGATCGTCAGCTGGGTGCAGGATGGCATGACGATCGTCCGTGCGGATCTGACGGAGCGGCTCGCCTCGGAACCGCCGGTTGTCGCACTTCTTGCCGCGGCGCGGACGATGCTTTTGGCGTTCGATGAAAAGTCGCGTTTCTTTCTCGCCATCGAGACGGCGATCCGCTCCAACAGGAGCATTTCCGCGCGAAAAGAACAGATGATCGCCGAACTGATCGACGAAGTCGCCCATATTCTCGCCTCGCCGGACAGGCGGTCTCCGCTCCCGGATGTTGTTGCCTATACGGTGGCGGGAACGGTTTTCGCGCTCATTCGGGCATCGATAAACAGCTGGGTGGATGGCGGAGCGGCAATGTCACTTACCGATCTCTTCGATCGCGCTGCCGGTATCGTCCATTTCGAGCAAAATGTCACTTAGTGTCATTTGTCATTGACAGACATAATTTCCCATGCAATTTCACGATGCGTTGCTGAGCAACGTCATTGCAAACAGCCTCGCCCTGCGAGCGCGCCTGCTTGGGAGATAGAATGTCCACACATCAAAAGATCGCGCTCGTCACCGGCGCGACCCGCGGCCTTGGTTTCGAAACGGCGCGCCAGCTCGGCCGGGAGGGCGTCTTCGTCCTTCTCGGCGCACGCGATCTTGCCGCCGGGCAGGCAAAGGCCGAAACATTGCGTGCGGAGGGATTGGCGGTCGAGGCGATCGAGATCGATCTCAATCGGCCTGAGACGATCGACGCTGCCGCATCGTCGATCGGCGAGCGGTTCGGCAGGCTCGACATCCTGATCAACAATGCGGGAATCCTGCTGCTCGACACCGACGATTTCCCCAGCGTGGCCTCCGTCGAAACCCTGCGTGAATCCTATGAGGTCAATTTCATCGGAATGGTGATCGTGACCCAGAAACTGTTGCCGCTGATCCGCAAGGCGGCCAGCGGGCGCATCGTCAATCTTTCCAGCAGCGTGGGTTCGCTTTGGTGGACGGGCGATGCAAACAATCCGTCCCCCGATGTCAAATGGCTTGGCTATGCCGCCTCCAAGGCGGCGGTCAACATGCTGACCGTGCAGCTTGCCCTTGAGCTGAAAGATACACCGATCAAGGTGAACGCCGTCTGCCCCGGCTATGTCATGACCGAATTGAACAGAGGCGGCGGCTACATCACGATTGAAGACGGCGTTCAGGCCCCGGTCAAATATGCTTTGCTGGATGATGCCGGACCGACCGGCCAGTTTTTCAACACCAATGGCCCGATCAACTGGTGACGGCCCGCGGCCCCGCGCTTGGATAACCCGGCATGCGCCGGACCGTTCAGCGACACGGGGATGTTGCGTCCTGAGAACGCGGCATCCGCCTTTTCGCCGCGATCGCGAATTCGCACCCCTTCCCCTTTCAAGGACCATGAAACATGAAACCAACGACCGATGACATCGTCGAGATCAACCAGATCCTCTCGCTCTGGGCACACCTCGTCGACAATCATGCGTGGGACAGGTTCGGTGAAGTCTTTACCGAGGATGCACATTTCGACGCGGGCGTTTTCGGCTTTGCGCCGGTCACAGGCATTGCAGCGATCTGCCATATGGCCAGCCAGGACGGCCATGCGACGGCCCATCACACGACGAATGTGCACGTTCAGGAAGGCGCGGGCGACGAGCTCGTCGCCGTCTCGAAGGGGCTTGGTCTGTTGCCGAGCGGCGCAGTGGCGAGCGTGACCTATACCGACCGGCTACGGCGGACGCCGGAGGGCTGGCGTTTGGCGCGCCGCACTCTCGCGCTCCAAGCGCCGTCGCATTGAGGTCGCCCCCTATGTCTCTCGTCAACCTATCCCTGGCAAACGTCATTGCCTGGCTGCTTGCTGCCTTCTTCTTCGTCGGCGCCTATGGCAACACCTTCGTCAGCCCCGAAATTGCCGCGGACTACGCCCGCTGGGGCTATCCGGAAAGCTTTCACTATCTGACCGCCATCTGTGAATTCACGACCGCCGTCATGCTCATCTTCAAACCGCTCCGCCTCTACGGTTCACTGCTCGGAAGTGCGGTGATGCTGGCCGCCGCGGGCACGGTTCTGTTCCACGGCGAATATGCGCATGCAATTCCGCCGCTGGTGGTGCTGGGTCTTTGTGGGCTCGTCGCTGTTCTGACGATGAGGCGGAGGGGATCGCAGTCGCTTCCATCCTAGTTGCGATTGGAGTCTCGGACGCTCCATCCGCCTGCCGGCACCTCTGCCTGGGTCGAGCCACGTATCTAGCCCCGTCCTTCGCCGCCGCTTGCCGGGGCTTTCCCCGTCCAGCTTTCGGACAACCCCTCCCCAACCCCTCCCCACAAGGGGGAGGGGCTAAGCTGTGGCACCCGCCTCGCAAACAAATAGACCAACCGCACAATCGACGTTCAATGGCGCGGACGACGAGCGCTGCACGTTAAGCCCCTCCCCCTTGTGGGGAGGGGTTGGGGAGGGGCAGATCTTGCTCGAAGCTCAGAGCTGTTCCAGCATTGCGGCCGCACCCGAGACGGTTGCCTGGCCGGGGCTTTCCTCGACGTTGAGGGCTTTGACGACGCCGTCTTCCACCAGCATCGAATAACGCTTGGAGCGGAGGCCGAGGCCGCCGGCGGAGAGGTCGGCGTCGAGGCCGACGGCCTTGGTGAAGCCGGCATCCCAATCGGCGAGGAAGTGGATCTTGCCCATGCCACCGGAGGATTGCGCCCAGGCGCCCATCACGTGCCAGTCGTTGACGGCGACGACGGCGATGTCGTCGACGCCCTTGCCAAGGATGGTGTCGCGGTTTTCGAGATAACCCGGCAGGTGGTTCAGCGAGCAGGTCGGCGTAAACGCGCCCGGCACGGCAAAGAGCACGACGCGCTTGCCGGCGAAGAGCTGATCGGTGGTGATTTCGACCGGGCCGTCAGCCGTCTTTTCCTTGAAGGTGGCGGCAGGAAGCTTGTCGCCGATCGCGATGGTCATGGTCTTCTCCTTGAGTTCTGGATTTGGCGGTTCTGCTTGGCGGCGGCGGGCGCCGCACGGGATCGGAGGCGACTATAGGAGCCCATCATTGAAAGGCAAGGCCGGTCATTCGAAGGCAAGCGTCGTCTCCATCGCCTTCTCGCCGTCGATCACCAGCACGTTCCATTGCTTGCCCGATATGTCGTAATCCTTCGGCAGCTTGCCGATTGGCACATCGACCTTGAAGGCGGCGCCGTCGCGTTTGCCGCCGATCTGCTTGGTGAAGGCATAGCCGCTCGGACCGGTGACGATGATATCGGGCGCGGCCCTGCCCTCGCCCGGCCCCCCGCCCGGCAGAGCCAACGTCAGCGACAGCGTCTTCCTGTCAGGCGACATCGCATGCGCCGTCACGCCGAAATCCACCGATGGCGGCTTCGGCAGGCTCGCATCGGCCGCCTGGAGGATCGCCTCCTCCTCAGGATGCGACTGCATGGCGGGGCCAAGCTTCAGCTGAAAATTCGCCTGGAAGGGAATGCAGATATCCTTGCAGATGCCGATGAAGGCGGAAGCGTCGATCGCAACCGGGCCTTTGCCGGCCGCCGTCAGCGACAGCGGCAGCGTCACCGGCGCGTCATAGGCGATATCCTCGATGCCGCCGTTGAAAAAATGTTTCGGAACGGGATAGGCGATGGCATCGAGCGTGACCCCGCTCTCCGCCGTGATGGTGATTTGCGGCGGAATGCCGCTGTTGCCGGGCTCTTTCCAATAGGTGATCCAGCCGGGTTTCGGCTCGATCTGAAGGGCGGCGCGGATTTTGCCGGCGGCATCGGGCGCGAGCGCCACGAGGCGCATGCGGCCGCCGTCGTTGTCCGCCCAGGCGCTCATTTCCGCATGAATGGTAGAAAACGGCACAAGGGCTGCGGCCATTGAGACGGCCGCAATTAAAAACCGGCGCGGGGCCAAGGAAATAATCATCATGGAACAAAGGTTTACCGAAACTGCTGTTTGGCCGCCAGAAGTCGCAGCGATTTAAATCTTCATTTTCAGTTGATTGATGTGTGACATTGGCCCATGTTTCTCTTGTCGAGGCCTTGGTGCGGTCTGGCAGCAGGAGGAACGATGTCCTTATCAACGCTGAAGAACAGACGGGAACGTGGCTTCTTCGATGGCCAGTTCCTCATCGCCATGCCGGGCATGGAAGACCGCAATTTTGCGCGCACTGTCATCTACATCTGCGCGCATTCGGATGCCGGCGCCATGGGCTTCGTCATCAACCGTCCGCAGAGCCTTACCTTCACCGATGTGCTGCTGCATCTCGACATGATCAAGCAGGAAGATTCGATCGTGCTGCCGAAACGGGCCCGCGAATTCCCGATTCAGACCGGCGGCCCGGTGGAAAGCGGCCGCGGCTTCGTGCTGCATTCGGACGATTATGCCAGCGACTCCTCGATCCCCGTCAGCGACGACATCTGCCTGACGGCGACGCTCGACATCGTCCGCGCCATCTCCAAGGGCGACGGGCCGACGCGGGCAACGATGCTGCTCGGCTATTCCTCCTGGGCCGCCGGCCAGCTCGAAAACGAGGTCGTCAACAATGGCTGGCTCACCTGCCCGGCCAACGAGGAATTGATCTTCGACCGCAGCCTCGACGACAAATACGAGCGGGCGCTCGCCGGCATGGGCGTGACCGCTGCCATGCTGTCGGCCGAAGCGGGCCATGCTTGAGAGGCTGGCCTGACGGCAGCTGACCTGACGGCAGCGGGAACGAATAGCCAAGAGTGACGTTTCATTTCGGCAAGCATGGACAAAAGGCCCATGCCGACCAAGGAGACATCACAAGATGGGTAGCACCAGCGACAAGATTTCCGGTAAGGCAAACGAAATTGCCGGCAAGACCAAGCAGGCCGTCGGCAAGGCGACGGACGATCGCGAGATGCAGGCCAAGGGCGCCGTCCAGGAAGCCAAGGGCAAGGGACAAGTCGCAACCGGCAAGGTCAAGGACAAGCTCAAGGGCGCCGTCGACCGGCTCTGAGCGACAGCGTCTCTTCACACACGCAAAGACGCTGTGATTCCGAGTTAAGGAATGCGCAGTAGACGCTCATCCTTTATCACCATGCCTGCTGCGCCCCTCGCGCGGCAGGCATTTTTGATCCCCCACCCTCATGCTTTGCAGAGATAGACAAGATGAAGCTTTTTGCCTGCGACAATTGCGATCAGGTCGTCCACTTCGACAACCGTCGATGCGTGCGTTGCAACCATCGCCTCGGCTTCCTGCCAGGCGATCTGGCGATGCATGCGCTGGAGCCGCGCGACGAGACGCTCTGGCAGCTCGTTTCCGATCCCGATCGCGACGTCCGCTTCTGCGCCAATGCCGGCCTCGACATCTGCAACTGGCTGGTGGACGGCGACGGCGAGAGTGAATTCTGCGTTGCCTGCCGCCATAACCGGCTGGTTCCGAACACCGATACCCAGGACGGCATCGATCGCTGGCGGCGCATCAGCCAGGCGCAGCGTCATCTGTTTTATTCGCTGCTGCGCTGGAAGCTGCCGCATCCGGATCGGGCGCAAGATCCGCAAGGCGGCCTGGTCTTCGATTTCCTCGAGGATTCGATAGAGAGCAACGGCTATATCGTGCCGGCCATGACCGGCCATGAGGAAGGCCTGATCACCATCCGCGCCGCTGAGGCCGACGATGCGACGCGCGAACAGGCGCGCAGCTCGATGAACGAACCCTATCGCACGCTGCTCGGCCATTTCCGCCACGAGGCCGGCCATTTCATCTGGAATAAACTGGTGCGCGATCGGGGCGGCCTTGCCGATTTCCGCACGGTCTTCGGCGACGAACGGCAGGATTATGCGACAGCCCTGCAGAACCATTATGCCGGCGGCGCGCCCTTGGGATGGCAGGACAATTTCATCAGCGCCTATGCGGCGTCGCACCCCTGGGAGGATTTCGCCGAATGCTTCGCGCATTACCTCCATATCGTCGATACGCTCGAAACCGCGCGCGCCTTCGGCATCGCCATCGATCCGAGCGGCCATGAGGAAATATCAGGCGAGGTGGATTTCATCCCTTACCGGGCAAGAAGCGCCGAACAGCTGGTCAGCGCCTGGGTGCCGCTCAGCCTGGCGATCAACGCCATCCAGCGCAGCATGGGCCAGCCGGACTCCTACCCCTTCGTGCTGTCCTCGCCCGTCGTGGCCAAGCTCGAATATTTGCACCGGCTGATCCAGGGCGCCGCGACGGCGCCGCAGCAGCAGGCGGCTTGAAAGAGGTTCGGGCGCGCTGCTGGCTCCCTCTTCTCCCCCGCGGGGAGAAGGTGGCCCGAAGGGTCGGATGAGGGGGCCGCACAGCACACCATTCATTGCCCTTCGCTAACGCTCAGCGCATTCGCGGCTTTGCCGCTCACCCCCTCAACCGCCTGCCGGCACCGACCGGGGTCGAGCCGCGGGTCTCGACCCGTCCTTCGGACCCCCGCTGGGGAGAAGAGGTGTGTGGCAGCGCCGTATTCCTCTCTTCTCCGTCAAGAGCTCGAGGAAACGGCCGCTACTTAAAACGAAACCGCCTTGCCCTTCTTGAAAGGCTCCATGCCCCGGCGGGCGAGTTCGTCGGCGCGTTCGTTTTCCGGGTGGCCGGCGTGGCCCTTGACCCAGTGCAGCGTCACCTTGTGGCGGTCGCGGGCCGCCTCCAACGCCTGCCAGAGCTCGGCATTCTTCACCGGCTTCTTATCGGCGGTCTTCCAGCCGTTTTTCTTCCAGCCGAAAATCCACTTGGAAATGCCGTCCTTGACATAGGCGCTGTCGGTATAGAGATCGACCTCGCAAGGGCTTTTCAAGGCCGATAGCGCCGAGATCGCCGCCAGCAGTTCCATGCGATTGTTGGTCGTATCCGCCTCGCCGCCGCAAAGCTCCTTTTCGACGTCGCCATAACGCAGCACGGCGCCCCAGCCACCGGGGCCGGGATTGCCGGAGCATGCGCCGTCGGTAAAAATATCGACGTGTTTCATAGGCTCAATCCATATTCGGCCGGCGTTTTGATCTGGCGGTGGAACCGCAGCTTGCGGAGATATTCGAGCGGGTCCTTCTTGGTGACCATGGCTCCCTCAGGCGTCGTCAGCCAGTCATAGAGCCGGGTCAGGAAGAACCGCAGCGCCGACCCACGCGACAGCACCGGCAGGGCAGCGATTTCGGCGTCGCTCAACGGCCGGACGCTCTGGTAACCCTCGAGCATCGCCGTGCCCTTGGTGATGTTATAGGCGCCGTCCTTCTCGAAGCACCAGGCATTCAGGCAGATCGAGACGTCATAGGCGAGCAGGTCGTTGCAGGCGAAATAGAAATCGATCAGGCCGGAGAGCTGGTCGCCGAGGAAGAAGACGTTGTCGGGGAAGAGGTCGGCGTGGATGACGCCGGCCGGCAGGCCACTCGGCCAGGCGGCGGAGAGGAAATCGAGTTCGCTGCGGATCTCATTCTGCAGGCCAGGCTCGACCTCGCCGGCGCGCGCCTCGGATTTCTCCCACAGCCCCCGCCAGCCGTCGATCGACAGCGCATTCGCCCGCTTCAGCTCAAAACCGTCGCCCGCCACATGCATCTCGGCCAGCGCCCTGCCGACCTCGCGGCAGTGCTTCGCCTCCGGCTTTCTCAGCCACATGCCTTCGAGGAAGGAGATCAGCGCCGCCGGACGGCCGGACAGCGAGCCGAGCAGCGCGCCGTCGCGGCGCGGCAGCGGCAGCGGGCAGGACAGGCCGCGAGCGGAAAGATGCTGCATCAGGCCGAGGAAGAAAGGCAGGTCGCTCTTTTCCACCCGCTTTTCATAGAGCGTCAGGATCAGCGGGTCCTTGGAGGTGTGAAGCAGGAAGTTGGAGTTTTCGACGCCTTCGGCAATGCCCTTGTAGGAAAGCAGCGTGCCTGCGTCATATTCCGTCAGGAACCATTTCAGATCGTCTTCGGCGATATCGGTATAGACTGCCAAGTGAGGTCTCGCCCTTCATGCCTTGTTGATATTGGATTTGCCGGAGTGGACGCCAGGCCGAAAGGCCGATCTAACCGTTGACGAAAGCCATGTCGGCCGCCGTCAGCTCGATGCTACGCAGTTCGCGGTTGACGAGGAAATTTTCGGTTTCCTGCACCGTTTCGGCCAGTTCGACGCGGGCGTCGAAGCGGGCGCGGAAAGCCTCGATGATCTCGTTGACGATGACCTCGGGGGCCGAGGCGCCGGCGGAGAGGCCGAGCGTCGAAATCGCGCCGATCTCGTCCCAGTCGAGCTCGGCGGCGCGCTGCACGAGAATGGATTTCTTCGCCCCTGCCCTGAGCGCCACTTCGACGAGGCGCTTGGAATTGGACGAATTCGGCGCGCCGACGATGATGAAGAGATCGCAGCCCGGGGCTGCCTGCTTCACCACTTCCTGGCGGTTGGTCGTCGCATAACAGATCGAGTCCGCTGCCGGCGCCGTCAGGTTCGGGAAGCGCTCGTGCAGGCGGGTGATGACGCCGGCGGTATCGTCGACCGACAGCGTCGTCTGGGTGACATAGCCGAGATTATCGGGATCAACAGGGACATAGGCATCGGCATCCTCAATCGTCTCGATCAGCGAGACGGACCCCTCCGGCAATTGCCCCATCGTGCCGATCACTTCGGGATGGCCGGCATGGCCGATGAGCACGACATGGCGGCCGAGGCGATTGTGGCGCATCGCCTGCTTGTGGACCTTGGAAACCAGCGGGCAGGTGGCGTCGAGATAGAAGAGGTTGCGGCTTGCCGCATCCTCCGGCACGGATTTCGGCACGCCATGGGCGGAGAAGACCACCGGCTGGGCGCGATGTTCGGCCGGGATCTCGTCCAGCTCCTCGACGAAGACGGCGCCCTTGGCCTCCAGCCCCTCGACGACATAGCGATTGTGAACGATCTCGTGGCGCACATAGACCGGCGCGCCATAGGATTTCAGCGCCAGCACGACGATCTGGATGGCGCGGTCGACGCCGGCGCAGAAGCCGCGCGGGCCGCAGAGCCTGATCGTCAAAGGAGGTTTCGCCGCAATATTCATGTCTGTTCCGGGTTGAGAGATTTAGCGACCTCTAGCCCAATATGGTCGAGAATTGAAGTGATACTATTGCTGAGGTGTCTTGGCGCCCTTGCGGAACCAGGAGATCGCCACCACGACGACCAGCACGGCGGCAAGCCCGTACCAGGTGAAAGCATATTGCAGATGGTCGTTCGGCAGATCCACCTGGGTGACGCCGCCGATCGGCAGGCCGGCCGGATTGGGGGTGGAATCGGCATCGACGAAAAAGGGAATGACGCTCGCTTTCTCCAGCCCGACGCTCGCGGCCATGACGTCGAGATCCTTCCAGTAGAAGATGTTCTTGGCGACGTCGTTGTCGGGCACCACCCAGGAGGGCTTGCCGGGAAGCTTTTCGCGCGCCAGGCCGGTGACGGTCTGCTGATCCGTCAACTGGCCCTGCATGCGCATTTCCGGCTCCTTGTTGTCAAAGGGAACGAAGCCGCGGTTGACGAAGAGAATGCGCCCGTCGGCAAGCTCCAGCGGGGTATAGATGTAATAGCCGGTCTGGCCGCGCCAGGTGGCGAAGAAGTGCCGCTCCTTGTTGTTGATATAGCGGCCGCTGGCGGTGACCTTGCGGTATTCGATGTCGCCGCCTGTCGCCGCCATAGCCTCGATGTCGGCAAGCGGCACGGGGCTTGCTGCCTGCCGCGCGGCGATATCGGCGAGCAGGCCTTCCTTCCAGTGGAGGCGTTCCACCTGCCAGGTGCCGAGCGAAATCAGGATGGCAAGGGCGATCAGCACCAGGATGCCGGTGAAAACTGGCAGCCGGCGGCGCGGCGTTACATGCACTATTTCAGTCACTCAGGCGTCCTTCGCGGGCATTATGACGGTATTGCATGGCGATCAGGATGCCCTTGAACCAGCGCAGCGTCAGCAGCGACAGGACGATCGTCAGTGGAGCAAAAAGCAGGATATGCACCCAGATGGGCGGCCCGTAATTCACCTGCAGCCACAGCACCATGCCGATGACGATGAAGCCGACGATGAGAATGACGAAGACGGCGGGCCCGTCACCGGAATCGGCAAAGGAATAATCGAGGCCGCAGGCGGCGCAGCGCGGCTTTACGCCGAGCAGGCCATCGAACAGCTTGCCCTGGCCGCAGCGCGGGCAGCAGCCCTTGATGCCAGTTTTCACCGGATCGACGGGCGGAAAATGGGCGCTGTCCTCGTTCATGGCATTCCTTATAGCGATCCTGGCGGCCGCGGCTTCTTCAATGCTGCCTTAACTCTCCCATAAAGTATTCGCAGGACGAAGGGAAATGCCTGCGTGATTTCGTCCCGCTGATAGTTCCTCACATCGGAATCGATGTGAGGAACTATCAGCAATTCAAAGTGTTACAGCGTCCTTGCTGCGTCTGAAAAGTCGCGCGGCGCTGTAGTGATTCGCGCCAAACAGAAGAAGAAGAAGACTGATGACCGATGATAGCCATTCCGTGCAGATCATTATCCTGAACGGCGCGCCGCGGAGCGGCAAATCAAGCATCGCGCGCGCAGTACAGGAACACTTCGAGGGGCCGTGGATCAACCTCGGCGTCGACAGCTACAATGCCATGACACCGAAGCGCTACCTTCCGGGCATCGGACTGCGGCCGGGCGGCGAACGGCCGGACCTGGAGGAACTGGTGCCGTTCTTTTATGCGGCGCTCTACGAATCGATCGCCATCCATGCCAGCCTGGGCCTCAATGTCATCGCCGATCTCGGCCACCATGACAGCTATTCGCAGCCGCTCGGCATCCTCGGCGATTGCGCCCGGCGACTGGAAGACTTTCCCGTGCTGTTCGTCGGCGTGCGCTGTCCGATCGAGACGATCATGCAGCGACGCGACATTGTCCAAGAAGGGCGCGAGACGCTTTATCTCAGCGCCACCGAAGACGTACCCGTCCCGGAACCGGTGCAACGCTGGCAGGACGCGGTGCATCGGCCCGGCATCTACGACATGGAGGTCGATACCTCAGTGCTGACACCGCTCGAATGCGCCGAAGCGATCCGCCATCAGTTGGATCTCGGTATTCCCGAGCCCTCGGCTTTCGAAAGGATCGCCGGGGCGCGCTGAGGCGATAAAAGCGGGCACGGCGGCCTTACCTCGACCGAAGAGATTGCCGAAGGCAGCCCCTCATCCGCCTGCCGGCACCGTCCTTCGGACCCCCGTAAACGGGGCGAAGGGACATGCCGCGCCCTCTCCGTCCCCCTCTCGCGTCTCGTATGGCACGTCCCCTCTCCCCGTTTTTACGGGGAGAGGGTTAGGGTGAGGGGCAGCCGCGCGAACCGAACAGCCGTGGCACGAGGCCAAGCAAAACGAGATTTGCCAACAAAAAAGGCGGGCACGAGGCCCACCTTTTCTCAAGTTTCGTTCCGATCAGCCGGCTGCGACAGGTGCGCCCCAGCCGCCCCAGACGTAGATGCAGAAGAACAGGAACAGCCAGACGACGTCGACGAAGTGCCAGTACCAGGCGGCCGCCTCGAAGCCGAAATGCTGCTTCGGGGTGAAGTCGCCGCGCAGCGCGCGGATCAGGCAGACACCCAGGAAGATCGTGCCGACGAGGACGTGGAAACCGTGGAAGCCGGTCGCCATGAAGAAGGTCGCGCCGTAGATCGAATTCTTGAAGGCGAAGGGCGCGTGGGCATATTCATAGGCCTGGACGCTGGAGAACAACACGCCGAGCAGCACCGTCAGCGTCAGGCCCTGGATCAGGCCCTTGCGGTCGTTGTGCAGCAGCGCATGGTGCGCCCAGGTGACCGTCGTGCCCGACAAAAGCAGGATGACGGTGTTGTAGATCGGCAGGTGCCAGGGATCGAGAACTTCGATGCCCTTCGGCGGCCAGGTGCCGCCGGTATAGAGCAGGCGCGAGGCCTGGATCGCTTCGTTCGGATAGAGGCTGGCGTCGAAATAGGCCCAGAACCAGGCGACGAAGAACATCACTTCCGAAGCGATGAACATGATCATGCCGTAGCGCAGGTGCAGCGAGACGACGCGGGTGTGGGCGCCCTCATGGGCTTCCTTCACCGTATCGGCCCACCAGCCGTACATCACGTAGAGAACCAGCGCGAAGCCGATATAAAAGAGCCAGGGATTGGCGAGTTCCGCACCGGCGACCTTGAACGAACCGCCGTTCAGGTAGCGCATGTAGCAGACGCCGCCGATCGCCATGATGAAGGCGCCGAGCGAAGCGATAATCGGCCACGGGCTCGGATCGATGATGTGATAGTCGTGATTCTTCTGGTGAGCATCGGCCATGTAGCTATCCCCGGATGTCTTCCTTCACTCCGCTCCCGGCATAGCCGGAAACGAGCCTTGATCAAAGTTTCTTTTCAATCTTCTCCGCTCCACCCTCATTCGAAGCCACCGGCTTCGGACCCTCTTTCGGGTAGAACGTATATGACAGCGTAACCGTATGGATATCCTTGGATTCCACGGCCTTGACGATTTCAGGATCGATGTAGAACACGACAGGCATGTCGAGCTTTTCGCCCGGCTTCAGGTCCGTTTCCGTAAAGCAGAAACATTGCACCTTGTTGAAATAGACGCCCGCTTCGCCAGGCGTGACGTTGAAAACCGCCTGGCCGCGCTGGGTCTCGTTGGAACGATTCTCGGCCGTGAAATTGACCTGGATCGTTTCGCCGATCTTCGGATTGACCTCGCGCTGGACCGGCTTGAATTCCCATTGCAGGCCGGGCGCGACATTGGCGTCGAAGGTCACGCGCATCGTGCGGTCGAGCACGACACTCGACACCTGGTCGACGCGCTGCGTCGTGCCGTTATAGCCGGTCACCTGGCAGAAGATGCGGTAGAGCGGCACGGCGGCATAGCTCATCGCGCCCATGCCGAAGACGAAGCTCAGGCACATCATCACGACGGCGCCGTTGTTGCGGCCCTGCTTCTTCGGTGTACCGGCGTTGTCGCTCATCCAGCCATTCCCCCGCCGATCTTCACGATGGTGATCGCGTAGAAGAGAATGACGAGGCCGGCAAGCACCAGGCCGAGGGCGACGTTGCGGTTGCGGCGCGACTTGCGCTGCGCTTCGGTAAGCTTGACCAATTCCATCAGAACCAACCTCCCGCATGCGAGACCAGCAGCGAGGCCAGCCGGTCGATCATCAAGGCGGAGAACACGGCGAAAAGATAGAAGATCGAGAAGCCGAAGAGCTTCTTCGCCGGGATCATCTTCAGATCGCCGTCGGGCATGCGCCAGACGGCGATGGAACAGTATATGAAGATCGCGCCGAGGGCGGCGGCAACGAGGCCATAACCGAAGCTCGCAAAGCCGAGGATGGACGGCAAGACCGCGCAGACGGCGGTCAGCACCGCATAGGCGACGATCTGATGCTTGGTCACCCGTTCGCCGGCGACGTTCGGCAGCATCGGCACGCCGACGGCCTCGTAATCGCGCATCTTGAAGAGGGCAAGCGCCCAGAAATGCGCCGGCGTCCACAGGAAGATGATGAGGAAGAGAACGGTGCTCTCGATCGTCACGCTGTTGGTCACGCAAGCCCAGCCGATCATCGGCGGGAAGGCGCCGGCGGCACCGCCGATAACGATGTTTTGCGGCGTCGAGCGCTTCAGCCACATGGTGTAGACGACGGCATAGAAGAAGATGGTGAAGGCGAGGATGCCGGCCGAGAGCCAGTTGACCGCAAGGCCGAGAATCACCACCGAAAAGCCCGACAGCACCAGGCCGAAGGCGAGCGCCTCGGAAGGCGCGATACGGCCGGCCGGGATCGGACGGTTGGCGGTGCGGCTCATGATGGCGTCGATATCGGCGTCATACCACATGTTCAGCGCGCCGGAGGCGCCGGCGCCGACGGCGATGCAGAGAATGGCGATCAGGCCGAGAACGGGATGGATGTGGCCCGGCGCCAGCACGAGACCGGCAAAGGCAGTGAAGACCACGAGCGACATGACCCGTGGCTTCAATAATTCGAAATAATCGCGCGCACTCGCTTCCGACAATTCGCCGTCCTTTGCAAGCACCTCGTGATTGTCGATGACCGTCATCATTCCGTCCTGAATGTCTTACCATCAGGACGCCGTATCAATGCGGCGTCCTGACGTCCGCGCAAATTACTTGATGCGCGGAAGCTGTTCCCACTGGTGATAGGGCGGCGGCGAAGGCAACTGCCATTCGAGCGTCGTTGCACCCTCACCCCACGGATTGTCGCCGGCGACGCGCTTCTTGGCGAAGGCTTCGAAGACGCCATAGAGGAAGATCAGCACACCGAAGGCCGAGATGTAGGAGCCGATCGAGGAAACATAGTTCCAGCCGGCAAAAGCATCCGGATAGTCGATGTAGCGGCGCGGCATGCCGGCGAGGCCGAGGAAGTGCTGCGGGAAGAACACCAGGTTGACGCCGATGAACATGATCCAGAAATGCAGCTTGCCGACCAGCTCGTTATACATGTAGCCGGTCATCTTCGGGAACCAGTAGTACCAGCCGGCGAAGATCGCGAAGACGGCGCCGAGCGACAGAACGTAGTGGAAGTGGGCCACGACGTAATAGGTGTCATGCAGCGAGCGGTCGAGACCGGCATTGGCAAGCTGGACGCCGGTGACGCCGCCGACCGTGAACAGGAAGATGAAGCCGATCGCCCAGAGCATCGGCGTGCGGAACGAGATCGAGCCGCCCCACATCGTCGCGATCCAGGAGAAGATCTTCACGCCCGTCGGAACGGCGATGACCATCGTCGCGAAGACGAAGTAGCGCTGCGCGTCGAGCGACAGGCCGACCGTGTACATGTGGTGGGCCCAGACGACGAAGCCGACGGCGCCGATCGCGACCATGGCGTAGGCCATGCCGAGGTAGCCGAAGATCGGCTTCTTCGAGAAGGTCGAGATGATGTGGCTGACCATGCCGAAGCCCGGCAGGATGAGGATGTAGACCTCGGGGTGACCGAAGAACCAGAACAGGTGCTGGTAGAGGATCGGGTCGCCGCCGCCTTCCGGAGAGAAGAAGGAGGTGCCGAAGTTACGGTCGGTCAGCAGCATGGTGATGCCGCCTGCCAGAACCGGCAGCGACAGCAGCAGCAGGAAGGCGGTGATCAGCACGGACCAGGCAAACAGCGGCATCTTGTGCAGCGTCATGCCGGGAGCGCGCATGTTGAGGATCGTGGTGATGAAGTTGATCGCACCGAGGATCGACGAGGCGCCGGCAATGTGCAGCGCAAAGATCGCAAGATCGACCGCCGGTCCCGGCGTGCCGGTTGTGGCCAGCGGCGGATACATCGTCCAGCCGCCGCCCGTGCCATAGGCGCCTGCCGGGCCTTCGACGAACATCGACAGCAGCAGCAGCGCGAAGGCGGGAACGATCAGCCAGAAGGAAATGTTGTTGAGGCGCGGGAAGGCCATGTCGGGGGCGCCGATCATGATCGGCACCATCCAGTTGGCGAAACCACCGATCATCGCCGGCATGACCATGAAGAAGATCATGATCAGCGCGTGCGCTGTCGTGAACATGTTGAACATCTGCTTGGCGCCGTCGATCGCGGCATCGCCTTCATAGCCGTAGACCATCGAGGCCAGGCCGTGGAAGATCTGGATGCCCGGCTCCTGCAGCTCCATGCGCATGGCAACCGACAGCGCGCCGCCGATGATGCCGGCAATGATCGCGAAGATCAGGTAGAGCGTGCCGATGTCCTTGTGGTTGGTCGAGAACAGCCAGCGATTGGCAAAGCTCGGCTTGTGCCCGTGATCGTGGTGATCATCATGCGCGTGGTCATGATGGGCGTGATCATGAGAATGATCGTCGTGAGCGGAAGGTCCAGCCATTGTCCCGATCCCCTTAATTACTGTGCTTCGGCGACGTCGAGGGTCTTTGCGGGACCATCGGTTGCTGCCATGAGTGTCTTGTAGGCGCCGGGCAGGTCGCTGGCGGCTGCGGTCAGCCACTGCTTATACTTGTCCTCGGAGACGACGCGGATGGCGATCGGCATGAACGCATGGTCCTTGCCGCAGAGCTCGGAACACTGGCCGTAGAACAGGCCTTCGCGCTCGGCCCTGAACCAGGTCTCGTTCAGGCGGCCCGGCACGGCATCGATCTTGACGCCGAAGGAAGGCATGGCGAAGGCGTGGATGACGTCGGTCGGCGCAGAGGTCACGAGAACGCGGACCGTCTTGTTGACCGGCAGGACCAGTTCGTTGTCGACGGCAAGAAGTCTGGGATAGATCGACTTGTCTTCCTTGCCGGCGGCCGCGCGGTCCTGATCCTTCAGCAGGTAGGAATCGAAAGCGAGCGGGCTTTCGCCCGAACCTTCATATTCGTAGTTCCACTGCCACTGGGTGGCGGTCGCCTTGATCGTCACGTCGGGATTTTCCGGCAGCGTCAGCTGCGCGGTCAGCAGGTTGAACGAAGGAATGGCGAGCAGAAGAAGCACCAGGACCGGCCCCACGGTCCAGGCAATCTCGATCATCGTGTTGTGGCTCGTCTTCGAGGGAACCGGGTTCGCGCTGGCGCGGAACTTGAAACAGACGACGATGAGCAGGACCAGAACGAAGAGCGTGATCGGAACGATAAACCACAGGGTATATTGTTCGAACCAGTGGATTTCCCGCATGATCGGCGTTGCCGCCGGCTGCAGCGTCGCCTGCCACGGCATGGGCTGGTCGGCATATGTGCCGGAAGCAAAAAGCAGACAGACCAGCGTGGTCAGGGCTGCATAAGCCTTCTTCATCACCTTATAATCTCCCTCGAGCGCTTGACCTGCAAAATAGAACGCAGAATCCTTGCCATCTTCAGCGCTTCAAACCACAGTTTGGCATTCGCCGCAACAGGTCAGAGCAATTGTCTATGCGGCATTTTTGCTCAAAGCATAGGCAGGCCAGAACGGCAAAACATCCCAAGTTTTTCATCAGCATATGAAAAATCGGCTTTCCGGCCAATCCGCGCGCGACACATTATTTCGCAAAGGTCCAATTTCCGCCGCAGTCCCCCGGTTTTCACGGGGTGGGGCTTTTCATTTTTGGTGGGCAGCTTCAACAATAGCCGCAATGATTCGATATCCAGAGGTTTCCATGGGTTTCCGTTCCCTCGCGCAGTCACTTCTCCTGACTGCCAGCATCGCGGCCGCAGCGACGACGCCCGTTTTCGCACAGCAGCAACCCACGCCGTCACAGGCCAAGCCCCCCGCTTCCGCGCCGGCGCCGACCCCTGCTCCGGCGCCGCAACAGCCGAGCGCCGCCAAACCGAATGTCGAACAGGTGATGCCCGGCCAGACGCAGCCGCCGGCGCCCGGCACGGTAAAGTCCAATCATGGCGCATGGTCTGTCGTCTGCGACAAGCCGGCAGGCGCTGCGACCGAACAATGCGCGCTGATGCAAAACGTCATCGCCGAGGATCGGCCGGAGGTCGGGCTTTCCGTCGTCGTCCTGAAGACGGCCGACCGCAAGTCGAAGATTCTCAGGGTGCTGGCGCCGCTCGGCGTGCTGCTGCCGAACGGCCTGGGGCTCAATGTCGACGGCAAGGATATCGGCCGCGCCTATTTCGTCCGCTGCTTCGCCGACGGCTGCTATGCAGAAGTCGTGCTCGAGGACGAGTTGCTCAAGACCTTCCGCAGCGGCGCCCAGGCCACCTTCATCGTCTTCCAGACCCCGGAAGAAGGCATCGGCATCCCCGTCGACCTCAAGGGCTTCGCCGAAGGTTTCGACGCCCTGCCGTGAGCGCAGGCTAGTCGCGACGTCTCGATTCCCTCTTCTCCCCAGCGGGGAGAAGGTGCCCGTAGGGCGGATGAGGGGGCCGGCGAAGCCGGTCTTTTCAACAAAGTCCATGCGAGCTTCGACCGCGCGGGCACCGTCTCGACTGTGCTCAGGATCTTGGGACACGGTGTTATCTTTGGCGTACCGAGAATAGGGTTTACGTGTAAGATGTGCCGTACGGCCCCCTCATCCGCCTGCCGGCACCTTCTCCCCGAGGGGAGAAGAGATTGCGCCGCGCCCTCTCCGTTCCCCACCTACTCATCGCATGGTACATTCCGTCTCGCCACATCATCCTGCCCAACAAAGAATAATTCGACGGCAGGGCTTCACTCCCTATTATGTGGAGCCCTATCTAGGGAGTAAGTGTACTCCTGAACGCATGCCCATTGGAGCCATACCATGACCACCGATCTCCTGACGCTTTTCGATGCCGATGAAGCGACGATGCGCAAACACGTCGCCGAGGCCCTGTCCGGCGCCGATGACGGCGAACTGTTCATCGAGCATGCGCAGGCGGAAGCGCTGACCTTCGACAATGGCCGGCTCAAGGGCGGCAGCTTCAACACCGAACAGGGTTTCGGCCTGCGCGCCGTTGCCGGCGAAGCGGTCGGCTATGCCCATGCCGGCGATCTCTCGGTGGCGGCGCTGAAGCGGGCGGCCGATGCCGTCGGCGCGGTGACACGCGGCTATTCCGGTTCCTATGCGGCAGCCCCCCAGGGCACCAACAAGAAATTCTACAGCGACGAGAACCCGATCGGCCAGCCGAGCTTCGAGGAGAAGGTCAAGGTCCTGCAGGACATCGACGCCTATCTCAGGGGCAAGAACGACAAGGTGCGGCAGGTGACGGCCTCGGTCGCCGCAAGCTGGCAGGTCGTCGACATCCTGCGTGCCGACGGGCATCGTGTGCGCGACATCAGGCCGATGACGCGCATCAACATTTCGGTGATGGTCGGCGAAGGCGATCGGCAGGAGAGCGGCTCCTATGGCCACGGCGGGCGCATCGGCTTCGGCGACTTCATCGCCGAGGGCAGCTGGCAATACGGCGCCGACGAGGCGCTGCGCCAGGCGCTCGTCAATCTCGAGGCGATCGATGCACCGGCGGGCACGATGGACGTGGTGCTCGGTTCGGGCTGGCCGGGCGTGATGCTGCACGAGGCGGTCGGTCACGGGCTGGAAGGTGATTTCAACCGCAAGAAAACCTCGGCATTCGCCGGCCTTCTCGGCCAGATGGTCGCCGCTCCCGGTGTCACCGTCGTCGACGACGGCACGATCGACAATCGCCGCGGCTCGATCACCATCGATGACGAGGGTACGCCGTCTGCCTACAACGTGCTGATCGAAAACGGCAAGCTCGTCGGTTATATGCAGGATCGGCAGAATGCCCGGCTGATGGGCATGGCGCCGACCGGCAACGGCCGCCGCCAGGGTTATGCCCATGTGCCGATGCCGCGCATGACCAACACTTATATGCTCGGCGGCGACAAGACGCCCGAGGAGATCATCGCCTCGGTGAAGAAGGGCATCTACGCCGTCTCCTTCGGCGGCGGCCAGGTGGATATCACCTCCGGCAAGTTCGTCTTCGGCTGCACCGAGGCCTATCTGATCGAGAACGGCAAGGTCGGCGCGCCGATCAAGGGCGCGATGCTGATCGGCAACGGTCCGGATGCGATGAAGCGGGTGTCGATGATCGGCAACGACATGAAGCTCGATACCGGCATCGGCAACTGCGGCAAGGCCGGCCAATGGGTTCCCGTCGGCGTCGGCCAGCCGCATCTGCGCATGGATCAGGTGACGGTCGGCGGCACCCAGACCTGAGGCAAAGGATCGGCTGATGGCGGACATCGAAATCAGGACCTTCACAGCCGATGACGCCGATGCCGTGCTTTCGGTGATCCTGCCGATCCAGCGCGAGGAATTCGGCATCGACATCACCGCGGATGCGCAGCCGGATCTCCGGGTCATCCCGGATTTCTATCAGTCCGGCAAGGGGCAGTTCTGGGTTGCCGTCAAGGATGGCGCCATCGTCGGCACGGTCGGGCTCAAGGATATCGGCAACAACCAGGCGGCGCTGCGCAAGATGTTCGTCACAGCTGCGGTTCGCGGCCACGAGCATGGCGTCGCTGCGCGGCTCCTCGATCGCCTCTTTGCCCACGCCAGGGATGCCGGCATCACCGATATCTTCCTCGGCACGACCGACAAATTCGTCGCCGCGCATCGCTTCTACGAGAAGAACGGCTTTACCGAGATTGCCAAGAGCGCCCTGCCCCGCTCCTTCCCGCTGATGGCGGTGGACAGCAAATTCTACCGCCATAAGGTCGGCTGACTTAACCTTTGGGAAGATCGTGATGCGGCTGAACACGAACAGCCTCGCCTAAAGCGACTATGCCATCGTCCGAAAACCGCCGCACGTTTTGGCCGCCCTGCATCAGTTCTTCGACGTTTGCGCCGGCCGAAACAGCCACTTCCGTTCGATCGCGGCGGCAAGGTCGATATCGTTGCGTCGGGCGAAGAGCAGGAGGTGGCCGAGAACGTCGGCGGTCTCGTCGGCAAGGTCTTGCTGCATATCTTCCGGTGAACGCCCCTTTGCACGGCCGCGCCCGGTCAGCCGGTTCCAGGCCTGTGTCAGCTCGCCCATTTCCTCCTGCAGTTTCAGAAGGAACCAATCGGCATCACGCTCAATGCCGTTGGCGGCGACATGGGTGGAGGAAGAAATTTCGAACTGATCGGCGAGACGGCGCAGCATGAACGTTCTCCTTTTGTTTATGGAGGAGACGCTGATTCCCAACAATTGTCCAGAACGGGATTGCCCGGAGTGCCGGGCGGGGATCAGCCGCGATCCGGCAGCAGCATGCAGTCATAGGAGCGCTGCTTCAGCGCATCGCAGGCCGAGACGGCGGCATCCTTGCTGGCGAAACCGACGAAGCGGGCGCGATAGATCTTGTTGGCCCCCTGCCCGACCGCCTCGGTATAGGGCGAAGCGGAAACGAGTGGCGCCCCGGCTTCCGACTTCGCCTGGGCCAGAAGCGCGCGCGCCGCATCGGCGCTGGGAGCGGCCGAGATCTGGATCTGCCAGTCTCCATTGGTCCTCTCTGCTGATGTCTTCGGTGTCTTGCCGGCGTTCAGGATCTCATCCATCGCGACGGGACGATCCAGCGGCACGACGGCGTCGTCGGCATAAGCCAGGCTCTTGGCTGCGAGATCGTCGGCCGGGCGCGGTGCGTTGAGCGGCACCGGAACATCAGACGCGTCGGCGGCGGACGCGACTTCGACAGTTTCCTTGGCGCCGACGCTTGCCACCAGCTTTGCGCCGCCGGAAGACGAGGCACGGCCGAGATAACGGTCGAGCAAACCAGCCATCTTGTCGTCGCGGCTGCGGGCGGTGCGGCCGCCGAGCACGACGCCGACCACGCGGCGGTTGCCATCCCTGACGGCGCTGACGAGGTTGAAGCCGGAGGCGTTGGTATAACCGGTCTTGATGCCGTCCATGCCCTGGTAGCGGTACATGAGATTGTTGTGGCCGCGCACGGTCCGGCCGCGGAAATTGAAGCTTGCCGTCGAAAACAGCCGGTATTCGTTCGGATAATTCTTCATCAAGGCGACGGCGAGTGTCGACATGTCACGCGCCGTGGTGACCTGGCGGCCGTCCGGCAGGCCGGAGGCGTTGACGAAGACGGTGCGGCTCATGCCGAGCTGGCGGGCCCTGGCCGTCATCATCCGGGCAAAACCGCTTTCCGAGCCGGCGAGCTTCTCGCCCATGGCGGAGGCGGCATCATTGGCGGATTTGACGATCATGCCATAGACCGCCTCGCGCACGGTGATCGTGCCGCCCGCCTTGACGCCAAGCTTGGTCGGCGGCCGTGCGGCGGCGTATTTCGAAATCCTGATCGGGGTGTCCCAGGTGATCTTGCCGCGCTTCAATGCCTCGAAGGTGAGATAGAGCGTCATCATCTTCGTCAGCGAGGCTGGATGGTTCAGCGTATCGGCGTTTTCGGCGGCGAGAACCTTGCCGGTCCGGGCATCGAGGATCAGCGAAGCATTTCCGGCAAGGGCCGCAAGAGGCGCCGAAACGGCAAGCGTCACGGTCAAAACAGCCGCCAAAAGCTTTCTCATGCACTTTCCCCTCATACCCTGGCCCCTCATACGCTGGCCCCTCATACGCTGGCCCCTGATGCGCAGCCCTCGATGCAGGCTTTCGGTCAGACCGGCGTTTGTGCCGTAACGTGACAGAAGCCGTAAGTTTGGCGCGACTTTGAGGCAACGCCTATCATTTTTCTAGTCTTTTCATCACCTTGGTTAACAGGAAATCAAAGACCTGTTCCGAACAGGGATTCAGCAAGGCTTAAGTCGCACTTGCTAGTTTCCGGCAAAGGCAAGGAACGGGCGCCGCATGACGGGACAATTCAAGCGACTGGCAAAACGCGCAGCGATCGGCGCCGGGCTCGAGCTTTCCTGGCTGCTTGGCTCGGCCGGGCTGATGCGTGAAGCGCGCGGGCGCGGCGTCGTCTTCACGCTGCATCATGTCCGCCCGCACGTGCCAGAGGCCTTCGAACCGAATGCGCATCTCGAAATCACCCCGCGTTTTCTCGACGCGGCGCTGCGGCGGCTGAAGCGACAGGGTTATCGTTTCGTGCCGCTCGATCAGGTGCCGGCGCTGCTGGCAGAGCCCGAGGGCGCACAGCCGTTTGCGGCCTTCACGCTCGACGACGGATACAGCAACAATCTGGAACATGCGCTACCGGTGTTCGAGCGGCATCAGGCGCCGTTCACGGTATTCGCAGCCAAGGGTTTTGCCGAGGGCTCTCACAGCATCTGGTGGGAGACGCTGGCGATCCTCTTGCGCCAGGCGCCAGAAATCCGCTTCGATTTCGGCCGCGGCATGGAGCGCCTGGTGCTCGACAGCCCGCAGCAGCAATGGCATGCCTTCGACCGCTTTGCCGCCTATATCCACCGCTCCGACGAGGCGCGCGCCGTCGCCGCCATCGATCTGCTGGCGCGGGAAAACGGCATCGAGCCGACGGATATCGTCCGCGAACTGGTGATGGGGCCTGGTGAATTGCAATGGCTCGCCAGCCATCCGCTCGCAGCGCTTGGCGCCCATACGATCAGCCATCGCGCGCTCGCCCGCCTGCCGGAAGCCGAAGCGCGAATCGAGATGCAGGCTTCGGCGGATTACCTCGAGGCGGTGACCGGCATCCGTCCCGAGACGATCGCCTATCCCTACGGCACGCCGGAGGCTGCGACCGCCCGCGAGGCGCGCATCGCACGCAATCTCGGCTTTACCCTCGCGGTCACCACGCAACCCGGGCTGCCGGCAGCGCGGCTCACCGGCTATCTCCCGCGCATTTCGCTCAATGGATTCTACCAGAAGCGACGCTATGTCTCGGCGCTTGCTTCCGGCATACCGCTGAAGCTGATGGGCCGGTAAAGCCCCTTACGGGTACATCCGCACCTTGTCCCATTCGCCTTCCGGTGATGGCCGGCGGAATTCGACCCGGTCGTGCAGGCGGAATTTCTGATCTTTCCAGAATTCGATCGAGGTCGGCCGGATGCGGAAGCCCGACCAATGGGCGGGGCGCGGAATCTCGCCGATGGCATAACGCGCGGTATATTCAGCCACGGCCTTTTCCAGCGCGAAACGGCTTTCGAGCGGACGGGATTGTTTAGAGGCCCAAGCGCCGATGCGGCTGCCGCGCGCCCGCGTCTTGAAATAGTCGTCCGCTTCGGCATCGGTGACGATCTCGACGGGGCCGCGCAGCCGCACTTGGCGGCGCAGGCTTTTCCAGTGAAAGCACATGGCAGCCTTTTTCTGGCCAAGAATTTCGCGGCCTTTCTGGCTCTCGAAATTGGTGTAGAAGACGAAACCGTCGTCGTCGAATCCCTTCAGGAGAACCATGCGGACATTCGGAAGACCATCCTCATCGACCGTCGCCAGCGCCACCGCATTGGGGTCGTTGGGCTCGGAGGCCTCCGCTTCTTTCAGCCATTCGGCAAAGAGCTTGAAGGGCTCGCCACTTTCGGTAAAGTCACCGCTTGTTAACTCGTTTGCCGACATATTGGTTCAAATGCCCCGGATTATTCAAAACTCGCCCAGCTTTTGATAACTGGACAGGATGCAGGGTGGAAGTCATAACAAAGTCATCTCGCCATTCAAGGGGCCTGCGGCGACGCAGCCGCGCGTTCTTCGTCATCGGCACCGCGATGTTGTCGCTTTCTGGCTGCGTCGGCGGCGGTATGGATTTCTTGAGTGACGCCAAGGTCGACCGGTCGGTGGCAACCGGCACCGTGCCGCAAACGCCGCCGAGCACCGACACGCTCTCCGACGAGATGACCGTGCGCAATGCCGTGACGTCGGCCGACGTGCAAAGGCTCGAGGGCCAGCCGCTTCCCTGGGCAAATGCATCGACGGGCAGCGCCGGTGTCATCGATACGATCGTCGAAAACAATGAGTCCGGCCAGGTCTGCCGGCAGTTCCGCACGACCCGCCATTCCTATGTCGGCATCGCCAAATTCTACGGCAAGACCTGCCTCGTCGGCGGCGGTAACTGGCAGCTTCTGAGCTTCCAGCCCGAGAGCTGATCCGGCGGGAGAACTGAGCCTCCTAGGTCGTGTGGTCGAATGCTGCTTCTCCAAACTCAAGCAGTTCAGAAGGGTCGCAACGCGCTTCGAGAAAACGGCGAGAAACGACCTCGCCGTCGTCACCATCGCAGCGACCGTCCTATGGATCAGATAACAGCCCAGGCCACCTAGAGCGCCGCGCGTCTTCTCAGACGCGCCAAGGACGCTCTATCACTTTGAATCCGCGCATAATCCTTTCCGAAAATCGATTCCGATTTCCGGGGTTATGCGCTAGAGAGAAATAGCTTGGCCCACACCCAGGCGCTTGGCCTCGCGGTAAGCGAGGTCGGCTGTCACCATATCTTCCATGGCGACGCCCATGGCCTTGTAGATCGTGATCTGCTGATCTGACGTCCGACCTGGTCGCTGCCCCAGCAACATCGCGCCAAGATCGGTGCCTGCCTCGGGATCAATATTTGCAAGTTCGCAGCAGCCCACCGGTGTTGGCGCGAACGAATCCCGCGTCTCAACAAAGAGGGTGCCGCGAGCCATCAAATCGATCGGAAGTTCGCCGCCGGGGGGCGCGACACCAACCGAGGACACGTGCGTTCCTGGTTGAACCCATTCTGCCGATATTGCGGGGACATAGGAGTGCGTCGCGAGGCACACAACATCTGAAGACCGTATCGCCGCCTCGAGGTCCTCGACGGCAGTGATGCCTGAATGACGTGAAGCCAGCGCCTGGGCATCAGCAAAATCTTTAGAGAACACTCGAATTTCCTGGAAATCGCGAACGAGCGGCAACAGGTGAAGGTGCTGGCTGGCTTGAACGCCCGCGCCCACGACGGTCGCGACCTTGGCATTGCACCTGGCGAGTTCTCGCACTGAGAGGACGGCCGAACCGGACGTGCGTACGGCCGTGATGTAGGTGCCATCCATAATGCAAACAGGCATTCCTGTTTCTGGATCGAAGAGATGTATTGTTGCGAGGTGACTGGGCATGCCCCGGGCGATATTGCCTTCGAACACGTTGACCAGTTTTACGGTCAAATGCATTCCCTTCATCCAGGCCGGCATCGCCAACGAATAGCCTGCATTCGGAATATCGAGTTGTGGCCGCGCTGGATTGACGACACGACCGTCGGAGAGCGCTTTGAACCCGTCCGCTAGCGCGTCGAGCAGCTTGCGCAGGTCGATGCATGTTTTGACCTCCGCTTCGCTCAGCGAGAGAATCTTGATCTCACCTTTGGTGTGAGTGCTTAAGGCAGGTTGGGTTCTGTGTATGATGTTGCTTGCCTTCGTCTGGTTGGGGTTTAGTTCTTTTCCAACCGTATTGCGGCAAACGGCGCGACGAAATATAGTAATTTCGACTTCTTTGCGTGATTATCGCGCATTCCAACCCAGGAAAGTGTGAATCAGAAATGAGTGACTTGGACCGTGTCGATCGGATGCTGCTCGGGCTATTGCAAGAAGATGGTCGCCGGACTGTTCTTGACCTCGCCGAACGCGTTGGATTGTCACCCACGGGCGCATCCCAGCGCATCAAGCGGCTTTTCAGTGAAGGCTTTATCCGCGCTGTGCGGGCTGTGCTCGAGCCTTCAAAGATCGGACGTGGCACGCTCGTCTTTATCGAGGTAAGGCTCGATCACACCGCGCCGCACGTCTTCGACCGCTTTGCAGAGGCTGTTGCGAAGGCACCCGAAATCATCGAATGTCATATGGTGATTGGTGGCTTCGACTACCTGGTCAAAGCACGAATAGCTGATATGGCGACGTTTCAGGAATTCCTGCAGCGGGTCATTCTGCCACTTCCTGGCGTCAGGGAAACCCACAGTTACGCATCAATCGGTGATGTGAAGCCTGACGCATTGTTGCCGCTTTGACACCGCCGATTTTCCGGACCGGTTGTCCACGCCACCTAAGGCTAAATTCAAACCATTACCGCGTCCCTTTGCGCGTTCGAAAAGACGCATAGCGCCGTCGCCAACAGGTTAACGCCCGACCGCTTTCTGCCGAGTGCTTAGCAAAGAGCTAACCATTCGCCGCGAAACACCCCACATGTCTCCACAGAAATAACAAGTGATTAGCAACTCCGCCGCAGGATCAGCGTTGAGAGTGGCTGTTCCTGCCTTTGTAGCGGGTGGCGCCACACACGTTTTATTGGACGGGGATGCCGGGCAAGGACGAGGCTTGCCGCATCGCAACACCGGCGGTTTTAACATGCGCGATCCTTACAAAATTCTGGGCGTCAAGCGCGACGCGGCAGTAGACGAGATCAAGGCGGCTTGGCGCAACATGGCCAAATCAGCCCATCCCGACCACAATCAGGACGATCCGACGGCGACGGCCCGGTTCGCCGAGATCGGCCGCGCCTATGAAACGCTGAAGGACCCGCGCAAACGCAGCCTGTTCGACAATGCCCTGCGGATGGCCGAAGCCAAGAAGCACGAACAGACGATCATGCAACAGCGCCAGGCCGCCCGCGAGGCGGCAGTGCGCGCCAAGGCGGCGCAGGCCAATGCCGAGCGCGTGATGGAAGAGTTGGCGCGCGCCGCCCAGAAGGCTGCCGCCGACGGCTCCAGGCAACAGGCAGGTTCCGCTGAGGCCGCCGACGAGATGGTGGATCGCATTTTCGGCGCCCAGGCCCGCGCGGCTGCCGGCGGCCAGGCGCAGGGTCGCGCCCAGCAGACGCAATATCAGCAGGCCCAAAATCAGCAGACACAAAACGCCCAGGGCGACGCCGGCAAGCGCATGGATGGCGATGCCGCCGAGGCCGACACCAAGGGCGACGAGGAAGCGGGCGAAACTGCAGCCAATGCCGCCGCCAACCTGTCGCTGCCGCTCAGCATCCTGACAAACCTGGTGCGCCGTTTCACCGGCGCCAAGGATACCGGCCTCGATAAAGCACCGGATGAGGTGACGACGGCGACGGTCACGATCGACGACGTGTTGAAGAGCGGCTGGATCACTGCGACATTGCCGGAGGGCCGCGAAATCGGCTTCGCATTGCCGGCAGGCACGACCGACGGTTACGAGCTGCGGCTCAAGGGACAGGGCTTCAAACTGCCGGGCATGCAGCGCGGCGACGCCGTCGTCAACATTCGCATCGCGCCCGATCCGCGCTTCACGGTCGACGGTTTCGATCTGCACGCGGTGCTGCCCCTCAGCATCGAAAATGCCGTGCTCGGCACCGAGGCGCGCATCGAAGGGCCGAGCGGCCCGCTGAACGTGACGATCCCCGCATGGTCGGGCTCGGACAAGACGATCCGGGTTCCCGGCCAGGGATTGCCCCGCGAAGAGGGCGGCAGAGGCGATCTCGTTGTCGAATTGCGCATTATCTTGTGGGAAAAACCCGACGACAAAATCACCGATCTCATGCGGAGCATGCGCGAAGGCCTGTTCCTATGAAATTTTTATGACATTCGCACCCTTTATTACGATCCCTAACAGTTGATGATCCCGGCCAAGCTTGAACCGATTAACGGCCTATGCCATAGGCAGGATCGATCAGAATCCTAGGGAGCGAAATATGGCTCAAGCATCCGGCCTCATGGCAGGCAAACGCGGCGTCATCATGGGTGTCGCCAACAATCGTTCGATTGCGTGGGGTATTGCCAAGGCCATTCATGCGCAGGGTGGAGAAGTCGCGTTCACCTATCAGGGCGATGCGCTGAAGAAGCGTGTCGAGCCGCTCGCCGCCGAAATCGGCGCGACGCTCGTCGGCCACTGTGACGTCGCCGATGAAGCCACCATCGATGAGGTTTTCGAGAACGTCGAAAAGCTGTGGGGCAAGATCGATTTCCTCGTGCATGCGATCGGCTTTTCCGACAAGGACGAGCTGACTGGCCGCTACGTCGACACCTCGGCCGACAATTTCGCCAAGACGATGCAGATCTCCGTCTATTCCTTCACTTCGGTCGCACGCCGCGCCGAGAAGCTGATGACGGATGGCGGCGCCATGCTGACGCTGACCTATTACGGCGCCGAAAAGGTGATGCCGAACTATAACGTCATGGGCGTCGCCAAGGCCGCGCTCGAAGCCAGCGTCAAGTATCTCGCCGTCGACCTCGGCCCGCAGAACATCCGCGTCAACGCCGTCTCGGCCGGACCGATCAAGACGCTTGCCGCCTCCGGCATCGGCGATTTCCGCTATATTCTGAAATGGAACGAATATAACGCGCCGTTGCGCCGCACCGTCACCATCGAGGAAGTCGGCGATGTCGGCCTCTATCTCCTGTCGGACCTGTCGCGCTCCGTCACCGGCGAAGTGCACCATGCCGACAGCGGCTATCATGTCATCGGCATGAAGGCGGTCGACGCGCCCGACATTTCCGTCATCAAGGACTAGAGCATTTCGAGCGGAGCTGAGACCGTGCTTATCTACGTGATCAGACACGGCCAGACCGCCTGGAATGCCGAGCGCCGCCTGCAGGGTCAGAAGGATATCCCGATGAACGCCACGGGCCTGGAACAGGCCCGACAGAACGGCATCGCGCTTGCCGGGATTCTCGGCGACACGATCGACCAGTTCGATTTCGTCGCAAGCCCGCTCCAGCGCACGCGCGCGACGATGGAAATCATGCGCACCGCCATGGGCCTGCCGCCGCTGGCCTATCGCACCGATCCGAGGCTGGTGGAAATTTCCTTCGGCGACTGGGAGGGCTCGACGCTCAAGGAGCTGAAGGCGACGCAGCGCGAGCGAGTGGCGGAACGCAACACCTCGAAATGGGATTTCATCCCGCCCGGCGATGACGCGGAAAGCTATGAAATCCTCTCCTGGCGCACCGGCTCATGGCTGAACTCCGTCGATCGGCCGACGGTCTGCGTGACGCATGGCGGCGTCATCCGCACGCTGTTCCAGACGATCGCCGACCTGCCGAAAAGCACGGCTGCCGAAGGCGCGATCCCGCAGGACCGGATCATCCGGATCGAAACTACTGAGCGGACGATCGCCTGGCTGTAGGCATTGCAGGGCGTTCAGTAAGGTCGGATTGGGATAGGAGCGGGTTGTCGGCCAGGAGATTGCCGAGACCTGCCCCTCATCCGGCTGCCGCCACCTTTGCCTGGGTCGAGCCACGGGTCTCGACCCGTCCTTCAGACCCCCCGCTCGCGGGGCGAAGGGACCATGCCGCGACCTCTCCGTCCCCACTCGCTCTCGTAGGGCACGTCCCCTCGCCCCGCGAGCGGGGAGAGGGTTAGGGTGAGGGGCAGCCATCGGCGCCGTACCTCACCCGATCATTCTCCAGAGATCCGGTTATTTAACGATATCGAGATCGTTGATGACGCGCTTGCCGTCGACCTCGGTATAGAAGACGATCACCTTCACGCCGGCTTCGAGGCCGTCGAAATTGAATTCCTCGGGCGCCTGATAGGTTTTGCCGTCATCGAGCGTCAGCACGAGGTTGGCCGTGTCGACCTTCTTGATGGTCGCCTCGACATCGGCGCTCTCGGCAAAACCGCTCATCGGTGACAGGAAGCTTGCTGTTGCCAAAAGCGTGGCGACGACGAAACGCATGGCGACAATCCTTTTAAGACGCTGCACGAGAAACTGACTGGCCACAGATAAGCTCCTGAATATGGCGAAAATTGCCCGTAAGAATGGCTTTTCCCGCCCAATTGATGAATAGGATTTTAAATATAATCAAGATGGTGCGTTAATCCGTGGTTTTTCCCTTCCCGCGATCTCTCGGCATCGCCGGTGGGCAATCGTAAATTAACCCGCGCGCCCTACAGTTGCTCGTCAACATGGGGGTTTCATTTTGTTATCCAGGCTCAGCGACAGCAAGCAGTTGCGGCGCGTGTTGAAGAATAGCCGCGTCTCGTTTCTGGTTTCGTCGCTTGTCGCCCTGGTCGTCATCATGGTCGGCTTCGGGCTCGACCAGGCCAATACTGCGTCTCATGTGCGCGAACTTCATATCCGCACCGAAAACGAGACGAACCTCATTCGCGCCCGGGTCATGGCCGAGATCAATATGGACCTCAGCGTCGTGCGCGACCTGACGAACCTGATCTCCGTCAGCGCGGCAAACGGAGAGGAGATGGAGCGCCAGATCAACTGGCTGCTAATCCAGAACCCGTCTTTCATTCATATCGCCGTCGCGCCTGATTTCATCATCCGCGACATCCACCCATCGCAGTCCGGCAATGAGCGGATCGGCCACGATGTGCGCGAGGTTCTGTTCTTCCGCCAGGCGATGACCAGCGCGGCCAGCAACCAGTCGGCGCGCTTCTACGGCCCGATGAGCATTGACGGCCGCGACGCCTTTGCCATCTTCTTCCCGGTTTACGTCAAGGAGAACGGCCAGCGGCGGATCTGGGGGGCGGTCGAGGTCGCCATCGACCAGACGATGTTCTACCAGGCGACCGGGCTGATGCCGGCACGCGACCGCGAGAATCAGGAACGCTATCCGCATCTCGACCATCTTTCGATCGCCATCCGGGATATCGCCTCGCCGGCCGCCGCCAAAGCTGGTCTCCCGGCGCCGTTCTTCGGGTCGGCCGATATCGACGGCAAGGATCCGATGCGCCAGAAGATCGGCTTTGCCGGCGGCAAGTGGGAGCTTTCCGCCGTCCCGAACAGCGGCTGGGACGCGATACCCGAAAACCGCACCAAGCTGCGTCTGATCATCCTCGCCGCCGGCTTCATCATCATCGTGCCGATCTTCTTCGCGACCCTCCTGCTCGGCGAGCGCAATCGCAACATTACCGCGCTGGAGACGCGCGAGGCAAAACTGCTGGAACTGTCGCAGCGGCTCAATCTGGCGCTGGAATCCTCGAATATCGGCATCTGGGAGCTGCAGGATGATTCGAGCAGCCTGCTCTGGGATACGCGCGCCGCGGCCCTGCACGGCAAGCCGGCTGAGGAAGGAAGCTGGGCGCTCGACAAATGGCTGGCGGCGGTCCTGCCCGAGGACCGCGACGTCGCCGAAGTGCATTTCTTCAGCTGCAGCATTGCCGGTGCTGCCTGCACGGCGCAATACCGCATCATGCTTGTCGACGGCGGTATCCGCCACCTGCGCTCGGTCGGCGCCTTCTATACGGATGCCGGCGGCGTCAGCAAGACGATCGGCATCGTCTGGGACGTGACTGCCGATGCGGAGATCACCGACACGCTGCGCAAGGCCAAGGATATGAGCGAGGTTAAGAATGCCGAGCTGGAGCTGGCGCTTGAAGAGCTCTCGAGCCGGGAGGGGCAGCTCGCCGAGCTTTCCAGCCGGCTCGACCTGGCGCTCAATTCCTATCAGTGCGGCATATGGGAAGCCCGGCCCGGCCGGGGCGGCTCGATCTGGAACGAGCGGATGCACGAGCTCTATGGGCTTGCGCCGCGCAACGGCTTCATGACCGAGGAGATCTGGCTTGGCTGCATCCACCCCGAGGATCGAGCCTTAGCGCTCGAAAGCGCACGCCACTTCAAGAAGAACGGCGATACACACACCCTCGTCTGCCGCGTGCTGGTCGACGACGGCTCGGTGCGTTATGTGCGCTCGGTCGGCAAGGTCCACCAGACGGGGACTAGCGAGATGAAGATCATGGGCATCGCCTTCGATGCCACCGAAGACG
Source organism: Rhizobium ruizarguesonis (assembly GCF_017357285.1). Lineage (NCBI taxonomy): Bacteria > Pseudomonadati > Pseudomonadota > Alphaproteobacteria > Hyphomicrobiales > Rhizobiaceae > Rhizobium > Rhizobium ruizarguesonis. Next base: position 1,183,907 of record NZ_CP071678.1, on the reverse strand, counting down.
TGTTGATGACGATCCGGCTGAAGGCGGCCAAGGACGAGGCGGTCGCCAAAAATATCGAGCTTGAGCTTGTCAAGAACAGGATCGAGCACAATTCGCTGCACGATCCGCTGACCGCACTCGCCAACCGCCGCAAGCTTGATATCGCACTGGAAAGCCTGACCCATGACGGTCGCCAGCAGCGGCAGAAATTCTCGATCCTGCACATCGACCTCGACCGCTTCAAGGACATCAACGATACGCTCGGCCATGCGGCCGGCGATGCGATGCTGGTGCACGCCTCGAAGGTGCTCGCCAAGAATGTCCGCGGCAGCGACATCGTCGCGCGCATCGGCGGCGACGAGTTCGTCATTCTGGCCCTCGACGTCGGCGACAAGGAGATGGCGCAGCTGTCGACGCGGATCATCGAGGAGATGCGCCAGCCGATCGATTTCCAGGGCTTTTCCTGCCGCTGCGGCGTGTCGATCGGCATTGCGCTCGCCAACGGCATCCATGTCGATGCGCGCAAGGTGCTGATCAATGCCGATATCGCGCTCTACCGCGCCAAGAGCATGGGCCGCAACCGCTTCGAATTCTTCAATCACAATCTCCAGGCCGATATCATCAACACCAAGCGCACCGCCGACGAGATCCTTGCCGGCATCGACAATGGCGAATTCACCGCATGGTATCAGCCGCAATTCTCTGCCCGGACGATGGAACTGACGGGCGTCGAGGCGCTGGTGCGCTGGAATCACCCGTCCAAGGGGCTGCTGACACCCGACAAGTTCCTGCGCATTGCCGACGAGATCAATGTCGTGCAGATGCTCGACCGGATCGTTCTCGAAACGGCGCTGCGCGACAAGGTGCGCTGGACAGCGCGCGACATTGTGGTGCCCAAGGTCTCGGTCAATGTTTCGGCGCGGCGGCTGCATGATGGCAGCCTCTTGGAATCACTCGCCGACCTGCATATTCGTCCAGGCGAAATCTCCTTCGAGCTGGTGGAATCGATCTTCCTCGACGAGAGCGAGGACGTCGTCTCGCAGAATCTCGAGCGCATCAAGGCGCTCGGCATCGATATCGAGATCGACGATTTCGGCACCGGCCATACCTCTATCGTCAGCCTGTTGAAGCTGAAGCCGAAGCGCCTGAAGATCGATCGCCAGCTGGTGCAGCCGATCGTCAATGCCTCGCAGGAGCGGGCGCTGGTCAGCTCGATCATCGAGATCGCCCGCTCGCTGGGCGTCGAGACGGTGGCCGAAGGGGTGGAGACGGCGGCACATGCCGCACTGCTGCGCGATCTCGGCTGCGATATCCTGCAAGGCTATGCCTTCTCGCGGCCGCTCTCCTTCGACGATTTCACCGAGGAAGCGACCGGAACGGGGTGGCGGCTGGCATCATGATCGCCGCCTGCTGATCGGCCTCGTCCGGACCCCTCCCCGCCTGCGCAGAGGGAGTGACGGCACAATGCGCCGTCGATCACCGGCAAAGACGGAAACAGCATTTCCTGGGCTGGCGGTTTGGCGCAAAGAAAGGCTTTTGCCTCGGCGGATTTTTGGCCTATGAGTGTCGCGCCTTTTCAAGCAATGGCGCGGCCGGCAGCGATCGGCTTTGGCGCGCCACCGTGGGAACACATGTCGCACAATACATTCGGTCACCTTTTCCGCGTAACCACCTGGGGCGAAAGCCATGGTCCGGCGCTCGGCTGCGTCGTTGACGGCTGCCCTCCGGGGCTGCGCTTCAAGCTCGAGGACCTGCAAGTCTGGCTCGACAAGCGCAAGCCCGGACAATCCCGCTTCGTGACGCAGCGGCGCGAGGACGATCTGGTGAAGGTACTATCAGGCGTCATGCTGGACGCCGACGGCGAGACGATGACGACCACCGGTACGCCGATCTCCATGCTGATCGAAAACACCGACCAGCGCTCCAAGGATTACGGCGAGATCGCCCGGCAATATCGCCCCGGCCATGCCGACTATACCTATGACCTCAAATACGGCATTCGCGACTATCGCGGCGGCGGCCGCTCCTCGGCGCGCGAGACCGCCGCGCGGGTTGCTGCCGGCGGCATCGCCCGCCTCGTCGTGCCAGGCGTCACCGTGCGCGGCGCGCTGGTGCAGATCGGCAAACACAAGATCGACCGCCGCAACTGGGATTGGGATCAGGTCGATCAGAACCCGTTCTTCTCGCCCGATGCCGCAATCGTGCCGGTCTGGGAGGAATATCTCGACGGCATCCGCAAGAACGGCTCCTCGATCGGCGCGGTCATCGAAGTGATCGCCGAAGGGGTGCCGGCCGGCCTCGGCGCGCCGATCTATGCCAAGCTCGACCAGGATATCGCCTCGCTGCTGATGTCGATCAACGCCGTCAAGGGCGTCGAAATCGGCAATGGTTTTGCCGCCGCCGAAACCTCAGGCGAAGACAATGCCGACGAGATGCGCATGGGCAATGACGGCACGCCGATCTTCCTTTCCAACAATGCCGGCGGTATTCTCGGCGGCATCTCCACCGGGCAGCCGGTGGTGGCGCGTTTTGCCGTCAAGCCGACCTCCTCGATCCTGACCGAACGCCAGTCGATCGATGCGGAGGGCAAGAATGTCGATATCCGCACCAAGGGCCGGCACGACCCCTGCGTCGGCATCCGCGCCGTGCCGATCGGCGAGGCGATGGTCGCCTGCGCCGTCGCCGACCATTATCTTCGCGACCGCGGCCAGACCGGCCGTCTGAAATAGGAGCGCTCGCCCATGTCTTATGACCAGAAGCGCGTCGTCGACGCCATCCGGGCCTTCGAGGCCGGCGAGATCGTCGTCGTGATGGACGACAATGACCGCGAGAACGAGGGCGACCTGATCGTCGCCGCCGTGCATTGCACACCGGAGAAGATGGCCTTCATCGTGCGCCACACCTCCGGCATTGTCTGCGCGCCGATGCCGAAGGAAGAAGCCAAACGCCTCAACCTCAACGCCATGGTGGCGGAAAACGATTCGGCCCATACGACGGCCTTCACCGTCTCGGTCGATTTCAAGCACGGCACGACGACTGGCATCTCCGCCGACGACCGGACGCTGACCGTGCGCAACCTCGCCAATCCGAATGTCGGCGCCTCCGATTTCGTCCGTCCCGGCCACATCTTCCCGCTGGTTTCCCGCGAAGGCGGCGTGCTGATGCGCTCCGGCCATACGGAAGCCGCCGTCGATCTCTGCAAGCTCGCCGGCCTGCCGCTGATCGGCGTTATCTCAGAACTGGTCAACGACGACGGCACCGTCACGCGCGGCCCTGAGGTGGTCGACTTTGCCGGACAACACGGGCTGAAGCTCGTCTCCGTCGCCGATCTCATCGCCTATCGCCAGCGCAAGGAGACGCTGATCGAACTCGGCACCAGCTTTGACATCGAGACGCCGTTCGGCAAGGCCAAGGCCCATACCTATTCCCTGCCCTGGGACCCGATGCAGCATCTCGCCGTCGTCTTCGGCGACATCCGCGACGGCGTCGACATTCCGGTGCGCCTGCATCCGGAGAATGTCGCCGATGATCTCTTCGGCAAGAACAGCCCGGTCGATTTCTACATGCAGAAGATTGCCGAGCAAGGCCGCGGCGTCATCGTCTATCTGCGCGAAGGCTCGGTTGGCGTCGGCCACCACGACAACGGCCGCAAGGCCCGCAACCAGGGCCGCGAAGCCCATGCCGAAGCCCAGACGCGCGACAGCGAATGGCTGGAAATCGGCCTCGGCGCACAGATCCTCAGGGATCTCGGCGTCAGCTCGATCAAGCTGCTCACCAGCCGCGAGCGCCACTATGTCGGCCTCGAAGGTTTCGGCATCAAGATCAGCACGACGGAGATCTGCTGAACGGGCGTGGGCTTGGACCCTCGCCATCCCTCATTCCTGTGCTTGTCACAGGAATCCAGCCACGGCGCGTCCGCGCCGTGAATGACTCACTTGCTTCTACGAAGAGAGTTTCCCGCACCCAAGGACTTGGGTGCGCTGGATCCCTGTGACAAGCACAGGGATGAGGGAGTGAGGGTAGTTCGACTATCCTCTCCACCCCTCCAGAAACACGACCTTCTCCACACCCGCAAACCGCGCGACCCGCTCCAACTCCGCTTCCAGCCTCTCCAGCCGGCCGGCCGACGGCTTGACGCCGGGTTCCAGCCACAGCCGCTTGACATCGAGTGTTGATTTCTTCCGATCCGCCTTCATGTCGATGCGGCCGATCAGCCTGTCGCCTTCGAGCAGCGGAAAGACGTAATAGCCGTATTCGCGCTTCGGCTCGGGCACGAAGATCTCGATGCGGTAGAAGAAGCCGAACAGGCGTTCGGTGCGGTTGCGGTCGCGGATCATCGGGTCGAAGGGGCTGAGCACACGGATGCGCGGCGGCGCGCCGGGATAATCGTCGAGCGTCGACAGGAAATCGGCAAAGGCCCAGGATGGGCGCGCCTTGCCGCCGAGCGCCGGTTCGATCAGCACTTCGATCAGTTCGTCGCGACGGGCCGCCACCCAGGCTTTAGCCTCATCGGGCGAAACCAGGTTCCAGAAGGCTGATATCTCGCCATGGGTGGCAAAGCCGAGGCGAGTGAGCGCGCTGCGGCAGGCCCAGTCGACGAATTCTTCGCGGCTCACCTCGGGCTCGCGGAATTCGGCCGGGATGACGCGCTCCGCCAGATCATAGATCTTCTGGAAATTCGAGCGGCCGGCAATGGCGAACTTGCCGGTGTGCCAGAAATATTCGAGTGCCGTCTTGTTCGGATGCCAGTTCCACCAGCCGCCGGAAACGTGGCCGTCGGCCTTGATATCGCGCGACAGGATCGCGCCGTCGCGCCGCACGCGCTCATAGGTCTCCTCGAAAGCCGCCTCGAAGCCCTCGCCGCGCCATTTGCGCCAGCGTTCGATGATCACCTTTTCCTGATGAAGGAACTTGTGCTTCCAATAGACGAAGAAGGCGCTCGGCAGAATGGAAGCGTCGTGCGTCCAGTGCTCGAACAGCGCACCGTCCTTTTCGAGCAGCGCGGTCAGATGTTCGCGCCGGTAGGTCTGGTTGCGGGAAAACAGGATCTGATGATGGGCCCGCTCCACCGTCTGGATGCTGTCCACCTGGACGAAACCCAGTTCATGGATGAGCTGCAGCAGGCCGGCCTTGGTCAAGGCGCGGTTCGGCGGGGCGCTGAGGCCCTGCTTGGCAAGGAAGACCCGGCGGGCGTCGGAATTGGAAAGCAGATTCGTCATGGCCACATCATAATCCGGAAAATCTTCCTAGCCACCCGATATCGACCCAATATCGACAGCGAGATTTGCGCTTTCATCATCCGCGATTCCCCGTGTAGAAGCACTGCTGTCAGGTTGGCGCCAATGGCTGCCCCTCACCCTAGCCCTCTCCCCGCCTGCGGGGAGAGGGGACGTGCCAAACGCAGCGTCGAGGTTGAGGGAGCCGGTGCGGCATATCCCTTCTCCCCGCGAGCGGGGGTCCGAAGGACGGGTCGAGACACGTGGCTCGACCCAGGCAGAGGTGCCGGCAGGCGGATGGGGGGCCGGCATCGGCAATCTCCTCCGGTGAAAAATGCGAGGGATTGGTTTGGATATTCGTTTCGAAGAGGCCGGGGTCAGTTTCGGGGCGCGGGTGGCGCTGCAGCCGCTGACGCTCGGCATCAGCGGAAAACGCATCGGCGTCATCGGGCTGAACGGTTCGGGCAAGACGACGTTCGCGCGGCTGATCAACGGATTGACCAAGCCATCGGTCGGCCGCGTCACCGTCAACGGCCGCGATACGAACGACGAAAAGACTGCGGTGGCCGATGTCGGTTTCATCTTCCAGTCGCCGCAGAACCAGATCATCCTGCCGATCGTCAAAGACGACATCGCTTTCGGGCTGAAGCGGCGCGGCTTCACCAAGGCGGAGATCGAGGCGAAGGTCGAGGGCGTGCTGGGCCGCTTCGGCGCTGAGGCGCTGGCCGATCGGCGCGCGCACGAGCTTTCCGGCGGCGAGCTGCAGGTGGCGGCCCTCTGCTCGGTGCTGGCGACGGGGCCGGGCATTCTCATCCTCGACGAACCGACCAACCAGCTCGACCTCAAGAACCGGGCCTTGGTCGAAGGGATTATCGCCGGATTGCCGGAAAGTGCCATCATCATCACGCATGATCTGGAACTGATCGCCGATTTCGAGCGGGTGCTGCTGTTTCATGAAGGGCGGCTTGCCGCCGATGCGCCGGCTGCCGAAGCGATCGCCCGTTACAAGGAGATCGCCGCCTGATGCAATCGCTCTATGTCGAAGGCAACAGCGTGATGCACCGGCTTTCGCCGCGGGTAAAGCTGTTGTCGCTGACGATCTTCGGCGTGGTGCTGTTCATCAGCGGGAACCTCATCCTGCTTTCGATCGCCGTGCTGCTGACGGCGGTTCTCTACCGCATGATCGGCCTGCCGTTTGCCGATGGGCTCAGGCGGCTGCGGCCGGTCTTCCTGACGATCGCGGTCGTGGCACTCTTCAACCTCATCTTCAATCCCTGGCAGGAGGCGCTCGTGCCCCTGCTGCGGCTGACGGCGCTGATGCTGCTTGCCGCCACCGTGACGGCGACGACGTCGATCACCGAGTTCATCGACGAGGTGACGGCGCTTGCCCGCCCGCTCGAACGCACCGGCTGGGTGCAGGCCGACGATATTGGCCTGGCGCTGGGGCTGGTGCTGCGTTTTGTGCCTGAGATCGTCGGGCGTTATCAGGCGATCCGCGAGGCGCATAAGGCACGCGGACTGAAGGTGCGGCCGACGACGCTGCTTGCGCCGCTGATCATCCTGACGCTCAAGGATGCGGATAATATCGCCGCGGCGATTGACGCGCGCGGCATTCGGCGGCATGTGAGTTAACGATTGATAAACACGGAATTCATGATGAGCACTCGCGACCTCGTTCTTACCGCCCTCTTTGCCGCGATCATCGTGGCGCTCGGCCTGCTGCCGCCGATCTCGCTCGGCTTCATTCCGGTGCCGATCACCGCCCAATCGCTCGGCGTGATGATGGCCGGCGTCGTGCTCGGCGCCCGGCGCGGCGCGATTGCCGTGCTGATCGTGCTGGTTCTGGTCGCGATCGGCCTGCCGGTGCTTTCCGGCGGCCGCGGCGGCCTTGCCATCTTCGCGTCACCAACGGCCGGCTTCCTGATCGGCTGGATCTTTGCCGCCTTCGTCACCGGCTATTTCAGCGAACGGCTGGTCAACCATCAGCAATCCGCCCTGGTGCAGACGGTGAGCTTCTTCCTCACCGCTATGGCCGGCGGCATCGTCGTACTCTACGCCTTCGGCATTACCTATCTCGCCACCGTCGCCGGCCTCGGCTTCACGAAAGCCTTCGTCGGCTCGATGGCCTTCATTCCCGGCGATGTGATCAAGGCTTTCGTCGCAGCCCTGCTTGGCCGCGCCGTCATGGTCGGCTATCCCCTGCTGCCGTCGCGCGCCTGACGCATAGGCCGGTCTTGTCTGGTGAACACCCCAACGGCCCCTTCGGGGGCCGTTGCGCTTAAAGACATAGAATCTATGCGAAAGCCTCACCAGGCGTTCAACCCGGTCCGCATGAACGGGAACTTCCAAACCTTCTTTTCATTTTTCCGCAATGAACATCCCTGAAGGAGAACCCATGCGAAGCGGCCGGCAGGAGGAGATGGCTGCCTGGTTCCGCTCGCTGGATCCTGTCCAGCCAAGGGACATGGTCGGCCTTTGGAGCGGCGTCGGTATTCCGTCGGATCATCCACTGGACGGCGTGCTTGAGAATCTCAACTGGTTTGGCAAGCGCTTCCATTCCGACATGCGGGCGGACGCCCTGCTCTTCACCTGGAGACCGGGCCGCCTCGTGCCGCTCGAGCCAAGTTTCTTACCCATTGGTCTGGCGATCAAGATGGCGCCCTTTGGCCGGACGTTCGTCGCGCGCGGCTGGTTCTCATACCTGCAGAAGCTGCTTCGAGCGAGAGGCACGACCGCTTCGTTGCGGCTTCAGGCCCTCGACGGCATCGAAACGGCTGTGATGATCTACGACAAACAGCCGATCGTGGACTACTTCCGCAGGATGGACGATGACGAGATTGCCGGCATGATGTGCGTGCGCGGCGACCCTCGGCGGTTCTTCTTCAAGCTCCGGAAAGTGATGGACTGAGGTATGCCGCAAAGGGCTGGCCGCCACCTCTGGAGCATCGCGGCACACGACATCGAACCCATTGCCCAATTCTTTCCTCAATCCAAGACAGGCGGAACATGCTATGAAAGCAGGGAAGAGGGCGAGATGACCGTCATCGATCGAAATCATGTTCAAGTCCGGGGCGATGGCCAGCGTGCGATGATCTTTTCGCATGGATTCGGGTGCGACCAAAATATGTGGCGTTTCGTGGCCCCGGCTTTTGAGGCCGACTTCAAAACAGTGCTGTTCGATCACGTTGGCGCGGGACGATCCGATCTTACGGCTTATGATGCCGGGAAATATTCGTCATTGTCCGGTTATGCGGATGACCTCGTGGAAATTTGCCGCGAACTTGGCCTGACGCAAACGGTCTTCGTCGGGCACTCCGTCAGCGCGATGATCGGCGTCATTGCGTCGCTGCAGGCACCGGAACTGTTTGAAAGCCTGATCCTTGTCGGGCCGTCGCCGCGCTATATCAACGACGATGACTATATCGGCGGTTTTACCGCGCCGGATATAGACGAGCTGCTGACATCGCTGGACGACAATCACATGGGGTGGTCTGCCGCCATGGCGCCCGTCATCATGGGCAATCCGGATCGGCCGGAACTCGGCGAAGAACTGACAAATAGTTTCTGCCGCACCGATCCTGAGATCGCCAAGGCGTTTGCACGGGTGACATTCACCTCGGACAATCGCAGCGACCTTCCTGAAGTCACCGCCAGAACGCTGATCCTTCAATGCCGCGATGATATCATCGCCTGCGAAGAGGTCGGCGAATTCGTCCATCGGCAGATCCCAAATAGTCAATTGGTCGTGCTGAACGCCAGTGGCCACTGCCCTAACCTCAGCGCTCCCGACGAGGTCATATCTGCAATCCGGCGGTTCGTTCGATGACCGGTGGCGACACGCAGATCGTCATGCCGGCGGAAGACCTTGAGGACCTGTACGAAAACGCGCCATGCGGCTATCTTTCGCTGCAGCCGGACGGACACATCGTCAAGGTGAACCGAACGCTATCGACCTGGATCGGCATACCTGCCGAGCAACTCCTCGGCAAACGACTTCGCGACCTGCTCAACACGTCGGGCCGTATATTTTACGAGACCCATTTTGCGCCTCTGCTGCGCATGCAGGGGTTTTTCAATGAGGTTGCCCTCGATCTTGTGACGGCGGACGGCAGAACCTTGCCCGTGCTCGCCAATGCAATGGAAAGACGCGCAGAAGACGGTGCCTTGCTTTTCACCCGTGTGACGATGTTCCAGGCTGCCGAGCGTCGCCGTTATGAACGGGAGCTGCTCGAGGCGCGCGCAGCCGCCGATGCAGCCGGTGCCATCGTCAAATCCCAGCTCGACCTTGAACAGCAAACCGCCGAATTGCGGGAGCAGTTCATCGCTGTCCTTGGCCATGATCTGCGCAACCCGCTTGCCTCGATTGCCGCCGCGGCGCGCATGCTGCGAAAGGAGGAACAGACCGATCGCTCGATTAACGTTCTCGATTTGATGCAGGGCAGCGTCGTTCGCATGTCCGGCCTGATCGACAACGTCCTCGACTTCGCGCGCGGACGATTGGGTGGCGGCATCACGCTCGAGAGGCGAGCGGAGCATCTCGAACCGATCCTGCGAGAGGTCATCGGAGAACTCCGCTCCTGTCATCTCGACCGCGGGATTGAGGTGAGTATCGAATTCGCCGGACCGATAAATTGCGACAGCGGCCGGATTGGCCAGCTGGTGTCCAATCTGCTCGGAAATGCCCTTACCCATGGGAAGTCGGACGAACCGGTGCGGCTCTCGGCGGCAACTGTCGACGGAAGACTGGAACTTTGGATCGCCAACAGCGGCCCTCCGATTTCCTGCGATGCGATGACAAGGCTTTTTCAGCCTTATTTCAGAGGCGAAATCGGCACAAGTCAAAGAGGATTGGGGCTCGGTCTGCACATCGCTTCGGAAATCGCCCGCGCCCATGGCGGGACGATCACGGTCAGTTCCGATGACACGGAGACGCGCTTCACCTTTGTGATGCCGTTGCATTGATCCGGGCTGCACAGCCGGCCAGCGTATAGGCGGCTATTCCTTGCTGTCGGTGCGCACCTGGCGCAGAAGCCGGTCGCCATCTCGCCCCGCCTGGAATCCGGGCAACAAAAAACCGCCTTGAGGCGGTCGGGCATTCTATCGATTTCAGTGTGATTTAGTCTCCTCCTCCGCCATCTCCGCCACCGCCATCACAGCCGCCGTCGCCTGAGGCATCGAACCAGCCTCCACCTCCATCGCCTGAGCCTCCCGAATTGCCCCACCTGCGCTTGGTGTTTGCAGTGGTCTGGGTGGTGGCGCCTCTTTCTGCCCTTGCGATCAGCGCAAAGATCAGTGCGAAGCCTCCAACGAGCACGGTAATCACAAGAAATGTCTCCAATCAGTATCCTTTCGTTGTTTCAGGAAATCTCGTTTCCTGACTAAAATAGTAGATTATTTTCCCGCTCCCGGAAATAGCCTGAATATGAAACTTTCATGACAGTCTGGATCACGTCAAAACTCTGCGCTGCCTAAGGTGCAGCGCAGAGGATCTCGGACTGCCCCTTCACGCCGCCGCTCTTTGCGGAAAGAGGACGGCTTGCGGGGCGGCTTTGACGCCCGTCACGATCAAGGGGTCCTGATAGAGGCGAGGAGACGGTATTCCCAGCCTGGAATGCAGCGTTGCAGCCGAACTCGGCAGGAACGGCAAGAGGCAGCGGGCGATGATCGCAAGGCCATAGACTTGCTCGGCCAGGGAGGCGCCGAGACGCGCGGCGGTCGCCTTCCGATCTTCCGCCGTGAGATCGGCAAGCAGGGCTTTCGCATCCGCCCATGGCGCGCGTTTTGTAAACCGCTTGTTCGCCGCGCCGACAAACTCGAAAATATCAGCCAGCCCAACATGGAGTTCGTAGGCATCGAAGGCCTGGGCCACTTTCGCCGGAAGGCGGGCGGCGGCCTCGACGAACGCGCTGTCCGGCACCGGCGGAACGATCCCGTTGAACGAGGTGGAGAGAAGGGCAAGCACCCGGTTGGCGAGATTTCCGAGCTGTCCTGCCAACTCTCCCGACCATGCGGCTTCGAGACGTTCGGCCGAGAAGTCGCCATCATCTCCCGAGCGTATATGCCGCAGCAGGTAATATCGCAGCGCGTCCGGCGTTTCGTAGGATTGGATGATGCCTTCCGGATCGATGCCGTTGCCGGCCGACTTACCGATCTTCCTGCCGTCCACCGTGACGTAGCCGTGCACGAGGATCGACGATGGCGGCGGCAGGCCCGCGGACAAAAGGATGGCCGGCCAGTAGATGGCGTGGAACTTGGAGATGCCCTTGCCGACGACATGGATGCGTTGGCCGCCGTTCCAATAGCGCGGCAAGAGGGTTACATCGGACCCGTGGCCGAGACCGGTGAGATAGTTCGCCAGGGCATCGAACCAGACATAGACGACCTCATCTCCATCGGGGACGGGAACACCCCAGCCTCGCGCCCGCTCCGCACTGCGCGAGACGCTGATGTCGGTCAGGCCACGCCGCAGCAGGGCAAGGATTTCGTTGCGCCGATGGGCGGGAACGATCCGAAGCTCGCCGGTCTCAATGAGCTCAAGCAGCCGGCCGCCGTATCGGGAGAGACGGAAGAACCAGTTCTCCTCGCGGATGGTCTCAAGGGCAATGCCATGTTCCGGGCAGCGCCCGTCATCGAGTTCCGACGGCTCGTAGAATTGCTCGCAACCGACGCAATAGAGACCCTCATATGCCTTGCGATAGAGGTCGCCATTGCCGGCGCATGCCCTCCACAAGGCATGGACGCAGGCGATGTGCCTTGGATCGCGGGAGGTGCGAACGAATTCCTCGTTGGAGATATCGAGCAGACGGCCGAGGCGCTCGAACCTGTCTGCATTCGCATCGACGAAGTCCTTCACGGGCAATCCCGCGGCTTCCGCCGACCGGACATTCTTCAGGCTGTTGTCGTCGGTTCCGCACTGGAACCTGACGTCGTGGCCGAGAAGCCGGAAATGGCGGGCATAGGCGTCGGCCTGGACAAGCTCCAGGGCGAAGCCCACATGCGGCGCGGCATTCACATAGGGGATCGAGGTGGTGATGTAGATCTTGTTCATCGGCGTTTCCTTTCGAAGGCTGTTATTGCCCGCGAGACGGATCGACCCATGAAAAGACCGCCTCGAGGGCGGTCGCTGGTGCATTCTGGACGCACGAAACCCGCCACGCTATGAGCGCGGCATCATCATCACGAAAGTGCTGATCACGGTGTTGTCCATGCAAATTTCCTAGCATTGCGGAGTGTTTTGAACAAGCGCTCCTGTGACCAGAAATGGTGCTTCAGCTCTGGCCAAGCATCAGCGATACGCGCGGGCCTCTATCAGGAAAAATTCTCCAGCACGGCCAGGAATGTGTGCCGGTCGCCCTGCCCTTCGGTCAGGCGCACACGGCCTTCGATGTCGGCGAGGTGGTGGTCCATCAGCTGTTGCGCCTTGGCGAGGTCTTTCGCCTTCAAGGCGGCTACGATCATGCGATGGTGGTCCGCGCCGCAGTCGTCCTTGCGGTCCTCTTCGTACAAGGACATGACGAGGGAAAGCCGAGCGACGATCTTGGCGAGCACTTCCGTCAGCACCGGGTTGCCGGCCATTTCGGCGAGCACGATGTGGAACTTGCCGGACAGAACTGTCTTCGACTTTTCGTCGCCGTGGTGGTGGATGTGCTCTTCTTCGTCCGTCAGCTTTTGCAGCGCATCCAACTGCTCCGGCGTGACCCGGGCGATGACGAGTTCCAGAAGCAGCCTCTCTATCTTCCGGCGCGCCTCGAAAAGGCTCTTTGCCTGCTCGACGCTCGGCTCGGCGACGAAGGTGCCGCGATTTCTCTTGCGTTCCAGCAGGTGGTCGCTCTCAAGTACACCGAGTGCCCCGCGCACGACGGTTCGGCTGACACCGAAATGCTCGGCGATCGCCTCCTCCAGGATTTTGGTACCGGGCTTGAGCGCACCCTCGCCGATGGCGGCGGCAAGCGTGGCGCGGATACGTTCCGAAACATCGTCATGGGTATCGGCGCTCTCCGCCGACCCATTGGTCGCTGCCATCGCTTTGGGACTCTGACGGCGCATCTTTCTCATTGCAGTCTCCAAATTGCCTCTGGCGGCCCGGCGTGGATTCGATCGCTCACCAGATATCCGTGCCCGATAATTATTTCCATAAGAATATTCTTGCGTAGATCATCTCGGCACATGTATTTCGATCGACGGTACCGGCGAAAACGCCGACACCGCCTTGGGACTCAGGCCGCTTTCTGCCTCTTTTCCGGCACCGACAGGGCAATGCCCTTTTCGGCGCAAACCGCCTCGACATGACGCGCCGATTGTTGGATGAAGCCGATCGCCTCGGCAAAGCCGTAGGACTGATTTTCGTAGGTCGGGTAGCCGTATTGGCTGCTTTCATAGGCTACCCAGTCCGGAAATTCACCTGAGGCGACCCGTTTCTCATAGGCATCGACCATCGCCATATAGGCCGCAAGCTCATCCGCCGTCAGGTCGGGGTGGCCGGCGCGCCAGATAGGATCGTCGATCTCGATGCATTGGCGCGGATTGGCTTTGCGGGGCTTGTCGGCGACAGACTGGGCGACTTCCAGCGACAGGTTCAGCGTCGGGTGGGCGTCCGCAAGAATGGGAAGGATCGCGGCGAAATCGACGATGCCGCCGCCAACGGGTCTGGTCTGGAAATCGAGACCACCAGGAGCGCGCCCGACATAGGCATCCTTGATATGGGTTTGGCGGATATGGGGAGCCAGCCGCTTGGCGGCGAAGACCGGATGCTCGCCCCGCTGCAGTCCGTTTGCCGTGTCGAAGACGACGCCGACGCAATCGGCGCCGACCTTCTCGATCAATCGCAGGATCTCGAAGGAGGTGATCTCGTCATGGGTTTCGATGTTCATGTGCGCGCCATTGGCGCGGGCGACGGGAGCCAGCTTGCGGAGGACCTTTTCGATCCCGAGCAACTGCTCTTCCCAGGTCACATCGGTGCGGAAGCGGTCATTGGCCAGCCGGCCGCGATATTCGCTCTTGAAATTGCCGGGAGCAACCCAAAGCTCATGGCAGCCGATTGCGGCACTTGCCTCGATCATGCGCGTGAAACCGGCGATGATATCGCCGCCGCCGGCTGCCCGCAGGGCCGGTTCCTCGGCGCTGCAATAGGGATTGATCTTGCCGATGCCGCTTTCGAGATAGAGGCCAAGGTCGTCGGCCTTCGCCCTGATCTCGCGCAGCAGGCCGCTGTCGAGATCTGGGCTCATGTCCAGCGCCGTACTGAAGAAAATGCCTGCGAGCCCAAGTTCCTTGACGTGATCAAGGCTTGCCAGAGGCCCCCGCTTCTTTGCCTCAGGCAGCTTTATGCTGTCGATTCCCAATTTCATGTCATGCTCCTCTGCTGTTTCCTGATGGGGCGCGCTGCACTGGCGACCCCTTCGTTGTTGATCTCAATTCACCTCGATCGATCCGCGATCACCCTCGTCCGGGAGCGCGAGGCTTCTCTGCTGTCCGGCCTTTCGGAACGAGACTCTTTTCGAGATAGTGCTGGCCTATGGATGCGACGCTCGTGATGGTGAGGTACCAGATCGAGGCGACGAACAGCAGTTCGATGACGAGGAAGTTCCGGGCGTAGATTGCCTGGGCCTGCGTCAGCAGATCCTGCATGCCGATGACCGAGACGATGGCGCTGGCCTTCAGCATGCCGATGGCCTGGTTCCCCGTCGGCGGAACGATGATACGCGTGGCCTGGGGCATGATGACGGTGAAAAAAGTCTGTGTCTTTTTCAGCCCGAGCGCCGTGGCCGCCTCGCGTTGGCCGCGATCGACCGCGACCAGGCCGCCGCGGATGATCTCCGACATGTTCGCGGCTTCGTGCAGTCCGAGTGCGAGGAAGCCGGCCAGGGCCGGCGTCACCAGATCGTTGATCGAAATGGTGAAGCTTCCCATCCCGACCTGCGGGATGAAGAGGGCGATGTTGAACCAGAAGAAGATCTGGACGATCAGCGGCACGCCGCGAAACCACCAGACGAAGCCGGCGGCGATCACCTTGAGAACCGGGTTCTGGCTCGTCGCCATCAGCGCCAGCAGGCATCCGAGCACAATGCCGAACACCATGGCGCCTGCCGTCAGTTCAAGCGTCAGCAGCACGCCGCGCAGGATCGAAGGATCCACCAGATAGCGGGGGATCTCGGACCACTGGATGCTCTGGCTCTGCCCGACGACGAGCGCGAAGAAGGCCAGCGCTGAAATCGCGATGGCACCGGTTGCGATCTGGCCCCAACGCATCGGTCTTCCGACCGATGGCGCAAGGGAGAGCGATATGGGTGACGCTTGAAACAGGGCCATCGGCGTCAATCCGCAGGCATGCTGGCAGCATCGTTGACCTTGACGGTCTTCACGGCCAGCGGTCCGAGGCTCCACTTCTTCATGATGGTCTCGTAGGCGCCGGAGTCCACCATCTGCTGCAAGGCGGCAACGACGCTGTCGCGCAGCTGCGGATTGTCCTTGGCCGTCAGCATGCCGAGATAACCGGCGGCAAGGCGGATATCCGGCAGCGCCTGCAGGCCCTTGCCGTTTCCGGTCTGGTGTTCGGTGGTGTAGACGCTGGTGGCGTAACCGTTGACCGTGGCGTCAGCCCTACCTGTGCGCACGGCCTGCAGCACATCCGGCATTTTCGGGATCGACATAATGTTGACCGGGGTCGCGCATTTGGCCGATGCCGCCTCGACCATCTTCGCCTGGAAGGTGCCGACGGGAACGGCGACCTTCTTGCCGCACAGATCCTCCATGCCCTTGATGGCGAGAGGATTGTCCTTGATCGTCATGATCGTCGTCGCGTCATACATATAGTCGATGACGTCGACCTGCTTTTCCAGCTCCGGATCGTCGTTGATGCCCGAGATCGAGAGGTCGAAGCGCTTCGCCAATATGGAGGGCACGATTGCCGCACCCGCGCCGACATCGGTCATCTCAACATCGACACCCAGGATGACGCCGAGTGCGGCAGCGATATCGGCATCGATGCCAATCAGCTTGCCATCCTCGCCGTGAAAGCTGATCGGCGGCGTCAGGTCGGTCGCGACCTTCAATACGCCCGACGACTTGATGGAGGCCGGCAGCCCGTCGGCCAGTTTCTGCGTGAGGACGACGCCGGGGAGCCTGGCGACATCGGCATCGGCCGTCATCTTCTCAGCGGCACCTCCGGCGGCATAGGCAGAGGCCGCGATCAAAGAGCCCATCGCTCCGGCAACCCCGGCCTTCAAGATTTTCTGGATGCGCATCATGTGATCCCCTTTCATTTTTGTACCGGTGAATTCTCGGGATCATCCATGCAATCGCCGTGCCACCTGCAGTGGCGCATCAATAATTACCTGATATCAATAGGATTTTTGCTGATGTCGACATTTCGGATATAGTTTCGCAATATAATTCGCATGCAGTTTCGAACATATGCTGCACAATTTTTACGCTCCCCGGCGCTGCCGCATCACTTTTGACCGCCTCATTCGCCCACAAGACCCAAAAACACCTCTTCAGATGCCAAATCCCGCGCTTTTCGGCGCTTGATCGCCCGTTCAGGGGCCGTGGCTGTTTCTATCTGATGCCCATTTAATATACGACGCTGGCGAAAATTTATACAGAAACTAAATGCGAATTTCTAATCGCATACGCATTATTATAAACTTTCGAAACTTTATAAGTCAAAAATATTGCTTAATTTTCATTGACTTGGCATTAACGACAATGACGAACGGCGAAACTGGCATGCCGCTTGCAATTCGTTTCTCATGAACAAGCTCGACGCAAAATTTCTCGCCGGACCGCATCTCCGTCTTGTGCCGGAGACAGCGCAGCAATCCGTGACCTCGACCCAGAACCAGGGAGGCCCTATGCTAGGCATACCGAATATGGCGGAACGCAAGCGGCTCAGCGTTCAGGGCCTCACCCACAGTTACGGTGGCCAGAACGCCATCAGCGACGTGGCCTTCGATATCGAGGCCGGCGAGATCGTTGCCCTGCTCGGGCCGAGCGGCTGCGGCAAGTCGACCGTACTGCGCGCCATCGCCGGGCTGATCCAGCCGAAGAACGGCAGGATTGAGCTGGGAGATCAGGACCTCGCAAATGTCTCGGCCCGCTCGCGCGGCGTCGGCATGGTCTTTCAGAACTATGCCCTGTTTCCGCATCTGACGGTCGCAGAAAACATCGCCTATCCGCTGGCCTGCCAGAAGCTTCCTCGCGCCGAGCGCAAGGCGCGCGTCGAGGAGATGCTGTCTCTCGTCAGGCTCAAGGATTATGGCAACCGCCTGCCGCGCGAACTCTCCGGCGGCCAGCAGCAGCGCGTCGCCGTTGCGCGTGCCATTGCCGGGCGCCCGTCCCTTCTGCTTCTCGACGAACCCTTCGGCGCGCTCGACCGGGCCTTGCGTTTCGATCTGCAGGTGGAGCTGCTGCACCTGCAGAAGACGCTCGGCATCACGACGCTGATCGTCACGCACGACCAGGAGGAGGCCCAGAGCCTCGCAAACCGCCTGGTGCTGATGAACAAGGGCAATGTCGAGCAGATCGACACGCCGATGACCGTCTATGACCGCCCGAAGACACTCTTCGTCAACACCTTCATCGGCCAGGCAAACCTGCTCAATGGAACGGTGCTGCGGCTCGATGCCGAGAGCACGCTGATCGGCCTTGCGAATGACCGGACCCTGCTCCTGCCGCGCCGGCTGAATTTTACCCTCGGCTCGAAGGTCACGATCACCTTCCGGCCGGAAGAGGTTCGCCTGTCGACGCAGCCGAGCGAGAGCACCCTGCCCGTACGCATGACGGTTTCCGTGCCGCTCGGCCCTTCCCTCGTCCATGACCTTGCCCTCGAAGACGGTACAGGCCTGCGCGCTTCCGAGGTCAGAGGCCCCTCCACATTCATTCCCGAACCGGGAACGCCGCTATTTGCCGAGATCGACACCGCAAGGTGTCACGCCTTTCCGGCCGAACCGGAAATCATGAGTGAAGAAACAGATCAACAGAGGTGAACGAGATGAAGGACTTTCAGATTACCCGTCGTGGGTTCGGTTTCCTGGCGGCCGGTGTCGCCGCATCGGCCATGCTTCCGCTTTCCGCCCGCGCTGCCGGCGGCGGAGCCGTTGCCGCCACTTTCCCGGGCAGTTGGGAGGATGCCTACCGCACAGTGCTGACGCCGATGGTCAAGGATGCAGGCTACGACCTGACGATTGCCCCGGCGATGGCGCAGGACCAGCTTGCCAAGATCATGGCAAGCCCCGGCAACCCGCCCTATGACACGCTGCTGATGTCGCCCGGCCAGATGGCCGTCGCCATCGAGAAGGATCTCATCCAGAAGATCGATCCGAGCAAGCTCAAGAACTGGGGCATGCTCGATCCGTCCTTCCAGGGCGAATACGGCCCGACCGTGACCATCGAAGTCAACGGCATTGCCTACAATCCCGATCTCGTTCCGAAGCCGAAGGGATATCGCGATCTCTTCGAAAACCCGGCCTATAGCGGCAAGGTTTCCTGGACCGGCTTTGCCTCGAACACCGCCGTCATGGCCTATACCGAGATCGCCAAGATCTTCGGCTCCGGCCCGAACGACATGGACGCCGTCTTCAAGCTGTTCAAGGATCATCCGGAGCATCTGAAGGGCGTGGTCGACAGCACCAACCATCAGATGACGCTGTTCCAGCAGGGCGAAATCGCCGTCTTCATGTGCTCGACCGGCAATGTCGCCCATCTGAAGAGCCTCGGCCTCAATGCCGAGTTCGTCCATCCGGAAACCGGCTCGCCGGCAGCCCCCGTCAACATCCACCTGACCAAGGGCTCGGCCAATCTCGACGCGGCCTATGCCTATATGGATGCCGCGATCTCCAAGGCCGCCCAGGACCAGCTCAAGGAGCCGCCGACCGAGATGTTCCCGACCAACAAGGACGTGGCGCTGACACCCGGCATCGAAGCCTATGTCACCCGCGACCAGATCAAGACCATGGTCTATCCGGACTGGGTCGCGATCAACAAGAACCGCGACGACTGGATTCGCCAGTTCGACGCGCTCGTTGCCGGTTGAGGTGATGTGATGAAGGCGAGCGGCTTCCCATACGTCCTACCGATGCTGTTGCTTTCCGTGGCGTTCTTCGCAACGCCGCTCGCCGTCCTCGTCGGTTTCAGCTTCGCCGGCCCCGGCGGAGCAACCCTCGAACATTATGCCCGCTTCTTCGGCGACGCGTTCAATTTCCGCGTCCTCGTCAATACCGCAAGGCTCGGGCTCGAAACCGTCATCGGCACGACCTTGCTCGGCGTGCCGATCGCACTCCTCTACTGGCACGGCGGCAGAAACCTGCGGCAGGTTCTGATCTTCCTGACGCTCATTCCGATGCTGACCAGCAATGTCGTGCGCACCTTCGCCTGGATCGTCATCCTCGGGCGCCAGGGGCCGATCAGCGAAGCGCTGGTCGGGCTCGGTCTCGTGGGCATGCCGACGAGCCTGCTGTTTACCGAACTCGGCCTGGTCATGGCCATGTGCCAGATCGATCTGCCGCTGATCATCCTGCCGCTGATCGCGATCCTGTCGCGTACGCCGGTGCAACTGACGGAAGCGGCTCAGGTTTCCGGCGCCGGTCCCTGGCGCATCCTTGTCACCGTGCTTTTGCCGCTGATGCTGCCGGGCCTGCTGGCGGGCTGGATCCTGGTCTTTGCCAGCACCAGCAGTTCCTTCGTTACCCAGGCCGTCATCGGCGGCGCGCGCAACGTCTATGTTCCGCAGCTGATCTACCGCGAGGTCGGCACGCTGTTCGACTGGCCGCTGGCCTCGGCCATCGCCGTCGTCCTCCTGCTGTCCACCGGCTGCCTGCTGGTCGCCCTTACCATGATGTCCCGTCACAGGAGGTTGGTCGGTCATGCGTGATCATCGCGAAAATCCCATTCCCGTCATGCTCTACAAGGCATTCGTCTACGGTTTCGGCGGGCTCTGCGTCATCTATCTCGTGGCGCCGATCGTGATTGCGCTGACGATGTCGTTTACCTCGGGGCAGACACTGAAATATCCGCCGCAGGGCTTTTCGCTCAGGTGGTACGCGGCGCTGCTCGACCCGGTGCGATCGGCGACCGAACATATCGCCGCCTGGAATTCGCTGAAGATCGCCGGCCTTGCCGTCCTCGGATCGCTGATCTTTGCGGTTCCGGCAACCATCGGCATGACGCGCATGAAGCGTAGCACCGCCGGCACCATCGAGCCGCTGCTTCTCGCCCCGCTCGTCCTGCCGAGCCTGGTCTACGGCCTTGCCGCCTTGATCGTCGCCAACTTCATCGGCTTCAAGCCGTCGCTCTGGCTGACCGTATCAGGCCATGTCGTCGTCTTCGGGCCGCTGATGTACCGCGCCGCCTCCGTCGTCGCCCAGGGCCTCAATCCCTCGCTTGCCGAGGCATCGACGACGATGGGCGCGAGCTGGTTCATGACACTGCGCCGCGTCACCCTGCCGCTGCTGATGCCCGGCATTCTGGCCGGCGCATTCCTTGTCTTCATCCAGTCGCTCGACAATGTGTCGGTATCGCTTTTCCTCGCCGACGCCCGAACGACCGTCTTGCCGCTGCGGATGTTCGCTTTGATCGAGGAATCGCTCGATGTGCGCGTCGCGGCAATCTCCGGAATTCTGATCGCCGTGACGCTGGTCGGACTGCTGGTTGCCCGGCGCGTTCTCGCGCCGCCGCGGCAGGCCTGAACGATCCGTTATTTGACCTATGCTTGAATTAGAAGGAACAAACTCATGAACATGCGCGCGACAAACGCAGGCGGCGGGATGGGATCGCTGCTGGCCGATTTCCAACCGGATTTCGACTTCTCCGCGCCCTTGCCGCTTCCTGTCGAAGAGTTCGAGGATCGCCTTCGCAGAATTCGCCGCCAGGCGGTCGAGGCCGGTCATGACGCGCTGATCGTTCACGCCGGCAGCGTCGGCTGGTTCCACGCTTCGAACGCCTATCTTCGCTATATTTGCGACTGGATGCGCGAAGGCGTGCTGATCATTCCGACCGATGCCGACAAGGCGATGGTGCTTCTCTCCTTCTTCACCCAATCCGTCCTGCTGCCGCCGGGCGGCGAGCCTGTGCTCGTCGACGAAATCTGGCAGATCGGCCCGATCGGCCGCGAATATGCCGACCGTCCCGGCGATTCCGTTATCAAGACCGCCGAGAAATGCGCCGAGGTTCTCGCCAGTCTCGGTCTTGCCAAGGCCCAGATCGGCAGGATCGGCGACCGCACCTCGCTGACCTTCTGGTCAGCGCTCGACGAGTTGATGCCAAAGAGCAAGTTCGTCGCCGATAACGCCATCCTCGACCGCATGCAGAAGCTCCGCTCGCCCCGCGAGATCGAGATGTTCCGCGCCGCCGCCCAACTGATCAGCATCGGCACGCAGGCCGCCTATCATGTGGCGAAGTCCGGCGTCACCGACCATGAAATCCTGGCCGCCTTCACCTATGCGCAGATGGCGCTCGGCGGCGAAACGGGCGACGGCTACCAGATCGGCATCAATGAATTCGGCACCCATTGCGGCAAACCCTATGGCCACATCGTCCGGCCCGGCGACCTCATCAACCTCTATATCTCCAACGTCACCTACCGCGGCTATACCGCCCAGACCGCCCGCATGATCGCGATCGGCGACATCACAAGCCATCAGGAGGATGTGCTTGCCGCCTGCACCGAAGGCGTCAAGCGGGCCGAAAAGCTCATCAAGCCCGGCGCCTTGATGCGCGACGTCAACAATGCCGCCTTCGAACCGATGATCGAGCGCGGCATGCTTTCGTCACCGGAAGCGCGCACCATGCCCTATAACTGGTCGCCGATGCCGGATGGCGGAGCACGCCTGATCCCCAATCAGTATGTGAAGGACATCGACTGGGAGGCGCAGGGCCGCAAGCTCATGCACGTCTATCCGGCAACGCACGGACCGCACAATCCGAACCTCGGCCATTCGGTCGGCATGGCCGGCGGCCAGAACAGCTTCAACATCTCCTCGCATAACTACGACAGGATGGAGGAAGGCATGGTCTTCGTGCTGCACACGCAGTGGCTGGAACCGCTGTCGGCCGGCTGCAATATCGGCGACATGTATGTCGTGACCAAGGACGGTTTCGAGAACCTCAGCCGCCATACCCCGCTTGAAACCCACCGCATCGCTGCCGAGGCCTGACATGACCCATCATAAACAACACACGCATTTCGATTTCGCCAAGCTGACCGAGCGCGAGCGTTACAAGATCCTCATCGGCACGGTCATTCCCCGCCCGATCGCGCTGGTGACGACGGTGAGCAAGGAAGGTCTGCCGAATGCCGGCCCGTTCAGCTTCTTCAACGTCCTGACCCACGACCCGGCAATCGTCGCCATCGGCGTCGAGAATCATGCCGACATGCGCTTCAAGGATACCGCCCGCAACATCCGCGAAACCGGCGAGTTCACGGTCCATATCTGCGATGACGCCCTTGTCGACCAGATGGAAGTCTGCGCCATCAAGTTCGGGCCCGAGATCGACGAACTCTCGGAAGCCGGACTGGCAACGGCGCCGGGACAGATGGTCAGAAGCCCGCGCATCCTGGCCGCACCCGCAGCACTCGAATGCCGCCGCCACACCACCCTGCAGGTCGGCCCGGCGCGCGAAATCATCCTCGGCGAAGTGCTCGGTGTCTACGTCAGAAGCGATGCGGTCAACCCGACGAACCTGCATATCGACCAGCAACTGATGGACGCCGTCGGAAGGATGGGCGGCCATACCTACACCAGGACGCGCGACCAGTTCGACATCAAGACGCAGACCAAGGAGGAGTGGAGTTCGCGAAAGAGCGTTTCAGAGCCGGTCAGCGCATAGCCGGGCTCGGGCTCCAGCCCATCGCGTGCCGTTGGGTGATCAGGTCCAATATGTCGAGGGTGAGGTGAATGACCGGCTGGAACTGACCGCCCTGCTTGTCCGTGTCCGGAAGGGATCGTTGCCTGATTGGCGAACGGTTTCGTGATGTGATAGCAAGACACGGGAATTGCACGCTCTCGGCGCGGCATGCCCATGTTGGGTGGAAGGGTCTGCTGCTGTGATCCGCACAAAGGTCGACACACTGTGGTTTAAGCGGTGCTGCGCGTTCCACCTGCAGTTCTTTCCCGATCGCGAGGCACTGTCAAAGCTCTGCAGCTTGCAGGGCAGTATCGAGCGAGACAGCACAGCCCCGCTCTTACGCGTCCCGTCTACAAGTCTGCACATGACCGTCGTCACTTTGGTCAGCGCAGCGACCCAACTCAGTATTCCAAACGACGAGGTCTGGAGGCTGAATGGGGGAAGATGGAAGGAGATCGCGGATAGACTGGTCGAAGAGACCCCGCCATTTGAGCTCCATTTTCATGAGGTGGCTGCTTCGGAAGCCGCTATCTTCGTAAAGGCTGAGGAGCCGCCGGCATTGCGCAGGCTTCGTTCGGCCATTTCAAATGCCATCTGCTTCGAACAGTGGCGTCCAACCCCGCCTCGAATAGCGCACATAACACTGTTCAGATTTTCTGCAGAAGACAGGCTACCCGCAGTCAACGTCGACGCAGGCTTATTGCCCACGGCAGTGAAGGTTGGATCCCTTAAATTGCTGGAAGAGCGCGTTTATCCAAGCGTCGAGATCAATATACTCAGCGAGCCACTCCTCCGGGGCAAAAGCACCTAATGGCAATTCTGGTTGGTCGAGCGGCTCTGCTTTGCCCCTAATTCAAAAACCGATAAAGCCAGTCGCGCGTCTCCTCCGGCAACGGAGCCGGCGATTCGTCTTCGGGGGCGTGGGCCTGCCAGATGATTTCCACCTCGGCGGCGCGCTCCTCGCCCGTCTCGATCGAAATGAGGAAGCCGATGGAGCGCACGCCGATCTTGTCGACGGTGGCGGTGAAGGTTGCCGGCTCGTCGTAGTGCAGCGGGCGGTGGAGAAAGCAGGAAACCTTGCTGGGGCTATAGACGGGTTCGTCATCGACATCGGGCCGTGAGGACCAGAAGCTCGCAAGGACGGACTCGGCATAGGAAATATAGGATGCCAGAAACATCCGGCCGGTCATATCGACATCGCGAAACGGCACGCGTATTTCCGCCACATCAGGACGTTTCGACTGACTCATCAACAGATCTGCCTTACAGAGTTCCCATGGCAACACTACTTCATAATTGCTTATACCGGAACCGGCTTAAGGATAAAATTACGCAATAGTTCAAAGTGTTACAGTGTTCTCCACGTATCGGAAAGATGCGGGGCAGTTGCAATGGACCTGATCGACGGAACGGCGCAAATGAGACAGTTGTGATAGGCAAACGGTTGGACGGCGCGACAAGAGCGCTTGTTGAAATCGTCAGGCGATGCCCCATCTGCTGTGGCACATGACATAAGCGACCGATAGAGTGTCTTCATGAGCACCCGTCTTTATGAACACCCGATCTTCCTGGAACATGTGACGCCCGCCGGCCATCCGGAGCGATCGGACAGGATCCGCGCCATCAACGTTGCGCTGGAACATCCAAATTTCGAGCGGCTGGAGCGCCGGCAGGCGCCGCAGGCGAATGAGGATGCGGTGCTGCTTGCCCATCCCGAAGAACATCTCATCGCCGTCATGCGGGAGATCCCCGAGGAAGAGGGTGAGATCAACCAGATCGAAGCCGACACCTATGCCAGCAGCAAGAGCCTGCAGGCGGCGCTGACCGGCATTGGCGGGGCGATGGCGGCGGTGGACGACGTCTTTACCGGCCGGGCCGACAATGTCTTCGTCGCTGCCCGCCCGCCGGGGCACCATGCCGAGAAGATGACGGCGATGGGCTTCTGCTTCTTCAACAATGCGGCGATCGCCGCCCGCCATGCGCAGAAGACGCATGGCGCCGAGCGCATCGCCATCGTCGATTGGGATGTGCACCACGGCAACGGCACGCAGGATATCTTCTGGGACGATGCCTCGGTGCTGTTCTGCTCGACGCATCAGATGCCGCTCTATCCCGGCACCGGCGCCAAGGATGAGAAGGGCACACACAACACCATCGTCAATGCGCCGCTGTCGCCGAATGTCGGCAGCGACCACTTCCGCGAGGCGTTCAAATCGCGCGTGCTGCCGGCCCTTGACGATTTCCGGCCGGATCTCATCATCATCTCCGCCGGCTTCGACGCGCATCACCGCGATCCCTTAGCGCAGATCAATCTGACCGGCGAGGATTTCGACTGGGCGACCGGGCGGGTGCTCGAACTCGCGGACCGGCACGCGAAGAACCGGGTCGTCAGCCTGCTCGAAGGCGGTTATGATCTCGAGGGACTCGCCGAATCGGCGGGCATGCATATTCTGAGAATGATGAAGGGTTGAGAATGACTGACAGCGCCAAGCCTGAGGTATCAGGCCTTTCCTTCGAAAAGGCGGTCGCCGAACTCGAAAGTATCGTCGCCCGGCTGGAACGCGGCGATGTGGCGCTGGATGAATCGATCGAGATCTATGAGCGCGGCGAAGCGCTGAAGAAACATTGCGAGACCCTGCTTTCGGCCGCCGAAAACCGCATCGAGAAGATCCGGCTCGACCGCGCCGGCAAGCCGCAGGGCGTTGAGCCGCTCGACGGCGCCTGAGACAGCAAACTCCCTTTTGAAGATGCTTGGCTATCGGCTTCGGACCGATCTATGATCCCGAAACGATGAGGGGACAAGGAAATGTCGGACAGGTTGAAGGGCAAGGTCGCCATTATCTCGGGCGGCGCGACTGGCATGGGCGGTGCCGCCTCGAAGCTTTTTGCGGCGGAAGGCGCGCGTGTTGCGATCATCGACCGCAATGGCGATGCAGCCGCAGAGACCGTGAAGCACATCCGTGATGCCGGCGGCGAGGCCGATTGCTGGACGGCCGATGTCTCGGACGAAGCCGCCGTCAGTGCCGCCGTCGCCGGTGTCGAGGAACGCTACGGCGCAGTCACCGTGCTCTTCAATCACGCCGGCACGATCGTCATCAAACCTTTTCTCGAAACGACCGTCGAGGAATGGGACTGGCTGCATGCCGTCAATGTGCGCTCGATGTTCCTGATGACCAAGGCCGTGCTGCCGAAGATGATTGCGAGCGGCGGCGGGTCGATCGTCTGCACCTCGTCGATCTCGGCGGTCGCCGCTACGCCGATGGAAGTGCTTTACGACACGACCAAGGGTGCCGTGCACATGTTTGCCCGGGCTATTGCGGTAGAATTCCGTGACCGCAATATCCGCTGCAACGCCGTCTGCCCCGGCTTCATCCGCACGCCGCATGGCCTGCGGGAGGTGGCCGGCCTGCAGGCGCTCGGCGTCGACGTTTCGGATGCCGCCATTGCCGCGCAGCAGGGGCGGATCGGCGAGCCCGAAGATGTGGCGCGGGCCGCCCTTTATCTCGCCAGCGACGAGTCGAGCTTCGTCAATGGCGCCCATCTCTTCGTCGACAACGGTTTTACCGCGATCTGAACCAATCGCGCTTTCAAGTGTTGGAGCGTCTTAGCGCGTCCGGTTGGACGCGCGGCGCACTTTCCAGTGTTGGAGCGTCCTTTGCGCGTCCGATTGGACGCGCGGCGCTCCAGGCGCTATCTGTGAGCGATGACGCGCGGCACTGTAGCGATTGGAGATCCCCATGTCCTTCTTTCCCGGTAAAGACCCCCTGCCCGGCGATGCCTTCGCCTGCGACGCGATCGAGAGCCTGATCATCCCGCGCACCAGCGATATCGGCGGTTTTCAGGTGCGCCGCGCCCTGCCCAGCCGGCAGCGGCGGCTGGTCGGCCCGTTCATCTTCTTCGACCGCATGGGGCCGGCGATCCTGAAGCCCGACGAGGCGCTCGACGTCAAGCCGCATCCGCATATCGGGCTGTCGACGGTCACCTATCTGTTCGACGGCGAGATCCGCCATCGCGACAGCCTCGGCACCGAAAAGGTCATCCGTCCCGGCGATATCAACCTGATGACGGCCGGCCGCGGCATCGTGCATTCCGAACGCACGCCCGACAATCTGCGCGGCCATCCGCTGCTGATGTCGGGGCTGCAGACCTGGCTGGCGCTGCCCGACGACAAGGAGGAGATCGCTCCCGCCTTCACCCATACGGAAAAGTCCGCCATGCCGTTGATCGAGACGAGCGGTGTGCGCGGGCGGGTGGTCATCGGCTCGTTTGAAGGCATGACATCGCCGGTCGGCGTTTTCTCCGACACGCTCTATGTCGATCTCGACCTGCAGCCGGGCGCCAAATTTCCCTTCGGCGCGGGCCACGAAGAGCGCGCCGTCTATGTGCTCTCGGGCGAAGTCGTCATATCAGGCGACCGTTTTGCCGCCGACCAGCTGCTG
The DNA here is from genome assembly GCF_017357285.1 of Rhizobium ruizarguesonis. Taxonomy (NCBI): domain Bacteria; kingdom Pseudomonadati; phylum Pseudomonadota; class Alphaproteobacteria; order Hyphomicrobiales; family Rhizobiaceae; genus Rhizobium; species Rhizobium ruizarguesonis. The sequence goes on along the minus strand of NZ_CP071678.1, from coordinate 1,156,432 downwards.
GTCTTCCGACCGGGCGATGCGATCACGCTGGAAGCTGGCCGCGATGGCTGCCACCTGATGCTCTTCGGAGGGGCGGCGCTCAATTCGAAACGTTATATCTGGTGGAATTTCGTCTCCTCCTCGAAGGAGCGGATCGAACAGGCCAAGGAGGAATGGCGCAGCGGCCGCTTCGATATCGTTCCCGGTGACGAAGAGGAATTCGTGCCTTTGCCGGAAGGCTGAACCCGCCCGAATCCGGACCCTGATCGAAGAAATAGAGGGTGATATCCGCTGAAAAGCGCTCACGTTTTTCGGCACCATGCTTTAATAGTGGGAGCATGATGTTATCCGAAAACCGCTCACACTTTTCGGCATCATGCTCTAAGGTGAAAACCTTCGGTTCCTGAAATGCACTTGTTTTGCCGCAATCTAATCGAATAAAGCGGAACAAGGAAAAGCAAGAAAGAGCGCCCGCCCGTGACACAACTGCCGAAGACCCCCCTGCTCGACCAGGTCATCTATCCCGCCGACCTGCGCAAGCTCGAGGATCGCGACCTGCCGCAGCTTGCCCGCGAAGTCCGGGACGAAATGATTGATGCGGTGTCGCGCACCGGCGGCCATCTTGGCGCCGGTCTCGGCGTCGTCGAATTGACGATCGCCATCCACAGCGTCTTCGACACGCCTGATGATCGTCTGATCTTCGATGTCGGCCATCAATGTTATCCGCACAAGATTCTCACCGGCCGGCGTGACCGCATCCGGACGCTGCGCCAGGAGGACGGGCTGTCCGGCTTCACCCGCCGGGCGGAGAGCGAATATGATCCCTTCGGCGCGGCACACTCCTCGACCTCGATCTCGGCCGGCCTCGGCATGGCGATTGCCGCCGACCTCGACAAATCAGACCGCCGCGTCATCGCCGTCATCGGCGACGGAGCGATGTCGGCCGGCATGGCATACGAGGCGCTGAACAATGCCGGCGCCCTCGATGCCCGCCTGATCGTCATCCTCAACGACAACGACATGTCGATCGCGCCGCCGACGGGCGCCATGAGCGCCTATCTCGCCCGCCTCGCCTCGGGACGCACCTATATGGGCTTCCGCGATCTCGGCAAGAAGCTGACGGCCTACCTCGGCAAGAACATCGACCGAGCGATCACCCGCGCCGTCGAGCATGCGCGCGGCTATGTCACCGGCGGCACGATGTTCGAGGAGATGGGCTTCTATCATATCGGTCCGATCGACGGGCATTCCTTCGACCACCTGCTGCCGGTGTTGCGCAACGTGCGCGACAATGGGCGCGGACCGGTGCTGATCCATGTCGTCACCCAGAAGGGCAAGGGCTATCCGCCGGCGGAAGCCGCGGCCGACAAATATCACGGCGTCAACAAGTTCGACGTCATCACCGGTGCCCAGGCAAGGGTCAAGCCGAATGCGCCGAGCTATACCAGCGTCTTTGCCGAAGCGCTGGTGCAGGAAGCCGCCCTCGACGACAAGATCGTCGGCATCACCGCCGCCATGCCGAACGGCACCGGCCTCGACAAGCTCGCCGAGGCCTATCCGTCGCGCTGCTTCGATGTCGGTATTGCCGAACAGCATGCCGTCACCTTCGCCGCCGGCCTGGCGGCGGAAGGCTACAAGCCGTTCGCAGCGCTCTATTCCACCTTCCTGCAGCGCGCCTACGACCAGGTCGTGCATGACGTGGCGATCCAGGGACTGCCGGTGCGTTTTCCGATCGACCGTGCCGGCTTCGTCGGCGCCGACGGGCCGACGCATGCCGGCTCCTTCGACACCACCTTCCTCACCACCCTGCCCGGCTTCGTGGTGATGGCGGCGGCCGACGAGGCTGAACTCAAGCACATGGTGCGCACGGCTGTGGCCTATGATGGCGGGCCGATCTCGTTCCGCTATCCGCGCGGCGAAGGCGTCGGCGTCGACATGCCAGCGCGCGGCGAAATCCTGCAGATCGGCAAGGGCCGCATCGTCAAGGAAGGCACCAAGGTGGCGCTGCTCTCCTTCGGCACCCGGCTTGCCGACTGTCTGCTTGCCGCCGAGGATCTCGATGCCGCGGGGCTTTCGACGACGGTCGCCGATGCGCGTTTCGCCAAGCCGCTCGATCACGACCTGATCCGCCAGCTTGCCCGCCACCACGAGATGGTGATCACTGTCGAGGAAGGCGCGATCGGTGGCTTCGGCAGCCACGTGATGCATTTCCTCGCCACCGAAGGCCTGCTCGACAACGGCCTGAAGCTGCGCTCGCTTGTGATGCCCGACATCTGGATGGAGCAGGCCAAGCCCGAAGCGATGAACGCCCACGCCGGCCTCGACCGCGCCGGCATCGTCTCGACGGTGTTCAAGGCGCTGGGACGCGGTGTTGCGGTTGGGGTTGCGGGATAATGTTTTGGTGAGGACGTGCCGTGTGGCCCCCTCATCCGCCTGCCGGCACCTTCTCCCCGAGGGGAGAAGAGATGTGCCGCAACGTCTCGATTCCCTCTTCTCCCCTCGGGGAGAAGGTGCCCGTAGGGCGGATGAGGGGGCTGCCCGGCAGGTCCTCTCAATAAAAAAGGCGGCGCATTACTGCACCGCCCTTTTCATTTAACGTCCCTGTGAAGGGCCCCCCCTCAGAACTCCGTCCAGTCTTCCTTCACGGCCGCGGCGCTCGCCTGTCTTCCGCCGAAAGCCTTGGCGACGGTGCGGGTCAAAGCGTGGGCCGGAGAGGCGACCGGGCGGGCGTTGGTGCCGGCAACGCTTGCGCGCGGCGCCGGCGCCACCTGGCCGAGCTTGAACTGGCGCAGCAAGTCGTCGAGGGCGCTGGCTTCCTGGGCGAGCGCATGGCTGGCGGCGGTCTGCTCCTCGACCATGGCGGCGTTCTGCTGTGTGCCCTGGTCCATGTTGTTGACGGCGGTGTTGATCTCCTGCAGGCCGATCGACTGTTCGCGCGTGGCAGTGACGATGGCGCTGACGTGGTGGTTGATCTCCTGCACCTCGGAGACGATGACCTCCAGCGCCTTGCCGGTCTCGCCGACGAGGCCGACGCCGGCAACGACTTGTTCGCCCGAGGTGGTGATCAGCGCCTTGATCTCCTTGGCGGCCTTAGCCGAGCGCTGAGCGAGCTCGCGCACTTCCTGGGCGACGACGGCAAAGCCCTTGCCGGCATCACCGGCACGGGCGGCTTCGACGCCGGCGTTCAGAGCCAAAAGGTTGGTCTGGAAGGCGATGTCGTCGATGACGCCGATGATGTTGGAGATTTCGCCAGACGACTTCTCGATCTGCTGCATGGCGGAGACGGCCTTGCGGACGACTTCGCCTGATTTTTCAGCACCGAGGCGGGCGCGCTCGACGAGATTGCCGACATCCTCGGCGCGCTTGGCGCTGTCGCGGACGGTCGTCGTCACTTCTTCGAGCGCCGCGGCGGTCTGTTCGACGGCGGCGGCCTGCTGCTCGGTGCGGTGGGCAAGATCGTCGGCGGCCGAGCGGATTTCACCGGCGCCGGCATTGATCGCCGAAGCGTTGCGGCCGACCGATTGCAGTGCTGCCTGCAGCTTTTCGACGGCATGGTTGAAGTCATTGCGCAGGCTGTCATATTGCGAGGCGAACGGCGTCTGGATACGACCGGCCATATCGCCATTGGCAAGCTCGGCAAGGCCGCCCGCCAAGGCGTCGATGGCATAGCGGATCTCGCCTTCCTCGCGCGCCTTCTGCTCGTCGCCGGCCCGGCGCTGGCGTTCGGCGTCGTCGCGCATGCGGTCGGTCTCGCCGGCAAGGCGCAGCTTCTCGATCGCCGCCTGCTTGAAGACCAGGACGGATTGAGCCATGCGGCCGATTTCATCGCCGCGGTCGGTCGCGGGAACCTCGATATCGTTCTGACCGCCGGCAAGGCGATCCATGGCTGCGGTCATGCCGACGACGGGGCGAACGATGGTGCGCGACATCAGCCAGGCGAGAACGGCAGCGGCAAGCGAGGCGAGGATGCCGCCGGCAAGCAGCGTCGTCTTCAGATCGCTGTTGGCATCGGCGCGGATCTCGGCGAGCGCGTTCGACTTTTCACGCGCGGTGGCCTTGATCTTGGCTGAGGCCTGGCGGAACCCGTCGAGCTGGCCCTTGGTGGCGTTGACGCCGATCTTGATAACCTCTTCGATCGGCATGTCGGTTTCCTTGCGCGCCTTGGTCTGCGGCTCGGCAAGTTCATGGAAATAGAGATCGGCGGCCTTCTGCATGCCGTCGATCATCTCGACCAGCTGCGGCTCACCGGCCGCCGTCTGCTTGGCGGCGGCAATCGCCTTCAGCATGCGCTCGCGGTTGGTGAAGACATCGCCATAGGTGCTGTCGCTGCGGAAGAGGATGAAGCCACGCAGGTTGACGGCCTGCTCCAGCATTGCCTGCAGCGCATCGTCGATCTGGTTGACGAGCAGCTCGGACTTTTCTTGCTCAGCAGAAGCGGCCGCGGACGCCGTCGCCTTGGAATAAACGAAAGCGGAAATGGCGACGAAAATGAGAATGAGGGCTGCGAACGTGGCCGCAAGTTTACCGTTCAAGGATATGTTTTTGGCGGACATCGGTGGTTTCTCCTGACGACAGTCGACGCGGCGAGAGGCAGGTCGCGCGAGACGCGCAACCGCAGAGACGTTTGAACCTGAGAACATGATCGGAAACGCTTGCGCCTTCATGGCGCCGGGCAGTCCAGACGAACCGCTGCAATCAAGCCGAACCTATATGGGCAGGCTTTAAATTTGTTTAAATTTGTGCAGCGCAACAGCGGCCGAGCCGGCGGATTATTGTGCCGTTTCCGGAGGATTGAGGATCAGGATGTCGAAATCTTTTGTCGGATCGAAATCCTCTGATGTCATCCGGAAGGTCGTCGGACCGATCTTCCGAACGTTGCTGCCGCAGAAGCTGATGAGGCTTCCGGGCTTGCCCTTGTCGATCGTCAGCTGGAAGCGCTTGATCGGTCCCGCCCAGTTGGCGCCGGTCGACAGCACATAGGAGATCCAGCTTTCGGTATAGTTGGCGCCTCCCGCCTCGGCTTCCCGAGCACGCTGCTGGGCAACCTTGACGAAATCTCCGTCGAGGCAGTATTTGCGCGAATAGTCCTCGAAACGCTCGCCCTTCGGCTCGCCACCGTCGAGAAAGCTGATGGCAACGGTGCCGCCGACGGCCGGCTTGTAGCGATGCTCGACGCTGACTTTCTTCTTCGCCGGGAAGGTGGTGCGCCACCAATAGGTCGAGCGCAGCGTCCACAGCGGCACGAGATCCACCTTGGCGGTGCCGTCGGCGTCGCCCTCGGCCATGGGATAGACGAGGCCGCGGGCGATCCAGTCCTTGCGGACGGTTTCGGAAAGCTTGGCGAGCGCCTCGGTCGTCTTCTGGCTATAGGGCAGAACGGGAATGCCCAGCTTGGCGAACTCGTCGGTCACATCGATGCCGAGCGAGACGACGCGCTGCTGCAGCTTGGCGGTGATCGGCCTGCCATCCTGCACGGTGGAGAAATGCAGGAAATTATCGCTGTCATAATCGGAGATGGCGGAATTGTTGTCGACCTGGCCAGTGATGTCGGGCATCGGAAAGGCGACCAGGCTCTCGACATCCTTGTCGGAGCTATTCTCGAACACATAGTCGACGCGCACTTCCGAAGCGGAGATGAAGAGATCCTCTTCCGCCATGCTGACATCGTCGGATTGGGCAAAGATCAGCCCGCCGGTCTTGACCTCGGCCATAGTGTCGTTCGCGAGCGCGGGCGATGCGATCGCTACCGCGACAATCAGAGTGAAGAGCTTCAGCATGGAACACCCCCGTGTCTGCGGTCCGCCCCGCGATCGCCGCGGCAGGATTATCGCCGAAAGCTTTTGAGGGTCAATGACGGTCTTGGGAACAAAATGCTTGCAACCGGCGGCTTTGCCGGTCATGCACAGCCGATGTCAGATCAAAACACCCAACGCCTCGACCAGCTTCTCGTCTCCCTCGGCCTCTTTGCCAGCCGCTCGCGCGCCCGCGACGCCGTGCAGCGCGGCACCGTCAGGATCGGCGGTCAGATGGTGACGAAAGCCGGCGCGCTGTTCGGCGAGCATGTCGTCATCGAGATCGACGACCCGGCGCAGGATTATGTCTCGCGCGCCGCACTGAAGCTTGCCGCGGCGCTTGACCATTTCCGGCTCGATCCTGCCGGTCATCACTGTCTCGATGTCGGGGCCTCCACCGGCGGCTTCACCGAGGTGCTGCTGCAGCGCGGCGCTGCGCATGTCACCGCGATCGATGTCGGCCATGGGCAGATGCACCCGCGCATATCAGGCGATCCGCGGGTGACCAACAGGGAAGGCCTCAACGCCCGCAACCTGACGGCAGAGGATATCGGCCATCCCGCCACCTTCATCGTTTCCGACGTCTCCTTCATCACGCTGCGGCTGGCGCTTGCGCCGGCTCTCGAGATCGCCGGACCGGGCGCTGTCGCCGTGCTGCTGGTCAAGCCGCAGTTCGAGGCCGGGCGCGAGGCGATCGGCAAGGGCGGGATGCTGAAGGACCCCTCGTCTGCTCCCGCCGTCGCCGCGGAACTGGAGCGCTGGTTCATCGAGGACATGGGCTGGAAAAGTCTCGGCCTCATTCCCTCCCCGATTTCCGGCGGTGACGGCAATCAGGAATTCCTTCTGGCAGGATTGAAACCGTGAGCACCGAAACCGTCACGATCGAGAAGCTCGGCGCCCAGGGCGACGGCATCGCCAGCAGCGCCGGCGGGCCTGTCTATGTGCCCTTTTCCCTGCCCGGCGAAACGGTGGCGATCGCCCGCGTCAAGAGCCAGGGCACGATCATGTCGATCACGACACCCTCGCCCGACCGGCAGGAGCCGCCCTGCCGGCATTTCGGCCCGGATGGCGTCAACGGTACCTGCGGCGGCTGCACGCTGCAGCATATGGCAGATGCGCCCTACGGCGCCTTCAAGCGCCAGCTGGTCATCGATGCGCTGAAATCGAAGGGGCTGACACCCGAGGTCGGCGAGATCGTTCCGGCCCGGCCGGGCGAGCGCCGGCGTGTCGTCTTTGCGGCGCGCAAGACCGAGAAGGACATGCTTGTTGGATTCAACCAGGCCGAAAGCCACCATATCGTCGCCATCGAGGAATGTCCGATCTCGTCGGCAGGGATCATCGCCCGACTGCCGGCGATCAGGGCGATTGCTGCATCGCTCGCGACCAGCGCCGAACCCTTCCGCGTCGCGGTGCTCGAAACGCTTTCCGGCCTGGACATATCAGTCGACGAGGTGAAGAAACTCTCCGACCCGCAGCGGCGCAAGGCAATCGAGACCGCGCTTAGCCTGCGCGGCATCGCCCGTGTTTCGCTGAACGGCGAAATCCTCGTCGAGCCGTCGAAGCCGATGGTCGAATTCGGCGGCGTCCAGGTTTCGCCGCCGCCGGGCGGTTTCACCCAGGCGACCAAGCCGGCGGAAGAGGCGATGGCAGAGCTGGTCACGGCTCATGCCGGCAAGGCGAAGCGGATCGCCGATCTCTTTGCCGGCGCCGGCACGTTTTCGCTGCGGCTGGCGCGGATCGGCCGCGTGCACGCCGTCGAAGCCGAGGCAAAGGCGCTCGCCGCACTCGACCATGCCGCCCGCAACACGCAAGGGCTGAAGCCGGTCACCGTCGAAAAGCGCGATCTCTTTCGCCGTCCCCTGATGACGCAGGAGTTCAAGCCCTATGACGTTGTCGTCTTCGATCCGCCGCGCGCCGGTGCCGAGTTCCAGTGCCAGGAGCTTGCCCGCTCAGGCGTGAAGAAGATCGTGGCCGTCAGCTGCAATCCGCTGACGCTGGCGCGGGATCTCGCGATCCTCGTCGAGGGCGGCTACCGGATCACCGGGGTGACGCCAATCGACCAGTTCCTCTGGACCTCGCATGTCGAGGTGGTGGCGACGCTGGAGAAATAGGCGTGCCTGTCGGAAAGACCAAAAGACGCAACCCCTACTATAACGGTCCAGTGTCCGATCACTTCGACGGCACGCATTTCTTCAATCCCGAAGGTATTGAGCCCCTTGGTTTCCGTGATCTGCTGCGGTGGCAATTCGGCGGCGGACGTGAGCGTTGGCCGCAATCGGTCCCAAGTCCATACGCGGCGGCCAAGCCGGATCCATGCGTAGACGGCGAGGATCTAAGGGTGACCATGGTTGGTCATGCAACAATGCTCGTGCAGGTCGCTGGGCTCAATATCCTCACCGACCCGGTGTGGTCAGAGCGCGCGAGTCCCTTCGCTTTTGCTGGACCCAAGCGCGTCGTCCAACCGGGCATCGCGTTCGATGATCTGCCGCCAATTGATCTCGTGCTGGTATCGCACAATCATTATGATCATCTCGATATCGCAACGCTCAGGCGGTTGGGTGCGAAGCATCGGCCGCGTGTCGTGACGCCACTCGGCAATGACACGATCATACGCCGTGCCGTGCCCGATATACAGACGACATCGATGGACTGGGGCGAGCGCATTTCGCACGCCGGAATAAGCATTGATGCCGAGCCTGCACACCACTGGTCCGCCCGCGGAACCGCCGATCGCCGGATGGCGCTCTGGGCGTCGTTCGTTTTATCGACTCCGGCCGGAAAAATTTATCACGTCGGAGATACGGGCTTTCACCACGGCATCAATTACAAAGCGGCACAGCAGAAGCATGGCGGCTTTCGCCTGGCCATTTTACCCTTCGGCGCATATGAGCCGCGCTGGTTCATGAAAGGGCAGCACCAGAATCCGCAGGAGGCGGTGATCGGGATGAAGTTGGCAAATGCGACCTATGTCGCCGGGCACCACTTCGCCACGTTCCAACTGACAAATGAAGCGGTCGACGCGCCGGCAAAAGCGTTGCAAGACGCCATGAGCGAGCATGATATTCCCCCGGAACGGTTCCGGCCGCTCAGGGCCGGCGAGGTATTCAACGTGCCGGCGGCCTGATCGGTATCCGTTTGCTCCCGGTGTTGGTCGCCCTGCTGACCGAGATCGCCGCGAAGCGGCGCTCAGCGGCGCATGAAGGCTTCGAAGGCCGCCCGGGCCTCGGCGCTTTTCAGCCGCGCGGAGAAATAGCGGGCCTCCTCGTCGATGCGGGCGATGATCTCGCCACGATCGCCACGAATGAGATCGCGGGCGATGCGCAGCGCCTCCGGCGGCTTGGCCGCGAGCTTTGCCGCCAGGCCAAGCGTCAGTGAATCGACCTCGCCTGGCTCGACGACCTTCCAGACCAGACCGGCTTCCCTCGCCTCCTCGGCCGAAAATGCTTCGCCGGCGGCCAGCATGGCGAAGGCGCGCTGATGCCCCATCAGGCGCGGCGCGACGAGGCTGGAACCTGCCTCCGGCACCAGCGCCAGATCGACGAAGGGTGTGCGGAACTGGCTGCGGCTAGAGGCGATGGTCAGGTCGCAATGGAGATGGATCGTCGCGCCGATGCCGATCGCAAGGCCGTCGACGCCGGAGACGACGGGTTTTTCGGCCTTCACCAGCGCATAGAGGAAATCAAGGATCTCCTGCTCCAGGCCGCGGCCGCCCATCGCGGCAGCAAGAAAATCGTTCATGTCGTTGCCGGCCGAGAAGCAGCCTTCGGTGCCGAGGAAAGCGGTGGCGCGAATGCCGGGATCGGCATTGGCCGCATTCAGCGCATCGGCCATGATGCGGTACATGGGGCGGGTGATCGCATTCTTCTTTTCCGGCCGATTGAAGCGGATCAGCTGGACACCAGGATGGGCGGAAGGCTGCTCGACGACGATGTGATCGGTCATAAGGTCTCCTCAGGCAAGCAGGATGCGGGCGGCAGCAAGGCTTGCCGCGCCATTGACGACCCGGTCGCGCAGGGCTGCGGTCTCGGCAAGCAGGTTTTCGGCGGCGAAGCGGCAGAGCGCGATACGGTTTTCGGCCGCGCCATCGGCGCTCTCGGCGAGACCGCCCTTGGCAAGATAACAGCCGGTGAGCACGAGGCCGAAGAGACGCTGGTAAGGCGTGGCGCCGGAGAGCGCCTCGGCCGCCTTTTCATCGGCAAGCGTCTTCAGCAGCCAGCCGGTCGCCTGCTCAAGGTCGGCGATCGCAGCGTCGAGCCTCACAGCGGTCTCGCCGAAACCATTATGATTGGAGCGGCGGACGCCGTCGGCGATCTCTCTGAGCTCGGCGATGAAGCCCTTCACCTGCTCGCCGCCGGAGAGCGGCAGCTTGCGGGTGACGAGGTCGATCGCCTGAATACCGTTGGTGCCCTCATAGATCGGGGCGATGCGGGCATCGCGGAGATAACGCGCCGCACCCGTCTCCTCGATGAAGCCCATGCCGCCATGCACCTGGATGCCGAGCGAGGCGACGTCGACACCGGCATCGGTCGAAAAGGATTTGGCAATTGGCGTCAAAAGGGCGGCGCGCTCCTGCCAGTGGCGGCTGATGTCACCTGCCCGGTGCGACATGTCGATCGCATGGGCGCAGGCATAGGAGATGGCGCGTGCCCCTTGGGTCAGCGCCTTCATGGTGAGGAGCATGCGGGCGACATCGGGATGTTCGACGATCGGGCTCATGCCGGCGCCGCTTGCGCCCGGCGCCCTGCCCTGGGTGCGTTCCCTGGCATAGGCGAGCGCCTTCTGGGTGGCGGCCTCCGCGATCGCCACGCCCTGCATGCCGACGGCAAGTCGGGCATTGTTCATCATCGTGAACATGCAGGCCAGTCCCTTGTTTTCCTCGCCGACCAGCCAGCCCACAGCGCCCTTTTCACCGCCGAATTTTCCGTCGCCGTAGATCATCGTGCAGGTCGGCGAGCCATGGATGCCGAGCTTGTGCTCCAGCGAATGGCAGAAGAGATCATTGCGGGGCCCAAGCGAACCGTCGTCGTTCACCAGGAATTTCGGCACCAGGAAGAGCGAGATGCCGCGGGTGCCGGCCGGCGCATCCGGCAGGCGGGCCAGCACCAGATGAATGATATTGTCGGCCGCGTCATGCTCGCCCCAAGTGATGAAGATCTTCTGGCCGAAAAGGCGGTAGCTGCCGTCATCGCGGCGCTCGGCGCGGGCCTTCAGCACGCCGAGATCCGAGCCGGCATGCGGCTCGGTCAGGTTCATGGTGCCGGTCCATTCGCCGGAGACCATCTTTTCCAGATATTTGTCTTTCAGCGCAGCACTGCCATGGGTGCTGACCGCTTCGATGGCCCCCATCGTCAGCGTCGGAGCGAGCGCGAAGGCCATGGAACCGGAATTCCACATTTCGAGTGCTGCGACATTCAGCATATGCGGCAAGGCCTGGCCGCCGAAGGCCTCCGGCGCCGTCAGGCCGTTCCAGCCGCCGGCGATCCAATGGCGATAGAGATCGCGCCAACCATCCGGCAGCCTGACCTCGCCATCGATCAGACGGGCGCCCTGGCGGTCGCCGATTTCGGCGAGAGGCGCCACTTCCTCTGTGGCAAAACGTCCCGCTTCGGCGAGGATCGCATCGACCAGATCTTCGCCGAGATCGCCGAGCAGCCCGTTTGAAATCGCCTCGCCCATGCCCGCTACGTGCTTCAACGTGAACGCGATTTCCTCGACCGGCGCCTTGTACATGGTTTCTCCTCCGCAGACCGGCCTGCACTTGGGCAAGCCCCTCCGAGGCAAGGGCTAATTGATTTTTACGTAAACGTCAATTTCGATTTCCTCAGCCGCCATGCGATAAATCGCCTGACATGGCGCTTTGCTCTTGCACCTTTGGACAAATGGACGTCATGAACAATCTCTAAGGGAAGACATCGCCTTCGCAAAGGACCGGCGAACAATGGATACATTGCCCGTCAACATACCCGGTTTCGTCTGGGCCTATCGCTTCTCGCCCGAAGAAAAGACCGCGGTGCGACTGAACAATGGTGCGACGGTGGCGGAACTGACCGCCGACAATTGTTTCTACTGGCTGCACCTCAACGTTGTCGACGCCCGTGTGCCGGCCTTGCTCGATACGCTGGACGGGCTGACGGAGGACGCGAAATCGGCGCTGACGACGCGCGACACGCATGCGGCCATCACCGTCGACGAGCAGATGCTCTATGGCACGCTCATTGATTGCCAGCGCGATTTCGCCCAGGATACCAACAATCTCGGCTGGCTGCATTTCGCAATGTCCGACCGCTTCATCATCACCACAAGGCTTCAGCCGCTGCGCAGCGTCGAACGGGCGCGGGCGCTGATCGAGAAAAACCCGGGCAAATTTTCCCGGCCGGTCGATCTCTTCGAACTGCTGGTGATCGAGTTCCAACGCACGCTGATCGCGATCGTCATCGAACTCACCGAAGAGCTGAACCAGATCGAGGATATCGTCTACGACAGTGCGCAGCGCGACGAGCGCCGGCGTCTGGCGCCGGTGCGGCGCACCGTGGTCAGGCTGCATCGGCACCTGCGCACCGTGCTGGCGCTGATGCGCCGGGCGGCGGCGGCCGACGACGACGAGATGCCCTTCGGCTTCGACGATGTGGCGCGGCGGCTGACGAGCCGGCTGGAAACGGTCGACCACGATATCTATGCGCTGCAGGACCGAGCACGCCTGCTGCACGAAGAAATCGATTCGAAACAATCCTCCGAAACCAACCGCCACCTCTATCTGCTGTCGATCATGACGGCCTTCCTGCTGCCGCCGACGCTGGTGACCGGCTTCTTCGGCATGAACACGGCAAACCTGCCCTTCGCCGTCGGCGACTACGGCACCGAATACGCCGTCGCCCTCATCGTCGCCTCCATCGCCTTTGCCTGGTGGCTGCTGAGACGCGTGGATATTCTTTGAGGGGGAAATTTTCGGCATTCTGAGGGCGCGCAGCCCCTCATCCGGCTGCCGCCACCTTCTCCCCGTAAACGGGGCGAAGGGGGCACGCCGCGACCTCTCCGTTCCCACTAACCTCTCGCATGGCACGTCCCCTCTCCCCGTTTTTACGGGGAGAGGGTTAGGGTCATATGCGCTAGGTTAGGCGGGCGCGGAGATCGTCGCATTGTTTTCGGCGTCGTCGCGGCGGCTCGCAGAGGTGGCGACGACTTCGTGTGAAGAGATTACAGACGGCCTGCCACAGAAGTGGTCCGCGGATGGCGGCGCAAATGGTGGCCAGGGCTATCTTCATGAGACGCCAGCGCGATGGGCTAGCCCGTGGGGTAGCCGCATCCAGAGGGGGGAGAGTCCGGGACTTGCCCGGCAATCTGTTCGGCGATGATGGCAACGATCAGTCTGGCGTAGAGCCATGCCCGGGCCAGTTCAGGCTTCTTGGCCGGCAAGCTGTCGAGGCCGGCCAGGCTCTTGAACCGTTTGAACGCCAGCTCGATTTGCCAGCGGAAGCGATAGAGGGTGAGGATGTCGGCCGGTGCAAAGGTGGCGGTCGGCAGCGAGGTCAGCAGCAGAATGTACTTCGCCGCCTCGAGACTGCGCGGATCGGGCTTTTTGCCGCGCTTGCGGGCGTCCTTGAGTAGACGCTCCTGCTCGGCTTGGGCCTGTTGCGGATCCTTGCGCCGGACAATGAGGCGCAGGACCAGTGGCGGCGGCGTCCCCGTCATGCCTTCGTGGACACGAACCTGCACCTCGCCTTCCTGCTCTTGCTGAGCGGCGAGCGCGGCAAACAGATCAAAGGGCTCGCCATTCGTCTGCAACAGGCGCAACGAGTTCCAGCCGGTCCGCACGATGAAGTCCGCACCGGCGTCGATCACCGGCCGCAGGTCGCGCGGCCTTGCATAGTAGCGATCGGCCAGCACAATATCGCCGGGTGCGTAGGTAAGGCGCTGAAGGTTTTCGCCACCATGGATGTCGGTCAACTCAAGCTGATCGACCTGAGCCGTTGCCAGGTCGTAGCCGACATGCAACCGCCATGTCGTGCGGTCAGCGCCCGGATGGCAGATCGACGTTCCATCGAGCACACGCAAGCGATACCCCGCGAAGCGCCCCGCCGGCGCTTTGGCCTGTTCGGCAATCAGCGCGGCCACGATGTCGCCAAGCCAAGGCGCCGCTTTGCACAGCCGCTCGAGCAGCGATGGGTCTGACAAACGGGCGATTCCGCCCACTTCGGCCCATGCACAGGTCTCGCGTAGCGACATGCCAAGGCCGCCATAGGCAAGCGCCAGCCGCAACAGCGTCTCGGCATTCTTGATTTCCCGCACCCGCGTAAAAGCACCACGCAACCGCGCCGTTGCTTCCAAGTCAAAATCCGCCGGAAGCCGCTCGCGCACTTCCGGCCAATGATCCAAAATCTCAGGACGAATCTTCATCCAAAGCTTGAATCACAACCAGATTCCTTATGTCCAGGGCTAAACCTAGCGCATATGAGGGTTAGGGTGAGGGGCAGTGTGGGGGACGTATTGCCCGTCCCAGGCTCAATACGGCGAATAGCACTGCTGGCGTGGGCCGTTATAGGGCTGGAAGGTGTTGTCGTAGGCGCGATAGGACCGGTAGCGGTTTGCGCACCAGGTGACGTGGCTCGAACCCATGCTGGGGGCCGGCGCAACGTAACGCGGCTGCGCGACAATGGCGCCGCCGATGACTGCACCGGCGCCGAAGGCGGCGAGCGGATACCAGTAGCCATTATAATGCCGATAGCCCGGGCGGTAATAGGAATATCCGCGATAGCCGCCGTAATAGCCGGGCCGGTAGTAGGCGCCGGGACGATAGCCAGGCCGGTAATAGGCGCCCGGACGGTAACCGGGGCGATAATAGCGGCGGTACTGGACGTTCTCGACAGCGGAGGATTTTTCCACCTGCGGGGCGGTGGGCATCTGAATTGCCTGCGACGGCGCAAAGCCCGTGAGGACCACCGCAGCAGCCAGAACTGCGGTTGCAATCTTGTTTCTCAGCCCGATCATTGCTTCTCTCCCATTCAACAGCGATCACCGCCTGCCCTGCAACGCCTTCGCGCCTGAATGGTTCCGAAAGCGGCCGAAGCCGGCTGCTTTTTCCCTTTTATATCAACTGAACTGAACCGGACATTAACCGGTGCGGCAGAGCGCTAGAGCATGATGCCGAAAAGTGTGGGCGGTTTTCGGACGACATCATGCTCTGCTTCTTTGATTTAGATCCGGATTCATCCGGATCTAGGCAACGACGGAGAACTTCGCCTGGTCGCCCTGCAGACGGTTCACCATGAAGTTCGAATACCATTCGAGGAACTGCATGACGCCGCCTTCATGCAAGGCGGAATAGGGGCCGGGCTCATAGGCGGGCGAGTGAATGCCGAAGGCGTTTTCCTCGACGATGCGGCGATCCTGATCGTTGGTTTCGGTCCAGACGTGGGTCAGTTCCTCGAGATCGTAATCCACGCCTTCGACGGCGTCCTTGTGGACGAGCCACTTGGTCGTCACCGCCGTCTCGTTGGCGCTGAGCGGCAGCACGCGGAAGGAGATGGCATGGTCGCCGAGCAGGTGGTTCCACGTCGTCGGGTAGTGGAAGAGCAGCATGGTGCCGATATGGCCGATCGAGATATCGTCGGAGAGCGGACGCTTGACGGCGCGCTTGCCCGACATTGTGTAGCTTTCGGCATCCTCGATCAGCGGCATGCGGGCGGTGCGGAACTGACCGTCCGGCGAAATCTGGAACTTGCTCGGCAGGCCGGCGGCCTCGCAGCGCGCCCAATGGCCGGCGATCTCGGGATCGTCGGCGCCGCCATCCGTGCCGGTCACGCTCGGCGCTTCGGGATAGGTGCGGCAAAGTTCGGGGTGATTGGCGGCGCAGTGATAGCACTCGCGGTTGTTTTCCCAGACAAGCTTCCAGTTGCCCTTCTCGATGATCGTGCTTTGGAAGGCGACCTTGCTCTCGCTGATCCTGTGCGGCGCGACATAGGGTTCGATCTTGTCGCGCACCGTCTGGAAATCCGGGGCGGTGTTGGCAAGGCAGATGAAGACAAAGCCTGCGACGGTTTCGCAGTGGACAGGCTTCAGGTTGAAACCTGATTTGTCGAAATCATCGCCCATGTGGCGGGCGAAAGCGAGCTTGCCTTCGAGATCATAGGTCCACTGATGGTAGGGGCAGACGAGACGCACGGAGGAGCCGTGCTCCTTGGTGCAGACGCGCGAGCCGCGATGGCGACAGCTATTGTGGAAGGCGCGGATGACATTGTCGCGGCCGCGGACGATGACGACGGGATAGTTGCCGATCTGAACGGTGAAATAGGCGCCCGGCTTCGGCAGTTCGCAATCATGGCCGATGAACAGCCAGTCGCGATAATAGATCATCTCCATGTCGAGCTGGAAATAATCCTCGTCAATGTAGAACGGCTGTTCGAGGCTGAAGCCCTCACGGCGGCTCTTGAGCTGACGCAAAACGTTGCTGCGAATATCCATCTTCATGTCCTCGTGCACCCGGCTACCGCCTTCTGACAAGAAGGCCGGCGGAAGCGCGCCCGCTTCCTTCTCCTTCGGGAGAATTGTTCATGGCGTCATTTAATCACCGAGCATGGCTGCCGCTTGGTTGTAATGCGACATCGGCTTCGAAATTGACGACAGGATGCGGCAAGGCTTGAAGCAGCCCATCCCGGTCGATCACCTCGCCCGACTCTCCCGGCAATTATCCTCAATTGCGACATGGCGTAAAGACCCGTTGCGCAAAGAGGTCGACTGCCTGATATCGATGTCAGTCGTGTTTGCGACATCTACCGGCATTTGCCTTTCAGCCGGCCGGCCGCCATGCGATTTTTTAACATCGCCTTAAGCATACCGTCCTATCCTACTGTTGATTCAGACCGACCGAAGAACGCGAACCATGGCCAAACTCCGTTATTTCGACGCGAAAGAAGCAGGTAAACTGCAAGAGCCGCAGCTGATTGCCGCGCATTCCGAATTTTTGCGCACCGGCCGCATCCCCCGCGAGCGGCGGCACTGGCTGGCCGAGGAAAAACGCTATTTCAGCCATGATGAGGTCGCCGCAAAGACCGGCCGCAAGCTGCAGGTCGCCGGCGAAAAGACGCATCAGCACATCAACGGCTTTCACCACTCGATCCAGTTTCCGAAGATGATCTTCCACCGGACGCTGGAGGACAGCCCGCATCTTGGCTATTGCCACGTCACCGCCGCGCGGACCAAATTCGCCCACTACGAAGAGGTAAGCTGGGCCTTCTACATCTCGAATTTCTATTCCGACATCGGCGAGAACGATAATTTCTTCGAGCGCATCGACGTCGGTTATTCCCGCATGTATTTCGCCGTCGCCATCAAACCTGGCGAGAACTCCGCGGAAAAGATGACCATCGACCGGTCGGTGCGCGGCAACGGCCTGCTCTTCCGCACCCATGATCCGCAGGCTGCGATCCGCAACATCCTCTTGCTCGGCGCCCGCAACGAACAGCTGCGCGAAATCATCCGCCAGCTCTAAAGCGATTGATCGCGGACGGCGGAAAGCCTAATGACTGCCGGGATTACAGTGCCGCGCGTCTTTTCAGACGCTCAAAGGGCGAGTAGCAAATACCGGGCAGGATATGGCACGCATAATCGATATCACGGCAGACAGGCAGGCAGCGCTGGAGGCGGCCTCAGCCGCTCTTGCCGACGGCTTTGCCATCGCCATTCCGACCGAGACCGTCTACGGCCTGGCGGCCGACGCTACCAATCCCGCAGCCATCACCCGCATCTACGAGACAAAGGGACGGCCGCGCTTCAACCCGCTGATCTGCCACATGGCCGATCTCGCGATGGCCGAAGAGCACGCCGAGTTCGACCCCGTCTCGCGGGCGCTCGCCAGAGCCTTCTGGCCCGGTCCGCTGACCCTCGTGCTGCCGCTGAAGCCTCAGAGTTCGATCCATTCGCTGGCAACTGCCGGGCTCGACACCGTCGGCATCCGCGTGCCGAAGGGATTCGCGGGCGCGTTGATCGGCGCCTTCGGACGGCCGCTCGCAGCCCCCAGCGCCAATACCTCGGGCGGGATCAGTGCGACGAGTGCTGCCCATGTCGAAGCCGATCTCGGGGCGCGGATCCCGTTGATCCTCGATGCGGGACCAAGTGCTGTCGGCGTCGAATCGACGATCGTCAAGGCAGAGGGCGGCCGACTGAGGCTGCTTCGGCCAGGGGGACTTGCGGCGCGCGAGATCGAGCGCGTCGTCGGCCAGCCGCTGCTGCGGCCGAAAACGGCATCGGCGGCGATCGAGGCGCCGGGCATGCTCGCCTCGCATTACGCGCCGGGCGCTTCCGTGCGCCTCAATGCGACGGCGGTGGAACCCGGTGAGGCACTGATTGCCTTCGGCAGCGCTGCGGTTTCCGGCGCGAACGGTGCTCGGATCGTCCTTGATCTCAGCCCGCGCGGCGACCTGGCAGAGGCGGCCGCCAATCTTTTCGACTATATGAAGCGGGCCGATGCCAGCGGCGCCCAGAGCATCGCCTTTTCCCCGATTCCCGAGGAGGGGCTGGGCGAAGCGATCAACGACCGCCTGCAGCGGGCGGCCGCACCCCGCGACTGAAAAGACCTGCTGCGTAATGCAGCAATTCAAAGTGCTACAGCGTCCTTAGCGCGCCTGAAAAGACGCGCGGCGCTGTAGATGACGATGGAGGACCGAGCCCGAATGAACAATTCCAGCATTTCCACCGAACTCCTCAACCGCTTTACGGCCATCATCGGCGACAGGTACGCGCTGCGCAGCGAGGCCGATCTTGCGCCGCATCTGATCGAAAACCGCGGGCTCTATCACGGCTCCTCCCCTCTCCTCTTGAAACCCGGCTCGGTCGCGGAAGTCTCTGGTATCATGAAGCTTGCGACGGAGACCGGAACGGCGATCGTGCCGCAGACCGGCAATACCGGGCTCGTCGGCGGCCAGACGCCGCGTCAGGGCAAGTCCGATGTCATCCTGTCGCTCGAGCGCATGAACAGGATCCGCGATGTCGATCCGGTGGCGAACGTGCTGGTGGCCGATGGCGGCGCCATCCTGGCCGACGTGCAGAAGGCGGCCGAGGCGCATGGGCGGCTGTTTCCGCTGTCGCTCGGCTCGGAGGGTTCCTGCCGCATCGGCGGCAACCTTTCCACCAATGCCGGCGGCACGGCCGTGCTTGCCTATGGCAATATGCGCCAGCTCTGCCTCGGCCTGGAAGTGGTGCTGCCGACCGGGGAGATCTGGGACGGCCTGCGCCGCCTGAAGAAGGACAATACCGGCTATGATCTGCGCGATCTCTTCATCGGCGCCGAAGGCACGCTCGGCATCATCACCGGCGCGGTACTGAAGCTCTTTCCCCAGCCGCTCGGCCATCAGGTGGCATTCGCCGGCCTGAATTCGGTGGCGGATGCCCTTGCCCTGTTCAACCTCGCCTCCAGCCTTTGCGGCGCCTCGCTCACCGGTTTCGAGCTTATGCCGCGTTTCGGCGTCGAGATCACCACGCGCCACATCGACGGCGTGCGCGATCCGCTAGACGCGGCCTATCCCTGGTACGTGTTGATCGACATTTCGACGTCGGATTCGGCCGAGACGGCGGAGCGGATGATGAACGGAGTGCTGGAACAGGGCTTCGAGGCCGGGCTGGTGCTTGATGCTGCTATCGCCGCATCCGTGGCCCAGCAGAAAGCGATCTGGCATATGCGCGAGAGCATGTCGGATGCTCAGAAGCCAGAAGGCGGGTCGATCAAGCACGATGTTTCCGTGCCGGTGTCGAAGATCCCGCATTTCATGGCTGAGGCCGAAGAAGCGGTCATGGCGGCGATGCCGGGCGCCCGCATCTGCGCCTTCGGCCATATGGGCGACGGCAATATTCATTACAATATTTCCCAACCGCTCGGTGCCGACAAGGCCGCCTTCATCGCTCGCTGGCGCGAGATGAACCACATCGTGCATGGGCTGGTGCTGGCGCATGGCGGCTCGATCTCGGCCGAGCACGGCATCGGCCAGCTGAAGCGCGACGAACTGGCGGCGATCCGCCCAACGATTGAAATCGAGCTGATGCGCCGCATCAAGCGCGCCTTCGACCCCGCCAATATCATGAACCCGGGAAAGGTTGTCATCCCAGATCCTTGAGGCTGGCGATCAGGGAGATCGCCGACGTTTGCCCCTCATCCGCCTGCCGGCACCAACCGGCGTCGAGCCACGTGTCTCGATCCGTCCTTCGGACCCCTTAAACGGGGCGAAGGGAATATGATGCAACCTCTCGGTCCCCACCAACCTTTCGCGGGGCACGTCCCCTCGCCCCGTTTACGGGGAGAGGGTTAGGGTCATATGCGCTAGGTTTAGCCCTGGACATAAGGAATCTGGTTGTGATTCAAGCTTTGGATGAAGATTCGTCCTGAGATTTTGGATCATTGGCCGGAAGTGCGCGAGCGGCTTCCGGCGGATTTTGACTTGGAAGCAACGGCGCGGTTGCGTGGTGCTTTTACGCGGGTGCGGGAAATCAAGAATGCCGAGACGCTGTTGCGGCTGGCGCTTGCCTATGGCGGCCTTGGCATGTCGCTACGCGAGACCTGTGCATGGGCCGAAGTGGGCGGAATCGCCCGTTTGTCAGACCCATCGCTGCTCGAGCGGCTGTGCAAAGCGGCGCCTTGGCTTGGCGACATCGTGGCCGCGCTGATTGCCGAACAGGCCAAAGCGCCGGCGGGGCGCTTCGCGGGGTATCGCTTGCGTGTGCTCGATGGAACGTCGATCTGCCATCCGGGCGCTGACAGCACGACATGGCGGTTGCATGTCGGCTACGACCTGGCAACGGCTCAGGTAGATCAGCTTGAGTTGACCGACATCCATGGTGGCGAAAACCTTCAGCGCCTTACCTACGCACCCGGAGATATTGTGCTGGCCGATCGCTACTATGCAAGGCCGCGCGACCTGCGGCCGGTGATCGACGCCGGTGCGGACTTCATCGTGCGGACCGGCTGGAACTCGTTGCGCCTGTTGCAGACGAATGGCGAGCCCTTTGATCTGTTTGCCGCGCTCGCCGCTCAGCAAGAGCAGGAAGGCGAGGTGCAGGTTCGTGTCCACGAAGGCATGACGGGGACGCCGCCGCCACTGGTCCTGCGCCTCATTGTCCGGCGCAAGGATCCGCAACAGGCCCAAGCCGAGCAGGAGCGTCTACTCAAGGACGCCCGCAAGCGCGGCAAAAAGCCCGATCCGCGCAGTCTCGAGGCGGCGAAGTACATTCTGCTGCTGACCTCGCTGCCGACCGCCACCTTTGCACCGGCCGACATCCTCACCCTCTATCGCTTCCGCTGGCAAATCGAGCTGGCGTTCAAACGGTTCAAGAGCCTGGCCGGCCTCGACAGCTTGCCGGCCAAGAAGCCTGAACTGGCCCGGGCATGGCTCTACGCCAGACTGATCGTTGCCATCATCGCCGAACAGATTGCCGGGCAAGTCCCGGACTCTCCCCCCTCTGGATGCGGCTACCCCACGGGCTAGCCCATCGCGCTGGCGTCTCATGAAGATAGCCCTGGCCACCATTTGCGCCGCCATCCGCGGACCACTTCTGTGGCAGGCCGTCTGTAATCTCTTCACACGAAGTCGTCGCCACCTCTGCGAGCCGCCGCGACGACGCCGAAAACAATGCGACGATCTCCGCGCCCGCCTAACCTAGCGCATATGAGGGTTAGGGTGAGGGGCGGCCATCCGCGCCAACCGCTTTGCCGGGAATTGCCTCAGGACTACTGTGTGCCGCCGCCGGTCAGGATCATCAGCGCCGGTGACTGCTGGGTGGCGTTCTGGACGTCGTACATCGCGGTAAACCGGCGCAGCAGCTTGTCGACCTTCTTCGGATCCTGGAGATCCTCGAGCTTGACGAAGCGCTTGATGAGATCGGCCTGTTTGGCGACATCCATGCCCGAGATCTGCGACGGCAGGCTGTAGGCTGTTGTGATGACCTGATAGAGCGCCTTGTCGCCGAGGATCGAATAGATCGAGGTGATGCTCGGGGCCTTGCGGCCGAAATAGAGCGCCAGGCGCACGCCGTCGTTGCTTTCGCCTTCCTGGGTTTCCATCGTCTGCTGGACGTAGAGCCCCTGGGTGTGCTCCTCGGCCGCCTTGTTCTGGATGGTGCCGATCTTGGCACGGGTCAGATTGCCGTCCTTGTCGAAGTTGAAGGCGGCGACGATATCCTTGAAACGTGCATCGGCGGTGGTGTTGAGATAGCTCTTCTTGTCGTCGGGATCGGATGTGAAGATCTTCTTCAGCGTCGCCTTGTCGTAATCCTTCGGATCAAGGTTGTTTGCCTTCAGCACCAGGTCGGTCAGGCGGCTGTCGTCGAGGAAATCGTCGAGCGACTTCACCTTCGCCATGCCCTTGGCGAAATAGTTGACTTCAGCCGTCGCGTCCTTCGCCGCCTTGTCCTTCAGCGGACCGTCCTTCATCAGCATAGTGATATGCGATCTATAGTCGGTGGCGTATTTGGCCAGGGTCGCGTCGGGCAGCGCCTGGAAGGGTGATGCCGCCTTGCCGTCGGGGCCGAAATTGAAGGCCCGGGCAAGATTGGTGATACGTTCATCCTTGAGCGAGGCGACATAGCCATTCGGATCATAGGCATCGCTCGTCAGGATCTTGCGCATCATCGAGCGCGAGACCTCCTGGTCGGTGAGACCGAAGGCCTGTAGCGCCACATGGAAGAGATCCGGCAGATTGTCGTTGCTCTTGCTGAAATCGGCCGACGAATTGCTGCGCAGGAAATCATTGACACTGTTGACGTCGGAGAAATTCAGCAGGCTGCTGCTGTCGGCCATAAGCTTCTGGTAGTTGGATGCGACCTCGTCGATCGCCTCGTCGCGTTCGTCGTCGTAGCGCGCCGCATAATTGTCGTTGGTGGTCTGTGCCTGATCGGCCGTCTGGGCCGAGCTGACGACAGGAAGCGATCCGTCGGCGGCGAAGTTGAAGTCGGCATTGAGATCGGCATGGCCGGCTGCGGCAGCGGCCGTCGCATCGGTCAGGATGCTCTTCAGATCGGCGTCCGAAATATTGAACGGCAGATTGTAAGTGCTCTTCAGGAAATTGGTAATGGCGCTGTCGGCAAGCAGATCATCGACATTGCTGATCGTCGACATCCTGGCGGAATAATCATCCGTGCGCGCCGCGGCGGCAAATTTCGTGCTGCTGATCTGGGTGGCCGTCTGCGCCGCCATGCCGTCCTCAAGCGTGCCGTCCGCCTTGAAATTGAAGGCCGCGGCGACGTCGGCATAGGTGCCGGTGCCGCTTTGATCGGTCAGGATAGCGCGAAGAGCGACGTCGCTGACCGTCGACGGGATGCCGTAGGCGTTGCGCACGAAATTATTCAGCTTCTGGTCCGCCAGCAACTGATCGACGTTTGAGATGCCGGCGATGGTCGACTGGTAGTAGACTGCCGCATTGTCGGCTTTGCTGGTGGTGCTGGCACTTTGCGTCGCCGTTTGCGAGGCGTAAAGGGTCGCGATCGAACCGTCCGATTTGAAATTGAAGAGATCGTGAACGTCGCTGTAGCCCTGGGCGCTGGCAGCCGTGCGGTCGACGAGGAAAGTCCTCAATGTCGCATCGGAGACGCTGTCGGCGATCTGCATGCTGTTTCTGATATAGCTGACCGCAACCGCATCCGACATGATGTCGTCGACATTGGTGACGTTGCCGATCATGCTGTTGAAATGTGCTGCATTCGCCGCCGACCTGTCGGTCGTCGATTTCCGCTGCGCCGCAGTCTGGATCACGGAACCGTTGATCGAACCGTCTGCCTGGAAGTTGAAGTCGGCATTGAGATCGGCATGGCCCTGGGCCGCGGCATAGGCCGAATCGGTCAGGATGTTCTTCAGGTCGGCATTGCTGAAACTCGTGCCGAGACCATAGGCATCCTTGATGTAGCGCGCCAGCACATTGTCGGCGAGCAGGTCATCGACGTTGGTGATGCCGGTCGACTGCGACGTCGTGGTATAGTAGTTGCCGGTCATCGAGGCAGCGTTCTTCAGACTGTTTGCCTGATCGACCGTCTGGACGCGCGCGGTGCTGGAGGCCGACCCGTCAGCCTTGAAATTGAAAGCATTGTAGACATTGGTAAAGCCCATCAGCTGGGCGTAGCCGGGGTCGGTCAGCACCGTGCGCAGCGCTGCCGCGGTGAAGTCGGCGCCCATGCTGTAGGCCGTCGTGATATAAGAGGTCAGGCGCTTGTCGGCGACCAGATCGTCGACATTGGTGATCGTGCCGATCTTCGCCGTGTAATAGGCCTTGTTGTAGTCCGCCGCCGTCTGGCCGACGTAATAGACGTCCGAACCGACCGAATTGTCGATGATGACGGACTGGGAATTCAGGGTGTAGGATTCGATGACCGAGGCCTTCTGCGCGGCGGTCTGCGCCGTGCCGGTGACGGTGCCGTCGGCATTGAAGCTGAACTGGGCGGCAAGCGCCTTGTACTTGTCGCCGCCTTGCGTGTTGACGACGCTCGTGGGGTCGCTGAGATCGCTCGTCAGCACCTGCCGCAGAAAATCCTTCGACGCATAGGTCGGATCGATCTTGAAGGTCTTCAGCACATAGGTGCGCAGCCGGGTGTTGTTGACCAGGTCGTCGACGGTCTGCACGCTATCGATATTGTTGCTGTAATAGGTGCTCTCGGCGCTGGCGGCCTTGTCGGCATCGACGAAGGACTGTTTGTAGAGGCCGATCAGGTCGTCCTCCTGCGCGTCCGTCTGCACATCCTTGGCCGGCGCGTTGAAATTGAAGGCGGCGGCGAACTCGCGATAACGCGTATCGGAAAGCTTGTTGGCGTAGCTGTCGGGGTCTGTGAGGTCGCTTTCAAGCACCTTCTTCATGAAGGCCTTGGCATAGGTCATGTCCTCGAGACCATAGGCCTTCATTGCATAGCTGTAGAGCTTGTAGTCGCCGAGGAAATCGTCGACGTTTTCGACCTTGTTAATATGGTCGGCGTAGTATTGAGCATCCTTCTTGACCGTCGCCTGCGACGCAACCTTGTTGAGGCTGGACGTCATATCCCGCGACAGGATCGTGTAAGCGAGGGAAGCCGAGATCATGAAAAGCGCCCTTTTCACCCAAATTTCTAAAAAAACGACGAACTGCTGGTGAGCACATTTTGCCATGGAAAGCTTACCTGAGGCTTACCTCTGGATGCATCATTTCAGGACACCACACCGTTCACCTTCCGGAAACCCTGCCGGATTCGGTTTTGATAACCATCAGAGGAGGCAAAGTTTTCTTAACCGCAATTTTTAAGCTGTACGGAACGGCGGCTGCCTATTGTCGGCAATAGAGGACGAAAAGTCCCAAGGAGAAGACCGGAAATCGGCTCTCAGGTAAGACAAGGGTAGAATGAAATGAACAATCCCGTTATGAAGCCCGCCTGGGCTGGCACGACGTTACGCCTCGATCCGTCCCGCTTTCCCCAGCAGGTCAGCTACGCCATCCACGATTGTTCGGATGACGTCAATATCACGATAGACGAACGCGGTGCGGTCCTGCGCAAGGTCCTCCCCTCCAGCGGCTTGCCGCTCTCGATTGCGCTGCCGAAGCGCGTTTTCAAGGGTGTCGCCGCCCGCGCCATCGACCATGGCGACGGCGATGTCACCGTCACGCTCGAACTCCATCACACCGATCCGGAGCTCTGCATTCCGCTGCTCGTCGCCCATGATCTCAGCGATATCGCCGCCGACTGGCGCAGCTGGTCCGAAGCCTTCCGCATTCCGATGCTGATGGTCGAGGCCGATGGTGTCGCCCGGCCGCTCGAAGACCATATTGGCGCCTTACGCACCAGCGATCTCAAGCCGCGCCGCCGTCATTCCTACTTCGCCAATCGCCGTCCGCGCTTCCTCGTGCGCCGCACCACCGGCCGGCTGGGCGTCGCCATGAAGATCGAAGGCAAGGAAATCATCGCCCGCAATTGAGCGAAATCGCTACACCGGACGTATTATTGCCGGGCATTCTGCGCACTCATCGGTCGCGGAATGCCCGTTTCTGCGACACTGTCGAAGTCGGCCGCAAAACTGTCGCTTTAATCTCGGTTGGCACCGCAGGATGAATTTTGACAGGATCACTGCGGTGGCCACCAGTGAAAAACCTCTCATTCAAGGACGGAAAGTCCCAATCCGTGCTTGACCGTTTTGAGTGCGATCAGGCTCTTGTATTTTCGCACGAGCGCCTGTTGCTCGCCCATAAGCTGCTCAATGAAGGCATTGTATTCCTCAAGATTGCGGACGGCCACGAGCAGGACATAGTCCATGTCGCCGGTGACATACCAGCATGACTGAACTTCAGGCGCACGGTCCAGCCATCGCTGGAATTGCTCCAGCGTGTGTCGGTGTTCGTTCTGGATTTCGAGCTCAACCAGAACGGACAGGGTGCGATCGACGGCTTTCGGACTGACCACCGCCACGATCTTCTCGATGATCCCATCCTGCTTCAGTTTGCTGATGCGCCGTTCGACGGCCGAGGGTGAGAGATTGACCGCGTCAGCAATGACCTTGCCGGGAATGTCGGCATTCTCCTGCAGCATCGACAGGATAGTTCGATCAATATCGTCCACAGCGTACAACCAAGCCCATAAGCGGAAATTCCGCTATAAATTTATCATGAGCGCGGTTTTTCCGCGCCGAAAATTCCTATCATCTGCCCATGACAAAACAAAGACCTCTTTCAGCCGCCAAAATCGACGATGCGCGCAAGACAATCGATCCGATTTTCCTCAACACCAATCTGTTGCGTTCCGACAGGCTCGCGCTGTCGCTCGTCGCCAAGGACGAAACGGAAAATCCGATCCGCAGCTTCAAGGGGCGCGGCACGGGGTATTTTCTGGCCGACGTCGCCGGCGATAGAACGCCTCTGGTCACGGCATCAGCCGGGAATTTCGGCCAGGGGCTTGCTTACAATGCCGCGCGGCATGGGCGATCTCTGGTCGTGTTCGCCAGTATCAACGCCAATCCGCTGAAGATCGAAGCAATGCGCCGGTTTGGGGCGGAAGTCGTTCTCGCCGGGGAAGATTTTGACGCTGCAAAGGAGGCGGCCAAAATCTACGCCGCCGAACGGAAGCTGCAGTTCGTCGAGGACGGAGCGAGTGCCGCCATTGCCGAAGGGGCAGGAACGATTGCGGCGGAGCTGACGGAAGAGGTCGAAGATATCGACGCCGTTTTCATTCCGCTTGGCAACGGTGCTCTGGCGGCCGGAATAGGATGCTGGTTCAAATCACGATCACCGCGAACAAGGGTCGTCGCCGTCGCCGCAAAGGGCGCACCGTGCATGGCCCTGTCCTACAATGCGGGGGACGTGATCTCAACGCCGGAGGCACGCACGATTGCCGATGGAATTGCCGTGCGGATTCCCGTCCCGTCGGCCATCGGCTGGCTTAAAGAGACGATCGATGACGTCGTTCTCGTGGATGACGATCAGCTTCTCGATGCAATGCGGTTTGCTCATGACACATGGAAGCGTCTCGTCGAACCAGCCGGAGCGGCGGGGCTCGCGGCTATTCTTGCGCAGGCATCTGCCCTGAAAGGCTGCCGTGTAGCGACTATGTTGTGTGGTGCTAACCTCACGGATCAACAGATCGAGGCATGGCTTCCATCTGCGATGAAGCACAACACGAATGCCTGCTAGACCAGTCCTCCTATCTGGGGACAGGCGCCCGCGCCCGGTTCGTCCCAATCAGGGAATGGCAAACAGCAGCGAGATGAAGAGGCCGAAGAAGATGATCAGGCCGACGCGATTGTTCGATTTGAAGAGCGCCAGGCATTGGGCGGCATCGTCGATGTCGAGCCGGACGATCTGCCAGGCGAACATGCCGGCCGCACCGAGCAAGGCCAGGAAAGCGATGAGATTGGCGCCGGCGAGAGCGAAAGCGATAAACATCAGCACCAGCGTCAGTCCATAAAGGCCGATCAGCCATTGCCGAGTCCTATCGCCGAACAGGCGCGCAGTGGAGCGGACGCCGATCAGCTCGTCATCCTCCTTGTCCTGATGCGCGTAGATCGTGTCATAACCGATCGTCCAGGCGACGGAGGCGGCGTAGAGCAGGATGGCGGCGAAGGAGAGACTGCCGAAAATGCCGGCCCAGCCCATCAGCGCGCCCCAGGAGAAGGCAAGTCCGAGGTAGAATTGCGGCCAGTCGGTGAAGCGTTTGGCATAGGGATAAAGTGCCACGATCGCGAGCGAGAGCACGCCGAGGAAGACGTTGAGCCAGTTGAACTGCAGCAGCACGAACAGGCCGACCAGCGCCTGCAAACCGATGAAGATCTTCGCCCGTCGGCGGCTGACGCGGCCGGAGGGGAGCGGACGCGACCGCGTGCGCGCCACTTCCATGTCGATCTCGTGGTCGACAAGATCGTTATAGGTGCAGCCGGCGCCGCGCATGGCGACAGCGCCGATGAAATAGAGGAACAGGTGAGACACCAGCACACTGCCGGAATAGATCCCCTCACCGATCGCCGCATTGGCGGCAAGCGTTGCCGACCAGAAGCACGGCCACATCAAGAGCTGCCAGCCGATCGGGCGATCCCAGCGTGCGAGCTGCGCATAGGGCCAAAGCCATGGCGGCAGGATCCGGTAGACCCAGTTATCGGAAGGTGCGTCGGAGACGCGATCGTTGAAATCGCCGGTATCGTGCATGCCGCTCATCTAGCGGCGGGCCGCCGATCCGGTCAAGAAGCGATCATTGCAATGCCACTTGCATCATTCCTCAGACTGGAAGCGATCCAGGGATGAATTATGTGTAAATTCAAAGCGTTACAGCGCCGCGTACGCGGAAAAGCCCGTGGCGCCGTCAATCACTGCAGGGAAAAATTGAACTTGTAGGTCGCCGAGACCCCGATCAGGACCTGGTTCTTCGAGCCGCGCTCGCGCACGAGACTGCTGTCGGCGGCAGGACCCGCCAGCCGCTTATATTCGAGGAAGGAACTCGCCGAGAGGTTTTCCGTCGCCTTCCAGGTGAGCGCCGTGCCGGCGCCATAGGACTGGATGCCCGATGAGGGCTTGTAAGGATCAAGGCCGCTTGCCGCCGCCTGCTTGGCGTTGACGCCGTAATAGGCGTCGTAGTAGCCGCTGGTGGCGAAGGTCGCGCGCGGACCGCCTGATAGTTGCAGGTCTGGCGCAATATCGGTGAAGGCATCGACCGCGAGATCGGCGACGATGCCGTCATGCGAGCGGATGCCCTGGCGGACTTCGGCGCGGGCGCGAAGGAAATCGGTCGGGTAAACCTCTAGGAAAGCGCCGGCTTCCGCGCCCCATTTGACCTTCTTCAAGCCCTTCAGCTCGCTGCCGTCGCTGTCATCGCGCGACGGCACGAACCTGCCGACGATGCCGGCACGAAAGGCACCCTTGTCGATGAGGGCGAAAGAAGGATTGTCGTTGCGCGAGGCAAAACGCGGGCCGGCGCCCTGGCGGCCAACCGAGATCAACGGGCTGAACTTGAATTCATTGTGCGACGAGCCCTCGAATTTCGGGGCGGAGAAGCCGGCGACGCCGACGCTCAGATACCAGTCGCCGGACCAGAAGTGCTGGCCGCTTTCCTGCGCGGCGGCCGAACCAAAGGAAGAAAGGGCAATAGCCAGAGAGATCGATACGACTGATCGATGAGACACGTCCGCACTCCAGAAAACGCAAAAACAAAGCCGCGGAGAGCGGCGCTCGCTACATTTATCCCGATCTCGTTACCCCAATGTTAACCACGGCGAAACGACGGGCGCTAATGAAAGGCGTGCCGTGCGGCCCCCTTGCATGTTCAAACTGCATTCATTGTTTGATGATGGGTGCGACCCCTGGGGGATGGCCATCCCCCAGGGGTCGGACGGGCGGGACCGTAACCCCCTTGGCTTGAACCGGGGATGAGCCTGGTCCGCCCGTCCTTCGCGTTTGTCCTGAACAGATAGTGGGGAGCAGGTCCCGTATGCAAGGCAAGGTATCGTCCGAACGCACCGCGATGGCGACAGTTTATGTCGGTATCGATGTCTGTAAAGAGTGGCTGGACATTCATTTGCATCCTCTCGGCCGCAGTTTTCGGGTGACCAATGACACGGCCGGTCTGCGCCGCCTCAAGCGGGAGCTCGATGCGCTTGACCAGATGCCGCCCTCGGCGCTGCACATCGTCATGGAAGCGACCGGCAAGTGGCATCGCGCCGTTCAGCGTTCTCTGCATGCCGATGGCTTTTACGTGTCGGTCGTCGATCCGTTGCGCGCCCGGCTGTTTGCCAAAGCTTGCGGCTTTCTCGCCAAGACCGATCGGCTCGATGCGCGGCTTTTGGCCATCATGGGAGAAGCCCTCAAGCCCGCACAGACCCCACCGCAGGACCAAGCGCTGGAAGCCCTGCAGGAACTGGTCAATGCGCGATCTGCGGCCAACGGCGAACGCACCGCCCTGTCCAACCGGATGAAGACGGCCGTGACCGCCTTCCTGCGCAAGGAACTGACGCGCCGGCTTGCCGCGCTCGATACCCATATCGCAAGACTGGATGCCGAGATCGAGCGCAGCATCGGCGCCGAGCCCGAGATGCGCCGCCGCCTCGACATCCTCATCTCCATTCCCGGCATCGGTGCCGTCACCGCCGCAAGCCTGATCGCTGGCCTTTGCGAACTTGGCGCCTGCTCCGGCAAGCAGGCGGCCATGCTGGCTGGCCTTGCGCCGCTCGCCTGCGAAAGTGGCGAGCGGGCCGGACATCGCGCCATCAGGGGCGGACGCCCCGCACCCAGGAACGCCATCTACATGGCTGCCCTGTCCGCCTCCCGTCACAACCCCGACCTCGCGCACTTCGCCGAAAGACTGAAGAAGGCCGGGAAACCCAACAAGGTCGTCCTCGTCGCCGTCATGCGAAAGCTCATCGTGCTCGCAAATACCCTCATCACTAAAAACCGTATCTGGACACCAAATCCACCTTGACACCAAACACAGATGCTCATCCGCCCTACGGGCACCGACCGGGGTCGAGCCGCGGGTCTCGACCCGTCCTTCGGACCCCCGCTGGGGAGAAGAGGGAAAATGCCGCTTCGTCACCGACCCCATTGTTTGGCAGTGCCGTTGAGCAGGCGGGTTCGTTTGGCAGTGACGGCGCGCCTTGCTGCCTCTTCTCCCCTCGGGGAGAAGGTGGCCCGAAGGGTCGGATGAGACACGGCTGGCGGCATCTGCTATGGAACTCCGCAAACCCGCTGCCGCAGCTTCCCTATCTCTGGTTCCACCGGCGGATGACGGGTTCGGTCAGGTCGTGCTCATAGCCGAGCACGCTGATGCTCGCGGTATCGAGCACGAAACGCGCGCCGCCTTCCGGCGGAAGGCCGAGCCAGCGGGCAGCGAGCACCCGCAGGAAATGCGAGCTCGAGAAGATCAGGATGGTGCCGGCCGCTTGGCGAAGCGCATGGATGACGGCGTCTGCGCGGGCGCCGACATCGGCGGCAAACTCGCCGTTCGGGCAGCCGTCGCGAAAGAGCTGCCAGCCGGGGCGGTCGGCAAGGATCGCCTTGGTCGTGATGCCTTCATAAGCGCCATAATCCCATTCGGCGAGATCGTCCTTGATCACCGCGTCCGAGCCGAAGCCGGCGAGCGTGCAGGTCTTGCGGGCCCGCTCGGACGGGCTCGACCAGACGGCGGAGAAGGTAAGGCCCGCCAGCCGGTCGGCGAGTTTGCGCGCGGCCTCCTCGCCGTTCGCCGTCAGGGGAATATCGCTGCGTCCGGTATGGCGCCCGGACAGGCTCCATTCGGTTTCACCGTGGCGGACCAGATAGATCTCGGGAAACGCACTGCTCATCGGCACGTCCTTTCATGAAAATCGGTCCCCCGGCAAAACCGCCAGCGGAAGCGGCACTTCCGCGGAATCAGAACGTCACCTTTTCCAGCGGTGCGCGTGTCGCCTCGAATTCCTTCAGCTTGGCTTCGTTCCGCTCAATATAGTTGCGATTGTCGGGAACGGCGAACTGGTTCTTGGCGATCTGGATCTGGAAGATGAAGAGCTCGTCCCAACGGAAACCCATTTCCGAACCCGCCAGATAGAATTCCCACATGCGGAAGAATTGCTCGTCGTAAAGCGCCACCGCTTCGGCCTTGCGTGCCACGAAACGCTCGCGCCAATGGCGCAGCGTATAGGCATAATGCAGCGGCAGGATCTCGATATCCTTGACCAGCAGCCCGGCCTTCTCGAGCGGCGGCACGACCTCGCCGACGGAAGGGATGTAGCCGCCCGGGAAGATGTACTTCTCGATGAAGGCATTGGTGCCGAAGCTCGGCTTCGGACGGCCGATCGAATGCAGCACCATGACGCCGTTGTCGTCGAGGAGATCCGATACCTTCCGGAAGAAATTGCCGTAATTTCCGATACCGACATGTTCGAACATGCCGACCGAGACGATGCGGTCGAACTTCCTGCCCGTCATGGTGCGGTAGTCTTGCAGTTCGAAACGCACACGGTCGGCAAGGCCGCGCTTTTCAGCGCGCGCACGGGAGACCTTGAGCTGCTCTTCGCTCAGCGTAATGCCGGTGAAATCGGCACCGTCGGTCGCCTCCGTCAGGTACATGCCCATGCCGCCCCAGCCGGAGCCGATCTCGAGGATGCGCTGGTTCGGCTCAAGCAGAAGCTTGGCGGCGATATGGCGCTTCTTGGCGAGCTGCGCCTCATCGAGACTGATGCCGGCCGGTTCGAAATAGGCGCAGGAATATTGCCAGTCCTCGTCGAGGAAAAGATCGAAGAGCTTGGCCGACAGGTCGTAATGATGGGCGACATTGTGCTTGTTGCGATTGACCGGCACGCGGCTCTTCAGCTGCTGCCAGGCAATGCGGCCGAGGAGCAGTGCCGCCATCTTGAAATCGAAGATTTCATTGGTGGTGTTCTGTTTCACCAGCGACAGGAAATCGTAGATGTTGCCCTGTTCGAGAACGAACCGGCCTTGCATGTACATTTCGCCGAGCTTCATGGCCGGGTCGCGCCGGATGGCGTCCTCGGCCTCCTGATCGGCAAGGCGGGCGACAACGGGTTCACCCGTGCCGTCGCCGATAGTGTGGGTTTCGCCATTGGCAAGGGTAAGTTTCAACGAACCCTTGCGGACGATTTGCTGGACGATCGATAAGAATGCCGACGCCATGGACGCCTCGCAAATGTGACAGGATGGTCACATCAACTTAGTGGCTCTCTTTCGCCTTACAAGCGCCGGATTTAGCACTCCGTTCAGAACGCTGCCAAACTGTTGCATTTTTGCCGAAATGCCGGTTAAACCCTTATTTTCGCTTCATGGCTTCGGCAAGTGCCGCGCCGAATGCGCCCTGGCTTTCCGGTTTCTGAGCCGCAGGCCGGCGTTCGCTCTGCGGCCGCGACCCTTGGTTTGGACGAGAATCACCACGCGGCGGCGGCGCTGATGAGCCGTCATCGCGGCGCATGGAAAGACCGATGCGCTTGCGCTTGGCATCGACTTCGACAACCCGCACCTTGACGACATCGCCCGCCTTGACGACCTCGTGGGGATCCTTGACGAAGCGATCGGCAAGCTGGGACACATGCACCAGACCATCCTGGTGCACGCCGATATCGACGAAGGCGCCGAAGGCGGCGACATTGGTCACCGTGCCTTCCAGCACCATGCCAGGCGTCAGGTCGGAAATTTCGTTGACGCCCTCGGCGAAGGTCGCGGTCTTGAAGCTCGGACGCGGGTCGCGACCAGGCTTTTCCAGCTCCGCGATGATGTCCCTGACCGTCGGCAGGCCGAATTTCTCGTCGATAAACTGGCGCGGATCAACCGATTTCAAGACGGCGCTGTCGCCCATCAGCGCGCGCAGATCGCGGCCGCAGGCAGCGACGATCTTCTTGGCGACGCCGTAGGCCTCCGGGTGCACCGAGGAGGAATCGAGCGGCTCCTTGCCGTTGGGGATACGCAGGAAGCCGGCGCATTGCTCGAAGGTGCGGCCGCCGAGTCTCGCGACCTTCAACAGATCCCGCCGGCTCTCGAAACGGCCTTCGCTGTCGCGGTGACGGACAATGGCGTCGGCAATCGACGGACCGAGGCCGGAGACGCGAGACAGCAGCGGCGCAGACGCGGTGTTGAGATCGACACCGACGGCATTCACCGCATCTTCCACCACGGCATCGAGCGAACGCGACAGCTTCTGTTGGTCGACGTCGTGCTGATACTGGCCGACACCGATCGACTTCGGCTCGATCTTGACGAGTTCGGCCAGCGGATCCTGCAGGCGCCGGGCGATGGAGACGGCGCCGCGCAGCGACACGTCGAGATCGGGGAATTCAGCAGCTGCGGTCGCCGAGGCGGAATAGACCGAGGCGCCGGCTTCCGAGACGATGACCTTGGTCGGCTTCGGCGCCGGCAACTCGGCCAGCATGTCGGCCACCAGCTTTTCGGTTTCGCGGCTGCCGGTGCCGTTGCCGATCGAGATCAGCTCGACATTGTGCTTGCGGATCAGCGATGCGAGCTCGATCTGGGCGCCGCGCACATCGTTCCTCGGCTGGAAGGGATAGACGGTCGATGTCGCCACCACCTTGCCGGTGCCGTCGACGACGGCGACCTTGACGCCGGTGCGGATGCCGGGATCGAGACCCATCGTGGCGCGCGAGCCGGCGGGTGCAGCCAGCAGCAGGTCCTTGAGATTGCGGGCGAAGACATGGATCGCCTCCTCTTCGGCCCTTTCGCGCAGTTCCCGCATCAGGTCGAGCGAGAGCGACATGGAAAGCTTGACGCGCCACGTCCAGCTTGCGACCTCCATCAGCCAGCGGTCGCCGGGACGGCTCGTACCGATCTCGTAGGCCGCCACGATCATGCGCTCGACCGGCTTGTTCGGAGAGGCGGTCTCGGCGTCGGCCTCGATCGTCAGCGTCAGCACCTCCTCGTTCCAGCCCCGCAGCATGGCGAGCGCGCGGTGGCCGGGGGCGGTCGCCCAGCGTTCGGAATGATCGAAATAATCGGAAAACTTCTCGCCCGTCGCCTGCTTGCCGTCGACGACCTTGGCCTTCAGCAGCGAGGCCTGGCGCATATGGGCGCGCAGCCTGCCGAGCAGGTCGGCATTTTCGGCAATGCCTTCGGCGATGATATCGCGCGCGCCTTCCAGCGCCGTCTTCACATCGGGCACATCAGCGGTGACGAAGCCTTCGGCCAACACCGCCGGTTCCCTGGCGCGGTCGGCGAGGATCTTCTCGGCGAGCGGACCGAGGCCGCGTTCACGGGCGATTTCGGCCCGCGTGCGGCGCTTCGGCTTGTAGGGCAGGTAGAGATCTTCAAGCTCGGCCTTGGTTTCGGCGCCTGCGACCTTGGCCATCAGTTCGTCGGTCATCTTGCCCTGGCCGGTGATCGATTCGACGATCGCGTCGCGCCGGGCTTCGAGTTCGCGCAGATAGACCAGCCGCTCGGCGAGATTGCGCAGCTGCGTGTCGTCCAGCCCGCCCGTCACTTCCTTGCGGTAGCGGGCGATGAAGGGCACGGTGGCACCCTCGTCGAGCAGCTCGATGGCGGCTTTGGCCTGTTCGGGCCGGGCGCTGATTTCGGCCGAGATGCGGGCTGCGAGAAAACGGAGGTCTGCGGCCATGGGATTTCCTGTTTCGACAGAGGTGGCGGGACCATAGCGGCGAAAAGCGGCAAGGCAATGTTGGAGTTTACGGCCGAGCGCCGATCCACAGGATAAGCATGCCGGAAAGGCGGCGATTTTGCGGTTGTGCAGATGCGCCATTCTTTGCTAGCAGAAGCAACGTTTTGACCCGGCGCCCATGCCATCCCTCCCCTGTCGCGGGAGGCAAGGAAATTCGACATGCCAAACCTTCTTCTCGAACTCCGCTCCGAAGAGATTCCGGCCCGCATGCAGCGCAAGGCTGCCGGCGACCTGAAGAAGCTCGTCACCGATGCGCTTGTCGAAGCGGGTCTTTCCTACGAGGGCGCACGCGAATACTGGACGCCGCGGCGGCTTGCGCTCGACATCCATGGCCTGACGGCCCGCTCGGCCGATGTACGCGAGGAACGCAAGGGACCGCGCACCGACGCCAACGAAAAGGCGATCGAAGGTTTTCTGCGCGGCGCCGGCCTTTCCTCGGTCTCCGAGGCGCAGGTGGTCAGCGATCCGAAGAAGGGCGATTTCTACGTCGCGGTCATCTCCAAGCCCGGCCGTGCTGCGGAAGAGATCGTCAGCGATGTGATGCCGGGCATCATCCGCGATTTTCCCTGGCCGAAATCGATGCGCTGGGGCAAGGCCTCGTCGAAGCCCGGTGCGCTGCGCTGGGTGCGGCCGCTGCAGTCGATCGTCTGCACCTTCGGGCCGGAGCATGAAGAGACCACCGTCATCCCCTTCGAGATCGACGGCATCACCGCTTCAAACATCACCTACGGCCATCGCTTCCACGCGCCCGAGCCGATCACCGTGCGGCGCTTCGACGATTATGCGGCGAACCTGGAAAAGGCGAAGGTCATCCTCGATGCCGAGCGACGCAAGGACATCATCCTGCACGACGCCCGCGACATCGCCTTTGCCAACGGGCTGGAGCTGGTGGAAGACGAAAGCCTGCTGGAGGAAGTCTCCGGCCTCGTCGAATGGCCGCAGGTGCTGATGGGCAGCTTCGAGGAGGATTATCTCTCGATCCCCTCCGAAATTATCCGGCTGACGATCAAGACCAACCAGAAGTGTTTTGTCACCCGCAAACAGGGTGAAGAGACGCTTTCGAACAAGTTCATCCTCGTCTCCAACATCCAGGCGAGCGATGGCGGCAAGGAAATCGTCCATGGCAACGGCAAGGTGGTGCGGGCCAGACTTTCGGACGCGCTGCATTTCTGGAAGCGCGACCAGGGCAATCTGCCGGATCTCGAGACGCTCACCGCTTCGGCGGCAAAGTTCGGCCTCGACATCAACAAGCCGCTCGACCAGCGCATGGCCAAACTCGATGCCCTTGACGTAACGTTCCATGCCAAGCTCGGCACACAGGGTGCACGTGTCGCCCGCATCCGCACGCTGGCCAAGGAATTGGCTGATATCACCGGCGCCGACCCGGCTCTCATCGATCGCGCCGCCGTGCTCGCCAAGGCCGATCTGCGCACCGAGGCCGTCGGCGAATTTCCCGAACTGCAGGGCTTGATGGGCCGCAAATATGCGGCGCTGCAGGGTGAGGATGCCTCCGTTGCCGCGGCGATCGAGGATCACTACAAGCCGCAGGGTCCGTCGGACCGCGTGCCGGAGGACAGAGTGGCGATCACGATCGCCCTTGCCGACAAGCTCGATACGCTGATCGGCTTCTGGGCGATCGATGAAAAGCCGACGGGGTCGAAGGATCCGTTTGCACTGCGGCGGGCCGCCCTCGGTGTCGTCAGGATCCTGCTGGAGCGAAGGATCCGCCTGCCGCTGCTGGCAACAACTAGGGATGGCGACCTGCTCTCCTTCTTCCACGATCGTCTCAAGGTCTATCTGCGCGACCATGGCGCCCGCCACGATCTCATCGACGCCGTGCTGACACCCGATGCCGACGACCTGCTGATGGTGGCGCGCCGCGTCGAAGCGCTGACGGCCTTCATCACCTCGGAAGACGGCAAGAACCTGCTTTCCGGCACGAAGCGCGCGACGCAGCTGCTCGCCGCCGAGGAAAAGAAGGGCACCGTGATCGCCGATGGCGTTTCGCAGACGCTTCTGAAGCTCGATGCCGAGAAGGAGCTCTTCGCCGCAATCTCAAGCGCCTCGAAGGATGCCTCGGACGCGGTTGCCGGGGAAGATTTCCGCTCGGCGATGGAAGCGCTTTCCAAACTGCGCGGCCCGGTCGACCGCTTCTTCGAAGACGTGCTCGTCAACGACGAGGACGCCGCCATCCGCGCCAACCGTCTGGCCCTGTTGCGGCTGATCCGCGAGGCGACGGGAACGGTTGCGGATTTCTCGAAGATTTCGGGGTGATGTTCGGCCGCCATCGGCAGTCTGGCATTGCCGCGGCTCCGGCTGTATTCAAGCAGACATGCAGAGCAAGATTCTCGTCAGCGCCTGTCTCATGGGGCACGCCGTCCGCTATGACGGGCGGGCGAAGCCGTTGCTTCATCCGGTAATCGAGACATGGCGGGCCGAGGGCCGGTTGGTGACGATCTGTCCGGAGATGTCGGCGGGCATGACGGTGCCGCGGCCGCCGGCGGAGATTGCTGAGGCGGCAAGCGGCGAGGATGTGCTGGCCGGCAAGGCGCGGGTTGTCGAGCTGACGGGCGCCGACGTAACGGAAGAGTTCCTGCTGGCGGCGGAAAATGCCGTGGCGCTCGCAAGGCAGGCCGGCTGCCACTATGCGCTGCTCATCGACGGCAGCCCCTCCTGCGGATCCGGCTTCATCTATGACGGCACGTTTTCCGGCCGCAAGCGGGCCGGCGCCGGCGTGACGGCGGCAGCGCTGAAAGCTGATGGCGTCGAGGTGTTTTCCGATCGCGAGATCGAACAGCTGATCGAGCGTATCGGGCAATGAGCCTCAAAAGGCACGGCCGCCGGAGAACCGACGGCCGCTAAAAATTTGGTGATAAAAACGCTTTTGTCCCCGCGCCGTTTTTGTTTTTACGCAATTCCTGACGGAAAACCGCTACACACTTTTCCTGGAATTGCGCTAGGCGGCGCGGCGACCCTGATGCATGGCCGGGGCAGCGCTTTCGCCACTGACACGGAAGCCGCGGATGAGATCGATCAGCTCGTCGGTATCGCTGGCGAGCGTCTCGGCCGATGCCGTGGTCTCCTCGGCCATGGCGGCATTCTGCTGAGTGGCGGCATCGAGCTGGTTCATCGACGAGGAGATCGAGCGCAGCGTCGTATCCTGTTCGGAGGCGCTATGGGCGATCTTGGCGACGATCTCGTTGGCGGCCTTGATCTGGTCGGAGATGCGCTTCAGCGCCTCGCCTGCCTCGCCGACCAGGCGGACGCCATGGTCGACCTGGCTGGAGGAGCGGGCGATCTGATCCTTGATCTCCTTGGCGGCCGCGGCGGAACGCTGGGCGAGTTCGCGCACTTCCTGGGCGACGACCGCAAAACCCTTGCCGGATTCACCGGCACGCGCTGCCTCGACGCCGGCATTCAGCGCCAGCAGATTGGTCTGGAAGGCGATCTCGTCGATGACGCCGATGATCTTGGTGATCTCCGAGGACGACTTCTCGATGCCGCTCATCGCCTCGATCGCCTGGGTGACGATCGCATCGCTGTGGGTGGCTTCGGTGCTGACCGAATGGACGCGCTTGCTGGCTTCGTGCGCGCCATCGGCCGTCTGGCGGACGGCGACGGTGAGCTCATCGAGAGCGGCCGAGGTTTCCTCCAGGCTGGCGGCCTGGCGCTCGGTGCGCTGCGACAGCTCGTTGGAGGCGCGGCGGATCTCTTCCTTGCTGGTGCCGATGTCGGTGCCCTTGGCGCTGACCTTGGCCATGGCGGCTTCGAGATGCGACAGCGCATCGTTGAAGTTATCGCGCAGGGCGGCGTATTTCTGGCCGAGATCGGCGCAGCGGACGGTGAGATCGCCGCGGGCAATCATCGCCAGCGCCTGGCCGATCGTCGTCACCACGCGTGCCTGCAGCGTTGCTTCATCCTGCTGCTGACGCAGATTGTTCTCGCGCTCGCTTTCCAGCGCCAGCTGCTGAGCCGCCTCGCGATCCGACATCGCATGGCGTTCCCTGATCTTTTCCTGCAGCGACTGCGTCGCCTTCGCCATCATCCCAACTTCATTGTTCATCCCGGTATGCGGGATGGCGATGGAGACATCCTCTTCGGCGACCGACTGCAGGGCGGCATGGACGTTGTTGAGAGGTCCCGATATGCCGCGGATGACGAAATATGCCGCTGTCATGGCAAGGAAGAACAGAACGATGCTGCCGGAGAGCGCGGTCAGGATCGTTCTGTTTATCTGAGCATCGAGATCGTCCATGTAGACGCCGGTGACGACGACGACCTTCCAGGGATCGAAGGCCTGTGCATAGGCCGTCTTGCGAAAATCGCCAGCGGGCTGGCCCGGTTTGGCTGTGGAATAATATTCGACGAGACCGCCGCCCTGCTGCCCGAGCTTGACCAGCTCTTCGCGATAGAGCTTGCCTTTGCTGTCCGGCTGGCCCTTGTTGACCTGACCGACTTTCGCGGCATCATAATGGAACATCATCTGGATGTCGTAGCTATAGCCGAAGAAATAGCCATCGGGGTCGTATTTCATCGCATTGACCGTGGCGTAGGCCTGCTTCTGGGCGTCTTCCAGCGTCATTTCGCCGGCAGTCACCTTGGCCTGGTAGATTTTGAGAACAGAGACTGCAGACTGCACCTCCGCCCGCAGCATGTCATAGCGCTCCTTGTAGATCGCATCCACCGAGGAGCGGATCTGCAGGGAGGTGGCAATCGCAAAGGCGATCATCAGGCCGACGACAAGCAATATGAGCTGCTTCGATATCTTCAAATTTTTCATGACGCCTCGCAACGGGAATGGATAGCTGCATTCCGGCGCGGTTTTCTACCGCCTGTGCGAGCGCGCCGAAAAAGAGGACGCGTCTACCGCTGCTAAAATAAACATGCTGCGACCGGGTAAAGTGACAATTGATGCTCACCCTATAAGAAAGCTTTAATTTTATTGTTCGCGATGTGAACTTCCCTGAAAATCAGGGGGTAGAGTTAGGCACACCGACGGATTTTCATCCGCGGGCCTAATATCATTTCTTTTTCGAATTCTCAGCTTGCCCGGTGCATCAAAAACATGAATGCACCCCCGCTGCTCATCGAGGGTGCATTCGGCCCACCAGTGGTGGCCCCCCAAACGATCGAAATCTTGATCAGGCGGGGGCAGGGAATTTGTTGTTTACGCAATTCCAGGCGGAAAGCCGCTACGCGCTTTCCTGGAAGTTGCTCCTAGAAACGCAGCTTGAATTCGGAAGCGTTAAGCGCTGCCGGTTGTTCCGCCATACCTGCCACAACGGGCTTGGCGTCGCCGCCAATGACGGCCGCGGTGGTTGCATTCATGTCGATGCCGTCTACCGGCGCCGCCGCCGGCGCGGCCGCAATCATGGATTCAGGCGTCGCCTTGCTGACGAAAACGACGGGCGAGCCGCCCATCCAGCCTTCGGTGCGATAGATCTTCTTTTCACCGCCGACATCGCGGATTTCACTCGCCTGGAGGACGCCGGGCTTCAGCTCCGGCACCGTATAGTCCTTCTTGGTCAGCTCGGCCTGGAGCGGCGGGCAATGGGCGCAGGTTTCGGTAATGATGCTGCCATCATCGCGCGGCGCAGTCTTGCCGACCACCTCTATCGAGGACGCCATCGCAGAACCTGCCATCAGCAGGATTGCCGCACCGAGGAAAATCTGACGCATCAACGCTACTCCGTCTCATCTTGGGAGCAAATTAGCGCAGCTTTGTTTCCATCCCGTCAGGGGAAAGGGTAAAAATTTCAAGAACGGGCCGGTTTATACTCATTCCGAGCCGGTTTCGCGCTCGATCGCCCGCCAGCCGATGTCACGCCGGCAGAAGCCGTTTTCCCATCTCACCCTGTCGAGCAGCGCGTAGGCGCGGTCCTTGGCCTCGGCGACCGTGCCGCCCGACGCGGTAACATTCAGCACGCGGCC
Organism: Rhizobium ruizarguesonis; assembly: GCF_017357285.1. NCBI lineage: Bacteria > Pseudomonadati > Pseudomonadota > Alphaproteobacteria > Hyphomicrobiales > Rhizobiaceae > Rhizobium > Rhizobium ruizarguesonis. The sequence goes on along the minus strand of NZ_CP071678.1, from coordinate 1,115,156 downwards.
GCCGGTCGCAACCAGTGCACCGTCTTTCAGACCCGTGCCGGCATGAAACACCTTCTCGCCCTCGCCTGCATCAGGCAGGGAGAGGATCGGCGTATTCTTCTCGTAGGCGCCGGGATAGCCCTTCGAAGCCATGACCACCGTCAGCGCCGGATCGTCGTTCCATTCGGCGTTGACCTGATCGAGCGTGCCATTGGCGGTGGCAAGCAGCAGCGGCAGGAGATCGCTCTTCAACCGCATCATCATCACCTGGCATTCGGGATCGCCGAAGCGGACATTGTATTCGATCAGCTCCGGCCCCTTCTGGGTGATCATCAGCCCGGCGAAAAAGACGCCGGAGAAAGGATGACCGCTCTCGGCCATGCCGCGCATCGTCGGTTCGATGATCTCTTTCATCGTGCGCTCGACCATCTCGGCGGTCATGACAGGAGCCGGCGAATAGGCGCCCATGCCGCCGGTATTGACGCCGGTATCGCCCTCGCCCACCCGCTTGTGATCCTGGGCGGTTGCGAGCGGCAGCGCATGTTTGCCATCGCAAAGGCAGAAGAAGCTCGCCTCCTCGCCATCGAGATAGGCCTCGACGACGACTTCGGCGCCGGCAGCGCCAAAGGCGCCCTCGAAGCAGTCGTCGACGGCGGCCAAAGCTTCGTCGAGCGTCATCGCAACCGTCACGCCCTTGCCGGCGGCAAGGCCGTCGGCCTTGACGACGATCGGCACACCCTCGGCGCGGATATAGGCTTTCGCCTTCGGTCCATTGTTGAAGCGCTGGTAGGCGCCTGTCGGAATGTCGTAGCGGGCGCAGATATCCTTGGTGAAGCCTTTGGAACCCTCGAGCTGGGCTGCGGCAGCGGAGGGACCGAAAACCGCCAGGCCATCGGCGCGCAGCCGGTCGGCGAGACCGGCAACCAGCGGCGCCTCCGGTCCGACGACGACGAAATCGATCGCCTTGTCCTTGCAGAAGGCCGCGACTGCTTGGTGATCCTCGATGTCAACGGGCACCAGCATGGCGTGTTCGGCAATGCCGGGATTGCCGGGTGCGGCGTAGAATTCCGTCATCAACGGCGATTGCGCCAGCTTCCAGGCGAGCGCATGCTCGCGTCCGCCCGATCCGATCAACAGAACCTTCATGCGCCACCCTTTCCTGTTTCGTCTGGCGGTTAAGGGCGAAGGACCGAAAGGTCAAGCGGGAAAGCTACCAACCCCCGCCTCCGCCGCCTCCGCCGCCCCCGCCGGACGAGCCGCCGCCGGAAAAACCGGAGGAAGAACTCGATGGCGGCGGCGAGGGAATCGTCGAAGCAATGGTCGAGGCCATGGAAGAGGAAAAGCCGCCGATACGATCGGAGAAGCTGCCACTGTTGAAATTGCCGGCATACCAGGCAGGCGCATAGGCAGCGGCCGCACCGGCGGCAGCTGCCGCAAGCCAGGTTTCGAAAGTGCGCGACCAGGGCTTTTCGACGCCGAGCGCCACCGCATAGGGCAGCAGCGTCTCGAAATGCTGCGGCGACATTTTCGGGGCGCCGGCCGTGTTCATCCGGTCCTTCTCGGCAAGCGTCAGATACTGGCGCAGGCCGTCTATGCCATCCATCATCTTGGCGCCGAGCGGGGTCGGCGCGCCCATGATGAAGAAATAGAGGATGTTCAAAAGCACGATGCCGCCGACGGCAAAGAGCATCGGCGTTTCATGCAGCTCCATCAGCGACGAGGTGAGCGCCATCACCAAGATCGCCAGGATGCTGATGCCGACGAAGGCGCCGATCGCGGCGGAGATGATGGCGATGATCTTGCCGAACAGCGACTTGCCGCGATGCAGCGATCTGACGAGGCCGGCGACGAACACCGCGACGAAGACCGAGATGGCGATTGGAATCAGCATGAGCGCGATCGTGTCGGGCTCCAGCGAACCGAAGACGAACAGTATCACCAGGGCGGCGGCGCTGAGCACGACGCCGCCTGCGGTATAACCGAGGTTGGAATTGTAATATTTGCCGCGGTGTTCCTTCTCGATCGCCGAGCGGAAGGCCTGGCCGACGGACTTCACCCGCTCGCCATTGGCCTTGTCGATCGTCAGCGTCGAGCCGGCGCCGCCGGCAACCTTCAGCAGTTCGATCTCGCCGGCCTGGAATTTCTCCTTGCCGAGCGGCTTGCCGGTGCCTTGGATGACGATCGAATTCTCCAGATCTTCGAGCTTTACGTAACCGCGGACGGCAAGATTGAGCGCGGTGGCGGAAAGCGCCGTCCAGCCCTCGCCAGAGAAACCCTTGTTGTCGATGTAGTTGACCAGCGCCGGCGAGATACCATCAGGGGCGTCCCAGCGCGGCACGACGACGCCGCGGGCAGGATCGCGGCCGACCTTCAGCCAGGAGCGCGTGTAATAGGCGAAAACGAGGATCAGGCCGCCGAAGCCGATGAAATAATTGCGGTTGTCCTTCAACCACCAGGTGCTTTCCATATCCGCGCTCGGCGGATCGATCGAACCCTTCGGCATGCGGATCGCGAAGGTTAGGCCTTCGTGGGCATCGAGCGGCGCGGTGGTGGAAAAGACCAGGCCAGCGCCGGTTTCGCTGACGCGGGCATTCTTTTCCGTCGCGCCTTGGGGGCCGGTGAAGAAGGTCGTCTCCGCCGCGCCGACGTCAGGCGGCAGCTTCACCGTCGCGGTTGCCAAGCGGATCGGGAAGATCCAGCCATTGCCGGTGACGTTCCAATAGAGTTCGTCATGATCGTCGAAATAGCGGATCTGGCGGTTGGTCCTGTAGGTGAAGACATATCGATGACGGCCCGGCGTCACCGTCACATCGGCAGAACCGGCATAGATGCGGATGCCGCCCGATATCGATTCGGTGTGCCAGGCCTCGTTATCGCCATCGCGCTGGACCGACACCACATCGAAATCGACGCTGCGGCGGCGGCCCGCGGCATCGGTGAAATGGAGCGGGAAGTCACGGAAGATGCCGTGGTTGATCTGGTTGTTCTCTGCATTAACAGTGATCGTTTCCGTCACCGTCATTGCACCGCTTTTTTCGAGCGTGATGTCGGAGGCGAAACTGTCGATCACCTCGGCGGCAAAGGCCGCTGGGGCGGCGAGTGTCAACAGCAGTGCAAAGCAAAATCCGAAAAACCGACGCCCCATCCCTGTCTCCCCGCCGGCAGCCTCGGCTGCGTTTCGTCAATCGTTGTCCTGATAGGTCACACCGAGTGCCGCCAGCGTCCGCCAATAGGCGGGGAAGGTCTTGCCGACGCAATCGGGATCGAGAATGGTGATGCCGTCGATCTTCAGCCCGGCGAGCGCGAAACTCATGGCAATGCGATGATCGGCGAAGCTGTCGATCTCCGCCGGCAGACGCTTGCCCGCAAGTGCGGGATCGGATTGCACGATCAGATCATCGCCTTCTTCGCGGGCAAGGCCTGAAACAACGCGGTTGAGGCCGGTCGAGAGCGCCCGGATGCGGTCGCATTCCTTGACGCGCAGATTGGCGATGCCGACGAAACGAACCGGCGTCTCATTGAAGGCGGCAAGCACGGCAAGGGTTGGAACGGCATCCTGCATCTGCGAGCCATCGATCTCTGCCGGCAGATGCGGAAAACGGGCGATCATGTCGTAGGCGCGCGCATCCGGCTGCGAGAAGGCGTCGGAGGGAACACCGAGATCGATCGCGCCGCCGGTCAGCACTTCGGCGGCCCAGAGATAGGTCGCAGCCGAGGCATCCGGTTCGACGATGAAATCGGCGGCGCGGTAGCCGGTCGGCTCGACGCGCCAGGTGACGGGGCTGGTCTTCTCGACCTTGGCGCCGAAAGCCTTCATCGCCGCCGTGGTCAGATCGATATAGCCGAGCGCACCGATATCCTCGCCGACGAGTTCGATGTCGACCGGCCGGTCGCCGCCGGTCGCCATCATCAGCAGCGCCGAAACATACTGGCTGGACAGGCCGCCATCGATGCGGATGCGGTCGGCCTGGAAGCGGCCGGTTCCCTTGACGGTGACCGGCGGGCAACCGGTCTCTGCGGTCACGTCGATGCCGAGCGTGCGCATCGCCTCGACCAGCGGACCGATCGGGCGCTTGCTCATATGTTCGTCGCCATCGACGATCACGGTGCCGTCGACCAGAGCCGCAGCGGCCGTCAGGAAACGTGTCGCCGTGCCGGCATTGCCGAGGAAGAGCGGCGCCTTGGGCGGCAGAAGCCTACCGCTGCCGGTGACGACGAAGGTGGTATCGTCAGGCTCGTCGATCGCGACACCCATGGCGCGTAGCGCATCGGCCATATAGCGCGTATCGTCGCTCTTCAGCGCCCCGGTCAGCCGGCTCGTGCCCTTCGCAAGGCCGGCGAGCAGCAGGGCGCGATTGGTGATCGACTTGGAGCCCGGCGGCATGGCGCGGCCCGAAAGCGGTTTTCCCGGCGGGATGATCGTGAGTTTGGCTGTGCGTGTCATGCTGTTCTTCCGTCCATAAGGCGACCCTAAAGCGCGTCGCGATCTGCCCTTGCTCTTAATCGCTTTCTGGCAAAGGCAAAATGCCGGATCGTCAGAATTTCACGGTGGGGACGGCGCGGTCGGCCTCGTTGGTGATCTCGAAATATTCCCGCTTGGCAAAACCGAACTGGCCGGCAACGAGATTGGACGGGAAGCTTTCGACCTTGACGTTGAGGTCGCGGGCAGCGCCGTTGTAATAACGCCGCGACATTTGCAGCTCGCCTTCCATGGTTTCCAGCGAAGCCTGCAGCTCGGCAAAATTCTGGTTGGCCTTGAGATCGGGATAGGCCTCGGCGAGCGCGATGACCCGGCCGAGCGCCTGGCCGAGCAGACCTTCCGCCTGCGCCCTGCCCGCAACATCGCCTGATGGAACGGCCTGCGCCTTGTTGCGGAGCTCAACCACCTCTTCGAGCGTGGTCTTTTCATGGGCGGCATAACCCTTGACCGTCTCGATCAGGTTCGGGATCAGGTCGGCACGGCGCTTGAGCTGGACGTCGATGCCCGACCAGGCCTCTTCCGCCATCTGCCGCGCGCGAACCAGGCCGTTGTAGACGAAGATGAGATAGAGCGCGACCAGAACGATGACGCCAAGCGCAATAAACATCGCGAATCCCCCGCAGCGAAGTAATGACGGGGCGGAGACTACGCGGGTTTGCCGGCCGCCGTCAAACGCCGATATCCGCGAGGATTCGGGGTGCCCGACCAGCCGTTTATATCGAAGATACGGCTGGCGGACTTTTGTGTTACGCCGCCTCTTTGGAGAGGTTGACGCCGCCGGCGTCCGTCAGCAGGAAGGCTTCGCCGCAGGCTTTGGCAAGGGTGCGCACGCGCAGGATATAGCTCTGGCGCTCGGTGACCGAGATGACGCCGCGGGCATCGAGCAGGTTGAAGACGTGGCTTGCCTTGATGCACTGGTCATAGGCCGGGAAGACGCATTTGTGCAGGCGCTGGTTGGCGTTGTCGCCGGGGGCACCGGCATCGAGCAGCGCCCGGCATTCCTTCTCGGCATCGACGAAGTGGCGATGCAGCATCTCTGTATTGGCGAATTCGAAATTATGGCGCGAATATTCCTGCTCGGCCTGCAGGAAGACGTCGCCATAGCTGATCTTCTCGTCGCCGTCGCGGCCATTGAAGTTCAAGTCATAGACATTGTCGACGCCCTGGACATACATGGCGAGGCGTTCGAGACCATAGGTCAGTTCGCCGGCGACCGGTGAGCATTCGATACCGCAGACCTGCTGGAAATAGGTGAACTGCGAGACTTCCATGCCGTCGCACCAGCATTCCCAGCCGAGGCCCCAGGCGCCGAGCGTCGGGCTTTCCCAGTCGTCCTCGACGAAACGGATGTCATGCAGCAGCGGATCGAGACCGATCGCCGCCAACGAACCGAGATAAAGCTCCTGCAGGTTTGGCGGGTTCGGCTTCAGGATGACCTGGTACTGGTAATAATGCTGCAGTCGGTTCGGGTTCTCGCCGTAGCGACCGTCGGAGGGGCGGCGGGATGGCTGGACGTAAGCTGCCTTCCAGGGCTTGGGGCCGAGGGCGCGCAGCGTGGTGGCCGGATGGAAGGTACCGGCGCCGACTTCCATGTCGTAGGGCTGCAGCACCGCGCAACCCTTGTCCGCCCAGTAATTATGCAGGGTCAGGATCAGCGCCTGGAAGGAGCGCTTCGGGTTCATATGGTCTGGGATAGCTGACATCGAACGGCACCGATTGCGTGGGATTTATCGGCGCGACAGGTGCCATGGAGGGCGGCGGGGGTCAAGACTTTTGCGGCGGCGGAGAGATCTAAAACCCCTCCCCAACCCCTCCCCACAAGGGGGAGGGACTAACCCGGAGTACCCGCCTCGCTCCTCCCTAAACGTCGAAGATCTGGAAAGCGGGTGCGGCAAATTAAGCCCCTCCCCCTTGTGGGGAGGGGTTGGGGAGGGGTCTAGGATGCCGGATGGGCGGCAGATGAGTGGCGACGCCTCTTATTCGCCCTCGCGCTTCAGCCGGTATTCTCCGGTCGCCGGGTCCTTGACCAGCGTGCCGATCGCGCCGGTCTGGCGCTCCTTTTCAGCACGGCGCGACTTTTCGGCGAGCTTGCGGGCGTCAGAGACGAAGCGGCGGTAAAGCCACCAGGCTGAGAAGACCAGGATCAGAATGGTAATTAACTGCGGCATGCCCCTCTCTTGCTCCCTTCAAAGCCCGAAACGGCTCCACAATGCTCTCTCTTCCGCTGCTTCGACAAGCCCTGTTGCGAGACCGGATGCAGCGCCCTCGAGCGAGACCGGCGACACGCCTGGAATCCGGCGACCGAACAGGCCGCGACCGGCGGTAACGAGCTCCAGCTTGGTCTTCTGGCCGTAGCGCCTCTTCAACTCCTGGCGCATGTCGCCGAGGCCATCGATGAGGCCGAGCTCCAGGCCGCGCGTGCCGCTCCAGAACAGGCCGGAAAAGACCGTCGCATCGTCCCTCAGCTTACCGGCGCGACGCTCGCGCACCATGGAGATGAAGACCTGATGGATTTCGAGCTGCAGGCTCTTCAGGTACTCGATATCCTTTTCCTTTTCCGGCTGGAAAGGATCGAGGATCACCTTGTTTTCGCCGGCGGTATAGACGCGGCGTTCGACGCCGATCTTCTTCAGTAATTCGGGAAAGCCGAAACCGCCGGAGACGACGCCGATCGAGCCGACGATGGAGGTGGCGTCGGCAATGATCTCGTCGCCGGCAAGCGCGATCATGTAGCCGCCGGAGGCGGCGACGTCCTCGACGAAGACCAGAACCTTCTTCTGCTTCTCGCGGGCGAGCTCGCGAATGCGGGTGAAGATCAGGCGCGACTGGACGGGCGAGCCGCCCGGCGAATTGATGGAGATGGCGACTGCCGGCGCGTCCTTCATGGCGAAGGCCTTTTCCAGAACCGGAGAGACATTGGCCAGATTGAGGGTCGGCCGGAACTGGCCGCCGCCGCTGATGATCGCCCCCTGCAGCCGGACGACCGGGATGGTGATGCCGTCCTTGCGGAACCGTCTCGGCATCAGTTTTCTCAAGAATCCGGCCATTTTCCATCCTTCGCTTCGGGTCGCAGGATCGCAGTTTGCGATCGGCATCCATGTATGCGCTGGAACGGCAAACGCAATGGCCGCGTTCTTGAAAACATCGGGCCTGAAAACATCAGGTTTGATTTTGTTGTTGCGAATGACTTGCATTATCATTCTAATCCGTCATATTGCGCTGACGATAAAACAGGTGAAAATCGCATGGACGTCCTCAATCCGAATGCAAAGAGCGGCTGGCGGCACGAACGCGGAGAGGGATCGCTTTCCGATGTCTACCGCACCGTCGGAACCGGGCGTCACAGCTCGAAATGGCGAAGGGCGGCAGCTTTCGCCGGGCCGGGCTACATGGTCGCGGTCGGTTACATGGACCCCGGCAACTGGGCGACATCGCTCGCCGGCGGCTCGAAATTCGGATACGCGCTGCTCACCGTCGCGCTGCTTTCCAACCTGATGGCGATCGTGCTGCAAGCGCTCTGTGCGCGTCTGGCGATCGCTTCCGGGCGCGATCTTGCGCAGGCCTGCCGCGACGCTTTTCCGAGATATGTCTCGGTGCCGCTCTGGGCCTTTGCGGAAATCGCCATCATCGCCACCGATATCGCCGAGGTGATCGGCACGGCGATCGGCCTCAACCTGTTGATGGGTATCCCGCTCGAACTCGGCGTGCTGATCACCGCGCTCGATGTCTTCGTGATCCTCTTCCTGCAAAAGCTCGGCTTCCGCTGGGTGGAGGCCTTCATCATCGCGATGCTCGGCGTCATCGCGGTCTGTTTCGGCGTGCAGATCCTGCTTGCCGACCCGCAATGGGGCGCCGTCCTCACCGGCTTCTTCCCGACCACCGAGATCGTCACAAATCCGGAGATGCTCTATCTGGCGCTCGGCATTCTCGGCGCGACCGTCATGCCGCACAATCTCTATCTTCACTCCGGCATCGTGCAGACGCGGGCCTACGGCCATACCGTTCCCGAGAAGAGGGAGGCGCTGACCTTTGCGACGATCGATTCCACGGTGGCGCTGTGTTTCGCGCTGCTGATCAACGCCTCGATCCTGATCCTTGCGGCGGCCGCTTTCAATGCGCACGGCAAGACCGACGTCGTCGAACTCGGCGAGGCCCATTCACTGCTATCGCCGCTGCTCGGCCTCGCCATCGCGCCAACGCTCTTCGGCATCGCGCTTCTCTGCTGCGGCCTCAACTCGACGGTGACGGCAACGCTTGCCGGCCAGATCGTCATGGAAGGCTTCCTCAAGATCCGGCTGAAGCCGTGGGTACGCCGGCTGATCACCCGCGCCATCGCCATCGTGCCTGCGGCGATCGTCACCATCTGGTACGGCGATCAGGGCACTGCACAGCTGCTGATCCTGACACAGGTGGTGCTCAGCCTGCAGCTTTCCTTCGCCGTCTTCCCGCTGGTGATGTTTACCGCCAGCAAGGCCAAGATGGGCGAACTGGTGGCGCCCCGCTGGCTGAGCGGCATCGCCTATCTGATCGCGGTCGTCATCGCCGGGCTAAACGTCAAGCTGCTCTTCGACTTCGTCACCGGCTGAAGCAGTTCCAGGAAAAGTGTGGCGCCAGTCTAGAGCCTGGCGTAGGCCGCCCGGCCATTGTTGAAATCATCGACGAGAGGGGAGAACTTGTGGCTCCCCTCTTCGTGCATGATGAGGGCCGCACGCAGCGACAGCCGCGCCCGCGATCCCTTGATACCAGTCACCAGGATACGGACGGCATTTTCACCCGGACGCGGGTGGATAGCGGTGATCTCGATGCCGCCGAAACGCCGGCCGCAAGCGGCAACGATCTCGGCGATCGACTGTGGCCTGGCGATCAGCGACATTTGCCCGCCTGGGATCATGATGGCGCCGGCCGTGCGGATCCAGCTTTCGAACAGGCCGTCGGTCATCGCATGGGCTTCTGCCTTCAGCGCATCCGGCGTGCGCCGGTCGCCGGCGTCGTTGAAGGGCGGGTTCATGATGACGTGGTGGAAGCTCTCATCGGTGAGCCCCGCATCGTTGCGCGCCTTGGCGGTCAGCGTCACATCGGCCTCCATGACGCTGACGCGGCCCGCGACATGGGCATTGTCGGGCAAGAGGATGCTGCGGCGGGCATAATCGGCCATCTCGGCCGAACGCTCGAAGAGCACCACTTGCGTATTGGCAAGCCGCGAGGCGACGGCAAGACCGGCGGCGCCGGCGCCTGCGCCGAGATCGGCAACCCTGACCGGGCGATCGTCGGCGACCAGAGCCGCAAGCAGCATCGCATCCATGCCGGAGCGATGGCCCCTGCCCTTCGGCTGCATCACATGGAAGGCGCCGCGATGAAAGGCATCGATGGTGTCAGTGGTTTCCCCGGTCATCGGAGCTCACTTCCGCTCGCGCAACTCGCCACCGAGACCCGCATCGATGAGGATGCGGCGCGCCTGATCGGCCATCTCCTCATCCACCAGCAGGCGGCGCGACAGCATGCCGAGCGAGCCTTCCAGCACGCTCATGCCCTGATCGGCGATGAAGCAGTGAATTCCCGCATCCTTCATCAAACTCTCGGCATAGGAGAGAAGAACGGGGTCGTTGGCGCGGATAAGCTCATGCATTTGCCGTCGTTTTCCTTCCAATTTCGCTCAGCGCGACAATTCACCCCTTGCCGCGTCCATCGCCCCTTTCTATTGTCAGGTGCAAAGAATGAACAGGAGTCCGGGTCGTTGGGCGTGGTCATACCGCTTGAAGAAAGCAAAAACAAACTGGCATCCATCAAGCCATTGGTCGATCTCACCAGGGCGGACATGGAGCGAGTGAACCAGCTCATTCTGTCCAAGGCCGGCTCCGACGTGCAGATGATCCCCGAAGTGGCGAACCATCTGATCTCATCGGGCGGCAAGCGGCTGCGGCCGATGCTGACGCTGGCTTCCGCCTCGCTGTTCGACTACAGGGGCGAAAACCACGTCAAACTCGCCACGTCAGTCGAGTTCATGCACACGGCGACGCTGCTGCATGACGACGTCGTCGACGAGAGCGATCTTCGCCGCGGCAAATCGACGGCACGGATGATCTGGGGCAACCAGGCAAGCGTGCTGGTCGGCGACTTCCTGCTCGGCCAGGCGTTCCGCATGATGGTCGATGTCGGCTCGCTCGATGCGCTCGACGTCTTGTCTTCCGCCGCCTGCGTGATCGCGGAAGGCGAAGTGCTGCAGCTTTCCGTCGCCAAGAACATGGAGACGACGGAGGACGATTATCTCTCCGTCATTCGCGCCAAGACGGCGGCCCTCTTTGCCGCTGCCGCCGAAGTCGGGCCGATCGTCGCCGAGGTCGGCCGGTCCGGCCGCAATGCGTTGAAATCCTACGGCATGAATCTTGGGCTCGCCTTCCAGCTCGTCGACGACGCGCTTGATTACGGCGGCAAGGCGGCCGATCTCGGCAAGAATGTCGGCGACGATTTCCGCGAAGGCAAGATCACCCTGCCCGTCATTCTGGCCTATCGCCGCGGCACCGAGGACGAGCGCGCCTTCTGGCGCGATGCGATCGAAGCCGGCAACAGCACCGACGCCAACCTCGAAAAAGCGCTGGGGCTGATCACCAAATATGGCACGCTCAGCGACACGATCGGCCGCGCGATCCATTACGGAACGATCGCACGGGACGCGCTTGCGCCCCTTCCCGATACGGTCTGGAAATCCGCCCTGATGGAAGTGATCGACTTCTGCATCGAGCGCGTCAATTGATCAAACGTCCTTGATCGCAGGCTGATTTTCTTGCAGCGCCGCTTCAAAAAAGCCATCCTGTTGTGAATCAGTGATCGCAACTGGTTTTGCGACCGACACCATTTGTCGGGACGCTGTCGAAGAAAGGTTTCCTAATGCGGCAGAGACTTGCCATCCGTCTTCTTACGAGCGCAGCGCTTGCAGCTGTCCTTTCGCTGGGCGGTGTCGGCGGCGTGAACGCCGAGGATGCGGCCAAGGCAGACGATGCCGGCACGGCCGCTCACTTTGATGCGGACAGCGTGACCACTTTCTCCGGCGCCTTCCTCGCGGCGCGCACCGCCGATGTCGACCATGACTACGAAACGGCGATCGAACTCTACAAGAAGGCGCTGCAGATCGAGCCCGGCAATCCCGAGATTCGCCAGCGGCTGATGATCTCGCTGCTGCTCAATGGCGACATCAAGGAGGGCGTCAAATACGCCAACGACCTGAAGGGCGATCCTTCCGTCGAGCGCATCACCACGATCGTGCGCGGCATGGATGCCGTGCGCCGCGACGACTACAAGACCGCCGAGTCCATCCTGAAATATAAGGGGCCGAACGATCTCGACCGGATGATGAACGACCTGCTGCTGGCCTGGGCCCGTGTCGGCGCCGGCCGCGGCAAGGAAGCGCTTTCCATGGTCGAGAAGATGAAGGGGCCGGACTGGTTCCGCATCTTCCAGAATTATAATGCTGGCGCGATCGCCATCGTCGCCGGCGACGTGAAATCCGCCCGCCAGCATCTGAACGATGCCGTGCTCGACAAGGAAGGCGGCGCGACGGCGCCGGATACCTTCATGCGCGCGGTGATGGCGCTTGCCCGCCTCGAAGCAACACAAGGCAACAAGCAGAAGGCGCTCGACGCCGTTTCCGTCGGCGACAACCTGTTGCCGAACTATGCGCCGCTGAACGCGCTGCGCGACAGCATCGAAAAGAACGAGAAGCAGGAACAGCAGGTCAAGACGGCCGAAGAAGGGGCTGCCGGCGTGCTCTTCTCCGTCGGCGGCGCGCTGAACCGCGACGGCGCCGAGGACATCGTCTCGCTGTACCTGCAGACGGCCAATGCGCTCGATCCGAACAGCGCCGATACGCTGGTGCTGCTCGGCGGCATCGCCGAGAAGCAGAACCAGATGGACCGCGCCATCGCGCTCTACAAGAAGGTGCCGGAGAATTCGCCGATGCGGCGCATCTCCGAGCTGCAGCTCGGCCTTGCCCTTGCCCAGGGCGGCAAGGTGGACGAGGCGCGCAAGCACCTGCAGGCGCTGATCGCCTCCGACCCGAAGGACATCCGCAGTTACCTCGCCTATGGCAGCGTGCTCTCCGACGCCAAGGACTACGCGGCGATGGCCACCAATTACGACAAGGCCGTCGACGCGATCGGCCCCCTTCCCGGCCGCTCCAACTGGAGCGTCTTCTTCCAGCGCGGCATTGCCTATGAGCGGCTGAAGAAGTGGGACCAGGCGGAGCCGAACTTCCGCAAGGCGCTGGAACTCAATCCCGACCAGCCGCAGGTGCTGAATTATCTCGGCTATTCCTGGATCGACATGAACCGGAACCTCGACGAAGGTCTCGGCATGATCAAGAAGGCCGTCGACCTTCGCCCTGACGACGGCTACATCATCGATTCGCTCGGCTGGGCCTATTTCCGCCTCAACCGCTTCGACGATGCCGTCGACGAGCTGGAGCGGGCCGCACAGATCAAGGCCGGCGACGCGACGATCAACGACCATCTCGGCGACGCCTACTGGCGCGTCGGGCGCAAGCTCGAGGCCGTCTACCAGTGGAACCGGGCGCTCAGCTCCGAGCCCGAAGCTGCCGAGATCCCGAAGATCAAGGACAAGGTCGCCAACGGACTGCCCCCCGCCAGCGACGATGCCAAGGCGGCCGACAAGAAGCAGCCGGATCCGGCACCCGTTATCCCGCCGCCGGTCGACAAGAAATCCTGACGGGCCATGCTCGAAACCATGCCTGATGAGGGCTTGGCTGGATTCAGATCAAAGAAATAGAGCATGATGTCGTCCGAAAACCGCTCACACTTTTCGGCATCATGCTCCAGCATCACCGAGGAAGCTCGCGCGAAGATCAACCTGGCCCTGCATGTGACGGGCCAGCGGCCGGATGGCTATCATCTGCTCGATATGCTGGTGACCTTCGCAGATCACGGCGACCGGCTGGAGTTCATGCCGTCGCCGACCGATGAGTTCACCCTGTCGGGCCGTTTTGGCGGAACACTTGCCGGCGACAGCGGCACCAACCTGGTGCTGAAGGCCCGCGACCTCCTGCGCACGGCGATCGGTCCCCTCGCCTTCCCCGTCCGCATCCATTTGGAAAAGAACCTGCCTGTTGCCTCCGGTATCGGCGGCGGCTCGGCGGATGCGGCTGCGACGCTGCGCGGGCTGATGCGGCTCTGGGGCGCGACGTTGCCCGAGGAGGCGCTCGCAGCTGTCGCCCTGAAGCTCGGCGCCGACGTGCCGATGTGCCTGGAGAGCCGGCCGCTGATTGCCCGCGGCATCGGCGAAGAGCTCGAACCCGTGCCGGAGCTGCCGGCCTTCGCCATGGTGCTCGCCAATCCGCTGAGGGGCGTCTCGACGCCCGAGGTTTTCCGCCGGCTGGCGGAGAAAAACAATCCGGCTCTGCGCCTGGCACCGAGCCGGCCTCAGACTGCCGACTGGCTCGCGGCAATTGCTGCTGCTCGCAACGACCTGGAGCCGCCGGCGCGCGAACTCGTGCCCGAGATCACGGCGATCGCGGCAATGCTGCAAGCGAACGGCGCGCTTCTGACCCGCATGTCCGGTTCCGGCGCCACCTGTTTTGGCATATTTGCGAGCATGACCGCCGCCGAAGATGCGGCGGCAGCTCTTCACGACGCGCGCCCTGACTGGTATTTCCAGGCGACGGAAACGGTATCGGGAGGCGCATGATGGCAGGTCTGGACGAAAAACGGCCCTTCATCGCGGTCGGCATTGCGGTTCTGACTGTCTCGGATACCCGCACACCGGAGACGGACAAGTCAGGCGACACGCTGGCGGCGCGGATCACGGAGGCAGGCCACAAGCTGGTCGACCGGGGAATCGTGCCCGATGATCGCACCGCGATTGCCGCGCGGGTGAAGGCCTGGACTGAGAACGAAGACATAGACGTCGTCATCACCACTGGCGGCACCGGCTTTACCGGCCGCGATGTGACGCCCGAGGCGCTGGAGCCTTTGTTCGAAAAGCGGATGGACGGCTTTTCCGCCATCTTCCACCGGATCTCCTACGAGAAGATCGGCACCGCGACGATCCAGTCGCGCGCCACGGCAGGCGTTGCCAACGCCACCTTCATCTTCGTGCTGCCGGGTTCACCCGGCGCCTGCCGGGATGCCTGGGACGGCATTCTGAAAGGACAGCTCGACTATCGCAGCGCGCCGTGCAATTTCGTCGAGATCATGCCGCGTCTGGACGAGCACCTGAAACGCGGCGCGACGAAATAGACTGCGGCAACAACGGCATTCCCTAAAGCGCGTCGCAATCTTTCAGATTCGCTCCTTGCGCTTTAGGTCTTTGTTTTTACGCATGTCGTTATCGCAAAACCGCCGCACACTTTTGCGCGACATGCGTTATGTCGCAAGGCCCGGCAAGATGGGCATCGTGTCCCAGCTATCACCCGACAGCAGGACGCAGCTTATCCCGTGAACATCCGTGACGATGAGTGTCCAGGTGCCGCTTTCGGCGGCATAGACCTCGAGAATGGCGTTCTGGTTGATCAGTCCGACTGCCGTGAGCTTTTCGGCGAAGTTCTTGTCCAGGAAATTGACGATTTCGGGTCGGCCTGCGCAACTGCGCATCATCTGCGATGCTGCCGAATGCGGATGCGCGATCACCAATGTCGGCAATATGACGGCGATGAGGCCGTAGACCATACTGCGTACCATGACGCACCTCCTTTCGCCGGGACCCCGGCAGAAGAGGAGATTTTCGCTGACCTGTTCTGCCGTTCACCGGCATTCCATGGCCATTCCGTTGCGAAGCGAGGCGCTTCGACGGCGCCATGTTTGAATTATAGCGCAAAATCCTATTGGGCGCCATCTTTTGCGCGAACTATGGAGAGGGTCGCGACACCTACCGCGCAGCGCGGGCGACCCAGGAGGGAATGAGTTCACTCGCCAGCCGGCGCGGCTTCTGGCCCTTGACGAATTCGGTGAGCCGCATGCCACTTTTGGCGATGGCGAGTGCCTGCTTCTTCGGCAGGAGAAAGCCGAGTTCCAGCGGCGGCACGGCCCGGCCGACACGCTGAAAGAACGGGCGCCGGTAGCCGCGCGATGCGGTGAAGCGCGCCGGCAGTTTGTTCAGCGCCACATATTCGGCGACCTCGTCGATCCAGCCGGCCTGGGGTCTTGCACCCGGCTCGACGAAAAGCAGCCATTCGCCGCGGGCGGCGCGGACGATGTCCTTGATATCCCATTGCGAATGGAAGCGGCAGCCGGCGGCGTCGGCGACCCGCGAGGTGCCGTCGCGCGAGCCGTGATCGAGCACGACCACATCGCTCACCAGCCCCTCCACCGCGCCTGCCACCAATACCGATAAGGTCTGTGCCAGCTCAGATTCCTGATCCTGACATTCGAGAACAACCGTCAACATTGACTATTTATAATGCGCCGCACAAATTATTGCCAGCGCCGTTTTCCTCATTTTGTTCTTGCATTGTTCTAATTTTGCGGATAGGAATTTAATCAGCAAAACGGGCGGGAGCGATGGCTTTCCGCCGCGGGAGAATCCGATGAGAGAGCAGTCCCTGGCAGGGCAGGCCGCATTCGCGCCTGCCAATACGGCAGATATTGCCGATGCGATGATCGTTTCCTCCGGTCTGAGAGTCGAGGTCGATCGGCGGCGCGGGCGTGGGGCGGGACTGAACCCGACAGGGCGGTTCGAGGCGCTGCAGCGGGAGACCGTCGACGATGGCTGGCAGACGTGGGAAGAACTGCCGCCGTTCAAGACGGAAGTGCAGATCGAGAAACCGCGCACGGCAATCACCCGCAACGAATCGCCGGACATTCCCTTCGATCGTTCGATCAATCCCTATCGCGGCTGCGAGCATGGCTGCATCTATTGCTTCGCCCGGCCGACGCACGCCTATATGGGGCTTTCTGCGGGGCTCGATTTCGAGACGAAGCTGTTTGCCAAGCCCGATGCGGCAAAACTCCTGGAGCGGGAACTCGCCAAGCCCGGCTACAAGGTGCGGGTGATCGCGATCGGCACCAATACAGATCCCTATCAGCCGATCGAGAAGGAATGGCGCATCATGCGCGGCATCCTCGAGGTGTTGAACAAGGCGAACCATCCGGTATCGATCGTCACCAAGTCGGCGATGATCCTGCGTGATCTCGACATTCTGCAGGAGATGGCAAGCAAGAACCTGCTGCGCGTCGGCATCTCGGTGACCACGCTGGATCGCAAGCTTGCCCGGACGATGGAGCCACGTGCCGCCACGCCGCCGCGGCGGCTGGAGACGATCCACACGCTTGCCGAAGCAGGCATCCAGACGGCTGTGCTGGCCGCCCCGCTCATCCCGGCACTGAACGATCATGAGCTGGAGCGTATTCTCGAATCGGCGAAGGCGGCCGGTGCTGCCGAGGCGAGCTATGTCATCCTCAGGCTGCCGCTCGAGGTCAGCCCGTTGTTTCGCGACTGGCTGCTGCAGCATTACCCCGATCGTTACCGGCATGTGATGTCGCTGGTGCGCTCGATGCGCGGCGGCAAGGATTATGATGCCGAATTCGGCAAGCGCATGAAGGGCGCCGGCCCCTATGCCTGGCAGATCGCCCGGCGCTTTGAAATGGCAGCCCGACGTTTCAGCCTGACACGACGCAGCATGCCGCTGCGCGACGATCTGTTCGTACCGCCCGATGGCAGCGGCGTGCAGCTGTCGTTGCTCTAACATTTTGTTTTTACGTAATTCCGGACGGAAAACCGCACCGCACTTTTCCTGGAATTGCTTCTAGCCTTTTACGCAATTCCGGACGGAAAACCGCGCCGCACTTTTCCTGGAATTGCTTCTAGCTTGCGCATCGGCTCTCGAGAAAACCGCCCTGTTTTCGCGCCCGAGCGCAATTCCCGCGGATGGCCCTGACCGCCACCATCCGCCCGAGCGTCCCCGGCCGCCGCCCTGATCCGGGGACTTGCGGGAAATCGGGTTGGCGTGCGAGGTTCAGCCGCATGAAACCTCGCACGCCACCCGATTCTCCCCTGCTTTTCGACACGGTTCCGCTCGTGCCGGATTTCCGACTGGAACTCAAAGCCCGCAAGGCCGGCCACTGGCCGGTCGCGGGTGCCGACGAGGCAGGCCGCGGGCCGCTGGCGGGACCGGTCGTTGCTGCTGCCGTCATCCTTGATCCCCGGCGCATCCCTGAGGGTCTCAACGATTCCAAGCAGCTTTCGGCGCAACGGCGCGAGGAACTGTTCGTGCAGATTCTGGCGACTGCGACCGTCTCCATCGCCTCCTCCAGTTCGACGCGTATCGACGAGACGGATATCCGCAAGGCAAGCCTCGACGCCATGCGCCGCGCCATCTGCAGCCTCGCCATTCCCGCAAGCTACGTGCTGACCGACGGGCTCGACGTGCCGCCCGGCCTCGATTGCCCCGGACAGGCCGTGGTCAAGGGCGATGCTCGCTCGGTCTCGATCGCAGCCGCCTCGATTGTCGCCAAGGTGACGCGTGACCGGATGATGGCGCGAGCACATAGCGTGTTTCCGGATTACGGTTTTGCCGCGCATGTGGGCTATGGCACGGCGCAGCACCGCGCTGGCATCGAGAAGCACGGCCCCTGTTCCCTCCACCGGATGAGCTTCAGGCCGTTGCGCAAGACCGAGAACGGTCCTGAGACGGACGAGTTGCTTTCCGAATAGGTCAACTTCAAGAAGAATGAGAAGGCCAGAACACGCGCTATAAAAGGCGCGTGAGGAACGGAGAGGTTGCTGCATGTCCTCTTCTCCCCTCGGGGAGAAGGTGCCGGCAGGCGGATGAGGGGCCGCGCGGCACATCCGTCCCATTATCCTATTCGCCGCGCCACGTCACAGCTACCTGAACCTAGTCGAGATGACGACAGCGCGGTCGAAGCTCGTATGAGCGTTGCTGGGGAAGGCCAGCTTCGCCGGCCCCCTCATCCGCCCTACGGGCACCTTCTCCCCGCTGGGGAGAAGAGGGAATCGAGACGTTGCGACATGCCCTTCGCCTTTGCTTACGACGGTCCAAAGGACGGCACGAGACACGTGGCTCGACCCAGGCGACGGTGGCAATGCCGGATCAACGGCACCACAGTCCTCCGCACGACGAGTAAAGACCAAGCCTTGCCAGCAAAAGAAAAGGCCGGGACATGCCCGGCCTTCCCTCTCAATCTTTTCGAAACGCTCAGTTCAGCCGCGTCTTGACCTGGCCGACAGCATTGCCGAAGAGCTCGGACTGGACCTTGGAGTCGGCCCGCTTGGCAAGCACGGTTTCTGCGGCCGCGATAGCAAGATCGACGGCGGCGGAACGCACCGCCTTCATCGCCTCGACCTCGGCCTGCTTGATCTTCTGTTCGGACAGCGCCGTGCGATTGGTGACGAATTCTTCCGTCTTCTTCTTCGCTTCGGCGGTCAGCAT
Source organism: Rhizobium ruizarguesonis (assembly GCF_017357285.1). NCBI lineage: Bacteria > Pseudomonadati > Pseudomonadota > Alphaproteobacteria > Hyphomicrobiales > Rhizobiaceae > Rhizobium > Rhizobium ruizarguesonis. Next base: position 1,096,305 of record NZ_CP071678.1, on the reverse strand, counting down.
TTCGGCTTCGCGTTCGGCGGCGGCAACGATGTGGGCCGCTTCGGCTTCCGCTTCCTTGCGCTTGCGCTGGTATTCGACAAGCAGGTGCTGGGCTTCCTCGCGCAGACGCTTGGCTTCGGCCAGATCGTTGCGGATCTGGTCGGCGCGGTCGTCGAGCGACTTCGCCATCATGCCCGGAACCTTCAGGTAAACGACCAGCGCAAGAAAGAGGACGAGGCCGACAAAGGCGAAGAAAGTCGCATCAAGAAATTCCATCGATCAAGCCTCCTTCTTGGCGGCCGCAACGGCGGCGGCGACATCGGCCTTGGCGACGGTGCCGCCGATTAGCTGATCGACCACGGCAGCCGCGGTTTCCTCGGCAATGGTGCCGACGTCGGCGAAGGCCTTCGCTTTGATCTCGCCGATGCGGACCTCGGCAGCCTTGATCTTTTCCGACAGGCTTGCCTCGACGGCGCGGCGATCCTCTTCGGCCTTGGCCTTGGCAGCGTCGCGTGCGGCAGTGCCGATCGCATTGGACTTGGCACGGGCAGCGGCCAGTTCACCTTCATAGGTCCGAACGGCAGCGTCGGCCTCCGCCTTCAGGCGGCCTGCTTCTTCCACATCCTGGGAGAGGCGCGTGTGACGCTGATCGAGGATCGCCCCGATGCGCGGCGCGATGACCTTTTGCATGAGCAAATAGAAGACGCCGAACGTGATCACCAGCCAGAGCAGCTGGGACGCGTAGGTCGTCGAATCGAAAGGCGGGAAGGGGCCGCGGGCGTGTCCGCCTTCGGCAACACCAGTCTCGGTATGGACCTCGCCTGCGGCCGGAGCGGCATGCGCATCCGTACCCGTCGCTGCCGCCGGTGCTTCCTCAGCGTAAGCCGGGGTCACAAAAAACATGCTCACCTCCAGGTGGACTGCAAATGCAAAGGATCACGGCTTGCAATCGCAGGCCGTGATCCATCTATTCGCCGGTATCAGACGGCGAAGAGGAGGAGGAGAGCGACGAGCAGCGAGAAGATGCCCAGAGCTTCCGTAACGGCGAAGCCGAATACCAGACGGCCGAACTGGCTGTCAGCGGCAGACGGATTGCGCAGAGCGCCGGAGAGGTAGCTGCCGAAAATATTGCCGAGGCCGAGAGCCGTACCGGCCATACCAAAGCAAGCCAGGCCTGCACCGATGTACTTTGCTGCTTCCGCTTCCATGTTGAACTCCTTTGAAATGGTTGTTGCGGCGAATGACTGACGCCCTTTGACGTCGTTGTCGTTATCCTTAGTGCCCGCCCGGATGGATCGCGTCATTGAGGTACATGCAAGTCAGCACCGCAAAGACGTAAGCCTGGAGGAAGGCGACGAGGAACTCGAGACCGGTCAGGGCGACCGTCATGATGAGAGGAAGAACGGCTCCACCGACACCGACAGCACCGAGGGCTCCAAGCGAGGCGACGAAGCCTGCGAACACCTTCAGCGTGATGTGACCGGCGAGCATGTTGGCGAAAAGACGAACCGAGAGCGAAATCGGACGGGAGAGGAAGGAGATGATTTCGATCGTGACGACCAGCGGCAACAGAATGCCCGGTACGCCCGAGGGCACAAAGACATTCAGAAACTTGAAGCCGTGCTTGTAGAAACCGTAGACGACAACCGTGCCGATGACGAGGATCGCCAGCGCGGCGGTAACGATGATCTGGCTCGTCACCGTGAAGAAATACGGGAACATGCCGAGCAGGTTCGCCGTCAGCACGAACATGAAGAGCGAAAAGACCAGGGGGAAAAACTGCAGTCCCTGCTTGCCCGCGCCTTCCGTCAGCATTTTGGCGATGAATTCATAGAAAATTTCCGCGATCGACTGTGAACGGCCCGGCACAATGGCGCGGTTCGAGGTCGCGAAATAAAGGAAACCTGCGGCGATGGCAGCCGAAGCGGCCATGAAGAGCGATGCATTGGTAAACGAAAAATCAATTCCGCCGATTTCGATCGGCACAATCTTCTGGATCAGGAACTGATGGGTCGGATCGCTAGACACCGCTTGTTCTCTCTCTTTGGCCCGCAGAACGCGGGGTCATTGCACTAGACCGGAACCGGTCCTTATTTCTTGTCGTCGTCCAGGGGATGGGCCACCACCCCCGCAGAACGCATCACGTTCAGAACGCCGGCACAAAATCCGAGAAGCAGAAGAACAATCAAACCCCAAGGCGCCGTGCCAACAAAACGGTCGAGGACATAGCCAAGGACGGCACCGACGACGATTGCGGAAATGAACTCGCTGGAAAGCTTCATCGCCTGGGCATAACCTTTGCGGCTTACCTCGGCACGGGCTTCCCTGGCCTCGTCCTCTCCCGTCTCGACGCGCTTGGTCGCGAGTTTCGCTTCCAATCGCGCACGGCGCTTCTCAAGACTTTCCTCGCGGTCGTCCGCCATGGATCTCTCCTCGTCTGCCCGTCGCCCGCACTCCCGCTACCCCGGTCATTCGGACCCCGGACGCGAAGGTTGAGACCCTTCCGGCCCGTTCTGAAGTCGCGCGCAACATAGTTTTAGGGATTAGCATAGTCAAGGCGTAGACAGCTTCTGTCCAGCGAGAAAATAATTCCATCAAATCAAAGAGATAAATCGACTCTGGGTCGATCGCGCAAATTCGACGGAAAGAATCCGCTTTTCCGGGCCGGAAATCGGCTTGCCCAAGCGATTTATCTCAGCTCCAGCCGCCGCCATAGGTGCGATAGAAGACATGAAGTCCGATGCGGCCGACCTTTTCCATGGTCTTTGCCCATTTCGGTCTGACATAGACGGCATGATAGTGCGTCGCCGAACCTACCTGCGGCAGCCAGATCTTGCCGGCGGTCACCGCCATCGCCACATCACGGGCGACTCGCCAGTGATATTCCGAGTTCACCCTGTCCTTGATGCTGTCGCATGCAAAGGAAAACTGGCAGCGGTTGCGCCAATCCTCGTTCTGATAGACGACACCGCAGATCGTATGGGGATAGGCCGGATTGCGGACGCGGTTGAGGATGACCTGGGCAACGGCCGCCTGCCCCTTCACCGATTCCCCGCGCGCTTCGAAATAGATACCAGAGGCGAGGCATTGCTGCTCGCCGGCGGAAAAGACGCTCGACGGCAGCACACTTGCGGCCCAGGCGTGGTCGCGCGGGCCGATTTCCGGGACGAAGCGGCCGCTGTCCTGATCGGCCAGGATGGAATCGAACGGCGACTGGCGGGAATAGTCGGGTGCTGCCGGCGCATAGGCGGTGGCCAGCACATCGGCCTTGTTGCTGGTGATGAGGCTTGCAAGCATCGCCGGCACGCCGTTATCGGTCACGACAGGCTGCTTCTTATAGAAAGATGTGGCGATCTCGATTTCCTTGCCCTGTATCTTCGGCTTGACGAAGGCCGAGCGGTCCTTGAGATCGAAGCTCGGGGTGAAGAGCATCTTGGTACGTTCGAGGATCGAGCCGGCGGAAAAATCCTTCGGCGGCTGCATCTGCTCGACGGCGACGACGCGCCCCTTCTTGGTGCGGCGATTGACGCGATCCTCGTCCGGCGTGTCCTCGTGGCCCCTATCCTTGGCAGTGCCCTTGTCGTTGGCGGTGAAGGCGACCTTGCGGCCATCGGGCAGCACCATGCCGGCACCGGCAGAGATCGAACCCGTCACCATCGGCTCGGCGAAGGCGAGTTCGGCCTGGTGGATGGAGCCGGCCGGCGAATTGGTCAGCACCATGCGCCAGCTCTCACCCTCATGATCGAGGCCGGCAAGCATGGCAGCGAGATCGGCATGGGAGGCGACGCTCGGGAAAATCAGCCAGCCGGCGAGACCGAAGATGACGGGCGACACCCAATTCTCGGGAATAAGACGCAGCTTGCTACGGGAAGGGCTCTTTCGACGCAACACGGACTCCGGCATGGAACGCGGGAACATTCCATTGAAAATCTCGCATTAACCTTGATGTCCGGTTAACGGGCTGTGCCGAAATGTGACCGTGAGAACTTTTGGATGTTCTAATGTGGCTGGTAATTTCGTGAAGTGAGGTGTGTCGCAGCTTTGTGAAAGTCCCCTCCCCACCTTGCGAAAGTCCCCTCCCCAACCCCTCCCCACAAGCGGGAGGGACTAATTTGCGGCGCTCGCACGCAACAAACATCAGCCTTTCTGCGGATGAAACGATGAAGTGGGAAGCGCCGGAGCGGCAGATTAAGCCCCTCCCCCTTGTGGGGAGGGGTTCGGGGCGGGGTCTTTGCCCCACTCATCAAATAATAACGTGCGAGCCGAGTTCCACCACGCGGTTGGCCGGCAGGCGGAAGTAGTCCGAGGGGTTGGCGGCGGCGTTGGCGAGCGCGATGTAGAGCCGGTCCTGCCAGTAGGGCATGCCCGACTTGGCGTCCGGCACCAGCTTGCGGCGGCCGAGATAGAAGGAGGTCGACATGATGTCGAATTTCAGTCCCGTCTTGCGCAGCGTCGCCAGGGCCTGCGAGACGTTTTGCGATTCCATGAAGCCGAAGAGCAGTTCGACACGGGAGAAACGCTCGGAAATCTGCTCGACCCTGTAGCGGTCTTGGCTCGGGACGCGCGGTTTGTTGACCGTGCGGATCGTCAGGATGACGTTGCGGTCGTGAAGCACGTGGTTGTGCTTGAGATTGTGCAGCAAGGCGGCGGGGGCGGATTCCGGATCGCTGGTCAGGAAGATCGCGGTGCCTGGAACCTGGGCCGGCGAATGTTCGCTCTTGCGCTCGATCGAGCTGACGAAGGAGGCAAGCGGAATATCGGTGTGGCGGGTCTTTTCCATCAGGATCGCCGTGCCGCGACGCCAGGTCCACATGACGACGGTAAAGGCCGTGGCGATCATGATCGGGATATAGCCGCCGTCGTGGATCTTCAAAAGGTTGGCGCCGAGGAAGATCATTTCGAGCACGACCAGCGGCGCGAGCGCGATCACCGCAACCGGAAGCGACCAGTTCCAGCGGGCGCGGACGAATTCGAAGGCCATGATCGAAGTGACGACCATGGCTCCGGTGACGGAGATGCCGTAGGCGGTCGCCAGCGCGTCCGAAGTCTTGAAACTCAGGACCAGGAAGATGACGCCGATGAACAGCACGGCATTGACCGAAGGCACGAAGATCTGCCCGGTATTGGTTTCCGAGGTAAAGAGGATTTCCATGCGCGGCAGGAAGCCGAGGTTGATGCCCTGGCGCACCATCGAGAAGGCGCCGGTGATGACCGCCTGGCTGGCGATGATCGTCGCGGCGGTCGCCAGGATGACGACCGGCAGCAGCGCCCATTTCGGATACATCAGATAGAAGGGATCGGACATCGTCATCGGATTGCCGAGAACGAGCGCGCCCTGCCCGAGATAGTTCAGCGTCAGCGCCGGGAAAACCAGCAGGAACCAGGCCCACTGGATCGGGCGGCGGCCGAAATGGCCGAGATCGGCATAGAGCGCCTCAGCACCGGTCACCGTCAGGAAGACAGCGCCGAGCACGACGACGCCGTAGAAGCCCTCATGCAGCAGGAAGCTGACGGCATAATAGGGATTGAAGGCAGCAAGAATGCCGTAATCATCCGAGATATGGGAAATGCCGGCGGCGGCCATGACGAGGAACCAGACGGCGGTGATCGGGCCGAAGAACCTCGCGACGGCGCCGGTGCCGCGCGATTGCACGACGAAGAGCAGCGCCAGGATCACCACCGAGATCGGCACGATATAATCCGCGAGGCTGGGTGTGACGAGCTTCAGGCCCTCGACTGCCGAGAGCACCGAAAGCGCCGGCGTGATCATCGCATCGCCGAGGAAGAGGGCCGCACCCATCAGGCCGAGCAGCATCAGGACGGCGGTATGGCCGTTGGCGGTCTTCATCAGCAGGGCAAGAAGCGACAGCGTGCCGCCCTCGCCGTCGTTGTCGGCGCGCAGCAGGAAGAGCACATATTTGATGGTGACGATGATCGTCAGCGCCCAGATCATCAGCGAGATCAGGCTGATGACTTCAAAACGGGTGACGCCGTCATGCGCCACCGGCTTCAGCGCCTCGCGAAAAGCATAGAGCGGGCTGGTACCGATATCGCCGTAGACGACACCGACGGAACCCAGCGCGAGATAGAACAGCTTTCGCGGCGTCATATGGCTTTCGTTCGGATGGCTCTCTTCGGACATGAAGTTGCAACAGGCTCCTCAGAGCCAGCCTTTCCAGCGGAAAAAGAAAAAGGGGATGACGGCTGAAATCACCATCAGGGCCAGCGAATAGGGATAACCCGCGACCCAGGTCAGCTCCGGCATGACCTGAAAGTTCATACCATAGATGGAGGCGACCAATGTCGGCGGCAAGAACACCACCGAGGCAATCGAGAAAATCTTGATGATCGAGTTCTGCTCGATGTTGATCAGCCCGAGCGAAGCATCGAGCAGGAAGGTGATGTTGGCGGCGACGAAAGAAGCATGCTCCGACAGTGACTGGACATCGCGCGAGACGGTGCGGCAGAGCTCCTTCGCCTCGCGGTCCTGCTGGATCGCCGGGATCGTGTGAAAGAACGTCAGCAGGCGGGCAAGCGACCCGAGACTGTCGCGCACCTTGCTGATCATCCGGTGATGGCCGGCAATATCGCGCAACTTCTCCTCGAGGTAGTTCGAAGGCTTGCGCACCTTCCTTGCCCGATCGCCGAAGACATGCGTCGACAAGATGTCGAGGCGCGAGATGGAGATCTCGAGGATCTCGGCGGTGCGGTCGACGATCGTCTCCAAGAGCTTGGCGAGAAGGGCGGCACCACTGCGCCAGTTTTCCGGCAGCCGGTGGAGGGCAGCGATGAACAGCGCAAAGGATTTGGGATGGGCGTAGCGAATGGTGACCAAGCGGTTTCCGGCCAGGATGAAGGCGACGTCGGTCAGTGTCGGTACGTCGGTGTCAGCTTTCCAGAGCAGCGAAGCGGTCATGAAGACGGCGTCTTTTTCGACATAGAGACGGGCGGAAGGCTCGATATCCTTGAGATCGTCGCTGGTCGGGACCTCGATGCCGAGAACCTTCTCGACATAGAGTTCCTCGTCGCGGGTCGGCTCGATCATGTCGATCCATACGACATCCTCGGGAAAGGAGGCGGCATGCGACAGATCGCGGATCTCGACCGACTTGCAATTGGAACAGTAAACGGTAATCACCGGTCGTCTCTCCGGCTGCATCCAACCTCAAAGGCCGGCATGCGCATTGTGCTCAACCGCATCGCAGTTCCCAATCCTTCGATCGACAAGACAACTCCGAACTTGCAGGCGGGCCGGACCCTTCGAAACGAAGACGGCCTCATTGAGCATCTGCAGCAAAACGCCATCATGGCGCCGCGGCATATGAAGCAAAGCCGTGAAATAATCAAGACATCTTCCGTGAAGCGCGGCTTTTCACCACGTTTCCCCCACAATTTGGGGTATCCGCCGCGGTGATTCGGCTCGCTAAAGCACCTCGCATCGAACCGATTCATGCGACGCGCGTCAGCTCTTTGGTTTATGCCTGTCGTTATCCCGGAACCGCTGCACACTTCCGGGCGGCATGCATTTTGTTTTATGCATGCCGTTATCCCGGAACCGCTGCACACTTCCGGGCGGCATGCATTTTGTTTTATGCATGCCGTTATCCCGGAACCGCTGCACACTTCCGGGCGGCATGCATTATTCGAAGACGATCGCCGGTGCCGGGCGCTGGGACTGGCCGACGACCTGCTCCCAGACCTTGGCGGCGATGCCGCGATAGATGCCGGCGACGACGCCGTTCGGCTCGGAGGCGACGAGCGGCGTGCCGGCGTCGGAGGTTTCGCGGATGTTCATCGTCAGCGGGACTTCGCCGAGGAAGGGCACGCCAATGCGCTCGGCCTCCTTGCGGGCGCCGCCATGGCCGAAGATGTCGTAGCGGGTGCCGGTATCAGGGGCGATGAAATAGCTCATGTTCTCGACGATGCCGAGCACAGGCACCTCGACCTTGCGGAACATGTTGAGGCCCTTGCGGGCATCGATCAGAGCGAGATCCTGCGGCGTCGAGACGATGACGGCGCCGGCAAGCGGCACCTGCTGGGCCATAGTCAGCTGCGCGTCGCCGGTGCCGGGCGGCATGTCGACGACGAGGACGTCGAGCTCGCCCCAGGCGACTTCGCGCAGCATCTGCAGCAGCGCCGACTGGACCATCGGCCCGCGCCAGATCATCGCCGTCTCCTCGTCGACAAGGAAGCCCATCGACATGACCTTGAGGCCATAATTCTCCATCGGATTGATGATGCGGCCGTCGATCTGCGTCGGGCGGCCGGATATCTTCAGCAGTCGCGGCATCGAGGGACCGTAGATGTCGGCATCGAGAATGCCGACGCGAAGACCGTTGGCGAGCAGGCCTAGTGCAAGATTGACGGCGGTGGTCGACTTGCCGACCCCACCCTTGCCCGAGGCGACCGCGATGATGGCGCCGATGCCGGGCACACCGATCTTGCCGGCGCGCGGCGGCTGTTGAGGGGCGTGAGCCCCGTGATCGTGGCCGGCATGGCCGTGCGGCGGGTTCGGCGCAGGGCGAGCAGCCGGAGCGACGGCGGCGGCCTTCTTGTCCGCCGTCAGTGTGACGAGGGCACCCTTGACGCCTGGCATTTCCTTGATGACGCGCTCGGCGGCGAGCCGCATCGGCTCCAGCTCTTTGGCGCGATCGGCCGGGACGGTGATGGAGAAATAAACCTTTCCGTCGGAGATGAAGACGTCGGAGACCATGCCGAGCTCGACGATATCGTGCTCGAGATCCGGTCCACGCACGGTCTTCAGCGTTTCGAGAACTTGTTCCTTGGTGACGTCGGCCATTCCACCCTCACTGCTTCTTGCAGATCACAAATAGTGGAGACGGAAGCCTTCGCCAAACAAAATCATCGGGAGGAAAATCCGGCGCGCCAAAAGAGCGCCGGGGAGAATTGGCAATCCGTTGCGGCCATCAAGTCCGCCGGGCTTTCGCCCTGATGGCCGCAACGGTCTCCCCGAGAACCGGCGCAATCCGGGGCGAACTAGCGCAAGCCGAAAAAAAGACCAGCAAAAAGTGAACAAGGAAGATGAAATCGCCAACAGCTGCGAAAGAAGCGGTGCCAAAACGCAACAACCGCCGCCGACACCGAAGAGCCGGGAGAAAAGCGGCATCGGCGTCGGGCAGCGGTGTGTCGGCCGCGCCATTTCCTGGCGCTGGTCTCAAAGTCCCCTCTGGACCTCTCGCAGAAGAGATGCAGAAAGCGTGCCAGATGGAAAATCAGGAAAAAGAGCGCAAAAGCGCTTGCGGCAGCCCCTCAGCGGGAAAGATATGCCTACGCGCTGGGCGGCTTCGAAAGCAGTCGGTTGTTTTTTGCAACTTATTTGATCAGGCCGATGCGTAGCGCCTTGGCGACGGCCTGGGTGCGGTTGACCGTGTCGAGCTTCTTGGTGGCGCGGTTGAGGTAGTGATTGACCGTGTGCTCGGAGAGGGTGAGGATTTCGGCGATTTCAGCACTGGTCTTGCCGGCCGCCGTCCAGTTGAGGCAATCAATCTCGCGGTCGGTCAGCGTGTCCGTCATGCGCGTATCGAGGTTGCGGATCTCGGCCAGCCTGTCGAAGACGTGGATGGCGATGTAGCACAGCTCGCGCATCTCGGCCGGGCTGAAGGGCTCGCGGTCGCCGGCGAAAGAGACGGCGCCGCGCAGGCCGGAGGGCTCATGAGTCGGGAAATAGGCGCAACGCATCATCTTGAAACGTTCGAACAGCGAGGTAACGAGAATGGACTTGCCGTCGTCCCGCGACCAGTTCTGACGCGACATGTCGTAGAAGAAGGGCCGCGCGGATGTTCTGAGGCGTCTGAGGACCGGACTGTTCACCATCAGGCCTTCCTGGTCGTAGAGAGCCAGAAGCTCGGCCGGCCAGCTGGTGATGACGGTGCTGCCCTGAAGATCGAAGGAGGTGATCGGCGGCAGGTTGAGGACCATGAAGGCACGGCTGCGATAGGCTTCCGTCACCCGTTTCATGAAACGGAAAATATCGAACTGGGTCTTCAGGCCCGCTATTTCCTGAACATAATCGTCTTCTTCCGTGGATGTTTGCGACAAGGGTGCCATCACATTTCTTCATCTTCGGCACAGCGGCCGGCAAACCGTTTGCGAAACCTGCCCGCTATGGGTGTTTCGATTGCATCGGGGAAAGACGATCGCTGGTGGAATCGGCTTCAGCGTTGAGCGTTCGGCCGGTGACTGGTTGTAGATTTCGCGGACCGTTCTAGTTGTGGTGATTCGTCGGCAAATCTCAATATCGCGCTCATCATAAGCATGCTCTTCGATCGCGTCCAGCAGCGGGCCGATCGTGATTTTTTCCCTCAGCGGCGCGGACCGAGACGGACGCGCATGCCTTCCATGATCCTCCCAGCCGCCAACTGAACCGGAACGGCCCACTGGTGCAGAAGTTCCATCGACAACCGATAGGACGGGCCGGTAATCGAAATGCCACCCATAAAGGTCCGATCCTCCGACCAGACGGGTGCGGCAACGCAGCGGATGCCGGCCTCATGCTCCTCGCGGTCGAAGGCATAGCCCTGATCGGCAATCTCGCGGATTTCGGCAAGCAGCGTTTCGGCTGAGACATGGGTCGAGGCGGTAAAGCTGGTGAAGCTCAAGCCGGCGACGAGATCGACAAGGCCTTCGGCCGGCAGCAGCGACAAGGCTGCCTTGCCGACGCCGGTGCAATAACAGGGCGAGGCATTGCCGATCTGCGAATACATGCGCACCGGCTGACGGCCTTCGACCTTATCGAGATAGATGATCGACTGTCCGCGGAGAACGCCGAGATGCACCGTCTCGCCGGTCGCCCGCTGCAGATCCGCGAGGTGCGGCTCGGCGATCAAGCGGAATTCGTTGCGCGCCCAGCTGCGCGCGGCGAAATCAAGCAGGCGCAGGCCTGGCGCATAGCGGCCGTCACCATCGAGCTCGATCAGCCCTTCCTCCACCAGGTGGCTCAGCTGGCGATGCAGCGTGCCGCGCGGCTGGCCGGCGAGAGCCAGAATATCGGTGAAACGCAGCGGCGCATCCGCATGGGTGACAAGATCGAGCAGAACCATCAGTTTGCCGAGCGTACCGGTCTCGCGTGCGAGTGCTGCGCCGTCGCCGTTTGAATTCATCGCTTCATCCACCCTTGACAGAAAGGGCACTGTAATTCGATAATTCCATATAGTCAAATTAAGTTCCAAATAATGGAACAATGATAAGGTCGGGAGGCGACGGTGACCATGATGCCAGCAGCACAATTCCCCGAGTTCAAAGACCGAGCCGTGCTGGTGACCGGCGGTGGATCGGGCATCGGTGCTGCGATCGTCGAAGGTTTCGCGCGCCAAGGCGCCAAGGTCTCGTTCATCGATATCGCCGAGGCCGCCGGCCGCGAGCTCGCCGAAAGGCTATCGCGGGAGACCACGCATCCGGTCTCCTTTTACCACGCCGATCTGCGCGACATCGAAGCGATCCGGCGTACGGTCGATAGCGTTATTGCGAGCTCTGGGCCGATCCGCGTGCTGGTCAACAATGCCGCCTGGGACGACCGCCATGAATTCGACGCGGTGACCGAGGCCTATTGGGACAACAACCAGGCGGTCAACCTCAAGCATGTGTTCTTTACCTCGCAGGCAGTCGTGCCGTCGATGCGGACGGCCGGCGGCGGGGCGATCATCAATATGTCGTCGATCGCCTTCAAGCTGAACATGGGCGGCTTTCCCGCCTATGCGGCAGCCAAGGCGGCGGTCGTCGGGCTGACGAAGAGCCTGGCGGGCAGGCTCGGGCCGGAGAGCATCCGGGTCAACTGCATCCTGCCCGGCATGGTGGTCACCGAACGGCAGATGCAGCACTGGCTCACCGAGGAGAGCATTGCGCGCTCGGTCGAGGACCAGTGCCTGAAGGTTGCGCTCAAACCCGATGCGATCGTCGGTCCCTGCCTGTTTCTTGCATCCGACTGCGCGGCGGCGATGACCGCCCAGTCCCTGATTGTCGATGGAGGCGTTCTGTAATGGCAAATCCCGCTTATGTCGCGGTGGACTGGGGCACCAGCAGCTTTCGGCTGTGGCTGATCGGCAGGGACGGCACCGTCCTTGCCGAACGCCGCAGCGGCGAAGGCATGACGAGCGCGGCAAAGACCGGCTTTTCCGCCGTGCTTGCCAGCCATCTCACCGCCATCGAGGCGCCGGAAAACCTGCCGGTGATCGTCTGCGGCATGGCCGGCGCAAGGCAGGGCTGGGTCGAGGCCGGTTATATCGACGTGCCCGCCCCGCTTGCCTCGATCCTCACGGGGGCGGTCTCCGTGCCAGGCGAAAGCCGCGACATCCGCATCCTGCCGGGCCTTGCCCAGCGGGACATCGCGATGCCCGACGTCATGCGCGGTGAGGAAACCCAGCTTCTCGGCGCGCTCGGCCGCGCAAGCTCGGGGGCGCAGGCTGTCTGCATGCCCGGCACGCATTCAAAATGGGTGCATGTGACGGACGCCAAGGTCACCGGCTTTTCGACCTTCATGACCGGCGAGCTTTTCGACGTCATCAGCAAACACACGATCCTTTCGCATGCCGTTGCCGGCGCGGGAGAGCAGCCGGCGGATGCGGCAGCCTTCGAGGCCGCGGTCTCGGCCGCTTTCGCACGCCCGGCCCTGGCCTCCAACCTGCTCTTTGCCGCCCGGTCCGGCCAACTCCTGCACAGCATATCCGCCGCTGCCGCGCAAGCCCGGCTTTCCGGTACGCTGATCGGCCTCGAAATCGCCGGGGCGCTGCAGGATGCGGCAAACGGCACCACCATCACCCTCGTCGCCTCCGGGCGCCTGCAGGCGCTCTACGAACAAGCCTTCGGAACCCTCTCCCTTGCCTTCACCGCCATCGACGCCGACGCCGCCGTGCGCCGCGGGCTTTCGGCTGCCGCCGAAGCCATCTGGCCGAATTGAGAAAGCTGACACGATGAACCGTATCCCCTTCCCCGACATGAAGCGCCCGCTGATCGCCATCCTTCGCGGCATCCGGCCTGACGAGACCGAAAGCGTCGTCGGTGCTCTGATCGAAAATGGCCTGACGGCGATCGAGATTCCGCTTAACTCGCCGGAACCATTCAAATCCATCGAGATCGCCGCAAAGATGGCGCCGGCCGAGGTGCTGATCGGCGCCGGCACGGTGCTGACCGTCGAGGCGGTCGACAGCCTGCATGCGGCCGGCGGCAAGCTGCTCGTCACCCCGAATGTCGAGCCCGAGGTGATCATCCGGGCGCGCGAATACGGCATGGTGACGATGCCGGGCGTCTTTACGCCGACCGAGGCGCTGGCGGCTGCGCGCGCCGGCGCCACCGGTCTCAAATTCTTTCCGGCCAGCGTGCTTGGTCCGTCCGGCATCACGGCGATCCGGGCAATCCTGCCGCCGGAGCTCACGATTGCCGTGGTCGGCGGTGTGTCGGACAAGAATTTCGGCGATTACACCAAGGCCGGCATCTTCTCCTTCGGCCTCGGCACCAGCATCTATAAGCCAGGAATGACCGCGTCAGAGGTTGCCGAGCGCGCCAAGGCGACCATTTACGCCTATGATGCAGCCATTGGGAGCGTGAACGTATGACCGATATTTATGAGTTCGAGGGCAAAACACTTTGCAATACCAATTCCGTTCTCGGCGAAGGCCCGACCTATGATCCGGACAGCAATACCGTCTGGTGGTTCAACATCCTCGGCAAGGAACTGCACGAGCTCAATCTTTCGACAGGCGCGAAAAAGGTGCATCCGCTGCCTGTCATGGCGAGCGTTCTTGCCCGCATCGATGCCGGGCGGCAGCTGATCGCGACGGAAGAAGGGCTTTTCGTGCGCGACATCGCAAGCGGCAACCTCACCTTCTATGCCGCGCTCGAAAACGACAGGCCGGAAAACCGTTCGAACGACGGCCGCACCCATCCTTCCGGCGCGCTCTGGATCGGCACGATGAGCAAGCGGGCGGAAAACCAGGCCGGCGCCATCTATCATCTCGCCTCCGGCAAGGTGACGAAGATCTTCAACGGCATCAGCATCCCGAATTCGATCTGCTTCTCGCCTGACGGCACGGTCGGCTATTATACGGATTCCCGCATCAATCGGCTGATGCGCGTCATGGTCGATCCGTTGACCGGCCTACCCTCGGGCGAGCCGATCGTGCTCGTCGACAGCATGAATGACCCCGGCGACATCGACGGCTCGGTGGTCGATGCCGACGGCTATTTGTGGAATGCGCGCTGGGGCGCCGGCGTCGTCGACCGCTATAGTCCGGACGGGCTGCGCATCTCGCGCTACAAGGTTCCCGCCGTCCAGCCCTCCTGCCCTGCCTTCATCGGCGTCAATGCCGACCGGCTGGCGGTAACGACCGCCTGGGAAGGATTGGACGAGGACGCCCGTTCCGCGCAGCCCAGTGCCGGCGCGCTGCTGGAACTCGGCATCGACGTCAAAGGCGTGTTCGATCCGGTCTATGTGATCTGATCACGGGTGATATGCGGCCACCAGAGGCGCTCCCGACCGGGGCGCCTTTTCTCGTTTTGGCGGCGGTTCTTCGATAAATGTTCCGTGAAAATCGAGAAATTTTCCGTGTTTTCAACCGGAACCAATCGGCCCACCAGTCATTTTCCTTTCGAACCGGCGCGGCAATCATACCTGGGAAACAGGTGCTGCCGGGCCAGCGATCACTCTAGGGAAAAACGAAGGTAGGTTCGAAATGACACGCAAACTTTTGACGACCGTTGCCGCTGGCGCCCTGTTTGCCACGGCTTTCGCACCGGCGGCATTCTCGCAGACGGCCCCGCAGCCTGCGGACCCCGCCGCTCCGACCCAGGCGGCTCCCGCCGATCCGGCAGCCCCGAAGCCGATGACGCCTGATGTCACCAAGCCTGCAGGCGATGCCGCACAGGCTCCGGCCGCAGCACCGACGGCAGACACGGCTCAGGCCGGCTATCTGACGGAGCAGTCTCCGGATCAGATCAGTGCCAATACCTATATCGGCCAGTCGGTCTATAACGGCAACAATGAAAGCATCGGCAGCGTCAACGACCTGATCCTGAAGAAGGACGGCGGCTTCGTTGCTGCAATCGTTGGTGTCGGCGGCTTCCTCGGCATCGGCGAAAAGAATGTCGCCGTGCCGATGGAAAAGATCACCGTCGCGCAGAACACCCAGGACGGCAGCGTCAAGCTGACGACAAGCGAAACGGCTGAATCGCTGAAGGCCGCACCTGAGTTCAAGACGCTGGCAATGCAGTCGGCCGAAAAGGCTCCGGCTGCAACCGGTACCGATACCACGGCGACCGGCTCGACCACGCCTAAGTAATCCGTGCGCGGTAGTATAGCGTAGGCGATGGCGCTGCTAGGGGCGCCATCGCTTTATGCGCTGACGCGCTCCATCACGGTCGGATCGTAGTAGTTCTCGTGCAGGAAGCGTAGCGTGGCGATACCATCGGCCGGACGGCCGAAGTGATAGCCCTGGCCCATGCCGCAGCCGAGCATGCGCAACTTCACTGCCTCCGCATAATCCTCGATGCCTTCCGCCACGACCTCCAGCTCCAAACCCTCGCACATGGTAAGGATCGCCTTGATGATGTGTTCGGAGGCGCGATCGGAATTGATGCGCGAGACGAAGGCACGGTCGATCTTGATCTTGTCGAAGATGAAGTCGCGCAAGCGTCCGAGACTCGACTGGCCGGTGCCGAAATCGTCGAGCGAGATGCGCACACCGGCGGCGCGCAGATCGGCGATGATGCGATGAGCGGTATCGGCCGAACTCATCACCGCGGTCTCGGTGATCTCCAGTTCCAGGCGATGCGGATCGAAGCCAACGCGCCCGAGGATCGACAGGACGCTGCTGCTCGTGCCCGGATCCATCAGCTGGGCCGAGGATAGATTGAACGACAGAAAGAGTTCGCGCGGCCAGGAAAGTGCTGCTTCGGCGGCTTTACGCAGCAACGCCTCCGACAGCGCATCGATGAAGCCACGCTCTTCGGCGAGCGGCACGAAGACGCCGGGCGACACGAAGCCGAGATCGGGGTCGTTCCAGCGGGCGAGCGCCTCGAAGCCGACGACCTGATTGTTGGACAGCGAGACGATCGGCTGGAAATGCACGTCGATCGCATCCGAGATGATAGCGTTTCTGAGCGCCTGCTCCAGCTGCGTCGCGCGTTTCATTTCCTGCGCGATCTCGCGCGAATAGACGGTGATCTGGCCGCGACCGCGGCGCTTGGAACGGTAGAGGGCGGTTTCGGCGCTCTTCAGCAGTTCCTCGCAATCCTCTCCGGCGAACGGATATATGGAGAAGCCGAGGGAAGCGGAGAGACGGACGTTGCGGTCACCGAGGTCATAGGGGGCCGATAGCACCTCGCGGATCATCTGGCCGAATTTCTCGGCACTCGCCCGCTCGAAGATCAACGGCAGCACGAAGGCGAATTCGTCACCATCGTGGCGGGTAACAAGCGCGCCATCAGGAATACAGGCCCTGAGACGATGGGCGACCTGGCAGAGGATTTCATCGCCGGCCGTCGAGCCGAAGAGGTCGTTGATCGGCTTGAAGCTGTCGAGGTTGACGATGCCGATGGTGAAGGGGGCCGGATCGCTGGCGCGCTCGGAAGAGATCTGCAAGACCTTGTCCCGCATGCGATTGCGGTTTCCCAATCCGGTCAGCGGATCGGTGTAGGCCATCGCCTGAAGCTCATTCTGACCCACGGTCAAGAAAGCTATTTCCGCCGATTTTATCATGCAAACCCGAGCTTTCCCCCGCAGCTATGCAAAAGAATGACCGGCATGTCTTAATAATTCGATAGGAAATCAGCGGCCTCTGCCGCCTAGAACGCCCAAAATCTAGGGAGTTGACGGGTATTTCGGTTAGAGCGGTTCAGCTTCTCATGGAAGCGCCGAACCGCTCTAACTTTTTGTTTTACGCAATTCCGGACGGAAAACCGCTTCACACTTTTCCTGAAATTGCTCTAAAGCGCGTCGCGATCCTTCAGATTCGCTCCTCGCGCTTTAGGTCTTTGTTTTTACGCATGTCGTTAGCGCAAAACCGCTGCACACTTTTGCGCGACATGCCTTAGTTTCGCGCCCGCAAAGCTTCGCCCATTAGGTACTTCTGAAATACCATCTCGAGCATGTCCGGGCTGACGGGTTTCATGATGACGTCGTCCATGCCTGATTTGACGCATTCGGCACGGTCGCGCTCGAAGGCCTGGGTGAGCACGCCGATGATCGGGGTGCGGGTTCCGTCGCCGGTTTCCTCCATCTGCCGGATGAGGCGGGCGGCCTCGAAACCGTTGAAACCCGGCAGGGAAATATCCATCAGTACGATCTGCGGCCGGTGCTCCGCCCAGAGGCGCACGGCCTCGTCGCCGGTCGCCGCAAGCATATGGCGGTAGCCGAGGCCTTCGAGGATCTGCGAGAAGACGATCTGGTTGATATCGTTGTCTTCGGCGACAAGAATCTGCAGGCCGACCACATCGTCGGACGTGCTGATTTCCCAATCCGCATCCGAACCGGCGGCGCTGCGGCTGTTGCGATTGAAATGGCGGGCGATCTGGAATGTGAGCTCGTTGGCGATCTGGAAGCCGTCCATGACGAGCGCCGGGATGCCATATTGCTCGGCAAGCTCGAGGCAGCGCATGCCCATCTGGTTGTCGATGATCAAAAGATCGAGCGAGATGCCGGAGGAGGTGGCGATTTCCAGGAACCGCTCCTCTTCGTCCTCGCCGCGGACCGAGGAGGATTCGAAGCCGTATTTCGTCAGTGTCCGCAGCGCGGCTGTCTCGGCCGCGAGGTCGGCAGTGACGACGAGGACCTTGCGGCCGGAGAAATTCTCCGGAACGATCGCTTCCATCGCCGCTGGTTCGCGCCGCTCGACGCCGGTTGGTACCGGCACATAGGCCCGGCGATAGCTTTGATTGCTGGAGGCGGTGATCGCGGACGCTTGGCCGAACTCGTCGAGATCGGCGCCGTCGCGCGGCAGGTCCTGCATGGTCGACACCAGGAAATAGCGGCCGGGCTTGCCGATGCGGTGCTTGCGGCTGACGATGTCGCGCTCGATGCCGTCGCGGGAGATCTGACGCTGGCGGGAGACGGACATCTCGCCGGTCTCCAGCACGTGGCGATCGCTCTCCTCGAAGCGCTTGGCGATCTCCTCTGAAAAAAGATCTCCGCTCTTACGGCCGAGCACCTCGTCAGCGCTCGTCTGATATTTCTCGCAGAAGGCGAGATTCACCGCGACATAGGTGAGGTTGCGATCCTTGACGAAAAGCGGAAACGGCAGATTGTCGAGAATGTCCTCGGTGAGCTGCACGCGCTCCAGATCGGAGCGCCATTGCTCTTCGCGCTTCTTGTTCTCGGAAATGTCGGAGATGATGGTGACGCCGTAGCCGCCCGGCAGCCTGCGCTTGACGAAGCGGACCCAGCTGTCGGTGCCATGGCGCTCGACGGCGTCGAAGCGTTCGCGCCAATGAGAGGCGATTTTCTCCGACAGCCAGTCTTCGCGGCTCAGAGAGCCGCCCTGCCTGACATCATACTGCTGGCGAATGCCGGTGTCGTACATTGCGCCGAGGAAATCGCGAAGCCGTGTGCCCGGCTTCAGCATTTCGGCGGGCAGCGGAAAGAATTCGAGGGTCTGGCGGCTTGCGAAGATCAGATGATCGTTCTTGTCGTAGATGATGAAAGCTGCGGAAAGGCTGTCGCACACCACATCGAAAAGCGCCGTCTGCAGATCGGCCTCGGCGGGAGACCCATCGATTTCTGATGATGTGTCCGCCTTTTCGAAGCCGGCACTCATTCTGTTGCGTCCCACATCTGTTCGATTTCACAGCTTCCGGAAGTATGTGATTAGAAATGCCATTTTTATGTTAAAACCGGCTTAACACTAGCCACCCCCAAATTCGGGGATGGCCGTGATCACGCTTTGGGAAAGCGCATCGAAACCCCTTCCCTCCGGCCCGCGAATCCCCGAAAATAGCCCATGGCCATCATACAGCTCTCCGAAACGCTCATCAACCAGATCGCCGCCGGCGAAGTCATCGAACGGCCGGCGAGCGCTGCCAAGGAACTGATCGAAAACGCGCTCGACGCGGGCGCGACGCGCATCGAAATCGCCACGGCTGGCGGCGGCAAGGCGCTGCTGCGCGTCAGCGACAATGGCTCCGGCATGGATGCTGCCGACCTGGAGCTGGCGGTCAGGCGTCACTGCACCTCGAAGATCTCCGAGACGCTCGAGGATATCCGCACGCTCGGCTTCCGCGGCGAGGCGCTGCCCTCGATCGGCTCGGTTGCAAGGCTCAGCATTGCAAGCCGCAGACGCGACAGCGCCGGCGGCCACGAGATCGCCGTTGCCGGCGGCAAGATCGCGCATATGCGGCCGGCTGCCGCTAACCCAGGGACGATCGTCGAAGTGCGCGACCTGTTCTTTGCCACACCGGCCCGCCTCAAATTCCTGAAGACGGAGAAAGCCGAGGCTGGCGCCATCACCGAGATCGTCAAGCGCATGGCGATCGCCTTTCCGGCCGTGCGCTTCGTGCTGTCGGGCTCGGACCGCACGACGCTGGAATTCCCGGCGACCGGCGATGATCATCTGGCGCGCATGGCGCAGGTGCTCGGCAAGGAATTCCGCGACAACGCCATTGCGCTCGACGCCGTACGCGAAGAGATCTCGCTTACCGGCTTTGCCGGTGTGCCAACCTTCAATCGCGGCAACTCCGCCCATCAATACGCCTTCGTCAATGGCCGGCCGGTGCAGGACAAGCTGATCCTCTCGGCGATCCGCGGCGCCTATGCCGAGACGATCCCTTCCGGACGCCATCCGGTGGCGGTGCTGTCGATCACGCTCGATCCCGCTCTCGTCGACGTCAACGTGCATCCGGCAAAATCCGACGTGCGGTTCCGCGACCCGGGCCTGGTGCGCGGCCTGATTGTCGGCGCCATCCGCGAGGCCTTGGCGCGTGACGGCAGCCGGGCGGCGACGACCGGAGCGAGCGACATGCTGCGTTCCTTCCGCCCCGGCTTCCAGCCGAATAGCCAGCGGCCGCAAACGGCATGGTCGGCCGAAACTTCGCCCTCCCGGCCGTATCAGCCGACAACGGGTTTCGGCGAGCGGCCCCAGGCGTCCTTCGACGGACTTTCTATGCCGACGGCGCGAGCCGAGCCGCAGTTTTCGCCGCAGCCGGCAGCGCCCGAACCAAATGCACGGTATCCGCTCGGCGCGGCACGGGCGCAGATCCACGCAAACTACATCGTCGCCCAGACCGAGGACGGGCTCGTCATCGTCGATCAACATGCCGCGCATGAGCGGCTGGTCTTCGAAGCGATGCGCAAGGCGCTGCATTCGAAGCGGCTGGCCTCGCAGGTGCTGCTCATCCCCGAGATCATCGATATTCCGGAAGAGGATTGCGACCGGCTGATGCAGCATGCCGCCGAGCTTTCCGAACTCGGCCTGGCGATCGAGCGTTTCGGCCCCGGTGCGATCGCCGTGCGCGAGACGCCGGCGATGCTCGGCGAGGTCGATGCGCATGGCCTGATCCGCCAGCTCGCCGACGAGATTGCCGAATGGGACACGGCGTCAGGCCTATCGGCCAAGCTCGAATATGTGGCGGCGACCATGGCCTGCCACGGGTCGGTGCGCTCCGGACGGCGATTGCGGCCGGAGGAAATGAACGCGCTGCTGCGGGAGATGGAAGTGACGCCCGGCTCCGGCCAATGTAATCACGGCCGGCCGACCTATATCGAATTGAAGCTCAGCGATATCGAACGGCTTTTCGGCAGAAGCTAAAAAAGCTGGAAAAGCAGCCCTTGCGGGAGTATGGCAGACTAAAGTGTGTCGCGATCTTTCAGATTCGCGTGCCACGCTTTAGGGCTTTGGTGTTCCGCATGTCGTGATCGCAAAACCGCGGCACACTTTTGCGCGACATGCTCTAATGACAGTCGGCAGGGAACGGAGCGCATGAATTTGTTCGAAGGGCACGGAAACCGCGAAGCGAAGATCCGGTATCTCGATGGCGATTTCCAGATTCTCTCGCCCGGCTCCTATGTCGTCTGCGCGATGACGGGAAAACAGATCCCGCTCGACGAGTTACGCTACTGGAGCGTCGCCCGGCAGGAACCTTATGCTGACGTGATCTCGGCAATCGAAGCCGACAAACGCGCCGGCGTGCTGCCGAACCAGCGGCGCTAGATGTTGCGATCCGCGTCGGAGGTTCTGGCTGAGATGGTTCTCCAGTCTGCAGCCCGGAGCTGCTGCAGAGAGAATATCCGCTCCGGTCACCCGGCGACTTGAAGTATCATAGGCTCATCCACGACAACGTCCGTATCGACTGACCAACGTGGCTCCGGGCCGCAGGGCTCGACGATATCATTCCCGAAAGCGGGGAGGTTGACTCCCCGCCTACGCGATCGACATAGGGCAACGGTTCACTTGAATTTTGCCATATTCTCAGGCGTCACGAGCGCAGCGCCGGAATCGATCAAAGACTCAACCTTCTCTCCGCGAATCGATTTTACCAGCGCATCCACACCGAGTTCGGCCATCTTGGTGGGGAACTGCGCCACCGACGCATCCTCGACTCCACTCTTCAGCGCTTCCTCTTCGCCGCAGCAGAAGTCGAAACCGACCAGCACAATCTTGTCATTGGCAGTGCCAGCGTTCTTGATCGCGCGCGCCGCGCCAGCCGCGGGCGGGCCGCAAGCGGCATAAATGGCCTTGAGATCCGGGTTCTTCGTCAGCAGATCCTCGGCGACACTGATCCCCAGCTCCTCGGTGCAGTTTGTTGCGCCTTTCCCGACGATCTTGACATCAAGGCCGTTCAGCCCTTCAAGCATACCGTTCACGCGGTCATCAAGCGCCGGCACACCGGGCACGCCCTCGAGAATCCCGAGCGTATCGCCGGCATGAAGAACAGTTTTGAGATATTCGCCGGCGATTTTGCCCGCAGCGAAATTATTGGTCGTGGCAAGCGCCGTCCTGCCTTTCCAATCCGGAATGTTGTTATCCATCAGCACGACCTTGATACCGGCCGCCACCGCCTTGTCCAGCGCAGTGGACACGGTAGGATCGACGGGCGTGAGGGCAATGCCCTGCACGCCTCGTGTCACCATGGATTCGATCTGTGCAATCTGGCCCTCGATGTCGGTTGCTGACGTACCCTGCCCGTAGATGATCTCGACGCCGGGATTTCTCTTCGCATAATCTTTGGCGGCGTTCTCCATTGTTGCGAAGAACGGTACAGGGAATTTGGTTATAAAGCCGAGCTTGACCGGCTCCTGCGCCAAGGCCGGCACTGCAGCGACGGCCAGGAGCGCAAGAGCTCCCAGCAGGGATTGCGGTTTCATGATAGATCTCCCATGTTTCGACCGCCCTCCTCTAGAGCGATCTCGTTGTCCGCTGCCCCAACGAAGCAGCGATCTCCCTTAAGCCTCGGCGCCGACAATCATCGCGACAACGTCCTGCTTGTTCGCTTCAGTCGGCTTCAGTTCACCCACCTTGCGACCTTGCCGCAGCACAACCGCCCGATCGGCGATTTCGACGACATGCTCCATATTGTGCGTGATGATGATCACGGCATTGCCGTCGGCTTTGAGCTGATGGATAAGGTCAAGAACCTGGCGAGACTCGCGAAGACCGAGGGCGGCCGTTGGCTCGTCAAGGACCACCAGCTTGCGCGCAAAAACAATGGCGCGCGCGACCGCGATAGCCTGTCGCTGCCCCCCAGACATCAGCGCGACCGGCGCGTCGAATCTCGGCAGTTTAACCTTCAGGCGATCGATGACACTTGCTGCCTCCCGCTTCATCGCGCCGGTGTTGAGGAAGCGGAGCGGGCGCGGCAGCCAAGAGGGGAAAGAGATTTCTCGTCCGCAATAGAAATTCTGTACCGGGGTCAGGTTGTCGAAAAGCGCCAGATCCTGATAGACGGTTTCAATACCGGCGCGGCGGGCCGCCGCCGTTGAATGGAGCGATACGGGCGCACCATCCACGAGGATCTCTCCTTCGTCGAGACTATGAAGCCCACTGATGCATTTGACGAGCGTCGACTTGCCGGCGCCGTTGTCACCCAAGAGCGCGGTTACCTCACCTGCATAGGCATCAAAGCTTACATTTTTCAGGGCATGGATGGCGCCAAAGCGCTTCTGGGCGTTTCGAACCGAAAGGGCCGGTGTGGTAGATGCAGGGTTCATTGCACTCTCGCCGATTGAAGCACACGCGCGCGCGCCTCGAGATGGTTACGAAGCACGTCGGCCTCTACGGCGATGACAATGACGAGCCCAATCGCGATCATTTGAAAGAACACGTCGACCCCTAGAAGGTTAAGGGCGTTGCGGATGACGCCGATCAGCACGGCGCCGATCAGGGCGTGGCCGAGATGGCCTCGTCCGCCAAGGAAGCTGGCGCCACCGATAATCACCGCAGCAATCGTGTCGAGCTCCAAAAGATTGCCGTAGATTGGCGAGGCGGCAGCGGTCCGTCCTGCGAGCAGCACCGCGCCGACACCTGCACAAAAGCCGCAAATAATGTAGGTTGCGAGCAGAACGCCCTTTACCGGTATACCCATGCTTCTGGCGGCACTCGGCGCGCCGCCGACCGCATAGATCCATCGGCCAAAGACCATCGACTTCGTCAGGATCAGAAAAAGAAGCCCGAACATCGCAACGGCAAAGAAGGAATTGGGCACACCAAGCGTCGTACCGCCGCCGATTGCAGTCACCGCATCGGGCATCCCGCGCATGGTGGTGTGGCCGGGCGCCAATGCAAGTGCCAGGCCACGGCAGATACTCAAGGTCGCAAGTGTAATGATAAAGGGGTGTGGCAGCCGGCCATAGACAAAGACCAGGCCGTTGACCGCACCGATAGCAGCGCCGGCAAGCAGCATGGCGATAATGACGACGATCGAGGAATCAACCTGCTGGTAGACAAGTCCGCCGATGACGGTTGCTAGCGCCAGATTCGAGCCTACAGACAGGTCGATGCCGCGCGTCAGGATAACGAGTTGCTGCCCCATTGCCACAACAGCAATCACTGCTGTCTGCGCCAGGATGTTCCCCAGGTTAACGGGCTTGAGAAAAGCCGGCGTGATCAAACTGACGACGGCGATGAGCATAATCAGGATCAATAGAGGGCCAAGGCTCAATAGCTTCAGTCCGAATGTGATGCCGGATTGTCTCGGATGGAAGGTTGCATCTTGCGAACCACCAGGCCGGGACGAATTCTGAGGCATAATCCCGGAGTCTTCCAAATTCCCCTAGCCTCCCCCGTTTTTTATACATAAGAAACATATGATACACGTGCGTCAACTTGTTTTTTATGGATAAGTAATCATGCTAGGAGTTGTGCCATGAGAACGGATACGACCTTCAAGCGGGCATTCAATGATATGATCGATATCATTCGGACGCTCGATCTTGGGGAGGAATTGCCGTCCGAAAATGCACTGCGCGCCCAGCTTGGCGTGAGCAGAACAACGGTGCGGAAGGTGCTGGCCGGGATGTCCGCACGTGGGATCATCATATCTGAAGCGCACAGGCGGATCATAGGTGAACAGCCGCAGCAGATAGAGCGCTATCCGAAGGAAGAGACCTTAGCCATTTCGGAACAGGTCGAGACGAGTTTCATGGAATGGATGCTGCGCGGCGATGCCTGTCCGGGTACAGAAATCAATGAGGCGGAATTAGCTCGGAAATTCGGCGTCGCGACAACGATCGTGCGTGAGTTTCTCAATCGATTTCAGAAATATGGGCTGATCGAGAAACGTCAGAATGCAGGTTGGGTTTTTAAAGGGTTCACCGCCAGTTTCGCACTCGAACTGTTCGAGATCAGAGAAATGTTCGAAATGCGCTCCGCACGGCTGTTCGCTACCCTGCCCGACGGGTCGCCGGTCTGGAAGCAGATCCAATCTATGCGGGCGGCACATTTGGAACTGCTCGCGGATATCGACGCTCGGTTTCAGGATTTCTCCGAGCTGGACAGCCGCTTCCACCGGCTGATTACGGCAGTCGCGCCAAACCGCTTTATCGAAAGCTTCCAAGACGTGATAGCCATGGTCTTCCACTATCACTATCAGTGGAACAAGCGTGATGAACGCGCGCGGAATGAGGTCGCCATTGGGGAACATCTCGCGCTGATCGAAGCCCTCGAAAGCCGGAATATCGCGTTGATCGATCGCGCATGCCGGTTGCATCTGACTTCCGCCCGCGAAACTTTGCTTCACTCGATCGCGTGATAGCGTTGCATGCAGAGATGTGCGCGCAGGACGATGCGTTTTGCAGCAGCCTGTCAGAGCGGTTCAGCCTTTCCTGGAATCGCTTTAACCCCGGCCTTCATCTCCCGCAGGCGCCGCTCGCGGCAAGCGGCGATCGCCCGGTCGATGATGAGGCTTGGGGCGAGGTGATCCTCGAATACCATGTCGACCTCAATCACCCGGCTCTTTTCGGCGAGCTGGGCCGCCTTGCCGTGATGGCCGGAGAGACGGACGAAATCCTTGGACGTGGTGACGATCAGAAGGCCGTGCCGCTCGGCGGTCGTCAGGATGTCGTCGATCTCCTCCTCGGTCAGGTGCTCGTGATCGCCGAAGGACTTGGCGACGGTGATTTCGGCGCCGCGGGATTCGACCGTGCGGAAGAATTTGGCGGGATCGGCGATGCCGGCGAAGGCGAGCACTTTCGTGCCGGCCAGCGTATTATCGCCGCGCACTTTCAGCGATGCGGTGAAATAGGGCTTTGCCGAGCGCGCCGCCATGCGGACGATCCTGTCCGCGGCATTGCCGCCACCGACCTTGAGCAGGGCGGTTGCAGAACGCAGCTGCTGGCGGATCGGCGCGCGGACCGGGCCGCCGGGCACGATATGGCCGTTGCCGAGGCCGCGGGTCGCGTCGATGACGAGCAGGGCATAATCGATCGCCAGCCGGGCGCTCTGGAAACCGTCATCCATGATGATGAGATCGGCGCCCTCCGCCACCAGGCGTGCGGCACCCTCGACGCGTCGGCGGGAAATCACCGTCAGCGCTTCCTGGGCAAGCAGCAACGGCTCGTCGCCGACGGCGCCCGCCCGGTGATGATCGGGATCGACGACGGTCGTCACATCGAGCGAGCCGCCGTATCCTCTGCTGAGAAAGCCGGGCTTCAGCCCCTTCGCCTTGGCGGCACGGGCGATCGTCAGCGCCGTCGGCGTCTTGCCGGCGCCGCCGACGGTGAAATTGCCGACGCAGATGACCGGAATGGGAACGGAGGCGCGGCGCGCATGGGCCATGCGGTGGCCGGCGATACGGCCATAGAGAAAAGAAAGCGGCAGCAGCAGCCAGGCCCGCCAATCGGCTTTCCTCCACCAGAACGGCGGCGCTTCGGATATCATCTTGCCGTCCCGCTCCCCTGCCCGCCTCTGTTACGGCCAGTCCCCTGCTTCTCGACGGCGGGATTGAGAAGCCAAAACCTGAAAAAATGCAAGCCCTTACCCGTCAGGCCGGCTGCAGATCCGGCAGCAGCGTCTCGATGGCGGTGATATCATCGAGCACATGATCGGCCGCGGCGGCAAGCGTCTCTCGCGAACCGGTGCCGGTCAGCACCGCGATCCTCAGGCCCGTGCCGGCATTCAGACCCATGTGCAGATCGTGATTGTTGTCGCCGACCATGGCGACCTCGGCCGGCGAAAGACCGGTCGCGGCACAGAAGCCGAGCACCATGCCTGGCTCCGGCTTGACGCCGAAACCGCTGTCGTAGCCGGCGATATAATCGACATAGCAGGCGAAACCGAAGCGTTCCGCCGTCTGGCGGATCGAGCGTTCATTGTCGCTGGAGGCGACACCGAGCTTGAAGCCGCGCCGATGCAGCCGGGCGAAAAAGCCGGCAAGGTCGGTCACCGGCACGGAAAATTCGGCGGCGCTGGAAAAGAGATCGTCGAGGCGGACCGTCAGCTCGCCAACATCGACCATCGAACCCGCGGCAACGAGACCCTCGGCAATCTGGCGGGTATTGCCGGCGGCAAGCAGGCTGTCGGGAACGATATGGCCGGTCACCGGATTCATGCCGCAGGCGGAAAGCAGCCGGTTGGCGAGAAGCTCGTCCCCTTGGGCGGCGATGCGGGCAAGCTCGCGGTTGACCGGCAGCCAGCTCTCATCATAGTCGAGCAGTGTGCCGTCCTTATCGAAGAGGATGCCTTTGATACCAGTCGCAGCCGACATCTTAGCTCCTCAGACCTGGGCCGCGGTCTTGGGCAGCAGCCGCGCCTTCACCGTCAGCGGATTGATATAGGGTTCCAGCCCCTTGACTGTCGCAGTCAGCGCGCCGCGCATCTCGTGCACGGCGGTGATGCCGGCTTCGATCATAGTGCGGCGGGCTTCGTCATTGGTCAGCAGATAATGCACGCCCTTGGCCAGCATTTCGGTATCGCGCACCATGCGGGCGCTGCCGCTGCGGGCAAGCTTCTGATAGGCCTCGCGGAAATTCTGCACATGGCCGCCGGAGAGAATGGCGCAGCCGAGCATGGCCGGCTCCAGCGGGTTCTGGCCGCCTTCGGCAAAGAGCGAACGTCCGACGAAGGCGATTTCCGTCAGGCGGAGATAAAGACCCATTTCGCCGATCGTATCGCCGAGGAAGATATCGACATCGGCCGACAAGACATCGTCGCGGGTGCGACGGGCGACCTTCAGCCCCTGCTTGACGAGCGCTGCCTCGATCTCGTCGCTACGCTCGGGATGGCGCGGCACGATGATCGTCAATTGATGGTCGCGCTCCCTGAGCGCCCGGTGAACGATGGCGGCGGCATTCTCCTCGCCGTCGAAGGTCGAGATCGCCGCCCAGGTCTTGCGCTCGCCGATCTGCTTCTTGTAGCGGGCGAAGACAGCGCTGTCGTAAGGCGGCGCGTCGGTATCGACCTTCAGATTGCCCGAGGTGATGACGGGGACGGCGCCGAGATCGCGGAAACGCTCGGCATCGACATCCGACTGGGCGATGACGAGGGCAAGATTCTCGAACAAGGCTTCGGCGATCGCCGGACGGCGGCGCCAGCGGGCAAAGGAGCGGTCCGACATGCGGGCATTGATCAGGATCTGCGGAATGCGGCGGCGGCCGAGCTCTAGCACCGTTGCCGGCCAGATCTCGGATTCGGCGATGATGGCGCAATCGGGCTGCCAATAATCGAGGAAGCGGCTGACGGAGGGCTTCAGGTCGAGCGGCACATATTGATGGATCGCTTCCTGGCCGAGGCGCTCGGCGGCGAGCTTGGCAGACGTGATGGTGCCGGTCGTCAGGATGACATGGATGTCGCGGCGGCGGATTTCGCGGATCAGCGGGATGACGGCGTTGGTTTCACCGACGCTTGCGGCATGGAACCAGATGAGCGGGCCCTGCGGCCGGTTGGCGCTCGGATAGCCGAAGCGCTCCAGGCGGCGAGCCCGGTCTTCCTTGCCTTTGGCCGTACGGTAGGTGATATAGAGGCCGACGACTGGAGAGGCCACGGTTCCCGCCAGACGGTATGCGCTCAGACCGAACCGCGCCATCCGGGAACTCATCGCGCCAGCCTCCGATCAAAACCGATCGACATCAAACCCATTCCCTAATTATCGTTGCGGCCGCAATGGCCGATTAATTTGTTCAGAATGCGTCAAACAATCCGGATCGACGGGCGCGCCCAATGCACCAAAGCCCCGCTCGACGAGCGGCCGGCGGGCGGCACTTGCTAAGCTCAGCCCTTGGGCTTTTCCTGCGGATCGAGCAAACGATGCATGTGGACGATGAAGTAGCGCATATGCGCATTGTCGACCGTCTGCTGCGCTTTCGCCTTCCAGGCCGTCAGCGCCGCGGCATAATCCGGGAAAATGCCGACGATATCGAGACCCTGCAGATCACGGAACTGGACGTCATCGAGGCTTTCCAGTTCGCCGCCAAAAACGAGATGCAAAAGCTGCTTCTTGTCACCGGATTCAGTCATTTTTTGTTCTCTTTCTGCCTATTCTCCTCCGCCACCCCATCTGCGGGATTTTGACGGAAACGTCAACTGTCTCGTCGCCCCGCAAAGGCCGCGAGGAATTCGCCAAGGCGGGGCGTTGGGGCCGCGCAGAGGACCTTGTGGGTCACTTCGGGGCGGTTGTAGACGATCGGCCTGCCTTCGAGGTCGACGAGAGCGCCGCCGGCGCAAACGAGGATCAGATCGGCGGCAGCCAGATCCCAATCATGTGAATTGCCTTTGACGAAGGTGCCTTCCAGACGACCGTCCGCCACCATGGCGATGCGATAGGCGAGCGAGGGAATGTATTTCTCGCGCGTGACCCGGTCACGAAACTCCGGCGGAAAGGCCTTCAGCAGGTCTTCGCCGATCGCAAGGCGGCTCATCTCTTCCGGTCCGGCGGCCGAGACGGTGAACGGCACGCCGTTCTTCAGCGCCACGCCGCCCTCGACAGCCTCATAAAACTCCTCGAGCGCCGGGGCATAGAGCACACCGGCGACCGGCCGGCCGCGATGAACCACCGCGACGCTGACGCACCAAACCTTCTGGCCGCCGAGGAAGGCGCGCGTGCCGTCGATCGGATCGATGATGAACAGCGTCTCGCGTGAGAGACGGTCGGCATCGTCGTCGGTTTCTTCCGACAGCCAGCCATAATCCGGCCGGGCTTTGCGCAGGATGGTCTCGAGCGTCTTGTTTGCGGCGAAATCGGCGGCGCTGACGGGAGAGCGATCCTTATTCTTCCACCAGACTTCAGGAGACTGGTTGAAGAAGCTGAAAGCGACGGCACCCGCCTCTTTCGCAGCATCGGCGATCAGCGCGAGATCGCTCTGCCAGCGGGCATTTTCCACGTCGCTCATCCCGTCAATCCGTTTCTCAATTCAATAGCGGGAGCATGATGTCGTCCGAAAACCGCTCACACTTTTCGGCATCATGCTCTCAAGCGCGTCGCGATCTTTCACATATGCTTGCCACGCTTTAGGTCTTTGCTTTTCCGCATGTCTTTATCGCAAAACCGCTGCACACTTTTGCGAGACATGCTCTAGCGCCCCGCGAGCGTCATGCCTTCGATGGCGAAGGTGGGGGCCGCGACGCCGAACTTGCGATCGATGTCGTTTGCCGGCGTCAGGCGCATGAACATCTCCTTGAGGTTCGAGGCGATCGTCACCTCGGAGACCGGGAAGGTGAGTTCACCGTTCTCGATCCAGAAGCCGGTGGCGCCGCGGCTATATTCGCCGGTGATCATGTTGACGCCGTGGCCGATCAATTCGGTGACATAGAAACCGTTGCCGACGCTCAGGATCAAATCCTCCGGCGCGATGTCGCCGGGTTCCAGGGCGAGGTTGGTGGAGGAGGGCGAGACGGAAGTGCCGCCGCGCACGCCGCGGCCGTTGGTCTCCAGACCCAACTCGCGCGCGGTCGAGGTCGAGAGGAACCAGTGCTTCAAGACGCCGTCCTCGATCATCACCAGCCGCTCGCCGGACACGCCCTCGCCGTCGAAGGGTCGCGAGGAAGGGCCGCGCACGATCAGCGGATCGTCGGTGATCGACAGGCCTGACTTCAGCACCTGCTGACCCATCTTGTCGCGCAGGAAGCTGGACTTGCGGGCGACGGCTGCGCCATTGATCGCTCCGGCGATATGGCCGACGAAGCCGCGGGCGACACGCGGGTCGAAGATGACCGTGACGTCCTTGCCGGTCGGCACCTGGCGCGGATTGATGCGCTTGATCACCCGTTCGCCGGCGCGACGGCCGATTTCAGCGGGGTCGTCGAGCTCGGCATAATAGAGGCGGCTGTCGAAATCGTAGTCGCGCTCCATGCCGGTGCCTTCGCCAGCGATGACGCTGACGGAATGGCCGAAACGCGAGGCCATGTAACTGCCCTCGAAACCGTGCGAGGTGACTAGAACGAGGCCGCCCATGCCGGCCGACGCACCGGCGCCGGAGGAATTGGTGACGCCCTTGACCGCAAGGGCGGCTGCTTCTGCGGCAAGGCTCGCCTCGCGCAGCATCTCGGAGGAGACCTCGGTGGTGTCGAGCAATTGCAGGTCGGGATAGGATTTCGAAAGGCTCGCCTCATCCGCAAGGCAGGCGAAGGGGTCTTCCGGGGAAACCTTGGCCATGGCGACGGCGCGTTCGGCCAGCGCCTGGAGATCGAAGCCCGGATTGGCCGAAACGCTGGCGACACGCTTGCCGATGAAGACGCGCAGGGAAAAATCGTCGCTTTCGGAGGATTCCGTGCCTTCGACCTTGCCGAGGCGGACGCTGACCGATTGCGAGCGCGACCGGACGACGACAGCGTCGGCGGCATCGGCCCCTGCCTTCCTTGCCAGATCGATCAATTGACTTGCGCGGGAAAGAAGTGTCGAGGAATCAATTTCAGAGGACATGATTTGGCCTTTCCTTCGGCTTCCATTTATTGTGCACTCTCCAAAGCATCAAGGCCGCCGCCACCGATTCTTTGTCGGGGCTGCTTGCTTGCTCCCCGCCGTTGAAAGAAATTGCCAGCATGTCAGCGCCCAATGCCCTTTTTTCCGAAACGATCCTGCTGCTTGGCGGCGCGGTGGTCGCCGCGCCGATCTTCAAGAAGCTCGGGCTCGGCACGGTGCTCGGCTACCTCGCCGCCGGCATCGTCATCGGCCCGGTCTTCCACGGCATCACCGATGGCGAACAGATCCTCAATGTCGCCGAACTCGGCGTCGTCTTCCTGCTCTTCATCATCGGACTGGAGTTGAAACCCACTCGCCTCTGGCAGATGCGGCGCGACATCTTCGGCCTCGGCACGGCGCAGGTGGTGGTGACGGGGCTGGCGCTGACCGCACTTGCCTGGTTTTCCCAGGTTCTCGACTGGCGCGGCAGCATCGTTGCCGGCTTCGGCCTGGCGCTGTCTTCGACGGCCTTTGCCATGCAGATTCTCGAGGGCGACGGCGACGTCAATACGAGATACGGACAGCGCTCCTTTTCGATGCTGCTGTTCCAGGACCTGGCGATCGTCCCGCTGCTGGCGCTGATTACCATCCTCGACGGCGGCGACAAGGGCAACAACGCGCCGCTCTTCGATTTCGCCGTCGCCATCGGCGCGGTTGCGGCGATGATCGTCATGGGGCGCTACCTGCTGACGCCGCTTTTCCAGATCATCGCCCGGACCGGCGCGCGCGAGGCGATGATCGCGGCCGCCCTCTTCGTCGTCATGGGATCGGCGAGCCTGATGCAGCTTGCCGGGCTTTCGATGGCGATGGGCGCTTTCCTGTCCGGCGTGATGCTTGCCGAATCCTCCTACCGGCACGAGCTGGAGGCGGATATCGAGCCGTTCCGCGGCGTGCTGCTCGCCATCTTCTTCATCGCCGTCGGCCTGTCGCTGGAACTCGACGTCCTCGCTGACAACGCGCTCTTCGTCATCCTCGCCGTACCGATCATCATGGCCGTCAAGGCGATCATCATTTATGGGCTCTGCCGGATCTCGGGCTCCCCGCACAACGATGCGATCCGCATCGCCTTCCTGCTGCCGCAGGGCGGCGAATTCGGCTTCGTGCTGTTCACCGCGGCAGGTGCGGTCGGGCTGATGTCGACGAGCACGGCCTCCCTGCTGATCGCAATCGTCACGCTGTCGATGGCACTGACGCCGATCGGGGCGGCCCTTTCGAAGCGGCTGCTGCGCGGCGACGAACAGGAGGAACTGGACGAGGATTTCGAGGGCGCCGGCGCCGACGTGCTGATGGTCGGCTTCTCCCGTTTCGGCCAGATCGCCGCCCAAATCCTGCTTGCCGGCGGGCGCAGCGTCACCGTCATCGATTTTTCGGCCGACCGCATCCGCCAGGCCTCCTCCTTCGGCTTCCGCATCTATTTCGGCGATGGCGCCCGCAAGGACGTGTTGCGCTCGGCCGGCATCGACCGGGCGAAGATCGTGCTCGTCTGCACGCAGAAGAAAGAAATCACCGACAAGGTGGTAGAGCTGGTGCAAGCAGATTATCCGCACACGCGGCTCTACGTGCGCTCCTACGACCGCATCCACTCCATCGAACTGCGCAACAAGGGTGTCGACTACGAGCTGCGTGAAACGCTGGAATCGGGCCTGCTCTTCGGACGGCGAACACTGGAGGCGCTCGGCGTTTCCGAGGTCGCCGCCTACGAAATCGGCGAGGATATCCGCAAGCGCGACGAGGCACGCCTGGTGCTGCAGGTGTCCGAAGGGCTACAGGCGGGGCGCGACATGCTGTTTTCCCACCCCGTCCGCCCCGAACCGCTGGTCAAGCCGAAACGCGCTGCCGATCCCTTCGAAGACGATCCGCTGGCCGGCACCGCGGATGCAACGGCGGACGCGTAAATCGATTCCAGGAAGTGTGAAGCTTGAGCGGATCGAAAGGCCCGATCCGACACGAACCACGACTTGGAGACGATTTAAAAGGCACCGCAGGGACAAACGCTACTGCCAGAATCTGTCAGTATGTCTCGGTAGAGGTGCTCCTGACTGACAACAGGAGCTTGCCGTGATCGACAGCAATAGCATTCTACTTTTCGTAACCGACGCGCCAAAGAGCGCTAGCTTCTATAGCCAACTGCTCGGGCAGGAGCCCGTTGAGGCCAGCCCGACCTTCGCCATGTTCATCCTGCCTTCGGGTCTGGCACTTGGACTCTGGAGCAAGACGGGCGTTGAGCCGGCGCCGGCTGCGACGGGCGGCGGCTGCGACCTCGGTTTCAAGGTGGCGACAGCAGACATGGTCGATACGCTTCACGCCGAATGGCAGGGCAAGGGCGCGACCATCCTCCTGCCGCCGACCAACCTCGATTTCGGCCGCACCTTCGTCGCAGCGGATCCCGACGGGCATCGCCTGCGCGTCTATAACGTGGCGGAGGGTTGAAACATGTCCCGCAACTGGATCGCAGTGGCATCGGCAAACCATGTACGCATCGGGCGCGAAGCCGGTTTCATGCAGGTCTGTCACGGAAAGGCCGCTCCGCTTAGGCGGAGCGCGCCTGGTGACCGCGTGATCTACTATTCGCCGACCGAAACATTTGGCGGCAGGGATCGGCTGCAAGCGTTCACGGCAATTGGCATGGTCGAGGAAACTGATGCATATCAGATGGAAATTCACCCCGACTTCCGCCCCTGGAGGCGGGATGTCGCCTGGCGACAAGCCATGGAAACTCCTATTCGGCCGCTGCTCGGCCGACTATCTTTCACAAGCCGTCGGGCAACCTGGGGCTATCAACTCCGCCTTGGTCTCTTCGAAATCGACAAAAACGATGCCGAGCTGATAGCCGAAGCGATGCTCGTGAAACGCCCGAGGAATCTGGGCTGCACGCCCGACTTCGAACCTTCCGAAAAACCGCACGGGCCCCAGCCGCCGCTTCCTTGACCCGACACGTATAGCATCTGCGAAATTGACGCATTGAATCTGTGGGGAACGGCGTTTATCAAACGCGCAATCGGAGCGACCCAAGAGGGAATCTTGATCAGGCGGACGACACAGATCGAACAATGGGCGCTGCGCATCCTGTGCGCGGTCGCGCTAGTGTTCGTCGGCTTCGCCCATCAGCTGCCCGCCGCAGCGGCTGGCGAATTTGATCCGGCTGAACTCGGCCAATATGTGCTTCCGGACGGGACGCTGCCGACGCTTTGCGTCACCACGACGGACAAATCCGGTCAGAGCCAGCACGACAAGGCGCATTCGCATGGTTGCGAAGCCTGCCGGATCAGCACCGCCATTCTCCTGCCGGCGCCGGCGGACATCGCCGGTGCTGCCATACCCTTTGCGGCCACGGTTGAACTGCCGATCCGGACCGAGGCCTTCCATCGCCAGCTTTTCCCGCCCAATACCGGTCCCCGAGCTCCTCCTTCCGATCCGATCCCTGCCTGAACTTCGCGTTGCGGCAGGCGCCGTGACGCGCCTTTCAACGCCGGCCGACCTGCATGTGTGCCGTCGGTCGTGGATACGGATCCATTCTCATGTCGACTATTACTGCTGCCGAACCGGCAGACGACGCCGCAAACGGCGTTTCGCTCTACCGTGCCATCTGGCGTTGGCATTTCTTTGCCGGGCTTCTCGTCATACCCTTCCTGCTCAATCTGGCCGTTACCGGATCGCTCTATCTCTTCAAGGACGAGATCAACAGCACCTTCTTCGGCTACCGCTATAGTGTCCAGCCGGCTGGCGAAGCGCTGTCGCCGGAGCGGATCGCAGAGATCGCCGCCTCCGCCGTGCCGGGCTCAACCGCGACATCCTACAAAGACCCGGTCCTGCCCGAGCGATCGGCGATCGTCACCCTCTCCAGCGATGCCGGCTCGATGCTGGTCTTCGTCAACCCCTATGACGGCGAGGTGCTCGATGTGGTCGGATCGACCGACGAGTTCAATTATGTCGTCAAGCGCATCCACAGCCTCGCCTATTTCGGCACCATAACGAACCGGCTGATCGAAATTGCCGGCGGCTTTGCCATGGTGCTCGTCGTCACCGGCATCTATCTCTGGTGGCCGCGACGCCAGACGGGCGGTGTTGTCAGCGTGCGGGGAACGCCCGGCCGTCGCGTTTTCTGGCGCGACCTGCATGCCGTGACCGGTGCCTTCGCCGGTGTCCTGATCTTCTTCCTTGCGATGTCAGGCATGCCATGGTCGGCCTATTGGGGGGCGAACGCCAATGCCTGGCTGACCGAACACGGCCTCGGCTATCCGGTCCAGCTCTGGGACCAAGTGCCGAAGTCGCGAAAGGTCACCGAGGATATCCTTCCGAACAGCGGCTGGATCGTCGAGAAGGCGCCAGTCCCGCTTTCCGATATCGCCGCCGCGCAATCAGCCAGGCCAATCGGCCTCGACAAAGCCGTGGAGATCGCCAAACGGCTGGGCATGGCACCGGGCTTCGACGTGGCGATCCCCTCCGACGAGACGGGCGTCTATACCGCCTCGCTCTTTCCCGACGATCTTACCGACGAACGCACGCTCCATATCGACCAGTATTCCGGCAAACCATTGATCGATATCGGCTTCGATCAATATCCGTTCCTCGGCAAAGCGATCGAGTGGGGCATCAATATCCACCAAGGACAGGAATGGGGGCGTTTCAACCAACTGCTGATGCTCGCAACATGCCTTGCAATTGTGCTGAGCTGCGTGACCGCCGTCGTCATGTGGTGGAAACGTCGCCCGATCGGCCGCCTCGGCGTGCCACCCATGCCACCAAAGCCTTCGATCTATTACGGCCTGTGGGTGATTGTCGGGATCTTCGCCGTCACCTTCCCGATGAGCGGGCTCGCGATTCTCGTCATGATCGCCTTCGACCAGATCGTCGTGCGCTTCGTACCGTTGCTGAAACGCGTTCTCGCCTGAGGGAGGCCATCAGATGAAGAAGATCATCGCTATTGTTGCCGGCGTGCTGCTTGCAGCCATGGCATCTGCGGACGACGATCCGCAACAGGCGATCCCGGCAAGGCTGAAGGTGATGTTCGAAAGGCCGGACAAGCCGCTCGATATCGCGCCGGTCGTCGTTCAGGCCGATTGGGCGATCGTCGGCTGGCGGCAGGACGGACGCGGCGGACGGGCCCTGATGAAGAAGACGCATCATGGCTGGAGCATCTATCTCTGCAGCGGCGACAGCCTGAAGGATACCGGGACGCTGGAGACGATCGGGCTCTCCGCAGTTGACGCCACGGGGCTCGCTGCGAAACTCAAGGATGCCGAGGCCGGCCTCGATTCTTCCGCGCTTGCGCTCTTCTCAAGCTTCGAGGGCACGGTGATGATGAATGAGGCTTCAAACGGCGCGGGTCACGCCGGCCATGAGGGCCATGCCCAATGAAGCAAAGAAACAGCTAAAGCATGTCGCGCAAAAGTGTGCAGCGGTTTTGCGACAACGGCATGCATAAAAACAAAAACTTAAAGCGCAAGGAGCGAATCTGAAAGATCGCGACGCGCTTTAGCGCTTCAGTCGAGCCTCGATTTCCCGGTCAAGGGCGAATTTCAGGTCGTCCTTGACGCCGACGGACATGGCAAGGACTTCACGGGCCTTGAGGAAATCCATGACGCCGGTGCGGCCGACGCTCGGGCGCAGGAAGATATGCGGCGGGCGAAGCTTCAGCTTCAGCGAGATCGCCGTCTGCATCATCAGCTGACCGGAACCGAAGATGCTCTCCATGCGGTTCGGAATATGGGTGCCGTCGCCTTCCGGCGCGCCGACGACATCGATGCCGACGACGATGTCGGCAAGATCCATCAGGCATTCATAGGGCACCGGATTGCTGATGCCGCCGTCGATCATCACGCGGTCGCGCAGGCGCACCGGCATGAAGACGGCGGGGATGGCGGAAGAGGCCGCAAGTGCGGGAAACAGCTCGCCCTGTTCGATGATGACTTCGCACTGCCCATAATAATCGGTGGTGATCACCTTCATCGGGACCAGCAGATCCTCGAAGCGGGCCGGCAGCTCGGACGGCAGGAAGGCCTTGAGGATCCGCTCCAGATTGAACTGGCCGATGCGGATACCCTTGGCCACCGCATCGCGCACCGTCGCCGGCCTCAGGCCCCAGATGCGGGCGACGACGGCCGTCTTGTTGCCGACGGTCGTCAGCGCATGTTCGCGGATTTCGGCGCCTGACATGCCGGCCGCCATGCCGGCTGCCATGATCGCACCGATCGACGAGCCTGATACCGCCACCGGGCGGATGCCGAGTTCATCGAGCGTCTCGATGACATGGATATGGGCAAGTCCGCGCGCACCGCCGCCGCCAAAAGCGACGGCGACCGTCGGCACATCGCTGATCGCAGGCAATTTCGGGCTGATGATCTCTGCCTGCTGCACGCCCGCCCCCGCCTATTGCGGCTGATATCGGAAGAAATGCACCCTCGTATCGCCGAAGATGCGGCTTTCGAGGAAAACATAGGAAGGATGCACGGAAACGACAACATCGGCGTGTTCTTCGAGCACCGCAATCGCGCCTGGCCGCAGCCAGCCGCCTTCGGCCGCCGCCGCCATCGCCTTTTCGCCGAGACCCTTGCCATAGGGCGGGTCGGCAAAGAGCACGTCGAAGGGTTCGAGATTGCCGACGGTGCCGAGATCGGTTGCATCCCGGCGCAGGATGCGCGTGCGGCCATGCAGGCCGAGCGCATCGATGTTTTCCCAGAGCAGCGCCCTGCCCTCGACGCTATTTTCGACGAAGAGCGCATGGCGACAGCCGCGTGAAACCGCTTCGAGGCCGACGGCGCCGGTGCCGGCAAAAAGGTCGAGGATCCGGGTGCCATCGACACATTCCGGATAGGCATGGCTCAATATATTGAACAGGCTCTCGCGCGTCCGGTCGGCAGTCGGCCGGATCTCGTTGGATTTTGGCACGGCGAGAGGCCGTCCGCGAAACTCACCGCCGACGATCCGCACCGCGCGTCATTCCTTTTCCTCTAGCACCACCTTTGGACGGCCCGCCTGCAGGCCTGTCGCCGCCCGGCCTGTCACCGCCGGGTTTGGCGCCTTTCGGCTTGCCGGAAAAACTCTTGGCCCCGCCAGGCTTGGACCCACCGGGCCTGGGCGCAAAGCCCTTGCCGCGCGGCCTGTCACCAGAAGGCCTGTCACCCGATGGTTTGTCGCCGAACGATCTTTCGCCACGCGGACGCTCGGAGCGACCCTCGCCGGCAAAGCTTCTCGCTGCCCGCGGGCGCTCATCACCGTCCTCGCGCGGCCTGCGATCGCCACGCGGCTTATCGCCGAAGGGGCGATCCCCACGCGAGGGACGATCACCGAACGGCCGGTCGCCGCGCGGACGCTCCGAACGGCCTTCACCGGCGGAGGCTCTGGCGGCACGAGGACGCTCATCACCGTCCGCACGCGGCTTGCGATCACCCCGCGGCTTGTCGCCGAACGGCCGATCACCGCGAGAAGGACGGTCACCGAACGGCCGATCGCCGCGCGCCGGGCGGTCGCCAAAACCGCGGTCTTCGCGGGCGGGGCGATCACCAAAGGCGCGCTTGCGGCCGGAGCCTTCGCCCTCATCCTTGCGACGAGGCTGCTCGCTCGAGCGGATCCATTCACCATCCTCTTCGCGCACGCGGTTCACCTGCGTGCGCGGGCGGTCCTCGATGCGATCGAAACCAGTGCCTTTTGCCGGCGACTGCTCGCCGCGCTTGCGCGCGGTCTGCGCATTCTTGGCAGCTTTCGCCGCTGCCTTTTCGCCAAGAGGCCGGGCGCCGGGCGCCATCCAGACATTGGCGCTGCGGCGCTGACCGAGCGGCTGGGGACGCTTCGGCTTGTCGTCGTCCCTGCGACCGCCGTCACGGCGATCGTCATCTTTGCGCCCCCCGCCGTGGCGGTCGTCGCGCTTGGTGTCGAGGCGGCTCAGCGCCCGTTCGCGCTTGTCCTCGTCGCGGCGCGGCCGTTCGCGCTTTTCCGGCGCTGCGGGCTCTGCCTCTTCCTCGGCAGCGACCGCCGCCGCATTGTAGATCGGCGCGTCGAAATTCGCCTTGGCTTCCTCGATGAGGCGCGGGCCGAGCTGGTCGCGGAGTGTGCGGCCGCGCACTTCGATGACATGGCCTTCCGGCAAGTCGCCGAGCTGGAACGGGCCATAGGAAATACGGATCAGCCGATTGACGTCGAGGCCGAGCGCGCCGAGCACGTTCTTGATTTCACGGTTCTTGCCTTCGCGAAGGCCCATGGTGATCCAGACGTTCGAGCCTTGCGTGCGGTCAAGCGTCGCCTCGATCGAGCCATAGAGCACACCGTCGACGGCGATGCCGTCCTTCAGCTTGTCGAGCGCATCCTGATCGATCTCGCCATGGGCGCGGACGCGGTAGCGCCGCAGCCAGCCGGTTGCCGGCAGCTCGAGCGCCCGGGCGAGACCGCCGTCATTGGTCAAGAGCAGCAGGCCTTCGGTGTTGATGTCGAGGCGGCCGATCGACATGACGCGCGGCAGTTCTTCCGGTAGGTTGTCGAAGACAGTCGGTCGGCCTTCCGGATCGGCATTGGTGGTCACCAGCCCAGTGGGCTTATGATAAAGCCACAGCCTGGTGCGTTCGATGCCGCGGATCGGCACGCCGTCGACTTCGATGCGGTCGGCGAGCGTGACGTTGACGACGGGGGTTTCGAGAACCCTGCCGTTCAGCGTCACACGGCCTTCCATGATCATGCGTTCGATGTCGCGGCGTGAGGCGACGCCGGCGCGCGCCATCACCTTGGAAATGCGTTCGGCTTTGGCCTCGCCATCGGTCTCGGCGGCGATCGCGCGTGCAACCGCAGGCTTTGCCGGCTTCTCGCCGCCCGGCTTCGGGCCGGCTTTCGACCTGATATCCCGTGAAAGGGGCTTTGCGCCCGGGCGTTTTGGCTTGTCTTTGGGTGTCATTTGTTGTTTGCCTGCCTTTTGGGCCTGTCTATCAGGTCACGCATCTGCGGTTAAGTGGAAATTCGTGCGATCGTGAAGACAAATCGTTTCATGGAGATGGCGCTTGAAGAAGCGCGCGCCGCCGGAGAACGCGGCGAGGTGCCGATCGGTGCCGTCGTCGTTATCGACGATATTGCCGTTTCACGCTCAGGAAACCGCACGCGCGAGCTGAAAGACGTGACCGCGCACGCCGAAATCGCCGCAATCCGGTTCGCCTGCGAAGCGCTCGGGCAGGAACGTCTTGCCGGCGCCGATCTCTACGTGACACTCGAGCCTTGCACCATGTGCGCGGCAGCCATCTCGTTTGCGCGTATCCGCAGGCTCTATTACGGCGCCGAGGACCCGAAGGGCGGCGCCGTCGACAATGGCGTGCGATTCTATGCGCAACCGACCTGTCACCATGCCCCGGAGGTCTATTCCGGTTTCAACGAGGTCCAATCGGCCGATATGCTGCGAAGGTTCTTTTCGCAAAGGAGAGAGGCGCCGTAGTCCCAGCGCCTCTGCGCGGCGCCGTCATCCTTGCCGGCGCGCCGAACATGCTATTGCAGGAGGTTCCACCACTGCTTGCCGGTGTTGGCGACCGCTGCATCCTTCTTGCGCTTCTTCTGCTTCTTCAGCTCGGGCTCGCCGACATCGTCGAGCTTTGCCGGATCGTCGACGGTGCGGTAGCCGGGCGGCGGATCTGATATATAGCGGCGCTGATCGATATAGGAGCCCTTCTGCAGGGCGCGGGCTTCGCGATAGGCCTTGGTCTGGGCTTCCGTCGTGCGCCGGCCGCCTTCGATTGCAGAGCTTGCGAGCGGCGAGCGGTAATTCGGATTGTCCGAATTCGCGTCAGCTTCCGAAACGAGACGGGCGCGGGTCTCCTCCGGCGATTCAAGCCATTGCGAATTGTCCTTGTTGGCGACCGTCTGCTGCGGCGCAACGAGGGTCTCTTTCCGCGCCTGGGCCGGCAGCACCAGCGTCGGCCGCGGCGTATACTTGACGCCCTTGTTCTTCGGGTCCGGACCGGTCAACGACACGGACTGGCCGAGATCGTCGGTCAACTGTTCCATGGCGGTCTTGTCGGTGCCGTAGGTCGGGCTGCTGGCGCAACCGGACACCAGGGAACATCCCGCCATGACGACAGACAGGCAGGCGCCCATACGGAACCAATGCGTTGCTAACATGAAAACCCTTCCAGCCCTGCCGGTGCAATCATCGCCCAACCGGACAACCGTCCCCCTGACGCAAAAATCCGGCCATTTTCAGGCAGCTTTTACCGGATGAACCGCGAAAGCGCAATTCACCCGGCAATATTCTTCACGTGAGCGCGGCGAGTTCGCGAAGGGCGGCGGCGTCGCGGGCCGAAACATCGGGATATTCCGGATCGGAACCGACATCCCTGGTGATGCGCCAGGAGCGGGCGCATTTTTCACCCTCTGCAAGCTTCGGCACGACGCTGACCTCAGGCACCTCAGCCAGGCGGAAGGCTTCCGCTGGGCCTTCACCGGCCTTGATCTCGATTGCCGAGGTGATGCAGACTTCGGTGAAGTCCTGGCCTTCCAGCGCCTTCAGCAATTCCCGATCGGCGATGTGGACGACGGGAGCCGCTTCCAGCGAGGAGCCGATGCGCTTGTCCTTGCGCTCGATTTCCAGGGCGCCGGTCACGACCGAACGCACGGCGCGGATATTCTTCCACTTCTCGGCCAGGGCATCGTTACGCCATTCCTTTGCGACCGGAGCAAACTGCTCCAGATGCACGGAAACGGCCGACGGGTTGCGCGACAGCCAGGCCTCCTCGGTGGTGAAGGGCAGCATCGGGGCAAGCCATGTCACCATGCAATCGAAGATCTGGCGGATGACGTGCAGGCTGGCGCGCCGGCGCAGGCTCGACGGCGCATCGCAATAGAGCGCATCCTTGCGGACATCGAAATAGAAGGCCGACAGCTCGACGTTGGCGAAATCGATCAGCGCGCGAGCGATCTTCTTGAAGTCGAAGGCATCGTAGTTCTCGCGCACCAGCTCATCGAGTTCGGCAAGCCGGTGCAGCATCAGCTGCTCCAGCTCCGGCAGGTCGACAAGCGCGATCTCCTCGCCCTTGTCGTGGGCGAGCGTGCCGAGCATCCAGCGGATGGTGTTGCGCAGCTTGCGATAGGCGTCGACATTGGTCTGGATGATCGTCTTGCCGACGCGCAGGTCGTCGGCATAATCCGAGGTCATCACCCAGAGGCGCAGGATATCGGCGCCGGCGTCCTTCATCACCTCCTGCGGGGCGGTGACGTTGCCTTTCGACTTCGACATCTTCTCGCCCTTCTCGTCCATGGTGAAGCCATGGGTGAGGACGGCGTTGTAAGGCGCACGGCCGCGGGTGGCCGCCGATTCCAGCAGCGACGAATGGAACCAGCCGCGATGCTGGTCGGAACCTTCG
This sequence comes from Rhizobium ruizarguesonis, assembly GCF_017357285.1. Lineage (NCBI taxonomy): Bacteria > Pseudomonadati > Pseudomonadota > Alphaproteobacteria > Hyphomicrobiales > Rhizobiaceae > Rhizobium > Rhizobium ruizarguesonis. Next base: position 1,053,670 of record NZ_CP071678.1, on the reverse strand, counting down.
AGATAAAGATCGGCCGGCCACTTCAGATCCGGGCGGTCTTCGAGCGTGAAGGTGTGCGTCGAGCCAGAGTCGAACCAGACGTCGAGGATATCCATGACCTGGGTCCAGCGGGAATGGTCGTGGTCATTGCCGAGGAACCGCTCCTTGGCGCCTTCGGCAAACCAGGCGTCGGCGCCCTCATGTTCGAAGGCTTCGAGGATGCGGGCATTGACGGCTTCATCGACCAGAACCTCGCCCTGCTCGTCGGCAAAGACGGCGATCGGCACGCCCCAGGCGCGCTGACGCGAGAGCACCCAGTCCGGGCGGCCCTCGATCATGGCGCGCAGGCGGTTCTGGCCGGCGGCGGGCACGAAGCGCGTGTCGTCGATCGCACCGAGCGCGCGCGAACGCAGCGTCGTGCCGTCGGCAAGGGTCTTGTCCATATAGACGAACCATTGCGGCGTGTTGCGGAAGATGACCGGCTTCTTCGAGCGCCAGGAATGCGGATACTGATGCTTCAGTCGGCCGCGGGCAAAGAGCGCGCCGCGAGCGATCAGCTCCCTGATGACGCGGTCGTTGGCATCGCCCTTCTTGCCGTTGTCGTCGATGACGCGGGCGCCCTCGAAGCCGGGAGCGTCGGCGGTATAGAAGCCGCCGTCGTCGACCGGGAACGGGATCTTGGTGTCGATGCCGCGGGCCTCAAGCGTGCGGACAGCCGACATCCAGGCATCGAAGTCTTCGCGGCCGTGGCTGGGTGCGGTGTGCACGAAGCCAGTGCCGGCGTCATCGGTGACGTGGTCGCCGTCGAGCAGCGGCACGTGGAATTCATAGCCGCCGTCGAGACCCTTGAAGGGATGCGCGCAGGTCATCGCTGCGAAGTCGGCCGCAGAGACATCGCTCAAGCGCTTGTACTGCAGCTTGGCCTTGGCGAAGGATTCCTCGGCCAGTTTATCGGCAAAGATCAGCCTTTCGCCCGGACGCGGTCCGAAATCGTTCTCGGCGGCCGTCACCTCGTAGAGACCGTAGGAGACGCGCGCGGAAAAGGAGACCGCGCGGTTGCCGGGGATCGTCCAGGGCGTGGTCGTCCAGATGACCACGAACGCATCCTTGAGCGCGACCGGACCTTCGACGACCGGGAATTTCACCCAGATCGTGTCGCTCTCATAATCCTGGTATTCGACCTCGGCCTCGGCCAGCGCCGTGCGCTCGACGACCGACCACATGATCGGCTTGGAGCCGCGATAAAGCTGACCGCTCGCGGCGATCTTCAGGAGTTCGCCAGCGATGCGCGATTCCGCGTGGAAGTTCATCGTCGTATAGGGATTGTCGAAGTCGCCCTCGATACCGAGACGCTTGAACTCTTCCGCCTGGACCTTGATCCAGCCGGCGGCGAATTCACGGCATTCCCGGCGGAATTCGTTGACCGGAACCTCGTCCTTGTTCTTGCCCTTCTCGCGGTATTTCTCTTCGATCTTCCATTCGATCGGCAGGCCGTGGCAATCCCAGCCGGGCACGTAATTGGCGTCGTAGCCGCGCATCTGGAACGAACGGTTGATGACGTCCTTGAGGATCTTGTTCAGCGCGTGGCCGATATGGATATTGCCGTTGGCATAGGGCGGGCCATCGTGAAGGACGAATTTCTCGCGGCCGGCGGCGGAAGCACGCAGTTTCTTGTAAAGACCCATTTCCTGCCAGCGCTTGACGAGTTCCGGCTCCTTCTGCGGCAGGCCGGCGCGCATGGGGAAATCGGTCTCGGGCAAATAGAGGGTCTTCGAATAGTCGATCTTTTCGGCTGTGTCGGTCATGTCGGACAATCATTTCTGGCGGCCCAGGAAGGGGCGCAACGGGCGTGAAAAAGCTGGTGACGGAAGCGCTTGTATCCAAGCGCCAAAAACCCGGACCTTCCGGCCGCTTAGCGCGCGCGGAAGGCCGGGCCGATAATTCGCATCATCATTGCCAGCCGATATTTCGTCATCGCGCCGGTTCATAGGCGTTTTTGCCGGGAAAAGGAAGAGAAGAATTCGCGGTTGGCAATCGGCTTCAACGGCTGGAATCGCCGATGTCCCAGCGACAGCCGCACTCAAGGCGACCTCAGGAAAAGCAGAGTTTCCGATCAAGAGCGCCGAGCGGCTTGACACCCGCAAGCAGCGCCCTCGCCTCTTCCTCATCGCGCTTGATCTGGGCGACGAGCGGATCGAGGCCGTCGAATTTCAGCTCGGGTCTAATATAGCCGAAGAAGGAGACGGAGCAGAGCTGGCCGTAGAGATCGCCGCTGAAATCGAAAAGATAGGTTTCGAGCAGCGGCGCGCCGTTTTCCGTCACCGTCGGGCGGCGGCCGTAGCTTGCGACGGCATCATGGAGCGTGCCGTCCTGACGGCGGAAGCGGACGGCGTAGATGCCGGCGGCAAGATCGACCTCCGGCGGCAGGCGCATGTTGGCCGTCGGGAAACCCAGCTGCCGGCCGAGCTTTTCGCCATCGATCACCTCGGCTTCCACCGTATAGCGGTAACCCAGCATGCCGGCGACTTCGCTGACATTGCCCTCATTGAGGAGCGCGCGGATATGGCTCGAAGAGACGACATCGGCGTTTTCGTCGCGGAAGGCGTCGATCAGGGTGACGCCGAAGCCGTAGGTATTGCCGGCATTCATCAGGAAGGCGGGACCGCCCTCGCGGCCGCGGCCAAAATGGAAATCGAAGCCGGTGACGACTTCGGAAGCGCCGAGCCAATCCTTCAGGATCGAATGGATGAAATCATCGGCCGAGCGCTGCGAGAACTCGTAATCGAAGGGATACTCGATGACGGCGCTGAAACCCAACGCTTCCAGGATGCGGGCCTTCAGGGGCGCCGGCGTCAGGCGGAAGACCGGCGCCTGCGGCCGGAAGACCGTGCGCGGATGCGGCTCGAAGGTCAGCACCAAAGCGGGGATGCCACGCGCCTTGGAGATTTCGAGCGCTCGGTTCAGCACCGACTGATGGCCGCGGTGCACGCCGTCGAAATTGCCGATGGCAATGACGCCGCCCTTCAGATGGGCGGGCAAGGGTTCCCGGGTTTCATTGCGGTGGAAGACGGTCATCGGCTGGCTTCTCTTCATGCAAGGCGTGGCATCCACCACTTCGGCGCGGCGTTTTCCCGTTCGAGATAGGCGTTGAGGATCGCCTCGTCGGTTTCGCCGTTGAGGGTGTATTCCTTGGCGTGGATACCGCCGCTGATGTAGAGAAGGTCGAGCCCATAATTCAAGGCGCCGCGCACATCGGTCGGCATGCCGTCGCCGATCGCCAGCACGCGCTCGACGGGGAAATCACCGCGAACCTCGCGGGCCGCCGAAAGCGTCGCCTCGTAGATCGGCCGATGCGGCTTGCCGGCGATGCGGGTTTGGCCACCAAGCTGCTCGTAGTAGGCGGCCATGGCGCCGGCGCAGGGGATGATGCGATGGCCGCGTTCGACGACCAGATCGGGATTGGCGCAGATCATCGCCACGTCGCGGGCTTTGAAATCGAGAAGCATGTCGGTGTAGTCCTCCGGCTTCTCAGTCTCGTCGTCGAAAAAGCCGGTGCAGACGAGCGATAGCGCTTCGCCGGCGGGCCTGCGCTCGATGTCGAGGCCATCAAGCAGCGGGCTGTCGCGCTCGGGGCCGAGCAGGAAGACCGTCTTCGGCCCTTCGGAGATCAGCCCGCGCGTGACGTCGCCAGAAGTGACGATCCTGTCATAGGCGCTGTCGGGAACACCGATCTGGCGCAACTGCTCGACCACTTGCCAGGAAACGCGCGGCGAATTGGTGATGAGGACGACGGCGACGCCGTTCTCGCGCGCCGCTTCAAGGGCTGCGGTGGCCCTCGGGAACGGATCGACGCCGTTGTGAACGACACCCCAGACATCGCAGAGCACCACATCATATTGACCTGATATCTCCGAGAAGTTTTCTATCCGCCTGGCCATTCCGATTTCCCGATTTGTTTCAGTCACCGGTGACATTGCAAAGGCGCAAGACGATGGCAAGGAATTTTCTTCGCGGCCCGGCCCATGCGAAGAACTCGAAGGCGATCCGAGGGTGCGGATAGCAAGGGGTTTGACGATTATCCCGAAGCGGCAGATCGCCGACGGCGGACGAGTTCGGCAAAGTTCGGCCGCGCCTGGGTTTCGGCCGCAATCTCAGACTATTCTCAGGTCTCTTCACAATTCCGGCACAAAAATTCGTGATTGCTCTCATTGACTCCTTTCGGAGCCATCCCTAAATGCTCGTCGCTAGCACTCACCGCAAGGGAGTGCTAACATCTATCCATGTGGGCCACTCCGGTCCGCGAATGTCATTCGATCGAGGGATTAGACAATGGCAAGCACCAACTTCCGCCCCCTTCACGACCGCGTCGTTGTTCGCCGCGTTGAGTCCGAAGCCAAGACCAAGGGCGGCATCATCATTCCCGATACCGCCAAGGAAAAGCCGCAGGAAGGCGAAATCGTCGCCGTCGGCTCCGGCGCGCGCGATGAGTCCGGCAAGGTCGTCGCACTCGACGTCAAGGCTGGCGACCGCATCCTGTTCGGCAAGTGGTCCGGCACTGAAGTCAAGATCGACGGCGAAGACCTTCTGATCATGAAGGAAGCCGACATCATGGGCATCATCGGCTGATCGGCCGACCTGCTTTCCCGAAATGGCTGACGGGCCTTTTGCCCGAACAACTCGAATTCAGGAGTTAAGAATATGGCATCTAAAGAAATCAAGTTTGGCCGCACCGCGCGCGAAAAGATGCTGCGTGGCGTCGACATTCTCGCCGATGCAGTGAAGGTCACGCTCGGCCCGAAGGGTCGTAACGTCATCATCGACAAGTCCTTCGGCGCTCCGCGCATCACCAAGGACGGCGTTTCCGTCGCCAAGGAAATCGAACTCGAAGACAAGTTCGAAAACATGGGCGCCCAGATGGTCCGCGAAGTTGCTTCGAAGACCAACGACATCGCCGGCGACGGCACCACGACTGCAACTGTTCTTGCCCAGGCGATCGTTCGCGAAGGCAACAAGGCCGTTGCAGCCGGCATGAACCCGATGGACCTGAAGCGTGGCATCGATCTTGCTGTTGCCGACGTCGTGAAGGATCTCCAGGCCAAGGCCAAGAAGATCTCGACCTCGGAAGAAGTTGCACAGGTCGGCACGATTTCGGCAAATGGCGACAAGCAGGTCGGTCTCGACATTGCTGAAGCCATGCAGAAGGTCGGCAACGAAGGCGTCATCACGGTTGAAGAAGCCAAGACCGCCGAAACCGAACTCGAAGTCGTCGAAGGCATGCAGTTCGACCGCGGCTACCTCAGCCCCTACTTCGTGACCAACCCGGAAAAGATGATCGCCGACCTCGAAGACGTCTTCATTCTCCTCCACGAGAAGAAGCTGTCGAACCTGCAGTCGATGCTGCCGGTTCTCGAAGCCGTCGTCCAGACCGGCAAGCCGCTCCTCATCGTCGCTGAAGACGTCGAAGGCGAAGCCCTCGCAACGCTCGTCGTCAACAAGCTGCGCGGCGGCCTCAAGATCGCTGCCGTCAAGGCACCTGGCTTCGGCGACCGCCGCAAGGCCATGCTCGAAGACATCGCGATCCTGACCGGCGGTACGGTCATCTCCGAAGATCTCGGCATCAAGCTCGAATCCGTCACGCTCGACATGCTCGGCCGTGCCAAGAAGGTTTCGATCTCCAAGGAAAACACCACGATCGTCGACGGTTCGGGCGCCAAGACCGACATCGAAGGCCGTGTTGCCCAGATCAAGGCCCAGATCGAAGAAACCACCTCCGACTACGACCGCGAGAAGCTGCAGGAACGTCTTGCCAAGCTCGCCGGCGGCGTTGCCGTCATCCGCGTCGGCGGCTCTACGGAAGTCGAAGTGAAGGAAAAGAAGGACCGCATCGACGACGCGCTCAACGCGACCCGCGCTGCTGTTCAGGAAGGCATCGTCCCCGGCGGCGGTATCGCTCTGCTCCGCTCCTCCACGAAGATCACCGTCAAGGGTGCAAACGACGACCAGGAAGCCGGCATCAACATCGTTCGCCGCGCCCTGCAGTCGCTCGTTCGTCAGATCGCTGAAAACGCAGGCGACGAAGCCTCGATCGTTGTCGGCAAGGTCCTCGACAAGAACGAAGACAACTTCGGCTACAACGCCCAGACATCCGAATATGGCGACATGATCGCCATGGGTATCGTCGACCCGCTCAAGGTCGTTCGCACGGCGCTGCAGAACGCTGCTTCTGTTGCATCGCTGCTGATCACCACCGAAGCCATGATCGCCGAACTGCCGAAGAAAGAATCGGCTGGCGGCGGCATGCCGGGCGGAATGGGCGGAATGGGCGGAATGGACATGATGTGATCGGCGAAAGCCATCACTGACGACCATTCCGGCATCCGGAATAGGAAGGGCGGCTCTCGGGTCGCCCTTTTCTTTTGCCCAAAGCGATTCGACGTGCGGCACACTGATTGGCATAGCCGACGAAACGTTTACTCAGCACCCTCTTGCAGGCCCCGGGCGCGAAGCTTGCGCCAAGCTTGCGCTGCCTTCGCATTTCTCAGCCTGCCGAAATGCGGGAGATCGCAGTGCTGCCGCAACATTTCCGGCCTGACGTGGAGTGAAAACGTTTGTAAAGCTCTCAAATATGATCTTCCCCTGCCAATTCTCGCGAAATAGGCCGAAGATGCAGGCATTTCAAGAAATGAGGCGGATCCGAATACCCCTTAAAAAGCCGTTGCCGTTTGTCCGAAAGCCCCTATAAATCCGCGCTGCAATTAAAGTGCACCCGGCGATAATTTTTCGCCAATAGACGAGGCCGGGGCGCGGAAGGCGATGCATGAACGTTCGGCTTCGAAGGGCTCCGCTTACGGAGGCCAGATGGCCGTGGCAATAATCGCCGGAGGTAAGCGCGGGCATCATGCCCGCTGCTGCGTGATCCTGTTTCTTTGTGTTTGCCGAGCGTGCGGCGGGAGCCGCATCCGAACGGGGGAACGCCTTGTTTAAGATCGCCAGAGCCAATGCAGCCGTAACTTTGACACCCGGCTCGTTTGATGACGCCAATCAAAATCACGAGATGTTGGCGCAGTTCTCCGTTTCCGAAGCCTGGACCGGAGATTTTTCGAGCGGCATGCTCCGTCTCGGCGAGTGGAGCGCGACGCTGCACGGCCTCGCCGCACAGGAATGCGGACTTTTGAGCCTGATCCGCTGCTATGATACCAAGGACCGCAGCCACATATTGGCGCTGTTCGAGCAGGCGGCAACGCTCTGCTCCTCCTTCTGTTTTTCGACGACGATCATCATGCCGAACGGCTTTCGCCAGCCGCTGTTCTGCATGGGCGAATCCAACGGCCTGGAAGAAAAATTCAGCGGCAGCATGGTCGGCGTCTTCGTCTTTCCGCGCTTCAAGCTGGAAGGCGCAAAGCAGATATCAAGTCGGCGATAAGGGTGGAATGGCTGCCCCTCACCCTAACCCTCTCCCCGCTCGCGGGGCGAGGGGACGTGCCCTGCGATAGGTAGGCGGAAAACGGACAGCTTGCGGCATGGTCCCTTCGCCCCGTTTACGGGGAGAAGGTGGCGGCAGCCGGATGAGGGGCCGGGATCGGCGATCTCTTGGGCCGTCCGTTACTCCGGCTTGACCGGTATGTTGAGGCCCCTGGCACTTGCCGGACGAGCGATGCAGCGCTCCAGCCAATCCGAGACGGCGGGGAATTTCGCGTATTCGAGAACCTCGCGGCCGCCATAGAAGATGTCGGCGCCACGAACCCAGGTGAAGGTGGTGATGTCGGCGATCGTATAGAGATCGTCCATGATCCACTGGCGATCCTTCAGCCGGTCTTCGAGCACGCCGAGCAAGCGTTTGGATTCATCGCGATAACGCTCCACCGGATAGGAATTGTTGGCGACCTTGTCGGCGGCGAATTTGTAGAAATGTCCGAACTGGCCGAACATCGGGCCGATGCCCGCCATCTGGAAAAACACCCACTGGATGGTTTCATATCGGCCGGCGGCATCGGCAGGGATGAGCTTGCCCGTTTTTTCCGCGAGATAAAGCAGAATGGCGCCGGATTCGAAAAGGCCGATCGGCTTCCCGTCCGGACCGTTCGGATCGATGATCGAGGGGATGCGACCGTTCGGGTTGAGAGATTCGAATTCCGGCGACTTCTGCTCGTTGGCGGCGAAGGAAATATAATGCGGCTCATAGGCGAGGCCGAGTTCTTCGAGGGCGACGGAGACCTTCACCCCATTCGGGGTCTGCAGGGAATAGAGCTGGATGATGTCGGGATTTTTCGCCGGCCAGCGCGTCGTGATCGGAAAAGCGGAAAGATCTGCCATCGGATTCTCCATGTTGGGCGCCGACCATAAAAACCGGGCTTAGCAAACGCAAGCGGGGGCATCCAATGCATGTCGCCCAAAAGTGCGCAGCGGTTTTGGGACAACGACATGCATGACAACAAAGATCTAAGCGCGTCGCATGAATGCCGTCGAACGCGACGCGCTTTGGAGATCGTTCCATATTAGTGAACGAAGTGTCCCCTTTCGTTTATCTTTCCACAACGCACGAAAAGAGCCACATAGAGGCATCCGAGGTCGAAGCGGTGCCGGGGCACCAAGATCTCCAGAGTCCTTCAAACGGAGACAACGTCCATGTCGAACAACGTCATCATCCTGATTGCCCGTATTCTTCTTTCCTTCATGTTCATCTTTGCCGGCTTCGGCAAGGTGACCGATCCGGCAGCGACCGCCGGCATGATCGCCGGTGCCGGCCTTCCGGCTTCCACCGCGCTGACCTATCTCGCCGGCCTCTTCGAACTCGCAACCGGCATTGCCGTGCTCGTCGGCTTCCAGGTCCGCATCGTCGGCTGGCTGCTCGCCGTCTTCTGTGTCTTCACCGGCGTCGTCTTCCACCTTGCGCCAGTCAACGTTCCGGATTTCCCGGCCGCCGCCAACGGCTGGATCAACGGCCTGAACTTCGTCAACTTCCTGAAGAACATCACGCTCGCCGGCGCCTATATCATGCTCGCAACCAACGGCGCAGGCGCCTACTCGCTCGACGCCCGCCGCGGCGCCTACGCAGCTGCATAACGCCAGCAGACATCCTCCCGGACATACAGAACCCGCCGTCATCCGACGGCGGGTTTTTCTATGCCTTATGACCAGGATCAGAGGGCGGCGCGCACTGCCTCGATGATTGCCTGCACGGCGGGTTCGCCGGCGTGGTTTTCCTTGCGGGCGCGCACCAGGCAGGCCTGCGAATGCAGGATGACGCCGTCCTGGAGCACCTTCAGGTGGTTGGCGCGCAGCGTCGAGCCGGTGGAGGTGATATCGACGATGATATCGGCCGAGCCGGAGGCGGGAGCGCCCTCGGTGGCGCCCAGGCTTTCGACGATGCGATAAAGCTGGATGCCGTGCTGGCTCGAAAAGAACTGCTGGGTCAGCCGCCAGTATTTGGTGGCGATGGCAAGGCGTCGGCCGTGGCGGGCGCGGAAATCGGCGGCGACATCGACGAGATCGGCCATGGTGTCGACATCGAGCCAGATCTCCGGCACGGCAACGACGACATCGGCATGGCCGAAGCCGAGCCGGGCGCAGAATTCGACGCGCTTGTCGACCTCGGCAAAACCTTCCCGCATCAGGTCCTCGCCAGTGACACCGAAATCGACGGTGCCGTTGCCGATTTCACGGGAGATTTCGGAAGCCGAGAGGAAGGCGATCTCCACATCATCCCAGCCTTCGACGCGGCCGCGATAGGAGCGGTCGTTGCCGACCGCCGAGATTGTCATGCCGGCACGTTCGAAGATCGCCGAAGCGTCCTCCTTCATCCGGCCCTTGGAGGGAAGCGCGATGGTGATGGTCATGCGGCTGCCCTTTCGGTTTCGATGCGGTCGAGCCAGAAGGAGAAGCCGACGGCCGGAATACGGTCCGTCGCACCGAGGAAGGTCAGGAGCCGGTCGAAACGGCCGCCGCCGGCGAGCACCGCGCTTGAGCCTTCCACCGTCACCTCGAAGACGAGGCCGGTGTAATAATCGAGCGGCCGTCCGAAGGCGGCGCGGTAGTCGAGGCAGGAAAGATCGACGCCGGCATTGGAAAGTGCTGCGACGCGGCCGTTGAAGCGGGAGAGCGCATTGCCGAGTTTCAGGCCGGCAGCATCGGCAAAACCGGAAAGGGCTGCGGAAGCATTGACCAGCGGCACGTCGAGCGACAGGAACTCTTCCAAAACACGGAAGGCCGCATCGTCGAGGCGCGTTTCGGACAGGATGAGCTTTTCCTTGAGCCGTCGGGCGATCTCCAGGGCCGAGCGGCCGGCATTCGTCGAATAGCCGGTCTTCTGCATCTCCCGCTCGAGATGGGCGACCAGCGCCTGCTCGTCGCCCGATGCGACAAGCCTGGCGATATCGTCGTCCAGCCCGGTGACGAATTGCGGGCTGACGAGGCTGGCAAGCAGCGCTTCCAGCTGCGTCATATTGCCGAAGGCGTGGATCAGGCGCTTCTGCCAGCCGAGCGGCAGGCCGAGCGCCTGGACGACAGCCTCGAACACCGCTTGGTCGCCTAGTGTCACGGCTAAGCGCCGGCCCGGCAGCAGGCGGGCGAGAATGCCAGTGGCATCGCCGATGGCGCGGGCGTCGGCGTTTGACAGGTCGATATCGCCAAGATCCTCGATGCCGGCCTGATAGAATTCATTGGCGCCGTCGCGACGCTGGCGGAAAACCTCGCCGAGATAGGCATAACGCTTCGGCGTGCCGGTCGCCGTCTCGATGTGGCGCAGACAGACAGGGATGGTGAATTCGGGACGCAGGCAGAGGCTGGCGCCGGTTTCGCTCTCCGTCATGAAGATGCGGCGGCGCAGATCTTCGCCGGCGATATCAAGGAAAGGTTCGGCCGGCTGAATGACAGGCGTGTCGATGCGCTCGGCGTTGCGCGCGACGAATTCGGCAAGCAGGTCGCCAGCGAAGTCAGGAAGGTTGATCAGGGGCATGCGAGCCTCCGAACAACAGGCAAAGAGCGTGTCGGAAATGCCTCAGACATCACCGCCTGCCCTCTTCCGATCCTCGGCCTGCGCAGCAAGGATCTCCCTGACCTTGGCGACGAGGTCGGCTTCCGGCGCCGTCTCTTGCGCCACGCGCGCTTCGCGCCAGCTGGCATTGTCCTCGATCTCGCCGGAGAGCCGCTTGCCTTCGATCAGATCTTTGATCTGCACGACGCCTTCGGCGCGCTCGTCGCCGCCCTGGATGATGGCGACGGGGCAGCCGCGGCGATCGGCATATTTCAGCTGGTTGCCGAACTTCTTCCAGTTACCCTGGAACATCTCAGCGCGGATGCCGGCGGCGCGCAGCTCCTGCGTCATCTTCTGATAGCGGCCCATCGCCTCGATATCGCCGTCCATGACGGTCACCAGCACCGGCTCGATGACCTCGCTCGCGCCGAGCTTGCCGAGGTTCTTCAGCGCCGTCATCAGCCTGGAGACGCCGATCGAAAAGCCCGTCGCCGGAACCGGCTGGCCCATGAAGCGGGAGACGAGGCCGTCATAACGCCCGCCACCGCCGACCGAACCGAAGACGACCTTTTCGCCCTTTTCATTGGTGACGTCGAAGGTCAGTTCGGCCTCATAGACCGGGCCTGTATAATATTCGAGGCCGCGCACGACGGAGGGGTCGATCTTGATGCGGTCAGGGCCATAACCGGCGCTAGTCACCAGCGCACCAATGAAATTCAGCTCCTCGACGCCTTCGCCACCCCTGGCGGTTCCAGCAACCAGCTCGGCAAGACGCGCAGCGCTTTCGGCATAGTCCGTGATGCCGACAAAGAACAGCACCTTGTCGATCTGCGCCTGATCGAGACCGGCGCCCTTGGTGAAGTCGCCGGATTCATCCTTGCGGCCGGGACCGAGCAGCAATGCCACGCCTTCCGGACCGAATTTGTCGAGCTTGTCGATGGCGCGCAGCACGTTGAGCCGCTGGCCAGCCTTGTCCTCGCCGCCGAGACCGATCGCCTCGAGCACGCCGTCCAGAACCTTGCGGTTATTGACGCGGATGACATAGTCGCCGCGCTTGATGCCGAGGGCTTCCAGCGTATCGGCCATCATCATGCACATTTCGGCATCGGCCTGAACACCCGGCGCACCGACGGTATCGGCATCGAACTGCATGAACTGGCGGAAGCGGCCGGGGCCTGGCTTCTCGTTGCGGAAAACATAGCCGGCGCGATAGGTGCGATAGGGCAGTTGGATCTCGTTGAAATTCTCGGCGACATGACGGGCGAGCGGCGCCGTCAGGTCGTAACGCAGCGACATCCATTGCTCGTCATCGTCCTGCAGCGAGAAGACGCCTTCGTTCGGCCGGTCGCTATCGGGCAGAAACTTGCCAAGCGCATCGGTATATTCAAACAGCGGCGTTTCGAGCGGATCGAAACCATAATGCTCATAGACTTCCCGGATCTTTGCCGTCATCTCGTTGACGGCGCGGATATCGCCGGCCGTTCGGTCGACGAAGCCGCGCGGCAGGCGGGCCTTGAGCTTTTGCGGTTTCTTCTGCTTATCGTTCATTTCCGGGAATTCCACTGACTGTGACAGTGGCGGTTTCCTAGCGGATTGGGCGGGGAGCGGCAAGGGCGAAGGGCCTTGATGTCAAGACCGGAATCGATTGAACGAAGAGGCGTCCCTCAGAAATGCGGATATGCTCATGATCACGGAGGCGCTTCTCTATGCCGCGACCTTGCCGCTGACCGGCAAGCCGCATCGAAAGTTCGTCCGCTATTCCGTCAATCTCTGGTCGCGGGCCGGGCGCTGCGCGGCGGATTGGGCCGAGCATGAGGAGATGAGCCGGAAGGCGATCCTGGCGGCAACGGCCGACCTCAGGCAGAAGCGGACCGCCGTCGTCCTCGGCTCAGGCTTGTTGCGCGACGTGCCGATCGAAGCGCTGGCGCGGGATTTCGACACCGTCGTCCTGGTCGATCTCGTTCATCTCGCCTCGGTGCGCCTGTGGCTGTCGGCCAAATTCTATCGCAATGTCCGGCTGATTGAGCGTGATCTCTCCGGCTATGATGAACTTGCCGCCGGCCGCGAACCCGAACCGCTCGGCTTCATGCGCGGCGTGCCCTATCTCGATTTCGTGGTTTCCGCCAACCTCTTGTCGCAGATCGGTCGCGGCGTGAAACGGCGCCATGAGGCCGAGGCCGGGCGAATGCCTGAAGACACGGTGGAAAGGCTGATCGCGGCACATCTGACCGGGCTTGCGGGACTTCCCTGCCGGAGCTGCCTGGTGACCGACATCGCCTATGCCGTCATCGACCGCAACGGCAAGACGCATGAAGAGGCCGACCTGCTGCATGGCGTTTTGCCGCCGCCGGCAAAAGCCGCCTGGACATGGCCGGTCGCGCCGCTCGGCGAAGAGAACAAGGATTATAAGATCGAGCACAAGGTCATTGCCGCCTGGTGACCTGGATGTGACCACCGGCTTGGCTTCTATCCGGCCTTCGCCTATAAAACAGCATGCGCACGTTCGCTCTCATCACGATGTTTCTCGGCTGGCTGGTCTACAGCGCCATGTCCGCATGGGCAGGCTGTCCGACATGTGCGTCGATGAATGCACCGGTTGCCGTCGAAACCGGCATGCACCACGAAATGCACGGCATGGCTATGTCCGAGGCGGTGGGCAAGACTGAGCCCTCGAAAGGCCCCTGCGCCAGCGGCAATTCCGCACATATGCCCCTTTGCGCCGCCTGCCTGTTGCTGCCACCGGCGGTGACGGTCATGGCCAGCGGAAAATCCATTTTCGGCTACCCCACCCCGGCGCCTGCCCGCGCCCTGGACGGCGACAAGCCGGTACCGCAGCCGCCCCCGCCCCGACTGTCCTGAGACAACGCTTTCCATGCCGAATGGGCGGCCCGGCCGCCTGGAAGACCTATTGTCAGACAGAGGAAGGAACTCTCATGTCTTTGAAAATCATCACCCTCACCGCAATGCTCGCCATCGTTGCCGCTCCCGTCCTTGCCGAAGACAAGCCGATGGACATGAGCAAGCCGATGGGCAACCACGATGCGGCAAGCCACGCCTTCAGCGAGGCGAACGCCAAGATGCACAAGGATATGATGATCGAGTATAGCGGCGATGCCGATGCGGATTTCGTCCGCGGCATGATCCCCCACCATCAGGGTGCGATCGATATGGCCAAGATCGAGCTGCAATACGGAAAAGATCCCGATATCCGCAAGCTCGCCGAAGCCGTTATCAAGGCGCAGGAAGCCGAGATCGCCGAGATGAACGCCTGGCTCAAGACCCACGGCAAGTAATCGATCACTCGTGAAAAGGGAACGCCGGGAGAAATCCGGCGTTCCCCAAGACTTATGTTGGCGAGGTCAGTCCTTCGGCTCGAAATCGGCCGGCCGGCGGCCGGCGCCCTGTCGCGCCAGCATCCAGCCCGGATATTCCGGAGCAAGCGCGCTCACCTCGTCGAGCCTCTTCATATCGTCTTCATCGAGCTTCAGCTTGACGGCGGCAAGGTTCTGGTCGAGCTGATCGACCCGCTTGGCTCCGATGATGACTGTGGTGACGAAGGGCTTGGCGAGGATATAGGCGAGTGCCACGGTGGCGACGCTGACGTCGTGCTTTTCGGCGACTTCGCGCATGACGGCGACACAGGCCCAGGCCTTGTCCTTGTCGACGGGCGGGAAATCGAAACTGGCGCGGCGGCCCTCGCCGTTGCCGGGCGCGCCGGGACCATACTTGCCGGAGAGCAGACCGCCGGCGAGCGGCGACCAGACCAGCAGGCCGAGCTTTTCCTCCTGCATCATCGGCACAATGTCACGTTCGAGATCGCGGCCGGCGATGGAGTAATAGGCCTGTACTGTCTCGAAGCGGGCAAAGCCGCGGCGTTCCGATAGGCCGAGCGCCTTGGAAATGCGCCAGGCCTGCCAGTTGGAGACGCCGATATAGCGCACGAGACCACGGGAAACGAGATCGTCGAAGGCGCGCAGCGTCTCCTCGATCGGCGTCACCGTATCGGTCGCGTGGATCTGATAGAGGTCAATATGATCGGTCTGCAGGCGCTTGAGGCTCGCCTCGACCGAATCCATGATATGGCCGCGCGAGGCGCCGCGATCGTTCGGCTTGTCACCCATGACGCCGTAGACCTTGGTGGCGATGACGACGTCCTTGCGCGGGATGTCGAGGTTCTTCAGCGCTTGGCCGAGCAGCCTTTCGGACTCGCCGGATGAATAGACGTCGGCCGTGTCGATGAAATTGACGCCTGATGCAAGCGAGCGCTCGACGATCCGGTCGGCGGCATTCTGGTCGACGTCGGCGATGGCGCCCCACATACTGCCCTGTTTGGCTTCGCCGAAGGTCATCGTGCCCAGGCAGATTTCCGAGACGAAAAGTCCCGTATTTCCGAGTTGATTGTAACGCATGGTCGAAAAATTCCTTTGTGTCTGCCGCAAGAGGGGCTTGCGAACTACTGAACTTCATTTTTTGATTATTGGCCTGCATATGACAGGCACAGCCGTGGCTGGCTGCAAGGTGAGGCGATTTTCATGTAGTGCGGCGGCGGCGCTTTTCAACGCCGTACCTTGGCTGTGCGGAGGCGGATGCCCTTGTCTCGACACAGGCAGCCGATAGATTGCCGGCCATATTTTAAGAGGTGCGCATATGACGACGCGACCACTGACCACGATTGGCTTCGATGCCGACGATACGCTCTGGCAGAACGAACAATATTACCGGCTGACGGAAGCACATTTCACCGGGCTGCTTGCCGATTTCGCCGAAGGACCGAAAATTTCCGAACGGCTGCTGGAAGCCGAGAAACGCAACCTTCGCCACTACGGCTTCGGCATCAAGGGCTTCACGCTGTCGATGGTCGAAACCGCGATCGAGATCACCGAGGGCAAGGTCCCGGCGAGCGTGATCGCCAAGATCCTTGATACCGGCCGGGATCTTCTCAACCATCCGGTCGAGACCATGCCGCATGTGCGCGATACGCTGGAGGCGCTTGCCGGCAAATACCTGCTGGTGATGATCACCAAGGGCGATCTCTTCGATCAGGAGCGCAAGCTCGCCCAATCCGGGCTCGGCGACTTCTTCGATGCCGTCGAGATCGTCTCCGACAAGACGGCCGTCACCTATCGCCGCATCTTCGCCAAGGTCGGCGACGGGCCGGAGCGGGCGATGATGGTCGGCAATTCGCTGAAATCGGACATCGTGCCGGCAATCGCGGCCGGCAGCTACGGCGTCTTCGTGCCGCACGAACTGACCTGGGTGCTGGAACATGTGGACGAGCCGAAAGAGGCGCCGCGTTTCCGCAAGATCGGCCACCTCGGCGAATTGCGCGACCTGATCGACCGCCTCTCATAAGCTGCGCTTGCAGCTCTTACCTCATTGCTTGGCGGGCGCCTTTGGAAAGAGCGACGGACTCTCCGGCTCGGCCGGCGGTTTCGGCTGCTGCGGAGCAGCCGCCAGCGGCTCGATCAGGATGCTGAAGGGAGCGCCGAGGCCGCGACGCGGCGAGACCTTGGAATAATAGGGACGCAGCAGCCAGGTAGCGTTTTCCTTGACCGTCGTCTCGAAGCTCGTGCCGTCCTCGTCGGTACCGAAGAAGGCCTCGTCATCCGGTTTCGACAGGTCGAAGATTGCCAGGAAGGCAAATTTGCTCTTGCTGGAAAAACTGATCTTCATGTGCTGGCCGGCGCGCACCGGCAGCGTATAGACATGGCCATTGCCGAACTTCGTCCAGCCCTTCAACTGCATGGTGACGGCAGGGAATTGCAGCTTCTCCAGCTTCTCGCCAGGATCGAGCTGCGGCGTCTGCGCCATGGCGGAGACCGTCAGGAGGAAAAGGGCGGCGGCGGCGATCAATGTTCTCACGGAGTGATCTTTCATGGGCGAACCAGGGCGGTGCGCATCGCCTCGACCTCGGGCCGGCAGAAGCAGCCTTCCAGATGATCGTTGACGAGACCCATCGCCTGCATGAAAGCATAAACTGTGGTCGGGCCGACAAAGGTCCAGCCGCGTTTCTTCAGATCCTTCGAAATGACCACGGATGTCGGCGTCGTCGGATTGGCGACGATGTGATCACGGTCGACCACTGCCGGCCGTTCGTTATGGCCGGGTTCGTAGCGCCAGAAATAATGGGCGAGCGAGCCGAATTCGTCCCTGAGCTCTATTGCACGCTTGGCATTGTTGATGGTCGAGACGATCTTGCCGCGATGACGGATGATGCCGGCATCGGCAAGGCAGCGCGCGACATCGCCTTCGCCGAAAAGGGCGACCTTCTCGAAATCGAAACCTGAAAAGTCGGCGCGGAAATTCTCGCGCTTGCGCAGGATCGTCAGCCAGGAAAGGCCGGACTGGAAACCTTCGAGGCAGATCTTCTCGAAGAGTCGGATGTCGTCGGTGACGGGGCGGCCCCATTCCTCGTCATGATACCGGAGATAGTCGGGCAGATTGGCGTGCCAGTGGCAGCGGCTCCTGCCATCCTCGCCGGTGATGATGCCTGTCGTGCTCATGATCCTTCATTCTGCGGGGGTCCGCTTCGTTCTCCGGTATTGATTCCGGCTTTACCATTTGCAAACCGTCTTTCCAAACCGAACGGTAACCCTGACGAAAAGTTTATCCGATCGGTCGGCTTTTCATGAATCGATCTTTACCATTCGCTGGCGGATTGGGTGGCAGCGTCTTCCCGGGCGGACATGTCCCGCCAGCGCATTTTCGGTCATTTGTAGAGAGTTCGTCCGATGATGAAACAGCTTGTTCTTGCCGCAGCCCTCTTCGGCATTTTCTCCACGGCCGCCCTTGCAGACGACCGTTACGCCACTCGCCCGCCCGTCGTGCTCAGCCCCGATCTGACCGCGCCCTGGATCAACCAGCTGGGCGGCGGCACGGTTCGTCCCGTCGTCTACCAGCGGCCGGTCATCCAGCCGCAGCAGCGCGGCCTTTTCCAGCGCCGTATCATCCGCCGGGCGCCGCAGGTGTCACCGCAGACCGTTTCGGCGATCAATCCCGGCATCCCGTCGATCCGCCATCCGATCGAACCGCAATACCTGCCGCAGATGGTCGACTACGACACGCAGGAAAAGCCCGGCACGATCGTCATCGATACCAACAACCGTTTCCTCTATCTGGTGATGCAAGGCGGCAAGGCGCGCCGCTACGGCGTCGGCGTCGGCAAGCCTGGCTTCGAATGGGCGGGCGCCCACAAGATCACCCGCAAGACCGAATGGCCGGACTGGACGCCGCCTTCCGAGATGATCAGCCGCGAAGCCGCCAAGGGCCATTACCTGCCGGCGCGCATGGACGGCGGCGCGGAAAACCCACTCGGCGCCCGCGCCATGTATCTCGGCTCGACACTTTACCGCATCCACGGCACCAACGCGCCCTGGTCGATCGGCAGCGCCGTCTCCTCCGGCTGCATCCGCCTGCGCAACGAAGACGTCGTCGACCTCTACGACCGCGTCAACGTCGGAACCCGCGTCATCGTCATGTAACGGCGGCACAACATCTTGGGAGCCGCAAGCACAGCCGGCTCCTTTCCCCAAAATTGCTGTATCCGATCGCGCCGATCTTGAATCGGGCAGAAGTTCATGTAGCTTCGCTCGGATATTGCTTGAGGGGAATCGTCCATGATCAAATTGATGCCGGGTCTGGCTGCCGCCGGACTTGTCCTGTCCTTGATGTCTGCGTCCGCCATTGCCGCACCCGCCGGCTCCACCCCTGATAACGCACAGCGCCCGGCGCAGATTGTGCGTGTGGCGCAGATGCCGAAATACGTGAAGCCGCAGTTTAAGCGCAAGAAAGTGCGTCTGGTGACGACGGAAGCGGCCGGCACCGTCATCATCGATACCAACAACAAGTATCTCTACCTTGTCGAAGGCAACAATCGCGCCACCCGCTACGGCATCGGCGTCGGCCGCGATGGCTTCGGCTGGTCCGGGGTGGTCAAGATCGGCCGCAAGGCCGAATGGCCGGCCTGGACGCCGCCGGCCGAGATGCGCCGCCGCGAAGCCGCCAAAGGACACATGATCCCCGCTTTCCAGGAAGGCGGCGAGGACAATCCGCTCGGCGCCCGCGCCATGTATCTCTACCAGGGTGGCCGCGACACGATCTTCCGCATTCACGGCACCAACCAGCCCTGGACGATCGGCCTCAACATGTCGTCCGGCTGTATCCGGATGATGAACGAGGATGTGACCCATCTCTATGACCGCGCGCCTGTCGGCACCAAGGTGATCGTCATTGGCCCCGGCAACAAGCAGGGCAAGGTCGCGTTTGAGGATCGGGGCATCGACGTGCTGCGCACGATGTTTGGCGGCTGAGCAACACTTTCAAAAAAAACGAAAGGCGCATTTTGACGCGCCTTTTGTTTTGCTTAGACTTTGCGACTGAAAGCTGGCAAACCTGCCTAAGAGTCGACACATTTGCAATATCGGGGCTATTCAATGACATATGCGCTGCGTTCCTCCGCTTCACTGCTTGCGGGCATCGCGTTTCTCACCATCTGTTCGGCAGCTTCCGCCTCGGCGGAAGATCTGCAATTCTCCGTCTACGGCGGCTATCAGACCGCACCACACAGCGGCGTCGATCTCTCCGACGGCACGCATTTCACCGCCGGCTGGGAAGGCAAGTCCTTCGGCAGCCCGCCTTATTACGGCGGCCGCGTCACCTGGTGGCTCGAGAACTTCAACAAACCGAACTGGGGTGTCTCGCTCGATTATACCCATGACAAGGTCTATGCCGACGACGATACGCTGGCCAAGACCGGCTGGTCGCATTTCGAATTCACCGACGGCCTGAACCTGATCACGGTGAACGGTCTCTATCGCTTCCAGGATCCGACCCGCCGCTGGACGCCCTATCTCGGCGCCGGTATCGGCGTGAACATTCCGCATGTCGAAGTGATTCGCCCAGAGGGCAAGACCTGGGCCTATGAATTCGGCGGCGTGACGCTGCAGGCCCAGGCCGGCGTCGACTTCAAGGTGACCGAGCGCTGGTCGACCTTCGTCGAATACAAGGGCACCTATTCGCGCATCGACGTTCCGATCGATAGCGGCGTGGACCTGAAGACCAACATCTTCACGAATGCCGTCAACGTCGGCGTTTCATTCCACTGGTAAGAATAAATTTCGGCTGCGGCGCTATTTGGTGCCGCAGCTGACCTTGCCCTCGACGGCATAGGGCTTTTCGCCGCCTGCTATCGTCAGGGAATATGTGCCGCTGAAATTTGCCGACGGCTTGCCGCGCTCACCGGCGACGACCACCAGATCCAGCGTTGCTCCGTCGGTATCGTCACCGCCGCCGTCAAAGACCTCCATAAGCAGTTCGCCGTCGCGCGACCAGTGATTGGTCAGGTGCTGCGATTCGAAAACACGCTTTCCGAATACGGTCGATTGGGCCTCATCCTTGACGATCAACGCGCCGCGGAAATGGTTGAGCTTGTGGCCGGCATCGCTTTCGAAACCGCTTTCGAGCGTGAAGCGTGCTTCCTTGTCATCGGCGGAACAGAAATAGCGGCTATTTGCATGGGCGGTGCCTGCCGCACCGAGTAGTCCCGCAAGCACAATCATTCCCCGCCACATCGTCTAAACTCCCGAGACCGGCCCGACAGGCCTTCGCAAGCTTCAACCTAACGGCAAACCTGTTAATTTTTCCGGCATAGCGCCGCCGTAGGCCCAATCGAGCAGTTCGACCGTGTGCAGGATCGGAATGCCGGTGCCGGTGGCTATCTGGGTGATGCAGCCGATATTGCCGGTGGCGATGATATCGGCCTTGGTCGCCTCGATGTTTTTGACCTTGCGCGCCTTCAGCGCAGCCGAGATCTCCGGCTGCATGATGTTATAGGTGCCGGCAGAGCCGCAGCACAGATGGCCTTCGGCCGGATCGCGCACCGCAAAGCCCGCCGCTTTCAGCAATTGCTTCGGTGCGAGGGTGATCCGCTGGCCGTGCTGCATGGAACAGGCGGAATGATAGGCGACCGTGATGCCCTTCGGCACGTGCGCCGGCAGATCGAGGGTCGCAAGATATTCGGTGACGTCCTTGGCCAGTGCCGAGACCCTCGCCGCTTTTGCAGCATAGGCGGGATCGAGACGCAGCATGTGGCCGTAATCCTTGATCGTCGTGCCGCAGCCCGAGGCGGTGATGATGACCGCATCGAGGCCCTGCCCGTCGATCTCGCGCGTCCAGATATCGACATTGGCGCGGGCGCTTTCGAGCGCCTGTTCGGCGCGGCCCATGTGATGGACCAGCGAGCCGCAGCAGACCTCTCCTTCCGGCAGCACGACCTCGACGCCGAGCCGCGTCAACAGCCGGATCGCCGCCGCGTTGATGCCGGGATCGAGCACCGGCTGGGCGCAGCCGGAAAGGATCGCCACCCGGCCGCGCCGTTCCGTCTCGGGCAGGTAGCTGCCGGGTTTTGCGAAGGGCGAAGCAGCGGGGATGCGGCGCGGTGCAAGCGCCAGCATGGCGGCGAAGGGTTTCAGCGCGCCACCCCGCATCAGACCGGCGAAGGGCCGGCCGAGGCGGGCGAGATTGAGCGCCAGGCGGAAGCGGCGGGGATAGGGCAGCACGGCGGCAAGAATGGCGCGCGTCAGCCGGTTCATGAACGGGCGTTTGTAGGTCTTTTCGATATGGGCGCGGGCGTGATCGACCAGATGCATGTAATCGACACCGGAGGGACAGGTGGTGACGCAGGCAAGGCAGGAGAGACAGCGGTCGATATGGGTGACGACCTCTGCATCGGCGGGCCGGCCGTTTTCCAGCATGTCCTTGATCAGGTAGATGCGGCCGCGCGGGCTGTCGAGCTCGTTGCCGAGCGTCACATAGGTCGGACAGGTGGCGGTGCAGAAACCGCAGTGAACGCACTTGCGCAGGATCTGCTCGGATTCAGCGACATCGGGGTCGAGGAGCTGGGTCAGGGTGAAGTTGGTTTGCATCTAGCGAGATCTCCGCTTTGGGAGGATGCCAGGTATCGTCAGACCCATCTTATCCCTCATCCCATCTTCCCGGGATTAAATATGCCGGCCGGATCGAATTTCTCTTTCACCCGGCGCGACAGCATCGCCACCGCCTCGGGCTCGGGGTGGACGGCAGCGGTGACCGCCCTCGCCTCACCCGATGCACGGATCAGCGTCGCGTGGCCGCCGCCGAGCGCCTTGATGTAGCGACGGACCTGCTTGGCTTCGGGGCCGGCCTCCATGCGCATCCAGACGAGGCCGCCCTGCCAGTCGTAGAAGGCGTCGACGCCGGCTTCGAGGCGGAGGGCTGCGACCAGCTGATGGCCGGTGCCAGGGGCGACCGAGACACGCCAGACCGGCCGCGTGGTGCCGTCGGCATAGGGCAGCACGTCGCGGATTTCCTGCCAGAGCCTGGAGCTTTCCGGCTGTTCCAGCCGCGTGACCGTGGCGGAGGCCGACATGGCCGCCGCAAGCTTTTCGATGCGCACGTCGACCGAGCCCGGCAGGCCTTCGATGCGCAGAACCGTCGCCTCGCCCTCGGGCAATTTGCCGGCGAGGAATTTCCACGTCACTGTCAAGGGCAGATGGGCCGCACCCGAGACTTCGACCGGCAAGGCCATTGCCGCCGCCATGGCGTTTGCCGCCTCGGCGTCGTTGAGGCCTGATAGCACCACCGTCCGCTCCGTCTTCGGGCGCGGCGGCACACGGAAGGTGACTTCGGTGAGGAAACCCAGCGTGCCGTGCGAGCCGGCGATCAGCTTGACGAGATCGAGGCCGGTGACATTCTTCATCACCCGGCCGCCGGCCTTGATGATCTCGCCTCTGCCGTTGACGAAGCGCGCACCGAGCAGGCTGTCGCGGGCAGCACCTGCGATCAGCCGGCGCGGACCGGAGACATTGGCAGCGAAGACACCGCCAATGGTCGGCTCGCCCGATGTGCCCATCACAGGGCGATGATCCATCGGCTCGAAGGCGAGCATCTGGCCGCTCTCCGAAAGGGCGGCCTCGACCTCGGCAAGCGGCGTGCCGGATCGGACGGTCATGACCATTTCGCCGGGATTGTAGGCGACGATGCCGGAAAGCCCGGTCGAGCGCAGCCGGTCTTCGGCGGCAACCGCATTGCCGAAGCCCGAGCGGGTATTGCCGCCGCAGATATCAAGCGGCCGGCCGGCTTCCGCATGGGCGCGGACGATCACTGCGGCCTCTTCCTCGCTCGTCGGCATCAGATCGATCATGCAGCGGGACGTCCCTCGAGCGGAAAGACCTTCGACGGGTTGAGGATCCAGCCGGGATCGAAGGCGGCGCGCGCTGCCATCTGCTGGGCGAGATCGGCTTCGGAATATTGGTGGCGCATCAGGTCGCGCTTCTCGATGCCGACGCCATGTTCGCCGGTCAGGCAGCCGCCGGCATCGACGCAGAGCCTCAGGATATCGTTGCCGGCCGCCTCGGCACGGGCGGCATCTTCGGGATCGTTGGCGTTGAAGAGGATCAGCGGATGCATATTGCCATCACCGGCGTGGAAGACGTTGGCGACACGCAGGCCGTAATGATCGACGATCTCGGCGGTTCTTTTGAGCACGTGGGAGAGCTGGCTGAGCGGCACGGTGCCATCCATGCAGATATAGTCGGCGATGCGGCCGGTGGCGCCGAAGGCGGATTTGCGACCTTTCCAGATCAGCGCTGCCTCGGTCGCCGACTGGCATTCGCGCACGGTCTTGACAGCGTGGCGACGGGCGATCTCGACGATGTCCTTCAGCGCGGCGTCCATTTCCGCTTCCGACCCCTCGACCTCGACGATCAAAAGCGCACCGACATCGAGGGGGTATCCGGCATGGGCGAAAGCCTCGCAGATCTCGATCGCCGGTTTGTCCATGAATTCGATCGCGACCGGGATGATGCCGGCGGCGATGACATCGGCAACGCAGGCGCCGGCCTCCTCCGAACTCTCGAAGCCGAAGAGCACCGGGCGCGCGCCTTCCGGCTTGGCGATCAGCCGCACTGTCGCCTCGGTAACGATGCCGAGCTGGCCTTCGTGGCCGCAGACGAGGCCGAGCAGGTCATAGCCTGCCGCATCCAGCGCCTTGCCGCCAAGCTCGATCACCGTGCCATCGACCAGCACCATCCTGACGCCGAGCAGATTGTTGGTGGTGACGCCGTATTTCAGGCAGTGGGCGCCGCCGGAATTCATGCCGATATTGCCGCCGATGGTGCAGGCAAGCTGCGAACTCGGATCAGGCGCATAGAAAAAGCCGTCCGCGGAGACGGATTCGGAGATATTGAGATTAGTGACGCCCGCCTGGACCACGGCAACGCGGTTTGGCAGATCGATTTCGAGGATGCTGTTCATCTTCGACAGGCCGAGCACGACGGCATCTTCCTGCGGAATGGCGCCGCCGGAGAGCGAGGTGCCGGCGCCACGCGGCACGACGGGAATGCCGTAGCGGTTGCAATAGCGCATGACGGCCGAAACCTCGGCCGTGGTGCGCGGCAGGGCGACGGCGAGCGGCAGGCGGCGGTAGGACACGAAAGCGTCGGTCTCGAACGGCACCAGCTCGCGCGCCTCATGCACCAGGCATTCCGGCGGCAGAAGATCGGTCAGATCGGCAACGATCTGGGCGCGCCGTGCCAGGACATCGGAACGGGGGCTGAGAAACGAAATGGCGTCGGACATGGCGTTCTCCCTGGCCCTGACGAGGGGGAATGACAGCGGGAAGATGACAGCGGAAACCGGCCGCGAACCTCCCTGCCGCCGATAAAACGGCTTAGCACTTTCCCGAAAGTGGCGCAAATGCTAAGCACTTATGCCAAAAAGGGAAAAAGTCACAAAACCTTATGACCAATCTGGGTGATCTCGAAATCTTTGCCAAGGTCGTTTCGACAGGCAGCATGTCTCTCGCCGGGCGGGCGCTCGGCTTTTCCCCAGCCGTCGTCTCCAAACGGATCAAGCGGCTGGAGGACCGGCTCGGCACGCGGCTTTTGCAGCGCACGACGCGGCAGATCTCGCTGACGGAAGCCGGACAGGGCTTCTATGACCGCGTTCTCGGCATTCTCGCCGGGCTTGAGGAGGCGGAATTCTATATTTCCGGCCGCTCGGCGCAGATGCACGGCACGCTGAAGATCTCGGCCCCGACCTCCTTCGGGCGCATGCATATCGCGCCGCATCTGAAGGATTTCATGGAGGCGCATCCGGAGCTTGCGATCAACCTGGTGCTGACCGACGAATTCAGCGACATCGTCGGCGGCGGTTTCGATCTGGCGATCCGCATCGCCGAACTCACCGATTCGAGCCTCGTTGCCCGCCGGCTGGCGCCGGTGCGCCGGCTGCTCTGCGCTTCCCCGGGCTACCTTGCAGCGCATGGCGAGCCGAAGGAGATCGACGAGCTGAAACACCACCGCTGCCTGCCGGCCCACAATAACGACACCTGGCGGCTGAACGGGCCGGACGGGGCGCTGAGTCTCAGGCCGGAAGGCATGCTGATCACCAACTCCAGCGAGGTGATCCGCGAGGCAGTGATCGCCGGCCTCGGGATCGCGCTGCGCTCCACCTGGGATATCGGCGAAGAGCTCAAGGCCGGCCGGCTGGTGCAGGTGCTGCCGGCCTATGAAGGCTCGCACAATGTCGCGCTGTCGGCCGTCTATCCCAGCCGGCAGTTTCTGCCGGCCAAGGTGCGGCTGTTCATCGACTATCTGGCAGAGCTTTACGGGCCCGTCCCCTATTGGGAGCGCTGATGGCAGCGCCGGTTCAGCGCGCCAGCCTCTCGATGACGAGATCCAGCAGGGCGCGCAGCCGCGCCAAGCGCTTCATGTCGCGGTGATAGCCGACCCAGGTGTCGCGGCCGGGTGGCGGTTCACCGAGATCGACGAGTTCGATGGTCGCAAGGGAATCGCCGAGCGGCCGCGGCAGGACGGCGAGCCCGGCGCCATTGGCACAGAGCGCCGCCTGCACATCGCGGCTGTTGCTGCGCATGACGATGTCGGCCTGCGGCAACAGGCGCTGCAGCCAGCCGACATCCGGCATGTCGCCGAAAGCCTCGTCCATGGTGATGAGGCGGGTGCCCGCGCCGTCGCCGGCTTCGGGGTGCAGCGCGCCGCGGCTGATGTAGAGGCCGTATTCGATATGGATGAGCTTGCGCGATATGACCTCCGCTTCCGCGAAGGGCTGGATGCGGAAGACGAGGTCGGCTTCGCGTCGCGACAGGCTGAGAAGCCGGCTGTCAGTCAACAATTCGACCACCACCTTCGGATGGACTTGCGAGAATTCCGCCAGCACCGGCGAAAGCACATGCGCGCCGAACCAGTCGGATGAAGACAGCCTAAGAAACCCATCGAGCTGTCGGCTGCCGCCGGCAAGGACCCGCTCGACGGCGAGCGCCTCCTCCTCGATCCGTTCGGCGCCGGCGAACACGGCCGCGCCTTCATCTGTCAGAACGAAGCCATCGGTCGTGCGCTGAAAGAGCGTCTGGCCGAGAGAGGTTTCAAGGGCACGCAGCCGCCTGCCCATGGTCGGCTGCGTCAGTCCGAGGCTGCGGGCTGCTGCCCCCAGCGTGCCGAACCGCGCGATCGCCAGAAACAGTTTGAGGTCGCTCCATTCCATCGTTCGCATCCGCCAAACAAAAATGCATGGACTTCAGTCGTTATCTTTCATTTTCATTCGCGTTTCAATGAACCATCTTCTTCCAGAACAAACTCATTGCGGAGGTCTCTACAGACACCGCATTGCGAACGAAGGAGAGTTCCATGTCTGCACCATCAACAATGAAAGCGTTGCTGGCGGAAGCGCCGAATTCGCCATTGCGCATCGCCGACATTGCAAAACCGATGCCCGGCGAAGGCCAGGTTCTGGTGCGCATCAAGGCAAGCGGCGTCAATCCGCTCGACCTCAAGATCCGGGCCGGCAATGCGGCCCATGCCCGCCATCCGCTTCCCGCCATTGTCGGCATCGATATGGCCGGCATCGTCGAAGAGATCGGGGCTGGCGTCAGCGGTTTCCGCCAGGGCGACGCGGTCTACGGCATGACCGGCGGGGTCGGCGGCATTCAGGGATCGCTTGCCGAATTTGCAGCTGTCGACGCCGCACTGCTGGCGCCAAAGCCGCAGAATCTGTCGATGCGCGAGGCCGCCGCCCTGCCGCTGATCTCGATCACCGCCTGGGAAGGGCTAGTCGACCGCGCCGGGGTCAAGGCCGGCCAGAAGGTTCTCGTGCTCGGCGGCGGCGGTGTCGGCCATATCGTCGCGCAGATCGCCAAGGCTGTGGGAGCCGAGGTTTATGTCGTCGACAGCGCTTCAAAAGCGGACTATCTCGCCGGCCTTGGCGCAACGCCGATCGATCGTGATGCGGAAACGGTTGAAACCTACGTCGCAAGACATACCGCCAGCAGGGGTTTCGATCTGGTCTACGATACGATCGGCGGCCAGGGGCTCGATACGGCATTCCGAGCCGTCGCCCGGTTCGGCCGTGTCGTGAGCTGCCTCGGCTGGGGAAGCCACGCGCTGGCGCCGCTCTCCTTCAAGGCGGCCACCTATTCCGGCGTCTTTACGCTGCTGCCGCTTCTGACCGGCGAGGGACGCGCCCATCATGGTGAGATCATGCGGGAGATGACGAAGCTCGTCGAAGCCGGCAAGGTGATGCCGAAGCTCGACCCGCACTGCTTCACCTTTGCCGATACCGATGAGGCGCATCGGCTGATCGAAGACCGGCAGGCGGACGGGAAGCTCGTCGTCGAGATCGACTGATCTAATCCGTCGGCGGAATCAGCGCGCCAGATCGAGGTAGGCGTTTGCCACCATCGCATCGATATCACGGGGCACAGGCACGATGCAGGAATGGGGATCCGCCTCACCCCTGGCGATGCGTTCCAGGCAGCGGGCCTGAAGGGTGAAGCCGAGATCCATCGATTCGACCGTATTGCCGAGCGGCCGCGGTCCGGCGAGATTGGCCATGTGGCCGCCGCCGAGCACATGAAAGAAACGGCCGTCGCTCAGATGGAAGGTCTCGATCTGATCGGCCTCATAGCGGTCGATGCCGATAACATCGGGGTGGCGGCGGAAGGCTTCGACATCGATCTCATGCGGGAAATGGCCACCATTCATCAGGATCGCGCCGTCCTTGACGAGCGGCAGGTCGGCCGCCGTCACGATACCGGCAAAACCCGTGACGGTGACGATGATATCGGCCGAGCGGATCGCTGCGTCGCGCAGCGGCGTGACGAAACCATCGAGATGAGCTTCGAGCGTCGTCACCGGATCGATATCGACGACGCTGACGGTGGAAAAGGCATTGCGGAAACAGGCAGCCGTGCCCTTGCCGCAGGCGCCGTAGCCGAAGACCGTCACGCGCTTGCCGTTGGTGGAGCGGTTGCTGAAGCGCAGGTAGCTTTCAAACAGGCTCTGGCCGACGGCATGCCTGTTTTCGGCGAACTGCTTGATCGGGCTGTCGTTGATGACGAGGATCGGCATGTTCAGCCGCTCGCGCAGCGGCAGCAGGCGGGTGCGGCCAGAGGTGGTTTCCTCGGTGCCGCCGCGGAGATTGGCGTAGGGCTTTTCCGCCGCAATGGCGAAGAGATCGCCGCCATTATCGAGCAGCAGATCCGGCTTTTCCGCGATGACCGCTTCGAGGCTCTGATGGTGCGCGGCGGGATCGGTCGTCTGCGTCGCGAAGACCGTGATGCCTTGGGAACGCAGGAATTCGACCGTCGAAGGTTGGGTGCTGTTGAGATTGCCGGTGCAGACGAGACGCGCGCCGCCGGCGCGAAGCGTCATCAGCAGCGCCACCGTCTTCGGCTCGAGATGAATGCCCGTGCCGATCGACAGACCTTCGAAGGGACGCGCCCGCTCGAATTCGGCGGCCGTTGCCTTGAGCAGCCGGCAGCTGTTGCCGATCCAGTCGATGCGCATTGCGGTCTTTTCCATCATATCTTCCCTGTTGCCGGCGTTGATGCCGTTTCTAGAGTTTGCGCAATTCCGGACGCAAAACCGCTGCACACTTTTGCTGGAATTGCTTTAGCGCAGCAATGAGGCTGCGAATATGGAAGTAATTCTGGCGAAAGGGGGAGAAAAACTACCCTTTCAGGCCGGTGTCCCGCAACGAAGCAGCCAGCCGGACAAGGCCGCAAAGGCTGGCCGTTTCGCATCCGGCGTACGGCAACAGAGGCTGTAACCCGACGGCCGGGAGATGAAACCGTAGGGCGCGACCAGATGCCCGCGCTGAAGATCGTCTTCGATCGACGCGCGCGGGGCAAGTGCGATGCCAAGCCCGGAGCGGGCGGCACCCAGCGCCAGCAGCAGATCCTCGAATTCCTGGGCGCGGGAAAAGACGACCGGCGGCGTGCCGCTTTCGGCAAACCATTCGTCCCAGAGCTTCGGAACGCTGCGGCTGGCGAGCATCGTCAGCGCGCCCATCGCCGCTGGGTCCTTGGATAGTGCCGCGGCAAGCGCCGGGGTGGTGACCGGCCCGAACTCGTCCGCCATGAATCGCAGGGCGGTGATGCCTGCGGCCGGCCGATATTCGCCGCCCATGATCACAGCGTCCAATTCGGGGTGCATCTGCAGCGGCTCGACCACGGTCATCGGCACGATGTCGACGGTATCGCCGAGGCTCGCCTGCATGCCTGCCACGCGCGGCATCAGCCACCAGACCGCGAAGGCGGAGGGCACGCCAAGGCGGATGCGGCCCGGCACGACGCCTTCGAGTTCCGAAGCGGCGCGCAGCAGAATGTCGAAAGCCGCGCTCGAAGCCTCGGCGAAAGCGCTGGCCTGCGGGGTCGGGACCAGCCTGCGGCCGTCACGCGTGAAGAGCTTGCGGCCGAAGTGATTCTCCAGCGTGGCGATCTGCTGGCGTACGGCGCCGCGCACCACATTCAGCTCTTCGGCAGCCTTCAGAATGCTGCCGTGACGGCAGACGGCCTCGAAGGCGCGGACGGCATTGAGCGGTGGAAGACGCATGGGGACGACATTCACAAGATCATAGTGGATCACTAGATCTCGCCATTGAACGAAAGGCAAGATCACGCCATGTTGTACAGCTGTGCAATGTGACGCATTCGAGACAGGGTGTGACGGATTTTCCGAACCTGTCCCACCTCGATTTCCCCTATGAACGGCGATCAGATCGCGTCTCGAGTCATACTGCGCCTTTTGAATTGCGTAAGCTTTCCGTGATATACGTATATGAGTGATTCCTAACGACGACTGCGAAGGTGACCCGACCATTGACTCTTTTCGCCCGACTGGCTTCCGATGTGCAGCTGATGTTCCGGCGTCCGCCGCGACAGCAATATGGTGCGCTCTGCTATCGGGTGAAGAAGAAGAGCGGTGAGGTCGAGGTGCTGTTGATGACGAGCCGCGACACCGGCCGCTGGGTCATTCCCAAGGGCTGGCCGATGACTGGAAAACGCGCCCATGAGGTCGCGATGCAGGAAGCCTTCGAGGAAGCCGGGGTCCGCGGCGTCGTCGAAACGGAAACGCTTGGCGCCTACACCTATTCGAAGGTGCTGCGCGACGGGGTGCAAGTGATCTGCAAAGTGCAGGTCTATGCGCTCGAAGCCACCGACATGGCGAAGAACTTCAAGGAAAAAGGCGAGCGCCGGATCGAATGGGTTTCATTCGACGAAGCGGCCGGGCGCGTGCGTGAACCGGAGCTCCGCCACCTTTTCCTCGCCTTCAAGCAAAGGATGGGCGAGAGGCTTTCGGCCAAGGCGGCGAAGCAAATTCCAGAAGTGAAACAAATTCCGGCGGAATGAATCCTGCCATCTTGCACTGCTAGGAAAGCAGCGTAGAAGCAGATTCATCCTCAGGAACAAGAATGCCGCCACGTCCCGCAGTCCTCACAAAACGTACGCTCGACAAGGACCTCGACAAGATCACCCATGCCGAGGACGTGGCGAAGCATGTTTTGCGGCGGCTGGTGACGCCTGGACTCGGGCTGATCTTCGTCGGTCTGGCCATGCTCTTTGCCGGTGTCTATGTGTTCGACCGACCGGGAGCAGTACTCGTCGTGGCGGCGGCAGCCCTTGCCGGCTACATGGCGCTGAACGTCGGCGCCAATGACGTGACCAACAATGTCGGTGCCGCCGTCGGTGCGCGCGCCATGACGATGGGCCAGGCACTGGTCATCGCTGCGATTTTCGAAGTTCTTGGCGCCACGGTCGGCGGCGGCGAGGTCGTCAAGACGATTTCCGCAAACATCGTCGACGCCGTCCAGGTACCACCGGCGCTGCTCGGCTGGATCATGATGGCGGCGCTGATGGCCGCAGCTCTCTGGATCAACCTCGCAACCTGGATGAACGCGCCGGTTTCCACCACCCATGCGATCGTCGGCGCGGTTATCGGCGCCGGCATCTCAGCCGTCGGACCGGAGCCGGTGAACTGGCGGGTGATGCTGGAGATCACCTCGAGCTGGATCACCTCGCCGCTGATCGGCGGGCTGATCGCCGCCGGGCTGCTTTATCTCGTCAAGACCCTGATCATCTACCGCGAGGACAAGGTCGCGGCGGCCCAACGCTGGGTGCCGGTGCTGGTCGCGGTGATGGCCGGCGGCTTCATGGCCTATATGATGCTGCAGCTCTCGCCCGCGGGCAGGTTCCCGCCGCCGACCGTCCTCCTCATCGGGATCGGCATCGGGCTGGTAGGCTGGCTTGCCGCCCGGCCGCTCGTTGTCGCCCAAGCGCGGGCTCTCGAAAACCGCAACAGCTCGCTGCGGACGCTGTTCCGGCTGCCGCTGATCGGCTCTGCGGCGCTGCTGTCCTTCGCGCATGGCGCAAACGACGTTTCGAACGCGGTCGGGCCGCTGTCGGCGATTGTCCATTCGGTCGGCATCGGTGGCGGCGGCGGCATCGGGCATCCGCCGCTCTGGGTGATGCTGATCGGCGCCTTCGGTATCTCCGTCGGCCTTTTGCTCTTCGGCCCGCGCCTGATCCGCCTGGTCGGCGAGGAAATTACCAAGCTCAATCCGATGCGGGCCTATTGCGTCGCGCTGTCGACCGCCTTCACCGTCATCGTCGCCTCCTGGCTCGGCCTGCCGGTCAGCACCACGCATATCGCCGTCGGTTCGGTCTTCGGCGTCGGATTCTTCCGCGAATGGTACACACGCCATTCGAAGCGCCGCATCGCCTATGTAAGGCGCAAGGCCGAGAGCTTTGATATCGACGAGCCGGAAGAGCCGAATATCCACGAGACACGGCGGCGCTATCTCGTGCGCCGTTCGCATTTCATGACGATCGTCGCCGCATGGATCGTCACCGTGCCGGTTTCGGCTGCGCTTGCGGCAATGATTTATTGGGTTATGTTCGCGCTCTTCGTCTAAAGCGCCTCGCGATCTTTCAGATCCGCGTGCCGCGCTTTAGGTCTTTATTTTCTAGCATGTCATGATCGCAAGACCGCTGCACAGTTTTGCGAGACATGCTTCACGACCTCGAGTTTTTTAATGCGCGCCAATTTCCGCATGCAACGGCTTTTCGTCGACGCGACGCTTACGCGCGGTGCCGTCGTGGAGGCGAATGCCGACCAGTTCAACTATCTCGGCAATGTGCTGAGGATGGAGGAAGGCGGGGAGATCCTGCTCTTCAACGGCCGCGACGGCGAGTGGAAGGCGAGCCTCGCCTTCCCCACACGCAAACGCATTCAGCTGACGGCAACCGAAGAGACAAGACCGCAACCGCCGCCTTGCGACCTGCATTATCTCTTTGCGCCGCTCAAGGTCGGCCGCATGGACTATCTCGTGCAGAAGGCGGTCGAAATGGGAGCCGGCCTGCTGCAGCCGGTCATAACCCAGCACGTTCAGGGCAAGATCACCAATCTCGACAAGCTGCGCGCCAATGTCGTCGAAGCGGCGGAGCAATGCGGCATTCTCGGCATCCCCGATGTGGCCGAGCCGGTGAGGCTTCTCGACCTGCTCGACCGCTGGCCAACCGAGCGCCGCATCATCTATTGCGACGAGGGCGATGCCGGGCAGAACCCGCTGCCGGTGCTCTCAGCGATCAGGGAACGACATCTCGCTCTGCTCGTTGGGCCGGAAGGCGGCTTTTCGGAAGAAGAACGCGCGCGGCTTCGAAGCCTCGATTTTGTCACCGCCATTCCGCTCGGACCGCGCATCCTGCGGGCCGATACAGCAGCAGTTGCGGCCTTGGCGGTGGTCCAGGCCGCAATCGGTGACTGGAATTAAGGTTGAAAACGGGTTGACATGGAAATCGCTGTTATTTTTTTGATAGGTCATTGAAACAATTTCACTTGCAACATGGGTGGCTTGGGTCCTAATCACCCTTCCAACTGCCCGGCCCCCTGGGCGCCTTTTTGAATACAGGTATCCCGCATGGCCCGCGACACTACCGACCAGACACCGCTCTCTTCGGTCCAGGATCTGACCGATTATATCGCCGCGGGCAACAAGCCGCGGGAGCGCTTTCGGATCGGCACCGAACACGAGAAATTCGCTTTCTTCCGCGCCGACAACAGCCCGGTTCCCTATTTTGGCGATGCCAGCATTTCGGCCCTTTTGACCGGCCTGCAGAAAAAAAGCGGCTGGGAGCCGATCACCGATGGCGGCAACATCATCGGGCTTGCCGAGCAGAACGGCATGGGCGCGATCTCGATCGAGCCCGGCGGCCAGTTCGAACTCTCCGGTGCACCGCTGGAGACGATCCACGAGACCTGCAAGGAATCGAACCAGCATCTGGCGACGTTGCGCGAAATCGCCGAGCCGATGGGCATCCGCTTCCTCGGCATCGGCGGCAGTCCGAAATGGACCTATGCGGAAACCCCGCAAATGCCGAAATCACGCTACGAGATCATGACCCGCTACATGCCGAAGGTCGGAGCTAAGGGTCTCGACATGATGTACCGCACCTGCACGATCCAGGTGAACCTCGATTTCTCCTCGGAAGCCGACATGCGCAAGAAGATGCGCGTCTCGATGAAGCTGCAATCGCTGGCGACCGCGCTTTTCGCATCCTCGCCCTTCACCGAAGGCAAGCCGAACGGGCTGCTCTCCTGGCGCGGCGATATCTGGCGCGATGTCGACAACCGGCGCGCCGGTCTGCTCGATTTCACTTTCCGCGACGACTTCGGTTTCCGCGACTATGCCGAGTGGGCGCTCGACGTGCCGATGTATTTCATCGTCCGCGACGGCCGCTATCACGACTGTACCCACGTCACCTTCCGCCAGTTCATGAACGGCGCATTGAAGGGCGAGGTCGCCGATCCGGCGCCGACGATGGGGGACTGGACGAACCATCTTTCGACACTCTTCCCCGACGTGCGGCTGAAGCGTTTCCTCGAAATGCGCGGCGCCGACGGCGGTCCGTGGCGGCGCATCTGTGCGTTGCCGGCCTTCTGGGTCGGCCTGCTCTACGACGATGCGGCACTCGATGCCGCTGATGAGTTAACGAAGGATTGGAGCTTTGCCGAGATCAGCGCCCTGCGCAATGCCGTTCCCGCCGAAGGGCTGAAGGCACAATTTCGCGGACATTCGCTCTTCGAGATGGCGCGCGAAGTGGTCGGCATATCAAGGGCCGGCCTCAAGGCGCGCGGCAGGCTCAACCGGGAAGGCCAGGACGA
This sequence comes from Rhizobium ruizarguesonis, assembly GCF_017357285.1. Lineage (NCBI taxonomy): Bacteria > Pseudomonadati > Pseudomonadota > Alphaproteobacteria > Hyphomicrobiales > Rhizobiaceae > Rhizobium > Rhizobium ruizarguesonis. The sequence continues at coordinate 1,019,227 of NZ_CP071678.1, read as the reverse complement.
GAGCATCTTCCTGGCGCCGCTCGAAGAAGTGCTCGCCAAGAAGGCGACGCTCGCCGAGGATCTGCTGTCGCTCTATCACGGCCGCTGGCACGGCTCCGTGGAACCGGTCTTCGAGGACTATCAGTACTGAGCCGGAGCTAGAGCGGTTCCGCTTTTCATGGAAATGCTCTGACAGCCCCTATTTTCGGCTGTCTCCGAGCAGCGGAAGTGAAGGCCGGCGAGATGGTGCTCCACGCGACCTGTCGCTGGAGCCGTAGCCGAACGATCTAAAGCGTGTCGCGATCTTTCAGATTCGCTTGCCGCGCTTTAGATCTTTGCTTTTCCGCGTGTCTTTATCGCAAAACCGCTGCTCACTTTTGCGAGACATGCTTTAGCGAAACTCCTCCCTAAGTTCTTATGGCAAAAAGCCGTTTGCGCATTGCCATTTCCGGTTATAGTGGCGTTACAACGCGTCACGACCCGGGGAAAGGGACTTCCATGCTGCCACTCTTCGACATGATGATGCAGGCGCAGAACGGCGCTGCGATGGAGGCGATCGCCCGGCAGTTCAACCTCGCGCAGGAACAGGCGACGAAGGCGATGGCGGCGCTGATGCCGGCCTTTTCCGCCGGGCTGAAACGCAGCACCAGCAATCCCTATGATTTCGTCGGGCTGATGCAGGCGGTCTCCTCCGGAAACTACGCCCGATATTTCGAAGATATGAGCCGGGCCTTCACGCCGGAGGGTATTTCCGACGGCAACAACATCCTTGCCCAACTCTTCGGCTCGAAGGAGGTTTCGCGCGCGGTCGCCGCCCAGGCCGCACAGATGACCGGCATCGGCCAGGACATCTACAAACAGATGTTGCCAGTGCTGGCCGATACGCTGATGGGTGGGCTCTTCAAGCAGACGACCGGCCAGATGGCCTCACCGGTCAACCCCTTCGTCAACACGACGATGGGCGAGACCATCCAGAAATGGCTGGAAAGCACTGGCTTCGCGCCGAAGCCGAAGACGGCCCCGGAACCCAGCATCTTCGACAACCCCTTCACGCAGGCGATGCAGTTGATGTTTTCGGTGCCGAAGTCTGAATCGACGCCGACGCAAAACCCCTTCCTCGACAATCCCTTCGCCAAAGCCTTCCAGGAGATGATGGGCGCACTTGGCCAGCAACCGGCAGCCAAGACGCCGGAGGCGCCGAAGGAAGAGGCGAAGGTCAATGCCGACAGCTATACCGAGATGCTGAACACCATGTTCGACAGCGGACTGGAAGTGCAGAAGAACTACCAGAGGAACCTGGAAGCGATCTTCGAAACCTATCGGCCGAAGCCCTCGTCCAAGACGAGCGAATAACCCCGAATGCGGCGCATTAGATGTGAGCTTTCCGGAGGTTGTCCATTCGGACGCACAAAGGACGCTCTAACTCTTTCAATCCTCGCATCGGTCCGAAAATCGAGTCCGATTTTCGGACCGATGCGCTAGGCATAAAAAAGCCCGGAGATGGCTTGGGAAAGCCGATCACCGGGTTAAGCGGCAGGGCTATTGGCTATCACCCTGCGGGGAAACTCGAGCTCCTACTCTTCGTAGGAACGGAAGAGCGACAGGCGCCAGCGATTGCGCGCCGAGCGCGTCAGATGTTCCGACGGGTCCTCGAAGAAGGTCGAGGCCAGGAACGCAGAGGTCAGGTCGGCCCTGCTAAGGCCGATATCCCTCAGTTGAGCGTCGCTCAGATCGTGCAGCGTGTTGATATCCATTCGATTGCGGAACCCGCGAAAGAGGGAGGTCAACGGTGCGAGGCCTGCTGCCAGACGCTGGGGAAACGTCGGGGTGAGCTTGCCGCAGTCGAGTTCTATTGTTCTGTCTGTCATCCGCATGGGACTCTCCTTTCTTTCGATTTCTTTCAGGCGCGCAACAACCCACCCCTCCCGCGAGGTCGCACGGGAAGGAGCAAGGCTGAATTGGCTCGGACAGGCAGGGTGTCTGTCCTTCACATTGCTTGATTTGCATCCCGAAGATGCCAAAGACCTATTGATCAGTCCAACGAATGTTTCTAATGATTATCATCAGCTATCTTTATGGGTGAAAACATGTCCGCGCCTCTTGATCTCGACCAATTGCAGACTTTCATCGCCATCGTCGATTCCGGCAGCTTCACCAAGGCGGCCGACAGGGTCTACAAGACCCAATCGGCCGTCTCCATGCAGATGCGCCGTCTCGAGGAGCGCATCGGCAAGCAGTTGTTCATCAAGGACGGGCGCGGCAACCGGCTGACGGTCGAGGGCGAAAAGCTGCTCAACTATGCCCGGCGCATCATCCGCCTCAACAATGAGGCGATCGCCGCCTTCGACGACAACAGGCTGGAGGGGACGCTGCGCATCGGCACGCCGGACGATTATGCCGACCGCTACATGCCCGAAATCATCGGCCGCTTCGCCAAGACGCATCCGAATGTCGAGCTCTATATCGTCTGCGAGCCCTCGGTGGATCTTGCCGAGCGCATGCATAAGGGTGAGCTCGACATCGCGCTCGTCACCCATAATCCGCGCGAGCGCATGTCCGATGTGGTGAGAACCGAGCCACTCTGCTGGGTGGGCTCGGCCAACCATCCGATCCGCGACGACGCGCCGGTGCCGCTTGCCGTCGGCCGGCGCGACTGCCAGTGGCGCCAGCTCGCCTGCTCGGCACTCGATGCGGTGGGACGCGAGCACCAGATCCTGTTCACCAGCTGGTCCTGCACCGTCGTTGCCGCTGCCGTGCTTGCCGGCATGGCGGTTTCGGTGATGCCGGAATCGGCGCTGCGGACGGGCATGAAGGTGCTGAGCCAGGCGGACGGCTTTCCGGCGCTGCCGCCGGTGCAGATCGGCATCATGAAGCGGCCGGGCGTTTCGCTCTCGCTGATGAACGCGATCACGGCGCACATCACCGCCTGCCTTGACAATATCACGCCTGCTGTCGTCGACGACAGCCTCGAGGCGGACGTCAAATCCGCCCAGGCGCGCCTTTATCCGCGGCTGAAGGCGGCCAATATGGTCCCAAGCTGGTAGTCGCTTTCAGGCGGCGCGCGGCAGGGTCGTGGTGAAAAGGGAGGCGCGGATGACGCGCTTCCACTCATTAAGCATACGCTGCGCTAAGGCCTCCTCGCTCACGGCGGCAAGCCGGATGACAGCGCCGATCAGGTGGCTGAACAGGTAAGTACGCGCATACATTTCTTCGTCGCAAAGGTCAGGAGCCAGCTGGCGCACGGCGTCATGGAAAATGCCGGCGACGCGACCGCTATGTTCGATATTCAGCTGCAACAGATCTTGATCGGTCTCCGTTCCCATCCAGACGCCGAGATAGACGGGATCGTTGTGGTAGGAATCGTAATACCAGTCGATGGTGGCGCAGACGACGTCGAGCGCCTGGTCAAGTGACCGTACGTCGGTGAACATCGCCGCCATCTTCGCCTGGATCGCCGAGGCGTGCTGGTCGAACAGGGCTTTGACGATCGCCGCCTTCTCCGGGAAATACTGGTAAACCGAACCGATCGGCACTTTGGCGGCTGCGGCGAGTTCCGTCATCCGCATGGCGCTGACGCCCTTTTCGGCGATGATCTTGGCGGCGGCGGCGAGAATGAGGTCCAGCCTCTGGATGCTGCGCTCCTGCTTCGGCTTCCTGCGCAGGCCGATCCGATCCATGCTTTCCGCGCCCATGTCGTTCCCATTCTTATCTTTTTCGCGACCGAGCAATCTGCCAACCAGCGCGTCGGGCGGGTATGACATGCAAGCCTTCACCTGCCGTAAATGGAACCGTTCGGATTTTAACGGTCGGCAAAAGCCTGTGAAATCAAGCCCTCACAGCATATCGCGGCGATTGACGGAGCATCGAAAAGACCTCGACAGGTTGTGTCATCCTCCCGCAGAGAAGAGAGACAGTCCTCGCATTATCGAGGACATAGAGCTCGGAGTCCTGTTGGCTGCGATCGACGCAGGGTCAGCCCATTGCCATCCAAACGGCGAGCCAGATCCACATGGCAGCGAGTACGACATAGCCTGCCGCAAAAAGCGGGCTGCGATAGCGCAATTCGTTGCTGGTGACGTGGACAGCGGCGTGAGCATAACGCAGGGCAACGAAGATCCAGGCAAGCCCGACGGTGACGATATTATCGGAGTCCGTGATATAAAGAAGAATGCAGCAGACATGGAAGAGCACAGGCAGTTCGAACTGGTTGGCGAGACAGTTCTTGACGGCAAGGCTCTCGGCCGGCTCGCCGCGGTTTTCGCGATAATCCGATTTCGCGATGGTGCCGGCGCGGATCATTTTTGCGCGCCGAAGCCCAAGAAGCGCGTAAAGACCATAGACCAGGGCCACATGGGCGAGGAGTGGCCAGAAGATTTGATAGCCGGTCATATGGCCGTTTCCTTTCCGCTTTCGCATTCGTTGCGAGCAGTAGCCGAAAGGAGAAAAGGATACCAGCGTCGGCCGCCCGCCATCAGAATATGGCGGGCCGCCCGGTTTCATCAGACCTGCGCGCTGCCGCCATCGGCGAAGAGTTCGGCACCAGTGACGAAGCTGGAATCATCCGAGGCAAGGAAGAGTGCGGCGGCGGCAACTTCCTCGGCACGCCCGACCCTGCCCATTGGTACCTGTGCCGCAAGATAATCAAGCAAGCCCTGCTGTTGGGCTGGGTCCTTACCCGCCAATTCGACCAGTCCAGTCGTCTCCGTCGGACCGGGACTGAGCGTGTTGATCCGAATGCCGCGATCCTTCACGTCAAGGATCCAGTTGCGCGCAAAGCTGCGCAAAGCAGCTTTCGATGCGGCATAAACACTGAAGGCGGGCGTGCCGGTCGAGCCTGCTGTCGATCCCGTCAATATGATCGATGATCCTCGGGCAAGCAGTGGCAGGGCCTTCTGCACCGTAAAGAGAACCCCCTTCACATTCCGATCGAAAGTATCGTCATACTGCTCTTCGGTAATTTCGCCGAGGGGCAGCATGGATCCTCCGCCCGCGTTGACGAAGAGCACGTCAATTCGCCCGGCCTCTGCCTTCACCCGCTCATAGAGTTGATCGAGGTCGGCAAGATTGGCCGAATCAGCCTGAATGCCGACAACCCCGCCGCCGATCTCAGCGATGGCTGCATCGAGAACAGCCTTGCGACGGCCGGTAATGAATAGCCGTGCGCCCTCAGCCACGAAACGCTTAGCTGTTGCAAGACCAATGCCAGAAGTGGCGCCGGTGATGACCGCAATCTTTCCATCCAGTCTTTGTGTCATTGTCGTCTCCATTGTTCGACTGAAGCTGAGATATGGACGGAGCTACCGTTTCGAAATAGAAAGAATTGAAAGCTATCGTTTCAGGAATGACATGACAAAATTTCCGGATTTCGAAGGCCTGGCGATGTTTGCAAAAGTCGCCGAAGAACGTTCTTTCGCGCGGGCTGCTCAAACACTTGGGGTGTCCGTGCCGACCGTTTCGCGTGCCGTGAGCCGGCTTGAGCAGAGGCTGGGCGCAAGGCTTTTCAACCGCACTTCGCGGCAGCTCGCGTTGACGGATTTTGGCCTGCGACTGATCGACAGCGCCGCACGGATCTATGCTGAGGCCGAGGCGGCAGAAAACACAGCCCGGGAGCTTGCTACCCGACCGAGGGGCCTCATCAGGCTTGCCGCGCCAATGGACTTCGGCACACGCTGGCTGGCCCCGACCCTGCCCGATTTTTTCGAGCTCTATCCGGACATTTCCATCGACCTGCATATGAGCGATGCCGTCGTCGATATCGTGGGAGACGGCTTTGATGCGGCGCTTCGAATTGCGGTACTGCCGGATTCGTCATTGGTAGCGCGCAGGCTCACGCCGGTTGATCGCTTCATTCTCGCTTCATCCGCTTACATCGCTCGACATGGCGCGCCGGAACACCCTCGCGAGCTAGCTGCGCACCATTGCCTCGGATACGCCTACAGGCCGCGCCAAGACGTCTGGCGCTTGCGTAATAGTGAAGGCAAAGAGGAGGTCATAGTGCCAAGTGGCGCCCTCAGGGCCACCAATTCGCAAGCCTTGGTACCGATGGCGCTACGCGGCCTCGGGATCATCGAACTACCGGAATTTCTCGCGTATGACTATCTCATCGACGGCCGGCTGAAGCCAATCCTTTCCGGCTGGGCGCTGCCTGCCGGCGCACTGTATTTCGTCACCCCTTCTGCTCGGAGCCGACCTGCGAAGGTCGAGGTCCTTTCCGATTTCATGGTGGCAAGACTTTCAAATCCGGCCTGGCGATGGAGGGGCTGACCGCCGCTTCAGGGTTCACGCGAAGAGAGCCAGCGCATGACGGCGAGCCGGGCGATGAGGATGAAGCAGATGGCGAGGCTTGCGAATTTCAGCCGTGTCATCCACGGCAGCAGCTGCGTTGCAACAGTTGAGGGCGCACCGTTGCCGAAGGCGATGAGGCTCGAGATGTTCTCGCCGTAGTCGGCGATGCCGTAAATGAACGGCAGCAGGTAGACCGCCTTGCCAATGACCGGATGCACCGATTGGCCGAACCACGCGCCGCCGGGACCGAGCTTGAGGAAGGCGAGGAACAGCAGCGCCGTCAGCAAGGCCGGAAAGATCAGCTCCGGCCCGAAATACATGGCGCGCAGCAGCCTGGTCGCCGTCTCGTTCTCATCGAGCAGCTTCTGCATGTGGAAAACCGCCGACTCGTCGTAACCGGCGAAATAGGTATCGAGCACCGCCTGGCCGGTTTCGTGCTTGAAGGGAACGACGAAGCCGAAGGTTGTCCAGGCGAGCACGGCAAGGCAGAGGGCTGCGAGCAGCGCGACGACCCACAGAGGAATCCCGCTGCCCGCCTTCATGATCAGAGGCCGGCGCCCGGATAGTTCGGGCTCTCGCGGGTGATCGTCACGTCATGGGCGTGGCTTTCGCGAAGACCGGCGCCGGAGATGCGCACGAACGTGGCCCGTTCCTGGAAATCCTTGAGGTCCTTGCCGCCGACATAGCCCATGGCCGCCTTGAGACCGCCGGCGAGCTGATGGATGACGCCCGAGACCGGGCCCTTGTACGGCACCTGACCTTCGATACCCTCAGGCACGAGCTTCAGAGTGTCGCGCACCTCAGCCTGGAAGTAACGATCGGCCGAGCCGCGGGCCATGGCGCCGACGGAGCCCATGCCGCGATAGGCCTTGAAGGAGCGACCTTGGTAGAGATAGACCTCGCCCGGGCTCTCATCGGTGCCGGCAAGCAGCGAGCCGATCATGACGGCGGAAGCGCCGGCGGCGATCGCCTTGGCAAGATCGCCGGAGAACTTGATGCCGCCATCGGCGATGACGGGCACGTCCTGGTCATTCGCGGCCTGAACCGCCGACATGATCGCGGCGAGCTGCGGCACGCCGACGCCGGCGACGATGCGCGTCGTGCAGATCGAGCCCGGACCGATGCCGACCTTGACGGCATCCGCACCGGCATCGATCAGCGCCCTGGTGCCGTCATAGGTGGCGACGTTGCCGGCCATGATGCGCACCGAGTTGGAAAGCTTCTTGACGCGGGCGACGGCATCGAGGACGCGCTGCGAGTGGCCATGGGCGGTATCGACGACCAGCAGGTCGACGCCGGCCTCGATCAGACGCTCGGCGCGCTCGAAGCCGTCATCGCCGACGCTGATGGCGGCAGCAGCACGAAGCCTGCCCTGCGCATCCTTGGAAGCGTTCGGGTTCAGCTGCGACTTCTCGATATCCTTGACGGTGATGAGGCCGACACAGCGGCCTTCGGTATCGACCACCAGAAGCTTCTCGATGCGATGCGAATGCAGCAGGCGCTTGGCTTCCTGCTGATCGACGTTTTCCTTGACCGTGACCAGACTGTCCTTGGTCATCAGCTCGTGGATCTTCTGTTCCGGATCGGAAGCAAAGCGGACGTCGCGGTTGGTCAGGATACCGACGAGGCGGCCGGACTTCTCCACGACGGGGATGCCGGAAATGCTGTAGGACTTCATGAGCCCGAGCGCATCGGCAAGCGTCGCATCGGGGCCGATCGTCACCGGATTGACGACCATGCCGCTTTCAAACTTCTTCACTTGCCGGACCTGCTCGGCCTGCTCGATCGGTGTCAGGTTGCGATGAATGACGCCGAGGCCGCCGGCCTGGGCCATGGCGATCGCCAGGCGGCTCTCGGTGACGGTATCCATGGCTGATGAAATGATCGGGATGTTGAGCTCGAAATCCCGGGCGATGCGGGTGGAGATATTCGTCTGGCCCGGCATGACCTCGGAATGTCCCGGCTGCAGCAGTACGTCGTCGAAGGTAAGCGCGTCTGCGCCGGTTGCCGTTTCAATGATGCGTGCCATGGCCAAATTCCTTCGTTTAATAAAAATGCGACCCTGTCCGGAAACGAATCGTCCGCCCCGGCGGTCTGCATGGGTTGCTTGGAAGTTGGCGAGGGCTGGTAACACGTCTATGACAGGAAGGAAATAGCAAAAAGCCCGGCATGTCCGCCAGGCTCGGCATGGGTGCCATGCGCCAGAAGCATTCCGGGAAAAGCGCTAAGCGTTTTTCGGTCCGAAATTGTGCAGAAACAAAATGTTAGAGCAGTTCAGCGCTTCCGTGAAAGGCTGAACCGCTTCAGATCAGATGTCGAACTGATAGGTCTTCGGCACGAAGCGATAACCGCCATCCTGCCGATCGACGAAGCCGACCGCCGGGAACGGCATGTGGTAGCCAAGGAAGGCGATCTTCTCGCTCGCAATCATCTCGAAAACCTTGCGGCGCGTGACTGCCGCTTGCGTCTTGTCCATGTCGAAACGCACCTCCCAATCCGGCCGCAGCAGCGACAGGATATAGTGGTTGGCCGTATCGCCTGTGAGCACAAGGCGTTTGCCCTCGGATTCGACGTGGAACACCATATGGCCCGGCGAGTGGCCGGACGCCAGCATCGCCGTTACGCCTGACGCAAAGCTATCGCCATCCTTGACGAAGGTGGTCTTTTCGGCGAGCGGCACGACATTGGCGAGCACCGCCTTGTGGCCGCCCTCGGCGGGCGTGCCCTCGCGTGCCTTGTCCGACCAGAAATCATATTCCGCCTGGCCGACGACATAGCGGGCATTCTTGAAGGCAGCCGCGCCGTCCTCCGTCAGACCGCCGATATGATCGCCGTGCAGATGGGTCAGCGCCACCAAGGTGACGTCGTCGGCCGAATATCCTGCCGCCTTCAGACCTTCGATCAGCTGGCCGGCACCGCGTGCGCGGCCGCTGGCGCCAAAGCCGGTATCGACGAGGATGACATCCGAACCGGTATCGATGAGAGCCGGCGTATAGCCATTCATGAACTTGTCGGCCGGCAGGAAGTTTGCGGTCAGCAACGCCTTGACGGTTTCGGGATCCTGATTGGTGCCGAAGGTTTCATAGGGCTTTTCGACAATGCTGGTGCCGTCGCGGACGACGGTGAATTTATAGGAACCAAGCTTAAATTGATTGATCTCGGGCAAAGGCGTTCCATCCATATGATTGCGCTCTCCAGTTGCGGCCGCTTCGGCCTTCTCTCTTAAAATGACCGGCGCCGCCAGCAAGCCAAGGCCTGCGGCAAAAAGGGTGCGCCGCTTTATTCCCGACGAAATTGTCATATGTCCATCCTTCATGACGTGCAGCTGCGTCACCGCACTGCCCCGGTGTCGATTCCGCGGCCGGATTTCTTGCCCCGGCCAGGTAAACATATGTCAATCTTGACAGGCGACGTTGATGCGCAAGCCGTCTCACGCAGACGTGAAGCAAACGTGTCGTCGACCCGGATTTGGGGATTGGCATAGCCCGCAGCTGGGACTAAACAGCACGGGCCTTTCCAGCTTCAATCCGCTGCCCCATCAAGGCTCCCGCCTATGAATCGCATCGTCCCGCTGATCCTTGCCGTCGCCCTTTTCATGGAACAGATGGACTCCACCGTCATTGCGACGGCGCTGCCGGCGATCGCGGCGGATTTGCATGTCGGGCCGATCACGCTGAAGCTCGCGCTGACCTCCTACATGGTGGCGCTGGCGGTATTTATCCCGGTCAGCGGCTGGATGGCCGACAGGTTCGGCGCCAAGAAGATCTTCCGCCTTGCCATCTCGGTCTTCGTCATCGGCTCGATCTTCTGTGCCGTCTCGTCCAACCTCGTCGAATTCGTGTTTGCCCGCTTCCTGCAGGGCATGGGCGGCGCGATGATGACACCGGTCGGACGCCTCGTGCTGGTGCGCACGACACAGCGCAGCGATCTGGTCTCGGCCATGGCGCTGCTCACCATCCCCGCCCTTGTCGGCCCGCTCACCGGCCCGCCGCTCGGCGGCTTCATCACCACCTATTTCAGCTGGCACTGGATCTTCCTGATCAACGTGCCGGTCGGCATCATCGGCATCTGGCTTGCGACGATTTTTCTGCCGGAGGTGGAAGCGACGGCGCCGCCGCGGCTCGATTTCACTGGTTTCGTGCTGACCTCGCTTTCGGCCGCGGGCGTCGTCTTCGGCCTGTCGGTGGTCAGTCTGCCGGCCCTGCCCCCGATCATCGGCGTCACCGCCACCTTAATCGGCCTCATCTGCGGCGTCCTCTACGTGCGCCATGCCAAGCGGCATCCGGCGCCGATCCTCAATCTCAACCTGTTCAAGAACCCGACGTTCCGGGCCTCCACTTTGGGCGGCATGCTGTTTCGCATCTGCGTCGGCGCCATGCCTTTCCTGACGCCGCTGATGCTGCAGCTCGGCTTCGGGCTGACGCCGTTTCAATCCGGCCTCATCACCTTTGCAGGCGCGATCGGGGCAATCACCACCAAGTTCATGGCGAAACGCGTCTTCGCAGCCGCCGGCTTCCGCACGACGCTTCTCGCCGCCGCCATGGTAACGACCCTGGTGACTGTCGTCACCGGCCTGTTCACGCCATCGACGCCGCATCTCGTCATCATCGGCGTGCTGCTGCTCGGTGGCTTCTCCCGCTCCTTCATGTTCACCGGCGTCAATGCGCTTGCCTTCGCCGACATCGATGATGCGGAAGCCAGCCAGGCGACATCGATGAGCTCGGTGATGCAGCAGGTCAGCCTGGCGCTCGGCGTTGCCGTCGCCGCCGCCATCCTGGAGAGCTCGATCTATATCAGCGGCGAAGCGCTACAGGTGGCCGATTTCCACCTTGCCTTCTACATCATTGCCGGACTGACGGTTATTGCGACCATTCCCTTCATCCGGATGGACCGCAATGCCGGTGCGCTCGTTTCCGGACACCGCTTGAAGACGATGACGGCAGCAACTGTTGAAGCCGGACAGCACGCGGTGAAATAAAGCATGTCGCGCAAAAGTGTGGAGCGGTTTTGCGATAACGACTAAAGCGCGAGAGCGAATCTGAAAGATTGCGACGCGCTTTTGGTAGCCGTTACTCCGGGTTTTCGCAGACGGCAGAGAGCTTGTTGCCGTCGAGATCACGCACATAGGCGGCGTAGAAATGGGCATGGTAGGAGCGCAGGCCGGCCCTGCCCTCATCCACGGCGCCTGCGGCGATCGCTGCCGCATGGAAGGCGTCGACATCCGCCCGTGTTTCGGCGGCAAGCGCCACCATGGCGCCATTGCCTGAGGTCGCCCGGCGGCGATTGAACGGCGTCACCACCCAGAAGCGGCAGCGCGTATCGCCCTCGGCGGCATAGCCGATTTCCTCCTCCGAAGAGCGCTGGCGGCGATAACCGAGCACAGGCAGCACGGCATCATAAAAATGCCCTGCGCGATACAGATCGTTGGTTCCGAGCGTGACGTAAAGGAGCATTGGGATCAGCGGTTCAAATCCTTGCAGCGCCGCGCCTCCTTTGAGACGCGCAAAGGACGCTGTGGCGCTTTCAATTGCTGCATAATTTATCCCTACATCGGTTCCGATTTAAGGAATTAGGCAGTCGATCGCCATCATCGGACAGGACCGGCCCAAAGATCAAGCTTCCTCTGCTTCACCTTCGGCCTTGCGCCCCTTGAACCCCTTGGCCAGCAGGAACATCTCGACCGATTCGGCGCGCGACGAGTTCGGCTTGACATGGACGACCTGGCGGAAGTTCTGCTTCAGCATGGCGAGCAGTTCGCGCTCGGTGCCGCCCTGAAAGGTCTTGGTGAGGAAGTGGCCGCCTTCCTGGAGCACTTCGACGGCGAAATGTGCCGCGACTTCGCACAGATGCATGGTGCGCAGATGGTCGGTGCGGTGGTGGCCGGTGGTGGGTGCTGCCATGTCGGAGATGACAAGGTCGGGCGTGCCGCCGACGGCCTCCAACAGCCTTTCCGGCGCGGTCGGATCGAGGAAATCGAGCTGCAGGATCTTGACCCCCGGCAGCTGGGTCATTTCGAGGAAATCGATCGCAGCCACACGAATATCATCATCCGTCGAGCCGGTGACTTTGGCGGCGATCTGCGACCAGCTGCCCGGAGCAGCCCCCAGATCGATGATGCGCCTGGCACCGCGCAGGATATGATGTTTCTCGTCGATCTCCAGCAGCTTGAAGGCGGCACGGGCGCGATAGCCTTCGAGCTGGGCGCGCTGCACATAGGGATCGTTGATGTGCCGCTCCAGCCATTGGCGGGAGGAGGCCTTCATCTTCTTGTTCTTGACGCGCTGGCCGAGCTTGCGGCCGGTGCGGTTTCCGGCGATCGGTGCCTTGGTCATGCCTTTTCCCTATCTCGCGCGCTGGCCGCGGCGGTTGCGGTGGCGCCGCCACACGCCGTCATCGGCCATCATGTCGGTGAGCAGGCCTTCCCTCAAGCCGCGATCGGCAACGCGCATGCGCGGGCTTGGCCAGCGGCGGCGGATCGCCTCGAGGATGGCGCAGCCGGCGAGCACCAGATCGGCCCGATCAGGCCCGATGCAGGGATTGGCGGCGCGGCTTGCGAAATCCCAGGAGAGAAGCTTTGCCTGCATGGCGGAGACCTCGTCATCGGACAACCAGATGCCATCGACCTTGCGCCGGTCATAACGCGGCAGGTCGAGATGGACGCCGGCAAGCGTCGTCACCGTGCCCGATGTGCCGATCAGATGGAAGTCGCCGGTCTGGGCGACCTCGATCTCCGGGCAATCGAAACGTCCGAGCATGCCCTCGACTTCGCGCACCATGCCTTCGAAAGCCTCCGGCGTGACGTCGTGCCCGCCATGGCGCTCCGACAGCGTCACGACGCCGACCGGCAGCGAGGTCCAGTGGGTGATGTGATTGGCGAGGCGGCTGAAGCGATTGTCGCCGATACGGATGACGGCAATCTCCGACGAACCACCGCCGATATCGAACAACACGACGGAGCGCGTTTCGCGACCGACCAGCGAGGAGCAGCCGGAGACGGCAAGCCGCGCTTCGGTTTCGCGATCGATGATTTCGAGCGCGAGGCCAGTTTCGGCAACGACCCGACTGAGGAATTCCTCGCCATTAATCGCCTGGCGGCAGGCTTCGGTGGCGATCAGCCGCATGCGGCGGATCTCCCGGTTCCTGAGCTTGGAGGCGCAGATCCTCAACGCCTCGATCGCCCGCTCCATCGCCTCGTCGGACAGACGGCCGCTGGCCGCAAGGCCTTCGCCGAGGCGCACGATGCGGGAAAAAGCGTCGACGACGCGGAACTGACCCGGGCGGGTCGGCTGGGCAATGAGGAGACGGCAATTGTTGGTGCCGAGATCGAGAGCGGCGTAGAGCTCCTCCGGCCAAATATGCTCGCCGGCCTGACGATCACCCTGATAACCGGGATTGATATGGCTGTCCTGGCGGCCCTTGCGGTTGGCGGCTGCGCCGTTCTGGGTTTCGCGCGGGACGGCGATGCGCGCCGTCTCTTCCGCGCGGCTTTCCTGCTGCGGGGCACCTGCTGGTTTTGCCGATGTCAGCGGCCGGCCCTGCAGACCGCGCTTGCCGCGATGCTTGCGGCGGTTGCGACGGCTCGGCGCCGAATCGCCATCGGACCGGGCGGCATGATCTCCCGCTCCGGCCTGTTCCAACACATGAGGTTGAGGTGAACCGTCCTGCACAGCACCATGGCCGCCACGACGGCGACGCTTGCGCTTGCGAGCCGGATTGCCGGCTGCATCTTCCATCGGGCGCGCAGGCTGTCCGGCACCGCCGGAAGGCTCATGCGAAGCGGGATGAGCCGCGTTGCGAGATTGCCCGCCACGTTTGCCCTTGCGGCGCCTGGACTTCTTGCCGTCCTTGCGCCCTGCCGCCGACGCCCCGTCAAATTGCGGCTTTGCGCCGCCTTCGGGGTCTTCCACGTTGTTTTTCCATCGCGCCGCGCAAGTCTTGAGATATGCAGCAGGCGCTCATTCGATTTTTGCGTTGCGGCAAGAATATCAGCGCCCGCCGAAATCGCCAAATTCTTTTTTGGACAGGGGATTTGCAGCGATTTCACCTTTCCGAGGCAGCACCGATTTTTTTCAAAACAGCTATTTGCAATCCCCCGGCTTTTGGTTATAAGCGCCGCACACCAGCCGACCGCCCGCCGGTTCGCTTATGCTGGGGAATAGTTCAATGGTAGAACGACGGACTCTGACTCCGTTAATCTTGGTTCGAATCCAGGTTCCCCAGCCAATTTTCCGAAGACGAATTTAATTCTTTAACCGACAAGAGCTCGGTAAGTGATTTCGTGCTATATCATTCGCAACCTAATTCGCTCCCAATACGGAGGAATGAGCGGGGATGGGTACGAACGAGGCGACAGCCAGGGCTATCGATTGGCGCATTCTCGCTGTCAGTGGAAAAAGATGCCGACCGTTGTTAGGCACCGTGAGTTTGTTGGCCGAAAGGCCAGCGTAGTGCGCTGCTTTTTCTTCCGTACCATATAGGCTTCAACGCCGCGCATTCCAGTCACCTCGATCGAGCAAGAAGGTCGTAAGTCGTGACGTGAATATCACTTGCCAACACCGAAAGCAGTGAAACAAAGTAACTTGGAAATCCGACGATCAGGCGGCAAATCTGCGGATGAGACGAGTCTGAACGTCGCGATCGTGCCCTACGGCCGGCCGAGAAGTGTCTTGACGCTAAGGATGATTTTCTATCCAACATGAGGTGTTTGGGCCGCCAACACGGACGCATATGGAAATCGGTTTTGTTGTGGTTGCGGGTGTAGCTGGCTTTGTCGTCGGAAGCGGGCAAGGCAGTTTGGTTGACGGGCTCGTCACGGCCGTCGCAGCCATGGCTGTGGTATTTATATTTGTCACCCTCACCTGAAGCCCAGCATACCTGAGCGTGAAGCGACTTTAGTGGCGTTCCACAATATCCCGAGGACGCAGATGGGGAGTGCCGCTGGATGGTATTCCAATCAGTGGTATGCAGCCATCGACGAACATGTTTTATCCGCCCGGTTCAGTACCGATTGATGGCCGCGATCCACGCCGTCGAAATTGCCGATGGCAATGACGCCGCCCTTCAGATGGGCGGGCAAGGGTTCCCGGGTTTCATTGCGGTGGAAGACGGTCATCGGATGGCTTCTCTTCATGCAAGGCGTGTCTTCATGCAAGGCGTGGCATCCACCACTTCGGCGCGGCGTTTTCCCGTTCGAGATAGGCATTGAGGATCGCCTCGTCGGTTTCGCCGTTGAGGGTGTATTCCTTGGCGTGGATACCGCCGCTGATGTAGAGAAGGTCGAGCCCATAATTCAAGGCGCCGCGCACATCGGTCGGCATGCCGTCGCCGATCGCCAGCACGCGCTCGACCGGGAAATCGCCGCGAACCTCGCGGGCAGCCGCAAGCGTCGCCTCGTAGATCGGCCGATGCGGCTTGCCGGCGATGCGGGTTTGGCCACCGAGCTGCTGGTAATAGGCGGCTATGGCGCCGGCGCAGGGGATGATGCGATGGCCGCGTTCGACGACGAGGTCGGGATTGGCGCAGATCATCGCCACGTCGCGGGCTTTGAAATCGAGAAGCATGTCGGTGTAGTCCTCCGGCTTCTCAGTCTCGTCGTCGAAAAAGCCGGCGCAGACCAGCGATTGCGCTTCGTCCGCCGGCCGGCGTTCGATGTCGAGGCCGTCCAGGAGCGGGCTGTTTCGCTCGTGGCCGAGCAGAAAGACCGACGTTGGCCCTTCGGCGATCAAACCGCGCGTGACGTCGCCAGAGGTGACGATCCTGTCATAGGCGCTGTCGGGAACGCCGATCTGGCGCAGCTGCTCGACCACCTGCCAGGAAAGGCGCGGCGAATTGGTGATAAGGACGACGGCGAGGCCGCTTTCGCGTGCCGCTTCAAGGGCTGCGGTGGCCCTCGGGAACGGATCGACGCCGTTGTGAACGACGCCCCAGACATCGCAGAGCACCACCTCATAGTGACCTGATATCTCCGAGAAGTTTTCTATCCGCTTGGCCATTCCGATTTCCCGATTTGCTTCAGTCACGGTGACATTGCAAAGGCGCAAGGCGATGGCAAGGCATTTTCTTCGCTGCCAAGCCAATGCGAAGAGCTCGAACGGCGATCCGACAGCAGCTTTCGAAGCTGCAAATCTTGGAGACGGACGGACTACGTAAAGGTTTAGGCGCGCCGCACTGACATGCCACTGAACTTTCATCCAGCGGCGGTTAGAGCCTCGGCGGCTTTTGAACCGCCCGCAAAATCCAACTCCCGCTGGCCAAAATTGGGAAGCACTTCATTTAAGAATTGCTTCGCGTTTGGGGATCAGGTCATCCTGCTTATGTCAGGCGTGCGACCGAGATGTTTTGTGAAGTATCGCATCATACTTGAGACATGCCATCGCATGTATTTCGGGTCGGTGTGGCTTGCGCGGCGAGCGTCGTGAACCACAGAGACCGTTGGCTGCAGAATGACCTTCCAGCCTGCCTTCCATAGCCTCGCACAGATGTCCACATCCTCGTAGTAGAGGAAGAAGCCTTCATCAAACCCGCCGACGTCCGCGAAGGCTTCGGACCGAAAAAGCATGAACATGCCAGCAGTCCAATCAACCGCTGAGGGCAGGTTCGGATCAATCAGAAACCTTCCGTCACTCTTGCCCAACGCCTTCCTGAGAAGACCAAAGGGGGTAGGAAAGTATCGAGCGCTGTCTTCGATGGCTCCCTCGGGATTGACTATCAGAGGGGCCACAAGGCCGACCCTGGGATCACTCATCGCCGCCTTGAGGTGGCCAAACGGATCCGCCTGAAGCCGGATGTCAGGATTTGCGACGCAGAACAAACCACTGTCGCAGTGCCTGAATGCCTGGTTGTGGTTTGCTGCGAAGCCCTTGGGAGAAGGATTCTCGATCTGCAGGAGCGGATACCGCCTATCTCGAATAGGCAATTCTTCCGGAATGTTTTTGGTGAGGACAACATTGAGCCCGGAACAGCGATGGTCTAGATCGTCCAGCAGCGGGTTCGCAATCTTCCCCTGTCCGTGGCTCACAATGGACACGCATATATCGCTCATGCTCGCTTCAACGCTTCCAGGGTTTCCAATGTCAGTTGGGCTGTGCGTTCCCAGGAGAATGATTTTGCCCGCTCGCGGCCTTGGACGGCCAGGGCGCCAAGCAGCTCCGGTTCCGTCAGCAGCCTCACAAGTCCGTCACGGATGGCATCCACATTCGTCGGGTCGACAAGGATCGCCGCGCCTTCGGCGATCTCCGCGGTAGCGCCGGTATTGCTGGTCAACAACGGTATTCCGCGCGCCATCGCTTCAACTACCGGCAAACCAAACCCCTCGTAGAGTGATGGATAGAGAAGGGCCTTAGCCCCCTGCATAAGTTCTGCCAGAGAGAAATCGCTGACGTGCCCCAGAAAGTCTATGGTATTGTTCGTCTTAAGGCTTTGTAGCAAGTCGCTCACCATCCATCCCGTGGCACCGACGATAACAAGCCGCGTGTTGCCCCGCGTGGCATCATCGAGCATCTGCCAGGCGCTCAGCAATCGCGGAAGATTCTTTCGCGGCTCCAAAGTTCCGACGAAGAGCAGGTAGTCGCCTGTGGTGCATTGGTCGCGGGGGGGCTGCGAATCCGAGCCCAGCTTGCGTGCAGCCAGCAGTGTGACGGTCGTCTTTCCTTTGCTCTCTGGAATGATCCGTTTCAGGTCCGTTTCTGTTGTCCGTGATACCACAAAGACAGCCTGCGCTTTTGACACTGAGCGCTGCATAATGGCCGGAAAGTAAAAGCGCTTCAAGCGCTCGTGGACCTCGGGGAACAGTTGGAAGGTTAGGTCATGTATTGTAACGGCCATTGGCCGTTGCGAAGCAACCGGCAATACGAAGGCAGTTCCCCAATGCACGTCGATTCCAAGTCGGCGTATATGCCACGGCATCATAAGCTGCTGCCAGATCACTCTGATATGGCGGTTGTTGGGTGCACGGACGAAACGAAACCGATGGTCCAACCCGGCTTCCGAGCAGAGCGAAACGGCCTTCTCGCTCGCGAAGATCGTGAACTCGTGGTTGATGGACGTATTTCGACTCCAGCGCGATAAGATCTCGATGAGATAGACCGATGTTCCAGTCTTGGGGCCGCCCAATCCGGTTGCGTCAATACTAATTCTCACGTCGCTCTCCGGTCTGAGGGCCCCCCATGAGGTCCTCTGCGGGGTAGATGAAGGGCGTTCCCGCGATAATGCCGTTGCAAACGATGTCGAGCCCGGACGACTTGCCGGGTGCAAGGTCGTTTAGACTATCTATATGCACGGCGAATGGCGGCCAACCCTTTCGCTCCTTGATGCAATCGAGCGGGATCATGCGTCGAAAGAAGAAGTGATAAGCATATTTCTGCGCCCGTTCGATCGTGGTGTCGTCCAGCTTTTCCGGCAGCGGCAGGGCATCGAGCAAGCGCAGGTAATTTTCTTCCGAGGTTGCATCCATCGTAACGCCTTTGCCACGGATCCAGGCCTCGCCGGCGACGACGACCGGTATACCGATCGCCGAAAGCTCAACGCCCATTTTCGTGCCATAAATCAAGACGGCGTTGCAGTGAGACATGGCGACGTACGTGCTTGCTTTGCTTTCGGGCGGAATGATGAAGACATTTGCAGGCAAGTCAGGAAAGTGGTGCCGAATTTCGTCAAGGACGGGCTGCCGTGATGGCAGTGTCCCCGTAAGTTCGGCCGGATGAACCCGTATCAGCAACTGCAGGTCGGACCGCTTTTCGAAGTAGGCAATGGTCTTGATCAACCAGTCAACCATGTTCGGAAAGGCGTTTGCCTTATAATGCAGCTGCGCGTCCCAAATCACGTTGGTGAGCAACCCGATGGTCGGACGCCGAAAATCAATGCCGATTTCCTGCTGAATCGAGTGGGTATCGAACTCCGGCTGATCGTGAAACTTCACCCAGTCTTGCTGACCAACCCATCTGCTGCGGAGATACTGCGTGATCTGCTCCTGCTGCATACCGTTCCAGCACATGTTTTCCCAGGACGAGACCGGTTCGTTCATCAAGCCATGATGATAGGTTTCGTGGTGATTGAAGATAAAGCATCCTCGTCTGTAGGCCGGATGCCATGTCACCACGCGCACGCCGAGGTGTCGGGCTGTTTCCGATATGATGCCCTGAGGAACGTATATCCCGTGATTTAACACCAGGGCATCGTACTGACCTTCGCCAAGCAGGCGGCGTGTGCCGTAATAGGTGAGAAGCGCCGCCTCCAGGTAGCGCCTCAGGATCGGTTCAGCTCCAGACACCTTCTCGAGGTCGCCTCTTGAAAAAAAACGAAGTGCGCCCGCCACGGCGTGCTCCCCGATAGGAATACCGTCCTCTTCATACGCCGCGATCTCGCTTTGCGGCGTCTGCATTGAAATCGTCTTTGCCTTAGAGCGATCGCCGTCAGTCAGTTTCGAATTGAGCCCGATCGCGTTGAGGCCAGCACGGTCGAGCATTTCAGCCGATGGTCGGTAGCAGGTCATACAGCGGTCTTTTGGGCCATGCTTGACCAGCCTGTCGACGTCAGAATACCAACTGATCTCGCACATCATGCAGGCAGGCAGGGCCGCATCGCAGAGCAGGAAGTCAACACCGACGCCTCGAACCGCCAATGCCATTCCAAGCAGGCTTTCCATCGTCATCGACGGCAAGTGTCCGGCAGTGCCTGTTGCAATCAACACGCGCTTCGCGCCCTCGGTCAAAGGTGGGCGTACCGGGCCGAGCCCTGCTTGTGGCTGCAATGCCGGCCAGTCGGGCAGTCCACCATGCCGCGCGCGCCATCTTGCATATGCGAGATGAAAGCGGCGATACCAGCTGTCGCGCAACAATCGGTTCCGAATGCCGCGCAAATCCGGCTTGAGCAGTCTGGCAGCTGCGGCAGAGAAGGTATCAATTTTCACTTGTCGTCTTCATTCGTTCACTAGACCGGCATCCGAGCCACCGATCAACTGAACGGAGTAGCTTTCGTTGCCAAAAATGATCGTTTCAACAAGCCAAAGAGCTCGGCGAACTTTGTTGACTTTGATCCCAGACAGCGAAATCGCAGACCCCACCGAACCTACCATGCCGCGACAAGGAAGTGCGCTACGCTTTGTAGTTTCTATGCAGCGACTGATGGCCTCATGCAACCCCTGAGCACTGCAGCGCTATTAAACGTCATGGGAAACCTGCTTAAGCGTAGTAGGCGATCGCGATTGAATTTCTGAGCCGAACCTCAGCCGTGCTCCAACGTAAGAACAACAACAGGCCTCCATTCCAGCGCGAGACTCGCGCACCGACATTAATGGAAATTCCTGCGGTTGCGGGATCCATCGCTTATTCAATCGAGACTAAGGCCCTCAACCGTCTTATTGCCGCTCTCTTGCGCTTCTGAATACGCCTGCTCAATGCGCTGCCGTCCCGCGGCAATTTTCTGAACCAAATGGTATGGCTTATTCCAAGTCAGGACAGGATCCATAAAATTTATATATTTAGCCGTCGTGACGTTGAGAAAGTCTCTCGCCAATGCGCTGTTTCGCAAGGAGGCTCGTGCAAAGAAGAAACGCCCAGCTCGCTTCAGAACGTTGCGGAATTTGGAGGCCGGCCTGCCGCTGCCCGTAGCCTCAGGAGAATAGCGGCTAAGGTAGAGCGCCTTTGCGCGTGCGTGGCGCTCCCTGATCCATTGGCGGTTTTCAGATTTTGGATCTTCATTCCAGTTTCTATAGTGCAGCAGTGCAACTTCACGGGTGTAGACGATCTTGTAACCCGAGAAGAGAACTTCCGCGGTTAATGCTGGATCTATACCGTAGTCCCGAAATTCTTCGGAGAAGCCACCAACTCCCCTGAGCACGGACGTGGGAAGCATCCCCTGATTGACGTTAAGAATGCCCGCCGGAGATATTCCTCCAATATAAGGAGTTCCGAGGAATGGCCCTTGAACGTCCCTGGTCTTCAGCGCGACCATCCCTATGCGAGGGTCGCTTTCCAAAATCCCTATTGCACGGTCTAATCCGGCCCCCGTAACCTCGTTGTCATCGCTCAACCAGCAGACATACGGGGTATCCACGATCTCGAAGACCTCGTTATAGGCCTTCGCCTGACCGAGCTTCTCCCCAACGAGGATCGGGATGATGGTCTCTGACGCAATCGACTGAAGATATTCGATTGTGCCGTCGGTGGAGCCCGCATCCGTCACGTAGATCTTTGTAAGCACCCTCGT
Source organism: Rhizobium ruizarguesonis (assembly GCF_017357285.1). Lineage (NCBI taxonomy): Bacteria > Pseudomonadati > Pseudomonadota > Alphaproteobacteria > Hyphomicrobiales > Rhizobiaceae > Rhizobium > Rhizobium ruizarguesonis. Next base: position 997,759 of record NZ_CP071678.1, on the reverse strand, counting down.
TTCGCGAACGATACTTTCTACGCACCGTTTGAGCTGATCGAGGCGGTTGTAGGTTCCAAGTACGACGGAAAGCTTCATCGTGAATAGTCTATTTTCGGAGTTGTAGGTTCGGACTCTAAAATGAAGTCCGGCAGCGAGAGCGCAACATTCTTTGTGACCATGAAGACTTCCCGGCGGTGGCGTCGCTCGGGGCTGTCGATAAAATCGCTATGTTGCACTCCACCCGTATGTCTATACACCGAGGTAAAACCCGCCACATAAAGCATCTTCACGAGCGCACGCCGTGATGGAATGAGGGCGTGAAATTTTAACCCCTGTGTTTGATTTTGGCCTTCGGAAACCAGTACAAGATCGTTGCCCTCGCCGAGGGCGATCTGTGTTTCAATAAACAGATATTGCGCGGTGATCCGATGGAGATTTCGAATTGCAGCGAAGGGATTTTCAAGATGATAAAGGAGGCCAAAGCAAAAAACCAGTCCCGCGGGTTGCAGGTCCTGAAGTGCATTTGGGTCTGTAATATCCTGAGTTATAAACTTCCCTTTTGGAACTCTGGCCGAGGCTTCCACGATAAGCTCATCGCGCCCGTCCAAGCCAAGTACATCCAAACCCCGGTTGATCAATCGCTCAGAGAACCATCCAGGCCCGCAACCGACATCAATGCAGTGGTCCAGGCGGGGCAAGCGGTCTAGTACCGCTTCCGCCATTGCCCAGCGGGCACGATTGATTTCTATATAATAAGCTTCATCAAAGAACGTCACAGAGCTCGACATGGTAGATAACACCTATCGTTCAACATCGTTTACGGACCAATCCAACAGCGGCCTGACTGGCCCAGGAAACTGCCGCGGCATCAGGCCTCGAGCGGATTTCTCCCCAATAGCGGATTCCACGACGTGAAAGGACAAATATCTTTCCTCAGAAAAGTACCGTTTGAACGGCGCCTCCTTTGGGCTGAAGACGACAAGGCTCACCGAATACGTTCCAATATTGAACAAATGAGCCGGCATCCACACCACCGCCTTTACCCGAGTCGGCTGGCCCTTCTCAAAGTCGGCGATGTTAGTGCTCGGGTGCGTGGCAGCGAATGCCAGCGTACCCGATGGACAATAGACATGGATTGCCGGCGCATAAAATCCAGGACCCTTCACATCGTAGACCAGCTCTACCCCAACCTGCTCAGCGACGGAAACCAGCGTCGCCTTGTTTCCGGTGGCATTAATGATCCTCGCGGAAACCAGCTCCGCCCCATCTCGATATTCGATGGTTTCTCGAGCGACGGTCGAGCCGGTTGACTCGGCCTTGACCTCGTGCTGGCTATCCGCCGTGCTGGGCCCATCAATCGCCCCGATTGACACAACAGTTCGTTCCGAGCGAACCTTCAACACTTCCTCGACATAGGCCTCGGTCACTTCGCGCGTATCGCCGTCCATCCGCAGTTTCCCACCGTCGATCCAGAGGCATCGGGTGCAATAGCGGAGAACCGAATCCATGCTGTGCGAGACGAAGAAGAGTGTTTTGCCTGCTGACGTCAACTCATCCACGCGTTCAAGACATTTTTGCTGGAACGACATGTCCCCGACCGCGAGAACCTCGTCCAAAAGCAGGATATCGGGTTCAAGATGAGCCGCAACCGAGAACGCCAGCCGCATGCGCATCCCGCTGCTATAATGCTTGATCGGAGTATCGATGAACCGGCCGATCTCGGAGAACGCAACAATCTGATCGAACCGCTGCGCTATAAGGCTGCGGCTCATGCCGTACAGTGACGCGTTAAGATAGATATTTTCGTGTCCGGTAAGATTATCGTTAAAGCCGGTTCCTACCTCCAACAGCGACGCCAAGCTCCCCCGAATTCGCACTTCACCGGCGGTCGGATAGGAAACCCGCGACATTATCTTCAGAAGCGTCGATTTGCCGGCGCCGTTCTTGCCAATAACGCCAACTCTCTGACCCGGCTCAACCGAAAAATTCACATCTTGCAGCGCCCAGAACTTACTGGATTCATCTTCCCCGAACCGCAACTTATGCGCGAGACGCCGCCACTTTCCGCCCTTAATGCCAGCCTTCTCAATTGAGTAGCACTTGCCGAGGCCATTCACTTCAACTGCAAGCTCAGACAAATTTACAACCTATCAACAAAGTGGCGCTCCATATGTTGAAACGCAATGAAACCGATCAGACCGACAGCGAAACTAACCATCGCCGCTATCGTCCAATCATAAAGTGGAAAGGGCCAATCAGCAAAAAGGCATGCGCGAAAGGCGCCTAACGTTCCTACCATTGGATTGAGGGCGTAGAGCGTCTGGAAATCCGCTGGGATCATCCCCGGCGCGTAAATAACCGGAGAAACGAAGAGACCCACATAGAGAGCGAACCCTAGGAAGCGCTCCCAGTCATTGCTCTGCAAGCCCAAAGCAGCAAACAGACAGCCAAGCCCAAAAATGAGACTGGCGAACTGCAGGATGAAGACCGGCAGCAGCAGGATCTTCAGTCCGGGGAAGCCCCCATAATACAGCATCATCAGCACCAATGGCACGACGTTGAGCGAGAATATCACCACATTCGAAATAATATCGGAGATGGGAACGATCACTTTGGGGAAATAGATCTTCTTCACAATATCAGCTTCGCGCCGGATAGAACCGGCGGTCTGCATCACCGCTTCTGTAAACATGAACCAGAGAACAAGCCCCGAATACACGTACAAAGGATAAGGTATTGAGACCCCGGTCTTCGCGTCCGAAAGATGCCTGAACAAGGTGAACAAGACTACCATGAGTACGGGACGGAAGACCGGCCAGACGAACGCTAGATACTGCTGATCGAACTCCGATTTGAGTTGCCGGCTGATCATCGAATAGATGAGGGAGCGGCATTCCCAAAGCTCCCGGACGCTGAACTGCGCGAGAAGCTTGGGCGGGCGGATGATAATTTCGTTGTTAGACACTCGATTCTCGCTATTGCAAACGTTGCCGTACGGCCACCCTAGCCTCGTTTGGAGAGGGTGTTGATGAGCTCCAAGGCATACGTTCTGAATATTTGCTGGGCGTTGCGCCGATTACGCAATCTTTCGAGAAGCCTAAACACCGGCGGTTCCTTGAACGGGAAATAGTTCAGCCGTGCTGACACGATTTGCGCATCAAATTTCTTCAGCTTCGGAGAACCTTCCTTTATGAAGAAGTAGTTGCCGTTGAGCAGCCCTCGGAAAATAGCCTTCGCATTCGGCAATTTTAGGAACTCGTCCTGCTTCGCCGACAGATGGCGGCAGGTATAGCCACTCTTGAAGAGCCGTGCAAGGAGTAGAAACATCTCATCGTGCTTTGACCGCGGCAGGTTCTTGTGCGTCAGTTCCAGCATGATTAGAGGCTGAAATTTCGCGATCGTTTCCATGGCACCTTCGAGAACCTCCGGTTCATGGCCCTCAACGTCTATCTTGATCGCATCGACACTTGTCAGACCGTTTTCCGCGACGACCCAATCGACCGTGTGGATGGGGAGAGTAACCTCGCCAAATTGACGTGCGCGACCAGTGTCGCTCATTCCACTCAAGCTTGGTTCGGACGACAAGCTGAAACTGGTCGTCCCATTGTGGCTCCCTATGCAGTAGTCGAACACGCGAACTTTGTCTGAAAGCGAATTCAACTGGATATTTTCCGAAAGAAGTTTTAGCGAACGGGCATCGGGCTCGAATGAATAAACCTTGCCTTTTCCTCCAAGAGCCAGACCACTGGCTACCGTATAAAGGCCGATATTCGCGCCGATATCCATGATAACGTCGGTCGGTCTGATTGCACCGAGGAAGGCCCGCAGGTCTTGGACCTCGGTCATGACGCCGTAGTAGAAATCGCATCCCATGCGATCGCCCATGTTCACGTAGTATTTTGCTCCGTCAGACGCCTTAACGATTCGCCTGTCCAGGACACCCGTGGGATGTATCTGCTCCCTGAGGTTGCGGAGTTTGCGCGCATAGAATGCGTCGAAACGGGCAGATGTCTGCGCTTCAGGTATGAGCCGGTGCAATTCGCCCAGAATACCCTCATCCATGCCAATGTTGATGGGATCGAAGACGAAGTCATTCAGGCGCTCCTGATCTCCGATCCAAATTGCATGACTTCTGGACATGCCAGCATGGGCAGCGTTACCCAGCTGTTGCATGTTCAGGCTGCGAAGGCGTTCCCAGTCCTGATCCGGGGATACGAGCAGCGCCGTCATGGGTGTGCCTCCGGCGGCGGCGTCCGTGACAGTTTCAAGGAATATCCCGTTGACACCATCCTCGATGTAATCCGTCATCGTCGGTTGCTTCACCGAAAGAACAGTGCAGCCGCGCGCCATAGCCTCCAGGAAAGAGAGGCCAACGCCCTCGACAGGCCGCGGCGCTATCACGATGTTGGCACGGCGCACGAACTGGTCGGCTTCCGCTGGGTCATCGAAGAACGGCACCTCCACGACCGGAATGTCGACCGGAATGTCGCTTACCTGGTACCCCCGGTCCTCCGGGACGCCCGGATCCAGACGGGGCTTGAAGTACAGCGTCTTTACATCGAGTTCCTTGCAAATCTTCGCAAGGACATCCGGCTTCACCAATCCAACCCTGTTCCAGTAATAAAGGATGTTGCCATCAGACCAGCTGATCTCGCCATCGGCTGGTACATCGGGGACATATTGAACCTCAAGCACCCGAAGCCCCGCCCTTCGGGCAGGTGCCGTGATTGATGGGCTATAGGAGATGATCTTGTAGTGCTTGGGAAGCCTTGCCCATTGCGTGTGATTCATCTGCATCACGTTATTCCACATGGGAATCCAAGTAACGCGAGCATGAGGGTACTTCTTAAAGTGATGATCCGGCGGCCGTTTTTGACAGAAAATGAACGCAGACTCGGCGTCGATATTTTTCCACTCGTCACGGATCGACTTGCCATCCCAGACAACCTCCACGACATCAGTACTGCCGCGGAGATAGTTGACGAATATGCGATGGAATGCCGGACTGGATGTCTTATGCCATTCAAGCATGTAGATGTATGTTGTCATATTCGCCTCAGATGCAGACACACCACCGCCTCTGCGGCAGCAAGATTTGAAGAACGGGCATCGGCGTCTTTCGAATGGACATCGAAGTAGATAGCGTCTGCGGACGTCTGCCTATTAGATAGCTGCCAGCCCGTTGGCCCATGCCGGTATATGGTCTCGGCGATTAGCTGACAGCCGGTACTCGAGATCAGCCTGTCCACCATCGCACCGTCAAAAACCTGGAGCCACCCATGATTCTTAAATTTGCCGAATGGAACCGTAATATAAAGATTGCCGTTGGTCCTTATGACGCGAGCTAACTCCGAGGCAACCTTCAAATAGTCATCAGCTTTGTTTTCCCGGAACATATCGTTGCTGGTATACAGCTGCGTGTTGTCCATCCCCACGTGCTCAATCGTGGAAATACATATGGCGTTGTCAAAGGACTCGCTGGGCAGGGGAATCTCGCGGAGGTCAGCTTGTACTCGATCAACCGATCGCGCCTTTAGATCGAAGGTCATATCCTTGGCATCGAGCGCAATGAGGGTAACCGAATTGTGCTCGGAGATTCGTTCCCTTGCTGCTGGATATTTGAAGAAAGCGCACCCGGCGTCGAGAACGCTGTTGCCCGGCCCTAGACGCGACGCGACCCAGGGCAATTCAACGACCCTTTCATCAATTTTAAATCCGAAGTTATCGGGCAGCGGCAGGGAATTTTCAAAAGCGCTGAGTACGTCGGGTGACTTAAGGACGCTGGTGACGAGCGCACTCCGATATTTAGAATAGCCCTCCGACCAAGGGATGCGTCCGCCCTGCTCATAAGAATTGAACCTGACTCTCGCCGTAGTCTCGAGGACTGCTGGGCGTAGCAATTTTGCTATTTTGGCCAGAAGCGTCATTGAACCTCCGCAGGGTAGATGAACGGCGTTCGCCGAAGAATCCCATCGCAAATAACGTCGAGTCCAATATCACCGCCTGGCAACAACGTCTCGGCCGTCGGGGGCTCGATCTTGTACGGCGGCGATGCCTTGTCCTCGTTGACAAAATCCATCGGGATAAAGCGCCGGAAAAAGAAGTGATAGGCATATTTCCGCGCCCGGCTGACTTGGGCCTCGTTCATACGTGAATCCAAGGGAAGCTTTTCAAGTAAGCGCAGATAGTTTTCAGGAGTATCCGCATCGAGTGTCAGCCCCTTGTTTCGTATCCATGCCTCGCCGGCTACGATGACAGGGATGCCTTTCGCTGTCATCTCAACGCCGGTCTTAGTGCCGTAGATGATTACAGCATTCGAACCTTCGCAGAGGGAGTAGGTGCTGGCTTGGCTTTCAGGCGGGATGATAAACACATTGGCCGGAAGTTCCGGGAATAGCTTCCGTATTTCTTCAACAAGTGGCTGCTTAGACGGAATCGCCCCCCGCACTTCAGCAGGATGAATTCTAATGGCCAACTGAAGATCAGTCCGGGTGCCGAAATAAGCTATCGTTGCCTGAAGCCATTCCAGCATATCCTTGAAGGCGTTGGCCTTGTAATGCAGTTGAGCGTCCCAGAATACGTTGGTCAGCGCCGCGACTACTGGTTTGGTAAAGTCGATACCAATTTCATCCTCTATGGCTTTTAGTGAGTGCTGAGGCTGATCGTGAAACCAGATCCAGTCGCTCGTTCCGTACCAGCGACTCTTCAAATAGGCGTCGAGCTCTTTGTCCAGCTTACCGTCGAGTGAGATATTCTCCCAAACGGACGTAGGCTCTTCAATGAGCGTGTGGTGGTAAGTGTCGTCATGCGAAAATATGAAGCACTTGCTCTTGTACGCCACATTCCAAGTGACGACACGAATTGCGTTGCTGCGCGCAACGTCGGAGATCACTCCGTGTGGGACGTAGATACCATGATTGTAGACAGCTACCTTCGGCTGCAGCACATTGATTACAGATTGCGTGACTTCCTGCGTAATGAGGGCGGCTTCGAAGTAGCGCCTCAAAACCGCCTGGCCCTCCGGTGTTGGCGGCAGGTGGCCTCGGGAAAAAAACCGGAGTGTGCCTGACAAGGCGTGCTGTCCGACATTGACGCCATGGTGTACGTAGTCCGGTATCTCATTGAGATCGATCCGATGAGCAAGATCGCGCAGTTCGCGGGCTCTGCTTGAGGAAAGATGATCGCTATATCGGATGATCGGCAGACCAAGTGGTTCAAGAAGTTTTGCGCCTCTTTTTATACAGCCAGGGCAGACCTTATCCTTCATCCTATAGTCGGTGACGATGTCAACGCTCTCGATCTTGCCTTGGTGAACCTGCAGACAGGTAGGCATCTGCGCATCGCAAATCAAATAATGCACACGCGCTCCGCGAAGCGTCAGCGCAATTCCCAGGAGGCTCTCAACCAACACACCGGCATGGAAGCCGCTGACCGTTGTAGCGATCAGCACAACGTCACCCTTCTTCGTTTCGGTAAGCGCCCGTTTCCAAAACTTCGTCGTAACCACGACATGCGGCCAGCCAAGTTCGCCGTCAGGGGCTGAGTCGCTGCGCGCGGTATGATAGAGACGGCTCAGATATCGGCGACAGCGAGAGATAAAACCTTTGATCATTTACGGGAACTCACGGTGATGCAGACGAAAGCTCGTGAGACACGAGCCGATCGATGATGTCGTCCAGACTCAACGTCGAAGTCCAACCCAATTGAGCTCTCGCTTTTGCGGGATTGGCGTGGCCCTCTGCAATGTCTGAGGGACGCCTAAACTCAGCAGACGTTTCCACATGTTCTTGCCATTCCAGCCCAAGCCGGCGAAAGGTCTTGTCCAGAAACTCTTCGAGACTATGGCTGCGACCTGTCGCGATTACATAATCATCAGGAATCTCTTGCTGAAGCATCAGCCACATGGCCTGAACATATTCGGGTGCCCAGCCCCAGTCTCGTGTAATTTCTATATTACCGAGCTTCAGCTTCTGTTTCGAACCTTGGGCAATTTTGCAGGCCGTCGAGACGATCTTCTTTGTGACAAATCGCTCGGGTCGCAAAGGTGATTCATGGTTGAACAGTATGCCTGTGCATGCAAACTGCCCGTAGGCGTCACGGTAGTTGGCCACCTCCCACTGCGCAGCGGCCTTGGCCACTGCGTAGGGGCTACGGGGGCGAAAAGGTGTGTTCTCATCAGCCGGATGTCCACCGGTATTGCCGAAACATTCGCTTGAACCCGCATTGTAAAAGCGCATATCCAGACCGAGAAATCGGATGGCTTCCAGGATATGCAAAGTTCCAAAAGCAATGCTTTCCATCGTTTCGACGGGCTGCTCGAAAGATAAGCCGACAGAACTCTGGCCTGCGAGATTGTAAATCTCATGGGGCTGGAATCGCGATAGCGTCTGGAGCACGCTACGGAAGTCCGTCGGCGCCATCGAAACAAGTTGTACGCGATCCCTTAGTTCAAGCCGCTCAAGATTGCGAAACGATGCTGTCGCTGCATCTCGAGACGTGCCTATAACCTCATAACCCTCGCGCAGTAGCAGATCGGCCAAAAACGTGCCGTCTTGCCCAGAGATGCCACAGATCAGAGCTTTTTTTGACGTCATTCAAACCAATCCGCGAGAGGTGCACCAACCTCACGCCCGTTTATTTCCTTGATCGACCGCCCCAGCGAGGTTCGCAGATGGGCAAACTACTACGATAAGCTATGACCCTACTTTGATCGACATTGCTGCTACAGCCTCGACGATGGCCATTGCATCGAGGCCCAATGCGCCAAGAACTTGCGCATTTGTCCCACTTGGAGGGACATCACCTACGCCCAAGCAAACTACTGGCACGTTACCGCCCGTCTCCACCATCGCCCTGGCAATTGCGTCACCCTGTCCACCGATAACGTAGTGATTGTCAAGCGAGACTACTGCCCTGCAGCCCGAAACTGCCGACCGCAGCCATTCCGCGTCTACATGATTGAGCCATGGCAGGTTGATGACTTTGGCACTGACACCGTGCTTTTCAGCGAGCATTTTTGAGGCGGCGATCGCATTGCTCAGGAGCACCGGGCCGTAACCGATGATGGCGACGTCCTCTCCTTCGGCCAAGGTGAGTCCCCGGCCCTTTGTCGGCCGGTAGTCGGCCGGAAGCGAATACTCGACTTCCCAAGGTACCGAAATCAGCCGGATATAGCTGCTGCCAGGCGCTTCGTTCACGCACCAATCCAGAAGCAGACCAACTTCCGCATCGCAAGACGGCTCCACCAGCGCCATCCCGGGCATGGCTGCCAGCGCCGAGATATCTCGAACGGATTGATGCGAGTGCCCCGGGCCGCCGGGAACGACACCTGCAAGGGAGCCGACATAGATGATCTTCGTCTTTTCCGTGGCGTTGTTGTAGATCTGCTCATTTGGCCGCGTCGACAGGAAGCACGCGAATGAGTGGACGATCGGCAGCAGGCCGTTCAGCGCCATGCCGCCGGCTGTAGAAACCATATCCTGTTCTGCGATACCGCATTCGACAAATCGATCGGGAAACTGCTCGCGGAATGGGATGAGGCCGGTATCCAGCACCAGGTCTGCGTCAAGGGCAACGAGGTTCGAATGCTTCTCAGCCTGTGCGATCAGAGCCTTGCTGTAGGCGGCAACCAGGCGCTGAGCCTTTTCCGACGGGGCTGCGGATGCAGGCCGCTCGAGCGTTTCAAACTCCAGCCGGGGGATACCGGCGCTGCTCAGATTGGCTTGCAGACGATCCATGATTTCCTGCGCGGCAGCGCGATAATTACTCGCATCAGGCGCGCCGCTGTGGAAGCGGTACATGGCCACATCGGAATCCAGTGACGTGTGCTCCATGAAGGAGACGCCCTTGCCCTTGACGGTATCGGCAACGATAACCTTCGGACGCGGATCGTCTTGGATGGCGGCCAGGGTGGCCGCAAAAGCAGCGATATCGTTTCCGTCACAGCGAGCGACACACCATCCAAACGCCCTGAGCTTTGCCTCAAGGTCACCAAGGTCAGACACGTTCTTCACGAAAGTGTCCGACTGCAGCTTGTTGTGATCGATGATAACCGTAATCTCCTGCAGCCCAGAATTGGCTGCCGAGACCAGGGATTCCCAGAACTGGCCTTCCTGAAGTTCGCCGTCGCCGGTCATCACGAAGATGCGCCCCGGGCGGTTGTTCAGCCTGTTCGCAATCACCATGCCCTTGGCCTTGGAGACGCCCATGCCGAGCGAGCCGGTATTTGTCACCATGCCCGGGGTGCCGACGTCGGGATGGCCGGGCAGACCATCAATCTGGCGAAGTTTGTGGGTAAGCTCGAAATCGAGCTTACCGGCGCCAATCAGTGCCGCGTAATAGCCTGGCGCATCGTGCCCCTTGGAGCTGAAATAGACATCATCGCCCGTCATTCCTTCGAGGAGAAGCCAGCTGACGATATCGAGACTGCTGAAACTGCTGCCTATATGACCGGAGCCGGCCCGACCGATCATGTAGAGCGCGTTCAGGCGACACATGTCAGAAAATAGAGCTGCTCTCTGCTCGCGAGGCGCGTTGATCGCACGTACCCGCTGGAATTCCTTATATGGCAGGTAATAAAGGGTGCCTTCTACCGCTTGTCCTACGAGATCGCCCACGATTTACTCCGGTCTATTCAATAGGTTATAGGGGTTGATTGAGATATTTGGGAGAACCGCCGATTGCGTTGCCAGCAATCGCTCGGCCATCCACCAGTCGTCCGGTTCGTTGATATCGAAGCCTTCATAGCCTTGGCTGACGAAAGGGATGATCGATTCGCCGGCGATGCTGTTGCTTTCGAGCGGGACACGCGACCACGCAATCTCAAGGCTGGCATCCTGCGCATAGACTTCGGGCAGAGCCGCATACTGACTGCTGTGCCATGGCGTCGTGCCGATGCTAAATGGCATTAGCGGGAGCATCCTGTTCTCGCGTATGATCCACATCTTGCCGGGATGCTGCTTGCATTTCTCGATTGCGCGAAGAGAATCTGCTCTTGGATCGGCCGTGAACTGCTGCCATGCGCGCTGGATCGTCTCTGGAAGACGAAACGGGCTGGTGGGGCGCAGAATGCTGAATATGTCGAACTCGCGCCCTTCGGCACGAAGTTGTTCCAGCATCCAAACCACCCATTCGATATCCGGCGATTTGTCGGTGGAGATCTCCGCGGCGCGCAGAAACGGCACTTCGGCGCCATAGTGGCGGGCGATGTCCGCATAAATCTCGCTGTCCGTTGCACAGATAACCGCGTCAAAAACGCCGCTGTCGATGGCGGCGCGGATCGAATAGGCGATCATGGGATGTTCGGCCAGCGGCCGGACATTCTTGTTGGGTACCCGCTTTGAACCAGAGCGTGCGGGAATAAAGGCAACAGAGCGCGGTTTCGTCGTCATGATCAAAGCATCCCCGGGCGGACAAGGAAGGAGATGTTTTTCAGTTCCGAATACACATCGAGCGCCTCGACTCCAGGCTCGCGCGTGCCATTCCCGGACGACCCGAAGCCGCCGAACGGCATGTGCGGCTCGCTGCCATACGTACCCATGTTGACATTGGCGACGCCGGCTTTGACCCTTTGGGCGAACCACATCGCGCGATCGACGTTGCGGGTGTGCACAGCAGCGGTCAATCCGTATTCCGTGGCGTTTGCTACATCCAGCGCCTCGGTCATGCTGCCGACGGGATGGAGTGTCGTCACCGGACCGAAGACTTCCTTGCAACTGAGATCCGACGTGGTGGCAAGGCCATCGATAACTGTAGGCTCGACATAATAGCCTCCGGCCAACTCCGGTGCGTCCGGTGTGCGCCCCCCGCAAAGCACCTGGCCGCCTTGTTCTTTTGCGCGTTCGATGGCGGAAAACACGGACTGCTGTTGGCGGAGGCTGACGAGCGGCCCGAGATCGCATCCGGCGGCAACACCCAGCTTGAGGCTTCTGGCCTTTGCGGTCAGTCGGTTCCGAAACTCCTCGTAGACCGATTTAAAGACCAGCATGCGGCTACCGGCGGCGCAGCGCTGGCCGGCATTGCTGAAGGCCGACAGCGCCGCCCAGTGCACCGCCTGATCGAGATCGGCGTCATCACAGACGACGAAGGGGTTCTTGCCGCCCAGTTCGAGAGAAATACGTGCGAGACGCTTTCCAGCGACTTCCGCAATCCTGCGGCCTACTCCGGTCGAGCCCGTGAAGCTGATAATGTCGACCCGCTCGTCTGCGACCAACGTCGAGCCAGCCGGCTCGCCACGCCCAAGTACGACGTTGAATACGCCGTCGGGCAATCCCGCCTCCTTGGTCAGCTCGGCAAAGAGTTGGGCTATGCGTGGAGAGTCCTCGGCAGCTTTTAGAACCACCGTGTTGCCGCAAATAAGCGCAGGAAAAGTCTTCCATGCGATATTGGCGATCGGCGTATTTGCCGGCACGATCAGGCCGGCTACGCCACGAGGTTGGCGCACTGTGTGGCTGTATTTGCCGGGCGTGCCTGAGGTGAGCGACCGGGCGTATAGGCGCATACCCTCGCCGGCGAAATATTCCGCCTGCATGATCGCTCCGCCCGTCTCACCTTTGGCGTCCTGGGGAGGTTTGCCCGTTTCAAGCGCAATGCATTCCGCCAGCTCATCGGAACGTCGCTTCATCAGGGCGACGATATCCATCAGAATCTGGCCGCGCTTTACGGGTGTAAGCTCCGCCCAGGCTGGGAACGCCGAACGCGCTGCCGTTATCGCTTGCTCAACATCACCCTGCGAGGAGTCAGCCACGTGATAAAGGAGTTCGCCACTGTGCGGATTGAATTTCTCAAGCCATCCTTCACTCGAGGCGTGGCTGGCCTGGCCGTTGATCCAATTGAGAATGCGAAGCGTCGTCATGTTCAGATTGCCGTCCAGCCGCCGTCGATGATGAGATTAGAGCCCGTCATATATCGGGATGCAGGGCTCGCCAAGAATAACATAGCGCCGTTGTATTCATCGACGCTCGCCATACGGCCGATCGGGATCCGGCTGCAGTAGACATCGAGGAAGTCCTGCTCCTGGTTGTTAAAGACGCCCGCGATCGTGAGCGAGTTCACGCGCACGTTGCGCTTCGCCCAATAAGTCGCCAGGTATCGCGTCAGATTCAGGATACCGGATTTCGATGCTGAATAGGCCACGGGCTTGAAGAAGACCTCTCCGCGCTTTCGGCGATATTCGTAGAGGCTCTGGTCGGGAGAAACGAGCCCATAAATGGAAGCGACGTTGATGATTGATCCCTTGCCGGCATTGGCCATCGCGGCCCCGAATACCTGGCATGAGAGATAGACGCCCTTGAGGTTCACGTCGATAACCTTGTCCCAAGACGCTTCCGGGTAGTCTTCGAACGGCCCGTTTTCCTCGGGCGGGGCGGAAGGCGGAGAATCGATAGCGGCATTGTTGATGAGGACGGTGGGGGTACCGAATCTACCGGTCACGTCCTGAAGCGCCTGCTCCAATGACGCCTTCTTGGTCACATCCGCCGAACAAAACATGAAATTGTCGGGGTATTCGTCCTGCATCGCGAGACTGCCGGCAGAGGGGCGGAGATCAAGGCCAACAACGCGCGCATTGCGCGCCAGAAAAGCCTTGGCGTACTCGCCGCCCAGTTGGCCGGAAACACCGGTTACAAGGACGACGTCGCCACTCACGTCAAAAAGTCCATCGACATTCATGATTGCCACCTCGTCTCGATGCAGGCCGGGCAGGCGGAGAGCGATTGGGCGTCGCTCTCCTTACCCGATCTGCCAACCCGTGGGTTCTTCGGGGACGTTCCGTAGTGAGCTCGGTGCGCATCCCCTCGACGCCTCGGAACGGAAGCTCAGCCGAAATCGGAGTATTGAATGGGTTCACCCTTTGCAATATCCCGCTTCACAGTCTTTCCGAGAACCTTATTGCTCTCCCGCACAGGTATGTAATGGGTATTGAAAATGCGACCCGAAAGCTTATCCAGGGTCAGCTCTTCGCCGACGCGGATGTCCGAATATGCGATGATCGACTTGCCCAGCTTCTTGAATACTCTTTCGTTGCCGATCTCGTCCGCCGGCTTCTGGGGCATCATCGCGCGGACGCGCTTAATGTCACGCACGAACTTGCGGAAGCCATCGGGCTCCAGTGCAAAGCTGTGGTCGGTGCCCTTCCAGGCGCGGTTGAGGGTAACGTGCTTTTCGAACACGCGCGCGCCCTTCATGTAGGCAATCGGGCCTGACAACGTCCCGTTGAAGTGATCGGACGAGCCGATGATACAATTCGGAAACTCTTTGATGAGAACCTCGATATTGTCCAGCCCGAGGCGGTTGTACTCGCACGGGTATTCGGAGACGCAGTGCAGGATGGCCAACCGATCGTGATGCTTCAACACGACCTCGACGCTTGACCGAATCTGTTCGATCTTGCCGCCGCCAATGCTCATGACAACGGGCTTACCGAGTTTCGCGATCCGATTGAGGAAGGGAAGGTTGCCAAGATCGAACGAAGCCACTTTCAACAGGTCAACATCAATCTGCTGGAGGATCTCGAGGCTTGGCTCGTCGAAGGGTGTCGACATGAACTTCACGCCGTGCTTTTCGCAATCAGCCTTCAGGATCGGCAACCATTCCGGTTTTAGTTCGAGCTTCTCTCGATGAGCGCCGTAGGTTTCTGCAAAAGCATTTTCGCTGTCATACCCCGCCGCATAAGCATCCTCAGAAAAAAGGTACCTATTGTTGCGCGTCTGAAACTTGATCGCATCCGCGCCTTCGAATGCATAAATTCGAATATATTCCCGGGCGATATCCAGGTCTCCCTGATGATTTTGGCCCACTTCGGCAATCACGAAGGGCGATTCATCGAGAACATCTTTGCGAAACATTTTAACCTCTGTCGTTGGATTCTTCTGCAGCCAGCAAATTCGTTAGTCTGGGAGGATGCCCAGGCGGCACGCAGCGTCAATTTCTGTGCTTCACTCGGCCGCCGGGGTGTCTGATGCAACCTGGGTTTTAAGTTTGGCCGCCGAGTAAAGCCGAATAGTCCCTCTTTCAATCACCCCATTTAGAGCGCCGCTACCGTTCGAAACAGCAACTGCCATCTGAGATCAATGGCTTTTGCCGGTCCGACGCGCGGGTAGGAAAGCTGGCAAGAGCCCAGATCAAGCTCGGCATCAGCCAATAACGGCGGCTCGCAGAAATGACAAGCCGTTTCGTAACGTTTTACTCATGTGATTCTGAGTGTGCAGGTTTGGGGAAGGCCCGGCTGCACAGCTGCAGAAAAATTTTCACGAACCGTGCCGCATCAAGGACGCCGGTGTCGGCCTCGATCGCGTGACCATTGGCGTCGAAAACTCAGTGAACAAGCCGTAGTTGGGTCGCAAAGCGTGCAGATAATGACCAAACAGTGGAACGATCCGCTCGAAAAATAGTCCAGCCTATCCTGTTCGCGCGGCCCTAAGGTTGTTCATTTACAATTCGCAGATGCGCGGATACAAGGCCCAGGAATTCGAAAGACAATCTACCTTGAGAGATATGTGACATGAAAAGAGCCCTCATCACAGGCATCACGGGCCAGGACGGCTCCTATCTTGCAGAGCTTCTCATCGAAAAAGGATATGAGGTACACGGCATCAAGCGCCGCACGTCCCTCTTCAATACCGACCGCATCGACCACCTCTACCAGGATCCACACGACATCAACCGCAGGCTTGTGCTGCACTACGGGGACATGACGGATTCATCCAGCCTCGTTCGCATCGTCCAGCAGGTCCAGCCCGACGAGATCTATAACCTCGCGGCGCAGTCGCATGTCGCCGTCTCATTCGAAGAGCCGGAATATACGGCCAATTCCGACGCGCTCGGCGCGCTGCGCATCCTTGAGGCGATCCGCATTCTTGGCCTTGAAAAGAAGACGCGTTTCTACCAGGCGTCCACCTCCGAGCTCTACGGCCTAGTGCAGGAAATCCCGCAACGCGAAACGACCCCTTTCTATCCACGCTCGCCTTACGCTGTCGCCAAACTCTACGCCTACTGGATCACGGTTAACTATCGGGAAGCCTATGGCATTTATGCCTGCAACGGCATCCTCTTCAACCACGAGAGCCCGGTGCGGGGCGAGACTTTCGTGACGCGCAAGATCACCCGTGCACTGGCGCGCATCAAGCTCGGCCTTCAGGACTGCCTCTATCTCGGCAATCTGGATGCAAAGCGTGACTGGGGACATGCCAAGGACTATGTCGAGGTGCAATGGCTGATGCTGCAGCAGGAAGCGCCGGAGGATTTCGTCATCGCCACTGGCGTGCAGTACAGCGTACGCGAATTCGTCGACGCCGCGGCGCATGAAATTGGGCTTCCAATCTCATGGAAGGGATCAGGCGTTGAGGAAAAGGGCTACAACGAGAACGGCCGCTGCATCGTCGCGGTCGACCCCCGATACTTCCGTCCTACGGAGGTCGAGACCCTGCTGGGCGATCCGTCGAAGGCGAAGGAAAAGCTCGGCTGGGAGCCACGGACAACGTTTAAGCAGCTTGTTGCGGAAATGATGCGCGAGGACCTTAAATCAGCGGAGCGGGACGAACTCGTGAAACGCCACGGCTTCTCAGCATACGACTATCACGAGTGATCCGATGAACAGAGACGTGAAGATCTATGTTGCAGGCCATCGAGGCATGGTGGGGTCGGCCATTGTCCGAAGGCTGAAGGCCGGCGGCTACACGAACATCGTCACCAGAAGCCATGCCGAACTGGATCTCGTCAATCAGGCGGCGGTTGCCGAATTCATGAATGCAGAGCGGCCGGACTACATCTTCATGGCCGCGGCAAGGGTTGGCGGCATCCATGCAAACAATGTTTATCGTGCTGAGTTCCTCTACCAGAATCTGATGATCGAGACGAATGTTGTTCATGCCGCCTGGCAAGCTGGTGTGGAACGCATGCTTTTCCTTGGCTCGAGCTGCATCTACCCACGCGACTGCCCTCAGCCCATTCGCGAGGAGTATTTGCTAACCGGCCCCTTGGAGCAGACGAACGAGCCCTATGCAATCGCCAAGATAGCAGGCGTCAAGCTGTGCGAGAGCTACAATCGGCAATATGGAACCCGCTACGTATCGGCGATGCCGACTAACCTGTACGGTCCGAATGACAACTACGATCTGAACAGTAGCCATGTGATGCCGGCCCTGATCAGAAAGGTCCATGAGGCCAAGGTTCGCGGTGATCAGCAACTGGTCGTCTGGGGGTCTGGTCGGCCAATGCGAGAATTCCTGTATGTCGACGACATGGCTGATGCCTGCGTTTTCTTGATGGAAAGGGACGTCAGCGAGGGGCTCATCAATATCGGGACGGGCGAAGACATTACCATCCGCGAACTTGCCGAGACCGTCATGATGGTCGTCGGCTTCAAGGGCGAAATTGTTTATGACCAGACGAAGCCAGATGGAACGCCGCGCAAACTGATGAGCGTTGACCGTTTGTCGGCAATTGGATGGAAGGCGACCACCTCACTTAGCGACGGTATTGCGCTAACATATGCTGATTTCGCGTCCTGATATCTTTGCTCTCCGGCAACGACTGAAGCAAATCCTCTACACCTACCGTGCTGGGCGACTTGCACCATTTCACAAGCATAAAGCGCCCTCGACTACGGCCACATTAGCAGGCTGCTGAAATTGGCGCTGCGTTGCCGCAATCGAGAGCTTGGGTGCGATTTTTTGACGGATATCGGCCGGATTTGAGCTGGCCGCAGGCGATATCCCGATCATATTGGCCTATTTGCCTCCCACAAGACACACTTCGCCCGTCGACCCAATCAATTTCGGAAGACGAATGATGTTGTAGGCGACAAGGGCGAAAGTGAAGACCGCCTCGACCTTATCCAGTCCGCGCACCTTGAGCTGCGAGAGACCGCCGGTCGTCTTGACCCAGCCAAAGACTTCCTCGATCCGCTTGCGGCAGCGCAGGCTGATCGCATAGCCGGCGCTTTGCGCCACCTGCGGCGGCACCGCAGTCTTGCGCACCTTGCCCGTCTTGCTCACCGTCCCGTTGATCGCCACATGCGGCACGATCTTGCGCGCCTTCAACTCTTCGACAAAGGCTTCCACATCGTAAGCCTTATCGGCACCCAGCGTCGCGCCTTCGGCGGGGCCCTCGCTCAGTTCGCTGGCCGCCTCCCGCTCGCCCGTGCCGGTCGCATGCGTCACCGCACCGTCGACCACAAGTCCATTGCGGTTCTCCATCAGCGCATGCCCCAGATAGGCCAGTCGGCTCTCCTGGCCCTTGCTCTTGCGGTAAAGCCGGGCGTCCGGGTCGGTGGTCGAGGCGTGCGTCTCGTTCGAGCGCTTCTCCTTGCGGAAATCACGCTCGCCATTGCGCCCGCCCTCCGGTGGCTCGCCATCGTCGCCACCTGGGCTTCCTTGGCGCGAAAGCTCTTCATCGAGGCAAACGCCTTCAGCATTGTCCCGTCGACCGAGAAGTGCTCCGCGCTCAAAAGCTTCTTCACCGCCGCCTGTGCAAGCAGCGCCGACAGGAAGCCTTGCGCCACCTCCGTCGTCAGAACCCGGTCGCGATTATGCGTGAACACCGTCGGATGCCACACCGCATCATCGATCCCAAGTCCCACGAACCAGCGGAACAACAGGTCGAACTCAAGCCGTTCCATCAATTGCCGCTCGGAGCGGATCGAATACAGCATCTGCAGCAGCACCGCCCGCAACAGCCGTTCCGGCGCGATCGACGGCCGACCCGTCTTGGCATAGAACCCATCAAACGACCCATCCAGCGCCGCAAGCGATGCGTTCACCAACCCGCGCATCGCACGAAGCGGATGCCCAGCCGGAACCCGTGTCTCAAGGTCAACATACGAAAACAGCGATCCCGTCCGCTCATCCTCGCCACGCATTCAAATCAATCCCCGCTGTTGCAACCGCAGAGAATCATGGCGGCAACCCAAAAGCCAGAGGGTTTTGCAGCAGCCTGTTAGTAGAGGTCAGGCTGAAAGCCTCCTCCTGACGTCCTCTCCCAATTCCTGCACCCGGTCTAGCGGGATGCGGCCGATCAGCATGAAGGCGTGCGTCGCGTTCGACCAGTAGACGACGTTCATACCCTTGCGGCTTTCGAGGTCCGGCGCCTTGCTGCCCGCATCTGATTTGACGATGCACAGCGCCATCGGCCCGGTCTCGGGGTCGAGATAGGCGACCTGGGCAAGCGCCTTACCGTCATATTGCAGCAGCAGGGCGCGTTTGAAATCGATCCCCGGGAGCGAGACGGCTTCAGGGGAGAGTAACAGGCCGAGCTTTTCGTCAAGACTGGCGAGCTGGGCGGCCTGGTCCTCCCTGCCAGGGACGGGGCCGGCCAGGGTCTCCGGGGTATAGAGCGAGATATAATCGGCGACCACGGCGCGCCATTCGCTGTTTTCGTCCTTTGCCGAGAAGCCCCTGCCGATGCCGATGACGGCGCGGTCGATCGCGATGCCAGCGACGAGCGAGGCGGCGAGCGCGCCGAGGAAGCCGCGACGGCTGGCGAATGCGGGCGTGGAGGCGGGTCTGGCGCTCGGCTGCGCCGGGATTGCGGCAAGCATCGTCTCCAGCTTCTCGCGCGGGGCTTCGGCGAGAAGCGGGGCGAAGGCCTGCTTGAACGGCAGGCTGGCGCGCGCCAGGAATTCCAGCCGTTCGGCGGTGCTCTCGTCTTCCTCCACCATGGTTTGAATGCGCGCGGCATCTTCGGCCGTCAGCTCGCCGTCGATGAAGGCGGTCAGGTCCTCGTCGGAGGGAATGGTGTGTTTCGTGTTCATTGCCGTCCCCCTTCCGGTCCGGCGCCGGAGAGCTTGGCGCGGGCAGCAGCCAGCCGGCTCATCACGGTTCCGATCGGGATATCCAATATGCCTGCAACCTCGCGATAGGAAAGTCCTTCCACATAGGCGAGGAAAACCACCGTCCTCTGCGCCTCAGGCAGCGTATTCACCTGTTTCAGCACCTGATGGGCCATCACATGCGTTTCGGTGTCGTGCGCGCCGTCGAAGGTCAGCGTCTCCCCGGCATCGACGAAACCCTGACCCTGTCGCACCCGGCGGGAGCGGATCTCGTTCAGCCAGATTGAATGCAGGATCGAAAACAGCCAACGGTCGAGCCGGGTGCCGGGGATGAACTGATCGGCGCGCTCCAGCGCACGAAGGCAGGTCGCCTGGACCAGGTCGTCGGCGATATCGCGCTGATGCGAGAGAACGAGACCATAACGCCAGAGCCTTGCCAGATTTTCCGTCAGGCCGCTTCTGATATCCGCTTCGCTCGCGATGGCCGCCTCCGCCAATCCTGCATCCCTTGGAACCGCCGGATGAACCGGCGATTCCATTCTCGCGCGACTATAGGCAGGAAAATGGCTGCGCGCGACCGACATTCTTACATCCCTTTCGTGCTTCCGTTTTCCCGCCCGTGACCGGCCGATCAGATCTTCGAAGGGTCAAGGATCGCGGCGTTCAAGTCCTGATATTCCTCGCAACCGGTGCCGCAGATCGCCTTGATCGTGTTCAACTGGTCCTTGGCGAGATCGAGCTGGCCCTTGATGACATAGGCTTCGCCGAGATATTCGCGGACCTTGGCATATTGCGGATCCATCTTCACCGACTGCAGGTAGTAGGAGATGCCTTCGTCGGTGCGGCCGAGCTTGCGGGTGGCATAGCCGCGATAATTCAGCACTTCCGCGGTGTTCTGGTCCTTGACGGTGTCGAGCACGGCAAGCGCCTCTTCATAACGACCGGCCTTGGCCAGCGAATAGGCATAGTCGGCGCGGTTCTCGTCGGAGACGTTGGCGCTCTGCTGCTTGACGCATTTCTTGGTCTTCTGGTCGTAGATCTCGCCCTTCTTGCAGGTGGGCGTTGTGCTGCTATTATCGCCAACCGCAAAGACCGGGCCGGAGAAAACAGAAGCGACAAGGCAGCCGCCGAGAACGATGGAAGCGATGCGGGCTGTCGTGATCGTCATAGGGAAACTCCTCTAGAAATGACGTTGCGAGGAGAGAACACCGCTGCTTCGGACTTTATTCGGCTGCTCCTCGCATTTCTTTCATCACGGTTTCGTGAAGCAAGCTGATCCGAATAATTTCGGCGTAGGCGTGTTCTCAGTCGTTGCGCCGGGAACGACAAGGAGAACTCCGTGACCGATACCGTGAAACTCGTCAGCCTCGCCGTCGCCACACCAGAACATGTCATTTTCCAGAAACAGGCGGTCGAAGCCTCGGCCCGGCTGTTTGCCGACCGCTTCGAGGAATTCCGCCATCTTGCCCGCGTCTTCGACAGCGCCGGTATCGAAAAGCGTCATGCGGCGCGGCCGCTTGCCTGGTTCGACGAGCCGCATGGCTGGCAGGACCGGATGCAGGCCTTTGCAGAGGTGGCAGGCGGGCTTTTCGTCGAGGCTGCCAGCTCCGCCCTTCGGCTGGCAGGGCTTGAGGCCAGCGATGTCGACTGTGTCGTAACCGTCTCCTCCACCGGCTTTACGACGCCGAGCCTCGATGCACAGCTTAGCCGCAGGATGGGTTTCAGACCCGATATCGAACGCGTGCCGGTCTTCGGGCTCGGCTGCGCGGCTGGCGTGTCAGGCTTTGCGATCGCCTCACGGCTGGCGAAAGGACGGCCGGGCACTGTAGTGCTTTTCGTCTCGATCGAGCTTTGCACGCTCGCCTTCCGGCTGGACGAGCTGACGCGGCCAAACATCATCGCGACAGCGCTTTTCGGCGATGGCGCTGCCGCCTGCGTGCTGCGATCAGGCGAAGACGGGCTGGCGGAGGTGGAGTCGACCGGCGAACATCTCTTTCCCGACACGCTCGATATCATGGGCTGGAAGATAGACGACGGCGGCTTCGGCATCGTACTGGCGCAATCGCTGCCGCCCTTTGCCGAAAAGGAGCTTGGCCCGGCGGTGGGGGCTATTCTGGCGCGCAACGGGCTGAAACCGGAGGATATCGACCGCTTCATCTGCCATCCCGGCGGCACCAAGGTGCTGGCCGCGATGGAGAGCGCGCTTTCGCTGGTGCCGGGCACGCTCGATCACGAGCGGGCCGTGCTTGCCGAATATGGCAACATGTCCTCGCCAACCATCCTGTTCGTGCTGGAGCGGGCAATCCGCGCCGGGTTGCCGGAGCGCTCCGCGATGATCGCCATGGGGCCGGGCTTTTCGGCCAGCTGCGTGACGCTGCGGAGGGCGGCATGATGTGGCCGTCGATCGCGCTTCTGGCATTCGTAACGCTGCAGCGGCTGGCGGAACTCGTGCTCGCCCGGCGCAACACGGCGGCGCTTCTTGCCAGAGGCGCCAGAGAGGTGGCGCCCGAGCATTATCCCACCATGGTGGCGCTGCATGCAGGCTGGATCATCGGCCTTTGGCTGCTTGCACCGGGCAGGCCAGTAGCGCTCTTCTGGTTTCTGGTGTTCATGGGCCTGCAGGCGCTGCGGCTCTGGGTGCTCGCGACGCTGAAAGGCCGCTGGACGACGCGTATCATCGTCCTGCCCGGCGCGCCGCTCGTCAGATCCGGGCCCTATCGCTTCCTCCGCCATCCGAACTATGCGATCGTCGTCGGCGAGATCGCCGCCCTTCCCCTCGCCTTCGGCCTGCCGCTTTACGCGATCGTCTTTTCTCTTCTCAACGCGCTGATCCTCCATGTCCGCCTGAGGGCTGAAAATGCCGCACTGAAAAGCGCAATGATTTTGAAATGAATGCGATTTTCCGTTTGCGTCGCGGTATCGGCGCGGGCATTTTCACCGCATTAGACAAAGCGGAATGCAAGCGGAAATGACGAAAAACGCAATTGTGCTCGGCGCCGGCATCGTCGGGGTTTCCACGGCCATCCATCTTCAGCGGCGCGGCCGGCAGGTGACGCTGATCGACCGCAAGGATCCGGGCAACGAAACCTCGTTCGGCAATGCCGGCCTGATCCAGCGCGAAGGTGTCGCGCCTTACGGCTTTCCCCAGCAGCTCGGGCTTTTGCTGCGTTATGCGCTGAATAACCGCATCGACGCGCATTATCACCTGCGCACGCTGCCGAGCCAGATCGCCTTTCTCGCCCGCTACTGGTGGAATTCCAATGCGCGCCGCCATGCGATCATCACCCGGGCCTATGCGCCGCTGATCGAAAATTCGGTTGTCGAACACAAGGATCTGATCGAGGCGTCGCAGGCCGAAGCGCTGATCCGCAAGGACGGCTGGATAAAGATTTTCCGCAGTGAAGCCAAGCGTGACGGGGCTCTTGCGGAGGCAGCACTTTGGCAGAATGAATTCGGCGTGGAATATGACAGCCTGACCTCGGCCGATATCGCCCGCATGGAGCCTCATATGATGACCGGCGATTTCGCCGGCGGCATCCGCTGGCGCGACCCCTGGTCGGTGCTCGACCCGCATGCGCTGACGTCGGCCTATCGCCGCTATTTCGAAAGCCTCGGCGGCCGGTTTGTCACGGGTGACGCCGCCTCGCTCGGTCCGTTCGGCTCCGGCTGGAAAATCATGACCGCGGAAGGTCCGTTCGAAGCCGACGATACTGTGATGGCGCTCGGCCCCTGGGCGGACGTAGCAACGCGCCGGCTCGGCTACTCCTTCCCGCTCGGCGTCAAGCGCGGCTATCACATGCACTATGCCGCCGAGGGCAATGCCGTGCTCAACAACTGGATGCTCGATGCCGAACGCGGCTATCTCCTCGCGCCAATGCGCCGCGGCATCCGCCTGACGACAGGGGCGGAGTTTGCAACGCTCGACGCGCCGAAAACGCCGGTCCAACTCGACCGCGCCGAAGCCGCGGTGCGCACGATCTTCCCAATCGGTCGGAGGCTCGATCCCGAACCCTGGATGGGCGCGCGCCCCTGCACGCCAGACATGATGCCGATCATCGGCAAGGCGCCGCGCCATCAGGGCCTGTGGTTTGCCTTCGGCCATGCCCATCACGGGCTGACGCTCGGGCCGGTGACCGGCCGCGTGCTTGCCGAAGTCATCACTGGCGAGACGCCGTTCATCGATATTGCGGCCTATTCGCCGCAGCGTTTCAACCCGTAACGCCGAGCGCTGCAAGGCTCTTCAGCGCCGTTGCCGCGATGCCTTCGATCGTGTCGTCGATATCGACGGTGACGACGCCCGGCTCGCCTGTGGGCACCTCAAGCGTTGCCAGTTGGCTATCGAGCAGCGAGACCGGCATGAAATGTCCCTTGCGCTCGCCCATACGTTTCATCAGCAGCGCCCTGGAACCTTCGAGATAGACGAAGAACAGATTGCCACCGGCAGCAGCCCGCAGCCTGTCGCGATAGATGCGCTTCAGCGCCGAACAGGAGACGATAATGCCCTCGCTTTTCTCCAGTGAGGCTTTCATGTCTTCGCCGATGCTGTCGAGCCAAGGCATCCGGTCCTCATCGGTCAGCGGAATGCCCTTCGACATCTTTTCGACATTGGCGGCGGGATGGAGCGCATCGCCTTCGACGAAGGCCAAGTGCAGGGCTTCGGCGAGTTTCTCGCCGACAGAGGATTTGCCGCAGCCGCTGACCCCCATGACGACGATCGCATGAGGCCTGTTCATCTGCTCACCCGGCATGTTTGCTCCTCAGGCTTATCTTCCCGCTCAATCGAGCGGGAAGTGACAGGCATATTGATGTGTGCCTTCCCCAGTTAATTCGGGAGAAACCTGGCGGCAATGGTCCTGCGCCTTCCAGCAGCGTGGATTGAAGTGGCAACCTGACGGCGGCTTCAACGGCGAAGGCAGTTCACCCTGCAGGCGAATGCGGGTCTTTTCGCGATCAGGATCGGCGATCGGCGTCGCCGACAGCAAGGCTGCCGTATAGGGATGGCGCGGCCTTGCGAAGACCTCAGCGGCGGGACCGGTTTCCACGGGACGGCCGAGATACATTACCATCACCTCGTCGGCGATATGATGGACGACGGACAGGCCGTGCGAGATGAAGAGATAGGCAAGCCCCATCTCCTTCTGCAGGTCCATCAACAGGTTCAGCACCTGCGCCTGTATCGAGAGATCGAGCGCCGAAACCGGTTCGTCGAGCACCAGCACCTTCGGCCGCAACATCAGGGCGCGGGCAATGGCGATGCGCTGGCGCTGGCCGCCTGAGAACATGTGGGGATAGCGGCCATAATGCTCCGGACGCAGGCCGACGCGGGCCATCATCTCTTCCACCTTGCGGCGCCGGGCGGCGGCGTCGAGACTGGTGTTGATCTTCAGCGGCTCTTCGAGGATCGAGCCGACCTTCTGGCGCGGGTTGAGCGAGCCGTAGGGGTTCTGGAAGACGATCTGCACTTGGCTGCGCAGGCTGCGGTCGCCGACTTGGGCGGGCTTGCCGTCGATCAGCAATTGCCCCGATGTCGGATTCTCGATCATCGTGACTAGGCGGGCGAGCGTCGACTTGCCGCAGCCGGATTCGCCGACGACGGCGAGCGTCTTGCCGGAATGCAGGCTGAAGCTAACGCCGTTCAGCGCCTTGACGGTGGCATCGGCTTTAAACAGGCCACGATTGACGGTGTAGAAGCGGGCGAGATCCCTGCCCTCGAGAACAGCGCCCGTCATACGAGGTCTCCTGCTGTTTCAACGGCCATGATGCCGGGATGTCCGAGCGGCTTGCCGTCCTTCAAAGGATAGTTGCAGAGCGCCAGTCCGAGCTCCGGTCCCTGCCGGACGACGCCGCGATCGCATTCGACCGTGGCAAAGCCGCAGCGCGGCGCAAACAGACAGCCCGTCGGGCGACCATGCTGGCCGGGAACGACACCGGCGATCGAGGGAAGACGCTGGCCGACTTTGGCGCGTTCGGGAAGGGCTGCGAGCAGGGCTGCGGTATAGGGATGATGCGGATCGCGGAACAGCGCCCTTACCGGCTGTTCCTCGACCTTCTGGCCGGCATATTGCACCTGCACGCGCTCGGCAGTTTCGGCAACGACACCCATGTCGTGGGTGATCAGCACCAGCGCCATGCCCTGCTCTTTCTGCAGGCGGACGAGCAGGTCGAGGATCTGTGCCTGGATCGTCACGTCCAGCGCGGTCGTCGGTTCGTCGGCGATCAGCAGCTTCGGATTGCAGGCGAGCGCCATGGCGATCATGACGCGCTGGCTCATGCCGCCGGACATCTGATGCGGGAAGTTCGACAGGCGCTCTTCCGGCGCCGGAATGCCGACGAGGTTCAAGAGCTCGATCGAGCGTTGGCGGCGTTCCTTGCGGTTGAGGCCCATATGGACGCGCAGGGTCTCGCCGAGCTGGAAACCGACCGTGAAGCACGGATTGAGGCTCGACATCGGCTCCTGGAAGATCATCGCCATATCCTTGCCGACGATCCTGCGGCGCTGGCGGGCGGAGATGCCGCGCAGATCCTGGCCGTCGAACTGCATGCGGTCGGCGGTGATCTTCGCCGTCCAGGGCAGAAGCCCCATCAGGGCGAGCATGGCAACGGATTTGCCCGAGCCGGATTCGCCGACGATCGACAGGATTTCGCCCTTGTCACAGGCAAGCGATACGCCGTCGACGGCGCGGAAGAGACCGGAAGAGGTCTGGAATTCGACGGTCAGATTTTCAATTTCAAGAAGGGACATCACGACCTCTTCAGCTTGGGATCGAGCGCATCGCGCAGGCCGTCGCCCATCAGGTTGATGGCAAGAACGGTGATGAGGATGGCAAGACCCGGGAATGTCACCACCCACCAGGCGCGCGAAATGAACTCGCGGGATTCGGCAAGCATCGTCCCCCATTCGGGTGTCGGCGGCTGGGCGCCCATGCCGAGAAAGCCGAGGGCGGCGGCATCGAGAATCGCCGCCGAGAAGGCGAGCGTCGCCTGAACGATCAGCGGCCCAAGACAGTTCGGCAGGATTGTCTGGAACATCAGGCGGAAGGTGCCGGCACCGGCGACGCGCGAGGCGATGACATATTCCTTCTCGCGCTCGGACATGACCGAGGCGCGCGTCAGGCGCACGAAATGCGGCTGGTTGACCAGCGAAATCGCGATCATCGCATTGGTCAGACCTGGCCCGAGCACGGCCACCAGCACGAGAGCGAGCAACAGCGACGGGAAGGCCAGGATGATATCCATCAGGCGCATGATCGCCGTATCGATCTTGCCGCGGAAAAATCCGGCAACGAGGCCGATCAGGACGCCTGAAATGACCGAAAGCGTAACGACGACGACGCCGATGAAGAGCGAGAAGCGCGCGCCGTAGATCAGGCGCGAGAGGATATCGCGACCGACGGCATCCGTTCCAAGCGGGAAGGAAGCGCTGCCGCCTTGCATCCAGAACGGCACCGACAGCAGGACTGCGCGGTTCTGCTCATTCGGACCGTGCGGCGCAAAGACCGGCGCGAGGATTGCCACGACGAGGATGATGACGAAAACAACGAGGCCGATGACGGCGCCCTTGTTACGGGAGAAATAATGCCAGAACTCCGCAAGAGCGGATGGCTGGCCGGTTTTGACGGTGACCGTGCTCATGGACCGCTCCTAGTGACGAATGCGCGGATTGATGAAGCCGTAGAGAACATCAACAATCAGATTGACCAGCATGATGACGCCGGCGATCAGCAGAAGACCACCCTGAACCACAGCATAATCGCGCTTGAAGACCGAATCGACCATCCATTTGCCGATGCCCGGCCAGGAGAAGATCGTTTCGGTGAGGATGGCGCCGGCAAGAAGAACGCCGATCTGCAGACCGATCGTGGTGATGACAGGGATCATCGCATTGCGCAGCGCATGCACGCCGACGACGCGCAGCGGTTTCAGGCCCTTCGAGCGCGCCGTGCGGACGTAGTCCTCGCCCAGAACCTCGAGCATCGCCGAACGCGTCTGGCGCGCAATGACCGCGAGCGGAATTGTCGCCAGCACGATGGTCGGGAGAATGAGGTAACTGACGGCCGAGGCGAAAGCCCCCTTCTGGCCCGACAGCAGGCTGTCGACGAGCATGAACCCGGTGACCGGCTTGAAGAAATACATCAGCGAGATGCGGCCGGAAACCGGCGTCCAGCCGAGATAGCCGGAGAAGAAGATGATGAGCAGCAGGCCCCACCAGAAGATCGGCATGGAATAACCGATGAGCGCGACACCCATCACGCTCTGATCGAACCACGTGCCTCGCTTGACGGCCGCAAAGACGCCGGCGGGCACGCCAAGACAGACAGCGATGATGATGGCACAGAGCGAAAGCTCCAGCGTTGCCGGGAACAATGTAAAGAACTCGCCGAGAACGGGCCGCTTGGTGACGATCGAAGTGCCGAGATCGCCGTGCAGCACTTTTACGAGATAATCGAAATACTGCACATATATGGGCCGGTCGAAACCGAGATCATGCATGATCTGGGCGTGACGTTCCGGCGCCATCACACGTTCACCCGACAAAAGCATGACGGGGTCGCCGGGGATCATGCGGATGAACGAGAAGGCTATAAGCGAAACGCCAAGGAATGTCGGGATCAGCACCGCGAAGCGGCCGATGAAAAAACGCAACATAGCAGGTTTTCCAATAGTTTCCGGCGGTCAGGGGAACCTGACCGCCGGCCGCACCCGGCGTTGACCGGGTAGTTTACAGATTTTTTATTATTCGGAAATGTCCACACCGTCGAAGCGGTGAATTCCGAGCGGATCCATGAAGAAGCCCGAGACCTTCTTGCTCATCGGAACGAAGACCAACGAGTGGTCGAGTGTATTCCAGGGAGCTTCCTTCTTGAAGATCAGCTGAGCCTGCTCATAGGCCTTCGTGCGCTCGGCGACGTCGGCCGTCAGCTTGGCCTTCGTCATCAGATCGTCGAATTCCTTGTTGCACCACTGAGCGCGGTTGTTGCCGCCGACAGCATCACAGCCAAGCAACGTATCCATGAAGTTGTCAGGGTCGCCGTTGTCGCCGGTCCAGCCAAGGATCACGGCACCGTCGCGTTTCTTGTCGGAGGAGAGCTTCAGATATTCGGCCCATTCATGGGTGACGATTTCCGCATCGACGCCGACCTTGGCCAAGTCGGCCTGCATCAATTCTGCGGCGCGGCGCGCGTTCAACATGTACGGACGCGAAACCGGCATCGCCCAGATCTTCATCTTCAGATCCTTGACGCCGGCATCTGCCAGCATCTTCTTCGACGCATCGGGATCGTACTTGTCGTCTACGACGGCATCGTTATAGGACCACATCGTCGGCGGGATCGGGTTCTTGGCAACGGCCGCGGCACCCTGGAAGACGGCGTCGACGATCGCCTGCTTGTTGATCGCCATGTTCAGCGCTTTGCGGACTTCGGCCTTGTCGAAGGGAGAAATCAAGGTGTTGTAGGCAAGATACGAAACGTTCAGGCCGGCCTGCTCGAGCACGGTCAGGTTCTCGTCCTTCTTGAGTTCGGAGACGTCGGCCGCATTCGGATAAGGAATGAGGTGGCATTCGCCAGCCTTCAGCTTCTGCGCGCGCACAGCAGCATCAGAGGTGATCGCGAAAACCAGATCGTCGATCTTTTCCTTGCCCTTGAAATAGGTTTCGTTCGCCTTGTAGCGGATGACGGCATCCGGCTGGTAGGCGACGAAGGTGAACGGGCCGGTGCCGAGCGGCTGCTGGTTCATCTGCGCCATCTTGCCGTCGGCAGCAAGCTTGTCGGCATATTCCTTGGAGACGATCGAGGCGAAGTCCATGGCGAGATCGGCGAGGAACGGCGCTTCGGGATGATTGAGGACAAACTTGACTGTGAGGTCATCGACCTTCTCGATCGACTTGATCAGCTCCGGGAAGCCCATGCCGGCGGCGTATTCGTAAGAGCCGCCCTCGACATACTTGTTCCACGGATTGTCAGCCTTAAGCTGACGCTCGAACGAGAAGATGACGTCGTCAGCATTGAAATCGCGCGTCGGCGTGAAGAAGTCGGTGGTCTGGTACTTGACGCCAGGATGAAGCTTGAAGGTGTATTCCGTGCCGTCGGCCGAAACGCTCCAGCTGTCGGCCAGGCCCGGCTCGATCTCAGTCCCGCCATGCTTGAATTCGACGAGGCGGCTATAGACCGTGCGCGACGACGCGTCGAAGGTCGTGCCTGCCGTATAGAGGCTCGGGTCGAAGCCTTCCGGCGAGCCCTCGGAGCAATAAACAAGGGTCTTGGACCAGGCCGACGTCGCCATGACGGAAATCAGGGCCGTCGCTGCCAGCAGGACAGAGATCTTTTTCATAATATTGTTTCCCGGTTGTTCTTTTTTGATGTTTGGAGACCGTAGATTGGCATCCCGGTCGACGCTCGATGGAACGATATTTATTTACTGAAAGCAACGGGCTACGCAGAAAATTTTTCCACCTGGACAATTTTAGAAATTTTCCGTCAAAAATCAGCCTCATTCGGAAATTTTCGCACAAAAAAGACCGAAATTTTGTCGCATTTGGTATAAAAACGCGCCCATCGCGACATGCCGACGGCATTTCCCCGTATGCCGGAGACCAACTAGACACCCACAAAAACAAAAACCGCGGTTGCAGGGGCAACCGCGGTTCAGAAGCATATTCTGCTCTTTAATTCAGGCGGCGGGGGCAACGATCGCGGGTTTGCGATATGCTGGCTCGCCGGTGATTCCGAGAAGGAAATTGATCTGCGGACGCGCCTTGACGAGGTCGTCGATGGAATATTCCGACAGCACGGCGAAGAAGGCGTTGAGCGCCTTGCGCAGCGCCGAATTCAGACCGCAACTGTCGACCAGCGGGCATTCGACCTCACCGTCATCCTCGAAGCATTCGGCCATGGCGAAGCTGTCTTCCGTCACCCGAACGACGTCGAAAAGACTAATGTCGGCGGCCGGTTTGCCCAAGCGCACGCCGCCGTTGCGACCGCGCACGGTTTCGACCAGACCCGCCTTGTTCAGCGGCTGAAGGATCTTGAAAAGAAAGAGCTCGGAAACGCCATAGGCCCTGGCGATTTCCGGAATCCGGCTCAAGTGCCCGTCGTTGGCAGCACAATACATCAACATGCGAACCGCATAGTTCGTCTGCTTCGTCAACCGCATGCCGATCTCCTGACTCGTGCCTGTTCAGACCTATATAGGCGGTTTGCTAGTTTTGAACAATTCCAAAATATGAAATTCGCATTCAGCTTATGAGGCCATTTGCCGCGACGTCAATCCCGCTCCAGGATCCCAACGTCATCGAGGATCGCCCGCCTGCGCTCGGGCGTACCTTGCACATCAGTTTGACCTCGGCACTGGGAAATAGGAGATGGCGAGCAGACCGCGCCCTTGTCTCAGGACATCCTCGACGCCGGAGCGATATCGCCGGCAATCAGCATGACGAGGAAAAATTCGGGAGCCAAATGGCCCCCGAATTACAGATTTCAGATCGGAATGTCGTGACGATCACTTCATCGTCGGCATGACGAATTCGGCGCCGCTCTTGATACCGGAGGGCCAGCGGGCGGTGACGGTCTTGGTCTTCGTCCAGAACTTGATCGAATCCGTGCCGTGCTGGTTGAGGTCGCCGAAGCTCGATGCCTTCCAGCCGCCGAAGGAGTGGTAGGCGAGCGGAACCGGGATCGGAACGTTGATGCCGATCATGCCGATATTGATGCGCGAGGCAAAATCGCGGGCGGCATCGCCGTCGCGGGTGTAGATCGCAACGCCGTTGCCGTATTCGTGCTTCATCGGCAACGACAGCGCTTCCTCATAGTTGTTGGCGCGAACGACGGAGAGCACAGGTCCGAAGATCTCGGTCTTGTAGATATCCATCTCCGGCGTGACGTGATCGAACAGGCAACCCCCAACGAAATAGCCGTCTTCATAGCCCTGGAGCTTGAAATCGCGGCCGTCGACGACGAGCTTGGCGCCTTCCTCGATGCCGCGGTCGATCAGGCCGCGAACACGGGTATAGGCTTCCTTGGTGACGAGCGGGCCCATGTCTGCCTTGTCGTCGGTATAGGGGCCGATGCGCAGAGATTCGATCTTCGGCGTCAGTTTCTCGACGAGGCGGTTGGCGGTCTCCTCGCCGACCGGAACGGCAACCGAGATCGCCATACAGCGCTCGCCAGCCGAACCGTAGCCTGCGCCCATCAGCGCGTTGACGGCCTGATCAAGGTCTGCATCCGGCATGATGATCATGTGGTTCTTGGCGCCGCCGAAGCACTGGGCGCGCTTGCCGTTCATCGCCGCGGTGCCATAGACGTAGCGGGCGATCGGCGTCGAGCCGACGAAGGAGACGGCGCCGATATCGGGATCGGTGAGGATCGCGTCGACGGCACCCTTGTCACCATTGACGACGTTGAGGATGCCGGCGGGCAGACCGGCCTCGATCATCAGTTCGGCGAGGCGTATCGGCAGGGAGGGATCACGCTCGGAGGGCTTCAGGATAAAGGCGTTGCCGCAGGCGATCGCCGGAGCAAACATCCACATCGGGATCATGCCGGGGAAATTGAAGGGGGTGATGCCGGCGCCGATGCCGACCGGCTGGCGGATCGAATACATGTCGATCGCAGGCCCGGCGCCCTCGGTGAACTCGCCTTTGGCGAGATGGGGAATGCCGCAGACGAATTCGCAGACTTCGAGGCCGCGAATGACGTCGCCCTTGGCATCCTCGATCGTCTTGCCGTGCTCCTTGGAGAGGATTTCGGCAAGCTCGTCCATGTGCTTGTTCAGGAGTTCGACGAACTTGAAGAAGACGCGGGCGCGGCGCTGCGGATTGGTGGCAGCCCATTTCGGCTGAGCAGCCTTGGCGTTTTCTACGGCGGCGCGCAGTTCCTCAACGCTTGCGAGTGCGACCGTCGCCTGCACTTCGCCCGTCGCCGGATTGTAGACGTTGCTCACGCGGCCGCTGGTGCCGGCAACCTGCTTGCCGCCGATGAAATGACCGATCTCACGCATGGGATGTTCCTCCTGTTTTTCGATGGCCGACAATCGCACTTCAATTTGCACAAATCAATGCGCTGATATAAGCAACCGTTGTGCGTAAATTATAGCCATACCATTGCATCAGGCGCTGTGGCTGCTTCCAAACTTGGCACCGCACGCCAACAAGTCAAACCCCAAGGGGAGGTCAAACCGATGAGCCGAAAACCCATCGTCAGAATGGCGGAGCTGGAGATCGATCCGGACACGCTTGAAACCTATCGCGCATTGCTCACGGAAGAAATCGAAGCATCCATAGCGCTGGAAGATGGCGTCCATTCCCTGAGCGCTGTTTCCATCAGAGACAACCCAAACCGGATCCGTATCCTTGAAGTCTATGCCGACCAAGAAGCATACGAGGCCCATCTGCGAACACCACATTTCCTTAAGTACAAGAACCAGACGGCGCACATGGTGACATCGCTGACCCTTATCGAGGTCGATCCGATCGCAATGCGTGCCAAGCTATGAACTGGGACGATGTTCGTATTTTCCTCGCCGTCGCCCGCACCGGGCAGATCCTTGCCGCCTCGAAGCGGCTGGGGCTCAATCACGCCACGCTCTCACGTCGGCTGACTTCGCTGGAAGAGGCGCTGAAGACGCGGCTTTTCATCCGTCGCACGAATGGCTGCGAGCTGACGGCCGAAGGCGAAGTGTTCCTGGCATCCGCAGAGCGGATGGAAACGGAAATGCTCGCAGCACAGGCCAGCCTCGGCCACACAGATACGGCAATTGCCGGGACTGTGCGCGTCGGCGCGCCCGACGGCTTCGGTGTTTCCTTTCTTGCGCCGCGCATGGGCAGGTTGATCGAGCGCCATCCGGAGCTGAAGATCCAGCTCGTACCGGTGCCGCGCTCTTTCTCGCTGTCGCAGCGCGAGGCGGATATCGCCATCACGCTGGAGCGACCCGAACAAGGCCGGCTCGTCTCCTCCAAGCTCACCGACTACACGCTCGGTCTCTATGCCTCACGCGACTACCTCGCCTCCCACGGCACGCCAAGCGATATCGAGGCGCTGAAGGCGCATCCGCGCATCGGTTACGTCGAAGACCTGATCTTCACCGCCTCGCTGAATTTCTCCGGCGAGGTCATGCGGAGCTGGGATGCCAGCTTCGAAATTTCGACGGCGATCGGGCAGACTGAAGCGGTACGATCAGGCGCCGGAATCGGCATCCTGCATGATTATATTGCCCGGCAGTATCCGGAACTTCAGCGCATCCTGCCCGAGGTTTCGATCCGCCGCGCCTACTGGACGACCTATCACGAAACGGCGCGCGACCTCATGCGCGTCAGGAGCGTTGCCGATTTTCTTCAGGAGCTCGTCAGCGCTGAACGGCACATCTTTTTTTAAGTCTCGAAAGTGTGTTTTGCCGGTTCGTCGTTCTCGTCAGGATTCGGAACCGGCGCCTCGTCGGGCAGCCTGTCCGGCTCCGGTTCCTTAATCGGAGGCACCGGCTTCCAGCCGGGCGCGGGCATCGGCGGCTGGTCGGGAATGGGTTCGTTGGGCACGGACATGACCGCCTCCCTTTCATGATCTTGGTTCTACACAACGTTCGGAGTTATTTGTCCGGCTTCAGCGATTCGGCAGCGCGCATCGGCATGCTGTCGATAATGGCGAAGAGCTCACCATTGGTGATCGGCTCGCTGAGCTTGAGCTTGACGGTGCCGTCCTTGCCGAGAAGGAAGGCGGCGAATTCGCCCACCTCCGGGGCCTCGAGATCGCGGCGGATCGCTTCGCCGTCGAGGCCATCAGCCGCACCGAACAACGGTCGAACGCCGGCGCCGGAAATCTTCAGCACCACCAGGTCGCGCTCATCGAGGGCCGAGCGATCGGCCAGCAGGTGATTTTCCTGGTGGGCGGCGCGAGAATTATCCCTGTCGGCGAAAACCACGAAGACGCGGTTCCTCCACTGGAACTGGGCGAGGCTTTCGACCGGCGCATAAGCGCTGTTTGTCTCGTCGATCTTCGTCGCACCGTAGAGAAGGGTTTTCGACATGCGTATTCTCCCGTTAACATGCAGAACGACCCGGTGCGGCATGGGTTCCATCGAAACTTCAGGAACCGAACTTTTGGTCTCGCGTCCCAAATTCATCAGTTCGTTTGGCACTACGGAGGCTTTCGTGAGCGTGGAATTCTCCTTCAACGATTGCCAGGTGACGCCTGGACTCACTAGAGGGGTTGGCTTGTCGGTATCAGGTCGGCGCCGTTCTTGCCGTTCGGACGATCAGGGGTGACGATCCGCAAGGGAGCGCCGCCTTCGCTGGTGACCCACCTTCTTGCGTCCAAACCCCTCCTCCGTCAGTGGTCTTTGCGTGGTCATCAGATGGATATGCGGATTACCGTCTTTGTCGTGATAGACCCAATCCGCGACCATTCCCTTCGAAGTGAGATTGTCACGCACGAACTCCCGCACCAGCGCGATGTTCTCGGCCCGCGTCAGTTCCTCCGGCAGCGCGATGATAAGCTCACGCGCCAGCTGCGCGTCTGCCCGTTTCTCAAAGGCGTCGACCGCATTCCACAGCACTTCGCTGGCGCCGGCAACGGAACGACCGTCGATCGCCGTCCGCAGTCAGGTCGGCATATAGTCCGGCAGAGCCAGTTCCTCATGGACGAGTTCGGAGGCCCCGCCCCTGTAGCTGAAGGACGTACCGGCCTGTTCGTCCATCATCCGGGCGCGATGACGATAGGCGGCGGCCGAGACGATGCTCCGTCCAGCCCCCGCTGATCAACTGCGCTCTGACGAACATGATCGCCACTGCCGTCTCCAGATCATCCGAACACATCGCGATAGCGACGTATATTGCGCCGTCAAACCGATCGGACCGCAGGGCCGATGCCGCTTTTCCGGAAGACGGCCATCGGCCGAAATTCCGTCTCAACGTTTTGGGCTTCTGCAAAATGGCGCATTTTACTATCGTTTTTTAGTTAGTATAATCGTCGTCGTTGCGACCGCACCAAATAGGGAAGGAAATAGAAATGGCTGTAAAATCATCGATTTCTGATCTCGATGCGCAGATGGAGAAGCTGCGAGAACGTCGGCGACTTCTGATAGTCAAATCGGCCGAGCGGTTTGCCCGCGCGGCGACGAAGTCCGGGCTGGCGGAAATGGAGATCGCCGACGAGGAGGTCGAGCGGATCTTCGAAGAGATCGCCGCGCGATTTCGCAAAGAGGAGAAGAAAGGGGCTAGTGCCGCATCTCCTCAAACGCGTCGACCAGCAGTTGGTGGCGCTGGATCGACGTCGGAGGTTTCACATGACGGCTGACCGCAAGAAAGAAGCACGCGAGAAATTCCTGCTCGGCGGCATCGTCATGAAGGCTGGCCTGTCGACGGCCGACCGGGCTTTTCTGCTCGGTGGCCTCATCGAATTGGCGAGGGTGATAGCGGGATCGGCCGAACATAAGCGGTTGCGCGATATCGGCAAAGAGGCGTTCAGGGCCCCTTCGCTCGATCCTTCTTCGCCGCGCGTCGAGGAGAACGCCGCATGGCGCTGAAGAGTCGATTGCATCCGAGCCTGCTGCTGGTCTTCGTGCCGGTCGTCGTCACGGCCGTCACCGCCTACGTCGTCGGTTGGCGATGGACGGGACTGGCCCACGGCCTATCCGGCAAGACCGAATATTGGTTCCTGCGAGTAGCCCCCGTGCCGGCGCTGCTGTTCGGGCCACTCGCCGGACTTCTGACCGTCTGGGCGTTGCCGCTGCATCGCCGGCGGCCGATCACCGTGGCCAGCCTCTTGTGCTTTCTTGTCGTCGCAGGGTTATACGCGTTGCGCGAATATGGACGCCTCGTCCCATCGGTGGAGCGCGGCATCGTTACCTGGGACCATGCGCTTTCCTACGTGGATTTCATTGCCGTCATCGGCGCCCTGGCGGGCTTTATGGCCGTGGCGGTCGGTGCCCGGATCTCCGTCGTCGTGCCCGAGGCGGTCAAACGGGCAAGGGGCGGAACCTTCGGCGATGCAGATTGGCTCTCAATGTCGGCGGCGGCAAAGCTCTTTCCACCCGACGGTGAGATCGTCGTCGGCGAGCGCTACCGCGTCGACAAGGAAACCGTCCACCAAGTGCCCTTCGATCCGAAGGATCGCAGCACGTGGGGACAGGGCGGCAAGGCGCCACTCCTCACCTACAGCCAAGACTTCGATTCCACCCATATGCTCTTCTTTGCCGGATCGGGTGGATACAAGACGACCAGCAACGTCCTGCCGACCGCACTGCGTTATACCGGCCCTTTGATCTGCCTCGATCCTTCCACCGAGGTCGCGCCGATGGTGGTCGAGCATCGCACCCGCGTTCTCGAACGCGAGGTCATGGTGCTCGATCCGGCCAACCCGATCATGGGCTTGAATGTCCTCGACGGAATCGAGCATTCGAAGCGAAAGGAGGAGGACATCGTCGGCATCGCCCACATGCTTCTATCCGAAAGCCTGCGTTTTGAATCCTCGACCGGCTCCTACTTCCAGAACCAGGCGCACAATCTCCTGACCGGACTGCTCGCCCATGTCATGCTGTCGCCGGAATATGCCGGCCGTCGGAACCTGCGCAGCCTGCGCCAGATCGTTTCCGAGCCGGAACCCTCTGTGCTCGCAATGCTGCGCGACATTCAGGAACACTCGGAAACTGTCTTTATTCGCGAAACGCTCGGTGTCTTCACCAACATGACCGAGCAAACCTTTTCTGGTGTCTATTCGACGGCGTCGAAGGATACGCAATGGCTCTCATTGGATAGTTACGCCGCGCTCGTCTGCGGCAACGCCTTCAGGTCGAGCGATATCGTCACCGGCAAGACGGACGTATTCCTCAATATCCCGGCGTCGATCCTGCGCTCCTATCCCGGCATCGGGCGTGTCATCATCGGCTCTCTGATCAACGCCATGGTCCAGGCCGATGGCGGCTTCAGCCGCCGAGCGCTTTTCATGCTCGATGAGGTCGACCTACTCGGCTACATGCGGGTGCTGGAAGAGGCGCGCGATCGCGGTCGCAAGTACGGGATCAGCATGATGCTGCTCTATCAATCGGTCGGGCAGCTGGAGCGGCACTTCGGCAAGGATGGCGCGACGTCATGGATCGATGGCTGCGCTTTCGCCTCCTACGCCGCAATCAAGGCGCTCGATACGGCGCGCAATGTTTCTGCCCAATGCGGGGAGATGACCGTCGAGGTTCAGGGGCGGTCGCGCAACATCGGCTGGGACACGAAAGGCGGCGGCACGCGCAAATCCGAGAGCGTCAATTTCCAGCGCCGGCCGCTGATCATGCCGCACGAAATCACCCAGTCGATGCGCAAGGACGAGCAGATCATCATCGTTCAAGGCCATAGCCCGATCCGCTGCGGCCGGGCGATCTATTTCCGACGGAAGGATATGGACGCACAAGCAAAGGCTAATCGCTTCGTGCGGACTTGACGATCTCACACGTCGCAAGGCTATCTTTCGGAAGCGTGCCGGCTCCTATTGGAAAGCTAGGATCGAAGCCTTGCTTGAGGAAGATCATACCTATCGCGAGGTTAAAGAGCTTAAGCCTTCTCCCCTTGATGAGAACCGGGTGGACCGATCGCTGCGGCCCGAAAATAGATCTCGGTCACCCGAAACCGACCATCGATGCGTTTGCACTGGACGATGACGTCGATCGCGATCTTCAGCATCTCGCGTATGTCGGTTCGCTCCAGGTCCCGCCCGCCTTCGGATTCCTTCACCAGCAGTGTCAGTTGTTCGAAGGCAAGCCTGGCCGAGTCGGCGTGGACGGTGGTGATCGAGCCCGGATGACCTGAGTTCACATTGCGAATGTAGTAGAACGCGGTGCCGTCGCGCAGCTCCTGCAGAAGAATGCGATCCGGTCGCATGCGTAGGCAGGATTCGAGCAGATCTTTTGCCCCGACTTTTGCCAGCCCTTGACCCCCCTTGGAGTAGAAGAGGCGGACATGGTTCGGCTGCGGGATGACGAGCTCGGGCGTGTCTTCGATGGAGATGATGCGTTCGCTGGAAGGAATATGGCGGATCAACGCCTTCGAAAGCGTCGTCTTGCCGGATCCTGTCGCCCCGGAGATGATGATGTTCTTGCGCGCATGGACAGCCTCTCGAAGAAATGCCTGGTATGACCCGGTTCGATGGAGGTCTAGGAGCGTACGGTCGATTGCAGAGACGTCCGCCTCTTCCCTTGCCACCTCGGCGAACAAGCCGCCTTGATCAAGATCGTTCAGGCTCAGAGACACCGACGACGGCTTTCTGATCGTGATGCTGACGGTTCCCTTTGTCGTCGCCGGCGGGATGACGATCTGGATCCGCTCGTCGCCCGGCAGCGTGGCCGAGAGGATGGGCCGGGTTTCGTCGATTGCCTGGTTGGAATAGCTGGCGACAGCCCGCGCGAGACGCATCAGCTTGTCGAACGACAGCTCCGGCAGATCGTGGGTTTGCCACCCGGCCGTGCCCTCGGTGACCACCTGAGTTGGCCAGTTGATGATGATCTCATAGAGAGACTTGTCACTCAGAAAGGGCGACAGCGGTACTAGCAGCTCGCGCACGACGCCGGAGTCGGCTCCCTCCTTCATGAGTGGGCCTATTTCGTGACCAGGGTCGAGGCTTGACGGAAGTCGCCAAGAACCGCCCGATCGTAGATGCGGTTGCGCGGTTCGGTCACGCGAAGCCGATAGACGCTAGAGAAATCGAGATCACGCGCCACGAAGATCGAGACCAACTCTCCTTGATGTTTCAACAGGGTCGGCGGAATATTGATCGACTGCTCGACGGCGATGGTCGCCGCCTGCTTTCCGGCACTCGTCGTGTTGTCTGCCTCGACATCGCTATCCTGCAGCTGGCTGTTGGCATAGGAGCTCGCATCGCCGACGATCGACAACAGGATCGCGCTGCCGAAACGCTCCCACCAATGGGTATCGACGTAACCGTCGACACCGGCACGCCCAAGGGCATCGGTTGCCGGTGACGCCAGGGTGATGATCACGCCAGTCGGTGTCTTTGCGCGGTTCCAGAGCACAAACAGGCGTTTCTGGCCGCGGCGAAGGCCGCCACGATATTCGCCGACGACCTGCGTGCCCTTGTCCATCAGCACGACGCGGCCGTTGTCCGACAGGACGTCGCGGTTGATGACACAGCTGGTGAAGCCGGGTTGGTCGGAGGACAGCGCCGTCTCCAGGACGCATGGAATGGAGGTCCCCATGGCGACGATGAAGTCGCGATTTCCAAGAGTTCCTGCACGCGAGCCCTGCAGCTGTGTCGGCGCCAGCATGCGATTGAAGCGCTGGTCCTCGTTTTCCGCCTCGGCACTGAGGCCGCCCGGCCTGTTTGCGAGCGGAACATAATTCGACGCGACATCGACGCTGGCATTCTGGTCTCGAGCATGAGGCTGGCGGGACTTTTCACCACCATAGGCGATGACCGGCGCGCGGCGGGCAGCGTCGAGAAGCTTCTCATCCTCGCCCGCCTGCTCGGGCAGTCCGGGCGTCGGCAGGATGGTTTCCGGCGGCGTGGCGACCGGTTGGGCCGGCTCCTTCGCCGGCTCGAAATCCGATGTCTGACGGATGACGACGCGTTCTGGCTGGACCCCGTCGGCTGGCTTCTCCTGGCCGCGCATCGACCAGAGCGCAAAGCCGACGAAGGCGATGATTGCCAGCGCCACCGCGCCACGTCTCACCGTCGGATTGTTGTCGAGACCGCGGCGGGTCGTCGTCTCGGCGCGCTCACCCGGAATGTGGGTGCTGTCTTCCCCGGCCATGACGTCCTCCTATTGTCCTGTCGCAGCCTGCGTCTTCACGACGCGCTCGACTGAGGGTGAGGTGGTGTTCGTATCGGGATTGATGCCGATACGATCATAGGCCTCGTTGAAGACGCAGAGGACGTCGCCTCCCCTGCGCAGGATAAACTTGCGGCTGATCGCGTGCACGAGCACCAGGTTGTTCTCGACGGACTTCGGCACCAGGCTCTCGCTGCCGTCGGAATTTTCCATGTAGATCGCCGGCATTTCCTGGTTGCCGGCAAAGACGAAGGTGGTGACCTTGCCGTTGTCGTAGACTGCCT
Source organism: Rhizobium ruizarguesonis (assembly GCF_017357285.1). Classification (NCBI taxonomy): domain Bacteria; kingdom Pseudomonadati; phylum Pseudomonadota; class Alphaproteobacteria; order Hyphomicrobiales; family Rhizobiaceae; genus Rhizobium; species Rhizobium ruizarguesonis. Next base: position 956,974 of record NZ_CP071678.1, on the reverse strand, counting down.
GCGGTTCAAGTGACGCTGACCCTTGCGCCGAATAGCGCCAGTTGCGCGGCCCATAGGCTTCGTGAAGAGCAAGAACCTTGTCCGCTTCGCCGGCCTGGGCCGCCTGCGCACGAGCAGCGGCATCGAGCCTCCGGCGTTCGGCTTCGTCGGCAGGATAGCGATACTTCACATAGAAGTAGGTGTTCTGCCCGGCCTCGACGGTGCCGTCGCGAACCGTGAGTTCCATCTGATAGCTGCGTGTGGAGCCGTCCCGCCTGGTCGTGACGACCGAGATGTTGGTTACGGGCTGGTTTTCGCGGGGTTTCAGGAACAGGATATTGCCGGCAGGAGCCACTTCCCATGCGACGCTATTGCCGAGCGCGACGTGGGCAATTTCCTCATCGGCGGCAAACTCGATCTGCACCGAGGACCGCAAGGTGCCGACGATCTTCGTGATGTTATAAGGCTGGTAGTCGATGAAGCGGACGCGGGTATCCTGCGATGCACCGCGCGGAATATCGAGTGCGTACGCCGTCGTGGAGAGGCCGGCGACCATGGCCAGGGCGATCAGGACACTCTGCTTCAATTGATGGCCTCCGGATCGGCGCGATATTCGCTGACGGCGAAACCAAGCGGATTGGTCAGCCGGTCGGTCGAGGACATCGGCGCGTTGACATAGGAAAAGGTGAGCGTTGCCACCCAGTGGGTGGTCCTGACGTCGTCACCGCGGGTGACGGTCCTGGTATAGCGCACCGATACGACATTGGCGTTGATCAGGGAGATCGAGACGACGTTGATCCGCGACGTTGCACCGCGACCGTAGATATTCTGCGGAGAGTCCGGATTACCGCCCCGATAGATCGCCGCAAAACGCGTCTGCTCCGGCTGGGTCGACAGCAGGGCGACGGTGCGAAAATTCTCCTCGGCTTCGCTCCAGACGTAGGCTTCCCGCGCACGCACATATTTGGCCGCAAAATACTTGGTCACCGCCTCGTCATAGCTGCCGGCGGTCGAGGTCAGCGCCGAGACGACGTCGACGATGCCGGTCGAATTGTCGACCCGAACGACGAAAGGTTCGACCGTTTTCAAAGGCGTGAGGCCGGCAACGGCGACGATCGAGGCGGCGGCAAGCACGCTCGCGGCGATCGCGATGAACCAGGCGATGCGCGCCGACCGTTCCACCTGGACCAGCCGATCCTGATCGAAGCGGCGCGCTCTTTCGAAATAGCCCTTCATACTGTCCGTATTCACCATCTCACCCCTCCTGGCACGGCCGATAGGAACCCACGGCATCGAAATGCGAAAAGGCGGCCGGCTCCTCCGCCAACGGCTCTTCGCCATAGGAAGACACATGGCCGGTCGCCGTCGGCTGGACAGCGTCGGAACCGTCCTGCCCGGTGGGCTTGTTGTCCTCCCATTGCCACATGGAGCGGTTGAGCGGCCGGCGCGAATAGCCGTCGCATTTGGGCAAAGGGTGGGACATCGAAGCACAACCGGTGAGGTCCATGGCAAGGAGAAGCGAGACGATGATGCGGATCATTTGAACGCAAACCTCCGAAACGTTTTTCGTGGAGAAGGCATCGTCCGGCCCCTCAAGTTCTGAGGCGGCGGCTGACGAAACGGGCGCCTCGCCCAACCGCTCTGGTGCCATGCGAGGCGGCCCAGGCAAGCGTGCTTTCATGGGCGTCTCGGCTGGCACTATAGCCGTAGGTCAGCGATGCTCCGCCCGCCGCAAGGGCGGAGGCAATGCCGGGCAGCTGGTAGAAGACGTAAAGGGCGGCGAGGCAGATGGCGCAAAGAGCGACCGGACGCATCATGACGTCGGTATAGCTTTCGATTGCCGTGAAGGTCGTGTCGATACAGCTGATCAGCAATGAACCGATCGCAACGACCAGGACCTGGAGAATGACGAAATTGGCGAGCTGACCGATCCAGGATTCGGTGAAACGACGGGTGGACTGGAACATCGCGAGCGCGACGAAGATCGGGCCGATCGCCAGCACGATAGCGAGCGCCAGCCGGGCATAGAGCGAGACGATATAGCCGATCGCCGCCACGGTGAAGCTCGCGCCGATGGCCATCATTCCGCCAATGCCGGTGACGATGTCGGCGGGCCAAGTCGCCCGCGCCCAGATTTCGCGCGCGCATTCCTGGCCCTTGTCGAGGAGGCTGTCGAAGGTGGAAGCGCTGGGTGCCGTCCCCGAGTTCAACGCCTGCGAGATCTCGCGCGGCAGCGTCTCGAAGAAGATGTTGGTGACGTAGGTCTGATAGTCGCTGGCGTTGCGCACCAGCATGACGATGATGGCAAGCTTCATCGCCCGGAACGCGAATTCGAGAATGGGCTCCTGGACCGAGCCCCGCAGGACAAGGTAGCCATAGAGCACGACGTAGAGCGTCAGCGCCGCGGTGAGCGGGCCGCCGATCCAGCTGGCGATGTTCGAGGTGCCCGACGAGATGAAATTTTCCAGCGGTGCCTTGAACTGGCCGTCGACGAAGCTGAAGACCTGGTACATCACTCAGCCTCCTGGCGATTTACGCGGGAGATGAAGCCGAACCCGCCAGTCCGCCGCCTCGGCGTTTTGGCAATTGGGCGTCTGACGCAAGGCGCCGGGGTTGTTGCGGCATTCACTTGTGATCTTCGCCAGCAGGACCTCATCAGCCATCAGCTCGTCGACAGTGTAGATCCTGTCTTCCTCGCCGAAGCAGCCAGAAAGGGTGAGCATGACAATGCCAAGCAGGAGATGTTTCATTTGAGGGCCTCTCCCATGGCATCGAGGCGCTTGCGCCAATCCTCGGCCTTGCGCTGGTCGTCGACCTGAACCTCAGCCTGCTGGACCATCTGCAGGGCCTGCATGCGCAGCACGTCGGTTTGCAGAAAGGCGGTTTCGGCCTGCAGCCGTGCTTGAAGATCGGCGATATCCTTGGCATCTGCGGCACCCGAGATCTGCTGGCGCAGCTGATCGATGCCGTCAATGCGCTTGGTGGCGGCATCGTAGATCTGCTGGCCGAGGCTCATCTGGCCGGCATTCTGGTTCTGGGCGCGGGCCAGTTCCTGCGCATAGAAATCATTGGCGTTGGTGCGATAGGTCGAATTCTGTTCGAGGAATTTCGAGGCGGAATTGCCGAAGACACCGGTGCCCGCTCCCTTGAGCAACCCTTCGATGTCTTTGAAATCCTGCGGCAATGCCTTGCGGATTGAAGGGTCGTTCAGCACACCGGCGATATCGGCCATGTTGGTGATCTTGTTCAGCGATGCGTAAAGCTGCTGGGCCTGTTGGACCTGTTGATTGAGCGTGTCGAGCTGGGATTTAAGCTGGGTGATGCTCTCGATCTGCTTGGCGATCGCCGTCTCATCGATGACCGGAATGCCCTGTGCGAATGCCGTTCCTGCGGGCGACAGCGCAGCCATCATCGCCAGCGCAAACTCTATTCTGACCCTTTCCATCAATCCGTTCTCCTTCTTTGCTGAAACACCGGTAGCCAATCTTCGAGCCGATCGCCGACCTCCGCCCGGATCGCCTCGGCCAATTCGACGCTGGCGGTGCGGCCGGAGAGAATGTCGAGCTCGTCGTCGAAACCCCTGAGGTTCAGTTCGGCAACGACGCTGTTGTGCCCCTGTTTGACGATGAAGCGGCGGCTCTCCACCGGAAGCTCGCGGGAGAGAAGCTCGAACTCGCGCTCCGTCAGTTTGAACCCGTCGACATAATCGGCATGATCGCCGCGCGGATTGGGTAGGAAGATCTGCGTGGGGCACTGCTCGATGATCGTATGGGCGATCGGCGAGACGATCGCATCGCGCGGGCTTTGGGTCGCAAACAACATCAGCCCGTTCTGCTTGCGGATCGTTTTCAGCTTGTTCTGGGCGAGATCGCGAAAGCCTTCGTCCTGCAGGGCCTTCCAGAACTCGTCGATGACGATGATGATGCGGCGCCCATCGATCAACTGCTCGATGCGGAAGAACAGGTAGGCCATCAGCGGAGCGCGAATTTCCTCGTTGTCGAGGAAGTCGGTCATGTCGTAGCCGATGAACTTGGCACCGATCCCGATGTCGTCGGTCTCGTTGTCGAACACCCAGCCGAGCGGCCCTCCCCTTTCCCACCGCCTGAGCCGCGAGGCGATGCCTTCGGGGTCGGTGTTGTTGAGGAAGGTGCGCAAGGCGCCGATCGAGCGTCTTTCGACCGGAAGGTCGGCCAGGCCATCGATGGCCGAGGCGATGTCGCGCAGCTCCAACACGGTCAGCTCGCGCTTCGCCGACCCGACCAGCTGGCCGATCCAGCGGGCGAGGAACACCTTGTTCTCCGCGGTTGGTTCAAGCGCCTTCAACGGCGCGCAGCCGGTGGCAACACCGTTTCGAAGCGGCAGGTAAGTGCCGCCCGCAGCCCGGACGAACAGGTCGGCTCCCCGATCCTTGTCGAAGAAGACCATGTGGGGATCGTGTTTTTCGAGCTGGGAGAGCATGAAGTTCAACAGCACCGTCTTGCCGGTGCCCGACGGGCCGCAGACGAAGGTGTTGCCAAGGTCGCTGTGGTGGAAATTGAAATAGAAAGGCGAGCCGGAGGCAGTCTTCAGCATGGCGACGGCCGGTCCCCATTCATTTCCGTCCTTCTTGCCTGTGGGATAGGAATGATAGGGGGCGAGTGCCGCGAAATTTCGCGAGGTGATGGCGCCCGATCTTGCGCGATAGCGGAAATTGCCCGGCACCTGCCCCCACCAGGCCGCCTCGAGCCCGAGATCCTCGCGGGCGACGACCGCGCCGCCGTTGGTGACGAACGCCCGTGCTTTCGCCATATGATCGGTCAGCTCCTTCACCGAAGGCGCAAAGACCGACAGCGCCAGATGGTGCTCACCAAGCACAAAGCGGTTCGATTCCAGGTCGTCCATGGCATCGCCCAGTTCTTCTATCTGCGACGCCGCCTTGTCGCCGGCGCTCACCATCTGGTTCTGTTTGCGTCCCATGATCGTGCGCGCATCGGCTTTCGAGACGAAGGAGAAAGACTGCGTCAGGATGAGCTCGAACGGCGCCTTCAAAATGCCGTCGAGCATGCCGCTACGGGTGGTCGCCGGATATTCCTTGAACCCGAATATGCCGGCATAGCGACTTTCGGCCTCATGGCGGATCTCGATGGTCTCGCGCCCGAAGATCACCCGATCCGAATAGATCGCCGAGGAGATCCTGCCCCCCGTCAGTGGAATGCGCTCCCGCCGGCCGCCGACGATCTGATGCAGGACCTCGCTCGGTTCGGAAAAGAGGATGCCGTCTTGCTCGTAGAGGGAGAGCACCCGAGGCTCGAAGCGTTTCAGCCCTGCGGTCACGTCCGATACTTTGTCCTGCAGGTGCTTCAGGGCATCCTCGTCGACTTCGACGCCGGTGCGGCGCGCCTTGCGCAGGCGTGAAAGAAGGTTGGCCGCTTTTTCGGCGGGGCCCCGGCCCGGTTGCCAGACAAGCGAGAGGTACAGATCGTTTCGAAACAGATCCTCTGCGATCATGCGGTCGCGGTATCTTGCATTCAGCCCCTGCGAAAAACGATTGGCGAACTCTCCGTCCGGATAGTCGTTGTCGCGGCGGCGAATGACATGTGTCCAGAGCGCCAGGCGCTCGTCGGCGATGTTGCGGTAGAGCGTATTGAGGTCGCGGTGCAGACTGTTGAGATCCAGGACATCGGCGGTCTCGAAGGATATACCATCGAGCGCGAGCATCATCATCAGCGCCCTGGATTCGAGCGCGATCGTTGTCTCGTCGACGTGACGGACGTGCGGAATGAAGGTTTCCGGCCCGAGTTCACGCAAGCGAAGCGTTGCGATGCTAGGCAAGGCTCAAATCCCTTTCGTCATAGCGCCGGATGAGGATCAAGGGTGAGAGTGTGGCCCCACCCCAATAGGCGGCGTTACGCGACCGGCCGCGCGTCTCGATCCAGGCGATCAGGATCCGGAACATGTTATGGTCGTGTTTGACGAGCGTGCGGAATATGAAGTGGAAGACCACGCCGACCAGCGCGTAGGCGATTGATCCCGCGGTGATGTAGAGGATCGTCGTCAGCATGACGTTCACGCCCATCGCCTCCATCGTCACGCCGGCGATCATCGCCGGGCGGGTGCAGGCAAGGAACAGGATATCTTCCTCGATCGCGGCGGTGATCGGCATGATGATCAGCTTCCAACGATCGTATTGACGAGTTCCGTCGCGCCGAAAATCCCGCCGATGCCGATGATCCAGAAGCCGGCGCGGCGAAGATCCATGTAGCCGAACATCCAGGCAATGCAGATGATGATGACGGCGATGACCGCGAGCAGCCGGGCGATGTTGCCGGTCAGCATGTCGACGATGTTCTGCAGGACGGTTTCGATCCCGGCTGCCTGGGCGAAAGCCGGCTCCACCAGGCAGGCGACGATGGCTGCTGCCATCAGGAGAGAGGCCGCGACAGGGCGAAGGTTTATTTTTGAGATCATTCACTTTGCTCCGATTGATCATTCTGAAACACGAGAACCTTGGATGACCGCCGGGCGTTGAAGACGTCCCACGATGCGGCTTCAGCGGATTGCGGAAGGAACTGTTCGGCCGGGGATGTCTCCCGGCTGGCTGGCCGGTCCGCGCGAGGGGCATCTTCACGAGGCTCGGCGATAGCGAGAGACGCCAGGTCGGAAGGCAGGCGGACCATTTCCTGGCGGACCTGCTCGTCATATTTGATCATTTCGCCAACAGACGGATCGTCACGCCCGTAGTAGGACTGAAGCATGACGCTCTCGGCTTGCCTCGCGTCAGCGCCGGAGCCCAAGGCCAGGCGATAATAGCCGTCGAGCAGGGTGGCCGTGGCCTTGAGGTTCAGGCAGGGATCGAACGCATCCGAAATCGAAAGCTTGAGCCGGCGCAACTCCGCCTCGCCAATGCCGCCGAGGCCGATCTGGATGTCCTGCCGATCGGCAACAAGGGATGTCGCCAGTTCGATCGCTTCGGCCTTCGACGCGGGTTGGCGCTCGAGCGACGGGCCGCTGTTGATCCGAATGGCGAAGGGGCTGAAACCACTCTCGAGACTGATGACGGCGGCGAGCGTCCTGACGTCCACCATGGGTGCGCAGTGCTGGGCGAGGTCCATGAAAACGACGGCCATCGATCAGTACCAGACCCGCTGCGTCGCCGCCCCGTCGATCGTCACGTCGACATAATGCGGCTGCGATCTGACGTTCGGGCGGGCGGTCGGGTAGCCCATGCATTGGCGCCGTCCATCCAGCAGCTGCCATCGCGGGGACCGCACCGAACCGTTGCTGAAATTATACTCGTCCCCAACATGAGGGCAGAATGCATCGCTCACCGGCTGGAGGGCTGTCGACACGCAGGTTGTTTCCTGCCCGCGCGGACCATAATCGCTTTCCAGCCGATATCCGGTTTCGCAGTAATACGGCTCATAGCCCGGGCGCGAACTGTGGAAGGTGGCGCCACTGCATGTCGGGAACGAATGCCCCTCGGCAAGCTCGCGCCACAGCTTCTGGATCGGCGGCCGGCATTCCGCGAACTGCGTCGGGCCTCCAGGGTTGGAGAGGCACAGGATAACTTCGCAACCCCAATCATTTGCTTGCGCCCTGCCAGGTGAAGTAAGGTAGGGTGGCAATATGCAGCAGACCGCCACGACTGAGTTGAGCAGAAGGTTTTTCATGAGCACGACCCTTCAAAGGACATCCCATTGCGGAAGAAGTGGTTTGCCTGTAGAGCAATTTATACTGAATTATATAACACAGTAAAACAGCATGACAAGAGCACTCACGACCCAATGGCGGAATCTGGCCTTCTCAGGTCTCATCCTGCATGAGATCCTCGATCATCCCCTCGAAGACGAGACGCCTCAGGCAAGGCTGAAGCAGGTCGGCATGATGACGATCCTCTACAGCATGAACCAGGCGCATCAGAAGCTAACCCTTTCCAGTATCATGGAAATTACGGCTCTGACGCGCACTGGCGTCAAGGAGACGGTCGATCTCCTGGTCAAACGGGGGATGTTGGACGAGACGATCGTGAAGAACTCGATGGGTCGCGGAACGGCGCGTCAGTTCGAGATTTCGGAGGAGCTTCTAGAGAAGCTGAGCTCGTTCGGAGCTGCGTGACCAAGGAATTAAAGCGACGAATTTCCCGAGTCGTTGAATTGCAATAAACGGCCCCCCCCCCGCAAACCCGTCAGAGACCAGGATATGCGGCATCAATGGTCGTGGTAGTCAAGAACGTAACCCGCCCCATAAACGGTGCGAATCCTCAGATTGCGGAGTCCTGCAAACGCTTTTCGGAGCCGGCCGATATGCACGTCAACCGTCCGGCTTTCCACTGTGTGCGGATCGGGCCAAACCGCCTCAATGAGTTGCTCGCGGGTACTGATCTGGCCCTGCCTTTCTAATAGAAATCTAAGAATTTTCACCTCCATAGGCGCAAGCGTTATTATCTTGCCTGAAACCACGACGGCTTGCGGACCAAAGACAATGTCGGCGGCGGCAGCAAAGTTTGGCAGAGTCGAAGCCTCCGACCGCGGGCTTATGCCGTGGAGAAAGGCGAGAAGCTTTGAGGGCGACAAAGGACGCGTGATGCCTTCGTCCAGCCCGGCCTTGATCAATTGCAAGTGCTGTGCACGTGTGTCCTCGCTGACAAGTGCACCTACCGGAAGCCCTGAATCCTTCAAAAGAGCAAATAAGGGCGCAACATCACTCGGCCAGCCTGCACAATCCAGGACGACAGCGGAAAGCTCTGCTGATGCGCAGGCGTCCACGACATCGTCGTCATTTGCAGCAAGACGAGTCTCGAAACCCTCACCACGCAGAACGTGCGCGAGGAGCAGATAAAGCTCGGCGTCCTGCGAGCAAACCAGAATGATCGGAGCCATGTTTATCGCCCTTTCCCCCGTGACGAAACGGCAAGCTCAGCTCGGCACGAACTCGCCACCGTTGACATCTATGATGGCTCCGTTGACAAACCCGGCATCCTCCGATGCCAGGAACGCGATCACTGCGGCGACGTCGTCCGGAGCACCGAGCCTGCCGGACGGGATGCGGGCGAGCGCGTCGATGTTTATCTTGCTTTGCGGGGAGCCTGTCAGTGGCGTCACGATGCGACCTGGCGCCACGACATTCGACGTTATGCCATAGCGGCCGTATTGAGAGACCAGCACGCGGGACAATCCTGAAAGTGCGGCTTTGGACGTCGCATAGCTCGCGCCGGCGATCCGCGGTCTCGTCCGGCCCGCAAGAGACCCAACGAAGATGACGCGTCCATAGCCGCTTTCCTTCATGGCAGGCAGAACGGCCCGGCAGCACAACATCGTCCCTGTCAGGTTGACGGCGAGCACGTCGTTCCACTCTTCAAGGGTAAGGTCGGCGACGTGAAGAGGGCCATCGGGACCCTTCGGCGAGATCCCCGCGTTGCAGACGAGGATCCCAGGTGCGCCCAAGACACGGGCGACTTCGCCGAAAAAGGAAACGACTGCCGCCGGTTCGCGGAGATCAACTTTTCTCGCAAGCGAGCGCTCTGGTCCAAAAGCCTCGGCAAGCGCGGCGCCCGCGGCGATGACGCTTGCTTCGCCGTGGCTGAAGACGGCAACCCGATGACCCGCCTTCAGCAGGCGAAATGCGGTGGCAAGACCGATCCCGGTGGTGCCACCGCTGATGACCGCAACATGTGGGCTGCGGTCAGCACTCATGCCGCGTGATCCATAGCAGCAAACAGCGAAAGGGGTGGATGGGCGCCCGCCTCTGTCATGACCTCAATCAGCAAGGGCCCTTCTCCAGAGAGACCACGCTCGAGGTATCGAAGAAGATCGGCGGGATCGGAGATGCGGACTGCCGGGCAGCCGCAAGCTTCGGCAATCCGCCGATGATCGACGTCGGCGAAGCTGCAGGCAGTCGTGAAGCTGCCGAACTTCGCAGTTTCAGCATCACGTTGGAAGCCAAGGACCCCGTTGTTCAAAACGACGATGAGTATGGGTAGCTTGCTCCGCACCATGGTCTCCAACTCCGCCCAGCTATGCGCGAAGCCGCCATCCCCCACGATGGTGACAACTGGCTTGTCCGGCTTCGCCGCTTTTGCGCCGAGCGCAAGTGGTAAGCCCCACCCGAGTCCAGCAAGGCCGCGCGGCGACAGGAAGCGCATACCGGGGGAAAGAGCCCGCAACTGGCCGGCTATCCACATCGAAGAATAGCTCGCATCGGAAACAACGGTCGTATCTGCCGTCAGCACTTTTTGCAGGTCGGACATGACCCGCTCGGGACGGATCGGACTTTTCTCTGAACGAGCAACAGATTGGCGCTCCATGTCAAACGAGCGCCAAAATCCAGCGATACGAGCCGTCAACTTATCGCGCTGCGATGCGCGGTGCGACAGATCGCGTCGGGCAAGCGTGCTACGCAGCGCGCTTATAGTTTCGGCCGCATCGCCTGCCAATCTGATCGCTTCGTAGGTACGTCCGATTTCGGTGGGATCGACATCGATGTGGATGACTGACGCGGACCGAGGAATTTGGCGCCAACTATCGGTGCCATTCTGGTTGGTTCGCGTCCCGACCAGAATGACGAGATCGGCTTCCTCGACAAGGGCAAGCGTGTGCCGTCCAAGCGATCTCGGCCCGACGAGAGCGCCGAGAACGCCTGCTGACAGCGGGTGGTATTCGTCGACCGCGCCCTTTCCCATATTGGTCGTCAGGACGGCAAGCGAGGCTTCGTCCTGTAGTGCAGAAAGCTCGCCGGCGGCATGGCTTGCGTGGACGCCTCCTCCAGCGATAACGATGGGTGCGTGGGCTGCGGCGATCATCGAGGCCGCGCGCTCGATGTCGCTATCGCGCGGACGCAACCGATCGAGCGGCCAGTGGCCTAGCACAGCCTCACGACGAAAGGGCGAAGGGGCTATCTGCTCCCGCAAGAGGTCGGCGGGGAGCAGGAGAGCTGCCGGTCCTGGCCGGCCCGAGGCGGCTGCCGTGAAGGCCGCATCGACATAATCGTCGATGCGCTCCCCTACGAGCACCTTTCGCACCCACTTCGTGCAGGATTGGAATAGGGTAAGATGATCGAGTTCCTGGAATGCATTACGATCGGCCTGGTCTCGCTCGACATCCTGGACGAGAGCAACGAGCGGAACGCTAGCCTTCAGCGCTTCGGCCAGCGGCGGAACGAGAAGCGTTGCGGCTGGTCCGTTCTGCGCTGCTACCACACCGACCTTGCCGCATAGGCGAGCGTAGCCGTCAGCCATGGTCCCTCCCATGTTTTCCTGACGGTAGGCGACTTGACGGATGCCGATTGCTTCGGCCGCAAGGATAACCGCCGAAGGCAGGCTCTGAGCAAAGATATGGGTGACGTCGTGCCTTTTCAGGGAAAGAGCGATCCGCTCGGCGACGGTTGTATGATCAGTTGCCATGGTCACATGCCTGCTTCGGTTGGAGTTGCTTCGAGGATTGAAAGGAAGTCTGCGAAGACTGCGATGACCGCATCACCGTCAGCTGTCGTCATTGCCGTCGAAAGGCACGCCGCAGCGCCATTGGGAAGTAGGATGCCGCAATTGAGGAAATGTCTGGAGAGGCGGCCCATCAACTCGGCCTCGTCCGGCGCGAGATACGCTTCGCGGAAGTCCGTTGGCTGCTTTCCTTTCGGATGGATGCGAAATAAGGACGCCGCCCCCGTCACGCTGAAGGCTGCGCCGTGGCGCTCGATTTCCTTTCGAAGCCCAGCCCGGATACGGTCGCCGAGGCTCTCGAGTGAAGCGAATGCGCCATCCGTCATCGCTTCCATAGCGACCCGGCCTGCGACCATCGACACGGGGTTTGCCGAAAACGTGCCGCCTTGCGGCAGCAGCGGCTTGCCGCTGTCGCTTGCGAACACCCGCATCACGTCCTTGCGCCCGCCGATCGCCCCGACGGGAAAACCGCCGCCGATGATTTTGCCGGCGGCGACCAAATCGGGGTGAAGACCATAGCGCGCCGACGCCCCCACATATGACTGCCGCAGATTAAGGACCTCATCGGCCACGATGAGAATCCCGTATTGCTTCGCGATCGCCTCGACAGCGGCAAAAAAGCTCGGTTCGGGAGCTATCAGCCCGGCGCGGCTCGGCATCGGATCGATCAGGATACAGGCCAGTGAAGGGGCCGCCGAAGCAATCCGGCGCTCCAGATCCGCGATGTCGTTGAAGCGGATAACCGTCACCTCCTCACCTACCGAAGAGGGCATACCGCGATAGGCTGGTACGGCTGGCGACCGCAGCGGGTCATTCCATATTGCCGGCGACACTGCCTGCCCCGTTTCCGCCCAATCATAGGCGCCGTGATAGGCACCTTCTATCCGTGCGATGCCCGGCCGGCAGGTGAAGGCGCGGGCGGCCTTGATCGAAAACATTACCGCCTCGGTCCCGCTGTTGACGAAACGAATATGTTCGATCGCCGGAATGCGCTCGATCAACAGCTCGGCCAGAGTGATCTCGTGCTCAGTCGGGTTGGAGAAACACGTTCCGCGATGAAGCAGATCCGCAACCGCGTCGGCAACGGGAAGGAAGCCGTGGCCGTGTATCAGCGTCGTGAAATTATTATTCAGGTCGAGGAGGCGATTGCCGTCGACATCGATGAGGTAGGCTCCCTCCCCGCGCGAAATGTAAAGCGGGCTGGGCTCGTGATCTACCGTGACCCGCGTGATCCCGGTCGGAAACACGCGGCGACCCTTTTTGAAGAAATGTTCGGACCGCGACCGGGGAAATCCCCGGCCATTGCGCAAGATATCAGGGTGAAACATTCGATCTTCTCCGGCAAACGGGTCGCGGCGCAACCCTTCATAATTTTGTTATAACAAAAATCATGAACCCGAAGAAGTTGCAACAAAAAAATCCGGCTGCGATGTTATTGCCGCTTGAGACGCTGCTGCGCTGCTTTCTTGAGGCGCCGATAGCCGTCTCGAATATCGTTTTCCATTGCGGCACGGACCGCAGAGGGGTCTCTATCCACCAGCCCTTCAATCGCGGCCAGGTGGTTGTGGACACCGTATTTTGCTTCCGCAAACTCTGGATAGAGGTCGTGGAATGAAGCGCCGACCCTTAACCACAGAGCCTCAATGGTCGAAAGGAGGTGCGGCATCTCGCACAACCGGTAGATCGTAAAGTGGAATTCCTTATTATCGTGAAGAGCATCGCCGTAGCGCTTTTCGTCGAGCGACAGTGTGATTTTCTCCTGCAGCGCCAAGAGCTTGTCCGCTATATCATCGGTCGAGCGAAGCGCGCCTTTCTCCGTCGCCAACCCTTCGAGCGCAAGCCGCATCTGCGTGACTTCGTAAAGTGCCGCAAGATCGAGATGCGGAACGATGACGGTTTTAGGACCCACCATGACGAGCGCGCCCTCAAAGACCAGGCGGTTGATTGCCTCGCGCGCCGGTGTTGCACCAACGTTCAGCATTTCGGCAACCGAACGGATCGGTAACTTGTGACCGGGCTTGTAAGCACCCCGCGCGAGCTGCTCCTTGATGGATGAATAGGCGAAGTCGCTAAGGCGCCCAGACTGCAAATCCGACGCCGACAATTCCTGTCCAGTTGTATTTTCGTTCAAAATTGACCCCCACGCGTTGACACCTTCACATTTTTGTTGCAACAAAAATGAATTACACGAAAACTGATACCGTAATGTGACATCATAACGGTATCGTGAATATTAGCAACGCCTTGGCCCCGGACGGCCATGCCCGGAACAAGCTGCCGGTCTTGCCGGCATGACACTCACAGCACCTGGCGCCGCACGAGCGGAACCGGGAGGGTTCAATGCGTGGCAAAGCACGCAAATGAGGAGATATCATTTTGATTGGTGCGCCTGTTTTCATCGATCGCATAGGCAAGATCTACGGCAGCCAGACTGCCGTTGGCGCAGTGACCCTGGATGTTCCGGCAGGCGAATTCCTGTCGATCCTCGGTCCCTCCGGATCGGGCAAGACGACGCTTCTGACAATGATCGCCGGTTTCGAAAGCCCGTCTGCCGGACGCATCATCATCGACGGGCGCGATGTCACCGCCGTATCGCCCGATCGCCGCAATATTGGGATGGTCTTCCAGCGGTATGCCTTGTTCCCGCATTTGACCGTCGCCGAAAATATTGCCTTTCCCCTGAAGATGCGCGGCATCCGCAAGGACCTCAGAGCAGAACGGGTTGGCCGGGCGCTCGACCTCGTCCAACTCCCGGACTATGCCAAGCGCTATCCCCACGAACTTTCCGGCGGCCAGCAACAGCGGGTGGCGGTCGCGCGCGCAATCGTGTTCGAACCGCCTGTCCTCTTGATGGACGAGCCACTCGGGGCACTGGACAAGAAGCTGCGCGAATCCATGCAGATCGAGATCAAGCAGCTGCAGCGGCGCCTCGGTGCAACGGTCATCTACGTGACGCACGATCAGGAGGAGGCGTTGACGATGTCCGACCGGATCGCCGTTATGGCAAAGGGGCAGCTGGCGCAGCTCGGAACCCCGGCGGACCTTTACTGTAATCCGCAGAGCGCCTTTGTGGCCGATTTCATCGGCAAGATGAACTTCCTGACTGGAGAATTCCTGGGCGAGACCGCTGGCCGCCAGACGATCAGACTGGGTGACGACGTGGTCATTGATACACCCGGTGCTGCCCATGGCTTCGAGGGTTCGGCAAGGATAGGTGATCGCGTTCGGCTCGCGCTACGGCCCGAGCGCCTTGGCCTTGCAGCACGTGGCGCAGGGGGACAGAACGCCCTCCCCGGCCGGATCGAAACGTCGGTCTTTGCCGGCTCCTTCGACCTTCATCTCGTTCGCTCCGATTTCGGAAGCGGAGAGATCATTCAGGTCCAGATCCCTGCTGATGGAAAGAGGGTGCCCTTTGCAATGGGGGCACTCGTGGATGTCATCGCCGAACGCGACGGCCTACGGCTCTTTGCGATCGCGGAGGCATGAAATGACCATGGCCGTCGATAATCTACCCCTTGCACCAACCCGTCCAGCAAGCTGGATTTTCTCACGCTCGGCGCGCCAGTATTCGCACGCGCTGACGCTCCTGCTTATTGCACCGTTGATGCTCTTACTGGCCGGAGGCTTCATCTATCCAATTGGGCGGCTCGTCTCTTTGAGTCTAATGGCGCCAGGATTCACGCTAGAGCATTACGAGCGGATCGTCACCGAGCCACTCTACATAGAAGTCCTGCTTCGCACGTTGCAGACGGGTGCAATCGTAGCAGTGGCGAGCCTGCTGCTCGGATATCCGGTTGCCCTTCTCATGGCGCGTGCCAAAGGCAAGATTGCGATGATCGTATCGGCCGCGGTGTTCGTGCCACTATGGACCTCAGTGCTGGTGCGATCCTACGCCTGGATCGTGCTGCTGCAGCGAAACGGCATCGTTAACGGTCTGCTGATCGAGAGCGGCCTCATTAGCAGTCCGTTGAAGCTTATCTACACCGAAGGCGCGGTGATCCTTGCGATGACGCATGTTCTCATGCCCTTCATGATCCTGCCGGTCTACAACGTTCTTCGCACTATTCCTGCTGAGTACGCCCAGGCCGCCCGCAATCTCGGCGCCGGCCCGATCGGCGCGTTCCTGCGCGTGACCTTGCCGCTCAGCCTGCCCGGAATCTTTGCCGGATGCGTCATGTGCTTCATCCTCGCGATCGGTTTTTATATCACGCCGGCACTCGTCGGCGGGCCTGGAGCATTGATGATGGCAACACTCATCGGCCAGCAAACCACCGTTCTGCTTGACTGGCCGTTTGCCGCAGCGCTCGCGACCGTCCTTCTGACCACGACGCTGATCTTTGTCCTTGTGTTCCGCAAGGCGCTTTCCATTAGCAAAGGAATGAACAGTGTCAATTGAGCCCGCAGTCACCGCCTCATTCGCCCCCTCTCCCGTCAACAGCACCCATCGGCCTTACGGCAAAGCGGGATTGCGGCTCCTTGGGGGTTTCCTGATCGGAGCAATCCTGTTCTTCCTGGTCCTGCCGACGTTGCTCGTCATCCCGATTTCGCTGAACGACAGCAGCTATATCGAGTTCCCGCCGAAGGGCCTGACGCTTCGCTGGTATATCGACTTTCTATCTGATCCGGACTGGCGCGCGGCAACGATCTTCAGTCTGCAGATTGCGCTGGCGACGACGGTCGCTTCGACGGTTATCGGGACATTGGCCGCCATCGGGCTCGTTCGCGGCAATCTGCCGGGAAAGACCCTTCTGCAGGCGTTGTCGCTGGGGCCAATGATCGTTCCCCATGTCGTCTTTGGCGTCGCCCTTTATCTGGTTTTTTCCCCGCTCAGCCTGACCGGCAATTTCGCTGGTTTCTTGATCGCGCACACCGTGCTTGCTGTTCCCTACGTGATCATCACAGTGTCGGCAGCACTCGAGCGCTTCGACACATCCCTCGAGCTTGCCGCACTGAATTGCGGAGCAAGCCGGAGCCGGGCCTTTTTCAGCATTGTGCTTCCGAACATCGCGCCGGCGGTGGCTGCGGCTTCGGTCTTTGCGTTTCTGGCGTCGTTCGATGAGGCAACCGTCGCGTTCTTCATTTCCGACACCGGCGGAAAAACGATCAGCCGCAAGATGTTCGAGGACATCGATTTCAATCTCACCCCGGTGATCGCGGCAGTTTCGACGCTGCTCGTCGCGGTATCGCTGCTGCTCATGGGGACCATTCATCTCATTACAGGTCGCCGGGAGAATTAACGTGACCATATCAATCGGACAGAGGTAGAACCGATGAAAAAGCGAACGAAAACCAAGTCACTGCTTGCGGCTTGCCTCATGCTTGCTGGTGCGGGGTCGGCGCAAGCCGAGGAGCAGGTCATCATTGCGACCACTGGTGGCGCCTACGATGCGGCGCTACGAAAATTCTGGTTCGAACCGTTCACCGAAAAGACCGGCATCAAGGTTGTTTCGGTCGCGGCAACGAATGCCGAGATGCGGGCGAAAGCTGCGGCCATGGTCAAGACCGTCAACGTGACCTGGGACCTTTATCCGGACGGCGAGATCCAGGCGAGCGCTGAAGCGCATCGGCTGACATCTGAAGACTTGACCGAGTTTTGCAAGTCTTTCCAGGGTCGGCCAGACCTGGTCGAGGATGCCTGCGTCAGCGCCGGGGCCAGGCTTTTTTCGACCGCAACGCTGATGGCCTACGACCCGACTGCCTTCAAGGATGGGAATCCCTTGAGCTGGACCGATATGTGGAACCAGACAAAATTTCCCGGTGGTCGCTCGTTTCCAAATTTCGACGATCCGTGGCGGGTCATGGCTGCCGCGCTCCTCGCCGATGGTGTTCCGCGCGATAAACTCTTTCCGCTCGACGTCGATCGCGCCCTCAACAAGCTCGACGAGATTCGCCCGGCGATATCGCTCTGGTGGAAGACCGGTGATCAGAGCGTTCAGGGCTTTCGCAACGGCGACTACAGCATCGGGCAGATCTGGCTGACGCGCGCAAATACACTGAAGGCGGAAGGACGCCAGATCGCCTGGTCCAAGCAGGCGTCGTTCCTCGTCGGCGATCGCTTGACGATCATCAAGGATGCGCCGAACCGCGGAAATGCGTTGAAGTTGATCGGCTACTGGCTTGATCATCCGGAGGCGCAGGCCGGGGTGTGCGACGAACTCCTTTGCACGCCGCCGAGCCGCAAGGCGATCGATTTGATGTCGCCGGCCGCACGCGCGGCACTGCCGAGCGACGAGGACGTCCGGGATTACATCGTCATCCCTGACGCCCAATGGATCAACGACAATGCCGCGATGATGCTCGAGCGTTGGAATGCCTGGATCCGATGACGATCCATCTCCGGGCGGCCTTGCCGCCCGGAGATGTTGAGACGGATCTTTATCCCTTGAGTGCACGGTTGATGGCAGTTGCGACGTCGCGCACTTCGGAAGCCGTGTGGCCGGCAGTCGGGCATATCCGCAGCCCTGCCCTTCCCTTGGCCACTGTCGGGAAAAAGATGGCCGACGTATAGTAACCGGAATCAAGCACCAGTCTGGCAGCGCCGATTGCCGCAAGCTCGTCACCGACGACGACGGTTCTGATCGGGAGTCGGGACCCTGCCTGTGCGGTCGGCACCAGTTCGTCGAAAAGAGAGATGTGTTCTGCGAGTGCCCTTTGCCGCACGCCGAGTTCCGATGTGCGATGGAGCGACTGAGAGGCGAGGGCTGCGCCGATCGCGGCAACATTGATGGAGGCCGAGAAGGCGTGCGCGAGAGCAAAGCGCCGGAAGATCTCTTCCTGGGACGCAGTTGCGAGCATCAGCATGCCGCCAGACGCTCCGAAGCCCTTCCCGAGCGAGGCTGCGATGATCGTGCGTTCACCGAGACCTTCTGGCATTTGCGAACGGGCAAATCCCTCGCCTCTTTCCCCGAAGATCGATATGCCGTGAGCATCATCGATGTAAAGGAAGAGGCCGTATCGCTCCTGAAGCTCCCGCAACTCCTTGATAGGGGCACAGCCGCCCATTGAATACACACCGTCGCAAACATAGGCGACCGTCTCGTTCTGGCGGCAAATTTCTTCGAGCGCCTGAAGATCGTTGTGGCCTATGGTTCGGACCTCACATTCTTCGGCAACGACGGGCTTATTGAAGGCGAGCGTTGCATGCGCGAGACGATCGAATACCATGACTGGTTTTTTGCCGCCCGTCAGAACGCCGGACGCAATCAGCGGAAGCGCGCTTACGTTGGCGGCAAGCACTGTTGTGTAGGTGATCACCCTCGCGCCGAAGAGATCAGAAAGAGCATCCTCGAGGTCTCCGAGGACTGCAAAATTGAGCCGCGTCCGGGCGCAGGACCAGTGCAGTGTTCCGTAGCGCCGAATGGTCTCGATTGCGCCTTCGATGATTGAGGGGTGATTGTCGAGGCCGAGATACGAGCAGCGGACGAAGTCGACGACGCGCTCCGATCGGTGCTCCGAAACCGGCAGCTCCACCGCTCGACCGTCAGAGGGATGGACATAGAGGGCCATCAAACCGTCGAGATGGGCGGCGGCAAAGTGGGGACTCGCGTGGCTGATCAGGCCCGCGGTGTTTCTGTGGGATGTTTTCGCCGATCCGGCACCCGAAACTGCCTCTTGCATGTTGTGCTCCCAAATGTTCAACGGAGTTCACGCTATGCGCGTGATCGTCGTTTATGCAACAAAGGCGACAGCAAATTTTCGAGACGTTTCGGTGAAGATGTGAACGTGGCGAAGTTCACATGCTTTAGGAGATGTCGAACGCGTATCCTTCCTTCGGCACGGTGCGGATCACATCGCGGCCAAGGACGCGCTTCAACGCACGCCGGAGGCGGCCGATATGAACATCGACTGTTCGCGGCTCGACGAATACCGGCTGTGGCCAGGCAGCGGCTATCAGTTCCGCACGGCTGAGAACGCGCCCCGCGTCACCCACAAGGGCACTCAATAGACGGAACTCGATCGGGCTCAGATTGACCGGCGTACCTCGCACCAGAACACGCCGGCTACTGACGTCCAGCTTCACATCGTCAAATATCGGAGTAAGGCGCCGAGCCGTATCGCCAGAGTAATTGCCTATTGCACCGTGAAGGTAAGACAGAAGCCGTTCTGGCGGCATTGGCCTTGTAAAGCTCTCATCTACGTTGGCTTTCAGGATGTCGAGATAGGCGGCCTTTTCGGCGACGAGCGCTATGAGCGTGACGTTGCTGGCAAGTCCCCTTCCCTTCAGACCCGACGCGATATCAGCCAGAATTTGTGAACCCGGCTGGCAGTCGACGATGATGGCTGCAGCGTCACGCTCCGCCGCGGTGGCCACGGCCTCGCTCGGAATATCGACGAGCATCGTCCGGTATCCGGCTCCCTTCAAGATGTATGACAGCATTAAATAATAGTCAGCGTCTTGGGATACGATCGCCAGAAGTTCGCTCATCGCCTCGCCTCACCAGTTGCTGACCTCACCGCGACTACTTTTGATACGACAAAACTCTCAGAGAAGTGGCTCATGTTGATTGGAACCTCACGCCATGGCTTGTACAAATGCGCAATAGAATCGTAAAATCGCTATCACTGCGGGTATTTTTATAGCTTGCCTTTCCTTTTTGTTACAACATAATGTAGAGAGCGCGAAGAATCTCGCGCAAGAGCGCATATTTGCCAGGGACGGCACGTGATCGTGGCCCACTCGGTGGGATCGACGTCCGGCACAATTTGATGGCCTGTTTCCGGACGGTAACGGGGCTTTTAATGCGCGAAATGATCAAAAGGTTCTCGACCGGCAGCGCTGCGGCGACACCGGATTTTTGGAGTGATGCAGATGTTGGGGACATAAGCACTGCTGCCCGATCGCTTTACGGACGACATGCGAAAACAGCGGCTGCCTGGTGCGCACTATGCGCGCGCTACGACGGCCGCTCAGGTGACTTCAAATTTTGGGTCCGAATTTTCCAACATTTGGAGACAGAGGAGGTTGTGGAAATTCGAAAACCAAGGTGTGGGTCATAGGCTATGAACGCTTTGTCGGACGCATATCTCGCAGCTCCTATAGGTCAGCCGGTTTCGCGCTGATCATGCACGCTCGAAGCCGATATCGAGGACGGGACGCATGGGCGTGGGGCAGACAGACAGAGGGGATCTCCGAAGCGAAGGATCATGATCCAAGCAGCAAGCGCAGGGGGACTGGTTTTCTTGGAATACGATGGCTAAAAGTTCTGTCATGAAAGATGCCCGCCTCCGATGAAATCCAGCCTCGACCATCTGCCCGAGCGTAAACAGCGCGAGTTGGCCCGCGTTGTCGATATCCTGCACTTCAGGACGCGCTGAGGTAGATCTGCTCGGCACCAACCCCCATTCGGCTCCTCGGCCCGGCCGGATCCTTCGGTTCTTCGATGGACTTCAAAGATCGATGCCACGGCCACGGCTGACAGCCCGCTGACGCCGTTCCGAAATGATCCGCTCACCGCTTTCCCTGCGGACGGCCTGTTGCAGGACCTTCAACTTTTCCTGCATCGCTTCGAAGGCATTGTGCTGTGCGTGTGGCACGCGGGTGATGGGATCCTTTTCGCCGCGAATGATGGCACCACGGCCGAAGCGCTCGTCGAGCGCGCTGCTGACTGCGGCGAACTCCCGGCGAATGCTCGGATCAAGAGAAGCGGCATATGCGCTCATCTTGCGGCCATCGTTCTTCGCCTCAGCGGTCAGCCGCATAAGCACGTCTTCCGCCGCCTTCGACAGACCGGGAATGGCGACTGCCATGCGCCGACGCTCCTCGGCAACAACCCGGCGTTCGGCATCGAGCACATTGACATAGGCCGAACCGAGCGCGCGCAGGCGAGCCCCGGCTTCAAGCACCCCCTGCGCCGCCGCCTTCCGTTCCCGGCCGGAAGCCAACAGCCGGTCCATCAGGCGATCGGAACCGCGCAATGCGCCGTAGGCGGCCGGATCGTTGGTCACCGCGGTCGCGATGCGCTCGCCAGCGAAACCTTTGGCAAGCAGGTCTTCGATCTTGCCGACGGCGCCGGCTGGATCGCGCCAGATCGTACTTGCCACTGCCGCCAGCGCGGCGCGCTGCTGGCGATAAAGAGGATCTGAGAGCACACGAGACCTCGCCTCCTCGTCGACAGGGGTCTTGAACTCGGTGACGGCGGCAAGCATGGGCAGCACGGCGGCATTCTCCTTGTCTGCCTCCATCCCCTGATCGGCACTCGCCGCCGCGACGATCTTCGAACGATCCCGCCGCTCGACAAGATGCTGCTCGTCGGCAAAGCGCTTCACGGCCCCGAACAGCCGGGTCAACTTCTCGCCTCTGATGCTCGCGAGGTCTTCCGGCATACGCTCGATCATCTTGCGTTCGGCAACCGCATCGGCCTTCGAGGTGAAAGCGCTCCAGCCGAAGCGGGCGCTCAGCGCCTCGCTGACCGCCTTGACCTCCTGGACGATCGAGCGGTCTAAGGCGGCAAGCGCAAAGGCGGTCTTGTAGGCATCATCCCCTCCTTGCCTGCGCACCGCCTCGATCTCCATGAGACGTGTCATCGCCTTTTCGGAGAGTGCCGGGATTGGCAATGACATATGGGAGCGGCGCTGCTGCTCGCGGCTTTCGAACCGCTCGGCGTTTCTTCGGAACTCCGTCGCATGGGCGCGGGCGAGCGGCAGCAGGTCCGCCAAGGCGGTGATCGCGGCATTTCGTTCGTCGCGTGCCGCACGACCATCGACGATGAGATCAGAACCACGCAGGCGGCCGAGCCGCTCCGGTGCTGCGGCGAGATCGTCGGCAAGCCTGCGCGGTTCGATGCTCGTATCCGATGCCAGGGCGTTCAGGGCGACAAGTGCTGCATCCGGGTCACGATAGATCTTTGCGAGCAGTGGCCGAAGTATTTCCTCCCGCTCCGTCCACGCTGGCGACGAACGCTGCGCCAGCCTCGCATCCTCCTCCACGCTCCTGGCGAAGCCTGTGGTGGATCGGATCAGATATCGGCCACGAACACCGTCTGCCTCCAAGACGGGTTGGGGTTCAGCCCGTTCCTCGCTGTAGGCGACCCGTCGTTCCCGCTCGATGATGAAGCCGAGCGCCACGCCCGCCCGCTCCCAGAGCTTTGCCAGCTGCTCGCGCCTCTCGGCAATCCCGGCCCACCGCCGGGAAAGGCTTTCCCCAACCCCGGCTGCGGCAAGCGAAAGATGATCGAGACCACGGCGCCGCGCGAAGTCGTCGGCATGCTGGCGATAACCAGCCTCGCTTTCAAAATCGAGCGTCGTGGTCTTGGCGCCGGAGCGTGACAGGCGTAGGGCGAGCTGCTTGAATAGGTCAGGCCGATGACTTTCCTGCTCGATGCGTTGCTGGCGAGCATCGGCGGTTTCGATCAGCTTGGCGGTCCAGACGTTGCGGTCGACCTCTCTTTCCTCGAACCGCTTCTGGCCAGTTTGTTCGTCGAGAATCACAACCTTGACTATGACCCGCTCCACTCCGTCCTTGCGCAGGGTCACCGTGTCGCCTTGCGAGATGCCACCTTCCTCGAGCGCCTTCGGCAAGCTGACGCCCCAAAGACGATGGACGGCTCTATCATCGGTCTTGACGTCGGCATAGGGACTATCGTCTGCATCCTCGTCATTCGGCCAGAACTTGGCTTGTCCCGTTTCCACGAGTGCGCCGGTGACGCCGGCAGCATGATCGACATGCGGCTTTAGTCCCCATTCCGGCTTCGCTTCGAAATCTTCCTTTGCCGCATAGAGATCGGCGCGGTCGCGATGCCGGGTCATCGACACATAGGTCAGGTGCTGGTCCATCATGCCGGTGGCGAGCACGAAGGTTCGGTCGACGGTAGCACCTTGTGATTTGTGGATGGTCACGGCATAGCCATGATCGACATTGCGATAGCTGTCCTCGCTGATGACGACATCACGGCCATTGTCGAGACGGACCGAAAGAAGTGTGTCGCCGCGTTTGTCGCCGGTGGAAACGACCGTGCCGAGCATGCCGTTCTTGACATGTTCCGGACCAAGACGGGGAGCACGTGGCTCGAGGAAACGGGCATTTGCGAGGAAGATGATGCGGTCACCGGCGGCGAAGTCCCGCGCACCACGTTCGGTTTGGAATGCGCGGCTCTCACCCAGCGCGCCCTCGCCTGTCATCACCGATCGCAGTGCTTCGTTCAGACGCGCGACATCCTCGTTGGTGTGGGCGAGTACAAGAAGCTCGTCGCCGCGAAGACGACCGTCATTGCCTTCGCGGACAGACGTTTCGATTGCCCGTTTGCGCGCTTGGCTCCAATCGGCGACGATCCGATCGATCGTTTCCGCTCGTGTCCCAGCCTCGACCAGGTGGCCATGTCGGGCATAGGCGTCGAGGCCTTGCTCCACCTCGCCGCGCGCAAAAAGCCGTGACGCCTCGCGCGCCCATTGCTGGTGCTGGCGGCGCACACCGGCAAGTTCGGCAAAACCGATGCGTTCGGTGATCGCCCGGAACGCTGCACCCGCCTGGATCGGCTGCAGCTGCATCGCATCGCCGACCAGCACGACTTTCGCCTGGGCTTGCTCTACGATGTCAAGCACGCGGGCCAACTGCTGTGACGACACCATGCCGGCCTCGTCGATGACAAGCACGTTGCCGCGTTCGGGCAACTCGCGTCCATTGGCCCAGGCGAGTTCCCAGGCGGCCAGTGTCCGCGACCTGATGCCAGAACTGTCTTCCAGCCCTTCGGCGGCTTTCCCGGCAAGGGCAGCACCGATCACCCGGCGGCCATCGTGTTCCCACGCGACACGGGCTGCGGCAAGCAGGGTCGATTTGCCGGCGCCGGCAAGACCGACGACGGCGGCAATGCCATTGTCCCGCGTGACATGATGGACGGCGTCGACCTGCTCCGGATCTAGCTTGAAGGGTTTTTCCGGATCGTCGGTTTCGACGTTCCTGATCGCGGCTGCAACCACCCGATCGGAAACGGCAAATCCGCGGCACTCCGCCAAAAGCTGCGCCGACCGCGCCATGTCATATTCGATGCGAAGGATCGCGCGCGTGGTGAAGACGGCGGGTTCGCTCGCCTTACCCGTTTCGGCATCGATCTGCTGCGGCTTCAGCATGATGAGATCGTCCGACGCCATCAGCCGCGCGCGGATATTGGCGAAGACGGCGGGATCATCGACGTATCGATGCAGCGCCTTGGCGATATCGCGCTCATCGAAGGTGGAGCGTTCATTGCTCAACTGCTTCAGCAGGAGCGCAGGATCGGCAAGCAGCCGGTCGGCCATCTTCTGGCGACGGGCAAGATCAGCCGGCGCAAAATACATCTCGGCACCCCTGCGGGAGAGTGCTGCCTTCTCCGGACCGAGATGTCTTTGCGCGATGCCATCAAGACCCTGTTCGGCATAGGAACGGCCGTCGAGCCGGATCTCGTGGCCGGCAAGCGCCAGATACCGGTTGGCCGTCTCCGCCCAGGCGATCTTCCACGCCTGCAAGGTTTCCTTGTCGCCGCCCCAGGACTTATAGACAATCCGACCTGTGGGCCGCAGGGGCGTGACAAAACGCAATGGCTCGCCATTCTCTCCCAAAACAGGAGCGTTTTTCGGCCCGAAGCCCTTCTCTGTCAGCGGTCTCACGGTCGTCAGTAGATGGATATGCGGGTTGCCGTCCTTGTCATGGTAGACCCAATCGGCGACCATTGCCTCGGAAGTGAAATTATCACGGACGAACTCGCGCGCCAGCGCGATGTTCTCGGCCCGCGTCAGCTCTTCCGGCAGCGCGATGATCAGCTCGCGCGCCAGCCGCGCGTTTGTCAGCTTCTCGAAAGCTTCAACAGCATTCCACAGCGCTTCACTGGCACCGGCAACGGAACGCCCCTCGACCGCCGACCGCAGCCAATCCGGCGTCTGATCCGGCAGGGCCAGTTCCTCGTGCACCAGCTCGGAGGCGCCGCGCCGATAGCTGAACGACGTGCCGGCCAGTTCGTCCATCATCCTCGTGCGATGACGATAGGCGGCGGCCGCGACGATGTTGCGTCCCGCTCCCCGGCTGATCACCTGTGCTCTGACGAACATGATCGCCATGATTGTCCTCGCATATTCGGAGAAGTGGCACCAACGAGCGACATCGCTCTTTCGCAGATAGTCGGACCGAACGACTGACGCGCTCCGCGCTTGTCTCCGGTCGTTTTCGCGCCGGTCCATATCCCTGCGACAAATAAGCGATTTAACTGATTTATTCAAGATAGTATAATTGAAAATCTCTTTCACGCTTTGTTCGCCGTGGGGCACAGCGTTCCAACTACTCAGAAATCAGACGATTTTTGTCGCTAAGCGCTTGAAGCTTTCCATCAATCCCCAGCGTGGGTTGGCAACCGGACGGGACGTAAGGGCAAAACGGGAGTCGAGCAGTGCTAAAATTGCCAGTAGACGATATTGGATCTTTCGCCTATCGATTGCCTATGAAATCGTCGCTTGAACATATGCCGCTTCGCAAGCAGCGAGAACTCGGCCGGGTTCTCGAAATCCTCCACGAGGAATTCGAAGATGCGCTGAAAGAAGGCACGGCTGATTTCAAGAAGCGCGGCAGGATCCTAAAGATCATCCTGTTCGGCTCCTACGCCAAGGGCGGATGGGTCGATGAACCCTTCACCATGAAGGGGTATCGCTCCGATTTCGATCTGTTGATCATCGTCAACAACCGCAAGCTCTGCGAGTTCGCCGAATACTGGCACAAGGCAGCGGACCGGCTGATCCACGAAGCCTCAGTCGAAACGCCGGTGAGCTTCATCGTCCATTCCAGACGCGAGGTGAACACCTACCTCAAGGAAGGGCAGTATTTTTTCTCAGATATTCGCAAGGAAGGCATCGTCCTTTATGAGCTCGACGATAAGCCGTTGGTCGAGCCCGAGCCCCTTTCGAAGGAGGATCGGCTACGGCTGGCGAAGGAGCATTTTGAGCAAAGGTTTAACGAAGCCAGCGCTTTTCTTGCAACAGCTGAATTTCAACTCAGCAAGTCGGAAAGGACCGGGGACGCCTGGTCAAACCTGTCCTCATTCAGCCTGCATCAAACACTCGAACAAGCCTATTCCTGCGTTCTGCTCACTCTGACCAATTACGGCCCGCCATCGCACAACATCAAGTTCCTGCGCTCACTCGCCGAGGAGCAGGACCGTCGCCTGGCCGAAGCCTTTCCGCGTGATCAGCACAAGGAACGCGCTTGGTTCAACACATTGAACGAGGCCTATGTGAAGGCTCGCTATTCAAAACATTACGAGATCAGCGAGGAGGCTCTTGGCTGGCTTGCAGAACAAACTGCGTTACTGCTGAGGCTGGTCAAGACGGTTTGCAAAGGGCACCTGGAGATCCTTAGGAATAATTGGCAGCGACATAACTAAGCGAGTTTCGCAGTCATGCTGTTGACCTGCTGCGTGAGTGGATTCACAAATCGTGGAACCCCTGACGAAAGTTTTCATCATGTCAGCAGCCTAAACGCTTGCGTTTTGACGTAACGCAAATCGGAATGGTTTGGAACTGGGCCCATATGACACCTACTCCAATGAGATCGATATCAGCCAAAGTTCAGATGGCGCGAGACGTGGCCAGGACAAGGACATCAGAGTTTCACCGGTTCGACGGCGAAGAGTCTTTCGGCCGCATTCAGCCTGACCAAACGAGCGACGGCAAGTCGGGCGTGTGGAAGTGGAACGCCACCCACGTACGTTGGGTCAGAGAGCACTTATTGCCTTACAACGGATAGGAGGAGACCTCGCGCGAGGCATGCCGGAGGGTCGAGAAGCATTATGACAAGCTGCTGGAATTGCATGGCCGGCAGGGAAATGGCCCATAACGGACTAAGGCGGCGGCATCATGTTCTCGACCGAAGTGCATGACAAGAGTGGCATTACTCTACCATTTCGCGCTGAACACGACCTTCGCCCCGATGGCGTTGCTGCCGCCAAAGTCCTTGAGGCTGGTTCGGGCAAAGGCTTCGCCGTTGACGGCATAGCGGTCGTCCGCCCAACTGAGCGAGCCACCCATGCCAAGGCCGCCCCACAGCGCCTGGTTCTCGCTGACGAGGCTGGTCCCCGAGACATCGACATCCGAGCCGTCGAGGAAGTTGTAATAGAGATTGACGATGCCGTAGAGCTTCGAGCGGCCGATCTTTCCGGAGGCATCCTTCCAGTCGCTGTCGTAATCGGCCGAGATGCCGAGGCGGCCGGTCAGGCTGTCGCCATCATCAAGCGATACCGCAGCGCCATATTGATCGGTGAAGTCGTCGAACCGCACGGAGGAATAGGCGAGCTGCGCCTGCGGCGTCAGCGACCACCG
Source organism: Rhizobium ruizarguesonis (assembly GCF_017357285.1). Taxonomy (NCBI): domain Bacteria; kingdom Pseudomonadati; phylum Pseudomonadota; class Alphaproteobacteria; order Hyphomicrobiales; family Rhizobiaceae; genus Rhizobium; species Rhizobium ruizarguesonis. Next base: position 929,310 of record NZ_CP071678.1, on the reverse strand, counting down.
GTTAGACAGCGCAATCTTCTGGCCGGCTTCGACACTCAGGCCATAGCCAAAGCCGTCATTGTCGTCGGCAAGCGTGGCGTGAAGCGTCGAGGATTTGAGATCACTGCTGTACCAGGTCACGCCAGCCTGAGTATCGATGTAGAAGCCGCTGTTCCCGTACCAGGTCAAGGTGCCTTCGAAGCCGTAGCCTGTCGTATCGATGTCGCCCTTGCCAAAGCGCGAGGAGACGTCCGCCGAGGCAGTATCGACAAGGAAGCTGAGCCCGCCGATCAAGACGCCCGCCCCGCTTTCATGCAGCATTCCGTCGACGCCCGCCCGCAGCGTCCAGCTGTTGACGTCGTATTCGGTGCCCGTTGTCGAGGTCTCCGGCTCGAGATGCGAGTGACTTCCGTCGATGCGTGTCCAGATCCCCTTGATAGGGTCGTTCGCGGCGGCGGCGGATTGACCATCGTCCACCTCGCGCCCGCCGGTGCGCTGGCGCAGCGTGCCGAATTCGTTGAGGCTCTGCAGCACGCCAGCATAGGCTTCGTAGAGCGGCACGGCCGGCGCGAGAACCGCTGAGCGCAGATACCAGTCGCCGTCAGCGGGGTTGCTGACGCCACCTTGGTAAAGCCGATAGGCATAGGCACCGGCGACAACGGCCTGGTCCCCTTCGAACACATAGTCGCCGAGCAGCGAGAAGGAGCCGGCCGAAGTGCCGCCGACATCAACGATTTTAATGCCTTCGACGGTCTGCGCTCCAACGCCGCCGAGGTTGATGACCTTGACATTGGTCGTGCCTGATGTGTCGCCAGTAACGACGAGACGATCGGTGGGGGAGGTGTCGCCGCCGAGCACGCTCTCGCTTTCGAGTGTGCCGCCGCTGCCGGTATAGTCGCCTGATATCGTCAGCGTTCCGATCGAGTTGCCGGGCGCGATGGTGCCGGCGTTGTCGGTCGTGCCCACCTGACCGCTGCCCTGGAGCCGTCCGCCCAGCAGAACATCCAACGTACCGCCGAGGATACCATTCACCGCCAGCGTGCCGGCTTCGACGATGGTGTTGCCAGCGAAGGCGGAATTGTCGGCGCTCAGGATCGTTCTACCGGTGCCGACCTGGCGGATGGTGCCGTTGCCGAAGATGAGATTGTCGAAAGTGAAGACGTCCGAGCGGTTGAAGGCGAGCGTTGCATTGTTGGTTATATCACCGAGGATGCTGCCGTCGCCGATCTGCAAGGTTCCGTCCTGAATATCCCAGTCCGTCGCAACCGTGCCGGTTCCAATCAGCGACCAGGTGCCAGTGCCGGTCTTCTCGAAGGTATCGAAGTTCCGGTATTTTGGGCCGATTTCCGAAACGTCGAAACTGTCGGTGCCGCTTCCGCCGAGCCGCAGCGTGTCGTTGGCCGCGGCTGCATTGCCGACGACCTCGCCGAAGATTTTCGAGCCGGCCTGAAGTTCCAGCGTGATGCCGTTCGTGGCACCCGGCGTCAGCAGGATCGCAATCTCTTCCCTGGGGCCCGATACGATTGTGCCTCTGTTGATCAAATTGAGGCTGACGGCAGCTGAGTTGGCGAAAATTGCGACTGACCAGTCTCCGCCATAAATAGTTCCGGTATTGACGATTGCGCCGTTGGTGGCAGAGGCGACCACAATACCGTTGCCGCCGAACGGGTTGCCGTCCCCGCCTCGCACCGTTCCATTATTGATGAAGGTCACGCCCGGAGCTGCGCTCACATCAATGAATACGCCGTCTCCGCCATCGTTGTCCGGGCCGAAACCGCCCGTGATCGTGCCGTTATTGATCACACTTGCGCTCTGCTCGAGCCTTACGCCGCTGCCTCCTTCTCCCTGCAAAGGAAACGACCCTTCTCCGCCCACCACATTACCCACGAGCGTGAACGACCCGCTTCCTCCTTGAAAGAGAGGCGTGAGGCCGTCGCCGCTCGGGTCGACGGAGCCGGACAGCGAGAAGCCCTGGGTGTCTATGGTGATCGGCTTGCCGGGTGCATTGAGTGCTGCGCTTGAAACCGAGAAACTCGTGGTCAGCTGGATCGTCGCGGTCGGGTCGGGGTCGGCATTCGCCGCCGCGATAGCAGCGTTGAGCTGCGCCTCACTGTTCGCCGTGTAAGTCGCCGCCGAAACCGGAGTAACGAACGGACAGCCGAGGGTCAGCGCCGCCAAGCAGATCCCTGAAAGAAGCTTCCTTTTCCTCGTTCTGTGAAACACATTGCTCGCCCGCATGAAGCCGCCCCTACAAATGCTCTTTCAGATTGACTTTAAGATGCAATTCAATCGGATTTGACAACTACATCGCGATAAGAATTGACGAGTGTCAGGAATTTACCACAGTGAAATCCCGGTGCGCCCCTTGCCGTTGGCGCGGTCAAGCGCCTGGCGCTCGCGGGCGAGGACAGCGATCAGCGCCTGGCTTTCCTCGACGGGTGCGTGGGCTTCCTCCTTGCGGAGATCATCAGGAAGCGGCGGAAGACAATGCCGGCTTGCGCCTGCCCTTTGAGGGTAGCCGCACGGTTGAGGCGCTCAGTGCAGTGACAGCGCAAGCGCAGTTCTTTTCCGAATGCTGAAGCTCATAGGATTGGATCTCGATTTCGAAGGTGTCTCTGCAGCCTGCTCGGCGGCGGCAAGGCGCTTGCGGTGCTCGTCGCTAGCCTGGGCTGTCCCGTTGCGCTGGCGTTCCATCTGAAAAGCTCTGGCCTCTCCTGCAGTCTTTTCGGCCACGAGGAAATATCCTGCCCTCGCTTCGCGCGCTGCGCACGGATAGCCTATCGAGACAGCATGGAGGGATACAGTAGCGCCCAGCGGCCCCGCCTGCCCCGAGCTTGAGCGCATCAAGGATGCCCATCATAAGAACTCAATGCAGAACTGACTTTCTTTCTGGCTGCGCCTGGTTAAACCGGGAAAGACGATGCCGGCGGCACTGTTCCACTTCAGAAGGGCTTCGCAGACTTCAGCAGTCTTGCTCTCGTTGATGAGTTTGACCGCGCTGAATCCACACGCAGCTTCGACACCGACATTATAGCTGAACGAGGTCAGGGCGACAAAACGGGCATCCGGCAATGGAACCTTGACGCACTTCTCTATCCCGGCCACATAGGCCTGCAGTTCCAGAGACATCAGCGCGCCTTGCACTGCTCCACTGTCTTGTAATCCCCCGGCTAGAAGCCATTGGTGCTGCCATAGCAGATCGCCCATGGCTGTCCCTGCGTTGCCGGATCGCGATAGGCATTCTGGCGCAGCCCCTCAAAACTTGCGCCCACCGCAACGGCCATGGCCGCGGCGGCACTACGCTTCTGCAGGCGGTTTGCCACTCAAATCTCCTGAGATTTTTTGCTGGAAGACGATGCGCGCCACAACGGCGGCCGCGGTAAGAAGGCCGGTGACCGCTGACATCACGAGTTGGATATAGATGTTGTAAGAAACCCAAGCCTCGGCAAAGAGAGGTAGACGGCCTCTAGAATGATGATAAGCAACGCCGGTGCCACCAACCGCACCGACCAGGCCGCTTCAGCACCTCCCGCCAGGTATGGACGAGCATGGACGTCTCCCGTTGTAAGTAGTGGGAAACGACCGCCGACCGGTTGACCTATCGGTGCCTACTATGTATTCCCGCCTTGGCTAATTCTCGGAAAAGCGAATGCTGTTTTCATCGCCCGTATTCGTCAGCTTTTTTCTTCCGCTAGCGATCTTCAGTTACTTTTTGCTGCCGTTCCGCAGCGTGACGCTGCTGATTTTAAGCTTGGCGTTTTATGCCTGGGGCGACCCGGTCATGGTTTGGCTTCTGATCTTTGTTATCGTCTTCAACTATGTCTTCGGCCTTTCGATCCATCAGTCAGGTCGTTACAAGCGCCTGCTCCTGGGAATTGGCGTCGCGGTCAACCTCCTTGTGCTCATAATTTTCAAGTATGCCGCGTTCATCGTGGACAACTTGGATATCCTGCTGAGACAGGTGAGCCTGCCGGAAGTGCCCGTGCCCCATATCTTGCTTCCGCTAGGTGTATCGTTCTTCACATTCCAGGCGATCAGCTATCTCGTCGATATTTACCGACGAGACGTTCAGCCGGAACGAAACTTGATCCGCATGGGAGTGTTCAAAGCATTCTTCCCGCAGCTGATCGCCGGCCCGATCGTCCGTTACAAGGAGATAGCTGGGGATCTGCGAGATAGAACTGTAAGACTTGAGAGCTTTTCGGCGGGCGCCGAGCGATTTGTCATCGGCTTAGCCAAAAAGCTCCTGATTGCCGATCCGCTGTCCATCCCGGTCGACGTCATCTTTCGCACCGATGCCGGCGACCTCAGCAGCCCGCTCGCTTGGATGGGCATCGCATCATTCGGGCTGCAGATCTATTTTGATTTCTCCGCTTATTCTGATATGGCGATCGGCCTCGCCAAGATGTTCGGGTTCCACTTTCCCGAAAATTTCGACATGCCCTATACGGCGTCAAGCGTTCAGGATTTCTGGAGGCGTTGGCACATGACGCTATCGAGGTGGTTTCGCGACTATCTCTATATACCGCTCGGCGGGAATAGGTACGGCCAGGTGAGGACCACCATCAACCTTTGGATTGTCTTTGCAACAACTGGTATCTGGCACGGCGCCAATTGGACATTCTTAATCTGGGGCCTCTGGCACGGCGCCCTTCTGACGCTGGAGCGGACCAAAGTGGGCAGGTCCATTGAACGCTGGCCACTTGTGGTTCGTCGTTCCTACACAATTGTTGCCGTGCTGATAGGATGGGTATGGTTTCGATCCCAAAACGTCGATCACGCAACCGGCTATCTCTATGCGCTGTTCTTCGGAGGCTTTGATGGGGCGCCTGCAGACATACTCCGGCTCTACAATCCCTTCCTCCTTTCGGCTTTTTGCATTGGAGCAGCGCTTGCCATCGGAGCATATCCAAAAGTGACAGGAATATTCGGTTGCCGTGTGGCCTCTGGCGAGGCATCGGACGTCCTTGTTGCTAGCTCTCTTCAGGAGGCAACGAGAAACTTGGCGTTGGTCGTTGTAGGTGCAATAGCCCTGTCAGCCGCCGCCGCCAGCACCCTGCAAGCCTTCCTCTATTTCAGGTTCTAGGCCATGCGCGTCGCTCTAAAACTCCTACTTCCATCTGTCTTATTGACCGCGTTGACATGCAACGCCGCTCTCACCTTCATGGGATGGCAGGCCCCGTCGAACGTTGATGAAAACAGAGAGATGGCAAAGCCGCCGGCGTGGAACGACAGCCTTAGCGCCTATGTGAGAGGTCTTGACGCATGGCTCACGGATAACTTCGCTTTTCGAAAGCCTTTAGTTTTTGCCTTCAATAAAGCGCTCTATTCCGGCTTCGATTCCACGCTCGCCCGCAACGTTGTTGTTGGCAGGGACGGCTGGATATTCGGCGCCGAATTCGATGGGCAGGGCTCGGTCGGCCCGCGTACGCTCAGCGACGAATATATAGCCAAGGCAAAGCAGGCCCTTATCGAGCGAAAGGCTTGGCTCGACAAGCGCGGCATTCATATGCTCGTCCTCTTCATGCCTACGAAAACGGCGATCTACGGCAATAGATACATGCCCGAGAGCTGGCATTTCGATGAAAACCTTCCAACGGAGTCGGAGCAACTCTATAAAGCGCTCAACGACATCATGCCGGAAAGCATTGTCCCGGTTCGACAGGCTATGATACAAGCCTCGCAGACCGCCGAACTCTACTATCGCACAGACCCGCATGCTACCCAGCACGGTACCTTCGTGGCCTTCCAGCAGCTGGCCTCCCATATTGAGCGATACTTTCCGCAAATTGCCCCATCTGCCTTCCCTCCCTACAGCCTCAAGATCGACTATTACCAGCCAACCGCCTTCGGGAGGATGATGGGGTTGCCGTTTCAAGATGCAAGTTGGGTCCCCGTTCCGGACGGTGAATATCGCTTCACTTCACCGCCGCCGCCAGCGTCAACGGCCCTGCTGCCGGTGGGGAGTCGCCTCACTTATTACGAAAACAGCCACGTCCGAAAGGTCAAAGTGGCGCTTATGGGAGATTCGTTCACGAACAGGATGGCGGCGATCTTCGGCGAGGTTTTCAGTCAGTCCGCCACGGTCAACTTGAACAATGTTTTCGAGGACCCGGACGACAAATTCCCGGCCGCCTTTTTGGATGCCTATCGACCGGACTTTGCTGTTTTCCTTTTCGTAGAATCCCGCCTCGTCGAGTGTTCGCAGGGCTGCGGCGAGTTCCCGATCATAAACCCGGATGTCGTCCGGTCTGGCGAGTAAGGCCGCTAGATCGATCCGTTCTGCTGGCCGGTGACATGGTGACAGAACTTATTGTCGTTTTCCGACCGCTGCACATGTGTCGCGCCGTCCCAATGAATGTCATAAGTGTAGCCAGCGCCGGCCCTCGACGGGCCCGGAAACGGCGGCTCCGGAGCGGGCGGATCAACGATCACCGCTGCAAATTCTACCGCATCCTCAGGCGCGGGCAGGACAAGCTTGCCCTGCCGCGCCATTGTTCGCCAGGAGGACAGGTGGTTCGGTTTTAAGCCATGTCGCTCCGCGACCGCATTCACCATCGCGCCGGGCCGAAGGCTCTCAGAAACGATCTGCGCCTTCACCTCATCCGGCCAGTGCCCGTGAACCTCACGCCCAGACTTCTTGGTCGTGAGAATCTCCAATGTATTCTCCATGGAAAAACTCCCTTCGGTCATCCATGGGAGGTCGATCACAGATTAAAGCGGACAGAACAACGTTAGGGCGGAACATCGGTTACGCTGAATCGGGGGGCGCTCTGGATAGGCCGGAGCCTTGCCCCACGCTTAGTGAGGGCGAACCGTGGAAGATGAGAGCGTAATATTTATCGGCGTGGATTACATCAAAGCTGAAGATATCGGTGGCGACATCTCTTCGGAGCCGGCATCGGTGGCATCGATGATCAACAAGCTTTCCAAGCGCGGAGCCAAGCTTCACTTTTGCTGAGGCCGGTACCACGGCTACGGCCTTTATCGCCAGATTGTTGAACTGGGGCATAACTGCGTGGTGGTGGCGCCCTCGCTGGTGCCCAGCGCGCAGGTTACCGGGTGAAGACAAACCGCCGGGATGCCATGAGCCTGGCGCGCCTGCACCCAAACCACGGACAACCGGTTCGGCTCGAGGTTATCACCCATCGACTCAGGGACGATCTGTTACCTATGTCTTCGGTATGGACAAAGGGGGAGATGGTACGGTTGGGGGGTCTCGAACCTCCGACCTCAGGTGCCACAAACCTGCGCTCTAACCAACTGAGCTACAACCGCATAGATCGCGCTTGGCGCGACGGGGGTCACATACGAGGACTTGGCGACGAATTCAAGTCCCATTCGTCGTCAATATACAAAAAGGCTGGACAGGAGGTCCAGCCTTTTATCTCCGATCGGTAAAGACCGATCAGGCGACCTTGAAGGAAGCCATGGCCTTTTCGGCGGCGTCCTTGGAGGGCTTTGCGAGCTTCTCGGCCACCTGCTTGGTGGTTTCCTGGATCGACTTCGCCTGCTCGACTGTGAGTTCGGCCTGCTTGCGGATGAACGAGGTCTGCAGCTCGAAGAATTCGGCAGGCGACTTGACGCCGAGCAGCGCTTCGAAGTGCGACAGCGAGTTCTCGGAATTGATGCGCAGGATGTCGATCGCCTTCAGGCCGATCTCGACGCTGCCGGCCTGTGCCGTCTGGACAGTGGCTTCAAGCGTCTTGCCGGCTTCCTCGCCAGCGGTCTTCAGCTTGGCATAGGCATCCTTCGACTGCTGAGCGCCCTTTTCGGCGAACTCACGGAAAGATTCGGTGAACTTCGACGGGTCGAAAGAAGCAATTGAAAAAACGTCGTCGGTCTTTATGGTAGCCATGGGTCGCATCCTTTGGGTTGAGGCAGCCGCTGCCTGCGTTAGTTGGATGATGCTTATATAAGACATTTCATTGTGCGTTGCAACAATTATTGTGCAATGCACAAGACGTTAACCTTTCCGGCCGAAAACCCCCTCCTCTGCTGGACCGGCATGCGCCCCGCAGTTATTAATAAGCCGTTAATTTAAGAAGGCCGACAGCGACAAGGTTCGAACATGCCCGCAGTCCAATATCCGTTCATCGACATCGCCGTGCATGCACGGGTGCGGGAACGCTTTTCACGCGGCGAGGCCATGGTGCTGTTTTCGGCCGATCTTGCCCGTCTGCTCTGGGCGAACGGTGCAGGTGCCGAGCTTTTCGGCCATTCGGCGGTCTATGATCTGCTCGATCAGGGGGTCGACCGCGCCGACATCACTTTCCGCCAACTGGAAACGGCGGCGCGCCAGCTTACCGATATCGGTGACAGCCGCAGCCTGATGATCCGCGTTGCCAAGGGCTTTCAGCGTGCACAGGTACAGGCGGCTGCCGAACTGATCCGCCTTTCCCAGGGCGAAAAGGCCATTCTGTTTTCGGTGCCGGTCTCGGCAAAGCCGCTCGCGTCAGGCGCATCGGCGGCCCAGATGCTGCAGGGACTTGATGATCCCGATACACATATGGCGGTGATCGGCGCCAATGGCGAGGTCATCGCGGCTTCGCCGGGCTTTGCCTCGCTCGGGATCTCCGAGCAGACGGCAAAGACCTTGATCAGCCTTGCCGGCGCGCATCCCGACCGATTGGTGAAGCGACCTGTCGCCACCGGCAGAGGCAATCTTCCGGCCGCGGTCGGCAAGCTCAGCGACGATCCGGCGCTCAATCTGCTCTTTGCAGTGGAGACCGCGATCGGTCTTCTCGACCCGCTCGACCCGGTCGATGCGCCCGCACAGGAAGAAAGCGCGCCACCGGCCGAAGCGCTTCAGGACGAACCTGTCGCCGCCGCAGGCTTCACCGAAATCATCGACGCGGTTTCGGGGATCGAAGAGGTCGAGGAGACGCTCGAGGAGATCGCCGGGGAAAGCGAACAGCCGACGGAGACTGCGGCGGCATCCACAGACGAGGCGGTTGAAGAGACGCAAACTGCAGGACATGCGGAGCCGGATAACGACGGCGGCGTGATCGACAGTGGCGCGGATGAGGCCGAGGAGCCCGCCGCGATCATCGAGGACGACTTGGCCTCCGTTGCGGAGACGGCGGAAACAGCGGCGCCGGCGGAAGCGCCTGTCGACACCAGCGAAACGTCTGTCGAAGACACGGAAGCGGTCCACGAAGAACCCATCATGGCAACGGCTGTGGTCCCCGACGCGCGCCCTGCCGTTGAGCTTGCGGCTGAGCCCGGCTTCGTCTTCAGGCCGAACAGCCGCGCCACCCGTTTCGTCTGGAAGATCGACGCCGAAGGCCGGTTCAACGAGGTCAGCCACGAATTTGCCCAGGCCGTCGGTCCGCATGCGTCCGACATTATCGGCTCTGCCTTCGGCGACGTCGCTGCCCTCTTCAATCTCGATCCTGACGGCAAGCTTTCCGAGGCGCTCGCCCGCCGCGACACGTGGTCGGGCAAGACGATCCTCTGGCCGGTCGAAGGCACCAGCCTCGTCGTTCCGGTCGATCTGGCGGCGCTGCCGACCTATACCCGCAACCGTGACTTCGATGGTTTCCGCGGCTTTGGCGTCGTCCGGCTTTCCGATGCACAGGAAGATCCGCTGGCGCTCGGCCTGACACTCGGCCCGGACGGCATCGGCCATGATGCAGCGAGCCTCGGCCCGCCCGCCGAGACCATTACCGAGGTGGCACACGAAGCGGAGACAGCGCTTGAAGCGGCCCCGATCGAGCCCGCCCTGACGGACGGGATCGAGGACCAGGCGCTTACGACAAGCGAGCCGCCGACAGAGCCAGCGCCGGAAGAGATCGCCACCGAAGAGGCGACCGTCGAGGCATCTGCCCCGGAAAGTGCTGCGGAAAAAACGGAAGGCAGCGCACAAGCCGGCGACGTGTCTGCCACCGAGCCAGCAGCGGAGTTTTCGGACGAGCCGCCGGCGCTTCGGATTTCGGAAACGCCCAATCGCCGTTTCTCCGACAAGATCGTTCAGCTCCACAACAGCGGCGCCGGACTGACGGCTGCCGAACACGCCAATTTCCGCGAGATCGCCAAACGTCTCGAAGCCTTCGGAACCCGCAAGGAAGAGCCTGTCGCCCCGGCGCCGATGGAACCCAGCGCCGCGGCGTCGGCGGAACCCGCCGTCACGGAAACGGCGGGCTTCGAAGAGGCCTCCGGACCCGAAGAGTTCGAGGCCGAAACTCCCACCGCCGACAAGGCGGAAATACCGTCGATCGAGGAGATCGCGCCGCAGGAGGCGATCTTCGAGAATGCCGTCGAGGTGCAGCGCGAAGACGACGGCGCCACCGAAGAACCGGCTGTCATCGCCGAGGACGAGGCGACGGAAGGGCTGGAGGAGACGGTCAGCCAGATCGAGGTTCTCACCAGCTTCATCCCGCCGCGCGTCAAGATGACGGACGGGCTGTCGATCGGAACGGTCGACCTACTACCTGTTGCCGTGCTCATCCATGTTGGCGATTCGCTGCTCCACGCCAATCCGGAGTTTATGCGGCTGACCGGCTACAATTCGCTCGAGGCATTGCGTGAGGTGGGTGGCATCGAAGCCCTGCTGCAGCGCCGCGAACTCGAGGAGAGGGCCACCGGTTCCAGCACCATGATGCTCGTCAAGGCCGATGATACGCTGGCGCCGGTAACCGCGCGGCTGCAATCGGTGCGCTGGGAAGATGCCAACGCCCTGATGCTGGCGCTGATGCCGGTGGAAGGCAAGGACGATGGCCGTGGCGAAGCAAGCCGTTCCGAGGGTCGTTCCGAAGGCCGCCCCGAGCGGATGGTCGAAAAGGTCGCCAAGCTTCAGGTCGAAGTGGAAGAATTGCGCTCGATCCTGGAAACTGCGACCGACGGCGTCGTCGTCATCGGCACGGAGGGTGACATCCGCTCGATGAACCGCTCGGCCAGCGCGCTTTTCAACTACGACGAGCAGGAGACGCGCGGCAAACCCTTCGTCATGCTGTTTGCCCATGAGAGCCAGAAGGCGGTCATGGACTATCTGAACGGCCTCTCCGGCCATGGCGTGGCAAGTGTGTTGAACGACGGGCGCGAAGTGATCGGCCGCGAGGCCGCCGGCGGCTTCGTGCCACTGTTCATGACGATGGGCCAACTCACCTCCTCCAATGGCTATTGCGCGGTAATCCGCGATATCACCCAGTGGAAGCGCACCGAGGACGAACTGCGCAACGCCAAGGGTGCGGCCGAAACCGCCAACGCTCACAAGACCGATTTCCTCGCCCGTGTCAGCCATGAGATCCGCACACCGCTCAACGCCATCATCGGCTTTTCCGACATGATGGCGGGCGAGCGTTTCGGGCCTATCGGCCATCCGCGTTATATCGAATATGCCAACGACATCGGCCGCTCCGGCCGGCACGTGCTCGACATCGTCAACGACCTGCTCGACATTTCGAAGATCGAAGCGGGCGAAATGGACCTCGACTTCGCCGCTGTCGGCCTCAACGAGGCAGTCTCCGAGGCCGTGGCGCTGGTACAGCCGCAGGCGAACGGCCAGCGCGTCATCATCCGCACGGCCCTGTCGCAGGCAGTGCCCGAGGTCGTGGCCGATCTGCGCTCGATCAAGCAGATCGCCCTGAACATCCTGTCGAACGCCATCCGCTTCACCCCATCAGGCGGGCAGATCGTCGTGTCCACCTCCTATGAGGCGAATGGCAGCGTCGTCCTCAGGGTCCGCGATACCGGCGTCGGCATGACGCGAAGCGAACTCGACCAGGCGATGAAGCCGTTCCGGCAGGTCTCCTCGACCCAATCGCGTCATCGCGGCGACGGCACCGGGCTCGGCCTGCCGCTGACCAAGGCGATGGTGGATGCCAACCGGGCGACATTCTCGATCAATTCGGCGCCGAACGAGGGCACGCTCGTCGAGATCACCTTCCCGTCACAGCGAGTGCTGGCCGGCTAAAGCACCGTGCGTCGATTCAAAAAGTGTTACAGCGTCCTTTGCGCGCATAACAGAGACCTGCTGCGGTGTAAGCGCCATAAAGAAAAGGCAGCCAAAGGCTGCCTTGAATTTGGTGCTGTTCAACAAGAGCTCGGTGAATCAACGTCATGTTTCGGAGGCCAAAAGGCCTCAGGCCGCCTCGTTCATGTGCGGCCCCCAAGATAGCTTCACATTTGACAAACCTTTCTTAACGAAAGGTTTCCATGACAGGATATTGATAAAGGGTGAAAGCTTGTAATCTACGATCGCGGTCAATCCTTCAGTTCGCTTAGCCCGGCGAAGAGCCGCAGCGCCTCAGGATTGGCAAGCGCTTCCTGGTTCTTCACCGGCCGGCCGTGAACGACCTCCCGCACAGCAAGCTCGACGATCTTGCCGGATTTGGTTCGGGGAATGTCGGCAACCGCGATGATCTTCGCCGGCACGTGCCGTGGCGAGGCGCCGGTGCGGACACGCGTCTTGATCGCCTTGACGAGATCCTCCGTCAGCGTCACATCGGGGGCAAGGCGAACGAAGAGGATGACACGCACGTCGTCGTCCCACTCCTGGCCGATGCACAGCGCCTCGGCCACCTCCTCCATCTGCTCTACCTGATTGTAGATCTCGGCCGTGCCGATGCGCACGCCGCCGGGATTGAGCGTCGCATCCGAACGGCCGTGGATGACAAGGCCGCCATGCTCCGTCCATTCGGCGAAATCGCCGTGGCACCAGACATTGTCGAACCGGTCGAAATAGGCGGCGCGATATTTGGCGCCATCGGGATCGTTCCAGAACATCACCGGCATCGACGGGAAGGCCTTGGTGCAGACGAGTTCACCCTTCTCCCCGCGCACCGGTTTGCCATCATCACTCCAGACGTCGACCGCAAGGCCGAGGCCGGCCCCCTGGATCTCACCGCGCCAGACCGGCTGCAGCGGATTGCCGAGCACGAAGCAGGAAACGATGTCGGTGCCCCCTGAGATCGAGGCGAGCTGTACATCCTTCTTGATGCCCTCATAGACGAAGGTGAACCCCTCAGGCGACAGCGGCGAGCCGGTCGAGGTCATCAGCCGGAGGCTGGAGAGATCGTGGCTCTCACGCGGCGTCAGCCCGCCCTTGCGCACCGCATCGATATATTTCGCCGAGGTGCCGAAGATGGCGAATTTTTCGGCCTGGGCATAGTCGAACAGCACGTTGCCGTCGGGTGCGAAGGGCGAGCCGTCGAACAGGCAGAGCGTTGCGCCGCTGGCAAGGCCGCTGACCAGCCAGTTCCACATCATCCAGCCGCAGGTGGTAAAGTAAAACAGCTTCTCGCCCGCCTCCAGGCCGCAATGCAGCCGCTGCTCCTTCAGATGCTGCAGCAGCGTTCCGCCGGCCGAATGCACAATGCACTTCGGCACGCCCGTGGTGCCCGATGAAAAGAGGATGTAAAGCGGGTGCGAAAAACCGAGCCGTGTGAACTCGACCTCCCTTGCCTCGTAGGGCGCGACAAAGGCTTCGAGCGTTAAAGCCCCCGGGGTCTTGAGCGCCACCGCCTCGGCATCGCCGGCGTAATGGACGATGATCGTCGGGACATCCAGGCTTTTTGCGACCGCAGCGACCTTGGCGCCGACATCCTGCAGCTTGCCGGAATACCAATAGGCATCGCAGGCGATGAACAGCCTTGGCTCAATCTGGCCGAAGCGGTCGAGCACACCCTGCTCGCCGAAATCAGGCGAACACGACGACCAGATGGCGCCGACCGAGGCGGCGGCGAGCATGGCGGCGACGGTCTCCGGCATATTCGGCATCATCGCGGCGACGCGGTCGCCCTTGCCGATGCCGAGTGCTACAAAGGCCTGCTGCAGCTTCGAGACCAGCGCGCGCAGCCGGTCCCACGACCAGCGGTCCTCGGCCTTGTCCTCGCCGCGGAAGATGATCGCATCGCCGTCACCGCGGCCAGACAGCAGGTTCTCGGCGAAGTTCAGCGTCGCATCAGGAAAGAAGCGGGCTTCCAGCATGCGGTCGCCATTGGCAAGCACCTCTGCGCCACGCTCCCCCTGCACGCCGCAAAAATCCCAGACGGTCGACCAGAAGTTCTCCCGCTCGGCCACCGACCATGCATGCAGATCCTCAAAGCCCGAAAGAGAAAGCCCGAAGTCGGCATTGCAGCGCTCCATGAAGGCATGGATCGGGCTCTTTGCAATGGCATCCTCCGAGGGCACCCAAAGTGGTCTGTTATCCTGCATTCAATCCTCCTCCCCAATGCCGTCCTTATATCATGCTGCATTGCATTATAAAGCGTGGAACCGACGCGATCCGACGCCTAGAGTATGATGTCGAAAAGTGTGAGCGATTTTCGGACGACATCATGCTCCAACTATTCAATTGAAAGTGCTACAGCGTCCTTTGCGCGTCTGAAAAGACGCGCGGCGCTGTAGGGGATTTGCATATGCCTGATATTTCCTATATCCGGCGAAATCAGCGCATAACGGGATGACCGGCTGAATTTGCCGGCGGAGATCATGAGCACGTCAAGACATCGCAGGTGGCGCAGGAAGATCGGACCCGTTTCGCGCTGGCTTCCGGCCTTCGCCCGCCTGTCGACGGTATTCCTGCTGATCGCGCTGGCGCTTTTCGTGGCGCTCAGGGTTGCCGCGCCCTATCTCATTTCGACCGGCTTCGTGCGCTCCGGCATCGAGGACGCGCTGTCGAAATGGACGGGCTACCATGCCGAGATCAAGGGTAGTCCGGTTCTCGAATTCTGGCCGACACCGCGCATCACGCTGAACCAGATCACCATCCGCCAGCCGCGCGAAAGTGGCGATAAGCTGCTCGGCAGCATTGAAAGCCTGTCTGCCGATTTCAGCCTCATCGATGCGTTGCGAGGCCGGACGAGCTTCCACGAATTCCATTTGGTGCGCCCCAACCTGGCGCTGACGCGCGACGAGAAAGGCCTGATCGACTGGAGTTATGCCGGCCTGCTCGCACGCGCGATCAGCGGCGTACGCTACGAAAACGGCGCTGAGGTGCTCGATCCTGATCTCGATGCCGAGATCGGCGCAGTGACCGTCGAGGACGGCACGCTTGTGGTCACCGACGTCAAGACCGCCAAGGCCTATCATTTCGGCAGCGTCACCGCAGATATCGCCTGGCCGAGACTTTCCGGCGCGATCTCGGCGGTCGTCATCGCCCGCATCAACGGCGAGGATTTGAAGGTCGATTTCGCCTCACGCCAGCCGCTGCTCGCCTTTGCCGGCAGGAATGCCGAGACACGGACGTCGCTCACATCAAACCTTTTGACGGCGCACTTTCAGGGGATTGCCAGCATCGCCAGCCTTTCGGCCCTTTCCGGCAATATCACCGCCAGCATTCCCGATGTGCCGGCGCTGCTGACATGGTCGGGCAAGTCGATCCCCGGTATCGCAACGCTGAAGAGCGCTTCGCTGGAATCCGACATCATGTCGTCGGGCAACGGGCTGCGCTTTAACAATCTCAGTCTCTCGTTGAACGAAGCGAGCGCCACCGGGGTGATGGACCTTTTCACTCAACCCGGCAAACGACCGAAAATCGGCGGCACGCTCGCCTTCGACCAGATGAACCTCAAGCCCTTCCTCGACGCCTTCGCGCTGAGGCTCGCCGCCGGCGAGGCAGAGGAAATCTCCGCCGGCATAGGCGGGCCGCTGCAAGCGCTCGATGTCGACGTCAGGCTTTCGGCGCGGCGCGCCCAGATGGGGCTCTTCGAGCTTTCCGACGTTGGCGCCAGCATGATCGTTGCCGGCGGCGAGGCGAAATTCGATATTGGCGACAGCCAGTTCGAGGGCGGCGAGATGACCGCACATCTGGAAGCGACGCAGCGCGACTTCGACGGCGGCGGGAAGCTGCAGCTGTCGATTCGCAATGCCGACTTCGCAGCCCTTGCCGAGCGCCTCGCGCTGAAGGGTCCGCTGCCGCTAGCAACAGGATCGCTCGATCTCGACCTGCAGTCGCCAAAGGCGATCTGGACGACCGGTCTTGCCGACGTCACCGGCAAGCTGCACTTCTGGACGGGCGAAGGCACGATTCCCGGCATCGATGCCGCTGCACTCCGGACGCAGGCGGCCGACAAGCCGTTCTTTCCGCTGAGCGCGGCAGCAGGCGGCGCCTTCGCCTTCAACCAGCTGAACCTTCAGGCCGATTTCGCCAACGGCACCGCCGAGATGCACGACGCCCATATCGCCGGCGCCACGCAGACACTGACGCTTTCCGGCGTCATCACCTATCAGTCGAACGGGCTGGCGCTTTCCGGATCGCTGGAGGCAACCGATCCGGCCAAGGCCGCGGAGCTGCCGCTTCTGCCGTTCTTCATCGGCGGTTCATGGCCGAACCCGGTGATCTCGCCGGTTCCGCTTTTCGGCAATACACCTCACGCGCAATGAAGCATGTCGCGCAAAAGTGTGCAGCGGTTTTGCGATAACGACATGCGTAAAATAGAGACATAAAGCGCGAGGAGCACGCGCTTTAGACCTCATGCGCCGGCCGCGGCGGCGCGCTCGTCCCTCTGGCGCTGCGTTTCGCGGCGCTTGGTGATGATCGAGGCGCAGATGACGCCAACCGCGACGATGCCGATCAGGATCGTGCACACCGCGTTGATCTCGGGCGTCACGCCGAGGCGCACCTGGCTATAAATCCTCATCGGCAGCGTGGTGGCGCCAGGTCCCGACGTGAAGCTCGCAATCACCAGATCGTCGAGCGACAGGGTGAAGGCAAGGATCCAGCCGGAGGCGACGGCGGGCGCGATGATCGGCAGGGTGATTTCGAAGAAAGTGCGCACCGGCGGCGCGCCGAGATCCTGGGCCGCTTCCTCGATCGAATGATCGAAACTCAGCAGGCGCGACTGCACGACGACGGCAACGAAGCACATGGTCAGCGTCGTATGCGCAAGCGTGATCGTCCAGAAGCCGCGGTCGAGACCGATCGCGACGAAGAGCAGCAGCAATGACAGGCCGGTGATGACCTCCGGCATGACGAGGGGGGCATAGACCATGCCCGAAAACAGCATGCGACCGCGAAAGCGGGTGTAGCGCACCAATGTCAGCGCCGCCATCGTGCCGAGGATGGTTGCCAAGGTTGCCGACAGCAGCCCGACGCGCAGCGTTACCCAGGCAGCGTCAAGCAAGGCCTGATTGCTCATCAACGAGACATACCATTTCGTCGAGAAGCCTCCCCAGACGGTCACGAGCTTGGATTCGTTGAAGGAGAAAATGACGAGAAGCACGATCGGCAGATAGAGGAAGGCGAAGCCGAGGGTGACGGAGAGGATGTTGAAGCGGGTCCATTTCAACATGGCTTATTTCCCCCGCTCTTCGGCTTTAGCCTGGACATTCTGGAAGAAGACGATCGGGATGACCAGGATCAGCAACAGGATGGTCGCCACCGCCGAGGAAACCGGCCAGTCGCGGTTGGAGTTGAATTCGTTCCACAGCGTCTTGCCGATCATCAGCGTCTGCGACCCACCGAGCAGATCGGGAATGACGAATTCGCCGACGGCCGGGATGAAGACCAGCATGCAGCCGGCCACCACGCCGGGGATCGACAGCGGGAAGGTGACGCGCCAGAAGGCGGTGATCGGCGGGCAGCCGAGATCCTGCGCGGCCTCGATCAGCGTGCCGTCCATCTTCTCGAGCGCCGAATAAAGCGGCAGCACCATGAAGGGCAGATAGGAATAGACGATGCCGATATAGACGGCGGTATTGGTGTTGAGGATGATCAGCGGCGTGTCGATGAGGTGCAGCGACAGCAGCAGCTGGTTGAACAGGCCCTCCGGCTTCAGGATGGCGATCCAGGCGTAAACGCGGATCAGAAAGCTCGTCCAGAAGGGCAGGATCACCAGCATCACCAGCGTCGGGCGCAGGCCACGCGGCGCCTGCGCCATGCCGTAGGCGATCGGATAGGCGATCAGCAGCGTCAGGAAGGTTGAGATCGCGGCGATCACCACGCTCGACACATAGGCATTGAAATAGAGCGGGTCGTCGGTGAGGTAGGTGTAATTGTCGAAGGAGAGTTCACTGAGCTTGCTTAAGAGGCCAGCCCAGCCGTCGGCGAAGGTGAAGACGGGCTCATAGGGCGGCATGGCGATCGCCGTCGTCGACATCGAAATGCGGAAGACGATGAAGAAGGGTGCCAGGAAGAAGAGCAGCAGCCAAGCGTAAGGGATGACGATGACGAGGCGATTGTAGAGGCCGGACGTGAACTTGCCCATGATGTTAATCCTTCAGCAACACGCCGGCGTTTTCGTCGAAGGAGACCCAGACGTCCTGATCATAGGTGAAGGGGTCGTCGACGGAGCGCTGCGCGTTGAGGGAGGAGGCCTTGACGACCTTGCCGCTCTGCAATTTCACATGGAAGACGGTCATGTCGCCGAGATAGGCGATATCCCAGAGTTCGCCCTTGGCAGCGTTGACCGAAGCGTTGGCGGGAGGCGTGCGCCCGACCCGCATCTTTTCCGGCCGGATGGCGAAGCCGACGGCGCTGCCTGCCGAGGGTGTCTCGGCGGCGGCGACACGCACGCTGAAGCCGCTATCGACTGATATCTCGACGGTGCCGTTGCCCGATGAGGCGACCTTGCCATCGAAGATGTTCACGTCGCCGATGAAATCCGCGACGAAACGGCAATTCGGCGCCTCGTAGATCTCGGCCGGGGTCGCCACCTGCACGACCTTGCCGTGGCTCATGACTGCGATACGGTCGGCCATGGTCATCGCCTCTTCCTGATCGTGGGTGACGACGACGAAGGTGAGGCCGAGGTTCTGCTGCAGGTCCATCAGCTCGAACTGGGTTTCCTCGCGCAGCTTCTTGTCGAGCGCGCCGAGCGGTTCGTCGAGCAGCAGCACCTTGGGGCGCTTGGCGAGCGAGCGGGCCAACGCCACGCGCTGGCGCTGGCCGCCGGAAAGCTGGTTCGGCTTGCGGGATGCAAATTGCTCCAGCTTGACGAGCTTCAACATCTGCAAGACGCGGTCAGTCATCTCGTCCTTTGCCATGCCGTCCTGTCTCAGGCCGAAAGCGATGTTCTTCTCGACCGTCATGTGCGGGAAAAGCGCATAGGACTGGAACATCATGTTGACGGGGCGCCGATAGGGCGGCGTGCCGGCCATGTCGGTGCCGTCGAGCACGATTTCGCCCGAGGTCGGCTGCTCGAAACCGGCGAGCATGCGCAGAAGCGTCGACTTGCCGCAGCCGGAGGCGCCGAGCAGCGCGAAGAATTCACGGTGATAGATATCGAGCGACAGGTTATCGACGGCAGTGAAATCGCCGAAACGCTTGGTGACGTTCTTGATTGAAATAAAGGGCTTGGCGGAGGGATCGGTCCAAGGTGCGAAAGAGCGGCGAATATTGCCTAGAGACTTCATATTGTTCCCCGAAAATACATTATTTTCTTTTGTTCTCGGCTTTTGTTCCCGGCTTCACCCGACCGGAATCGTCAAAAAAAGGCCCGGACGTTTCCGTCCGGGCCACTATCAAATCATTGGCCGGTGACCACGGTGGTCCATAGCCGCGTCACGATCCGCTGGGTCTTCGGATCGAGCGGCGGAACGGTAAAGAGTTTCGCCATCACCTCGGGCGTCGGGTAGATCGCCGTATCGTCGAGGACCTCCTTGTCGAGGAACTGCTGCGACGCCTTGTTGCCGTTGGCGTAGAAGACGAAGTTCGAGGCCTTGGCGATCACTTCCGGCTTCATCATGTAGTTGATGAATTCATGGGCTTCGGCGACATGCGGCGCATCCTTGGGAATGCCGAAGACGTCGAAGAAGATCTGGGCTCCCTGCGACGGCACCGAATAATCGACCTTTACGCCGGCATTGGCTTCCGCGGCACGGTCGCGGGCCTGGAACATGTCGCCGGAATAACCGAGCGCGATGCAGATATCGCCGTTCGCCAGCGCGCTGATATATTCGGACGAATGGAACTTGCGGACGAAGGGGCGAACGGTCGTGAGAACCTCCTGCGCCTTCTTGAGATCGGTGGGATCGGTGCTGTTCGGATTGAGCCCGAGATAGGCGAGTACCGAGGGCACGACGTCGGTCGGGGAATCCAGCATATAGATGCCGCAATCCTTGAGTTTCGCCGCTTTCGCCGGATCGAACAACGCGTCCCAATTGGGCTTGTCGTCGGTGCCGAGGGCAGCCTTGACCTTGTCGACATTATAGCCGATGCCCGTCGTGCCCCACATGTAGTCGACGCTGTATTCATTGCCGGGGTCGAAGGACGCCACGCCCTTCATGATGACGTCCCACATATTGACCAGGTTCGGCAGCTTCGACTTGTCGAGTTTCTGGTAGACGCCGGCGGCGATCTGGCGCTGCATGAAGGATACCGTGGGGACGACGACGTCATACCCCGAACCGCCGGCCAAGAGCTTGGTTTCCAGCGTCTCGTTGGAATCGAAGGTGTCGTAGACGACCTTGATGCCGGTTTCCTTGGTGAAATCCTCGAGGATGGAACTGTCGATATAATCCGACCAGTTGTAGACGTTGACCACGCGCTCCTGCGCAAAGGCCGGCACGGCAGTAAGGAGTGCGGTAACGGCGGCGGCCGTCACGCATAGGATGGTTGACCTCATGACTTCTCCTGTTTGTTCAAAGATTCCGCACCCCCGGACATCTTTTCCCTCTGGTTTTCCACGCAGACTAAGAAGGAATTTCACAGCCCACAAGCGCAAAATCCTGCGCCCTCAATGATTTCACAATCACTGGAAATCGAAGGCGCTGAGCCCGGCCACCATCTCATCGAGCCCGAGCGGTCTCGTCACCGGCGGCTCGGCCCGGGAAAGGCAGCCGCGCCGCTCGCAAAGCCGACAGGCCGGACCGATCGCGACCGGATCGAGCGCCATCGCCTGCCCATAGACCACACCCTCGCCAAGGGCAGCGTCGCAGCCGATCAGGATCGCGGTGCGCCTGACCCTTTCGCCGAATTCGACGCTCGGTCCCTCCAGGGTGCGGGCGACCGTCAGGAAGGATGCGCCGTCGGGCATGACCACCGTTTCGGCGAGGATCTGGCCCGGCTGCAGGAAAGCGGCGTGGATATTGAGCTTCGGACAGCCGCCGCCGAAACGGGCCTGCGGAAAGCCTTGGGCGCCTGCCCTGCGCAGCCGGTGGCCCGCGGCATCGATCTCGATCAGGAAGAAAGGGATGGCGGCCGCGCCCGGGCGCTGCAGCATGGCAAGGCGCGCGGCGGCGTGGCCGAAGGAGACGCCGAAGCGTGCACGCAGAATATCGATATCGTAGCGCGTTGCCTTGGCCGCTGACAGAAAGGCTTCATAGGGCATTGTGAGCGCCAGCGCGGCGATGCGGGCAAGCTCGAAGCGGGCGATGCGGCGTGCCTCGGCGGAGGAGAGCGAGAGATCGGCGAGCTCGGCATCGATTGCCGGCAGCAAAGCGAGAGTCGCAGCCTCGATTGATATCTCATGCGCACGGTCGGCCTGTGACAGGCGCTCCGAGATGAAAAGCCGCATCGAATGGCGATCGAAACGGCGGCGCAGATCCGGCATCACATGAACGGGCAGGACTCGCACCGCGATGCCGCGCTCGGAGCGCAGCCAATCCTTCAGCCCGGCGGCAAGATCGACACCCCAGGGCAGCGTTGCGGCAAAGGCTTCCGCCGCCGTCTCGATCCGTCCGAAATAACCAGACCTGCGTTCCAGCGCCTCGCGCACCTCGTCCAGCGGCAACCGGCCGGCGGCGACGGGCGCATGCCCTTCGGCGGCCATCAGCGCCGTCAGATCGGACAGCCTTGCCGCCTGCTCGCGATAGGCGCGGTAGAGCTTGATCATGCCGCTCGCGGCATTGGGTGCTGCCTCGGCCACCTCCACCAATTCCTGATCACCCGGCAACTCGCCCGACAGCAGCGGATCGGCAAAGATCTCCTTGAGCTGGTCGAGACTGCCGCCGGTCTGCCCCCGCAACTCCTCCAGATCGACCCTATAGACGCTTGCAAGCTTGAGAAGGAGCTGCACCGTCAGCGGCCGCTGGTTGCGCTCGATCAGGTTCAGGTAGGAAGGCGATATTTCAAGCGCCTCGGCCATGGCGGTCTGCGTCAGCGCCAGCGCATTGCGGATGCGCCTGACTTTCGGGCCTGCGAATATCTTTCGTTCCGCCATGTCACACCCTTTGACAGGCAAGGAGCGCTGTATTTACAAAATTTTACAAATTCACAGCGCCGCTCTGTCAATCCTCGTCATCTTAACCTCTTTCCGAGCAGGAAATCAAAGGTTTTTCTGGTCATAACGGCGCAAATTGTCAATCTTGTCATGCAGCACCTTTGTCGGGCTTTTTAGTGAGGAGAGCAGCATGACGGATTTTTACAACCTTGTTCCAAACGCATCAGCACGTCGCTTCGATGGCATCGAGAGACCTTACTCGGCCGAGGACGTGCAGCGGCTCAGAGGCTCGGTGGCGCCGCGCCATACGCTGGCCGAAATGGGGGCGGACCGGTTGTGGCGGCTCATCCACCAGGAGGATTTCGTCAATGCGCTCGGCGCGCTTTCCGGCAATCAGGCCATGCAGATGGTGCGCGCCGGACTGAAGGCGATCTATCTCTCTGGCTGGCAGGTGGCGGCCGACGCCAACACGGCATCGGCGATGTATCCCGACCAGTCGCTCTATCCGGCCAATGCCGGTCCGGAACTTGCCAAACGCATCAACCGCACGCTGCAGCGCGCCGATCAGATCGAGACCGCGGAAGCCCAGGGGCTTTCCGTCGAGACCTGGTTCGCGCCGATCGTTGCCGATGCGGAAGCGGGCTTCGGCGGACCGCTCAATGCCTTCGAAATCATGAAGGCCTACATCGAGGCGGGTGCCGCGGGCGTTCACTTCGAGGACCAGCTCGCTTCGGAGAAGAAATGCGGCCATCTCGGCGGCAAAGTGCTGATCCCGACGGCCGCCCATATCCGCAATCTCGATGCCGCGCGGCTTGCCGCCGACGTCATGGGCGTTGCGACGCTCGTCATCGCCCGCACCGACGCGGAGGCGGCAAAGCTCTTGACGTCAGACATCGATGAGCGCGACCAGCCCTTCGTCGACTATGATGCCGGCCGTACGGTCGAAGGTTTCTATCAGGTGCGAAACGGCATCGAGCCCTGCATCGCGCGTGCCGTCGCCTATGCGCCGCATTGCGATCTCATCTGGTGCGAGACCTCGAAGCCGGACCTCGATCAGGCGCGGCGCTTTGCCGAAGGCGTGCACAAGGTCCATCCCGCCAAGCTGCTCGCCTATAATTGCTCGCCTTCCTTCAACTGGAAGAAGAACCTCGACGAGGCGACGATTGCGCGGTTCCAGCGCGAACTCGGCGCGATGGGCTACAAGTTCCAGTTCATCACGCTCGCCGGCTTCCACCAGCTGAACTACGGCATGTACGAACTGGCGCGCGGATATCGGCAGCGGCAGATGTCGGCCTATTCCGAGCTGCAGCAGGCGGAATTCGCCGCCGAGGTCAATGGCTATACCGCCACCAAACATCAACGCGAGGTCGGCACCGGCTATTTCGACGCCGTGTCGCTCGCCATCACCGGCGGCCGGTCTTCGACCACGGCGATGCACGGTTCGACCGAACATGCGCAGTTCAAACCGGCTGCGGAATAACTCGAAGAGGAGGAGAAGATCATGGCATCCATTACACGCGTCAGAGAACGGGCCGAGGAACAGGCAAGCAGCATGAGCGAGGATCAGCAGACGACGATCCGCATGCTCGCCAACGACCTGCATCGGCTGAACCAATCGGTCATGAAAGCCGTCGAGGCCGGCGTCTCGGTCGAACTGGTGCGCTCGGCCCGTCATCACGGCGGCGACGGCCACTGGGGCGACCTGCTGATTCCGGTCGTCGTCACCAATCGGCATTGACGAAAAGCCGACCGGTGGCGGGCCGGTGAAGTCGGCCCGCTTCCTCAATCGCCGCGCGACCTATCCGGTGCGCGGCGCTTTAGGTTTCTATTTGATGCATGTCGTGGCGCCAAAACCGCTGCGCAGGTCTGGGCGACATGCTTTAGCCTCGACTCGGTCGTTTTCCGGCGAAGAGATCGGCATAACTTTTGATGAGCTTGGTCATGCGGTCGGCGACCGTGCGGATCTCCGGGCGATGGCGGTCCTCGGCATTCATGACGATCCATTGCCGGTGGCGCAACTCCGGCAACTCGCCGCCCAGCCGCTGCAATTCAGGATGGAGATCGCCGACGAAACAGGGAAGCACGGTCTTGCCTGCGCCGGCGCGCACCAGATCCGGCAGCGAACGCGGCCGATTGACGGTGGCGACGATCCCTGTTGCGGCATGGGCGTGCGGCCAGCGCAGATAGGCCGATATCGCCTCCTCCTCGGCGACTGCAATCCAGCGCTCGTCGGTCTCGGCGGCGTTGCGTCTGATATAGACGGCATAGGCCACCTCTCCGAGTTGACGTGCGGCGAGATTGGCCTCATCTGGCTCGAAGGCGCGAATACCGATATCGCTCTCGCGATAGGCAAGGCTTGCCCGCGCCTCGCCGATGGTGAGCGAAATGGCGAAGGCATCGCCCGGCATGCGGATTGCGGCGAAATTCTCCGTCAGCAGCCAGGCGAGCCAGGTGCCGGCGGCGACCCTGACTGTCGTACCGCCCTCGCCGGATTGCCGCCACGCCGCCACCTTGCGGGCGGCGGCCTCCATCTCCTGAAGGTGATCGAGCAGCGCCTGGCCATCCTGCGTTAGACGGTATCCGGTCTGGCTGCGCGAGAACAATGCGCGGCCGATCTCCTGCTCGAGATCGAGCATGCGCCGGCCGACGGTCGCAGGACTGAGCCCGCTTACGGTGCTTGCCCCCGTCAGCCCGCCGAGCCGGGCCACCTGCAGGAAAAGTTGATAGGAGTCCCAACTCGCGTTTTTCATCGATGAAAAACATAGCGGGATTTTCCCCGTTTATAAAGAGAAATTCGATGCCTAGATCAGCTGATGGTCTGACATAGGAAAGGACATTGCCATGATCGACATGATCACCATCGCAGGCACTATCGGCTATCGGCACCATCCCCAGCGAAGCGGCGGCAAGGCGGAAGAGGACAGATTCTATGCCGAGTTCGGAAACAATAGCCTCATTGGCTTTATCGCCTGGCTGACATCGCTCGACCTCAATCTAGGAAGGCGCCACAAGGCCGCGGCGCAATCCCGCAGCGGCTGCGGCTGCGCGGTTCAGGCGGCTCTTCTTGCTCCGAGATGAGCCGGTGCCGATTCTGCGACGATGCGGAACCGCTCGATCAGCGCCATCAGCGTGTCGGCCTCGCCGGCAAGCAGGCGGCTTGCCTGCGTCGTCTCGGCAACCATCGATGCGTTCTTCTGGGTCATCTGGTCCATGGCGTTGACCGAACCGTTGACCTCCTGCAGCGCGGCCGACTGATCGCGGCTGGCGGTGGCGATGGTCTCGACATGACCGCTGATCGCGATGATCTCCTGGCTGATCGAGGCAAGGACGCTGCCGGTCTTCTGGACCAGTTCGGAACCTGCCGTCACTTCCCGGCTCGATGTCTCGATCAGCGACTTGATCTCGCGCGCCGCATCGGCCGAACGCTGGGCGAGTTCGCGGACTTCCTGGGCGACGACGGCAAAACCCTTGCCCGCCTCGCCGGCGCGTGCCGCCTCGATGCCGGCGTTCAGCGCCAGAAGATTGGTCTGGAAGGCGATGTCGTCGATCACCTCGATGATTTGCTCGATGCGCTGCGAAGCCTGTTCGATACGCTCCATGGCGGAGACGGCATCGCCGACGACGGCGCCGGAATTGTCGGCGGTCTTCTTGGTCGCGGCCACGACATTGTTGGCTTCCCGGGCACGCTCGGCGGAAGAACGAACCGTCACGGTGATCTCCTCCACCGCGGCCGCGGTCTCCTCAAGGCTCGCCGCCTGCGCCTCGGTGCGCTTCGAAAGTTCGCCGGCAGAGGCAGAGACGGCGCCGCTGTTGCGCTGGATGCTCGAGGCGCTGTCGCGGATGCCGGACAGCGTATCCTGGAGCCGCAAAAGCGAAGCGTTGAAATCGACGCGCAACTGCTCCAACCGACCGACGAAAGGCGTGCCGATCGTCTGCGAGACGTCGCCCTGGGACAGGCGCCCGAGGCCGGCAGCAAGCTGGTTGACGGCAAAGTCGATCTGGCCGTCGAGCGAGCGCTTGTCGGCATCGTTCCTGGCGCGTTCGGCATCGCTCAAGGCGCGCTGTTCGGCAGCCTGGGTTTCCAGATCGCGCCTTGCGCGGGCGCTGTCGCGGAATAGCGCCAGAGCCCGGCCGATATCGCCGAACTCGTTCTTCTTTTCGATACAGGGGATCGCTCCTTCGAGATCGCCCGCGGAAATCGAGTGGACGCTGGTCGTCAGCGCCTGCAAAGGCTTCACCGACAGGCGGATCGCATAGAAGGCGAGAACGCCGACGATCAGCATGACGATGGCGCCGACGCCGAGAACCAGCATCTGCAGCTCATACATGCGCTGGTAATAGAGCTCCATCGGAATGCCGATGAAGAGAATGCCGACATTGGCGTTGGAGGCGTTCTTGATCGGGAAATAACCGGTCATGAACTTGCGGCCGAAAAGCTCCGCCGGTCCATAATAGGCTTCACCCCTGGCGAGAACCGGCTGGGCGGGGTGCTCGGCGACCAGCTTGGTGCCGACGGCGCGGTCGCCGTTTTCCTTCTTGACGTTTGTGGATATGCGGACGTAGTCGCCGCCCTGCTTTTGGAAGATGGTTGCGACACCGGCGATCGACTGCGCGGTGCGATCGACCAGCGAATGATCGGCAAGGGCCGGAATGGCGTCTTCGGTGACGGCGGAAAGCTGATTGTCCTTCAGCTCGATCTTTGCAGCCTGATCAGCTGCACCGTAGAGGACAGCCATCGCACGGGCGGCGTCCTTCGCGTCGGAGACGGCCCCGTCCATGACCTGATGGCTCAGATTGTAATAGGTCACGCCGACGATGGCGGCCGTGCTGATCGCCAGCAGAAACAGCGTGATCGCAACGATCTGGCGTACGATCGACGTAGAGAAAAGGCGCAGCATCGAGACCCCCGGGAGATAAACCAAGGTTAAATTAGACTAAAAGCGTTAAGGAAGATTCTCCGCAAATCATGGCTGTCGGAGATATTGATCGCTTGGTTTGCAAGCGTTTTCCGATGATCCCGGCGTGATAGGCGGCCGGGCATTCGACCTATTCTTCCATCGTTCAAATCTTCTCAATCGAGGCGCTGTTTTGCAGAATAAATAGAAACGGCCCCGGTAAGTCCGGGGCCGTTCGCATGAAGACGGATCGATCGACGATCAGGCGGCGCGGTAGACCGGCGCACCGGTGGCTTCGCCGTCGATCTTGAACTGCTGGATGAGCCGGCGCAGCGAATCGGCCTCGTCGGCCAGCTCGCGGCTGGCGGCGGTTGTTTCCTCCACCATGGCGGCGTTTTGCTGCGTCATCTGGTCCATCTGGTTGACCGTCGCATTGACGCTCTGCAGCGCGTTGGACTGGTCGTGGCTGGCGCGGGCAATCATCTCGACATGCTGGCTGATCGTGACG
The DNA here is from genome assembly GCF_017357285.1 of Rhizobium ruizarguesonis. Lineage (NCBI taxonomy): Bacteria > Pseudomonadati > Pseudomonadota > Alphaproteobacteria > Hyphomicrobiales > Rhizobiaceae > Rhizobium > Rhizobium ruizarguesonis. The sequence goes on along the minus strand of NZ_CP071678.1, from coordinate 901,885 downwards.
ATCTGGGCGCTGATCTTGGCGAGCACCGTGCCGGTCTCCTGCACGAATTGCGAGCCGGAATTGACCTCGTTGGTCGACTTGTTGATCAGCCCCTTGATCTCCTGTGCCGCGGCGGCGGAACGCTGGGCCAGTTCGCGGACCTCCATCGCAACCACCGCGAAGCCCTTGCCGGCTTCGCCGGCGCGCGCTGCCTCGATGCCGGCGTTGAGCGCCAGGAGGTTGGTCTGGAAGGCGATCTCATCGATGACGCCGATGATCTGCTCGATCTGGCGCGAGGCATCCTCGATGCGGCCCATTGCGTCGATCGCATTGCTGACGACGACGGCGGAATCATCGGCGCTGCGCTTGGCCTGGCGGACGATCTGGTCGGCATCCTTGGCGCGTTCGGCCGACGAACGGACCGTGACGGTGATTTCATCGACGGCGGCCGCGGTCTCTTCGAGCGAGGCAGCCTGCTGTTCAGTGCGCTTGGAGAGGTCCTCGGCCGACTGGGCCATCTGGTTGCCGTTGCCCTGGATCAGTTCGACATTGTCGCGGATCTGGCTCATCGTCGCCTGCAGGCGCATCATCGAACCGTTGAAATCCTGGCGCAGCTGTTCGAGACGGCCGATGAAGGGCGTTTCGATCGTCGTCGAGATATCGCCCTGCGACATGCGTTCGAGGCCGGCGGCGAGCGCATTGACCGCAAATTCGATCTGACGATCCATCTCACGTTTTTCGGCGTCGTTGCGCTGACGCTCGTGTTCGGCGGCGGCGCGTTCCTCGTCGCTCTGCTCCTCGATGCGGATCTTCGAGATGGCGTTTTCCTTGAAGATGCCGAGTGCGCGGGCGATGTCGCCGATTTCATCGTGACGCTGCTCGCCGGAGATGCTGGTGTCCAGCGCGCCTTCGGCGATGCCGCGCATGGCGGCGGTGATATGGCTGATCGGGCGCTGCAGCGTCAGCACCAGGGCAATGCCGCCGAGGATCGACAGCAGGATGCCGAGACCGGTGGTCATGACGGAGATGCTGTTTGCCTGGGTGCGCTCGGTGCCAGCCGTCTGCTTCTGCAGTTCGGCGAAATCGGTCAGCTTTTTCCAGATCTGGTCGAGCTCCTGGCGGGCCGCGGCATAGGCGGTGACGCGCTCGCCGATCGTATCGACGATCTTCGAGCCGCCGCCGGAGATGATGTCGAGCGCCGGCTGGATCGCGCCGGATATGCCTTCGGCAAAGCCCATGCCCTTGGCGCTGGTGATCAGCACCTGCATGTCCTTGCCGAGCGTGCCGGCCTGCTGCTGCAGACGCACGAGATTTTCCTTGTTGGAGTCGGCGAGAAAGTCGGAAAGAACGATCTGCAGCGAATAGACGGAATTTTCCAGGCGCCTCGTATCCTGCAAGACCGAGTTGGCCTGGGCAATCCGGCCGTCGAGCGCGGCGAATTCCTGGGTCGCGTCACGCATTTTCTGCGTGGCGGTCAGCTGCGTATAGGTCGAGGTCTGGCGGAAGCGCGAAACGAGACGGCCGAGTTCGGTGGCGGTCTCGTCGGTCGGATTGGGCGTCTGGACGATCGTCTTGATGCCGTCGATGGTCGCAGCCAGCGCGTCGATGACATTCTTCTGATTGGTCGGAACCGAGATGGCGATCAGACGCTGCGATTTGATGATCTCCGGCATCTGTTCGTTGATGAAGGCGATCTTGTCCTGCGGTGTCTGCGGCTTGCTGAAGCCGCTGGCAACGGTGCCAAGAAAATCGCCGCCTTTCAGCAAGCGGTCGGCCGTGCGTAGGGTGCTGGTGGCGGCGCTCTCGTCGCTCTGGACGGTGCTCTGCAATTCCTCGGCCTGGTAGGACACGGTGAAGCGGGTGCTGATCACGCTCTTCTGCGCTGCGTCGATCTGCTCATGCAATGCCTGCTCCTGCTCGTGCAACGCCCAGAGCTTGTCGACGACGCCCGAAATGTCCTTGGTGCGGCGCGATGCCTCCGCAAGGCTGTCGCGACCGGCGGCCTCTTCACCGACCTGGTTCAGCGTCTGGTCGAGCACGCCTTGCTGGGTCTTCAGATCCGCGAGCAGCTTGTCGCGCGCCTCAGGGCTGGTGACGCGCAGGAAATCATCCATCGAGCCATAGAGATCCTTGAAGCCGCTCAGCGACTGCAGCACGCTGTTGGATATTTCCATGCGGCCCTGCAGAAGTCCCGAAGCGTAGAGGCCCGTCAGGCCCACCGCCGAAATGGTGACGACGAAAGGCAGAACGAAGATCAGGACTTTCGTCTTGATCCTGAAGCGGGAAAGAATCTTGTCAATCAACATGGCGTTCCGGGCCTTTCATACACCACTCCTCCCGCAGGCAGCCACATGGCGCCAGCCGGGTGCACATCGAGCTATTCTTGATTACATTGGGGAACCCGGAGGCCAGGCGGCAGTCATTGCCAGTTCATGTCCAAACAACTTGGAGATGCCCAAATATTCGCGAGCAATTGTGTCAGATTAGATATTAATTTTCGGATAAGCGGTTATGGCGGGTTAAGCCAAGGCAGTGAAATAGTTGCAAATTATGGGCCGCGACGCCGCGGTGCGACAATTGGCATGTCGCAACATTCGTTCCAGGTCTGCGGACGGGATCAGATGAAGTGCGAGAGCAGCAGCGTGAGGGCGGCGGCGGTGGCGCCGGCGGCGAGCATAAGATAACGCAGGGCGACCATCCGGGCGTTCGGCTTTGCCTCTGCAATTGCGATGGCGCGGGCGCGTCGTGTGTTTCTGTTCATGGTCGAAACCTCACTTCTCTCTGACACAACAACAATCCAACAAATCGGCTTGCCGGTAAAGCTTAATTTAGGAACGACCTTACAAACCGCCAATTGAGACAGGATGGCGCACCTCTATTAAAAAGTCTTGAATCGGCTTTTCCAAGTGCATTCACCTCTAGGCGCATTCACCGGCGGCAAAACCGGAAGCCCAGGCCCATTGGAAATTATAGCCGCCGAGCCAACCGGTGACATCGACGCACTCGCCGATGAAATAAAGGCCGGACACGGCTTTTGCTTCCATGCTGCGGGAATCGAGCGCTGCCGTGTCGATACCGCCGAGCGTCACTTCGGCGGTGCGATAACCTTCCGAGCCGGACGGTTTGACCGCCCAATTCTGGGCGCTGGCAGCAAGACGCAGCAGCGCCTTGTCAGGCAGGTCGGCCATGTTGCCGGAGATCTTTTCGCGTTCAACGAGAAACTGTGCCAGCCGCTTCGGCAGGATGTCGCCAAGGGCTGTCTGCGGCGACTGGCGGCCATTGAGCTGTCTTGCCGTCTTCAAATGCGCCGCAATATCGATATCCGGTTCGATGGCGACCACGATCTCGTCACCCTCGCGCCAATAGGAGGAAATCTGCAGGATGGCCGGGCCGCTCAGCCCGCGATGGGTGAACAGCAGCGCTTCGCGGAAGCCGGTCCTGCTATGGCGAATTTCGGCTGGGGCGGCGATGCCGGCGAGCGGGGCGATGCTCTCGAGCAGGCCGGGATCGAGCGTCAGCGGCACGAGGCCGGGTCGGGTTTCGAGCACGGGCAAGCCGAACTGCTCAGCGAGGCGATAGGCAAAGCCGGTGGCGCCCATCTTCGGGATCGACTTGCCGCCGGCGGCGACGATCAGCGATGATGCTTCATAATGGCCTTCGCTCGTCGATACCCGGAAGCCGGCTTCGGTCTTCTCGACACCTGATATCTCGGTGCCAAGATGCAGTACTGCGCCTGCCATGCGCATCTCAGCCAGCAGCATGCGGATGATGTCTTTGGCGCTATCGTCGCAGAAAAGCTGGCCGAGCGTCTTCTCGTGCCAGGCAATGCCATGCTGGTCGACCATGGCGATGAAATCGGCGGGCGTGAAACGGGCGAGCGCCGACTTGCAGAAATGCGGGTTGGCGGAGAGGAAATTCTTCGGTCCGGCATGGATATTGGTGAAATTGCAGCGGCCGCCGCCGGATATGCGGATCTTCTCGCCAGGCGCCCTGGCATGGTCGAGGACCACGACCGAGCGGCCGCGTTTTCCCGCGCGGATGGCCGCCATCATGCCCGCCGCCCCGGCGCCGATGACGATGACGTCGCTTTTGCGCTGCAAACCCGTTTCCCCGATCAAAATCACGTCTTCTTTTTCCATCAAAGGGCGAAAGTCAACGTTTGCCACCCCTCGCCAATTGGCAAAGTCTGGTTATGATGGCGCCACGATCAACGCAAACCGGTGTGTCATGTCCCCAAAAAAGACGACGCTGAAGCCTGCCAGAAACGTACCCGCCTCGAAAAAAACTCCCCCGGAGCCCGGATCCCTGCGCGGCGTTGCGAACTGGAAGGAAGCAGCGCGGTGGCTGAGGGACAGGGGCATTGAAGACATCGAATGCATCACACCGGACCTTGCCGGCGTTGCGCGCGGCAAAATGATGCCGAGCTCGAAATTCACCTCGAACACGTCGCTGGCGCTGCCGTCAGCGATCTACCGGCACACAATTTCGGGCGAATATCCAGACGAGACGGAGAGCTTCCGATACGAGCCGCGCGACAGCGACCTGAAGCTGATGCCCGACCTTTCGACGCTTTCGGTCGTGCCCTGGGAAACCGACCCGACGGCGCAGGTGATCTGCGACATCGTCGATTCGGACGGCGGTGAAGTGCCCTATACGCCGCGCAACGTGCTGAAGCGCATCATGAGCCTCTATCACGAACGCGGCTGGAAACCGATCGTCGCGCCCGAAATCGAATTCTACCTGGTCGCCAAGAACGACGATCCCGACTATCCGCTACACCCGCCCAAAGGCCGATCCGGCCGCTCGATCCTCGGCGGCCAGGGCTATTCGATCGCCGGTATCAATGAATTCGACGAGTTGATCGACGACGTCTATCATTTCTCGGAGAAACAGGGGCTGGAGATCGATACGCTGATCCACGAAGAGGGACCGGCGCAGCTCGAGATCAACCTGCGCCACGGCAATCCGATCGAACTTGCCGACCAGGTGTTCCTGTTCAAGCGGACGATCCGCGAGGCGGCGCTGAAGCACGACATCTACGCGACTTTCATGGCCAAGCCGATGCAGGGCCAGCCGGGTTCGGCGATGCATATCCATCAGTCGGTGGTCAATATCGAGACGGGCAAGAACATCTTCTCCAATGCCGACGGATCGGCCTCGAAGGAATTTTTCCATTTCATCGGCGGCATGCAGAAATTCGTGCCAAGCGCGATGGCGATGCTTGCACCCTACGTGAATTCCTACCGGCGCCTGCAGCCCGATATGTCCTGCCCGGTCAACAATGCCTGGGGCTACGACAACCGGACGACGGCTTTCCGCGTGCCGGTTTCCGATCCGCAAGCGCGGCGTGTGGAAAACCGGCTGCCGAGCTCGGACGCCAACCCCTATCTCGCACTCGCCGCCTCGCTCGCCTCCGGCCTGCTCGGGATCATGAACGAGATCGAGCCGACGGCGCCGACCGAGGATTCGGCCAATGAGGGCTCGATCGACCTGCCGCGCGGCCTGCTGGAAGCCGTGGCGCTGCTCGAGGACGAACCCGCCTTCGAGGAGATGTTCGGCAAGCAGTTCATCGGCCTTTATGCCGGCGTCAAGCGCGGCGAGTTCGAAACCTTCATGCAGGTGATCAGCCCTTGGGAGCGGGAATTCCTTCTGCTCAACGTGTGAGGGACTATCATGGCATCGCAGGAGACATGGCAGAGCCCGATCGCGCCCGGGCTGTCCTGGTATCAGGCAACTGTCGGGGAGCGGCCCACCTATGCCGCTCTCGACGGCTCGAGAACATGCGACGTCGCCATCGTCGGCGGCGGTTATACCGGCCTGCAGGCCGCCTATAATCTTGCCAAAGCGGGCGTTTCAGTGGTGCTGATCGAGGCCTGCCGCTTCGGCGACGGGGCGTCCGGGCGCAATGGCGGTCAACTCGGCACTGGTCAGCGATGGTGGCCGGAAGAACTCGAGGAGAAGATCGGCTACGAACGCTCGAAGGCGCTGTTCGATCTTGCCGAGGCGGCCAAACGCCATCTCATCGATTTCGCCCGCGAGCATCAGATCGAGATCGACTATGTGCCCGGCCAGCTCAACGTCGCACACAAGGCGAGCTACAAGCGCGCCTATTACGAAAATGCCGAGATCGCCGCCTTCCGCTACGACTATCCGCATCTGCGCTTCATGGACGAGAAGGAAACGCAGGAGAGGCTCGGCTCGAAGCGTTTCCATTGCGGCGTGCGCGATGTCGGCACTGGCCACATTCATCCACTGAAGCTGCTGGTGGGGCTGGCGCGGGTCGCTGCCAATGCCGGTGCTGAAATCTTCGAGATGACCAGGGCAACGGCGATCCGCCAGGGCGGCGGCAAAGTGACGATCGAAACCGAAAGCGGGACGATCACCGCCGAGCGCGCGCTGATCGCCTGCAACGGCTATATCGGCAATCTGGAGCCGGTAACGGCAAGCCATGTCATGCCGATCCGCTCCTTCATCGGCGCCACGGCGCCGCTCGACGGGCATCCCGATGTGCTGCCGGGGGGCGAGGCCGTGGCCGATTCGCGTTTCGTCGTGCGCTATTTCCGCAAATTCGGCGACGGACGCCTGCTGTTCGGCGGGCGTGAAGCCTATACGTCGGACAATCCGCGGGACATTTCGCAGCACATCCGCCGGCAGATCGCCGAGATCTATCCTGATCTGAAGGAAATCGAGATCACCCATGCCTGGGGCGGCAGCGTTGGTATCACCCTGCCTCGCCAGCCTTTCGTGCGCGAGGTCATGCCCGGCGTCATCTCGATCGGCGGTTATTCCGGCCATGGCGTCATGCTGTCAAACTACTGTGGCAAGCTCTATGCGGAAACGGTGCTTGGAAAATCCGGCGATCTCGACCTGTTCACATCGCTCGATATTCCCGCCTTTCCCGGCGGGGCCCGCATGCGCGCACCGTTGCTTTTCCTCGCCTTGTCGTGGTTTGCACTTCGCGACAAGTTTTAGTCCGATTGCGGATTTCCTCTTCCGGAAATTCGCTCTAAAACCGGTTCCTGAGAGATTCATTGCACTGCACACTGGCTTTTTTAAATCGATTAGATTAAAAGGGCCGCCAACCAGCCTGATTGAGAGACAAGCTCATGAGCAGCCAAATCATTCCCGTTGAGCCCTTTGATTATGTCGTCTTCGGCGGCAGCGGCGACCTTGCAGAACGCAAGCTTCTGCCCGCGCTGTATCATCGCCAGATCGAAGGCCAGTTTTCGGAACCGACCCGCGTGATCGGCGCCTCGCGCAGCCCGTTGACGCACGAGGAATACCGCAAATTCGCCAAGGACGCGCTGAACGAGCACCTGAAGAAGGGTGAATACGACGAGGCGGAGGTGGAGAAATTCTGTGCCCGCCTCTACTACGTCTCGGTCGACGCCCGCACGGATGCCGGCTGGGATCAGCTGAAGAAGCTGCTCGACGAAGGCAAGGATCGCGTGCGCGCCTTCTACCTCGCCGTCGCTCCGGGCATCTTCGGCGATATCTCTCAGAAGATCCATGACCACAAGCTGATCACCAAATCGACCCGCATCGTCGTCGAGAAGCCGATCGGCCGCGACCTCGCCTCGGCGCTGCAGCTCAACGACACGATCGGCCGTGCCTTCAAGGAAGAACAGATCTTCCGCATCGACCATTATCTCGGCAAGGAGACGGTGCAGAACCTGATGGCGCTGCGCTTTGCCAACGCGCTCTATGAGCCGTTGTGGAACGCCAACTACATCGATCACGTGCAGATCACCGTGGCTGAATCGGTCGGCCTCGAAGGCCGCGCCGGCTATTACGATACGGCCGGCGCACTGCGCGACATGGTGCAGAACCACATTCTGCAGCTGCTTTGCCTGACGGCGATGGAAGTACCCTCGTCAATGGATTCGGAAGCCGTTCGCGACGAGAAGCTGAAGGTGCTGCGGGCGCTGAAGCCGCTCAATGCTTCCAACGTCGAGCAGGCGACGGTGCGCGGCCAGTATCGCGCCGGCGCATCGGGTACCGGCCCGGTCAAGGGCTACCTCGAAGAACTCGAAGGCGGCGTCTCGAACACCGAGACCTTCGTCGCTATCAAGGCCGAGATCAACAACTGGCGCTGGGCGGGCGTTCCCTTCTACATCCGCACAGGCAAGCGCCTGACCGGGCGCATGTCCGAGATCGTCATCACCTTCAAGCCGATCCCGCACGCGATCTTCGACCAGGCGGCCGGGCGCATCAACGCCAACCAGCTGATCATTCGCCTGCAGCCGGATGAGGGCGTCAAGCAGTCGCTGATGATCAAGGATCCGGGTCCGGGCGGCATGCGCCTGCGCAATGTCTCGCTCGACATGAGCTTCGCCCAGGCCTTCAACGTCCGCAATCCCGACGCCTACGAGCGCCTGCTGATGGACGTGATCCGCTCCAACCAGACCCTGTTCATGCGCCGCGACGAAGTGGAAGCCGCATGGAGATGGGTCGATCCGATCCTGAAGGGTTGGGAAACGACCGGCCAGCAGGTGCAGGGCTATACGGCCGGCACCTGGGGCCCGAGCCAGGCCATCGCGCTGATCGAGCGCGACGGCCGCACCTGGCATGACGAGATCTAGGACGAAACCGATGGCATCGACCCTGCATTCCTTCGCCAGCGCCGCAGACCTTGCCGGCAGCCTCGCCGACAAGGTCGCGGATACGCTTTCGGCGGCGATTGCCGCCCGCGGAACGGCGTCCATCGCCGTTTCCGGCGGTTCCACGCCGAAGGTCTTCTTCCAGGCGCTTTCGACGCGCGACATCGCCTGGGACAAGGTGACGATCACGCTTGTCGACGAACGTTTCGTGCCGGCCGACAATGCGCGCTCGAACCATCTGCTGGTCGATGCCAATCTGCTGCAGAACAAGGCAAGGGCGGCACGCTTTCTGCCGCTCTATCAGGACGCTGCCTCGGCGGAGGAGGCGGCAAGGATCGCGACCGAGAAGACCAAGGCGATCAGTTCCCCCTTCGACATCGTCATCCTGGGCATGGGCGGCGACGGCCACACGGCCTCGTTCTTTCCCGGCGGCAGCAATCTCGCCAAGGCGCTCGATGCATCGACGCCGCGCGGCATCATCACCATGGAAGCGGAAGGAGCCGGCGAGCCGCGCCTGACCTTCACCTTCTCCAGTCTTGAGGATGCCGCACTCCTGGTTCTCCATATTGAGGGCGAAGGCAAAAAAGACGTTCTCGCCAAGGCGGAAGGCAGCGGTGACGAGGCAGAGATGCCGATCCGCGCCATTCTGCGCCGGGCCACTTCCCCGGTCGAGATCTACTGGGCTCCCTGATCAGCCGTCATCCGGATTGAGATTCAGGCCAGAGCCGCCGAAACAGATAGAGACAACGAACAAGGCAGGGATTTTCCATGTCCGCTCACGCACGCATTTCTGCGATCACCGATCGCATTGTCGAACGCTCGAAGCCAAGCCGCGAGCGCTACCTGGAACGCCTGCGCGCCGCCGCCTCGCAGGGCGTGCAGCGCTCGGTGCTTGGCTGCGCCAATCTTGCCCATGGCTTCGCGGTCTGTTCCCCCGCCGACAAGGATGCGCTCGCCGGCGACCGCATCCCCAATCTCGGCATCATCACCGCCTATAACGACATGCTCTCGGCCCACCAGCCATTCGAGACCTATCCGGCGATTATCCGTGAGGCAGCCGCCCAAGCAGGCGGCGTGGCGCAGGTGGCCGGCGGCGTGCCGGCGATGTGCGACGGCGTCACCCAAGGACAGCCGGGCATGGAGCTCTCGCTGTTCTCGCGCGACCTGATCGCCATGTCGGCGGGCGTCGGCCTGTCGCACAACATGTTCGACGCCGCCCTCTTCCTCGGCGTCTGCGACAAGATCGTGCCCGGCCTGGTGATTGCAGCCCTGTCCTTCGGGCACCTGCCGTCGATTTTCGTTCCGGCCGGTCCGATGACGACAGGCCTGCCGAACGACGAGAAGTCGCGCGTGCGCCAGCTCTTCGCCGAGGGCAAGGTCGGACGCGCCGAACTGCTGGAGGCGGAATCGAAGTCCTATCACGGTCCCGGCACCTGCACCTTTTACGGCACTGCCAATTCCAACCAGATGCTGATGGAGATCATGGGCTTCCACATGCCTGGCTCGTCCTTCATCAATCCCGGCACACCGCTGCGTGAAGCGTTGACGCGCGAAGCCGCCAAGCGGGCGCTGGCGATCACCGCGCTCGGCAATGAATTCACGCCGGCGGGCGAGATGATCGACGAGCGCTCGGTCGTCAACGGCGTCGTCGGCCTGCATGCGACCGGCGGCTCGACCAACCACACGCTGCACCTTGTCGCCATGGCACGGGCGGCCGGCATCCACCTCACCTGGCAGGACATTGCCGAGCTTTCGGAAATCGTCCCGCTGCTTGCCCGCGTCTACCCGAACGGACTTGCCGACGTGAACCATTTCCAGGCGGCTGGCGGCATGGGCTTCCTCATCAAGGAACTCTTGAAGCACGGACTGGTGCATGACGACGTCCGCACCGTCTTCGGCCAGGGTCTCCAAGCCTATACGGTTGATGCCCGCCTCGGCGAAAACGGCGCCGTCCTGCGCGAGCCGTCGCCGGAAAAAAGCGTCGATCCCAAGGTCCTCTCCAGCATCGAAACGCCGTTCCAGGCCAATGGCGGGTTGAAGATGCTGCGCGGCAATCTCGGCAAAGCGGTCATCAAGATTTCCGCCGTCAAGCCGGAGCGCCACATCATCGAGGCGCCGGCAATCATCTTCCACAGCCAGCAGGAACTGCAGGACGCCTTCAAGGAAGGCAAGCTCAACCGCGATTTCATCGCCGTCGTGCGTTTCCAGGGCCCGAAAGCGAACGGCATGCCGGAACTGCACAAGCTGACGCCGCCGCTCGGCGTGTTGCAGGATCGCGGCTTCCGCGTGGCGCTGCTCACCGACGGGCGCATGTCCGGCGCGTCCGGCAAGGTGCCGGCAGCGATCCACGTCACGCCGGAAGCGGTCGACGGCGGCCCGATCGCCCGCATCCGCGAGGGCGACATCATTCGCCTGGACGCGATCAAGGGCACGCTCGAGCTGCTCGTCGATGCAGCTGACATGGCCGAGCGCGAGCCGGTGACCGTCGATCTCTCCGACAATGAATTCGGCATGGGCCGCGAACTCTTCGCGCCGTTCCGCCGCGCCGTCGGACCTTCGGACCAAGGTGCGAGCGTGCTCTTCCACCACTGAACGAGTGGCTTCTGGCAAACAAAAACCCGCGGGGAGCGTGAAGCACCCGCGGGTTTTTTTGATTTCAATCCGTCCTGCTGGACGCGCGACTTCAGGCTCGAATATCGAGAACGTAGTCGCGGTGCGCCGGATGGGTGCTGTAGACGAAGATCTTGTTCAGCTCCTTCTGCGTCAGCAGGCGCAGGAAGCGGACGTCGATCGTATTGTTGGCGTTGACCTTCATCAGCAGGCAGCCGACCTTGGTGATGCGGGCATCCGGAATATCCAGATAGAACTGCTTCGGCAGGCTGAACTGGGTCAGGATCGCGAGCGTCGCGCTGCTCATCGAAATACGGACAATGTCGCAGCGGCGCGAAGCCGCGTGCATGACGCCCTTTTCCGTATATTCAATGCGCGCGGCGTTCATCGTGTCCTCCATCTTGAACCGCGCCTCGCGGTCATACATGAAGGATTCTTCCTTGCTCAGGAAATGAGATTTTGGCTGTGACGGATTGGAAGCGGCCACGTGCTTATCCCCCTCATAAATTGACGAGGAAAGGGTAGCAGCCGATCTTTAACAGAAAGTGAGAATTCGGCCCGTCCCGCACAATTCTTGGGACCATCACCCCAAAAATGGCCGCCTCACTTCCGGTAGGTATGGCCGGTTGCGTCAAACAGATGCAACTTCTGCCTGTCGGCGGCAAACCGCATCCTCTGTCCCTTCTTCACATCATAGATGCCAGGCAGCTTGACGACGATCGGCTCGCCCGGGACCAGGCCCTCGATATAAAGCAACGTCACTTCGCCGAGCGCTTCGACGATCGACACTTCACCTTCGAAAAGGTAATCGGCGCCATCGGCAACCCGGAGATCCTCCGGACGAACGCCGAAGCTTGCCTGCTTGCCGGTTTCCGACGCGTCGGTCGCCACATCGAGAGTCACCGACATGCCGCCGGTCAGCGTCACCGTCGTCTGGCTTCCGGTGCCGGCGACCGTCGCCGGAATGATGTTCATCGCCGGCGAGCCGATGAATTTGGCGACGAAGAGGTTTGCCGGGCGCTCGTAGAGGTCCAGCGGCGCGCCGACCTGCTCGATATTGCCGGCGGAGAGAACGACGATACGATCGGCAAGCGTCATCGCCTCGACCTGGTCGTGGGTGACGTAGATCATCGTCGTATCGGCCATCTGCTCGTTCAGGCGGGCGATCTCGATGCGGGTCGCGACGCGCAGCGCGGCATCGAGGTTGGACAACGGCTCGTCGAACAGGAAGACCTTTGGATCGCGGCAGATGGCGCGGCCGATCGCCACGCGCTGGCGCTGGCCGCCGGAAAGCGCCTTCGGCAGACGATCGAGATAGTTGGTCAGCTGCAGGCTCTCGGCCGCCGCCCGGACACGGCGGTCGATCTCCTGGCGGCTTTCGCCGGCGATCTTCATGCCGAAAGCCATGTTATCGAACACGGTCATATGCGGGTAGAGCGCATAGGACTGGAAGACCATGGCGATGCCGCGCTTGGAGGGCGGCACGTCATTGACGAGATGGCCATCGATATACATCTCACCGCCGGTGATCGCCTCGAGACCGGCGATCATGCGCAGAAGCGTGGATTTGCCGCAGCCGGACGGACCGACGAAGACGATGAATTCGCCCTGCTTGATATCGAGGTCGATACCATGGAGAACGTCCACGGAACCGTAGGATTTGCGGATATCCTTCAGCGTCAGTCCAGTCATTTCTCTCTCCCCTTAGTTCCTTAGGCAAGACGGGCGAAATACGCCCCCCAGGCCGGAATATCGATCTTGTCGCCATAGTTGTTGCTGGTAAAGCCGTGGCCCGTCAATGCCTGCCATTCTCCCGCAGGCAGAATGACGGCGGCCTCGGCCGCGCTCATGTTGAAGATGCAGAGCAGCTTCTCGTTGCCGTATTCACGGGTGAAGACCAGGTTGTCACCCTGTTGTTCCTCGAATTCGATCTCGCCCTTGGCAAAAGCCGGGTGCAGCTTGCGGAAGGCGATGAAGCGGCGATAGTGCTCCAGCACGGAAGCCTCGTCGCCCAGCTGGACGCTGACGGCACGCAGGATATGCTCGACCGGCACCGGCAACCAGGGCTTGACCGTCGAGAAGCCGCCCTGGGCGACCTGGCTGTCCCAGACCATCGGCGTGCGGCAGCCGTCGCGGCCCTTGAATTCCGGCCAGAACTGGATGCCATAGGGGTCCTGCAGATCCTGATAGGCGAGATCGGCCTCAGTCAGCGCCAGCTCCTCGCCCTGATAGAGGCAGACGGAGCCGCGCATGGTCATCAGCAACGAGGCGTAGAGCTTGGCAAAAGCGTCGTGATCGGCGACCAGCCCGCCCCAGCGGCTGACATGGCGCATAACGTCGTGATTGGAGAAGGCCCAGCAGGCCCAACCATCGGGCGCGGCAGCTTCGAAATCCTGCATCACCTCCTCGACGCGCTCCGGCGTCAGCGGATCGGGCGCCAGGAACTCGAAGGCGTAGCACATGTGCATCTTGTCATTGCCGGAGGTGTATTCGCCGACGATTTCAAGGCCGCGCTGGCTGTCGCCGACTTCGCCGACAGCGGCGATCGCCGGGAATTCCTCGAGAACGGCGCGGAAGCGCTTCAGGAAGGCAAGGTTCTCAGGGCGGTTCTTGTCGTAGATATGCTCCTGAAAATTATAGGGATTGACCGCCGGCGCCGTCGAGGCGTTGCGGCGCTCGGGAGCCAGCGCCGGGTTGTCGCGCAGTTGCGTGTCATGGAAATAGAAGTTGATGGTGTCGAGGCGGAAACCGTCGACGCCGCGATTGAGCCAGAAGCGCACGACGTCGAGCAGACGGTCCTGCACCTCAGGGTTATGCAGGTTCATGTCCGGCTGCGAGGTCAGGAAATTGTGCAGGTAATATTGCATGCGCGTCGGATCCCACGCCCATGCAGAACCGCCGAAGATCGACAGCCAGTTGTTCGGCGGCGTGCCATCCGGCTTGGCGTCGGCCCAGACATACCAGTCGGCCTTGGCGTTGGTCTTGCTCGAGCGGCTTTGCGCGAACCAGGGATGCTGATCCGAGCTGTGGGAGATGACGAGGTCGATCATCACCCGGATGCCGAGGCGATGGGCCTCGGCGATCATCGTGTCGAAATCCACCAGCGTGCCGAAGATCGAATCGACATTCTCGTAGTCGGAGACGTCATAGCCGAAATCGCGCATCGGCGAGGTGAAGAAGGGCGAGATCCAGATCGCATCGACGCCGAGGCTTGCCACATGCGGCAAGCGGGCGGTGATGCCCTTCAGGTCGCCGATGCCGTCACCGTTCGAATCCTGGTAGGAGCGCGGGTAGATCTGATAGATCACCGCGCCGCGCCACCAGTCCTTGTCGGGAGTCGAGATCGATTGAGAAGCCACGTTCATGGAATATCCTGTTTGAAGTCACGTTCGGGAATGGTCAGCCTCCCTTGACCGAACCCGCCAGCAGACCGCGCACCAGGTAACGCTGCAGCCCGAAGAAGACGAGCAGCGGCACGATAATGGTGACGAAGGCCGACGCCGTCAAAATCTCCCAATTGCCGCCGCGCGAGCCGAGCAGCGCGTTCAGGCTGCCGGTCAGCACGAGGTGGTCCTTGTCGGTGCCGAGGAAGACCATGGCGACGAGCAGGTCGTTCCACACCCATAGGAACTGGAAGATGGCGAAGGAGGCGAGTGCGGGGAAGGACAGAGGCAAAACGATGCGGACGAAGATCTCGAAATCGCTCGCGCCGTCGACGCGGGCGGATTCGATGATCTCTTTCGGCAGGCCGGCAATATAGGCTCGCAAGAGATAGATGGCGAGCGGCATGCCGAAGGCGGTATGGGCCAGCCAGATGCCGGGATAGGTCTTCGACGGCTGGCCGAGCAGGTTGCCGATCTCGTTATAGAGGCGCAGCAGCGGAATCAGCGACATCTGCAGCGGCACGACGATGAGGCCGACGACGAGCGCAATCAGCAGCCCGCGGCCAGGAAACTCCATCCAGCTCAGGGCATAGGCTGCGAAAGCGGCAATCAGGATCGGGATGATCGTCGCCGGGATCGTCACGGTCAGCGAGTTGATGAAGGACTGGCCAATGCCCTCGCCGGTCAGAACCGTGTTGTAGTTCTGCATGGTGAATTCCGGCGGCGCCGAGACGGACGCATAGATGCGCTTCGGGCGTTCGTCGGGCGAGAAGGCGGTGTTCTTCACATAGCGATAACTGCCGTCGCTGTTGATCTGCAGGGTTTCACCGTCGCCGAAATCGGCGGTCTCGCCGGCTTTAAAGGCGGCCGGCTGCTGTATGCGGTTGCCGAAGGCCTTCACGGCACGGCCGGTCTGGCCTTCCAACACATTGCCTGTAATGACGTAGTTCGCACCTTCCTGCTTTTGCTGGTCGGGCGTACCGAGGCGGACCGCGGCGGTCTGGGTCGAGCCGACGAAGGCCGTCCACCAGCCGGAGACGACGATCTGGTCCTTGTCGCGCAGCGCGCTGACGAAGATGCCGAGCGTCGGGATGAGCCAGACGATGACGATCAGCAGAACGGCGACATGAACGAAGAGCCGGGCGGGGCCGATCTTGAAGTAGCTTCCGATAGCGGTCATCTCAGTGCCCCTTCAGTTCGCGATTGGCGCGGCGCACGTTCCAGACCATGATCGGGGTGACGGCGAGCATGATGATGATAGCGATGACGGCGCTTCGGCCGGAATCGCCGCCGCCGCGGAACATCCAGTTGAACATCAGGTTCGCCAGCACCATCGACTGCCACTGGCCGTTGGTCATGGTCAGCACGATGTCGAAGACCTTGAGGACGAGGATGGTGATCGTCGTCCAGACGACGGCGATGGAACCCCAGACCTGCGGCACCATGATGCGCCAGAAGATTTGCCAGCCATTGGCGCCGTCGATCACCGCGGCTTCGATCGTCTCCTCGGGGATGCCGCGAAGAGCGGCCGACAGGATGACCATAGCGAAACCGGTCTGGATCCAGATCAGGATGACCATCAGGAAGAAGTTGTTCCAGAAGGGAACGGAAATCCACACCTCGGGCGTTCCGCCGAAAGTCTGGACGATGGCGTTCAGCAGGCCGATCTGGACGTCGTTGCCGCCGCGATATTCATAGATAAATTTCCAGATGACCGAGGCGCCGACGAAGGAGATCGCCATCGGCATGAAGACGATGCTCTTGGCGATATTGCCCCACCAGATGCGATCGGTCATCACGGCGATGACGAGGCCGAAGAAGGTGCAGGCGGCCGGCACGACGGCGAGCCAGAGGATGTTATTGAAGATCGACTGGCGGAATTCGCGGTCGCCGAGCGCCCATTTGTAGTTGGCGAGGCCGACGAACTGCAGACCGGCGCGGTCGTAGAAGGAGAGGATCAAGGTCGCAACGACCGGATAGACGAGATAGACGATCAGCAGGAAGAGCGCCGGGCCGATGAACAACCACGGCCGAACGAGCGCACGGCGGTTGAGATTGCGCGATGCGGCGCGGATGTCGCCGTCCTTCACCGGCAGAGCGAGATCCAGAATCTTGTTCGAAAAATAGAAATAGGCCGAGCACGCAAAAACGGCGACGACCACGACGCCCAAAGCGGACACTATCTGCGACAGCATTTCGTCCCTCCCCTGCTTCCCCTGATCTTATTCCGACCGGTTGTTATTCTGACGGATCAGCGCCGGTCATCGTCAATCTTTTTGTATTGCCCAATCACAATATATCCTGCGATGGCCGGGCTCTTTGCGAGCCCGGCCAGTCATGCAAGCCATGCCGCCGGCAAGCCGGCGGCATAATTTTAAAAGATTACTTGATGCCGTCCCAGGCGCTCTGGATTTCGCCAGCAGACTCTTCGGCTGACTTGCCGCCGACAAAATCGACCATGCCCGTCCAGAAGGCGCCGGCGCCGATTTTGCCCGGCATCAGGTCGGAACCGTCGAAGCGGAAGGTGGTGGCGGAGGTCAGGATCTCGCCTTCCTTCTTCATCTGCGGGTTGGCATAGGCCTCGGTGCTGACGCCCTTATATGGCGTCAGGAAGCTCGACTGCGCCATCCAGACCTCATGGGCGATCGGGGTCTTCAGGAAGTCGATGAAGGCGCGGGCCGTCTTCGAGTCCTTGGCGATCGAGACGAGCGTGCCGGCGCCGAGAACCGGCTTGCCGAGTTCGGGATGCGACGCAAAGGTTGGCATGTAGAAGAAGTCGGCATCCTGGCCGAGCTTCGTGCCCTCAGGGAAGAAGGACGGGATGAACGAGGCCTGATGGTGCATGTAGCACTTCGGCGGAACCGCGAAGAGGCCCTTCGGGCTGTCGCGGAAATCGGTCGAGGCCACGGCCGCAACGCCGCCATCGACGTATTTCGCGTTCTTGGCGAACTTGCCGAATTCGTCGATCGCGGCAACGACGGCCGGATCGGTGAATTTCAGCTCGTTGGTCGTCCACTTGTCATAGGCTTCCGGCGGCTGCATGCGCAGCATGAGATCCTCGACCCAGTCGGTCGCCGGCCAGCCGGTGGCGCCGCCGGAACCGAGACCGATGCACCAGGGAACGCCGCCATCCTTGACGATCTGATCCGTCAGGGCATGCAGTTCTTCCATGGTCGTCGGGATCTTGTAGCCGGCTTCCTCGAAGTTCTCCGGAACATACCAGACCAGCGATTTTACGTCGGCCTTATACGGGAAGGCGTAGAAGGCTTCCTTGCCGTCCTTGCCCTTGTAGGTGCCGTAACCGACCCAGCTGTCGCCAGCGCCGTAATTGTCCTTGATCCACTTGGAGTTGTCATCGCCGAGCGGCGTCAGGAAGCCTTTGCTGGCGAGATCGGCCAGGAGGCCCGGCTGCGGCAGAACGGCGACGTTCGGCGGCGAGCCTGCCTGCGTATCGATGACGATCTGCTGTTCGTAGTTTTCGGAAGAAGAGTATTTGACATCGATGCCGGTGGCTTCGGTGAAGTAGGAAAGAACGCTCTGGAAGAACGCCTCGTCCTCGCCGCGCCACGGCCCGAAGATCGTCAGCGGCTGGCCCTTCAGATCGGCATGAGCAGCCTTGAACTCGTCATAGCTCTTCCAGTTGAACTTGGCATCCTGTCCCGGGGCAAATTTCAGATCGGCTGCAGACGCAGTACCGGCAAAAAGCGCTGCCACGGCAACGCCCATCAAAAATGACTTTTTCATGTGATCAACCTCCCATCACAATCCCAACCGCGCCGAATTCCCTCCAAAAGAAATTTCAAAGCGCTTTGACACCAAACTCATTTCACTTTCGGTGGAATGGAGTCAAGTCAATTCGCGAAAACCCGCTGTGGACATGCTAGATATCGCAGCGCAGCAACGTCTATCGGGAAATATGGAGCGATTTTTCTTGAGT
The DNA here is from genome assembly GCF_017357285.1 of Rhizobium ruizarguesonis. Lineage (NCBI taxonomy): Bacteria > Pseudomonadati > Pseudomonadota > Alphaproteobacteria > Hyphomicrobiales > Rhizobiaceae > Rhizobium > Rhizobium ruizarguesonis. Next base: position 883,376 of record NZ_CP071678.1, on the reverse strand, counting down.
CAAGCGCGCCAGATGATACATAATTGAAAGCGCTTTGGATGCCACTGGGAGGCGGCAGGCCTTTTCAGGATGGCTGACGGGCGGGCCGGGAGGAAGCATAGCAGGTGAATCTCAAACAGCTATCGGAATTGCTGGGGCTGTCGCAGACGACGGTGAGCCGAGCGCTGAACGGCTATCCCGAGGTCAACGAGGCGACCCGGGAGCGTGTGCTCCAGGCTGTCAAGGAGACTGGATACCGGCCGAACAAGGCAGCGCAGCGGCTGGCGACCGGCAAGGCAGGCTCGATCGGCCTCGTCATGCCGACGGCGCCCGGCCACCAGTCCGACGTGCATTTCGGTGAATTCCTGGCCGGGCTCGGCGAAGAGGCCGTACGCCACGATTTCCACTTCGTGATCATGCCGGCCGACCCCGATGACGAGGTGGCGGCGCTGCGGCGCCTTGCGATCAGCGGCAATGTCGATGCCCTGTTCGTCGCCTATATGCGCGGTCACGACCCGCGGCTCGCCATGCTGAAATCACTGTCGATGCCCTATGTCGTGCACGGCCGCTCCTTCGGTTCTGAGCCGGACTATCCCTATCTCGACATCGACAACGAAGGCGCCTTCTACGATGCGACGCGGCTCTTGCTGCAGCTCGGCCATACCCGCTTTGCGCTGATGAACGGACCGATGCATCTCGATTTCGCCATCCGCAGGAAGAACGGCGTCATATCAGCGCTTGCCGAGCGCGGGCTCGCGCTCGATGAGGGTTGCGTGAGCCACGCGCTGATGACGGACGAGCAAGGCCTGCTGGCGATGGAACACTTCCTGCAATTGCCGGAGCGGCCGACGGCGATCCTCTGCTCCAGCACTGTGCTGGCGCTCGGCGCGATCCGCGCGGTCAACCAGGCCGGATTGCGGCTCGGCGAGGATATCTCGCTGATCGCCCATGACGACGTGCTGCCGCTGCTGAAACCGGAAAGTTTTTCCGTGCCGCTGACGACGACACGCTCTTCATTGCGGGCGGCGGGCGTGCGCATCGCGCAGCGGCTGATCGGCACGGTGAAGCAGGCCGGCCCCTTCCCCGACCAGGAGCTCTGGAAGACCGAGCTGATCGTCAGGGCCTCGACCGGTCCTGTTCCCCAGGCCTAGAACAGGATGATTTTAGGCCGGGTCGGCCTAAAATCTGAATCCTGTTCTACATCATATAGTTAGAGCATGATGTCGTCCGAAAACCGCTCACACTTTTCGGCATCATGCCCCAATCAAAACTGCGGCGGTGTCTGCCCTGCAGTGCGATGGGCGGCGATGACGGTGTTGGCCATCAGCATGGCGATGGTCATCGGCCCGACTCCACCGGGAACCGGGGTGATGGTGCTCGCGACCGCAGAGACCTCCTCGAAGGCGACGTCGCCGACGAGCCGGGTCTTACCCTCGCCTCTTTCGGGGGCTGCCACCCGGTTGATGCCGACGTCGATGACCGTCGCACCGGGTTTCACCCAATCGGCCCTGACCATCTCCGGCCGGCCGACGGCGGCCACCAGGATATCGGCGTTGCGGCAGACCTCGGCGAGATTCCTGGTCCTGGAATGAGCGATCGTCACGGTCGCATTGGCGTTGAGCAGCAATTGCGCCATCGGCTTGCCGAACAGGTTGGAGCGGCCGATGACAACGGCGTTAAGGCCGGAGAGATCCTCGCCATGGGTACGGCGGACGAACACCATGGCGCCGGCCGGGGTGCAGGAGACCAGCCCGGTCTTCAGGTCGCCGGTGGCGAGCTTGCCGGCATTGACGACGCTCAGGCCGTCGACATCCTTTTCCGGCAGGATCGACTGGATAATCGCCTCGCTGTCGAGCGGCTTCGGCAGGGGCAGTTGCACCAGGATGCCGTGGATCGACGGATCGGCGTTGAGGGTGGCGACAAGGGCTGCCAGTTCCTCCTGCTTGGTCTCGGCCGGCAGCGTGTGCTGGACGGACTTGAATCCGCATTCCTTGGCCATGCGGCCCTTCGAACCGACATAGGCGTGGCTTGCCGGATCGTCGCCGACGATGACGACCGCAAGGCCGGTGGTGACGCCGGTGCTTTTTTCCAACGCTGCCGTCGCACTCTTGACCGTCTGAATGACCGATGCAGCTACGTTCTTGCCGTCGATTACTGTCGTCACGCGTCTCTCCGCCCTGTTTCGCGTCAATCTATGGATAGTTGACGAGCTTCAAATGCTCGCTAACGCCCTATCCTGTCGGAAAGCAGCAATGCAATATCAAAAATGCAAGGAAATGTTCGTTCAACGCAGCGGCTGTCGCGCTTCGAGCGCATGAACACGAAGCCGGTCGCGCAGGCCGGAGATCTCGGAGCGCAGCACCTCCATTTCGTCGATTGGCGCGGGGTCCTGCGCGGGCATCGACGGCAGTGGAGCCTGTGGCCGGCGCGCCGGCGTTTTCTCCCTTGTGGGATCGGCGACGGGCCTACGCAGGCGCAGCAGGAAAGCCGCAGCAAGGCCTATCGCAAGGCCCGCCGCGGCAGCAGCCAGCGAACGGCCGGTCAGGCCATCGGTGCCCAATACTGTGGTTGCCAATGCCGGCTTCAGGAGAACGATACGACCGTCGGCGGCCGTTCCCACCGCTGCGGACGTCGCCTCTTCGAGGCGCGAGCGCGCGGCATTCGCCTTTTCGCTAAGCTCGGTCAGGCGTGACAAATCGACACCGGTGTCCCGGCTCTGGGCGATCAGCGTATTGCGGCGGTCGTTCAGGCCCTTGCGCGCATCGACGGCGGCCTTGGCAGCGAGGTTGGCAGTCTGGGCAAGACGGGTCAGCTCCTTGCCCATACTCTCCTTCAGACCGTCTGTTTCGGCTTGCTGCTGCAAGAGGCGCGGATGGCGCGGGCCAAGCTCGGCCGAAAGCTGCGCAAGCGCTGTCCTGGCGACGGCATATTTGTCGCGCCAGTCCTGCAGCGCCGGCGAGAGCATATCGAAGGGGAGCGAACCGTCGAGCACTTCGGCAAGTTTTGCCGCCTTGAGCCGGTCGGTCTGCGCCTTGGCGGCAAGAATATTATGGTCGGCCGCTTTCAGATCGGCATCGAGCTGGTCGATCTGGCGGCGAAGATCGATCGCCACCTTGACGTTGCCCTCGCCGCTTTTAGCCGTAAACGCGGCAAGCTCCGCCTTCGCCTCGTCATAGGTTTTGCGCAAGGCGGCATCGGTTTCGGCGTCGCCGGGTCCGTCTGCTGCAGAAACGGCTTCGGCAAGCCTTGCGGCGATGCGCATGGATTTGCCGCTGTCGCCGGTCGTCACCCTCACCAGGATCGTGCCGGCAGCGGCATCGGGCAGTATCTCGACCGCATGCTTCAGCGTGGCCTCGGCGCGCGAGGCCGGATCGGCGGCAGCCCCAGTCGCCGAGAGGAGATCGAGCGCGACGCCGAGGGCATTGGCGCTGGCGCCGGCAAATTCGGGATCGTGATCGAGTTTCAGGGCGGCGACCGTCGAAGCAACCATGCGCGCCGACAGCAGCCCTTTTGCCGCGGCCTGGGTGAAGGCAGCGCGGCTTGCGGCATCGCTCTTCACGGAAAGCGTCGCTTCGGCGCGGTAGAGGGCCGGCGAACCCGGCATCAGCGCCGGCAGGCCCGCGCCGATGATCGTCGCAGCCGCGACCATCATCGCAAGACCAGTGCCGCCGACGCGGCGGCGCGGCGCTGCCGGCTGGGGCTCGGCGGGTTCTTCACGGACCGCAGCCAACGGTGCGGATGAGATCATCGGCTCGCCGGCCAGAACAGTCAGCTCTTCGTGGCGCGCCGGCTCCTGAGGAAGCGGATGGCCGACGTCGTTGGCGGCCCGGAGGCGGTTGCCGAGGATGGTTTCGATGCGGTCGACCAGCGGTGCCGTGCGCGCCGCCCTGGCGCGCTGCTCCTCCAGCACGCGGCCGATGGCGCGCAACAATTCGGCCTCGGGCGGCGCGATATCCGGCCGGCTCGAACGATGCACCCCGTAGGAATCCTCATCGGCGCGCGGCCCTGCGGCTGCGCGATCCTGGAAGCTGTTTCTGGCCCTGATATCGTACATTTGCGCCACATCTCATGCACATGATGGCCGAGTTCGCTCATCCGCACGGACGCAGATGATTAAGCCACTCTAAATATTCATGGCAAAGAAATGGTTAACCGCAACAGGCAAGAACTAAGCATAATTCCTCAAATCGGAAACGATTTAAGGACAAAATTATGCGGCAATTTGAAGTGTTGCAGCGTCCTTTGCGCGTCTGAAAAGACGCGCGGCGCTGTAGGTCAGCTTGCCTTCTTGCGATCCGACTGCGGCTGCAGCGCGCTGCCGTGCTCTTCCGGATGGCTGAGGATCCTTTCGCGTCGGCGGAAGCGGTAGCGCAGGACATGGAAAAGGAAGACCGGGATGCCGACAACGTAACGGCGCCAGAGGCGCGTCGGCTCCTGCAGCAGCCGATAGGCCCATTCCAGGCGCATCATCCGCACCGTCCTCGGCGCGCGTGGGACGGCGCCGGAGACGAAGTCGAAGAGAGCGCCCACCGTCAGCACCAGGCGCGCATGATCGGCGCGAATATGATCGTGAACCCATTTCTCCTGCAGCGGCGTCCCCATGCCGACGATCAGGATATCGACCTTCTGGCGCTCAAGCTCCTCGATGACATCAGTGGGATCGACCTTGTCGAAATAACCGTCGGAAACGACGACGAATTCGTGCCAGGGCGTGTGCCTGCGGAAGTTTTCCGCCGCCGCCTCGACGACCGGGCGCGTGCCGCCGATGAGGCCGATGCGGCGCGGAGTCTCCATGAAGGTCAAGAAGGCCGGCACGAAATCGGTGCCGTTCAGATTGGCCGGAAACGGCGCGCCATGGGCAATCTGCGATGCAATGTTGAGGCCGATGCCGTCCGGCAGCACCAGATTGTGCGACATGATCCGGTAATATTCGTCGTCGCGCAGCGCGGTCAGCATGTTGTGGGCGTTGACGAAACAAACCACGGTCTGGCCGACGGGAATGGAGGCCAACTCGTTGATGAAAACGAGGGCGTCGTCCCAGCCGAGATCGCAGACCGGCAGATCAAAGATCGTCCGCCGCGATGCGAGCACCGCGAAGTTTGCAATCAGATTCATTCCTACCTCCTGCCGAGGGTGCTGCATGCGCCCGACATCCCGGAAAACAAGCCCATATTTCCGCACCGGAGGTCTCGAAAGGACCGGTAGCGTCCCGCCGGGACGGCGTCGCTCCGATCCCGGATAAGCGGCGCATGCCAAGCTGTGACACCTGATATAACAGGGCGGTTTCAAACAACCCTTAGGAAAATTCCTTGAATTTCCATGCTCGTATAAGTGGTTTATTAACCACGCGCGCCAACGGAAAACGGCGCCTTGCGGCGCCGCTTGTCGTCGATGATCGGATGTTGCTCAGTGAGCAGCTGGCGCCGGGGCTTGACCGGCCGGTACGGTCTCGACGATCTTGACGGGTGTGCCGACCTTCTTCGGCTGACCGGCGGAGCTTTCCTTGACCTCTTCCTTGGAGAGATAGTCGAGCTGCTCCAGCATCACGTCGGCGACGTATTCGCCGCCGAGGCGCTCGTTCATGCCCTTCTTGATCTCCTCGCGGAAGGCCTTCGGATCGAAGGATTTGATGTGGGCGATATCGACCATCTTGTTGCCGACGAGCAGGCTGAAGAGCTCGTCCGTCGTCATCTCACTCAGCGGCAGCGTCACGCCTTTCAGCATGTCCTTATTCATCATGAACGAAACGCGGCCGAGGAAGTAACCGGTGACCGCGCCGTTACCGATGATCGGCACGGTGATCGTTTCGCCCTTCACCAGTTCGAGTGCGCTCTGCTTGGAATCCGTTGCCGCGGGCGCCGGCGCCGTCGCCAGGTACACCGAGAAATAGACCGATGCCAAGGTGATGGCGCAAACCCAGACACCGGTGAGGACGAGCTTGATCATCAGTTTCCACGCGCGGCGAATTGTTCCTGGGAATAGGTGCCGTCGGCATCGGCGTCCTGAACTGCGTTTTTCAGGAGGTCGGCCACGGCGCGAACCGCTTCGAGATGCGCCTCGACGCGACGGGCATTGAGAACCAGTTTCTTCTTCAGGCCGTGCAACTGGTCGAGATGGGCAGCGGCAAGCTCGGCCGGATCGGTGTCGCGGAAAAGCATCGAGAGCTCGTAGAGGCAGCGGCTCTTATGCGCATTGGAGACCTTGAGATCGAACTGCGGGTCGTTGCCGATCCGGGTGTTCTCATTGTCGATGATCATTTCGAGGCGTCCGAGAACGGATTTGATCCTGTATTCGTTCGAAACTATTTCCATTGTACCCCCGGTTATGCGTCGCTTAGAGCATGATGCCGAAAAGTGTGCGCGGTTTTCGCACGACATCACGCTCTAACTATTTAATTGAGAACAGGATTCAGATTTTAGGCCAACGGGCCTAAAATCATCCTGTTCTATCGGTCTTGGCTTCGGCGGTCGGCGTGCCAAAAGTCTTACGCTGGAAGTCATCGATCATGCTGAGCGCGGTGTTGCGGTCATCGTCGTCGGTCGAGGCATTGACGATCTTGCCTTCCTGCCGGCGCAGCTGCTCGCTGTACATCTGCTTGGCAATGCCGATGCCTTCACCCTTGGCCATGACGTTGCCGAGCTGTTCGGCCATCATGCCTTTCCAGATATCGCCAGTCGCGCCCTTGCCGTAGACGTCTTCGCCTTCGCTCGGCAGCATGGACTTGACGAAATTCTGCAGAACCATGGCCTCGAACTTCCGGTAGCTTTCCGGAACTTCCTCGGTCTTGGTGCGGTTCTGAATGTTGGCGAGGCCGCTCTTCTGGCCAATATGGTCGAGAACGTCGACCGTATTGGAGAAGCCCTTACCATTCTCGGCGAGGCTCGTTGCGGCAAAAGCCGCACGATTTGCCTTCAACTTTTCCTGGGCCGCCTGAACCTCCATGGGGTCGGCAGCTTTGACAACATCCAGGACCAGATCACTGGGGGGCGAAATAGCCACGTTACAATCCTCTGAATTTAAGATCGTAACGACTATGGTTTTTGAAGCTTGCTGGAGGCTGGCGTTGCGAATTGCTGATCGATGACATCGTAGACGGCATTGTCATCGGCCTCGCGGCGCTCGGCCTCAAGGGCTTCCTTCATGCCCTCCTCAAGGCGATCGCCCTTGGCACGCTCGCGCGTCAGCCGCATCTCGTGGACCTGCTGCATGCCGTTCAGCTGCTGGTCCTTGATGGTGAGCCTGCCGAATCGGTCGGCGTAATTCTGCGAGAAGGCATGGTGAACGGGGTCCATCGAGCCGAGGGCGAGGATGACGTCGTCCATGGCCGCATTGACCTCGACACGCTGACGGCTGGTTTCGGCCAGGTCGTTCTCGGCTATCCTTTCGATATGCCGCTGCACCGAGAGCAGTCGCTTGAGCTTCTGGGAGCGCTTCTTTTCGATCATGCCTCATCGTCCGATATAGATCGAGCCGAAGGACTGGCCGAACTGGCTGACCAACGCCGCAATCGAGAAATAGATCAGGAAGAGCCCGCCCAGCAGCAGATAGGGCGTGGAGATAAAGTAGACCGGGATCTGCGGCGCCAGCTTGTTGATGAAGCCGATCGAGACGTTGAAGATCAGGCCGTAGATCAAGAAGGGACTCGACAGCCGCAGCATGATGTAGGTGGTCTGTTCCAGCGTGTCGGTAAAGGAGATCAGCGTCGCGCGCATCTGCATCAGGCCGCCGAAGGGCATGGTCGTGTAGGAATCGATCAGCGCGCGGAAGACGATGTGGTGGAAATCCATGATGAAGAGAATCATGATGCCGGCAAAGGTGATGAATCCGGAAAGGCTGGTCTCAGGCGTATCTTCGAGGATGTCGGCGGAACCCGGCTGGGTGTAGCCGACCATCATCGCGATGATCGTCGCGGCGAACTGCATGCCGAGCGTGTAGATCCTCGCCAGCATGCCGTACATCACGCCGATCAGCGATTCGCTGAAGATCAGGCCGATATAGGTTCCCGAACTTGTGTGGACAGCGGGATAGACGGTGTCCCAGAGCAGCGGCATGACGGCGATCGAGAGCGCGCCGGCGATGAAGACGCGCAGCTGTTCGGGCACGCGCGCCGATGAAAAACCCGGAAGAGCCAGCACACAGCCACCGATCCGGCAGAAAACCAGAAACAGCGCGAGAACGGTCCCTTGCGGGTCTGTTATCATGAAATAGAGCCCAAAATCTTTATCTCGATGCCCTTGGCCAGTTCGACATGCGACAGGACCGGGAGCGTGGCGAACAGCCTTTCGATGATCATGCGCACATAGGAGCGTGTTTCCGGCGACGTGACAAGGGCGAATGGCAAGCCGCGATCCATGAACTCACGGATAACTTTGGTGGCCTGCTCGCTGAACTCTTCCAGGCTGCGCGGATCGATGTCGAATTCGATCACCTCGCCCTTGGCGTCGCGCTTCAGCGCCTGGTGGAAAGCGAGATCCCATTTGCTGCCCAGCCTGAGCACGCGCAGCACGCCATTGTCTGCGAGGTCGCCGCAGAGCTGCTGGGCCATGCGGATGCGGACATGCTCGACGATCTGCTCGGTCTTCCGGACATGCGGGGCAAGCTCTGCCACCGCTTCGAGGATGAGGTGCAGGTTGCGGATCGAGACGCGTTCGGCAAGCAGCAGCTTGAGCACCGCCTGCAGGCCGGAATAGGACATGTGCGACGAGCAGATCTCGTCGGCAAGCTTCTTGTATTCGGGGTCGAGCCGATCGATCAGCACCTTGACGTCCTTGTAGGACAGAAGCTGCGGCAGGTTGTTGCGGATGACCTCGCTCATATGGGTGAGCACGACAGAGACGTTGTCGATCGGCTGGAAACCCTCGCGTTTCAGATCGTCGGCGAAGTTTTCAAGGATCGACACGGCAGGCATGCCGAAAGCGGGTTCACGGATTTCGTCGCCGGGAATGCTCGGCCGGCGGCCGGCGCCGGTCACGACGAGGACTTCGCCGACGCGCAGCAAGTTGGAGGCGACGGTCGTGCCGTGGATGCGGATTTGATAGGACTTCTCGGCGATGGCGATATCGTCGGTCACCTTGATCTCGGGCACGACGAAACCGTATTGCGTGGCGAACTTCTTGCGCATCTTGCCGACACGGAAGGCGAGCTCCTGGTGGGCGCCGAGCAGGCGCGTCGAGACCATCTTGCCGAGTGCGAGCTCGATCTCGGAGGTGCGCAGCACTGCCTTGACCGAATCCTTTTCCAGTTCCTTGCTCTGGACGACCTTCTTTTCTTCCTGCTCGCGGCGAAGCATGTTTTCGGCTTCGACCTGACGCGGGATGAACCAGGCGCCGAAGGCGAGAAGACCGCCAAGGACCACGAAGGGGATAAACGGCAGACCCGGCATCAAGGCCAGGATGAACATCAGCACCGCCGAGACGGAAAGCGCCCGGGGATAACCGCTCAACTGGTTGACGACCGCCTGGTCGGTGGAGCCGGTGGTGCCGCCGCGGGAGACGAGAAGGCCGGCGGCGAGCGAAACGATGAGGGCCGGCATCTGCGAGACAAGGCCGTCGCCGACGGAGAGCTTGACGAAGACGTCGGCCGCTTCGCCGATCGGCATACCGTGGCGGAAGTAGCCGATGATGATGCCGCCAAAGATGTTGATGCAGGTGATGATGAGGCCGGCGACGGCATCGCCGCGCACGAACTTCGACGCACCGTCCATCGCACCGAAGAAGGAGCTTTCCTCTTCGAGTTCCTTGCGCCGGCGCTGAGCTTCCCTCTCGTCGATGATGCCGGCCGAGAGATCGGCGTCGATCGACATCTGCTTGCCGGGGATGGCGTCCAAGGTGAAACGTGCGCCGACTTCGGCGATACGCGTGGCGCCCTTGGTGATGACGATGAAGTTGATGGTGATGAGGATCAGGAAGACGATCAGACCGATGACAAAGTCGCCGGACATCACCAGGCTTGCGAAACCGGCGATGACGCCGCCCGCTGCTTCATGGCCTTCATTACCGTGGGACAGGATGACGCGTGTCGTCGCGATGTTCAGCGCCAGCCGGGTCATCGTCGCGATCAGCAGAATGGTCGGGAAAGACGAAAAATCGAGCGGTTTCTGGATCCACAGCGCGACCATGAGGATCAGCACCGAGAAAGCGATCGAGAAGGCCAGTCCCATATCGATCAGGAACGGCGGAATCGGCAGGAAGAGAATGCAGATAATGCCGATGATGCCGAGGGCAAAACCGACATCGCGCAGGCTCGGGGCGACTTTCGGAAGGGGGAGTGCAGGTGGTTGCGCCATGACGATTCCGTCTCTTCATGAGAGGAGGCGGACATGAGTCCGCCCAATTCGGATCGAGAATTAAATGGCGAAGCTTGCGCGAAGGTGGCTCAGAGCGGTTCAGCTTTTCATGGAAGCGCAGAACCGCTCTAACCTTCTGTTTCTACGCAATCCCCGGCAAAAGCGCTGCGCGCTTTGCCTGGCAAAACCGCTGCGCACTTTTGCTGGAATTGCTCTAGAAGCCGGACTGGATGCGCGAGAAGACCAGATTGGTGAAAATCGAGATCTGCGAGCCGACGAAAGGGGCGGTGACGCCGACCGTGATCAGCACCGCGACGATCTTCGGCACGAAGGTCAGCGTCGCTTCCTGCACCTGGGTCAGCGCCTGGATCAAGGCAATGACCAGACCCACCACCATCGCGGCAATGACCGCGGGACCGGCAGCAATCAACACGGTCCAGATCGCCGCCTGGAACAGATCCAATGCATCAGCTTCATTCATCTGAAGGCAACCTCATATCGCCTTGAAGCAGCCCCGCCGTGACCGGACCGCCATTGATTGGTATCACCCGAGTTCTGCGGCGCACCGGCGCCGTGAGTATCAGGTGTCGCTGCTGTCGGCGGCCGGTGCCTTGTCGGCAACCGTGATTCCCGCCTGCACCAGTATACTACCGCCATCCGTGGTCGTCGCAATGATTCCATCCGAATAAACCTTGACGGATTCGATGGTGCCTTTGACGGTGCCGTCGGCGCTTTCCATGTATTTGCCGACGTAGCTGCTGGCTTGGGTGAGGCTCGAGCTTGCGAGCAGCGTGTCCAGCTTGGTGTTGGTCTGGATCGTCTGTTCGACCTGCGAGAAGCTCGCCAGCTGCGACATCTGTTCGCTGGCGTCGACCGGATCGGTCGGATCCTGGTTCTTCATCTGCGCGATGAGCAGCTGAAGGAAATTGTCGTAGTTCAGCGTCGCCTTCTGCTGGGCCGAACTCGTCGAGGTCGAAGTGCTCGTCGTGCTCACGCTTGATGTAGCATCTACCGCCATGGTGCAATCTCCCTGCGAATCTGCTCGACCATCGTCGGCGGCATTTCGTGGTTGTTGAGGATATTGTCTTCGATCGTGTAGAGGCCGCGGATCGCCTTCAAGGCATCGAAGGCGCGACCAGTCGAGACGAGCGCATCGATGCGCTTCAGTTCGGCGAGGATTTCCTCGTTCTTGAAGCAGGTGAGCAGCATGGTGATCGACTTGCGGAACATCGCTGTCGAGTGGTCCTTGCCCTCGGGGTTGATGAGGATCATCTGCGCGATGAAATAGAGCTGACGCAGAGGCGTGGTAGCGCCTTCCGGCTGCAGGACGTGGTTTTCGAGAAGGAACGTCACATCATTCAGGAATTCCAGCGCGACCTTGCGGTCGACGCGCAGGACGGCGCCGTTGATGAAGATTCTTTCTCCGGCTTTCAGAGAAATGCGAAGTGTACTTTTCATTTAAGTCCATCCCTGATGATGGTGGTAACGTCGATGATGCCCTGGTAGTTATTAGACTGACGTTTTCTGATCCTGTCGCATTCCTTCAATATCCAGATCGCGATCGAGATGAGGTTGGCCCTGAGCTCGATCTCCAGCTGGTTGTCGGGATGTTTCAGATCCTCGATGAAGCTGATCCACACCCGGCGGGTATAAAACAGGGCTTCAATGGCTTCCCGGCCGTATTTTTCCTTTTCGCGCGCCAACGACAGAAGGTCTATGGATCGGTCAAGAACCTGCCATTCCCGCTCTTTCGCGTCGGCCACCGAGTCCTGCATGACTTCGGCATATGAGAACTGATACATTCATGCATCCTTCTTTATTGCGCGCCTTTGCTCATCAAAGGTAGTTTACAAGACTCAACTGCTGGATCTTCGAGACGATCGTGTAGGCGGTTTCAAGCTGCGTTTCCAAAGTCTTGACGAGGGTCGAGGCTTCGTAGGGGTCGACACCCTGGAGATCGACGAGCTTGTTCTTGATGATGTTGGACTGGGCGTCGAGGGCGTCGTTGGACTTCTTGACGCGCTCCTGGGAAAGGCCGAGCTGGCTTGCCTGGGTCACGAGGCCGCTGGTCGCCTTCGTCGTATAGCTGATCGCCTGCTTGGACACCGTGCTCATCGCATCGCTGCTGAGGCCCTGGCCCAACAGCGCCGAGGTCATCACCGAGGCGAGCGCGAAGTAACGCATGCCCTCGGAATTGGCATTGGTCGAGGATTCGATCACCTCGGAGTTGCTGATGCGGCTCGTCATGTTCTGGCTCGATGCCTGCGACCAGCCGGTCGTCGGGTCGGTCCAGGCGGTCTCGCTGAACATCGGCTCTACCGTCGTGGTGATGAAGGTGCTCATTTCGGCGCCGGTGAGATCGCTGACCGCCTTGCCGAGGCCCGTTGCATAGGTGTTCAACTGCGTGACAATGGCTGCGCTCGTCGTGGTCGTCTTGTCGGTCAGCGGTTGCACATCGGTGTTGATGCCCGAGAACAGATATTCGCCGTTCACCATGGTATTGGCGGTGTCCATCATGGTGGACAGGGCGCTGGTGGCGGACTGGATGGCGACGGTGATGCTGCCTGGGTCGTGGCTGCCTTGGAGCGCCGTCAGCTTCGAAACGAGGCCGTCGCCGACGTCCTTCATCTTGGAAAGGCCGAGCTGCGAGGATTCCATGCGTGCGGTGACCAGCGAATTGCTTGATTTGATCGAGGCTATCCTGTCGACCTCGCGGCTGAAGTCCACGCTCCTGGCGGCATTGCCGCCGAGCGAGACACCGATATCCGCATAGACGCCCGTCGTCGCTTCCATCGTTGCCTTCGTCATCTGGTTCTGCGCCTGACGGATCGTCAATCGCATCGCGTTCTGAATGGCCGAACTTGAAATAAATGAGCTCTTCATGGCTTAACTCGCAATATCCAGCAATGACTTCAACATTTCGTCAACGGCGTTCAGGATCTTGGTCGCCGCCTTGTAGGACTGCTCTATGTCGAGGAGCAGCGTCAGCTCCTCGTCCAGGTTGACGCCCGTCTCGTTGGAATAGGCTTCATCGGAGCGTGACAGCGCCGCCGAGGTGTTTTCCGCCGCCGTCGTGGCATTGCTGCGGTACTGTTCGAGCCAGCCGAGGGAATTTGTGGCGAATTCCATGATGCTGACGTTTGAATCGATGCCGGTCGTGGCGTCGAACCCGACCGGCGTCCCCGCCGCTGGGTCGAAATCGATGTCGGAGCCCAATGCGGTATAGAGACGATCGAGTTCAGTCGTATAACCGCTGGCGCCTGACGTGTTCAGGACGAGCCCGGTGGCGTTGACGCCACCGTCGCGCAGGCGCATCGGATCGCCGCCTTGCGAGGTGATGACGCGGCTGCTGACCGTTATGGTCGCCGCCATGCCGGCAACCGCGGTGGCGCCGGTATCAACCGTGCCGCCGCTCCAGGTGAAGAGGCCTGGCACATAGGCCGGGCCGGCCACCGTGTTCTGTTCCTTGAAGAGTGAGACCAGGCCGCGGGCGACTTCGTCGAGCTGCTTCTGGAAGTTCGGGGCGATTTCGTCGCGCACTTGGAGGAGAGACTGAAGGCTTCCCTGCCCCGTCGTCGTCGATCCGCTGCCGCGCGGAAGTGCCACACCGTCAACATAGACCGAATTGCCGGTGATGGTCGCGGTATAGACATCCTGAGACTTGAACGTCACCTTGCGCGGGATCGTCTCGAAGAGGATCGTCCCGTCAGACGTGCTCAGCACCATGTCGTTATTGTCGCGCGTCGTTGCGTTGACGCCGACGATCTGCGAAATCTGCTTGAGAGCCTTCTCACGTTCGTCGAGGGCGCCGGATGCATCCGCACCCGAGGCCGTGGCGGTCTTCACCGCATTGTTGGCCTTCTCGAAGTCGCTGAGAAGCGTATTCAGCTTATCGACGTCGGTGGCGATCTGCTTGTCGGCGGTGGCGCGGACATCCTGAACGGATTGCGAGGCATTGTTCAGCGAGTTGGCGACGTCCTGGGCGGCGGTGATGGCGCCCTGGGCGGCGACGGTGCTGCCCGGCGTCGTGCGGAAGGCCTGAAGCTTCTGCTGGAAAACACCGAGATAGGTGGATGGCGACGTTTCGTAGTCGTTGCCACCCACGATCGACTTCAGGTCCTCGAGACCGCCGAGCAATGCCTGCTGGGCACTGTCCTGAGAGGATGTCTTCAGGTATTGGCGCAGCAGCGCCTCTTCCTGCGCGCGGTCGATCTTGACGACCTGCGCGCCATTCAAGGACGTGGTGAGCATCGCCTGCCGGCGCACGTAATCTTTGTTGCCCGCATTCGAGATATTGTTCGATACGACACTGCTCTGAGTGCCCGTATTGTTGAATATATTCTGCGCGGTATTAAGTGCGGATGTGAGCGACATGGCTTACCCGGTACCTTGCTTATCTCTTGAGGTTGACGAGAACGTCCATAATGTCGGATCCCGTCTGGAACACCTTGGAATTGGCGGTATAGCTGCGCTGCGATTCAATCATCTCGGTCAGTTCGCCGGCGAGGTCGACGTTCGATCCTTCGAGAGCGCCTGACTTGATGGTGCCGAGGCCGTTGGTCTGCGGGAAGCCGGTGACGGTCACGCCGGACTGGCCATTGGCGCTGTAGACGTTGCCGCTCATCAGCGTCAGTTTGTCGGGGCTTGCGACATTGGCCAGCGGAATGCGATAGAGCGGCTTGGTGCTGCCATCCTCGTACTTGGCGTAGACGATGCCATCGCCGTCGATCGTGACGTCCTTGACCGGGGTCGCCGCCTGGCCGTTCGGCGTACCCGTGCCGGAGAAGTCGGCGCCGAGCTGTGTGAAGCCCGAGAGATCCATGGCGATCGTCTGCCCGGTCACCGTATCGACGATGTTAACGGCGCCACTCGAGGTCATCTTGCCGTTGGCGTCGAAGGTGAGCGTTCCGGTGCCGACAGCGCCACCGGCGGTGTAGGGGAAGGAGGTCGTGCCGCCGACCGCCGCATTGGCGTTGCGAAACATCGCCACTTCCCAGGTGGCAGCCGTGGCGGGTGTTGCCGGCGGCGGCGTGACGACGGATTGCTTCGTGAAGTAGAAGTCGTACATCACCTTGTTGCCGAGACGGTCGTAGGCGACCATCGAGACCTTCTTGGTGTCTGTTGTCGTAGTAGCGGCATTGGCGCTCGGCAGCGTCGCGGGAGCGACCGGAGCGATCTTGGCGTTGGAATCGAGGTTGCCCTTGAAGACCCCCGAGGTCGAAGCGATGGCGGTCAGGCCATCCTGGTTGACGTTGACGGGAACGAGGCCGTCGAAGCCGTTGACGACGACGGCGGGAGCGCCGGAGTCGTAGGAATAGCCCATCAGCTGAAAGCCGGCGGCGTTGACGAGGTTGCCTTCGTCGTCCTTGGTGAAGTCACCGGCGCGGGTCAGAACCGGAGTGCCGTCAGCACCCTGGACGATGAAGAAACCGTCGCCCGATATTGCGAGGTCGGTGCCCGAGGTGGTGTAGGAAATATCGCCCTGATCGGAAACGGCCTGGCGGACCGAAGTCTGAACGCCGCCGGAATTGTAATTGCCGCCCGAGGAGGGCAGAACCAGCGACGAGAAGCTCGTCGACACAGCCTTGTAACCGGTGGTGTTAACGTTGGCGATGTTGTCGGCGACGGTGCTGAGGCGGTTGGCCTGAGCGTTCATCCCCGATACTGCCGTCTTCATGCTGCCGAAAATGCTCATCTGAAAACCTCGTTTTACCTGTTATGCACGAGAGTATTTGTCGGGCCTTGCGTGAAGCTGTCTGTCATGCGAGCTGCGAGGCCAGATATCGAAGTTCAGCCGGGCGCCGCCGCCCGGCCGAGAGATCAGGCCCAATCGATGCAGTAACCAAGGAAACGCTTGGAATCGACCGGATCGACGCCGAGCTTTTTGCGCAGCTTCTTGCGCAGCTTCGAGATGTGGCTTTCGACGACGTTCTCCTCGACCTCTTCGTCGAAGATGCCGTAGATAGCGTTGAAGATCTGGGTCTTGGTGACCCGGCGACCGCGATTGGCGATCAAATATTCGAGGATGCGGCGCTCGCGCCTCGGAAGCGCGAAGACTTCGCCGTTGATCTCGGGGTCACGGCCATCCGAGAAGACGCGGATTCCGCCGATCTCGGTGTAATTGGTGATCGCCTTCAGCCGGCGCCGGATCGCAGCCGCCCTTGCGAGGATTTCGCGGGGATGTACCGGTTTGCGCACCACGTCGTCGACGCCGCAATCGAACAGTGCAAGAGTGTTTTCGAGCGAGTGCTGGTCGCTGACCGCAATCACCGGCGCCATCGATCGGTCCCGGATCGCCCGGGGCAGTTCGAAGTTGCGCTGGCCTTGACCGATCAGGAAGGCCTCGACTGCAGCAATATCGGAATCGGCGGCGGTCTGTACCCACTCACCGAACTCCGCTGGGTCAAAGCCGGTCGAGGGAATGCCCTCACGACCGAACAGAGATGTGTATCCATCTTTCACGAGCTCACGCTCATCAACCACTACGATCATTCGTCCGCCTCCGAATCAGTGTGGCACTTCGATGATCTATGGGTACGAATCGCACGAATCGGCGACAACTCGTTAAAGTTAATGGCAGAAACTAATAATTGATTAAGATTAGGGTAGCGATTTGATCTATATCTAGTGGGTATGCCTGATTATGCCCACCAAAATTTCGTGGAAAAGTTAACGGTCGGTTAAATATGGCTTGCACAGGGGATTCATGCCGGATTCCTGCCATATTGTGACACAGTTTCGTCACAATACGCCACTTCCATCTTTGGTTGAATTAATTTTGACAAAAGTTACTCGCATTGGGAGTCCACTTGCCGTAGCCGGTGGCAACCAGATTGGCGATGACGCGGCAGACATATTGCTTCTGTGCCGGATTGTTGTTGGGTCCGGCATGGTATCTAGCTACCGCCATCGTCCATGTCTCATGACGGTCATGCAGGTTGCGGAGGAATTTTGCCGCATACTCCACATTGCGATGCGGGTCGAACATCTCCTCGGCGGAGCCGAAATTTTCGCCGTGATAATAATGGTTGATCTGCATGCAGCCAATGTCGATGAGCTTGGCGCCGCTGTTGCGGGCGACATCGAACTGCCTCATCGCGTCCTGCTCCGAGGGCGGAAAGATCGCCTTGCCTTCGACGTTCATGGCATAGGGATAGAGCGAGCCCTTGCGGCCGGTCTCCGTCAGGCCGACCGAATAGAGGATGCCTTCCGGGATGCCATATTTGGCCGCGGCCGACTGGATCTCGCGCTCGCAGGCGCCGGTGGAGGCTGATGCCTCAGAGGTAAACGCCGCCAGCGCCGCTGCTGCCAGCCCCACCGCCACGAGCGTCTTCAATACCAGCCTCGCCTGCGCCATTGAAGCCTCCGTCCGTCCGCTGTGCCGTCTGATTGTGGCGCTCACGCGCCTCGCCGCCCTGCCCCTGCTGGGGGAGCGACTGCTGCTGGGAGGCCTGGCCCTGGTTGCCGGCGTCGGAACGTTCGACCGGCGCCATGCTGATGGTGACGTTTTCGACCGCGTAACCCTGGCTGCGCAGAGCTTCGAGAATCTTGCCGTGATCTTCCTTCATTTGACGGTAAGCCGCCCCGGTTTCGACCTTGAGGTCGACGTTCAGGGCGTCGCCAGACAGGCGCATGGTCGCCGTCACCAGCCCGAGGTCGAGCGGATTCATCTGGATCTTCAGCGTATTGACGACCTTGCCGGTGCTCGTCCATTCCGCGGCGTTGGAAAGGGCCGAGCTCGGTTCCATGGCGCGCGCCCATTCGGAATCGCCGGAGAGCGCAGCGGTCACGGCGGCGGAATTGGAATTCTGCATCAGGCCGATATAGCGGCGCGATTCGAGCACCGAAACGTTTTCGACATCGGCCTTCTTCGAGCCATCCTTCGACCCAGCCTGATCGGTGCCGATTTGGACATCCATAGACACGCCGCGGCCATCGGCGCGGCTGATCCTGAATGTCCTGCCATCGCCAGCTTCGGCATTCTCCGATCCGGGAACCTTGATGTCATCCGCCTTGCCGCTCTCGATGTTGCCGCTGACGGCCGCCAGGGCGTCGGACGCATGGTCGCCCGCCTTGACGTCGATACTGTCGAGTTTCTTGTCGCCCGTTCCAGCCTCGCCGGTCTTGGCGGAGACCTGATGCGCGGCTGCCACCGCCGGCAAAGTCACTGCACCGTCGGCGGGGTCCTGCTTCAGCAGGCCGAGAACATCCGAAATGCCGCCATCTTCGTCATCGGTGGTGTTGTCCGTATCGGTTTCCAATGCGTCGCCCTTGGCGTGCTTGACGCCCTTGGCTGCCGGAGCGATCTCATCTGCGGAGCGGTCCTTCGGATCCAGCTTACCCAAGGCGACGTCGGCCGGCACTTTGACCTCAGCCTTTGCGGGCTTTGCCGCGGCCTTTTCGACACTGACGATCGTTTCCGGCTGAACATCCGCCTGCGCCTTCAACGCAGCGTCACTAAGATCGATCAATGGCTTTGCGCCGCTGCGGCCGCGGATCGTGCCCGCCACCTTGTCGGTGCCGGCATCGGCAACCACGCTCTGATCCGGCTGCGCATCGTCGGCCTCGTCATTGACGGCACTGCCGCTCGCCTTGGCCAGCGCGTCGGAGAAGCCGTTCCTTTGGCCGGCGGCATCGTCTTTTCCGGCCGGTCGCGCAGATTTCGCAATCGCGGCGGACTCCGCACCGGGGGCTCCGCCCGAGACGCTCATATCCATCATTGTTCGTTGCCTTCCTGCGCCAGAAGACCGTCGATCTCGTCGAGCTTGGATCGATTGGTCGTCACAAATGCGTTGAATGAGGGGTCGGTATCCTGGCTCTGGCCAGTCGATGCCACACCTCCCGGAACAGGCTCGGGAGGCACGCCTGGCGCTCCCGGTTGCGTCGCTATAGCCGCAGCCTTTTCAGAAGTGATTTCTTGATGGTCAGTGTTAGGATCCGAGGCTTGCGTCAGGCTTGCCGGGTCGGGAGCGCGCAGGATCTGCTCAGCAACCGATCGCGCAGCCTCCTGCAGCGCCTGATCCCGCGGCGAAAGCGCGTTGCCGTCGATGCCGCTGACATTCCTCGCCGCCCGGTCGATATCCTCTGTGGGAAGGCCGGCCATGCCGCCATAGAAATCCGCGAGCGGACCGAAGGCATTGTCGGTGCCGGCGCCAAGCGACTGCACGCGTCCGACTGCCATGCGCGCCAGCTCCGGCTTGCCCGATATGGCGGCAGCGCGGGCGATGCGCAGATAGACCTCGCGCTGGCGCGGGGCGTCCATGAAGGACAGGATGTCGATGACATCCTGCGGCTTCACGTCGTGATCGTGGCCGACGACGAGCGTGACGAAAAGATCGGCGAATTGGCTGGCATAGGGCGAATGCAGGAAGCGCCTGACATAACGTTGCGAATAGGCCATTCCCTTGTCAAGCATCCCCTTATCGACGCAGATGGCCACGGAGCGGCGCAACGCCGCCTCCTCGACGATCGTACCGGGTGCTGCAAGGCGCGCCTGGTCGTAGAGATCCAGCGCGTCTGTCGGTTTCGTGGCGATCAGCACGTTGCCGCCGATCAGCGCAAGGTAGGGGCCGATTTTCTTGTCGCGATATTCCCTGGCCGTCTCCTCCAGCGTCTTGGCGACGAGGAGCCCCTTGCCGCTCAGATATTTGCGCAGCACGTCGGTGACGCGATTGTCGAAATAACCGTTGACGTCGTGGGCGATCAGATATTCGAGCGTCTGGGGATTGCCGCCGCTCATCGCGTAAATCAGCGCGGCATCGACATTGCGGTCGTCGTCGAAGATCGAAGGATCGACAGTGCGCAACCGCTCGTCGATCGTGCCCAGCATGAAGCGCTGCATCTCGCCGGCCGAATGATCGCCGCTGACGACGGAATCCTGCACGAATTGCAGCGACCGCAGCATTTTGTAAGGCGCGAGATCGTCCGGATCCTGCGCATTGGCTGCGGCAGGCGAAAGCATCGCCAGGCCAAGGGCCACAAATCCGACGTAGCGATGCTGCCGACGCGCCATTCGACTATCCTTGATCCGCCTGCACCAGAATCTCGATCCGGCGATTGGTCGCGTTGAACGGGTCGGACGGCAGCTTCAGCCGACGGTCGGCGAAGCCGGAGACCTGCGAGATGCGTTTCTCGTCGAGCCCGCCGCGCACAAGCATGTAGTAGGCGCTCTGGGCGCGATCCATCGAAAGCCGCCAGTTCTCGTTCTGCGTGCCCTTATACTGGCGCCCGTCCGTGTGGCCGCGGATGGCAACCGCACCACCCCTCGCCTTCAGGATCGCACCGATCTTTTCCATAGCGAGCACCATCTCCTGGCGCGGAACCGCAGAACCGATATTAAACATCGAATCGTCGGTCTGGTCGGAGATGCTGACCAGCAATCCGCCCTCGGACGCCGTCACGGTCAGGCCTTCGGCGAGCTTGCCTGCAACGCCACCGATCTGCTGGGCGATTTGTGCCTGCAGTTGCTCGGCTTCCTTCTGCTGCTGCTCGGTCTCCGCGGCGCTCTTGTCCGCATCCTTCTGAGCTTCGGCCTTCTTGTCGTCGGGCGACTTGCCACCCTGCGACTTGCCGTCCTTGGCTTCGACCGCGCCCTTGGTTTCCTTAGTTTCTTTGGTTTCCTTGGCAGCCTTCTGATCGGTGGTCAGCGGTATAGGCTTCATATCCTCGACCTTGGCGATCTCGCTCGTCTCGCTCTCGACCGCCTGCTGGTCGCTCTTGCCAGGCGGCAACGTCTTGCCGGCCGTCGTGACCTCGACCTGCTTCGTCCAGAAATCCGGGTCGAAGGGATCACGATAGGCCTCGCCGCCATCGGCGCCGGTGGCCGGGCCGGAATCGGCGGCACCGCCGTCGCCCTTGGCGCTGACATTGGCCTGCTGGCCGACCTCCTGCGCGATCTCGGCAAGAACCGAATACGGATTTTCAAAGAAATCGGCCTCGGAATAATTGGTTTGATCGCCTGATGTCGATGTCTGGTCGTCACCATCCGCCGCGGCCTTTCCGTCGTTCGGATCTTCTTCCTTCTGTTTCGACTTCTCCTGCTTCTCCTCGCCCTCGGCGTTGTCGACGGGCTTCTTCAGGCCCTTCTCGGTCGGCTTTTCGTCGGAGAGTTTGATCGGATTGAAATAGGTCGCGACCGAGGCCTTGGTCTCCTCGTTGGCGGCATTGACCAGCCACATGACGAGGAAGAACGCCATCATCGCCGTCATGAAGTCGGCATAGGCAATTTTCCACGCACCGCCATGGGCGCCATCGTGATCACCGCCGCCATGTCTCTTGACGATGATGATCTCGTTCTTGCCGTGGTGGTGGTTTTCGCCTTCGCTCATTCGAGAACTTTCTTCAAGCTGGCTGCCCAGGCGGACATACGGGTGACGATGACGGATTCACCGATTTCGACGGCAAGATCGATATCGTCGGTCTCAATGTGGCGAACCGCCCCGGCATGTTCGCCGAGCTCGGCCTTCAATATATCGAAAAGCCGGGTCGGCCCCCTGACGACGACCGCTCCGGCCGCGCCTTCGAGGATCGCGTCGCGCAGCAGGGCGGCGAGGCTTTCGGCAGCCTTGGCGGCAAGCGCTTCGGTCATTACAGGCGCGATGGCGACGGCAGCGCCTGCGCTGACCAGCTGAGCGACCTCTTCGGCAATATCGCGGATGCGGGATGCAATGACCGCCGCCGCCTCGACTTCGTAACGCAGCTTCAGTTCCTCGAGTTCACGCGCATGGACCTCCGACAGCGTCCGCGCCTCGAGTTCGAATTTGTCAGTCAATTCCGCGGTCGCTGCGGCATGACCTTCCGCATAGGCTTCGCGGCGCTCCGCCTCGATATCGACCGCCGGTTCGCTCGGCATTTCGGGGAAAGCGTCGCCGCCGAAATCATCCATGTCGAGGATGGGCGCTGACGATTCCGGTTCACCGAAATCCTTCAAATACCGGGAAAGCGCAATGCTCATAAAAAACCATCCAGCATTCGGGAGGCATGCAGCATGCCCGCCCCCGCTCAAAGTGACGTTGTGCGCCGGCATCGCCTTCGAAACGGGCAAGGGCCTGACCTTGCGCCGGCACGGATTCGGACGATGCCTTCATGCCGGAAACTAGGCAGTCAAACTTGCGCGAGGATGAATGGCGCCGCCGCCACCCGTGATCGCGCCCGCCCCTATTCCAGCAGGATCAGGATCTTGCTTGCGGCCGTGTTGAGGATCGAGATCGCTTCGACGGCCATCTGCTTCTGGGTTTCGATCGCCTTCTGCCGGATCGAAGCCTCGTCCATGTCGGTATCGACGAGCGCACCGACGCTCTTGTCGATCGAATCGGACAGATCGGCGGTATAGTCGATCTGATCGTCGATGCGCGTCTTCATCACGCCGATGGACGCGGCCGTCGTCGTCAGCGAGGAAAGCAGCGAGTCGGTGACGTCAAGCATGTCGGTGAGTTGTGCATCGGTGGTGTTCTTGCCAATCGCAATTTCCGTACCTGTCGCCGGCGTGGTGGAGTTGGCGTTCAGCAGATAATAGTTCCGTGACGTCGCGCCGCTGTTGTTGATCGTATTGGCATCGACCGACTTGGTCAGCAGGCCGCCGCTCGCATTGTTCTTGTCGATGAGGATGGTCTGCGACGATGGGAAATCGATGGTCTGCGCCTGATATTCGCCGGTCGGAGCGCGCACGAAACCAGAGATCACCTGCCATGTCGGCGGCGCCGCGGCATCGCCGTTCAACAGCCAGTTTTCACCCGCAAACGACGTCGATTCGACGACCGTCTGCAACTGTTCCTTGTATTCGCTGATCTCGGCGTTGATCTTGTCCTTGTCAGCGCCTGGTTCTCTTGCCGAAACCAGCTTGGCGCGAATCTGGCCGATGAGATCGATCGCCGAGTCCATCGCCGTGTAGGTCGCATCCACCTTGGCAGCGCCGAGACCGAGCGCATCTCCGATCGTTCCGAGATTGGTGCTGTCCGAACGCATGACGGTCGCGACCGACCAGTAGGACGCATCGTCGGCGGCCGTCTCGATACGATATCCCGAGGACACCTGCTGTTGGGTCTGGTTGGCTTCTTTGTTAATGCTGCGCAGCACCGCAAGCGCATTCACCGCGGCCGCGCTGGTAATCTTAACGGTCATCGACAGGTCTCGGAATCGGGGTGAAAGGGCAGGCCGGATTGCCGGCGGCGACTGAAGTGGCGTCATGCCTCCGGCAGAGTTTCTACCGGTGTGTCGCAAAAGCAAATCAACTCGAGGCGAAGTTAACTCGATACCAACCTGTTGGGCAAGAGCGCAGCACTGAGGCTGGCGCGGCGATCGCAATGCCGACCAAAGCATTGATATAAAAGAAAGAACCGCGCCATTTCGGGCGCGGTCCGGGAGGCTTTGCGTTTGCTGCCAGACAATGGCGCAAGATTCGGTCCAGTTTCAGCGCCTGATTTAGCTGCGGAACAGCGTGAGGATGTTCTGAGCGCTGGAGTTGGCGATCGACAGCGACTGGATGGCCAGCTGCTGCTGCGTTTGCAGCGCCGTCAGCTTGCTCGATTCCTCTTCCATGTCGGCATCGACGAGGCGGCCGACGCCCGAGTCGATCGAGTCGCTGAGCGCGCTGACGAAGTTTTCCTGCAGATCGATGCGCGTGGAAATCGAGCCGAGCTGCGATGCAGCCTTGGTCATCGCCTCAAGGCCGGCCTCTATTGACGTCAGGGCCATGGCGATCTCAGGTGAGCCGAACGTGCTGATATCCATCGAGTAGATCGAGCCGATCGTACCGGATGATGTGCCGAGAATGCCGGAGCTCGTCTCGATCGTGCCAGTCGAGGTCATGCCGAAGAGGACGTTGCCCGTGGAGCTCGAGTTCAGAATGTAGTCCGTTGTCTTGACCGAGACATTGCCGTTACCGTCGCGCACGAAGGTGGAAACGACGCTCTTGGTGCCGTCAGCGCCGGCAACCCAGTTTTCACCGGAGAAGGAAGCCGATTGCGCGATGCTCAGGAGCTGCTGCTGCAGCTGGCCGATTTCTTCTTGAATCTTGGTCTTGTCGACGCCCTTTTCGGTCGCGGCAACGATCTTCGCCTTGATTTCGCTGATGATGTCGATGGCGCTGTCCATGGCAGAGTAAGCGGTGTCGACCTTGGCGGCGCCGAGGCCGAGAGCGTCGGAAACGGCGGAAAGCGCCTTGTTGTCCGAACGCATGGTCGTTGCGATCGACCAATAGGCGGCGTTATCGGCTGCCTTTTCGACGCGGTAACCCGATGATACGTGGTTCTGCGTCGTCTCAAGGCTGTCGTTGATTCCACGGAGTGTCTGAAGCGCGGCCATCGCCGCGACGTTTGTCAAAATGCTGGTCATGAAATGATTGCCCCTTGTTGGCAGATGGAAAAAAGGGACATTCCGGAAAGCTACCGGGAACGGGGACCAGCCTCATGCCTGTTAACCGGTTCTTAAATTTGGTTAACCCGCCGTCTCGTTGACCGCAGAAGACAGCATTATGGTTAATCAACCGTTAACGGAAACAAAAAAAGCCGCGCTCCATCGAAGCGCGGCTCGATTCCGAGATGCCCGCCGGAGACCGGCGGGCCGATGTTTCGGCGGGTTATTAGCCGCGGAACAGCGTGAGGATGGTCTGCGAAGAGGAGTTCGCAATCGACAGCGACTGGACCGCCAGCTGCTGCTGGGTCTGCAGGGCGCTCAGCTTGGAGGACTCTTCTTCCATGTTGGCATCCACGAGACGGCCAACACCGGAGTCGATCGAGTCGCTGAGAGCGGACACAAAATTCTCCTGCAGCTCGATGCGCTTGGAGATCGAACCGAGCTGAGCGCCGGCGCTGGTCATGGACTTCAGAGCCGCTTCAACGTTGGTCAGAGCCGACTGGATTTCGCCGAGGGTGAAGTTGGTGATGTCCATTGCGTAGACAGAACCGGTCGCACCATTCGAACTGCCGAGGATGCCCGTGGAGGTTTCGACCGAGCCGCCGCTCATGCCGAACAGAACGTTGCCCGTGGAGCTGTCGTCGAGAATATAGTCGGTCATCACGACCGAAACGGCGTTGGAGCCGTCGCGGACGAACGAGGCAACAACGTTCTTGGTGCCGTCAGCACCGGCAACCCAGTTTTCACCGGAGAAGGAAGCCGACTGAGCGATGCTCATCAGCTGCTGCTGCAGCTGGCTGATTTCTTCCTGGACCTTGGCCTTGTCGACGCCGTTTTCAGTGGCGGCAACCAGCTTGGCCTTGATATCACCGACGACGTCGATGGCGCTGTCCATGGCGGAGTAAGCGGTGTCAACCTTGGCGGCGCCGAGGCCGAGAGCGTCGGAAACGGCGGAAAGTGCCTTGTTGTCCGAACGCATGGTCGTTGCGATCGACCAGTAAGCAGCGTTGTCGGAAGCCTTGCCGACGCGATAGCCGGACGAAACGTGAGCCTGGGTTTCCTGGAGACCCTGGTTGATGCCACGGAGAGTCTGGAGGGCTGCCATTGCAGCGTTATTGGTGTTGATGCTCGTCATAGTTTGCTTGCCCCTTGTTGGCAGATTTTAAACAGGGACATTCCGGATTTTCGGCCGGCCCACAGCGATCAGCATCATGCCTGTTAACCATTTCTGTTAAGGTTAACTCGCCGTTTCGATAGGCCTAGAAAACACCAAGATGGTTAAGGAAAGCTGAATTCGAATTTGAAATTACTTAAAAATATCTGATGGTTAGAAGGATTTTCATTAACCTTATATTAAAATATTTCGCGGCCGGGGATGACCCGGCCGCGAGACTTGGAAACCTTGTGCCGACCGGTCTTAGCGGAAGAGCGACAGGATGTTCTGCGAAGAGGAGTTGGCGATCGACAGCGACTGGATCGCCAGCTGCTGCTGGGTCTGCAGGGCGCTGAGCTTGGAGGACTCTTCTTCCATGTTGGCGTCGACGAGACGGCCGACACCGGAGTCGATCGAGTCGCTGAGAGCCGACACGAAGTCGTCCTGGGCGTCGATGCGGCTGGAGAGCGAGCCGAGAGCAGCGCCGGCGCTGGTCATGGACTTCAGAGCTGCTTCAACGTTGGTCAGAGCCGACTGGATCTGGCCGGACGTAAAGCTGGTGATGTCCATCGCGTAGATCGAACCGGTCGCACCACTCGAAGTGCCGAGGATACCCGTGGAGGTTTCGACCGAGCCGCCGCTCATGCCGAACAGAACGTTGCCTGCAGAGCCGCTGTCGAGAACATAGTCGGTCGTGGTGATCGAAACGGCGTTGGAGCCGTCACGGACGAACGAGGAGACGACGCTCTTGGTGCCGTCAGCGCCGGCAACCCAGTTTTCACCATTGAAGGAAGCCGACTGAGCGATGCTCAGGAGCTGCTGCTGCAGCTGACCGATTTCTTCCTGGACCTTGGCCTTGTCGACGCCGTTTTCAGTGGCGGCAACGAGCTTCGCCTTGATGTCGCCGACGACGTCGATGGCGCTGTCCATGGCGGTGTAAGCAGTGTCGACCTTGGCGGCGCCTACGCCGAGAGCGTCGGAGACGGCCGAGAGAGCCTTGTTGTCCGAACGCATGGTCGTTGCGATCGACCAGTAAGCAGCGTTGTCCGAAGCCTTTTCAACACGGTAACCAGAAGAAACGTGGTTCTGCGTGTTGTTCAGGTTCTGGTTGACGCTACGCAGCGTCTGGAGAGCGGCCATTGCGGAAGAATTCGTGTTAATGCTTGTCATAAGTCTGTCCCCTGGAAACTAGATACAAAAAGGAGGACATACCGGACTATAGTACCGGCGATGACGGACCAGCTTCATGCTACTCGGCGCCTGTTTTGTTTGGCCCAAACCCGTCATGTCCAGGGCAATCTCGCAGCCAATGCTTGCCAACTCCTTAAAAATACAGACCCTCGGCCGGCTCCTCACAGGGCATAGTTAATGCCTTCTCACAAGGCTTAGTTAACGCCTGCTGAAGATAATTTTTGGCATCCGAATTCGAGCGGCAGAAGCGAATTTTACCGGCGGAAGCGGCGCTTTCCTGGGACAGTCGAGGCTTTCTGGACAAAGCAGGCACTCATCGCGCCACCGGTTTCAAGCAAGCTTCGAATGCCAGTATGGCAGATGCCGGTATAGCATCATCGGACTGACCTCGTTTTGGGGAGGATGGTCCATGCGCGCTTCGGCGATCGACAGCCATGCCAGAATATTTCCTTCACGGAGTTGGGTTTTGAACAGCAAAGTTTCGTTCTCTGCGGCATCCAAGGATTACCAGATGGGCCGCTACACACAGTCCTTGGCGACGCTCAACCAGTTGATGGATATCCAGCCGGACGCCAAGACCTATGCGCTGCTGGCCAAGAACCTCGTGCAGCTCGGCTTCAAGGCCGATGCCGCGAAAGCCTATGGCCTGGCCGGCAACTGTGAAGGACCGAATTCCTACGAATACCAGAAACACGCGGCTAAGCTGCATTACGAGACCGGCAATGAGGACGATGCACTGCTGATCGCCATGCGAAACCTCAGCAAAGCGCAGGAAGACCCGGAGCTCGCCTTCATCATCACCGCGATCTATCTGAAGCGCCAGCAGCGCGATATCATCCGTCCGTTCAAGACGGTGCTGTCGCAGAGTGCCAACCCCGATCATATGCGCCTGGCGGCCCTGCTGCTGAGCGACGATCTGAACGATGCAACCAACCAGAGCCTCTCGCGCAACCTCTTCAAGCGTTTTCCCGGCAATCTCGCATTCCGTTTCCTGCATCTGGTTTTCGCCCGCGAATTCAATGATTTCGAAGAGGCAAGCAAACACCAGGCGGTGATCGATGCCTCACTCGCAAAGGGCGATGTCGAGATCCTGCGCAAGGATAACCCGTTCTATCATCTGCACTGGTGCGGCAACGAGGATTTCAACCGGTATGCGACGATCGGCACCACGCCCCTTAACCCGGAACGGGTGGCCTTCCGCCGCAACCAGCCGCACAGCTGGTCGGACAAGATCCGGATCGGCTACATGTCATCAGACTTCTGGGATCGCCACGCAACGATGAAGCTCTTGCAGCGTATCCTCGAACTGCACGACAAGGACCGGTTCGAGGTGACGCTCTTCTGCCATACAGGCCCTGAGTACCTCAAGCACAACAATACCGACCGCAGCCGCTGGGGCCGGATCGTCACCGTTCACGGCTTCTCCGACCAGGGAATGCTGGCAGCGGTGCGTGAGCATAATATCGACATCATGGTCGACCTGAAGGGCCATACTTCGGGCAGCCGCGCGTCAGCCTTCAATTTGCCGCTCGCGCCGGTGCATGTCGGCTGGCTCGGTTTCCCCGGCAGCACGGTCAATATCGATCTCGACTACGTCATCGGCGACCATTCGGTATTGCCCGAAGTGACCAAGCCCTTCTACCATGAGAAATTCTGCCGGCTGCCGGAGAGCTATCAGCCGAACGACCCGATGCATCGTCCGAAGCCACGCCCTGTCACCCGCGAGCAGCTCGGCCTGCCAGAAGACGCCTTCATCTTCGCGTCCTTCAACGGCAACCGCAAGATCACGCCGGAGACGATCGAAAGCTGGTGCCGCATTCTCAAGCGCGCGCCGAACACCGTGCTCTGGCTGATGGCGAACACGCCGCGCAACCAGGCAAACCTGCTGAAGCAATTCCAGGCGGCGGGGATCTCCGCCAAGCGGATCATCTTCTGCCCGCGCGCGCCCTATGAACAGCACATCGACCGCCAGCAGGCGGCCGACCTCGGCATCGATACCTTCCCCGTCAACGGCCACACGACCACCTCGGAGCAGCTCTGGGGCGGCCTGCCGGTCCTGACCGTCAAGGGTACCAATTTCGCGTCACGCGTCAGCGAGAGCCTGCTCAGGGCCATCGATCTGCCCGATCTCGTCGCGGACGACCTGCAGGCCTATGAGGACATGGCTGTCGAACTGGCTGAAAATCCCGGACGGATCGCTGAGTACAAGGCACATCTCAAGGAGAAGCGCTATATCGCGCCGCTCTTCGACGCCGAACGGTTCTGCGACCATCTGGAGCAGGCCTATGAAATCATGGCCGAGCGTTCCAAGCAGGGTCTTGCACCCGATCACATGGACATTCCGGCGCTGCCGCCGCGCACGGCGCCGTTCGCGGCCGAGTAAGGCTTTTTAACCGCCACGAAAAAACCCGCCGGAGCGATCCGGCGGGTTTTCGCATTGGCGAAGACTAGAGCGGCGGCGCAATCTTTCAGATTCGCTCCTCGCGCTTCAGGTCCTTGTTTTTACGCATGTCGTTATCGCAAAACCGCTGCACAGTTTTGCGCAACATGCTTTAAGCGGCAGCCGGTCAGTTGAACGATCGCACCAGGCTGCCGACCAGCAGGTTCCAGCCGTCGATCAGCACGAAGAAGAGAATCTTGAAAGGCAGCGAGATCGAGGTCGGCGGCAGCATCATCATGCCCATGGCCATGGTGATTGTGGCAACGATGAGGTCGATGACGAGGAATGGCAGCACGACGAGGAAGCCGATCTCGAAGCCGCGGCGAATTTCCGAAATCATGAAGGCCGGGATCAGCACGCGGTAGTCGATCGGATCGGTCGTCTGGATATTCTGTCCGCGTTCGCGCGCCAGATCGACGAAGAGCGCCAGATCCTTGTCGCGGGTATTGGCCGCCATGAAGGTGCGGAACGGTTCGGCGATACGCTGAACCGCCTCGGTCTCGTTGATCTGATTGGCAAGCAGCGGCTGCACGCCGTTCTGCCAGGCCTGATCGAAGGTCGGCGACATGACATAGAAGGTCATGAACAGCGACAGCGACAAAAGGATCATGTTGGAAGGCGTCGAGGAGAGGCCCATCCCTGAGCGCAGGATCGAGAAGGCGATGATGAAGCGCGGGAAGCTCGTCACCATGATCAGGATGCCCGGCGCGACCGAAAGAATGGTCAGCAGGCCGAATGTGCGGATGATCCAGGCGGCGACGGAGCCATCGACCGGCACGTTCAACAAGTCAGTCGGAAGCTGCTGTGCCACCGCCAGTTCCGGTACCGCCATCATGGCGGCAAGGAAAACTATGAATCGAATCATTCGATGACAAATGTCCTGAACATGACCTTCGATACCCGCCCTTGCGAGCGAAGGTCAACTCGTTCCTGTATGTCATCCTTGAGATATTGAAAGCCGCGCGGCCCCTCGATCTGCTGAAGGGAAACGGTTCTGATATAGGCGAGGATATCCTGATGAATATCCTCGGAAACCTTGACATCCGGCGGCCCGTTAAACAACAGCGCGACTTCGAGTCGGACCCAGTTTTCCGAGGGGTAGGCGAGGTTCGACGTGATCGGTTCAAGCTGGACGACGTTGTTGGCCTCGGTCGAGATGCGCGCCAGACCTTCCTCGGCCTTCTTCTTGGCCTCGGCATCCTTGGCCTGCTCGATCTCCTTGGCGCCCTTGATGTTGGGCGCGACGATCGTGCCGACCGCCCAGCCGCCGCCGGCGCCGAGCAGGGTCAGGACGGCGATGCCGATGATCGTCATCAGCGAGCCGGATTTCTTCTTCGATTGACCTGCGCTTGCGTCTGGCTCTGCCATCGTCGTTCAGCCTCAAAGCGGCGAGAAAAGATCGACGGCCTGCTGGCCGCGCGGAGGCTGCTGCACTTCCATCAAGCGGCCGCGGCCACCATAGGAGATGCGGGCTTCGGCGATCTTGTCGTAGGAGATCTGGTTTTCGGCATTGACGTCCTGCGGACGAACGATACCAGCAACGTTCAGGATGCGCAGTTCCTGGTTCAGGCGGACTTCCTGCGAGCCCGATATGACGAGGTTGCCGTTTTCGAGAATGCCGGTGACGACGGCGGCGACCAGAAGGGTGAGCTTGTCGGTGCGCTCGATCTTGCCCTTGCCGTCGGTGCTGGTGTCGGAACCATAGGTCAGGTCGGTCTTGGACTCGGGCGTCCAGCCGAAGATCTGGGCGTTGACGTCCCAGTTCATGCCGCTCGAATTCTTGCGGCTGCGGTTGGTCTCGTTGTCGAAGGAGCCCTTGTCGTTGATCTGGATGTCGACGGTCAGGATGTCGCCGACGTTGAGCGCGCGCGCATCCTTGAAGAGAGCGGCCTGCGAATCGCTCCACAGCGAATAGCCCTGGGCGACGGCGCGCGGCTGCTTCGGATAAAGCGCCATCTGCGGGGTCTGGCCATAGGCGAGGCCGCTGCCGATCGGGCTCATGGCAGGCGCACGGCCGATCTCGCTGACCGCCGTCGGAGACTGGCAACCTGCGAGGAGTACGAGGGCGGCGATCGCGGCCGGGAAACGCATATTCATGAAGGATCCTTCGACGTATTGGGATCGGACGCACTGGCGATGACGCTGGCGATGACAGCGGCCTTTTGCGGGTCCATCTCGTTAAGGATGAGGCTCGACTGCCGCGGGCCGAGCCGCATGATCACGGCGGAGGCCACCTCGATCTTCATGTCCTGCAGCTGAAGTGCGGCCGCATCCGGCTTCATCTTCCTGTAGATCTCGGTGAGGCCGGCTTCCGCCTGCTTCAGGAAATCATCGCGCCGCTTCAGCCAGTCCTGGTATTCGGTCTTGCGCTTGTCCATTTCCGCCATGCGGGCGTCGATGTCGGCGCGAAGCTTTTCCAGTTCCTGCTTCTGCAAGAGGTAACGCTGGTCGCGGGCGGGATCGGCAATGTTGGTGCAGAACTGCTTGATCTCGTCCTGGGAGGTGATGTCTCCCGCCGGCGCATGTTCCTGCGCGAAGGCGCCGGGGATCGACAGAAGGACGAGGCCCGCGGCCGGCAGCGCCAACCGGCGTAGCAGTTGCAGGACCGTCATGTCACGGTTGATGATATCAATCATTGCAGCACAAGCTCCGCCTGCAGGGCGCCTGCCGACTTGATGCCCTGGAGAATGGCGATGATGCCATCCGGTTTCACGCCGATATTGTTGAGGCCAGCGACGAGGGTCCTGAGGTCGGGGCCGTCGATGATCGCGACGCGCCCACCAGTCTGCTCGGCGGCAATATCGGTCTGCGGCTGGACGGCAGTCCGGCCTTGCGAGAAGGGTTCGGGCTGGATGATCTGCGGCGTTTCGGTGACCTGAACCGTGAGCGTGCCGTAGCTGACGGCAACCGGCGAGACGCGGACATCCGAGCCGATGACGATCGTTCCAGTGCGTTCGTTGATGACCACCTTGGCCGGTGTATCGGTCTCGACGATGAGATTTTCGATATCGGCCATCAGCCGGGTGAGATCGGCCGTGCGCGGCTTCTGGATCACGACTTCCTGCGAATCCTTGGCTTCGGCAACCGGGCCGCCGAAGCGCGCCGAGGCATAACCGTTGACGATGTCGGCGATACGGATCGCCGTCGAGAAGTCGGGGTTGCGCAGCTGCAGGACGAGATTGACAGAGTCCTTGAAGCGGGACGGCAGTTCGCGCTCGATAATCGCACCGCCGGGCACGCGGCCGGCGGTGGTGACGCCTTCGGTCACGGTCGCCGCCTGGCCCTGCGCCTGAAAACCGGAAACGATAGCGGCGCCCTGCGCAACGGCATAGATTTGGCCGTCGGCACCGGAAAGCGAGGTCATGACGAGCGTGCCGCCGCGTAGCGACGTCGCATCACCGAGCGAGCTCACCGTCACGTCGATACGGCTGCCGGGGCTTGCGAAAGGCGGCAGGTTGGCGGTGACCATCACGGCCGCAGTGTTCTTGGCGTTGGATTGGCCGCCCTGCGTCGAGATGCCGAGATTCTGCAGCATCGCGCGCATCGACTGCTCAGTGAAGGGCGAGGACCGGAAGCCGTCGCCGGTCCCCTGGAGGCCAACAATGAGGCCGTAGCCGATCAGCTGGTTATCGCGGCCGGCCTGAAGGGAGGCGATGTCCTTGATGCGGGAGGTCAGCGCCCAGGCGGGCGCGACATCAGCCAAACTCATGGCGAGAACCGCGACAAGAGTGACGAAACGGAAGAACAATTTCATTTTGCCCTCACATGGACCGTGCCGTCTGCAAGCACCGTGCCGCTGACGATGACGCCGGAATCCATATTGCGGGCGCGGACGACCTGCCCGGTCGCGCCGTCTTCAAGCGGCGTGCCGGCGGCGGAAATCGTCATCGCGCCGAGCGAGAAGACCAGGCGGATCGAAGAGCCACGGGTCACCGTATAGGCCTCGCGCAGGGCCGAGACCGAGATCGTGCGGCCCGGTAACAGCGTGCGCTTGGAAACCATGCCTTCGACCTGCGAAACGGATTTGGCATAATCGCCGGCGAGGTTGGGGTTGGTGACCTCGACCTCCTGGAGCTGGCTGGCCGACAATGTGTCGCCGGGGTAGATGATCGTCGTCGGGACGACGGCATAACCCATGCCGGCATCCGCCGACGCGGGCAAGATAATGCCCGCGACTGCGATCGTGGCTGCTGCCACCCATCCTGAGATGTGTCCTGCCCGGCAAAACATCATGTTTCGGCCCTTCCCTTACTTCAGGTTCTTGCTGACGATGGAGGCCATTTCATCAGCGGTGGTGATCACCTTGGAATTCATTTCATAAGCGCGCTGTGCCGAGATCAGCTCGGTGATTTCCTTCACCGGGTCGACGTTCGAAGATTCCAGATAGCCCTGCTTCATGTAAGCGAAACCTTCCTCATCGGGATTGCCGATGACGGCTTCGCCGGAGGCCGGCGTTTCCTGGAAGAGATTGTCGCCGAGTGGCTGGAGACCCGCCTCGTTGACGAAGTCGGCAAGCGTCAACTGACCGAGTACGGTCGCATCCGTCGCACCCGGCAGCTTGGCTGAAACCTGGCCGGAGCGGCTGATCGTCAGCTCGGTCGAGCCCGTCGGAATAGTGATGCCGGGAAGGACCTCATAACCATCGATGGTGACGAGCTGGCCCTGGTCGTTCTTGTTGAAGGCGCCGGCGCGGCTGTAAAGCGTCGTACCGTCGGTCGACTGGATCTGGAAGAAGCCCTTGCCGATCAGCGCCACGTCGAGATCGTTGCCGGTCTGGGTCAGTTCGCCCTGGAGATGCAGGTTGCGGACCGCCGAGGTCTGGACGCCGAGGCCGATATTGGCACCTTCCGGAACGACGGCCTGGTTGGCGCGGTTGGCGACACCCTTGGCACGTTCGGTCTGGTAGAGAAGATCCGAGAATTCGGCGCGGGCGCGCTTGAAACCCGTCGTATTGATGTTCGCGATATTGTTCGCGATGACTTCCAGATTGGTCTGCTGGGCATCCATACCCGTTGCTGCGATGGCGAGCGCTCTCATGTGTTCGTCCTCAAATCAGTTACATCTGCATCTTGGTGACTTCGAGAAAGGCCGAGACGACCTTGTCGCGGATGGCAATCGCGGTCTGCAGCGTCTGCTCGGCCTGGAGCATGGAATCGACGACTTCACGCGTCGTCGCTGTGCCCTTGATACCGGCAAAGGACATGCTTTCCGCACCCTTCAGGCTGTTGACCGCATCGCTCGCCATGTTGCCCATGATAGAGGCGAAGCTCATGCCATTGGCCGCACCTGCGGTGCCCGGCATGGTGGCGACAGAGGACGAGGCGGAATTTTCGGTGTCGACGGCGCCAAGCGCACGGGTCATCGACAGGTTGCTGACATTCTGGACGCTGCTGATCATTGATTATTGGCTCTTCAGGAGGTCGATCGTGGAGGAGATGAGATCGCGGGTCTGTTTGATGGTCTGCAGATTGGCGTCATACGAGCGATTGGCTTCGCGCATGTCGGCCATCTCGACCAGGATGTTGACGTTCGGCAGTTTGACGACACCCTTCTTGTCCGCAGCCGGATTGCTGGGATCGAATTCAGTGCTGAAATCGCCTTCGTCGACGCCGACCTTCTTGACGCCGACGGTCTCTACGTCGTTGGTGCGATCCATCTGCTGGCCGAAGGTGATCGTCTTGCGGCGATAGGGATCGGCGCCGGGCGTGTCGCCGGTCGAGCGGGCGTTGGCGATGTTTTCCGAGACGATGCGTAACCGCGTCGACTGCGCCTCGAGCCCGGAACCGGCGATTTTCATTGCTGCTGAAAGCGGATCCATGACTTTACCTTCTGACGGTCATCAACATCATGCGATTGAAGGAACTGACCAGCGAGGTGTTCAGATCGTACTGGCGCTTGATATCGCCCGACTTGGAAAGCTCCTCGGCCAAACCGACCGTATTGCCGGATTCCTGGACGCCGATTTCCTGGTCGAGCGCAGCTTCCTTGACGTCGATATCGCCGCTGTTGCTGAAATCGTTACCGCTGAGATGCGCCGGATTGGTGCGCGCCATGGCGATGTCGGACTTGTCGAGCACAGCGTCAAAGGGCGTGACGTCCTTGGCGTGGAACTTCGGGGTATTGGCATTCGCGATGTTGCCGGCAACAACCTGCTGACGGATCGTCAGCCATTCCGCCTGTCGCGAAGCCAAGTCGAAAAGTTGGATTGGTTGCATGAAACTCTCCGTTTTTACTGTCCCGAACCTAGTGCGGTAATCTTGCGTGGGACTTACGGGAATTCAGGCTTCGAGACGCTTTTCTGCGAACGCCGCCGCTATCGAATGAACAGGGGCAAAAGAACAGGGGCTCCGGCCGGTTCGCGGCGGAGCCCTGTTGCCTGGCTTTGCGGACAGATTCAGTTGTTCTGGTAGGTCTCGCCCTTTGAGGTGACGATCACCCATTTGCCGTCGCGCTGCTCGAGTGTCGCAAGGCGGCTCTCGTCGGGCAGGATCGAGCCGACGCGCACCACATACATGCCGGAGGGATCCTCGATCAGCGCCCGGCCGTTGGAGACGTGCAGCAGGCGAAAAGAAGACTTCCCGGGGAAGGGCTGTTCCTCCAATATGGGGCCGCCATCGCGCTCCTTGCCGAGATCAGACACCGTTGCGGTCGTCAGCGGATCGATCGGCGGGGCCTTCTTGTCTCCCTCGTTCTTGTTGACCATGGCAAGCGGCGAGACGCTGAAGACGTTGCGGGCCGGCCAATCCGGCAGTTCGCGCGAATTGCTGCTGGTGGCAACGTTGATGCCGAACTTGTCCGCGTTGAAGAATACGTACCAGGGGAAAAAAGCGGAGGCGCCGGCGAGCGCCAGGCCGCTGAAGGTCAGCAGCCGATCCAGCATGACGGTTTTCCTGCGCTGCTTCAGGGAAGCGATGCGTTCGTCGTCGAATTCAGCCACGTCTAGCCTCTCCTCTGAATGGGTGCGCCCTGATTGCCCATACCGGCTGCGGCCTTGAGTGCGCCGGCGAGATCGGCGAAGGCATCAAGCGAGTCGCGATCGCCCGGAGACTGTTTCAGAACGTCGTAAATGATCGGCACCTGCTTGATCGCCATGTCGAGATCGGGGTCGGCACCCTGGCGATAACCGCCGATCATGCGCAGGTCGCGCGTCTCTTCGAAACGATGGATCAGCACCTTCAGCCGCGACACCAGCTTTTCCTGATCCGGCGTCCAGGCCTTGCGGGCAAGACGCGAGATCGAGGCGAGCGGATCGATCGGAGGATAACGCCCTTCTTCGGCGAGACTGCGCTGCAGGACAATATGACCGTCGAGGATGCCGCGCGTCGAATCGGCAATCGGGTCGTTGTGATTGTCGCCGTCGACAAGGATCGAGATGATCGCCGTGATGGTGCCGGTGCCCTCGGGGCCGGGGCCGGCGCGTTCCAGCAAGCGCGGCAGCTCGGTGAAGACGGAAGCGGGATAGCCGCGCGCGATCGGCGGCTCGCCGGAGGCGGTCGCCACCTCGCGGATCGCATGGGCGAAACGCGTGACACTGTCGACGATGAAGAGAACGTTCTCGCCCTTGTCGCGGAAATGTTCGGCGACGGTGACGGCCGTCAGCGGCGCCATCTTGCGCAGCATCGGGCTCTCATCGCTGGTTGCGACGACGGCGATCGCCTTCCTCATATTGCTGCCGAGCGTATCCTCGATGAATTCGCGCACCTCGCGGCCGCGTTCGCCGACGAGCGCAATGACAACCTTGTCGAAAGCATCGGCGCGGGCGAGCATGGACAGAAGTGTCGACTTGCCAACACCGGAGCCGGCGAAGATGCCGAGGCGCTGCCCGAGGCAGAGCGGCGAGAAGATGTCGATCGCGCGCACGCCGGTCTTGAAGCCAGTCTCGACACGCTTGCGGGTCATCGAGGGCGGCGCGGTATTGGAGATCGAGCGGCGATCGAGCCCCTCGGTGATCGGACCCAGCCCGTCGATCGGCTCGCCGAGCGAGTTGACGGTGCGCCCGCACCAGCTGTCCGACGGAGAAATGCGGAAGGCGCCTTTGCGGATCACGGTATCGTGGATGCCGATCGGCTCGCCGGGTTCGATCGGGCAGACATAGATCAGTTCCGGTTCGACGCGCACGACTTCGCCGAGATGGATGCCGGTCGCGGATTTATGGGCCACGAACTCGCCGAGACGAACATGGCGGGAGAGACCGTGAACCGTGTAGTGGCCGGCGGCGATGGTCTGCACGCGACCGCCATGGGCAACCGCAAACTCCGGCGATGCGTATCGGTCGACGAGGCCAGCCAGATGCGCCAGCTTCGGGGAAAGGCCGTCCTCAGACAGTAGCGTGGTGCTCATGCTTCAACTTTCGCCCTAAGATACGTCGCGTGCAGCTTGCTGCATGCAACGTATTTTTGGTCTTTGTTCTTGTGCATGTCGTCCTCCCAAAACCGCCGGACACTTTTGGGCGACATGCATTAGCGGCTGCCCCCAAGTGTCTGGACGGCTTCCTTGAAGGAATCTTCGCTGTCGCGCATCAGCGACGAGACGCTTTCGAAGGCGCGGTTGACTTCGATCAGCTGGGTGATCTCACGCATGGCGTTGACGTTGGAGTTTTCGAGATAACCCTGCTCGACACCGACATTGAAGCGGTCGACGACGGCGCGCGGCTGGTCGGTGGTCATGATGCCGCTGTTTTCGTAGCGCAGGTAACCCTTGCTGATATCGGCCTCAAACAGGCCGAGGGAGCCGACCTGGCGACCGCCCTGATAGATGATGCCGTCGGTGCCGACGGCGGGCTCGCCCCCTTTGGTGTTGAGCTGGATCGGGGCACCGCCAGCATCAAGAACCGGATATCCCCGGATCGAAACAAGTTCGCCGGTTTCCTTGATCGTGAAGCGGCCATCCCTCGTCAACACGCGGCCGGCCGGCGTATCGAGCGAAAACCAGGCATCACCCTTGATGGCGAAATCGAGCATGTTGCCGGTGTGTTGCAGTTCGCCGTTTCCCTCGTTCAGATAGTCGTTGCCCTGGGAAACGAAGGCGACCTTGGTGTTCAGCTTGTTCTTGGTATTCGCCACCATCTCGTCGAACTTCACCTCAGTGGCGCGAAAACCGGTCGTATTCACGTTCGCCATGTTGTCTGCGATGGTGTTCAGACGTTTTTCGAGGGCCATCTGCGACGACAGAGAAACATAAAGACCGGATTGCATGTCGGTAAGCTCCAAGCATTGGCGATGAACGGGACGAAAAGCCGGGCGTCGTCTGATGTGGTTCGGCCGGGATTTCGCTGAGGCGGCATCTCAGAAACGGGTGCGGGCACCCATTCGTCTCCTTTAGAGTGACGGCAGATGCTTGCGCGAAGCTGGCACGCGGAAATGCTTGGCGATCGGGCCTTTCATCAGCCTCACGCAAGGCAGAAACCCTATCCGTCTCAAAGAAAAGCAACGTTCAGATTGGGCTGACGATGAATATCATTATCGGATTTATAGTGACTTGCGGCTGTATCGTCGGCAGCTTCATGGCGATGGGCGGCGAAGTGGACGCGCTGTTCCAGCCCTTCGAATTCCTCATCATCGGCGGCGCCGGCCTCGGCAGCTTCATCATGGCGAACCCGATGAAGGTGGTGAAGGACTCCGGCAAGGCGCTCAGCGAAGCCTTCAGGCACGCCGTGCCGAAGGAGCGCAACTATCTCGACACGCTCGGCGTGCTCTATTCGCTGATGCGCGACCTGCGCACCAAGTCGCGAAACGAAATCGAAGCCCATATCGACAATCCGGCCGAATCGACGATCTTCCAGTCGGCTCCAACGGTTCTGAAGAACAAGGAGCTGACGGCGTTCATCTGCGACTACGTACGCCTGATCATCATCGGCAACGCCCGCAGCCACGAGATCGAGGCGCTGATGGACGAAGAGCTCAACACCATCATGCACGACAAGATGAAGCCCTACCACTCGATCCAGATCATGAGCGATTCCTTCCCGGCGATCGGCATCGTTGCGGCGGTTCTCGGCGTCATCAAGGCGATGGCCCACATCAACGATTCGCCCGAAGTGCTCGGCCACCTGATCGGCTCGGCGCTCGTCGGCACCTTCCTCGGCATTCTCTTGTCCTACTGCGTCTGCTCGCCGCTGGTCTCCCAGATCAAGGTCGTGCGCAACAAGCAGCACCGCCTCTACGTCATCGTCAAGCAGACGCTGCTTGCCTATATGAACGGCTCGGTGCCGCAGGTCGCGCTCGAATACGGCCGCAAGACGATCTCGGCTTACGAGCGTCCGTCCATCGATGCGGTCGAGCAGGAAATGATGAACCCAGGTGGCGAAAACAAGGCGGCTTAAATGACTATGAGCAATGCTTCGCATGATAAACCGGCAATGGATCCTGCCCTCCTCGCCAAGCTGACAGGCGGGCTTGGCGACAGAGGCAGAGTCGCCAAGATCTGCAGCTCCTTCGGGGAAATCTACAGCGAATTCTTTCCCGACGTCATCAAAAGCGAGACCGGCCTCGACGTGACGGTCAACTATCTCGGCTGCGAGATCGGCTACAAGAATCACCTCATCGAAGACCTGAGCGCGAACGTCACACTCGTCGACGCGACGCTGCGCAACTGGTCGCAGAACATCACGCTTGCCTGCGGCAACGGCTTCGTCATCACGCTGATGGAGCATCTGCTCGGCGCCACAGCCGATACGATCGAAGAACCGGCCGACCGGCTGCTTTCGATCATCGAGCTCGATCTGGCGGTCATGGTCTTCGACAAGATCGCCAAGGTGCTGCGCTCGGCCGTCAACGCGCCGGGCGGTTTCGAACCGAGCCTTTCGGCCCCGCACGCCTATGACATGCGCGCCCGGCCGCAGGAGGATCGCCCGGATGAATTCGCGGCCGCCATCAACATGTCGATCACGCTTGCCGGCATCGTTTCGGAATTTTCGTTGATCGTTCCGCAGACGGCACTGCTCAAGACCAAGGTGACGCCGCCGAAGCCGAAACGCCAGGCCAGCAGCAACTCAGCGGAATGGACCGAACAGCTCGGCGACCAAGTCCGCCGCTCACATGTCACGCTCGAGGCCAAGATCAGGCTGCAGGACTTGACGCTGCGGACAATATCGAAGCTGATGGTCGGCGACGTCATTCCGTTCCGCGATCACGGCGATGTGCGCGTCGAGGTCAGCGCCAACAGCAAGGAATTGTATGTGTGCGAGTTCGGGCGTTCAGGCGAAAATTACATGGTCCGCGTCAAGGATACGATGAACTCGGATGACGAACTCATCCGTCATTTAATGAATTAATCGGTTCTCTGGCTTTTGGGCTGCAAAGGCAGTTTGAGGCAAGTTTCAACTGGAATAGTGATTTCATGGCTACGAAGAAAACACAGCAGAACAGTGACCTCTCCCAGGATCTTCCGGGCAGCGAAGCCGATCTCGATCAGGCGATCGACGATCTGCGCGGCGTGCTGAAGCAGGATGCCGACGGCGACCTGTCGCAGTTTGGCGCCGACCTGCAGAGCGACCCCTTCGCAGCAGGAACGGACCTGGCGGCCTTCGGCGGCGAGGCTTCGGAAAGTCCGTTTGGCAGCGACGATTTCGGCGGCGATTTCGGCGGTGGCGATGCCAGCCCGGCGGCTGGCATGGATTTCGGCAGCAGTTCCTCCTTCGAGGCGTCGCCGGCCCCGCTCGGCAGCGCTTTGAATTCCAACTTCGACCTGATCATGGACATCCCTATCGACGTCCAGATCATGCTCGGCACCAGCCGGATGCAGGTCTCCGGCCTGATGAACCTCAATGAAGGGGCGACG
The DNA here is from genome assembly GCF_017357285.1 of Rhizobium ruizarguesonis. Taxonomy (NCBI): domain Bacteria; kingdom Pseudomonadati; phylum Pseudomonadota; class Alphaproteobacteria; order Hyphomicrobiales; family Rhizobiaceae; genus Rhizobium; species Rhizobium ruizarguesonis. The sequence continues at coordinate 842,198 of NZ_CP071678.1, read as the reverse complement.
ATCGCCCTCGACAAGAAGATCGGCGAACCGGTCGAGATCATGGTGAATGGCCGCAGGATTGCCCGCGGCGAGATTACGGTGCTTGATAACGACGACACGCGATTCGGTGTGAAACTGATAGAAGTTTTGAGTACGAAAAAAGCCTGATCCCTGTGTGGGACGGAGAGGTTAGACCATGATGGACTTTGACGATTTCGGCGGCGCGCTAGCCGGGAAACCGTTGACCCAGGCTGAAAAGGCAGCGGCTGTTCTTCTCGCTATGGGAAAGGGAGTCGCCGGCCGGCTGTTGAAATATTTCACCCAGGCCGAACTGCAGACCATTATCTCTTCCGCCCAGTCGCTGCGCGCCATTCCGCCGGACGAGCTGCTGTTGCTCGTCTCCGAATTCGAAGACCTCTTCACCGAGGGCGCCGGACTGATGGACAACGCCAAGGCGATCGAGGCCATTCTGGAAGAAGGCCTGACGCCCGACGAGGTCGACAGCCTGCTCGGCCGCCGCACCGCATTCCAGGCCTACGAAACCTCGATCTGGGATCGCCTCAGCGAGGCGGAGCCGACATTCGTCGCGCAGTTCCTGCTGCGCGAACATCCGCAGACCGTCGCCTATATTCTATCGATGATGCCCTCCTCCTTCGGCGCCAAGGTGCTGCTGCAGCTTCCCGACAACCGCCGCGCCGACATCATGAACAGAACGGTCAACATGAAGGCGGTCAGCCCGAAGGCTGCGCAGATCATCGAAAACCAGGTCATGACGCTGCTTGCCGAGGTCGAGGCAGAGCGCAATGCGGCCGGTTCGACGAAGGTCGCCGATCTGATGAACGAACTCGACAAGCCGCAGGTCGACACGCTGCTCACCTCGCTCGAATCGATCAGCCGCGAGTCGGTCAACAAGGTTCGCCCGAAGATCTTCCTGTTCGAGGACCTCATGTACATGCCGCAGCGCAGCCGCGTCATGCTGCTCAACGACATCTCGACGGATGTGCTCACCGTCGCGCTGCGCGGGTCGCCGCCCGAGATCCGCGAATCGGTTCTCTCCGCCATCAGCCCACGCCAGCGCCGCATGATCGAATCGGATCTGCAGAGCGGCATGGGCGGCGTCAATCCGCGCGAGATCGCGATTGCCCGCCGCGCCGTGGCACAGGAAGCCATTCGCCTGGCCAATTCCGGCCAGATCGAGCTCAAGGAAAAGGAAGGCGACGCTTCGGCGGCCGCCTAAAGCGCGTCGCGATCTTTGAGATTCGCTCCTCGCGCTTTAGGTCATTTTTTTCGCATGTCGTTATCGCAAAACCGCTGCACACTTTTGCGCGACATGCTTTGGCTCTTCGAGACTGTTGACAAATCCGGCATGCCGAAAGGCGGCTGTTGATCGCCGTGCCACAGGCGGCTACCCTTCCCGCAACAGGCTGCGCTCTAAAGCGCGTCGCATAGAACTCGGTTCGTGCGACGCGCTTTAGGTCTTTGTTTTGATGCATGTCGTCATCCCAAAACCGCTGCACGTTTTTGGGCGACATGCGTTAGCTGCGGCCTATTTCTTTGACGGAGGGCCGCGACTTGGCAGACGATGACAAGGACAGCAAAACAGAAGCCCCAACCGCGAAAAAGCAAACCGATGCCGCGGAAAAGGGCAACGTGCCGTTTTCGCGCGAACTTTCGATCTTTGCGACGATCCTCGCTACCTTCATTTACCTCGTATTCTTCCTTCCCGACAGCGTCGGACGCATGAGTGAAACGCTGCGCGACATCTTCGAACAGCCCGACCAATGGAAGATCGAGACGGGGCCGGATGTCCTGGCGCTGTTCGGGCGGCTCGGCTGGGCAAGTGCGGCGCTGCTGGCGCCCGCCTTCATCCTGTTTATGGTGTTCGGCGTTGCCTCCTCCGTCTTCCAGAACCTGCCGACTCCGGTGCTCGAACGCATCCGCCCACAGGCCTCGCGTATCTCGCCGATCAAAGGCTGGTCGCGGCTCTTCAGCCTGCCCGGCCTCGTCGAATTCGGCAAGTCGCTGTTCAAGGTGGTCATCGTCGGGGTGATCCTGTTCTTCGTGCTCAGGAGCGAATATTTCAGCTCGATCGACGCGATGTTCTCCGATCCGCAGACGATTCTCGTGCGAATGATGGCGGCGATGCGCAAGATCATCATCGTCATGCTGATCGCCACTGCGATCGTCGCAATCGCCGATCTTTTCTGGACGCGCCATCACTGGTTCACCGAGCTGAAGATGACGCGGCACGAAATAAAGGAAGAAAACAAGCAGGCGCAGGGCGACCCCTTCGTCAAGAGCCGGCAGCGCTCGCTGATGCGCGACCGGGCACGCCGGCGCATGATCGCCAACGTGCACCGTGCAACGCTGGTCATTGCCAACCCGACGCACTATGCGGTGGCGCTGCGTTACGCGCGTGAAGAGAACGACGCGCCGGTGGTGCTGGCCAAGGGTCAGGACCTCATCGCGCTCAAAATCAGGGAGATCGCCGAGAAGAACGGCATACCGGTGTTCGAAGATCCGCCGCTTGCGCGCTCCATGTTTGCGCAAGTCTCGATCGATAGTGTCATCCCGTCAGTCTTCTATAAGGCGGTTGCGGAGCTCATCCACCGGGTCTACGCTGCAGACGCCAAGAACAAACGGGTCAGATAAGCCGAATGAAAAAATGCCCTCACTCTACCCAGCGTGAAAAGATCCTCGCAGACGCGATCAGCCCGGTCGCCACTGAACTGCGCCTTCTGGATGCTTCTGACCTTATTTCACTGCTGCGCTTCGAGTATTACGGCAACCTTTCCGATCTCGTCGCTTCGGCGGCGGAGCTTTTCTTTCATCCAGGCACGGTGAATTTCGGCCTGGGCGGCAATTATACTCTGGAATGGGGCGGCAAGCCCGAAGTCGTTCTCGATCTGGAAATCAAGCCACGCGGCGTCACCGTCTACGCACAGCTCACCCTTGCCGAAGACCACGCCGGCATCGAGATCAATCATATCGCCTTCCAGAACCCCTCGGCCGATCCCGACGAGAACACCATCTTCCTCAAAAAGAGCCTTCGGGAAGCGCGCTACAGCGTCAACCAGCCGCCTCAGGCGCTGGCCGGCTGATCTCTTTCAAGACAACCAAGCTTTCAGTCGCCTGGCAATTCAAAGCGTTACAGCGTCCTACAGCGCGTCGCGATCTTTCAGATTCGCTTGTCGCGCTTTAGGTCTTTGTTTTTACGCCTGTCGTTATCGCAAAACCGCTGCACAGTTTTGCGCGACATGCTGTCGCGCGTCGGAGAAGACGTGCGGCGCTGTAAGGGACGGCACGCGCGTTCAGCTGATATAGCCGAGCCGGATCGCCTTGGCGATCGCCTGAATGCGATTGACGGAATCGAGCTTGATGGTCGCCGAACCGAGATAGGCGTTCACGGTGTGCACGGACAGGCCGAGCTTGTCGGCGATCTCTTCGCTGATGCGGCCGTCGCCGGCAAGCTGCAGACAGGCGATCTCGCGCTCGCTGAGCGCCTCGGCGGCAGCCGTGCGGCGTTCGTCGAGCGAGAGCAGATCCATCATGATATGGCAGCAGCGACCGTGCAGCTCGACGATGGTATCGCTCGAGGGATCGAGCTCATCGCCGGTGAAAAGGATGAAACCATTGCCGACGGCGCCGAGCCGCACCGGAAAGGCAAGGCCGGAGAAAGGCAGAATACCGTCCTGCAGCCGCGTCATGAACGGCGAGAAGTCTGCCGGACCGGGTGCCGCACGGTCGTAACCGCCGGCCCATGACAGCGGCAGCAGCGATTTGTCGATATGGTCGAGAAGAATATCGCCATAAGCGTCCGTGAAGGCCTTGCCGAAACCGGCATTGGAAGACCCCCAGTTCTCGAGCTCGCAGACAAGCCGCTGCTTTGCCGGAATGCCCGAGCCGCTGACGCGGAAGATTGCGAACCCTTGCGCATCGGCGAGCTTCTGCATCGCGATCAGCCGCGGAAAAAGATCGGACCGGCTGGAAATCCTGCTCACACGCACCATGCGCAGTTGCTCAGCACTGCTCATGGTCCTGCCTGATGGATACCCCATAGATCCCCCTATACGAGATTATTGCGGACGGCGAAGGCAATGGCCTCGGACCGGGTCTTGGTCGCCGTCTTGCGCATCACGCTGGTGATGTAGTTATTGATGGTATTGCGAGAGATTCCGAGGATCATCGCGATCTCGTCGCTGGTCTTGCCCTCGGCGATCCAGAACAGGCATTCCAGCTCGCGGTCGGTCAATTCGAAATCGCGATCGACTTTCGTACCACCGCAGCGAAGGAAGCTCGCGACATAACCTGCAAGCAGGCCAACATCGCGCAGGCGCTCCGGCGAAAGGATGAACCCCTCGCCGAACAGGAACATGAGAGCCAGCCGCGACCGGCCGACATTGAAGGTCACCGAACAATATTGGCGGCTGGCGCCGTCCGGAACTTCGGCACTATCAGGCAGAAGAGCAAAATTCGGCTGGAAAACCTGCATGCATTTTTCCAACTCGGTCGAGCGGGCATAACCGCGGACCAGATCATTGGCGATGTCCCTGACCAGGTCGAAGGGCCAGTCCGACGAGACGATGAAATCGAGGCCACTTTCCTGAAGGAGATCGCAGCGCGCCAGAAGGTACTGCGAAGCACCCACGTAGTCCGTCAATGCGCGCAAACCAGACTGCAACCTGCCGGTGCTAGCGACACCGTGGAGGCGATGGAGCAGCTCATCGCGTGGCAACAGATCCGGCACCACCGCACTCGCGAAATTCGCCATCTGCCTCTCGCCTTTGCTCGCCTGAATTACATTCATATCCATTGGCAATGTCCTGCGGCTGAGAAACGATCGAACTCGGTGCAACAGCAATTTTTCTGTAAGGGATTCAATTCAAGTCCCGCTCGAATCCCATTTCGAATCATCTAAGGGTAAGCCAGCCGATGCAAATCACCATCTCCGACTTCTAGGGATTTACTTTCGCTGTCGCCAATGCACTGATTCGATCACCCGTTCCAGCCTTCAAGATATAGGGAGGCTAAGGTGATTCTGGCGGTATCGCAACTTGCTTCGCGTTTTACGCGAGTCGATCTCATCATTTCTCCCTACAGCCGCATTTCGGTGCTCGGGTCTATCGTCTTATTCGAATTCCAGGCCCTGATTGTCGTGCCTAGTTGTGGATGCTCAAGAGGTTGTCTCGGTTGAGGCCGAGGCGACTGATGGGTGTTTTTGATTTGAGGCTGCCGTGCGGACGATGCCAATTGTACATATGGGTCCAGCTTGGCAGATGGGCTTTTCGGTGTTCGGATGACGGATAGGCGCATGCATAGGCCCACTCTCGCAAAGCCGTCTGAATGAAGCGCTCCGCCTTGCCGTTGGTTTTGGGGGTATAGGGTTTGGTGCGGATGTGCTTGAGGCCGAGTGCCTTGCAGGTGGTTGCGAAGTCCTTGGCCTTGTAGCAGGCGCCGTTGTCGGTCATCACCCGCGTGACTGTGATGCCCAGGCTCTGATAATAGGTGACGGCCGCCTTGAGGAAGGCAATGGCGCTAACGGCGGTTTCGTCGGGGAAGATATCGGTAAAGGCGATGCGGGAGGCATCGTCAATGCAGATGTGGACGTATTCCCAGCCGACACCACGCGAGTTGCTTTGGCCGGTCCGGTTGCCGGTGATGCGGTGGCCGACGCGATGAAAGCGGCCGAGGCGCTTGATATCGAGATGGATCAGACCACCCGGCTCGGCATATTCGTAACGTACAATCGGCTCGGCGGGATCGACATCCTTCATCCGTGACAGGCCTGCACGCCTGAGAACGCGGCTGACGGTGGCGGGCGACACGCCTGTTTCCATGGCGATGTGCTTGCCTGTCCGGCGCTGACGGCGAAGTGCGACGATGCGCTCTGCCAAGGACTGACCCGTCTGACGTGGACTGATTTTGGGCCGGGACGAGCGGTCCGCCATCCCGGCGCGTCCTTGTGCCCTGAACCGTTCGACCCAGCGCGAAACGATCTTTGACGAGACACCATAAAGGCGGGAAGCCTGGGCTTTGGACACTTGGCCTTTGGCAACGGCCAAAGCCATTTCCTCTCGACGCAACGGGGTCAGTCGGGCATTCTTATGGATGTTCATTCGGAGTGATCCTGGAAAACTGAGGTGTGGTAACTCCAGTCTCCTAAATCCGCTCCGAATGGACAACCTCCGGAAAGCTCACACCTAGTCTCTCGCAGCTCCCGTCACGGCTTTTCAGCAATGCGCGGTTAGGGAATCAAGCTTCGGTACCAACGTAAAAAAGGCCGGTTGCCCGGCCTTTCCTTTACGCTGCGTCGTCGATCGCCCATTTCCTGAGGATTTTCGCGGCGCGTTCCTCGTTGATCTCGACCATCCGGGAAAGCTTGCGTTCCGGGCCTTCCTTGACGCGCCGATTGAAGTTTCCATCGTCGTCGCCGAGACTGAGCAGGTCCTCGGTACTGTCGAAGCCGAAATCGGACCCGAAGCCGTCCATGAGAGCGCCCCCGGCAGCTCCTGATGCAGGCGCGAAGTCCGGAAGCTCGAGGCCGGCCGCTTCCGGCTTGGCGTCGCCGAAAGCCGTAGAGCTGCCGCTGCCGCTGACGCTGCGCACCAGAGGCCGCAGGCCCATCCAGACGACCACGAAGGCGACCGCGACAAAGGCGAGCGAGTTGATGATGCCGGCAAGGTTGCGGCTCAGCATGTCCATGACGCGGACACCCCCGGTGGCGTCTTCGAGCAGCTGGTTCTCGAGGAAGTCCATGGCCGTGACGGTGACGACGTCGCCGCGCTTGGCGTCGATGCCGGCCGCCGAAGCGACGATCTTCTGCATTTCGGCAAGATAGGCATCGACCTTGGTCTGGTCGGCGGGTTCTCCGACCATCTTGGCGATGCGGCCCTTGTTGACCACCACGGCGATCGAAAGCTTTTCGACCTTGTAGCTGTTGCGGGTCGTCGCCGTCGTCTTGCTGTTGATTTCGTAGTTGGTCTGTTCTTCGCGCTTGTCGGATTTGTCCTGCGATTCGGGCCCAGCGGAACCGCCGGCCTCAGGAGCCGCCTGCGGAATGTTCTGCTCGACCGTCGTCGCGCTATCGGACTGCTTCTGCTGCGACTGCTGGGCTTCCTTCGTCGAGCGGACCGAGCGTTCGACCTTGGATTCGGGATCGTAGGTCGTTTCCTGGATCTGCTGGGCGTCAGTGTTGAGATCGGCGGTGACGCTGGAGCGGAAGTTGTCCATGCCGAGGAAGGGTGCCAGCGCCTTGTCGATGTTGGATTCGACTTCCTGCTGAACGTTCTGGACGATGTTGAGCGAACGATTCAGCGAGCTGTTGCTCGCCTCGTCGCCGGAAGCCAGCAGCTGGCCGGCGGAATCGAGGATGGTCACGTCATCGACGTCAAGCCCCGGCACGGCCGAGGCGACGAGGTGGCGGATCGAGGTCGCTGCGCTGCGTCCAGTTGTGGCGCTGGCGCGAATCATGACGGAGGCAGTCGGTTTCTGCTCCGCCTTCCGGAAGTTTCCGACCTCCGGCATGACGATATGGACGCGTGCGGCCGTTATACCCGAGATCGACTGGATGGTGCGGGCGATTTCGCCTTCCAGAGCGCGAACCCGCGTCACCTCCTGCATGAAGGAGGTCAGGCCGAGGGAGCCGACATTGTCGAAGAGTTCGTAACCGGCGTTCGCGCTGTTCGGTAGGCCGCGCTCGGCAAGCATCAGCCGGGCCTTGCCCGTCATCCCCGCGGGAACGCTGATGCTGGAGCCGTCCGTGCCGACCTGGAAATCGACGTTGGCTTCGGCAAGCGCCATGCTGATCTGGTTGAGATCCGGCGAGTCCAGACCGACGTAGAGCGTTTCCTGTGCCGGCTTGTTGACGAAAAGGGCGGCCGCAAGGACGATTGCGATGGAGACGGCACCGACGCCTCCGAGAATCATCAGGCGTGTTCGGCCAAGGGAACCGAAGTTCTTAAAGATCTGAACTAATTGATTTAACAGATTCATTCTGTTCTCGCACAATCCGTCAAAGACAAAGCAGGCTTATTGCCTCATCTGACGAATAGTCGGCGAAACTTGTGCGAGCGTTTCGTGAAGCGGGTGCGGGCCGAAAAGACCCTAGAAGAAATCGAAGTCGCCGGCTGCCTTGCTCAATGGCTGGGAATGGCCGTGGCGGGTGGCGCCGCCCAAAGCCTTCTGCATCTCGGCCAGCTTGACGAGGCTGAGCGCGGTCGCGACGTCGACTGCCCAGCCGTGCGGGATTTCGCCGGTGATGGTATCGATAAATTCGGCAAGGCCGCGCGATTTCTGCACGGCCAGATCAATGCCCTGCATGACCTTCATGGCATCCGGCGAATTCAGGATTTCGGCGCCGCCGATTTCGAGAAGCTGCGGCTCGATGCGCTCGATGAGGTAGGCGACATCGTGCAGTTCGGACACGATGCGCATCAGGATGTCGCTCAGCGCTTCGACAGGCGCAGGCGGCTCCATCACCGGGTTAAATGTCATATGAAAATCCTCGCCATCAAAAAAATTCGATACTGGTTTCGACGGGCTTCTGCGGAGCGGCGGGGCGCTGCTCGAGAGCGACGGTTCTCTGCGTTTCGGCGCCGGTCAGGGGGTATTGCCGGGCACGACCGGAGACCGGCCAATATTCAAGCTTGCGTCCATGCTCGCCGCCGGTGCTGGAACCGACCACCGGAATGCCTTCATCCCTCAGGAACTGCACGGCGAAGGCCGCGTTCTGTTCACCGACATTGGAGAATGTCGAGATCGTCTTCGCGCCGCCGAAGATCTTTGCCTCCAGCCGGTCGCGCCGGGCGCCCTGCTTCAGGAGACCGTTGATCAGCAGTTCCATCAGATGCACGCCGTACCGCGTGGCATCGCCACCTGATGTCGGCGACGTCGCCGAACCGGGCAGCAAAAAGTGGTTCATGCCGCCGACACCGGCGACAGGATCTCTGAGGCACGCAGCCACGCACGAACCGAGAATGGTCGAGAGGACCGCATTCGGATCGTTCAGAACCTTGTACTCGCCCTGAATGATATGCACGCGGCGGGCTGCCCCCTCAGTGATCATTTCAGGGCTCCAAACACGGCTTCGATGGCCGCTTTCATCTTCTCGATCGTGAACGGCTTGGCGAGCACGTTGTTGGCGCCGAGCTGGGCCGCCTTCTGCACCAGTGCGCGGTCGCCCTGGGCGGTGAGGATGATGAAGGCCGCCTTCTTGGTGTTCGGGTTGGTGCGCACGGCCTGAAGGAAGCCGATGCCATCCATCTTCGGCATGTTGAAATCCGAGATCACCAGGTGGTGCGGCTGCTCGGCCATGATCTTCATGCCCTGCTCGCCGTCGCCGGCCGACGTGATCTGCTTGAAACCGAGCTGGGTCAGCGCATCGCTGAGCAGCAACCGGCTCGTTACCTGATCATCGACGATCAGAACTTTGATTTTCTCCGCGATCGACATTTATTCGGTCCCTTCCTTTCGGGCGGCTGTCATTTTCAATATTTCTTCACCGATGGCAGACAGCGGAAGCTGCTGCTCAACGGCGCCAAGTTCGTGAGCAACCCTTGGCATTCCGTAAACGACACAGGTTTTTTCGTTCTGGCCGAGCGTTCTGGCGCCGGCGTGGCGCATTTTCAACAATCCAGCGGCGCCATCGCGGCCCATGCCGGTCAAAATCACGCCGACAGCGTTGCGGCCCGCCAGTTCCGCGACCGAATCGAAAAGTACGTCCACCGACGGGCGGTGACCGTTGACCGGCGCCCGATCAATGAGACGGCAGCACGGCGCCGAGGCACCACTGACCTGCAGATGACGCTCGCCGCCGGGCGCCAGATAGATCTTGCCGATTTCGAGACGGGCACCATCGGTCGCTTCCTGCACCACCGGCGCACAGAGGCGGTTCAGCCGTTCGGCGAAGCTCTTGGTGAAGGTCGGCGGCATATGCTGGGTGATGACGGTCGGCGGGCAATTCGCCGGGAATTTCTGCAGCACGGCAATCAGCGCCTCGACGCCGCCGGTCGACGAGCCGATCGCGACGATCTTGCGGCCGACGCGGAAATCGGCGACCGAGGGCGGTGGCACGGCGGCAACAGGCTGGGAATACTGGCGTTGCGTGCGCGCGGCGGCCTTGACCTTCTCGGCGAGGTCGCCGAAGGGCCTGAGTTCGCCCGGCCCCGGCTTGCCGACGCAGTCGAACGCGCCGATCTCCAGCGCCGCAAGCGTCGCCTCGGCGCCGCGATGGGTCATTGTGGATACCATGATCACCGGCATCGGACGCAGCGTCATGATCTTTTCGAGGAAATCGAGACCGTTCATGTTCGGCATCTCGATGTCGAGCGTCAGGACGTCGGGGTTCAGCCGCTTGATCGCCTCGCGCGCTTCCAGCGCGTCGCCGGCCTGGCCGATGACGTTGACCTCGGGGTCGGAACTCAAGACGGCGGTGATCAGCCCCCGCATCGTCGGCGAGTCGTCAACAACGAGAACCCTTGCCGGAGCGCTCATGCCTTCCTCCCGAGACCTTTGGCCGTATAGCGATAGGTCGTGATGCCGATATTGTCGAAGACGTGTTTTGCCTCACCCGAAACACGCTCGGAATGGCCGATATAGAGGTGACCGCCTTCCGGCAACAGGCCGGCGAAACGCTGCCAGATCTTCATCTGCGTCGGCTCATCGAAATAGATGACGACGTTGCGGCAGAAGATGACGTCGAACTTGCCCTTGAACGGCCATTGCGCCATCAGGTTCAGCTCGTTGTAGGTGATCAGCCGCTTGACGCGGTCGTCGACCTGGAATTTCCTGCGGCCCTGTATCTCGACTTCGCTGAACCATTGTTTGCGCATGGCAGGCGATACGGTTTCGAGCGCGCTCTCGTCATAGGCGCCAGCCCGGGCGATCGCGAGGATCTTCGGGTCGATGTCGGTTGCCAGGATCTTGAAGTCGTAGTCCGCGACATTCGGCATCAGCGACAGCACCGTCAGCGCGATCGAATAGGGTTCCTGCCCATCGGAGGAGGCGGCCGACCAGATGCGCACTCTGCCGCCCGATCTCGCCCGCTGCAGAAGTTCCGGCAGGACATGGTCGCGCAGGTGGTCGAAATGGTGGTTCTCGCGGAAGAAGCGGGTAAAATTGGTGGTCAGGTGCGAAAGCATCTCGCGGCGCGGCGCGGCGCCGGCCGGCGAAGCGACGAGGTCGCAATATTCCCGAAAGCCGGACAGACCGAGATTGCGGATATGTTTCGAAAGACGCGAATAGACGAGCGACGCCTTCGTCTCGTTGAGGAAGATGCCGGCATCCGAATAGATCATTGCGGCGATCTCCGTGAGGTCGCGGCGCGTCAGCGGATATTCTCCGCTCGCCAGGACCTCGTCGGATCCCTGTCTCTGATCTTTTGCGCCCATTACACTCATGCGGCTTCGCTTTCGGTCTCTGGAAAGAGGGATTCGAGTTCGATCAGGCAGATCATGCGCTTCTCGATCGCGAGAACGCCGCGGGCAAATTGACGCTCGAGCTCGGAGGAGATTTCGGGCGTCGGCTGGATGGTTTCGTCGGTCACCGTCAGGATATCGGAAACGGCGTCGACCAGGAGGCCAACGACCTTACGCCGGACCTGGGCGACGATGATGACATGACGGGCGGTCGGATCGGCCGGCTTCATGCCGAGCCGGGCCGCAAGATCGATGATCGGCAGCACCGCGCCGCGCAGGTTGATGACACCCAGCATATAGGTCGGCGAATGCGGCATCGCGGTCGCCGGGGTCCAGCCCCGGATTTCGCGAACCGACATGATGTTCACGCAAAATTCCTGATCCCCGATGCGGAACGCGATCAGCTCGCGATCCCCCTCGTTCAGATTTTTTACAGTGTACGACATTCCCTTATCCCACCGCTGCTAGCGACATTTCCGCTTTGAGCGACTGGCCGCGCGAAGCGCCGACAACCGCATCGACATCGAGGATGAGAGCGACGCGGCCGTCACCGAGAATGGTGGCGGCGGCAATGCCCGGCACATGGGTGTAGTTCGCTTCCAGGCTCTTGATGACCACCTGGCGCTGACCCTGGATGGCATCGACCATCAGAGCGCGCTGGCCGCCGCCTTCGGATTCCACCAGAAGCGCCACGCCCTCGACCGGATTGGCCTGGGTGGCGCGGAAGTTCAGGATGCGGCCGACATCGACCAGCGGGCAGAAGCTGTTGCGGATCGAGATCAGCCGGTGGTTGGCACCGAAGGAGTGGATCGCGGCAGCTTCCGGCTGCAGGGTTTCGACGATCGCGGTCAGCGGCACGACCAGCGTCTGGCCGGCGACGGTGACCACCATGCCGTCGAGGACGGCGAGCGTCAGCGGCAGGCTCATGGTGAAGACCGAGCCGTGGCCAGGCTTCGAGGTGATGTTGATGCGGCCGCCGAGCGCCTGGATCGAGCGCTTGACGACGTCCATGCCAACGCCGCGGCCGGAGATGTCGGAGATCTTGTCGGCCGTCGAGAAACCCGGCAGGAAGATCAGGTTGTCGATTTCCTCGTCCGACAGATTGGAATCGGCCGGGATGAGGTCGTTGTCGATCGCCTTCTGGCGGACCTTCTCGCGGTTGATGCCGGCGCCGTCGTCGGCAAGCTCGATCAGGATGCGTCCCGAACGATGCTTGGCGGTGAGGCGGACCGTGCCTTCGGTGTTCTTGCCGGCGGCTGCACGCTTTTCGGGCGTTTCGATGCCGTGGTCGACGGCATTGCGGATCATGTGGGTCAGCGGCTCGGCCAGCTTGTCGATGACCGTCTTGTCGACTTCAGTGTTTTCACCTTCGGTGATCAGGCGGATCGACTTGCCGGTCATATCGGCGATTTCGCGGACGATACGCGACATGCGCTGGAAGACCGGCTTTACCGGCTGCGCGCGGATCGCCATGACCGAGTCCTGGATCTCGCGGGTGAGCTGCTGCAGCTCCTCGAGGCCCATATTGATCGAGGAGGTGCCGGTCGTGTCATTCTCGATGACGCTCTGCGACAGCATCGCCTGGTTGATGACCAATTCGCCGACGAGGTTGATCAGGCGGTCGACACGGTCGAGATCGACGCGGATCGTCTGGCCGGCGCCAGCGGCATTGTTCTGGGCGGCAGCACTTGCTGCGGCCGCTGCGGCGGCGGCCGATTCCTTCTTCTCGACGCGGGCGGCGACCATCTGCGTGACGTTGGAGGCGGTCTCCGCGGCGGCAACGGCGGCGGCCGTCTCTTCGGCGCGCGCGTCTGAGGCGGAAACCTCTTCCGTTGCGCCCGTTTCGTCCAGGATCGACAGATCGAAGGGAACCGGCACCATCGGCAGTTCGTCGTTGCTGGTCGCGTCGGCCCTTGCTTCTTCGACCGGCTTCACCGTCAGTTCGCAATCCCACTCGGCGAATTCGAAGACGGTGCGAATGGCGTCCTCGCCCTTGTCCGTCTTGATGGTGACGTTCCAGAAGAAATAAGCGCCTTCCGGATCGAGTTCCTCGAGGCCCGGCAGGTCATCCGTGTTGCAATAGATCGTCATTTCACCGAGGCGCGAGAGGTCACGCAGCAGCAGGGTGGCGTCATTGCCCTTGGAATAGAGTTCGTAGCGCGGCTTGAAGATGACTTCATAGGCCGGCATGCCGCCCGCATCGCCCTCGCCGCCAAAATCGTCGAAGGAAAAGGGGACCGGCTGGAAGCCGCTGTCGTCCGTCGGCTTGGGGGTCGGCGCCGGAGCGGCCTTTGCGGCTGCCTTCGGCGCAGGCGCCTCGACTGAGGCCGAGGGAGACGGCATCTCACCGTTGGCCAGCGCCTCGAGCTCCTTGACGAGGCCGCGGCTGCGGCTTTCATCGACACTGCCGCCGTCGCGCGCAGCGTTCGTCAGGTCGGCGAGCACGTCGGCCGACTTCAGCATCACCTTCAGGACATCCTGGTTCGGCTCAAGCTTGTTGGATCGAACGCAATCGAGAGTGGTCTCGAAGACATGGGCGAAGGCCACCAGATCGTCAAGGCCGAAGGCGCCGGCGCCACCCTTGATCGAATGCACGGCACGGAACACCGCATTGACGGTTTCCGGATCGCGATCGCCATCATTCATTTTCAGAAGACCGGATTCCAGCTCGGCGAGCTGTTCCTCGCACTCCTGGAAAAAGATCTCTTTGATTTCGTTCATATCCATAGGAGCAAATCCTGGGTTTAAGCGGTTACACGCTCAATGGCATCGATCAGCTTGGCCGGGTCAAAAGGCTTGACGATCCAGCCCGTGGCACCGGCCTGGCGGGCACGGTTCTTCTTTTCCGCGTCGCTTTCGGTGGTCAGAACCAGGATCGGGATCGCCCGATATTTCTCGTTGCGGCGAACACCTTCGATGAAGCCGAAACCATCGAGGCGCGGCATGTTGATGTCGGTCACGATGACGTCAGGATTGGACTCTTCGAGAACCTCGAGGCCCTCGATGCCGTCTTCCGCCTGGATCGTCTCGAAGCCGGCATTGTTCAGCGTCACGAGAAGCATGTTTCGGATGGTGCGGGAATCATCCACGGTCAGCACTTTTTTCTTCATTGCCGAATCTCCTTGGCAAGCAGGTGGTCAATATTGACGCCAACCAGCTGCATGGTTTTCTGAAATGCGTCGGACACCTTGGAGAAGGTGAACGGCTGCTTGTCCTGCTCCCAGGTCTTCTCGGCGGACATCAGAACCTGGGCGCAAAGAGCACCGATCCGTTCAACGCCGGAAGCGTCTATCGAAAGACCGCTACCCCTGAGAGAGAGGAGTTTATCGCGCAAGGCGGAAGCCTCGTTGAGGTCGAGCACCGCTGTCAAATCCAGCGTCTTGCCACTCTTCTTTGCTGCCATCAGCTTTTCCTTGTCCCCTTATCCCCGGCCCGAGAAGACGAGCTGAGGCGATCATCCGATAGGTTAGTAAACATTCCGCCCACCTCCGACGCTTGCGAAGGGCTGCGGAAGGCCAAAATCGTCATTTTCGTATCCGTCCTCGGTGAGTGCCGGACGGGCGGCGACCTCGATGGCGCGCGGCGGCGTCACGCGAACCGGCGCAGGGCGCCCGGCAGTCGCGTTTTCCCGGGCGATGCGGAATTCGCGAATCGTCTGGCCGAGCTCGAGAATGACGGTGTGGAGGTGGTCGGCGCCTTCAGCCGAACGCTCCGCAAGGCCGGCACTGTCCGCCACCTCGCCACCCAGGCCCTTGACGTCTGATGTCACGCTGTCGAGGCTTGCGGCATGTTCGCCGGTTCGGGTGGCGATGCCGGCGATGGCGGCGTTGATGTCGGTGACCTGACGTACGATGCTGCCGATCGAATCCTGTGTGCGGCCGACCATCTGCACGCCGGCATCGACCTGCGCCTTGGTCGTCGTCACCAGCGTCTTGATCTCGCGGGCGGCCTCGGCCGAGCGCTGGGCAAGGGCGCGGACTTCCTGGGCGACGACGGCAAAACCGCGGCCGGAATCCCCGGCGCGAGCAGCTTCGATGCCGGCATTCAGCGCCAGGAGATTGGTCTGGAAGGCGATCTCGTCGATCGCACCGATGATCTGGCCGATCTTTTCGGCCGACTGCTCGATATCGGCCATGGCGCTGATCGCGCGGCCGACGACCTCGCCGCTTTCCTCGACCGCAGCGCGCGTCGTGGCGGCCGCTTGTTCGGCAGCGCGGCTGTCGGCGGCGCCATGGCGGACGCTACCGGCGATGCCGGCAAGGGCCGCGGCGGAAAGCTGCAGCCGGTCGGCCTGGCCAGAAGCCGTGCCAGCAAACTGCCGCGACAGACCGGCAAGCGAGCCCGTCGCCGCTTCGGCCTTGACCGTGCGCTCGGTGATGGCGGTGAACTCGGCCTGGAGGCCATCCAACGCACCGTTCAGCGCGACGGCGATCCCGCCATAGGCGCCGTCGCCGTCGAGGGGCGCGCGTCGCGTCAGGTCGCGTGCGGACAGGCCTTCGATGACATCGCCGAAGATCCGGGCGATCTCGGCCTCGTTGTCGGCGCGCTGATCGGCGAGCGCGCGCTGCTCCCCGGCGCGCAGCGCATTGAAGCGGAGCGAGACGGCAATTTCCACATCGACCATGACGATGCGGATGATCGCTGTCATCAGATCGGAGATTTCGCGGGTCCGGCGTTTGGCCGACGGCAGCAGCGGACGGCCGGCGATCTGCTCGGCAAGGCCGGAAACGACATGTTCCAGCATGACGCCATGGCCGGCCACGTGCCAGCGCGGGTCGAGGCCCATCTTGCTTTCAGTATCGGAGAGAACCTTGACGCGCTCGGCATAGAGGCTGTCGAACCGCGCATCCGTCAGCACGTCCCAATGCGAGGACTGCAGATCGTGCAGGCGCTCGACCTGGCGCTCGCTCTCGAAATTGCGCGAGGCGTCGGGGAATGACTGGAACCTGTGGAAGAGATCCCTGAGGCCTGCCTTCAGATGTGCTTCGAGGGCCGGCCGGTTGCGGCGCACCAGCTCGCACTGGTCGGCATCGAGACCGGCAAAGCGCAGACGGTCGCGCAAGCTGCCTGCCTGCGCGCCACGAGCCTGATCTGATGGCATGTCCTGCCTCAACGCCTGTCCCCAACCACTTTCCGGGCGAACGCCCGGCCAAAAACTTGCGCAGCATCCGTTGAACGCGAAGCGTTGAGACGGTCCTCACCACCGGTTACAACCGGCGGATCGAGCCCCCTGATCAGCTATGTTTCGGAGCTGTCTGAAGAGATGGATACCGGATCAACCCGGTACGGCGGGACGGCGTCATGCCTGGTGGGAACGAGTGCATCTTCCCATTCCGACGTGTAAACCAATGTTTATGGTTAATTCCTTGCTTGAAGGTTAATAAGCCTTTCGCGGTGCAGGCTTTTGAAGCAATTCAAGGCCGTTCACAACAAATACTGCTGCGGAGTTGCACGGCTGCTACAAGGCACACGCAAGCTCCGTGTTATATGCCGGTCGATAACCAAGACATGACGTCGACAAGGACAGAGCAATGATTGTTCTCGGATTGGGTTCCTGCTTGATTGCAATGACGCTGCTTGCCGCCGTCGCCCGTCTCGATTTTCTCGCTGCAAACCGCGATCTCCGCGCACTTCGGGTGTTCTAAAGCGCGTCGCGATCTTTCAGAAACGCTCTTCGCGCTTTAGATTTTTACATTTACGCATGTCGGTACCGCAGCTGCACAGTTTTGCGCGACATGCTTTAGACTGATCTCCACCCTTCCCCGTTGGCAGTCCGGCACCTTTGGTGTATCGCACTCGCGCCTTTCATGTCAGCGGAACTATCGGTTCATGTCCCCCAGATCTGGTCTCCTCATCGTTCTTGGCTTCACGCTCTGGCGCGTCGTCACGCTCAATTTCGATGCGACGGACCTTTTCGTCGACGAGGCGCAGTACTGGTTCTGGTCGCAGAATCTCGATCTCGGCTATTATTCCAAGCCGCCAATGATTGCCTGGGTGATCCGGGCGATGACCGAGCTTTCCGGCTCCAACGCCATCTATTGGATCAGGCTGCTCGGACCGCTGATCCACATGGCGGCGGCACTGGTGCTGATGAAGACGGCAAAACGTTTCGTCGGGCCGGAGATCGAAGGCTGGACGGGCGCCACCTACATCACGCTCCCCGGCGTCGCGCTTTCTTCGGTGTTCTTCTCGACCGACGTGATCCTGCTATTCTTCATCGCGATCGCGCTGCTTGCCTATTTCGGCCTGACGCAGCGACGCTCGGTCGGGCTGGCGCTCGTCATGGGCCTTAGCGTCGGCCTCGCCTTCCTGACGAAATATGCCGTGCTGTTCGTCGTTCCGGGCGGCGCGCTTGCCCTCCTCCTCATTCCGGCGGCACGCATCGCCATCCGGGATTTCATCATCGCGGTCGCGGTCGCGGCGGTCGTCGCCTTGCCGAACCTCTGGTGGAACCTGCAGCACGACAACACAACGGTGCGGCATACGCAGGATATTGCCCATTGGAGCGAACTCGGTATCAGTGTCCGCCGCGGGCTTGAATTTTTCTCCGCCCAGTTCGGCGTCGTCGGGCCGATCATCTTCTTTGCAATGCTCTGGGCGGTCTATCGCATGATCAAGGGTAGGAGCGACGATCGGGAAAAGATGCTGGTCTGGCTGTCGATGCCGGTGGTGGTGCTGATCACGCTGCAGGCAACGGTCGCCAAGGCCTATGCCAACTGGGCGGTCACTGCCTATGTCGCAGGCACCATCCTTGCCGTCTGGCTGCTTTACCGGATGTGGCCGAAGGGGCTCAGGTTGTCGCTGACCATCAACGGCATCGCCAGCCTGCTCTTTCCGCTGGCGACGATCTTTCCGCATCAGTTGCTGCTGCCGAACGGCGACGCGCTGATGAAGCGCTATCTCGGCCGTGCCGAAGTCAGCCGCGAGGCGGCCGCTCTCGCAGCTCAGGCGGGCACGGACATCATCGTCACCGACAATCGCGACATGGTCGCCGATCTTTTCTATACGCTCCGCGATACATCCTACCGGATCTATGCGCGGGCGCCCGCAGGCCTTCCGGAGAGCTATTACGAGCAGGAATTCGCTCTGCCGGCCGACATCACCGGCAAGGTGGTTTTCCTGACGGACGGACCCTTCACCTGCGCCACCGAGACGCCCGAGGTACTGAAGAACTGGCAGCCGACGGAAGGCAACTACAAGGGCAAGGCGCTTTCAGCCTACAAGGTCTCTGCCGCCTGCCTGGCGCCTGAGCCGGTTCAGCCTGCCCGATGACAGAGCCACGCGTCTTTTCGAGAGACGCAGAGGGCACTGTAACCCTTTGAATTATGCAGTGGGCAGGCAGAGGCCGGTGCCCGCCCCTTCGATCTCCACGAATTTGACGCCCCCTTCCTCGAAGGCGAGGCGCAGCTGCGCCTCCGTCGCGCGATGGATGTCGTGGTGCCGGCCTTCATAATCGCGGATGGTGCTGCGCGAGACGGCGGCCCTCTCGGCAAGATCGGTCTGGGTCCAGTCGAGCAGGCCACGCGCCGCGCGACAGAGAGCAGGAGTGAGAATTGTTTCCCTTGCGCCTTGACCCATGATTTCAAGTTGCCCATATTGGTCGATATAAACCATATATGTCATATTACGAACGGGATTTCCAGATCGGGAGACAGCGATGCCACACGACACGCCCTTGATTTCGACAATCGTCGGCGGCCTCGTGCTGGCTTTCATTTTCGGCGCCTTCGCCCATCGACTGCGGATGCCGCCGCTCGTCGGTTATCTCATAGCCGGTGTGCTTGTGGGGCCACATACGCCAGGTTATGTGGCGGATCAGAACCTTGCGCCGGAGTTGGCCGAAATCGGTGTCATCCTGCTGATGTTCGGCGTCGGGCTGCATTTCTCCCTGAAAGACCTGCTGTCGGTGCGTGGCATCGCCGTGCCCGGCGCGATCGTGCAGATCGCCTTTGCGACACTGCTCGGCTGGGGGCTCGGCGCCTTCATGGGCTGGCCGACCGGCGGCAGCCTGGTCTTCGGCCTGGCGCTCTCGGTCGCCTCAACCGTGGTGCTCTTGAAAGCGCTGCAGGAGCGGCGTCTCGTCGAGACCGAGCGCGGCAGGATCGCCGTCGGCTGGCTGATCGTCGAGGATCTCGCCATGGTGCTGGCGCTGGTGCTGATCCCGGCCGCAGCCAGCATCGGCGGTGAGGGTCACGCTCCTGTCGAACCGCTCTCGGCCGGGTTGAACCGCCTGTTCGGCCTCGATCTCGGCATCGGCGGCATGATCGCCATGACGCTGGTGAAGGTGGCGCTGTTCGTGGCACTGATGCTTGTTTTCGGCCGCAAGCTCATTCCATGGACGATGCACCGCATCGCCCATACCGGTTCGCGCGAGCTCTTCCGGCTCG
Source organism: Rhizobium ruizarguesonis (assembly GCF_017357285.1). NCBI lineage: Bacteria > Pseudomonadati > Pseudomonadota > Alphaproteobacteria > Hyphomicrobiales > Rhizobiaceae > Rhizobium > Rhizobium ruizarguesonis. The sequence continues at coordinate 822,418 of NZ_CP071678.1, read as the reverse complement.
GCGTGCTGGCGATCGCGCTCGGCGTCGCCTTCGGCGCGGCGAAGCTCTTCGGCGTGTCGCTGGCGCTCGGCGCCTTCTTCGCCGGCATGGTGCTTGCCGAAAGCGAGCTCAGCCATCGGGCCGCGCAGGAAAGCCTGCCGCTGCGCGACGCCTTTGCCGTGCTGTTCTTCGTCTCGGTCGGGATGCTGTTCGATCCGAACATCCTGATCGACAGGCCGCTGCCGATCCTTGCCACCATCTTCATCATCGTTATCGGCAAGTCCGTCGCAGCCTTGCTGATCGTGCTTGCCTTCAAGAAGCCGCTCGGCACGGCGCTGACGATTTCGGCCAGCCTCGGCCAGATCGGCGAATTCTCCTTCATCCTCGCCGCCCTCGGCGTCGAACTCGGGCTGCTGCCGGAGGAAGGCCGCGATCTGATTCTTGCCGGCGCCATCATCTCGATCATCCTCAATCCGCTGCTGTTCTTCCTCTGCGACCGCATGCGGCCGCTGCTGGATGGTGCAAAGCGCGAAGACGTCGTGGCGGACCCTGCTCCCGATGCAGATGCGATAGCAGCGCAGGAGGAGATGCCGCCTGAAGACGACGAGGTGCACCCGACCGCCCTCAGTGGCCACGCCATTCTCGTCGGCTACGGGCGGGTTGGCAGCATCGTCGGACAGAATCTCAAGTCGTCGGCCACGCCCTTCCTGGTCATCGAGGATTCCGACAAGCGCATCGGCGAGCTGAAGGCGCAGGGTATCGAAACTCTGGCGGGCAATGCGGTGATGCGGGAAACGCTCGACCTTGCCAATCTTTCCGGCGCCCGCAGCATTGCCATCGCCATCCCCAACGCCTTCGAGGCCTGCCGCATCGCCGAGCAGGCGCGTAGCGTCAATCCATCGATCCTCATCGTCGCCCGCGCCCATTCCGACGCCGAGGTCGATGAGTTGACGCACTATGGCGCCGACACTGTCATCATGGGCGAACGCGAAATCGCGCTGGGCATGGTTGACCGGCTCGCCCAAGTGCATCATGAGAGTGTGCCCTATGAAGACAGGCATGGGCCTGATACAATTATGCCGACGGATGACCCTCCGCCGGAAAGAGAATGAGAGATTGGCGCGCTTTTGAGCCGATACGGGAGTGACATCGCCGGGACGGAGAAGATGGAGCTGGACCAGCGCCGTCTGACGAGCCGTATCGCCGCCTCCCTCCTCGTCGCCATCCTTGCCTATCTCGGCCTGCTTTTCGGCGGCAACCTGGTGATCTCGCCGGCCGCCGCCGTCAATACGCTTTCCTCTTCCGGTCGAGATCCGCAGCCGCCGCAGCTGACTGCGCGTGATGCCGTGCGCGGGCTGCTTGCCACGGAGCGCAAGCTTGCACCGAAGCAGGCGGCGCATGACGCCGGACCGCTTGCCCTTGCCGCCGCCCCGGTTGTCGATTTTTCCGGCTGGACCATGGCCGCGCCTTTTCCGGCATTTGAAGCTTCGCTTCATGCCGCAGTCTCCAGGACCTATCAGCCGCGCGCACCGCCGGTCGCTGCCTGACGCTCGCGCCGATCGGCGCTTCCGACCATTGACGACATGCCGCCAGCGCCCGAGCGCCGGCCCTCGATATCAAGGAATACAACATGCGTACTTCACGATGGCTGGTGGTCACCTATACGGTGATCATCCTACTCGGCCTATTGATCGCCCTGCCGAACGTCCTGCCGCAATCCGTCCTCCAGCGCGTGCCGGCCTGGCTGCCGCATGAGCAGGTGTCACTCGGCCTCGACCTTCGCGGCGGTTCGCACCTCGTTCTGGAAGTCGACGAAGCCGACCTGACCAAGGAGCGGCTGCAGTCGCTGCTTCAGGACGCGCGGCGCGTGCTGCGCGAAAAGGGCATCCAGCCGAAAGCCGTGGTCCGCAGCCAGAACCAGATCGTCGTGACGCTTGCCGATGCCGCGCAGAGCGATGCTGCCGTCACCGAACTCAAGACGCTTGCCAACCCGATCAGCACCGGCCTCAGCGCCGGCCAGTCGGATCTGGCCGTCACTGCGAACGGCGCCACCATCACCGTCGGCTTCTCGCCGGCCGGCATCTCCGCCAATGTCGACAATGCCGTCCAGCAAAGCCTTGAAGTCATCCGCCAGCGCGTCGACCAGGTCGGCGTCTCCGAGCCGACCATCCAGCGCATCGGCGCCAATCGCGTGCTCGTCCAGCTTCCGGGCGCGCAGGATCCGTCACGCCTGCGCGAACTGCTCGGCTCCACCGCCAAGATGTCGTTCCACATGCTGTCGCCGAACAATGCGCCCGGACCCGGCGTGACCATGCTGAAGGACGATGAAGGCAGGTCGTATCCGGTCCTCGACCGCGTCGAAATCTCCGGCGACCGCCTTTCGGATGCCCGCGTCAGCTTCGACTCGAACACGCATGAGCCGATCGTCAGCTTCCGCTTCGACAGCGCCGGCGCCAGCCGCTTTGCCGAGATCACCCGCCAGAACGTCGGCAATCCCTTCGCCATCGTCCTCGACGACAAGGTGCTGAGCGCGCCTGTTATCCGCGAGCCGATCACCGGCGGTTCAGGCCAGATCTCCGGCAGTTTCTCGGCCGATAGCGCCACGACGCTGGCCGCCATGTTGCGCGCCGGCGCCCTGCCCGCGAAGCTGACGGTCATCGAAGAGCGCACCGTCGGCGCCGACCTCGGAGCCGATGCCATCAAGATGGGCATTTATTCCGGCATCGTCGGCTTTGTGCTCGTCGCAGCCTTCATCTTCGTTCTCTATGGCACCTGGGGCTTCCTGGCGAATATCGCGCTGTTGATCCACACGATCCTGACCTTCTCGGCGCTAACGCTGGTTGGTGCGACGCTGACGCTACCGGGCATTGCCGGTGTCGTTCTCGGCATCGGCCTTGCGGTCGACGCGAACGTTCTCATCAACGAGCGCATCCGCGAAGAAACGCGCAAGGGAAGGAGCGCCTTCGCCGCCATCGACACCGGCTTCCGCCGTGCCTATTCGACCATTATCGACGGCAACATGACGGCCCTGATCGCTGCGGCCATCCTGTTCTTTTTCGGCTCCGGACCGGTTCGCGGCTTTGCCGTGACCATGGCGCTCGGCCTGATCATCTCGATGTTCACATCGGTCGCCTTCGTGCGTGTCGCGATGATCGAGATCACCCGCCGCAGCAAGCTCAAGGTGCTGAACATCCGGCCGTTGATCCCGTTCAGCCCCTATGACAAGCACATCCAGTTCATGAAGGCGCGCTTCTTCGGCATCGCCGTTTCGGCGCTGCTTTCGATTGCCTCCGTCGTGCTCTTCATTCATCCGGGCCTCAACTACGGCGTCGATTTCCGCGGCGGCATCCAGATGGCCGTCAGGACCACCGGCCCGGCCGATCTCGGGACGTTCCGTGAAGGCTTGAACACGCTTGGTCTCGGCGAAATCTCGCTGCAGTCCTTCGGCGACAAGAACAGCATTCTCGTTCGCGCTCAACGGCAGGAAGGCGGCGAAGAGGCACAGACGGCAGCGGTAACCAAGCTGAAGGCCGAAGTCGCCAAGATCGATCCGACCGCCACCATCGAAGGCACCGACGTCATCGGTCCGAAGGTCAGCGGCGAGCTTGCCTGGGCCGGTATCCTGTCGGTGGTGATCGCAAGCTTCGCGATGCTCATCTACATCTGGGTGCGGTTCGAATGGCCGTTTGCCGTCGGCGCCATCGTCACGCTGGTGCTCGATGTCACCAAGGCGATCGGCTTCTTCGCGATCACCGGCCTCGACTTCAATTTGACGGCTATCGCCGCCATCCTGACGCTCGTCGGTTACTCGGTGAACGACAAAGTCGTCGTCTATGACCGCATGCGCGAAAACATGCGGCTCTATAAGTCGATGCCGCTGCGCGAAATCATCGACAAGTCGATCAACGAGACCCTGGCGCGAAGCCTTTACACCAATGCGACGGCCTTCCTCGCGCTGGTGCCGATGGCGATCTGGGGCGGTAGTGCTGTCTCGAGCTTCGCGATCCCGATGGTCTTCGGCATTCTCGTGGCCGGCGCCTCGTCGATCTTCATCGCGGCACCCATCCTGCTCTTCCTCGGCGACTGGCGCCGCCGCCATGCCAAGGCAGCGGCAACCGATACGGCAGTCGAGATCATCCCCCCGGAACAGGGTCGCCCGCGCAAGTCCGCGAGCTAGCGCATAACCCCGAAAATCGGAATCGATTTTCGGCAAGGATTATACGCAATTCAAAGTGATAGAGCGTCCTTTGCGCGTCTCAAAAGACGCGCGGCGCTCTATTCCGTTTTTAACGCATCCTTGAAGAGGGCGCCGGTTGCAGAGCCGGCGCCCTCTTTCTATTGTCGGCTGCTGCATTATGTGCCAATTCAACGTGTTACAGCGTCCTTTGCGCGCCTGAAAAGACGCGCGGCGCTGCAATTGAGATCGGGGAAACCGCTAGATGTCATCCAACCCGACAAGACCGCCGGAAACCACCGTTGCCGGAGACAGCGAGGAGCGCATCAAGCGTTTTCTCGCGACCGCTTCGCACGACCTGCAATCACCGCTCCGCCATATCGCCATGTATGCCGAGTTGCTGCTCGATGATCTCGAGGAGACGCTCGACGGCGAACAGCTTCAGAGCCTCCGGATGATCCTGGAAAAGGCGCAGACGGCGCAGCGGCTCACCAAGGCGTTGATGAGCCTTGCCGGCGGCACACCTCAGGTGACGCCTGAAGAGGTCGATCTGCAGGCGCTGGCCGAAAATGTCTGGGGCGAACTGACCGACGAGGCGGCCGTCCGTGAGGCAACGCTTGAAAGCGACGGCCTGCCTTCCATCCGGACCGACCCTGCCCTCTTCGGTCTGGTGCTGCGGCATCTTTTGACCAATGCCCTCACCTATCGCAGCGAAGCGTCGCCGCATGTCGCCATTGCCGCGGAGCGCGAGGGGACGGACTGGTTCATCCGGATTTCCGACAATGGGACGGGCATCGATCCGGCTTATCGGGAGCGAATATTCGAGCCGTTCTGGAAATTGCCGAAGGCGGGAGCGGTCCAGGGCGCTGGTCTCGGATTGACGACGGCGCGGGAGTTTCTAACGGCGCTTGGCGGCGATATCAGCCTTGAACATTCGGATGCGAGCGGCAGCTGTTTCATCATCCGCCTTCCCATCGCTTGATGGTTAGATGCTGTAATCGTCCTTCCAGAAATCCGGAACGTCATAGGTTACATATTCGCGGATGATGTGCTGCAGCGTCTGGGCATCGATTTCGTCCTTGCCGATGCGGAAATCGACGCCGTAATCCGGGAATTCCTGAAAATAGCCACCCGATATATCGGTCGAGACGACGCCGATCGGGCCGGTGTAACCGATGCCGCGCAACTCCGGCACCGTTTCGCGGAAATCGGCATTTGGCAGCAGGCGGTTGTCGAGCAGGATGAGATCGAAGCGCGCCAAGCGGATCTTTTCCAGCGCGTCACCGATCGATGGCGAATATTCAACCTCGACGGCCGGCTCGGAGAGATCGGCGATCTTCTTCTTGAGCGCGCGGAATTCGATGAATTCGTCATCGACAAAGAGAACTTTGACGGTGTTCCTCCGGCTCGTTTCGGTGATCATCGTCTCATTTCCCCAATCCCGAAACCATCTTCACGAAACCAAACCATTCCTCAAGGCGATCGCCACCATATGAACGCGGTTGACAGCGTCAAGTTTGCGCGCGGCCGCGGTGATGTGCGAATTGACCGTATGTTCGGAGAGACCGAGAATGATGGCGATTTCCGCCGACGTCTTGCCTTCGCTCGTCCATTTGACGATTTCCGATTCGCGCTGGGTCAGCCGTCCGGACATTTCCGGCGTCAGGATTTCCTCGTAGAGCTTGTCGAAAATGCGCATGGCGTCGAGAAGCATGTCGGCGATCTCACTCTGATCCGGCTCCGGACGCTCGCCGCTGAGCACGAGGCAGTATCGCCGCCCTTCCGGCGTAAACAGCGGGATGAAGAGAAAGACGCCACCCAGGAATTCGTTGAAAACAAGATCGGACGGATAAACTTCCGGCTGTGCGCTCCTGCCATGGACCGGCGTTGCCAGGAACTGGGCGGTCTTTGCCCGGACGGTTCCCAGCGCTTCCTTCAACGTCGTGATGAAAAGGCCGACACGCCGGTCGGCGACATTGGTGATGACGATATCGCGTTCACCGAAAGGGGCCGAAGCCTCGGAAATGCGGGCAAGCGCGAAATTGTCGAAGTTGTAATGCTGCGCCGCCGACTTCAGCAGGCGGAAAAAATCGGTGCGGTTGATCGCCCGGCTAAGCTCCGGTCCGGCATGAAAGGGAATTGCCGGGGCATTGCTCATTCCCACTCTTCCTCTCCTCCCGCCGATACCTCTAATCCCGAAATCTTGGGATATACGTCTTAAACGCGAAGAGCTACAAAAATTGCGAGACGGTTGATGAGAGATATCGAAAACGGGGACTTTCGATATGTAAGGCGGAAATCATCAATTATCTCAACGACAGGTGATGCACGGGCAGATTTTACTGAGGGGCAGTAGTTCTTACCTGGGTATCGTATTCTTCCTGCATTCAACATCCATGAATGCGAGAAGGCAGTGCCAGACGTAAGCGCGAGAGAGCCGAAGACCCATTCAGCTAAGGGGTTGGCTGATGTTCGTGGCGGCGAACGCGGGTTGATCGGTTCTCTCAGCGCTTATTTTTGCGTTCCATATTCTTCGCTCCGGTTGCATCTTGTGATGCGTCCTCGACCTTGTCAATTGCGGTTTGTCATATGGCTTGGACGAATGAGAGAGAATAGGTCATACGGCTCTCGCCGTTTTCTACATCTCAAGATTGAGAATGATCGTGGCAAGGTCAAGTGGCTTTTCCAGATAGACATCGGCGCCGGCATCGAGTGAGCGTGCGCGGTCCTCGGCAGCATCCGATCCGCTGCAGATAGCAAGCCGCATCGCCTTGAAACGATCATCCAGGCGCAACCGAGTGATGAGGCTGATGCCGCTGTCGAGTGGCATGTAGAGATCGGCGACCAGCAGGTCAGGCGGGGCCTTGCCTTCCGCCGCGCGCGTCTCCAGCGCCTCCAGCGCCATTCCGGCCGTGGAGAAACAGAATAGATCGACGTCAATCTGCTGCTTTCTGCAGATATAGTCGAGATAGAAGAGGTCATCCTTACTGTCGTCAACATAAAATAGGGTGGTCATCTAGCACCGTAATTTGGATATTGTTCGAATGAACCTCGCTGTCCTTCGACATCACCATATCGCGGTTCCACTGAAATTCGATATACCTTATCGCAGATCATTTCGCAAAAAGCATGGCACCGCCCTGCCTTGCCTATTGAGTATTCCTCGATTTCGGAAAAGATGGCCGCGCGAACCGAAGGAGGACACACGGGTGCAGGATCAGGGCAACGTGGACCTGCAGGACCAGCCAAGGCGGCACTACCGTGCCTTTGCGATTGCGGTCGGCTTCATGATGTTCCTTCTCGGCGTGACTGCCCTTGCCGGCTGGCTGCTGCAGGTCGAGATTGTCATTTCGCTGGTTCCCGGCTTTCCGTCGATGGCCTTCAACACCGCGCTCTGCTTCGTGCTTTCCGGCGTGGGGCTTGCCGCCTCGACACTGGCGGCCCGCCGTTTTCGCATAACGGCAACGATCACGGCGGGGCTTGCGGCGGCGATCGCTGCGGCCCGGCTCGTGGAAATCGTCACAATCGGGCGGACTTTTCACAATGTCGACATGTTGATCACGCGTTTCCTGGTTCCGCCCGATTTCATCGCCAAGATCGGCGGCGGCATGGGGCCGAACACCGCTTTGGTCTTCCTGATCGCCAATCTTTCGGTACTGCTCTCGCTCCACGTGGAGAAGAAAAGCCAGGTCGTGCAGGAACTGACGAGCTATGTCGTTATCACGCTCGGCATGATCGCGCTGGCCGGCTATGTCACCGATGCCGAACAGGGTTACCGCTGGGGACCCTATGCGGCGATGGCGCTGCATACGGCGATCGGCATTGTGATCTTCGGCTCGGGGCTTCTCGCCCGCTCCTGGTGGATGCAGCCGACAAACCGGGCACAGATCCCGCTGTGGATCCCGGCTGCAGTCTGCTTCACCGGCATTCTCGTCGATCTCTACACGCCGCTGGGTGTCGCCAACGGCATTCTCTATGTGCCGCTGGTGTTGACGGCGCTCTGGTTCGGCAACAGAAATGCGCCGCTTTTCTTCGCCTTTGCCTGCACCGTGCTCCTGATGCTCGGCTTTTTCGCCGTCAGGCACGACGAAGCGGCGTTCTGGCAGGAGATCGCCAACCGCACTATTACAGCTGCCACGCTCTGGCTGATCGCGCTTCTCGTCTTCTATTTCATGCGCAACAATTATAACCTGGAAAGCGAGCGCGTCCGCTTCGGCGCGCTGGTGCGTGGCACCCCTGATGCCGTCGTCGTCATCGACGAGCGTGGAACGATCAAGAATTTCAATCCGGCGGCTGAAAGCATGTTCGGTTACTCCCTGCAGGAGACGATCGGCCGGAACATCAAGATGCTGATGCCCGAACCCTACCATTCCGAGCACGACGGCTATCTCGGCCATTACCGGCAGACCGGCGAGGAGCGCATCATCGGCAAGACGCGCATGGTCTCCGGGCGACGCAAGAACGGCATCGTCTTTCCGATCGATGTTTCCATCAGCGCCGTCGTCACCGGCCATACAAAGACCTTCGTCGGTATCGTGCGCGACATCAGCGAGCGCGTCCGGCAGGAAGAACGGATGAAAACGACGCTTTCCCAGCTCGAGGCTTATACGGCCGAGCTCGAGCGCAGCAACCACGACCTCGATGAATTCGCCTATATCGCCTCGCATGACCTCAAGGAACCGCTACGCGGCCTGCACAACCATTCCCGCTTCCTCTTGGAGGACTATGAAGACAAGCTCGACCAGGACGGCGTGCGCCGGCTGAACCGGCTCGTGCGCCTCAGCCAGCGCATGGAGAAACTCGTCAACGACCTTCTTTATTTCTCTCGGCTCGGGCGGCAGCAACTGGCGGTCAAACGCACCGATATCGGCCTGATCGTCAAGGATGTCGTCGCGACGATGGAGCTGTTGCTGGAGGAGCGGCATGCCAAGGTCATCATCGACGGCCGGCTGCCGGAGGTGGTCTGCGACGCGCCGCGGCTGACCGAAGTGTTCCGCAATCTCATCACCAATGCGATCAAATACAACGACAAGCCGGCGCCGCTCGTCTCGATCGGTTACCTCGATCGGTTCGTCGGTCAGGACGGCACGGTTGCCCGCAACGTGTTTTTCGTTAAGGATAACGGCAAGGGCATTCCGCAGGAATTCCACGAGGATATTTTCCGCATTTTCAAGCGGCTGGAAAAGTCGCAGGATTCCGACGACGGCACCGGAGCAGGCCTTACCTTCGTCCGCAAGATCATCGCGCGGCACAATGGCGATATCTGGCTGGAATCCGAGGTCGGCACCGGCACGACATTTTATTTCACCCTGGGAAAAAAGCGCGAGGGGCAGAATGCAGCAGCGTGACACGCAACCGATCCTGATCGTCGAGGACAGCGAGGACGATTTCGAAGCGACGATGCGCGCCTTCAAACGCACCAACCTGCGCAACTCGATCCGCTGGGCGGCCTCCGGTCAGGAAGCGCTCGACATGCTCGGCTCGATGGTGCCGAAACCGGGACTGATCCTGCTCGATCTCAACATGCCGGGCCTTGACGGCCGCAAGACGCTGGAGGCGATCAAGTCGAACGCCGGCTGGCGCAAGATCCCGGTGGTGATCCTCACGACCTCCGACGACGAGCGCGATATCGAAGGCTGCTATGCGCTCGGCGCCAATACCTATGTGCAGAAGCCGGTCGATCTCGACGGGCTCTTCGCCGCGATCCAGCGGCTGAAGGAATACTGGTTCGAAATCGCGATCCTGCCGCTCGAGGACTGACAGATTGGCGGAACACTGCTCCATTCTCATCATCGACGACAACATCGACGATCGCGAGGTCTATCGCCGCATACTGGGCCGCGTTTCCAGCACCGCCTATACCGTCGTGGAGGCGGAGACGGGCGAAGAGGGCCTTGCACTGAACGGCCGGAAACGGCCGGACTGCATCCTGCTCGACTATTCGCTGCCGGGTCGCGACGGGCTCGGCGTTCTTGCCGATATCCTGGAGAGTGATCCCGCCGCCAACGTCATCATGCTGACCGGCCAGGGCAACGAAACCGTCGCCGTCGAGGTGATGAAGAGCGGAGCGCGCGACTATCTGACAAAGGATTCGCTTTCGCCTGAAACACTGCATCGCTGCATCCAGAATGCCATCATGCACGGCATGCTGGAAGCAAAGCTGGAGCAGAAGCGGCAATCGCTTGAGATCTTCACCCGCGCCATGGCCCATGATTTGAAAGAGCCGCTCCGGACGATCAAATCCTTCAGCCGCATCCTGCACGGTTCTGCCGCGCTTCCAGCCGAAGACCGGGAATTGCTCGATTACGTGCTCAGCGCCGCCGACCATATGGAAGACCTGATCGTCAAGGTCTCGGGTTTCACCAAGCTCGAGGCCTACGGCGGGCTGGAGCTCAGGCCGGTCTCGCTATCTGATGTGCTCGACCAGGTGGAGGACAATCTGCGTCAGCAGACCGAAAGCCGCGGCGCCGTCATCATCCGCGGGGCGCTGCCGGAGGTCATGGGCGATGCGACGCTGCTGACCCAGCTCCTGCAGAACCTGGTGTCGAATGCCATCCGCTACTGCGAGCAGAAGGTTCCGGAGATCAGCATCACAGGCGAAGCGCAGGGCGATATCTGCCGCCTCACCGTGCGTGACAACGGGCCTGGCATCGATCCTGAGCATCGCGAGCTGATCTTCCAGCCGTTCAAGCGCCTCGTCGGCCGCGGCATCGAAGGCACCGGGCTCGGCCTTGCCATCTGCCGCCGCATCGCGCAGATGCATGGCGGCTCTATCTGGTGCGAGGCAGAAAATGGGCCGGGCGCCACCTTCATTCTCGAAGTGCCGCTCGCCGAGACTAGGTCCACGCCGCCTGCCGCATCGGCCATCCCGCACAGCGCCAGGCCGGCGGAGCAGCCAGGCGAAGGTTCGGGTAGGCTCGCCGAAGTGCTGCTGGTGGAAGACAGCCCGGCCGACATCCAGATTCTGAAGATCAAGCTGATGCGGCGGGAGAAGGTGAATTTCAACCTGCATGTCGCCACCAACGGACGCGAGGCAATGCGGCTGCTCGAAGAACGCGCTGGCATCGCCGATGTGCCGCAGATCGACTTGATGCTGCTCGACATCAACATGCCGATCATGGACGGCTTCGAGGTGCTGCATGCGCTTTCAGCCGACGTCCGCCTCAAGCAAATTCCCGTCTGCATTCTCAGCACGTCAAGCGACGAGAGCGACATGCGACGGGCCAGAAATCTCGGCGCGCGCGCCTATATGGTCAAGCCGCCAACCTTGCAGCAACTGGAAGAGGCACTCGAAGATGTCGAACATTTGGAGTTGTTGCAGCGCGGCGATTCGCTTGCGCTTTGTGCGGAACAAAACTAAGCGATCGTCATTGGCAACGGTATGACCTTCGCAGCTCTCATACTCGCGCTCCTGACGACGCCGCTTCAATCAGGACTGCTCTCGATGGTATCAGGCATACATCACGTCACGGCCGTCACCCGAAAGGTGCAGGCGAACGTGGACTTCTACGCGGGATTTCTCGGTATGCGGCTCGTCAAGCAGACAGCCGGTTACGAGGACGCGACCCAACTTCATCTTTTCTATGGCGATGCGGCAGGGACACCAGGGTCGCTCCTGACCTTCCTCGCCTGGGAAGATGGTGCGCCCGGCCGGGCCGGCTATGGCCAGATCAGCGAAATATCGCTGTCGATCGACCCCGCCAGCATCGGCTACTGGCTGACGCGCGCGATGAGCTTCGGCCTGCGCTCGGAGGGACCAGCCGACGAATTCGGCGAGCCTGTCCTGCGGCTGAAGGACCCTGACAACATCATCCTCAAGCTCGCAGGCGCAAAGAACCTGGTATCGCCGGCCGCCTGGGACGGTGCCTCGATCCCGGTCGAGCATGCCATCCAGCGGGTGCGCGGCGCGACCATGCTGACGGAGAAGCCCGCCGCAAGCCGCAGCTTCCTTGAGAGCCATTTTGGTTACCGTTTCCAGGCCAGCCGCGGCACGATCGACAGGCTGGTTTCGCAATCCGGCGACATCATCGACGTGCGCGATGCGCGCGGCTTCTGGTCCGGCGCGCCGGGCACCGGCACGGTCGATCACGTCGCCTTCCGCGCCGCCGACGAGGAGACGCTGCTTTCGGTGCGCAAGGCGCTGGAAGCGACTGACGCGTCACCGACCAACATGCACGACCGCAAATATTTCCGCTCGCTCTACGCTCGCGAGCCCGGCGGCACGCTGGTGGAGCTCGCGACCGACAAACCCGGCATGACCGTGGACGAAGAGCACGCCGCCCTCGGGGGCAAGCTCTTCGCGCCACCCGAAGCCATCACCAATCTCCATGACCTGAAGGTGATGCTGCCGCAATTTTCAATGCCCGGCCAGCCGCGCATCAATTATCGCGAGCTGCCATTCGTCCATCGCTTCTATACGCCCCCCGACCCAGACGGCAGCGTCTTCGTGCTCCTGCACGGATCCGGCGGCAATGAGACGACGCTGATGCCGCTCTTGAACAAGGTGGCGCCGCGGGCAACGCTGCTCGGCGTGCGCGGCCGGGCGACGGAGGAAGGTTTTCCGCGCTGGTACAAGCGCATTACCCCCTTCTCCTTCGACCAGAACGACATCAAGACCGAGGCGGAAGCCTTTGCGGCCTTCATCGAGGGGGCCGTCAAATCCTACGGGCTCGACCCTCAGAAAGTCGTCTATGTCGGCTACTCCAATGGCGCCAACCTTTTGAACTCGCTGCTCTACCTGCATCCGAACCTGGTTCATAAGGCGGTGCTGCTGCGCTCCATGCCTGTTCTCAGCGACTTTCCGCATGCCGATCTGAAGGGCACGGACCTGCTCGTCATCAGCGGCAAGACGGATGCCTACGGCAAATATGCGAGCGAGTTGGAAGAGAGGCTGAAGAGTTCGGGCGCCACCGTCGATTCCGACGTCATCGCCGGCGGCCACGATCTCGGCGATGCCGACGTGCCGATCATCCAGAAATGGCTGCTGCAGGAAAATCGCTGACGATCAGCCGCGGCGGGCAACCATGATGCCGGCAAGCACGACGGCGCCGCCGAGCGCCTGCATCGTCCCGATCGCCTCGTTGAGCAGCGCCCAGGCGAGGATGGCCGCGACGACCGGCTGCAGCAGCAGTGTCAGCGAGGAAAAGGCCGCCGGCAGATAGGCGAGCGCATAGGTGATCGCCACCTGCCCGCCGGCATGGCTGATAAAGGCGAGGCCGAAGACGATCGACCAGCCATAGACGGTCGCGGGCAGCATGTGACCTTCGTAGAAGAAGCCGACCGGAAAGATGAAGGCGGCAGCCGATGCCGTGCTCCACAACATGATGCGGATCGTATCGAAGCGGCTGCGCAGCCTGCCGATCGCAAGGATGTAGCAGGCATAGAAGAAGGCGGCGATCATCGCGATGCCGTCGCCGCTGAGGTCGCCATTGCCGACGGCTGCTGGTCCGCCCTTCAGAACGACGACGCCTGACAGCGCCAGGACAAGCCCGAGCAGGAAGACGCGGCTGATCCTCGCGCTGAAAAAGGCGAAGGAGATCAGCGTGACGAAAACTGGTGCGAGGTTGGCAAGCAGCGTCGCATTGGCGACCGACGTCATAGTGAGCGAAAGGTGCCAGGCGCCGAGGTCGAGCGCCAACATGACGCCTGGGAGAATGAGCATGGCATAGTCGGAAAGGCTTTGCGGCTTCGGTCCCGCATCCTTCTTCATGAACGAGACGATGACGATCGGGATCAACGCCAGCGCCACGCGCCAGAAGGCCGTCGCCATCGGGCCGACTTCGGACAGCCTGACGAAGATCGGCGAGCCGCCGATTGCCGCCCCGCCGAGAAGGAGCGCCGCAAGGGCGAAACGATTGGAAGGCGAGGCTTCGGAAAGGGTGGAGGCAGCCTGCGACATGGTCTCGATATTTCTGCTCGCCCGAACGGCGGGCCGGCGGGAGATTACAGCGCCGCGCGTCTTTTCAGACGCGCCAAGGACGCTGTAACACTTTAAATTGCTGCATAATTTTATCCTTAAATCGATTCCGATTTAAGGAATTATGCAGTGCCGAGTGACTATCAGAAGTCGATCACCGGGGACAGTCGAAGAGCGACATATTGGTGGAAAATCAGGCAGGATGCCTATTCGTCGCGCTCGTCCGTAGCTTTTCGGCGATCTCGCCGGCGACGAAAAAGGCATGCTCGGTCACCTGCGGCAGTCCCATCAGCTCGCCGAATGTGCCGCGCGCCAGCGGGCCGGAGATCAGCAGCGAAGGATCTGCCTTTCCCGTCGGGCCGATCGCCTCGGAACGATCGGTGCAGGCAAGGCCGAGGCCTGTGGGATCAAGCGACAGGTGGTCGCTTGCCGCAAGTGCCGCGAGCCAGGACTGGGTTTCGAGAATACCTCCATGCGCCGGGCCGGTGGTGACGACGACGGCGTCATAGCGCCGCTCCAACGGCTGGCGCAGATGACGCGGCTGCAGGGTGCAAAGAATGAACTCGCCTTCAATGCTCGCATCGGCGACCGAGCCGGCCAGGATATCGAGGCGGCCGGAGGCAATCGCCGCGTCGAGCACGGCCTCGACCTGCGGGGCGATACGGAAACGGTGGACATCCCAATAGGGACGCAGATGGCGGACGAGGCGGCGTCGTTCGGCAACCGGCAGCGCCTGCCAGAGATCGTATCCCTGCGCCCGCACCTGGTCGATCACGCCATGCCAGCTTATGCCCTCCGCCTTCGCCGCTTTTATCGCAGTGCGAATCCCTGTCAGCAGCGACACGGCGGAATGGGTCGCATCGGAGACGAAATCGCCGAAGAGCTGCTGCGGCACCGGCGCATGCCCGCGAGACCGCAGCCCGCGGCGCGAGATCGCCGTTACCGGACCGTCATGCCCGCGCTCAGCAAGCGAGGCAATGACATCAGCGGCCGTCAGGCCGTTGCCGATGACCAGCACCTGGTCATGCGGGCGGATCACGTCGAGCGCGCCGGGCTTGGTGGTATCGGCGACGAAACGGGGATGGGCCGCAAGCCGGCTCGCAAGCTGGCCGGGGGCTGCCGGCGGCGGATGGCTGGTGGCGATCGCGACGATATCGGCCTCCGTCACGCCGCCTCTGTCGTCGAGGATCGACCAGCGGCCGGCACGGCGCTCGACACCGGTCACTGCGGCGCGGCAATGACGCACTGCACCGTCTTCCAGCAACGGCTTCAGCAGGGAGGCGACATAATCGCCGAACAGCTGGCGCCGGGGGAAGAGCAGGCCCTCGGGCTGTTTGGCCTCAGGGTCGTCGGCGACGGCGTCGCGGGCTTCGATCCAGGCCTGGAACTCCCCCAGATCGTCGGGCTGCAGGCTCATCTTGGCGGCTGGAACATTGATGCGGTGGGCCGGATCGGCCGTGTCATAGG
The DNA here is from genome assembly GCF_017357285.1 of Rhizobium ruizarguesonis. Lineage (NCBI taxonomy): Bacteria > Pseudomonadati > Pseudomonadota > Alphaproteobacteria > Hyphomicrobiales > Rhizobiaceae > Rhizobium > Rhizobium ruizarguesonis. The sequence continues at coordinate 806,882 of NZ_CP071678.1, read as the reverse complement.
CAAGGCCGCGGCCAAGCTCGGCGCGCGGCTCGAAGACCACGATGACAGGGCGCTCGCCGCAGCTGGCTCTCGCGAGATGATAGGCGACGCCGGCGCCGGAGACACCGCCGCCGATGATGGCGACGACGGGCTGTTCAGACGTCGGGAGAGGCTTGGGCTGCATGGTGGCCGGGATCATTGCTTTCGATGCCCGAGCATAGAAGCGGGGCAATGGTCACGCAATCCTCCTCCCCCAATTGTCTATAATTATTATGTAGATTTAGCCTTACCCCGATACCGTTGTCGAGAACTCGGGATCGCCGCGGATCGTGTTGCTCACCGTGCAGATCTCGTCTTCCGCGGCATGGGCTATATTCCGGCGGGTTTCCTCGTCAATATCGCCCTTGATCGAGAAGGCAATATTGAACTTCGCAACGCGCGAAAGCCCTTCCGCCGCCTTCTCGCCGGTGACGTCGGCGGTGATTTCGCTGATCTTGTCGAGGACGCCCATCTGGCTGGCGGCAATGCGGGCGCTGAGCACCAGACAGGCCGAGAGCGAGGAATAGAGCAGATCGAGTGGATTGAAGCCCGGCTGCGACGGCGTGGTGACGATATCGATCTCGCCTCCGGTGGCGGAGGTGACATGCGGAAAACCGGTGCGGCCGAGAACGGCGGTGGCGCCGGTTGGACGGGGACGAGCCTTGAGATCGGCCATGATGAAATCCTCCAACGAATATCCTTGAAATAGTGTTCTCCGCCTCCGGCGGCAATGGCGCTGCCGCCATCGGTTTCGGAACCTTTCCACCCGTCATCGGTTGAATACATCTGAACGAAATCAGCGACAAAGGTGAGTTGCAATGCGCAATGTCCGCAGCATGGATCACCAGGGCCGGCGGATGGATGCTCGCGATCGACTGATCGTTGCGCTCTATGCGCAGCTGAAGGCCGAGCGGGCAACGCGCGAAACGCTGGAATGGGCCATCCGAAACGGCGCGGTCTCACAGGACGTGCTGGAAGCCATCGCTGCCGATCCGGTTCCTGTCGTCACCAGCGAGGATATCGCATCGTTGGAGAAGATCATTGCGCTCGACGAACGGCGCAAACCAAATCGGAAGTAGAACATGATGCCGAAAACCGTGAGCGGTTTTCGGCATCATGTTCACTGTTGAATAAAAGAGGAGATCCGAAATGGCCGATATCACCTATCAGGTCGTGCCGCATGACAATGGTTGGGCCTATAAGCTCGGCGACACACTTTCGGAGACCTATGCGACTGCGGATGAAGCGATTGTCCATGCCAAGGACGCCGCGTCGCGCCAGAAGATCGGAAATGGCGATGCGCTGCTCGCCTATCCCTCACCCGACGGTGGCTGGGAATTCCAACCGCTCGAAACCGACAAGAGCGGCAGCCGGCTCTGATTTGCGACGGAGGATGGAATGGCCGCTCGGGCAAGCTGGAAAGGTCATCTGAAGGTGGGCGACCTTACATGCGCCGTCGGACTCTACACCGCCGTTTCCTTCTCCGACCGCGTCTCCTTCCACATCATCAACCGCAGAACCGGCCACCGGGTGGAACGGCAGTTCGTCGACAGCGAGACCGGCAAACCGGTCGAGCGGGACGACCAGGTCAAGGGCTACCGGATGGAGAATGGCGACTACATCGTCATCGAGGGCGACGAGATCGCCGAAATCATGCCGGAAAGCGACAAGGTCCTTGATGTGAAGGCCTTCATTGCCAGCGACGATATCGACAAGCTTTATTTCGACCGCCCTTACTACCTCGCACCCCTGGACGAGCATGACGAAGAGGCGCTGTCGCTGATCGCCAGGGGCATGCGTGACGGCAAGGTCGCGGCGCTGGCCGAAGCCGTGCTTTTCCGGCGCAACCGAACGCTGCTGATCCGCCCTCATGACGACTACATCGTCGCGACGATGCTGAATTTCGACTAGGAGGTGCGCTCGGCCGACACCGTCTTCAAGGACATTCCAGACATCAAGTTCGACAAGGAGATGCTCGAACTCGCAGGCCTTATCCTGGAGACCAAGCGTGGCAGCTTCGAACCGAGCGAATACGAAGATCGCTACGAGGCTGCCCTTGTCGAACTGGTGAAGGCGAAGATCGAGGGCTGGGCACCACCGAAGAAGAAGCAGCCGCCGGAACGCAAGGTCGTCGACCTGATGGAAGCGCTGCGTCAGAGCGCGAAGATGGGTGGCAAGGCCCCAACAAAGAAGGCCCTGGCGAAGAAGATGGCGCCGGCGCGCAGCGACAGCCACAGCAAGAAGGCAAGCTGATATGGCCTCGACCCCTGGCGGGCGATAGGCAATCTCAGGCGCACCCGACCTCGCGCGAATGCATCGGTTTGTCGCGCCGGCGAAGCCGCTGGACCTGAAGCGCGTCAAAGTGGATTCCCGCGGTGCGTCTTAAGTCTTTGATTTATGTATGTCGTTTCCCCAAAACTGCTGGCCGTTTTTTCATTGGCGCGACTTCTGGCCGCCTTCCGCGGCCAGGCTCTTTTTCAGCGCATCCATGATATTGATGACATTGCCCGTCGATTTCACCGGTGCGGATTTTTTCGCGGGCGCGGCCTTCTTCAGGCTCTTCTGCTTGCCGCGGATCATCGACTTCAGGCGTTTCTGGATCGGGTCCTGCACCATGGTGGGGCTCCAATCCATTGTCTCTTCCTTCACAAGTTGCGTCATCAGCGTCAGCAGCTTGCTGTCGATCTCGGTCTTATCGTCGAGTTCGGCCACGGGTTCACGCACCTCGTCGCCGTAGCGCAGGGTCCAGAGAACGATGCCTTTGCCTTGCGGCTCCAGCAGCACGGCACGCTCACGACGATAAAGGACAAGCCGGGCGATGCCGACGACATCATTCGCCTTCATCGCCTCGCGGATGACGCAGAAGGCTTCCAGCCCGACCTTGTCCTCGGGCACCAGAAAATGCGGTTTGTCGTACCAGATCCAATCGATCGAGCCGCGCTGCACGAAACTGTCGATCTCGATGGTGCGGGTGCTTTCGAGCCCGACTTCCTCGATCTCCTCATCTTCGAGAAGAACATAGTCGTCCTCGCCGCGCGGATAGCCCTTCACCTGGTCCCGCTCGGCCACCGGTTTATGGGTGACGCTGTCGACATAGCGGCTTTCGATGCGGTTCTTCGTCTGGCGATTGAGGACATGGAAACGGACCTTGTTGCTTTCGGTCGTCGCCGGCGTCAGCGAGACGGCGGCAGTGACGAGCGAGAGCTTGAGATAACCTTTCCAGAATGTCTGACGTGCCATGTCTGTCCTGTCTCCCGGACACGGTGAGGCATGGCAATCAACGGGCGGGTTCGGCCTTTGGTTCCGGCAATTGAAGACTTCGTTGATCAGATGCGGTCAGTAATCTCCATTTCATGGATCGGCTGCCAACGGGGCCGAGCATTGCGGGCGGAGAGGCCAGAGCCACTCTTTCCTTGCCACCGCCATTTTCCTCTTCAATAATGAAAGCCCCAAGACGTCAGGATATCGGTAATCTGAATGTTGCGACTTTTCGCCAACCTCGTCATCGTCCTCGCATGCAATTTCTTTCTCATCGTCGGCAATGCTGGCCCGTCCTTCGCACAGGAATGCCCCGACCCTGCAAAAGTGTCGAATGCCTCGGCCCAACAAAAACAGGCAAGCAAGCGATATGATCGCGCTCTTCCCAGCTATCGCGACAAATCAGCCCGATACAATCTGGCTCTTGTCGGCGATTCGCTCATCGAGCTCTGGCAGCCCTGGATCAAGGACAGCTTTCCCACGCGCCCAGTGATGAACCTCGGGGTCGCTGGGGATACCACGCAAAATGCATTGTACCGCCTCGATGGTCTAAACCTTCCGGATTTCCATCCCGCCGATGTCGTCGTGCTTATCGGCACGAACAATCTGGGTGCGAAAACTGCGCCATGCGCCGTGGCAGCTGGTGTCGTCGCTGTTGTCAGCAAGGTTCGCGCTCTTTGGCCAGGCGCCCATATTTATGCGTTGTCCATACCGCCTCGGGGCAAGCGCTATGCCTTTTACGAGGATGTACGAATTCCGGCCAACCAGCTTGTAGCATCGTCATTGGCTGAAATGCCGGGTGTCACGTTTGTTCAAATGAACGATGATATGTTGCGGTGCGGTAAGCCAAGCGATAAAGAATGTTCCAACTACAAGCCTGACCATCTTCATTTTAATGAAGGGGCATACAAGCTGATCACGAGCTTCCTCGCCGCAGCGGGTCTACAGCTTTGATTTTTGCCGCTCAGGTGGTTACCAAAACGTAAGGCGGAATGTCATGAGCACCTCATTTGACAGCTACCAACCGATTGGCCTGCAAAGACATAGACCCAGAGCTCGCGCGCAATATCGCATTCGGCGTGAAACCTTCGTGCGGATCGTCCTCTCGGCGATATTTTATATTTCCCTCTGGCGAGCGACCGGCATGTGGTATGGGCTGCCGGCCGACTTCCAGGAGGGCGTCGGCAAAGACCCCATGCCGATGCGACTGTTGCTGATGTCGCTCGTTCCACTCATTGGCCTCTACTGCATCCTGGAGCCCAGGCGAATCTTTGAATTGATTCGCAGCGCCTCGCCGCTGGTCGGCATAGTTTGCTTATGCGTCTTTCTCTCGATTGCTTTTTCCGTCAGCGTCGGAGCCTCGCTTCGGGCCCTCGTTGCGGTCGCATTGCTGACAGCTGGACCCATTCTTTACCGGGCCCGTTACGGAGCCGTTGACACATTTGAAAGCCTGGCGAAATTTGCGATTGCAACGGCTTTCATCAATATTCTTTACACCGCAGCCTTTCCACGGTTCGCCGTGATGAGAGGCAGTTATGCCGGGATGGTGAAAGGGGCATTTTACCACAAAAACATGCTCGGCCAGTTTTCGGCAACAAACTTCATCTTGCTGCTGCCGGCCCTGCCGATGTGGCGTCTGCGCTACTATGATCTCCTGCGATGGGCGGCAATGCTGCTCTACCTCGTGCTCATCGTGCTGGCGAAATCATCGACGGCGATCATCCTGCTTTCGATCGGAATAGCCGTATTCTACGGAATGAGCTGGATTCAGCGCTTTCCAGGCCGCATCTTCAGATCCTTCGTCGTTCTTCTTGCATTCGCCCTGCTGGGCTTTGTCGTCTCCGTCGCGTTGATGGGTGTGGCACAGGCGATTGCCGAGTCATTCGGGAAAGACCTAACGCTCAGCGGACGTACGAATGTCTGGGAACAGTTGCTGCCGCTGATCTACGAGCGGCCGCTTTCAGGCTGGGGATTTGCCTTGTTCCGACAGCCCGACATCATGGAGCAATATGTTCGCCTTACGTGGGACGCTCAATCCACCCACAACACCTATATCGAACTTGCGCTGAATATGGGCATACCCGCGACCATCATCTGGACGTCGTTCGTCGTGGTGCGGCTCGTGGCGAAGATGACCTCGTCGCCTCTCAATCAGGCGCTCGCCATCACCAAGAGGAAGGAGGTTGTCATTATCCTCCTGATCTTGATCGGCGCATTCACCGAAGCCGGAATGATGCTCGCCCCCTTCATCTTATGGCCCCATACCGTGATCGCGCTTACGAGCCTTGGCCCGGAGTTCCTGTCCCGCTTCCGCAAACCGACCCAGGCAGGCGCGCAACATGCATCAGGCTAAAAAGATGACTTCAAATAATCGTAGACTGGTTGGCCTCGATGGGATTCGTGGCCTGGCGGCTATTTGTGTGGCAGTGCATCATACCGAAGGGTTTGTCGGATTTGATGCAGCACCTGCTGCATACCTCGCCGTCGACCTGTTTTTTTGTCTCAGCGGCTTCGTGATCGGCCACGCCTATGAGAAGAAACTCATTCAAGAGTCTTCGCTCTCCGCCAATGATTTCGCCATCAAGCGTCTCATCCGCTTATATCCCCTCTATCTGCTCGGTTTGTTGCTCGGCGTACTCGCATATGCAGGCATGTCGCTCAGCAGAAATCAGCAAATGGATCCCATGCTATTTGCCACCTCGTTGATTGCCTCGATGTTCTTCATGCCGGCGATCGGTGGGACGTCGCTGAAGGCGCCGAACCTGTTCCCCTTCAACGGTCCGTCATGGTCGCTATTCCTGGAGATCGTGATCAACCTCGCCTACGGCTATGCGGCGAGAATGCTGTCCAGCGGCGTGCTCGCCATCATCCTGCTGGCGTCATGGGTTTGGCTGGCGGCGCAAACGCTGGCCCATGGAAGCGCCGACCTGATCCCGCTCGACGGCGCTTTGCTCTCCGGATTTCCCCGCGTTCTCTTTTCCTTCACCCTCGGCATCTTGATGTACCGCTACCGTGAGCGGCTTTCCCCTTCAGGCATCGGAAAAGCAGCCGCAGTGGCAGTCATCGTCGTCGCGACTGCTCTTCTCGTCTTCCAGGCGCCAGCCGCCTTGGTTGGCATAAAGGACCTGATTGTCATCACTGCTTTATTTCCTCTCGCCGTGCTTGTCCTTTACACAGCCAACTTCGATGGCGTGCTGCGACAGCCGCTTCTTATTGCGGGAGAGGCATCTTACGCGCTCTATGCAATTCACGTTCCGCTGCTGGGCTTGCTGTTGGGAGCCTGGAAGGCCGCTGGCCTGGGACAACCGCCGGCCTGGGCGATCTTTGCCATCGTTCTTCCACTGATCGTCCTATTGGCCATTATCGTCACCCGCCTCTACGATGAGCCGGTTCGCAAAGCGCTCAGTGCAGGTAAGGCCATGAAGCTTGGCTGGCGTCGATCCTGATTTTGACGCGACCGCTAAAGCATGTCGCAAACTTTCAGATTCGCTCCTCGCGCTTTACATGTCGTTGTCGCAAAACCGCTGCAGAGTTTTGCGCGACATGCTTAAATCGAGAGATAGCGCTTCTGCCAAGGCAGCCTGTGTTCCTGCCATGCGCGCGGCGTGAAGTCGTCATAGGCAGTCTCAGCGATCGCCAGCATCCAGTTCTGCGCCTTGCGGGCCAGCAAGACGCATGACAATTCCATGCCAGGCTCAACCGCAATGGAAGGCCGATTGGCGCCTGGGATATCGATCCCCTTATCACGCCACTGGATGCGGATTTCGTCGGGCTCGGATGTCCACTCTCCGGAGGAAACGGAAGCCTTGCCGTCAGGCTTCAAGCGAAGCGGCGGCGGGGTGACGTTCAGAAAGCTGCCATCGTTGCGATAGTTGCCATCGATATCACCCGCAGTCGCTTTGCCGTTTCTCTCGAGAACGATGTCCTGCTCGCACCGCAGGAATATGTTGCGCCGAAAGCTGCCGGACCACCGACGGTTGGCGAAGAACGCGATGTCGCATTGGCTAATGACGTTATCGTGGATATCGACGTCTTTGCGAAATGCCAGCTCCTGATCCGAAAAACCGCTCAGGCTGACGCCACGATTGGTGTTCTCGATCCAGTTGTCATAAACGTGATGCCCGGCGTGGTCGGCCTTGTCGCCGATGCCGTAGCCGAAGGAATAATCATTCATCCTGCCATCGCGCATGATGTTGCTGCGCACCACGGCGTCATCCCCAATCGACGAAAAGGAGAAATTCTTGCCGCCGATGAAATTGTATTCGACCAGGTATTTTCGAGTTTTGTCGCAGACCAGCGCGCCCTTGTTCGATGCGCTCGCCGGCGACTGCAGGAAGAGGTTGCCGCGGATCACGATATCGGAGCTGATATTGTCGTCGCTGTTTTGATAGGCGAACTGGCAGCAGTCTGCTCCCTCGCCCGGTGCCGCGCCGATGCGATTATTCTCCAGCAACACGTGCGTCGTCTTCGTCAGGTAGATGCCGTCGCCGTTCACATTCTCCGTTTCACAGCGCCTGACGGTGAGATTCTTGCCATTGTGAAATTTGAAGCCTCGAGGAGAATTCTTGACGATAACATCTTCGATCACCGTATCGGAAAACACCTGATAGGCGACGCCGACATCGGGCGCACCATCGATGACCTGTCCGCGTGTAGACGCGCCGTGAACTTTCTTTCGCAGGATGGCGGTCATTACATTTCCTTCGATACCGGTGCCGCGGGGAATTAAGCAGAGGGCATGTGGCGGATGTTTGAATATTTGGAAATTCAGCTTGTAAACCGCCCATCTTGCAGAAACGACAGGGTCTCGCTCCACATCGTCTTGTTGACGGGCAAGAAAGTGTGGTTTGCCGGAATGACGATATGCGCCGACGCGCCGTCGAGACGGGTGCTCTCAACCGAGACCTTTCCATCATTCGGAACCCTGATGCCGATGATAAGGGAGGAGACCGGGTCGATGGTCCGATTCCCGGCGATGATGCCAAGTTCATAATCCACCGTGCCGAACAGCTCGGTCATTGCGGTTTGATCGGTAATCAGCTGCTGTCCTGCCGGTCCATAGACCTTCCTGTATAAGGGCCAGTTCTTGAGGAAATCGGCAATCTGACTGCCGTTGTTCGGCGTTCCGACCATCACCACCCTTCCCAGGTTGGCTGGGCGATAGCTCCTGAGAAAAGCGCGGATGATCAGCCCGCCCATCGAATAACCGAAAAAATGGACCCGGCCGTCGCCGGCCTCCTTCGCAGCGCCGTCGATCTCAGGTCGGATGATGTCGATGAGGTCGCTGATCGAAAACTTGGTAGAGGGGTAACCGACGTTCACAACCCGATAACCGTGGCCGGACAGGAAGCCGGCGAGCTTCGCCATGCTTTTCTTCGTCCGGGCAATGCCGTGAAAAAGGAGAATTGTGTCGTTCATCAGTGTCCGCTCAACGTGCTGCTATCGATCGGGTCTATCCTGTAGCTTTCACGGTGAACATTGTCGATCAATGCCGAACGGCCAGACATCCGAACAGTTTCGTTGTGGCGCACACGTGCTCGAAGCTAAGAGCGACACGCCCGTGATCGGTGAGAACGGAATCCAAGCATCCCCTTTCGACGCAGGAGAGGCGCAGGCTAGCCTCCGCCCCGTTGGCGGACGAACAGCCCTCGCAATACATCCAAATACATTGATTGATTGCATTCAATATAGTTAGATTTTTCCGATTTGATGCAGCAAGGCATCTTGACGCAGGGCCCTCCCTCGCATCCATGGCCATGTGACGAGAACCAGAAGAGGCAGAAAGTTCGAAGAACTTCCCCGAAACCCCGCGCGCGAAAGCAGCTCATGCCGAACAAATATTACGTCTCCCTGCGCTAATTGACGACCAATTGAATGCATCCGTTTTGAGCTTTCATGCATTCGCTTTTTGCATTCGATCGCCCAGAAAATTAGCTTTAAAACTTTAATCCTGACTATTGATCGCATAGTTGAATGCATTATTGGTGTATTTGACTGCTATTTATGCATAATCAATGTGGCATGGCGCTTGCAATTGGATGGATGCTCCCCGGATGGGGATCGGATTTCAATCAAGGAGCCATCCATGCCCGCAGTGACCAAGCCAGCCAATCAAAAAGGCGACTTTCTTGTCGATTACGAGGACAAGGTTTTCGAAGACGTACAGGCCGGCGAAGGCGAAAAAGCCCTCGTCACCTTCCATACCGTGGCCTTCGAAGGATCGATCGGATTCGTCAACCTGCTGCAGGCGACACGCCTGAAGCGGAAAGGTTTCGAAACCTCGATCCTTCTCTACGGCCCGGGCGTGACGCTCGGCGTCCAGCGCGGTTTTCCGACGCTCGGTGCGGAGGCCTTTCCCGGCCATCTGAATTTCAACAACCAGATCGTCAAGTTCATGGAAGAAGGCGGCAAGGTCTATGCCTGCCGTTTTGCCCTTCAGGCGCTTTACGGCCATGGCGAAGGCGCGCTGATCGCCGGCATCACGCCGATCAGTCCGCTCGACGTTCTCGACCTGATCCTGATCCATCGCCGCGACGGCGCCTTCATCCTGGATACCTGGACGCTCTAACCACCAGGCGCGCTCCGAAGAATAAGAGGCGGAGCCTTGGCGCTCCGCCTCATGCCCCGTTAATCGAGGATTCGTCATGGAGAAAAAACCGAGCGTCCGGGTTGCCGCCGCGCAGATCGCGCCGGATCTGACCTCACGCGAGAAAACACTGGCCCGCGTGCTGGATGCAATTCGTGAAGCGGCAGCCAAAGGCGCCGAACTGATCGTCTTTCCCGAAACCTTCGTCCCCTGGTACCCCTATTTTTCTTTCGTGCTGCCGCCTGTTCTCTCCGGCAAGGAGCACGTGCGACTTTACGAGGAAGCCGTCACGGTGCCGAGCGCTGCCACCGATGCCGTCTCGGCAGCCGCCCGCGAGCATGGCATCGTCGTGGCGCTCGGCGTCAACGAGCGTGACCACGGATCGCTCTACAATGCCCAGCTGCTGTTTGATGCCGATGGCACGCTCATCCTCAAGCGTCGCAAGATCACCCCGACCTTTCACGAGCGGATGATCTGGGGCCAGGGCGACGCCTCCGGCCTGAAGGTGGTCGACAGCGCCGTCGGACGCCTTGGGGCGCTGGCCTGCTGGGAGCATTACAATCCTCTGGCACGCTACGCCCTGATGGCGCAGCACGAGGACATCCATATCGCCCAGTTTCCAGGCTCGATGGTCGGGCCGATTTTTGCCGACCAGATGGAAGTCACCATCCGCCACCATGCGCTGGAAAGCGGTTGCTTCGTGGTCAATGCCACCGGCTGGCTGACCGACGGGCAGATCGCCTCCATCACGTCCGACGCCGGCCTGCAGAAGGCCCTGCGCGGCGGCTGCATGACCGCGATCATCTCACCCGAAGGCAAACACGTCGTGCCGCCGCTGACAGAAGGCGAAGGCATCCTGATCGCCGATGTCGACATGAGCCTGATCGTCAAACGCAAGCGGATGATGGATTCGGTCGGCCATTATGCCCGACCCGAGCTGCTGCATCTTGTCATGGACAGCCGCACCACGGCGCCGATGGTCACCACCAACCAGCCGTCCCTCCCCACAGCCGAAGCAAGGACCCTTTCCGATGGAGAATACGACACGTCTGCCGACCGAGGTTCTGATCAACGAATTGCAGTCCTACGGAGCCCGGCTCGTTGACCCCAAGGCCGGACATGAAAGCCGCCGCGGTGGTGCCGGACCTTCCGACCACAAGGCGCTGACCATTGACGGCATGACGGTGATGGTGCCGGTCCACACCGCACCTGCGTTCGAGAGCCCCTATCTGGTGGAAAAGCCGGACGAGATGGGTCGCAGCCGTATCAGCCGGGATGGCACGGTGCTGGGCGAAGTCTCCTTCCCCTTGCGCCCGCGCTTTTACGAGCGCTCGACCGCCGACGGCATTCCCTATTCGCAGATCGCCGTTCTGCACGGCAAGGACGTGCTGGCCACGACCGTGCTGCAGACCTGCATCCGCTATCAGAGCCGCACCAAGACCTGTCAGTTCTGCGCCATCGGCCAATCGCTGGCCGCCGGCCGCACCATCGCCCACAAGACGCCAGAGCAGATCGCGGAAGTCGCCAAGGCCGCCGTCGAACTGGACGGCGTCAAACATATGGTGATGACCACCGGCACGCCGAAGGGCGACGACCGCGGTGCTGCGATCCTCGCCGACAGCGCCCGCGCCATCAAGGCGGCCGTCAATATTCCCATCCAGGCGCAATGTGAGCCGCCGGAAGACGATCTATGGTTCACCCGCATGAAAGAGGCCGGCGTCGATGCACTCGGCATGCATCTGGAAGCCGTGACGCCGGAGGTGCGTGCCCGCATCATGCCGGGCAAAGCGCAGGTCTCGATCGCCAAATACATGGCCTCGTTCAAGGCCGCAGTGGAGATCTTCGGGCGCGGCCAGGTCTCGACCTATATCCTGGCGGGGCTTGGCGACAGCCGTGAAGCCATTCTGGACATCTGCGAAAAGCTGGTTGCGCTCGGCGTCTATCCCTTCGTCGTGCCCTTCGTGCCGATCTCCGGCACGCCGCTCGAAAGCCATCCGGCGCCGAGGCCCGACTTCATGCACTCGATCCTCGGCCCCTTGTCCAGGATGCTGGTCGCCAGCGGCTTGAAGGCCGTCGACATCAAGGCTGGCTGCGGCAAATGCGGCGCCTGCTCCGCCCTTTCCACCTATGAAAGGATGCTCACCAAATGATGCTCGAAACCTTTGCTCCCTATCGCTCGAGCGAATTCCAGGTGAAGTTCGCGACCTCCGCCTGGGAACGCAGCCAAGCGCATGCGCTGCGCCGTACCGTCTTCTGCGAGGAACAGCAGATCTTCGAGGGCGATGACCGCGACGCGATCGACGATCACGCCATCCCGATCGTGGCGCTCTCCATGCTCGGCATTGCCGCCGATCAGCTGGTCGGAACGGTGCGCATCCATCAGGCCGAACCCGGTCTCTGGTGGGGCTCGCGACTGGCGGTCCATCAGGATTTCCGCAAGATCGGCGCCCTGGGGGCGACCCTGATCAAACTCGCCGTGTCCTCCGCCAACGCGATCGGATGCCACACGTTCCTCGCCAATGTGCAGGTTCAGAACGGTCTGCTGTTCCGCAGGCTGCACTGGGATGTGATCGAGGAGTTCGAGGTCTATGGAAAGCCGCATCTCAGGATGAAGGCCGATCTTGCCTATTATCCGCCTTGCGCCACACCCGAGGCAGGCTTCACCGCCCTTTCCAGAAAGGCGGCGTGAGGATGGCCGCGATCGACATCAAGGCCCTGGCGGCAAAACTCTCGACAAGCAGCGGCATCGCCGCCAAGCAGGATATCGGCGCGATCGCGGCAAGGCTCGGCCTGCAGGGGCAGCAGATTGCCGTCGGCGACGATTGCGCCGCGCTGCCCGACGGCGACGGTTATCTGCTCTTTGCCATCGAAGGCTTCATGAACGAGTTCGTCGCCGCCGACCCCTGGTTCGCCGGCTGGTGCGGCGTCATGGTCAATATCTCTGACGTCGTTGCCATGGGCGGCCGGCCGATCGCCGTGGTCGATGCCGTCTGGGCTAATGGCGAGGCTGGCGCGACACCCGTTCTCGAAGGTATGCGGGCGGCATCCAGCGCCTTTGGCGTGCCGATCGTCGGCGGGCACACCAATATCCGCAGCGAACGCGGCCAATTGTCGGTCGCCATTCTCGGTCGTGCCAAGACGCTGCTGACGAGCTTCGATGCAAAGCCGGGCGATGTGCTGGTTGCAGCCATCGACCATCGCGGCCGTTACCGCGAACCCTTCAACAACTGGGAAGCGGCCACCGATGCCGCGCCGGCGCGCCTGCGCGGCGACCTCAAATTGCTGCCCGAGATCGCCGAGGCCGGGCTAGCACTGTCTGCGAAGGATATCAGCCAGGGCGGCATCGTCGGCACGGCCATCATGCTGGCCGAATGCTCGCATGTCGGCATCGACATCGACGTCACCGCCATTCCCCTGCCCGCCGGTGTCAGCCTCGATCGCTGGCTCGTCACCTTTCCGAGCTTCGGCTATCTGCTCTCGGTCGCGCCGGAAGATGTGGCCGATGTCGTCACCCGCTTCACCGCGCGCGGCATCAGCGCTGCGGTCATCGGCGCGGTCGTGGCCGGCGCCGAAGTCGCGCTGGTCGACGGCGAGCGCCGTGCAGTGGTGCGCAATCATGCCGAAACACCACTGCTGCAGCTCGGCCGACAGGATGTCGCCGCATGAGCCTCCCGCCGCACCGAACGCTACGCATTGCCATGCTGACCCATTCCACCAATCCGCGTGGCGGCGTGGTTCATGCCATGCAGCTTTCGGAAGCACTGACCTCGCTTGGCCATGAGGTGGTCCTGCACGCGCCGGATGCCAAGGGGACGGGTTTCTTTCGTCAACCCTCCTGCGGCGCGGCCTGCATTGCCGTGCCGCCGGCACCCGCCGACATGACGCAAATGGTCGAGCAGCGGATTGCAGACTATGTCGACTATTTCCGGAGAACGGGAACCGATGGCTTCGACCTCTTTCACGCCCATGACGGCATTTCCGGCAATGCGCTGGCGACGCTCAAGCTGGAAGGCCTGATCCCGAATTTTGCCCGCACTGTCCACCACATCGACCAGTTCGCCGATCCGCGCCTGATGGCTTTGCAGGATCGCGCGATCGATGCGGCCGATATCTTCTTCGCCGTCAGCCGCCTCTGGCAGGACAGGCTGAGAGACGAGCGCGGCATCGAGGCGACAGTGGTCGGCAATGGCGTCGACGCCAACCGCTTCTCGCCGGCCTGGAGCGGGGAGCAGGTCGCTCTGCGCGACAGGCTGCAGCTGGGAAGCGGGCCGATCTTCCTCAGTGTCGGCGGCATCGAGGCGCGAAAGAACACCCTTGGTATTCTCGAAGCCTTTCGTCAGGTCCGCGCCATCCGGCCGGATGCCCAGCTTGTCATTGCCGGCGGCGCCTCCCTCCTGGACCATGGCGACTATCAGGAGGAGTTCCGTTCGTGCCTCGCCTGCCTCGGTCGGGACGCCGCGGCGGTGCACATCACCGGTGCGATCGCGGATGCCGACATGCCGAGCCTCTACCGGTTGGCGGATGCGCTGGTGTTTCCCTCGCTAAAGGAAGGCTTCGGCCTCGTCGTTCTGGAAGCCATGGCCAGCGGCATTCCGGTCGTGACATCCTCGATTGCGCCCTTCACCGAATATCTGGGTCCGGGCGATGCGATCTGGTGCGATCCGCATCACCCGGTCTCGATTGCCGAAGGCATGGCGCTGGCGCTGGTCGCACCGATCCGCGAGCAGATCATTCCCCGCGGTCTCGCGGTTGCCGCCCGCCATGGCTGGCAGCAAACCGCAACAGCCCATCTTGCCCGCTATCACACGCTGCTGGAGCCCGACCATGCCTGAAATGCGCTTTGTCATAACCTGGCCCGATGGCCAGGAAGAGAGCTGTTATTCCCCCTCGCTGATCATCCGTGAGTTTTTCACCGAGGGTGAAAGTTATTCGGTCGCCGATTTCGTCGATCGCAGCCGCAGGGCGCTTACCATCGCCAGCGATCGCGTGGAGGCGAAGTTTGGTTTTGCCTGTTCATCCGCAAACGACCAACTCGCCCGAATTGAAAGCGCCGCTGTCGCCTTCCTGCATGACGCAGATGCCCGCGTCCACTGCAAAACCTTCATCCTCTGAAAGGACTAGTCCATGCCCCAGAACCTGAAGCAGCATTACAGCACCGCCGTCATCGGTGGTGGCCAGGCCGGCCTGTCCGCCAGTCATTACCTGAAGAGGCACGGCGTCGACCATGTGGTCTTCGAGAAGAAGACCGTTGCGCATAAATGGAAGAACGAACGCTGGGACGCCTTCTGCCTGGTGACGCCGAACTGGCAGTGCCAGCTCCCCGATCATCCCTATGACGGCACGGATCCGCACGGTTTTATGGTCAAGGACGAGATCCTTGCCTATGTAGACCGCTTCGTGAAGAAGGTCGATGCTCCGATCTTCGAGCAAACCGGCGTGACGTCGCTCGAAAAGCATGGCGGCCTCTTCCGGCTCGAAACCTCGGCTGGCGCGGTGACCGCCGATGCCGTGGTGATCGCCACCAGCCTCTATGCGGATCCGGCCATTCCGCGTGCGGCCGAGCGCCTGCCCGAGGACATCACGCAGATCCACACCGCCGCCTACCGCAATGCCGATCAACTGCCGGACGGCGGCGTCATCGTGGTCGGCTCCGGCCAGTCCGGCTGCCAGATTGCAGAGGATCTGCATCTTGCCGGCCGCAAGGTGCATCTCGTGACCGGCAATGCGCCACGTTGCGCCCGGTTCTATCGCGGCCGCGATGTGGTCGACTGGCTTTCCGATATCGGCCAGTACGACATCACTGTCGAACATGATGGCATGACGAAGAAGAAGCACGACACCAACCATTACCTGACAGGACGCGACGGCGGACGCGATATCGATCTGCGCAAGTTCGCGCTGGAGGGCATGGCGCTGTATGGCCGCATGTCCGGCATCGCCGCCGGCCGGATGCTGTTCGAGCCGAACCTGAAGGCCAATCTCGACGGCGCCGACCGTGTCTATAACGGCATCAATGCCCTGATTGACCGGCATATCGCCGAAAAGGGCATCGATGCCCCGGCCGCATCCCCCTATGTCCCTATCTGGGAGCCTGAGGCTGAGATTGCAGAACTCGACCTGAAGGCGGAGGGGATCACCTCGGTCATCTGGGCCACGGGATTCAGCCCGGATTGGTCCTTCGTCGGACTGCCGATCTTCGACGGCAACGCCTATCCCGTTCATCGCCGCGGCGTCACTGCCGTCGATGGCGTCTACGTGCTGGGACTTCCCTGGCTCTGGACCTGGGGCTCGGGCCGGTTCCTCAGCGTCGGCAGGGATGCCGAACATGTGGTCGGGCATCTTGCGGCTCGACGTTCGGCACAGACATCGTCTCTCAAGCAATCGGTCAGCGCCTGATCATGAGCGCGGCCCTTCTCGATTTTCCGCCCGCAGGACCTTCGGCACGCGACTTGATGGAACGTGCCCTTGATCCGCATATGCTTCTCGGCATGCCGCATCTGAATGGAAACGGGCTGTCCGAGACCTGGCTGATGAAGGAACTCGGCCACCGTCACTGGCTGATGCTTGCGTGTCATCTCAGGCTCGACAATGCTGATTTCAGAACGGCCGATGGAGAGGAGGCCTATGCCGCGATCTGTGCAACGTCACTGACGGATGCACGTTTCGACGTCGTGCAGGCGAACGACATTTTGACCATCCACTCGAGACTGTCCGCAGTCTCGCGAACCCGGACGTCGACCCGGCACGAGTTGTCCATCCACGGACGAAGCGTCGGCGCGGTCGAACTCATCTCAACCTTCGTTCACAGAACGATCAAAGACAACAATCACTCGATCGCCCGTGTGACGTTGCCTGAGCCGCAGGGAGAGCGGTTCCAGCCCAGCCGCCTGGCTGAGAAGGCTGCAGACATCCGGAATGGGCGGTCAGCAACGCATTTCGGGTTTCAGGTCCCCGCCAACAAAGCGCTCAGAGCCTTTCAGTTCGATCCCAGCGCCTCGCAGGAGTTCAACGGCGCAGGCCTGTTTTACTTTGCCGAGTATCAGGCATTGGCCGATCGCGCCTTGGAAACTTGGTTTCCCCGCAAGGGGCCAGCCGTCCGAAAAGACGTTTTCTTCCTCGGAAATATCGAACGAAATGAAAGCGTCTTCTTCGACCTTATTGATTTTTCTGACGAGCAAAAAACTGTCCATGGGCAGCTACGACGCGAAAATGGGAAAGTGATCGCCAAAATATTCGGCACCTGGAAAAGTCTTTGCTGAGCCTGCACGGGAGTGCACCAGCGGCGCGCTTGATGCGGCGTCCCGCTAGTGATCTAGTGGATGATGAAATGAAGGTGAACTTCAGCAGCCCGTCTCATGAATGTTCGACCGCTCCTGTGCTAGCGTCCTATGCGCGTCTGAAAAGACGCGCGGCGCTGTAGAGAAAGAAATGCGAGCACGTGACGACCAGCATCCGACATATCGCTAAACTTGCAGGAACATCGGTCTCTTCGGTCTCGCGCGTGCTCAACAACAGCGGTTACGCCTCGACTGAGCTCAGGGAGCGGGTCGAGGCGGCTATCCGAACGCTGAACTACACGCCCAGCAAGGGTGCCCGTATGCTGCGCGGTGCACCAAGCCGGATGATCGGACTGATGCTGCCGTCGATTGAAGTGCCTTTCTTCGGCATCCTGGCCCATGCGATCGAACAGGAATTGTTTCAGCACGGCTATCAGACGCTGATCTGCAGCACGGCGGAAAATATGGACCATGAGGTGCGCTACATCTCGATGCTGCTCGCCCAGCGCGTCGACGGCGTCATCGTGGCAAGCGCCTTCGGCAGCATCGAGCATTTCGGGGTGCTGCGGGACGCCGGCATTCCGATCATCGCCATTGACCGCGAGCTGAGCGGCATCGCTGACGACGCTGTCATGGCCGATCACGAGGAAGGCGGACGGCTGATGGCACGCCATCTGATCGATCTCGGCCACCGGGCAATCGCCATCGTCGGTGCGCCGGCTCACAGCCAGCCTATCCAGCTTCGCCTTCAGGGCATCACTGCGGAAATGGTGAAAGATGGCATCGCGCCTGCCGTCGTGGCGATGGCGGAAGAGCACAGCTTTGCAGAGACCTACCGGCTGGCGCGAGAATTGCTGGCGTCTCGACCTGAGGTCACCGCGATCATCGGCACGACCGACGTTTCGGCGATTGCCGCAATCCATGCCATCCAGGATCGCGGATTTTCCGTTCCGGGCGACTATTCGGTCGTGGGCTTCGACGATCTGCCGGAGGCTGCCTACGTCTTTCCACGGTTGACAACGGTCGCGCAGCCGATCCGCGATGTCGGACAGCAAGCAGCACGGCTGCTGGAAGCGCTGATCGAGGAGCACCAAACAGGAGACGAATCTCGGCAAGGTGCGATCGTAAAAGTGCCGGTCACCCTGATCGAGCGCGATTCCACCGGCCCCGTCCGCAACTGAGTTGGACCCCGAAGCTAGGGCCGGACGATGACCTTGATCTCGCCTGGCAATGGCGCGTTGCCCACCACGTCGGCGACCTCCTCGAGACCGATGGTTTTGGTGACCAATGCATCCAGCTCCAACGCCCCGCTCGCGACCATTGCCGCAGCCCGCGAATGGGTGAAGGGGTTGAGGTAGGCCGGCCTGATATCGACTTCGTTTACCAGCAGATCGAAGGGCAGAACCGGCACCTCGACACCCGCCGGTGTGACCCCGAAAAGCACGAAGGTACCACCGCGCCGCGCCATTTTCAGACCGGTTTGAAGCGTGTCGCTGACGCCGGCGCACTCGATGACCACGTCGGTCCCGCCTTTGGTGACCTCTCGAACGGAAGCGATTGTATCCGAAGAGATCGGGTCGAAGGCGTGGGTGGCTCCCAGGCGCAGAGCGGTTTGGCGCCTGGATTGCTGCCGCGTAATTAAAATGATCTCGCCTGCCCCAGCCAGGCGAGCCAGTTGCACCATGAGCAGACCGATCACGCCCCCGCCGAGGATCGCGACGCTGTCGCCCGGACGGATCCTTGCCTTGTCGATGGCGTGGATACAGCAGGCCAGCGGTTCACTGAAGGCGCCGTGAACGGGATCGAGGCCGGCCGCCAGGACGAAGGCCTGGGCCTGCGGCACCGCCACATATTCGGCAAAGCCGCCATCCCGTGTCACGCCGATGGCAGTCAAGCTCTCGCACAAATTCGGCCGCGCCTGCGTGCAAGCCCGACAGGTGCCGCAGGAGATATTCGGGTCGACCGTCACCAACTCACCGCCGGTAAACCGTGTCACCCCATCGCCGATCCCTTCGACGATGCCGGAGAATTCGTGGCCCAGCGTCACGGGGATCGCTGTCGGATATTCGCCCTTGTACATGTGGCGATCGGAACCGCAGATGCCGGCCGCCGCAACCCGGACCAGCAGCTCGCCCGGCCCGGCAACCGGTTTCTCAACGCTGCGCATGGTCAAAGACCCGATCGACTCCAAGCGTACAGCCTTCATTTCACTCCTCCAGACATCAAGTTCGATTGCCTCTTCGTGCTGATGAAGCCGTATGCTGGATGACATCCGCCCCGCGGCATCAACCATTCCGGGCACGGCTCAAGCGCTCAGCTCATGACATTGCCGCCATCGACATTGTAGCACTGCGCCACGATGTATGCTGCATCAGGCCCGGCCAGGAAGGCGGCCATGGCAGCTTGTTCGTGGGCGGCGCCGAATCGTCCGGCGGGAACGGCGGCGGCCACGCGGCGCTTGACGTCACCGGGTTTCAAACCTTCCCGGCTGCCGAGCTTTGCATCGACGACGTCCCACATCGGCGTATCGACGACGCCGGGAGCGATGGCGTTGACGTTGATGCCATAACGGATCAGCTCCAGAGCGCAGCTTTGCGTGATGCTGATGACGGCCGCCTTGGACGCACAGTAAGCCACGGCCGGTCCTTCGCCCCGACGCCCGGCCTGGGATGAGAAGTTGATGATGCGTCCACCCTCCCCTCTCTCCACCATGTGCCGGGCAACGGCCTGCGTCATGAAGATCAGGCCTTCGATGTTGACCTGAAATACCCTCGCGGTCCGCTCCCGGGATATTTCCAGAATGGACTCGACCTCGTAAATGCCTGCGGCATTGACCAGGATGTCGATCTTGCCGGCGGTTGATATAGTGAAGCGCGCAGCTTCTTCGATGCTGTCCTGGCTGGTCACGTCAAGCGCTACACCCCAGGCATGAGGGCCGATCGCTTCGGCCACCCGTGCGCATCGTTCACTGTCGAGGTCCGCCACGACAACCCTCGCGCCTTCGGCGGCAAAACGTTCGCATACCGCCTTGCCGATGCCGCTCGCTCCCCCCGTGACCAATGCCACCTTACCGGAGAGCCGCGCCGTTTCCGCATATGTCATTGCATTGCCTCCCCGGTCGCGCCTAAATTGGCAAAGGCGCCGTGCGCGGCTGCCATAACGAATAGCTTCATGTTTGCTCCTCCCCTTTTGACTGAACGATAATCGGAGCCGCCCTCCTGAGCGACGCCAATGGGCTAAGCGGATTCCGGGTTCGTCTCCTTCGCCTCGCGAAGAAGGACGGACATGTCGGGGATACCATCGGTGGCCGTCGCCCCCTTGAGACAACGCGCAGCTGCGGCATGCGCGACGGCGCAGATATGCTCGACCGGCCAGTCCTCATGCAGGCCGTAGAGCACGGCGGAGCAGAAAGCGTCCCCAGCGCCGACGGTACTGACGATGTCACCGGGATCGACAGGTCGTGAACGCGTGATGATCGGGGAAGCGCCTGATGCAAACCAGAAGCAGGTTTCCGGCGCATGGATGATCGCGCCCTTGGCGACGCCTGCGGCAAGCAGGCGCTCGCCCGCTTCCAAAAGCCCCGCCTCGATCAAATCTCCCTCCGCATCGCGAACGATAACGCCGGTTGCCCGCCCCGCCTCCATCTCGTTGATGATCAGGAAATCGCAGAAGGGCAGTGCGACGCCGACCTTGGCCGCAAATTCCGGGTCTTCGCTCGATACGAAATCCACACAGGTCGTCAGGCCGGCGCAGCGCGCGGCTTCCAGCAGGCGCGATGCTCCCGAACGGCCGTCAAGGCCAATGCGGTCGAGACCCGGCAACAGCATGAGATAACCGAGATAGAACAGCCGATAACCGGCCTTGGCGAAGGCTGCGGGTGAGACAAGCTTGTCGGTGACGGCATCGTTGGCGCCGCCATGATAGAAGAAGGTCCGGTTCTGGCCGGGCACATTCATGACATGCGTATGCGCCGTCACCCGGTCGGCAAGCGCGGTCAGCCCACCGACATCGACGCCGGCAAGTGCAAGGCGGGCCTTGACGATCTCTCCGTCCTGATCGGCGCCGATGCATCCCGCCGCCGCCAGCTTTCCGGGAAATCCAAGCGAGGCCAGATCGGTGACGACATTGGCCGCCCCGCCCCCCACGCCCAGATCCTGGTTCAGGATATGCGCGAGATTGCCCTGTTCGGGCCAATAGGACAGGGTGTGGACGCGATCGACGATGAAGTTTCCCGCGCAGACGATGCCGCCCTGCTTCCGACTGTCGCGATCGTGAACCCCCTCCCCAGCTCGCATCAGCTGACTCCTTCGTTCCACAAGGGTCTCAGCGGCGGCTCATCTTCCTCGATCGCGGCAAAGCGTGCGATCGGCTCCAGAAAGAAATTGTCGCTGTTGTCGTCGTTGACCTCGCTGACCTCGCCGACAAGGACAGGTCCGCCGCCTTTCCTGCCGTAAAAGCGGTGGTAAAGCCCGGTGCGGATCGTCACGCTCTGGCCAGGTTGGAGAACCAGCGGCTCCCATGCAGCGAGCCGGTGCTGCAGCCCGTCTACCGGCACCGTCACATCCTCCGCCAGCACATTGCCATCGGCATCGGTTGCGGCAAATTCGATGACGAGATCGCCGCCGGCGCGATTGATGATGTCTTCCATCTTCGCCGCATGACGGTGGGTCGGCGTAACCTGCCCTTCGCCAACGAAGAGCAGCTTTTCGGCATAGGTCCGTTCACCCCAGATATCGACGATGCCATTGCGCAGGCTAAACAGCACGAGACCGCATTCGGCGAACCGGTCCGAGCCGAAATCGGTGACATCCCAACCCAGCTGATGGGCGCGCAAATAGGCTGATGCCTCGGGATGAGCGGCAAAATCCGCCGCCGTCCAGGAGCCCCATGCCGGCAAGGACCAGTGCCAGCGCTCGAGGGTCTCGGTTGCCCGCAGCAACGCGGCGTTGATCTCGGAGCGCCTCATCAGGCTGACGCCCCGTCATACGCGACCGGTACCACGACGTCCTCGCGACCGGATTTGAGGGCTGCCGTCAGGACTGCGTGATGCGCCTGGGCCTCGGCCGGCGTCGCGCAGCCGAAACCGTTGGCATCTCCTCCGGCAAGCTCATCTACAAAGGCCGCCCACATCTGCTGTATGGCGTCGGCAAAACCGAATTCGAAGATCTTGCCTGTTATGGCTGGAAACAGCGAGCCATAACCAAGATCCTCGGTGCTCCAGGCCTGGACACCGCCATTATAGTCCATCCACTGCCACTGGCGCGGCGACTTCGTGCTGAAGAACGCGCTCTTCTTCATGCCGAGAACGCGGATGTACCAGGTGTTGGATTCGCCGGGCGCGATGCGCCAGGTTTTCAGCACCATCGGGAAATCTTGATCCCCGGTGCGCACGCGGCTGCTGATCGTGGCATTGTCCCAGGTGGTGCAGGGCAACATGCCGCCCTTGCCGTCAGGACGTTCGGTGACCTTCTTGACCAATTGCGCATGCAGGGTGGTCGGGCGCCAGCCGAGACGCAGCGGCACGTGCAGCACATGCATGCCGAGATCACCCATGCAGCCATAGTCGCCATTGATATCGGCCATGCGCTTCCAGTTGATCGGCTTCTGCCGGTCGATATCCGAAGAGTGCAGGAAACCCGCCTCGACTTCGAGGATATTCCCCATCTCGCCGCTTTTTGCGAGCGCGATGACCTTCTGCGCGCCGGGGAAGAAAGGCATTTCCGACGAGCAGCGGACCAGAAGTTCGGGGTGCTCGGCGAGAACCGCCATGATCTCCCGGTTCTGAGCGGCATCCATGCCGAAGGGCTTTTCGCCGAGAAGATGCTTTCCGGCCTTCAGGATGTCGATGTAGAATTGCTGGTGCAGCACATGCGGGACAGCGCAATAGACCGCATCGACCTCGGGATTGGCCAGAAGCTCCTTATAGTCGGCGGTGAACTGCCGAACGGTCGGCACATGATCCCTGAACCAGTCGAGCAGCGTTGCGTTGGTATCACAGGCGGCGACGATTTCCGGTCGCGCCTTCACATCGGCCAGATGCAGCCAGCGCGCCGCGGCGCTGGCGAACTCGCGCCCCATCAGACCGCAGCCGATGACGCCGAAGCGGAATATTTTCGTCATGACATCTCCTCCCAGACGTGCGTCAGCCAATATGCAGCGAGGCTTGCTCGACGGAAGCCTTGTCATGGACGATCGCCATCAAGGCCCGCGTCATGCCGCCGGGATTGTGATGCTGGATGACGTTGCGGCCATAGACGATGCCACGGGCGCCCTGCTCCATCAACTGCTTGGTGCGGATCAGGATTTCCTGATCCGAAACGCGGCCGCCGCCGCGCACGAGCACCGGCAGGCCCTGGGCGATTTCGACCACACGGTGATATTCCTCGACATTGTCGCAGGGGTCGGCCTTGATGATATCGGCGCCGAGTTCGGCCGCCTGGCGCACGAGTGGCAGGATCTTGTCGATCGCGCCGTCGACCATGTAGGCGCCCTTGGAATTGTCCTGCATGACGAGCGGTTCGACCATCAGCGGCATGCCGTAGATCTCGCATTCGCGCTTCAGGCTGTTCACATTGCGCACACAGGCGCGGTAGACTTCCGGCTGGTCCGGCAGCATCAAAAGATTGACGACGACACAGGCAGCATCCAACGCAACGCCCTGCTCCACCGCCCTGTCGATCATTTCGGAAAACAGCTGAGACGGTAGGGGATTGCCATAGATGTTGGCGATGTCGGTGCGCAACACCAGTGCCGGACGATGCTTGCCGGGAATAGCCTGCAACATGGGTGCCGTCCCCGGCGGCAGCTGAATGGCATCCGGCGCCGCTTGCGCGATCACCTCGATGGCCGTCTTCATGTTCTCGATGCCGGCGAGGAAGGTTCGTTCATTGAACATGCCGTGATCGATGGCAACGTCAAAACAATTTCCAGACACGCCGAAAAGTCGGTTCAATCGCGCGGATTTCATCAAACTTCCTCCCAATATGGTAACGTTTCCACATTTGGATAAACGCAGCAGGAATGCGAGTCAAGATAATGTGGTAACGTTTCCATACTGGTTTCCAGGTGTGGACGAAGCGCCGCTCGCACCTCGTCCGGAAAGGACTACCAGCAGGTGAATCCTGCATCGACGTTGACGATCGCCCCGGTCATGAGGCTGGCGGCGCCTGACGCGAGGAAGAGGACCGCGCTGGCAACCTCTTCCGGCGTTCCCATCCTGCCCATCGGCGTGTCGGCGAGCCAGAGCGGAATACGCTCGCGATTGGCTTCGACGGCCACCACCATCGGTGTCTCGATATAGGTGGGCGCGACGGCGTTTACCCTGATGCCATGATGCGCCCACTCGGCGGCCAACGAGCGCGTGAGGTGATGGACCGCCGCCTTGGAGACGTTATAGGCCGTCTGAGGCTGAGGCCGGTTGCAGATGTGACCTGACATCGAGCCGAGGTTGACGATGGCGCCGCGTTTCATCGAAATCATCGGACGGCCGAAGGCGCGCGAGCACCAGAAGACGCCGTTGAGATTGACGTCCATCATGCGCAGCCAATCGGCGTCGGTGAGGTCCTGCGCCGGGATGCCGCTCTGGCCAATTCCGGCATTGTTGACAAGGATCGTCGCCGGCCGCCCGCCGTCGGCGAGCTCAGCCGCGATCGCGTCCATTCGGGCCGCGTCGGTGACATCGCCCACCCGGACTTCGACGTCATAGCCTCTGTCCCGGAGAGCCAACGCCTGCTCGGCATCGGCCTCGCTCCGTTCGATGACGACGATGGCAGCGCCCGCCTCCGCCAGCGCCTCGGTGCAGCATAGTCCGATCGCACGCCCTCCGCCTGTGACCACCGCCCGTTCACCGTCGAGACGAAATTTCTGCTGGTAGCTCATCTCACGTCTCCTCAAATGTCAAAGGCGCTTGGAAGCACCACGATATCGCGGATGGTGACGTTGCGCGGCCGGGTCAGCATGAAGATGATCGCGTCGGCGACTTCCTTGGGCTCGATCAAGGCTCCGGCCTCCTTGGCCTTGCGAAGGTTTTCCTCCGGCCAATCCGCAAGCAAAGCGCTGATCACCGGCCCCGGAGAAACCGACCCCACACGAATGCCACTTTTCAGAAGCTGGCGTCGCATCGTCTGGACGAAGCAGGTCATCGCCCATTTCGATGACGAATAGACCGGTTCCCATGGAATCGCCGAATGTCCAGCGACCGAGCTGGTGACGACAATGTCGCCAGTGCCGCGTTCGATCATGTGCGGAATGACGTTTCGAACGTTCTTGATGACGACATTGACGTTGAGATTGAGCATCCGATCGATGGAATCGAGATCGGTTTCCATCAGGTCGCCACCGATATAGGTGCCTGCATTGGCATGCAGGATATCGAGCTTGCCCGTCTTCGACAGGATGCCCTCGAGCAATCCCGCGCACTGCTGCGGATCCAGCAAGTTGAGCACCAGCGGAATAGCGCGCTCGCCAAGCCGGGCACAAACCGTCTCAAGGGCCTTCTCATCGCGGTCGACCAGCACGACCGTCGCGCCAGCGGCGAGCATTGCCTCCGTCGAAGCCAGCCCTATTCCGGACGCAGCACCCGTGACCGCCGCGATCTTCCCATTCAATTCCGTCATCGATTTTTCCTCCTGTCTTGATCCTGATTGTCAATTCTTCCCGACGCCGCAAGCGGCGTGATAGTCCGCGAGACTCTTCGTCACTCTCCAGATCAAAACCTGTTCCGGATCGAGCGGCGCATCTGCGAAATCCTGTGCAGCCGGCATGTGCTGCCAAAGCAATGGCAGCGGTACGATTTGCCCTCGAAGGGCCTCGCACAGGCGCCGGACGGCATCTTGTACCTCCGCCGACGCCCAATAATAGCGGATGCGGTCAGACAGCGAATAATGCCGCAGCCAGCGCATCTCGGCGTTCGTGCCGTGGTAGTGGCGGCTCCAGTTGCCGGGTTGATCGAGCATCAGCGCCTCTATCGCCGCATAGAGCGGACGCTGGCCGTAATCGGGCAAGAGGTCCGAAGCGATCGCATCCAGCGCATAGAGCGCCTCGCGCAGGACGAAGGTCAGCTCGGGACCGACTTTCAGAATGGGAAAGCCGTCCTCGACCAGCGCGGTCAAAGGCCGGGTCCCCTGATAGTCCGTCGAGTGGGCCTCGAAGACGAATTGCGGCTCGTCGGTGAGCACCGATTTCAGCGCGTCTATCTTGCTGCGGTCGTACAGGATGACATTCTGATTGCCGAACTCGACGCCCGGCTGAACGACCAGCCCGATGGCCCGTTCAAACGCTTGGCCGAGTCCTGCCTCCGCAAAGATCCGGCGGTGGACTTCGATCGTCTTCAGCGCCGCAGCGGCCGCCGTCGGATCGATGGTTGTCAGAGCATGATCGGCCCCGCCTGGAGGCGGCACTTCGGTGCCGATGACATAAACCGGCATTGCGCCGCCGCTCTTCTTCGCCGAGGCCTCGGCGACCGCCGCGAGCCGGGCGGCGCGATGGGCGGTGGTTTCGTCATCGAGCGCCACCGGCTCGCCCTGGCAGCCCATCGACGCATCGAGGTGAATCTTGCGGAACCCGGCCTCGACATAGGCGGCAACCATCTTCTCCGCCTCGGCCATGGCCTCTTCCGCCGGGTGGTCGCGCCAAGGATTGGGGCCGAGGTGATCGCCGCCGAGAACGATGAGATTTTCGGGGCACCCTTCCTCGACTGCTATTTTGCGGACGAGGGACGCAAAGTCGCTTGGCGTCATTCCGGTGTAGCCGCCAAGGTGGTTGACCTGGTTGCAGGTCGCTTCGATCAGGACCGTGCTTGCCTGTTGCCGCCCGTGTCGGAGTGCGGCGCGAAGCACGATCGGATGGGCGGAGCATACGGAGGTCACGCCTCTGGGGTGGCCTTCGATCCTCAGCTTGGCCAATTCGTTGAGATGCACCTGCATCACGGATGCCTTTGCGTTGAAGCGATGAACGCATCGAGTTCTTGCTGAGTGCCGGCGCCTTCCATCGGACCCAGCACCGTCACGTTGCGGGCGCCAGCAGCCGAGCCATAGGTCAGAGCTTGCTGCGGAGACATTCCGAGCCGCCGGCAGGTGAGATAGGCACCGCCGAAGCAGTCGCCGGCGCCCGTGGGGTCAACCTCTTGAACGACAAATGCCGGAGCGTCGATGCGGTCTCCTTGCCTGCCGAAATAGGTCGCGCCGTCGGCTCCGCGCTTCAGCACGATCTCCTTGACGCCCATCTCGAACAAGCGGCGGATCGCTTCTGCCTCGCCTTCGATACCTGCGGCGCGCTCAAGCTCCTCTCCGGACGGCAGAAGCAGATCGGCGGCGGCGACAAGCTTGGAAAAGCGGCGCTCGGTGTCCTTGTCCAGCTTCAATTCCTTGCGAATGTTCGGATCCACCGAGAGCGTTCCCCCGCGTGCCTTGACGATGTCGACCGCCTTGTCGATCACCTCGCGCGCACTAGGCACCGACAGAGCCGAGCCCATCACGTGAAGATGCCCGCTCCGATGGATGAGGTCGCCGACCGTTTGAGACCAGCCGAAGCGCGCGGCTGCTGATGTGGCGATGTTGTAGACGAAATCCCGGGAGCCATCCTTGCGGTAGCGGACAAAGGCGCTTCCTGTGGGATAATCCGGATCGATCGAGATCGTCGAAACATCGACGCCGTCGCGTTTGAGGCGATCCGTATTGACACGACCGAAATCATCATCACCGACGGCGCCGACCATGGCGGCCTTGCCACCCAGGCGGCCGCACTGCGAGATGAAGATCGCCGGCGCGCCGCTCGCGAACGGACCGACGAGCGGCTGGGCTTTGAGAAACCCGTCTCCCACCGTCGTGGCGACGATCTCGACAAGGATCTCCCCTACGCAAACCGTGGGACCAAGCGGGTCCGGAGCCAGTACTGAAGTCATTTGCAATCCTGCTTTCGATCGTTCTTGTCGTCAACTCGTCGCCGATTGGACCGGCCCGCCGTCCTCGCCGCCGAACTCCTCGCTCTCCAGTGACAGAAAGCGCTGGTGCAACATGCATGCCGCGCCGAAGGCGGAACCGAACTCCGCGTCATCGTCCACGACGATCTCCGGCATGGGGAAAGGTATGTTCTGGCCCTCCGACATGTGGACCGCCACGCGGGCGGCGACCATCGGGTACAGAGACGCCACGGAGCCACCCAGCACGATCCTGTCGGGATCGAGCAGCCGACAGGCCTGCAGCAATGCGTAAGCGAGATGGCGCGACCAGGTTTCGGCGATATTGACTGCGGCCGGGACACGGTCATGAACGTCGCCAAGGAACTCCTGCAGATCGACGTGCTTACGTCCAATAGCCTCGCGATACTGCCTGATCAGCACCTCGCGACCGATCAGCTGTTCAAATTTCTGACCGCCGCTTCCCGGCACCAGGGTGTGGCCGATTTCTCCCGCCAGGCCGTGGCCGCCCCGGAACAGCTTGCCGTCGATCATGATGCCGCCGCCGACGCCGGTTTCCATCAGCAGGAACAGGGTCACACCTGAGACGCCGTGACGATAGCTGTCGCCGATCGCAAAGGCGTTGGCGTCGTTTTCAACCGCGATCGGGACGGCGGCCGGGAAGGCGGATCGGCCAATCTCCTTCAACGACACCTCCCGCCAGCCGATGATGGGTGCGAGGGTGACAATTCCGTCCGGCCGGATGTGGGCCGGCGCAGATATGCCGAGACCCTTGCACCGTCCGATCATCCCCTTCGCCATTGCGCCGATAATCAGCTCGACGCCCTGCGCCACGGCCTCCTCCACGGTCGACGACATGGTGTCGAAGGCAATTTTCCGACATGCCCGGACTTCGGCGGAGAGATCGACAACTGCAGCCGATATATGCTCGACGCCAATCTCGATCCCGACGAAAAATGCGGCATCGGGGACCAGTTCGAGCATGATACCAGGACGACCGGCACGGGAATGCTCCAGGCGCTGCTTGCCGCTCTCGTCCGACTCCTGAACGAACCCGCCTTCCGTCAGCTCGGCAACGATCTCTCCCGAGGACGAGCGATTCATCCCGAGCTTCCGGGCGAGATCCGCCCGGCTGAGGCTTCGGTGGGCATAGATCGTCTGCAAGGCGGCGACGATATTGTTCTGTCGGATCCTGCGCGGCGAACTTCCGATGGAGACGGTGTCGTTCATGTTTCAATTCCCTTCAGTCGGCCCAACCCTTACACGACTGGAACAGGCTGTCAGAGGGATCATCAGGGCCGCGCGTTTGTGGCGCGGCGGCGCTTGGCCTCGTCATATTTCAGCTCGATGTAGCGCTTCGCGTGCGCCGCAAGCGGATCATTATCCTCCCAGGTGTCGCGCCAGATCGCACAGGCGAGCGACAGGCCTTCGTCCACGACCGTCGTTGAGAAGCTTTCGAACACGATGTCGCGCTTGTAGTCGATGTCGAGCAGAGCGTCGAAGATCAGATCGAAGTTGATGACGCCGTCGCCGAGATAACCGCGATTGCTCTCGCCGATGTGGAAGTAGCCGATCTTGTCGCCGGCCAGACGGATCGCCGCGGCCGGATTGGCTTCCTCGATGTTCATGTGGAACGTGTCGAGGTGGAGACGGACATGCTCCGATCCCGTCTCGGCGATGAACTTCAGCCCCTGCGCCGCCGTATTCAGCAGGTTGGTCTCGAACCGGTTGACAACCTCCAGCACGAGGTCGACGTTCGCTTGTCTGGCGACTTCGGCGGTCGCGGCGATCGCGGCGACGCTGTTGTCCCAGCCCTTCTTCGTCGGCTGGCGATTGTACTTGGTGTGCGCGGAATAGAGAATTCCGCCCAGCTTGTTGCCGCCGATATCACGGACCGCCCGAACGGCGTCGGCCAGCGTCTGCTTGCCGGCGGACACCGCAGACATGTCCTCGCTGGATACGTCCTTGTCGAGCGGCAGGCCCATCGTCACGCCAATCTCCACGTCAAGCGACCGCGCAAGCTTTGCCAGTCGATCGAGATTGAATTTCTCGGGGCGCAGATAGGCAAATTCGATGGTGCGATATCCGTGTTCGGCCGTCTTGTTGAGGGCCATCTCCAGCCCTTCCTGCGTTTGGCCGCCTGTCCATACAAATGAATGGATACCCAATCGACGCATAGCCTTTTCCTCCAAAAAATGCCTTTGGCTGCGGACAGTGCTATGCCATTTAGTTTGGCAAGACAACAAATAATTTTGGCTGAAAATCTTTTGTTGCTTTGCAAAATTACCTTGCAATGCAATATTTTAAGCCTGCGCACATTGCTTTCCACCCTCCGCCGGAAATTACTTTCTGCAAAAATCAATGGGATAGATCCTCCATTTGCATGTTTAGACAACAAATGTTGCGCCGGTGATTTTTTTGGCCTACACAAAGGACCGGCGAAATGATCTCGCTGCACTTTGGGAGGATTGAAAATGAACTATGCTTTGAAGGCTAGCGCGCTTGCGCTGACGCTCAGCCTCGCCGCCACTGCTTCGCCTGCCTGGGCTGATTTCTGGTCCGACGCCGGCGCCAAATTCAAGGGCGTGACACTGCACGGCGTCACCGAAAGCACCCCGCCATCGAACTACATCAGGAACGTGCTTGCTCCGGAATTCGAAAAGAAGACCGGCATCAAGGTCGACATCGAGACGACGTCCTGGGATCAGATGTACGACAAGGCCATCAAGGACATGGAAGCCAAGACCGGCATCTATGACATGGTCTACATCGAGCAGGACATTATCTACTCCTATCTGGCCAGGAATTTCCTCGTCGACATCACGAAGACGCTGAAAGACCAGCCCGATCTGAAGGCGCCGACCTACGACGATGCGAACTTCACCAGCTTTGCCGATTATTTCAAGGACGCGAGCGGCGATCTCTTCGGCGTTCCGATGGAAGCCTTCCTGAAGGCGTATCTCTATCGCAAGGACCTGTTCGAAGATCCGAAGATCAAGGAAGCTTTCAAGAAGGAAACCGGCAAGGACCTGAAGCCGGCGACCACACACGCGGAATACACCGAGATCGCCGAATTCTTCACGAAGTACGGCAAGGACAACGGTATGGAGCTCTGGGGCACCACCGCTCAGGCGCATACCGGCCATCCGGCGTCCTGGTATGAATTCTTCGAGTCCATCGCGCCGACTTTCGGCGTCTACAATTGGGGCATCGACGCCAAGAACAATTATGCGGCGACGGTCGAACATGGCGGCGCAATGAACGGCGACAAGGCGAAGGCCGCGTTGAAGTACTGGCTGCACCTGCGCGACATCGCTCCTCCGGAATCGACGCAGTCAACCTGGACGGAAACCGCAACGACCTTCGCCGCGGGCCGCGTCGCCCAGGGCCTGATCTACGGTGAGAACGCCGCGTGGATCGCAAGCGATCCGGCGCAGTCGAAGGTGGTCGGCCAGGTCGGTTTCGCTCTGCCGCCGCTCGAGCCGGGCGTATTGGACGACGCGAAAGCCGGAAAGGGCTATATCGGCTACTACGATGGCGGCGCCTTCGGCGTGCCGGTCACGTCCAAGAACAAGGAAGCGTCGCTGCTGTTCCTCGAATTCATCGGTCAGAACGAAGTGCAGCCCGATTGGGCGATCGCCGCGCCGCGCATCACCAACAAGGCGACGTTCGACGATCCGAAGGTGAAGGAGATGGACGTCAAGCTCGGCGGCTTCTACACGATGCTGAAGGACGACGGCAAGCTGTTCGCCGGCGCTCCCCCCTACCCCTTCCATGCGCAGGTGCGTGAAGCGACCGCTCCTATCTTCTATGACATCCTGACCGGCAAGATCGGGCCCGATGAAGGCCTCGACCAGATGGCGGCCAAGGCTGAAGAAGAGCTCACCTCGCTCGGCTATCGCAAATAAAACATCCTCCCCAACTTGACGGGTCGTTCCGACGACCCGTCATCTTCCGTTCCCAGATGGAGCGGACGTCCACATAACGTTCAATGGGGGATAGGCGATGCATTCGCAGAAGCTCGGGTGGCTGTTGCTGTCACCGACCATAGTGATCCTCGGACTGTTCGGGATCTTTCCTTTCATCTACGTCCTCTGGGTCTCTTTCCATTCATGGAATCCCTTCGCGGCCAATCCGGGCATGATATTCAACTGGGCTGAGAACTATCGGCGGCTCGTCTTCGACCCGCAGTTCCTGGCATCGCTCGGCATCACATTGACATTCGTCTTCTTCGCGGTCGTGTCGGAGCTGGTCCTTGGCTACATCCTCGCCCAGGCGCTGCTCAAGGATTTTCCCGGAAAAGCGGTGTTTCGCACGATCCATACGCTGCCGCTGATCATGGCGCCAATCATCGTCGGCTCAGTCTGGAAGCTGATGACCACCCCGTCCATCGGCATCATTCCCTATCTTCTGAGGAGCTGGTTCGGCTATGATCTGAATATCGGCCAGAGCGCCGTCGCGGCCTTCACCGTCACTGTCATCATGGACATCTGGCACTGGACGCCGCTCGTCACCCTCTCGCTGATCGCCGCACTCGTCTCGCTTCCATCAGACCCGTTCGAGCAGGCGCAGATCGACGGCGCCGGCAAAAGCCAGATCTTCTGGCACATCACGCTCCCCCTGATCCGCCCGGCCCTGCTCGCCACAGTGTTCATCAGGCTGATGGACGCGCTGCGCACCGTCGACGAAGTCCTGATGCTGACCGGCGGCGGTCCGGGTTCTTCGACGCGCTACATCGGCGTCCATATCTTCAGGGAAGTTTTTCCCAAGACGAATTACGGCTACGGTTCGGCGATCTCCGTCATCGTCCTCTATCTCACCATCGTCGTCTGCTGGCTGCTCTACGTCGGTCTGATTGCGCCCCGCGTGAAGAGAGGTTGAAGCGATGAAGACCCGTTTTCCCTGGCTTCCGGTCGTCCTGTGGACCTTGATAAGCCTCGCGACCCTTTTCCCGATCTACTGGCTCTTCGTCATATCGGTGAAACAGCCCTTCGACCTGTTCTCGACGCCCGATGTCATTCTCCGGAGCTTCTTCTGGAAGAACTACCAGGACGTGCTGACCAATCCGACCTTGCGCGGATACATGCTCAACTCGATGATCATTTCGTCAGGCAACGCGCTGCTCGTCACCACGCTCGGCTTCCTTGCCTGCTACGCCCTGACGCGCTTCGACCTCGCCGGCAAGGAAAGCATCTTCTTCTGGACGATCACCAACCGCATGGCGCCGCCGGCGGTCTTCCTCCTGCCGCTTTTCCTGCTGCTGACGCAGGTCTACAGGATCGGCGACTTCTCGCTCGCCGATTCCAAGCTGGGCATGATCCTGGTCTATTGCTCCTTCAACCTTCCCTTCGCCATCTGGACACTGCGTCCGACCGTGGAAGGCATTCCGAAGGAATTGGACGAGGCGGCCTACATGGACGGCGCGAGCCCATGGACCGTCCTCTATGACATCATCTTTCCTTTGGCACGGCCCGGACTTGCGGTGACGCTGATCCTCACCTGGGTGTTTGCGTGGAACGAATACCTGCTGGCAGCGACGCTCACCAACTTCCATGCGCGGACCCTGACCACCGGCCTGTCTGAATATGTGACGACGACGGGGACGGCCTGGGGCATCATGGCCGCGATCTCAATGCTGACATTGGTTCCGGCGCTCATCGTCTTTTCGGTGGTGCAGCGTCACATCGTCGCCGGCCTGACCTTCGGCGCCGTGAAAGGATGAAACGATGACGTCTCAATCAGGAAATAACGAACGCAAGCCGGGATTTCTGCCGATCGAAACGAACTGGTTCGACCGACTCTTCATCTCGATCGTGATCTGGGTCGCGCTCTCGCTGTTCTGGATGCGGTTCATCGAGCCGTTCGGGCCTTCGGTATGGTTTGCGGCGGCAATCTCGGCGGTCCTTGGCGCCTATGTCGTCTGGAAGGGATGAGCCGATGAATTCCGTCAACAACACCAAAACACAAGCCTTGCTGCTTTAGGAGAACGACATTGGCAAACGTACAGGTTAGCGACGTCACCAAAAAGTATGGCTCTCTTCAGGTCATGCATGGCGTGAGCGTCGACATCGAGGACGGGGAATTCGTCGTTCTGGTCGGTCCCTCCGGATGCGGCAAGTCCACCCTGCTCCGGATGATCGCCGGGCTGGAGACGGTCAGCAGCGGAGACATCCGGATCGGCGGCCGTGTCGTCACCGACGCTCCTCCAAAGGAGCGTGACATCGCGATGGTCTTCCAGAGCTACGCGCTCTATCCCCACAAGACAGTCGCCGAGAATATGGGCTTTCCGCTGAAGATGGCCAAACGTCCGAAGGCGGAGATCGACGAGAAGGTCGGGAGGGCTGCCGAGATCCTCGATCTGACGCGTTATCTCGACCGCTATCCGAAGCAACTGTCGGGCGGACAGCGTCAACGCGTGGCGATGGGTCGTGCCATCGTCCGAGACCCGAAGGTCTTCCTATTCGACGAGCCATTGTCGAACCTCGACGCTAAACTCCGCGTCACCATGCGCGTCGAGATCAAGGAGCTTCACCAGCGGCTGAAGACCACCACCGTCTACGTCACGCACGATCAGATCGAGGCGATGACGATGGCCAACAAGATCGTGGTGATGCGCGATGGTAGGGTCGAGCAGATCGGCAAGCCTCTCGATCTCTACGACTTCCCCGTCAACCTCTTCGTCGCCGGCTTCATCGGCAGCCCATCGATGAACTTCCTTGAGGGCCGCATAGCCACCCGCGACGGCAGGAAGATCGTCGTCACCGACCAGGGCATCACCCTTCCGATGGCAGATACAAATGCGGATGAAGGAAGAGCCGTTACCTACGGCATCCGGCCGGAGCATATCACGATCGGCGAGGAAGGCGTTCCTGTGGAGGTATCGGTATTCGAGCCCACGGGTTCGGAGACATTGATCTTCGGCCGCACGGGAGGCGTGCCGATCGACGCGCTGATCCGCGAGCGCATCGAGGTGGATCCCGGACGGACAATGTACTTCCATATCGATCCCCGACGTGCACACATCTTCGATCGGGAAACAGGCCAAAGACTGTAGGAGGACGACCCATGGACTTCAAAGGAAAGACGGTCATCGTGACCGGTGCCGGAAAAGGCATCGGACGCGAAATTGTAAGGATGCTCGTCGAACGGGGTGCGCAGGTCGTGGCCCTGACCCGGAGTGCTGCTGACGTCGAAGCGCTGCGAGTGGAGCCCGGCTGCCGGGCAATCCAGGTCGATCTCGCAGACGCCGATGCGACCAGACAGGCTGTCATCGCTGCCCTTCCCGCAGATTTCCTCATCAACTGCGCCGGCACGACCGAACTCCAGCCGTTCCTGGATACGACAGTCGAAGCATTCGATCGTCTCGTCGCGGTCAACACGCGCGCTCCGATGATCGTCGCTCAGGAATATGCCCGTTCGCTGATCAAGGACGGCCGCAAGGGCGCCATCGTCAATGTCTCGTCGGTCGCATCCTTCGTCGGCATCCCCGATCACGCGGCCTATTGTGCATCGAAGGGTGGGTTGGATGGCTTGACGCGTGTCATGGCAAAGGAGCTTGCGCCTCACGGCATCCGCGCCAACGGCGTCCACCCAACGGTAACGTTGACGCCAATGGCGGTGAAGGCATGGAGCGATCCCGAAAAGGCCGCGGGAATGATGAAGCGAATTCCGGTCGGTCGGTTCGCGGAGCCAGCAGACATTGCCGAGGTTGTTCTTTTCCTGCTCTCCGATGAGGCGGCCATGGTGAACGGGATATCGATGCCGGTGGACGGCGGCTATATGATTGCCTGACGCTCAGGACGAACGTGCGGCACGACCCCGCGATTGCAAAACCGGAAGCGGCGACGTTGGCCGCCGCAGCAATCGGCGCAGTTCATCTTGATCAACAAAATGATCCGTCACGCCGGCCTCTTTATCCGGATGACTGAAGACAAGGCCATCGGAATCCTCAAGCTTTAAAGCTTGCTCCGTATTCATGATCCCGAGCGCCTGGCGCTCGTACTCGGATTCGAGCGCCGCCTCGACGATGGCTTTTTTCTTGCGCATGTCCATGTCCTCCATTCCTCAAAGGGTAACGGACGGCCGGACTCGCGGTTCCGATCAAGGCATCACGATATGAGACCCGTTGAAACGAAGGCACGCCGATACCCGCCGGTACTGGCGACACCACCTAACTCGGCGAGGCGTCAGGCTCACTGGCGGCTCTTTGAATTAAGCGGGCAACCACTTCAGTGCGGTTCTGCGCCTGCAGCTTGCGCATTATGTGTTGCAAATGCATCTTCACCGTATGCCCCGACAAATTGAGTTTTCCTGCAATGACCTTATTTGAACAGCCGCATTGCAGCTCTGCGAGGACATCCGCTTCCCGGGGAGTGAAATCAGCGATCGCCAAGTACTGCGTCCTATCATCCAAGCTCTTTTCGGCTTCATTTCTGGCCGGACTATGCTCGCTTGAGCCTGCTGTACCAGCTCCCAATAGCTGCGGGAAAAATGTTCCTCCTGCCAGAACGAGACGAAGACCGGCAAGAGCAATGTCAACGGGAAGTGAAGTCGAGAAAAAGCCGCGGATGCCCATCTTGAGTGCTTGACGGGCTATGATGGCGTCATCCGTACCTGAGAGCAACGTGACAGGAGCCTCAGGAAAACGTGCAGCAATCGCCGCGAGATCGTCACGCAGGCTGGTGCTCTCAACACTTCTGCCGGCCAGACCCAATACAATCAAACGCACCTCAGCTCCAAGAGCACTATCGAGACTCTCGGTCGAGATCAAATCTATAACGTTCCATCCGGCGAGTTCACGCTCAAGAAGCTTCACCACGGTGGTGCGCGCCAATGTAGAATGCTCGACGATGATCACAGTTGGTGCATTGCGCCCCATACGGCGCCTAGTTCCAGTAATGTCGGACACTTGCGTGCTCCCCACGAATATTTGCAACGCAACAGCTATTCATATTATTCCTGTTCTCACTACATGTCATGAGAAAAAGTGAGTGTATTTCAGATATTAATAGTCTGATATCTCATGATAATTCTTATAGTCTATAAAATATCAATGATAGATAACTGGGCTTGCAGAGAACTTTTAAGAGATTTTCATGAAGTCTTGCTGGTTCGACTTGTCGCTGCAGACTTTCCAGCCTTCGCCGAATTCACGTACGGCAAGCGGGTCAACAAAGCTTTCAAAGGCACTGAAAAGGCAGCCAATCTGCTACAGACCCATTTAGGAAAGCGCCATTGGATATAACGAGGTGCCGATCGGCTCGACTTTGTTTCCATATCTCAATTCAAAGCAGTCGCAGACCCGACAGCAAAACGACAAACGCGAAAAGCAACAAAAGCCTGAGATCGCTGACTACCCGTTATGATTAGTGAAACTGTGCTCTAATGACGCATTAATACCAGTTAGCATTGTTCTCCCGCAGGCAGCACTACGCCGGCACCGACCGATAGCGGCCGGAGGTCACGGTCCCCGGCGGGCGAAATCGGCGACAATGCGGATGAGGTCATTGTGGAATGTTCGGGATCTCAGTGAGCCGCCGTTCAGTGCAATGTCGGCCCAAGGAGCCGAATGCCGGGCGGAGGAAACAATTCAACATATGGCTTGAAAGATCGCACGAAGAACGGTTTCGTGCAGTTGAGCCTCCGCAATGCAAGTGGGGAGGCTATCCGCCAGAGCAATTCCAGCAAAAGTGCATTGCGGTTTTTGCGTCCGGAATTACGTGGAAACAAAGAGATAGAGCATTTCCGTGCTTCGAAGAAAAATGGAAAGGCTCTAGCCATGCATGAAGCTCAGAATGTCGTCTACGAGAGCCGAATGGGCGTCGGTGAGGTTGCCTTCTCCGCCGTGACCCGCGATGCCGGCCAACTGGAGCGCATGTTGATCATAGAGAACATGATCGACCTGTTGGGCGTCCGCCGTCCCACCGGCGGGAACGGCAATGTTGATGGGATGGAAATAGCCGAAATTGACATCGACCATGCTGCCGGTTGACGATCCGACCCCGTCACCGCCACCGCCGAGCGCATGGTTGCCGGTGAAAATCGTGTCTGACGACAGGTTGAAGCCACCGCCATTGCCGCCGATGCCTGCGATCTGCACAGCGCCCTGATCGAAAATGACATTGTTTGTCTGATGGGCTTCCGCCGAGCCGCCCGCGGCGCCGATGGCGATGTTGATCGGCGAGAAGATGGCGATACTCACGTCGACCATAGTGCCGACGAAATATCCATCGCCGCCATGACCCGCATAAAAGTCGCCGGTCAATGTGAGCGCAGTTCCCGGACTCATCGACGGGCCATGGCTCGCGACGTTATGGTCTCCGCCCGAGCCGCCCATGCCGCCGATCTGGGTTGCGCCCTGCAGGAACAGGGCGTTGTTCGATTGCTCGGCGTGAGCCTCCGCGCCAGGGCCCGCAGCCACGGCGGTATTGACGGGGGCAAACAGCGCGACTTCGGTGCTCACGAGTCCGCCGTAGAAAAGCCCACTGCCCCCGGTGCCGGCATGATTGGCGCCATCGCCGCTGCCGACGGCAACATTGCCGCTTCCGCCATTCCCGCCTATCCCCGCCATTTCGGTGGGATGCTGATTGATGAGGGCATCATTGCCCTGGAAAGCGTCGGCACCCGAATGAGGTCCCGCAATGGCGGCATTGGACGGCATGAAGACGGCCAGCGCGTTGCTGCTGATCACGCCTTCGCTTATCCCATCACCACCGCTGCCGGCGGAATTATGGCTCGGACCAGAAGCGACATCCAATGGAAGCCAAGTCGGCACCAGCGCCAGATGCCCCGCGGCCACATTGGAGGCGAGGAGTTGATCGGTGCCCGCCTTGGGCAAGTCTTCCAATAAGGAACGAGTTTCGGCCATTACCGTCTCCATCCGCGGTCAACCGCACGTC
Organism: Rhizobium ruizarguesonis; assembly: GCF_017357285.1. Lineage (NCBI taxonomy): Bacteria > Pseudomonadati > Pseudomonadota > Alphaproteobacteria > Hyphomicrobiales > Rhizobiaceae > Rhizobium > Rhizobium ruizarguesonis. The sequence goes on along the minus strand of NZ_CP071678.1, from coordinate 767,930 downwards.
CACCGAGCGTGCGGCGCCATGCAGCCTGAATTGTTCGGGCATTGTGCCTCTGAACGTCAGAAAAGCAGAGCCTGCAATTCGTCTACATCCCATCGGCTAGTTCTGTAGCCATTTGGCCGTCATGACCGCGGTGCCCGTTGTGCGAGTTTGCGAGCACTCAATCCGCCTTTGGATCAGAGGTCCTGCATCTTTCTCGCGGCGGAACATAAACGTTTTCAGCCCCGAACAGGATCGTCTTTGCCAAGCGCAAACCTGATGAGAACCCCGGATACAGGTGGTTTTCTTGGGCGGGTGTTGCTTCAAAAAGCGGCGCTGCTTCGACGAGGTCGCAGACATGATCGTGGCCATGCCAGCCGACGCCAAAGCACTAAGTACCAATCCAAATAACGCTTCGCCGCTCTGAAGTATACATCCGAATGAATATCACCGAATATCTAGATGGCTCGCAGATTAAATCGCAGGCAGTATTTGTCGGCGGATGTATTGGCTGGCGGTGACATGCTGGATACCTACACCGCAAAAGTAACACTGACGAAACGAAGTAGAAGGAGTGACATCAATGCCTATTCCACAGATATCCGACACGATTCATCTCAACAACCCGGATGCGGGTGACGCGAAGGCCGGCAACGGCGGAGATGGCCACAACGATGGGAACATCAACTACAACCCGGTTGCATATGTGGACCCCGTGCAAACGGTCTACGGGGCGGATACCCATCTGCACAATGGCGATCACGTTTGGCAGAAGGCAGGTTGGGACGCCGGCAGTGGCGGAGACGGTGGCTTTGCTCAGGCCAAGAACGGCTTCCTGGCGGCGGTCACGAACAGCGGCGACGGCGGCGCGGGGGGAGATTCCCACTCCAACGGCAGCCAAGGAAACTCGAGCGGCGGCGACACGGCTACCGTGAATGCGGCGACGACCGCGACACAATATACGCAGCTTCTGGCCGATCAGCATGCGACCATCCTCGCAGGCGTCGGCGGCAACGGCGGCAACGGAAACAACGCTCTGGGCGGCGATATCTCGTCAGCTCTGGTTCACACGGATCCCGAAACGACGACGGTGAACAATTCTCTCGATCACTTCATAAACGCCTTCGGCCATATCGACGTCGACCATCTCGGCTCCTGAACTCAGACCTCAAGGGCCGCTGGTTTCGGCCGGCGGCCCTCAAGGTAAGCAGCCTCTTCTTGTCAGTATCAAGTGCAGCGAGATCTGATAATGACAACAATTTCCATAAAGCCACCGCGCCCGCCGACACAGCTTGTTGTTGCGCTCCGGGCTTGTGCCGGGGCATTCGGGCTGGTCTTCCTCTATAGCTGCGGCTACAATCTCTTTCTTCTCGCGCCGTCCATCTATCTCCTGCAGATCTATGACAGGGTCCTGTCGAGCCGAAGCGCTGATACGCTCCTGATGCTGACGATGATCATCGCCATCGGCGTGATGGTCGGGTCCACGCTGGATATCGTGCGCAGAGCAGCTCTTTCGCGCATCGGCAGTTGGCTGGACCACAGGCTGCGGCCCATGGTGCTGACAGCATCGTTCGAATATGCCGCTCGCGCCGATACGGGAGCCGCCACGGAATGCTACAGGGACCTGGCCGCACTACGCCAGTTCCTCGATTCACCGGCTAGCTCGCTCTTTTTTGATGTTCCCTGGGCACCGGTATTCCTGTTCCTGCTCTTTCTTGTTCATCCGCTGCTTGGGACCATCGGTCTTCTGAGCGCGCTTGCACTTCTGCTGTTTGCGTTCCTGACGGACCTGGCGACGAGAGAGCCGCTTGCCTACGCCAATCTTGCCCTTTCGAGGAGCTATATCCGATTTGCGACCGCCCTCAAAAACATCGAGGTGATCCGGGCAATGGGCATGCAGGATGGCGCAGCGCTGATCGTCTATCGCGATGCGGAAATGGCAAGAAGGGCGCAGGACATCGCGATGCATCGGACGGAGATCATTCTTGGTTTCTCCAAATCGATCCGCACCCTCGCGCAGATCCTCATGATGGGATCCGCCACCTGGCTGGTGCTCGCAAACAATGGCAGTGCCGGGATCATCTTCGTTGCGAGCCTGCTGCTCGGACGCGGGCTTGCACCAATCGAGGGCGCAATAGGTGCATGGCGCTCCTTTACGTTTGCGCGTAGTGCCTTCAATCGCTTGAACAGAATGCTGATATCAGTTGCATCTGAACACGATGCCCGAATGGTGCCGCTACCGGAACCCAATGGCCTCGTTCTCGATAACGTCAGCTATATCAAGCCATTCGCCGATCGGCCGATATTGACAGGCATCACATTGCGCCTCGCACCCGGCGATTGCATAGCGCTCATCGGTCCGTCGGGATCGGGAAAATCGACACTCGGTCGCGTCATAGCAGGCGTTGTGCAAGCAACGAGCGGATGTGCTCTTCTCGGCGGGGTGGATATCTCGGCTCTGCGCCTTTGCGGGGGAACCCGCCACGTCGGATACCTGCCGCAGGACATCGAACTTTTCGGCGGAGCGATCAAGGATGTGATCGGCCGGCTGGACGGAGGAGATCCCGGCAAAGCGATCGACGCCGCAAAGCTGGTTGGCTTGCACGACGCGATCATGCGGCTGCCCCAGGGCTACGAGACCGATATCGGTGAAGGTGGAAACCTGCTCCTTCGAGCTCAGCGCCAACAGCTGGGACTGGCACGGGCGGCGTATGGAAATCCGTCCCTGATCGTTCTCGACGATCCGAATTCGAGCCTGGATTATGACGGCGAACGCATGCTGTTCACGGCAATCGAACGCATGAAATCCAGGGGGATGACCGTCGTTATCATAACTCACCGGATGGGGATCCTGCCGGTCACCAACAAGATTGCCATCATGCGTAACGGGACGGTGGCTGCCGTCGGCGACAGCGAGCGGATTTACGAAACCTATCTTCAACCACCGTCTCGAACAGGAACATAGGGAGAAACGCTGCCATGGCCCTTGTTCAACTGGACGCAACGCCGGCGAGATTTTCAAACTCGTCAAGGACGGCTCCGCAGTTGGTTCCACGATCGACAGCGACGGCCAGGCAACAGACGGCCTATTTGCCGGTGATCGAGTCGAAACAGCGCGGACCCGCCCCCCCTTCGCCCATGCCGGGGCTCAGAGGTGTTGTTTGGACGGGGAACTTGTTGATCCTGGTCTTCATAGTCGGATTGGGAATCTGGTCGGTCCTGGCGCCACTGAAAAGCGCTGCGATCGCATCCGGCGTCGTCGAACCGGAGTCCAGCCGCAAGACCATTCAGCATCTGGAAGGCGGGATTGTCCGACGGATACTCGTTAAAAACGGCGATGCGGTCATGGGCGGGCAAATCGTGATAGAGCTCGACGATACGAAGTCCCGCTCGGAGCGCGACAGCATTCAAGGGCAACTTTGGGACGCCGAAGGAAGCCGCGCCCGCCTGCTTGCGGAGCAGACGGGCGGCGACCATGTCGCCTATCCTGAGGATCTCAGGGGAGCAATGGACAGATATCCCTCGGTCAGCGCAATTCTGATCGGGCAACAGAAAATCTTCGAAGCCCGTCGCCGGGTCATGCAGGCGGAAATTCAGATCGCCAACGAAAAGATCGCGCAGGTGCGGCAAGAAATCGTCGGACTTGGCGCGCAGAAGGCAGCACTGGCCGACAGAGCGACAATCTCGAGCCAAGAACTAGATCAGGTTACGATCCTCAGCGCCAAAGGACTGGAAAGAAGGAGCAGACTTCTCAACCTCCAGCGGGAAAAAGCAGACCTTGATGGCCAGCAGGGTCAAGTCGAGGCACAAATCTCTCGCGCCTACCAGGTGATCAGCGGGTCACAGGCCGATCTCGCAAAGCTTGAGAGCGACCGGTTGAGCGAAGTCGCCCAAGGCATGCGCGATACGGAGAGCCGGATCATGCAACTGCGAGAGCGTTTGCTGGCGATCGACGACCAACTCTCAAGGACCGATATCCGTGCTCCCGAAGATGGAACAATCATGAACCTGCGCATCCACACATCAGGTGGGGTGATCGGCGCGGGTGAACCGCTCGTCGATCTTCTGCCGCGCTCCGATCGCCTTGTCGTGTCTGCCCACGTCAGACCGGAAGACATCAATCTTGTCCATGCCGGGCTCGAGGCACAGGTCCACCTCCTTCCATACAATCAGCGGCGCGTTCCACTCCTGAAAGGTCAAGTGGAGTATGTATCAGCGGACCGTCTCACCGATCCGCAGAGCGGCCAGCCCTACTTTGCCGCGACGATCCGTGTAACGGACGAGCGGTTGGCGAAAATGAAAGATGTCGAGCTGGTCGCCGGCATGCCCGCACAGACACTGATCGAAACCGGCAAAAGCAGCGTGGCGCTTTATGCCATCAGACCACTCCTCGACAGTTTCAACAGAGCATTTCGCGAGGACTGAGACCGTGATGGGCAAGCGAAAATTCGACGACGACCAGATTACCGGTATTCTGAAGGAGCACCAAGCCGGAGTGACGGTGGCAGATGTTTGCCACAAGCACGGGATCAGCGAGCCGACCTTCTATCGGTGGCAATCCTTGCAGTCCGGAAATGTCGGTCTCCATGCCAAAAGGTTGAGAGCACTGGAGGAAGAGAACCAGAAGCTCAAGAAGCTTTTGGCCGAATCCATGCTCTCGGCGGCAACACTGAGCGAGATGCTGGCGAAGACATTGAAAGGGCGACACTAACCCTTCAAACTGAGGGGTTTGTTGGCCGCCTTCTGGCCCTGCATATCAGGAGGGCGGGATCATATTTTTGGACGAGGGAGCCTCCCCAAGTGGGGCAAAGGGATACGGCTCGAAAAACAGTAAGCTCGATCACAACGTGGCCGCCCGGCGCGTCTACGTCTTCAAGCGCCGGCTGCCGATCGTTACTTCCGGTGTAATGAACAGGTCCAACATGTTGCGGAATGCGGCATTCGCGAATTCACGATCGTCGGTGCTCATCAGTCCTCCCATGTGGGGATGCGTATGCATCAAGCCACATCGTCAAGGTCGACGTCCAGCGCGCTGGCGATCGACCTGAGTGCGTCCAGGGAGCCCTCCTTCTTTCCGGTCTCGATTTCGGAAAGGTAGGGCTGGGAGAGCCCGGACTTTTCAGCCAGCTCCTTGATACTCATGCCGCGATGCTTACGGAACACCCGGACAGGATCTTCACCGGCGATCAGCGCCTTGACGACGTCTTCAGGCCAGGTCTCTTCGCCAGCGTCGATACGCGCCTTTGCGGCACGCGCGTCGCTGACGTCGACAAGGTCCTGATAGTCGTCTTCGGAAAGCAGCACGTACCCCTTGCCGTCGATAGTCAGTTTCTGGATTTCACCCATGGTGGTCTCCTATTCGTTATAGATGTCGCCGCGTGGGCCGGCCTTGATGACGAGGACCTGCATGGTCTGATCGTCGATGATGACGCGGTCCTGCCCGACACGAATTCGAAAAAATTCGCTGCCTTGCAGCTTCTTGAGGTCGACCGTCTCGCCGTTGGCGAAGGCTTCGACCTTGGCGACGATCGCCGCTGCGCGCTTCGGCTGCATCTTGCGGAGTGCCTTCGCGGCAGCCTTGCTGTAGGCGATCCTTTTCATGAGCCAAATATAGCTGAAAGCGAATTATTTTTCAACAATAATATTGCCAATGGCGATATTTGTGAAATTCTGCAGGTTCTTTCGATCGGATGCCCGCGCGCATCGATGATGCGGATATAAAAAAATACAATGAAAACTACGTTGATAGCAGTGGTGCCCAGGACCGGAATCGAACCAGTGACACGCGGATTTTCAATCCGCTGCTCTACCAACTGAGCTACCTGGGCTAACCTGCTTCCGATGGTCCCTTTTCGAAAAGAACCGTGGGGCCTTGGTTCACCCCGGAAGCGAGCGGGGTTATAGCATCTTGTTCGCCCATGGCAAGCGTCAAATGACTCTTTTTTGACGGTCTTGCCGGCTTTGCGGATTCATGAGGAAAAATAAGAGCTTCGCGGGCGGAATTCTCTAGTTTTCCTCATCCGGATAATCAGCCTTCGTCTCGTCGTCGGCAACCGGAATGGCATAGGCTCCGGTCAGCCAGCGGGAGAGGTCGGCCTCGCGGCAGCGGTTTGAGCAGAAGGGGTAATGCTCGCGGTGGGAAGGTTTGCCGCATTCGGGGCAAGGGCGCGTCTTGCGCAGCGGTTCGACCTTGGCGGCCGGTTTCTTGTCTTCAGGCATATCGGTCCGTCCTAAAGCATGTCGCGTAAAAGTGTGTAGCGGTCTTGCGACAACGACATGCGTAAAAACAAAGCCTTAAAGCGCGACGCGCGGATCTGAAAAATCGTGACGCACGTTAAGCATCGGCCGTCGGGCTCAGCCCTCGGGCCACCGGCTATGCACATCAAAGCCTTCGCCGGTCAAAAGCAGAATGGTTTCATAAAGCGGCAGGCCGACGACATTGGTGTAGGAGCCTACCATCTTCTGCACGAAGGTGCCGGCGAGGCCCTGGATGCCGTAGGCGCCTGCCTTGCCGCGCCACTGGCCGGAGGCCAGGTAGTTCTCGATCTCGAAGCCGGAGAGACGCTTGAAGCGCACCTTGGTCTCGACGATCTTTTGACGGACCTTGCGATCCGGGGTCACCAGGCAAACGCCGGTGTAGACCATATGGTTGCGTCCCGAGAGGAGATGCAGCGAGTTCAACGCCTCGTCAGCGAACTCAGCCTTGCCGAGAATGCGCCGGCCAACGGCGACCACCGTATCGGCAGACAGGATATAGCTGCCCTTCCAGGTGATATCGCCCTTGATGGCGGCAAGGGCGGCTTCGGCCTTCTCAGCCGAAAGCCTGCGGGCAAGCGAACGCGGATGCTCCGATTTCTTCGGCGCCTCGTCGATATCCATCGGCATCAGGCGCGAGGGTTCGATGCCGGCCTGGTTGAGCAGGTCGACGCGCCGGGGCGAGCCTGAGGCCAGAATGAGCTTGTATTTCAGCGCCATGGAACCTCGACCATCGGCAGACGGGAGCAAGAACCCTTGCAGGACCTTCGGGCAAACTTACTTGAAACGGTAGGTGATACGGCCTTTGGTCAAATCGTAGGGCGTCATTTCCACAAGCACCTTGTCGCCGGCGAGAACGCGAATGCGGTTCTTGCGCATGCGGCCGGCGGTGTGGGCGATGATCTCGTGTTCGTTTTCGAGCTTCACGCGGAACGTCGCATTCGGCAGAAGTTCGGTGACGATTCCCGGGAATTCGAGGACTTCTTCTTTAGGCATATAAGTGTTTTCTTCCTGTGGGTTGAATAGGCAGCGCAGCGCGCGCCTTTAAAATTTGGGCGGAAACTACACAATCAACGCAGGTTTGTGAACCTTGTTGAACGGCCTTTCCTTTATTTGTTTTCATGCCGATTGCGCGGCAATACCATTTCGTTTGAGTAGCCGGCTTTCGATGAGGCCGGCCAGATGATCGCGGACCTCGCGATAGCTCTCCAGAATCTGCTCGCGCGTTCCGATTGCAACCGTCGGATCCATGGTCGGCCAGTAGACGACATCGACCGCATTCGACCGGGTCAGCTCAAGTGCTGCATGATGGGCCTGCGGTGACAGCGTGATGATCAGATCGAAGTAATCGTCCTCGAGTTCTTCCAGCGTCTGCGGCTGGCGGCGCCCGAGGGAAAGCCCGATTTCATCGAGCACGGCATCCACGAAGGGATCGCGCTCGCCGGCGCGAACGCCAGCAGACCTGATATAGGTGTTGGCCGGCAGAATGCTACGGGCGATCGCTTCGGCTATCGGCGAGCGGATGGCATTCATCCCGCACATGAAGAGGATGGCGCCTGGCCGCTTTCCCTCCTCGACATCGGCGGCGCGCTCCATTGCCGTCATCCGCGCCAGTAGAGCACGCAGACCAGCGTGAAAAGGCGCCGGGCGGTATCGAAATCGACCTCTATCTTGCCGGCCAGCCTATCCTTCAGCGTCTGCGAGCCTTCATTGTGGATGCCGCGCCGGCCCATATCGATCGCCTCGATGCGGCTCGGCGTCGACGAACGGATCGCTTCGTAATAGCTCTCGCAGATCATGAAGTAATCCTTGACGATCCGCCGGAAGGGCGTGAGCGACAGGATATGGGTGGCGACGCCGCCGCCCTCTTCGGTGGTGATGGCAAAAACCAGTTTCGAATCGACCAGCGAGATGTTCAGCCGGTAAGGTCCGCCGACATGGCCGAGCGGCTCGAACTTGTTCTCCTCGATCAGATCGAAGATGGCGACCGCGCGTTCATGCTCGACATCGGGCGTCGAACGGCCGATCGTATCGTCAAGGACGACGTCGCAAAGCCGGAATTCGCCCTTCGCCATGCCCTCACCTTTCGAGGTTGAGGCGGATCGCGACCGATCGCGCATGGGCATCGAGGCCTTCGGAAACGGCAAGGGCGATCGCCGCCGGGCCAAGGGTGCGGAGCTGCTGGGGCCCAAGGCGCAGGATCGAGGTGCGCTTGACGAAATCGAGCACCGAAAGGCCGGATGAGAAGCGCGCCGAACGCGCCGTCGGCAGAACATGGTTCGAACCGCCGACATAATCGCCGATGACCTCAGGCGTATGGGCGCCCATGAAGATCGCGCCGGCATTGCGGATGCCGTCGAGCAGCCGGTCCGGATCGACGACGGCGAGCTCCAGATGCTCGGCAGCGATACGGTTTGCCAGCGGAATGGCCTGTTTCAGATCGGAAACGAGGATGACCGCGCCGAAATCGCGCCAGCTTGCTGCCGCCGTCTCAGCCCGGTTCAGCGTCTTCAGCTGGCGTTCGACCGCCTGCTCCACCGCCTTGCCGAATGCGGCATCGTCGGTGATCAGGATCGCCTGGGAGCTGACGTCGTGCTCGGCCTGCGCCAAGAGGTCGGCGGCGATCCAATCCGGATTATTGTCCTTGTCTGCAATGACAAGCACTTCGGAGGGGCCGGCGATCATATCGATGCCGACGGTGCCGAAGACATGGCGCTTGGCGGCAGCGACATAGGCATTGCCGGGGCCGGTGATCTTGGCGACCGGGGCGATCGTCTCGGTGCCGTAGGCAAGAGCCGCGATCGCCTGGGCGCCGCCGACACGGTAAATCTCCGTGACGCCGACGAGCTTGGCGGCGGCAAGCACCGCCGGATTGACGGCGCCGCCGGTGGCAGGAACGGCGATGACGATGCGATCGACGCCGGCGACCTTGGCCGGCACGGCATTCATCAGCACCGAGCTCGGATAACTCGCGGTGCCGCCCGGAACATAGAGCCCGACTGCTTCGATCGGCGTCCAGCGCGAGCCGAGACCGACACCGAGGTCGTCCTCGTAGATATCGTCCTTCGGCAGCTGACGGCGATGATGGGATTCGATGCGCAGTGCCGCGAGCTTCAGCGCGCCCAGCACTTCCGAAGGCACCGCCTCGACGGCGGCGTCGATCTCTTGAGGCGTGACACGCATCGGGACGGTGGCGTAATCGATGCCGTCGAATTTCAGCGAATATTCGGCAAGCGCGACATCGCCGCGGGCGCGCACGTCATCAATGATGGCGCGAACGACCACGTTCACATCCTCGGAGACTTCACGCTTCGTCGTCAGAAAGGCGGCAAAATGCTGCTCGAAACCTTCCGATGCCTGATCCAGCCAGATTGCCAAGGCCGATATTCCTTCTCAACTCGAAACTGCGATGTTCAAATTTCCGGCGTCATGTCAGCGGTGGCGAGGCTTCGAGGAAGCCTCCCAGGCACCGCCGATATCGGCCAGCTGGACCTCGATGCATTCGACATCGAGCGCAATCGAGGCCGTGCCAGACAGCGACAGTTCGATCGTGCCCTCCGGCCCCTCGCCCTTCTTCTCGAAGCGCAACGCCAGCAGCGACAGCACCTCGTCCCGTTTCTGACGGTCGATGCCGAGCGAGCGGACGGCAAGCGCGCGTTTGAAGACCAGGGCAGCACGGCGGCGCTCGAAACCCCTGCGCTTGCGCTCGGCACCTTCCCAGACGAAACGATTGACGGCAAGCGCGAACTGCGCGTCGCGCGGCGACCAGTCGATGTCGCCGACCTTGAAGACGCTGTCCTGCATATGCGCGGAAATGATCGCAAGGTCTTCGTCATCGAGCGCAACAAGCTTCAGATCAGTCATTCAGGCTCAATCCCACTGCCGGCCGGTGCCGGGCACCGCCGGAATGGCGATGCGTCAGACAAGGGAAATAAGGCGCTGCGGCCAATTACGCAACCAGGATAAAGGGCGCCTTAGCACCCTCCCCTCATTCGCTGATACGCTCGACGATGGCGCCGCAGCGGGTCAGCTTCTCCTCGAGCCGCTCGAAACCGCGGTCGAGGTGATAGACGCGGGAGACCGTGGTTTCGCCCTCGGCGGCAAGGCCGGCGATGACGAGCGAAACGGAGGCGCGCAGGTCGGTCGCCATAACAGGCGCGCCGCGCAGGCGTTGGACACCCTCGATCTTCGCCGTCTGGCCGGACAGCGAGATCCTGGCGCCGAGGCGGGCAAGCTCCTGCACATGCATGAAACGGTTTTCGAAGATGGTCTCGGTGACATGCGAGACGCCGGAAGAACGGGTCATCAGCGCCATGAACTGCGCCTGCAGATCTGTGGGGAAACCCGGGAAGGGATCGGTGACGATATCGACCGGCCTGATGCCGGCGCCGTTGCGCTTGATGCGCATGCCGTTGTTGGTCGACGAGATTTCCGCGCCGGCGCGGCGCAGCGTTTCCACTGCGGTCTCGAGCAGCGCCACATCGGTATTTTCGAGCACGACGTCGCCGCCGGCCATGGCGACAGCCATGGCATAGGTGCCGGTCTCGATGCGATCCGGAAGGACGCGGTGACGGGCGCCGGAGAGCGAGGTGACGCCTTCGATAGTGATCGTCGCTGTACCCGCGCCCGATATCTTGGCGCCCATGGCGTTCAGGCAGTTGGCGAGATCGGCGACCTCAGGCTCGCGGGCGGCATTGCCGATCACCGTCGTGCCGCGGGCAAGCGTTGCCGCCATCATCATCACATGGGTGGCGCCGACGGAGACCTTCGGGAAGGTGTAGCGTGCGCCGATCAGGCCGCCGGCGGGCGCCTTGGCGTTGATATAACCGGCATCGATTTCCATGGTGGCGCCGAGCGCCGTCAGGCCTTCGATGAAGAGATCGACGGGGCGCGTGCCGATGGCACAGCCGCCCGGCAGCGAAACGCGGCAATGGCCTTCGCGCGCCAGCAACGGGCCGATGACCCAGAAGGAGGCGCGCATCTTCGAAACCAATTCATAAGATGCGGTGGTATCGACGATGGTGCGGCAGGTGAAATGGATCGTGCGCGAATAGGCGTCTTCCTGGCGCTCGCGGCGGCCGTTGACGGCGACATCGACACCGTGATTGCCGAGGATGCGCATCAGCAGTTCGACATCGGCCAGATGCGGCACGTTTTCGAGCGTCAGCGTATCGCTGGTCAGAAGCGAGGCGATCATCAGCGGCAGTGCGGCATTCTTGGCGCCGGAAATCGGAATGATGCCATTCAGCTCATTACCGCCGACGATTCTGATACGATCCATGTGCGCTTACGGGCCGAGCCCGCCTTTCCTGAAAGTTCTGCCTTGGAATAAGGAGTGAGGTGTTTAGGGGATTTCTCGACACGCTTCAATTCGTGACGGACGGAACATTACGATTCGTCCATTTTTGCGGCGGGCAGCCCATTTGTTTCGTCGGCCTGGCCCGAACGGCGGGCGCGGACCTGCTGTTTGCGTCGCCCCAGATTTTCCCTGAGCTTTTCGGCGGCGCGCTCGCGGCGCAATTTCGCCTGCGCTTCGATCGCCTGTTTGCGGCTCTGCTGGCCGGTTTCGGTCTTTTCATTCATGCGACAGGATTAGCTGAATTCGCGCCAATCCAAAAGTCCCTTCATCCCAATCGACGCGAAGTTGGAATTTGCGGCTTGCGCTGGCCGCCAAGCTGTGGCAATAGCCCCCCGTTCTCGCGATTGAGCCACACGGCTCGCGCGGTCTGGTCCTGCTGCCGTAGCTCAGTGGTAGAGCACACCCTTGGTAAGGGTGAGGTCGGTGGTTCAATCCCACTCGGCAGCACCAGTTTTCTCTTAGATATCGGGAAATCACTTTTCTCCCTCAGCGAGGCGGGCGACAACTGGACAACAGTTCGCTGCTGTAAAAGTGTGGACTGGGCGGAGGGCGTTATTTAACGTCACACGCAACATTCCGACTTAGTAGATCGGCGAGACCAGCCCCTCATCCGGCTGCCGCCACCTTTGTAACTTCCCTTTACCCGCTCCTGGCGCTGTAATGCCTCTTGCGGTGGCGGATGGAAGACCGATGCACCTTTGGGACACCAAGCCCCGTGGGAGAGCCTGGGTCTCCGTCCGCCGTTCCATTGAACCCGAACAGTCGCCAGGGCCGCTTGCGAAAGCAAAGCCCGATTAGGCAAGGATGGGATCAGATGGAGATTGTTGTTGGGATCGACGTTTCGAAAGAGCGCCTGGATGTTGCGATCCTGCCGCAAGAAGAGGTCTTTGCCGTCGGCAACGACCATGCCGGCATCGATGAACTGGTCGAGCGGCTCAAAGGCATCGGTGTTGATGCAATTGCGCTGGAAGCGACCGGCGGCTTCGAGATGCTGGCGGTTGCCGGACTGTCCGCAGCCGGATTGACGGTGCTCGTCGTCAATCCGGCGCAAGTGCGCGCCTATGCCCATGCGATCGGCCGCAGGGCCAAGACCGATCCGATCGATGCCGCCGTCATCGCCGCCTTCGTTTTGGCGACGAAGCCCGAGATCCGGCCGTTGCGCGATGCCGAGACACAGGCGCTTTCCGAGCTTGTGGCCCGCCGGCGCCAGATCGTGCAGATGGTCGTGGCCGAGGAGAACCGGTTGCGCATGGCGCTGGCAAAGCAGGCGCAGAAAAGCATCAAGCGCTTGCTGAAAGCCTTGCGGCGCGAGCTCGAAAGCCTCGATATCTCGACAGCCACATCCGCAAGTCGCCGGTCTGGCGGGTGCGCGAGGCGCTGTTGACCTCGGTGCCGGGTGTCGGAGCGACGACAGCGCGCACGCTGCTGGCCGAACTGCCGGAGCTCGGCAGCCTCGACCGGCGCCAGATCGCCTCGTTGGCTGGTCTTGCCCCATGGACGCGGCAGTCGGGAAAATGGAAAGGCAAGAGCTTCATCGGCGGCGGCCGCGGCAAGGTGCGCGCCGTCCTATTCATGGCCGCCCTCGTCGCCAGCCGATACAACCCTGACCTCAAGGCCTTCCGCGACCGGCTGGTCGCGGCCGGCAAGCCCAAGATCGTCGCCATCGTCGCAACCATGCGCAAGCTACTCACCATCCTCAACGCCATCATCAGGGACGGACGACCATGGCAAACCGCTTGACAAACAAGACAGTCGCTCTCCCCGTAAACGGGGCGAAGGGGATATGCCGCAGCCTCTCCGTCTCCCGCTCACCTCTCGCAGGGCACGTCCCCTCGCCCCGTTTTTACGGGGAGAGGGTTAGGGTCATATGCGCTAGGTTAGGCGGGCGCGGAGATCGTCGCATTGTTTTCGGCGTCGTCGCGGCGGCTCGCAGAGGTGGCGACGACTTCGTGTGAAGAGATTACAGACGGCCTGCCACAGAAGTGGTCCGCGGATGGCGGCGCAAATGGTGGCCAGGGCTATCTTCATGAGACGCCAGCGCGATGGGCTAGCCCGTGGGGTAGCCGCATCCAGAGGGGGGAGAGTCCGGGACTTGCCCGGCAATCTGTTCGGCGATGATGGCAACGATCAGTCTGGCGTAGAGCCATGCCCGGGCCAGTTCAGGCTTCTTGGCCGGCAAGCTGTCGAGGCCGGCCAGGCTCTTGAACCGTTTGAACGCCAGCTCGATTTGCCAGCGGAAGCGATAGAGGGTGAGGATGTCGGCCGGTGCAAAGGTGGCGGTCGGCAGCGAGGTCAGCAGCAGAATGTACTTCGCCGCCTCGAGACTGCGCGGATCGGGCTTTTTGCCGCGCTTGCGGGCGTCCTTGAGTAGACGCTCCTGCTCGGCTTGGGCCTGTTGCGGATCCTTGCGCCGGACAATGAGGCGCAGGACCAGTGGCGGCGGCGTCCCCGTCATGCCTTCGTGGACACGAACCTGCACCTCGCCTTCCTGCTCTTGCTGAGCGGCGAGCGCGGCAAACAGATCAAAGGGCTCGCCATTCGTCTGCAACAGGCGCAACGAGTTCCAGCCGGTCCGCACGATGAAGTCCGCACCGGCGTCGATCACCGGCCGCAGGTCGCGCGGCCTTGCATAGTAGCGATCGGCCAGCACAATATCGCCGGGTGCGTAGGTAAGGCGCTGAAGGTTTTCGCCACCATGGATGTCGGTCAACTCAAGCTGATCGACCTGAGCCGTTGCCAGGTCGTAGCCGACATGCAACCGCCATGTCGTGCGGTCAGCGCCCGGATGGCAGATCGACGTTCCATCGAGCACACGCAAGCGATACCCCGCGAAGCGCCCCGCCGGCGCTTTGGCCTGTTCGGCAATCAGCGCGGCCAAGATGTCGCCAAGCCAAGGCGCCGCTTTGCACAGCCGCTCGAGCAGCGATGGGTCTGACAAACGGGCGATTCCGCCCACTTCGGCCCATGCACAGGTCTCGCGTAGCGACATGCCAAGGCCGCCATAGGCAAGCGCCAGCCGCAACAGCGTCTCGGCATTCTTGATTTCCCGCACCCGCGTAAAAGCACCACGCAACCGCGCCGTTGCTTCCAAGTCAAAATCCGCCGGAAGCCGCTCGCGCACTTCCGGCCAATGATCCAAAATCTCAGGACGAATCTTCATCCAAAGCTTGAATCACAACCAGATTCCTTATGTCCAGGGCTAAACCTAGCGCATATGAGGGTTAGGGTGAGGGGCAGCCATCCGCATGAACCGGATAGCCACGCAGCGCAATCGGGAAGCTCGCTTACTTCGAGATGATAAGGTATGAACGGGGATAACTGCCACAGTTCGAACAGTTCTCCGGTTACCACCATTTCTTCGCCTGGAATCGGCGCGTGGGGTCGCGGGGACACTCCATCATCAATGCCTTCGATATACCAACGAGGCGCATTCTCCGACATGAAACGGGAAGTGAGGTCGATCGCCGTCCCTTCACCGTGCCGAGGCAGGGTCGCCCGTAAATATTCCCGCTGCAGTCTTGGGATGGCCTCGATGGAGAGACGCGCGAAGAAAGCGTCTTCAGCAGACGGCGCCGTGCCGCCGGCGAGGGCCGGCATTGCCAGCGCCCCGCAGAGAAAAGCAGCCTGGATCAATTGTCGATCTAACCGCATGTCGAGCCCTCAGCTTGCCGAACATGGTAGCGATGGCAGCGCGCCGGCGCTATACAACTTATTTGCGACCGATAAAAATTCCTCTTGGCGTGCGTGCGCAGGCACCTCACCCGCAATCTGACATTTCGCCTCATCAGCAACCAACGATTCACCATTGTTGACCGTGAAAATCACGCTAGAATGGCGATCATGGCGGCGTCTCCCCGGAGGAATGAGAGGCGCTGCGCTCGTTTCTGTCGAAAATCGTGGAGGAGCGTCGATGGCAACTGAAAGATGGAACAGCCCGGTCAAGGTTGGTTTCGAAGATGCCGATGCGCGAACGGTCAATGGGCCGTTCGATGCGCTGAAGTGTCTGGCGGATCTCTGGCCGAGTATGCGCGGGCTTCGTTATATCAAGGCCCGTAGTACCTGCCGGGCAGCGCTCGACGGGCGCAAGAGCGTGGAAGAAGCAAGAGCCGAGTTTCTGGCGGCAGCCGAAGAGGCGAAGCTGAAGCTGCATTAGCAGTTCGGCAAGGAATTTCGGGCGGTTTTCGCCTTCTGGGCGCGCAAGCGTTCCGGGACGGGACAATGCATTAATTTTAGCTTAACCCTGCAACAAGTGCGTGCCGGGTTTCGGTGCAAAGGGCGTTGCGCCTGGTACAGGTGCATCCATAGAAGACGACCAGCCATCATGATGATGGTTAGAGGCTCGTCACCTCTGCGGAAACGCAGGCGAGCCTCGTCCGAGCAAAGCGGACGCCTCAGCAGTCCGCGCCGCCCTCACTCTCCACCTCGATATAACCGACACCGATGATCGTGCCATCCGATGCGCGGATGAAGGATGGCAAATACTGAGGCTCTGCCGGCGTGCAGGCCACGGTCCCGGTATATTCGTTGAGGGCGATCTGGTCCTTCGGCAAAGCGGAATAATTCGTGCCAGTTTCCAGCGAGGCATGGGCGGAGCCGGCAAAGACACCGCAACCCACTATCAAGGTCGTTGCCCAGAGGCGAGGAAGCAACTGCATGAGAGTCTCCAGCGTTTAGGTCCGGCCTTTCAACACGCAGGGGAGCATTTTGGTTCCCTCGTCCAACAGAAAGACATGAGCGCGCGGCTGTTCCAAAACCGCTGCACAGTTTTGCGCGACATGCATTAGCGTCGCAGCAGCCGGCTGCGCACATAGCCTCGGCCGACGACGCCCTCGGCAATCTCGATCGCCCGCTCGACATCACCCCGCCGGCGCACGAAACCTTCCAGGATGACATAGGAGCCCGCCATGCTGACGCTGATTTCCGCCACTTCGATATCGCCGGCCGCATGAAGGGCACTCTCCACCGAGGCGCGCGTTGCCGCGTCGCTGTGATCCTGCCGGCCGGATTCCCCATGGTCCGTGAATGCTGGAAAGCCGAGCACAGTGACCGTCTCCTGATGTCAGTTGATATCGGTTAACGCCGCGGCAAAGCATTTCGTTGCGCATGCCCGGCTATTCGAGAGCGATTCCTGTGGACCCTGGCATGGACGGCCTTGGCGAAAGACGCCGCGGTTTCCATATCTGGCGGCAGTCTGAGAAGGATGACGACGATGAAAGCGCTTCTGCCCGCCTTGTTTGCCGGGGCATTGCTTGCCGGCTGCTCCTCGGCCGATACGCCGGCGCTGGAACCCATTCCCGGCAGCATTACCTATGGCGGCCAGCCGCGAACGAAGCTCACCAAATCGCCGGTCGGCAGCGCCGTCTACAACCAGTTCTACAACGGGACGGGCCAGCGCGTGGAGGAAACCTATATCCTTCAGCCCGACCGCAGCCTGAAGCTGGTACGGCGCGAGATCGGCCCGGATTTTCCCGACTGAGATGTTGCGCGCGCGCCAGATCGCTTGACAGGGACGGCAATCGCGAACATTCAAGGAACATCTAATCTTTCCCCAGTGATTCTGCGGGAGCCCGACCGGACGGCTGGATGTATCTCGAAAAGCTCAATCCGCAGCAGCGCATGGCCGTCGAGCACGGCACGCTCATCGACGGCACCCATATTGCCGGGCCGCTGCTGGTCATTGCCGGCGCCGGCTCCGGCAAGACGAATACCTTGGCGCATCGGGTCGCCCATCTCATCGTCAAAGGCGCCGATCCCCGCCGCATCCTTTTGATGACCTTTTCGCGCCGGGCAGCCGCCGAGATGGCGCGACGCGTCGAGCGCATCTGCCGCGATGTGCTGGGTTCGAATGCCGGCGTCATGGCGGATGCGCTTTCCTGGTCCGGCACCTTTCACGGCATCGGCGCGCGGCTGTTGCGCGATTATGCCCAGCAGATCGGCCTTGATCCCGATTTCACCATCCACGACCGCGAAGACAGCGCCGATCTGATGAACCTCATCCGGCACGACCTCGGCTTCTCCAAGACGGAAAGCCGCTTTCCGACAAAGGGCACCTGCCTTGCCATCTATTCCAGGGCGGTGAATTCGGAAACCGCGCTCGACCTCGTGTTGCGCGACGTCTTTCCCTGGTGCGCGACGTGGGAGAAACAGCTGCGCGAACTTTTCGCCAGTTATGTCGAGGCCAAGCAGAGCCAGAACGTGCTCGACTACGACGATCTGCTGCTCTACTGGGCGCAGATGGTCGGCGAGACTGTCATTGCCGAGGATATCGGCAGCCGCTTCGACCATGTGCTGGTCGACGAATATCAGGACACCAACCGGCTGCAGGCCTCGATCCTGCTGGCGCTGAAACCCCAAGGCCAGGGGCTGACCGTGGTCGGCGACGATGCGCAGTCGATCTATTCCTTCCGTGCCGCGACGGTGCGCAACATCCTCGATTTTCCCGCCGCCTTCAGCCCGGCCGCCAATATCGTCACGCTCGACCGCAACTACCGCTCGACGCAGCCGATCCTCGCCGCCGCCAACGCCGTCATCGATCTCGCCTCGGAGCGCTTCACCAAGAACCTCTGGACCGAGCGGCAATCATCCGAGCGGCCGCGCCTGGTCACGGTGCGCGACGAGGCCGAGCAGGCGCGGTATATCACCGACATGGTGCTCGACAATCGCGAGGAAGGCCTCACGCTCAAGCAGCAAGCCGTGCTCTTCCGCACCTCGCATCACAGCGGGCCGCTGGAGGTCGAGCTGACCCGGCGCAATATTCCCTTCGTCAAGTTCGGCGGGCTGAAGTTTCTCGACAGCGCGCATGTGAAGGACATGCTGGCCGTCCTTCGCTTCGCGCAGAACCCGCGCGACCGGGTGGCGGGCTTCCGGCTGATGCAGATCCTGCCGGGTGTCGGGCCGTCCACGGCGCAAAAGGCGCTCGACCTGATGGCCGAGGATGCCAGCCCGATCTCTGCTCTTGCCGCCATGCCGGCGCCGCCGCGCTCCGGCGAGGACTGGACTGATTTCGTTGCCATGCTGCAGGAGTTGAAGTCGGGCAAGGCCGGCTGGCCGGCGGAAATCGGCCTGGCACGGCAATGGTACGCGCCGCATCTGGAACGGCTTCATGAGGACGCAACGACGCGGCAGGCCGATCTGCTGCAGCTCGAGCAGATCGGCAGCGGTTACGCCTCGCGCGAGCGCTTTCTGACCGAACTCACCCTCGATCCGCCGGATGCGACCAGCGACCAGGCGGGCGTGCCGCTTCTCGACGAGGACTATCTCATCCTTTCCACCATCCATTCCGCCAAGGGCCAGGAATGGACGAAGGTGTTCATGCTGAACGTCGTCGACGGCTGCATCCCGAACGATCTCGCTGTCGGCACCACCGCCGAAATCGAGGAGGAACGCCGGCTGTTCTATGTCGCGATGACGCGCGCCAGGGATGGTCTCGACCTCGTCGTGCCGCAACGCTTCTTCACCTACGGGCAGAACTCACAGGGCGACCGGCATGTCTATGCCTCACGCAGCCGCTTCATTCCCGCGACCCTGCTGCAGTTCTTCGAAGCCTGCAGCTGGCCGCAGGGGAAATCGGAGGCCGCTCAAGCGCAGGCGCGACAGGTGCGCATCGATGTCGGCGCCCGCATGCGCGGCATGTGGCGATAACCGGATCGAGTTTAGAGTGAAAGCGGCGGCTCGGCCGGTTTCAGGAAATGCTCGACCCTTGCGGACTCCACAGCCTCGACTGACGCCGGCGACCATTTCGGGTTGCGGTCCTTGTCGATGACGGCAGCGCGGATGCCCTCGAAGAAATCGGGATTATCAAGCATCTGCAGACAGGCGCCGAGTTCACGGCCGAGGCATTCGGCAAGCGAGGCGCTGCGGCGGCCGGCTCTCAGCAGCCGCAAAGCGAGCTTCAGGCTGGTCGGTGAACGCGTCAGCAGCACCCGGCGCGTCTCGACGGCGAATTCGCCCTCCTCCTCGGCGAGTGCTGCCAGGATCTCCTCGACGCTGTCGAACCGAAATGCGCGATCGACCATCGCCGCGTTCTGCTTGAGCCGGCCTTCTCCCTGAGGCTCCGAAAGCGCCTGCAGCACGGCATCGACATCGCCGGATGAACTGCCGCGCGGCAGGCCCGAGAGAGCATCGATCACCTCGCCGAGCCGCGACGACGCGATCTGACGGTCGGCAAGCCCAGCGTGGATCGCATCGGCCGCACCAATATCGAGCCCTGTGAGACCGAGCCATGTTCCGGCCTCACCCGGCGCACGTGGCAGCAGCCAGGTGGCGCCGACATCCGGGACATAGCCGATGCCGGTTTCGGGCATGGCCAGCCGCGTGCGCTCGGTGACGATGCGGTGGCGGCCGTGCGACGACAGGCCGACGCCGCCGCCCATGGTGATGCCGTCCATCAGCGCGACATAGGGTTTGGGATAGGCGGCAATCAGATGGTTGAGGCGGAATTCCTCGCGCCAGAAGCTTGCCGCCAGGCCATCGCCGGCGCGGGCGCTCTCATGCAGGGCGCGGATATCGCCGCCGGCACAGAAGCCGCGTTCGCCCACTCCCGTCGCCACGACGCTCACCACCTCGGGGTCATCGGCAAAATCGTGAAGGGCCGCAGTGATCGCACCGATCATCGGCAGCGTCAGGCTGTTCAGCGCCCGCGGCCGGTTGAGCCGGATGACGCCTGCAGTCCCTCGCCGTTCAATGATGACTTCGTCTGGCCGTTCGCCGTCCTGCATGGTTCACCTCGTCTGTTGCGACCATGAATAGACGACCCCGCGGCATCGCTCCAGTCGATTTACGGCGGATCGAGATTGATCGGTCAGGCAGACAGCGAATTGCGGGCGGAGGCTTCGGCCTCGCACCGGGCAGCGTAATCGATGGCAAGTTCCAGCGGCAGCGGCCGCGAGAAATGATAGCCCTGCGCCAGACGAACGCCCATCGCCTTCAATCCCTCGGCGATCTCTTCGCTTTCGACGCCTTCGGCGACGGAGGCGATGCCGAGATTCTGGCAGAGATTGGCGACCGAGCGGGTGATGTTCATGCAACGGGCGTCGCGATCGAAATTCATCACGAAGGACTTGTCGATCTTCAGCTTGTCGAAGGCGAGACGATGAATATGGCTGAGGCTCGAATAGCCGGTGCCGAAATCATCAAGCGCGATCGAGATGCCGGCAGCGCGCAGCATTGATATCACCTGGTCGGCGGTGTCGAAATCGGAAAGCAGCGCCGTCTCGGTGATCTCGAATTCGATGCGCCTGGGATCGATGCCGGAGCGGGTGATCATGGCAAGCAGCGCCATCGAGGTTTCGTGGTCGCAGATATCGCGCGCCGAGAGATTGAAGGACAGCCTGAGATGCCGTGGAATGATCGCCAGCGCTTCGAGCGCCTTGGCGAAAAGGATGCGCGTCATGCGGCCGATGACGGCCGTGCGCTCAGCAGCCGGGATGAAGGCGTCTGGACTGATGCGGCCGAAGCGGGCGCTGTCCCAGCGGGCAAGCGCCTCGTAAGCGACGACGCGGCCGCTCCTCAATTCGACGATCGGCTGATAATCGAGTTTCAATTCCTTGGCGAAATCGTTCGCCTGCAGTTCGAGTTCGATCAGGTGGCGCTGCGTCAGGATCTTCTCGTGGTCGGCCGAGAAGAATTCGACGCCGCTGCTGCGCTTGCTCTTGACCTGGTAGAGGGCGAAATCCGCCTTCTCGTAGAGATCCTCGGCGGTGTATGCGCCGATATCGGGATAGACTATGCCGCAGGAGCCGAAGACGCGGACCGAGCCGTCGGGGATTTCGAAAGGGTCGCGGACGGCAGCACAGAGCGCCTGGCCGAGATCGGCGATCGCCTGGCGTGTCATTGAGCAGGGAAAGATGATACCGAACTCATCACCGCCGAGACGGGAGACGATGCCCTCTTCGCCGACCAGCGCGACGAAGCGGCGGGCGGTCTCCTTGAGCACGAGATCGCCGGCGGCATGGCCGAAGACATCGTTGACCGGCTTGAAGCCATCGAGATCGAGAATGCCGAGGACGGGCGGCGAGGACGGATCTTTCTGCAGCCGTTTTTCCAGCGAGAGAAAGAAGCTGCGGCGATTGGCAAGGCCGGTCAGCTGGTCATGCAGGGCGTTGCGGCTGTTGACGAGGTTCAGCTCCTCGGCTTCCGCCTGCTTCTGCTTCAGTTCCTCGGTCAATTGCACGAGACCGACGAAATTCTGGAAATAGCTGTTGATCACCCGGAGGAAGGGCAGGATCAGGAAGAGACCGCTGACGGCAGTCGCGACGAAAACGGGATTGCCCGAAAACATGAAGGTCGCGACCATGGCCGAGAAAGTGATGACCGTGGTCAGCGCCGCCGCCATCGGCAGATGCATCAGGCAAAAGATGCAGGAAATGCCGGTGACAACGAGGAAATAGGCGATCTGGCCCTGCTGGGAGGCATCGCCATACTGGTAAAGCGCAATCGCCCAGCCGCCGAAAGCGACGGTCAGGATACCGGCGCCTGCCATCGTGAGCTTCATCAGCCTGTAGGCCCGCTCGGCGGTCACATCTTCCTTGCCCCTGATCTCCCACCAGCAGAGACGGAAGACGCAGACGACGCTCAAGGTCACAGGAATGTAGAGCGAGAGCCAAAGGGGGGCGGATTTGAGGTGGGTGATCGCCACTGCAAGGGCGTTGATGATCAGCAGGACATAGAGAATGGGGATCTGCGACGACAGGGCCCGGAACTGCGCCAGCAGAAGCGTCGGATTGTCTTTTTGCAGCTGCAATGAGGCCAGAAAGTTCTTCATCGTCTCTTTTCCGTTGGCCAGAGCCAGCCAGACAAAGCTTGATTTTCCTTATTCACGTCACGGCATGCGGCCCCGCAGCCGCGGGGATGATAAACAGGCTATTGCATCAGGCGCCTGAAGCGCTGCGCACTTTTGCTGGACGTGCTCTAGAAAGAAGCGGCAGCCAGTGCCCGGTGGATGCTATGCAGGTCGTCGACGCTCTTGTTCGACAGGAACAGTTCCCAATCGAGCGAGCTCTGGACGATGGTTTCCAGCGAATCGTATCTGGGCTTCCAGTCGAGCACCTGGCGGGCGAGCGAAGCATCTGCGACGACGCTTGCCGAATCGCCGGCGCGCCGCGGCGCCATGTGGATCTTGAAGGAATGCCCGTACAGGCGGGTGACCATGTTCAGCACGTCGAGCACCGAATAGCCGCTGCCATAACCGCAATTGGCAACGAGCGAACCCTTGTCCCTGCGCAGGTGCTGCAGCGCTTTCAGATGCGCATCCGTGAGATCGCTGACATGGATGTAGTCGCGAACGCCGGTGCCGTCATGGGTGGGATAATCGATGCCGTAGACATTGACGCTGTCGCGCCTGCCGAGTGCTGCCTCGCAGGCGACCTTGATGAGGTGCGTGGCGCCTGAAGTCGACTGGCCGGCGCGATGATGCGGGTCGGCGCCGGCGACGTTGAAGTAGCGAAGCGCGACATAGTTGAAATCATAGGCGGCGGCGGCGTCGCGCAGCATGAATTCGGTCATCAGCTTCGACTGGCCGTAAGGATTTTCCGGATTGAGAGGGGCCGTCTCCTTCACCGGCAGGTCGGTCTTTTGCTGACCGTAGACGGCCGCCGTCGAAGAGAAGACGAAGTTGCGGATACCGGCCTTGACCGAAGCGCTCAGCAGCGCCCGGGTCTTGCCGGAATTGTTGTCGTAATAGGAAAGCGGATCTGCGACCGAGACCGGGACGACGGCGGAGCCGGCGAAATGGATGATCGCCTCGATGTCGTTTTCGATGAAGACCTTTTTCAATATGTCGGGATCGGCAATGTCGCCGAGATAAAAACGCGCCGCCGGCGCCACGGCCCAGCGAAAGCCCGTGGAGAGACGGTCGAGCACGACCACATCCTCACCCGCATCGAGCAGCGCCCAAACCATGTGACTGCCGATATACCCGGCCCCGCCCGTCACCAAAACCGCCATGTCCCGCGTCCCTGCTTTCGTTTTTATAAGCAGGGGCATCAGGCGCCGGTTTTTCTTTCCAATTTTCTTATCGAACGGCCATTGGAAGGCCTTTGAACGGGTATGTTTGGAGTCGTGGTTAGAGGCCGATTTCGGGCTTTGCTAGAGTTTTATCGATCCGGCGATTCCGGCACAAAATCGACTTGGCCGACGCCACGATATCTCTTGCGGCCAGCGCTTCTCAGAGCTTGAGGATATAATCGCAGAGACGCCCGGCCGCGGTCGCCACCTGCGCGGGGTCGCGCAGGAAGCAGGCGCGCAGGAAGAGTTCGCCGCCTCGGCCGAAGGCCGTTCCGGGAGCGAGGCCGACGCCTGTCTTGTCGACGATGTCGAGCGCTGCCCTGCGGCTGTCAGCGACGCCGTCGATCTTCAGGAAGGCGTAGATCGCGCCGTCCGGCTTCAGCGTCTCGACGCGGTTGGTGGCGACAAGCGCATCGCAGAGGATATCGCGGGAGCGGGCCGCCTTGGCGATATTGGCAGCGACGAAATCGTCGCCGTGATCAAGGGCTGCGACGGCGCCCTTCTGCATGAACTGCGCCACGCCCGATGTCGAATACTGGATGAGGTTTTCGAGCACCTGGCCCATCTCAGGGGGTGCTACAATCCAGCCGACGCGCCAGCCGGTCATCGACCAGTTCTTCGAGAAGGAATTGACGAAGATGACCTTGTCGCCCTCTTCCATCACGTCGAGGAAAGAGGGCGCGCGGCCGCCGGCAAAGTAGTAGCGGGCGTAGATTTCATCCGCCATGATCCAGAGATCGTGCCGGCGGGCGAGCGCCAGGATATCGCCAAGATCCTGCTTCGTTGCCGTCCAGCCGGTCGGGTTCGACGGCGTGTTGATGAAGATGCCCTTGGTCTTCGGCGTGATCGCGGTTTCGATGCGGTTCAGATCGACCGCCCATTTACCACCTTCGAACTGCAGCTCGACACCAACGGAGCGCGCACCGGATATTTCGAGAGCGGCGGCGATGTTCGGCCAGGAAGGCGAGAGGTAAACCAGTTCGTCACCCGGCGAGGTCAGCGCCTGCACGGCGATCTGGATCGCCTGCATGCCGGAGCCGGTGACGTAGAAATGCTCGACCGGAAGCCGGATTCCGAAATGTCTGGTGTAATAATCCGAAAGCGCCTGGCGAAGCGCCGGAATGCCGCGCTGCCAGGTGTAGAAGGTCTCGCCGGCGGCAAGCGCGTCCATCGCCGCCCGGCTGATGAAATCGGGCGTCGCCAGATCGCCCTCGCCCACCCAGAGCGGCAGCAGACCCTCGCGGCCACGGGCGTAATTGACGACTTCGACGATCCCGCTTTCGGGCGCCGCTACTGCGCGCGGGCTAAGGCTGCTGACGATCGACATGCATATCTCCGGTTTCCGCCTTCATAGCGGATTTGTACCGGCAAATCCCATGACATCCAGTGATGGCTTATCGATTTTCGTGATGATTGAGCCCGGCCGCAGCGGACGGGATCAAGCCGTCGGGCGCTTGGCGAGAAGATCGCGGATTTCCGTCAGCAGCTGAACGTCTGCCGGCGGCGGGGGCAGCTCTTCCGGTGCCGCCTTTTCCTGGCGCTCGATCTGGGCACGCATGGTGTTCACGCCCTTGACCATCAGGAAGATGATCCAGGCGAGAATGAGGAAGTTGATGAGCACGGTGAGAAAACTGCCATAGGCAAAGACCGCTCCCTGGGCGCGGGCGGCGGCAAGCGTCGGCGCGTTGACGGCCGACGACAGTGGAAAGAAGTAATTCGAAAAATCGAAGCCGCCGAAAATGGCGCCGACGATCGGCATAATGAGGTCATCCACCAGAGATTTGACGATGCCACCGAAGGCGCCGCCGATGATAACGCCGACCGCAAGATCCATGACATTGCCGCGGGCGATAAAGGCCTTGAACTCATTGAGCATCGGATCCGTCTCCCTCTGATACAATTGTTTTTATTAGCTACATCTTCATTGCAATTAATCAATCGGCAATCGTAATTATTTGGGGATACCCCGTGCGGTCTTTGACTTAAGGCCTAGACCGGCGGGAATTCTCAAAGTGCTCGAAATAACTTAAGCTGACCCATGTTGCGGGAGGTCCCGGCGGGTTTTCCGCCGGCGGAGGGTCAATGCTTCCAGGCTGGGTCATATTCGCGTCTGCCTTCGGCTATCTGCTCCTGCTTTTCGCCGTGGCGAGCTATGGCGACCGCAAGAACCGCGGCCCGGGCACGCGGCAAGGCGGCCCGGGCACGCTGGAAGGCGGATGGCCGGTGGTCTATGCGCTGAGCCTTGCGATCTACTGCACCTCCTGGACCTATTTCGGCAGCGTCGGGCTTGCGGCGCAGCGGGGCCTGGAATTTGCCGGCATCTATATCGGCCCCATCCTGGTCTTCACGCTCGGCATGCCGCTGCTTCGCCGTATCATCGAGCTCGCCAAGGCGGAGAAGCTCACATCGGTTGCCGATTTCGTCGCCGCCCGCTACGGCAAGAACTCGACGGTCGCAACGATCGTCGCATTGATCTCGCTGATCGGCGCCATTCCTTATATTGCGCTGCAGCTCAAGGCGATCTCCAGCACCGTCAGCGCCATGGTCAATCCGTTCGATTACGGCATCGGCAGCGGCAACCTCTATTTCCTCGACCTGCCGCTCGTCGCAACGCTGGTGCTAGCCTGCTTCGCCATCATGTTCGGCACGCGGCATACGGATGCGACGGAGCATCAGGACGGCCTCATCCTCGCCGTCTCGATGGAATCGGTGGTCAAGCTCGTCGCCTTCCTGACGGCCGGCGTCTGCGTCATCTGGTTTCTCTTCGATGGCCCGACCGACCTCTGGCGCAAGACCGTCGACAATGAGCTGGTCATGTCGGCGCTCAGCTACCATACGCCAATCAGCCGCTGGATCACCCTGATCATCTTGTCGGCCTTTGCGATCATCCTGCTGCCGCGGCAATTCCACGTGACGGTTGTCGAAAACCGAACCCCGAAACAGCTGAAACTCGCCGGCTTCCTGTTTCCCACCTATCTCATATCAATCAATCTCTTCGTGCTGCCGGTGGCGATCGGCGGGCTGCTGACCTTCGGCGGTAGCGGCAATGCCGATTTCTACATGCTGTCGCTGCCGCTTGCCGGCCAGATGCCCGTCATTTCGCTGATCATCTTCATCGGCGGTTTCTCCGCCGCAACGGCGATGGTCATCGTCGATTCCGTCGCGCTGTCGATCATGGTGTCGAACGACATCATCATGCCGATCTTCCTCAGGCGCAAACTCGCCGGCCGCGCCAGCCAGCGCGACAATTTCGCCAAGACGCTGCTCAACATCCGCCGCAGCGCCATTTTCGCCGTGCTGCTGTTCGGCTACGCCTATTACCGTTCGACCGACAGCACCGCCGGCCTTGCCTCGATCGGCCTTCTTTCCTTTGCCGCGATCGCGCAAATCGCCCCCGCGCTGTTCGGCGGGCTGATCTGGCGGCGGGCGAACGCGCGCGGCGCGATCCTCGGGCTGACCTCCGGTTTCGTCATCTGGATCTACCTGCTGTTCCTGCCCTCGCTCGGCGGCCCCGATTATTCCTATGTGGCAAGCGCCGTGCTCGGCTTCATCTTCCCCGGGACGACATTGTTCACCGCAGCCGACGCCGATCCGCTGGTCAATGCGACGGCGATGAGCCTGCTCGTCAACACCGCCTTCTTTATCGTCGGCTCGCTCACCCGCAACGCCAGGCCGCTGGAGCGCATCCAGGCCGGCATCTTCGTCAAGCGGCATTCGCGCTCGCAATTTGCCACGCGCGGCTGGAAGACCCGCATCAGCGTCGGCGATCTCAAGGCGGCGATCTCGCGCTATCTCGGCGAAGAGCGCATGCAGCGCTCGTTGACGACCTACGAACAAAGCTCCGGCCGCAAGCTGGAGGACGAACAGCCGGCAGACATGGCGCTCATCCATTTCAGCGAACAACTGCTCGGCAGCGCCATCGGCTCGTCTTCGGCCCGGCTGGTGCTGTCATTGATCCTGCAGAAGATCGAGGATGCCTCTTCCGACACGGCCTGGCTGCTCGACCAGGCGAGCGAGGCGCTGCAATATAACCAGGACATGCTGCAGACCGCACTTTCGCAGATGGACCAGGGCATTGCCGTCTTCGACAGTTCCAACCGGCTGACGATCTGGAACCGGCGCTTCCGGCAATTGCTGGATCTGCCGGAAAGTGCCGGCCAGGTCGGTTTTCCCCTGTCCGATATCGTCACTACGCTCAGCCAGCGCGGCGACATCGCGCCCGGCGATCTCAGCCAGACGGTGCGACATTTCCTGACGCTCGACAAACCCTTTTCGCTGGTGCTCGGCGGCGGCGAGCGGATCATCGAGGTGCGTTCCAATGCCATGCCCGACAAGGGCATCGTCGCCACCTTCACCGACATCACCCAGCGCGTGAGTGCCGACCAGGCGCTGAAACAGGCGAATGAGACTCTGGAGCAGCGCGTTGCCGAACGTACGGCCGAGCTTACCCGCGTCAACCACGAACTCGGCGAGGCACGCGCCGCTGCCGACGAAGCGAATATCGGCAAGACACGCTTTTTTGCCGCCGCCGGCCACGATATCCTGCAGCCGCTCAATGCCGCCAGGCTCTATTCCTCGGCGCTGGTCGAGCGCATGGCGCAATCCGACAACAGCCTGATCGTGCGCAACATCGATTCCGCGCTGGAATCGGTCGAGACCATTCTCGGCGCGGTGCTCGATATCTCCAGGCTCGATACCGGCGCCATGCGGCCGCGGCTTGCCTCCGTCGCGCTCTCCGACCTGCTGAAGCGTATCGAGACCGATTTCGCGCCGATCGCCCGCGAAAAACAGCTGAAGCTGGTGGTCATGCCGACGTCGCTCAGGGTCCGCTCCGACCCCAACCTGCTGCGCCGGCTGGTGCAGAACCTCGTCTCCAACGCCATCAAATACACGATCAGCGGCAAGGTGCTGGTCGGCGCGCGGCGGCGCGGCAACCAGGTGATCATCCAGGTGATCGATTCCGGCATCGGCATTCCGCCATCGAAATTCCGCACCGTGTTCAAGGAATTCGCGCGGCTGGACGAGGGCGCGAAAACCGCCTCCGGCCTCGGGCTCGGCCTTTCGATCGTCGACCGCATCGCCCGCGTGCTCAACCATCCGGTCGAGCTGCAGTCGACGCATGGCAGGGGCACGGAATTCCGAATCGTCATGCCGCTCGACGTCTCGCGCCCGGCCGAGGCCACAGTGGCCGTCACGCCCGCCGACCGTCCGGGGCAGCCGCTGAGCGGGCTGAAAATCCTCTGCATCGACAATGAGCCGAAGATCCTTGAGGGCATGCGGCTCTTGATCAGCGGCTGGGGCTGCGAGGTGGCGGCGCTGGATTGTCTCGCCGACGTGATATCAAGCGACGGTCGGGACGGACCCCCAGATATCGTCATCGCCGATTATCATCTCGGCGACGGCACCGGTATTGCTGCTATCCTGCATCTGCGCCGGCAGTTCGGCGCCGATATTCCCGCTTTGCTGATCACGGCCGACCGCACGCCGGAGGTGCGCAGCGAGGCCGAGCGATACTGCATCGCCGTTCAGCACAAACCGGTGCGCCCGGCGGCACTGCGCGCCTATATCACCCAGATTTCCGGCCTCAAGCGCGCAGCCGCGGAGTAAGAGATCCGCTCAGTCCGTCGCGCCCATGACACGGGCGACCAGATCGCGCACGCGCGCTGCATCCGGCACGTCACCGAACAGGATGCGGTACATGATCGGCGCCACGACCTGGTCCATGACGCGGTCAACATCCGGAAAGACCTCGCCGCGGGCCTTTGCCCTCTCGGCGATGACAGCGATCTGCTGGCGGGTAAATTCAGCGCATTTGCAGGCATTTGCGCCCGCCTGCGCCGCCAGCACGTCGCGGATCATCTCGCGGCCCGGCCCGGAGGACATTTCCTCGGCATATTGCTCGGCCCAGGCTTCGAGATCGGCCTTGCCACTGCCGGCATCGACCGGCTGCATATCCGGGCGCAGCCGATCGACGGCGACATCGGCGAAAAGCTCCTGCAGGTCGCCCCAGCGGCGATAGATGGTCGATGGCGTCACCCCCGCCTTGCCGGCGATCAGGGGGATCGTCACGTCGGCGCGGCTCATCTCGGCCATCAGCTCACGGACCGCCTTGTGCACCGATGCCTGAACCCGGGCGCTTCTGCCGCCCGGACGGAGATTCTCTTTCACTGTCATGCGGGCAACCCGACTTTCTCTCCTTGATGCCGATGGTTCAAAATCTTTGACAGACCTATTAACGCAAAGAATTTGCTTTTACGAAATGCCTGCTCTACATAAGCTAACGCAACGGCTTAGCTTTAAGGAGCTTATATATGTTCGTCGCAGCCAAATCCACCGAGAATTCGCCGCGCGCCTCGATCGGCTTTCATGCGCTGACGCTCGCCACCTTCTTCGGCGCCTCCGCGGCGCCGACGCCGCTCTACCGGATCTATCAGGAAAACTTCTCCGTCTCGCCGGTGCTGATCACGGTGATTTTCGCGGTCTACGCCTTCGCACTGCTGGCGGCGCTGCTGACCGCTGGCTCAATCTCCGACCACCTCGGCCGCAAGCCGGTAATCTTCTTCGCCCTTGTGCTCGAAATCGTCGCCATGGCGCTCTTCGTCGTCGCAAGCGGTCCCGGCTGGCTGATCGCAGCACGGATCGTGCAGGGGCTGGCAACGGGTATCGCCGGCGCCTCGCTCGGAGCGGCGCTCGTCGATGTCGACCGGGCAAAGGGACAGATCGTCAACTCGATCGCACCGCTTTCCGGCATGGCGGTGGGCGCGGTCGGCACCAGCGCCTTGATCCAATACGGCCCCTTCCCGATGCATCTGATCTATGCGCTGCTGCTCGTCGCCTTCACGCTGCAGGCAGCGGTCATCTGGCTGACGCACGAGACCGGCGGCACGCGGCCGGGCGCACTCGGCTCGCTGATCCCGCGGGTCACCGTTCCGCCGCAGGTGAAGCGACCGCTCTCGCTGGTGACACCGATCAACATCGCCAACTGGACGCTCGCCGGCTTCTATCTCTCGCTGGTCCCATCCTTGGTCGCCACCACAACCGGTAGCCGGGCGCCGCTGACGGGCGGGGCCGTCGTCACCGCATTGATGATGAGCGGAGCGATTGCCGTCTATCTCAGGCGCAGCAAGACGGCCTCGGCCAATCTCGCTTTCGGCGTATCGGCCAAGACGCTCGGTATCCTGACCGTCGTTGCCGGCGTGCATCTCGCCAATGTGCCGCTGCTGCTGATCGGCACGATTTTCACCGGCGCCGGTTTCGGCACCAATTTCCTCGGTTCGATCGGCACCATCATGCCGCTCGCCAAACCGGACGAGCGAGCCGGGCTGCTGTCGGCCTTTTATGTCCAGAGCTACCTCGCCTTCAGCCTGCCGGCGATCCTGGCCGGGTTCCTGGCGAAATCGGCCGGTTACGCACTGACGACGGACATCTATGCGACGGCGATCCTGCTTTTGATGGGCGTCGGACTGATGAGCATTCGCGCCGACCGGCGGAAGGTCGCGGGGAGTGCTGCCTGACAGTCTTTACGGTTTAAGGTCGAGCAGCGCCCGGCCGCTGCCGTCCATGGCGAAGGGCACCGAGGCGTGCTGATGGGCAACCAGCCAGCGGCCATCCTGCTTGACGAGGCCGAGGGTCTGGCGGAACCAGAGATCGACCGCGGTGCCATCGGTCTTGGTCCCGGTCATGCGCATGAGGCCGCTCCAGAAGGCGACATCCTCTCCGGCCGTCAGTCTGGCATCGCGCACCTCGCCGCCGATCGGGCCTTCCCAGGTATCGAACCAGGCCTGCAGACCCGCTTCGTCCTTGCCGTGGTAGACGAGCGGCGGCGCCAGCGAAAATTCGACGGAATCCTCGGCCTCATAGGAAAGCGCGTCGCTGGCGTTCTTCTCACCCAGCGCCTTGGCGCGCATCATCAGCATGGCGATGATCGCCTCTTCCTCAATCCTGGCGTTCTCTTCGTCTTTCACGATCGTTCTCCTTCTCCGTTATGGACAGAGGACGAAGGGGAGGACGACGATCCGACATCAGCGATAGAACCGCTGCGCACTTTTGGAATTGCGTCAGAGATAACTCGTCACCGCCGGTTCGTTCCACCAGGCATCGTGCCTGCCATCGGCATAACGGACGGGCAGTGCTGCCAGTTCCTCGGGCGTGATATCGTCGAGGCAGGCGATGTTGATCGAGACATAGGCCCCGCCGATCGCTTCGACATAACCGTCACCATAGGCCGGCACACCGCAAGTACGGCAGAAGCGATGATGACCGCTCATGGTGTTGAACTGATAGTCGGACGTTTCCGCCTGGTCGCACATCAGCCGGAAATCCTCCGGCTTGACGTTGGCGCCCCAATAGCGGCGCTTGGCGCAGATCGTACAATTGCAGCGGCCGGTGCCCTCCTCGAGGTCCATGTCCACCTCATAGTGCACTTTGCCGCAATGGCAGCTTCCCTTGTAGGTTTTCTTCATGGCGCTCTCCTCCTTCGACGTTGCCTTCAGTCTCCGTACATGACAATATGTTGTCATTATGGATGAGATACAAAATCGACAACATGTTGTCAAACAAAATCGACCGGAGCGAACAATGGAGGGGGATGCCTTTTCCGCTTTCGCGATCACCGCCCTTCGCCTCGCCGCCCATCTGACGGCGGCGGGCGACCGGCTGGCAAAGCCGGCAGGACAGACGAGCGCGCGCTGGCAGGTGCTGGCGGCGGCACGACGCGGCGGCATGTCGGTGGCGCAGATCGCCCGCGCACTCGGCGTCGCCCGCCAAGGCGTGCAGCGGCTGGCGGACGTGCTGGAAGGCGAAGGGCTGATCGCCTATGCCGACAACCCGCAGCACCAGCGCGCCAAGCTGGTGCGACTGACCGCAGAAGGGGCCGCGCGGCTCGGTGTCATCGAGATCGCGCAAGCCGGGTGGGCCGACGGACTGGGCGCCGCGTTCACGCCAGCGGAACTCGATGCCGCACGTGCGGTGATGGCGCGAGTCATGGACAGGCTGGAGGGTGCCGAGGCGCCAGGAGGTTGAGCGCGTTACCCGTCCTGCGGGCCTGTTGTCGCCGGTGGACGCACTCGGCTTGGCGATGCGAAAGATTCTCTAAGGTCATGCCGTGATCGCCCCCCTCTGCCCTGCCGGGCATCTCCCCCACAGGTGGGGAGATTGGCTGGGCACACGGGCTTCCCCAAACAGCGGACGTCCAGCACGGCGAAACGGTAGATGGGCAGGAAGTTCAAGCCACTTGTGATCTCCCCACCTGTGGGGGAGATGCCCGGCAGGGCAGAGGGGGGCTTATACGGCACGACCTATGTGCCAAGGCGATGCCAACAACTCCGCCAATCGGGCACAGCATCAACCGACCAGACACAAAAAAAGGCCGGGGTAACCCGACCTTCCCTGCTATCTCAACGAACCGTGCCAGTACATCCGTGGTCACGATCCGGAGATGATATTTAGAGCCTTGAAGGCTCAGGCCGCCTGGAGGCGGTCTGCCGACATCTTGCCGGACTTGTTGTCGCGGACGAGCTCGTAAGACAGCTTCTGGCCATCCTTGAGATCGCGCATGCCAGCACGTTCAACGGCAGAGATGTGGACGAAAACGTCGGCTGCGCCGTCATCCGGCTGAATGAAGCCGAAGCCCTTGGTTGCGTTGAACCACTTTACGGTACCTGTGCTCATGACGATATCCTTTTCGAATCGTTCATAGAAGATTGCAGCTCGGATAAATGCCAAGCGGCGATGAAAACCGATTTTGGAGGAAGTTCGCCAGGAACGACGCGAGGCCGTTTCAAAGTTCATCTAGCAAGATCGATGCGCGAACATGTAATCGGAAATTGTGTCCGTGACAAGGCCGCAGCAAGGGAAAGTCGAATTCAAATGGCGAGGGTGAAGTCGAATAATTCTTGAACGTCGTAGCGCCGCGGCAGGATGGGTAAAGGCGGCCTAAGCCGCCTTCCCCAGCTTCGCATAGGGGTCGAACCGGCCGTAAAACGTCTCGCCCTTGGCGGCCATGTCCTTCAGCAGCGGCGTCGGCTTGAAGTGACTTCCGTAAGCAGTAGCTAACTTTTCCGCCAATTCCACGAAAGCCTGCGCGCCCATCCCGTCGATATAGCTCAGCGCCCCGCCGGTATAGGGCGCGAAGCCAAAGCCCAGGATCGAACCGACATCCGCTTCGCGCGGATCGGTGACGATGCCTTCCTCCACCGTGCGTGCGGCTTCGAGCGCGATGGTGACGAGGAAACGCTGTTTCAGGACGTTGACGTCGACCTCATCCGCCTGCTTCTGCGGATAGAAGGTCTTGAGGTCGGGCCAGAGGGACTTCTTGGCCGGCTTCGGCGGATAGTCGTAGAAGCCCTTGGAATTCTTGCGGCCGAAACGGCCCTCCTTTTCCACCATGCGGGAGATGAGTTCCATATGCCTGGGGTCGATGGCCTTTTCGCCGAGATCGGCGACCGTCGCCTTGAGGATCTTCAGCGAGAGGTCGATGGCGACCTCGTCGTTGAGCGCCAGGGGACCGACCGGCATGCCGGCCATCTTGGCGGCATTCTCGATCATCACAGGCGGCACGCCCTCGATCAGCATATCGTAGCTTTCCGACATGTAACGCAGCACGCAGCGATTGACGAAGAAGCCGCGGGTGTCATTGACGACGATCGGCGTCTTCTTGATGGCCGCGACATAGTCGAGAGCGACGGCCAGCGCCCTGTCGCCGGTGTCGCTTCCGAGGATGACCTCGGTCAGCATCATCTTCTCGACAGGCGAGAAGAAGTGAATGCCGATAAAATCGGCAGGGCGTTTCGAATTCCTGGCGAGACCTGAGATCGGCAGGGTCGAGGTATTGGAGGCGAAGACCGCGCCTTCCGGCAGCACGGCTTCGACCGCCTCGATGACCGCTTTCTTCACCTCGCGATCCTCGAACACCGCCTCGATGACGAGATCGGCATTGGCGAGGTCGGCATAGTCTGCCGAGGGCGTGATGCGGGAGAGCAGTGCAGCCGCTTCGTCCTGCGTAAGACGCCCCTTACCGATCGAATCCTTGACCAGGCCTTCCGAGACGGTCTTGCCCTTGGTCGCCGCTTCGATGTCGCGGTCGATCAGCGTCACCGGAATGCCGGCGGCGGCGGTGACATAAGCGATCGAGGCGCCCATAAAACCGGCGCCGACGACGCCGACATGTTTCAGCTCGGTCTTGGGGTGACCGGCCGGGCGGCGGGCGCCCTTGCCGAGCTCCTGCATGGAGATGAACAGCGAACGGATCATCGAGAAGGCTTCGCGGGTCTGCAGCACCTCGGTGAAATAACGCTGCTCGATCTTCAGGCCCGTATCGAACGGCACCTGCAAGCCTTCATAGACGCATTTCAGGATGGCAAGCGCCGCCGGATAATTGCCCGATGTTTCCCGGCGCAGGATCGCCGGGGCTGCCGGCCAGAGCAGGGCGGAAGCCGGCGTCCAGATGCCGCCGCCCGGCGCCTTGAAGCCCTTCTCGTCCCAGGGGGCGATCGGCTTCAGGCCATCCTTGATCATCTGCTTGGCGGCCGGGATGAGCAGATCCGGCTCGACCACCTGATGCACGAGGTTCATCGCCTTGGCGCGGGAGCCGGTCAACGACTGGCCCGTCGTCATCATCTGCAGCGCATCCTGGGCGTTCGCCAGCCGTGGCACACGCTGCGTGCCGCCGGCGCCGGGGAAGATACCGACCTTCACCTCGGGCAGCGCGATCTTGACGCTCTTGGCATTGGAGGCGACGCGGCCGTGGCAGGCGAGCGACAGTTCGAAAGCGCCGCCCATGCAGGTGCCGTTGATGGCGGAAACCCAGGGCTTGCCCGACGTTTCGAGCTTGCGGAACAGGCCGCTCATGCGGCCGACCAGACCGAAGAGGTTCTGCACGGCCGTCTCTGGGCTCTTTGCCTTTTCCTCCTGATAGGAGCTGAACATCGATTTGATCATCGACAGATCGGCGCCGCCGGAGAAGGAGGACTTGCCCGAGGTGAAGACGACACCCTTGACGGCAGCATCAGCAGTCGTGGCGTCGATGATGGCGTCGAGTTCGGCCATCACCTCGGCGGTGAAGACGTTCATCGATTTGCCGGGCATGTCCCAGGTGACGAGAGCGATGCCGTCGGCGTCGGTTTCGAGCGTGAAATTGGTGTAGGTCATTGGGTTCCTCCCCGATCAGGCCGGCAAATGGCTGCGCTGCGCGTCTAAGGTCTTCGTCTTTTCGGTGACGACATCGCCGGTATGCTTGGTCAGCGACGGCTCGAAAAGCACGATCCAGCATTCCTCCGGCGCAACCGGATTATGCTCGACGCCCCTCGGCACGACATGAAAATCACCGGCGCTCAGATGCACATGCGGGCGGTCGCGATATTCGATGGTCAGCGACCCCTTCCAGATGAGGAAAAGCTCGTCCTCGTCGCGGTGAGAATGCCAGGCGAGCTGGCCTTGGACCTTGGCGAGCTTGACGCTCTGGCCGTTGAGATCAGCGATGACGCGGGGCGACCAGTGCTCGGTGACCTCGGCATATTCGGTTTCGATCGTGCCGGTGTTGAAGCCCATCGTCAGACCCTTTCGATAACCGTTGCCGTGCCCATGCCGGCGCCGATGCAGAGCGTCACCAGCGCGGTGTTGAGGTCGCGGCGTTCGAGTTCATCCAGCACCGTGCCGAGGATCATCGCGCCGGTGGCGCCGAGCGGATGGCCCATGGCGATGGCGCCGCCATTGACGTTGATCCTGTCATGGTCGATGTCGAAGGCCTGCATGTAGCGCAGCACCACGGCAGCGAAGGCCTCATTCAACTCGAAGAGGTCGATGTCGGAAAGGCTCATGCCTGATCGTTTCAACAGCTTCTCGGTGACGTCGACGGGCCCGGTCAGCATCAGGGCCGGATCGGAGCCGATATTGGCGAAAGCCTTGATGCGGGCGCGCGGCTTTATGCTCATGCTCTCACCGCCGGCTTTGGAGCCGAGCAGGACGACACTGGCGCCATCGACGATGCCGGAGGAATTACCGGCATGATGAACATAGTTGATGCGCTCGATCTCAGGATGGGCCTGAATGCCGACGGCCTCGAAGCCGCCCATCTCGCCGGGCATCTGGAAGGACGGATTGAGGGAGGCGAGCGCCTGCATATCGGTGCCGGGGCGCATGTGTTCATCCTTTGCCAGGATCGTCAGGCCGTTCTGGTCCTTGACCGGGATGACCGACTTGTCGAACCAGCCCCGTTCCCAGGCATGGGCGGCACGCTTCTGGCTCTCGACCGCGTAAGCGTCGACATCGGTTCTGCTGAAGCCGTATTTGGTGGCGATCAGATCGGCCGAGACGCCCTGAGGCATGAAATAGGCCGGGAAATTCACGGAAGGATCCATGAACCAGGCGCCGCCCGACATGCCGAGGCCGACGCGGGACATGCTTTCGACGCCGCCCGCGATGACGATATCGTCGGCTCCTTGGGCGATCTTGCCGGCACCGAAATTGACGGCATCGAGGCCGGAGGCGCAGAAGCGGGAGATCTGCATGCCGGGCGCCTTGGTGGAGTAACCGGCTTCGAAGGCGGCGGCCTTGGGGATGACGGCGCCGGCATCCATGACCGGATCGACGCAGCCCATGATGATGTCGTCGACGGTTTCTGTATTGAGCCCGTTGCGCTCGCGGATCGCTTCCAGCGTCTTCGCGGCGAGGCGGACGGAGGG
The DNA here is from genome assembly GCF_017357285.1 of Rhizobium ruizarguesonis. Taxonomy (NCBI): domain Bacteria; kingdom Pseudomonadati; phylum Pseudomonadota; class Alphaproteobacteria; order Hyphomicrobiales; family Rhizobiaceae; genus Rhizobium; species Rhizobium ruizarguesonis. The sequence continues at coordinate 730,658 of NZ_CP071678.1, read as the reverse complement.
CACCTCATGCAGGGCGCCGTCCTTCTTGCCGCGGCCGCGCGGCGTACGCACGTGGTCGTAAATGAAAACCTCGGTCATTGTCTCATCTCCCTGACGGCGCGGCGGCGCCGGTGAATTTCGTTCTTCCCTCTTCTGCCCAACGGGCCACCTCTGCCTGGGTCGAGCCACCGGTCTCGACCCGTCCTTCGGACCCCCGCTGGGGAGAAGAGGGAATTCGTCTCAAAACGCTTCGGCGGCCAGTTCCATCATCGTGTCGGCGCCGGCTTCGATGCGGGCCTTGCGAAGCGCGGTTTCCGGCATCAGGCGTTCCATGAAGAAGCGGGCGGTGACCAGCTTGTTCTTCAGGTAATCCTCACGGGCGGCATCGCCGGATGCAAGGCCATCCTCGGCGGCTTTCGCCATCTTTGCCCACATATAGCCGAGAATGACGAGGCCGAAGAGGTGCATGTAGTCGGTCGAGCCGGCGCCGGCATTATCGGGCTTGGCCATGGCGTTCTGCATGAACCACATGGTCGCGCCCTGGACGTCGTTCAAGCCCTTCTTCAGATGCTTGGTGAAGAAGGATAGCTTTTCGTTGCTGCGGTTCTCCTCGCAGAAATCGCCGATCTCCTTGAAGAGGGCCATGGCGGCGCGGCCGCCGTTCAAGGCGAGCTTGCGGCCGACGAGATCGAGCGCCTGAATGCCGTTGGCGCCTTCATAAATCATGGCGATGCGGGCATCGCGCACATACTGGCTCATGCCGTGTTCTTCGATATAGCCGTGGCCACCGAAGACCTGCTGGGCCATGACGGCATGATCGAAGCCCTTGTCGGTCATCACGCCCTTGAGGATCGGGGTGACGAGGCCGAGAATATCGTCGGCCGTCTGGCGCTCCTTCTCGTCGCTAGCGCGGTGGGCGATATCAGACTTGAGCGCGGTCCACAGCAGGAAGGCGCGGCCGCCCTCGTTGAAAGCACGGATGGTCATCAGCGTCCGGCGAATGTCCGGATGGACGATGATCGGATCGGCCTTCTTGTCCGGCGCCTTGGGGCCGGACAGCGAGCGGCCCTGGATGCGATCGCGGGCGTAGCTGGCGGCGTTCTGATAGGCGATCTCGGAAATGGCGACGCCCTGCAGGCCGACCATCAGGCGAGCCTCGTTCATCATCACGAACATGGCGTTGAGGCCGCGGTTTTCGGCGCCGATCAGGAAGCCGGTCGCCTCGTCGTAATTCATCACGCAGGTGGCGTTGGCGTGGATGCCCATCTTGTGCTCGATGGCGCCGCAGGAGACGGCGTTGCGGGCGCCGACCGCGCCGTCCTTGCCGACGAGGAATTTCGGAACGATGAAGAGCGAGATGCCCTTGGTGCCCTCGGGCGCACCCTCGATGCGGGCCAGCACCAGATGGATGATATTGTCGGTCAGATCGTGCTCGCCCGCGGAGATGAAGATCTTCTGGCCGGAGATCTTGTAGCTGCCGTCAGCCTGCGGCACCGCCTTGGTGCGCAGCATGCCGAGATCGGTGCCGCAATGCGGCTCGGTCAGGTTCATGGTGCCGGACCACGTGCCGTCCACCATCTTCGGCAGATAGGTGGCCTTCTGCTCGTCGGAGCCGTGGACGAGGAGTGCTGCGATCGCACCCTGCGTCAGGCCCGGATACATCATCAGCGACATGTTGGCGGCCGAGGTATATTCGCCGACGGCGGTATGCAGCGTGTAGGGAAGCCCCTGCCCGCCGAATTCCTCCGGCACCGCAAGGCCGATCCAGCCGCCTTCGCGATAGGCTTTATAGGCTTCCTTGAAACCCTTCGGCGTCGAGACGCTCGCATCGTCGTGGCGCGTGCAGCCTTCCTGATCGCCGGAATAATTCAGCGGAAAGAGAGCTTCCTCGGCAACCCTTCCGGCCTCGCCGAGGATCGCTTCGATCATATCGGGGGTCGCGTCGGCAAAACCCGGCAGATTGTTGTAGCGTTCGAGGCCCAGCACATCGTTCAGGACGAAGAGCGTATCGTTCACCGGGGCCTTGTAGACTGGCATCTCTCAAATTCCTCCCATTCGACTGACCGGATCGCTCCAGCCTCGGGCACTGTCTTACAAAATATTGACGTTTGCGTAAACGTCAAAATTTGTACATTGGCCGTCTTTTCATGAAAAAAATTCGAACGCGCGAATCCGTAGGGCGATGAAAGTGCGACGCGTGATGCGTCACGCGTGGGAGGGAAGAGACGCCATCTCATCTTCCTTGTCCATCGCAGAACGGCGTATAAACGGAAGCGTCGCTCAAACCGCCATCGGGCAATGTTTCAGGAGGGCCGCATGATCAGTTTCGAAGCGATAAGGCAGCGTGCGGAGGAACGAAAGGGCGGAGCGGCCGCGTTGCAGGCCTTGCTGGAGAATCATCGACCGGATCACGAGCGGCTGCGCGCCGTGCCCGACGATCGCATCCTGGCAGACATGACCCGGCGCATCTTCTACAGTGGTTTCGTCCAGAAGGTGATCGACAGCAAGTGGCCAGGTTTCGAGGCAGCGTTTTCCGGTTTTGATCCGGCGATGCTGAATATTGCGCCCGACGACTATTGGCACGCCCTCACCTCGGATGAGCGGATCATCCGCAACGGCGCCAAGATCATGTCGGTTCGGGCCAATGCCGCCTTCATCAGGGAATTGGCGAAGGAATATGGCAGCGCCGGCGTCTTCTTCGCCGACTGGCCTGGGGATGACCAGATCGGCCTTCTCGACCTTTTGAGCAAACGCGGCAACCGGCTCGGCGGCATGACTGGACAATATTTCCTGCGCGGCATCGGCCGCGACAGCTTCATCGCCACGATCGACGTGCTCGCCTGCCTCCGATCGGCCGGCGTGCCGCTCTCCTCCTCCGGCACGACGAAGAAGGACCAGCAGCTGATCCAGCAGGCCTTCAATGACTGGGCGGAGGAAACGGGCCTTTCCTTCATCCATCTCTCGCGCATCAGCGCCTATCCGCGATTCAGCACACTGAAATTCCGGTCGAGTGGTGGCGCCGGCCGTTCGGACTTCCTACGTCTTTGCGACGATCCATCGAGGAAGACATCATGATCGATTTTCCCTATGAGAGCGCGCTGATTGTCGGCGCGGGCTCCGGCATCAGCGCATCGCTTGCCCGGCAATTGTCGGCGCAGGGTGTCAAGGTCGGGCTCGCCGCCCGCAATATCGAGAAACTGCAAGGGCTCATCGAGGAGACCGGCGCCAGCGCCTTTACAACGGATGTCTCGCAACCTGCGAGCGTCGCAGCACTCTTCGAAGCGGCTGCCGCTGCGATCGGCGGGCCTGACGTGGTGATCTTCAATGCCAGCGCCCGTCAGCGCGGCCCGCTCGCCGAACTCGATCCCGCCGATGTCGAGAAGGCGATTGCGACCACCGCTTTCGGCGGTTTCCTGGTGGTGCAGCAGGCGGCGCGGCGGATGATCCCGCGCGGCCGCGGCGCCATCCTCATCACCGGCGCGTCGGCCAGCGTGAAGGGCTTTGCGCAATCGGCACCCTTCGCGATGGGCAAGTTCGCGCTGCGTGGCCTTGCCCAGAGTGCTGCCCGCGAACTCGGGCCGATGGGCATCCATGTCGCCCATTTCGTCATCGACGGTGCGGTCCGCTCGCAGACCCGGCCAGACCGGGTGGAGAAGCCGGATGGCACGCTGCTGCCGGATTCGATCGCCCAGACTTATATCGACGTGCTTCGCCAGCACCGCAGCGCATGGTCGCTGGAGGTGGAAGTCCGGCCCTGGACGGAAAGCTTCTGAGCTTCAGTTCTAGATTAAATAATCGGAGCATGATGTCGTCCGAAAACCGCTCACACTTTTCGGCATCATGCTCTGGCGGCGGCATACTGCCACGGCGAGGCAACTTTCGCGGCGACATCAAACAGATTATGTTCATTCTCGGAGTTGGCCGGGAGGACACTGATGCCGCGTCTGGACCACGTCACCATCGAGACCCGCGATGCGCCCGGGATGATCGGCTTCCTGGAGACCGTGCTCGGCGTTAGCGAGGGCTATCGGCCGCCCTTCGCCTCGCCCGGCCACTGGCTCTATCTGGACGAACGCCCGGTCATCCATCTCAGCCTGACATCGCGCAGCACCGATTTTCCACCCGGCGTCTTCAATCATGTCGCCTTCAGCCTCTACGAATTCGGGCCGGCGCTGGAGCGCATCAAATCGGGCGGTTATCGCTACGAATATTACGATATCCCCGACACCGATCTCGGTCAGGTCTTCGTCTACGGACCCGAAGGCGTGAAAATCGAGCTGCAATATCCCAGGCCCGCCTGAGCCCGCGAGTGGCCATTCGATGTGATGCGTTCGGGGGCAATTGCCGCCAAAAACGGCGTTTTGAACACAAACGTTAAAAAATTCCCATCGGCATTAACGGCTTGTTTACCACGTTTCGTGAAAGGTGCGGATTGAGCAGTAGCGATCCGCATTCCTTTTCCCAGTCTCGCGTTCCTTAAGGATGCCGCTACATCGTTCAGCTTGAGGAAAGTCTAATTGACTATCGTCTTATGAATGGTGCGCTCAGGTCCGCGTAAAGCGGGCAGCAGACGAAAAGCCAAAGATCGAGCTCTGACGAGGGGTCGAGCAGTCGAAGCGAGCAAGAAGATGAACGGATCGCGATCAAATCTTTCCCGACAGTCCGACAGGACCTCGCTCGATGCGCTGAACCGCACGATCGAAGGGCTGGAGGCGCGCATCGAAGGGCTGATGGGCAGCGGGCGCGAACAGCGGCCGCGCACTGCAGCGGCCGAGCGCGATCCTTATGCCGGCTCCCATGCTCCCCGGCCCGCAAAGGCCCCGCCCGAGCCGCGGCCCGATCCGCTCGCCGAAATCCGTCAACGCCAGCGCGCGCTCGAAGCCAGCCGCGAACGGCCCTACGCACGCGAACAGGCCCCGCAGCTTCGCGAACCTGTGCCGCGCGCCGCCGCTCCAGTGCCAGCGCCGGCCTTGCGCGCCGGCGACGATACGATGACGGAGATTGCCCAGGCCCTCGTCAACCTGCGGCAGGACCTGAAGCGCGACATTTCCGAGGGCGTCACCCGTGAGATGAACGCGTTGCGCGCCGAGCTGCGCGAGATCAAGACAAATGCCGGAGACGGCCGTTTCGCCGACGACATGCGCGCCGACATGGGCCGCCTTGCCCAGAGCATCACGCAGCTGACCGGCCGGTCCGCCGCGCCGGAGGCCACGGGCCTTCGCGAGGATTTTGAAGAGCTGCGCTCGCTGATGGACGGGCTGGCGCGCGAGGATTCGCTGCGCCATATGGAAAACCGCTGGGACGGTTTCGAGAACCGGCTTGCGGCGCTCGATACCGAAGGGCTGCAGGAAGAGCTCGTTTCGCTTGCCTATCGGCTCGACGACATCAAACGCCATATCGGCGGCATGGGCGAAAGCCCGGCGGTTCGGGCGCTGGAAGACAAGCTCATCTCGATCGCCACGGCGATGGAGCACTTCGGCAACATGATCCAGCCGCACGACCGGGTGATGTCCGAACAGTTCGCCGCCATGGACATGCGGCTCGACGAGATCAGCCGGGCGATCGCGGCAAGCGGGCGCACGGCCACTGCGAATGATCCGGGCCTGATGCAGCGGCTGGAAAACCGGCTGGAGGCGCTGGCCGATCAGATCGACCTGATGAGCCATGATGCGGCCAGCCGCGTGAACCCGGCCGACGAGCTGGCGATGCGGCTGGAGGCGCTGACGGGACGCGTCGAGGAGATGACGAAGGCGGAAGCGACGTCGCGGCTCGACGAACGGCTGGAACATCTTTCCTATCTGCTGGAGCGCACGCAGGAGACGGCACCGCAGCCCGACCTCACCGGCACGCTTTCCGACATTTCCCGCAAGATCGACGCGCTTGAGAATGGCGCCGTCAACGACGTGCTGGCGCAGCGGCTCGACCATCTCGCCCGGCGCATCGACGAGATGGCCTATCAGCAGCAGGCGCCGGCGCCCGCTGCTGTAGCCGACGACAGCGCCTTCCTGCGTCTCGAAGGACGGCTGAGCGACATTGCCGCCCGCCTGGAGGAAAGCACATCGGCAGCGCCGACCGATCCGCGCGCGCTGAAGAACCTCGAAGACCAGATCGCCAATCTGTCGGCGCTGATGAGCGCGCCGCGCGAGAGCGCTGCGATACCCCCCGAATTCGACCAGCGCATGGGCGCGATCGAAGACTATATGGCGACGAGCGACGAATATATCATCGAGGCCGCACGCCAGGCGGCAGAGGCTGTCGTCGAAGCCTATTCGCGTCATGGCGGCCCGCAGGGTGTCATGCCCGCCGCCGACATGTCGGCGCTGACGGCGCTGGCCGAGGATCTGCGCCACCTCGAGGATCTCAGCCGCGACAGCGAGGAACGCACGCACAAGACTTTCCAGGCGCTGCACGAGACGCTGGTGCATATCGCCGACCGCCTCGACGGCATGGAAGATCGCGGCCGGCCGCTCGCCCAGATGCCGGTCGCCGACGTCGATTTCGATGTCGATCCCTATGCGCTGATGGTGGCCGAAGCCGAGATGACCCGGACGCCGGCCGCTGCCCCGACAGCGAAGGCTTCTCCTGTTATCCGCACGGCCGAGGTCGCAACAGAGCCTGCCGCCCCGGCACAAGCCACCGCCATGAGCGGAACCAGCGCGATCGCCATCGAAGCCGCGACCAGGACGACGGAGGCTGCGACAGCGGCACGGACACAGGTCCCGGCGAAGGCCAGCCTGCTCGCCAGCCTCGGCAAGCGGCTGCTGCCCGGCAAGAAAGCCGAGAGCCGGGCGACCGAACGTCCGATGATCGATCCCGCGCCGTCGATCGATCCCACCGACGTGGTGCCAACGGATGCGGCAAACGAACTGCTCGAGCCGGGCTCGGGCGCACCTGACGTAAAGAAGATCCTTGAACGGGTTCGCGCCAGCCAGAGTGCGGCGCGCGGCAAACCTGCCGGTGAAACCGATCGCGCCGATTATATCGCTGCTGCGCGCCGTGCGGCGCAGGCGGCCGCGATGGAGGTGGATGCCAATCCGAAGCAGGCAGCCGTCAAGGCCGAGAAGAAGGGCGCGAATGCCGACAAGGCCGGCAAGGCTTCTGACAAGACGGGCAAGACCAGCGCCTTTTCGCGCTACCGGCGGCCGATCCTGCTGGCGGTCGGCGCCGTGCTGCTCGCCATCATGGCCTTTCCGCTCGCCCGAACGCTGACGAGCGGCGAGCGCGCGCCGCAGCCGCCAGCGGAAGTCTCGGCGCTGACCGGCACGGCGGAAAACCCGGCGCCGGCCTTGCCCGAAGCGACACCTGCCCAGCCGGATGCCGCCGCTCTCGGAACGACCGCTCCGGCAGCTGAAGCTGTACCGCCCGCCGCCGAACAGGCGCAGCCGGAAGCAACCCCGCCGGTTGCCGGCGACCATCTGACCGATATGGTGCCGCTCGACGGCGAAGGGGCCGCGACCTTTGCCCCTCCCGCTCCGTCCGGCGCAGCGCAGGAGACATCGGGCTTCGTTCCCGCACCCGCACCGCAGGCCGCCATCACCATTCCAGACACCGTCCAGCCGAAATCGCTTGCCGATGCGGCGAGCGGCGGCGATGCGCTGGCGCTGTTCGAAATCGGCGCGCGTTATTCCGACGGCCGCAACGGCATGACGGTCGATCAGAAGCAGGCGGCGAGCTGGTACCAGCTTTCGGCCGACAAAGGCTTTGCGCCGGCAGAATACCGGCTCGGCAGCATGTACGAGAAGGGCAACGGCGTCGAACGCGACATCGCCAAAGCGAAGAGTTTTTACGAGCAGGCGGCAAACCAGGGCAATGCCAGCGCCATGCACAATCTCGCCGTCCTCTACGCCTCCGGCGCGCTTGGCCAGCAGGATTATGCAACGGCCGCCTCGTGGTTCACCAAGGCAGCGAACCTCGGCATCACCGACAGCCAGTTCAACCTGGCGATCCTCTGCGCACGCGGCAACGGGGTTCCGGAGGATCTCGAAGAGTCCTACAAATGGTTTGCGATCGCCGCCAAGGCCGGCGACAAGGATGCGGCGCAGAAGCGCGACGAAGTGGCCAAAGCCATGAAGCCCGACCAGCTCGAACGGGCGCGCGCCAAGGCCGATCTCTGGAAGCCGGAGCCGGTCGACCACCGCACGAACACCATCGACATTCCCGACGAATGGGCCGGCACCGGCGCGAAGACGGCGACCGTCGACATGAAGAAGGCAGTCCGCAACATCCAGGCGATCCTCAACAATAACGGCTTCGACGCCGGAGTTCCGGACGGCGAAATGGGTGCGAAGACCGTGACCGCGATCAAAAACTTCCAGAAGTCCGTCGGCCAGGAGCCGGACGGCAAGGTGACCGACGCGACCGTGAAGGCGCTGCTAGAACGTAACAAGCAGGGCAGCAAGGCGATCTGAGGCGCGTCGCATCGACGCGGGATCGTCTCGACTCTTTGTTCCGGGCAATGAAAAACGCCTGGCGGCACTATGCCGCAAGGCTTTTTCCAATTTTACCGCAGTCTGTCACAAAACCTGAAAAAAGCCGGATTATGCCCGGACATATCGATCCGCGCATCCGGCGAATCCTCTGCCACCGATCTCTCCGCCAATCTCTATGGCTAATCACGGGGCCGATCGAAAGCCTCTGGCAACGATTTCACAGTATGGTGCGCATTCGAACGGGGACGTGACAAGAAACCGCCCGGCAGGAGCGGTCATCATTCGGGGTCGGCTGTGACAATCTATCTGCCCATCGCAGAATTGTCGGTGAACATTTTCATCATTCTCGGCATGGGGGCGGCCGTCGGATTCCTGTCTGGAATGTTCGGCGTCGGCGGCGGTTTTCTGATCACCCCGCTATTGATCTTCTATAACATCCCGCCTGTCGTCGCGGTCGCGACCGGCGCCAACCAGGTTGTGGCGTCATCGATATCGGGCGCGATTACGCATTTCCGGCGCGGCTCGCTCGACGTCAAGCTCGGCACGGTGCTGCTGGTCGGCGGTCTTACGGGTGCGACGGTCGGCATCTGGATCTTCTCGCTGCTGCGCGCCATCGGCCAGCTCGATCTCATCATCTCGCTGATGTATGTCGTCTTCCTCGGCACCGTCGGCGGACTGATGCTGCTCGAAAGCATCAATGCCATGCGGCGAGCAGCGCGCAACGAGCCGCCCGCACCGCGCAAGCCCGGCCACCAGCACTGGGTGCACAAGCTGCCGCTCAAGGTGCGTTTCAAGAAATCGAAGATCTATCTCAGCGTCATTCCAGTCGTCGCGCTCGGCTTTGCGATCGGCATCCTCACCTCGATCATGGGTGTCGGCGGCGGCTTCATCATGGTGCCGGCGATGATCTACCTGCTGCGCATCCCGACCAACGTCGTCGTCGGCACCTCGCTGTTCCAGATCATCTTCGTGACCGCTTATACGACGATCGTGCAGGCCGCGACGAATTTTTCCGTCGACATCGTGCTCGCCTTCATCCTGATGGTGGCGGGTGTCATCGGCGCGCAATATGGCGTGCGCGTCGGCCAGAAGCTGCGCGGCGAGCAGCTGCGCGCCCTGCTCGGCCTGCTGGTGCTCGCCGTCGGCCTACGTCTTGCGATCGCGCTGGTGGTGGCGCCGGCCGACGTCTATTCGGTGGTGATGGGAGCCGGCAACTGATGCGCTTGGCTGTTTTCGTCATCGCGTTGTTTTGCCTGCTGCCGGCTTCTGCCGGAGCCCAGTGGCTGCCAGGGCAGGCAACCGAGGCGGTGCGTGAAGGGTTGGAAATCGGCACGTCGACCAGCGAAATCGCCATCACCTCGGATTTCCACGGTGCGGATCTGACCATCTTCGGGGCGCTCTCGAACACAGATCAGCTGCTGCTCGCCGTCGGCCAATATGACGTGGTCGTGGTGCTGGAAGGCCCGCGCGAGGATGCGACGGTGCGCAAAAAGGAACGCGTCTTCGGCATCTGGGTGAACACCCGCTCGATGACCTTCGAAGCGGTGCCGCATTCCTATTCGATGTCGAGTTCACGCATGATCGACGACATCGTGACGCCGCTTGACCTGACCGATCAGGGGATCGGCATCGACCACATTCCGCTGACGCCGGTCGGCTTCGTCGGCGACGGCAGCAATCTCGGCGAATTCCGCGACGCCTTCCGGCGGCTGCAGCAGGGCGGCGGGCTCTACGACCGCAACCCCAGCGGCGTGCGGTTCGTTTCCTCCAACCTCTTCAAGGCGAGCCTGCGCTTGCCGGCGAACATTCCGAACGGCGTGCATAGCGTGCGCGCCTATCTCTTCAAGAGCGGTCTTTTCGTGACCGAGAAATCGCTGCCGCTGCGGGTCATCAAGACCGGCATCGAGCAGACGATCACCGATGCGGCGCATGATCAGCCGATCCTCTACGGCTGTGCGGCCGTGCTGCTCGCCGTGATCACCGGCTGGGGTGCCAGCCTGATCTTCCGCAAGGACTGATCCGCCGCCAAGGCGCGAGGCTCCATTTCCTCTATTGATTTCTGCGATCGAATTGGGTCGGGCGTCGAGCCCGCTGTGCGGGAGCTGCTACGCGGATGTTTTGGCGGCAGCTCATCCATGTCCCCAAAAACCGCTTGCATTTTGCTATCAGTCGATCTAGTTTTCAACCAGTTGCTAAACGCAATCGGTTTTATCTTGATTGGCAATTCAGAAGGAGGATGGAAATGAGGAAGCTTGTTGTCTGGAATTTGATGACGCTCGATGGTTATTTCGAAGGCACGAAGCCGTGGGATATCGACTTCCACAATCTCGCCTGGGGGCCTGAATTGCAGCGCTACGCCGAACAGTTCGGCAGGGAAGGCGATCTGCTGGTGTTTGGCCGCAAGACCTATGAGGGCATGGCCGCCTACTGGCCGACCGCCGAGGGCGAAGGTGAGATCAAGGCCTATATGAACGGCATCGCCAAGATCGCCGTGTCGCGGACGATGACCGAGCCCGGCTGGAACAATGCCCGCGTCGTCAGCGATCCGATCCCGGAACTGACGCGGCTGAAGCGGGAGGACGGCAAGACGATCTTCATCTTCGGCAGCGCCGAGCTTGCCGACAGCCTGCTGAAAGCGGGGCTTATCGACGAAATCCGGGTTTGCCTGGCGCCGGTGATCCTCGGTGGCGGCAATCCGCTTTTCAAACAGGCAGAGGGCAAGGTGCCGCTGAAGCTCATCGAATCCTCGACGACGGAGGGCGGCGCGGTGATCCTGCGCTACGAGCCCGTCAAGGCGTAGTGGATGGGATGCCGTCCGGTGGGTCAGGCCAGGGTATCCATCCCTGGCCGCACAAGAGAGCAGCCTGGGAAGTTCGCATTCGACTAAAAACCGGTTTTTAACATTTACGAGTTAGTAATCTCTCGGAAACGAGAGGTTTTGTCATGCGTACTCGTATCGTTCTGACGGCCGTGGGTCTCGCGCTGCTTGCCGGCTGCGCGACGGCGCCGAAGCAGACGAGGAACATCTGTGCCGTCTTCGACGAGCGCGACGGGCTCTTCTCCAGCTGGCAGAGTGCAGCCGAGCGGACGGAGAAGAAATACGGCGTGCCCGTGCCGATCCTGATGGCGACGATGTATACCGAATCCGGTTTCCAGCCCTATGCGCGGCCGCCGCGCACCAAGCTGTTCGGCTTCATTCCCTGGACCCGGCCGTCGACGGCCTACGGCTATTCGCAGGCGCTCGACGGCACCTGGGACCACTATCAGTCACAGACCGGGAACTGGACTGCACGGCGGGCGAACTTCGCCGACGCGATCGATTTCATCGGCTGGTATCACTATCAAAACAGCGTGGAGACCGGCATTCCGCTGAACGATGCCTATAATCTCTATCTTGCCTATTATTCCGGTCCGACGGGGTACAAACGCGGCGACTGGCGTTCGAACGGGCAATTGCAGCAGACGGCGCAGAAGTTTGCGCGGATGGCGGGGACGTATCAGCGGCAGTTGCAGGAGTGCGATTGAGTTTAGGCGGTGCCGTCCAAATATGAAGGGCACTACCCCCTCAAGTTCCCATATCTGACCGAATAAATCCGATCTCGCCCCAACAGATGCGCCACTAGCAAAGCCTTGTCGAACAGGCCCTTCATCGCCTGATGGCCGAGATCCACACCGCCGCTCATGACGCCGAAAGCCGGCATCAGCAGGCGGGCGCCGTCGGTGGCAAAGCACGGGCGGCGGATGGATTTCTCGCGGCGGCGGACGGTCGCCGACGGGTGCAGGTGGCCGGCGATTTCGCCGCTCTGCAATCCGTTCTTCGGCTCGTGCCGGAAGGTCAGGCCGGCATATTGCATCTCGTCGGCGGAAGCGCCCGGCAGATCGACGATGCCATCCGGATCATGGTTGCCATTGATCCAGATCCATTCACGGCCGCGGGCCATATTGACGATCAACGTGCGGAAATTCTCCGGCAGATGCTTCGAACCGATGCGGTCGTGGAAATTGTCGCCGAGCGAGATGACGAGCTTCGGATCATAACGCGAGATGACGGCGGCAAGGACGGTCAGCGTCGCCAGCGTATCGTAAGGCGGCAGCATCATGCCGCGGCGCGCGAAGGCCGCACCCTTTTCCAGATGCAGGTCGGAGACGACGAGCAGGCCGGCATCCGGCAGATAGAGGGCGCCAAGCGGATCGCAGACGGCGGCAATGCCGTTCACCGATGTCTCGATGCCTGGTATCGCGGCCAGTCCTGAAATGTCGCGCGCCAGCGCCAGGCGGTTCATCACTCTCTTATTCCCAAATACGTCAGTCAGGCCCAATTTTTCATCAGGCCAACGCTTCGGCGATCAGATCATCCGCCGCTTCGGCCAGGAGTGCGTCATGGGCCTCGCCCGGCACCGCCTCGCGTCCGATTTCCAGCATCACCGGCACGGCGAGCGGGGAAATATGGTCGAGGGCGCGGTGGGTGATGTGGCCCCTGATTCGTCTCAGCATATCGCCAAGACGGCCAATATCCAAAAGTCCCGTCGCCGCATCCTGCCGCGTTGCCTGCAGGAGGATGTGATCCGGTTCGTGGCTGCGCAGCACGTCGTAGATCAGGTCAGCGGAGACGGTGATCTGCCGGCCGCTCTTTTCCTTGCCCGGATGGCGGCGCTCGATCAAGCCTGCAATCACGGCGCAATTGCGGAAAGTGCGCTTCAACAGGAAGGATTCGTCCAGCCAGGCTTCGAGATCGTCGCCGAGCATGTCTTCGTCGAAGAGGTCGGAGAGGCTGAGCCGGCCGTTGCGGATCATCAGCCCCATATCCTCGAGGCCCCAGATGGCAAGCGAATAATCGGTGGCGACGAAACCGAGCGGTTTGGCGCCTATCCGCTCCAGCCGGCGGGTCAGCAGCATGCCGAGCGTCTGGTGGGCGAGACGGCCTTCGAAGGGATAGGCGACCATGTAGCCGCGGCTGCCGCGCGGAAAGGTTTCGATCAGGAACTCGTCGCGCTTCGGCAGCATCGACTTGTCGTTCTGCAGCGACAGCCAGTCGCGCACCTGATCCGGCAGGCGGCGCCAGCGATCGGGATCGGCGATCATCGCCCGCACCTGCTCGGCCAGATAGGTCGACAGCGGAAACTTGCCGCCATTATAGGACGGGATCTTCGGATCGAGCGAAAAGGCCTGCGAGGCAAGGCACTCATTTTCGCGAATGCCCTCGAAGCGCAGCACCTTGCCGGAGAAGATGAAAGTATCGCCGGGCGACATCTGCTCGAGGAAATATTCCTCGACCTTCCCCAGCGTGGCGCCGCCACGGCCGATCCTGCCGCCCTCGCCGCGCTTGACCATGCGGATATTCAGCATCGGGCTTTCGACGATGGTGCCGAGGTTGAGGCGGTATTGCTGGGCGACCGCAGGATTGGAGACGCGCCAGCGGCCCTCCCCGGTCTTGCGGATGCGGGCGTAACGCTCGTAGGTGCGGAGCGCATAACCGCCGGTCGCGACGAAATCGACGATGCGCTCGAAGGTCTCCCAGCTGAGATCGGCATAGGGCGAGGCGCTGGTGACCTCATCGTAGAGTTCCAGCATGTCGAAAGGCTCGGCGCAGGCCATGCCTAGCACATGCTGGGCGAGCACGTCGAGCGCGCCGCGGCCGACGGGCGGGGTATCCTGCGCGCCGATATAATTGGCATCGAGGGCGGCCTGACACTCCATGACCTCGAAACGGTTGGCGGGAACCAGGATCGCCTTCGAGGGCTCGTCCATGCGGTGATTGGCGCGGCCGATGCGCTGGGCAAGACGCGAGGCGCCCTTCGGCGCGCCGACATGGATGACGAGATCGACATCGCCCCAGTCGATGCCGAGATCGAGAGTGGAGGTGGCAACGACGGCGCGCAGCCGGTTTTCGGCCATCGCCGCCTCGACCTTGCGGCGCTGGGCGACATCGAGGGAGCCGTGGTGGAGCGCGATCGGCAGGTTGTCGTCATTGATCGTCCAGAGTGCCTGGAAAAGCATTTCGGCCTGGCTGCGGGTGTTGACGAAGAGCAGCGTCGTGCGATGTTCGACAAGATGCCGGTAGACATCGGGAATGGCATATCGGGCGGAATGGCCGGACCAGGGAATGTGCTCTTCGGTCGAAAGAATCGAGATATCGGGCTTGGCGCCGCCTTCGACGACAACGAGGCCGGCATAATGTTCGCTACCCTCTTCCTGGCCGACCAGCCATTTCTGCAGATCCATGGGTTCGGCGACGGTGGCCGACAGGCCGATGGTCTGGAGGCCGGGGGCAAGGCGGCGCAGGCGGGCAAGGCCGAGCGAAAGCATGTGGCCGCGCTTGGAGGTGACCAGCGAATGCAGCTCGTCGAGGACGATATATTTCAGGTCCTTGAAGAAGCGCTCGGCCTCGCGGTTCGCCAGCAGCAGGGCGACCTGTTCCGGCGTCGTCAGCAGAATATCCGGCGGGCTGAGTTTCTGGCGCTGGCGCTTGGCGTTCGGCGTGTCGCCGGTGCGATTTTCGACGGTGACCGGCAGGCCCATCTCCGCAACCGGTTTCATCAGATTGCGCTCGATATCGATGGCAAGCGCCTTCAGCGGCGAGACATAGAGGGTGTGGATGCCGGTGAAGGCGGAGCCGGGCGGTATCCGGCCGCGGCGGGTGAGATCGGTGAGCGACGGCAGAAACCCGGCGAGCGTCTTGCCGGCGCCGGTCGGCGCAATCAGCAGCGTGCTTTCGCCGGCCTCGGCGCGGGCGAGCAGTTCCAGCTGATGGGCGCGCGGGCGCCAGCCCTTTTCCGCAAACCAGCGGGTAAAGGCAGCAGGAAGCAGTGTGCGGGCTTCGGAATCGATCTGGTCCACGCCCTGAAACTAGTGAAACGCCGGGGAAAGAGAAGAGCGGCCAAAGCATGTCGCGCAAAAGTGTGCAGCGGTTTTGCGCTAACGACATGCGTAAAAACAAAGAGCTAAAGCGCGAGGAGCGAATCTGAAAGATCGCGACGCGCTTTAGCAATTCACATGGCGATATAGCGGTCCTTGCGGTGGTTGATGGCAATCGTGAGGTTGAGAACGATCGCACCAAGCACTGAGCAGGCGATGATGAAGGGGCTTGCGACGAAGAAGGAGAGCGCCAGGATGATGCCGTCGAAGCCGAGCTGGACGAAGCCAGCCCGCCAGCCGAAGCGATCCTGGATATAGAGGGCGAGAATGCCGATGCCGCCGAGGCTGGCGCGGTGGCGGAAGAGCGCCAGCATGCCGGCGCCGATGACGAGACCGCCGAAGAGCGCACCGGCGAAAGGATCGACATGCGCCATGCTGATGAAGCCCGAGACGAATTCGGACAGGACCGAGGTCAGCGCGATGGCGGCGAAGGTCTTGATGGTGAAGGCAAGGCCCAAGCGGCGGAAGGCGAGATAATAGAAGGGCAGGTTCACGACAAAGAAGCAGAGGCCGAAGCTGAAGCCCGTCGCATAATGGGCGAGGAAGGCAAGGCCCGCCGTGCCGCCGGCAAGCAGTCCGGCGCCGGAGAGAAGCGTTACGCCGAGAACGGCGAGCATGCTGCCGGCGACGATGCCCTGGGCGTCGTCCAGCAGCGAGTGGCGATCGGCGCTGGAATTCAGAAGGCCTGCGAAAGCGTTGGATGCCATGATGTTCCCCTGTCGGCTTTTCCGTCTTCTATCCGGGGTCAGGATAAAGGCAAGTGGCAAGCAACGCGGACGTCTCTTGACAGGCGGCATAATCATGGATATTTTTTATCCACGAATTGAGGAGGCCACGTGGATGAAGATGGGCGATGGGGTCGAGCAGGCCATTCACAGCGTTGCGATGCTTTCCGGCCTCTCCGAGGGCGGCGTGCTATCGGCGGCCGCGCTGGCGGAATTCCACGGCGTCTCGACGAGTTATCTGCTGAAGCATCTGCAGGCACTGTCGGGCGCCGGCATCCTCGATACCGTGCCGGGGCCGAAGGGCGGATATCGGCTGGCCAAGGCGGCGAAGGAAATTTCGCTGCTCGACATCGTGATCGCGGTCGAAGGACCGGCGCCGGCCTTCCGCTGCGCCGAAATCCGCCAGCGCGGACCGAACCCGGTCTCCGATCGCTTCTTTGCCAAGCCCTGCAACATCAGCGCGGCGATGCTCAGGGCCGAACGAGTCTATCGGGCCGAACTTGCCAAGACGAGCATTGCCGATCTCGGCATCGAACTGAACGCTCTCGACGACGGATCGATCGCCGCTAGAGGCTGCGCTTTCCTTGAAATCCATGAACGCAAGACGGCTCGTTGAGCCACCAACAAAGGAGAAAGACCATGCAATCACGTTTCAACTTCGCCAAAGCCGCTCCCGATGCCTACAAGGCTGTCGCCGCGCTCGAGCAATATGTCCAGTCCTCCGGACTGGAGCGCCGCTTCATCCATCTGATCAAGCTGCGCGCCTCGCAGATCAACGGCTGTGCCTATTGCGTCGACATGCATGTGAAGGAAGCCCGCCATGATGGGCTGAGCGAGCAATGGATCAACCTGATGTGCGTCTGGCGGGAATCGCCGGTCTATGACGCCCGCGAACGGGCGCTGCTCGGCTGGGTGGATTCAGTGACCAATATCGCCAAAACAGGCGCGCCGGATGCCGACTACGAGACGCTGAAGGCGCATTTTTCCGAAGAAGAAATGACGAAGATCACGGTGGCGATCGGCGCGATCAACATCTGGAACCGGCTTGCCGTCGGCTTCCGCTCGCAGCATCCGATTGATGCGGTAACGAAGGCCGCCTGATCGAAATCTGCTTACCGAGAATTCATCCTGGCAACCGACCCGAAAATCTCGGGTCGGTCGAATATCGGATCACTCGTGATCCCTGGTGGCTCGTACGGCAACGGCGTCAAACCGATTGCCCGAGGGGTCCATGCTGTTGAATATGTCTCGGACGACTTTCGCAATTTCTTCTGCGGAAGCGCCCTTGGCGCGTTCTTCCTGCATACGGCGTCTCACAAGCTTTTCCAAATCTGACATAGTTCACCTCATCAAATCCGGCGCGAGCAGAGTTTGGCGCCGAGACCGATCACAGGCAAGTTACGTTTTATTTAGAATGGCTTACCGATTGGTAATGTTACAACGCGATGTAGCGGTCGGCGCGATGATTGATGGCGACGAAGAGGTTGAGGACGACGGCGCCGAGCACCGAATAGAAAACGACAGGCGGCGTGGTGACGAAGAAGGCGGCGGCGAGCACGCACATGTCGATCGCGAGCTGGACGAGGCCGGCACGGATGCCGAAACGCTCCTGCAGGTAGATGCCGAGAATGCCGACGCCGCCAAGGCTGGCGCGGTGGCGATAAAGCGCCAGCAGGCCGAAGCCGAGCAGCAGGCCGCCGAGCAGGGCCGCCCAGGCCGGATGAATGCTCGAAATGGTCAGGAAGCGCGACTGCACATCGGCAATCACCGAGGTCAGGCCGATGGCGATGAAGGTCTTGATGGTGAAGGCCATGCCGAGGCGCTTCCACGAGAGATAGAAGAACGGTAGGTTGAGCAGGAAGAAGGCAAGCCCGAAATTGACGCCGAAGGCATAATGCAGGAGGAAGGCCACGCCGGCCGTGCTGCCGGTGAGAAGGCCGGCGCTGGCGAGCACATAAAGGCCGAGCGCCGCAACGAAGCTGCCGGAGAATATGCCCTGTACATCTTCGATCGGGGTGTGGCGCGTCGCAGTCGTATTCCAGAAGCCAAGGGCATTGATGAGCTGTGTCATGTCGCCAGTCTCCACGGCAGACGAGTTCAAGAACGCGCTTGGGAAGATCTGGGCGCGACGGAATTTTGGATCATGAAAGGAGCCCGAGCGCCTCGGCGTTAATTGCCAAGCTCTCTGCCGATGCGGTGCAGTATCGGGTTTTTCGGCCTTTCGATCAAGCGAAATAGGTAAGCAATGCTGACCTATTAAAAAATCGCAAGAAATGTTCGCTCACACGGGCTTATGCGTAAGGAACAGAATGCCGGAAACCGGTTTTCCGCCATCTTTGCGAATGACCGATTTGACGATCTTGAGGATTTGGAAGCCGTGACGGGCAAGAAGCATCCTGACATAGCTTTCCGAATGGGCGTAGCGCAGCGACGGAGCGAGGTGAAAGCCGTCGCCCTCACCTGCATCCTCGACGGAAAAGGCGATATCGGCGCCTGGTGCAGCGAGCTCTCCGACGATGGCAAAGACGCTTTCGAGATTGCCGAGATACATCAGCACATCGGCTGCCGTCACCAGGTCGGCGCGACGGCGCGCCGCATCTGCAAAGAGGCCGGAGAGCTCGGGCGCGAGCGAGAGATCGGCCTGGGTGAGACTGTCATAGACCCGTTTCTCGGCAGCCTTCGCCAGCATGTTCTGCGAGAGGTCGAAGCCTTCGAGGCGGCCGGCAAAGCTACGGATTTCCGGGCCGAGCAGGCCGGTGCCGCAGCCGAGATCGACGGCCAGTTCGTAACACCTGCCGGTGGAGGCGACGAGCGCTGCGAGCTTCTGCGGGACATTGTAGTCGAGCTTATCGACAAGTGCTGATTCGAACCGATCGGCATAGTCGTCGAAGAGGCGCTCGACATAGCGGCTCGGCGGCAGGTCAGGCGTGGCCGCGTCGCCGAGAAGGGCGAGTTTGAGGGCAGCGCCGAAAATGTCTTCGGGATCGAGGGCAAGCGTCTTGCGATAGGCCTCGATCGCGGCTTCACCCCTGCCCGCCTCTTCCAGATAGGTGGCGAGGCGATACCAGCCGGCTGCCCAGGCGGGCACGAGTTCGAGGGCCTGCTCCATCAGCTCGGCAGCCGCTTCCGGCTCGCCGCCTTCCTCGAGCATCCTGGCATAGTCGGCGCGGCGGTCGGCAATGACATCGCCGGAGGAAAGCTGGTGGGGCTGCATCAATGGACCTGTAGCTCTTTGTTTTATGCATGTCGTTTTCCCGGAACCGCTGCACACTTCCGGGCGACATGCATTGGCCCGCATTTGGCGGCGGCCACAAAAAAACTCAAGTCCTATTTCAGAGGCGAAGCGGCCAATTCCGGAAAGGGCTTGCGGGCGCCGCGCCGCGACCTTATTCCAAGGGCAAACAGGAGATGGCTTATGTCCGATCAGGCGAACAGGTTCCTCGGCGATTCAATCGGCCGCACATTGATAAAACTTATCGTGGTGTCGCTGATCGTCGGTTTCGTCATGACCGTTTTCGGCCTGACGCCGTGGAGCATCATCGACGGCGTCCGCGACTTCATCCTGGAAATCTGGCACCGGGGCTTCTCGGCTCTCGGGCGCGTCGGCGACTATCTCATCCTCGGCGCGACGATCGTCATTCCGCTCTTCGTCATCCTTCGTCTTTTCAGCTACCGCCGGTAACATGACATCCATCGATCTTTCCAGACGCGGCCTGCTACGCCTTTCCGGACTTGCGCTCGCCGCCGGCATCGCCGGCTGCACCACGACCCCGCGGATGGCCGGCACGCCGTCGGACGGCGAAGACGAGACGGCGAGCGTGCTGCCGCTCGTCAACCAGCTGCGGGCCAAACACGGCCTGCCGGCGCTTGCCGTCGATCCGGCGGCGACCACCGCCGCCCTGTTCCAGGCAAAACGCATGGCGAGCGCCGGCAAGATGGCGCATCTGATGGGCATGACCGACAGCTTCGGTGCGCGTGTCAAGGCGAGCGGCGTGCGGCTGCCAGCGGCTGAGAACATCGCCGCCGGCCAGCAGAGCGTCGATGCCGTGGTAACGGCCTGGATCAACTCGCCGCATCACCTGGAAAACATGCTCGGACGTTATGATGGCCTTGGCGTTGCCGTCGCCCACAATACATCTTCCAGGAACCTGCCCTATTGGGCCATGGTGCTTTCCAGCTGAGGTGATTCCGCCTGCAGCAGTTCAAGTGATGCAGCGTCTGTTGCGCGTCTGAAACGACGCGTGGCGCTGCCGCGACGAGGCCGGCATGGATACACGCAGCAATCACAACGCGCTCGCATTCGACGTGACGCACCTGATGGTGCTGTCGATCGCCCTTCCGATGACGCTCGGCTTCATGACGACGCCGCTGCTGGGGCTGACGAACACCGCCGTCGTCGGCCGCATGGGCAATGCGGAGGCGCTGGCCGGGCTGGCAATCGGCGCGATGCTGTTCGATCTGATCCTCGGCAGCTTCAACTTCCTGCGCGCCTCGACCACCGGACTGACGGCGCAGGCCTATGGCCGTCGTGACCAACACGAGCAGCAGGCGGTCTTTTCCCGGGCAATGATTTCGGCTCTCGGCTGCGGGTTGGCGCTGCTCTGTCTTTCGCCGCTGCTGATGGCGGCGGGGTTGAGGTTGATGGGGGCGGAAGGAGCGATCGCCGAGGCAACCGGCACCTATTTCTCGATCCGCATGCTGGCAGCACCGGCGGCGCTGGCGAATTATGCCATCCTCGGCTTTGTGCTCGGGCGCGGACAGGGCAATATCGGACTGCTGCTGCAGGCTGTTATCAACGGCATCAACATCCTGCTTTCCATCTATCTCGGCCTGACGCTCGATTGGGGCGTGGCGGGGGTCGCCTGGGGAACGATGGCCGGCGAAACCGTCGGCGCGCTCGCCGGGCTTGCCATCGTGCTCAGCGGCTTCGGCAAGGCATCGCGGCCGGCATGGTCCGAGGTCTTTTCCCGGCACCGGCTGGCTGAGCTTTTCGCACTCAACCGCGATATCCTGATCCGCACCTTCGTGCTGATCGGCGCCTTCACCATCATGACGCGGATCGGCACCAGCTTCGGCGCGGTGACGCTTGCCGCCAATGCCGTGGTGATGAATTTCTTCCTGCTGTCCGGCTATTATCTCGACGGCCTTGCCAATGCCGCCGAACAGATCATCGGCCGGGCGATCGGCGCGCATTACCGGCCGGCCTTCGACCGCGGGCTGAAGCTGACGACCTTGTGGTCCTTCGGGCTGGCCGCTGTTGGTTCCGCCTTCTTCTTCCTCGCCGGCCCCTGGTTGATTTCGGTGCTGACGACCTCACCCGAGGTGCGGCAGGCGGCCGAAACCTATCTGCCCTGGGCCGCGGTGACGGGATTGACCGGCGCGCTCGCCTTCCTGATGGACGGAGTCTTTATCGGCGCCACATGGTCGGCCGACATGCGCAACCGGATGCTGATGTCCTTTGCCGGCTATCTCTTGATGCTCGCGGTCTTCGTGCCGCTCTTCGGCAATCATGGCCTGTGGCTGGCGATGAACGCCTTCCTGCTCTTCCGCGGTTTCTTCCTGGCGATGCTGGTGCGGTCGCGGGCCGATCAGACCTTTCGCGCCGCCCAATAATCCAGCCTGACATCGCGCAGGTCGCGGATCGAAGCCGTCTTTTCGCGGTCCAGGAGCTTCGAGAGGCCGCGGACGATATCGCCGGCCAGGCCGGGGCCTTCATAGACCATGCAGGAATAGAGCTGGACGAGATCGGCGCCCGCCCTGATCTTCTCCATCGCGGTCTCGGCCGAGGAGACGCCGCCGACGCCGATGATCGGCAGGGCCGGGCCGACGCGCTTGCGCATCCTGGCGAGCACCGCCGTCGACTTTTCGAACAGCGGCACGCCGGAGAGACCGCCCGCCTCCTTCGCCTGGCGCTGATCCTTAAGGCCATCGCGCGACAGCGTGGTGTTGGAGACGATCAGGCCATCCAGCGCATGCGAGAGCACTTCCGCGGCGATATCGTCCATGCCTTCCTCGGTCAGATCAGGCGCGATCTTCAGAAAGACCGGGATCGTCCGGCCGGATGCCGCCGCCATTTCGTCACGCGCCGCAAGCACGGCTGATAACAGCACCGCAAGGCTTTCGCGCCCCTGCAGGTCGCGCAGGCCGGGGGTGTTCGGCGAGGAGATGTTGGCGGTGAAATAGCGCGCGACGGAATAAAAGCGGCGGATGCCGGCGACATAGTCGGCGATGCGGTCCTCGCTATCCTTGTTGGCGCCGATATTGACGCCGATCATGCCACCGCCCCCTAGCGCGGCGAGGCGCCCGAAGGCGGCATCATGGCCTTCATTGTTGAAGCCGAGGCGGTTGATGACGGCTTCATCCTCCACCAGGCGAAAGATGCGCGGCCGCGGATTGCCGGATTGCGGCTTCGGCGTCACCGTGCCGATCTCGGTAAAGCCGAAGCCGAGCTTCAACAGCGCCTCCGGCACTTCGGCATTCTTGTCGTAGCCGGCGGCCATGCCGAGCGGATTTTCGAAGGTAAGGCCGGCAACGGTCTGGCGCAGGCGCGGATCGGGCGTCAGCTGGCAGGCAGGCACGAGGCCGGATTTCAAGGCGGCGATCGACATGCCGTGCGCCGTTTCCGGATCGAACAGGAAGAGACCCTTGCGGGCGAGACGCTTGAAGGGATCGATCATGGCTGCAGCTCCGGAAAGACATGGGCGCCGGCTTCGTCGAGCGGCAGCGGCGCCTCCCAGAGCACGGTGGCCAGCGGCAGATCGGCGTAGAGATGCGGGAAGAGATCGCCGCCGCGCGAGGGCTCGAAGACCAGCTTGTCACTGAAGCCGCCGCCATCGACGGCAATCAGCAACAGGCCGGACTGGCCGGCAAAATGCAGGGCGGCGGTCTGCTTCACCTGGTCCGCGGTCGAGAAATGGATGAAGCCGTCCTTGAGATCGATGCCGGCGCCATGAAAAGTGCCGGTTTGTCTGGCTTGCTGCCAGAGCGTTTCCGTCACGATCTTGTAAAGGGTCGGTGTCAGGGTCATCATGGCCTCACGATAGGCTGTTCCTTGGTCACGAGGGCTTTGCCGGAAAGAGGCGGCGATGTCCACGCCCCGGCGCGAAAAACGGGGGCAGCTGGAACAGAATTAGAGCATGATGTCATCCGAAAACCGCGCACACTTTTCGGCATCATGCTCCAGAAAATCCGGAGGATGAGACAATGAAGGCATTCGTTATCACACTTAGCGTTTTTCTGATGCCGTTGGCCGCGGCGGCCGTCGAAGCCGATGCAAGCCGCTTCCAGCTGGAGAAGAGCGGCGACCATTTCGTCCGGCTCGACCGGCAGACCGGGGCAATGTCGATCTGCCAGGACAAGGACGGCGCCCTCGTCTGCCGGATGGCAGCCGACGAGCGGGCGGCCTATGAGGACGAACTCGACCGGCTGGCAAAGCGGGTGACGGCGCTCGAACAGGGCGGTGTCATCCAGCGCGCGTTGCCGAGCGATGCCGAGGTCGACCGTTCGATCAGCATCATGGAGCGGATGATGAAGAGTTTCATGGGGATGGTGAAGGAGTTCCAGGCCGAGGAGAACACCAATCCCCTTCCGCAGAAGACCTGATCTGATATAGTCGGTATGAGCAAGCTGGCGTGCAACGCGGAGGGGCGGAGGCACATGCCGGCATGATCGGGCTCTTGGGAGGGAGTTTTCGATGCGGGAACACACCATCATCATTGCGGACGATCATCCGCTTTTCCGCGACGCGCTGCGCCAGGCGGTGATCGGCATGGAAGGCCGGCAATCGATCGTCGAGGCCGGCGATTTCGCTGCCGCGCGCCGGGCGGCCGGCGCCCATGCGGATGCCGACCTGATGCTGCTCGATCTCGCCATGCCCGGAGTCAGTGGCTTTTCCGGCCTGATGGCGCTGCGCTCCGAATTCGCCAGCCTGCCGATCGTCATTGTCTCGGCAACCGACGACGCGACGACGATCCGCCGGGCGCTGGAACTTGGTGCTTCCGGCTTCATTTCGAAATCCTCCGGCATCGACGACATTCGCCGCAGCATCCAGACGGTGCTTGCCGGCGACATTGCCACGCCGGAAAGCTATCGCGACGGGCAGGAGCAGGATCCCGATGTCGCCGATCTGATCCACCGCCTGCATACGCTGACGCCGCAGCAGAGCCGGGTGCTGACCATGCTCGGCGAAGGGCTGCTGAACAAACAGATCGCCTACGAGCTCGGCGTCTCCGAGGCGACGATCAAGGCGCATGTCTCGGCGATCCTGTTGAAACTCGATGTCGACAGCCGGACGCAGGCGGTGATCCAGCTCGGCAAGATCAATATGGCGATGGTCGCCTGAGCGACGCATTCCCTTTGGCAACAGGATTTTATTCCTCTTCTATCTTTACTCAGGCGGCGCGGTCGGTTAATATTCCGCCGGGTTGGAGCGCGGCGTTGAATGAGCCGCGACGGAATCGCGCATGCTGTCACACAACCAGATCTGGGAAGCGCTCGACAGGCTTGCCGAACGGCACGAGCTGACGCCATCCGGACTTGCGCGCCGCGCCGGCCTCGACCCGACCTCCTTCAACAAATCGAAACGGCTTTCCGCCGACGGGCGGCTGCGCTGGCCCTCGACGGAATCGATCGCCAAGGTGCTCGACGCGACGGGGGCGAGCATGGAGCAGTTTCTGGCCTTCATGCGGCCGGACGGTGCTTTCGGACGGCAGGAAGGCGCATTTCCCCAGCGAGGCAACTCCATTCCGCTGCTCGGCTTCGCTCAAGCCGGCGCCGGCGGCTTCTTCGACGATGGCGGCTTTCCGGCCGGCCAGGGCTGGGACGTGGTGGAATTTCCGGCAGCCCCGGCACAGAAATCAGGCGTCTATGCGCTGGAGGTGCAGGGCGAGAGCATGATGCCGCTCTACCGCGACGGCGACGTGCTGATCGTCGAGCCGGGGGCACAGGTGCGCCGCAACGACCGCGTCGTCGTGCGCACAAACGAGGGCGAGGTGATGGCCAAGGTGCTGCTGCGCCAGAGCCCGCGGTCGATCGAGCTGATGTCGCTCAATCCCGAACATCCCAACCGCACCTTCGAGCTTTCCGACGTCGACTGGATCGCCCGCATCATCTGGGCCAGCCAATAGGAAGATATTCCATGCGCCCTGCCGCCTTCATCACAGGTATCACGGGGATGGCGGTGGTGGCTGGCCTGCTGATGGCGGGCGAAGCAAGGCTTGGCGGCGGCACGGCAGGCGAAGAGACGGCGTCCGCCGAGGCGACGGCGTCCGCACCGGCGGGTGCGGCCCCCGAGGCCGGCGAACCCGCGGCGATGTCGGACGACCGTGCCGAAATGATCGCCCGGTCAGTGGAACCGGCGGAACCGCCTGCCCCGGGGCCAGGCGACGGCGTGGCACCCCAACCGGCCGATGTCCCGCAACAAGCGGAGACGGCTGGCGGGCAAGCGGCAAGTCCGGCTACGAAAAAGCCGATGGAGCTGGCGCGGCCGGCGGTCGAAAATGCCGGCATTCTGTCCTTCGGCGAGCGCCGGCTTCAGCTTGCCGGCATCGTGCCGACGCCGGTCGACAGGATTTGCGGGCCGGCGGGCCGGCAATGGCCCTGCGGCATGATGGCGAAGACGGCGCTGCGCCTGCTGTTGCGCAACCGCGCCGTCACCTGCGATCTCCAGACCGTGGAGTGGAAGGAAACCGTAACGACTGCCTGCCGGCTCGGCACAGAGGATCTCAGCGCATGGCTTGCCGAAAACGGCTGGGCGGAACCGGCGGCGGGTTCGCCGCTTACATCTGCCGCCGAAAAGGCCAGGCAGGCGGGAAAAGGCCTCTACGGCGACGATCCGCGCCGCAATTAAACCGGCAGCCATGACAAGCGATCGGACAGCCCGGATCGGGCCGATCCCTTGTAATGACTGTTACCAATTCCTAATCTGGGCTGATCGAAAAAGGAATCAGAGATGAACAAGCCGCTTTCTGCCCATGACGCGCTGATCTACGTGATGGTGATGGCATCCGCCGTCGACAGCACGATGAACGACAGGGAGCTGGAGAGGATCGGCCAACTGATCGGATTCCTGCCTGTTTTCCGGGATTTCGATGACGACAAGCTGATTGCGGTGGCGCGCGACTGCGCCTCGCTGCTCGCCGGACCGGAAGGTCTCGACGTCGTGCTCGAAACCGTGCGCGACACCCTGCCCGCGAAACTCTACGACACGGCCTATGCGCTGGCCGTCGAGGTGGCATCCGCCGATCTCTCGGTCAAGGCGGAGGAGTTGCGGCTGCTCAGCCTGCTGCGTGACCGGCTCGGCCTCGACAAGCTCACCTGCGCGGCGATCGAGCGCAGTGCGATTGCCCGGTTCCGCAAAGGCTAAAGGCCAAAACGCGTCCCGCGTCTTTTCGCGGCTTCAATAGAGCCCGTAGGGAAAGTAGCGCAGATAGATCTCCTGAAGCCGGCCGTTGCGCGACAGCGTGGCGAGCGCGTGGTCGATGGCGGATGTCAGCACGCTGTCCTTCTGCCGGAGCATGATCGTCATGCCCTCGCCGAGGAAATGCTCGGAAAGATAGGGACCGTCGAACAGCGCGCAGCATTTGGCTGATGCCGGCGAAGAGACCCAGAAGGAAAGCTGCAGCGCATCGGCAAAGGCGGCATCGACCTTGCGGTCCCTGAGCGCCGCAAGCAGGGCGTCCTTTGTGTCGAACGGCTCGGCCTTGAGCGTGGGGAAAAAGGCGGCCAGCATCGCCTCGTGCACCGTCCCCCTGACGACACCGACCGGGTGGCTGGAAAGGGCGGAAGCCGTCTTTCCGTCGAGCGGCACGGCGAGATTGCGCACGAAGCGCGCCGGCAGCATCAGATAGGGTCTGGAGAAGACGAATTGCCGGCGCAGTTCCGGCGTCACGGCAAAACCGGCGATGACGGCATCACCCTGCGAGGCGGCGAGCGCATCCCTGAGGTCGGCGAAGGGGATCGCCTGGATCTGGCACTTGTCTGAAATCTCCAGTTCGCTGCAGATTTCGCGGGCGAGGTCGACATTGAAGCCGGAGAGTTTGCCGTTCTGATCGGTGAAATTGAAGGGCGGGAAATCGACCGACGTCAGGAAGCGCAGGCGCACCAGCGAGGATAGATCGGGCCTCGCAAGACGTTCGCGCGCATCGAAGAGCAGCGGCAGCGAGGGGGACGCCTGCTGGGCGGATGCGGCAAAACTCGAAAAAAGCGCCCCCAGAAACAGGCCGAACGCGAAAAAACCCTTCAGAGTCAGGGATGCCAGCTTGGATTGCATCATCTTGATCTTGGTCTCTGGGTTAAGCGCGAAGCATTGCGGCGTCGGCGAGATGTAGCAGAGTCATGCGCGGTGGGGAATATGTGTGGGAGTGAGACGGATCCCGCCGCCGTGCAGAGGGACGGCCTTCATGCGACATCTCCGGCCGAGATCCGCCGACGCCAGGCGTGAATCTAATAGCTCTGCTGGGGAGAAGAGGGAGCCAAGCCGCGGCTGGACACACTCAGCTTTCGGGAATAGCGTTCCAAGGCGCCACCTGGCCGAAAAAATGCCTGAGCCAGCGTGGATCGCGCAAGGCGCAGATATGGAGCGACGGCTTACCGCGATCTTGGCCGCTGATGTAGTTGGTTACAGCAGCCTCATGGGGAATGAGGAGGTCGGCACGCTGGAAAGGCTGAAGATCTGCCGCAGCGCGCTGTTCGACCCTGCCGTTGCGGAGTTTCACGGCCGTATCATCAAGCTCATGGGAGACGGGGCGCTGGTGGAGTTTGCCAGCGTGGTCGATGCCGTCCAGTGCGCGGCGGCGATCCAGCGACGGATGGCCGGGCACGACCCCGATGTGCCGGACGCGCAGAAGATCCGTTTCCGCATCGGTGTGAACCTCGGCGACGTCATCGTCGAGGACGACGATCTCTATGGCGACGGCGTCAATGTCGCCGCGCGGCTGGAGGCTATGGCCGAGCCCGGCGGCATCTGCATCTCGGGCACCGCCTTCGATCACGTCTTTCACAAGGCCGACGTCGGCTTCACGAACCTTGGCGAGCAGCGGTTGAAGAATATTCCGGACCCGGTTCGGGTCTACCGCGTTCATCTCGATGCCGGCAAGGCGGGGGAGGTGGCCGCAAGGTTCCGTCGGCCGCGTGCGCGCACCATGGTCCTGTCGGGGATCGGGATTGCGGCGCTGCTGATCGTTCTCGCTGCCCTTGCGTGGCAGTTCGAATGGCGAAACCTTGCCGCGCCGCAACGGACGTCGGTCGCGATCCTGCCATTTGCCAATCTCAGCGGCGATCCGAAGGAGGACTATGTTTCCGACGGCATCACCGAAGACCTGATCACCGATCTCGCCAAGCTTTCCGGCGTCGATGTTATCGCCCGCGATTCTGTCTTCGCTTACAAGGGCAAGCCCGTCGTGCTTGCGGATGCGGCGCGCGCGCTTAACGTGCGCTACCTGGTCGAAGGCAGCGTTCGCCAAGTCGGCGAGCAACTGCGCATCAATGTGCAGCTCGTCGACATGGCCAGCGGCAAGAACGTCTGGGCCGACCGCTTCGACCGAAGTGCTGCGGATCTCTTCGCCATCCAGGACGATCTCAGGCGAGAGCTGGTCAGCGCGCTTGGCATCGAGCCGTCAGCCACCGAAGCCAAGCGGCTGTCGAGGGTGCCGACTGAAAATCTCGAGGCATACGACAACTTCCTGCGCGGCGAGCAGGCGGCGCGCAGCGGCAAGCGCGACGGGCTGCAGCAGGCGCTGGCATTCTACGACAAGGCGGAGGCGCTGGACCCCGCTTTCGCCGAGGCCTTTGCATTCGACGCGCGCACCACCGTGAATATCTGGCGCGCCAGTTTCAACGACATCATGCAGAGCGCGCTTGCGAGGAAGAGGGCTTACGAGAAGGCAAGCATCGCCTTGAAACTCGATCCTGATCTCTCGTCGCCCTACGCCATTCTCGGCATCATGCAGGTCGTCGATCGCCGTTACGAGGAGGCGATTGAGTCTGCTGAGCGCGCCACAGCACTCGGCCCGGGAGATGCGGCAGCGCAGATCGCGCTCGGCTATGTTCAACTGTTTGCCAGCAACCACGCCGAGGCAAGTGTCGCGGTGGAAACCGCGCTGAGGCTCGACCCCGATCTCTCCGCCATCGACCGGGAAATCGCCGGTCTCGTCTTTCTCGTGAAGGGTGACACCGCGAGAGCCGTCGAAACCCTCGAACGCGTTCGCGACGACGCACCCGAAGTCAGCGAATTCAGGATCGTGCTGGCTGCGGCCTATGCCCGCGCCAACCGCCTGGCCGAGGCACGGGCAGCCGCTGCCGAGGGCTTACAGTTGTTATCGGGATCTGAAACCTTCAACGAACGGTCCCTGGCTGCCTGGCGGATCGGCTATGCCCACTTTCGGAACCCCGAAGATCTGAGGCTCATCACAGACGCGCTCAGCCAGGCCGGCTTGCCCGAATGGCCATTCGGGTTCACCGCGGATGAAAAGGATCGGGTGAAGGGCGCAGCCCTTGCCTCCCTCGTTTTCGGCCACACCTGGCAAGGCCAGCTCGAACCTGGCGGTCAACCGGCCATCCTGCAGATCGCAGAGGATGGTAGCGCGGGATTTCGCTCGATGACACGCATGTACACCGCCAAGCTCTATGTCGATCAGGACGTCTTATGCGAGCAGAGCGAGAACATGTTCGGGCGGCCCGATTGCGGCCCCGTTTACATCAGGGGCGACGAGAGCGACAAATTCTATACTTATACCAACTCGGGCAAGGTGTTTCATTTCACCGTGGCCGAATGACACGGCCTACGCTTCAGCGATAATTATTCTGCGCCAGCTCAGCCTGCTTTTTCGGCCAGTTTGCATCGGCCTTCGGCCCTGCTTCGTCAACACGCGCCGCAAAATCCTGCGTGTGGACCTTGTCATAGGTGATATAGAGTTTGCCGTCGACGATGGCGAAAGCCTCGGGATCGATGTTGACGGTGACCGAGCCGGTAACGGCGACCTCTCCTGCGCAATAACCGCCATATTGCGGGGCATATTTCGCCGGATTTTCCTTGAAGAGTTCGCGGTGCGCTTCACTGGCGAAGTACCAGGGCGTGCCCAGCCACTCATAGGAATATTGCTCCGAGCCTTTGACGGCCTTGTTATCCAGGAAATAGGCGACCGTATCGTAGCCACCAATCGCGACGCCGCCGAAGTAGCCGGTATTCACGCGGCCATCGGCAAACGCGGGCGCGGAAAAACCGAGCAAGAGAGCGAGACAGGCTGCTCCCTTGATGACATGCACAGGCTTTGCGTATTTACGGTGTGAGACCATGATCCGTCCTCCCATCAATAGCTCAGACACTTTTGATACCATTCTTCACTGCCGAGAATTTTTGCCGGCGGGCAGGTGACCCCGTGCTGCTTGTAGAGGTGAACGATATCCTTGTTCCCCTTCCAGAGCGCGCGCGTGATCGGCAGGTAACCGTGAATTTCGGGGTGGCTGGGGTCCGCTCCCTCAGCGATCAGCAACACGGCGACATCGAGATGGTTTTGCTCGCCCGCCACCATCAGCGGCGTGACGCCCGCCTTGTTGGCTGCATCGTCGAGGGACGCGCCTTTGGCGAGAAGTTGCCGTGCGATCGCAGCACTTCCGGCATAGGCCGCCGCATGCAACGGCGTGAAGCCGCCGGAATTGCGCGCAGTGACGTCAGCCCCCTTGTTCAGCAGCAATTCAACAATATCGGCTTGCTTGCCCAATGCAGCGGCAATCAGCGGCGTTGCCTGATCAGCGGCCCGGTCATCAACCTTGGCGCCGCCGGCCAGCGCCTGCTCCAAAGCATGCCTGTCGCCAGAAGCCACCGCGTCGAACAACGTCTGCGCTGACGCAGCCGGGCTCGCCATAGCAAGTCCAGCCATCGGTAACGCCAGAAGCCATCGCATTTCTAATATTAGCATATTCGGAAATTTTGTACCAGCTGGATTGGGTGGTAGGGGGCGGATCGCACCCATCCGCCCCGGGTTGGAGGCCAACTGTCAGGTGCCCACTTCTTCTGTTCATTCCAGTGGTCGCGGAGCAGGGGACGACGGCGGCTGCCACATACCTCTTCTCCCCAGCGGCGTAAACGGGGAGAAGTGCCGGAGCGATAGCGAGGCGATGAGGGGGTGAGCGGCAAAGCCGCGAATGCGCTGAGCGCAAGCGAAAGGCAATGAACGGCGTACCGTGCGCGCTCCTTGCATCCGCCTTGCCGGCACCTTTGGGACACCAAGCCCGTGGGAGAGCGTGGGTCTCCGTCCGCCGTTCCATTGAACCCGAACAGTCGCCAGGGCCGCTTGCGAAAGCAAAGCCCGATTGGGCAAGGATGAGATTTGAGGCGTCGTTTCGATTCCCATGACAAGTCAGCCCCTAAAAATCACAGTCATCCGCCGCCTTCTGTTAGCGCGGAATTAAAGAATATCGCCTTTATTTGTTGCGACGACATCGGACCCCGCCAGCCGATCGCATGATGCAATCGTCAGCCCAAACGTAATCCCTAAACCGCGATATTGAAGCAGCGTTTTCTGCAACAATTGATTTCAAAAGCACCGGGCGCGCGAGCACGCCCGTCAATCGGGTGACATTTCCATGCTGAAGCATCTGAAAATCCGCACAAAAATCATATCGGTCGTGGCGCTCATGGGGCTGATCACGATGGCCGGGCTGATCTATGTCATTTCCGAGTTCCGCCGTGCGGACGCGGCCTATAGCGCCTTCATCGATCATGAGGCGCAGGCCTCGATGCTGAGCGCGCGCGCCAGCGCATCGGCGGTGGCCTCGGTGCTGCAGGTCACCCTGCTTGCCGACATGAAGCCCGATACGCCCGAATTCCAGGCGGCGCTCGCCATACCGAGCAAGTTGCCGCAAGCGCGCGACCGCATGAAGCAGGCGCTGGCGCTGGTGCCCAGCCGCAAGCCGGCGATCGATGAAATCCAGGCCGGAATCGATGAGATCGAAACCCTGGCGAACAAGATCGTCGAACAGAGCAAGGCCAAGGACAGCGCCGGTGCGCTTTCGAATGTTGCCCTGATCAATGCCAAGCTCAATGCGCTGACGCCGAAGATGATCGCCAACAATGATGCGATGATGACGATGCTCAACGATGGCGGCGACGCGCTCTCGGCTTCCGTCAACGAACGGATCGTCTTCTGTTTCGTGCTGATCGGCATCGCCGTTCTCGCCGCCGTCGGCTTCAGCGTGGTCGTCGCCCAGAAGGGCATCGCCGGCCCGATGACGCAGCTGCGCCAGCGCATGACCCGGCTTGCCGAGGGCGATGCAACAAGCGATGTCAGCGGCCTCGACCGCGGCGACGAAGTCGGCCAGATGGCAAAGGCCGTTTCGGTCTTCCGCGACAATGCGATCGAGCGCGGCCGGATCGAGGCGCGCGCCGAAGCCGACCGCAATCTCAGCGACAGCGAGCGCCGCGAACGCGAGGCGCAGAAGGTCCGCGAAGCATCCGAACTGGAACGCGCCGTCACCGCGCTCGGCGACGGCCTGCGCCGCCTTGCCGCCGGCGATCTCGCCTCGCATATCGACGAGCCCTTCGTCGCGCATCTCGATGCGCTGCGTGAGGATTTCAACAACTCGGTCGAGAAGCTCAACGAAACCCTGCATACGGTCGGCGCCAATGCCCGGGCGATCGGCGCCGGTGCCAATGAAATCCGCTCTTCCGCAGACCAGCTTTCCCAGCGGACGGAACAGCAATCGGCCTCCGTCGAAGAGACGGCAGCGGCGCTGGAGGAGATCACAACGACCGTGCGCGACGCCGCCAAGCGTACCGAGGAGGCGAGCCAGCTCGTCGCCCGCACCCGCCTCGGCGCCGAGAAATCGGGCGAGATCGTCCGCAAGGCGGTCTCTGCCATGCAGCAGATCGAGAAGTCCTCGGGCGAAATCTCCAACATCATCGGCGTCATCGACGACATCGCCTTCCAAACCAACCTTTTGGCCTTGAACGCCGGCGTTGAAGCCGCCCGCGCCGGCGAAGCCGGCAAGGGCTTTGCGGTCGTCGCCCAGGAAGTGCGCGAGCTCGCCCAGCGCTCGGCCAAGGCGGCCAAGGAGATCAAGGCGCTGATCAGCACCTCCGGCACGCATGTGCAGACCGGCGTCTCGCTGGTCGGCGAGACCGGCAAGGCGCTCGACGCGATCGTCCAAGAGGTGCAGGAGATCAACCAGCACGTCCACGCAATCGCTGAAGCCTCCCGCGAACAGTCGATCGGCCTGCAGGAGATCAACACCGCCGTCAATTCCATGGACCAGGGCACGCAGCAGAATGCAGCGATGGTCGAGGAATCCACCGCCGCCAGCCACAACCTGGCAACGGAAGCGGCAGCGCTCAACAGCCTGCTCGGCCAATTCAGGCTGACCGGCACCGGCGGCTTCACCACCAGTGCGCCAATCGCCACAGCAGTACCACGCGCTGCCGCCCGCCCGGCAGCCAGGGCAGCCCCAATCCGTGTCGCCCGCGAAGGTGCTGCCCGCCCGGCCGCCTCGCCGGCCCGTGCGCTCGGTCAGAAAATCGCCAACGCCTTCGGCGCCGGCAGCAGCGCGTCGCCGAGCCAGGATCCCGACTGGACGGAATTCTGAGCCGGTCAAAACAGGCATTGGCAAGGGCGGCTGCGGCCGCCCTTTCTATTTGCGAGGGCCGATTTCTTTGCGCAATTCCGGACGCAAAACCGCTGCACACTTTTGCTGGAATTGCTTCTAACCCGGCCGCCAGCCGATCTCGACGAGGATGTTTCCGGGCGCCGTGCAATAAAACAGCCAGCCGCCGCGCATGGCGGCCGGCGGGCCAGACAGATCAGCACCGGCAGCAGCAAGCCCGGCATGGGCCGCATCGACATCCGCCTTTTCGGGCAGAATGAAGCCGGTGTGATAGGTCTGGCGTCCGATCTCCATCTGATCGGCGGTGCCGAATTTTGCGATTGCGTGGCTGAGGACGATTTCGAGGCCGGCATCGTCTTCGAGGATCGCCAGGCCGTTCTGGCCGCGCATATCCTTAAGTCTCAGGCCGCAATGGCGGATGAAAAAATCCGCGGTGGCAGCGATATCGGGTACGTGGAAGTCGAGGTGGTTCAAGCGCATGACAGTCTCCGTTCGAAAAATCCCGGGACTGCCTTTTGCCGTCTCCGCACGCCGCCGGGATCCCGCATCTTGATGCGGATCACGTCGCGGGTTCTCGTGCCATGGCACGGAGCAGAGCTTCCGTGAGAGCGCTCTTGACGCTCCAATGGAAGGGACCGGGCTTACCTCAACCGATCCTGCCTTTTTCGACGATGCCGATCTAGCAGAAGGCATCGATTTCGGCAATGGATGCGTCGGCGCGTCTGGAGGAACGGGATTCTCACCCTAATATCAACAGATGGATGTGGCGTCCCGCCGGCCGCTCGATCACGACGTCCCCGGCGACGCTTCCCGAAGGATTGAAGAGCGGCATGAGCATTCGTGTCGTGAGCCCTATCCGACGAGGTGTAGAGTGATTTTATTCAACGCAATGGGAGGGATGGACATGAAACCTGCAATCATCGGCCTCGTCGGCACGCTCGTTGTCGCGGGATGCAACACCGTCAGCTACAGCGGACCGGGCCTCGAACCCATCCCCGGAAGCATCACCTATAGCGGCCAACCGCGCACCAAGCTCACCAAATCGCCTGTTGGTTCCGCCTTTCCGCATGATTTCATCGACCAGTACGGCCAGCAGGTGGAAGAAACCTACATCATCCAACCCGACCGGAGCCTGATGATCGCACATCGCCGATACAAGCCGATCCGCTTTTTCGGGGATTAGGCTTGGTCGGCGTGGTTTGCGGGAGATGGAGCGGTGACGGGAAATATACCCTCAATTGCGAACGGAGGCCCTGAGATCGCATCTGGCGCGAACCGGTTTGTTCAGCATAAAGCTGCATTCATCATTGCACAGTGCGAAGATGAAAAGGAGAGGAGCAGGCATCATAGACCGCAACAGGCGGTTTAGAGGCCATGGGTCTGGATCAAGTCCGCGGTGTCTTCGGCAAGCGCGTCGATCGCCGCTTAACGGACTTCGAGTCCGGATTTCAGCCCGAGCCGGATCAACCCGTCAGGGCCAGCCAATCACCGATCGTTTTTCCGTAACGCCGCGTGGAGCTGATGGCCGGAGCCGGCCGCTGTTGGGTTGCCACCGTCCTTCGGATTTCACGCGGGCTCAGCCCGAATTCGTGGATGAAGGCGCGCGTAAAATTGGCGGCGACCTCGAAACCGGCGGCTTCTGCGATTTCTGAAATCGGCCTGTGGTCGGCCGAATTGCTGAGATCCGCATAGGCCTGCAGCAATCGCCGCTTGCGAATATAATTGAGCACGCCTCCGCTCGCCTCAAACAGTTGGTAAAGCCGCGTGCGCGAAATCCCCAACGCGCGGCACATCATGTCCGGTGTCAAGTTTTCCGAATGGAGATTGACGTGAATGTAGCGGTGCGCCCGCTCCATCAGTCCCATGTTGGTCTGGTTTTGACCGGTATCAGTCCTTGTGGACGATGCGGCGCCCGCAACGACCATATCGCCGATGGTTTGGATGATCCGGGGCACTTCCTCTATCGTCAGATTGCCGAGGTTCGTTTCGAGGCCCGTGAGATAGCCCGTGAGCAACTCGGCGTGGCTGCCCGAAAGAACCGTGTTGCCGGCGCTCTGGAGAAGGCTCGCATCGCGAGCCAGCAGCTCATACGGCAGGAACACGAGCAAAGCTTCGGTATCGGTCATCCGTCCGCGATAGGGGCTGCCGAGAGACATGAACAATATCTCGCCGGCACCGGTCTCGGTGACACGACGGTTGACCTCGGTCCAGGCTTGGCCGCTGCGCTGCAGGCCGACGTTCCAATGGTCGATGGGGCTCGATCGAAGCATGGCCTGATCGCGGACATATCTGTGGGCCTGCGCGCGCTGCTGGACGATGAGGATATCGCCGAGATGCCAGCCGATCTGCTCCGCGAGGAACCCGTCTTCCGGTGATTTTCCCTCCGGCAGATGAACATCCACGAGCGGCGCCATATGTGCCCGCCAGGCCTGGAATTGTTCTGCCGGTGGCAGGTCCTGCGTCGAGAATCGCAGCGGCACGAGTGCAGGGGAGGCATGGGGTGGGCGTTCCTTGCGCATGGCCGGTTCACGCGGCCAGCGCCGCCGCTCCATATGCGCCGGCCGTTCCTGTTCCGCGGCAGGATCATCGTCGGAATCAGACCCTGTAGCCATCCAATTCCTCCAGCGCATAACCCGACCCGAGCCATGGAAATTGAGAAAAGCGATTGTTTTTGCGGCTGAAATCTCCGCAGAACTCCGTCTGAAAAAGCGGAAGTGCCCGAAGAGTCACCTCCATGAGTTGTTTATCATATTCCTTTTCGCTCCGAAATGTACGGAGCGATAATTTCCAGGACGCGAGGATAACGACAATTGCCTTTCTTAGCTGTATCTAAATAAACATCGGTTCTTTCCAAAAGAAAAACCGGACGAATAAAATATTCGCATGATCGAACGACTTGGTTTCGCGATATATCGAAGTAAATATCGAATATCCCATAGCAAAATCTGAAAACACGGGAGGTAGTCGTGAACTATCTTGGTAAGATTCGTGCGCGCTCTGTACAAGCTTCGGCTCTTGATGCAAATAATCCATCCGGAATACATCGCGCTCCCAAGAGAGTTCTTGTCACCGGCGGTGCAGGTTTCCTCGGATCGCATCTGTGCGAGACGCTTTTGGCCGCCGGACACCAGGTGATCTGCCTCGACAACTTTTCCACCGGCATGCGGCGCAATATCGTCCATCTGAAGCGAGTCGATCGCTTCAATGTCGTCGCCCACGATATCGTCCACCCGCTCGATCTGGAAGTCGACGAGATCTATAACCTCGCCTGCCCGGCATCGCCCCCGCATTATCAGGCCGATCCGATCCATACGACAAAGACCTGCGTGCTGGGCTCCCTCAACCTTCTGGAGCTGGCCGCGCGCACCGGCGCACGTATCCTTCAGGCATCCACCTCCGAAGTCTACGGCGACCCGAACGTCCACCCGCAGGTCGAAAGCTACTGGGGCAACGTCAATTCGTTCGGGCCACGTTCCTGCTATGACGAGGGCAAGCGGTGCGCCGAGACGCTGTTCTTCGACTTCCACAAGACGCACGGCGTCGAGATCAAGATCATCCGCATCTTCAACACCTACGGCCCGCGGATGCGTCCGGACGACGGCCGCGTCGTCTCGAATTTCATCGTTCAGGCCCTGACGGGGCAAGACATCACCATATATGGCGACGGTTCGCAGACCCGCTCGTTCTGTTTCGTCGATGATCTCATCGGCGGCATGGTCCGCATGATGGCCTCACCGTCGTCGCTGACGGGGCCTGTCAATCTCGGCAATCCGGGCGAATTCACGATCCGGGAGCTGGCCGAGCAGGTGATCGCATTGACCGGCTCCCGGTCGCAAATCATCCATCGCGCTCTGCCGGTTGACGATCCCCGTCAGCGTCGCCCCGATATTTCGCTTGCCATGCAGGAACTCGACTGGCGGCCGAAGATCGACTTGTCGAGCGGCCTGCGTCAGACGATCGACTATTTCGATGGCCTTCTCACCCGTCCGGCGCGCGAACTGGAGGCCGTCTGATGGATGCGCCCCGGGTCCTTGTCACGGGCGGTGCCGGCTATATCGGCAGCCACACCGCCAAGCTCCTCCGCTCGGAGAGGATTGAGCCTGTCGTCTACGACAATCTCACGACCGGAAACCGTTCGTCCGTGCGCTGGGGCCCTTTCGTCGAAGGTGACGTCCTCGACACGCCATGCCTGATCGAGGTCATCGAGAAATATGCTCCCGATGCCGTCATCCACTTTGCCGCCTCGGCCTACGTGGGCGAGTCCGTGCAAAACCCGGCGAAATATTACAACAACAATGTCTGCGGTGCATTGTCGCTTATCGATGCCTGCCGGCAGACGGGGCTTCAGAACGTCATCTTCTCATCGAGCTGTGCCGTCTACGGCGTCCCCTCCGTGCTGCCAATCGATGAGACGTTGCCGAAGGCTCCGATCAATCCCTACGGCAAGACCAAGCTGATCTTCGAGCATATGCTCGCCGATTATGCGGCGGCCTACGGCCTGCGGTACGTTGCCCTGCGTTACTTCAATGCCTGTGGAGCCGATCCGGACGGCGAGCTTGGCGAATGGCACGTTCCGGAAACTCATCTCATTCCGCGGGCGCTGCTGGCCGCGGCCGGCCGGATTCCGCACCTGGAGATATTCGGCGATGATTACGATACCCCTGACGGGACCTGCATAAGGGACTATATTCACGTCGCAGATCTCGCGCGCGCCCATGTTCAGGCCTTCACCCATCTCGCCAAAGGCGGAGCAAACCTCGCTGTCAACCTCGGCACCGGGCGGGGTTTTTCCATCAGGGAAGTCCTGCGCGTGATCCAGGAAACGACCGGGTGCGAAGTCCCGGTCGTCATCCATCCACGCCGGCCGGGCGATCCGCCCAGCCTCTACGCCGACGCCAGCCTGGCCCGCGAGACGCTCTGCTTCCAGCCTCGATATTCCGACCTCGAAACCATCGTGCGGACGGCGGCTCCGTTCTTCGGACTGGAGGCGCGCGCGTGACCCAACCTGCGATTAGCCAAGCGACGCATGCTCCGGAACCCACCCTCGAGCCACTTCTTGTCCCGGTTCTGACCGGACATCGGCGGGTCGAATATCTGTTCTCGGCGGCCGTATGGGCCTGCGCCTTCGCCTATTTCTGGATCTGGTGGTTGGAGCCGCGCCATCACGTCGATGCTTTCGGCACAATTACGGTGAGCCTCGTTCTTGCCTGGGTTACCGCTCTGCCGGCCTATTTCATCGTCGTCTTCTATCGGGCGGCAAGACCGAACGGTCCCTTGCGCCTGCCGGCGGGCAGTCGAGTGGCCATGGTCGTGACCAAGGCGCCGGCGGAACCCTTCTCGGTCGTCAGTGAAACCCTGCTGGCAATGCTTGCCCAGGAGGTGGAACACGACACCTGGCTTGCCGACGAAGACCCTTCCCCCGAGACTCTCGACTGGTGCTCCGGGCACGGAGTCCTCGTCTCGACCCGCAAGGGGCGATCCGATTATCATCGGACGTCGTGGCCCCGACGCACGCGGTGCAAGGAAGGCAACCTCGCCTTCTTCTACGACCACTACGGCTACAGCCGCTACGATTTCGTGGCGCAACTCGATGCGGATCATGTTCCCGCGCCCGACTATCTCTTCCACATGCTGCGTCCGTTCGCCGATCCAAAGGTCGGCTATGTCTCGGCCCCCAGTATTTGCGATAAGAACGCTTCCGAAAGCTGGTCGGCACGTGGAAGGCTCTATGCCGAGGCCAGCATGCATGGCTCGCTTCAAGCCGGTTACAATGGCGGCCTGGCGCCGCTGTGCATAGGGTCGCATTACGCGGTCCGTACCGTCGCCCTCAAACAGATCGGCGGCCTCGGTCCGGAGTTGGCTGAAGACCACTCGACGACATTGATGATGAATGCCGGCGGCTGGCGGGGTGTGCATGCGCTGGATGCCATCGCCCATGGTGACGGCCCCAGAACCTTCAGCGATCTCGTGACGCAGGAATTCCAGTGGTCGCGCAGCCTGGTCATGCTGCTGTTGCGGTACTCGCCGAGCCTCGTCGGCCGGCTGCCGCCCCGGCTCAAGTTTCAATTCCTCTTTTCGCAACTCTGGTATCCGCTTTTTGCGTTCTTTATGTTGCTCATGTTTGCGTTGCCGATCATCGCGCTCGTGCGCGGCCAGAACTTCGTGACGGTGACCTATCCCGATTTCCTGGCGCATTTCGCACCGCTTTCTATCGCTCTCGTGGTGATGGCTTATCGCTGGCGCGCCAGCAGCTCGTTCCGCCCCTACGACGCCAAGATCCTGAGCTGGGAATGCATGCTCTTTCTCTTCGCGCGCTGGCCTTGGGCGCTCGCCGGCACGCTGGCTGCGGTGCACGATTTTGTGACAGGCTCCTTCGTCGATTTCCGCGTCACGCCGAAAGGCCGGTCGGAAGTCGATCTGCTGCCGGTGCGTGTCCTGGCGCCCTACGCTGTGCTGGCGCTCATGGCGGTATTGCCCGCCCTGGCAATCGGTGATGCCGGCGCCTCCAAGGGTGGTTACTTCTTTACCATCCTGAACGCGGCAATCTACTGCGCGCTGCTGTTGGTCATCGTCGGGCGTCATTCGAAGGAAAATACGGTTGCGGCGGCCCCGCGTTTCTACCGTCCGGCGATGGCGACCGTGCTGCTTGCGCTCGTCGCGCTGCCGGGGCTTGCAACCATCATGCGCGGAAAGGATGCGACCGAGGCACTCGCCTGGGGCAGCGGCCGCCTTCAGCTGTTCGAAGAGCGCTACGCCGCCTCCGGTGCAGGCCGGGGCGGGACCGCCCTGCGCACGATCTTCTTCAAACCACGATGGATTTCCGATCCGGAGGAGATCCAACTGAGAACGGATGCCGCTCACCCGGATGTGCGGCCGAGCGTGGAGGAAATACACAATGCATAGCCCATCCAAAATAGCCCTGTTGTCATTAACCGGCCTGTTGCTGTCGGGAGTCGCGGTCCTGCCGACCGCTCTGGGCAGTTCTGCCGAAGGGCAGCCGCTTGCAATGACGACATCGTCCATTGCGCCGCCGAGCAAAATGCCGGTCGTCACGAAGGAGTCGATCACGTTCGGCGCCTATGATCCGCACGGAGATTTAGGCGCCTCGCCCAATTCAAAGATCGAACACCTCTTCCTGCCCTGGGAAGATGTCGATCTGCGCACGCTCGCCCTCGCCGACGATTATGCGCAAGCGCGTGGCCGCACCCTGCTGATCTCGGTCGAGCCCTGGACCTGGTCGACCGGTTCGCGCCAAACCTCGCAGGAACTGCTGCACAGCATCCTGGACGGTTCGCGCGATGCGAACATGGCCGCCGTCTGCTCGACTGCTGCCAAGCTGAAAAGTCCGGTCATCATTCGCTGGGGACAGGAAATGGACGAAACCGACAGCCAGTTCTCCTGGTCGCATTGGCAGGGCGCCGATTATGCCAAGGCCTATCGCCGGATGGTAGAGGTCTGCAAGGTCCACCTGAAGACGGCCAAATACATGTGGTCACCGAAGGGTAATGAGGGGCTTCAAGCCTTTTATCCCGGCAACGATGTCGTCGATCTCATCGGGCTCTCGGTCTTTGGCCTGGAGCAATACGACAGGGACAAGACTGGCCGTGACCAGACGTTTGCCGAGCACCTTGCGCCCGGATACGCCCGTGTCGCCGGTTACGGCAAGCCCATCATGGTTGCCGAACTCGGCTACGAAGGCGGCGATTCCTTCGTGCGAAACTGGGCTGAGAGCGTAACGAAACGCTATCCCCAGTTCCCGGCGCTCAGCGCCGTTATCTACTTCAACGACCGCGAAGTCTATCCGTGGCCGGACGGCTATGGCCGCCCCGACTGGCGGGTCGTCCGCGAAAGCATCAATTGAACAACAAGGAACCTGAACATGTCCATGCTTCAAAAAATGTTCCTGGCCGTGGCCCTGACCAGCGGTATCGCCACGGCCGCGTCCGCTTCCGGAACCAATGAGCCTGCGGGGATCGAGACCGCAAAGCCGATGAGCAGCGCGGAAATCTATCGGCTCTACAACCAGAATTCCTGGATGTGGAAAGCCGGCGCCGGCTACTTCTCTACAAAGGCGCGTCGCTTTACCGCCTGGTCGCGGGAAAATGGCTCGCCGTCCTTCGGCATGGGCCGCTGGTTCATCACGGAGTCGGGGAAACTCTGCTTCAACGCCGACTGGCACGCCAAGACCGGAACGGCGACGGCAATCACCTGCTTCAGCCACCGCAAGAAGGGCGGCCTGATCTATCAGAAACGCGAACCGGACGGTGAATGGTACGTTTTCAAGAGCGCACCGGCACAAGCCACCGACGAATTCGCTAAGCTTCGCCACGGCGACTACGTGAGTTCTCAATTGGGGGGAATTGAGACCAGCGTCAGTAAGACCAAATAAAGGCGAAGCTAGGGGTTGCGCGCGGCCGAGGCGCCATCTGTGTCCTTGTAGGAGCCGATGCCTGCGCGCAACCCTTTTCATAAAAGATCGCGAAGCGCCTTCAAAAGGCGGCGAACGAACGGCCGGGCCTCGAACCCATCCCCGGCACCATCACCTATTATAGCGGCCAGCCGCGCAGCAAACTTACCAAATCGCCTATTGGTTCCGCCTTTCCGCATGATTTCGTCGACCAGTACGGCTGGCAGGTGGAGGAAACCTACATCATCCAGCCCGACCGGAGCATGATCATCGCGCATCGGCAGTACAAGCCGATCCGGTTTTTTGGGGTTTGGGGCCCCTATTTCGGTAAAAAGCCGACCTGTTGGAAAGAGGTGCCTTTAATACCTCTGTCTTTGCAAAGGTCCTTGAATGTTTGATCGCAAAAAATTGACCCCGCATACTCAACCAAGCGGAAGAGCTGCGTGCCCTTGAGGACATCGGGCAGAAAATGCCAGTCAGCTCCGCCCGATATCATATAGCCGCCCCATTGAGTGACGCGAATTAAAGGGGAATTCTCGACATCAACCGCCTTGCGATATGAATCAACAACGCTGCACAGCCAGATTCTCGGGCCGGTTTTTCCGTTCGAAAACTCGGTCTCGCAAAGCAGGTATTCGCATGACTTTGGAGCGAACTCCTCAAGCAAGCTCTTCATTTTGTCGGAGATGAAAAGGAAATAATCCACGGCATAAATGTCTTGCACCTTCCGCTTTGGATCAAAGATCAGCTTTGGCGTTTCAACATAGTCGGGTATTCGCCACGGGCCGCGGGGCAAATCGAGCATGCTATCCGGCCACGGAGCCCCCCTATAATTGAGGCCGAGGCCGCCGCCATCTGGCTGCAGCCTGTCCCAGTTTGCAAACTCCCAGCCGTAATTCCCATTT
Organism: Rhizobium ruizarguesonis; assembly: GCF_017357285.1. Classification (NCBI taxonomy): domain Bacteria; kingdom Pseudomonadati; phylum Pseudomonadota; class Alphaproteobacteria; order Hyphomicrobiales; family Rhizobiaceae; genus Rhizobium; species Rhizobium ruizarguesonis. The sequence continues at coordinate 687,703 of NZ_CP071678.1, read as the reverse complement.
GAATCAAGTATGTAAATTCCTTGAGGCTTCACCCTGGCGCTACCCACGCTTCTCTCCATTGAGACTGTCTGCACTCGTTTGTCAGCCTTCTCTTTCATTCCAAATCGCACTTGCGTGAACGTGGCGCGGGCGAACCCGAGACAGCAACAGAGCATCACCGTATATACGTGCCTGGGAGGGTCGAAGACGTAGATCAATCCCCATCCCGCCGCAACGAATGCGATGTAAAGGTAGAACGGCGTGAAAGGCGACCTGCTCGACGCTGCTGCTTTTTTTCCGACGGTGAATTGTTGCGCCGGCTGCGCATCTTTCCTGGAGGCTGATCCGCCCCCATCGCTTCTGCTGGAATTAGTCCGGAACCTGTCCCGAGCCCGGCAAAGAGCTTTCTGAGCTCTTCCGATTTATCGGGACCTTCTTCATCCGAGATGCGAACTGCGCGATGCCCAAACGGCGGCACTAACGCCTCAGGTAAAGTCCAGGGAAGATTGGAAGCCTTATGGTCGTGCGCAAACTCTCGAAGCAGTTCGGCTTCTTCAAGTGTCGAGCTGTCCACCTCTTCGCCTTCTCGCGCCATAAAAAATCTCCGACCGGCTATAAAAACCCGCATTGACGCGGTCTATCAGCCGCTGCATCGTCATGCTGTCTTCGCTCCTGTAGGCAGAATTTTCGAGAAGGTCGAAAGGTTCTGTCCGCCAGAAATAGCTTGCGGCAGTTGCCAGATCGCAGTCCGGCTGCGTCAGGATCCACTCGAACACATCTTCAGCGAAGTCGAAGTTCAGATCTTGCGCAATAGCATGACGAGCATCGGGGGACCGGCCGGTCAACCAATCTATCATGGCCCGCTGTTCAGCATCGTAACTTTCGAATTTGCCGTCCATCGTTCTTCCCGGAATGACCGGGCGCATCCTTAAGCCGGCACGCTGCATCGGACAATGTGTTGCAACGCTTTCAGGCGCAATCCGACCGCTGGTAGGGTTGTCATCACCCCCGGGGTGAGCGCTCTGCCCCATGACCAACGATTGGCCTTGCTGATGGCCGTCGTCGGCTTGGACGACTTCAACGCCGGCAATGATCCGTACAACGAGCACGACTTCGGTGCGATCGAACAGGATGGAGTCAGCTATTTCTGGAAGATCGATTATTACGACCTGGATTACGACATGGGGTCACTAGACCCCGCCAATTCGCATGTCACCCGTCGCGTGCTCACCATCATGCGGGCGGACGAATACTGATGGCCGACCTCGCTACATCACCGACCGGGCTTTCGTCCGGCGGGCAGCGTACTCGGCGGCGCTTCCCGCTCGTTTGGTATCGCAAAGAGCGCGGCGATATCGATGGCCAGTGCTGCCGCGATACGATCGAGAAGATCGATCGACGCGTTGAAGTCACCTCGCTCGATTCCGCTAATCGTCGTGCGGTCGACCCCTGCATCAACTGCAAGGTTCTCCTGCGTCACCTTCTTATCGGCCCGCACCTTTCGAAGATTCCAGGCAAGTCGTTCACGAGTATCCATGATCGCATGGCGACCATCTTGAAGGCTCGTAATCCATCGGATATATCCGACATATTTCAATTCATGCGCGAGGTTCGCGCTGCTGGGGACAAGCAATGAAAATAGCAGTCGGAATTATTGGCATCTTCTTAGGCCTGCTGGTGCTGATGCAATCATGCGCGGTCACGGCGGGCAGCGGCCTGCTGCAGGACAAGGCAACCGGAGGTGCCGGCGCCATCGGTATGCTCGTCGGCCTGCTGTTCTTCATCGCGGGGGCGTTCTCGTTCGCCCTACCGCTCGTTGGCGCGATCATGTTCGCTCTGGCCGCTGTGTTGGCCTTCATTGCATCAACGTCGGGCAGCTTCTCTGACATAACGATCTGGGGCTTCATCGCCTTGGTCCTGGCAATGACGAGCTTTTTCACGTGGCGTTCGTCAAAGCGGTAGAAGCTCGATGCGTCTGTTTGATAACCTAAAGCCTGTTGCCATCAAGACGTTCTGGACTAGAAGAATGTTACAACGACAGCATGTCACACTCAAACTCCGCTACGACCGCGCACGGAACGGCATTTTCACGATGGCGTAATAGCGGTCGACGCCGCTGTCATCTGCTGAATCCGGATCTCCCTGGTTCAAAAGAGCAGGTGACACAGCCGTCGATGCGCATTCACTAGATGGATCTAATTGTCTATATCTATTCCTCGTAACCCCACCCGAGATTTCCTAAGTTTTCACGAAGTTTATACCTACAAGAATTCGTGCTTTAGCTAACTTGACACTGCATCGTAATAATAATAGTTCGGCGTAGGGTTGCATTTTTTTCAGGCCGTTTCGCTTGCGGAGACTCCATAAAATCTTGGTGTTACGTCGAGCGCAAGTCGATTCGATAGGCCTAAAGAGTTGAAAAGCGTAACATAGACGCACATTGTGCTAAATATAACTCTGTCGGACTACAAATGATTGTACAGACAAGCTCAGATGAAAAGAAAGCGACGTCAGACAAAGAAATGCGGCGACAGCTTTGGGCGCTTCTCGGTGCAGCGCTAATTGCATTTATAGCTGCAACCTCAGCGTATATCTTCTTTATGTTTCATGCTGATGTGGCATGTTACTTGGCATCTAACAGTATATTTATGAGATTGTGGCCACGCAATCTCCGGGATGCCGATATCCTTCTAGGCGCTGGGTATCCGGTGGCAGAGAGCTGCATACTGCTTTCCATGCGCTCCATCACTAGTGCGGTTATGCTGATCTATGTTTTTTACCTATTTTTAAGCCAGATTTGGGTCAAGGATACCAAATATATCCCCAACCTTATGCTGATATCTGCCTTTTTGACTTTTGGTTATCTTTACACATCTATGAAGGAAATTTCCACTGAGCCGGCCAGTATCTATTCTATTAGTACACACTCCAGTGTTGCTGTAAATCTAGTTAAAAGTTACGTCAAGATATGCGGATTATATATTGGGTTTGCTTTATTCACTCAACGAACATTCGCATTATTTCGTCTTAAATACAACACGGGCAGGGGCCGTCAATGACTGCTTTAAAGAAAGATACACGCGACGCTCTCAACTATAGGCTTGACCACATATCGAGCTTATTTGGGAAGACCCTGACGGTTATCGATTCCTATCATGCTTTGATCTCACCATCTCTCCACGTTCAGGATGCGGCGAAATTCTTGAAAGTCGGCGGATTTGTGACTGCTGGAATCGGAACTGTCGCGTCAATCGCGATAGAAGGTAGGAGATCTGGCTGGTATGGTGTGGGTAAAGGTGTAGTCACTTCCGGCGTTAGTTTTGCGACGGGGTTCTACGTTGGCGCTGCTGTTGGCACGCCTATTGGCGGCCCCCTGGGCACAGCTGTCGGAGGTGTCGTCGGCGCCTTAGCCGGATACTTGGCTAACGAACTAAGCGGAGATCTCTATGACTACGCTGGTGGTGTGCTGGGTGACCGGACAACCTTTTCGTACCCTCACTATTCCTGGGGGGCTGTTGATCAGCCAACTGCGATTGATTATGCTATCGAAGTCAACGGTTACACTGTATATGATCCGAACGTCGGACAACTTTGGAGCGGTTACACCGGGCAAAATACAGGATACGCTAGTCCTGCTGAGCTGAACGCCTCATCGCGTCCATCGCCTGGGGCGCCGTTTGAATTCGACTTCAGCAGATTAGGCTTGTCGCCGAAGGCCGATAGGGCTTATCAATTCGACTACGATAGGCTTGGTTTATCCCCAAAAACGGATAGACCGGTGCAGTTTGACGACGGTAGGTGGTCGACGCCTGTCTCCCCCGTGTCATTCGGCAGTCCCTTCTCGACGAAGCCCTACACCGAGGTTTCTAGCAGTCCTTCGAAAAGCCTTCCGTTAGGCAAAGATTTCATAATTGCAGATCATTTTTATAAGTCGTGGGGCGGTTCTGACAACAATACCAGTTCGAACTGGTCTGGTAGAAGCGGCGGCCTTTCTCCAACGGAGCGAGACGAGCGCAATGGCACGACGACGAGTTCTAAAACAAGTGGTGGTCTATCACCGACTGAGCGGGACGAGCGCAATTCGACCACGAGGAGTTCCAAAACAAGCGGTGGTCTATCACCGACTGAGCGAGACGAGCGCAATTCCAATTCACTGCATGGTTGGAGCCCCCAAGAGGCGAAACGCGACAATGAAAATACTGCGAGCTATGGAAGCTCTTGGGGACAAAGAAGTCCAGTTCTTCTTGATTTGAGCGGCAATGGCTTGAGCGTCGAGACGTTGTCGACCTCCTCCAAGTTCCTCGATCTCGACGGCGACGGCTACCAGCATCGTACTGCCTGGGCGGGAACGGGCACCGGTGTTCTTGTTATCGATGCAAACAGCGATGGCCAGATCAGCCGGTCGAATGAATTCGCGTTCACCGAATGGGATTCCTCGGCGACGAGCGATCTTGAGGCGCTGAAGCATATCTTTGATACTAATGCCAACGGCAAGTTGGATGCCGGCGATACGCAGTGGTCAAAATTCCGGGTGGAGGTCAACGGCCAGCTGGTAACGCTTGACAGCCTCGGCATCGCCTCGATCGACCTGACCCCGAAGGGCAGCGGCCAGACCTACGAGGACGGCTCCGCCATCACGGGAACAACCACCTTCACCCGTGCCGATGGCACGACCGGAACGGTTGGCGACGCCAAGCTGGCGAATGATGATGCCGCCTATATCATCAAAACAACCAGCACGACCAAGGCCGACAGCTCTGTTGAGAAGACAATCCTTGCCTACAACAGGGATGGCGGCCTTGCCTTTCGCAATCTGGTAACCACAAGCGCCGATGGCCGTAGCGTCCAGACGCAGTTCGACGACGACGGCAACGGCACGTTCGACCGCTCGCAGACCAATGTCCTGACAGTCGATGCTTCAGGCGTGCAGACAAAAACCGTCTCTAACTTCAACGCCGACGGATCGCTTGCGGATCGCACCACGACGGTCACTAGCGCCGATCATCTGACGGTGACGACCACCGTCGACCAGGACGGCGACGGCATCCTCAACCAACGTCAGACTTACGTCGGGAACGCCGATGGTTCGACCACGACGGCGACGGAACAGCTCAGTGTCAACGGTACGCTCCTGACGAAGGCGATGGTCGCTTCGTCCGCCGACGGATTGGCCAAGACAACCAGCCTCGATTTGGACGGCAACGGGGTCTACGACGATATCGTCACCGAGACCACGACTATCGCGGCGGATGGAGCGCGTAACACAACGACTGTGGATCGCAGCTCGAACAATGAAACCCTCTCCACGGTCTACAAATCGATCAGCGCCGACAAGCGTACCACGACAATAATGACCGACGCGGATGGTAACGGGCCAGCCGAAACCAAAACTGTCACCACATCGACCACCGCAGCATCGGGCGATGTGACGCTGGACACGACTGTCTACAACACCAACGCATCCTTCATTGAGCGCTCGAAAACAACGACGCTCACCACTGCCAACGGATTGTCGAAGACCGTCAAGAGCGACGTGAATGCCGATAACATCAACGATTTCACCGATTCCGACGTTACGGTGATCGACACCAGCTACCGGACACAGACGGTCCAGCATCGCAGCGGCGACAATACGCTGCTATCGCAGACGATCACTAAGACCAGCATTGACGGCAAATCAATCACGATCTCTGAAGATGCCAATGGCGACGCCAAGAACGATAAGTTCACCGAGATCTTGGTCGGCACCGATGGCAAGACCACCAATACTGTCAACAACCTTAACAGTGACGGCTCGCTAGTCAGCAAGACCGTGACGGTTACATCCGCCGACGGCCTGTCGAAAACGACGAGCACGGAGGCCAACGGCGATGGCGTTTACGATCTCGTGGTGACGGATGTCATCACCAACGAAACCAATGGAAGCCGCACGGAGACCGTGACGTCGAAGAACACCAACGGTGCGACCATCGCCACGACGATCACCAACACATCGGCCGACAGCCTGACCCAGACGGTCAAGACCGATGCCGATGGCGATGGTGTCTTCGAGGAGACGACGACCGATGTCATCGTTCTCGACACCACCGGCAAGCGAACGGAAACAGTGACGAGCAAGAGTGCTGACGGGACGCTGAATGCGCAGTCCATCACCGAAGTCAGTGCGAACCGCCTGACGACCACCGTCTGGACCGATGCGGACGGCGACGGCAAGATCGATACGCGCCAGGTCAAGGTCCTTGCAGTAGATGGCTCGACCACGGCGACGGAAACGGCTTACACGCCAAATGACACCGTCACCGGCACGACCAGGAGCACGGTCACCGTCAGCGGCAACGGCTTGACGACGACCACCTCCGTCGATCTGAACCGCGATAGTGTCGCCGACCGAATCACGACCGACCAGACGGTGCTCAATACAGACGGCAGCAAGACCGAGACGATCTCTCTGACGGGCAGCGATACCACGCGTCTCAACAAGAAGACCATCCTCACCACCGGCAACGGCATGTCGATCACCACGAGCGAGTACATCAATGGTGACGAAGTGGTCGATACCAAGAAGACCGATGTCACGACGTTCGATACCTACGGCCTGCAATTCCAGACCGTATCGGACTATCGGGGAACGACGCTCGTCGGAACGACGAAAGTGACGACCAATCTCAATGGCCTTTCCGGATCGACCGATTACGATCTGGATGGCGACGGCACGGTCAATCAGACCTTGTCGTGGAAAAAAACGCCGATAGACCCGAGCGGTGCAGTCACCAGCAGTGAAACGGTTAGGGCAACCGACACCGCCGCCACGCTGATCTCGCAGAAGATCACGACCGTCAGCGCCGACCAGAATACCACCACGATCAGTTCCAAAATCGATGCTGACGCAGTTGTCGACCGTCTGGAAACAATCACTATCGACAATGCCGGAACGAAGAAGGACGAGCTCAAGCAGTATAACGCTGCTGCCGCGCTTGAAAGCCAGGCCATCGTCACCATCACGGATGACGGGCTGTCGAAGACGTCGAGTTCCGACCTCGACGGCAACGGTGTCTTCGAACTTGTCACCACCGATGTGACGGTGCTGAACGCGGACGGCAGCCGCACTGAGACAATCTCGAAGAAGGGTATCAGCGACGCGCTGATCTCCCGCACCACGACGAATGTCAGCGCCAGCGGTCTGAGCAAGACGACGACCTGGGCCGATGCCAGCGGCAATCCGGTGCGCTCTATGAATGACGTCACCGTCCTCAACGCCGATGGCGGCACGACGCAGACACTGTCCTACTTCAAGGCGAATGGGACGACGCTGGAAAGCAAGACCGTTACGACGGTTGCGGCACATGGACTCTCGGCCACTGTTACCATCGACGTCGACGGTAACGCCACCGTCGACAAGAAGTCGGTCACGACCAAGCAGGCTGACGGCTCGACCGTACAGACATTCAGCGACTTCAGCGCCAACGTGCTCAAGGATTCCAAGAAGGTCACGACGTCCGCCGACGGCCTGACGCAAACCATCGAATATGACAGTGACGGCAATGCTACGGTCGACAAGAAGAAGACCAGCACCACGGCTCTGAACGCCAATGGCAGTAGGACGACCAGGACGGACGATATCGTCGGCAGCGTCACCAAGAGCATCACGCTGGCGGATGTGTCCGGCGATGGTCTGACCACAACTACCAAGTGGGACACAACAGGCACCGGTGGCGGCACGACCTTCAACAAGAGCCGGACCGACCTCACCGTGCTCAATCCCGACGGCTCGAAGACGCAGACGATCAGCGACTTTACCGGCACGACGCTGACCGGCCGCATGCTCGTCACCACCAGCGCCAACGGCCTGTCCATCACCACCCAGATCGATCCGACCGGCGCCGGCTCCTACAGCCAGACGGCGACCGATGTCACGGTCTTGAATGCCATTGGCACTAAGACGCAAACGGTGGAAAGCAAGAAGGCTGACGGTTCTCTGATCTCGAGGAGCATCACCACGATCAGCGCGAATGGCCTGATCATCGCATCGGTTGAAGAGCGGCCGGGCTTCACCAACCAAAGCGTCACCGACACGACGACGGTCCTGGCCGACGGCGCCATCCGCGAGATTGTCGCGACCAGCGATAGCACCGGTACTCTTATCGGCAAGGCGGTCACGCTCACGAGCGCCGATAAGCTGACTGTTACCGTCGACCGTGACGGCAATGGCGATGGCATCGTCGATCAGCATCAGCAGACGGTCACCGCCAATTCCGGCATTCAGACAACGGTCACCACCAACTTCGAGGCCAATGGAACAACGGTCAAGGACAATTCGACCATGGTCGTATCCGCCGACGGTCGCCTGACGACGACCACCTGGGATCTCGACGGTAATGGCACTGTCGATCGTAAGCGTGTGACAAATCTAACCTCCAACGCCGACGGTAGCAGCACGGCCGTCATTTCGGACACGAAGCTCCCCGCCGGGACGCTGGATGCAAAAACGACGATCCAGACGTCCGCCGACGGCAGAGTGAGGACAACGTCAAAAGATACCAACGGCGACGGTACATCCGACCAGGTCGAAACAGTCACCATCGATTCCACCGGTGCCTCGGTTTCCGGAGTCACCAACAATGCAACGGCACGCGCCACTTCCAACCTGACGCCCGGCGTCGTCTATTGGAAAGGGGCCATCGCCGCCAAGATCGAGACCACGACTTCGGCTGACGGTCGCACCGAGGTCGCCAAATACGACTATGATGGCAACGGTGTCTCCGAGACCGTCATGCAGTCGACCACCCAGGTCGACGGCTCCGTCATCACGACGGTGACGGAAACCGGCACGGCCCCGGCCAAGGGCACGATCTCAACCAGTGCCGACGGCCTAGTCACGACCCTATCGAAAGATACCGACAACAATGGCAGCATCGATCATGTCGAGACAGCGGTCACCCATGCCGACGGATCTATTACGCTGAACAAGAAAGACGCTAACGCCGTGAAGCAAACGGTTGTAGAGGAGGTGCGGGCAACTGGTACGCTTGCTTATCGAAAAACGACAGACTTAAGCGGCACCGCTGTGAATTGGTCCTACAGTGAAGACAACTATGACGGCTTGGGCCGCCAAGTGTCGTCAAATGTTGTTTACGATGACAACACACGCCTTGCGTACATCTTTGATGCAACGAACACTAATCCCTGGTGGAAGAAGCAATATTCCTACACTGGGACCACACTTGTTTGGCTGCGGGAATTTTGGGACGACGGTACGTTGACGCACCGGCAATACGATTACAATCCTAACAACAACTATTGGCAGATCGCCAATGACGAGTATGCGGACGGAACTCTGATCCAGCAAACCAAATATTTCGACAACGGCAATTACGATGTCACCAGAGACGGTGTGACCTATCACTATAACGCGAGCGGAAAAAAGATTGGTCCCGTACTTCTGGATCTTGACGGTGACGGCCATGTGGATCTTCGCCCGATCGATCTGACAAACATGGTGGCCTCGCCGACGTTCGACTGGGATGGAGACGGTGTTCGCGACACGACCGCCTGGGCTGGTTCTTCCGATGGCTTCCTTGCCATCGACCTTGCCTCCGATGGAACGGCCGGGCCTGACGGTGTCATCGACCAGGCAAAGGAACTGGCCTTCTCGCTTTGGGCCGAACAGGACGGGGAGGCAGGGAGTATTTCGGACCTTGATGGCGTCCGCCTTGTCTTCGATACGAACCACGACAACGTGCTGAATGCCGATGACGAGCGCTGGAACGAGTTCCGTATTTGGCGCGACGCCAACCAGAATGGTGTCACCGACCAGGGCGAACTCCTGACGATGACGGACGCCGGTATCAAGCTCATAAACCTGATGCCCACTTCAGATGGATTTCAGGCATTCGCTGACGGTTCGACGATCACAGGCACCAGCTCCTACCAGACAGTTGACGGCAATGAGCACCTGGTCGGAGACGCAATGCTTTCCTTCCGGCCGAGTCGGACGTCCAATGTCGCATAGGAACATTTCCTGCCGTATGCCAGCGCCCCATGGCGCCGGCAGACCCTCTCTTTCTTGATCCGACGCCATGACGGACATCCAGACAGCATCCGAGCTTGGCGCGGCGAAAGCGGAGATTAGAGACGACCTCACACCAGCACCTGAAGCGACAATCGCCGACAGCGGTCTGGCGGCGATCTCTGCCGTTGCCGGTTACTTCAGGATCGCATCTCGTCCGGAAACCTTGAGCCGAGAGCTGGCGCTGACCGCGCCGGCGTCACGCGACGATCTGCAGCGTGCCGCAAAAATCGTCGGCCTAAAGGCGCGAAGAGTCCGAGTGGACAAGGCCAAACGGCTGACAACGCTTCCAGCGCCCGCACTTGCGACGTTAAAGGACGGCACCTTCGCAGTCTTCGCCGGCGTGGCCGCCGAAGGTCGTTATCGCCTGATCAACCCCATCGATTTCTCCGCCCGCAATGTCGAGGCCGAGGAGCTTCTCGCGCTGACCTCAGGCGAGTTCATCCTCGTCCAGCGCCGTTTCGCCGGCCCCGGCGCTTCGCAGCAGAATTTCGGGTTCCGCTGGTTCCTGCCGGCGATCTGGCGCTATCGACGCGCCTTCGGTCATGTGCTGATCGCCTCGCTCGTCATCCAGATCTTCGCGCTGGTGACGCCCCTGTTCTTCCAGGTGGTCGTCGACAAAGTGCTGGCGCATCGCAGCTATTCGACGCTGATCGTCCTCGTCGTTGGCCTTGCCGCCGTCGGGCTGTTCGACGTCGTGCTGCAATATCTCAGAACCTATGCGCTGTCGCATACGACGAACCGCATCGATGTCGAGCTCGGCCGCCGCCTATTCCGGCATCTGTTGAACCTGCCGCTCAGCTATTTCGAGACCCGCGCCACCGGGCAGACGGTCGCCAGGATCCGCGAACTCGAAACCATCCGCAATTTCCTGACCGGCCAGGGCCTGTTCTCCGGTCTCGACCTGATCTTCACCATCATCTTCATCTTCGTGCTGTTTTCCTACTCGTCAAAGCTCGCCTGGATTGTTGTCGCCTCCATTCCCTTTTACATGGCGATCGGATTTCTGATCCGCCCCTTCCTCAAGGAGCGGATCGACGAGAAGTTCGAGCGCGGCGCCTTCAGCCAGCAATTGCTCGTCGAGACCGTGGTCGGCATTCAGACGCTGAAGGCATCGGCGGTCGAGCCGGTGGTCTCCTCGCAATGGGAAGAGCGGCTGGCTGCCTATGTGCGCTCGTCGTTTCTCGCGACCATGTTGGCGGCGAAGGGGCAAAATGCCATTCAGTACGTCAACAAGATCACCTCGGCCGCCCTGCTGCTCTTCGGCGCACAGGCGGTCATCGATGGCGAGCTGAGTGTCGGCGCCTTGGTCGCCTTCAATATGATCGCCGGACAGGTCTCCCAGCCGATCCTGCGGCTGTCGCAGCTCTGGCAGGATTTCCAGCAGGTGCAGGTCTCCATCGCCAGGCTCTCGGATATTCTGAACGCCCCGCAGGAGCCGCGGCCGAGCGTTGCTGTCAGCCTGCCGCCGCCGAAGGGAGCGATCGGCTTCAAGTCGGTGAACTTCCGCTATTCGCCCGATGGCCAGGACGTGCTCAAGGACATCAATTTTTCGATCCGGCCGGGCGAAGTCATCGGCATCGTCGGCCCTTCCGGCTCCGGCAAGTCGACGCTGACCAAGCTGGTGCAGCGCTTCTATATCCCGAACAGCGGCCAGGTTTTCGTCGACGGCCAGGATATCGCCCAGGTCGATCCGGCCTGGCTGCGGTCGAATATCGGCGTGGTGCTTCAGGAAAACATGCTGTTCAACCGGACGATCCACGACAATATCTGCATGGTCAATCCGGCTATGTCGCGGGCCGCCGCTATCCAGATGGCGCGACTGTCAGGCGCCGACGAGTTCATCGCCAAGCTGCCGCGCGGCTACGACACGCTGATCGAGGAGCGCGGCGCCAATCTTTCCGGCGGTCAGAGGCAGCGTCTGGCCATCGCGCGCGCCCTTGCCACCAATCCGCCGATCCTCATCCTCGACGAAGCGACAAGCGCCCTCGACTATGAGAGCGAGCGCATCATTCTCGGCAATATGCGCGAGATCGTCCGCGGCCGCACCGTCATCATCATCGCCCATCGCCTCGCAACTGTCCGGCATTGCAACCGCATCATCGGCATGAAGGACGGGCGCATCGTCGAAGAGGGAACACACGAGACGCTGCTTGCCCGTCCGAACGGACTCTATGCCCATCTGTGGCAATTGCAGACGGGGCCAGTTCAGTCATGAACCAAAACGTCCAGCCTCCGCGGCTTCCTCCGAAGCCCCAGAAACGATTGCAGGTGGACAACGAGTTCCTCCCGGCCGCCCTCGAAATCCTGGAAACGCCGGCATCGCCCATCCGCACGGCGCTGATCTGGTTCATCTGCCTGTTCACCGCCGGCGCGCTGATTTGGAGCTACGTCGGCAGGTTCGATATCGTCGCGACAGCCCAGGGAAAAATCCAGCCGACCGGGCGCGTCAAGGTCATCCAGTCGATCGAGGTTGGCAAGACGATCGCAGTTCCGGTCTCAAACGGCGCCAAGGTGGACACCGGAGACATTCTCGTCGAGCTTGATCCGACTGAAGCCCGGGTCGAAGTCAACACGCTGACCACCAGCCTCGCGGCACTGCGGGCAGAAGTTGCGAGGCGAGGCGCGGCATTAACGCAGGTCAACACTTGGCAACGTGGCGATCTTTGGAGCGGAGCGCGAAGGATTGAGATCGTTCCCGAATTCCCCAACTCCATACCAGCGGAGATCCGCACGCGCGAGGAACTGCTCTATACCTCCGATCTCGAGCAGCTCGCATCGACACTCGACAGCCTCGCGGCCCAGCGCAATCAGCAGTTCGCCTCGTTGAAGAGATATACCGAGATGGTCACCGCCCAGCAGGCGCTGGTGGCAACGCTTGCAGATCGTGTCGCCATGCGCTCCAACCTCGTCGACCTAAGTGCCGGTTCGAGATCCGGCGTCATCGATGCGGTCGAGATCAGGCAGAAGGAAGAGGCAACGCTTGCCGAGCAGATCGGACAGCGGGCGGAGGCGGAAACCGCGATCGTGACGGCAGCGAGCGAAGGCCTGAAAGCCATCAAAACCTTCGTCGCCGACAACGCTGAGAAGCAGGCGGCAGCATCGCGCGAGATCGACGAGAAGGAACAGCAGCTGGTCAAGGCGGCCAAACGGCTCGAGTCGATGACGATCAAAAGCCCGATCAAGGGCATCGTCCAGACATCAGCCATCACCACGGTCGGCCAGGTGGTCACCGCGGGTGCCGAACTGATGCGGATCGTCCCGGACGACGCCTCGCTGGAGATCGAGGCCTATCTGCCGAACCGCGATATCGGCTTCGTCTCGCCAGGACAGCCTGCCGTGATCAAGGTCGAAGCCTTTCCCTTCACTCGCTATGGCATTCTCAACGGCAAGGTCACCCGCGTCGCAACCGATGCCATTCCGGAGCCGGATGCACAGCAGCTCGAAGGCCAGCCGGCAAAGGAACTGCAGAGCATGATCCCGATCGGCAATGCACAACGCGTCCAGAACCTGGTTTTCCCGGTCACCATCAAGCCGGATGTCGCAAGCATCGATATCGATGGAACCCGCGTTGCGCTCTCGCCCGGCATGTCCGTCACCGTCGAGGTCAAGACCGGCAGCCGGCGCATCCTTGAATATCTCTACTCGCCGCTCGCTGAAGTTGCGTCGGAAGCGATGCAGGAAAGGTAGGCAGAGAGGCGACAGGCAGCCCAACGCTTCGAACAATGCACCGGAGCTCGCAAGCTCGCACTGCGTAAAGGCCCCACAGTTGTGGCTGGGGCACGAGTTAGTGGTGCATACAAACCCGATACCAGACGGCATCGCCATTTCGGACGACTGCAATGCCCCTATTCCCTATGAGGGCTGTTGGCTCAAAGCGCCGCGACTGCGCCAGCCAGAGTTCATCCCCTGGCAGCATCCGCGCGAGCAGAGTCTTCAGTTCCTCCTCCGGGGCAGGAATGCGGTCCCGAATTTCGGCGGGCACAGCCTCAATGCCACCCGTGAGGCCAACGAGCCACTCGCGATATCTTTGCGGGGTGGTTCGCTCTAACAATACGACTTCATCTCCAGCAACTGGGCGGTCGATCTCGACTGGCATTCTTCTTCCCGACGTTAATGAAATGTGCGGCCATTTTATCAATCTGAAGCGATAACACGCGTGCTGCGGGACCAGCAACGTCCGCTTCGTACCCACCCCGACTGCGGTTTTTTTGGCATGCGTTACTCGACCGGATAATTCCGCGGTAAGAGTTACGCGATTCGGCTCTGCTTGTGGTCGTTGACCATGGGCTTGAACGGAATGAGGATATCCGGTTCAGCCTCACGCAATCGAGGCAGCATAGGCATCGCTGTGCGAAAGGAACAACGATGCTACGAGCGCTTCTGAACACACGTATGCGACTCTGTTTCAAAGCAATTTTGCTTCTGGCAGTTTTTGGTCTGAAGCCAGCAGCCGCTACGCCCAAATGTCCCCCCCAGAACGAAATGCTGGCCAACGCGGAGGTCGTGGTTGAGGCTCGTGTGAAGTCGCTGTCGATTGGAGAATCGGGTTTGCTGCCGGCGGATACCAACGTTCCGCCCCGGATGATACGGGTCGATTTAGAAATCACGCGGGTTATCAAAGGCAAATACCCACGCAAGGAAGCGACCGTGTACGGAGCCCCCTTTCCCCCAGGACCTATCATGGAACTGTCCAAGATGGCGTTGATTGCCGGCCTCGGTGATGGCGACACGTTCGAATGGGAGCTTTCACGGACCGAACTAGGTCCTGGTTTGGAGTTCTATTCGATGAACAACTGCAGCTTTTACAAGTTCCGGGATGATTTATTTCCCCGCTAATCTACGACATTTGCTTTGGAGCGTTGCGTAGATACTTTAATCTAAACCGCCTTGCTCGGTTGGAGAGATGATGTTGAAAAAGCTAATATTGATCGGCGCGATATTAAGCAGCACAGCTTGCAGTTCTCAGGCACAGGATGTCGATCCCGATGTCGCTCATGAATGCGCAAGGCTGTGGGGGGCTGACTATCACATGCAGCTCTTTTGCCGAAAGCAACAAATGCGGGCGAAGGACGAAATCAGAGCGCAAAATTTTGAGAACGCACTGAAGGGGAGTTCTTCAACTCAACAGGCGATTGCCCTAGCAAGAAAGCTCTACGCAAAAGGTATTGGCGAGCTCAACAGGTCCATCGACGGCTGCTATTCCGGGGCGTCCACTAGTGGACAATATCAAATCTGCTTGGTCATGGATACGTACGCGCAAATTCGCACGGGCGCCAAGGGCAGGAACGGCGCCCAAGTCACCGAGGATCGGCAAATCGCTCAGGCCACCCGAATATTCGGTAAAACGCGGGGGGAGACCGCTCGTCACTCTATCGTTGGTGAAGCACTGTTGGCCGTGATTAATGACCTCGATTTAAAGTAGCGCGGTCGGGTCTACTCGGCAGGTGAAAAATCCGGCGAGGTCAAAACTGTGACGTTCCGATGAACTGGTGCCTGCCGCGGATCTAGGGTGGGCATGAATCCGACCGGCGCTCGTGGTCGCATCGGCGGATCAACATGCGAAGGCGATCCCGCACATTAGGGTATAGCCTTGCGTGATAGCGCGCACGTTACGTTGCCAGTCGTCACATTGTTCTTGACGCCGGCTATTTGTGACAGGGTAGCCTCGGGCTTAAAGCTTGAGGTGACACATGACAAAAATAGGCTATGCCCGGGTCAGCACAATTGATCAGGATTCTGAAATACAGCAGCAACGCCTTCACGCTGAGGGATGCCAGCTCATCAGGTCAGAGAAGGTATCCGGCGCAAGCCGTGCAGGCCGAAGCGAGTTGGCAACAATCATCGATTTCCTCCGCCAAGATGACGAACTGGTCGTCACGCGATTGGACCGGCTGGGACGTGACACACGCGACGTTCTCAACATCGTGCATGAGTGCGAGCAGCGCGGGGCTTTCGTCACAGTTCTTGACCCCCACGTCTCGACGCGCGGTGAAATGGGGCATGTTATCCTGACCGTACTGGGTATGGTCGCTCAAATGGAACGCCGCTTCATTAAGGAGCGTCAGCGAGAGGGAATTGCACGAGCTAAAGCTGAAGGAGTTTACAAAGGCGGAAAGGCTCGCCTGGATCACGCACTGATCCGGCGGCTTCACGGTGACGGGCTCGCGGCATCGGCCATCGCGAAGATAGCGAAGTGCTCGCGAATGCAAGTCTACCGCATCCTAGGGGATTGACCTGAGTGATTTGTGTTTTGAGGAGTTGGCAACAGTACATTAGGACAACGGATGCTTCGCTGCCGCTCGAAGCCCGGCAGCAATGGAAACGAGCAGTTGGCCTACAAACAACGGCGGAACCGGTATGTACGGCGAACTAACAAACTAGGATGTGGCGTGAGAGAGAATTCCATTTCCTCACCAAGCTCCGAATGATTTGTTTCGGCTCCGCTTTCCGGACTTTCAGTGTTTGTGGCGCACCGCCTGACCGACGGCCTATGTTCTTTATGCCGCTATTCGGCAGGATGTGCCGCGAGAGGTCGCATGAAATTATGTTTTCGGGTCAACGGCGAGCCACTGTCGAAAGGCGACGGAACGAGGGTAGATCGGCAAGTGGGGGCGCGACTAACCGGATCTGATCCAATGCATCGGTAAGATCGTAGGGAATGACAGCGCCCTCCGATGTTCCGACGGTCAGATCAAGCAATTGCAACAATGCCTTTGCCTTGGTCTCGTCATTAATGAGCGTAAGCTTTCTTGCACCGCCCTCTTCGCCAAAAAAGCCGTAGTCGAGCATCGACCAGCACTCAAAGGGCACGAGGAAACGCGATACAATATCGACGGCCTCGGCGAAGGCTTCCTTAGAGGTAGCGGGAAGATCAGCAAGAGCGCCACTAACGCCCGGAGTCGCGAGCGAGCGCTCTTGTGGCCAAACCTCGCGAAGGAAGGGAGCCGCCGCGGACCGAAACAATGCCGCTGCAGAGGTTGCGTCCGTTGGTTCTTCGCCCTCAGGCTGACCTTCCTCGGGAACCTTCCTGGACAAATCGCGGACGAATTGTTGTAGCGTGTTTGCCGCTGATGCACGAACTTCGTCATCAAGCGTACGCAACATTTGTTGAATCCGGGAGTTGGGCACGGCGGAGGCCCGTCCTTCGCGGAATGCGTGGAGCGACTCGATCACGATGCTGAATACCAATCTCCGCCGCGTCTCCCGCCCAAGCCGGCGATCCGTCGCTCGCTCCGCCATTGCGCCGCCAATAATCTCTAAGACATTGGTGAAATGGGTGCGGCGGGCGATAGCGCGCCAGAGCGCGAGCGACGCCCCGTCGTCGTTCAGGAGGGGGGTAATCAAATGTTCCTGCGTCCAGTCAGGGTCAGCGCGCAGGAAGTATGGCAGAGCCTCGATCAAACGATGCCGTGCGATCAAGCCGCTTCTTCCGGTTGCTGCAATCACGACGTCGCGCATCTGTCGTTCCACCGATCCAACGGCAAATGCCTGTGAGCCGGCGGTAAGCGTAGGGCATGCCGCTAAAAACACCCCGACTAGTTTTCCTGCAGGCGTGTTGAGCGTGTCGAGATCCGTTGGTTCTCGATCATCGTCGATGGTACGGGCGGTGACGCTGAGATCGGAATCATCACTGCTCTCCGGTCTGGTGTTGGACGCCTCAACGGCGATCGGCCAGACCCGTAACCACACGGGCAAACCAAGGGGCGTGACAACGATCTGCTTTTCCCACGCGTCGAGCCACGCGCTGATCCCTTCTATTGCCTGAGATAGCGTCCCTTCTGAGAGTTGGTTCAGCAGTGCAAGGACTCTTGCCGCCTCGCCTGGAAGATCGCGTGGTGCCGCGCCGGCGGGTTCTGGCGGCTTTGGTGAATGTGCCCAACCGAAACGATTCCAGACTCGGGGGAAGTCGTCTCCGCCATTCCCTGTGGCTTCGAAATCGCTGAGGACAAGTGCAGCCTTTTCGGGTTGTTGCAGCCAATCGTTCGCCCGTTCAGCGGGGTCGTCATCCCAACCGCCGCGGCTCGTTGAGAGCGCCGTCTCAAGCGCGCGCAGCCGGGGTGCGCCCTCAAGCATGTTGTAACGATCGTCCGGGTTGCGAGGAACCGATCTTACGGTAGCCGCTTCTAGAAAACCTTCGTCAATCGTTATCGCGTTAAGATCAGCAAAATGCGGGATTTGAGCGGTGAGCCATGACTTCGAACTTGCTGGCAGTTGGCCACCCGCAACCTCGATACGCCTCAGCTCGCGAACAGCCCAGTACAGACGTGCGCTCTTAACTTTTGCAGCCTCGGCCTTCTTTGGCCAATGAGCCCGCGGCGGACCTTTCTGGATGTGCTCGGCAATAGCTTGTTGGCTCTTTTGATCCAAATCGCCAAAGCGCAGTGCCCGAAGCTCCGCGATCTCGGGAAACGCGTGCAAGTCCCAAAACTTGCGATCATCGATCTCCAGCAGGAAGGAACCAACTTGCTCGGCCGAAGTCAAATGAGAGTTCCGGGACATGGCAGCCCACAAACGAACGTGCACTGGTGAGTCAACCGGGCTCCATCGCGATATAAGCGGCCGCGCGGCGCCGGGGTCAAGATCAGCAATCCTAGCGAGAACGGAGTGCAGAAGCTTCACTGATGGGGCGATCCCCTGATGGTAGGCATCAGGGTCTTTGCTTTCGTCGGCTTGCGGAGCGGAGGTTACGTAGTAGACTCGCTCCAGACCTCCAAGCTGCCACAAGCGCCGCTGCCCATCCCATCCGAGACGGCGTGCGATATCGAGGCCGCGCAGAATTGCGGCTTCAAGAGCGCCGGCAAGCGACTTCAGGAATTGGATGTCTGTAAGGTTAGCACGATCGAGGAGACTCAGATCGATCAGATCGCCACTCGTCAGGCTCGCTGAAAGAATGTCGTCGAACGACTTCGGGCTCCGTGGTTTCCGAATGAACTGCCAGCGCCACGCGCCAATTGGCTCGACTTTAAGGCGGGGAGCAACAAGGTTCACGATAGTGGCAATAACCGCACCAGAACGATCACCGCCGCGCAGGCGCTTCCGAATGCCGTAGATCGCCGTCCCATCATCTCTCTCGGAATGGGCGGAGGACCAGCTTTCTTCAATCAAGCGCCAAGCAGTCGCCCAAGGCTCCTGTAAGTCTATTGCACGCGGACCGTTCAGCAAATCTTCAATCGCAACCCGTTCGACTCGCTGTTCGGGATTCAAGCGCAGCGCCCAATCGATTGTGCCTTGTTCCGGCAGGCGCTTGTTGAGAAATGCGATGGTTGCGCGGAATGTGTCGCGATCCCACGGCTCGAGACTTGCCCAAGGTGGAATCATGATTTCCGCCCCCGCTCTCTTTCAGCAGCGATTTTAACAATGGCATCGAGCCACCCTATGTCCGCGTTCGCGTCAGAGACTAGTGATGCTAACCGCGTTCGTTCACTCGCATTGCTTCGCCTGAAAAGATGGTCGAATAGGTCCCGATCCGATTCTGAGGCTGCCGGCCGGCTTACCTTGACAATCCGCCGAAGCTCCGAGTCGATCTTAGCTTTTTTCCCGTTCACGGCCGATAATTCGGCCCACCGCTCAAGCGTCGCCAACAACGAATGATGATTGCCATTCGAGTCGTAACGGATCGGCGTAATCCCGCGCCCCTTCCAGTCTTCCAGTGAGACGGGATCGGGCGCGTTCGTCCCGAAGAAAGTGAATCGCTCTTTCAGATCATCGAAGCGACTGCCGTCCGCAGCGACCGCATTCAACAGGTAACGCATCGGTGGATCGTTTGCGCTATAACCGACGAGGACCAAATGAAAGAGCCGCGCCGCATCGTAAATAAAATCTGGCACAACGCGCCGCCGCAGGTAGAATTCGCCAAAATCTTGATCGGACAATACGAGTTCGGAAAAACGCGACAGACCTGCGTTCAAAGCGCCGTGAATGTGAAGTACGCCTGAAAAGTCTGTTTGTCTGGAGGGCCTGGGAATCGCACCCAATGCATAGGTCGCAATAGGTGGTCGGTGCCGCTGAGTTGCCTTTTGAAGCAGCAGATCGAAATTCGTCGTCACAATAGTCTTCGCCCCACCTCTGTCGGCTAGGCGCATAAGTGCCCGATGAATCGGTGCGGGTTTGTGGATACCAGAACTTAAACGTGCGGCGACTTCACGTCTGACTTTGCTGTCGCCGCGGGTCTGGTCGTCAAGTCGGCGTTCAAGCATACCCAAGACAACGTCGTAGTCGCCGACAACGAACCGCTTAACTTCAGCTGTCTGGCGTTCAGTTAAAGCAGAACAATCAACCTGCCATTGATTACATACCCCAGCCGGCAAACCAGCCAATACGGAATGAACGCTAGTATCTAGCCGCGCATACACGTCGACCACGAGTTCTCTAAAATCGGGAAGTCCCGCGGGCTTCGAAATCCCAGCACCACAGATGAAAAGGACTTCGCCGCGAGCATGAGCCAACAGCAGACGCTCAGGGATGGTGGCGAGCCCACTACCAAGAGATATCACGCGATCTTCGATATTGGGCGAGCTCATTCACACACCTTACTGAAGTCGCAACTCACGGTCGCGCTTACTGAAACGGATCTACCCGCAAAAAGTCGCTCGGTACAAGGCCATCGGTGTGATGCTCAACAAGTATTGTGAGCGTCCGGCGAATGCATTTTTTGCGTCTACGAGGCGCGGTTTAGGACTTGCGGCTTAGCTCATCTGCCATGACGCGCTCGATCATCTCGGGATCGCATTGTCTGGGAGCCACAAATTCCCAGACCGTTCCATTTACTACATGCTTACAGATGCCGGTTTCGAGGCTTGGAAGCGCGGCGTTTGAGACCAAAATGGCCTCAAGAGAATTTTGGCGCCGAAGAGGTCGAGCGTCGCCCAATTTACGTCACCTGGAAAACTCGGTCGCGGAGATGTAACAAGGCATTTGCATATCATTCGCGACTAGCGAACCCGAGTGATAGTATTCGTGATAGCTTGTAACCGCAGCAACTTCGAAAGTGATCGGCACGTTCGGAGGGGGTCTATAGTATACAGAGGGATGAACAGTCAGCCACTCTGCGTGGATTGAGTTCACCTCATCCGAAGTGGGGCCGCCAGCCTCGGCGATTCCTAGATGATGCCCGCTCCCATCGAGAATTCTAATAGCCGATCGCGCAGTTATATTGTTTTTAGACTGATTGTCCGGCGCGTCATACTTGTAACTCTCGTTGTGTAAAACTGCCTGACCGGTAACAAGCACTTCCCCTCCTTGAGGCGAAATTGTAACGGTACATAGAGTCGCATAAAGATTATCTACCAGGGGAACGGGCGTATTGCTTGTCCCAAAGCTTCTCTGGAGGATATTGAGACTACCCACCGTGGGTGCGACAATGACGTTCTTTGACGAACTGAATTCAGCTGATCTATCGCTATGGCGGGCGTCACAAAAGTAATAAATTGAAGTGCAGCAACGGTCGTGTATCTCATGCCCTTACCTCCTGGACGCGATTGAACCCGTTCTCTGTCCCCGTTTGTCGCGGCTATCTATGAGCTGGCCGCCAGCCCGCATCCCGCGCTTCCTGCTCCGTGCAAAACCACCGCTCGCCGTATTCGAGACGTATTCTAGTTGCGGAATAAAACTTCTGCCCCGGCACATGGTAGATGCGCTCTCCTGAGTTGATGCTGATATTGCCTTTGATGTTGCAACTGGGATCTACGAGCCGGAGCAGTTGCGAAGGGGCAGAAGCCAAATCGTCGATCGAATAAACGCCGGCAACGCCAGCAACTACAAGACCGAGGAACAGTGCCGGAGCCTCAGCCAAAAGTGATTTCCGCTGCGGCCCTGGATGATAACGCCGATTGCGCATACTCTTCCCCCCAGAAGATTTGCGCCACGATTGTATCCGATGTCGTACATTAGCATAAGCTGCATGCGCCTACTCCAAATGGAGTGAATTTAGCTTCGCAGTGCGCCTTTCGGGTAATCTTGACTGTTGCGTGCGCTGTGAGAGCCCTCAAGCTCTTGGCTGCATACCTTGAGAGGGCACTTGTTTCGGGTAGCTTTGCTTTCAGCCAGCCTGCTAGTTCGCACGTCTCGCAACTGCTCATCGTACCCGTCTCGATCGGCTTCGCCGAGGTACGTGCGATGTCTCCACTATCGTTCATGCATGCTAGCAACGGGGCGCCTTCGTCACCGTTCTTGACCCTCACGTCTCGACGCGCGGCGAAATGGGAAACGTTGTTCCCACGGTGCTCGGGTGCTCGGCATGGTCGCCCAGATAGAGCGTGGTTTCATCAAGGACGCCAGCGCGAAGGTATCGCTCGCGCGAAGGCGCCAGGAAGCCATACGGAAAGGTCCGCCTTGACCATGCGCTCATCCATCGGCTCCATCCTGATGGCGTTGGCCCCGCCGCCATCTCGAGACAGGCCGGCTGCTCACGAATGCAAGTGTACCGCGTTCTCGGAGCGTCCCGGGTAAATCGTAGGCGAATTGCTGCTTCATTCTGCCTCTGGCTGTAACGGAGCCAGAATTTTCAGAAGTCGTTCCCTAATCTCTTTCCAGGGCATCGAGAGGTCGATGGTCGCAATCTTTACCGAGTGGCCCTGAATCATAAATGCCTCATCAAGGCTTACCCCAACGCGAGGGTAAAGAAGAATTCCCTCGGTCTTCGCGAAAGCATTATCGCTCCCAGCTGCATTTCTCAGGTAAGCGAAGAGCTGGTAGAGGTTTTCGGAGCGGAAGCTCTCCGCATTGTAGTAGGTCTGGAGGGCATCTACATAGTACTTTGTATCCAGAATTATCCGCCGATTTGCACTTCGTAGGAACACATCGACACGCATGCTCGGCAATCGCGCAGCGCTGCCTGCAATCCGGGTAGCATCCCACTTGATATTAAGTGGTTCAACAGACAGCGATTGTTGTTCAACCCTGTAGAAGTTTCGCACAAACCTTTCGAACACAGCTGCCATTTTGCGTTCGTCGCGCGTGACATCGTGAAAGAGATAGTCGGTTCCATCATGGTTCGGCAAAAGACAATCGAATGCCAGCTCCGCCACCTTCAGCAGAAACTGATAGTGTGAATTGTTCCGGTGCAGGCTAACTCTAGAGAATGCCGATCGATCGAGCCGAATGTCGCTGACGTATGGCATAAGCCGAACAGTCACCGCCAGTTCATGAGCTAACCGGCGATCGATCATAGAAGCGCGTGCTAATCGCTTTATCGATGCTTTGAGGATTTGATTATGAAGTAAGTCGTGGCTTAGTTCGTCGAACTCACATTGCAGCCGCCTAATTCTTCTCGCTTGGAGGCGCAATGTCTCGCCAAGTTCAATCCGGCCTCGTACGGTCGGAAGGACATCCCTTTCATATCGGTAGTCGCGATCGAGTCCCCGTCGCAATATTTTTCGCATTCCGCTCAGCAATACCCGAGCGAGCAGATTAGGGAGGTTTGGGCTTGCTTCAGCCCCGACCGGAAGTGATTGCGCGTCTTCAAACCTGTTCCAGGCATAGCAGAACAGGTAATAAACGTTTTCAATGGGAATAGCAGGAGGCATCACATGGGAGACAGTAGGTGACCTTCCCAGTTGCTTACCTTACTTGGTGCGTCAAACCAATATTCGCGGAGCAACGGAAGGATTTCGGTCTTCATAACCCGTTCATACCATGCTGTATCCTCCTCTTCCGACATCGGGCCACTGCAGAAGAAGCTATGACCAATAGCAAAACCCGGACCGAGGTTTGCCACATCGCCGACAATCTCCTTGTTGAGCATGCCTACCCGGCTGATCAGAGTGTCGATCAGGTCTTCCTTCAACCCGTAGCCTGACAGAAGTTGTCGGAATTTCGGGGCATTAAGGTTAGGCTCGATGTCTACAAACGCAAACCGCCGCCGTAGTGCATAATCGACAACTGCGAGCGATCGATCTGCCGTGTTCATGAGCCCCAAGATATGTACGTTCGCAGGCACGTAAAATGGAACTTTTCCAGATGAGAGCGGCATCGCCCATTTTGGATCTCGCTTGTCGTGCTCGATCAAGAGCATTAACTCGCCCAGGATCTTGCTCAGATTTCCTCGATTAATTTCATCGATAACAAACACATAGATTTTTTTCGGATCGGCTTCCGCCCGCCTGCAGAACTCCACAAATTTCCCAGCTCGAAGGTCGAAGCCAGTTGCGGTGGGCCGATAACCTTCAACAAAGTCCTCATAAGAATAGGATTGATGAAACTGGACGAGGCCAAATCGGCTGCGATCCTCGGCACCCATGAGCGCAAAAGCAAGTTTCTGCGCCGCGAACGATTTTCCAACGCCCGGTGGCCCTTGTAAGATTATGTTTTTTTTCGCGGCCCACAGCCGGAGAATGTCTTGCGCTTGGGGGGCCTCCAGAAATAGGACCTCAAGAGCGTCTTCAAGGGTGTAAGGCGCTATGACCTCCTCTGCTTCCTGCGGGGCGTCCATCAACAAATGTGGCAAGCTTCGACCTGCGAATGCCTGGTAGGCACGGTTCAGGATAGTAAGCAGTGTCGGTGTCGCTTCGGTGAGGTAGGCGCCCTGATTAAGGCCAAGTCGGTTGTTGTAGAACAACCCCTTAGCGCCGCTCTCAGCCAATTCTCTTAGCTCTGTCGAAAACGGTTCCGTATCGAGAAACGCAGCGCGAGGAAGCTTCGGCTCAAGAATCTCATAGCTGGTTAATTTGACCTTGCCCCCAAGTTTTATCCAGTTTTGAGTTCGCTCCAGCGGTTTTTGGTTGCTGTTGTTGGTTCGGTAGCGGCGGGTTGCGGTGCGGAGCCATTTCGGCTGCGCAGCACCGCATCACGTCGCGGGTTGAGTGTCTGAGCGAATTCGGCCGGTGTCAGCCAGCCAAGGCCTGAATGCGGGCGTTGATCGTTGTAATCACTACGCCAGTTTGAAAGCGCGGACCGGGCGTGAGCAAGCGACGAGAACAGAGTTTCATTCAAGAACTCGTCTCGCAGCCGCCCGTTGAAGCTTTCGATAAAAGCGTTCTGGATAGGCTTGCCAGGCGCAATGTAATGCCAGTCAACTTTGGTCCGGTCCGCCCATTGCAGGATCGCGTTGCTGGTGAACTCGCTGCCGTTGTCGCTGACGATCATCCTCGGCTTGCCGCGCTCCTCGATAATCCGGTCAAGCTCCCGTGCGACGCGAAGACCGGAAAGCGATGTATCGGCGACGAGCGCCAGGCACTCCCTCGTGCAATCATCGACGACGGTCAGAATCCGCAACCTGCGCCCATCGGTGAACTGATCCGACACGAAGTCTAGCGACCAGCGATCATTGGCCACCATCGGCACCAGCATCGGCGCTCGCGTGCCTATCGCTCGCTTGCGACCGCCGCGCTTGCGCACCGTCAGTTTCTCCTCCCGATAGAGCCGGAAGAGCCTCTTGTGGTTCACGAGGTGACCCTCCCGCCGGAGCAGCACATGAATGCGTCGATATCCGAAGCGGCGACGTTCATGCGCCAACGCCTTCATTCGCTCGCGAAGCTCATGATCATCGTCGCGCCTGGTCTCGTAACGGACCGTCATTCGGCAAAAACCAATGGCTTTACACGCCCGCCGTTCGCTCATCTCATGATGGCTCATCAGATGCGCGACAACTTTCCGCTTGGCCGCGGGCGTCACCACTTCTTTCCCAAAAGGTCTTTCAAGGCAGCATTGTCGAGCATCGCATCCGCCAGAAGCCGCTTCAGCTTCGTGTTCTCGTCCTCAAGCGTCTTCAGCCGCTTGGCCTCGGACACCTCCATGCCGCCGTACTTGGCCTTCCATTTATAGATGCTGGCATCGCTGACGCCATGCTTGCGGCAAAGCTCCGAGACCGGCGTGCCTGCCTCGTGCTCCTTCAATATGCCGATGATCTGTTCGTCTGTGAAACGATTGCGCTTCATCCTCTGGTCCTCTCAATGGGCCAGAGCTTACTTCAAAATGGATTATTTCAACGGGGCAAGGTCAAATTCAATGCGGAAGCCTGGTTGCTTTCCCCACTCGCTCTCCTCCAAGGTGGTGAAGTCGCTATCAGCGGCTGTGGCGGCAACAGAGATTGCTGACAAGCCCTCGTTATCTGTCAGATGGAAGACAGCGTCGCCCGGTTGTAGATGTTCTTTCCATCCTTAGACCGCTGTGGCGACCATAGCGCGCGGCCTATTGAGTTCTCGCCCGCTTCGCGATCGGGGCGACCAGCAACTATTGTTTTCTCGATCCAGAAACGCTGAGCTGTGGGCGACGCACTGTCGCCGAACAGATCAGACCAAGACTTATGATTGCGGAACCAAGTGACATCTTGTGGCTCATCGAAAAATGCAAAGGCGATCAATCTGTCAGCTAGATCATTCCCCGGATGTAGTTCCCAAACCGTAGGCCGATATGTATAGAAGTACCAGTCCTTTGGCTCGAACTCCTCGTCCCACGACACCGACACACGCTCGCCGTCCCGCGGATTGGCGGTGACCACGCCGCGCGCCTTAACACGCATTACCGACACTCTTCGGTCGCGATTATCAAACGGAAGATTATGGCGTTGCACAAAGGCTGCCTTAATTGCAATTCGATCGCCAATCTTCATCGAGCGAACAGCAGCGGCGTCATGAGCGTTAGGGGTTCTGATTTCCCAAATGCCATCAGCTAAAAAGCGTGGCACTTGGTCATCCGTCCCGCCGAATGATCCTCCGACAAACCAATAGCGTTCGTCAGCCAGTAGGCCAAGATGCTCAGGACGGTTGCTAGCTCCGCGAAACTGTCCGTATTGCCCGAGCCAGGCCCGACTGTTCGCTATCCTGTTGATGGGATCGTTTGAATTTGGAAAGAGCACCCGATACCGAGTGCCTCCGTTACGCAGATCGAGGCGCATATCATCAAGCGCCTGTCTAAGTTGCGCGAATTGGTCATTGTCGTAGGCCGCATCAAGATCCGTGTACGAGCTGCCAAGGGCGGCCATTTCGGTTTCGATCTTGCGGATTGCAGTTGATCGTGTGTTGACGCTGTTCGGCTTTCCGCCCCTCGCTCGCAACCAACCGCGAAATTCGTCATACTTCATTCCGTTAGAATCCTTGCGGTAAGATGTTCCACAACGGCGTTATCCTGCAACGGCGGGCCTTTTTGCCGAGCATTGAGGAACGTACAGTCTCAGCCTTTCCCATTCAGCGGCCTCTCCAAGGTCCTTTAATCCTGCTTTTCAGCATCGATCACTTTGTAGGACGCTCCGGAAGCCTGCTCGTCAGATCGCTTCGTCAGCTCGTCGTATAAAACTTTCAAAAACATCGAGCCCCCACCGAAAACCATCCACAACGGCACGCCGACAGCACCACCGAGTGCAGCAATGCCAGCGTTTGCGCCCGGGAACAGGGTAAAAGCTCCTGCTGCGGCTGCTATGCCCAAGCGTTGCGTCGATGTTCTGTTGTCCCAACCATGTTTCTTTACCTGCGCGCTGATGATCTTCATTGCAGGCAGGATGACCTTGCTAGAGGCCGTCAGCGAAATCGCCTTCCTTGCCTTCGCTGTGGCCGAAATGTTCTCGTCTTTTAGATCGATCAGTAGTCGCGCCCAATCGCGGAGAGCGTCAGCCTCGGCTCGACTCGCGGATCCGGCAATAGTGATCGCGAGCTGCTTGTGGCTGTCGCTGTCGTCCATGTTGTCTTTTTCCAGCCAAACGATGTGCGGAGAATAATTTTACAATCGATATGCGAAGGAGACCTTTGTCAACTGCGCCGCCGTCGGAGATAGCCGACCCATGGGTCGCTGGGCACACGCGGCAGACAATGCCGCAATCAACGCCGCCGCTAACGCTGACGGTATCGCGAATGCTCATGAAGAGGCGTTGCCAACGGCGCGTTAGCGTGAAAATAGATTACTGACGTAGAGATGATGGACATCCTTAATGAAAGTGCCTTTCCTATCACTGACTATTGCTTCTTTTGGTCTCATCGCTACTTCAGCGCACGCCATCACTGCCCAAGAATGCGCAACGATGCCTAGCGATGGTGATCGGCTGCTTTGTTACGACAAGATCTTCAAGCCCGAGCCCGCAGCGACGTCTTCCACTGTGTCGAAATGGACGGTCGAAAATCAGAAGTCCAAAATGGACGATTCCGATATTTTCAATATCTCGGTGACAGCCGACAGGTACGGTGCGCTGCTGAACATTCGGTGCGAAGAGAAGGTCACGAGCCTGTACTTCACACTTGGCGGCACTTTCATGGCTGATATTGAGAACTACGGGCGCATTCGGTACCGCCTTGATGCCGAGAAGACGAAAAGCAAGTCCTTTGTCATCTCGACTGACAATGAAGCGCTGGGGCTATGGTCGGGCGGTTCCGCCATACCGTTTGTAAGGCAACTGCTCGGGCACAAGACGCTGACTGCGGAAATTACTGGCTATAACGAGTCCACATCGACGGTGGAATTCGACCTGACCGGTATAGATGAGCAAATTAGACCGCTGCGGAAGCAGTGCGGCTGGTAGGCCGTCTTTCCAGCTTCGACTCCGGGCGTCAATGAGCTGATGCCCGATTGACCTGCGTCAAGGCGTCGGACCGCCGCTCGCCCCAGCAATCGGCGTTGTTGTGCGCTCTTCATCGAGCATGTCAGCCCACCATTGCATCATCTTCACGCGCTCATTCCAATATGTCGCGCGATTATAGACTCGCCTTACCTCTCGCGTGTCCAGGTGAGCAAGCTGAGCCTCAATTGCGTCCGGACTGAACTCACTGGATTCATTCAAAATGCTGCTAGCTGATGAGCGAAACCCATGTGCTGTGTGCTCATCCTCCCCCACCCCCATGCGCCGTAGAGCTGAGTTCATTGAGTTTTCCGAAAGCACCGTCTTTCCAGACATCATCGACGGAAAGACCTGCGGTTTGTCTTCAAACAGTTCCTTCATATGTTTGATGACCTCGATGGCTTGACGAGAGAGGGGAACATGATGCTCACGGCGCATCTTTGTCTTTGCGGCGGGGATTGTCCAAATGGCGTTTTCAAAGTCAAGCTCCGACCATTCCATTGATCGGGTTTCACCGGGCCGAGCGAAGCAGAGAGCCTGAATTTTCAGCGCTGCGACAAGCGACGGCCAGCCATCATATCCATAGATTGCCCTCATTAGGCCGCCAAGCTCCTTACGAGTCGTGAGCGCTGCGTGGCTCACCGGCACATGCCGCTGAAGAGCGCCCCGCAAAGCTGAGGTAGGGTCGTTTTCCGCTCTTGCTGTAGCAATAGCGAACCGGAAGACGCGTCCAATTGCTGACCGCGTGGCGAGCGCACTCTCTATGCGCCCACTTTTTTCGATCACGTTGAGGACGTCCAAGACGTCTTTCGCCGAAATCTGTGTGATAGGATAAGGTGACAGCTTCTTCGCGAGCACCTTTAACATCCAAGTGTTCTTGTCGATGGTCGGGTCGGCTCGCTTGTCACGGCGCAGCTTGGCGATGAATTCATCGGCGATCAAACCGAACGTGTTTCCCGCCGCCGCTTTGGCAGCAAGTTGTTCCCGCTTTTTTGCCAGCGACGGATCTAAACCCTCTGATAGCTTTTTCTTGGCTTCATCTCGCCGGGTGCGAGCGTCGGAAAGTCCAAGGGCGGGATAAACACCTAGCGTCAGCGTCTTCCGCTTACCGAAATAGGCGTAGTCGACCCTCCATGACTTACCACCTGCCGTCGAAACATAGAGATAAAGGCCTTTTCCATCTGGCAGTTTGTAGGGCTTTTCGGATTTTTTGGCATTTCTAATTTGGACATCGGTCAGCGCCATTTACGGTATTGGCCTCTAAGCTAGCAGCCTTGTACCGCAGTTTTGTACCGAAAAAATTACTGGCTGTCACTGCACCTTGTTGCACTTCGCTACGCGCGCGCGAGGCATGGCACCCCTATAAGCCACTGGTTTACATGGATTTATTGGACGTCTGTGGACGTTACTAAACAACTAGCCTGAGGGTGAGTGGAGCGGGTGAAGGGAATCGAACCCTCGTATTCAGCTTGGGAAGCTGCTGCTCTACCATTGAGCTACACCCGCGACGAAGCGAGATTTCCAACAGATGGGGGCGGCTGTCAAGTCGCGCCGGATGCGACGTCTCAGATGCGGAAGTGTTTCGAGAGTTTCAGGCCCTGGGCCTGG
The DNA here is from genome assembly GCF_017357285.1 of Rhizobium ruizarguesonis. NCBI lineage: Bacteria > Pseudomonadati > Pseudomonadota > Alphaproteobacteria > Hyphomicrobiales > Rhizobiaceae > Rhizobium > Rhizobium ruizarguesonis. The sequence continues at coordinate 657,569 of NZ_CP071678.1, read as the reverse complement.
TAGTTGGAGCCGAGGCCGGAGCCGTAGAGGCTGGCGGGCTTTTCCTGCATGTGCTCGTAGACGAGGCGCCCGACGATCTGGCCGTCTTCGAGGATGAAGGGCACTTCGTGGCTGCGCACTTCGAGCACCGCGCGGCTGCCGCGTCCGCCGGCAGGCGCATGGCCGAAGCCCGGATCGAAGAAGCCGGCATAATGGACGCGGAATTCGCCGACCAGCGGATCGAAGGGGGTCATCTCGGCTGCGTAATCCGGCGGCACGTGCACGGCCTCGCGCGAGACGAGGATATAGAATTCGTCGGGATCGAGGATCAGCTCGTTGCGGCCGCGGCTGTGGAGCGGTTCCCAGAAATCGAAGAGGTCGTGCTCGGCCTTCTTGTCGACGTCGACGACGGCAGTGTGATGTTTGCCGCGATAACCGATCAGGCCGTCCTTGTCTCCGGCAAGGTCGATCGACAGGGCAATGCCGCCGCCTGATACGTTCGGCAGCTTGCTGGCGACCAGCGTCTCGCTCTCGTGCAGCTTCAACAGTTCCGGCTCGCCGAGCAGGGCCTGGCCGACGCGAAAACGGATCTGCGACAGGCGCGAGCCGCGGCGCACAACGATCGGGAAGGTGCGCGGGCTGATTTCGAGATAGAGCGGGCCGGAATAGCCTGATGGGATCTTGTCGAATTCCTGGGCGTAGTCGGTAATGACGCGGGTGAAGATATCGAGGCGCCCGGTCGAGCTCTTCGGATTGGCCGAGGCCGACATCTCGGCCGGCAGCGCCAGGCTCTCCATCAGCGGCACGATATAGACGCAGCCCGTTTCGAGCACCGCGCCTTCGGAGAGGTCGATCACGTGCAGGCTCAGCCGGTCAAGCTTGTCGGACACCAGATGCGAGGGGCCTGGCATGAAGCTGGCACGCACCCGAAAAGCCTTGCCGCCCAAGCGCAGGTCGAGGCTTGCCGGCTGGATCTGGTCGCGGTCCAGCTCCCGCTCGGAGATCAGACGCCCCGTTTCGAACAGCGCGGAGATCGCGCGATCCGCCAGAATTCCCGTTTCGCGAGCCATCATGCCTCATCCATCATTTGCGCCGACAAAACCAAACTCGGGGAATTGACGCAAGCAGCTAACAGCAGTATTGCAGAATTATCCCGTGGTGATTTGGCCGGTCGGCTTGCAGCCACGTTAAACAAGTGGCTAAAAAGACCGGGTTGAAACCGGTCTGCTTTTGCGACCGGTTTTTTTGTTATGTGAAGGTGATGGCATGAGCAAGACCTGGCGCCCGGCAACCCAACTCGTCCACGGTGGCACGCTGCGTTCGCAATATGGCGAGACGTCCGAGGCAATCTATCTCACCCAAGGCTTCGTCTACGAAACGTCCGAGGCGGCCGAAGCCCGCTTCAAGGGCGAGACGGAGGGCTTCATCTACGCCCGCTACGGCAGCCCCACCAACGACATGTTCGAAAAGCGCATGTGCATGCTCGAAGGCGCCGAAGACGCCCGCGCCACCGCTTCCGGCATGGCCGCCGTCACCGCGGCGATCCTCTGCCAGCTGAAATCAGGCGATCATATCGTCGCCGCGCGCGCCCTGTTCGGTTCCTGCCGCTGGGTCGTCGAGACGCTGGCGCCGAAATACGGCATCGACTGCACGCTGATCGACGGCCGGGATCTGGCGAACTGGGAAAAGGCGATCACGCCGAAGACCAAGGTGTTCTTCCTGGAAAGCCCGACCAACCCGACGCTCGAAGTGATCGATATCGCTGGCGTCGCCAAGCTCGCCAACCAGATCGGCGCCAAGGTCGTCGTCGACAACGTCTTCGCCACGCCGCTCTTCCAGAAGCCCTTGGAGCTCGGCGCCCATATCGTCGTTTATTCCGCCACCAAGCATATTGACGGACAGGGCCGCTGCCTCGGCGGCGTCGTGCTTTCCGACAAGGAATGGATCGACGAGAACCTGCACGACTATTTCCGCCATACCGGCCCGGCCATGTCGCCGTTCAATGCCTGGACACTGTTGAAAGGCATCGAGACGCTGCCGCTGCGCGTGCGCCAGCAGACCGAAAATGCGGCAAAGATCGCCGATTTCCTGGCCGAGCAGGGCAAGGTCGCCAAGGTGATCTATCCCGGCCGCAAGGACCATCCGCAGGCCGATATCATCGCCAAGCAGATGACCGGCGGCTCGACGCTGGTCGCCTTCGAGCTGAAGGGCGGCAAGGATGCGGCCTTTGCGCTGCAGAACGCGCTCGATATCGTCAAGATCTCCAACAATCTCGGCGACAGCAAGAGCCTGATCACCCATCCGGCGACGACCACGCACAAGAACCTGACGGATGAGGCGCGCGCCGAACTCGGCATTTCCCCGGGCACGGTCCGCCTTTCGGCCGGCATCGAGGATACCGACGACCTGATCGAAGATTTCGCCAAGGCGCTTGACAAGGTCTTGGCCTGATCGACAGCCAGAGCGGCCGGACCCCACCCGGGTTCGGCCGGATCTCACTAAAGCGCGTCGCGATCTTTCAGATTCGCTCCTCGCGCTTTAGTTTTTGTTTTTACGCATGTCGTTATCGCAAAACATGGGGTAATCGCGGCGCGATCATCCCAGACCATTTTCGTGAGAGATGGCTGGCAGGGGTGGTTGCCCCCGATAAGATGGAAAAACGGGCTCACGATTGGAACCGGGCCCAAACATCGAACGGAGAGCAACCATGGACCAATATATCGGGCTTGATGTTTCATTGAAAGAGACCGCGATCTCAATCCGACAGGACGGTAAACGGATCTGGCGGGGGAAGTGCGCTTCGGACCCCAAACTTGTAGCCGAGATGATCCGCAAGCATGCCCCGCACGCCAGGCGCGTTGTTTTCGAGACGGGGCCATTGTCGACGTGGTTCTATCATGAGCTGACCAAGGAAGGCGTGCCGGCGATCTGCATCGAAGCGCGGCACGCACAAAAGGTCTTGAACGAGACGCTCAACAAGACCGATGCCAATGATGCGGATGGCTTGGCTCATTTGGCCGAAGCCGGCTTCTACAAGGCTGTCCGGGTCAAGGCTTTCGACAGCATGCTGACGCGCACGCTGGTGGCGGCCCGCACTCAGCTCCTGAGCATCTCAACCCAGCTTAGCAACCAGATCCGCGGTGTGATGAAGACGTTCGGTCTTATCGTCGCCCAAGGAAAAGGTCGGGTGTTTGATAACAATGTGAGGCAACTCCTGGATGGGAATGACGGCCTTGCAAAGATCATCTTGCCGCTGCTTGAGGGGTGGCGTGACATACGCATGCGCGCGGCCGATCTTGGTCGCCAGCTGGTCGCAGCGGCACGGGAGAGCCAGGCGACGAAGCGGTTGATGACGATCCCGGGTATCGGTGCCGTCACGGCCATCTCCTATGTCGCCGCGATTGAAGGTCCAGACAACTTCAAAACGTCGCGATCGGTGGGCGCCTGGCTCGGGCTGACAACGAGGCGCTACCAGTCAGGCGAGGTCGACTATGACGGCCATATCTCTCGAAGAGGCGCCCCCCATCTGCGGGGGCTGCTTTATGAAGCGGCGACGGTGATCCTCACAAGAACCAGTGCCAGGAACGAGAGCCGTCTCAAAAGCTGGGGGCTTAAGCTGCGTGAGCGGCTGGGCTTCAAGCGCGCTGCGGTGGCGGTCGCCCGAAAGCTTGCGGTCATCATGCACAGCATGCTCAAGACAGGAGACGTATTCAACAGATTGGCCGGCGCGACGGCATAAGCGAAGTGTCGGGCCTTCTTCCCTCAGCGCGTCAAACCTGATGTGAGGCACTGAGCGTCCCAGCTGCGGGCGTGGGTCGGATCATTCCGTTACAGCGGCTGCAGCTCATTGAGACTGCGCGCAAAACATAGGAAGATCCTGCCTGCGGAGACCCATTATGCGGCGACCAGGTGTCGACCGCGCAGACAACCCTGCTCCCGGCGCTGGACAGCTTTGAAGACAACATCGCCCAACCAATCGAATACACCGCGGGTGCGCGTTCCTCAAAAACAGAGCCAATACCGAATGGCAAAACAAAACAGCCTTGACTAAGGCAATGCGATTAGACAACCGCTGCACACTTTTGCGCGACATGCTTGGGGTTCGGCCGTGCCGGACCTCACTGGGTGAGACCGAGGGGGGGAACAAGTTTGCCCGCCGCGGCGTTCCGAAACTGAATTAACACTGACAATTAGGCTTAACGATCGAAAACCCTTCGGATCACAGCCATTTCAGCGATGATAATTGTTCCGTTTCTTGACGGACAGGGCCTCTTATAAGATACGGGTAAGATATCTTGACTAAGGTGCAAGGCATGTATCGCGCCCTCACAAGAGACATCGAAGTTGTCGTCGAACCGTTCTATCTGGAGGAGCAATCCGATCCGGACGATGACCGCTATGTCTGGGGTTATCGGATTGTAATCAGCAACAATTCCGGCATAGCCGTTCGACTGGTCAATCGTTACTGGAACATCACCGACCAGAACGGCCAGGTGGACGAGGTGACCGGTCCCGGCGTCGTCGGCGAACAGCCGCGGCTCAGCCCCGGCGACACCTACGAATATTCCTCCGGCTGCCCGCTCGACACGCCCTCAGGGCTGATGTTCGGCCATTACCAGATGGAAACGGACGACGGCGAGATGTTCGATGTCGACATCCCCGCCTTCTCGCTGGATTCACCTGGGCTGCTGCGCGTGCTTAACTGAGGCGCATCCATTGAGACGTCATCTTCCGTCTGCGCCACGTTCCTGAGACGTCTTCAACGCCCCCGCTCCTGGGGGATTGCCGAGGCCTGCCCCTCATCCGCCTGCCGGCACCTTCTCCCCGCTTTTGCGGGGCGAAGGGGACGTGTCGCGACCTCTCCGTTCCCCATCAACCTTTCGTAGGGCACGTCCCCTCGCCCCGTTTTTACGGGGGTCCGCAGGACGGGTCGAGACCAGTGGCTCGACCCCGGCAAGGTTAGGGTGAGGGGCAGCCATCGGCGCGAACCGAGCAGCAGTGGTGTCGACTATTCAGCCGGCTGAAGCTCGGCCGGCTCGAAGCGGTAGGTGGTCGAGCAGAATTCGCAGGTGACGGCGATTTCGCCATCTTCCTGGCTGGCTTCGATCTCCTCGGCCGAAAAGCCCTTCAACACGCCCTTGATCTTGTCGCGCGAGCAGCTGCAGCGGTCGAAGACGGCGCGCGGTTCGTAGACGCGCACGCCGCGCTCGTGGAACAGGCGGAACAGCAGCCGCTCGGTGCCGACCAGCGGATCGGTCAGTTCATCGGCATCGATGGTCTCGACCAGCGAACGGGCTTCGAGCCAGGCGTCGTCCTCACCATGCGGGCGGCTGCCGGTGTCGCCGTCGCCGCCGTGGAGATCCGGCTGGCGCATGCGCTCCGGCGCTTCCGGCAGGAACTGGGCGACGAGGCCGCCGGCCCGCCAGCGATGGCGCGGCTTGCCCGCATCGTCACGATCAAAGAGTTCGGCCGCGGCAAGGCGGACGCGCGTCGGGATCTGCTCCGACTGGCGGAAATAGACGCCGGCAATTTCTTCCAGCGTGGTGCCGTCGAGCGCAACGATGCCCTGGTAAGGCTGGCTGAACTTGCCCTGGTCGATGGTGAAGGCGAGCACGCCCTTGCCAAGCAGTTGCTCCGGCTCGGTTTCACCCGACTCGATCGCCTTGTTGAGCAGCGCCTGATCGAAACGGGCATAGGCGCGGACATTTTCCGGCGTCGAGAAATCGGCGACGAGAAGATCGACCGGGCCATCGCCCTTGGTCTGCACCGTGAACTTGCCGTCGAACTTCAGCGAGGTGCCGAGCAGCACCGTCAGCACGACGACTTCGGCAAGCAGCCGGGCAACGGGTGCGGGATAATGATGACGCTCGAGGATCGCATCGAGCATCGGGCCGAGCTGGACGGCGCGGCCGCGCACATCCAGCCCCTCCACCTGGAAGGGGACGACATGGTCATCGCCGGCGAAATCAAACTGGCCGAGGGCGGCTGCAGCTTCTGCCATGGCTTTTAACTCCTAGTTTCAGAGCGATGGGCCAGCGTGCCCTTCGCTCACGCGGTCGCGAGTCTGTCTCTCGCGACGTCCGATTATGGTTCAGATCGCGCCCAGGCACCAAGCAAGAATCGACTTCTGCGCATGAAGACGGTTTTCCGCCTCATCGAAGACCACGGATTGTGGACCGTCGATCACTTCGTCCGTCACTTCCTCACCGCGATGGGCGGGCAGGCAATGCATGAACAATGCATCATTGCCGGCTTTCGCCATCAAGGCCGCGTTGACCTGATAAGGCTGGAAGACATTGTGACCCCGGGCCCGATGTTCCTGATTCATGGAGACCCAGGTATCGGTCACCACGCAATCGACGCCGGCGACCGCACGGTCGGCATCATGGCAGAGCATGATTTCGGCGCCCTCATTGCGGGCCCAGTTCAGATAGTGATCCTTGGGCTCGGAGCCAAGGGGTACGGCCATGTTCATGCGATAGCCGAAGCGCGCGGCACCCTCGACCAGCGAATGCAGCACATTGTTGCCGTCGCCGGTCCAGGCGATGGTCTTGCCCTTGATCGGGCCGCGGTGCTCTTCGAAGGTCATGATATCGGCCATGATCTGGCAGGGATGGGTGTCATCCGTCAGCGCATTGATCACAGGCACGGTCGCATGCTGGGCCAGCTCGACCAGCCGCGAATGCTCGGTGGTGCGGATCATGATCGCATCGACATAACGCGACAGCACCTTGGCGGTGTCGCCGATCGTCTCGGCGCGGCCGAGCTGCATCTCGGTGCCGGACAGGAACAGCGTTTCGCCGCCGAGCTGACGCATGCCGACGTCGAAGGAGACGCGGGTGCGGGTCGACGGCTTCTCGAAGATCATCGCCAGCATCTTGCCGGCGAGCGGCTTGTCGCCCTGGCCTGCCTTGAAAGCCTGCTTGCGGGAAAGCGCATCGTTCATGATGGTTCTGAGATCGGCTGATGTGACTGCCGAAAGATCGAGGAAATGTTTAGGGCTCATATCGTCTTCTTACCTGTGCTGCGCCCGAAGGCGGCAATCTCTTCAAGCCGTCTTCTTGACCTTGGAGGCGCGAATGCTCTCGGCGGCGCGTTCGACGCGGGCAAGGCCCTCGCGGGCTTCCTCGGCGGTGACCACGAGGGGCGGAAGAAGGCGGATGACGTTGTCGCCGGCGGGTACGCCGAGCAGATGGGCGGCGCGGATCGCCTGCAGCAGCTCGGCTGAGGGAACGGCAGCCTTGATGCCGAGCAACAGCCCCTCGCCTCTGATATCCTCGATCACATCGGGATAACGATCCTTCAGCGAGGCGAGGCCCTGGCGAAAGACCAGTGCTACGTCGCGCACATGCTGGAGGAAGCCATCGGCAAGGATGATGTCGAGCACGGCGCTGCCGACGGCCATGGCGAGCGGATTACCGCCATAGGTCGAGCCATGCGTGCCGGCCTTCATGCCGGAGGCGGCCTCTGACGTGGCAAGGCAGGCGCCGAGCGGGAAACCGCCGCCGATGCCCTTGGCGACAGCCATGATGTCGGGGGTGATGCCCGACCATTCATGGGCGAAGAGCTTGCCGGTGCGGCCGACGCCGGTCTGGACCTCGTCGAGGATCAACAGCAGGTCGTTATCGTCGCAGAGCTGGCGAAGCGCCTTCATGAATTCGGTGGTGGCCGGACGGACACCGCCCTCGCCCTGCACCGGCTCGATGAGGATGCCGGCCGTGGCATCGGTGATCGCGGCGCGGACCGCTTCGATATCGCCGAAAGCCACCTGATCGAAACCCGGCGCCTTGGGGCCGAAGCCTTCGAGATATTTCTCCTGGCCGCCGGCAGCGATCGTCGCCAGCGTCCGTCCGTGGAAGGCGCCTTCGAAGGTGATGATATGGAAGCGCTCGGGATGGCCCTTGGAAAACTGATAGCGGCGCGCCGTCTTGATCGCGCATTCGAGCGCCTCGGCGCCCGAATTGGTGAAGAACACCTTGTCGGCGAAGGTGGCGTCCGTCAGCCGTTTTGCCAGACGTTCCTGACCGGGGATCTCATAGATGTTCGACAGGTGCCAGACCTTGTCGGCCTGCTCCTTCAGTGCGCCCACAACATGCGGATTGCTGTGGCCGACGGAGGTGACGGCAACGCCGGCGCCGAAATCGAGATATCGCTCGCCGCTTTCGGTGATCAGCCACACGCCCTCGCCTCGCTCGAACCGCAGCGGGGCACGAGAATAGGTGTCATAAAGCGGCGCGGCTTCAGCCATGGCGCGATCTCCATCAAAGTTGCCGGGCAATGACTCCGGCTAAAGAAACCAGGCCCGAAAAATCAAAAATGCCGCCTTGCGGCGGCGAGTGGCACTATTTCCTTTTCGCGCTGCAATGTCAACAAAACTGCGCCCTTAGCTTATGCAGCAAGGGTGTACAGCGGCATTTTCAGTCTTCAACAGGCATTATTGCAGAAATGCCACGCAGGGGCAGCAAGTTGGGGAAAACTACGAATTCGATTCATCCGGATTCATGCGACTCTTGTCACGGAGTCAGCCTCACACTAGGTTAAAGTTCAATTACTAGACTGCATGCGGCGGAACTAGTCACCAAAATTGATCAAGCGTTTCTTGTTTCGGAGCTCCCGGGACAACGGTGAGGGATTCTGCCATCACCAACGCAGAAGGTGGAGACAGGGCATGAACTGGACAGACGAGCGGGTCGAGAAACTCAAGAAACTTTGGGCCGAAGGACTGAGCGCCAGCCAGATCGCTGCGCAGCTTGGCGGGGTCAGCAGAAATGCGGTCATCGGCAAAGTGCACCGGCTGAGCCTTCCCGGCCGTGCCAAGGCCGGCGGCACCAACACCGCGGCACGAACGCCGAAGCGCAATACCTCGGCGCCGCGCGCGCCGAACTACGCCTCGCGGGTCACTACCCGCACCGTTACCCGCCAGCAGGGCGCGACCATGCTGAAGGAAGAGATCGAGATCGAAACGATCGAGGAAATGGAATACGTGCCGAGAGGCAACGTGGTCGTGCCGATTTCCCGACGCCTCGGCCTGACGGAACTGACCGAACGCACCTGCAAGTGGCCGGTCGGCGATCCGCTGAAGGACGACTTCCATTTCTGCGGCTGCGAATCCCCCGACAATTCGCCCTATTGCGGCTATCACCAGAAGCTTGCCTACCAGCCGGTCAACGAACGCCGCCGGGCAGCAGCGCGGGCCAGCTGAGCGGGCTGACCATCGTCAGAATGCAGAAACGGGCCGAGTGGCCCGTTTTTTTGTGCGCGTGGATGGGAGCGCTCGTTGCGGGGATGGCTGTCCCTCACCCTAACCCTCTCCCCGTAAACGGGGCGAGGGGACGTGCCCTGCAAAAGGTTGTGGGGAACGGAGAGGTCGCGGCATATCCCCTTCGCCCCGTTTACGGGGAGAACGTGGCGGCAGCCGGATGAGGGGCAGTCCATCGCCGCGAACCGACAGCAGCGGGACAAGCCCGAGCATGACGAAAAAGCCCTCAGGCTTCCATCGAATAACCGGCGCCGCGGACGGTGCGGATGACGTCCTGCATGTTGGAAAAATTCAGCGCCTTGCGCAGGCGGCCGACATGGACGTCGACGGTGCGCTCGTCGACATAGATATCGTGGCCCCAGACGCCGTCCAACAGCTGCGAGCGGGAGAAGACCCGGCCTGGCGACGACATCAGGAATTCCAGCAGGCGGAATTCGGTGGGGCCGAGGCGGACTTCGCGGGTCTTGCGATGGACGCGATGGGTCTCGCGGTCGAGCTCGATGTCACCGCATTTCAGCACCGTCGACAGCACTTCGGGACGGGCGCGGCGCAGCATCGCCTTGACGCGGGCAACAAGCTCGGGGGTCGAGAAGGGCTTGACGACATAATCGTCGGCGCCTGTCGACAGCCCGCGGACACGCTCGCTCTCCTCGCCGCGCGCCGTCAGCATGATGATCGGCAGGCGCTCGGTTTCCGGCCGCATGCGCAGGCGCCGGCAAAGCTCGATGCCGGAGACGCCGGGCAGCATCCAATCGAGGATGAGCAGATCGGGCGTGCGCTCCTGAAGCCGCATTTCGGCTTCGTCGCCACGAAGGATGGTATCGACCTCGAAGCCTTCCGCTTCGAGATTGTAGCGAAGGAGCACGCTGAGGGCTTCCTCGTCTTCAACAACTGCAACTCTCGGGATCATGCGTGTCGGTCTCCTCGCGCATGATCCTTAAACCGGGGGTGATTTAAGCAATGCATCCTGCGCAAAATCAGAATTGGCTGCGACCTCTTGCGCGCCCGGATGGGCGCGCACGCAAGCGGCGGGGTGTGGGCGGTTATTCGGTGACCGCGCCGACGGTGTTGGCGCTGTCGTCCTTCGGACGGTCGCCTTCCGGCTGCGCGCCTGTCGTCATGTAAAAGATCGTCTCGGCGATGTTGGTGGCGTGGTCGCCGATGCGCTCGATGTTCTTGGCGCAGAAGAGAAGATGCGTGCAGCTGGTGATGTTGCGCGGATCTTCCATCATGTAGGTCAGGAGCTCGCGGAACAGCGAGGTGTACATCGCGTCGATCTCGTTGTCGCGTTCGCGGATCGCATTTGCCTTGTCGGCTGAACGATTGGTGTAGACATCGAGCACTTCCTTGAGCTGGACGAGCGCCAGCTCGGACAGATGCTCAAGGCCGCGGGCGAGCTTGCGGGGAACGCCGGTGCTTTGGACGGCGATGACGCGCTTGGCGGTGTTCTTGCCGAGGTCGCCGACGCGTTCGAGATCGGCGGCGATGCGGATCGAACCCATGATTTCGCGCAGGTCCGAAGCCATTGGCTGACGGCGGGCGATGGTGACGATCGCCTTGTCGCCGATTTCGCGTTCGGCGTGATCGAGGATCACGTCGTCGGAGATGACCTTCTGCGCCAGCGCGGTATCGCCGTTGACAAGAGCGCGCACGGCTTCGCTGACCATCTGCTCGGCCAGGCCGCCCATTTCGGAAATCCGCCTGGACAGGAACTTCAAGTCATCATCATAGGCAGAAAAAATATGTGTCGATGCCATGGGGCTTTATCCTCGAATAACGGGAAGGCTTGGTGTCGCCAAAATCAACCGAAGCGACCCATGATGTAGTCCTGGGTGCGCGGATCGTCGGGATTGGTGAACATCTTGTCGGTGTCGTTCTCCTCGACGAGATTGCCGAGGTGGAACATGGCGGTGCGCTGCGAAACGCGCGCGGCCTGCTGCATGGAGTGGGTGACGATGACGATCGTGTAGTTCTCGCGCAGCTCGTGGATCAGCTCCTCGACCTTGGCGGTGGCGATCGGGTCGAGCGCCGAGCAGGGCTCGTCCATCAGGATAACTTCGGGGCTGACGGCGACGGCGCGCGCAATGCAGAGGCGCTGCTGCTGGCCGCCCGACAGGCCAGTGCCGGATTCGTGCACGCGGTCCTTGACCTCGTTCCAGAGGCCGGCGCGCTGCAGGCTGGTCTCGACGATCTGGTCGAGGTCGGCCTTCGACTTGGCAAGGCCATGGATGCGCGGGCCGTAGGAGACGTTTTCATAGATCGTCTTCGGGAACGGGTTGGGCTTCTGGAAGACCATGCCGACCCGGGCGCGAAGCTCGACGACGTCGATATCGGGATCATAGATATCGTCGGTATCAAGCGTGATCTTGCCGGTGACGCGGCAGCCGTCGATCGTGTCGTTCATGCGGTTGAGGCACCGCAGGAAGGTCGACTTCCCGCAGCCGGACGGGCCGATCAGGGCGGTTACCGTGTTTTCGCGGACGTTCAGGTTCACATCGAAAAGCGCGCGCTTCTCGCCGTAGTAAACCGAGACTTCCTTTCCGATCATCTTATAAGGGACGTTGCTCATCTTGCGATCCAGCGCCTTTTCAACTGCAGCTTCCGTCAACATATTCATGATGTTTAACTCCGTTTACCAGCGGCGCTCGAAGCGACGACGCAAGAGGATGGCGCCCATGTTCATGACGATCAGGAACAGGAGCAGGACGATGATGGCACCCGAAGTACGCTCAACGAAGGCACGTTCGGCCTCGTTGGCCCACATATAGACCTGTACGGGCAGAGCCGTCGAGGGATCGAGCGGTGTCGTCGGCGCGTTGGCGACGAAGGCGACCATGCCGATGAGGAGCAGCGGCGCGGTTTCGCCGAGCGCGTGCGCCAGGCCGATGATCGTGCCGGTGAGGATGCCGGGCATGGCAAGCGGCAGAACATGGTGGAACACCATCTGCATCTTCGAAGCGCCGAGGCCGAGTGCTGCGGCGCGGATCGACGGCGGCACGGCGCGCAGAGCCGCACGCGTGGCGATGATGATCGTCGGCAGGGTCATCAGCGTCAGCACCAGACCACCGACCAGCGAAGCCGAGCGCGGCAGGCCGATGAAGTTGATGAAGACGGAAAGACCGAGCAGGCCGTAGACGATGGAAGGAACCGCGGCGAGGTTGTTGATGTTGACCTCGATCAGATCCGTCAGCTTGTTCTTCGGCGCAAACTCCTCGAGATAGATCGAGGCGGCGACGCCGATCGGCAGAGCAAGCACGAGGACGATCAGCATCAGATAGAGCGAGCCGATCAGGGCGACGCCCAGGCCTGCGGCCTCCGGACGGCTGGAATTGCCGTTGACGAAGAGGCCGGTGTTGAACTGCTTGTGGAGAGCGCCGCTCGCCTTCAGCTCGTTCATCCAGGCAACCTGCTTGTCGTTGACCTTGCGGTTCTTCTCATCGACCGAGAGGTCAATCTGGCCCTTGCTGGCGCTGTCGACATTGGCGTCGGCGAGCACCGTGACGTTGACCGTCTTGCCGATGAGCGACGGATCGGCGATCACCATATCGCGCAGCTGGATCGGCGCGCTCTTCGACAGCATGGCGGATGCATCGCGCACGTCGGGACGGCTCGAGGCATTGATGTTCAGCTGCTTGACGATCGCGTCACGCAGGAGAACCGGATAGTTGGCGGCGATCAGCACCGAAGGGTCGGTCGCACGCTTATTGTTTGGATCGATCGTCTTCTCGGAAAATTCGATCGGCAGGGTGACCGCCGTCTGCTGGAAGGCGGTATAGCCTTTGCCGATCACCGTCCACAGCAGGATGAAGAGAAAGACGAGACCGAAGGTGATGGCGGCGATGCCATAGGCCTGGAACCGGCGCTCGGCGGCATAGCGGCGCTTGATGCCGATATCGCGGCGCACGGGCGCCTTGGAAACGGTGACGCCGGCTGTGGGAGAAACAATATCCGTCATTCGTACTGCTCCCGGTATTTGCGCACGATGTAGAGCGCATAGATATTGAGGCAAAGCGTGATGCAAAACAGCGTGATGCCAAGGGCAAAGGCAACCAGCGTCTGCGGCGAGGTGAACTCGAGGTCACCGGTCAGTTGGTTGACGATCTTGACGGTCACCGTCGTCATCGGCTCGAAGGGATTGATCTGAATGCGGGCGGCGACACCGGCGGCCAGCACGACGATCATGGTTTCGCCGATGGCGCGCGAGGCCGTCATCAGCAATGCGCCGACGATGCCGGGAAGGGCTGCGGGCAAGACCACTTTCTTGATGGTTTCAGAACGTGTGGCACCAAGACCGAGCGAACCGTCACGCAGTGACCGCGGCACGGCGGTGATGATGTCGTCCGACAGCGAAGACACGTAGGGGATCAGCATGATGCCCATGACGATGCCGGCCGTCAGAACGCTCTGCGCCTGGATGAAATTGCTGTAATTGCCGGACAGAAGGCCGCTGATCTGGGCGGAGAAATCGCGCAGGAACGGACCGACGGTGACGAGCGCGAAGAAGCCGTAGACGATCGTCGGAATGCCGGCGAGCACTTCAAGCAGCGGCTTGGCGATCGAGCGCACCCTCATCGAGGCGTATTCGGCCATGTAGATGGCGGCGAAGAGGCCGACCGGCACGGCGACCAGCATGGCGACCAGGCCGATATAGATCGTGCCGAGCAGCAGCGGGATCAGGCCGAACTGGCCGAAGGACGAGCTGCCGGCGCCGGCAAAGCGCGGATCCCAGACGGTGCCGAAGAAGAAGTCCATGGCAGGAACGGCCGCAAAGAAGCGGGCGGCTTCCGACAGCATGGAGAACACGATGCCGATCGTCGTTAGAATGGCGATCGAGGAGGCGAGCAGCAGGCCCCAGAGCATGACGCGCTCGACCCGGTTGCGGGCGCGGAAGCGTGGAGCGATGGAACGCAGCGCATAGAAGGCGCCGGCAACAGCGAGAGCGAAGACGATCACCGTCATGGCGATGCGGCTCATCATGCTCATGGCGTTGAGCTTTTTGGCGGCGTCGAGCATGTAGGGCAGCGGCTGGCTGGCAAGCGGCACACCCTTTTCGAGGAGCTTGGCCTGCAGGGCAGCTGGATCGTTGGCGACCGCAGCAGTTTCATCCGAGGTCAGCATCGTCAGGCCGCGGGCGACCGTCGCCACCATCGAATAACCAAGATCCTGCTCGACCGAGGCTTGCGCCTTGACGTCGTCGGGAACAGTGCCGCGAACCGAGGACTGGATGATGCCGGGGCTGATGGAGAGCCAGAGGCAGAGGACGATGAGGGCGGGAAGAACCGCCCAGATCGCGGCATAGGCGCCGTAATAGGCCGGTCGCGAATGCAATGCGGAGGATCGGCCTCCGGCAAGCGCCGTGGCGCGGCTGCGCGCGACCAGATAGGCGGCGGCTCCAATCACCACAAGGCACAAAAGTATGATGGATGTGCTCATTCGTTACGTCCCCAGGCCCATGGCCCCCAAAAAGCCCGGCAGCTTCATCAGCCTGCCTTCAGCTTCCAATCATGGAGAAGGAATTCAACCCTGCAGCTCCAGAACCGCCGGCGCGCAGGGACATAAGGCAATGCCGGCGCGGGCTGAAAGGCACCGCGCCGGCAAAGTGATTACATGGACTTGCCGGCTTCGACGTCCTTGCGGATCGCGTCACGTTCGGCATCCGGAGCGGCAACGAGGCCGTATTCGACGAGCGGGCTGTCGGGGCCGATCATCTGGTCGGATACGAAGAAGTTGACGTATTCCTTCAGGCCCGGAACGGCGCCGAGATGTGCCTTCTTGACGTAGAAGAACAGCGGGCGGGAAACCGGGTAGGTGCCGTTAGCGATCGTTTCGGTGGACGGAACGATACCGCTCATGCTCGCAACCTTGAGCTTGTCGGCGTTGTTTTCGTAGAAGGAAAGGCCGAATACGCCGACGCCGGTCTTGTTGGCGGCGATGCGTGCGAGGGTTTCCGGATAGTCGCCATCGATGTCAACGGCAACGCCGTCCTTGCGAACTGCGACGCAGGCCTTGCCCTGGGCAGCCTTGTCGGCGATTTCCTTGGCGATGACGTCGATTGCGCCAGAGGCCTTGCAGCCGGCGGCGAGAACGTTCTGTTCGAAGACTTCGCGGGTGCCGTGCTTTTCGCCCGGGATGTAGGCAGCGATATCAACAGCCGGAAGCTTCGGGTTGACTTCCGACCACTTCTTGTAAGGGTTGGCGACGAGCTTGCCGTCGACGACGACCTGGGCTGCGAGGGCCTTGTAGATGTCGGCAGGAACGTAGGCGACGTCAGGGTTGGAAGCGTCAGTTGCGAAGACGATGCCGTCGTAGCCGATCTTGACTTCCTGGATGTCGGTTACGCCGGCAGCCTTGCAGGCTTCGGCTTCGTTCTTGTTGATCGGACGCGAGGCGTTGGCAATGTCGATGGTGTCTTCGCCAACGCCCTTGCAGAATTCCTTCAGACCAGCGCCCGTGCCGCCGGATTCAACGACCGGCGTCTTGAAATTGGTGAAGGTTTCGCCGAAGGACTCGGCAACGATCTTTGCGTAAGGCAGGACGGTGGACGAACCAGCAACCTGAATCTGGTCACGGGCGACGGCAGCGCTAGCGAAAGCGGCGGTTGCAGCGAGCGCGGCAACGGTGAGCTTGAAGGTGTTCATTTAAAATCTCCCGGCATTTGGGCTTGTGTGAGTGCGGCCTTAGAGAGGCCCTCGCATTGCCTTTTTTCATCGGCGAGACTCTCTTAGCGCTTTAAGCACCGTCCTTTTATGTCAAAGCCGTGAAACATTTGTGACAGGTTAAGCTATTGATTTATAAGGTTATATTTTAGATCGACCGATCGATCATGTCGGACGACCGGCAAAGTTCGGTGGTCAATCCACCTCGCGTTGTAAAAACCGGCAGCATATCGGCGACGGGTAGGTGAGGCGGCGGTTCTTTGCGTAGGCCCTTTCATCAAGGTCGCTTCGCGTGATTTGCCCCTCATCCGCCTGCCGGCACCGACCGGGGTCGAGCCGCGAGTCTCGACCCGTACTTCGGACCCCCGCTCGCGGGGCGGGCGGAGGTATATGCCGGGCCTCTCGATTCCCTCTTCTCCCCAGCGGGGAGAAGGTGCCCGGAGGGCGGATGAGGGGGCCGGCGAAGCCGGTCTTTCCTATAATCCGTGAACCGTGCAGGCGTCGTCTCGACCATCGTCAAGGCCCTTGGGCAGGTGTCGCGGAATAGGTTTTACGTGAGGGCGTGCCGTGTGGCCCGCTCATCCGCCTGCCGGCACCTTCTCCCCGAGGGGAGAAGAGATTTGCGGCAGCCTCTCCGTTCCTCACGCGACACATACGTCAGAAACGGACGGTAAAATCGGTGCCCTTGCCGACTTCCGACTTGACGATCAGCCGTGCCCGGTGGCGGGTGAGGATGTGCTTGACGATGGCAAGGCCGAGGCCGGTGCCCTTTTTCGAGCGGCTGTCCTCGATGCTGACGCGGTAGAAGCGCTCGGTCAGGCGCGGCACATGCTCGGCCGGAATGCCCGGACCCTTGTCGACGATGCTGACCTCGACCGGCTGGCCGGTGCCGTTCTTCAGCCAGACGTCGACGATCTCGCCCTCCTGGCCGTATTTGCAAGCATTTTCCATCAGGTTTTCGAAAACCTGGACAAGCTCGTCACGGTCTCCGAGCACCTCGACCTTGCCGTCGGGCAGATGCAGGTTGATGTCGACGCCGACATCCCTTGCCAGCGGCAACAGCGCATCTCTGACATGGCCGAGCAGCGGCACCAGATCGACCTTCTCATCCGGCGCGATGTGCGATTTCAGCTCCAGGCGGGAAAGCGACAGTAGATCGTCGACCAGCCGGCTCATGCGCGTCGTCTGATCCAGCATGATGTTGAGGAAACGCGCCTGCGCCTTCAGATCGTTCTTCGCCGGCCCCTGGATGGTCTCGATGAAGCCGCGCAGCGAGGCAAGCGGCGTGCGCAGCTCGTGGCTGGCATTGGCGACGAAATCCGACCGCATGCGGTCGATGCGGCGGACCTCTGAAATATCCCGGAAGGACAGGATGAAATAGCGCTCACGCGCGCCGTCATCGGCCGCGAATTCTATGGGCCCGCTGCGGACGATATAGACGCGCTCGGAGGGCAGCCGCTCGGAATGCTCGATCTGGTTCGGCGCGTTGGTGGCGATGGTTTCGCGCACCATGTCGAGCACGCCGGGCGAGCGCATACGGGCCGATATATGGGCGCCAAGCGCCACCTCGCCGAAGGCCTTTTCGGCAGCGCGGTTCTGGAAGAGCACCGAGGCATCGTCCGACAACACCATGACCGGGATATCGAGGCCGGAGAGCGTGGCGGAAACTTCCGGCAGGCGGCTTGGCGGCGCCTCGGGCTCGATCTCCACCGGCGGAGCCGGTTCGGCCTCGATGATGGGCGCCTCATTGAAAAGCGCGGTGAGGATCATCACAAGCAGGAGGACAAGCACAACCCATTTGTTCATGCCGGCGGCAAGCGCGGCGAGCGCGCTGAGGATCGCCGCAAGCAGCACCGGCCGTTCGCGCCTTATGCGCGCCAGCAGGCTTTTTCTCCACGGAGTTTCGTCTTGCAAGTGCCCTCGCGGCGTCGATTCGTTTTTCTCTATATTGAACTCTGCCTGATAGCGGCAATTCATGACAGAAGTTTTCGGGCTGTCGCTTTGAAGCGAAAGGCCGCAGCCGAAACCCACGAAAAATTGCCGGCCAACCGCGAAAGATTTGATTTTCAACGGTAACTATGTTCGCCTGCGAGAAGAGAACAATCAGGCTGAGGAGGATCACATGGACGAGGACGTCGAAAACAGGGCCGTGGAGCTGGAGATCCGCGGAAAGAAACGCATCTTCGACGTCGACGATCCGACCCTGCCGGCCTGGGTGGACGAACACGCGCTGGACTCCGGCGACTTCCCCTACAAGAAGAAGCTCAAGGAGGAGGACTATCTCGAGGAGCTGGAAAAGCTGCAGATCGAACTGGTCAAGGTGCAGTTCTGGCTGCAGGCGACCGGCAAGCGGGTGATGGCGCTGTTTGAGGGGCGTGACGCGGCCGGCAAGGGCGGCGCGATCTCGGCCTCTTCGGCGCATATGAACCCACGCCTTGCGCGCGTCGTGGCGTTGACCAAGCCGACCGAGCGCGAACAGGGGCAATGGTATTTCCAGCGTTATGTCGCGCAGTTTCCGACATCCGGCGAATTCGTGCTGTTCGACCGCTCCTGGTACAACCGCGCCGGCGTCGAGCCGGTCATGGGTTTCTGCACGCCGCAGCAATATGAGGATTTCCTCAAGCAGACGCCGCAGCTCGAAAAGATCATCGCCCATGAGGGCATCTTCTTCTTCAAATTCTATCTCGATATCGGCCGCGAGATGCAGCTCAAGCGTTTCCACGACCGCCGGCACGATCCGCTGAAAGTCTGGAAACTGTCGTCGATGGACATCGCGGCGCTGACGAAATGGGGCGACTACAGCGACAAGCGCAACCGGATGCTGAAGGAAACCCATACGGATTTCGCGCCCTGGACGGTGATCCGCGCCAATGACAAGCGGCGCGCGCGCCTCGAACTCATCCGCCACATGCTGAACAAGATGGATTATGACGGCAAGGACAAAAAGGCGCTCGGCACGGTCGATGCAGAGATCATCGGCTCAGGGCCTGGATTTCTGAAATAGGGCTTCCTGAAATAGGCGTAGGCTAAACGGGGTCACCGGCTCCGCCGGGACTGAGATTACTGCCCCGGCAGGATGCGGATGGCGAAGAGGTTGATGCCGCGCGCCTTGCCGTCGAGATCGCTGTTGATCGTCAGCGTGCCCGGCGAATTCGGCGCCAGCGAGCGGTCGAACTTCACCTGCAGCAGCGCATCCGATTTCTCGCGGGTGACGTTGAAGCGATGACGGGCGCAATTGCCGAGTGTTTGGAAATTGCACTCGACGGTGATCTGGGTCGGCTCGTCGGTGGTGGACTGCAGCGTCAGCGCGATGGTCGAGGATTTGCCGGCAAGCTGCTGCAGCACCGAAGGCGGAACGCTGATCGAGATATTGCCATCGGCAGTACCGCGCTCGGAAATCAACCGGACGGCGGGGCCGTCATTCTCGACGATTTTTTCGGTGCGCGCCCGCGGGCCGCTTTGAATCTTGTCGGCGTCCTCAGGCTTGAACAGCGGGATCCAATCGGCCGAGAAACTGTTCTGCGGGTCGATGGTCACCGGCTGATCGGTGTGGGAGGCGGCATTCCCGGCGCTGTCGTCATTGCCGGTAAAATCCTCGGGCTGGGTGCTTGCCGGCGGATTGGCGACGCTGGTGTCGCGTTCGGCCGCCGTCATCAGCAGGCCCGATGTATGCGCCCACCAGGCGCCGATGCCGATGAAGGCCAGCAGCACGCACCAGACGAGCAGTCTCGAAAAAAACTTGCGCGGCTTGCGGCGGCCTGCCGCCCGCTCCGGGCGGAAATCCATATTGGTGGCGCGCTGACCGCGGGCGAGGCGTTCCTCGCCGACAGGGGCGGCAGCCAGATGATCGGCACTGCCGGCATGCACGTCGTCAAGACTGGACTCGTCGCCGCGGTTCGGGGCAACGTCGGGCGCGCGGGTCTCGCCTGAGACCATCGGACCGTCGAACTCGTCGACTTGGGCTTGGTGAACCGGCGGCGCCGGCATTTCCACCACCGGCGGCACGGGTACTTCAGGCGGTCTCTGGCGGGGGTGAAGGCGGTCGCGCTCCTCGCCTTCGATGGCGTGGATGGTGCTTTCCAGGCGGTGGCGGTGATGGGCGACGACCTCGGTGTCGGTGATATCCTGCTTGCGCAGCCCGGCTTCCAGCGCCTGGCGGGCCGACTGATAGATCCTCGCTCGAACCTCCGGATTATCGCGATCGGAATTCTCGAGCGCAGTTCTGATGGCCGTTTCTAATCCGCTCACATTCAGTCCTTCACCTTGAATTCGGCATCGGACTGCAATCCCCGCCGTTCTCCATCAAAATTCGGTAGCGTCAAGTGCGGCAAACCGCAAGCCTTGCGAGGGTGGGCCGCCATCGATCGGCAGGGATATCGGCAGGTTTCACCGCTTGTGGGCCTTATTCTATTAGCTTTCTCGGACGTATATATTCGGGCTGAAATCGACGAAGGCATGGCAGCCGCTCTTTTATCGCCTTTTCATCTCTGTTATGAGATTGACGTTTTCGTAAACGTCAATGGAAGCGATGAACCATGGCCCTGCCCCCGATCCTCAAGGACAGATTGAGACTGCCGGTCATCGGCTCGCCGCTGTTCATCATCTCGCATCCGGCGCTGACGCTGGCGCAATGCAAGGCGGGCATCGTCGGAGCATTTCCGGCGCTGAACGCCCGGCCGGAAAGCCAGCTCGACGAATGGCTGGCCGAGATCACCGAGGAGCTTGCCCGCCACGACGCCGCCCATCCGGAGCGGCCGGCCGCCCCCTTTGCCGTCAACCAGATCGTCCATATGTCGAACAAGCGGCTGGAGCACGACCTTACGCTCTGCGTCAAATACAAGGTGCCGATCGTGATCTCCTCGCTCGGCGCCGTGCCCGAGGTCAACGCCGCCGTGCATTCCTATGGCGGCATCGTGCTGCATGACATTATCAACAACCGCCACGCCCATTCGGCGATCCGCAAGGGTGCCGACGGGCTGATCGCGGTGGCGGCCGGGGCCGGCGGCCATGCCGGCACGCTGTCGCCCTTTGCGCTCGTCCAGGAGATCCGCGAATGGTTCGACGGGCCGCTGCTGCTGGCCGGCGCCATCGCCACCGGCGGCGCCATTCTCGCCGCAGAAGCGATGGGCGCCGACATGGCCTATATCGGCTCGCCCTTCATCGCCACTGAAGAGGCGCGTGCCGCGGACGCCTACAAGCAGGCGATCGTCGCAGGCGCCGCTGGCGATATCGTCTACTCCAACTATTTCACCGGCGTGCACGGCAACTACCTCAAGCCCTCGATCGTGGCTGCCGGCATGGACCCCGATAATCTCCCCTTAGCCGATGTCTCGAAGATGGATTTCGAGCAGGCTGTCGGCGGCGCCAAGGCCTGGAAGGACATCTGGGGCAGCGGCCAGGGCATCAGCGCCGTCAAGGCCGTCGAGCCGGTGGCAAATCTCGTCGACCGGCTGGAGGCCGAATACAGGGCGGCGCGCGCCCGGCTGGCGCTCTGAGGCGCCCTTCCCTCTTTTTTGCCAAAGCCATGACAGGGTGCTTGAAATCTTCCAACAATGGCTGTATCAGCGCCATGCAAATCGCAGGCCGCATGCTTCGGCCGTGAAATGCCGCTTTAGCTCAGGTGGTAGAGCACATCATTCGTAATGATGGGGTCACAGGTTCGAGTCCTGTAAGCGGCACCATTCTTTTCAAGCGCTCCGGCCGGCTTCAATTTTCTCGCTCATCCTATTACATCATTCCCCAAATCGGAATCGACTTAAGGAATTATGAAGCAATTCAAAGTGTTAAAGCGTCTCTGCGTCTGAAAAGACGCGTGGCGTCTCGGCTAGTGGCAAAGCTCATCTGGGTCAAATGACAACGGGAACGTTCGCTCCCATGGCCGAATAATACGGTCTTCTGTTTCAGGGCCAAATCGGCCCAACAGCGATTGTGATGGACGATCTAGTCTATCTTCGCGTGTGCACACTCGCAGAACTGATTGCCTTTCAACGCTTTGTGGAGCACCATCATCGGCACAGCCGGGGGGATGGAACAATGGGACAGCTCACGAGCGCAGAGCGGGGGTTTGCGGCAGCTATACTTATCGCTTTGATGGTTGTCGGCGTCTCGATGGCCGCTGCTGGCCGCTTTGATCCCTTCGGCATACACGGCGTTATCGTCTTCGTGTATTGCGGCGCGTTGTTCTGCTACATCCTGACTTTGGCTTTCGGCGAAGAACCGGATGCTTCGCGCTTTTCAAGCTACTATGACGATCCGATCAAGGTGGGCGTGGCGCTCACATTGGCCTGGGCGATCTTTGGCATGTTCTTCGGCGTCTGGGCGGCCGCCCAGCTTGCCTGGCCGAGCCTGAATTTTGATACGGCGTGGTCGAGCTTCGGTCGAATACGACCGGCCCACACGACCGGAGTGATCTTCGGCTTCGGCGGAAATGCGTTGATCGCGACATCATTCCATGTCGTTCAGCGAACATCGCGCGCAAGGTTGGCCGACCAACTCTCCCCCTGGTTCGTGATCTTCGGCTATAATCTTTTCTGTCTGATCGCCGTCAGCGGCTATTTCATGGGCGTTACCCAGTCCAAGGAATACGCAGAAGCGGAATGGTATGCCGACATCTGGCTCGTGATCGTCTGGATCGCCTATTTCGCGCTTTTCGTACGCACCTTGGCACGGCGCAAGGAACCTCACATCTACGTCGCCAACTGGTATTATCTTGCCTTCATCATCGTGGTGGCGATCCTCCATATCGTCAACAACCTGGCAGTGCCCGTATCGTTCGGACAGGCGAAAAGCTACACGGTATGGGCCGGTGTACAGGATGCGATGGTCCAATGGTGGTATGGGCACAATGCCGTGGCGTTTTTTCTCACGGCAGGCTTCCTGGGAATGCTCTACTATTATCTGCCGATCCGCGCTGAGCGGCCGATCTTTTCCTATCGATTGTCCATTCTCAGCTTCTGGGGGATTACCTTCTTCTACATGTGGGCGGGATCCCACCATCTCCATTACACCGCGCTGCCTATCTGGGTGCAAAACCTTGGAATGACGTTTTCGGTCATGCTGCTGGTTCCGTCGTGGGCATCGGCCGGAAACGCCTTGCTGACATTGAACGGGGCCTGGCACCGCGTCCGTGACGACGCCACTCTTCGCTTCATCATGATGGCGGCGTTCTTCTACGGTCTGTCGACATTCGAAGGGTCTTTCATGGCAATCAGACCCGTCAACTCACTGTCTCATTATACCGATTGGACGGTCGGACATGTCCATGCCGGTGCGCTGGGCTGGGTCGCCATGATAACGTTCGGCGCGTTCTACACACTCGTTCCATCGATCTGGAAACGCGAAAGCATGTATTCTTCGGCCTTGGTCGAAGTCCACTTCTGGTTGGCGCTTGCAGGCACGCTCATCTACGTCTTCGCCATGTGGAATTCCGGCATCATCCAGGGCTTGATGTGGCGCACATATTCAGCCGACAACACCCTGGTCTATTCATTCGTCGACAGTCTGCTGGCGATGTATCCCTACTATATCGCACGCGCTTTCGGAGGGCTGCTTTTCCTCCTTGGGGCGATCGTGGCGAGCTTCAATATCTGGATGACCGTTCGAACGGCTCCCGCCGCGGAAGCAGTTCACGACGCGCCCCTGACTTCGGGCCTTCTCGAAAACGCGCCGGCGGAGTGAGAGATGAGCGAACGTCTGCATGGAAGACTGGAACGGACGGCCGTCGGGTTTATGCTGGCTATCGTTGTAGCGGGAAGCGTCGGCGGGCTTGTCGAGATCGCCCCGCTGTTCACGATCCACGAGACGGTCGAGGACGCCCCGGACATGAGAGTTTACACCCCTCTCGAAGCGGCCGGCCGCGACATCTATGTCCGGGAAGGCTGTTACGCGTGCCACAGCCAGATGATCAGAACGCTGCGGGACGAGGTCGAGCGGTACGGTCCTTATTCTCTTGCGGTCGAATCCAGCTACGACCATCCCATGCTGTGGGGATCAAAGCGCACGGGTCCGGATCTGGCGCGCATCGGCGGGAAATATTCCGATCTCTGGCAC
The DNA here is from genome assembly GCF_017357285.1 of Rhizobium ruizarguesonis. Taxonomy (NCBI): domain Bacteria; kingdom Pseudomonadati; phylum Pseudomonadota; class Alphaproteobacteria; order Hyphomicrobiales; family Rhizobiaceae; genus Rhizobium; species Rhizobium ruizarguesonis. Next base: position 633,626 of record NZ_CP071678.1, on the reverse strand, counting down.
GTGGCTCACCTGATCAATCCTCGTGACGTCGTTCCCGAATCCAACATGCCTTCTTACCCGTGGCTGGCGACAACCCAGCTCAAGCTGGCCGATTTGCGCGGCCATCTCGCCGCGCTGAGGGCCGTCGGCGTGCCGTACACGGATGAAATGATCGCCAACGCGGCCGCAGATGCTTACGGACAGTCCAATCCTGACAGCGAGCAATCCTCGGGCGTCGTGGAACGTTATGGGGACAAAACCCAGCTATCGGTATTTGACGGTGTCAAAACCAACGTCACCGAAATGGATGCCATGGTCGCGTATCTGCAGGTCCTGGGTGAGTTGACAAACGCAGCCTATGAAAACACCGCGGCACCGGAGCAGATGCCGAACCCCAACAACTAAGGCCACAGGGGATTGAAATGGATGTTACTCACGAGACCATGTTGGAACTGTCCAAGGTATGGGGCCTGCTGTATCTCATCCTGTTTTCGATCGGAGTGGTCGTCTACACGTTCTGGCCCTCCAACAGGGCGCGTTTCGACCGGGCGGAAACGGAGATATTCGACAAGGACGACACCCCATGGCGATAGAGGAAGTCGATCCCGTAACAGGCCGCCAGACGACCGGACACATCTGGAACGGCATCAAGGAACTGGATACTCCGGTGCCGCGCGGAGTGCTGCTCTTCCTGATCGTCACGCACCTGTTCGCCGCTCTCTGGTGGATACTGTATCCGACCTGGCCGCTTGGAAGCACGTATACGAGGGGCCTGATCGGGACGGGTCAAAAGCAGGCGGTAGAGCGAAAGATCATAGAAGCCGATGCTTCGCGCGCGCCCTGGATCGAGAAGATCGAGACCAGTTCCTTTGATGAAATCCGTGCCGACGAAAAGCTGATGGAGAAGGTGGCCTCCAGCGGCCACCAGTTGTTCGGAGACAACTGCGCCGCCTGTCATGGAAGGGACGGCAAGGGCGGACGAGACTTCCCCGATCTTACCGATAACGACTGGCTTTGGGGTGGCGGACCAGAAAAGATCGTCCAGACCATGACGGTGGGGGTGAATACGACGCACTCGCAAAGCCGCGTGTCGCAGATGCCTGCGTTCGGAACAGACGAAATGCTCGACCGAAAACAGGTGAGCGACGTCGCCGCCTATGTCTATTCGTTGAGCAATACGTCCACCGAAGCCGCAGACGCCAGCCAGATAGCTGCTGGCCGCGAGGTGTTCATGGCTAGCTGCGTGGCATGCCACGGCGAAGATGCCAAAGGCAAACAGGATGTCGGTGCGCCGAACCTGACCGATGGCCGCTGGATTTACGGCGGGGGCATCGAACGTATCGTCCAGTCGATCCATGGCGGACGGCAGGGACATATGCCCACCTGGGACGAACGCCTAAGTCCAGCTGAGATAAAGATACTCGCGCTTTATGTGAACAAGCTGGGTGGGGGTCAGCAGTGATGCCCGAAGCGAAGAGACCTTTACCACGCGCTTTCAAGTGGCTGCTGATCGGGCTGGCCGGGGCGATCTTTGTCGGCGCTAACGCCCATTTTGTTTACATGGCGATCGCCACCCAGCCCGCCTGCATCGAGCATATCAAGGAAAAAGGCCAGCAACCCAACCAATTCAGGGCCGCCGCTTCAGCTTGCTGAATGCACGAGGAGGATCAGATGCCGCAGGACGACACTTCCGGCCGATATCGGAGCGAGGTATCGGGGATACAGGAGACGATGGATCCCAAGTGGCAGCGGCATCTGCCCCTCGGTGCTCCTCTCGGTTGGCTTGGCCAAGGCTGGCAGGACTTGATCCGGCAACCCTGGCCAAGTCTGGCCTACGGGTTCGTGGTGTTCTTACTGGCGTTGGCGGCCACCGTGATGCTGTTTCGGCTCGAGCGCGACTATCTTCTCTTTCCCGCATTGGCGGGCATATTGATCGTCGCGCCGCTCTTTGCCGCAGGGCTCTATGTCAAGAGCAGGAGTTTGGCGAACGGGGAGCGCATCACGCTTCGGGAGATGTTATTCGTCCGGCCGAGAGCTGGAGGGCAGGTGTTTTTCACGGGAATGCTGCTGTGCATGGTGATGCTGCTCTGGATGAGGGCGGCGGTCATTATCTACGCGCTCTTTTTCGGCGTTAATCCGTTCCCCGGCCTTGATGGCGTAGCAAGGCTATTGGTCACCACCCCCTCGGGCTGGGGCATGCTGATCGTCGGCTTGTGCGTCGGCGCATTGTTCGCTGGATTCGCTTTTGCAATCGGGGTGTTCTCAATCCCGATGCTGCTGGATGAGCGCATCGACGCCTTCACAGCGATGGGCGTCAGCGTTGTCATGGTCTGGAACAACATGGGACCGTCAATGGTCTGGGGCGCGATCGTGCTCGCCCTCTTCCTCGCCAGCCTGCTGACGGGACTTGTCGGACTGATCTTCGTTTTTCCTTTGCTCGGCCACGCCACATGGCATGCCTACAAGGCAATGAGGTAGCGAGGAACGGACAATGACCTGCTGCGCGTCAATTGCGTCTTCGCTCCACGAGCCCGGACCAAGAAGGCCGGGTGTGGACGAGGTTGCGTTGGCAAGCAGGGATTTGGGCAATGGTCTCAGGCAGATCACCTTGTCCGTTCCGGACATGCGATGCGGCGCATGCATGGCGCTTCTGGAATCGACCCTTGGCAAGCACCCCGAAGTTCACATGGCGCGCGCCAATCTGACGGCAAAGCGCGTAACCATCCATTGGCAAGCGGAAAATGGTTCGCCGCCCGATTTTGCCGCCCTGATCGGAACGATCGGTTACACGGCCGTCTTGCCGGCGGAAGGCCGTGATCAACCGGACGGTGAGATATCAGGCCTGCTGCGCGCGCTGGCAGTCGCCGGCTTTTGCTCAATGAACATCATGGTGCTGTCCGTATCGGTCTGGGCGGGTGCGGACCCGGCAACACGTCAGACGCTCCACCTGATGTCGGCCGCGCTCGCACTACCGGCCATGATCTACTCCGGGGCGACATTCTACCGGTCGGCGTGGCGGGCGCTCGTGCACGGTCGGGCAAACATGGATGTGCCGGTCAGCATCGGCGTCTTGCTCTCGTTCGGTCTCAGCGTATACGACACGTTCGCCGAAGGACGGCAAGCCTACTTCGAGGCCAGTACCTCGTTGATCTTCATTTTGCTCGTCGGACGCACGCTGGACCATCTGATGCGACGGCGGGCGCGATCGGCGGCGGCGTCTCTGGCCGACATGATGCCGAAAGGCGCGAATGTGATACGCGCGGACGGACGGATCGAGTATGTCCCACTGAGCGATATCATTTCCGGAACCCGCACCCTGATTGCCGCCGGCGATAGAATTCCAGCTGACGGGACGATTCTCTCCGGCCTGTCGGAACTTGACCGTTCATTGCTGACGGGAGAGAGCCGTTGGGAGACGGTTGGACCAGGCGGACAGGTTTGCGCGGGAGATTTGAACGTCGGCCATCCCCTGACTGTCGAAGCCACCGCCACACCGGGAGATTCGACAGTCGCCGAGCTGCATAGGATGCTGGAAGCGGTCGAGGACGGCCGTTCTGAATACCGGATACTCGCAGACAGGGCCGCGCGTCTCTATGCTCCTGTTATACACGGACTGTCGGTACTGACATTCCTTTCGTGGTTTGCGGTGACACAGGACATCCACCTCGCCCTGACGATTTCGATCTCGGTCTTGATCATTGCCTGCCCTTGTGCGCTGGGGTTGGCGGTTCCGATGGTTCAGGTCGTTGCAGCACGCAGATTGTTCACCCAGGGCATCGTGGCACGGGACGGATCGGCATTGGAACGTTTGGCGGAAATCGACACCGTCGTTTTAGACAAGACCGGTACGCTGACGCAATACGAGCCGAGGCTGTTGACCGGGAACTGGACCGGACCACTGGAATTTTCACTGGCTGCGTCGCTGTCGCAGTTTTCGAGCCATCCGATGTCGAGAGCGATCGCGGATTACGCCTCACGGCGCGAGTGGGAGGCTCTCGCGCTCGATGACGTCAGGGAGTTACCAGGCAACGGTCTCGAGGCGTCTTTCCGAGGGGAAGTTTATCGACTTGGGCGAGCGGCATGGGCGGCGAGCGGCGATGCAGATGACCGGACTGCCGCAGCTTCGACTGTCGTCCTGACACGACAGGGAGAAATCCTTGCCTCGTTCGTTTTTGGAGAGAAGGTTCGAGCCGGGTCGGCGATGGCGGTGCAGTTCTTGAAGAGTCGCGGCATCGCCGTCGAAATGCTGACCGGCGATGTCCCCGAAGCGGCTCTTGCAGTGGCACGGGAAGTCGGAATCGACTCGGTAAAAGCCGCCGCCCTCCCCAAGGACAAGGCCGAGGCGATCGATGCGTTGCGCAGTCTCGGTCGCAAGGTGATGATGATTGGTGACGGAATAAACGACGCGGTCGCGCTGAAGGCCGCGCATGTTTCCATGGCTCCGGCATCAGGAAGCGACATCGGTCGCAGCGCCGCCGATTTCATCCTGCTCAATGGAGACATGGACGGAATGAAGGTCGCGCTGACGACGGCGGGTCGTGCGGCCGTGCTGATCCGCCAAAATTTCGCTTTGGCCGCCGTCTACAATGCGTGCAGCATTCCTCTCGCACTGTTGGGCTATGCCAACCCGCTCATCGCCGCGATAGCGATGTCGACGTCGTCCATATTGGTCGTCGCGAATGCGATGAGGCTTGAGATCGACGGCACGCCACCAGAGCGGGAAATGCGGCGGATAAATAAGCTGGCGGGAGTGGGATAAATGAGCGCATTGTCGTTTCTGATACCCATAGCTCTGTTCATGGGCATCGCCGGGCTTGGTGCCTTCCTTTGGTCCCTGCGCACCGGTCAGTACGAAGATCTGGATGGCGCAGCGGAAAGGATATTGTCTGAAAAGGACGACAAGCCTCTCGGCGGCTGAAGGATCGATCGTAAATGCTTTGAAGGAGGGTCGAATGGAAGACACGGATCGCCAGTCTCCGCCGGTTGAACATGATACCGCCCAAGCGCCACGCATCCGCACCATTGATCCATCGGAGGCTGTGACGGGGGTTGCCATTGTCTTGGGCATCCTTGGCGGAGCAATCGGCGTCGTTTCCACCTTGTTCCTGTCTGGTGCATCCAGCGTTGGTTCCTGGATCGCCTACTGCCTCATTGCGGCGTTGGCGGGCGGCTCTGCAGGGATCGTCGTCGGCGGAATGTTTGGAGCGATTTTCGCGGTAACCAGGGGAATAACGGTACCCGCCCGCAGCGATCGTCAGGGCTGAAGAGGCTAAGCCGGGGTCACCGCCTCCGGCGCAATAGTGCCAACCAGCCCAACCCATCCCGGAACAATGCCCCCGGGGATCAAGTTTTCTCCCTGAGACAACAAGCATGGAGAAAATCATGTCCTGCAAGTTCATCGCGATATCACTGCTTTCGATCGGTCTGGCTGGCCCGGCGCTGGCGCAGACGGCCGGGGGTGCGGATGCCAATGGGCGGCTTTCGGTGGCGCCTGTTATCGGCGGATCGGGGAGTTCGGGCGGCGGTTCCGCCGGCGCCGGGTCAGCTGGCACGGGGTCTGTCGGCGGCGGCGCAACGGGCACCGGGTCTATCGGCATCGATTCCGGCACCACCGGCAGCACGACCGGCAATGGCGGCGTCAATCTCAACAGCGGCCGCAGCACGATCAATCCCGGCGGGGTCAATCCCAACCTGCAGCAGACGCCGGGTTGCGCGGGGGCGGCCGGCACGGGGACGGATACCGGCTCGGTCGGCGATGCGTGCCCGCAATGAGGATAGGGCGATTGTTCCCCTTCCCTCCCGACAGGATGAAGGCCCGGCGTCGCTCTGCCCGGGCCTTCGCTTTTGACCGAAACTTCCCTGACATGGCGCGAAAAGGATCGCTGCCGTCAGAAACCGGTCGCGGCCTGCTTTACCGTTCGGCCCTGAAGACGTAAAAGAGCCACATCACTCCGCAAGCGGCGCATCGCCCCACATCTCGCCAGCCTGCCGATATTTCCGGCATCTGCGGAGCACCCGAAGAGGATCGTCATGTCGAATGCAGCGCAACGCTCGAACCGCGTGCTTATCGTCGCCACCATCATGCTCGCAACCTTCATGGTGGCGATCGAGGCGACGATCGTGGCGACCGCGATGCCGCGCATCGTCGGGCAGCTCGGCGGGTTTTCCTATTACAGCTGGGTGTTTTCGGCCTTCCTGCTGGCGCAGTCGACGACGACGGTCATCTACGGCAAGCTTTCCGACATTTTCGGGCGCAAGCCGGTGCTGATCGGCGGCATCCTGATCTTCCTGGTCGGCTCTTTGCTCTGCGGGCTTGCCTGGTCGATGATGTCGCTGGTGCTGTTCCGGCTGCTGCAGGGGCTCGGCGCCGGCGCCATCCAGCCGGTCACGACGACGATCATCGGCGATCTCTTCAAGCTCGAGGAACGCGGCCGCGTGCAGGGCTTCATGGCAACCGTCTGGGCGACATCGGCCGTCGTCGGGCCGCTGGCCGGCGGCATCATCGTCGACAACATTTCCTGGGCCTGGATCTTCTGGATCAACCTGCCGATCGGCATCATTTCGATCATTGCCTTCATGATCTTCCTGAAGGAGGACGTGGCGCACAAGCAGGCAAAGATTGATTACCTCGGAGCGGCGCTGTTTTCGATCTCGATCGTCGCACTTCTCGTCATGCTGACGGAAACCGATGCGAGCGCCTGGATCCTGATTTCGCTTTTCGCCGTCTTCGTGGTCGCGGGCCTTTTCTTTCTCGCCCAGGAGAAGCGGGCGCCGGAACCGATCATTTCGATCCCGCTCTGGAGCCGAAGGCTGATTGCGACCAGCAATGCGGCGACGCTGCTTGCCGGCATGGCGCTGATCGGGCTTTCGACAATCCTGCCGATCTATGTGCAGGGCGTGCTCGGCCGTTCGCCTGTTGTCGCGGGCTTCACGCTCACCATGCTCGTCGTCGGCTGGCCTCTGGCGGTGATCCTCTCCGGCCGCTTCTACAAGGCCTTCGGCATCCGCCGCACCTTGCGTGTCGGCAGCCTGATGTTTCCCTTCGGTGCCTGTTTCCTGTTGTTCCTGACACCTGACAGTTCGCCGGTCGTTGCCGGCGCCGGCTCCTTCTTCATGGGCTTCGGCATGGGTCTCATCAGCCTCACCAGCATCGTGCTGGTGCAGGAGAGCGTCGAATGGTCGATGCGCGGCAGCGCCACAGCCTCGATCATCTTTTCCCGCAGCCTCGGCAATACGCTCGGCGCCACCGTGCTCGGCGCCATCCTCAATGCCGGCATCAACCACTATGCGAGCGGCGAGGCGGCGGCAGGCCTGCATGACGCACTGAACCAGCCGACCGGGCTTTCGGCGCTCGCCGCCGATCCGGCGATCCGCGCCGTCTTCAATGCGGCTCTGCACTGGAGCTTCTGGGGCGTCGTCATCGTCGCGGTGCTCACCTTCTTCACCACCTGGCTGATCCCGGTCGGTCCTAGCCAGAAGCGCGAGGGGGCGGCGGTCGCAAGCGAGGCGGCTTCGCATTAAGCGGTTCGGCTTGTGGAAACGCAGATATGCTGCGTTTCCACAGCGGTGGATTGTGTTGGGAGAGTTATCGGACGATGAGTGTTTTCGTGCTGCTCCTGGGGTTTCCGGGCGTCGGGAAGCTGACAATCGCTCGAGAACTCGGCTCGCTGATATCAGCAAAGATTGTTGATAATCACTGGTTCAACAACCCGATCTTGCGCCTCCTCGACGAGGATCAGACCGCTCCGCTGCCTAAGGGCGTCTGGGAGTACACTGGTAGGATCCGGCAGGCCGTGCTGGATGCGATCACCGCCTATAGCAGCCTGTCGGCGAATTTCATCTTCACCCACGCCGGTGTCGAAGGCGATGTGCGCAGCGCGCGGACGTACCAACAGTTCGTCGACGCCGCCACACAGGGCGCCGCGGTCTTCGTTCCGGTGAGATTGCTTTGTGCCGAAGAAGAACTGGCGCGTCGCGTTTCCTCCCCCGCACGGCGCAACCATTTGAAAACCACCGACGTCGAGACGTCGAGGAGCCGAAGCCAACAGGCCGTGGTTCTTGATATTCCGCACCAACACGCGCTGACGTTGGATGTGACGTTCAGGTCGCCTTTGGAAAGTGCTGCGGCAATACGGGATCATGTTGTGGCTTGCGGCGCCTGAGGGGTGCAGCCCTTCGCGCAATCTTTCAGATTCGCTCCTTGCGCTTTAGGTCTTTGTTTTTAGGCATATCGTTATCGCAAAACCGCCGCACAGTTTTGCGCGACATGCGTGAGACTCGGCGGCGCGCGACAAGGCGCTACGATTCTGATTCAAGGAATTCTGCAGCAGGCTACCGCGTGCCTGTGATCACAGTTGCCGTTGAGCGAAGGTGAACCTTGCCGTCGCTGACGGATTGTAGCGCCAGCTCCAGGACCTCGCTGCGGATTTTCTCCCGTGTTGCTGCGTCGGCCCTGGATAGTCCGGCGACCACAGGCGCAGCGATCTCGGTCATGAAGTCCCAGTAGCGCTCCGGGGCATCGTGCACCATCATCGCCGACACCTCGTCCTCGGCGACATCGCGAAGACCCGCCTCCCTGAAGGTCTCGACGATCATGCCCTCCCCCGCGCAGCGGAACAGGCCCGGAGAGCCGGGCGGCGGCGGAGGCATGTCCACGTGGCGGGCGATCGTGCCCATGACCGTGGTCGCCCATGGATTTTTGGGAGGCACGCTCCAGACTGCGGCGCAGACGCGCGCACCGGGCTTTGCCACGCGCGCCATCTCCCTGGCGGCAGCAGCGATATCCGGGAAGAACATGAACCCGAACCGGCATAGGACGGCGTCGAAACTGGCATCGGCAAACGGCAACGCGCCCGCATCGCATAATTGAGTCTTGAAGTTCTTGAGGCCACGTCCGGCCGCATTTTCGGCGGCAGCAGTCAGCATATTTTCCGAGAGATCGGTGACGACAACCTGACCGTCGGGGATTGCCGCGGCCGCCGTCAGGCCGGGTTCGCCAGTGCCGGCGGCTATGTCGAGCACGCTGAAGCCGTTGGAGAGATTGGCGCGCCGAAGCATGGCGTCGCCAAACGGCGCGAGCCAACCGAGAACCAGGCTGTCCCATTTCTTCCAGCCGGCCGAAAACTTGTCCCAGGTCTCACGTTGCTGGTTACGGATATCGTCGAGATTTGCTGACATGCCCCCGCCTCCTCCCCATGCGCCCAACCGGCAAAGCTGGGAATGCCGACACTATGGGCCGCTGATGGCGGGATTCAATGGAAATAAGCGCCAATGCGCGGCAAATGCCCCGTTTGCCGGAAGCCAGCGGCAGCTTTGGGCCGAGAGGAGGCGCCAGCCCCCCGCTGCCTGTGAGATCAGCACGCCCATCATCCGCCTCACCACAGATCTCGCCCACCCCTGCCCGGCAGAAAGTTTGGCGAAAGCGCGACCACTGTCCTCTTCTCCCCCGCGGGGAGAAGAGGGAGCCAAGCCGCCTCGCCAGTCATCAGCCGGATCGCATCTCCCCGCTGTGCGCAAGCGGCGCGGCGAATCCGATATCCGCCACAAGCAAACATCTGCAGCAACCATAGCCAGCGAACTCAACAGCGCCGGGGCACTCCCATGACTGCCTTGTGTAAATCCTCAAAAAGCGGTTAGCTGCCATCGTTGGGGACGCTCATTCCTGCACGGCTGCTGAAATGTGTCCGCATTTCGAGGGATATCTCGTGCGCTGGTCCAAACCCCTGAGACTGCACCTCGGCGTCCTCGTCGTCGCATCGCTGCTTTGCACGTCGACGCCGATCATCTGGCTGGCGTTCAGACAGGGAAGCAATGCTGCGGTCAGCGCGGGCGTGCAGCAGATGCGCGAGATGAGCCTGCGGCTGATCGAGGGATACCGCAATACGCTGCAGGGGGGCACCGAGGCGGTGGCACTGGCATCGACCCTGCCGCTGCTCGCCTCCCCGCCGCCGCAGGATATCGCGGCAAAGCAGCAATTCTTCCTGGAAATCCTGCGCAACGTCCCCAATGCGACGAGCATCTACACCGGCTACCCCGACGGTTCGTACCTGCAGGTCATCAACACCGAAAGGCGGGATGTTCGCCAGACGCTGGCGGCACCCGACGGTACGGCTTTCGCGATCAGGACGATCGCCGGGAGACAAAGTGCTGATGTCATCTCGACGCTGCGGTTTCTCGACAGCCAGGCAAGACCGATCGGCGAGCGGGACTTCGACTATGCATCCTTCGATCCGCGGCAACGCCCGTGGTATCAATCCGTCGTTCAGGACGGTGTGCCGGTGTCTGTCGGCCCCTATATCGCCGGAACGCTCAAGGTTCCGACGCTGACGATCGCAGCACCCATGCGGGACAATGCTCAGGTGGTCGTCGGCATCAACATTCACCTGCAGACCATCAGTCGCCTGCTGGACGCGCAGGAGATTTCGCCGCGGGCGCGCGCCTACATCATCGACGATGCCGATGATCTGATCGCCCACTCCGACCCGGCAACCATGAACAGGCTTCTCGGCATATGGTCGAAAAATGCCGATGGCGCCGTTGCCGTCGATACGACGACAGACAGTTACGACACGAGCCTGGAAACGGTGGCGAGGCTCAGGCGCGATCCCGCCTTTGCCAATGGCGGCGTGGCGCGGATCGATCTCGATGGCGAACGCCAGATCCTGCAGATCGCCCCCGTCGGCGTGTCCGGTCTGTTCAAGGGAAGCGTCGCCGCAATCGTCGTGCCTCTGGAAGATCTGGTGGCTGAGGCCAATCGGCTGCTCCTGCACAATCTCCTGATTGCCAGCGCCTTCGTGCTCGCGGGTGTCGCTGCCTCGGTGCTGCTGTCGCGCATGGTCAGCCGCTCTCTCTATCGGCTGGCGGACGAGGCACGCAGGATCGGCGATCTCGACGTCGGCGAGAAAGGTGTCTCGCACTCCTGGATATCGGAGATCAACACGCTGGCGAGCGCGCTGGCGGCAAGCCGTCATGCCATCAGCCAGTTTGCCCTCTATGTGCCGCGTGAAGTCGTCCGGCGGATCGTCAGCCCGGAAGGACGAGCGGTCGTCAAGGCGCAGCGGCAGGATGTGACCGTGCTCTTCACCGACATCCGCGACTTCACCACCATCTCCGAGCAGCATTCGCCCGAAGACGTTGTGGATACGCTGTCGGCCTATTTCGAACTGTTGAACACCATCGCCGAGCGCAATGGCGGCACGGTCGTGCAATATCTCGGCGATTCCATTTTCGTCATGTGGAACGCCCCCGTTCCGGATGTCGGACATGCCGAAAACGGCTGCCGATGCGCGCTTGCCATGAAAGCGGCGGTCGACGACTTGAACGAAGCCAACCGTCGGAATGGCCGTCCCGCGCTCATCACGCGATTTGGATTGCACACCGGCCCGGCGGTCGTCGGCAGTTTCGGCGCGATTTCCAGGCAGCAGTACACGGCCATGGGCGACACGATCAATGTCGCCTCACGGCTGGAAGGATTGAACAAGGAATTCAACACCTCGATCCTGGTCAGCGCCGCCATCCACAATGCGGTTGCCGACCGCTTCGAGCTTCGCCCGCTTGGCCTGGTGCAGGTCAAGGGGCGCGCCGAGAAGGTCGATTTATGGGAGCTGGTTGGGGAAAGCCGGAGGATGCAGGAATGAATGAGGCGATCGGGTTGCTACCAACGGCAGCTTCGCGCCGCCAGCGGCCTTTGTGGCGTCGTAAACTTTCTCTATTTCTTTCGTCATTTGATCATGACCTCCAAGGGTATCGCCAATGGGATGGGAAGCACTCGGGCAATGGGGTGAAGACGCAGTTCGCATCGAACGGCTCACGGGTGGAGTTGCCAACGACGTGTGGAGCGTTCGCTTAAACGGGCAGATCGTGGTCGCTCGTCTCGGCACCAGGAGCGACGCTGATCTCGAATGGGAAACCGAGCTGCTCCAATACCTCGACCGTGAAGGCATGACCGTTCCAGTGCCGATCCCGACGACTGACGGCCGGCTGTTCGTGAACGGCTTGGTGGTGATGAAATACATGGAGGGCGGACCGCCCGAGACGGAGGCCGACTGGCGTCGCGTCGCCGACACGCTGCGCGAGCTGCATCGGCTGACGCAGGGCTGGCCGCAGCGCCCGGGCTGGCGATCGTCGACCAACCTCCTGCATACTGAGACCGGAACGAGGATCAACCTTGCCGCGATGCCGCCTGAGGCCGTTATTCGATGTCGGGCAGCGTGGGCGCGGCTCATCGGGCGTCAGACATGCGTTGTCCACGGCAACCCCAACAGCCCTGCCAACGTCCGCATGACTGCAGATCGGGTCGCGTTGATCGACTGGGATGAATCACATGTCGACGTCCCCGACCTTGACCTGGTGCTGCCCGACAACGCTGCCGATCTCGACGACGGCGCGTATGACATCGCCGCGCAAGCCTCAGCCGCATGGGAAGCCGCCGTCTGCTGGCAGGACGATTACGCAGTCAGGCGGCTTGCCGAAGTTCGAGCGGTTTAGAGCCTTTCCGGCGGATCGACGGGCGGCATCCACCTGTGAATTGCGCCAACGCCAGCGGAACATTGTGTGGTAGCGGACTTCAGGAAAGTAGTCACGCTGCGCCAATTCCCTGTTTCTTCTCTGTTTGAGGCATGGCCGATTGAGTTGAGCTGTCACTCGCTCGCGCTGAGCGTGATGAGAAGTTCATCCAACTGCTCGAACTGCTCGGGCATCGCGTCTTCCATGCCGACGAAAGCCTCGTCGAGCGCTTCGTTCGAGGGATAGAGTTCCTGCAGGACCAGCAGCGTCCTGCCGTCCTCTTCCTCGAAGGTCACCGTGGTGACGGCGGCGCCCTCGCTTTCGTCATTGGTCCAGACGAGGCGCGAAGGCGGCGACACGTCGAGATATTTGCCGAAGAAGGCCATGGCATCCGAGGCGTCGTGTCCGAACGTGATGCGATAACTGCCCCCGGTGCGAACATCCATCTCGCAGGAAAGTAAGGGCACGCCCATCGACTTCGGCGCCCACCATAGCTTGAACAATTCGGGCTTGGTCCACGCGTCGAATACGAGGCGAACCGGGCCGTTGAAGGTGCGCGTCACCACGAGTTCGCGCTCCGACCTCCGTTCGACCACCGTGCGGCCGTTACTCGCTCTGTCTCCCATCGATTTTCTCCTTCCGTTTCAGGGCCTCGACGACGTCATCCAGCGCGTCGAAGCGTGCGTTCCAGATCTGGCGGCGCGCTTCGATCCAGGCCGCCTCTTCCTCGAACCCGCGCAGGCCGAGCCTGCAGGTCCGCACACGGCCGACCTTCTCCGTCGTCACCAGCCCCGCCTGTTCCAAGAGGCTGACGTGCTTCTTCATGCCCGTGAGGGTCATGTGAAACGTCTCTGCAAGCTCCGTGATCGAAGCATCCGCACGTCCGAGCTGCTCCAGAACGCCACGTCGCGTGGCGTCCGAGAGCGCGGCGAAGGAGGCATCAAGGCGGGCTGTCGAAAACTGAACCATCTGGTTCAGTGTCTAGCACGCAGATCGGCGTCATGCAAGAGGCCGAGATCGGTCTCAGGCTAGCGGCTAGCGTTGGAAAGTCAGGTGGACGGTGCCGCTCGGTGACGTTTCTGCCTTGATTGTGCAGCCGGCTTCCAAGCCGCGCAAATCGTCCCATAGGCGGATGCCGCGCCCGAGCAAAATCGGCGTGATCGCCACGTGAAGGCGGTCGACGAGGCCGGCTTTGAGATAGTCGCGAACGACGGTAGGACCACCGCCTATCCTGACATCCTTGCCGTTTGCGACCCTCACGGCCTGCTGGAGCGCATCAACAGGGGTGGTATTGAGGAAGTGGAAAGTCGTCCCGCCGGCCATCTCGATGGAAGGCCGTGGCTTGTGGGTGAGGACGAAGACCGGGCACCCGAACGGTGGCTCGTCGCCCCACCAGCCGCGCCAGTTCGGATCGTCGGGAAAGTTGTGCAGTCCGAACATGCCGGCGCCCATGATCTCGGCGCCCACATTCTCGAAATATTCCTTCGCATATTCGTCGTCGAGACCTGTGGTTCCCGCTCCCGTCGTATCCTTGAGCACGCGCTCACGGAACGTTCGCGTTGCCGCATATGCGCCGACGAGACGCGGCCAGTCCTCGCCGAACGGGGTTTCGGGCGTCTGGTCCGTCGTTGTAGCGAAACCATCGAGCGAGATCATGAGATCGACACGAACTACCATTGGAGTCCTCCTTGAAAGGTGTTGCACCACAGCGGCCCCTGCATTCGGGGCCAAACACTAAGGCAACTACCTTCATATTTCGAGCCCGATACTAAGGCAAGTACCTTTTTATCCTTGACCGCCGCCACCGACCAATTTACGGATTGATATGCCTTACCATTCGACCCCCCTCGACCTCGCCTTTCACGCTCTCAGCGACCCGACCCGCCGTGCTGTGGTGTCGCGGCTGGTTGAGGGCGAGTTGCCGGTCAGCGCGCTTGCCGAGCCTTTCGACATGGCGCTGCCCTCCTTCGCCCAGCATCTCAAGGTGCTGGAAGATTGCGGACTGATCGCCAGCGAGAAGCGCGGGCGCAGCCGCTGGTGCCGGCTGGTGGAGGCGCGCTTCGACGAGGCGGCGGACTGGATGGTATCGGAGCGCCGGCGCTGGACCGAGCGGTTGGATCGCCTGGAAGTCTACCTGGACAAAACCGAAGAGGACGATGAAGGACATGGCAAACCTGTTTGAGACATGGTCGCTCGACCGCGAAATCGTGCTGGTGAAGCTGCTCGACCACCCACGCGACAAGGTCTTTGCCGCCTGGATGGACCCCAAGGCGCTTGGCGAATGGTACGGCCCGGCCGGTCTCAGCATCGAGACCCACGAAGCCGATATCCGCGAGGGTGGGGTCTGGCGGTTCGACATGGTGGGCGTGTTCGAGGGCAAGCAGCAGCGCTTCCCGAACCTCATGCGCTTTCTGGAGATCGTGCCGAACGAGCGGATCGTCATGGACTATGGCACGCCCGACCCCGACGACCCCGACCGTTTCCGCGCCACGGTGACCTTCGATGAGCAGGCCGACGGCAAGACGGTGCTGACCTTGCGCCAGCTCCACCCCAGCGCCAAGCGGCGTCAGGTGGTCATCGGCTTCGGCGCGGTGGAATACGGGCTGCAGACGCTGGATGGACTCGCCGCCTGGCTGGACGGCTGAGCCCTTGGTGGCTCGGTGCCGCTCGCACCAGATGGCGATGGCCGAGGCGGCGTGCAGATCGAGCTGCTAGCTGAAATAATCAGACCGGGACCAGTCCGTGGCGGAGCATGATCTCATTGGCCTTGGCGAGGTTCGGTTTACCGGGCACGTTCACCACCTCGGCAATTTCCTCGAAATAACGCCGTCCAATTGTACCCGGCGTGATGGTCGCCAAGACCTTGGCTGTGCCGTCATGCAGGTTCTCGTGATGGTGCACCGCGCCTCGCGGAATGAATATGGCGTCGCCGGCGCGAATCTCGCGCGTCTGCCCGTCGACGATGACGGTGAGCGCGCCTTCAAGACCGTAGAGGAATTCGTCGGCATCCCGATGACAGTGCGGAGCCGGCACGCGCGCCCGAGACGGCACCGTGAATTCGAACACCGTCGCGCCGGCTTCACTGATGAGAAAACGCAGTTCGAGTTGCTCGATCCGCACAATATCGTTTCGTACCGCTTCCATCTCAGGTCCCCACAATGTAAAGTAACTTTACATCGAAACGTAAAGTGACTTTACATACATGTCAATCCCATTGCCCCCGCATTCAATTCCGGACGCGTTGCCCGGCCCGCCCTTCTTCGGCGCGCTGCTGCGCATTGTCTGGCAGCATGTGCGCGACCGCATGCTGCAAGCCATTCACGAGGCGGGCTTTACCGACTTCCAGGAGCCGCATTTTGCCGTGTTCTCGTTTCCGTTGCCGGATGGCATGAGACCGTCCGAGCTCGCGCGTCAGAAGCGGATGTCGCGACAGGCTGTGAACTACCTGCTCAGCCAGCTTGAAGAGCTGGGCTATGTCGAGCGGCGCGCGGCCGACGGCAGCGATCGCCGATTGGTCTATCTGACGCCACGGGGACATGACGTCGTCGCAGCCATTTTCGCATGTCTTCGGCAGTTGCATGAGCAATGGTCGAAAGAGGTTGGAAAAGAGCGCTTCGATGACTTCGTCGATGTGTTGAGGCAGCTGTCGACCAAAGCACAGGAACCGGCAAACCGCTGAAAACTCAACACGGTTCGAGAGCCTTACCTCCGAAGGTGAGCCAGCCTGAACGCATGAATATTAGCCGATATAAGTCTACCGGAATTAGTGGCTAGGCCCACTGCTCGCCGCTGCGACCGGTGCAAAGCTGCCCGGCATCTTGCCTCTCCGGTCGGTAGAAGGTCCAACAGCCCGCAAGGGGGAACAGGTGGAAGGCCGTTCACTTCCGGAATGCGCCAATAGAGCCCACCCGGCATCCGAAAATTATTAGTTCCAGAGGCGAGAAATCGCAGCTAAAAATTGCAATCGCATGACATGCGTTTGGGGAAGAATGATGCGCCGCGCTTTCGTTGTTGTTGTCGGGATGGTTTGCCTCGTCTACGCCGCCTGGCATGTCGCAATGACGCGGTCGACCACAATTCGGCTTGAGCCTCCAGGCTACGAATTGACCTACAGCATGGCTTGGGGCTGGGGCATGGAAGAGCGGTGGACCATTAGAAAGTTCGGGGCACTTTGGTCGTCGCCATCAAGCAAATGGACTGAAATATGGAAAAAGCCCTACAATTCCGGGATGGTTGTCTATGCCAGCGATGATGGACAGACATACTATTTCGGAACGGGCTATGGGCTCCATTTCTTTCAGCCGAAACAAGGGGCTTATTGGACCACGTGTGAAAAAGGCAATATCCCGAAGCGTACTCCGCTTGCAGAACGCCTGTCGTTCTTCGGATCGGATCCCGCTGACGAGGATATCGATCCTGGAACGCCCCGCCTTTTCGAATACATCCGAGCAAATGATCCCAGCGGCGCCATTCCAAGCTCGCCACCTCCGTCAAGATATTATGCCGGCCTGAAATACCTCGGGAAGTTTGGGCTGGTCGCGACAGGCGGGCAAGGACGCGGCAACGAGGTTAGATTCGTTCCAGCGGGAAATTCCATCGAGCCGCGCTTAGGCCTGCAATTTAGCTGCGGCTGACTTTTTAGATGACCGCGCCGAGCCGAGCGTAGTCACCAGCCCCCTGCCCGCCAGCAATTCACCCCACGCTCAGTTGTTTCCTCCACGCACCGTGACTGAGCACCCTCGAGGCCCGGCCAACAAGGACAAAACCTCACGACAACGCAAAAATCCTCACTTCCCTCCCGATGCCCTGCAGCTCCGCCATCCGGGAGGCGGATGTGATGCCGCTCTCTCGCAGAATCTCCGAAACCTGCGCATTGCCGACGATCGCCTCCGTCGTCAGGATCACCTGGGGTTCGGCAAGGCCCTGGACACGCGAGGCGATGTTGACGGTCTGGCCGAAATAGTCCTGCCGGTCGTTCATGCTGACGGCGAGGCATGGGCCCTCATGGATGCCGATCTTCAGGAGAAGATCCTCGCTGCCGCGTTCGGCATTCAGCGCAAGCATCGCTTCACGCATCCTGAGGGCGGCGGCGACGGCCCGGTCCGGGCTCGGGAAGGTCGCCATCACCGCGTCGCCGATGGTCTTGACGACAGCTCCGGCCTCTGTGGCGACGATCTCGTGAAGGACCCTGAAATGCGCCCGCACCAGATCGAAAGCGGCAAGATCTCCGACGCGCTCGTAAAGCGCGGTCGAGCCCCTCAAGTCGGTGAAGAGGAATGTCAGGCTGGTGATCTTGAGGCGCTGGTCGATGTCGAGCGTGTCGGTCCGGTAGATGTCCCGGAAGCTCTGGTTCGTCAGCAGACGCTGGGCTGTCAGGAAAGCTCGCCTGCGGCCCAGTATGTCGTGCAGCTCGTCTCCTGCGATGCAGACGTTCGGCACCACCCTGCGATCGGTGTGGTTCTCCAGCGTCAGACGCAGCAAGCCGGGACGCAGGGTCACCGTTTCGTTCAGCGCATGGCCGTGACTGATGACCATCGAGAGGGTCTGACGTTCGTCGGTGGGCTCACCCTGCACATCGATGAACTGCGCCGAGTGTGTCACCGGATCGAATATGATGACGAATTGCGCCGGCAGCTGCAGCGAGACGAAGGCCTTCTCGCCCGGATCCAGCTCGATCATCTCCAACTGGATGTGTTTAAACCTCGCTTCGAGATCGTCAGGCAGGTCTACCCCGGAGCTGAAGAAGATCTGGCGGTAGTACTCGAACGGCGGCAGCCGATCGGGATCGTGGGCAGCAATCCTGCGCACGCGCGGACTGACGGTGAACGTGACCTCGACCATCTCGTCGAGGGTCGGCTCGTATCCGGCCGCACAGAGCGCGCAATGATAGGTCTCCCGGTCGACGGTTTTCAGCGTCGCGCCGGTGTCGAGGACGCCGCCGCATCCCGGGCAAAGCACGTTCCAGGTCATCTCGAACGCACCGATGCGGGCGGCGTGCAGAAATGCCGCGATGGTTTTCTCTTGATCGAGACCATGCGCATCGGCAAAGGCGAGCGCATTGATGCGGTTGAGGTCGCGGTCCGAGCCGCGCATGACCAGATTTTCGATGCACTCGACCGTCTGCGGGTCGGCCGCCTGTCGCAGGGCTGCAAAAAGCACGTCCACTTCGCTCATTCGACAAGTCTCTGTGTGCCACGGCGGAAGACGCCGGTCCGGAGGAATTATAACACGCAAACGTCCGGATAGATATCTCGACACCGGGACGCTGCTTGCTTGCCTATCTTCTGACTTCAATTCTTATTCCCGGGCAGCGCGACCTCGCTCGAACTCTCGCCGCCTTTCGGCAGGGAGCGCCGCTGGTCCAGGAGGCGTGAAAGCACGGTTCGTTTTCTCTTGCGTGGAACGAGGTCGATATCGCTGACGAGCTTTGCGCCGCCCTCGCGCCGCTCCAGTGTGATCTTGCGGCTATGGAAGGCTTCCAGCTCGGCGCGATGCCCGACACTGACGATGGTGACTTTGGGCAATTCCCGGATCACCATCTCCATCATCCTGTCCTGGCTCTTCTCGTCGAGAGCCGACGTTGCTTCATCGAGCACGATGATATCGGGATTGTGCAGGAGGAGGCGCGCAAAGGCGAGCCGCTGCTTTTCGCCTCCCGACAAGGTCTGATCCCATGGCGCCTCTTCCTCGAGTTTCTCGCAGAGATAATCGAGCCCCACCTTGTCGAGCGCCGCCTTGATCTCATCCAGCGTCCAGCCATCGGCAGCATTGGGATAGGCGACGGCGCGGCGAAGCGTGCCCGAGGGGATGTAGGGCCGCTGCGGCAACATGAACAACCGTCTGTCGGCGTGGAAATCGACGCTGCCGTGACCCCACGGCCAAAGCCCTGAGATCGCCCGCACCAGCGTGCTCTTGCCCGAGCCGGATTCGCCTGATACCAGCACCCGCTCGCCGGGTTCGATCTCCACTTGGGTTTCCGTGACCACGGCGGTTCCGTCATCGAGCGAGACGGCGAGATCGTTGAGGCTGAGCATCGCCTCGCCTTCGGTTTCACCATGCTTGATGCGTCCGAGCGAGTCGCTCTGTTCGGCACGCTCCAGCCCGTCGAGCGACATCATCAGCGACGCGACGCGCCGCGCGCAGGCGTTCCAGTCGGCAAGACGCGGATAATTGTCAACCAGCCATCCGAAGGCGGTCTGGACGATGGCGAAGGCCGACGCTGCCTGCATGACCTCACCCAGCGACATGCTGCCTTCCAGAAATTTTGGTGCGCAAAGCAGGAGCGGCACGACAGGCGCAATCAGCATCGACCCATGCGACACAAACGTCGTGCGCATGTGCTGGCGGGCAAGCAGCGCCCATTGTCTCAGCACGTTGCCGAAGGTCTTGTCGAGGTCATTGCGCTCCTCCTCCTCGCCGCCGAGAAGCGCGATGCTCTCGCCGTTTTCCCGCACATGCGTCAGCGTGTAGCGAAATTCGGCCTCTACCTGATTCTTGACCTCGGAGACCTGCACAAAATGGCGGCCGATCACCGCGATCACGCTGGAGGTGATCACCGCATAGAGGACCGCTGTAACGACGAGAAAGCCGGGAATGGTGACGGTCAACCCTCCGATCGGCAGGGTCAAGGCTCCGCCAATCGTCCACAGCACCACGATGAAGGTCGAGGCCGACAGGAAAGCGGAAATGACACCAGCGATGAAATCGACAGGGGCTTCCGTAGCAATCCGCAAATCCTCCGAGATGCGCGCCTCGGGGTTCTTGTGGTCGCCGCCGATGAGGTTCAGCTGATAATATCGGCCGTTTGCAAGCCAGCGCGCGATGACCGCGGTCGCGAGCCAGGAACGCCACCGGCGCTGGATCATCATGCGAACATAGACTTGTGCGGTGACCAGGATGACGCTTCCGAGCACGAGCGGCACGAACACGCCGCTGAGGTAAAAGACAGTCCCGGCATCGTGTCGCTCTATGGCGTCGAAGATCCCCCGGTTCCAGCGATTGATGCCGTACTGGAAGCCGACATTCATGCAGATCATCGCCAACAGCCCGATCGAGAAGGGCCAAGCGAACTTGTCGCCACCGCTGCCCCAGTAACGGCGCGCGCTGATCCAGAAACGCTTGAGCAGATACCGCTTGCGCGCCTCCTCGGCCTCCTCAGGCGTCAACTCCGGATCGGGTTCAATGATATTGGGCGGCGGCCCGACCTCAACAGTCGATGCCCTCTCTTGGCGTGTCTTGTCGGCACCGTGCGGTTCGTCGGTGCCGTCGACCGATGTCGGATTGCGTTTAGCGTCGGCCATAAGCGCGATAACGGCTTACACGTCGAAATGTTTCATGAGGGCTGCCATCCGCCCTATCGAAAACATCTGCTCCTCACTCTAACCCTCTCCCCGTAAAAAACGGAGAGAGGGGACGTGCCCTGCGAGAGGTGGGCGGGAAACGGAGAGGGTGCGGCCCCCTTCCCCCAGCCAGCATTTTGAATCTGATTTGCACCCCTTGGAAATCCCTTCGATTCAAGACAAGATCATCCCGCTCTAGTGTCTGGGGAAATCCTGATGGAAAACCACGAGCCGTTTTTGCGCGAGGCGATTGCGCTCTCGAAATCCGCGGTGGAAAACGGCAACGAACCGTTTGGCTCGCTGCTGGCGAAGGACGGCGAAGTCATCCTGCGCGCCGAAAACAGCGTCTTCACCGGCCACGATATGACGAACCACGCCGAGATGAACCTGGTCAAACTGGCGGCGCGACACTACGACACAGCGTTTCTCGCTGACTGCACGCTCTACACCAGCACGGAGCCGTGCGCGATGTGCTCCGGGGCGATTTACTGGTCGGGCATCGGGCGGATGGTGTTTGCGTGCTCCGAAACGCGGCTTGGCGAGATCGCCGGGATCGGGTTGAACGTGCCGAGCCGGGCGGTGCTGCAAACCGGCGCACGCATCGTCACTGTGGTTGGCCCGGACCCGAACCTCGAAGACGAAGCCGCCGCAGTCCATCAGGAATTCTGGCCGAAGCATCTGGGCAAGGCATAGCCTCTTTCGTCCGAAATGCCGCTGGCGGGCACACCGAGGCGGTGCCCGGAGCTGCTCTCATCCGATCAGGCGGTTTCGGTGGCGATCTGCGGCAGGGATTGCAGCAGGGTCTGGCGGGCGGAGTGCAGATGCGCGCGGCAGGCGGCGTCGATCGCGGCCTGGTCGCCGGATTCCAGCGCTGCGATATAATCCAGATGTTCGTGGATGGCGCGCTCGTTGCGCTGGCGGGCGGCGGTCTTGTTCCACTGGTAGTGATAGTGGAAGACGATGGCGATCGCATCGTAGAAATCGGCGATGAAGCGGTTTTTCGAGGCGCGGTGGATCAGCAAGTGGAAGCGCTCGTCGAGGACGGAGAAATCCTTGAAGCGCTGGTTGATGTCATCAAGCATGGCGTGATGTTCGTCGCGGATGGCGGCAAGATCGGCCCAGCTCTGATTATCCCTTGGAAGCCGGCCGAATTCGGCTGCGGAATGCAGCTCGAACATCTCGCGCACATCGGCAAGCTCGAGCGCGAATTCGCGGGTGAACCCTTTGAGCGTCCAGTGGCTGTTCGGCCGTTTCTCGATGAGGCCGAAACGGGAGAAGCGGATCAGGAATTCGCGCACGCTGGTGGTGCCGGTGCCGATCTCGCGGGCAAGCTCCAGCTCGTTGATCTGCATGCCGGGTGCGGCATCATCGGCAAGGATGCGCTGCATGAAGCTGCGCTCGATGATATCATGCAGGGAGTCGGTTTCTTCGGAGGGAAAGAGGTCATGGTCTGTGGGTTGGCGCAGCACGATCTTCTGGCGCTTGTTCCAGCGGATGATGCCTTCTTCGCTGAGCCGCGTCAGGATGGCCCGCGCCGTCGAGCGGCTGACGCCGAGCTGGGCGGCGATCTCCGGCTCCGACGGCAGTGCGGTATCCGTGCGCAGGGCTACGGCATACCTGTTGTAGGCTTCCTTGAAGACCGTATTCTGCCTTGCCACCAGACCCCGCTTTCCGCCCTCGTGACCGTCGTGCCGCTTCAAAGCAGGGCAGAACAGACCGGGGCTTGTTCAAACGACCTTTAGCTTGATTCCGGTCGCCTGCGGCTCATTGCCTCCCTCGTCCACAGGATCAATATTCCCGTTGACTTGAAAATGTTTATTGTAGATAAAAAACAAAATCAATGCGCTTTCGCCGATGCAGCGAGCGTTTCCCAGGGAGAATAAATTGGACAAACTGCCTTGGATCATCCTTTCGGCCGGCGACAATGTCGCGGTCGCAACGGCGGCAATCGCGCCAGGTTCGACGGTTGCCGGCATTCAGACCCGTGAGAAGATCGACCCCGGCCACAAGGTGGCGATAGCGGATATTCCGCTTGGGTCACCCGTGGTGAAATACGGACAGGCGATCGGCCGCACGACGGCCGAGGTCAAGGCCGGCGACCATGTGCACAGCCACAACCTGCATTTCGAAAACGACCGGCTGGCGGCGACCGCCAATTCGGCGCCGGAAACGGCCACAGTCGATGACAAGGCGCGTACCTTCATGGGCTATCGCCGCGCCGACGGGCGGGCGGCGACTCGCAACTATATCGGCATCATCGCCAGCGTGAACTGTTCCACCACGGTCTGCCGGGCGATCGCCGACGAGGCGAACCGGACGATCCTGCCGCATTACGAGGGCATCGACGGTTTCGTGCCGATCGTGCACGACCAGGGCTGTGGCATGAGCTCGACCGGCGACGGCATGAACGTGCTGCACCGGACACTGGCCGGCTACACCAGACACGTGAATTTCGGCGGTGTGCTGATGATCGGCCTCGGCTGCGAGGTCAACCAGCTGACGCTCTACGGCCAGAGCGGCGCCGGCGCCTCGAAGCGGCATTTCAACATTCAGGATGCCGGCGGTTCGCGCCGCGCGGTCGAGCGCGCCATGGGCATGCTGCGCGAAATCGCCGCCGATGTCGGCAAGGAAAAGCGCGTGCCGATGTCGATCGGCGAGATCATCATCGGCCTACAATGCGGCGGCTCGGACGGCTTTTCCGGCATCACCGCCAATCCGGCGCTGGGTGTCGCAGCCGATCTGCTGGCGGCGGCCGGCGGCACGGCGATCCTGTCGGAAACCTCGGAAATCTATGGTGCGGAGCACCTTTTGCGCAGCCGCGCCGTCAGCGACGAGGTGGCAAAGAAGCTCGACGACAAGATCGCCTGGTGGGAAGATTACGTCGCCCTGCACGGCGCCTCGCTCGACAACAACCCGTCACCGGGCAACAAACGCGGTGGTCTCACAACCATCCTTGAAAAGTCGCTCGGCGCCGTCGCCAAGGGCGGTCGTTCACCGCTGACGGCGGTCTATGGTTATGCCGAGCGGGTCACGGCCCCCGGCCTCGTCTTCATGGACACGCCCGGCTACGATCCGGTCTCGGCGACCGGCCAGGTGGCCGGCGGAGCAAACATGATCGCCTTTACCACAGGCCGCGGCAGCTGCTTCGGCTGTCGGCCGGCGCCGTCGCTGAAGCTTTCCAGCAATTCGGCGCTCTATGCCTCGATGGAAGAGGATATGGACATCGATTGCGGCACGATCGCCACCGGCGATGCCACGATCAGCGGCAAGGGCCGCGAGATCTTCGATCTCATCGTCGATACGGCCTCGGGCAAGAAGACCAAGAGCGAGCTCTTCGGTTACGGCGACAATGAATTCGTGCCGTGGCATCTCGGTGCAACGCTCTGACATCTGGGCGCGACGCTTTAAATAGTCAGTTCTTTAAATAGGCAGTTGTTCGCGAGGAGGCGTGATGAAGACGAGACGGATCGGCAAGACCAAGCTGGAGGTGACCGAAATCAGTTTCGGTGCCGCCGCCCTCGGCGGCCTCTACCGCGCCTGCCCGCGCGAGGTGGCGATGGACACGCTGCAGGCAGCCTGGGACAGCGGCATCCGCTATTTCGACGTGGCGCCCTGGTATGGGCTCGGCCTTGCCGAACGGCGGGTCGGCGATTTTCTGCGCGACCAGCCGGATGGCAGTTACGTGCTTTCCACCAAGGTCGGCCGGCTGCTTCGGCCGGTGCCGACCGGCACCGTGCCTGATTACAGCTATGTCGACCCGCTCTCCTTCGATGCCGATTACGACTATTCCTATGACGGCATCATGCGCTCGGTCGAGTTCAGCTATGCCCGCCTCGGCCTCAACCGCATCGATATTCTCTATGTACACGATCTCGGCGTCTACACGCATGGCGCGGCGAAGAATGCGGTCCACCAGAAGCAGTTTCTCGATTCCGGCGTGAAGGCGCTGGAGGAACTGAAGTCGTCTGGCGCGATCTCCGCCTTCGGCCTCGGCGTCAACGAGGTGCCGGTCTGCCTCGACGTCATGCGCCATTCCGATCTCGACTGCATCCTGATGGCCGGCCGCTACACGCTGCTCGACCGCTCGGCCGTCGCCGAACTGCTGCCGCTTTGCCGGCAGAAGAGCACGTCGCTCGTCGTCGGCGGCGTCTTCAACTCCGGCATCCTCGCCACCGGCCCGGTACCGGGTTCGCATTTCGACTATATGCCGGCTGATGACGATGTGCTTGCCAAAGTCGGCGCGATGGAGGCGATCGCCAAACGCCACGGCGTGCCGCTGGCAGCGCCCGCCCTGCAGTTTCCGCTGCGCGAACCGATCGTCGCATCGGTGCTGATCGGCACGGCCAAGCCGTCGAGCCTGACGCGCAACATGGAGATCGTCGAGCCGCGGCTTGCCGACGCGATCTATGCCGAATTCGAACCCTATACGCTGGTCGCGCCGCCGCTCGGCGCCGAAGCTGTGCGAGTCTGAGGAGAGATTATGCTCAAGGGTATTCATCCGCTGCTTGGCCCCGACCTGCTTCATGCGCTGAAGACCATGGGACATGGCGACGACATCGTCATATCGGACGCCAATTTTCCCTCGGGCTCGATGGGCCCGCCGGTCATTCGCGCCGACGGCGTCAGCGCCACTGACATGGCCGCGGCCATCCTGACCCACATGCCGCTCGACACCTTCGTGCCGGAAGCGGCGTGGCGGATGGAGGTGGTCGGCGATCCCGATGCGATGCCGGAGGTCTGCACCGAATTCCAGCAGATCGTTTCCAAACACGCCGGCGATTTCCGCATCGTGCCGGTCGAGCGTTTTGCGTTTTACGCGATGGCCCGCAAGGCCACCTACATCGTCGCGACGACGGAATTCCGGCTGTACGGCAACCTGATTTTGAAAAAGGGCGTCGTCCATCCGCACGAGATCGACATGGCCTGATCCCTATTTTAGGGTATCGTTGTATTGGAATGAAATCAGTTGCTTGGTGGGAGTTTGCCGAAGAAAAAAAGCCTGTTTGGCGCTCTTGCAATTTGATTGCGCCTCGGCTAGCTTCACCTGGCAAATGTTTTTTATCGATAAAAATCGTCCGCCTGCGTTCAGCGGTCGATTTATTCGGAGGAGAACGCACCCTGAGAGGAGAACCCTTATGAGTTTCGTGAAATCCCTTCTGTCCCGCCGCGCCTTTACCGCGCTTGCGGGTGCCGCAGTCATCGCCACGGCGATGCCGGCGCCGTCGTTTGCAGCCGACGTGACGATCCCGATCATCGTCAAGGACACGACGTCCTTCTACTGGCAGATCGTTCTGGCCGGCGCCCGCAAGGCCGGCAAGGATCTCGGCGTCAATGTGCCGGAACTCGGCGCTCAGGCCGAATCCGACGTCAACGGCCAGATCAGCATTCTTGAGAACGCCGTTGCCGGCAAGCCGGCCGCTGTCGTCATTTCGCCGACCGAATTCAAGGCGCTCGGCAAGCCGATCGATGAAGCGGCCAAGTCGGTTCCGATCATCGGCATCGACTCAGGCGCCGACTCCAAGGCGTTCAAGTCGTTCCTGACGACCGACAACGTTCAGGGCGGCCGCATTGCCGCTGACGGTCTGGCTGCCGCCATCAAGGGCGCCACCGGCAAGGAAGAGGGCGAAGTCGTCATCCTCACCAACCTTCCGGGCGTCGGCTCGCTGGAACAGCGCCGCGAAGGCTTCCTGGATCAGGTGAAGACCAAGTATCCGGGCCTGAAGGTCATTGCCGACAAGTACGGCGACGGCCAGGCAACGACCGGCCTCAACATGATGACCGACCTGATCACGGCAAACCCGAACCTCGTCGGCATCTTCGCCTCGAACCTGATCATGGCGCAGGGCGTTGGCCAGGCGATTGCCGAAAACAAGCTCGGCGAGAAGATCAAGGTCATCGGCTTTGACAGCGACGACAAGACGGTCGGCTTCCTCAAGGATGGTGCGATTGCCGGCCTCGTCGTTCAGGACCCCTACCGCATGGGTTATGACGGCGTGAAGACCGCGCTTGCCGTCTCCAAGGGCGAGAAGGTCGAAGAGAATGTCGACACCGGTGCAAACCTCGTCACCAAGGCTAATATGGCCGACCCGAAGATCGACGCGCTGCTGAACCCGAAGATCAAGTAATAACGACAGACAAGCCGCGCCGGCTTCAAAAACCGGCGCGGCTTTTTCCATCCGTGCTATGTTTTGCGGGGGATGGAGAGCAGACGCGACACAAGGAGGAGAGGTCCCATGATCGGACTGGAAGAGGTCAGTCATCGCCATGATGACAGTGCGACGCTGAAAGAAGCCAATCGAATTCCCGCCGGATCGCCTATCCTCGAACTCAAGGGCCTGCAGAAGAATTACGGTCATGTGCAGGCGCTGAAGCCAGCGACGCTGACCTTTCTCGCCGGCGAAATCCACGCCATCGTCGGTGAAAACGGCGCCGGCAAATCCACCCTCATCAAATTGCTGACCGGCGTCATCACCCGCACCGCCGGCGAAGTGCTGTGGTGCGGCCAGCCGGTGGGGCTGGCGACGCCGAACGAGGCGATCGCCCGCGGCATCAACGCCGTGCACCAGGAAGTCGTGCTCTGCCGGCACCTGACGGTCGCCGCCAATCTCTTCCTCGGCGATGAAGTCAACCGCTTCGGCCTGATGCGCAAGAAGCAGATGGAGAAGATGGCGCAGGCCGTGCTCGACGATCTCGGCTTCGGCCTGCCGGCCGGTGCGCTGTTGAGCTCGCTGACCATCGGCCAGCAGCAGCTGGTGGCCACGGCGCGCGCAGCGATGCGCGGCACGCAATTCCTGATCTTCGACGAACCGACTGCCTATCTCACCCGCCAGGAATCGGCGCAGCTCTTCAAGCTGATCCGCCGGCTGCAGGGCGAAGGCGTCACCATCGTCTATATCAGCCACCGCATGGAGGAAGTCTTCGAGCTTGCCGACCGTGTCTCCGTGCTGCGCGACGGCACGCATGTCGGCACGCGCCTGATCGGCGAGACCAACGATGCCGAACTGATCTCGCTGATGATCAACCGCTCGATCGAACAGATCTACCACAAGGAAAAGATTGCGATCGGCGAGACGATCCTCACGGTCAACGGCCTCTCCGGCCCGGGCTTCGAAGATGTGTCGCTCAGCATCAAGGCGGGACAGATCGTCGGCCTCTACGGCCTGATCGGCGCCGGGCGCAGCGAATTCGCGCTCGGGCTCTACGGCCGCCAGCCGACGACATCCGGCGATGTCGAATGGATGGGCAAGCCTGTCAACATCCGCAACGAACGCACGGCGATGGAGCTCGGCATTGCGCTGGCGCCGGAAAGCCGGCGCGACCAGGGGCTTTGCCTCAACCTGCCGATCGGCCTCAACATCAACCTGCCGGTGTTCGGGCGGCTGAGCCACGGGCCGGTGATCAATCACACGCGCGAATCGGCCAATGCCGACCAGCAGATCCGCAATCTCAGCATCAAGACGCCGAGCCGGCGCGTTCCGGCCTCCAGCATGTCGGGCGGCAACCAGCAGAAGATCGTTATCGGCAAGTGGCTGAGCCATGGCGCCCGGCTTTTCATCTTCGACGAGCCGACAGTCGGCGTCGACGTCGGCACCAAGGCGGAAATCTACCGGCTGTTCGCCAAGCTTCTGAAGGACGGCGCCGGCATCATCCTGATCTCCTCCTATCTGCCCGAGGTCTACGAACTGGCCGACCGGCTGCACGTCTTCCGCGCCGGCAAAATCGTCGCGAGCCATGATTATCACGCGGCGACGCATGAAGAAGTGCTCAGCGAAGCGATCGGCGTCTGAGCCAAAAGAATAAGAGGGAGAAAATTCATGACTGCCACCCCCACCGAAATAATCGCGCCGCCGCCGCGCCGGAAAATGAACATCCTGTTCGGCCTGACGCTGATCGGCCTGCTGATCTTCCTCTGGATCGTGCTCGGCGTCGTTACCCCGAGCTTCTGGACGCCGCTCAATATCTCCAACCTGCTGCGTCAAGGTGCGATGACGGCGATCCTGGCGCTAGGCCAGACCTTCGTCATCATCACCGCCGGCATCGACCTTTCGGTCGGCGCCATCGTCGGCTTTTGCACCGTGATCATCGCCTGGCTGCTGCAGGCGGGCGTGCCGGTCTGGGGGGCGATCGCGCTGACGCTGCTCATGGGTGTGGCGATCGGCGCCTTCCATGGCTTCGGCATCGTCCATATGGGCCTGCCGCCGTTCATCATCACGCTGGCAACCCTGACATCGCTGCGCGGCATCGGCCTGCTGATTACCAACGGTTCGACGATCAACATCACCAATGAGGGTTTCAGCAATTTCGCCCGCGCCGATCTGCTCAGTATTCCGAGCCTGTTCTGGATGGTCATCCTGGTGGCGGTCCCCTCCTTCATCTTCCTGCATCTGAGCCGTTGGGGCCGCTATCTCTTCGCGGTCGGTTCGAACGCCGAGGCGGCGCGCCTTTCCGGCGTCAACGTCAAGGGCATGATCTACCTCGCCTATATCCTGTCCGCCTCCTTCGCCGCCTTCGTCGGCGTGCTGCTTGCCTCGCGCATCGCCATCGGCAATGCGACGCAGGCCGACGGCTGGGAACTTCAGGCGATCGCCTCCTCCGTCATCGGCGGCACCAGCCTGTTCGGCGCGGTCGGCTCGGTGCACGGCCCGCTGATCGGCGCCTTCATTCTCGCCACCATCAACAACGGCGCGAACCTTCTGAACGTCAACTCCTTCTGGCAGCGCATCATTACCGGTCTGCTGATCATCGTGATCGTGTTCTTCGACCAGCTGCGCCGCCGCCGGAGCAATTGAGAGGCAAGCAAGTGATCGCCGCCGGCCCCTCATCCGGCTGCCGCCACCTTCTCCCCGTTTTGACGGGGAGAAGGGGATATGCCGCAAACCTCTCCGTCCCTCGCCAGCATCCCGATTGGCACGTCCCCTCTCCCCGTTTTTTACGGGGAGAGGGCTAGGGTGAGGGGCAGATGTTTTCGATACGGCGCCACATCGGCGCGAGCCGGCCAGACAAACCGGCTTCCTCCTTTCGAAGAATGTGAGACCCGTCATGAAAGCAGTTCTTTGCCGGGAGCCCGGCGTGCTCGATATCGTCGAGCGTCCTTCGCCAGCGGCTCCCGCCGCCGGCTGGGTGCGGCTTGCCGTCAGCCATGTCGGCATCTGCGGCACCGACTACCACATCTTCGAGGGCAAGCATCCCTTCCTCGAATATCCCAGGGTGATGGGGCACGAGATCTCGGCAACGGTGCTGGAAGCCGGCGATGGTGTGACTATCGCGGTCGGCACGCCTGTTATCGTCAATCCCTATCTCTCCTGCGGGCAATGTATCGCCTGCCGTCAGGGCAAGCCGAATTGCTGCACCAACATCAAGGTGCTCGGCGTCCATACCGACGGCGCCTTCTGCGAGGAGATTTCGGTTCCGGCCGACAACCTCTATGTCGCCAAGGGCTTAAGCCTCGAGGCGGCGGCGACGACCGAGTTCCTGGCGATCGGCGCGCATGCGGTCCGCCGCTCGATGACCGGTGCCGGAGCGCGGGCGCTCGTCATCGGCGCCGGGCCGATCGGGCTTGGAGCAGCGATCTTCTCGCGCATCGCAGGCCATGAGGTAACACTGCTCGATACCAGCGCCGAGCGGCTGCAGATGGCATCCGAGCGTTTCGGCTTCACCTCCGGCATCATTGCCAACGAGCAAACGGCTGACGCCGGTCGTGACAAGACCAACGGCGACGGTTTCGACGTGGTCTTCGATGCGACGGGTTACGGCCCTTCGATGGAGAAGGCCTTCTCCTTCGTTGCCCATGGCGGCGCACTGGTGCTGGTCAGCGTCGTCAAGGACGATATCCGCTTCTCCGATCCGGAATTCCACAAGCGCGAGATGATGGTGATCGGCAGCCGCAACGCCACCCGCGTCGATTTCGAGCATGTCGCGGATTCGATCGCCAAAGGGCTGGTGCCGGTGGACAAACTCATCACCCACCGCACGACGCTTGCCGATGCACCGCGCGATCTCGCGCGCTGGGCGCATGAGAAGAACGGCCTGATCAAGGCGGTGATCCGCATCGGTGCTTAGGGCAATCCCGAGGTACGAGGTCGTATCGCGATTGCCTTGAACGCTTCCGGCAAATCCCGCCGGGAGCCGTTGCCCCGTACCGCATAATTCAAAGTGTTACAGCGTCCTTTGCGCGTCTGAAAAGGCGCGCGGCGCTGTGGTCTTTCCACGAGACGTTCTGACGGGGCGCCCGCCAACAACGCGGTTCCGACTCGAACCGGCGCCCGCGATTTCGCGCAACATTTCTCAATCAAAAAGCACACAGACGAAAACGGAAGTGTCCATAAGTGGGGCCCGCCGGATACTCGGCAGATGTTCATCAATTGAGTGATGGAAAGGGTCGGGCGATGAAAATGCGAATTGCTTCCTTGGCAATGGCAGCTGCGCTGACAATGCCGCTTGTGATGCCGGCCCGCGCGCAGGTGGTCATCCAGGAAGGCCAGGGATCGCAGTTCTATGCCGATCCTGACGATAACCAGACGGAAACGGATTTTCTGCAGCGATGGAACCGCCACCACGACCAGCGAAGCGGATGGCGCTCGGGTCGGGACAATTTCGGGCCGGACGATGCGGTTCGCCTCCTCGAACGGCGTGGTTATCGCGTCAGAGATGTGAAGGACGTGGGTGAACGATATCTGATCAGGGCATGGCGAGACGGGGACGATCTCCTCGTCAGCGTATCGCGCAGGGGTGAGATCATGGGCGTCGTGCACGACCGCGAGTGATGGGTCGCTTGGGCTCTGTTCAAGAACCGGGTGTCTGGTTCGCGCCACTCGTCCCGACCCGTCCTTTGGACCCCCCGTAAAAACGGGGAGAGGGGACATGCCCCGTGAGGGGTACGAGGGGAACGGAGAGGTCGCGGCATCCCCTCTTCTCCCCAGCGGGGAGAAGGTGGCCCGAAGGGTCGGATGAGCATCTGTGTTTGGTGTCAAGGTGGATTTGGTGTCCAGATACGGTTTTTAGTGATGAGGGTATTTGCGAGCACGATGAGCTTTCGCATGACGGCGACGAGGACGACCTTGTTGGGTTTCCCGGCCTTCTTCAGTCTTTCGGCGAAGTGCGCGAGGTCGGGGTTGTGACGGGAGGCGGACAGGGCAGCCATGTAGATGGCGTTCCTGGGTGCGGGGCGTCCGCCCCTGATGGCGCGATGTCCGGCCCGCTCGCCACTTTCGCAGGCGAGCGGCGCAAGGCCAGCCAGCATGGCCGCCTGCTTGCCGGAGCAGGCGCCAAGTTCGCAAAGGCCAGCGATCAGGCTTGCGGCGGTGACGGCACCGATGCCGGGAATGGAGATGAGGATGTCGAGGCGGCGGCGCATCTCGGGCTCGGCGCCGATGCTGCGCTCGATCTCGGCATCCAGTCTTGCGATATGGGTATCGAGCGCGGCAAGCCGGCGCGTCAGTTCCTTGCGCAGGAAGGCGGTCACGGCCGTCTTCATCCGGTTGGACAGGGCGGTGCGTTCGCCGTTGGCCGCAGATCGCGCATTGACCAGTTCCTGCAGGGCTTCCAGCGCTTGGTCCTGCGGTGGGGTCTGTGCGGGCTTGAGGGCTTCTCCCATGATGGCCAAAAGCCGCGCATCGAGCCGATCGGTCTTGGCGAGAAAGCCGCAAGCTTTGGCAAACAGCCGGGCGCGCAACGGATCGACGACCGACACGTAAAAGCCATCGGCATGCCGAGAACGCTGAACGGCGCGATGCCACTTGCCGGTCGCTTCCATGACGATGTGCAGCGCCGAGGGCGGCATCTGGTCAAGCGCATCGAGCTCCCGCTTGAGGCGGCGCAGACCGGCCGTGTCATTGGTCACCCGAAAACTGCGGCCGAGAGGATGCAAATGAATGTCCAGCCACTCTTTACAGACATCGATACCGACATAAACTGTCGCCATCGCGGTGCGTTCGGACGATACCTTGCCTTGCATACGGGACCTGCTCCCCACTATCTGTTCAGGACAAACGCGAAGGACGGGCGGACCAGGCTCATCCCCGGTTCAAGCCAAGGGGGTTACGGTCCCGCCCGTCCGACCCCTGGGGGATGGCCATCCCCCAGGGGTCGCACCCATCATCAAACAATGAATGCAGTTTGAACATGCAAGGGGGCCACACGGCACGTTCTTCACGTAAAACCCATTCCGCCAAGCCGATGGCAAGCGCCTGAACACGGTCGTCCGATGCCGGCACGCTCGAAGTCCGCATAGGCGTTGTTGAAAAGACCGGCTTCGCCGGCCCCCTCATCCGCCCTACGGGCACCTTCTCCCCGCTGGGGAGAAGAGGGAATCGAGATGTTACGGCGTATCCCTTCTCCCGCAGTCGGGCTAACCCGCCGCCTCGATCGCCCTACGCATCTGCCTGACGACGGCGACGTCCGTCTTGTTCGTGCTTTTCGCCTCGAAACCAAAAGCAATGGCGCGCGGATCGGCGCTTTCGACGGGCGAACTGCAGGAGCCGTGGACCTCACGGGCGCCGGTCGCCTGCAGGATCTCGCCGACATTTGCCGGGCGGATGCCGCTGCCCGGCATGATGGCGATCCGGCCGGCGGCCTTTGCCGAAATGCGCTTCAGCGTGTCGATACCGTCGGCCGCCTTCAGCGCGCAGCCGGAGGTCAAGATGCGTTCGCAACCGAGCTCGACCGCCTGCTCCAGCGCCCGATCGGCATCCGGCACCAGATCGAAAGCGCGATGCAGCGTCGAGCCGAGGCCCGCGGCATGCGCCTTCAACCGGTGGATCAACGGCATGTCGAGCGTACCATCCTGCCGGTTGGCGCCGATGACGACACCGGCAAGGCCAGCAGCGCGCACGGCATCGATATCGATCATCATCGCTTCCTCGTCGACCCCGTCGAAGATGAAAGGCCCCGCATGAGGGCGGATCATCGCATAGACCGGAACGGGCGCCCGGGCGGCGATCCGCATCAGGCTCGGCAGCGGCGTCAGGCCGCCGAGTTCCAGCGCCGAGCAGAGCTCGATGCGCCCGGCCCCACCTTCGATCGCGGCGGCGAGGCCCTCGGCGCTGTCCACGCATACCTCAAGCAAGATCGTCACGCTGCAGTCTCCCTGGCTCCGGCATCCGCCGGCCTTATGGCTCGTGCGACGGATTCCGAGGTAATTCTCGCCGCCGCCTCGATGATGACAGTGCAGGCATCGGCGGCGGCTTTGCGATGGTTGAAGGCGACGTGATAGGACATCGGCAGATGCTCGTCGAGATCGACGATGCGCACCTTGTCGGCGATCGGCATGGCGCTGACCCGGCCGAGGAAAGAGACGTAACCGTGATTGGCGACGAGATCGACGATGACGGGCAGCGAATCTGCCGCGGTGATATCCTGGCCGCGCCGGCGCCGGTTGGGCGCGCGCTCATAGCTGAAGGCCATGGCCGCATGGCCGAGGCCGGTGCGCGGGCTCGGCATGCAGATCGCGTGGCCGGCGACGAGATCGGCGACACTGGTCTCGGTACTATCCGGCGGCGCGATCACCACCATATCGGTCTGCAGCAATTCGCGATGCCGGAAGCTTTCGAGGCCGAAGACCGAATCCAGGATTGCGACATCGATGCGGCCGTTCTTCAGCGCCTCGCGCAGATCGTCGGCGGTCATCGACACCAGCGAGATCGCATTGTTGTTGCGGCGCGCATTCCATTCGGAGACCAACGACCCCAGGCAGCGTGCCACCCAGCTTTCCGAACCGGTCGGAATGATCGAGCCGATGCGCAGCGACCGGGCGGTGCGCCGATAACGCTCGTCGGCCGACGATTTGAGATCGTTCCACGCCTGGCTGATCGCCATGAAGATCTGGTAGGCGCGCCTGCCCTCCTCCGTCAGCACCGATCCCTGCGCCTGCCGCTCGAACAGGCGGTGCCTCAGAAATTTCTCAAGATTGGCAAGCTGAAGCGAAAGCTGCGGCTGACCGAGGCGAAGACGGCGGGCGGCCCGGTTGATGCTGCCCTGATCGGCAACTTCGAGAAAACGCTCCATCGTGACGATCTTGACGGGAATGCGGGATGTCCAGGCCTCGTCGATCTCGGCGCCGGCGCCGTCGTGACCGGCCCATTGGCCGAGCTCACCGATCGCAGCCATGATCGGCTCCAGGCCTTCCAGCACCCTGCCGCTCGCAATCAGCGTCGCCAGCTCGCCGGAGGCGCGTTCCGTCAGCTTCATCGCCAGTTCGGTCTCAAGATTATGGATGGCCGTCGAGACGGTGGAGGGCGACAGCTGGAAGCGCCGCGCGGTCTCGCGGACCGAACCGGAGGTCAGGACATGGCTTGCGATGAACAGGGCACCAAGATGCAAACGGCCACCTCCGGAAAGTGCTGGAAAAACCGGACGATATGATGTGTTCATGAAAAAAGATATCCCTGCCTCCGGAGAGCCGGGCTATCGTTCGATCATAGAAAAATCCGGGCGGCGGGAATCCGCAACAGAGCCTGGGAATATCGTGGAAACACGCAAGGGGACAAAAACAAATCGCGACGGCCTTGGAAAAGGGAATGCCTTTCCGCGCGCGGAGATGCATTCGCCGCCATAATCGTGCCGCGACCGCAAATACTGGAGGGGGCTTGCATCGATTTTTCGGGCATGCACGCTATTTCCATCACGCACGCAATTCCGGCATGATGGCGGCCTCACCGCCTTCGCCGGCGGATTTCCTATGCGCAGGCCTCCCGCCCGGGGCTTGGGCCACTGCATAATTCCTTAAATCGGTATCGATTTAAGATAAAATTATGCAGCAATTCAAAGTGCTACAACGTCCTTGCACGTCTGAAAGACATGCGGCGCTGTAGGTCAACGGTTTTTGAAAAAGGGGACTTTCCATGCTGAAGAAACTCGCACTTGCCGTTTCGCTCTCCGCCTTCGCAGCGGGTGCGGCCCATGCCGCCGACATCGTCGTCTCGTCGAAGATCGACACGGAAGGCACGCTGCTCGGCAACGTCATCGCGCTCGCTCTCGAAGCGAACGGCATCAAGACGCAGGACCGCATCGCGCTTGGCGCGACGCCCGTCGTGCGCAAGGCGATCACCGCCGGCGAAATCGACATCTATCCCGAATATACCGGCAATGCCGGCTTCTTCTTCAACAAGGCCGATGACGCCGCCTGGAAAAACATCGACCAGGGATATGAGCTGGCGAAGAAGCTCGATTACGACGCCAACAAGATCGTCTGGCTGACGCCGTCGCCTGCTAATAACACCTGGGCGCTCGCCGTGCGCAGCGACGTCGCCGGCCCGAACAAGCTGAAGAGCCTCACCGACTTCGGCAAATGGGTTGCCGGCGGCGGTGCCGCCAAGCTTGCCGCCTCCGCCGAATTCGTCAATTCGGCCGGCGCGCTTCCCGCCTTCCAGACGACCTACGGCTTCCAGTTGAAGCCCGACCAGATGGTCGTTCTTTCCGGCGGCGACACGGCTGCAACGATCAAGGCGGCCGCCGACCAGACGAACGGCGTCAACACCGCCATGGTCTACGGCACCGACGGCGCCATCGAAGCGGCCGAACTTACCGTTCTCGAGGACGACAAGAACGTGCAGCAGGTCTATGCCCCGACGCCGATCATCCGCGAAGAGGTGCTGAAGGCCAATCCGAAGATCGAGGAAGTGCTCTCGCCGATCTTCAAGAGCCTGACTGCCGACGAATTGCGCAAGCTCAACGCCAAGATCCAGGTCGACGGCGAGCCGGCAAAGTCCGTCGCCGAAGCCTATCTCAAGGAAAAAGGCTTCCTGAAGTAGTCATTGCCCGCTCCGCCCGATTAAGGGCGGAGCTTTCTTTCCTGACAGGATTGGCTTTCCTGACAGGGTTGGCCAGACAGGATTGGGATTCATGGCAGAAACCTTAGCGGTCCGCAGGCTGGACCGGCTCGGCGTGGTTCTGGTGGCCGGCGGCATCGCGGCGACTGCACTGATGCCCTTCATCTACGTGAAGGCGAACCGCATCGCCGCCGGCAAGCCGATGCTGCTGATGCAGCTTCTTCCCCAGCCTTCCGTCATCATCCTGACCGCGCTTCTCCTTCTCACCGGCTTCGCCACGCTGTTCCTCACTAATGCGATCGCGCGGCTTGTCATCGCGACACTCTGTCTTGCGGCGCTAATCGTCGCGATCGGCTTCGTCTCGACGGCGGCAACGCCCCCCGGCAGCACGGTGGCGCGCATGACGCCCGGCGGCGGCTTCTGGGCGCTGTTTGCGGTGATCGGCCTCGTCATATCCGATGCGCTGGTGAAGATCCGGTTGGCGCCCTGGATGCGGATCGCAGCCCTGGCCGCCTATACGGCGCTGCTCTTCATCTCGCTCTCCTCCGGCCTGCTCGACAGCCTTTCGATCATGAAGGAATTCTCGACGCGGGCTCCGCAGTTCGAGACGGAGGCGACCTCGCATCTGCTCTTGGCGTTCGGCTCGCTTGCGATCGCCATTGTTCTCGGCCTGCCGCTCGGTATCCTCTGCTTCTGGGTGCCGAAGCTGCGCGCCATCGTGCTGCAGGGCCTCAGCCTCATCCAGACGATCCCAAGTCTGGCGCTCTTCGGCCTGCTGATGCTGCCGCTCGGCTATCTCGCCACCCATGTGCCGCTCGCCGCCGCGATCGGCATTCGCGGCATCGGCACGGCGCCTGCCTTGATTGCGCTGGTGCTCTATTCGCTGCTGCCAATCGTCGCCAATACCGTCGTCGGCCTGCAGGGCGTCGACCCCTCGGTGCGGGACGCTGCGGCCGGCATGGGGCTGACACGCTTGCAGATCCTGGCCGGCATCGACATGCCGCTCGCCTTTCCCGTCATCCTCACCGGCATCCGTATCGTGCTGGTGCAGGCGATCGGCATGGTGACGATCGCCGCGCTGATCGGCGGCGGCGGCTTCGGCATCTTCATCTTCCAGGGGCTCGGCCAGACGGCCATGGACCTCGTCCTGCTCGGCGCCGTGCCGACCGTCTTCTTCGCCTTCTCATCGGCCGTCATCCTCGATGCGGTCATCGAAAGCATCCGGGGATCTGCCGCATGACCATGATCGAGATCAGGAACGTCACCAAGCGCTACGGCACGGCCACCGTCGTCGACAACGTCTCGATGAGCGTCGAGAAGGGCGAGATCACCGTCATCGTCGGGACGTCGGGCTCCGGCAAATCGACGCTGATGCGGATGATCAACCGGCTGGTGCCGATCACCGAAGGCGAAATCTCAGTCGGCGGACAGAATGTGATGGACGTTGAGGTGACCGAGCTTCGCCGCAAGATCGGCTATGCCATCCAGGGGCACGGCCTGTTTCCACACCGGACCGTGGCGCAGAATATCGCCACCGTGCCGCAGCTTCTCGATTGGGATTCCACCCGCATCGCCAAACGCGTCGAGGAACTGCTCGGGCTTTTCAACCTCGATCCGGCAACATTTGCCGATAAATATCCGCATCAGCTCTCCGGCGGCCAGCAGCAGCGCGTCGGCGTCGCCCGGGCGCTGGCGGCCGAACCGGAGCTGCTGTTGATGGACGAGCCCTTCGGCGCGCTCGATCCGGTCATCCGCGGCAAGGCGCAGGACGATCTGCTGGCGATCCAGAAGCAGTTCGGCACGACGGTTATTCTCGTTACCCACGACATGGATGAGGCCTTCCATCTCGGCAACCAGATCGCGGTAATGAGCGAGGGCAGATTGCTGCAATGCTCGACGCCGGAAAAGATCCTCACCGAACCCGCCGATCCCTTCGTGCAGCAATTGACCGGCACCTCCGACCGGGCGCTGAAGCTGATGTCGCTGCTGCCGCTGAAGGAAAGCATGGAGCCGGCCAAGAACGGTCTTGCCTATGCCCTGCCGCAATCGCTCAGCCTGCGTGATGCGCTGGCCGAGATGATCTGGCAGGGGGTCGACGAGGCGGCGGTGCAGGATGCGCAAAAGGCGCCGGTTGGCTCGATCTCGATGACGCGGCTGCTCGAACTGGGCCGCAAGGCATGAAGCTCGTCGTCGCCAATCTCTTCCGCCTGGCGGCGCTGGCTTTGCTGCTCATCCTGCTGTTCAGGACGGAGTGGCTTTCCTTCATGCTGGTGCCGCTGACCAGCAATAATGCGCCTGCCGTCTATACACAGAACAGCCTTGCTTCACTGGCCGCCGGGCATCTGCAGCTGGTGATCGGCTCGATCGTCTGCAGCGCCGTGCTTGCCGTTATCGGCGGCATCTTCGTGACGCGGGAAAGCGGCGCTGACTTTCTGCCGCTGTCGCGCGCCATCGCCAATGCGGGGCAGACTTTCCCGCCGGTCGCAGTGCTGGCGCTCGCGGTTCCCGCGACCGGCTTCGGCGCCATGCCGACGCTGATCGCCCTCTTTCTCTACGGCCTGCTGCCGATCTTCGAAAACACCGTCGCCGGGCTGAAGCAGGTTTCGCCGCAGGTTCTCGATGCTGCCGACGGCATGGGCATGAACGGCACGCAGCGGCTGTTTCGCGTCGAGCTGCCGCTTGCCCTGCCGCTGATCCTCGAAGGGCTGAAGGTCGCGACCGTCATCAATATCGGCACGGCGACGATCGGCTCGACGGTTGCGGCCAAGGGTCTCGGCGAGGTCATCATCGCCGGGCTGATCTCCGACAATACCGCCTTCATCCTGCAGGGCGGCCTGATCGTCGGCCTGATGGCGGTGCTGATCTATGACGCCATGGGTCTGGTCGAAGCGGCGATTACGCGAAGAATCGGCTTGCGCGCGGCGTAAAAGGACGAGTACCAAGACTGCCGTAATTGATGAGAATGGGAGGCAGACTTGGCGAAGATGATCCACTCCATGATCCGCGTTCTCGATGAGGCGCGCTCCGTTGAATTTTACGAGAGGGCATTCGGCCTTTCGGTCGCCGACCGCGTCGATTTCGAAACCTTCACGCTGATCTATATGAGCAATGCCGAGACCGGCTTCGAGCTGGAATTGACCGTCAACAAGGGCCGAACCGCGCCCTATGACCTCGGCAATGCCTACGGCCATCTCGCCGTCTCGGTCGAAGAGGTGACGGTCGAGCGCGAGCGGCTGTCGAAGCTCGGGCTCAAGCCCGGTGAACTGGTGGAGCTCAACCGCGACGGCAAGCTCTTCGGCCTGTTCTTCTTCATCAGCGATCCCGATGGCTACAAGATCGAGGTGCTGCAGCGCCACGGCCGGTTTCTGTGAGGCATCTCATGCCGAACCACCGGTACGTTCCAATCCATAGATAATCCCACAGCTTCAAGCGGCATGCATCAGGAGCCCGCCATGATCGAAAAGACTGCGCTCAATTCCGGCTGGACGCTCGCCTGTAACGATACAGTAAGGCTCGGCCTGCCGGCCGCAATCCCCGCGACGGTGCCGGGCTGCGTGCATCTCGACCTTCTCGCCAACCGGCTGATCCCCGATCCCTATATCGACGTCAACGAGATCACCAACGACTGGATCGGCAAGACTGACTGGACCTATCGCTGCAGCTTCGAGGCGATGCCTGGTGATGGCAGGGTGCAGGAACTGGTCTTCGACGGGCTCGATACGGTCGCGGTGATATCCCTCAACGGTGAAGAGATCGGCCGTACCTTCAACATGCACCGCACCTATCGTTTCGATGTTTCGGCACTGCTGAAGGCCGGCGCCAACGAACTTTCTGTCACCTTTCGCTCCGCCTACGCCTACGGCGCGGAGATGGAAAAACAATACGGCTACCGTCCCAACAACTATCCGGGACCGGGCAATCTGATGCGCAAGATGGCCTGCAATTTCGGCTGGGACTGGGGGCCGACGCTGGTGACAGCAGGCGTCTGGAAGCCGGTCCGGCTGGAAAGCTGGGATCGGGCGCGGCTTGCCGAAACACGGGTGTCGGCAACACTTGCCGGCGGCGACGGGCTGGTGAAGGTGCATGCCCGGCTGACGCGGCATGGCGATAAGGCGCCATGCAAGCTCATCGCCGAAATCGGCGGCGTGACCAAGACGGTGGCGATCGCCGACGACGAAGACGCGGTGGCCTTCGAGCTTGCCGTGCCCTCGCCGCAGCTCTGGTGGCCGCACCATCTCGGCGCGCAGCCGCTCTATCCGCTGACGCTCAGGCTGATCGACGATATCAGCGACGATGTGCTCGATGGCTTTGAAAGGGAGCTGGGTTTCCGCTCCCTGCGGCTTGATACCTCGGCCGACGCGCACGGCTCGGCCTTTACCTTCGTCATCAACGACGTGCCGCTCTTCATCTGCGGGGCGAACTGGATACCGGACGATTGTTTTCCCCCGCGGGTGACGGCCGAGCGTTATGCCGCGCGGATCGAGGAGGCAAAGGCCGCCAATATCCACATGCTGCGCGTCTGGGGCGGCGGCATCTTCGAGGCCGACGAGTTCTATGAGGCCTGCGACCGCGCCGGCATGCTGGTCTGGCAGGATTTCCTCTTTGCCTGCGCCGCCTATCCGGAGGAAGAGCCGCTCAGAAGCGAGGTCGAGGCGGAGGTGCGCGACAATGTCGTGCGGCTGATGCCGCATGCTTCGCTCGTCCTCTGGAACGGCAATAACGAGAACATCTGGGGTTTCGACGAATGGGGCTGGCGGCCGATCATCAAGGCCGGCGAAAGCTGGGGGCTCGGCTACTATCTCGACCTGCTGCCGAAACTCTCAGCCGAACTTGATCCGGACCGGCCCTATTATCCCGGCAGTCCCTATTCCGGCTCGATGGAGATCGAACCGAATGCCGACGGACATGGCTGCAAACATATCTGGGACGTGTGGAACGACGTCGGCTACGAGGTCTACCGCAATTATATCCCCCGCTTCTGCTCCGAATTCGGCTGGCAGGCGCCGGCCGCCTGGGCAACGATCGAAGAAAGCGTCCATGACGCGCCGCTGACACCGCAATCGAACGGCGTCTTCCACCATCAGAAGGCAACCCAAGGCAACGACAAGCTGATCGGCGGCCTGTCCGGCCATCTGCCGGAGCCCAAGACGATGGACGACTGGCATTTCGTCACCCAGCTCAACCAGGCGCGCGCCATCCGTTTCGGCGTCGAACACATGCGCTCGCATCGGAATATCTGCAAGGGTGCGGTGGTCTGGCAGTTCAACGATTGCTGGCCGGTGACCTCATGGGCCGCCCTCGATTCGGCCGGGCGCCGCAAGCCGCTCTGGTACGCGCTGAAGGCAGCCTATGATCCGCGCCTGCTGACGATCCAACCGCGCGGCGGCGGGCTTGCGGCGGTGGCCGTCAATGAACGCACCCTGTTCTGGCGGGCGAAGATCAGCGGCAAACGCCTGAAGCTTGACGGCACGGTGCTTGCCCAATTCGAATTCTGGCGCTTGCTCTGCGACCGTTTCGAAGCAAAGGAATTTGCGCTGCCCGAGGATATCGTCACTCCCGACTTACCGAAGGACGAGCTCATCGTCGTGCAGATGCTCGACAGGCGGGCCTTCCATTATTTCGTCGAGGATATCGAGCTTGCCTTACCAGCACCGCGGCTGACGGTCGATGTCACCAGCATCGAGGGCGGGTACGGGGTCAAGGTCACAGCGCAAAATTTCCTCAAGGATCTCTGCCTGATGGCCGATCGGCTGGATCCGGATGCCGTTGTCGATTCGATGCTGGTGACGTTGCTGCCGGGCGAGAGCCATGTCTTTGCGGTCAAGACGGCAAAGGCGATCGCGGCAGACGACATTGTCGTCGGCACCGTGCTGCGATCGGCCAACGATCTTGTTGTCGGCCGCTGAAAAGCCCCTCATCCAGCTGCCGCCACCTTCTCCCCGCTCGCGGGGCGAAGGGGATATGCCGCGGCCTCTCGGTTCCCCGCCAGCCTCTCGTAGGGCACGTCCCCTCTCCCCGTTTTTACGGGGAGAGGGTTAGGGTGAGGGGCAGTCGTCGGCGCCGACGACAAGAGGCAACTATCGTCGCCAAACACTAAAAAGGCCCCGCATCCGCGGGGCCCTTCCAGCTCGGCCTATCGGACGACGTTACATCCAGTAGGGCGGCACGCCGTAGTAATCATAGACCCGGCGGCCATTGTCGTTGTACCAGGTGTCGTCATCGTCCGAATAGCTCGGGGCGCCTTCGATCTGCGCCTTGGTCAGGTCGATGCGATAGCCATCCAGCTGGGTGTCATAGTTCAGCTTTTCCCAGGGAAGCGGATAGTGATCGTGACCGATGCCCAGGAAGCCGCCGAAGCTCAGTACGGCATAGGCAACACGGCCGTCGAGCTTTCCGATGATCAGGCGTTCGATCGAGCCGATATGCTTGCCATCGGCCCCATAGACTCGGGTGCCTTCGACGCGGTCGCTGGCGATCAGCGAGTGCGTGGCCTTGACATTCGGGTCACGGCGGGTGGCGTCAGTATCCTGGTTCAACATTGTGCACCTCCTTTTTGGTGTTTCCTCATGGTGAGTATGCAAGGTCAACGCCATGGCGGACTCAAAGTTCCCCATCCTTCCCACGATCTCGCGATGGGCGAATGTTGACGTTTACGTCAAGGTTAGTATAGCTTCATTCGGCTTGAACCGTTCAGGCAATGGCATAAGCTGCCGGACTGGAAGATGGAGGACTCTTCCAGTCAA
Organism: Rhizobium ruizarguesonis; assembly: GCF_017357285.1. Lineage (NCBI taxonomy): Bacteria > Pseudomonadati > Pseudomonadota > Alphaproteobacteria > Hyphomicrobiales > Rhizobiaceae > Rhizobium > Rhizobium ruizarguesonis. The sequence continues at coordinate 590,297 of NZ_CP071678.1, read as the reverse complement.
TTGCGGGCCAGTCGATTACCGGCTCGGCTGGCGCGGCGGCCGCAAGGGAGAGAGGATACGATGAACAGCATTTCCGTCCATCCGAACGGAGCCAAGCCGAATAAGCCCTGGCTTGCCGCCTATCCCGATGTCGTTCCGGCCGAACTCCCGCCGCTGGAATATGCCTCGCTTGCGGAACTGCTGGAAAAATCCTGCACTCGTTACGCCGACCGGACGATGTTTTCCAGCATGGGCAAGGCGATGAGCTACCGCGAACTGGAGAGCCAGACGCGCAAGGTCGCCGCCTGGCTGCAAAGCACCGGCCTTCAGAAGGGCGACCGCGTCGCCGTGATGATGCCGAACGTGCTGCAGAACCCGATCGCCACCTACGCCATCCTGCGCGCCGGCCTCGTCGTCGTGAACGTCAACCCGCTCTATACGCCGCGCGAACTCGAACACCAGTTGCGGGATTCCGGCGCCAAGGCGATCTTCGTGCTGGAGAATTTCGCCCGCACGGTCGAGCAGGTTCTCAACAAGACGGATCTCCGCCATGTCGTCGTCACCTCGCTCGGGGAAATGCTGGGGCCTAAGGGGCTGATCGTCAATTTCGTCGTGCGCAAGGTGAAGAAGCTCGTTCCCTCCTGGTCGATCCCTCAGTACAAGAGCTTCGGCCAGGTGCTGCGCGCGGGGGCGGGAAAAAAGCTTGAGCCGGTCACGCTAACAGGCAGCGATATCGCCTTCCTGCAATATACCGGCGGCACGACGGGCGTTGCCAAAGGCGCGGTGCTGACGCATGAAAACCTGCTCGCCAACAAGCAGCAGCTGTCGCTCTGGCTGCGGTCGGCCTTCGAGCGCAAGAAAGAGCCGGAGGTGCTGAATTTCCTCTGCGCCCTGCCGCTCTACCATATCTTTGCGCTGACGGTGAATTCGCTGATGGGAATGTCACTTGGCGCCCACAATATCCTGATCGCCAATCCGCGCGACATCCCCGGTCTCGTCAAGGAATTCGAAAAGTCGAAGGTGCATATCTTCCCCGGCCTCAACACGCTGTTCAATGCGCTGATGAACAATGCCGATTTCGCCAAGCTCGATTTTTCCTCGCTGATCATGTCGCTCGGCGGCGGCATGGCCGTCCAGCGCCCGGTCGCCGAACGCTGGCTGAAGATGACGGGCACGGCGGTGACGGAAGGTTACGGCCTTTCCGAGACCTCGCCTGTTGCCACCGCCAACCGCTTCGATTCGGCGGAGTTCACCGGCTCGATCGGCCTGCCGCTGCCCTCCACCGAACTCGATATTCGCGACGAGGAAGGCAATTCGCTGCCGCTCGGGCAAGTCGGCGAGATCTGCATCCGCGGGCCGCAGGTGATGGCCGGCTACTGGCAGAAGCCGGAAGAGACGGCGCGGGTGATGACCGATGACGGCTACTTCCGCTCGGGCGACATGGGTTTCATGGACGAGCGCGGCTATACCAAGATCGTCGACCGCAAGAAGGACATGATCCTGGTCTCGGGCTTCAACGTCTATCCGAACGAGATCGAGGAAGTCGCCGCCATGCATGCCGGTATTCTCGAGGCCGCAGCGATCGGCGTGCCGGATGGACATTCGGGCGAGGCCGTAAAACTCTTCGTCGTCAGGAAGGATCCGAACCTGACGGAAGCCGAGGTGAAGGCCCACTGCATCGCCAACCTCACCAACTACAAACGCCCGCGCTTCATCGAATTCCGCACCGAGCTGCCGAAGTCGCCGGTCGGCAAGATCCTGCGAAAGGACCTGCGCGGCTGAATTTGACGAATTCAAAGTGTTACAGCGTCCTTTGCACGTCTTTTCAGATGCGCGGCGCTGTAATGAATTTGACAGCCATCCGCTGCCGCGGTTGGCTTTTTTCCATTTCGACAGGTGGCTGAACTTGATTTGCCGGTGAGAAAGCGAATAGTTTCCGCAACCTTTCCGCCTCCAAAGGAGCCTCCCATGAACGCCATCGTCGAACAGCTGAAAAGCACCGCTGATGCCACCAAGGCGACCGACATCCGTGCCGCCTTCGCCGCCGATTCGCAGCGCTTTTCGCGCTTTTCCGTCTCGCTTGACGACCTGCTGATGGATTTTTCCAAGACGGCGGTGAATGACGACATCCTCAAGCTCTTGGTGAAGCTCGCCGAAGAAGGCGGCGTCGAGAATAAGCGCGAGGAAATGTTCTCCGGCAAGGCGATCAACTTCACCGAGGATCGCGCCGTTCTGCACACCGCATTGCGCAACCGCTCCAACACGCCGGTCCTGGTCGACGGCAAGGACGTCATGCCCGACGTCAATTCCGTGCTTGCGGCCATGGGCAAGTTTGCCGACGACGTCCGCTCCGGCACGCTGAAGGGCGCGACCGGCAAGGCGATCACCGATGTCGTCAATATCGGCATCGGCGGCTCGGATCTCGGCCCGGTCATGGCAACACTGGCGCTTGCCCCCTTTCATGATGGCCCGCGCGCCCATTTCGTCTCCAACATCGACGGCGCCCATATCGCCGACATCCTGAAGCTGGTGCAGCCGGAAACGACGCTGTTCATCGTCGCCTCGAAGACCTTCACCACGGTGGAGACGATGACCAATGCGCAGACGGCGCGCAATTTCATCGCCAAGGCGCTTGGCGAAGCGGCCGTGCAGCACCATTTCGCCGCCGTCTCGACGGCGCTCGACAAGGTTGCCGCCTTCGGCATCGACAGCGCCCGCGTGTTCGGCTTCTGGGACTGGGTCGGCGGCCGCTATTCGATCTGGTCGGCGATCGGCCTGCCGCTGATGATCGCCGTCGGGCCGGAGAATTTCGGCAAGTTCCTCGACGGCGCCCATGCCGTCGACAATCATTTCCGTAAGGCGCCGATTACCGAAAATCTGCCGATGCTGCTCGGCCTGATTGGCTTCTACCATCGCAACGTGCTCGGCTACCCCACACGCGCCATCCTGCCCTACGACCAGCGCCTGTCGCGCTTCCCGGCCTATCTGCAGCAGCTCGATATGGAATCGAACGGCAAGGGCGTCACCATCGATGGCACGCCGGTCGAGGGCAATTCCGGCCCTGTCGTCTGGGGCGAACCCGGCACCAACGGCCAGCACGCCTTCTACCAGCTCATCCATCAGGGCACGAGCATCATCCCGGCCGAATTCATGATCGCCGCCAACGCCTTCGAGCCCGAGCTGCGCCACCAGCACCAGCTGCTGATCTCCAACGTTCTCGCCCAATCGGAAGCGCTGATGAAGGGACGCACCTTCGCAGAAGCCAAGAAGCAGCTGACCGACAAGGGCATGGACGACAAGAAGGCCGATTTCATCGCGCCGCACCGCGTCTTTACCGGCAACCGGCCGTCGATCACCTTCGTCTACGACAAGCTGACCCCCTATGCGCTCGGCCGCCTGATCGCGCTTTACGAACACCGCGTCTTCGTCGAAGGCGTGCTCTTCCGCATCAACTCCTTCGACCAGTGGGGCGTCGAGCTCGGCAAGGAACTGGCGACGGGCCTGCTGCCGGTCGTCGAAGGCAAGGAAAGTGCGGCATCGCACGACTCTTCGACCCAGGGCCTGGTTGCGGCGCTGGCGAAGCTGGCGAAATAAGTATTGAGAGTGCGAGAGGCCGGTGGGAACGGCAAGGTTGCCGCGAAATCCCTTCTCCCCTCGGGGAGAAGGTGCCGGCAGGCGGATGAGGGGGCCGTACGGCACAACCTTTGAGCAAAAACTATTCCGCAATGCCGTGCCTCAACGCCCCCGTCCACAGTCGAGACGATTCCAGCGCAGCCAAACCCGGAGGCCTTCTTGAGACCGGCTTCGCCGGCCCCCTCATCCGCCCTACGGGCACCTTCTCCCCGCTGGGGAGAAGACGGAATCGAGAGGCTGCGATATATGTCCCTTCGCCCTTTTATTAGGGCCCGAAGGACGGGGCGGGACCCGTGGTTCGACCCCAGTTGCTGCCGGGGCGGACGCTGGCTCTCGTCTCAAAGGCCGATCCTACGCGCCGGGGCGGATTGCCGCCAACATCGTCATTGCGGCTGCAAATGATGAACTGATATCGGCGGGCTCGGTGCATCCGCACGATGGGCTTCGTCGTGCGAAATCGGATTGAACGTTCTTCTAATGGAAAATTGTAGAATGAATTCTTTCAATTCGTTGGAATTGCCCTAGATTCAAGCAAAATCTGTGCGGAAAATGCTCCGTTCGTTGTTCCCTTGGGCCGCTCGCGTCCCGGTCGACTCTGTCGATGTCGGCGCCTTCACTGCATGGTCCCTGCCAAGTTCAGGAGATGTCTCAAGACGCTCGTCACGCAGCGTTTTCATGTCCCATCTTCATTAAAGGAAGCTCATGAGCCGTCTTATCGTCGTTTCAAATCGTGTTCCCATGCCCGCCAAAGATGGGAGCGCCGCTGCCGGCGGCCTGGCCGTCGCGCTGCAGGCAGCCTTGCAGGAGCGTGGCGGCATCTGGATGGGATGGTCGGGAGAATCGAGCGGGGACAGGGAACCTGGCCCGCTGTCGCAACTGCAGAAGGGCAACATCACCTATGCGCTGACCGATCTCACCGACACAGACGTCGAGGAGTATTATCGCGGCTTCGCAAACCGTGTTCTCTGGCCCATCTGCCATTACCGCCTGGACCTCGCCGAATATGGCCGGAAGGAAATGGCCGGCTATTTCCGCGTCAACCGCTTCTTCGCACACAGGTTGGCGCCGATGATCGAGCCGGACGACATCATCTGGGTTCATGATTACCACCTCATTCCGCTGGCCGCCGAACTCCGACAAATGGGGCTGAAAAACCGGATCGGCTTCTTCCTGCATATTCCCTGGCCGCCGGCCGACATTCTCGTCACGATGCCCGTCCATGAAGAAATCATGCGCGGGCTCTCGCATTACGATCTCGTCGGCTTCCAGACTGACTACGACCTCCAGAACTTTGCCGGGTATCTCAGAAGGGAGGGAATTGGCGACGACCTCGGAAATGGATTGTTCGATTCACATGGGCGGATATTCAAGGCTGGCGCCTATCCGATCGGGATCGAAACTGCTGCCTTCGCCGAGTTCGCCGAGAGGGCCGCAAACAATATCATGGTACAGAAAACCCGGCGCAGCGTTGAGGGCCGGGACATGATCATCGGGGTCGACCGCCTCGATTATTCGAAGGGCATCATTCAGCGGCTGGAAGCGTTCGAACGCTTCATCACCAACAATCCGGCCTACCAGAACAAGGTCACTTATCTGCAGATCACGCCGAAGTCGCGATCGGAAGTTCCCGAATACGAGCATATGCAGAACATGGTCGCCGAACAGGCAGGCCGCGTGAACGGCGCCATCGGAACGGTCGACTGGGTGCCGATCCGCTATGTCAACCGATCGATCAGTCGCAACGTGCTCGCCGGCCTCTACCGGCTGGCGACGATTGGACTGGTCACGCCGTTGCGCGACGGCATGAACCTCGTCGCCAAGGAATATGTCGCTGCCCAGGATCCCGATCGCCCGGGCGTATTGGTGCTATCGCGCTTCGCCGGGGCGGCTCGCGAGTTGAAGGGTGCGCTGCTGGTCAATCCTTACGATGTCGAAGGCACTGCCAATGCCATCGCCAAGGGCCTTGCCATGTCGCTGGAGGAGCGCCGCGACCGCTGGAGCATGATGATGGAGCATCTGCTGTCTCACGACGTCTCACTTTGGTGCGAAAACTTCTTGCGGGATCTGGTGCTTGCTCCCGAGCTTCGACCGGAGCGTGATCCGGGATAGTCTTGATCGATCGGCATCGACCCGTCCTTCGGACCCGAGGGAAGAAGAGGGAATCGAGACGTTGCGGCAAGGAGGAGGCACTCACGAGCGAGATTCCGCGTGACCTGCTGCGTGATGTGGCGGATGACTGTCACCCACCGTTTCAGACGCAGTGGCGCGTCAACCCTCGCCTTGGCACGATCGTGTGTGGCAGCTTGATCGCCGAAGCCAGGCCGAGCCTTGCCAGCAGCCGGATGAAATACCAACCGAGATCCAGCTGCCCCGGCTCGATGCCGAGCCGCGCCGAATCCGGAAAGGCGTGATGGTTGCCGTGGAAGCTCTCGCCGAAGGTCACCAGCCCGAAACGCGGCAGGTTATAGCCCTGCACCGCGACATCATCGACACTCCAGCCCTGATGGCCGGCTCGATGCGCGAAATGACCGACCAGCCAGTGTCCGGTCAGCGACACGGATATTCGCACGGCAATACCCCAGACCACCCACGGCAGTCCGCCGAGTGTGAAGAGCGCGAGTCCCAAGGGAATCTGCTGCGCCATCCATGTCGCCTCCAGGAAGCGATAGAAGCGGTCGCGCCGCTCGCGCTCCTCGAGGACGAAACGCGGCGGATGGTCCAGCGCCACAATGCAATGCATCTGCCAGAAGGCATCGATGAAGAAAGACCGCCGATGGGCATAGAGGTCATGGCAGTCTCGCTGCCGTTGCGCCCAGTCGCGAATGTCGTGCGCGTGGATCATGCCGAAGGGGCCGGCCATGCCGACCAGCATACCGAGATAGACAAGAAAATGCTCGATCCAAATATGAGTGCTGAATGAGCGATGGATCAGCAGCCGGTGCATGCCGACCGAATGACCAAGGCAGATCGTGATGGCGGTCAAGAGGATAAAGACGGCAAAGGCGCTCCAGGTGAAGGTCAGTGGGCCACCAATGATGGCAATCAAGGTCATGGCGGTGATCCAGATCGACTTTGCGGGCATCCAGACCACTCTGCCCTTCACCGGATCGCTGCTGTTGTCGATCATTCGCCCAGTGGAAATGCTGCTCATGACAAACTCCTTCCCATCGGGCGCATTCTCTACTTGAACATCGCCTAGCAATTTATTATTTAAGCAATTAGCTAATTACTTTGCACGAATGGAAACAATTAAGCAATGCATTAATTGCTTAATTGAGGATGATGCCGCAGGCACGGAGACCGGACTTGGACGAAGAGACTTTCGATAACGCTGTAGAAGGCAGCTCCGTCAGCGCCGCCCAGCGGGTATTCCACGCGCTTTCCAGTGCGCCGCGCCGGAAGATCCTCGCCTATCTCTCGGCATCGGGTCTGACCGCTGGCGAGATCGCTGACCGCTTCAGCATGTCCAAGCCAGCCGTTTCGCAGCATCTTTCCATCCTCGAAGCTGCGGGTCTGATCAGACGAGAGAAACAGGGCCAGTTCGTCCACTATTCCCTGATCGAGAACAATCTCGTCAATACGCTCAACGGCTTCGTGCAGGAGGTCTGCCCGGTCGGTCGGCCTATCAAGAAGGAAAGCCAGGCGCGCACCCGGGGCGGATTGGTGCCGGCGAAGCCCGCGAAATAAGCGTTCGAGATTTGCCCCTCACCCTAACCCTCTCCCCGTGAAGAACGGGGAGAGGGGACGTGCCATACGGGACGTCAAGGGGAACGGAGAGGGCGCGGCACATCCCCTTCGCCCCGTGTTTACGGGGAGAAGGTGCCGGCAGGCGGATGAGGGGCGGAGGCTTGCTCGAGCCTTAAAGCCCAATCTCGCGCGCCCAGGGCGGATTGGCGCCGGCGCGGGAGACGGTGACGGCGGCGGCTTTGGCGCCGAGGGTCAGGGCGTTGCGCAGCGCCTGCTCATCCAGCGAGGCGACTTGGCGCTTGGTCAGCAGATTGTCCATCTTCAGCGACGCCAGGATGCCGGCATCGAAGGTATCGCCGGCGCCGACCGTGTCGACGACGGTGACCCGTTCACTCGGCACCGTGACCTTGCGATCCTTGGTATAACCGGAAGCGCCTTCCGCGCCCTTGGTGATGACGACGAGCTTGGCGCCGTGGTTCAGCCAATGGGCGGCGAGCGCATCATGGTCGCCCTGCAGGCCGAACCAATCGAGGTCCTCGTCGGAGAACTTGACGATGTCGGATTTGCCGGCCATGCGCTTGATGCGGGCCATATGCGACGGCTTGTCCTTGATGAAACCGGGACGGATATTCGGATCGAGCGAGATGACGCGGCTTGCGGCTTCGCGGTCGAGCAGGGCTTCGTAGGTTTCGCCGCAGGGGCTGGGGATCAGGCTGATCGCGCCGAAATGCAAGGCCTCGCAATCATCGCCGAGATCCGGCAGGTCGGCCGTGGTGATCATCCGGCCGGCCGTGCCCTCGTCGTAGAAGGCATAGGTCGCTTGGCCGTTCACCAGCTTGACGAAGGCGATGGTCGAGGGACGCGGCGTAATGGCGCACGGGCTGTAATCGACATTGCTCGCCTTCAGCGTCTCGAGCAGGATTTCGCCCATCATGTCATCGGCAATGCCGGTGAAGAAGGCGGTGGGGATGCCGAGGCGGCCGAGCGCGATCGCGGTGTTGAAGATCGCGCCGCCGGCATAGGGCGCAAAGCCCTTTTCACCGAGAGTGGTGTCCCTCGGCAGCATGTCGATCAGGGCTTCGCCGCAGCACAAAATCATCGTATTCCTCCCAACAGCATCTATACGTTCATCAACCGATTAGGCGAGCTTTTGTCAACTGGCTAGAGCGAAAGCTCACTTACGCCACCATTCTTTCCCGACCAGGCCAGCGGCGCATCGAGGAAGGCCTCGACTTCCGACAGCGTCTTGTCGTCGAAGAGCTTCTGCTCCCTGGCGATGGCCAGAACATTCCGCCAGGTGGCGATGTGATGCAGCCTGACTTTGCCATCGGTAAAGCGCTGTTCGCCAAAAATGCCGTAGAAGAACAGCGCGATGCCATGATCGACAATGCCGCCGGCGGCACGGACGGCATCGATGAACTTGAACATGCTGCCGCCGGCTGTCGTCAGGTCTTCGATGACGAGCACGCGCGACCCTTCCGGCATATTGCCTTCGATCTGGGCGTTGCGGCCATGGCCCTTCGGCTGCTTGCGGACATAGATCATCGGCAGGCCGAGACGATCGGCCAGCAGGGCGGCGAAGGGGATGCCGGCTGTCTCGCCGCCGGCGATGCAATCGAACTGCTCGAAGCCGGCATCGCGCAGCAGGGTGCTGGCGGCGAAATCCATCACCGTCGAGCGGATGCGCGGGAAGGAGAGCAGCTTGCGGCAATCGATATAGACCGGGCTCGCCATGCCGGAGGCGAGTTTGTAAGGCTGGGCGGCATTGAAATGCACCGCCTTGATTTCCCAGAGCATCTTGGCCAGCAATTCGGCCATCACGGCACGGTCGGGAAATGTGGTCTGGATCATGCGGCTCTCCTTCGGCTTGGATCCTTGCGGGAATAGCAGCAAGAGCCTGCCGTTTCCAGACGAAAGGCGGGCTATTGCTGCTGCAGGCGGCCGATATCAACGATCTGCACCTTCTTGAACAGGGCAATCGCCTGGGCGCCCTCCTCCGCATCCAGCGAAACGGCATAACGCACGGCGGCGGCAAGCAACTGCATCGTCAGCCGCGCGATCGCCAGCAGCTCCTTGCGGTCGCGATCCGGCCACAGGCGGAGGAGCACGGCGAGAAACATCTGGGCATGAAATTCCATGTCCTCGGCATCGACCTGCTGCAACAGCTTGTCGACATGGGTCGCATGCCAGATGTCGCGCATGACGGGTTCGCTGAGGAAGAAGGCATAATATTCATCGACGATATTGGCGAGCGCACCCTGCAGGGCCGCCGCGTCGGTGACCTTCGCCAGTTCCTCTTCGACGCACCGCCTGCCCTGTTCGTTGAAGCGCTCGGCCAATGTCCGGATGATCGAGGTCTTGTCGGGGAAATATTGGTAGAGGGCGCCGAAGGAAAGGCCGGCCTTTTCGACGATCTCGCTCATCTTCAGGCCGTCGCTGCCATGGCTTTCGATCAGCTCGGCGGCGACGGTGAGGATCTTTTCGAAGCGCTCGCGGCCGCGCTGTTGGCTGGGGATGCGGCGCAGCTGGCCGGTAGACTCCTGCTGGCGCCTGCGCGCTGCGACCGGCTGTTCCGACATGCTCTCTCCTTTTCCACGTTGACAAACAAAATAAGAGATATTATCTCATTTTGCAAATGAGAGAGTTTCTCTTGTTTTTAACGTTTGGGAGGAGTTTTGACATGCAGACTTCCGAAATCGTCCTCGTCGGTGGATCGGGAAAGACCGGCGGCCGCATCATCAAACGTCTGGAAGAGCGCGGCCTCACCGTTCGCGCGGCATCGCGCTCCAGCGCACGGCCGTTCGACTGGGAGGACAGGTCGACCTGGCGCGGCGCACTTCAAGGCGCGTCGAGCGCCTATGTCGCCTTCCAGCCGGATCTTTCTGTCGCCTGGGCGGCGGAAGCGATCGGGGCACTCGCCGAGGTCGCGGTAGAATGTGGCCTTGAGCATATCGTGCTGCTTTCCGGCCGTGGCGAAGAGGGCGCGCAGCGAAGCGAAGCGGCGCTGAAAGCGTCCGGCATAAACACCACCATCCTCCGCGCCTCCTGGTTCTGCCAGAATTTCAGCGAGGGCGCCTTCCTGGAGCAGATCCTCTCTGGCCGCCTGCAATTGCCGGCGGGCGAGGTCAGCGAACCTTTCATCGATGCCGACGACATCGCCGATGCCGCCGTCGCCGCCTTGACCCATCCCAGCCACCGCAACAAGACTTACGAACTGACCGGCCCGCGGGCGCTGACATTCCGCCAGGCGGTCGCCGAGATCGCTCAGGCCACCGGGCGGCCGATCGAATACGAGCAGGTGTCGATGGCGGACTTCACCGGCGGGCTTGCGGCCGCCGGCCTGCCGCAGGGCCTGATCGATCTTCTGGAGGAGCTTTTCGGACAGGTGCTCGATGGGCGCAACGCCAGCACCATGGGCGGTGTCGCCGAAATTCTCGGCCGTCCCGCCACCGATTTCAACCAATATGCCCGCCGGACCGCGGCAACCGGACTATGGAGCGCCTGACCATGCAGATCTTTCTCATCCTCTCCCTCGTGGCGGCGGCAATCGGCAGCGGCCTCGTCGCCGGCATCTTCTTTGCCTTCTCGACCTTCATCATGACCGCCTTCTCGCGCATCCCGGCAGAGCAAGGCATCGCGGCGATGAACTCGATCAACGTGACGATCGTCCGCTCGCCCTTCATGGGCCTCTTCGTGCCGACGGCGATCCTCTGCCTCGTCATCGCCGTGCTCGCCCTGATCGACTGGCGCGGCGGGGCATCCTTTCTAATGCTGGCGGGTGCAGCGCTCTACGTCTTCGCCTCCTTCCTCTCGACCATTGTCTTCAACGTGCCGATGAACGATGCGTTGGCAAAGGTCGGCGGCAATGGGCCGGAAGCCGTTCAGCTCTGGGCCAGCTATGTCAGGGACTGGACGTGGTGGAACCATGTGCGGACCATCGCCTCGCTACTCGCCTCGGTCGCCTTCGTGCGGGTGTTGATGATCGTCTGAATGGTTGCCTCCCGGCGATCCTACGCGCCTTTCAGGAATCGGGTGGTTGGCCCCGGGCGGGCATGCGATGTTGGGCACTCGCCGCGAAAGGACCGTCATGTTTACGCTTCACGATTATCTGCCGTCGCAAAATGGCTGGAAGGTCAGGGTTTTGCTCGGCCTGCTCGGAATGCCCTACCGCAGTCGCATGGTATCGATCTTCGAGGGCGAGAGCCGCACCGAGGCGTTCCTGGAACTCAATCCGGTGGGCGCAATCCCGGTTCTGGAACTCGACGATGGGCGGGCGATCGCCGAATCCAATGCGATCCTCACCTATCTTGCCGAGGGCACGCGCTTCCTGCCGTCAGACCATTATCTGCACGCCAAGGTCATGCAATGGCTGTTCTTCGAACAGTATCATGTCGAGCCGGTCATCGGCTCGCTGCGCTTCTGGACGTTGACGGGACGGCTGGACCGTAACCAGAGCATGGTTGCGGGCAAGCGCGAAGCCGCAGCCCGCGCGCTTGCCGCCATCGATCGCGGCCTCAGCGACAGCCTGTTTCTCGTCGGCCAGGAGCTGACGATCGCGGATATCGCCGTTTACGCCTATAGCCATCGGGCCGAGGATTGCGGATTTTCTCTCGCAGCCTATCCTGCGTTTTCTGCCTGGTCCGGCCGCGTTCGGGATGCCATCGGCGCCGATCATCCGGTCTATCCCTATAGTATGGACCCACATTCGGCCGGTTGAGACAAAGTCCCACTCGTTCCGGCTATTTGCCAGCATACCGGGTGCGGAACGCGCGCCAGGCTGAGATCACAGCGAGCAACAAGAACAGCCCTGCCAAACCAGCCCACAGAGAGCCGCCTTGCGTTAGATTGTCACCGTCGGGAGTGAGGCAACTGGATAGGGCCTGCGATATGCAATCTCGGAACTTCCAGTACCTTTCATAGAATAACAATCCGAAAAAAATCGAAAGAAACGCTAAAATCGAGACTGAAACGTATCTCATTTTGTTCCTCCCTGCAGGCATGCCCGCGGCCCCATGGCTCCGGCACTGCGCCTTCTTTTGACCAGACAGCCATAGCTAAAGGCCGAGAATGACGGAATGTATGGCGACGTGCCAGTCAACCTCATCAGCGGCGCGGTCAGACGCCGGCATTCAAGAGAGCCTCATCCTGAGGTGCCCCGCAGGGGCCTCGAAGGACGAGGCGGGTGCGCTGACATCAGATACACGCAAGGAGTAGCGTCGAGGCGTGTCCTTCGAGGCTTCAGCCTTCGGCTTCCGCGCCTCAGGATGAAGGGAGGTTGGAGGGTACCTCGGCTTGGCTTTCGTCTCGGGGAACGGCGCTCACCCACCCTCATTCCTGTGCCTGTCACAGGAATCCAGTGCGCCCAAGTCCTTGGGCGCGTGAGACTCTTTTGACGGCAGCAGAAAGTCACTCACCGCGCCGACGCGCGGCGGCTGGATTCCTGTGACGAGCACAGGAATGAGGGTGGGGATATGGTGGCGCCTCGCGGCAGCGCGGCGTGCGTCGCTACAAATCCATTCAGCAGCGGTCTGAGGCAGAGGAGCAATTTCCCCCGCCCTCTTCCACTATCCCTGCTCGCAAAAGGCGATGCGGTTGCTGAAGGGGTCGGTGACGGTCATCTCCAGCCCCCACGGGGCTTCCTCGACGCCGGGCTTCATGTAGCGGTAGTCCTTGCCTGAGAGTTCGGCGTGATAGGCCCGCACATTGGCGACGCGGACGAAGGCCTTGGCGCCGGGGCTGGCGTCGCCGGAATGTTCGCTCAGGTGCAGCGCCATGCCGTCGCGCGAGACCTGGCAATAGAGCGGGAAGTTTTCGCCGAAGCGGTGCTCCCAATCGAGATGGAAGCCGAGGAAGCCGCAATAGAATTCCATGGCCTTTTCGACCGAAAAGATGCGGAAGATCGGCATCGGCGGCTCGATGCCGATCGCAGAGGGGCTCACCCCCGCCGCATCGATCTTTGCCGAGAGGATATTCCATTGATCGAGCCCGAACTGCCGGGCGACGATTTCGAGCGTCTCGCTGTGGGTCAGCGAAATGTCGCGGTCGGCAAGGGCCTGTCGCAATGTCTTTGCCATGAGCTTGGCATCGCGAAAATCGCGCATGATGTCATCCTTCCGTTGGCGGCAAACAGGAAGATCAGTGCCCGCGTCTGCTGACCCGTTCGCCATCGATCGCCAAACGGCAAGGGATGTGAAGGATGTTGTCTGGATGCATTCACCATAACGCAGAAGCGTCGCGGGGCGGCTGGCCGCATCCGGCCGGGGGCGATAATATGAGAGCGTCGGTCAGGAATCAAGACGCCGTGCGCGCTGCCTCGACGGGAACCGCCTTGAGGTAGCTGGCAAGCTCGACCCGGTTGCGGCCGGCGCGCTTGGCGACGTAGAGCGCCTTGTCGGCGGCGCTCAGCATGGTGTCGAAATCCAAGCTCTTCGAGCGGCCGGGGGCAACGCCGACGCTGACCGTGCATGTCAGCACTTCGTCATCGATATGGATCTCGCGCGCCTCGAACGCCCGGCGGATGCGCTCGGCCGTGAGTTCGGCCCGGCCGGGCATGATCTCCCTCAGCACCAGTACGAATTCCTCGCCGCCGAGCCGGGCAGCGGTGTCGCCGGTGCGGCAATGGGCCGAAAGTTCGCCGGAAAAGACATTGAGCACGCGGTCGCCGGCGGCATGGCCGAAGCGATCGTTGACGGATTTGAAATGGTCGATATCGAAGACGATGACGGCGGTGGTCGTTCCCATCGGGCGCGTGCCGTATTGGTCGAAGAGGGCGCGGCGGTTGAGCAGGCCGGTCAGCGGATCGGTGATCGCATCGAGACGATGGCGGGCAGCGAGCCGCCATTGATGCAGCGCCAGCGACAGCGCGCCGATCCCGGTCATGCCGGCAATGCAGACGGCAAGGCTCAGATCTTCGGCCCAGTTGCTGGGGGCTTTGCCGAGCACCAGCTTGCCGTCGGATATCAGCACCGCGGCGCAGAGAAAGAAGGAGATCGCCGTCAGCGTATAAAGCACTGCGATGCCGAGGAGCGGCGCCGGTGCTTCGGCACGGGCGAGCCAATATTGCCGGGCGGTGGCAAAGAGCAAAAGGGCGATGGCGAGATTGTCGGCGATGAAAGCCAGGCCGTCATAACCCGATAGCATCGGCACGACGGAGAAGACCATCGCCGCAAGCGCGCGGATCGCGATGGCGAGGAGAGACACCCGGCCGGTCAGGAATTGTTTGCCTGCCCCCCAGATGGTGGCAAAACCGGCATGAAACAGCACGAAATTGGCGACGCCGAGCCATTTCTCCGGCGTATTGACATAGGCGCTATAGACGAAAATGCCGCTGACGACGAGGACAAGGCCGACGGTGGCGGTCAACAGCACGGTTTCCGAGCGGCGGACAAGCCAGCTGCCCATCAGCGTCACCGCAAGGCAGGCCGCGGAGACGCCGAGCGCCAACAAGAGGGAGTTATAGTCAAGCATCATGCTTTTCAGTCTCCGCAGCTATTGTCGCTTCGAATGGCAGCTTATCGGTCTGCGAGGAGGAATGTCTTATGCATCCGTTAACAAATGATGCACTGCACAATACAAATGTTACGCGTTTAACGTCGCGCCGAATTTTAAGATGAATTTTCTATTTAAAATTGAAATCTGAGAGCTTACGCCTGCTGCATCACCTGCCAATGCAGGGGAAACATCGGATCGAACACCGTTACCGGACCGGCGCCGGTTTCAATCCTCGCGGGAAAGACGACCGGCTCGGCCTGCCTCGACAGGGTGATGCGCTCCTCGTTCGGCTGCAGCCCGTACCAGGCCGGCCCGTTCAGCGACACGAAGGCTTCGAGCCGCTCCAGAGCGCGCTCCTGTTCGAAGACATGGGCAAGGCAGCTCATCGTATTGACCGAGGTATAGATGCCGGCGCAGCCGCAAGCGCATTCCTTCAGCGGATCGACATGCGGGGCGGAATCCGTGCCGAGGAAGAAGCGCGGGTCGCCGCTGACGGCCGCCGCACGCAGGGCCAGCCGGTGGTTTTCGCGCTTGGCGACGGGCAGGCAGTAATAATGCGGGCGGATGCCGCCGACGAGGATGGCGTTGCGGTTGATGATCAGATGGTGGGTGGTGATCGAGCCGGCGAGATTGCCCTTGGCCGCCTTGATGTAATCGACGCCATCGGATGTCGTCACATGCTCCATCGTCACCTTCAGCTCCGGCAGGCGCTGCCGCAACGGATCGAGCACGGTCTCGATGAAGACGGCCTCGCGATCGAAGATATCGACCTCCGGCGTCGTCACCTCGCCATGGACGCAGAGCGGCAGGCCGATCTTTGCCATGCGCTCCAGCACCGGCATCGCCTTTTCCATGTCGCGGACGCCGCCATGCGAATTGGTCGTGGCGCCGGCGGGATAAAGCTTGACGGCGGTGATGAGGCCGCTGTTCTTCCCCTCCTCGACGTCATCGGGGCTGGTATGTTCGGTCAGATAAAGCGTCATCAGCGGCTGGAAGAGATGACCGTCCGGCAAGGCCTTGAGGATGCGTTCGCGATAGGCCTTGGCATCAGCGGTAGTGACAACCGGCGGCACGAGATTGGGCATGATGATGGCGCGGGCGAAGGTGCGGCTCGTATCGGCGATCACGCCCTCCAGCATGGCGCCATCGCGCAGATGCAGGTGCCAGTCATCAGGACGGCGGATGGTGATCGATTGCATGGCAGGCCTCCGAAGCGATGCGTCTGCCGTCTCGATAACACTAAAGCGCGCCGCATTGAAATTGAATCATGCGACCCGCTTTAGCTCTTTTTTCATGCGTGTCGTTATCCCGGAACCGGGGCATCACGCCAGCGCGATCTCCAGCGTCACATCGGCCGGGCGGCGGTTTTCGAGGATCAGCCGGCCATTCGGCAGGTCGTTGCCGTAGACTTTGGCGTTGGCGGCCTCTTCGGTCAGGTTGTAACCGCGCCAGCGCGCCCAGAGCCGCTCCTCGAGCACCTCGATCGGCGGCGCCAGCATGATCGAAAAATCGAAGACGCCTTCGAGTTCGGCCCATTTGCCCAGCGAAAACAGCAGATAGTTGCCCTCGACGATGATGAAGCGATGATCGGGGGAAACGGGCCGGGCCGACGCAATGGCGAGTTCGCGGGAACGGTCGAAGACCGGCACCAGAACTTCCTGATCGGCCAGCCGGACGGCGCGGATGATATCGAGGAAACCGCGGACATCGAAAGTCTCGGGGATCCCCTTGCGCGCCAGCAGGCCGCGTTCGATCAGGATGGCGTTGTCCATGTGGAAGCCATCCATCGGCAGGACTTCGGCACTTTCGCCCTTGGCTTTCAGCGCTTCCGCCAGATTGTCGGCCATGGTCGATTTGCCGGCACCCGGCGGTCCGGCAATGGCGACCAGGAAACGCTTGGAATGGCCGGCGCGGTCAAGAACTGCGCCGGCGATTTCATCGATGCGTGCATTCATGCGGCGACGGGCTCCGTCGGCACCGCCTTGGCGCCGGTCATGAAGGCGACGGCGTCGGACATGGTGTATTCCTTCGGATCGATCACCGTCAGCCGCCGGCCGAGGCGGTGGATATGGATCCGGTCGGCCACCTCGAAGACATGCGGCATGTTGTGGGAGATCAGCACGATCGGCAGGCCGCGGGCGCGCACATCGAGGATCAGCTCCAGCACCTTGCGGCTTTCCTTGACGCCGAGAGCGGCCGTCGGTTCGTCCATGATGATAACCTTCGAGCCGAAGGCGGCGGCTCGGGCGACGGCGACACCCTGGCGCTGGCCGCCCGACAGCGTCTCCACTGCCTGGTTGATGTTCTGGATGGTCATTAGGCCAAGTTCGGAAAGCTTGTTGCGCGCCAGCTTTTCCATGGCCGGCCGGTCGAGCATGCGGAACAGCGAGCCTAGCGGGCCCTTTTTGCGGATCTCGCGGCCGAGGAACATGTTGTCGGCGATGGAGAGCGCCGGCGACAAGGCGAGATTCTGATAGACGGTCTCGATGCCGGCGTCGCGCGCCTCCATCGGCGAGCGGAACTGCACCTGCCGGCCTTCGAGGGTAATCACCCCCTCGTCTGGGGTAACGGCGCCCGATATCGCCTTGATGAGCGAGGATTTGCCGGCGCCGTTATCGCCGATGACGGCGAGGATTTCACCCGGATAGAGGTCGAAATCGGCATTGTCGAGCGCGGTCACGCGGCCATAACGCTTGACGAGACCGCGGGCGGTGAGAAGGGGTTCGCGAGCCATGATTACACCGAAACCTTTCTGATCCACTGATCGATGGCGACGGCGGCGATGATTAGCACGCCTGTCAAAAGGACTTTCCATTGCGGGTCGGCGCCGAGCATGTTGAGGCCCATCGAGACGACGCCGACGATCATGGCACCGAAGAGCGTGCCGAGAATGGAGCCGCGGCCGCCGAACAGCGAGATGCCGCCGATCACAGTCGCGGTGATTGCCTGGAGGTTAAAATCGGTGACGGCCGAGGACGGCGAGATCGAGCCGTTGCGGCCGATCGAGACCCAGGCGGCCAAGCCGGCAATGACACCAGAGATGGCGTAAACGGTCAGCAGCACCTTCTTGGTCTGAATGCCCGAGAGCTTGGCTGCCTCCGGATCGTCGCCGACCGCATAGACATGCCGGCCCCAGGCGGTGTGATTGAGGACATACCAGAGCACCAGGACGAGCAGCACCATGGCGATGACGCCGAGGGTCAGCACGGCGCTGCCGAGCTTGAAGCTCACGGCGAAAAGATGAAGCAGCGGCGCCTTCTCGTCGACGTCGGTGTCGCGGATCGTCTCATTGGCGGAATAGATGAAATTCGTCGCCATGACGATGTTCCAGGTGCCGAGCGTGACGATGAAGGGCGGCAGCTTCATGTAGGCAACGAGGAAGCCGTTCAGCAATCCGCAAAGGCCGCCGACAAGCATGCCGGCTGCGACCGCGATCGGCGTCGGTATGCCGTAGGTGATGGCGACATTGCCCATGATCACCGCCGAGATCACCATGATGACGCCGATCGAAAGATCGATGCCGGCGGTCAGGATGACCAGCGTCTGGGCGGCGCCGAGAATACCGACGATGGCGATCTGCTGCAGGATCAGCGTCAGCGTATAGGACGAGAAGAACCGTCCGCCGATGGTGATCCCGAAGATGACGATCGCCAGCACCAACACGATCAGCGGCACGGCGGCCGGCGTCGAGTGCAGAAAATGCTGCGCGCGCTTGATCAGCGAGACTTTCTCGTGCTCGAAGGAGGCAACGCTCTTGTCGCTGCCGTCGAGGACACGTTCGAATTCCTGTGTTCCGGTCATGGTTCCTCCTCCGCATCCGCGCGCCGAACTCGCGCGGGGGCCGTCACCGATATCCATCCGGTCTTTGATTAGCCGGTTCGTGAGGCGACGGCACATCGTCCGTCGAAAACGGCCGGGGATCAAGCCCCGGCCGCCCTGCTTTCAACAATCAGGGCTCAGCCCCAGCACTTGTCCGTGCCTTCCTTGGTGTCGATCGACTTGACGCCGGAAACCGGCTTGTCGGTGACGAGCGAGACGCCGGTGTCGAAGAAGGACTTGCCTTCGGTCGGCTTCGGCTTTTCACCATTGTCGGCGAACTTCTTGATCGCTTCGACGCCAAGGGCTGCCATCATCAGCGGATATTGCTGCGAGGTGGCGCCGATGACGCCTTCCTTGACCGACTTCACACCCGGGCAACCGCCGTCGACCGAGACGATCAGCACGTTCTTTTCCATGCCGACGGCCTTCAGCGCCTGATAGGCGCCGACTGCGGCCGGCTCATTGATCGTGTGGATGACGTTGATGCTCGGATCCTTCTGCAGAAGGTTTTCCATGGCCTTGCGGCCGCCTTCTTCATTGCCGTTGGTCACGTCATGACCGACGATACGAGCATCGTCCTCGTCGCCGATCTTGTTCGGGTCCTTCGGATCGATGCCGAAGCCCATCATGAAGCCCTGGTCGCGCAGAACGTCGACCGTCGGCTGCGACGGGGTCAGGTCGAGGAAGCCGACCTTGGCGTCCTTGGCCTTGTCGCCCATCGTTTCCTTGGCCCACTGGCCGATCAGCTTGCCGGCGAGCAGGTTGTCGGTGGCGAAGGTGGCGTCGGCGGCATCGGCCGGCTCGAGCGGCGTGTCGAGCGCGATGACCAGCAGGCCGGCATCACGCGCCTTCTTGACCGAAGACACGATGCCCTTGGTGTCGGAAGCAGCAAGCAGGATGCCCTTTGCGCCGTCGGCAATGCAGCTTTCGATCGCTGCGACCTGGCTTTCGCTGTCACCGTCGACCTTGCCGGCATAGGACTTCAGCGAGACGCCGAGTTCCTTGGCCTTGGCCGTCGCACCTTCCTTCATCTTGACGAAGAAGGGGTTGGTGTCGGTCTTGGTGATCAGGCAGGCAGCAACGTCAGCCGCCATCACAGGAGCGGAAAAGGTGACACCAAGCGCCAGCGCGCCGAAAGCGAGAACAGATTTCTTCATGGAACTCCTCCCAGAGTTTGCCGGCGCCGCTCCTGCGGGGCCGGAAGCTTAAGATATGACACTTCGCCGTGGATCGCTAATGCCTCCCAGCGGTCCCGTGCCCTTGACGACGGCAATTAAGAGCGAAAAGAAATCGGCTTGTCAATAAATAAATCCAATTGAATTATTAATTCGATGTGGCATGCTCCATCGAATTCGGGCATAGGCCAACGATCGGGAGGAGCGGCCATGTCGACCTTGGATGGACCGGAACACACGCCGGTCCCGCCACCAATTCTGAATCCGGCCGGAGGTGCAAACCAGGTCAGGGTGCGAGCCTATAACGAACGGCTCGTGCTGTCGCTGGTGCGTCTCTACGGCGCACTGTCGAAGGCCGATATCGCACGCCGCAGCGGGCTGTCGGCGCAGACCGTCTCCGTCATCATGCGGGTGCTGGAAAAGGAAGGGCTGCTGTCGCGCGGGGATCCGGTGCGCGGCCGTGTCGGCCAGCCGTCGATCCCGATGCATATCAATCCCGATGCCGTCTATTCCTTCGGCCTGAAGATGGGCCGGCGCAGCGCCGATCTGGTGCTGATGGATTTCGTCGGCCGCATCCGCATGCAGCTGCACCGGACCTATGCCTATCCGCTGCCGGATGAAATCCTCGCCTTCGTCACCTCGGGCATCCGCGAGCTGGAAGACCGGCTCGACGACAAGCAGCGCGGCCGCATCGCCGGCCTCGGCATCGCCGCCCCCTTCGAGCTCTGGAACTGGGCCGAAGAGGTCGGTGCGCCGCCGGGCGCTATGGAGGTCTGGCGCGACGTCGACCTGCAGGCCGACGTCGCCTCTCGCGTCTCCCATCCGGTCTTCCTGCAGAACGATGCGACCAGCGCCTGCGGCGCCGAACTCGTCTTCGGCGTCGGGCCGTCCTACCCGGATTTCGTCTATTTCTTCATCGGCTCCTTCATCGGCGGCGGCATCGTGCTCAATTCGGCGATCTTTTCCGGCCGCACCGGCACGGCAGGCGCGATCGGGCCGCTTCCGGTGCGGGGCAAGAACGGCGAGACGAAGCAGTTGCTCGAAATCGCCTCGATCTTCGTGCTCGAAAACATGCTGCGCGAGCGCGGCATCGATCCCGAGCCGCTCTGGTATTCCGCCGACGACTGGGTGGATTTCGGCGAGCCGATGGAAGCCTGGATCCAGGATAGTGCCAAGGCGCTGGCGCAGGCGATCGTCGCCGCCGCCTCGATCGTCGATTTCAGTGCGGCCGTCATCGATGGCGGCTTTCCCGATTGGGTGCGCAGCCGCGTGGTGCAGGCCACCATCGACGAAGCTGCCAAACTCGACCTGCAGGGCGTCGTCATGCCTGAAATCATCGAGGGCGCGGTCGGCGCCCAGGCGCGCGCCATCGGCGGCGCCAGCCTGCCGATCTTCGCGCGTTACCTCACCGACCAGAACGTACTTTTCAAGGAGGTAGACCATGCTGAAAGGACTTGATCCGCTGTTGAGCCCGGAGCTGCTTTTTACGCTTCGCGCCATGGGCCACGGCGACGAGATCGCCATCGTCGACGGGAATTATCCGGGCGTCGAACATGCCCGCCGGCTGATCCGGCTCGACGGGCACCACATTATCCCGGTCCTCAACGCCGTGCTCAGCGTGCTGCCGATCGACGATTTCGTGGCGGAGGCGATCTTCCGATCGACCGTCAAGGCCGAGCGCGACAAGCTCGACCCCGTGCATGAGGAGATGATCGACTGCTGCGCCCGCCACGAACCGCACCGGCAGGTGGTGCCGCTGATCGGCCAGGATTTCTACGGAAGGGTGAAGACCGCCCATGCGGTGATCCAGACCGGCGAGCCCAGGCTCTATGCCAACATCATCCTGCGCAAGGGCGTGATCTATCCGAAAGAGCCGGGAACCCATGCCGCGGCCGGAGTCGATCCGTTCGTCTACTAGAACAATTCCGGCAACAATGCGCAGCGGTCTGATCGTCGGTAAGCTTTGGCTTTCGGGCCGGCTGAAGGTCAGTCTTTCGCCATTCGTTCGATGGATGTTATGGTGCGGCGGTTGCGTTGGTCCGCCGCGCCGGCAAACCGCTCGGCAAGCCAAATGCTGCGAACGGTGCCTCACCGCCAGGAGCGGACGTCGCGCGGCTCTATGGACACGTGCGGGATCAGGCCGGTGAAGCGATGAGGAGACGGGTCTCACATGGCACCTGACATGAGCACGGTTCCTCGTCGCAGCACCACCGGTCTGCGCAAGTTTCTGGATCCTGAGCAGCAGCGCGATTGGATAGAAGGCGAGGCGGAGTTGATCGACGCCGAAGAACGCTCGGAGTCCCTGGAGCAGCGGTTCAAGTACGTCCCACGGTTCGAGAAGCTGCTTCGTCGCCCGCAGGCGCAAGACGTTCTGGAAATTCTCGGGGTATACGGGCAGGCCTGCATTCCCATCCCGCGTAAGACCGAGCGTCACTACTGGTCGGTTTCATGTCTGCCCTCGACCTCAGACAAGCCGCTCGTCCGCGTCAATGCGAGCTGGATGGAGCTTTTCACGCTCTACGCCGACGGAGAGGGCCTGCGTGCACGATTCCTGGTGCATCTTTCGCATTTCACTACGGACCATTCACTCGCGCAGGGCGATGTCGACGAGCCTTTTCTCGAGCTCTGCGTCACGACGCCCGAAGACGTCGGTTATTTTTTTCCGCGCGGCGACGACATTTTCGGCATCACCGTGCGGGGCTCGGCCTCGATCCGCAAATTCCTCGCGGAGCGCCGCATCTTGCGCGCCATTCGGACTTTCAATGTGACGCACATGAACCGAGGTCGGAACGCCTATCAGGCGAGCCACTGCTACAGCCTAGCGGATACTATGCTGGCAGATTGATCGGCTCCGGGATGCGCCCTACCCTGGCGAGATTGCCGAGCCGATCCGCGGTCGCTGACGGCGCGCAGATGCTGAAAAGACGCGGGCGCGCTGTAAACCCGTCACGCCCATTCCTTTTCAAGGACTACTGATCCTCCGGCGGGTTCTTCAGCCGTTCGAAGAATGGCAGATAGCGGCGACCGGCAGACACCATGGAATCGAGGCCCCATCCGATTTACGGGAAACATATCCAATTCACGCAGCGAAACGCCCGCACCTTCGTCAATGCAACCCGCCATTAACCTTCGAAGGTAACGATCTTACGGACTTGTCGGTGCTGCGCAGTTTGATCAACGACTGCAATGCCCGACCCGGCATTCGGTGATGCGAGCATCCGCCATGTCGGCTGATGATTGAAAACATGTCGGGGACGATGCGGTTCTCCAAACTGGCCATGACGGCTCGTCACACAACAGGAGCCTGTTCATATGCCTCGCATCCAACCGACCAGACCCCAGGTGGAGATCGTTGTCTGGCTCGCGGTCTTCCTGCTTCTCTTCTGCCTATCGTGGTCCTTCGACTGGCATGAGGGGCTGGATGCGTTCATCGAGAAGCATCATGACTATCCGCTCGACCACGCGCTCCTTGCCATGAACATCTCCGGGTTTCTCGGGCTGATTTATTCCGCGCTGCGGATCAGCGATCTTTCGAGGGAGGTTCATCGCAGGCTGCAGGCCGAAAAGAACGTAGACTGGATTGCCTGTCACGACACGCTGACCGAACTGCCGAACCGCAGATTTCTGGATTCCATCTGCGCGCAGGCGATGAGCGACCAAAGGGCACAGGAAAGCTATGCCGTGTTCAGCATCGATCTCGACGGCTTCAAGAAGGTCAACGACCTCCTGGGGCACGATCACGGTGACGCGGTGCTGAAGACTGTCGCTCAGCGGCTCTCTTCCCTCTTTCCGCGTGAGCACGTTTTTCGTCTTGGCGGAGACGAGTTTGTCGTTTTGGCGCGGCGCACTGGAAATCCCGATCTTGCCGCGTTGGGGAACCGCATCGTGAGCGTGATCGGCAAACCCTTCACATTCAATGGCGTCGCCGTCGACCTCGGCGCCAGTGTCGGCTTCGCACTTTATCCGGAGAACGGCGATGACCTAAGCCAGGTCATCCGACATTCGGACTGTGCGATGTATGTCGCCAAAAAGCAGGGGCGCAATCTGGTGAAGCCCTTCGTCCCTTCGATGCAGGATGAGTTGGCGAAACGGATTCGGGTGGAAGCCGATCTAAGAGCCGCCATCAGGAAGGCTGAGATCGTTCCCTACTATCAACCGCTCGTGGACCTGAAGACGAACAAGATTATCGGCTTTGAGGCGCTGGCACGCTGGAAGATCGCCTCCGGCGAATTCATCCCGCCGAACGAATTCATTCCTGTGGCAGAGGAAGCCGGGCTGATCGTCGAATTGACGGACCAATTGCTTCGCCACGCCTGCACCGATGCGCTTTCCTGGCCAAGTGAGCTCGTCCTGTCATTCAACCTTTCTCCGATCCAGCTGAGCGATCGGTTGCTGGGGCTCAGAATTCTCAAGATATTGGGTGATGTCGGTCTGCCGGCGCACAGGGTCGAGCTTGAGGTGACGGAGAGCGCCATCATCCAAGACGCCGTCACTGCACGAATCGTCCTCGACGATCTGGTGAACGCTGGGGTCAGGATTGCTCTCGACGATTTTGGAACAGGCTATTCCAGCCTCTCACAACTCTCCAACTACCGGTTCGACAAGATCAAGATCGACAGGAGTTTCGTCTCTTCATTCGAAACCAATGACAAGCAGGACAAGGTGATCAAGGCCATCATCGCTCTCGGCGTGGGACTTGGCGTGACGATAACCGCCGAGGGTATCGAACAAGAGAGCCAACTTCAGCGGCTTCAGGATCTGGGTTGCGACATCGGCCAAGGATATCTGCTTGGTAGGCCAGCGCCGGCCGCGGAGCTTGCCACAGATCACATCTGCGCCAGAGTTTTGCAACGCCGTTGATGGGCCGCGGCGTGTCGGTTCTGATTCAGAGCCGACACGGGCTTAGGGTGACGGCGTGCCGGTGCAATCGTCCGGACTTTACTCCGACACAGGAGTAAAGGGATGACGCCCAAGAAACGCAGCCACTTGTTCTGTAATTTCGACCGGCGCGGAGTCTGGGAAAAAATGCCCGCCTGGTACAGCGCGAGCGTCGATGGTCGTGCAGCGATCCGCCCAGGTGGCTGGGAGATCATAGTGTTTGGCCATCGCGCCGGAGGCGCCGTAGAGGATCAGCGCAGGCGCCGATATACGTCTCCCTTGCTCCGCCAGATCGTGGGCGAGATCGACGGCCAGCGCCGCACGGTAATCGTTGCAGCCGCCGGCAATCGCCTTGGCATCATGCCATGAAGCCCGGTAGGCCGCGAGCTGTTCGACGTCGAAATCCCGCAGGCCCGCCGCGCCCCATCCAAGCAGGCAGGTTTCGTAAAAGAGATCGGGATTGGCTTCGATCATTCGCTCCGGAAAGGGCGCGGGTTGAGCGAGGAAGAACCAGTGCCAGTAGCTTTGAGCGACCTCGCGGCGCAGGTCGCCCAGCATCACCGCCGTCGGCACGATGTCCATCAGAGTGACGCTGGCCACAGCCGCAGGATGGTCGAGAGCCAGCCTGTGCGCCACCCGGGCACCGCGGTCGTGACCCACGAGGTGAAACCGCTCATGTCCAAGCGTTTTCATCAAACCGAGCTGATCGGCTGCCATGGCGCGGAAGCTGTAATTGGTCAGATCAGCGCGAGCCGGTGGTTTGTCGGAGGCGCCATAGCCGCGCAAATCTGCACAGATCACCCGATAGCCAAGCGCGACCAGCTCTGGTGCGATCCGTGCCCAGAGTGCCTTGGTCTGCGGAAAGCCATGCAGCATCAGCAGCGGCTCCCCCGCACCCGCAGCGACATAAGCGATCTCCACGCCGTCGACGGCAATCCGGCCGCTTTCAAAACCCTCAAACATACTTCCCTCCCCGTTTCGCGACGATTGTGACGCCTCTACAGCGGGTTGGATGCCGTGAGGTGGCGTCTTACCTTGATGTAATCCTTACATTGGTTGACATTATTAATGATATACGTCATCAATAAGTCAAGCTATAATGACGCACAACATCATAGTTTGGGCATGGCCGTCGAAAGGGCTGCGAAGTGCGGATCACCAAGGAAAAAAAGCAGGAAAACTACGAGCGGATTATTACCATCGCTTCCGAACTGTTTCGCGAGCGCGGGTTCGATGGCGTGGCGGTGGCGGAACTGATGGAGCGTGCCGGGCTCACTCATGGCGGCTTCTACAACCACTTCCGATCCAAGGAGGAGCTGATCGCAGCGGCGACCGCCAGGGGTTTCGGCGAGACCGCGGAACGCTACGCAGGATATGATGCGCTTGCCGCCATCGAAGCCTATATCTCGCGGGAGCACCGGGATGCTCGCGGCCAGGGATGCTCCGCTGCGGCACTGAGTTGCGAAGCAGCACGGCAGCCGGATGAGACGAGATCGGCTTTTGCTGCAGGAATCGAGAACCTCCTGAGCACATTCGAGGGCGACATGGCGCGAGATCACGCCTCTGGCGCCGGATCGCGTGCGCTGACGATCAGCCTCCTTGCTCAGGCCGTGGGCGCCATCGTCCTTTCAAGAGCCTGCCCGGACAATTCCTCCCTGGCGGATGAAATCCTGGATGCCTGCCGGGTCAACTGCCGTGACGCCATCGAAAATCACGCGCGCAAGCAATAGGGCCGCGCATGCGCGGCCCTATGCAATCAGGCGTCGACCGGCGCGGCCATGGCGGGATAGTCGGTGTAGCCCGCAGCACCTCCGCCATAGAGCGTCGCCATATCGAGATTGGCCAGCGGTGCACCGGCCTTCAGGCGTTCGACAAAATCCGGGTTGGCGATGAACGGCCTGCCGAAGGCAAACAAATCCGCCAGTCCCTGCTCCAGCCTGGTCGTTGCGAGTTCCAGATCGTAGCCGTTGTTGGCGATGTAAGTGTTCTTGAACCTGCGGCGAAGCGCCTCATAGTCGAAGGGTGCAACATCGCGCGGCCCGCCCGTCGCGCCTTCGACGACATGGAGGTAGGCAATGCCCATCTCGTCGAGCTGCTCGACGATGTAGTTGAACTGCGCCTGCGGGTCGGTTGCGGAGATCCCATTGGCCGGCGACACCGGCGAAATCCGAACGCCGGTTCGCTCCGCTCCAACTTCCTCGATGACCGCGGCCGTCACCTCCAGCGTCAGCCGGGCGCGGTTTTCGATCGACCCGCCATAGGCGTCGGTGCGGGTGTTCGCTCCATCCCTGGCGAACTGGTCGAGCAGGTAGCCGTTGGCGCCATGAACTTCGACACCATCGAAACCGGCGGCAATCGCATTGGCGGCGGCGCGACGGAAATCCGCGATAATGCCGGGGATCTCGCCCGGTTCGAGCGCCCGAGGTGCTGACACATCCACGAAGGCGTTGTTCACAAACGTCTTGGTTTCGGCCCTGATGGCGGAAGGCGCCACCGGGTGCTGCCCATCCGGCTGCAGGTCGACATGCGATACCCGACCGACATGCCAGAGTTGCAGGAAGATGCGGCCGCCCTTGGCATGCACCGCGTCGGTCACCTTACGCCAGCCGTCGACCTGCGCCTCTGTGTAGATGCCGGGCGTGTCCTGGTAGCCTTGACCCTGCTGCGAAATCTGGGTCGCCTCCGAGATGATCAGGCCTGCCGAGGCCCGTTGCGCATAATATTCGGCAATGAGATCGCCCGGTACAAACCCGGCGCCCGCTCTGTTGCGCGTCAATGGCGCCATGACGATCCGGTTGGAGAGTGTGAGAGAGCCGAGGACGGAAGGCTCAAAGAGTGTGTTGCTGGTCATGTGTTACTTTCACCAAGGGTTAGAAATTATTCCTGACGTTCCCAGATCTGCGAGCGCCCGAGCAATGACACGCCAATGAAGCCGCGCACGGTCAGTTTCTTGCCTTCATCGGTCAGGTGGATTTTGCTGCTGTAGACTTTGCCATTGTCCGGATCGAGAATCTGGCCACCGGTATAGTCGTCGCCGTCCTTCTTCAGGCCGCTCAGGATGACCAAGCCCACGACCGGCGCGTCCTTGAGTGCGCCTTCGCATTTCGCGCAGGTCGGGCTTTCGTTCGCGGCGAGAAAGACTTTTTCGATCCTGCCCTGCAAGGCACCATTCGATTCCGTAATCCGGACCAAGGCCCTCGGTTTGCCGCTGACGTCATCGACATTCCGCCACAAGCCAACGGGCGAGGTGTTGTCAGCCCATGCTGCCGATGACATGAGCGCCGCAACGGCGGCGAGTGCGAAAACGGTGGACCGTCTCAATATATGCAATGCTGTCAGCTCCTTGAATTGCGTTGAACGCGTGTGTCGGCGGATAGGCGTAAAGACGGCTGTTCCGGGCGAAGGGTTTCGATGCCGCCAGCGTCGCAGAGGTCATGAAGAGTCGCTGAGATCTCTGCGGGTTCTAAAGCGCATCGCGATCTGTCAGATTCGCTTGTTGCGCTTTAGGTCTTTGTTTTTACGCATGTCGTTGTCGCAAAACCGCTGCACACTTTTGCGCGACATGCTTTAGTCGGCGACCGTGATGACCACCTTGCCCTTCGCGCGCCCAGTCTCGACATAGGCCAGCGCATCCCCGGTCTTCTCAAACGGGAACACCTTGTCGACGACCGGTCGGATCACGCCCGATTCGATCAGCGAGGTGATTTGACCCAATTGCTGCCCTTCGGCGCGCATGAACAGGAACGAGTAGCGGATGCCAAGACGCTTGGCCTTTTTCCGAACCCCTCGGCTCAGCAGGCGCAGCACCAGTTTCAGAAACAGGTTCAGGCCGAGTTCCCCGGCGAATGCGGGATCCGGCGGACCGGAAATGGAAATGAGCTGGCCGCCCGGCTTCAGCACGCCCAGAGATTTTTCGAGGGTCTTTGGATCCTGGCTGTTCAGCACGAGATCGTAGCCTGACAAGACCTTCTCGAAATCCTGCGTCTTGTAGTCGATCACCACATCCGCCCCGAGACTTCTGGCCAGCTCGGCATTGCCAGCGCTCGTCGTCGTCGCAACGGTCGCGCCAAGATGCTTGGCGAGTTGAATGGCCAAAGTCCCGACCCCGCCGGAACCGGCCTGAATGAAGACCTTCTGGCCGGGTTTCACCTTGCCCACCTCGACCAGCGCCTGCCACGCGGTCAGCCCCACGAGCGGGATGGACGCCGCTTCCGTCATGCTGAGGTTGTTCGGCTTCAGCGCTACATCGGATTGATCAATGGCAATGAATTCTGCGAATGTGCCAATCCGATGGTCGCGCGGCCGAGCGTAGACCTCGTCGCCCACCTTGAAGCGCCGGACGCCTGGTCCAATTTTCACAACCGTTCCGGCAACGTCGTGCCCCAGGATAAAGGGTGGACGATAGGGAAGAATAAGCTTGAACTCTCCATCCCGGACCTTGGAGTCCAGGAGGTTTACGGCCGTGGCCTGGATCCGGACCAGGAGATCACTGTCCTGCAATTCCGGTTCGGGCAGGTTGGCCAGACGCAGAGCGCCCTTCTTCTTGTACTTATCAACGACGAATGACTTCACGGGGCCTCTCCAATTCGAATTTTATTGCGGCGTCAGGCGCCAAGGAAGGACAAGGCCTTCGGCACGAAATCGGCATAGTTCTGGAAAATCCCGCCATGCCCGGCGTCTTGGTAGATAACCAGTTCCGCCCCGGGGATGCGCCGGGCCATATCGGCGCTGTTGACGGTCGGGACCATAATATCATTGTCGCCATTGGCGATCAGGACCGGGACATCGATACGGCCGAGATCCTGAGGCGCCTGCCGCCCCCAGGCTTTGATCGCCTTGAGTTGCCGCAGGAAGGCCCTTGGAGCGGGCCCCTTGTCCCTTCCCGCCTTCCGTTCTTTCAGCCGATCCAGAAAGGCCTTGGCGGCCCGGCGACCATTGGCCGTGGACGTGAAGAACAGATAGGTTTTTGGGTCGCGCAACGTCAGCAGACCTTTGATTATCAGCGGCCAGGATACTGCTCCGACCTTGTCGATGCCTTTGCCGCCGGCCGGGCCTGTTCCGGTCAAAATGAGTTTGCGCACGAGATCGGGGGCCTTCAGCGTGATGTCCTGCGCGACAAATCCCCCGAGAGAAAACCCAAGCAGATCGACTTTTTTGAACCCAAGCGCCCGGATCAACGCGATCGTGTCGCGCGCCATCTCGTCGATGGTCAAAGGGGCCGTACCGCCTGAGGCGCCGATACCCCTGTAATTGGTGGCGATTACGTGATGCCTGGTGGCAAGACCATCGACAATGCGGGGATCGAAATTGTCCAACACCGCGCCCCAATGGTTGAGAAGAATGACCGGCACGCCACCCTGAAGGCCGAGGTCGCGATAGGCAAAAGGTGTTTCCCCAACATTGATCCAGAGATTGGGAGCCTCGGCATAACACGTGGCAGACCGAAGATATCTCACAGACGTGTTCATCGTTTACTCCATTATCCCACCCGAACCGGCAGGCTTGGGTCGGAGGGAAAGCAGCCAGCTTCGGTCGCTCAATTTTTAATGACAACCGTCATCATAGATGATTAATGATATCCATCATCAAAGTTGTCAAGCGTAATTTTTTAGCCGATTCAACCGCCATCTCCTCTCCCTCAGGCTAGAACCCGCATTATTGCTGCCAGGAAGGGTGCGAACATCATCGGCGTCGAGATAATCTATTCTCACTTCAAACTTCGTCATGAGCCCGAGACGCTCTTCGGTACATGCCAGTCCCGCGCTCGCCGGGCATGCCCGAGCTCGACCAGGCGAGAATTTTCTCGGAAAATCATGGGAGGCCGTTGCGTTTGTATTCTTGATCAGTCATTCTAGAACAAACGATAAAGAATCGGAGTGACGATGGGCCGAACGCGGGAATTCGATGAGGAGGCAGTGCTGAAGGGGGCGATGCAGATCTTTCGCAAGCACGGCTATCAAGGTGCGTCGATCCGGGACCTCGAGGAGGCAACGGGGCTCAAAGGCGGAAGCATCTATCACGCCTTCGGCGACAAGGCCGGCCTCTTCGACGCGGCGTTCGGACATTACAACCGGACGGTGCTGGAGGGACGCATCGAGCGGTTTGCGCCGCCCGGAAGCGGGCTTCAAGGCCTCCGCGAATTGTTCCTGTCGCTCCTGCATGAGCCCGACGATGGCGCGCTCGGCTGCCTGATCACCAACATGGCGGTGGAATTCGGCGGTGTTGCCGATCCGCATCCCCGTGTCGAGGCAGCGCTCGGCCTCCTTCGCACCACATTCCGCTTAAGGCTCACCGAGGCGCCGACCTTCGCTCGGGACGCCGATGGAGCCAAGGCGAACAGGACAGCCATCCGCCTTCTGGCCTTCTATCAGGGCCTCCTCGTGCTCATTCGCGGCGGCGAAGACAAGGCCGGCCTGCGGCAGGCGATAGAAGACGAATTCAATCAACTGGAGACACTGTTATGACACCTGAGGCCCTATGGGATCGATATGCGGCCATCTGGTCGCTGGATGCTGACGCTCGCGAGCCGGAAATGCTGGCTTGCCTCGCGGATGAGGTCACCTATTGCGACCCGAATGGAACGATCGCGGGGCGCGCCGGTCTCTCGGCTTATATGGCCGGCTTCAAGGAGAGCATGCCGGGAGGCCGGTTCAAGATATTGAGCGTCCTCCATCATAATGATCGCTCACTGGCGCGCTGGGCACTGCGCCACGAAGACGAGAGGGTCTTGCAGACCGGCACGAGCTTCGGGGTGATTTCCGATGGCCGGCTCGGTGCGATCACCGGCTTCTTCGATCCTCTGGCGGAGCAGCACCATGAGTAGCGAGGCGACACGCGGGCTGGCGCTCGACTTTGCGAGCCAGATCGCCCCAGCCGGCTGCATCGATATCAGGCGCTTCTTCGGCGGCTCCGCCCTGGTCCGAAACGGCGCGCAGTTCGGGTTCGTCATGAAGGGCACTTTGTATCTCCGCGTCGACGAAGCGATGCGCGCGGAGTTCGAGGCAGATGGCTCCGAACCGTTCAGCTATCGTGCCGCCGGCAGGGAGGTTACGGTTCGCCGCTACTACGCAGTCCCGGCACATGTGATCGACGATCCCGCGCTGCTGCACGGCTACGCGGAGCGCGCATTGCACGCGACCCCTACGCCCGGCCACAGACGCTCCGACACGATCCTGGCCGTCAGCCGGTCCGGCTAGCACGTAGGCTCGGCGGTCGGTCACTTCGTCGATCGCTTAGGCCGCGGATACGGCTCGATATCCCCCAAACCCTGCCCTCTCAGCGAAAGAAAGGGACCGACATCTGTCGATCCCTGTCTTTTTGCAGGCCCGCGGCAACAGATCCGATTCAGGTGTTCAAGCCGCCATCGACTGTGAGGATGGTTCCGGTGATGTGCCTTGCAGCAGGGCTTGCGAGGAAAGCCACAGCGGCTGCCACATCTTCCGGTTCACCATAACGGCCAAGTGGGATCAAGGCACGCTGGAAGTCGGCGAAGTCGCCATCGGCGGGATTCATCTCGGTGTCGGTCGAACCCGGCTGGACCAGGTTTACGGTGATATCGCGAGATCCGAGTTCCCGCGCGAGGCCGCGGGTAAACGAATGGAGCGCGGATTTTGTCATGAAATAGACCGTGCCGGTGTCGCCGACGATGCGTTCGGCGCCGACCGAGCCGATGGTGATGACGCGGCCTCCCGCCTGCAGATAGGGAATGGCGGCCTGCGAAGCGAGCAGGGGCGATCGTACATTGACATCAAGCAGCGCATCGATCTGCTCGACGCTGACGTCGGCGATCGCACCGTAAAGCGCGATTGCGGCATTGTTGACGAGAATGTCGAGACCGCCAAGTGCCTGGGCCGCCTCGTCGACCGAGCGCTTCACCGCCGCCGGATCGGCGCTGTCGGCCTGGATGGCAAGCGCTTTGCGGCCCTTGCCCTCGATCGCCCGGACGACCTCGGCGGCGCGATCGGCCGAACGCTCATAGGTGACGGCGACATCAGCGCCTTTGTCGGCAAGCGCCAATGCGATGGCGGCTCCAATGCCACGCGAGCCACCTGTGACGAGGGCACGCTTTCCAGCCAGTTCTGTCATGATCTTCTCTTTCTGTAGTGATCGACACATAAATAGCTAGGCACGTTGCGATGGGGTGTCAATGGGTTTATATAATGATCGATGCAGAAATCGGATGAGATGTCGAACCTCGATGAAACCCCTGCCCGCAGTCGCGGGCGGCCGCGGGCGTTCGATCGGGAAGCAGCCTTGGCGCAGGCGACCCGCCTGTTCTGGATCAAGGGCTTCGAGGCGACCTCGATCGCCGACCTCACCGAGGCGATGGGGATCGGATCGCCGAGCCTTTACGCGGCATTCGGCTCGAAGGAGGCGCTCTATGCCGAGGCGCTGCGCCACTATCGCGACAACAACGAGGCGCTCGTCTGGGCAGGCTTCTTTTCCGCAGGCACGGCCCGTGAGGCGGTGAAGTCGTTTCTGATGGATTCGGCCGCTGCCTTGACCGGCTGTGTCGTGGATATTCCCCGCGGCTGCATGGTGGCGCTCTCTTCGGTCGGCAGCGAGGGCCATGTGGAACTCGGCGAACTGGTGCGCGCCGCCCGCGGCGTCACGCTCGACCGTCTGAAGGCGCGCCTGAACCAGGCGATATCGGAAGGCGAAATTCCGGCCTCGACCGACGTCCACGCGCTTGCCCGCTTCGTCCAGACCGTTCAGAACGGCATGTCAATCCTGGCCCGCGACGGAGCGACGCGTGGCGAACTGGAGGCAGTCGCCGAGCTGGCCATGCTGGGTTGGGACACTCGAACCGGGGATGCTGAGCACAGGCAAGGCTGATCGCGTTTCGAATATTGTTACGCGGATGCTCCTGCGTCACCTTTGGTCAGTCAGTCGCGGAAGCTTGGTAATTTCGCCGGCGCGTGCCGCTGCCCCTCATCCGGCTGCCGCCACCTTCTTCCCGTAAACGGGGCGAAGGGGATATGCCGCGCCCTCTCCGTTCCTCGCCAGCCTTTCGCGGGGCACGTCCCCTCTCCCCGTCAGAACGGGGAGAGGGTTAGGGTCATATGCGCTAGAGCATGCTGTGATTTAGCGGAATCTGGGATTCGCAAATCAGTTTGAATGTGATTCAACATTGCTGCTGGGGAAGGCAGGCCAGCGGCGATGACACAGCCTTATTCTGAAGATCTTCGAGAGCGTGCAATGGCGCGGCTAACGGCCGGCGAGACGATACGCTCTATTGCGGCCGCACTATCGATCAGCCCTTCGTGTGTTTCAAAATGGAAGCGGCGCCTGGCCGAGACAGGCGCTCTTACGCCAGGCCGGATTGGCGGGCACAAGAAACGGACTTTGTCGGATGAGCGGGCCGAGTGGTTGCGCCAACGTTGTTGCTCTGGCCCGTTCACGACACGTGGGCTGGTCGCGGAGCTTGCCGAGCGTGGCATCAAGACCGACCGCCGTGCTGTCTGGGTGTTTGTCCGGGCTGAAGGCTTGAGTTTCAAAAAAAACGGTTCTGCCAGCCGAGCAGACGAGACCGGACATCGCCCGCAAACGGCAACGCTGGAAGAACCACCAGCACCGGATCGAGGCTCATCGACTGGTCTTCCTTGACGAGACCTGGATCAAAACCAACATGGCGCCGCTCAGGGGCTGGGCACCACGTGGCCAGCGGCTCGCCGCTTCAGTCCCGCACGGCCACTGGAAAACCCTGACCTTCATCGCGGCCCTGCGCAGCGACCGTATCGACGCGCCCTGGGTTATCGACGGGCCGATCAATGGCGAGCTCTTTAACGTCTATGTCAGGAAAATCCTTGTGCCAACACTTGCCAAAGGCGACGTCGTCATCCTCGACAATCTCGGCAGCCACAAGGGGCAGGCTATCCGACGTGCAATCAGGGCTGCCGGCGCGCATCTCATCTTCCTGCCGCCTTACAGTCCAGACCTCAATCCCATTGAGCAGGTCTTCGCCAAGCTCAAGCATCTCATCAGAAAGGCCGAGCCACGAAGCGTCGAAACAACGTGGCGCACCGCCGGTCACATGCTCGACGCATTCGCGCCTGACGAATGCGCAAACTATCTTAGAAACTCAGGATATGCTGCCGTCTAAAAACAGCACGCTCTAGGTTTAGCCCTGGACATAAGGAATCTGGTTGTGATTCAAGCTTTGGATGAAGATTCGTCCTGAGATTTTGGATCATTGGCCGGAAGTGCGCGAGCGGCTTCCGGCGGATTTTGACTTGGAAGCAACGGCGCGGTTGCGTGGTGCTTTTACGCGGGTGCGGGAAATCAAGAATGCCGAGACGCTGTTGCGGCTGGCGCTTGCCTATGGCGGCCTTGGCATGTCGCTACGCGAGACCTGTGCATGGGCC
Organism: Rhizobium ruizarguesonis; assembly: GCF_017357285.1. Taxonomy (NCBI): domain Bacteria; kingdom Pseudomonadati; phylum Pseudomonadota; class Alphaproteobacteria; order Hyphomicrobiales; family Rhizobiaceae; genus Rhizobium; species Rhizobium ruizarguesonis. The sequence continues at coordinate 555,271 of NZ_CP071678.1, read as the reverse complement.
GAAGTGGGCGGAATCGCCCGTTTGTCAGACCCATCGCTGCTCGAGCGGCTGTGCAAAGCGGCGCCTTGGCTTGGCGACATCGTGGCCGCGCTGATTGCCGAACAGGCCAAAGCGCCGGCGGGGCGCTTCGCGGGGTATCGCTTGCGTGTGCTCGATGGAACGTCGATCTGCCATCCGGGCGCTGACCGCACGACATGGCGGTTGCATGTCGGCTACGACCTGGCAACGGCTCAGGTCGATCAGCTTGAGTTGACCGACATCCATGGTGGCGAAAACCTTCAGCGCCTTACCTACGCACCCGGCGATATTGTGCTGGCCGATCGCTACTATGCAAGGCCGCGCGACCTGCGGCCGGTGATCGACGCCGGTGCGGACTTCATCGTGCGGACCGGCTGGAACTCGTTGCGCCTGTTGCAGACGAATGGCGAGCCCTTTGATCTGTTTGCCGCGCTCGCCGCTCAGCAAGAGCAGGAAGGCGAGGTGCAGGTTCGTGTCCACGAAGGCATGACGGGGACGCCGCCGCCACTGGTCCTGCGCCTCATTGTCCGGCGCAAGGATCCGCAACAGGCCCAAGCCGAGCAGGAGCGTCTACTCAAGGACGCCCGCAAGCGCGGCAAAAAGCCCGATCCGCGCAGTCTCGAGGCGGCGAAGTACATTCTGCTGCTGACCTCGCTGCCGACCGCCACCTTTGCACCGGCCGACATCCTCACCCTCTATCGCTTCCGCTGGCAAATCGAGCTGGCGTTCAAACGGTTCAAGAGCCTGGCCGGCCTCGACAGCTTGCCGGCCAAGAAGCCTGAACTGGCCCGGGCATGGCTCTACGCCAGACTGATCGTTGCCATCATCGCCGAACAGATTGCCGGGCAAGTCCCGGACTCTCCCCCCTCTGGATGCGGCTACCCCACGGGCTAGCCCATCGCGCTGGCGTCTCATGAAGATAGCCCTGGCCACCATTTGCGCCGCCATCCGCGGACCACTTCTGTGGCAGGCCGTCTGTAATCTCTTCACACGAAGTCGTCGCCACCTCTGCGAGCCGCCGCGACGACGCCGAAAACAATGCGACGATCTCCGCGCCCGCCTAACCTAGCGCATATGAGGGTTAGGGTGAGGGGCAGTCATCAGCGCAAGCCGTCAGGAAACTGCTTCACACTTCCGGCATCATGTCCCGAACGTTCAAATCTCGCCGGCCGACGGCCCCCAGACATCCGTCAGCGCAAAACCGTTCGGATGCGGGTCAAAGGGGTCGAGCGCTACCTGGGTCAGGCCGAAGGTGAAGCCGCGGCCGGTGATGGTGGGGATGACGGCGGGGCGGCCGGCCACCTCGGTCACCGCCTGCAGTCCGACCTCGAATTCGGAGCCGATGATCGATTTCGAGGTGAAGGTGTCGCCGACCTTGGCCTTGCCGCGGGCATAAAGGGTGGCGAGATTGGCGGAATTGCCGGTGCCGCAGGGCGAGCGGTCGGCCCGGCCCGGCCACATGGTGGTGCAGGTGCGCACCGTGCCATCGGCTTCGGTATCGCGGAACATGACATAGGCGACGCCCGAGATCGCCGGGATCTCGGGATGGACGACCTTGATGTCGCGGTTGATCAGCTCCTTGAGGATCATGCCGGCCTGGACGAGGCCGGCGGCATTGGCCTTCTCGATCGTCAGACCGATCTGGCCGACATCGACCAGGGCATAGAAGATGCCGCCATAGCTGATATCGGCCTTGATCCTTCCCCAATGCGGCGTGTCGATCGCGACTTCGAGCTCATGCACGAAGGAGGGCACCATGGTAAGCTTGACCTTCTCGCAGCGCCCGTCGCGGCAGGTTGCCGTCGCCTTGACGAGGCCGGCGGCGGTTTCGAGCGTAACGATCGTCTCCGGCTCCGTCATTTCGACGATACCGGATTCGAGCAGCGCCGTGGTGACGCAGATCGAGTTCGAGCCGGAGCTCGCATGCGCCTGGTCGGGCTGCAGGATGACGAAGGCGGCGTCGGCCTCCGGGTGCCGTGCCGGCAGCAGCAGGTTGACCGAGCCGATCGGCGCGCCGCGCGGCTCCAGGCAAAGGAAGCGGCGCAGTTCGTCACCCTTCGGATCGGTGTTCAGCCAATGCAGCTGGGCGGCGATAGTATCGCCGGGGATCTTCGGCACGCCGCCGATCGCGACGCGGCCGATCTCGCCTTCGGCATGGACATCCAGCAGCTGGATCGTGCGCTTCCATCTCATATCGAAAACTCCAGATCAGACGTGACGGGTGACGCCGCCATCGACGCGAATATTCTGGCCGGTGATATAACCCGCGCCTTCGGAGAGCAGGAAGGCCGCGGTCTTGGCGATCTCCTCCACATGGCCGATGCGCTTCATCGGGACCGTCTCGGCGGTCCCGGGCTTGTGATTCAGGCTGTCGATATAACCCGGCAGGATGCAGTTCATGCGGATATTGTCGGCCGCATAACGATCGGAATAAAGCTTGGTGAAGGCGCCGGCAGCGGCGCGGTAGGTGCAGGAAACCGGGAAGACCAGCGTCGGCTCATAAGCCGCGAAGGTGGTGATGTTGACGAAGGCGCCCTTGCCCTGCTCCAGCATGACCGGCGTCACCAGTCGGGCCATGCGCACCAGCGACAGGATCATCATGTCGGAACCGAGCGTCCAGTTCTCGTCCGATATTTCGAGCAGGTCGCCCTTCGGCGGATGGCCGCTCAGGTTGACGACGGCGTCGATGCGGCCATAGGTCTTCATCGTCAGGTCGAAGATCGCCTTGAGATCCTCGGCCTTTTCGGCCACGCCGCGCGAGGCGACGCCGCCGAGTTCGGCCGCCAGCCTCTCGCAGCTTTCCGACGGCGACATCAGCGCCAGCTGATAGCCCTGCGCCGAGAGCTCGCGGGCGATCGCCTCGCCCATGCCGCGGCCGCCGCCGGTGATCAGCGCTACGGGTTTGGTGGTTTCGGACATCGGGACCTCCTAATATCGGTCTATGCGGAACGGGGTCATGTCGAGGGATGGTTTGAGCCCGGTGACCATATCGGCGATCACCAGCGCTGTCGTCGCCGAAAAGGTCAGGCCGAGATGGCCGTGGCCGGTCGCATAGAAAACGCCCGGCATTTTCGACGATGGCGAAATGATCGGGATCGTATCGGGCAGGGCCGGACGGTGCCCCATCCATTCCGTCGTCTCCTCGACCTTCAAGCCGGGCAGCGCACGCTGGGCATGGCGCACCAGCACCCGTGGACGGCGGAAATCCGGCGCAGCATCGAGACCGGCGAGCTCGACATTGCCGCCGACCCGGATACCGCCCGCCGTCGGCGTCACCATGAAGGCGCGATGCGGCCAGATCACCGAATAGCGCATCGCGATGCCGGGCTTCATGATCTGCGTGTGATAGCCGCGCTCGGTTTCGAGCGGGATCGGCTCGCCGAGCTTTTCCGCGAGGAAGCGGGTGTGGACGCCGGCGGCAAGCACCACCGAACCCGCCTCGATACGCCTGCCATCCTCGAGGAGAACGACGGCGGTGCCATCGCCCCTGCGCTCGATATTCCGCACGGTGCCGGAGACGAAGGTCGTGCCCGCCGCCTTTGCGGCGTCGGTGAGTTTGACGACGAGCTTGTAGGGATCGCGGATCGACTTGTTGTCGGGGAGCAGCACGGCCTTGGCGATCGCCGGTGACAAAGTGGGTTCGTAATATTGGATGGCGCCGTTACTCAAGACTTCGAAGTCGAGACCGTAGCGCTGCATCATGGCGAGATGGCCACGATCTGCGGCAAATTCCGCCTCGGTCTCGTAGATCGCGAGACAGCCTTCCTCGGTCATCAACTCGGGCGCGCCGATCGCCTCGAGCATCTCTTTGAAATCGCCGAGCGCCCGGTTCGACAGGCGCATGCCGGCATCCTCGATCTCTCTAAGGCGCGAGGGCCGGCCGGCAGCGAGGAAGCGCAGGAACCAGGGCAGCATCCTGGCGGCATAGGAGGGCCGCAGCCAGACCGGGCCTTCGGGATCGAGCAGCCAGCCGGGGATCTTCTTCCAGGTCGAGGGGCCGGAACCGGCGGCAAAATCAAGCGCGATGCTTGCCATATTGCCGAAAGAGGTGCCGCGACCCGGCTCGCCCTTGTCGATCAGCGTCACATCAAACCCGCGCCGCTGCAGCTCGAAAGCGATCGAGGCGCCGATCACGCCTGCGCCGACGACCGCTACCGTCTTCTTCGTCTCATCCGCCATGCCATCAACCCATCGCACGGCAGACAAAATTGCCGTCGTGAATCTGATATATCACATCAAGATGTGATGCCTAGAGAATTTCCGTTTTTTCCGAATCACGGAAATTCTCTATTTCTTTGTTTTTTTCGCAATTCCGAAACGCAAAACCGCTGTGCACTTTTGCTGGAATTGCTCTGTGGAATTTTTACTGGCTTGCCGGCAGGCCGGCGCCGACGCTGTCGCCGACCGAACCGACGGTATTGTTCATCGACTGGCCGAGACGTTTCAGCTGGGCATCGTAGTTGCGCCGGGTGCGCGGATCGAAGATCGCAATCGGCGTGCTGACGGCGACGCTGACGGCACTTCCGGCGGTCTGGGCAGCCCCCATCGCCACGGCGCCGACGGCCTCGCCGAGGCCGACATTGGAATCGGTGATCGTCTGGCCGGCAATCAGCCGGTCGCCGATCAGCTTCACCACTTCGGGGCTTTCGGCGAACTTGCCGTGGTTCAGCCGGTCGCCGCCCTTGAGCTTGGTGAGGTCGAGCACGGTGATGCCGGCCGCTTCGAGCTTGCTGCGATAGGGTTCGACGGAAGGATCGATCTGGCCGAGCCGGTCGACATTGCCGGAGATGCGCCGCGACAGCGCCAAAGCGCGATCGTCCTGCGAGACGAAGATGGTGAAGTGCGGCCTTTCCTTGCCGAGGCTGGCGAACTGGCGGCCGAAAACGTCGACATCGAGATCCGGCGAAGCGAGGATGACATTGTTGATCTTCGAGGCGACATGACCGTTGCGGATCGCCATCTGCCGCAGCGCTTCGACGGTGAGCCAGGTGCCCATCGAATGGGCCATGATGGTGACGTCGCTAACGGCGGGATTTGCGGCGGTGCGGGTCAACAATTCCTCCAGCGCGTCGCGGGAATAGTTGGTGCTTTCCTTGTCGTAATTATAATCGAAGATGCTGCCGCGCGAAGGCCAGGTGAAGACGACGGGCGCAACGTCGGCATGCGAATCGTGGACGATCTGCGCGAAGCGGTAGACGGCATCCTCATAACGATTGTTGAAGCCGTGGACGAAGACCAGTACGCGGCGGCTCTTCGGCATATGGGACTTCAGCCAGGTCTCGCCGGCCCGCTCGCCTTCCAGGGGATCGACGGAAACGGTGACGAAATCGCGCAGCGGATCGGCCGGCAGGCGGCTTGGCCATTGCACCTGGCCGACCTTGCGATTGGCTTCCGGCGGGATCGAGACGTCGACGGCATTGACCGCGAGCCCGGTGCCGCGTTCGCCGGAGAAAAGCACGGCGGGATTGTCGTCGGCAGCGCGCGTCGTGGCGACGAGCAGGTCGACCTTCGACGTGCCGGGGGCCGCGGTGCCGGCCGCCTGCATGACACCGACCGGCCTGCCGCCGCAGCCGGAAAGCGCCATCATTGCCACCAGAAGACCTGTCAGGGCCGCGCGCGGGGCGCGTCTTTTGCCGATCATGACCAACTCCAATCGGTTCACGCGCCGGACAGGCGGCGCCCGTTCAAATAGTCCGACGAGGCTTGCCGAGTCAAACCGCGGGAAATGAACAAGAGCGCTCCCGTGAAAACAGCTGCACGCTTTTGCTGGAAATGCTCCTGAAACTTTCGGCCGCCCCCGGCGTTCTTTTCCGATCAGATTCAATCGATGGATCACGGTCATGAAGGCGCTCGCGATCACATGCTTATCGACATTGATGCTGATGCCTTCGCTCGGCTTGACGGAGACGCTCGGCGAAGCCGATATCCGCCGCGACATCATCGGCAAGACGGTCTACCTCTCCACACCGCTCGGCGGTGAACTGCCGCTGATCTTCCGCTCCTCCGGCACGGTCGACGGCAACGGCCAGGCGATCGGCCTCGGCCGCTATGTCAAACCAAGCGATACCGGCCAATGGTGGATCGACGCCAACCGCCTCTGCCAGAAATTCCAGAGCTGGAACAAGGGCAAGCCGATGTGCTTCGAACTCGAACGCGCCGGCGCCAACACGATTAAATGGACCCGCGACAATGGCAGGACCGGCGTTGCCCGGATCGGCAATTGATCGATTTCGACTTGGGGGAAGAGAGACTTGCGGGAAAAGAAAAAAGCCCGACGCGGGAGGAGGTGCGCCGGGCTCTTTGATCCTGACTGACAACTGGGAGGAGGAGTGTTGTCAGTCCGATGTAAGAGCGCTGGGAGGAGGAGTGCGCTGCTTACGAAGATAGTAATAGCCAATTCTTTTGAATCGGAATAGCGAAAATACCGCAATGCAGCAATGCGCTGGATGCAATGCTTGCCCTCAAAGTAACAGGTCACCGCCTCATTTTGCAGCATGTTTGACCGGATGGTCAAAATTATGCCGAAAATTGCGGCCCCGGGGATCGCCGATGGGCTGCCCCCCTCATCCGCCTGCCGGCACGCCGCCGGGTCAAACCACAGATCTCGACCCGTCCTTCGGCCGCGTAAACGGAGCGAAGGGACATACCGCAACATCTCGACTCCCTCTTCTCCCCAGCGGGGAGAAGAGGACATGCCGCGACCTCTCCGTTCCTCGCCCGTCAAGCAGCCTTGAAGACCTTCCTGCCCTCGCCGTCGAGGGCGGAGAATTCCTCGTTCGAGAGGGTGATGTCGACGGCTGCGACATTTTCCTCGAGATGCTTGACCTTGGAGGTGCCGGGGATCGGCAGCATGACCGGGCTGCGCTTCAGCACCCAGGCGAGCGCGATCTGGCTGGGTGCGGCATTGTGATTTTTGGCGATCGTATCGAGCAGCGAGCCGGGCTTGGCGAGATCGCCGGCGGCGAGCGGATACCACGGGATGAAGCCGATATTGTGCTTGGCGCAATAATCGAGCACGTCCTCGCTGGTGCGATCGACGAGATTGTAGCGGTTCTGGACGGTCGCGACCTTGAAATGCTTCGAAGCCGCCTCGATGTCGGCAACGGACACTTCGCTCAGACCCGCATGACGGATGAGGCCGCTATCGAGCAGCGATTTGATCGCATCGAATTGTTCCCTGGCCGGCACCTTCGGGTCGATCCTATGCAGCTGCCAGAGATCGATCTGCTCGACGCCGAGATTACGCAGGCTCTTATGCACTTGCTGGATCAGATATTCCGGACGTCCCACAGGCAGCCAGATATCGGGACCGTGGCGGGTCAGGCCGCCCTTGGTGGCGATGACCGACTTGCCGTCATAGGGATGCAGCGCTTCCTTGATCAGCCATTCGGAGACATCGGGGCCGTAGGAATCGGCCGTATCGATGAAGTTGACGCCGAGTTCCGGCAGGCGCTTCAGCGTGCGGATGGATTCGGCATGATCGGCGGGCTCGCCCCAGATGCCCTTGCCGGTGACGCGCATGGCGCCGAAACCGAGGCGGTTGATCTCGATATCGCCGCCGATCTTGAAGGTGCCTGACTTCGCTGCGTTGTAACTGGACATGGTCTTTCCTCTCTTATCAATCAATCATTGAAATCGGTGGAACGGTCGGAGGCGGGTTCAACAGCCGCGGCATGGATGCCGAGGCTTTCGGAGATACCTTCGAACGCGAATGTCTGCCTGATCGAAAGCGATGCCCGCCATGGTGATGATCCGCCCCTCGCGGGGATCAGCAGAATGTGGCCGCGACGTTTGCACATATAGGACGGCCCAGTTCCGATGAAAGGGCCCTGATGACAGGGATGAGCGGAAACATCGACATCGAACCGACGCTTGGGGAGAGCGCACTGAGCCTCAGGCGGCCTGCGTCACAGCCTGGTCTTTGCCTCGTCGCCGAATTCCGCCAGCATCTTCCAGAGGTCGGCGAAAATCTCCCGGGCGAAATCCTCAAGCGAGGCGCCCGGCGGGCGCTGCTGCCAGAGTTCGCCGCCGACGCGCAGCGCGCCGATGACGATCGCCGCAAGGAGACGCATGCGCGACCGCTGCTCTGGATCATTTCCCTTGCGCAGCAGCAGCGCCTCGGCGAGCTTCTGTTCGAGCCTGGCGTATTTCAGCTGATCGCGGGCCTTCAGCGCCGGCGTGCGATGAATGAGTTCACCAAGCGCCAGGCCAGGCTCCTCGACGGAGGCGATGACGGTTGCGGTGATCGCCACCTCGACCGCCGCGACCGAGGATTCTGCCGCCGGCCTTGCCGCGACCGCCGCCATCAGGCGATCGGCGAAGGCATCCTGCCAGGCGAAAACCACCTCTTCCTTGGAGGGGAAATAATCGAAGAAACTGCGCTTGGAGACATCGGCCGCCTCGGTAATGTCCTCGATCGTCGTGGCATCGAAGCCGCGTTGCAGAAAGAGGGTCATGGCCGCCTGCTCGATGCGCTCGCGCGTCTGCCGCCGCTTGCGTTCCCGCCTGCCTTCGGTCGTCTCCGTCCGCTTGTTTTCAGCCATTCCGGCCCGGCATCATCGTTCAGCCGCCGGTTTCGTTGGAAAAGGCGGCGACGTCGTCGATGTCAGTCTCGCTCTCGCGATAGCCGATGCGCTCGCGCGACAGTTCGAGCGGTTTGCTGCGCGAAATCCTGTAGACAGACGCCGGCGGCAGGTTGCGCACTGTCCCGCCGATGCGCACCGCCTTCAGGTCGAGACGGTCGAGGATCGGCCGCGGCACCGGGCAGCGGGGACCATAGGTAAACTGATAGACGGCCCCGCCCGGCCGCATATAGGCGAAGGCGCCGGCCATGATCGAGGCGATCTTGCGGGGCGGCATGGAGAGCAGCGGCAGGCCGCTGACAACAGCGCCGACCGGTTCGCCTTCGAAAATATCGGCATGGGCGAGATGGGCGGCATCCATCTGCAACACGCGCGCCGTGGGGAAACGCGCCTGCAGCGAGGTGATGAACTCCGGGCCATACTCGATCAGGGTCAGATCGGCTTCGCTCACCCCGCGCGCCAGCAGCGCCCGGGTAAAGACGCCGGTTCCCGGGCCGAGCTCGATGATCGGACCGTCGAGTGCGGCAATTTCACTGGTCATGATCCTGGCAAGCGAATCCCCCGACGGCGCGATGGCCGCCACCCGAAGCGGATTGCTGATCCAGGAGCGGAAAAAATGCAGGAAATCGGCGCGTGCGGACTTTGCAGTCATGATTATCCCACCTGTCTGAAATTCGATTGATTACGAAATGCGACCATCGCGGCGAGCATGGCAATTCCAAGGCAGAGGCGTCAATCGCTCTTGGCTGCGGCTTTTCGCAACACCACTGTCAACAGTTTGCCTGATTCTGTACTTATTGCATTTTTGCATTCGATGCAACATCGTACGAACGACAGTTGGGAAAGGACATGTCGTATCCGGCTGGCAAGGCCGAGGATGGCGCCGAGGGAAGAGCGAGGTTTGCCAACACACTGAGGCGGCTCGGAGGCCGCCCTTCAGCTCAGACGGGGTCGCTCGCGATGGCGAACGGCCGAGCGTCTCGTCAGTAATTGCAGCTGGAGCTGCTCGTCGGGTTGAAGCCGAGCTTGCAATCCATGTTGAGCGGCTTCTTCGGGTTCATCATATAATGTGTCGAACCCGTGGTTTCCGAGGCGCGCTCGCCGATCGAACCGGTCGTGCGCCGGTCGTGCTGCACCGTGGTTTCTTGGCTCGCAACCGGACGCGTGGCTGCACCCTGCTCTGTCGCGCTCGACTGGAGGGGAGCTGCCGTGGCCGAGAAGGCCGAGAGGCCGAGGATTGCGCCGAAGGCAGCGGCCACCAGGCCGTTCTTGAAAGTCGTGGTCATCATCGTCTCCTTGGGAAGATTCAGGGAATTTACGTCCCGGAGTTAGGAAGGCGATCTGTCACATACTACGGTGTCAAATAAGAGGTCACGGATATGTGAGCGGCGGCCCGATCGAGAAAAAGGCGGCTCCTCGCCGCCTCCTTCATTTGCCGGCTCAATAGCCGTTATCACACGGCATGCTGCCAGGACCGATCGATCCGGAAAACGTAGGGTTGCACATTTCCGGAGCTGCCGGCCTGTTGACCGGCGGGCGGACGATGGAGCCCGTGGTGCCGGCCTCGACGCCGAAAGCGGCAAGCGGATACCAGTAGCCATCGGAGTGGCGGCGGGTGCCGGGGCGCTCGGTGCGGAAGCCCTGATAGCCATACCAGGACCCGGCATGTGGTTTATATTGCACCATTTTCACGTCCGAGACAGTTGGCGGGGAAACCGTCTGGACGGGTGCGGCTCGCGCGGGGACAATAGACGCGAGGGCGAGAAGGGCGCCGAGGGCGGCGGTGGAAGGGGTGAGACTGAGCATCTTCATGATAAACCCTCCTTACTGGATTTATCTCCGGGGAATGCGCTTCCCAACTGCGGAGTTCCGCCGCAGCACGCAACTTCCAAAACTCGTGATTGCAGGCGATCCGGCGTGACCAAATAGCCAAAAAACGTGAAAAGTCGCGATCAGAAAGAGGGCTCAAACGGCGTTTGTGAGGAAACGCGAATTCTCTGTTCTCAATTCGCGTATAATGTCCGGTAGCCCTGGCCGGAGAGGCAGGCGACATATTGGCGATGGGCGGCCGCGCGCGCTATCGTTTCGGCCTCAAGCTCATCGGCTTGAGCATATCCGGTCAGTTGGGCGCGCAGCTGATACTGCTTCCTCGCCTCGTCATACATGGCGTTGCCGTCGGTCATGCAAAGGCCGTGCGCGACAGCGGGCGGATTGACCGGAACACCCACCGCCAGGAGCACGGGATCATTGGCATGGTCGATGCAGCCCGCAAGGCCCGTCACCATCGCCAGGGCAGCCAGAGCCCGAAAAATTCCCACCGACATGCATTCCTCCGGCTGAAGCGCCTCAAAGATCATCAGACCTGCGGATACATCAGGAAGGTTGCGCGAAACTAGGCTGACGGTTTGCCTGCCAATTCCGACCGGACGGCGCCGCGCCCTGGTGGACCCACGCCTTGTTCTATCGCTACGTTCTCAGACAGAAAAACGCCGGAAAGCCGGGTTATGCCCCATTTCGCGTCGAGCACGCCGCAGAGGCATCCCATTCGGAGATTGCCGGGACATTGAAGGAACTCGGCATGGATGTCGTCTTCGTCGGGCGAGTATGTGTCGACACAGGTGCACGCGCTCAAGGACAGAATTCCCCCGCTTTATTGGCTCTATGAGGCTTTCGGCCTTCTGCTTCGCACGGTTTCGGCCGGGAAGATCGGGGTCGGGAGACGGAGTTCCTGATCGTGGCAAAGTGCCTTCGTTAGGCACACCCCACCAAGATCTGTATAGCACTTCGGAATCCCGAAATTGGTTGGGGCATTGAATTCATTCAACGTTTCTTCACCTGCACAGCTCACGAAGCGCGGCGGATTTCGGAATCCCGAAGCGGGGGGATTTCGGGATTCCGAAGTGGGATTTTTTTCTTCCGGCCGACGCGACCGCGTTTGTCGGCGGCAACCTTGCGGTCGGTCTCGGACCATTTCCGGCATCTTTCCGCCGTGCACCGTTTCCACTCATCCGTCGGTGGCGCACCCTCATGGTCACCGACAAAGGTCAGCGTGAACCGGTTGGGATGCGCGACACCGCTGCCCGCCCGGCCGCGGCGAACTTTTATCAGCCCCTTATATTCGAGCTCATCGATCGCATCGGCCACATATTCGCCGGTCACGCCGTAGGACACGAACTGAGGATGGGTCACGATCAGCTTGCCGTTTTCCAAGGCGGCGTGCGACGTGTGCTCGATGACGATGCGGAAGAAGGCGCGGCAGGCATTCGCACTCAATGTCGTGAAGGCCGCAGATTCCAGCAACTGAATGGTGAACCATTGCCAGCGAAGGCTGCCGTCATCCGCCGCGCCCGGCGGAGCGGTATGCTTGCGCACCATCGCCCGCGTCTTTCCCTGACTGGTCCGGCTTTTGTCGCGAGGGTTGAATTCCGCCATCAGCCCCTCGCCCGTGTTGTCGGTCGGTATCCGCCCGCCCTCCAGAGCCTGTTGCGGGAACTCCGTTCATGCAGCGCGTGACGGCCAAAGCTCATCCATACCATCACCTCATCCCTGAGAAAAAATTTGCTCAACATCTAACAGTCCGTGGCTGCAATGGCGGCAAACCTAGCGCAAGAACGATCCATGAACTAGGAAAATATTCTTAGTTATGATCTTCTATTATCCAGTCCCTTCTGCTAGGATCGCGGCAATGAATCTCGGGGTAGAAGCGCGATGCGAATAAGCGGTATGGGGGAAAAGAGCGTGGTCATTTGCATCCGGCGATTGGCGGCATTGGTTTCGATCTTACTGGCAAGCGCTGTCCAGGCTTTTTCCTGCGATCAGCCGATCATGAGATCTAACTGGTCGTTCTGTGCGATCGCCAACGTGACCGATGAGGGCGGCGACGCTGATTGGAAAGTCGTGCCTGCATGGACTCGCGAGAAAGCCATAAGCGCGTATTTCGGAAACGATCCGCGGCTCTTAGCAAACCACGGACTTTGCAACGCCAAATTCCATCACGTCGTACTCTGCCAGCCGGGATCGCAAACGGGCAACCCGGATGAGTGCTCATATCTGGTTTGCAGCGGCTATTACTGATCTTTGGTCGGGAAGGAAGAAAGGGAAGACTATTTGAGAGACCACCCGACCGCTCAATAGTTTTTCCCTTCGCTGTCTTGGGGCAGAGACTGGAGCGGCCAATGAGAAGTGCTTAACCTTGATCTCCCGATCTCGATCTTGAAAACCTGAAGCAGTTTCGCGCAAAACGATTATCGCAGCGTCGGCACTACCCATCCTCTTCATCAGCCAATAAGCTCGCGGCCGGCAGCCGGAAGGCGCCCTACAACCTTCAATGTTCAGAGGTCCCGCCCGCATGACATCACTGCACTGGAAGAGATTTGTCTGGTTTTGCCTGTGCCTCACACTCTCCCATCCGGCATGGACCGCCGGCGGCATCGATATCCCGGGCTATGCGCCAACGACGGGCGTCGAGCGCAGCTACCGCGTTCAAAAAGCGACCGAGACCGATATGTCGTTCTGGTTCGACAAGCCAGGCGCCTCGGCCATGACGGTGCGCGGCGCGTTTCGCCAGCGTATGACAGTTCTGTCGCTGGATGAAGACGGCATGCGGGTCCGCTGGTCCCTCAGCGCCGACTTGCCGGAAGACATTGCGGGCCTTGCCGATAGCTATCAGATGAACCTGCTCTATCGGAATTCCCTCACGGCCTATGGCACCGCTGCGCTCGAACTCGAAACCGACCTGAACGGCAACCCGCGCGATCTCTCCGGTGTCGATCAGATCGTGGCGCACATGCGGGAGGTGGCGGCCAATGGACCGGGTGGACTTCCCGCGGCTGGCGCCTCTGCGGCGCGGGAAAGCGGGCTCTATGACATCATCGCCAAGCTAGAGGCAAACCCTCTTCAGATTGTCGCCGCCTTGGTGCCGGAGGCGCAACTGCTCGCCACAGGGCAATCCTATCAGGCAGAGACCATGAAGATTGGTCAGGCCTCGGCGACCTCCCGAGACGAAGATTATGGCGGCGTCAGTGTCCCGGTGACATCGACCTGGACCCTGAAATTCCACCGACGCAACCGCACGCACGGCAACCCTTTCGCTGTCGGAGGCAGCAGACGCCTCAGCGTTCAGCCAGTCGCAGCAGCCGGCGATCGCAAATTTGATCAGCGGCTTTGCCGAGCGGGCAAAGAATCTCACCGCCGATCAGCTGGCTTCCGTCAAACGCGCCAGCAAGAGCCGAAGCGTCGAGCTCGTGGTGTCCCTGAACGATGGTTCGACGCTTGAAGCGTCGGAGATCGTAACCGTTGAGGCAGGCGGGACGACGTTGCGCACATACACCCACATCCTACGCGAGGACATGCCGGCCAGCTTGCCGCTCCCCGCTGTGCTGACAGCAAAAGACTTGCAGACGCCCGATTTGCATATCGAGCCGCTGCCATCGGCCAAAGCCGGGCCGGGCATCCTGGACGAGCTTTCGACACCGCCTGCCCCACCAACGGCATCGCAGGATACGACCATTGCTGCAGACAATGACGCGGCCAAGGCGATCGCGCCTGTCTCGCTTGAGGTGAAGAGTGCGGAGGTAACCCTGTCCCCCGTGTCCTACGACCATGGCCTGAATATCGTGCTCACCCCGGAAAGCGCCGCCAAATTCCGCGATTTCACCCAGGCGGTATTGGGACGACAAACGCAGATGCTGATCAACGACAAGGTCGTCATGGAACCCTGGATGAGGGAGCCGATCATGGATGGTCGCATCGTCTTGGCGGGAACGGATAGGAAAGATCTGGAAGCGCTGGCCGAACAGTTGAAGGTTCCCGGGGCCAAGATTCTCGTCCGGTTACGCCCCTGAGGGCGCCACCTGTGTCGTCCTCGTTCAGAGCGGCGTCATCGGCCGAGCCTTGGTGAGCTGCCCTTCGTCTCGGCCACTGGGTCGGGCGCTGACAGCAAATAAACGGGTGAACCGTCGCGGGACTTCAATCCTTTGCTTCGGAGATCAGACGTATCAGAGTTCCGTCACTCGCCGCAGCGCTGATTGCCGTTGCAATCTGCCGGAGCGGTCCACGCGCAACGAGCATCTCTGGCGACGGGTGTTTTCCGGGACCCGGATCGATGAAGACCGAACACCGGTGATCCGAGTCGAGCATCGCCATAAATGATGTGGCGACAATCGTTTCGCCGCAGGAGGCGCATCGGAGAATGTAGGAACCGTGGTGGACAATCGATTCCGTCTTGTCCGTTCCGCACGAGAGACAGGCCAACATATTGTTCATTGGTTCACTCCGGCACGAGCATGCGGCTCTAGGAGGCGGCGGCCAGAACGATGGCGATCGCGAGCAGCAAGGGACCCATCCACTTGAAATGGCGAACCAACGGCGGCCGGCTGGCCGGCTTGCCTGGATATGGCAGATAACCAAAGCCCACGGACGTCATCCAGAGGCCGGCGCAAAACATGATGATTTCATCGATATAGGCTGCGATCATGACTTTCCTGCCTTCGGATCGGCGCTGCGATATCTCGGTTTCCGCTAAAGCGCGTCGCGATCTTTCAGATTCGCTTGACGCGCTTTAGGTCTTTGGTTTGCGCATGTCGTGGTCGCAAAACCGCTGCACAGTTTTGCGCAACATGCTTTAGCGAAGCCGCTCATCATACAAATCAGCAAGGCCCAGACGGAACAGATCGGGATAGATACCCAACCATAGAAACAAACCCTGGCGTCGTGTCCCGAAGCGCTTGTGCCCTTTCATCATTCGAAAAGCCACATCGCGTTTCGCAAACAGGTGGCCGCTATCGGCTGCCTCCAACAGAATGTCGTCGGCTTCGCCGGCATGCTTCGCCAAATGGGGATGCGCCTCGATCGTCCTGTATTGCCAATAGAGCGACGATATCGGGCGATGGCGGTCTTTCCGGAACCATTCCAGCGCAAGTTCGGGGCGTCCCGCTTCGAAATGGCTGAGCCCAAGAGGATGTGCGGCGGAGTCGTCTCCGCCGTCATGGGCCAGCTGGTAGTGGTGAAGCGATCGATCTCTATCCTTTCGAACAGCGTGGCCATACCAATACATCCAACCAAGCACTCCATGAGCCCAGGCAGATCCGGCATTTGCGCCCTCCTCCAGCAGAGGCAAGGCTTCCTTATAACGCTTCTGTTTGTACAATTGCTGGGCTATCTCCTCATTGGACGCAGTCATGCCAGCATTGCTCCGATCAGCTGGACAGCCTCTCTGACGTCCGGGCCGTGACGCATGTCGAGCCGATCCACCAGCCTCCGCCCCAATTTCTGCCACCGGTCGATATGGGTGTCATAGCCAGTTCCCGAAACCAGCCACGATCCACTTGCGCCCACGCCGATGGATTTGCGGCGCCTGGCTGCCTCCTCGGTGACCATGATCCACTCGCAGAGACCGAGAAGTGCTGCGTCGTTCCATTGGTGCCGGCGGCCGAGCGCGAACCACAGCATGGCCAGTCCGAAGAAGGGGATTTCTCCCGCTTCATGTTCGGGCAGGCGCGGAATAAGCCAGGACAACAGCGACAGAACCTCATCCTCGACGTCCAACCCGAGCGCTTCCAGGCTGCCGACCAAGCTTATGAGTGTCTGGTTGCTGCCATAAGAGGCACCCGCGTTGCGCGGATCGCCATAGGAGACGAGGAGAACTGTGCAAGCGAACGCGCATTGCCTGGATAGTCTCGCCGCCATACCGGGATCCTGTTGTTCGGGTTCAGACCAGCGGGTCAGTTCCAGAACCTCGCGGGGATGCCATTTCAATGGCGAGGGCAATTCGCACAGCCGGACGATGTCAACGAGCCCGGCCAGATGTTCATCGGTGTCGTTGCCGTAGTCAGCGCGCGCGATGCTCCGCAGATCGCCTTCATCCAGCAGGTTAGCCGTGGCCTTGAGAAGAGACTTTGGATTGTTTGGTGAAATCGATGGAGCATTGCTTGCGATGCCCTGAAATTCGGCGATTTGCGCCTGGGTGAGTGACGTCATTTAAATTTCCGTCTCCGCGAAAACTGTCCAGACTCTGATCCGGACGCGTCGGATTGGTCCCATTCGCCATCGACCGCCACCCCCGCTAAACATTTGGCAGCCCTTCCGAAAATGTCGAGAGGCTAAACTTAAGGTAGCACTATTGCTTCGAATCCCCTAAGCATCCGGATGCATTGCAACGAATACCAACCCGCTACAGCATTCTCAGGACTATTCCATGCACAACGCTCAATCCATTCGTTACGCCGCCTTCTCCGCGTGCGTCGCTTTTGCGGCATTTCAGGCCGGACAGGTTCTGGCCGATTCGGCCAATGACAAGTTCTTTGACGCAGCCCTTTGCAAGCCGCCCTATACGATGACATCGGCAATGAAGATCTATGATGTCGTGGAAGCTTTGGCCAAGCCGGACACGTCGTCTTTGGGTGCGGCGATCTACAAACTCCCGAACCAGATAGACCGCGACGGCTTTAAGTCGACCGAGGTTTTCTTTGCAAGCAACGCGGTTGGAATTTTGGTCGAAGGCGAGCGCGCCGACGATCTGGCCGCAAAATACGGGTTGAAGCCGGAGACCTCGGACCTGCTCGGCACATCCACCAAGGGCTATTCGCGCGAGCTGCCGGCAGATCTGCAGCCGGAACCCGGTATGGCCGGCCCCGGAAAGGTCTCCATCGTCGCCCGCCAAGGCAACGCCCTGCCCGGCAAAACCTTGCTAGCGTGTGAATTCGTTCAGGAATTCTAGGCGTCGCATGCATCTGCGCGGGACATCCGTGCCCTTCGCCGATGTCGGCCGAAGAGGATCTTAGGACAGGCGACTATGAAACCCGCAGTTATATTCGACTGCGGGTTTCATTGCATCTAGGGCTCACACAGAGACTGCCTTGGGGCGGCCATGAGTTTCCCAGCAGGACCTGGTCCTATGAAGCGGGAGACGATGTCCTCACAGTTTCCAGATGCCAGACCTTGGCAACGATCCGCCAGCCCTCAATGCCTTTTATAAAGCAAAGATGGTCGACGAAGACGTTGGCGTGAATCCGCAGCCGGACCTTCACGGTGGCAGCGGCGGGCGAAAGCCAATCAATCAGGATGATTTCGTCCTCGCGGTCTTGCGAGCGGCTTGCGGGCGATACGCGTTTGGCAATCACCTGGCGATAATCCGCGATCGGGTCGACGGTGATTGCGCCTTCATCCGCGTCGAAAAGGCTGCAGGCTGGATGAAAGATCTGATCGAACAATGAGAGATCGCAGGCGTACAGGGCATCGAAATAGATCTGTATCGCCTGCAGCAAGTCGGTATCGCGGCGCATGGTGTTTTCCGTGGTTGGTTGGCAGAAGACCCATGTCGCATGGCCGGCGCACGCGTTGCCAGTGGCAGGATTGCCAGATAGGACGGCATTCATGCCAAAGAATGAGAACCTATGCTTTCCCACAAACAGGCATGTCGTCAGCCTCGTCTATGACGGCCTCTGTACCTTCGAGTTCGGGATCACCGCTGAAATCTTCGGCCTGGCCCGACCTGAAGCAGGGCCTGATTGGTATCAGTTCAAATCGGTCTCGCTGGAGGATCAGGTTCTTCATGCCTGTGGTGGCCTGACTGTCGCAGCAACGGGCACCGTGGTCGATCTGCATCGGGCCGGAACGATCATCGTCCCCGGCTGGCGCGGGCCTGATGCGCCTGTGCCCGATCAGATCTGTGACGCATTGGTCAGCGCTCATCGGGGCGGCGCCCGCATCATTTCCATCTGCGGCGGCGCCTTCGTGCTTGCAGCCGCCGGCTTGCTCAATGGCCGCCGCGCCACGACGCATTGGCGTTTCGCCGAGGGCCTGGCCCAGCGCTACCCCACGATCGAGATGGACGCGAGCTGCCTCTATATCGATGATGGCGACATTCTGACGTCAGCCGGCAGCTCAGCAGGCATTGATCTGTGCCTGCATGTCGTCCGTTCGGATTTCGGGGCGGAACTCGCCAACACCGTGGCGCGTCGTCTGGTGATGTACAGCCATCGTCAGGGCGGGCAATCGCAGTTCATCGAGCGCCCCGTGCCCGTGAAGCGGGAGGCAGATCGATTGTCCTCGATCCTGGATTACATTCAGGCCAACCTTCACCATCCCCATAGGGTCAGCTCTCTCGCCCGCCATGCCGGCATGAGCGAACGCACCTTTCAGCGCCGCTTTCGCTCGCTGACCGGCTTGCCCACGCTCAAATGGATCCTGAGGGAACGGCTGGAGCAAGCCCGCACCCTCCTCGAGACCACCTCTGCCGCACCCGATGACATCGCAAGGGCGACCGGACTTGGAAGTGCTGAAAACCTGAGGCTTCAGTTTGCTCGCCAATATGGCGTCAGTCCGCTGATCTATCGCAATCGTTTTGCGCAAGGCCGGTGAGTCTGCGACCGGAATTGGCCAAGCGCCCTCGCGCAGCAGTTCGCTGCTTAAGAAAAGCAGCTCGTTCATCCCCTCACCTCGCCACGCTGGATGAACCGCGCTATGTGAGCAGCCTACAGAGAGCACGCAGCGGAGATCCCGAGATCATGCAAACCATTTGGAAGAAGCCGGTGACGCTTGCCCTTGAGGGCCCGGATCAGTGGGTGGTGATCCAGACGACCCAGGCCGCAACATGGGCGCTGGTTGAGGACTGGCCGACCGAAGAGGGCCCCGCCTTGGATAGGGCTTGTGCGGTTTGCGCGGATGTCATGTCGGGCAAACGAAACCGGGAAGAGGCGCGGCAGGCGTTCATCGACGCTGCGATCGAAGCCGGAATCCCGATCAAGGAATGAGGCCGGGGGCTCTGGCACATGATGCCGCCCGTGCGTGCCCGGTCATACTGTGAGCCTGCGGCTCTGGGCTAAGTAATTGGGAAGAATGGCGCACCCGAAGAGATTCGAACTCCTGACCCCCAGATTCGTAGTCTGGTGCTCTATCCAGCTGAGCTACGGGTGCGTGCAAAATGCGGCGGTGCCGCTTGCGTGGCGATCCTCTAAAACGTCCTTCGGGACAATGCAAGAGCATTTCTGAAAAAATCGCGTCTTTGTCTGCCAGCAGCCGCGCCTTGCTAAACCCTGTCACTTTTCGATGTGCGTCCGGCTGCGGTAATCCTCCAGCGAAACCGGGCGATCGGGGATCTCGATGCGGAACTGCGTGCCGACCGTCGGTTTTTCCACCAGGGCGATGGTGCCGCCATGGGCGAGCACCAGCTCGCGGGCGATGGTAAGGCCGAGGCCGGTGCCGCCGGAACGGGCGGAGCCGCGGAAGGCGGCAAAGAGGTTCTGGCGCGCCTTCAGCGGCATGCCGGGGCCGGTATCATCCACCGTGATGCTGACGACGCTGCCGACGCGCTGGGCGGCGACGGTGATGCGCCTCAAGGCGCCAGGCGCGCCCTCGCTCGGCGCGGTCAGCGCCTGCAGCGCGTTACGGCAGAGATTGTGGATGACCCGGAAAAGCTGTTCGCCATCGGCATCGACCTTGAGATCGGCGCCGATCTGCTCGACGAATTCGATGCCGCTTTGCGGATCGATCGCCAGTATATCCTTGACCTCCTGGGTGAGTTCCAGAAGCAGGATATGGCGGCGGCGCGGTGCAGATTCGCTCGCCTTGCCGTAGGACAGCACCTCGGTGGTATAACCGACGGCGCGGTCGATGGTGCGCAGCAGCTTCGGAGCGAAGCTCTTGACCATCGGATCGTCGACATCGACCAGCCGGTCCGACATCAGCTGAGCGGACGCCAGGATATTGCGCATGTCGTGATTGATCTTGGAAACGGCGAGGCCGAGAGCGGCAAGGTTTTTCTGCTGCTTCAGCGTCTTTTGCAGCTCCATCTGCATCGAGGTGAGGTTGCGGCCGGCGACCGCCAGTTCGTCGCGGCCGCCATCACCGATATAGATATGGGCCGGGTTGTCGGGATCGGAGGAGAATTGCTGCATGCTGCCGGTCAGCCGGCGGATCGGGCCGATGAGGATGCGGTTGATCGCAAAGAAGATCAGCGTCGCCGTGAACAGCGAGATCAGCACCGACAGCAAGAGGACATTGCGGGAATAGACGAACATCGCCCTGCGCAACTGCCGGTCCTTCATCACCACCTCGACGCCGGTGTTGGTGTCGCCGACGGGACCATAGACGCGGATCATCCTGCCGCCGCCGAAGACCAGCGTGTCGAGCGCATCGCGGATCGCCGTTACCGGCGGCACGTCGGTCAGATCGTAGGATTCGTCGACGGAGGTCGGCATATCGGTCGTCGCCAGCAGCCGCGAGGTGCCGTCCTTGCGCAGCACGATCGCCTTGGTGCCGGTCGCCTCCAGCGTCTCCTTTTGCAGCGCGCGCGGCAGCTCGACCGGCTGCAGCCCATCGATGACGATGGCGGCGGCAGCGGCCGTATTCAGCCGGTCCTCCAGCCACCGTACGCGCATGCTGGCGACCGAGGGAAAGAAGATCAGGATTTCGGCGAGCATGATAAAGAAGACGGTGAGCCAGAGAAGCTTGCCGGAAAGGCCGCCGAACAGGCCGGCAGACGGGCACGGCGCCCTTGCGGCCTCGCCGGCCGCCGGGTATTCCGCCGAAGGATTATCGCCCTGGTCTCTTGTCGGCATTGTCGTCTCGCCCGATCGGCAGCACGTCAGCTGCCCTTACCGTTGAGCTCTATATTAGACCAATACGCTCCGCTTTCAAATCTTTGCGAGCAGCGTCATGTCGCCACAAGAAAACGCCGCCCGGAGGCAGCTCGCGCCGATGGCTGCCCCTCACCCTAACCCTCATATGCGCTAGGTTTAGCCCTGGACATAAGGAATCTGGTTGTGATTCAAGCTTTGGATGAAGATTCGTCCTGAGATTTTGGATCATTGGCCGGAAGTGCGCGAGCGGCTTCCGGCGGATTTTGACTTGGAAGCAACGGCGCGGTTGCGTGGTGCTTTTACGCGGGTGCGGGAAATCAAGAATGCCGAGACGCTGTTGCGGCTGGCGCTTGCCTATGGCGGCCTTGGCATGTCGCTACGCGAGACCTGTGCATGGGCCGAAGTGGGCGGAATCGCCCGTTTGTCAGACCCATCGCTGCTCGAGCGGCTGTGCAAAGCGGCGCCTTGGCTTGGCGACATCGTGGCCGCGCTGATTGCCGAACAGGCCAAAGCGCCGGCGGGGCGCTTCGCGGGGTATCGCTTGCGTGTGCTCGATGGAACGTCGATCTGCCATCCGGGCGCTGACCGCACGACATGGCGGTTGCATGTCGGCTACGACCTGGCAACGGCTCAGGTCGATCAGCTTGAGTTGACCGACATCCATGGTGGCGAAAACCTTCAGCGCCTTACCTACGCACCCGGCGATATTGTGCTGGCCGATCGCTACTATGCAAGGCCGCGCGACCTGCGGCCGGTGATCGACGCCGGTGCGGACTTCATCGTGCGGACCGGCTGGAACTCGTTGCGCCTGTTGCAGACGAATGGCGAGCCCTTTGATCTGTTTGCCGCGCTCGCCGCTCAGCAAGAGCAGGAAGGCGAGGTGCAGGTTCGTGTCCACGAAGGCATGACGGGGACGCCGCCGCCACTGGTCCTGCGCCTCATTGTCCGGCGCAAGGATCCGCAACAGGCCCAAGCCGAGCAGGAGCGTCTACTCAAGGACGCCCGCAAGCGCGGCAAAAAGCCCGATCCGCGCAGTCTCGAGGCGGCGAAGTACATTCTGCTGCTGACCTCGCTGCCGACCGCCACCTTTGCACCGGCCGACATCCTCACCCTCTATCGCTTCCGCTGGCAAATCGAGCTGGCGTTCAAACGGTTCAAGAGCCTGGCCGGCCTCGACAGCTTGCCGGCCAAGAAGCCTGAACTGGCCCGGGCATGGCTCTACGCCAGACTGATCGTTGCCATCATCGCCGAACAGATTGCCGGGCAAGTCCCGGACTCTCCCCCCTCTGGATGCGGCTACCCCACGGGCTAGCCCATCGCGCTGGCGTCTCATGAAGATAGCCCTGGCCACCATTTGCGCCGCCATCCGCGGACCACTTCTGTGGCAGGCCGTCTGTAATCTCTTCACACGAAGTCGTCGCCACCTCTGCGAGCCGCCGCGACGACGCCGAAAACAATGCGACGATCTCCGCGCCCGCCTAACCTAGCGCATATGACCCTAACCCTCTCCCCGTAAAAACGGGGCGAGGGGACGTGCCCTGCGAGAGGTGAGCGGGAGACGGAGAGGCTGCGGCATATCCCCTTCGCCCCGTTTACGGGGAGAAGGTGGCGGCAGCCGGATGAGCGGCTGGTGTCGGCAATCTCCTGGGCCAAGGATAAGGCCTAGTAGCGGGCTTCTAACAAAGAAACGCCGCCCGGAGGCGGCGTTTGAAGGCGCGTGGTCGGTAAAGCTTAGAACTCTTCCCAGCTCTGCTCGGCTGCGGCCGCATTACCGCCGAAGGCGCGGGCGACCTTGGCGATTGCCCGGCGGGCGGGCGAGGCAACCGGTCTTTGCGGCTCGTTGCGGACGAGCGCCACGGGTGCCGGCGCATCATCCGACAATTTGAAGCGGGCGATGAGGCGCACCAGTCCACCGGCTTCGGCTGAAAGCCTGTGCGTGGCGGCAGAGGTCTCTTCCACCATCGCAGCATTCTGCTGTGTCACCTGGTCCATCTGGTTGACGGCGGTATTGACTTCCTTGAGGCCGGTCGACTGTTCGGTCGCAGCCGTCGCGATCGAATGGATATGGTCGTTGATGGCGATAACGCGGGTGCCGATTTCGGCCAGTGCCTCGCCGGTCGCCTGGACCAGCTTGACACCAACCTGCACCTCGTTGCCCGACTTGGTGATCAGCGCCTTGATGTCCTTGGCAGCCGTTGCCGAACGCTGGGCAAGTTCGCGCACTTCCTGCGCCACCACCGCGAAGCCCTTTCCGGCATCGCCGGCACGTGCCGCCTCGACGCCGGCATTCAGCGCCAGCAGGTTGGTCTGGAAGGCGATCTCGTCGATGACGTTGATGATCTGGCTGATTTCGCGCGACGCCTGCTCGATGCGGCCCATGGCCTCGACGGCATTGCGCACGACGACGCCGGAGCGGCCGGCATTCTCCTTGGCTTCGGACACCATGATGGTGGCTTCATGCGCCCGCTCGGTGGAATTCTGAACGACGGCGGTGATCTCGTCGAGGGCTGCCGAGGTCTGTTCGAGGGCGGCTGCCTGCTGCTCGGTGCGCTTCGACAGGTCGTCGCTGGCATTGCGCAGTTCGGCGGTGTTGCCGTTCATCGCTTCCGTCGTTTCGCGCACTTCGCGCATCGTCGCCTGCAGGGTGACGAAGGTATTGTTGACGTTCTGCTGCAGCTCGGCGAAGGCGCCCTGGAAGTTGCCGCTCATCGTCTGGGTGAGGTCGCCTTCGGCAAGGCTTGCGACGACGCGGCGGGTCTCGCCGATGCCGGCATCGACGCTCGACAGCAGCGTGTTGATGTTGCCGGCGAACTGGTTGAGGTTGTCGTCCTCGTAGTCCTTGCTGATGCGGTGGCCGAAATCGCCGGCCGCAGCCGCAGCCACGACGACGGACATGCTCGACTGCAGGTCGTCGCTCTTGGCACGCATCGCCGCTTCCTGGGCGTTCAGGCGCTTGACGGCCAGGCCGTTCGCCTTGAACACCGCAACCGCTGCGGCCATCTCGCCGATTTCGTCCGGACGGCCGGCGAAGGGAACCTCGGCATCGAAATTGCCGTCGGCGACTTCCTTGATCGCATGGGTGACGCGCTTGATCGGGCGGCTGAGATGGCTGGTGCCGATATAGAAGCCCATGCCGATGCCGACGGCGATGCCGATGCCGGTGATGCTGAGCACGAGCATCAGCACCCAGGAGCGGAAGCTCTCGATCTCGGCATTGACGGTTTCCAGTGCTGCCTTGTCGGTGGCGACGACGGCATCGATTTCCGCCTGGAACGCCTTGCGGTTGGCGCGGTTGGCGTCATTGTTGCCTTGTTGGCCGGCGGCTTCGGGGCCGACTTCCGTGCCGAGGCGGGCCGTTTCCGTGCGGAAGGTGCGGAATTCCGCGGCGCGGGCGACAAGCTTGGCAAAATCGGCCTTCTCGCTCTCGGGAACGAGCGGCGCCCAGCCCGAGATGACCTTGTCGATCTCGTCGAGGTCGGCCATCAGGCCCTTGGCGAAGTTCGGCGTGTCCTTGATCGTTTTGGCGGCATAGATGCCGCGCGCCTCCATGACCACAGCCGTGACGAAACGGTTGAGGCGTTCGCCGGCATAGGCGCGGGCGGCGGCCTGCTCGTAAGCCGTCAGGTTGCGACTGTATTCGTGCATGGCGGACAATGCCGTTGCGCCGATCAGAAGTGCGACCGCGCCCATCACGCAAACCAGCAGATTAATTTTGCCCCGGATCTTCAATGCAATGCTCCTAGCTACGCCACTGCCTGGAAAGCAAATTCCCAGTCGATGCGTTGAATATCGGCGAAATTTATTAAAGTTAGATTTCTAATATTTACGATTATGGCTTCGGAAATGATCCATGCCGAATGCTTGCCGGAAGGCGTAAACGCCTGAAAACCGGGGCAATCGACCTGCCGCGGTGCAAAACTACAACCACTCAGGGCAGGCCTCATTTCTTAACACCAGAGTGCGAAATTACTTTCGAGGCCGGCAGCGCAGAGTGAAATGATCCGGCATAATTGACTTTTACGGGCTTCATCCTTATAAGCCCGCGCACGTTCGGTCACTCAAGCCTTTCATGGCCCGCCCGTTCGAAAAACAACGCTCCTTGCATTATGCAAATTCAAGAAGGGCCGCACTCCGCGGTGTTTAAAATAAATGAAGCGTACCTACCAACCATCCAAGCTTGTTCGCAAGCGTCGCCACGGTTTCCGTGCGCGCATGTCCACGAAGGGTGGCCGCAAGGTCATCGCAGCCCGCCGCGCGCAGGGCCGCAATCGTCTGTCGGCGTAAGGCCGGGTTGCCCGGTAAGAGATGGCGGGCGAATTGACGACCAGTGAGAAGAAACACACTGTCGGGCGGCTGAAGAGCCGCCCGCAGTTTCTTGCCGTGCGCGAGGGCGAAAAACGCCGGGGCGGCCTCTTCCTTCTCGAAGTCCTCGACCGGAAGGAACCCGACAGCCAGGCACGCGTCGGTTTTACAGTCACCAAAAAACATGGCAACGCGGTCGAACGGAACCGCATGCGCCGCCGCCTGAAAGAGGCGGTGCGGCTTCATGCGGGGTTTGCAATGCAGCCCGGACACGACTATGTGGTTGTCGCGCGCAGGGACGTGCTTGACGCGTCCTTCCAGGAATTGGCCGCGGAACTGAAATCCCGCGTGGAAACCAGGCCGAAACATCGGCGCTCCGGAGACGGACGCCCCAGGAACGTATGATGGAAAACAACCGCAATTACTTCATTGCGATCGCTCTCTCGGTGCTGATCGTCCTCGGCTGGCAGTTTCTCTATATGAATCCGCGCATCGAGGCCCAGCGCAAGACGCAGGAAGCCCAGAAGGCGCAGCAGCAGACCGAACAGGTGCAGCAGCCGGCAGCCGGCGGCGAGACGCCGGCCCAGCCGAGCGGTACGGCACCTTCCGGTCAGGCGGTCGCGACGGCGACGCTCGAGCAGGCGCTGGCAAAGACCCCGCGCGTCGTCATCGACACACCGGCACTTTCCGGCTCGATCAACCTTGCTGGCGCCCGCCTCGACGATCTGAAGCTCAAAGGCTATCACGAGACCGTCGACGACTCGAGCCCGACCATCACGCTGTTCAGCCCGGCCGAGACCAAGGACGGCTATTTCACCGAGCTCGGCTATATCGGCAGCGACGCGACGGGCAACGTTCCCGGCGCCTCGACGCTCTGGACCGCGCCTGAAGGCGCCAAGCTCACCGAAAAGACGCCGGTGACGCTTTCCTATACCAACGACAAGGGCCTGACGTTCACCCGCACGATTTCCGTCGACGAACGCTACATGTTCACCGTCGCCGACAAGATCAGCAATGCCGGCCAGGCGCCCGCTTCGCTGTCTTCCTACGGCCGCGTGACGCGCTACAACAAGCCGACGACGCCCTCCGTCTACGTGCTGCATGAAGGCTTCATCGGCGTCATCGGCGATGACGGCCTGATCGAAACCAAATATAGCGCCGCCGAAAAGGAAGCCGTGATGCCGGCGAAATCCACCGGCGGTTGGCTTGGCATTACCGACAAATACTGGGCGGCGACGATCGTTCCGCCGCAAAGTGCCGCCTATGAGGCGCGCTTCTCCCATTTTGCCGATGGCCAGCCGCGCTATCAGGCCGATTACAAGGACGATGCCTTCACCGTCGCGCCGGGCCAATCGATCGAGCTCAAGAACCTCGTCTTCGCCGGCGCCAAGGAAGTGCCGGTTATCGACGGCTATGAGGCCAGCTACTCGATCCCGAAGTTCGACCGGCTGATCGACTGGGGCTGGTTCTATTTCATCACCAAGCCGATGTTCAAGCTGATGGACTTCTTCTATCGCTTCTTCGGCAATTTCGGCGTGGCGATCCTGTGCACCACCATCGTCGTCAAGCTCCTGTTCTTCCCGCTCGCCAGCAAGCAGTACGCTTCGATGGCGAACATGAAGCGCATGCAGCCGAAGATGGAGGAGCTGAAGGCGAAATTCGCCGATGACCGCATGGGGCTGCAGCAGGCAACGATGCAGCTCTACAAGGAAGAAAAGATCAATCCGATCGCCGGCTGCTGGCCGGTGGCGCTGCAGATCCCGATCTTCTTCTCGCTCTACAAGGTGATCTACATCACCATCGAAATGCGTCACGCGCCGTTCTTCGGCTGGATCAAGGACCTATCGGCGCCCGATCCGACGACAATCGTCAATCTGTTCGGCCTTTTGCCCTTCGAGGCGCCGACCATTCTGCATCTCGGCGTCTGGCCGCTGATCATGGGCGTCACCATGTTCCTGCAGATGCGCATGAACCCGACGCCGCCCGATCCGACGCAGGCGATGATCTTCACCTGGATGCCGCTGGTGTTCATGTTCATGCTGGCAAGCTTCCCGGCCGGCCTGGTCATCTACTGGGCCTGGAACAACACGCTTTCGGTAGCACAGCAGTCGGTGATCATGAAGCGCCACGGCGTCAAGGTCGAACTCTTCGACAATCTGAAGGGTCTGTTCCGACGAAAAACGGCGCCGTCGAAATGATGCCAAGCCCCGCTCCGGCGGGGCTTTTTCTTTTCCAGGCAGCGGACGAAGACGCCTGCAAACGGCCTCGAAGCTTGACATCCGCCCGTAAAACCATGAAGCCCGGTAAAAGACCCAACCCAGAGATTGCCGAGCCCGCATGTCCGACATCGAAAAGCCGCTCTTCGGCCACCCATGGATCTTCATCCGCGGCGTACCGTCCCTGAATTTCCTGCCGCCGGAAGGGCCGTTGGAAGTGGCCTTTGCCGGTCGCTCGAATGTCGGCAAATCCTCGCTGATCAATGCGCTGGTCGGCCAGAAGGGTCTGGCGCGCACCTCGAACACGCCGGGACGCACGCAGGAACTCAATTATTTCGTTCCCGACGGCTATTCCGGCGAAGGCGGCGACCTGCCACCAACGGCGATCGTCGACATGCCGGGCTATGGTTATGCGCAGGCACCGAAGGAGCAGGTCGACAAGTGGACCAAGCTCGTCTTCGATTATCTGCGCGGCCGCGCGACGCTGAAGCGCGTCTATGTGTTGATCGACAGCCGCCACGGCATCAAGAAGAACGACGATGACGTGCTTGATCTGCTCGACAAGGCAGCGGTCTCCTACCAGATCGTGCTGACCAAGGCCGACAAGATCAAGGCGGCTGGTGTGCCGAAACTGCTTGCCGAAACGGCGGAAAAGATCCGCAAGCGTCCGGCCGCCTATCCCGGCGTGCTGTCCACCTCGTCCGAAAAGGGCGACGGGCTGGACGAGCTGCGCCAGGCGATCGCCGAAACCGTCGGCATCGCCCGCTGGAAGTAGAGGGCGTGCGCGCCCCCGGGCGCGGCGCCCGGTTTGGTGTAAACGCGTCATAGACATCCAAAAGTTGAACAATGCGCCACCAGAAAACCAATGGTTGACAACGCGGGGGAGTTGAGCTAGATAGCGATCATCGAATTTTGCTTGCTGGCTTGGTTATCGCGCGATTGGCACCGCGCTCTGAACGAACTTCCTTTCAAAAATCGCTATCACCATCCGCATCGCCTTGGCGTTGCGGTTCTTCAATATTGCTATGAAAGGGTTCATCATCATGGCCACTGGCACAGTTAAATGGTTCAATTCCACCAAAGGCTTCGGCTTCATTCAGCCTGATAATGGCGGCGACGACGCCTTCGTTCACATCTCCGCCGTCGAGCGCGCCGGAATGCGCGACCTTGTCGAAGGCCAGAAGATCGGCTTCGACCTCGAGCGTGACAACAAGTCGGGCAAGATGTCCGCTTGCAATCTCCAGAACGCTTAAATCGGTATCTGCTTCCCTTTGACCACGGATGTACTGGCACTGCCGGAAGCACGTTATCCATTCAAGGCCAGGCGATTTGCCTGGCCTTTTTGTTTTCGCTCGCGCGTCGAGCCCACGAGTATCGGAGCCAACATGACAGAAACATACAGCAAATCTCGCCAGCGGGCGGAGATCGCCTTCGGCAACGTCCAGACCCAGTTCTTCGCGAAGAACCAGGCGGCCGAGGAGCTCGAATCCGACGCCCAGTCGCAACAGGCAAAGACGTTGCGGCTTCGGGAGGCCCGGCTTGCGAGGGAACAGAGTAACCGGGTGTCGGCCACCTCTGCCCTCATTGCGAAACGCGCCAGGGCCCGCTGAGATAACAACCCGATCGAAGGCTCGAAGTTTAAACCGCACCTGAAATGACGGGCTTGCAGATCGCGCGCTGCAGCATGGCCGAAGGCGTCCCGCGCATTCACCCGCACCAAGGAAGCGTCAATGGCAGAGACTGCGAACGCATGAACTGGCCGGTGCTGATTGCGCTTGCGTCCCCGCAGCTTTTAAAGCAACGCTAGTTCTCCTGCTGTGCGGGAGCAGCCGCGTCCACGAGTAATATTTGATGACCGATAGCAAAGACCAGCCGATTTCGCCGGAAGGCGTCGGCAACTTGCCCCATCTTGCCGAAGCCCTTGATGATGACCGGTTTCGACACTTTCTCGATCATGTGCCATTCGCGGTGGCTGTCTCCGAACTCGGTGGGAACGAGCCGCTGATTTACGTCAACCTCGAATTCGAACGGCTGACGGCGCTTGGGGCAACCGAGGTCCAGGGGAAACCCTGGCCGGACATTGAATTGAATTCCACCGCCGTCTCCGGAGAGGTGCCGCTCACGGCAGCTGTGACCTCTGCTGAGGAATATATTGGTGCCTTCTCGCTGGTGGCCGAGGCCGAGAGCACCGTCATCATCGATGTCTGGTCGAATACGATCGTCGACGATGATGACACGCCGCTTTTCCGATTGGTGGCCTTTGCTGCCCGCAATGAGGCGACGGCCGCCGAGAGCTTCAGCGAACTGCTGACGGAGAAAGATGTCCTTCTGCGGGAACTACAGCATCGCGTGAAGAACAATCTCCAGATGATCACGGCGCTCATCCGAATGGAGGCGCGCAATGCTCAACAGAATGAGGAAAGCGAAAGATTTGCACGGCTTGCGGGGCGGATCGAAGCCTTGGCCCTGCTCTATCGCTCGCTGTCGGACGAAGAGAAAGGCGCCACTGTCGATCTTGGCACCTATGTGAGCCAGATTGCCGCTTCTGTGATGGCGGCCCATGCCGTGGAAGGGATCCGGCTGGACATGAAGGTCGATACCTGGCCGGTTTCCGTCGATGTCGCCATGCCGGCCGGCCTCGTCATCAACGAACTCCTCACCAATACGCTGAAGCATGCTTTCGTGGGGCGCGATGGCGGCGAAATCACGTTTCGCTGTGTCGTCAGCGATACCGGGTGCAGAATTACCGTTGCTGATAACGGGGTCGGTCTTCCCCAAGACGTGACCTGGCCGCAGCCCGGGAAGCTCAGCGCGATGATCGTACAGTCGCTGAAACAGAACGCCCGCGCCGAGGTTGAAGTCACCTCGTCCCCCGATACCGGCATGAGTGTCACCCTCGTCTTCCCGAGAGCTGAAGCGGCCCGATAGAGCGCCGCGCGTCTTTTCAGACGCGCTAAGGACGCTCTATCACTTTGAATCTGCGCGTAATCCTTTCCGAAAATCGATTCCGATTTTCGGGGTTATGCGCTAGCCACCTCATCAATCTGTGTTTGGGGCGCCCCAAAGAGCGCCCCAATGCGTCTGCCGATACGAGCGGGCTTACATCTTCGGCAGCAGCACCTTGTCGACAACGTGGATGACGCCGTTCGATTGTTTGACGTCGGCGATCGTCACATGGGAGACACCGCCGTTTTCATCGGTCAGCGTGATCTTACCCATGCTTTCCTTGGCTTTCAGCACACAGCCGCCGACGGTCTTGATGTCGTGCTCGCCGCCGTCATCCTTGATCATCTTGGCAACGGTCTTGGCCATGGCATCGGCGGCGACGACGTGGCAGGTCAGAACCTTGGTCAGCGTCGCCTTGTTTTCCGGCTTCAGCAGCGTATCGACGGTGCCTTTCGGCAGCGCGGCGAAAGCTTCGTTGGTCGGCGCGAAGACGGTGAAAGGACCCTTGCCCTCGAGCGTGCCGACCAGGCCGGCGGCCTTGACGGCTGCGACCAACGTCGTGTGATCCTTTGAATTCACGGCGTTCTCGATGATGTTCTTGCTATCGAACATCGCAGCACCGCCAACCACCGGGTTTTTCGCGGCGGCAAAGGCGACAGCGGACATGAGAGCGGCGAGCGCGAAGCCGCGCAATACGGACTTGATCATGATTTTCTCCTCACCGGACACCATCCGCGGGCTTTATGCCTGAGCGTCGTCCGGACATTTCGAACTACGGAGGGCCGCGCGGAAGAGTTTCAGGCAGGAGAAAATGATTTATGGCCGACCCAGATTATGGTCGGCGCAGGGGACCGCTTGCGATCACCGGGCCGGTCGCCTGGCCGGTCGGCGAGCCGCCGAAGGGTTCGAGGCTGACGGCAAGTGTTGCGCCATCGGCGACCTGGCTGCGCAGATCGGCGGGAATGACGAGTTCGCCGCTCTCGCCCGGCTGGAAGACGCCGAGCGATTTCGGCAGGCCGCTGCCCGGCACCAGCCAGAGTTCCAGCGACTTCTCCTCCGGCTTGCCGGCCGCGACCGGCACGATCTTCAGCCGGCCGCTCTGCAGCTCGTAGGAGGCGAGAAGGTTGACGGTGCTGTTCTGGCCCGAAAGCGAGGCCACCAGCGGTGCCGGTCCCTGCGGCTGCGGCACCACGCCGGAGGCGAAGATGACGGCGCTGACGGCGACGACGACGCAGGCGAAGCTCAGCGAGCGCCAGAAAACGGCGGAATTCCATAGCCCTTGCGAAAAGGATGCGGGCTTTTGGCCATCGCCGAAAAGCCGCGCCTCGATCTGCTTGAAGGTTTCCCGGTTCGGAGCGACACCTTCATACTCGTCGTTGAAGGCGGAGAGGTTGGTTTCCCAGCGGCTGACGATCGCAGCGAAGGGCCGGTCGTGGCGCATCCGCTCTTCTACCACTCGACGGTCCTGCATCGATAGGACGCCAAGCACATATTCGCCGGCGAGAACCTCGTCGCGGGAGCGGTCTCCCTTGCTTTTGTCGGGCGATGTCATCGTTCCATGCACTCTCTCAGTTTCAAGAGGCTGCGCCTAAGCCAGGTCCGCATCGTGTTCAGCGGGACACCAAACTGATCGGCCAGCTCCTGATAGCTCAGCCCTTCGACATAAGCCCGTTTCACCGCGACCGCGCGATCAGCTTCCAACTCTTCCATGCAGGTGTCAATCCGCCTTCCTTCATCCTTCGTCATCGTCTGTCTTTCCGGGTCTGGTCCGGCATCGGCAAGATCATAGACCGTATCCAATTCGTCGGCGATGGGCTTGCGCGCCCGCAGCGCGTCGATCGACCGGTTGCGGGCAATCGACGCGAGCCAGGCCGCGGACGAACCCGAAGCGACGGAGAAGCTGCGAGCGCGCTGCCAGATGCTGATATAGACTTCCTGCAGGACCTCTTCGGCTTCCGAGCGATCCTTCAAGATACGCAGGCAGATCGCAAAAAGTTTCGGCCCAGTCTGGTTGTAAAGGGCAACGAAGGCCCTGCGATCGCTCAATGCGACGCGGCCGATCAGGTCTGCAATCTCATCGCCTTGCATGCCGTTCCTCATCTCAAGCTTGCGTGCGCCGGACGGTAGCGGCCGCCGGCTTCGCGCCAGATACGAAAAACTATTGCCCTCTGGATTATTCCCTCTGTCAGAAACTTACGATAAAAGGCCGCGAACAATTCTGCGGGGTTCCCATGAACGAAACCGAAAGCGAAATGCAGGCACGGCTTCTGGCCAAGGCACTGCCCTTCATGCAGCGTTACGAGAACAAGACGATTGTCGTGAAATATGGTGGCCACGCGATGGGCAATCCCGAGCTCGGCAAGGCCTTCGCCAGCGACATCGCACTCTTGAAGCAATCCGGCGTCAACCCGATCGTCGTTCACGGCGGCGGCCCGCAGATCGGCGCCATGCTGAGCAAGATGGGCATCGAATCGAAATTCGAGGGCGGGCTTCGCGTCACCGACCAGAAGACGGTCGAGATCGTCGAAATGGTGCTCGCCGGCTCGATCAACAAGGAAATCGTCGCCCTCATCAACCAGACCGGCGAATGGGCGATCGGCCTTTGCGGCAAGGACGGCAACATGGTCTTCGCCGAAAAGGCGCGCAAGACCGTGAAGGATCCGGATTCGAACATCGAGCGCGTGCTCGATCTCGGTTTCGTCGGCGAAGTGGTCGAGGTCGACCGCACGCTGCTCGATCTGCTCGCCCGCTCCGAGATGATCCCGGTCATCGCGCCCGTGGCGCCTGGCCGCGACGGCGCCACCTACAATATCAACGCCGATACCTTCGCCGGCGCCATTGCCGGCGCGCTGAACGCCACCCGGCTGCTGTTCCTCACCGATGTGCCGGGCGTGCTCGACAAGAGCGGCCAGCTCCTCAAGGAGCTTTCCGTCGCCGAAGCGCATGCGCTGATCGCCGACGGTACGATTTCGGGCGGCATGATCCCGAAGGTCGAGACCTGCATCGATGCGATCAAGGCCGGCGTGCAGGGTGTCGTCATCCTGAACGGCAAGACCGCCCATTCCGTCCTGCTCGAGATCTTCACCGAGCACGGCGTCGGAACGCTGATCGTCCCCTGAGCGAGGCTGCGCCCTTCACTTGCGAAGGGCGGATCTTCCTCACACGGGAACAGGGTATCGAGGAAACAAATGCGCCTGACAGACTGCTATAATTTTCACGATTTCCGGCGCATGGCCAAACGGCGTCTTCCCGGGCCGATATTCGACTATATCGACGGCGGTGCCGATGACGAGGTGACGTACCGGCGCAATACAGCGGCCTTCGAGGCTTGCGATCTGGTGCCTGACGTTTTGCGCGGTGTGGCCGAGGTCGACATGTCGGTGACCGTCATGGGGCAGAAGCTCGCAATGCCGGTCTATTGCTCGCCGACGGCGTTGCAGCGCCTTTTTCACCACCAGGGAGAGCGGGCGGTCGCGGCGGCGGCAGCAAAACACGGCACGATGTTCGGCGTCTCCTCGCTCGGCACGATCAGCCTGGAGGAAGCGAGACAGATCAGCAACGGGCCGCAGGTCTATCAGTTCTATTTCCACAAGGACCGCGGCCTCAACCGCGAGATGATGGCGCGAGCGAAAAATGCCGGCGTGCAGGCGATGATGCTGACGGTCGACAGCATCACCGGCGGCAACCGCGAGCGCGACAAGCGCACGGGCTTTGCCATTCCCTTCAAGCTCAATCTTGCCGGCATGACCCAGTTCGCGATCAAGCCTTCCTGGGCGATCGACTGGCTGACGCATGAGCGCTTCCGGCTGCCGCAGCTCGAAAACCACGTCAAGATGGACGGCGGCGCGCTGTCGATCAGCCGATACTTCACCGAGATGCTGGACCCCTCGATGTCGTGGGACGACGTGGCGGAGATGGTGCGCGAATGGGGCGGGCCATTCTGCCTTAAGGGCATCATGTCGGTCGAAGACGCCAAGCGCGCGGCCGAGATCGGCTGCAGCGGTATCGTGCTTTCCAATCATGGCGGGCGCCAGCTCGACGGCTCGCGCAGCGCATTCGACCAGCTGGCCGAGATCGTCGACGCCGTGGGCGACCGGATCGACGTGATGATGGATGGCGGTGTGCAGCGGGGAACGCATGTTCTTAAAGCGCTGTCGCTGGGGGCGAAGGCCGTCGGGCTCGGGCGCTACTATCTCTTCCCGCTTGCCGCTGCCGGACAGCCCGGCGTCGAACGGGCGCTGGAGACGATGCGCACCGAGATCGAGCGCGGCATGAAGCTGATGGGCTGCACCTCGGTCAGCCAGCTGACGCGGCGAAATCTGCGCTTCCGTTCCTGAGCGGAACGGGATTTCATTGCGGGCCGCAGCCTTTCGCACCAGATCTGCGGCCCTCGGACTTTCGACGTCAGAGCGGGCTATAAATCGCCGCCGCCTCCTGTTTCAGCTTTTCCATCATCGACCGGTAAGGCCCGGGGCCATAACTGACGCGGCCGACGCCGAGCTTTGCCAGCGTTTTCACATCCGGGGCGCCTGTCCGCATCATGATGTTGACCGGCAGCGGCGAGGCGGCGCAGATCTTCTCGATCAAGGCGGGATCGATCAAGCCAGGCACGAAGAAGCCGCTGCCGCCGGCCGCCGCATAGGCCCGGCCGCGCTCGATCGCCTCGTCCACCAGACCGGCATGTTTGGAAAGATCGCTCTCGGCCAGGAAGAGATCGGTGCGGGCGTTGATGAAGAAGGGGATGCCCTTGCCTTCGGCCATGGCGCGAATGGCGCGGATGCGGGCAGCCTGCCTCTCGGCCGGATAAAGCCCACCACCGCCGACCACCTGATCCTCGAAATTGATGCCGACGGCGCCGACCTCCACCAGCTTGGCGACATTGGCGGCCGCACCCTCAGGCTCGGCCGAATAGGCGCCTTCGAAATCGACCGAAAGCGGCAGGTCGATGACAGCGGTGATGGATTTCGCCGTGTCGACCAGCACCGACATCGGCAGCTTCTCGCCGTCGGCATAACCATGGGCAGCGGCGACCGACCAGCTTCCCGTGGCAAGCGCCTTGGCGCCGGCATCGGCAACCGCCCTCGCCGTGCCGGCATCCCAGATATTGTAGAGAACAACGGGGTTGCCCTTCTGGTGCAGCGTGCCGAACAGCTCGGCCTTTTCAGTCTGGTTCATGCCGTCTCCTCCATGTTAGGTGCTTGGTTAGGTGCTTGTGCTCTGATCTTCTCTTCATGCCGCAGCAGCCATTGCTTGCGCCAGAGCCCGCCGCCATAGCCGGTCAGCGAACCATCCACGCCGAGGATGCGATGGCAGGGCACGATGATGGCGAGCTGGTTGGCGCCGTTGGCGCGGCCGACGGCACGCACCACTTCCGGCCTTTCCATCTCCCTGACGAGATCGCCATAGGCGCGCGTCTGGCCGGCAGGAATCTCCATGAGTTTTGCCCAGACATGTTTTTCGAAGGGTGTGCCACCAAGGGCCAACGGCGTCCTGAAGACGGTCAGCCGCCCTTCGAAATAATCCCGGATTTCTGCCTCGATCTGGTCGATCGCCGGCGTGCGGCCGATCGCGACCGAGGAGCGGACGCGCTTCTGCAGCGCCTCGAGCTCGGTCGGCAATGCCTTACGGTCGTGGAATTCGAGAAGGTGGAGATGCGTCTTGTCGGCAACCGCTACCATCGGCCCGAGCGGGGTGTCGAACCAGTCGGCAGAGAGCAGTTCGCGGTTCTGCGACAGCGCCGGCGCTTTGCCGACGAGCCGCTGAAAAGCCGTCCGGAAACCACTTGGGGAGTCATATCCCGCCTCGAGCTGCGCATCGATGACGCGCGCGCCATCGGCCAGTTGCCGGGCCGCCTCGCCCAGCCGGATATAGCGGACGATATCGTGGAAGGTCACGCCGAGCCCGCGTTTGAAGGCGCGGCGCACCGTCGAGGGGTCATGGCCCCTGCGCATGAGCTCATCCTCGGTCCAGCGCAGCTGCGGCTCGCGGTCCAGTGCGGCAAGCAGTTCGTCGACGATCGGCTCCCTGCCCGGCTGCTCCAGCGGCCTGCAGCGCTGGCACGGGCGGAAACCGGAATGCATGCAGGCGGCGATCGTGTCGAAAAAGATGGTATTTTCCCGCCTCGGCTTGCGCGCCGGGCAGGTCAGACGGCAGAAGATACCTGTCGTCTTGACGCAGACATAGGCCTGACCCTCATAATCGGCACTGCGCGCGATCAGGGCATCATAGAGCGTATCATCATCGGGGCGTTCGAAAAGCATGACCGCTTTCTAGCATTCCGTGCCTGCGCCGTCCGCCGAAAATCGGGCGTCTATTTTATTCCGCCGCGTCGAGGCTTTTCACATGCCGTTGCGGGCGCAACATCGATTCCTCCTCTGAATCCTGCGGTGCGCCCCAGAAATTCTCGAGCGTCGGGCCATCCTTGAGATGGCGGCGGCGGAAGAGGAATTCGAGGATCTCATGAAACCAGACGCGACGACCCATTTGCGTATACCAGCGCATGGAATGGCGTTGCTGGCGATCGCGATGGAAGAGTATGCGCAGCAGTGCCTTCGGCCGCGCCTGGACCGCCACCTCGATGAGCTTAACGCAGGCGACCAGCACGATCGGGTTGAGGTGCCGCATCTTCAGTACCTGATGCTTGTAGTCCCATTTACGGATGTCGGTTTCGATGACCTGTCGATCGCGGGCAATGCGGAAGAAGGGCGTCCAGCGATGTGGCGTCACATAGAGCGCCTGGATCTGGTCGGGATCATAGGAAAGCAATTGCCGGAAGCCGCGCCAGAGATGGCTCAGCTTCTCCTCCTCGAAACCGACGACCCAGGTCGCCATGGAGAGGATATCGTGTTGGCGCAGAAGGCGGATCGCCTCCCGGTCAGTCGTCTTGGCTCCGCCCTTCTTGATCAGCGTCAAGGTTGCCTCGTCGGTGTTTTCCATACCGATCAACCAGCGCACGACACCCGCTTTGCGGTAGAGATGCAGGATATCGGCATCGCGGACGATATCATCGGCCCGTGTCGATCCGACAATCTGCACCGGCACGTTCTCGGTGATCATCGCTTCGAGAAAAGCGAGCCAGGCCTTTCGCGAAGAGGTCGGATTCTCGTCGGCGAGATTGATAAGTTCCACACCCTCTTCGCGATAAAGCCTGGCGATCTCGCGGGCAAACAGTTCCGGCGAGCGGTGACGCCAGCGGGTCCAGAAACCGCGCTGGCCACAGTAGTTGCAAAGATGCGGACAGCCGCGCGAAAACTGCATGACGACAGCGCGCTTGCCGCCCCAATAACTGTAGTGGCGATGATCGATCAGCTCCCAGCCGACGCGATAGGCATCGAGATCGGCGATCGCCTGCGCCGGCTGTGTTGCCAGGATTTCGCCATCGCCATCGCGAAAGGCGATGCCGGGAACGGTTGCGAGCGGGCGGCCCGTCGCCAGGGTGCAGGCAAGCCGCCGCATCGTTTCCTCGCCTTCGCCGCGCACGAGGATATCGAATGCCTCGGTCTCGGCCATCGCCTCCCGCCAGTGATAGGTCGGGAAGACACCGCCATAAACAATGCGGATAGCAGCATCGCTGTGCTTGACCGCCTCTGCGATCGCGCGGGCGGTGGGATGGGCCGAGGTCGAGCCGGAATGGCCGATCAGCACCAAATCGGGGCCACTGGCCACCACACGGCTGACAATCTCCGCTATCGTCATCGGTCCGAACTCGGCATCGATGAGACTGACGATATGACCGTCGTCGATCAGCGGGCCGCCGACCGAAAGAAGGCCGAGCGGTGGAAGGTGATCATCGGGAATGCGACTGCCGATCGCCGTATGCGGCGGATTGATCAGAACGATCTTCATGCGACTTTACCCCTTGCGGGTCCCCCTGTCTGACGCAGGCAGAAAGTCACCAGCGATCAATGGCAATATTCAGACAAAATCCTCTTAAAGTTGTGAAAATCTGACGGCATTTTTGCGGAAGCCGATGTCAGGCTGAGCTGGGAGCCAAAAGCCTTTGGTTTCCCACAGCAGCCGTGCCATAAGACCGCCATGACCAAGATCGACCGCACGCCTGATAAAACCGATTTCGAGCACGTCACAGACTGGGTCTTCGACCTCGACAACACGCTCTATCCGCATCATGTCAATCTCTTCGCGCAGATCGACAAGAACATGACCGCCTATGTCGCGGCGCTCTTGCAGATGGAGCGGGAAGAGGCGCGCAAGCTGCAGAAGCAATATTACCTCGACCATGGCACGACGCTGCAGGGCCTGATGATCCATCATGGCATCGACCCGAACGATTTCCTCGAAAAGGCGCATGCGATCGACTACACGGCGCTGACGCCGCAGCCGGAACTCGGCGAGGCGATCAAGGCGCTGCCGGGGCGCAAATTCATCTTCACCAATGGCAGCGTCAAGCATGCCGAAATGACGGCGGAGGCGCTCGGCATTCTCGAGCATTTCGACGACATCTTCGATATCGTCGCCGCCGATTACGTGCCGAAGCCGGCGCAGGCGACCTACGACAAGTTCACGGCGCTGAAGCGCGTCGAAACTGCCAAGGCGGCGATGTTCGAGGATCTGCCGCGCAACCTGACGGTGCCGAAGGCGCTCGGCATGCAGACCGTACTGCTCGTACCGCGCAATCTGGAAGAGACGGTCGTCGAATGGTGGGAAAAGACCAGTGGCGAGGAGGATCATATCGATTTCGTCACCGACGATCTCGCCGCTTTTCTCCGCAAGATTATCGGCTGAAGCATTACGAAGTTTTCATTCAGCTTACCGATGTTTAACTGGGTCTTTCGGGCCTGCTGCCATAGCTTCTTTCGTGAGGGGACACCTTACGAAAGGCAAACACGATGTACCGCAACAAGCTGATACTGGCAGCGCTTTCCTCCACCCTCATCTTCGGCGCAGCCGCCGGGGCAGTTTTTGCCGCACCCGGTGACGGGCCGCGTCAGCACCCCGGCATGCACGGTCCGGGGCCTGCTGCCTTCCGCGAAATCACCTATGTCCGCATGCTGAAGCAGTTCGACACGAACAAGGACGGACAGATCTCCAAGGACGAGGCGACCGCCGGTATCGACAAGATCTTCGCTGCGATCGACACCAACAAGGACGGTTCGCTGACACCGGGCGAAATCCGTGAGTACCGGAAAACGCAGATGCAGGCGATGAGAGATCAGCGCAAGCAGGAAGCCGGCGAAAACAAGGATGCGAACGCCGCACCCACGGCGCCTGAAACCTCCGACAACAATGACCAGGGACGGCCGCCGCGCGACGGCCACGACGGTCGTGACGGACATCGCTGGATGCGCCATGGCGGCAACTTCATGCGCGCCTCGCTGATGATGCAACGGATCGACACAGACCAGAACGGCCAGATCTCCAAACAGGAAGCCGAAGCCGCCTTCGACAAGCTGTTTGCGCGAATGGACCGCAACAAGGACGGCGTCATCTCGATCGACGACATGCCGGACCGGCCGCTTCTGTAAGGCCGGACGAACCGTTCCTCCCGCTCCATTCCTGCTCCGCGGGAAGGAGCGGGGGAATTATGAATGCGCGTCGTTCGGCCGAAGCGCGCGCTTGAGCCCTTACTCGCGGTGTTCGTAGAAATCCTGCACGATCTTCCATGCCGCTTCTGCCGTATCGACGAAGCTGATCAGCTTGACGTCGTCAGGCGCGATCGTGCCGAATTCGGCCAATGCCTCGAAATTGATGATCCTCCTCCAGAACGACTCCCCGAAGAGGATCAGCGGCAGGCGCTCCATGCGGCCGGTCTGGATCAGCGTCAGGCATTCGAAGAATTCGTCAAGCGTGCCGAAGCCACCGGGAAAGACCGCGATCGCCTTGGCGCGCACCATGAAGTGCATCTTGCGGATGGCGAAATAGTGGAAGTTGAAGCTGAGTTCCGGCGTCACATAGGCGTTCGGCGCCTGCTCGTGCGGCAGTACGATGTTGAGGCCGATCGAAGGTGCGCCCTCGTCGGCCGCGCCGCGATTGCCCGCCTCCATCACCCCGGGGCCGCCGCCGGTGACGATGACATATTCGTGGAAATTCAAGGTGGCCGAATATTTCGAGCAGAGCCGGGCGAATTTGCGCGCCTCGTCATAGTAGACGGAGGCCGCCTCCAGGTTGACGCGCTGGATATCGTTGCGGGCTGCCCAGGCGCTCTGGCCGGGGGCGGGAATGCGGGCGCCGCCGAACATGACGACGGTCGACTTGATGCCGCGTTCGGTCAGCATCATCTCCGTCTTCAACAACTCCAGCTGCAGGCGGATCGGCCGCAATTCCTCGCGGCAGAGGAAATCCTCGTCGACATAGGCAAGGCGGTAGGCAGGCGATAGCGTCTGCGGCGTCTTCGGCACGGCTTCGGCGCGCTGCCTGTCGGTCGAGCTGCTCTTCAGCGGGTCCCATACGCCATCCTTGCGCCGCGAACCGCCGTTTCGTCCCTTCGCCATGTCGAAATGCCTTTCAGTATTGCCGGCTTCGAAACCGGATATGTCGCTATAACGCCTTGAATCCAGATATGATCTTGTCGGAAAAATCATTCCGTTCTACGGGTTCATACTGTAGAGCAGGATTGACCCCCGCCAACCGCAATTCCGGAGACCCCGCCGTCTCCACGATAAAGATCGAAGTTTAAGGAATTCTCATGAGCGCCACCGACCTCGCATCCCTCGAAAAGATCATCGAAGCCGCCTTCGACAATCGCGACAATGTGAACACGTCGACGAAGGGCGAGGTTCGCGATGCGGTCGAATCAGCGCTCGATTTGCTCGATGCCGGCAAGGTCCGCGTCGCCGAACGCAGCTCCGACGGCGCCTGGACGGTCAATCAGTGGCTGAAGAAGGCTGTGCTCTTGTCCTTCCGCCTCAACGA
Organism: Rhizobium ruizarguesonis; assembly: GCF_017357285.1. NCBI lineage: Bacteria > Pseudomonadati > Pseudomonadota > Alphaproteobacteria > Hyphomicrobiales > Rhizobiaceae > Rhizobium > Rhizobium ruizarguesonis. Next base: position 513,760 of record NZ_CP071678.1, on the reverse strand, counting down.
CATGGACGTGGTCAAGGGCGGTTCGGGCAACTCGACCTGGTGGGACAAGGTTCCTTCGAAATTCGAAAACTGGGGCGAGAACCACTTCCGCGCCGCCGGCTTCCGCGCCGTGCCGAACTGCGTCGTGCGCCGCTCGGCTTACATCGCCCCGAACGCCATCCTGATGCCTTCCTTCGTCAATCTCGGCGCCTATGTCGGCGAAGGCACGATGGTCGATACCTGGGCAACGGTCGGCTCCTGCGCGCAGATCGGCAAGCATGTGCATCTCTCCGGCGGCGTCGGCATTGGCGGCGTCTTGGAGCCGATGCAGGCCGGCCCGACGATCATTGAGGACAATTGCTTCATCGGCGCCCGTTCCGAGGTGGTCGAAGGCTGCATCATCCGCGAAGGCTCGGTGCTCGGCATGGGCGTCTTTATCGGCAAGTCGACCAAGATCGTCGACCGCGCCACCGGCGAGGTGACCTACGGCGAAGTGCCGCCCTATTCCGTCGTCGTCGCCGGCTCGATGCCGTCGGGCAATGCGACGATGGGCAACGGCCAGCCGGCGCCGCATCTCTACTGCGCCGTCATCGTCAAGCGCGTCGATGAAAAGACCCGCTCGAAGACCGGCATCAACGAGCTGCTTAGAGATTGATGACACCGCGACGTTGATCCGGTAAACAGACGGCGTCTTTTTACGCGAGGCGGCCCCGCCTTGCCATGTCTTTGCCATTCCCGCCGGATAGTTCGACCGCCATGACCGCTACCGACCCCGTCGCCAATCTTCAGACGCTGATTCGCTGCCCGTCCGTGACGCCCGCCGAAGGCGGCGCGCTGTCGGCGCTGGAGGCAATGCTTGCGCCGCTCGGCTTTACGGTCGACAGAGTGAAGGCGAGCGAAGAGCGAACACCTGACATTGAAAACCTCTATGCCCGCCTCGGCAAGGACGGCCCGCACCTGATGTTTGCCGGCCATACCGATGTCGTGCCGGTCGGCGACGAAGCCGCCTGGACGCATCCGCCCTTTGAGGCCCAGATTTCGAAGGGCGAACTTTTCGGCCGCGGCGCCGTCGACATGAAGGGCGGCATTGCCTGTTTCGTCGCCGCGGTCGCCCGCCATATCGAGAAAAACGGGCAGCCCAAGGGCTCGATTTCCTTTCTCATCACCGGCGACGAAGAAGGTCCGGCGATCAACGGCACGATCAAACTGCTGCAATGGGCAGCCGAGCGCGGTGAGCGCTGGGATGCCTGCCTGGTCGGGGAGCCAACCAATCCGGACAGGCTCGGCGACATGATCAAGATCGGCCGGCGTGGCTCGCTGTCGGGCAGGATCACCGTACACGGCGTGCAGGGCCATGCCGCCTATCCGCACCTTGCCGACAATCCGGTGCGCGGCATGCTGCAGCTGACGCAGGCGCTGATGGACCCGCCGTTTGACGGCGGCACCGACGATTTCCAGCCGTCGAACCTCGAAGTGACCACGGTCGATGTCGGCAACCCGGCGACCAACGTCATTCCGGCCAAGGCGTCGGCGAGTTTCAACATCCGCTTCAACGACAGCTGGACCGTCGAAGCACTGCGTGCCGAAATCCTGCGCCGTCTTGACGCCGCTGCCCGGGACGGCGCGCTGCGGCCGAGCCGCGACCCGGTGAAATACGATATCGTCTGGGCCGACCGGCCGAGCCATGTTTTCCTGACGCGCAACAATGCGCTGATCGCCTCGCTGTCTTCAGCCGTCGAAAGCATTTCCGGCCAATCGCCGCGGCTTTCGACCACCGGCGGCACATCGGATGCGCGCTTCATCAAGGATTATTGCCCGGTCGTCGAGTTCGGCCTCGTCGGCCAGACGATGCACATGGTCGACGAGCGCGTCGCTGTCGCCGATCTGGAGACGCTGACGGCGATCTATGAAACCTTCATCGCCCGCTGGTTCGCCAATGCCGGGCTTTAGGGAGGTTCAATATTACCTGGCCGGCCTCTGGCTGCTGATCCGGCTGGATCCGCGCGGCTTCCGCTACCTCGACATGTCCGAGCGCGGCGTCAACCGCTCGTTCTGGGCGATGGCCTGGTGCCTGCCGCCGATGGGCATTTCCTGGCTCTGGTGGCGGCAGGCCTTCCTGCGCTCTATGCCGCCGGAAGCCGATGTCGACTTTGCCTTCTATTTCAGGCTCGGCCTCGTCGAACTCGCCAACTGGTTTGTGCCGCTGGTCTTTGCCGGGCTGCTGCTGCTTGCTTTTCGCATGGGCGAGCGTTTCGCCCCCGTCGTCGTCAGCATCAACTGGCTCGGCGTGCCGCTCTCCTATATCAACGGGCTGCTGCTGGCGCTGGTGTTCTTCCTGCCCGGCTCCGTCGGCCTCGTCTCGCTGCTGCTGCTCGCCTTCATGCTGGCGCAGGTCTTCGTGCTGGCGCGCATTCTCCGGATGATCTGCCACGGTCACGCGCTGATGGTCGGAGCGCTCACACTGGTGCTGCTCGTGCCATCGATGATCCTTTCGGAATATCTGCAGCACTTCCTCGGCATCTATCCCGTCTAGAGCATGATGCCGAAAAGTGTGAGCAGTTTTCGGGCGACATCATGCTCTAACTCTTTAATTTAGAACAGGATTCAGATTTTAGGCCGACCCGGCCTAAAATCATCCTGTTCTTGGGTAAACTTACGAGGGATCGTCAGCATCCCCGTCATTGGCATCGGTATCGGTGACCGGCCTTCGGCGATCGGGAATCACGTCGGGATAATCCACCTGCATGAAATAGAGCCCGTCCGGCGGCGCCACCGGGCCGCAGGCCTTGCGGTCGCGCGCCTGAAGCGCTGCCTCGACATCATCAGGCGTCCACTTGCCTTCGCCGGCGAGCTTCAGCGTGCCGGCGAAGGAACGGATCTGGTTGTGGAGAAAACTCTGCGCCGTGGCGCGGATCTCGATTAACTCGCCATTGCGCGTCACATCCAGCCGGTCGAGCGTGCGCACCGGGCTATTTGCCTGGCAATGGGCGGCGCGGAAGGTGGAAAAATCGTGCCTGCCGACCAGCCTCTGGGCGGCAGCGTGCATGACCTCGTGGTCGAGCACCTTCGGCACCCACCAGGCCTTGCCGGCTTGAAGCGCCAGCGGCGCCCGGCGGCTGACGATGCGATAGAGGTAATGGCGCCGCAGCGCCGAAAAACGCGCATCGAAGAAATCGGGAGCCGCCTCGACGTCGAGAATGGAGACGCGCTCGCCGGCAAGCCTCAGATGCGCGTTCAAGGCATTCTGCAGTTGGTAGGGCGACCACGCCTTCGAAAGATCGGCATGGATCACCTGCCCCATGGCGTGGACGCCGGAATCGGTGCGTCCGGCGCCGCGGACCAACACCGTCTCGCCGGTCAGGGAAAACACCGCGGCTTCGATCGCGCTCTGGACCGAGGGGCCGTTCTCCTGCCGCTGCCAGCCGACATAGGGGCCGCCGTCATATTCGACGGTCATGCGAAAACGCGGCATCAGGAAAGCCTCATGCCCGCCGCAAGCGGCGTGCCCCTGAGGAAATCCGCCGCCATCAGCGGCTTGCCGCCGGCCTTCTGCAGCCTGGTCAACCGCACCGCGCCCGAGCCGCAGGCGACCACGAGATCATCCGTCAGCAATTGCCCGGCCGCACCCTGCCCTTCAGCCAGTTCGGACCCCAGCACCTTCACCCGCTCCGGCTTGCCGCCGATTTCGAGCTCGAACCAGGCCCCCGGAAACGGCGCCAGGCCGCGGATGTGATTGTGCACGTCCTTGGCATCCCTGGAAAAATCGATGCGCGTCTCGGCCTTGTCGATCTTGGCGGCATAGAGCACGCCGTCTTCCGGCTGCGGCGTCAGCGGCAGATCGTTCATCTCGAGTTTCACCATGGCCTCCGCCATCGCCTTGGCGCCGACCAACATCAGCCGGTCGTGCAGCTCGCCAGCGGTCATGTCCGGGCCGATCTCGACCTCGCGGGTCAGTGCGACGGCGCCGGTATCCAGACCCTTGTCCATCTTCATCACCATCATGCCGGTCTTTGCGTCGCCGGCCATGATCGCCCGCTGGATCGGTGCCGCACCGCGCCAGCGCGGCAGCAGCGAGGCATGGCCATTGTAGCAGCCATCCCGGGTGCCGTTCAAAATTGCTTCCGGCAGCAGCAGTCCGTAGGCAACGACGACGCCGACATCGGCATTCAGGCCACGAAACCTCTCGCGTTCCTCGGGGTCCTTGAAATTAACCGGGGTGAAGACCGGCAGGCCGAGCAGTTCGGCCGCCTGATGCACCGGCGATTTCTGCAGATCGAGGCCGCGCCGCCCGCCCGGCCGCGGCGGCTGCGTATAGACCGCAACGATCCCGTGCCCGGCATCGACGAGCAGGCGCAGGGTCGGAACCGAGAACTCCGGGGTTCCCATGAAGATGATGCGAAGAGACATTTTATCTCGCCAATTGAGGATCAACCGTCTTCAAACGGGTTTACGAGCTTGAGATCAAGCCCCTCGAAATCTCGAGTGTTGCGGGTCGCAAGCGTCGCGCCGTTTGCAAGGCAGATGGCGGCAATCATGGCATCCTGGACAGAAATCGGCCGCCCTATGCTTTCGCGTTTCGCCCGCAAGCGACCGGTTGCCATAGCCGTTTCCAAATCCCAGCCGGCGATACGATCGCGAAACTGGCCTTTCACCAAATTCTCCATCGCGCGAAAGAAGCGGTCTGATCCTGTCTTCAAGAAAACCCTTTCGGCTCCGTAAATCTGCTCCATCAAGCCAACCGTGCAAAGCCAGATTCTCGAGCCATCCTGCCGCAATATCCAAGCCTTCACCTTTTCACTCGGCAATGGCTTGGCGAACTCGGAAATCACATTCGTATCGAGAACGATCATTCGAAATCCTCGAACGGCCTGCCGAAATCCTTTTTCCGCGCGGCCTCGATTTCGTCCATGATTGCAGCGAATTCATCGTCAACTGCGTTTTCGCTGACGAAAGCGGCGCGTATTGCTTCATATGCCGACAAAGTCTCGGGCTTTGCTTCGGTTTTTCTTTTCAGCGCGTCCCGCAAAAGCTCCTTGGCCTCGTCGGAAAGGCTGTTTCCGCTCCGCTGCGCCGATTCCGCAATGTCTCGCTTCATTGCTTCGGAAATGTTTCTGATCAGAAAGTCACCCATATGGCGCCTCCACTATGATATCAGTGATATCATAGTGCCTCGCCGGTGAATTTTCAACGCAGCGTCAGAGCGCCTTGGACTTCGCCGCCTTGGTGAATTTCTTGATCACCATCTCCCGCTTCAGCCGCGAGATGTAGTCGATGAACAGCACGCCGTTCAGGTGGTCGATCTCGTGCTGCAGGCAGGTGGCAAGCAGCCCGTCGGCTTCCACGGTCTGTTCCTTGCCGTTGCGGTCGAGATATTTGACCGAGACAACGGCCGGGCGCTCGACCTCGGCATAATAATCCGGAATCGAAAGGCAGCCTTCCTCATAGACGGAGCGCTCGTCGGAGGATTTGACGATCTCCGGGTTTATGAAGACCTGCGGCTGTTTTTCCTCGCCTTCGCGCGAGATGTCGATGACGAGCATGCGGCGCGGCACGCCGATCTGGATCGCGGCAAGGCCGATGCCCGGCGCGTCGTACATGGTTTCCAGCATATCGTCGGCAAGACGCTGCAGGTCGGAGTCCACCCGCTCGATCGGCTTGGACAGCTGGCGGAGAACGGGATCGGGAAGAATGATGAGTGGCTTGATGGTCATGGCGTTCCCATAACCCATCTTTTCCGACTATGGAATTATCCGGCAGGCGGGGAATACGCTTTTTTGCATCCCCGCCTGGAATTTCGCCATATTCGCCTCAGGCCGCCCGGCGGGCAGCACTGGCGGAATGGCCCTCCGGCCGGGCGCGGAAGCGCCGCAGCAGCTCGATCAGGCTCTCCACCTCGTCCTTGAGCCGGCGGGTTTCTGCCGAGGAGTGCTCGACCATGTCCGAATTCTGCTGGGTGATCGCACCCATGTTGCGGACGGCGAGGCTGACCTCGTTGACGCCGGTCGCCTGATCGCGCGCGGCGGCGGCGATATCGGCGACGAAACGGTTGATGATATCGATGCGGCTGATCATATCGTTCAGCGCCTCACCGGTGCTGGAGACGATGCCGACGCCCTGATTGACCTGGGTCGAACTCTGAGAGATCAGGTTCTTGATCTCCTTGGCCGCTTCCGCGGTGCGCTGGGCGAGCTGGCGGACTTCCTGGGCGACAACGGCAAAACCCTTGCCGGCATCACCGGCGCGTGCCGCCTCGACACCGGCGTTCAGCGCCAGCAGGTTGGTCTGGAAGGCGATCTCGTCGATAACGCCGATGATCTTGGAGATCCCGGTCGAGGATTTCTCGATGCCGGCCATCGCCGAAACGGCGCTGGTGACGAGTTCGCCGGAGTTCTTCGCCTTCTCTTGCGTCTCGCGCACGGCGGCCGAAGCCTTCTCGGCATTGGCGGCCGTCTGGCCGACGCTGACGGACAGCTGCTGCAGGGCGGCCGAGCTCTCCTCGACGCCTGCCGCCTGCTGGGCGGTGCGCAGCGCCAGATCGTTGGTCGCATTGGATATAACGTCGGCGCCGCTCATGATATGGCCCGAGGTCTCGCGTACGGAGGCGAAGGACTGGCTTAGCGCCCTGACGGCGCGGTTGTAATCCTCGGCCATGTGCCTAAAATTGCCCGGTAGGTCGGACGGCAGGGTGGCTTCGAGATCGCCTTTCGACAGCGCTTCCAGACCGCGGCGCAGCTGCTCCAGCGCGATCGCCTGGTCGGATTCGGCCTGGGCGCGCTCTTCTTCCAGGGCGCGACGCTTGGCTTCGAGCGTCTCCAGATAGACCGAGATGGAATAATCCATGTCGAGCATGCCGGCCTTGATGACGGCCGACAGCTTCTCGGCCAATGCCTTGCCCTGCTGGCGCGCAAAGATCGACGGCCACTGCTTCTCCATGATGCCCTTGACGAGCTCGGACATGACGATGGCGTAACCGCCAATATACCAGCGCGGCTCCAGCCCGATGCGGGCGTGGGTGCGGCCGACTGCGGTCACGCCGTTGACATAGCTCTCGTCGAATGCGCCGCCGGCGAGATTGGCCCAATGATCCTGCTGGCGCTTCCTGGCATGGCCGACATGGTTCTTATCGGCGAAGAAGCCGGCGACAGCGGGGGTCTTGGCGATCTTGGCGTAGAATTTATCAAGGGCGCCGCCGATCAGCTCTGATATGACAGGGCGCAGATCCCGCATCGACTTGCGCGCCGCCTCATCCAGTTCGATGAAGTCGAGGCGCTGCCTGAGGGCATTGTCGGTCTGCTGGGCGGTCATGGAGATCTCTGTACTTGGCGCGCGGCGCGGGAAGGAATTTCTGCGCCGCAGGTTTTGGCCAATATGGTTGAGCAATCGTTAAATCGGACGGCGATTTCTTCTCCCCGAGCGCGGAAGAGCGATAGCGTGCGAGGATATTGCGGGTCGTCCATTCCGTTCACGTTTTGATCTATATATCGCCGTTTCTTCTGTTATGCTTGCCGCATGACCATCCATTCCGAATCGCTCGCCCTTTCCCTTGCCTCGATCAGCCCGGCCATGCTGGCGCTTGTCGGCGGCGTTCTCGCCGCCCTCGCCCTGCTGGTGATCGTGCTTCTGCTGCGCGGCGCCGGCCTTCGCCGCGAGCAGGCGGAGGAGGCAAGCTTTCGTGCTGAGGAAAACGAAGCGCGCATGGCCGAGCTTTTGAAGATCCAGGCGGAGATGCAGGGCCGCATCGCTGTCATGACCGAGGTCTTCGGCGCGCGACAGAGCGAACTCAACCAGACGATCAGCCAACGCCTCGATGGCATGTCGCAGCGCGTCAGCTCGACGATCACCGAGCAGACAAAATCGACGCATGAGAACCTGCAGCGGCTGCAGGAGCGGCTGGCGGTCATCGATGCCGCGCAGAATAATATCCAGACGCTCGCCAAGGATGTCGTCGGGCTGCAGGCCATTCTGTCCAACAAACAGACGCGCGGCGCCTTCGGCCAGTCCAGGATGGAAACGATCGTCGCCGACGGCCTGCCGATGGGCGCCTACGCCTTCCAGCAGACGCTCTCCAACGGTTCGCGGCCGGACTGCACGATTCGTATGCCGAACGGCGCGCCGCCGCTGGTGATCGACGCGAAATTTCCGCTCGAAGCCTGGAACGCGATCCGCGACGCCGGCAGCCCCGAGGCAGGCAAGATCGCCGGCCAGCAGTTCCGCCGCGATATGGAAATCCATATTCGAGACATTTCCGAGAAATATCTGATCCAGGGGGAAACCCAGGATACAGCCTTTCTCTTCGTGCCGTCCGAATCGATCTTCGCCGAGATCCACGAGCATTTCGAACCGGTGGTGCAGAAGGCGCATCGCGCGCGTATCGTCATCGTCTCGCCGTCGCTGCTGATGCTGTCGATCCAGGTCATCCAGGCCGTGCTCAAGGATCAGCGCATGCGGGCCCAGGCGCATCTGATCCAGGGTGAAGTGGCGATCCTGATGGACGACCTTAGCCGCCTCGACGAGCGGGTGCGCAAACTGCAGGGCCATTTCGCCATGGCGCAGAAGGATATCGACATGGTGGTCACGTCAGCCGACAAGCTCACCAGGCGCGGCGCCAGGATCGAAGCGCTTGAATTCGAGGCGGGCAGCGGCGATGCACCCCCCGCCCGCGACGACGTGGCCCCGGCCAAATCGGTGGAAAGCCGCACCGGTCTTCTGAAGCTCCGGGTGGTTGACGAGGAGTGATCGCTTCGGGCAGTGTCTCGCCCGCATGAAACACTAGGAGCATGATGTCATCCGAAAACCGATCACACTTTTCGGCATCATGCTCCAGAAGACGGGACACATTCATGATCACAGTTTTCGGGTCCATCAACATGGATCTCATCGCCACGACCGAGCGTCTGCCGAAGCCCGGCGAGACGGTGGCCGGCAACGGCTTTGCCACGGCCGCCGGCGGCAAGGGCGCCAACCAGGCGCTGGCAGCGCGCCGCGCCGGCCGCTACGTGCATATGGCCGGCGCCGTCGGCAAGGATGCCTTTGCTGCGGAGGCGCTGGCTCTGCTCGATGATGTAGGCACCGACCTTTCCCTCATCAACCATGTCGACGGTCCCACCGGCACGGCGCTGATCCTTGTCGGCGGCGATGGCGAGAACATGATTGCCGTCGTTCCCGGCGCCAATGGCCAGGTCACGCCTGCCGATGCCGAGACGGCGATCGGCCGCATGAACGAAGGCGATATCCTGATGCTGCAGCTCGAAGTACCCGCTGCTGCCGTCGAACGCGCGCTGTCGGCCGCCCGCGCCAAGGGCGTCACCAGCATTCTCAACCTCGCGCCGCTGATCCCCGATGCGCCGCGTCTCGGCCGGCTTGCCGATATCGTCATCGCCAACGAGACCGAGTTCGAGCGGCTCGCCGGACAGGAGGGCATGGACGCCCAAGCGCGCGAGGCAGCCCTTGCGCGCCTGCATGCGGAAACCGGCCAGACGCTGATCGTGACGCTCGGCGCCGACGGGGTCATCGCCATCCGCGACGGGGCGATTTCACGAGCGCAGGGTCTCAAGATCGAACCTGTCGATACGGTCGGCGCCGGAGACACATTCTGCGGCTATTTCGCTGCCAGCCTCGACGACGGCCTCGATTTTGTCTCGGCGCTGCGCCGTGCAGCGGTTGCCGGTTCGCTCGCCTGCCTCAAGGCTGGGGCGCAACCATCGATCCCCTTGAGCGAGGAAGTCGCAGACAGGATATAGGGGCGTCTCTTTGCGAAACCGCCGGCAAAACTCCCTGTAATTCAGGGCGTTCCGGCGATTTTCCTGGCCTCGATCGATAGAGTTTCATTCAAATTTAAGAGATTTCCGGCGATGTTCCTCGTGGTCGCCGGCGCCTCCCGCCTTTCGGATTCCGGACGTCCAAGCGGCTGCCTCATGATGGGGCGAGCCTTTGCTCCTGTGCCGGAGAATGCCCGTTCGGCGCATCCTTGCCCGAGGACCCCATGTTCATTTTTCGTATGAAATCGCTTGCGGCGAAACTCATCGTCATCACCGGCATCGCCATTGCGCTTGTTCTCATCGTTTCGAACTTTTTCCTCATCGGCCAGACCCGGGATCGCGTCCAGACGCTGACAATGGATCAGGCCAACCTCGAGGCAAAATCGATCGCCAATGAAATCGCCGCCAATGTCGGCGAACTCGCCAGTGCCGCGCGCACCATGTCGGGCGTCATCGGCCGCGGCCATGAAGGCAAGTCGCTCGATCGCAAGGGCATGATCAATGTGCTCAAGGCCAATCTCGAGCAGAATGCCTTCGCCTTCGGCAGCTGGTTCTGCGAGCAGCTCGGCGCGCTTGACGGCAAAACCACCGAGATCGCCAACAATAATGACGAAGGCACGAACAAGAACGGCGCTTTCACGCCCTACTGGTCGAAGACCAAGGACGGCGGCATCCAATATTCGACCTTCGACAATGATTATACCGCCGCATGGTGGAAGCTCGCCGCCGACAGTGGCAAGGGCGCGATCACCACGCCCTATATGGCTGAGGGAACAGACGTGCCGACGCTGCTGACCTCGATTGCCTATCCGGTCATGTCGGGCGGCAAGATGATTGGCGTCGGTGGCGTCGACATTTCGCTGAAGTCGCTGACCGACAAGCTGCAGGCGCTGCATCCTTTCGGTTCGGGCCGCGTCACGCTGCTGTCGCAGGCCGGCAACTGGATCGTCGCGCCGATCCCCGACCTGATGACCAAGGAATATGATGGTGAGGGCACCGACATCGTCAAGACGGCGCTGTCGAGCAAGCAGCCCGGTCTGGTCAGGAACCTCACCTATGACGGCCTCGATCCCTTCGATCGCGTCGTCTATCCGTTCGCGGTCCCTGGCGTCAACGCCACCTGGGTCGTGCTCGTCGACGTGCCGCACACGGCGATCAACGCGCCGGTGCGAGACCAGACCTACATGATGATCATCAACGGGCTGATCGTGCTTGGCGCCGTCATGCTGGCGCTCTATTTCGCGGTCCGCTCTTTCGTGCAGCGGCCGCTCGGCGGGCTCGTCGCCAGCGTCAAGGCGCTGAGCGACGGCCAATATGGCGAACCGGTCGCAGCACAGGACCGCAGCGACGAAGTCGGTTCGGTCGCCAAGGCGCTGGAAGGCTTCCGCTTCACGCTCGCCGACAGCCGCCGCCTCGAACACGAGGCCGCCGACCAGCGGCAGGCCGCCGAGACCGAGCGCAGCCGCTCGGAATCGGAACGCCAGGAATCGGTGTCGCTGCAGCGCCATATCGTCTCGATCGTCGGCGCCGGCCTTTCCGCGCTGTCGCAGGGCAATCTCGGCCACCGCATCACCGACGAATTCCCCGGTGAATACGGCAAGCTGAAACAGGATTTCAACGCTGCCCTGGCGAGCCTCGAAGAGACCATCAACACGATGAACCTCAGCGTCGCCAACATCGGTTCCGGCACCGGCGAAATCAGCAACAGCGCTTCCGACCTCGCCAAGCGCACCGAGCAGCAGGCCGCAAGCCTGGAAGAGACGGCGGCCGCGCTCAACGAGCTCACCGCGCAGGTCGATTCCAGCGCCGAGAATGCGCGCACGGCAGCCGACAACGTCCACCTCGCCTGCCAGGATGCGGAAAAGTCCGGCGAAGTGGTGCAGAAGGCGATTGCCTCGATGCAAGGGATCGAACAATCTTCGACGGAGGTTTCGCGGATCATCGGCGTCATCGACGAGATCGCCTTCCAGACCAACCTGCTCGCCCTGAACGCCGGTGTCGAGGCGGCGCGTGCCGGGGAAGCCGGCAAGGGTTTTGCCGTCGTCGCCCAGGAGGTGCGTGAACTCGCGCAGCGTTCGGCCAATGCCGCCAAGGAAATCAAGACGCTGATCAACACCTCGGCCGTCCAGGTCAAGGAAGGCGTCGATCTCGTCGGGCGCGCCGGCGGCACGCTGCACAAGATCGCCGAACAGGTGATGGGCATCAACGAGCTCATCCGGCAGATCTCGGCATCGGCCAGCGAACAGGCTGTCGGCTTGAAGGAAATCAACCAGGCCATGAACCAGATGGACCAGGTAACGCAGCAGAATGCGGCGATGGTGGAGGAAGCGACCGCCGCCAGCGTCGCACTCAACGACGAGGCACAGACGCTGAAGGCGCTCGCCACCCGCTTCAATGTCTCGGGTTCGGGGAACGCCGCAGCGCTTGCCTCGGTCGCGCAAAAGATGCGGGCGCCGGCAGCCGCAGCCCCTTCGCGCGTGAGCGCCCCGGCGATCCGTCGCACCGTTGCCCCGTCGCGTGGATCCGCGGCCGTGGCGCAGGACAGCTGGGAAGAGTTCTGATCGTTCAGTGCATCATAATGCGAAAGGCGCCTGAGAGATCAGGCGCCTCAGACCGCTGACAAACCCGTCGATTTTTCGGCGGGTTTTGTTTTTGCGGATTGGATTTTTTTGGCGGTAGTGTTTTGGCGGAGGTGAAGAAGGATGTATCGGCTCACGCCATGGCTGGTTTTGACGCTGTGGTGAGCGCCATTGCGATCTTCTTGATGTTTTGGGCGGCCGCAGCCAACAGGCACTGGCATGAGACTCGGGTGAGACTTCGGAAGCGGGCATAGCGATGCCCGTGAAGCTGCTTGGCATCGGCGAAGGAACGTTCGACCGTCTCCTTTCGCCGCTTGTAGATTGCCTTGCCCCAAGGGGTCAGGCGGTTGGCATCGGTGCGCTGGCGGGCATCGGCCCAGACATGGCGGGTGATGGTACGTGTCGCCGTGGCGTTATTGGTGCAGGAGGCCAACAACGGACAATCGCGGCAGATGGCAGGATCCGAACGATAGTGGCGATAACCGTTGCGGTCGGTGGTGGCATAGGCGAGCAGTTGGCCTTCGGGGCAGCGGTAACCGTCTGTCTCGGGCTCATAGCCGAATTTCGACTTGCGCATCATGCCGGCTCTGGGCGGGGTCGGATTGCGATAGCCGGTGACACCGAGGATGGTGCGGTCTTCAAGACCCTTGGCGATGCCGGATGTCGCATAGCCGGCATCCAGCCCGACAGCACCGACCTCGAAGCCGAACCGCTCACGCTGCCGGTCCAGCCGGTCGAGATAGACGATACTGTCATGCACATTGGCGGGCGTGACATGGGTGTCGGTGATGATCGCCAGCTTGCCATCCACCGTGCGGTGATCGAGGTAGAAGAAGCCCTTCGGCTTGCCGTCGCGCACCATGTAGCCGCTGTCGGGATCGGTGCGCGACACCTTGGTTTCCTTCACCTCCGGCTCGCGCTCTTTTTCCTTCAAGGGCTTCTGGCCGTGGAGTGCCCGCTCGGCCTCAATCGCCCGGTCGAGGTCGGCCCAGTAATCGGAACGCGACTTTTCGATCATCGCAAGATCATATTTGCCCTTGTTGGCATTCGCCTTCAGATGCGTTGAATCCGTATAAAGCACCGTGCCATCCACCAGGCCATGACGGATCGCCTGCTCAACGATATGATCAAAGATGTCCTGTGCAACCGAGGTGTCGTTGAAGCGCCGGCGGCGGTTTTGCGACAGCGTCGAGGCGTCAAACACACCATCCGTCAGCTTCATCTGCAGAAACCAGCGATAGGCGACGTTGACCTCAATCTCGCGCACCAGCTGACGCTCCGAGCGGATGCCGAACAGGTAGCCAATGAACAGCGCCTTGAACATCAAGGTCGGATCGAGCGGCGGGCGGCCGTTGTCGGCGCAATAAAGCCCCGCAACCCGGCCATGGATGAAGGAAAAGTCGATCACCGCATCGATCTTGCGAAGCACGTGATCCTTTGGCACCAGGCTGTCGAGCGTCACCATCTCAAGAGCCGTCTGGGTGGGGGCAGGTTTCTTCAACATGTCCCAATGAATCACAAACCCCTGGACGGTGCCAGGGGTTTGTCAGCAGTCTGAGGCGCCTGAGAGATCAGGCGCCTTTTTTTGCATTCGAGAATGCGATGCGTTATCGCGCGACGCGCGTCAGGCAGCGTTCGACGTCTGCTCTTCGTTGAGGAAGGCATAGATCGCCTGGGAGGAATCGGTGGCGCGCAGCTTGGCGACCAGATCGTGATCGCGCAGCACGCGGGCGATACGCGACAGAGCCTTGAGATGATCGGCGCCCGCGCCCTCCGGCGCAAGCAGCAGGAACACGAGATCGACTGGCTGGTCGTCCAGCGCCTCGAAATCGACCGGCTGTTCCAGCCGGGCGAAGATGCCGACGATCGAATGGATGTTTCCCAGCTTGCCGTGGGGAATGGCGATGCCGTTGCCGACGCCGGTCGAGCCCAGGCGTTCGCGCTGCAGGATAACGTCGAAGATCTCCCGTTCGGAAAGCCCGGTGATCCTGGCGGCTCTTGCAGCCAATTCCTGAAGCAACTGTTTCTTGGAATTTACTCTGAGGGCGGGAATGATCGCATCCTGATGGAGCAAATCTGCCAATGCCATTTCTTTTTCCTTCTGTCGCCGGGATCAAATGCAAGGAGCGGCGGCAACACCGCCGCTCACCACGCTGATCTCAGCCTTTGATACTGGCTGAATCGATCCAGCCAATATTTCCGTCGTGCCGACGGTAAACGATGTTCAGATGTTCCTTGCCGGGGCTGCGGAACAGGAGAAGCGGCTCGTCGGTCATGTCGAGCGCCATCACGGCGGTGGCGACCGACATGGTCTTCAGCTGCTTGGTGCTTTCAGCGACGATCGCCGGAGCGAAATCGTCGGCGATTTCATCATCGTGATCAGGAACGGAATCCATAACCGTGTAGGAGACCTCTGCAAAACCATTCAGATGGTTTCCGGCGTGATGGTCCTTCAGCTTGCGCTTGTAACGCCGCAGCCTTTTTTCGATCCGCTGGGAGGCAGCGTCGAAAGCCAACTGCGGGTCGGTCGCCTCGCCGGCCGCATGCAGTACCACGCCGCTGTCGAGATGCAGCTTGCAGTCCGCCGAGTAACGAGAACTCGCCTTTTCCACGGTAACCTGGCCGGAATATCCCCCGTCGAAGTATTTCGTGATGGCCATACCAATTTGGTCCTCGATCTTTTGACGGAAGGATTCACCAATTTCCATATGTTTCCCGGATACACGCACACTCATGGAGTTTCCCTTCTTATGGTCGTTTGCGGGTATCAGTTTACGCCAAGCCTCAGGTTCATCCAAGCACTTCGCACAATCTCAAGCAAGATCGGCTTAGGCCTGCGGGTCCTTGGTACCCTTCTGATGCTGGGGATAACTACAGACGCCGTTCGCGGCATCGATTGCGGCGGGCTTCTAGCCAGAGGTTACCGAAAAGTCAATAGGGCGAGAATCACCATCGGCGGCGCCCGGGTAACGTGTAGTCGATACCTTGCTGGGCAAGTTATGCCGCCGATTGCCACCCCATCAACTTTATGCGCTTCGCGCTTGCGTTGCGCTCGCCCTCGCGGGGATCGTCATGGCTGCGACACCTGATATGACGCAGACGAGTCCGATCCAGGCCGTCTGGCTCAGCTTTTCGCCGAGGAAGACGATGCCGATCGCAACACCGATCGGCACTCTGAGATAGGCTTGCGAGGTGGTTCCGACCGAACCCAGCGTCTGGACGAGACGGAAATAGATCGTAAAGGCAAGGGCCGTCGAAAAGGCGGAGAGGGCAAGCAGCGCCAGCACCGATGCCGCCGACGGGTCGAGTTCCCATGGCCGATCGACGACGAGGCTCATGGGCAGGAGAATGACCGCGCCTGAAATCAACGAGCCGGCCGCCGGCACTGCGGGATCGAGCCCCTTGAAGTTCTTGCTGAAAATCGCGGCACCTGCATAGCAGATGGTCGCCAGGATGATGGCAAGCTGCGCCATCAGGCTTTCGCCGAGACCGCCGAGCGCTTCGACGCCGATGACGAGGCAGATGCCAGCAAGCCCGGCCATGACGCCGAAAAGCCTTCGCAGTGTCACCTGCTCATGGCGGGTCATCAGCACGGTCAGCAGGAAGGCGAAGATCGGCGTTGCCGAATTCAGGATCACCGCCAATCCGGCATCGACGGACTGTTCTGCCCAGGCGATCAGCGTGAAGGGGACGACGCTGTTCAGACAGGCCTGAACGAAAAACCGGCGCCAGGTCGCACCATCGCACGGCAGGCGGACACGCCGGTGGCGCAGCCCGGCCAGCAGAATACCGCCGGCAATCAGCGTGCGGGCGGCGATCAACGTTATCGGCGGGATGGTCTCGACGCCGATCTTGATGAAGCTATAGGAGGAACCCCAGAGGGTCGCCAGCACCAGCAGCAGGAAAAGCTCCCTGGCAAGGTTCGGAATTTGCGGCGTCATCGTCGGCATTTCGATCTTCGTTCAAGAAAATTCAAAGGGTTGCAGCGCCGTTGCGTCTGAAAAGACGCAGGGCCTGGAGAGGAATAACGGGATTTGCGGGCAGGATGCTTCGATCCAGGTCGAAGCATGACAGGGTCAGAAGCCGGCGACCTTGGCGAGCGCTCGCTTCTCGCGACGGCGCTGCACCGAAGAAGCGATGTTCATGGCCTCCCGGTATTTCGCAACCGTGCGGCGGGCAAGATCGACGCCGCCCTTTTTCAGCATGTCGACGATATCGTCGTCGGAAAGCACCGCCTCCGGGCTCTCCTGCAGGATCAGCGCACGGATCTTGTGACGCACGGCCTCGGCCGAATGGCTATCGCCGCCAGCGACGGCGCTGATCGAGACGGTGAAGAAATATTTGAGTTCGAAGAGGCCGCGCGGCGTCAGCATATATTTGTTCGACGTGACGCGGCTGACTGTGGATTCATGCATCTTGATCGCCTCGGCGACCGTTTTCAGGTTCAGCGGGCGCAGGTAGTCGACGCCATGCAGCAGGAAGGCGTCCTGCTGGCGGACGATTTCGCTTGCCACCTTCATGATGGTTTTTGCCCGCTGGTCGAGGCTGCGGGTCAGCCAGTTGGCGCTCTGCAGGCAATCGGAGAGGAAGGCGTGATCCTCTCCATTGCGGGTCACGCGGGAAAAATAGGACTGGTTGACCAGCACGCGCGGCAGCGTATCCGGATTGAGCTCGACCAGCCAGCCGCCCTCGGAGGAGGCTCTGACGACCACATCCGGCATGATCGCTTCGGAAACACCCGCCTCGAAACCGCTGCCCGGCTTGGGATTGAGCTGGCGGATCTCGCCGAGCATGTCGAGAAGATCTTCCTCGTCGACGCCGCAGAGCCGCTTCAACGTGGCAAAATCGCGCCGCGCCAGGAGTTCGAGGTTTTCGACCAGAGCCTGCATGGCGGGGTCATATCGGTCCTTCTGCCTGAGCTGGATCGCCAGGCATTCGGCGAGGCTGCGGGCGAAAACACCCGGCGGATCGAGGCTCTGGAGGGTGGCAAGCACACGCTCGGCCTGTGCGAGGCTCGTGCCCAGCCTCTCGCCCGCCTCGACGATATCGGCCTGCAGATAACCGCAGTCGTCGAGCTGGTCGACAAAATTCTGCGCGATCAGCCGGTCGGCCATGTCAGGCAGGACGAAGGGGATCTGCTGGGCAAGATGATCACGCAGCGACACCTGGCCGGCGACGAAATCATCGAGATCGTAATCGGCGCCCTCGCCGCTGCCCGGCATCGATTTCCACTGGCTGACGAGCTCCGGCGCATCGAGGCGCTGCGGGGCACCGTCATCTGGAAAGACATTGGTGTAATTGGCGTCGAGTTCGTCGTTCAGCCGGCTCGTGCTGGCGCTGCCGCCATTGTCATACCAGTCGCTGGAAAGCGCCTCGGTCCGGTTGTCGTAACCGTCATCCGACCCGGCATCTTCCGGCTGATGAGCATACTCGCCATCTTCGGATTCGCCGCGTTCGCCGCCCCCCTCGCCGTCATTCGACGGAAATTCGAGCAGCGGGTTCTTCTCGACTTCCTGGGCGATGAACTGGGTGAGTTCAAAATGCGTCATCTGCAGCAACTGGATGGATTGCATCAGTTGCGGTGTCATCACCAGGGACTGGGTCTGGCGCAGGAAAAGATTGGCGGACAGTGCCATGACGGACGCGAAACTCCCCTCAATTCCTCCGGGAAACCGCGTCCGATCAAGGCTTCAGGCCACGGAAATCCAAGTTGGCCCAAAAATTGCTTTTTTATTGTATTTGGTCAAGCGGAACTATGCCGACAAGGTGAATTTCTGCGGGTCGCCCGGTATCAGAGGCTGAAATTGTCGCCGAGGTAGAGCCGGCGCACTTCCGGATTGTTGACGATGTCGTTCGCCCGGCCATGGGTCAGCACCTCACCGGCATGGATGATGTAGGCGCGGTCGATGAGACCCAGCGTCTCGCGCACATTGTGGTCGGTGACGAGAACGCCGATGCCGCGCGCCGTCAGGTGGTGAACGAGATTCTGGATGTCGGCGACCGAGATCGGGTCGACGCCGGCGAAGGGCTCGTCGAGCAGCATGAAGGTCGGGTCGGTCGCAAGTGCACGCGCGATTTCGAGGCGGCGGCGTTCACCGCCGGACAGGGCTACGGCGGCACTCTTGCGCAGCTTCTGGATATGGAATTCCTCCAGCAGCTCGTTCAGCTTCTGCTCGCGCTCGGCCTTGTCCTTCACATGCACTTCGAGGACGGCGCGGATATTCTCTTCCACCGTCAGCCCGCGGAAGATCGAGGCCTCCTGCGGCAGGTAACCGACGCCAAGGCGCGAGCGGCGGTACATCGGCATGGTCGTGACGTCGTTGCCGTCGATCTCGATCGTGCCTTCATCCACCGGCACAAGGCCGGTGATCATATAAAAACAGGTGGTCTTGCCGGCGCCGTTCGGGCCGAGCAGGCCAACGGCCTCGCCACGGCGCACCACCAGCGAAACGCCGTTGACGACGCGCCGCGTCGCATAGGTCTTCGTCAGACCGCGTGCAATCAGCGTTCCCTGATAGCGACTCTTGTCGGCGGCGCCCGCAGCTTGTGGCCCGGGCTTGCCGAACATGGTGGATAGCGATGATAATTTCACGTGGGAGGCCGGCTTCTCAGTTCTGCTTCTGCTGCGGTGTATTCGGCTTCGATTTCGGATCGAGCTGAATCTGGACACGCCCGCCGCAGCTTTCAAGCTCCGCCTGGCCAGTCTGCATGTGAACCGTCAGTTTACAGCCGGTGAAGACGTTCGGCCCGTCCGACAGAATAACTTTGTTTCCCTCATCTGCCGTGAGGATGAATGTCTGCGAGGCCATGTCGAAATTGCCGTCATCGGCGGTCGCCGTCTGCGTGCCCGAGGTTAAGAGGACCTTGTCCGTCACCAGGATCTTGTCGATATCTGCGCTTCCCGATGCAAGCGAGGCCGACTGCTCCGGCTGGGCGGCGGGTTGGGCGCCGTCAGCAGCCGGCTTTGCCGCCTTGTCCTTGTAATAGACGGTCATCTTGCCGGACTGCATCGTCGTCGTGCCCTGGACGACCTTGACCTTGCCGGTGAAGAGCGCGGTGTGTTCCTGGTCATGGATCTCAAGCTTGTCGCTTTCGATCTGGATCGGCTGGTCGTTGGAAAGCTTCATGCCCGACATCGTGGTCGACTGCGCACCCGCGCCCGAGGCCGTCAGAATAAGGGCAAATGCGCCGGCAATGAATGCCATGCCTGTCTTGCAAGTGGAAATGCGACAATCTTTTGTCATGGATGACCCGGCTGGTTAAGTGCCCTGTTTATGGATGGTGGATGGATCGACATTCATTCGAACATTCCCCTCGAATGTGATCACCCGCCCCTTATCGGTTATCTGAAGCGTCTGCGCAACAATGGAGGCATTGTCCTTGGTGATGGTGACGGGGTCGTCGCTCCGCATGTTTCCGCCCTTGATGTCGAGCTGCGCGGACTGGAAATTCGCATTGAGGCCGCTGCTCAGCACCAAAGTGAAGGGGGCCGTCATATGCAGATTGTCGGTGGCGCGGTTGTAGTCGGCGGTAGAGGCGACGACGCGGGCGATCAGGCCGTCATTCATCGGCACAGCGGCCTTGATGGTTTCGAGCGTGATGAGATTGGGATTGCGGATGTCCTGCAACGCCCTTTCGGCCAGCATCGAATAGTTGATGCCGTCGGAATTGCGGCCAGCGATCGCCGGCTTTTCCATCACGACCTTGCCGTTCTCGATCTTGGCGCCTTCCAACTTGATGTTCTCGGGCAGATAGATGCGGACCAACGCCACCGCGGTTAGGCTCGCTGCGATGACCAGGGCCGCCACCGGCAGCAATATTTTCAGCCGGCGCACGCGGGCGGAATGGAACAACGCATCGCCATAGGCATTCTTGCCGGACCCTGAATAGGCGGCATGTCCGTTGTTCTTCAGGGTATCGAGCATAGGCCTCGTCCATGTGCGGTGATCGCCGCGCCTCGATAACAAAGCGGGCCGCCAATCACAGTTCGTTTCGCATTATTACATTGGCTTGCCAATATGGAATTTTTTCTGCAACAAGCAACAAAACGGAAAAACATTTAAAAGTGGCATTCGTACGGGTCGCTGCCACCCTATTTCACCGGATTGATCGGCGGCGTGCCGAAGCCGGTGCCAGCGCTGGAGGTTTCCATGGACAGTTCGATCATCGCGGATCGCCGGCGGCTGCGCCGCAAGCTCGGCTTCTGGCGCCTCATCGCGGTGGCCCTCATCGTGGCACTGGGTTTCGCCTTCTACCACTTTGCCCTCGGCGATGCCGGGACGGAGCGCCCGCATATCGCCCATGTGACGATATCTGGACTGATCGTCGACGACGACGAACTTCTGGAGCGGCTGAAGAAGGTCGAGACCAGCGACCAGGTGAAGGCAGCGGTGATTTCGATCTCGTCGCCCGGCGGCACGACCTATGGCGGCGAAAAAATCTTCAAGGCGATCCGTGCGATATCAGCCAAGAAGCCTGTCGTCTCCGACGTGCGCACACTTGCCGCCTCCGCCGGTTACATGATCGCCACCGCCGGCGATACGATCATTGCCGGCGACAGCTCGATCACCGGCTCGATCGGCGTCATCTTCCAGTACCCGCAGATCCAGCCGCTGCTCGACAAGATCGGCGTCTCGCTGCAGGAGATCAAGTCTTCGCCGCTGAAAGCCGAGCCCTCGCCCTTCCACGAGGCGAGCGAAGAGGCCAAGGCGATGATCCGCAACATGGTGGTCGACAGCTATAACTGGTTCGTCGACCTGGTTGCCGACCGGCGCAAGCTGCCGCGCGACGAGGTGCTGAAACTGGCCGACGGCACGATCTATACCGGCCGCCAGGCGCTGAAGGTGAAACTCGTCGATGCAATCGGCGGCGAGGCTGAGATCCGCGCTTATCTGACGTCGCGCG
The DNA here is from genome assembly GCF_017357285.1 of Rhizobium ruizarguesonis. Taxonomy (NCBI): domain Bacteria; kingdom Pseudomonadati; phylum Pseudomonadota; class Alphaproteobacteria; order Hyphomicrobiales; family Rhizobiaceae; genus Rhizobium; species Rhizobium ruizarguesonis. The sequence goes on along the minus strand of NZ_CP071678.1, from coordinate 492,540 downwards.
GCGTCGACGGCGAACTGCCGATGGTGGACTGGGACAAGAAGAGCAATACGCCCTTTCTGCTCGCTGGGGCTGTTTCCCGGTTGATTACGATCTTCGGTTATGATGATCTCATGAAAACCCAGGATATCAATGGAATCCTGCCCCCAAAGTTGCTTCTTGACGGGCTGCTTTCAGTTTGGCAGGTTGGCCACGATTGATAAGAAATCAATAATTTAAGGGGGCGAATGTGATCAAGTCCGAATTGGTGCAGATAGTTGCGGCACGCAACCCGCATCTCTATCACCGCGACGTCGAGAATATCGTCAACGCGGTTCTCGACGAGATCACGGATGCACTGGCTGCGGGTAACCGAGTCGAATTGCGCGGCTTTGGCGCCTTTTCGGTCAAGAACCGCCCTTCCCGCTCCGGTCGCAATCCGCGGACCGGCGATACCGTCTTCGTCGAGGAGAAGTGGGTTCCCTTCTTCAAGACCGGCAAGGAGCTGCGCGAGCGGCTCAATCCCGGCCAGGCCGACGAAGAGGATTGAGCCGTCGCTGCCTGCGGCGAAACCGCACTTGAACTTGAGGGCCGTTTTCCTATTCTGGTAACGCATCGTACTTTACGCGTCTGAAGAGACGCGTGGCGCTGTAAGCATGAAACGCGCCCCGCAAAAAGACCGGCGCAATCTGCCGCGTGGAGACCTCAAATGGCCAAGAAGATCGTCAACCTGTTGATTCTGCTGCCGCTCGGCGTCATCCTCATCGTCTTTTGCGTCGCCAACCGGCAGAGCGTCACGCTCGCCTTCAATCCGTTTCGGCCGGAAGACCAGGTGCTTGCAGTTTCCGCGCCCTTCTTCGTCTTCCTGTTCATCGCGCTGATCACAGGCATGCTGATCGGCGCGGCCGCCACCTGGTTCAGCCAGGGCAAACACCGCAAGCGCGCCCGCACCGAGGCCAAGGAAGCCATTCGCTGGCAAGGCGAGGCCGACCGCCACAAAAACCGTGCCGAGGAAATCGCCGGGCAGCTGCCGGCGCGGTAAAACCGGATTGGCATGTCGACGGCCGGCTTTGGCGGCGTCTCAAACCGGAAAAAAGCTCAATTCCTCATAGTCACCCTCCGGCGAGGCGCCGTTGCCGGTCACCTGGAACCCGTGGGAAAGGTAGAACGCCTTCGCCCGCCGGTTCTTCACCAGGCATTTCAGCCTGTACCGGTGTTGCGGCCATTCCGGCAGGGCGTGCAGCAGCGCCGTGCCAGCGCCCTGCCCATGAAATTCAGGGCTGATATAGAGCATGTGGATGAAATCGTCCTCCGGCCAGAGCGACAGGAAGCCGGCGACGCTGCCGCTTTCATGCGCGCAGACGAAAACCGTCTCGCCGTTCGTATGGGCGGCGAAATCCTCGCGATAGAACTTGCCGGGATCGACCCAGACGAATGTTTCGCGGCGCACGGAAAGATAAATCTCCGCGAGCCTTTCCTGGTCTTCCGCCCGCGGCGGCCTGATGGTCCACGTCATGACGTCGATTTAAACAAACCCTCAGCCCGCGCCAAGCCTAACCGGCCGCCATCTTCGCGACGACGGCGGCATTGAAATCCGAAAAGAACCCTTCGGCGAGCTTCTGCGAGGTCGAATCGAGCAGGCGGGCGCCGAGCTGGGCGAGCCTGCCACCGAGTTCGGCCTTCGACCGGTAGTGCAGGATGGTCTCCACACCCCTTTCCTCGAGCACGATATCGGCGCTACCCCTGGCGAAGCCGGCAAGACCGCCCTTGCCTTCGGCCGACAACGTGTAACTCTTCGGCGCATCGACATTGGAAAGCGTCAGCAGCCCATGGAAGGTGGCAGACAGCAGGCTGAACTTGACCTTGATCGTCGCCTCGAAAGCGCTCGGCGACAGCCGCTCGATGCCCTGACAGCCTGGAATGCAGCCGCGCATGATCTCGGGATCGTTGAGCGCTGCCCAGACGACGTCCCGCGGCGCGGCGATGCGTTCTTCGCCGGTGAAATCCATTCGATAGCCCCATCTCCGATCAGCTCATCTTATCCCAGCGGGAAAGCGCTTTGCCAAGGCGGGACGGAATGTTATCTGCCGGGTTCCGATCTGGCACACATTTGACACACATAGGGGATGGGCCGATGAACGACGAACTGAAGCCCTGGAGCGTGACGGCAAGCCGTATCACCTATGAAGATCGCTGGATCCGGGTCCGGAGCGACGATTGCGTCACCGCCGATGGAACCGTCATCGCGCCGTTCCATGTGCTCGATTATCCTGACTGGATCAACGTCATTCCGCTGATGCCCGACGGGCGCGTGCTGCTGACGCGCGAATACCGGCACGGCCGCGGCGAGATCGTGGCCGGTCTGGTCGCCGGCGGCATCGAACCCGGCGATAGCAAGACCGGTGATGCGGCGATGGCGGCGGCACGGCGCGAACTGCGGGAAGAGACCGGCTATGAAGCCTCGACCTTCGTCAAGCTGCTCACCTCCTATCCGAATGCGGCCAACCACAGCAATGTGGTGACGAGCTGGCTGGCGCTCGGCCTGAGCAAGGTCGGCGAACCGGCATTCGACCCCGGCGAGAAGGTCGACCTGCTGTTTGCGGATCTTGCTGCCACCCTTGGCGACCTGCAGTCCGGCGCCGTCATCATGCAATCGATGCATGTCGCAGCCCTCTATGCGGCGGAAAGCTGGCTTCGCACACAAGCCTCCGAGGGCTTGAAATAGGCGCCGCGCCGGGAGACCCTGTCGTCTTGCCCGGGTCAGGTCGGCTGCGCAGTTGATCCGGCACGCTTTTCTGGGCTACTGCATAATTCAAGTGCTGCAGCGTCCTTTGCGCGTCTCAAAAAAGACGCACGGCGCTGTAGAGGACGCAAAAGCCGATAAGCCACCCCGACAGAGATGCGGAAGAGCACGTTGAAACAAAGAGAAGGCCGGCCGGGCCAGAAGAAAACATCAGGTCCTTCCGGTGTAAGCCGCAGGGACGATCGGGCAGGCCGGCCGCCAAAGCCGGTCGCGCGGCCCGCGGCAACCCGCGAGGCGGTGCGCGAGGCTGCTGTGCCTGCCGCCGTCGTGCGTCCCCTGATAACACGCAGCGGCGAGCGCCCGACTGAGCGCGTGCCCGTCATCCTCGAATCGCTCGGGGCCGGCGACTTCCACCTGATCGACAGCGGCAACGGCGAAAAGCTGGAGCAATATGGCCCCTACCGCATCATCCGCCCCGAGGCCCAAGCGCTGTGGCGGCCTTCGCTGCCGCCCCAAGTCTGGGAAAAGGTCGATGCCGCCTTCACCGGCGACACCGACGAGGAAGGCACCGGCCGCTGGCGCTTCCCGAAAGAGGCGCTCGGCGAGACCTGGCCGCTCAATCTGCTCGGCGTCGATTTCCTTGGCCGCTTCACCTCCTTCCGTCATGTCGGCGTCTTCCCCGAGCAGATCGTCCACTGGAGCTGGATGAAGGAGCAGGCCGAAAAGGCCGGCCGGCCGCTGAAGGTGCTGAATCTCTTCGGTTATACCGGCGTCGCCTCGCTGGTCGCCGCCGCAGCCGGCGCCGAGGTCACCCATGTCGACGCCTCGAAGAAGGCGATCGGCTGGGCAAGGGAAAACCAGGCGCTCGGGCGCATGGAGAAGTTGCCGATCCGCTGGATCTGCGAGGATGCGATGAAATTCATCCTGCGCGAAGAACGCCGCGGCAGCCAATACGACATCATTCTCACCGATCCGCCGAAATTCGGCCGCGGCCCCAATGGCGAAGTCTGGCACCTCTTCGAGCATCTGCCGTTGATGCTCGACGTCTGCCGCGAGATCCTGTCGCCAAAGGCAGTGGGCCTAGTGCTGACGGCCTATTCGATCCGCGCCAGCTTCTATTCGATCCACGAGCTGATGCGCGAGACGATGCGCGGCGCCGGCGGCGTGGTCGAATCCGGCGAGCTGGTGATTCGCGAAGCCGGCACCGACGGCAGGACGCCGGGCCGCGCGCTTTCCACCTCCCTCTTTTCCCGCTGGGTGCCGAAATGAGCAAGGACTTCCACGATCAGGGGCCGCGCAGGGTCGGACAGGTGAAGGAAGTCACCTCGCTTGCCAATCCGATCATCAAGGACATCAAGGCGCTGACCAACAAGAAGTCGCGCGAGGAAAGCGGTACTTTCCTCGCCGAAGGGCTGAAGCTCGTCATCGATGCGATCGAACTCGGCTGGGCGATCCGCACGCTGGTCTATGCCAAGGCCGCCAAAGGCAAGCCGCTGGTCGAGCAGATGGCGGCAAGGACCGTCGCCTCGGGCGGGCTGGTGCTCGAAGTCAGCGAAAAGGTGATCGCCTCGATCACCCGCCGTGACAATCCGCAAATGGTCGTCGGCATCTTCGAGCAGCGCTGGACACCGCTCAAGGGTATCCGGCCAAAGGAGGGCGAGACATGGGTGGCGCTCGACCGGGTGCGCGACCCCGGCAATCTCGGCACCATCATCCGCACGGCCGATGCGGCCGGCGCTTCCGGCATCATTCTGCTGGGAGAAACGACCGACCCGTTTTCGCTCGAAACCGTGCGCGCCACCATGGGCTCGGTCTTTGCCGTTCCGGTCGCGCGGGCGACACCTGAGGAATTCATCGCCTGGCGGAAATCGGCCGGCGTTTCCGTCGTCGCGACGCATCTTGCCGGCGCGGTCGATTACCGGACGATCGACTACCGGAAAAAGCCGGTCGTGCTCCTGATGGGCAACGAACAATCCGGCCTGCCGGAGCAGCTGGCCAGGGAGGCCGACGCGCTTGCCCGCATTCCGCAGCAGGGCCGCGCCGATTCCCTCAACCTCGCCGTCGCCACCGCCGTCATGCTTTTCGAGGCGCGCCGCCATCTCCTCTCACTTGCCGAGGGCAAATGACCGAACAGACGCATGCACGCCCCGCGCTGTTTTCGCGCCCGGCACCGATCTTCTTCTTCATCGTCGTCGCCGTTCTCATCGACCAGGTTGTCAAGATCACCGTCGATCACACTCTGCCGCTGCAGGAGGCGGTGCCGGTCATTCCGATGCTGGCGCTCTACCGCACCTACAATCTCGGCGTCGCCTTTTCGATGCTGTCCGGCATGGACGGTTGGTTCATCGTCGGCATGCGGCTCGTCATCGTCGCCTTCGTCATCTGGCTGTGGCACCGCACGGCGAAGGACCGCTGGATCGCTCATCTCGGTTATGCGCTGATCATCGCCGGGGCGATCGGCAACCTCGTCGACCGCTTCGCCTATGGTCATGTGATCGATTACATTCTTTTCTACACCGAGAGCTGGTCCTTCGCGGTCTTCAATCTCGCCGACAGTTTCATCACCATCGGCGCCGGTTGCGTCATTCTCGACGAGCTGCTGCTGCCAAAAAAGGCCAGCCGCTAAAATCTTATCGAAATCCTGAAGGCATTCGGAACGGGCCTCATGTTATCCAGATAGCATGCAGAACCTGGGACAGTTGCAGGAAAGATTGTCCGCCGCCTTCGGTGGACCCGCCGCCAAGCCGCATGAGAAGCGGATGGAGGCCTCTTCCTCACGACCCGGCGCATCGGCACCTCAGGGAGCCGATGATCGTCAGAGGGGAACCGCACCGACAAGGCGCCTGCTGTTCTACTGGTTGGGCGGCGCCGGCCTTCTTGCCGCAACGATCCTGATGCTGCTTGGCCATGCCGGCGATCCGTTGCTTCTTTCGGGCGGCCTTGTCGTTCTTGGCCTTGCCGTCATCGCCAGTTATGCCCTGCTGATGGTTCGGCCGCGCAAGGCCGGGCAGGGCCCCGGCAAATCCCTGCAGGATTGGAACGCTGGCGCAAAGCTGTTTGCCGACGTGCACGACGTGCTCGGCGACATCACGGTCAGCCGGACCATGGACCGGCGCATCATCTCCGCCAACGATACTTTTCGCCGCCTGAGCGGGCGGCTGCGTCCGGAAGGAAAAACCTGCGAGGAGATCGGGCTTGCCTTCCGCCCCGGCCCGATACCGCACTGCTACGATGTCGAGATCTCGACACCGGAGGGCCAGCGCATCTTCCTCTGGCGCGACGTCGTCACCCGCGACCCGGCAAATGGCCGCCTGCTGTTGCAGAGCGTTGCCCGCGACGTGACCGACGAGCGGCTCATCGCGCAGGGTCGCGAAGAGGCCCGGCAGAAAGCCGAATATAACAGCGCCGCCAAATCGAGGCTGCTTGCCACCGTCAGCCACGAGGTGCGCACGCCGCTTTCGGGCATCCTCGGCATGACGCATCTGATCGCCGAGACGCGGCTGACGCAGGAACAGCAGAACTATCTCGCGAACATCCGCCAGTCCGGCCATGCGCTGACGCAACTCGTCGAGGATCTGCTCGACTTCTCCACCATTGAGGTCGGCCGCTTCGCGCTGCACCCGCGCTCGGAATCGCTGCGCAAGCTTCTGGAAAGCGTCGTCGAGATGCTCGCCCACCGGGCGCATGAAAAGGGTATCGAGATCGGCGCCACAGTGTCGTCCGACGTGCCCGAAAATATGAGCTTCGACCCGGCGCGGCTGCGCCAGGTTCTCTTCAACGTCATCGGCAATGCCGTGAAGTTCACCCAGGTCGGCGGTGTCTTCATCCGCGTATCGCTCGACGCCGACGACATCTCGATCACCGTCACCGATAGCGGTCCCGGCATGACGACGGAGGAGCAGGCGCGCGTCTTCGGCGAGTTCGAGCAGGGCGGGAGCGTTGCCGACAAGAGCAGCGGGACCGGGCTCGGCCTTGCCATCTCCGCCCGCATCATGCGCGAATTTAACGGCGCGCTGACGGTTGCCAGCGAAAAGGGCAAAGGCAGCGAATTCACCATCCGCTTCCCCGTCGATATCGGCAGTGAGCGCCCCGACCGGCGAAACACGCTGCTTGCCGGCAACAGCGTCGTGCTGCTGGCCCCAGCCGGTGCGGCGCGCACAGCCATTGCCGAGACGATCACCACGCTCGGCGGCCTCTGCCATCTCGTCGGCGACGGCGAGACGGCGCGGGCAACGCTGCTCGGCTTGGCAAAGGGCGGACGGCGGCCGACCGATATCATCATCGACCACCGGATGTCGGCTGAATTTTCCGCCCATCTTGCCGATCGCGCCGACATCGCCGCCCTCGGCCTGCGCAAGGTGCTGCTCGTCAATCCGGAAGAGCGCAGCGCCCATCCGCTCGACCTTTTCGACGCCTGGCTCATCCGGCCGCTGCGCGAGCAGTCGCTGATCGACGTGCTGCGCGGGCGCATGCGCGGCATGGAGAAGCGCGACGCGCTCAACGACAACCAGCCGGGCTTCGGCCTTTCGGTGACAGAGACGTTGGTTGCCGCCAGCGGGCTCAGCATCCTGCTCGGCGAGGACGACCCGATCAATGCCATGCTGGTGCGCGTCGTCCTGGAAAAGGGCGGGCATAAGGTGCGCCATGTCGAAGATTTCGAGGCCCTGCTCGACTACGCGCTCTGCGAGGCGAATGCCCGGCCCGATATCATCATCAGCGACCTCTCGATGCCTGGTGGTAACGGCATCGAAATGCTGGGACGCCTGCGCGGCCATGAACGGCGGCTCGATCTTGCCTCGGTGCCGGTGATCGTGCTGACCGCCGACAAGAGCGACGAATCGCGCCGCCAGGTCTTGCTGAATGGCGCCAACCGCGTCATGGTAAAGCCGGTCGATCCGGTGCGGCTGCTGACCGAAGTTCAGGCGGTTGCCGCCCTTTCCGCCCGCCGGGCAGAGGCGCGGTGAGCGCCTCAGAAACCGGCACGCTTCTTGCGGCTGGAAACTCAAAATGTCACTTTCCTGTCGCAGAGAAGTGTTTTATGGCGTCGATAAGCCGGCAACGGGAGAATCGTCATGTCCGCCATCGACATCCTGAATCGTGACACCACCGCGGAGCCCGCACGGCCCTCGACGGCTGCTGTACAGAAGGACGGCGATATCCTCGGCCGCATCGGCAATCTGGAGACCCGCCTTGCCCGCACGGCACGCGAGATCGATGCCGCCCAGGCCGTGCGCTACCGCGTCTTCGTCGACGAAATGAAGGCGCAGCTGCCGCTGGATGCCATGCGCCGCCAGCGCGATGTCGACGCCTATGACGCTGTCTGCGATCATCTTCTGGTTCTCGACCGCTCGATCGAGGGCGACCCGGAAGACCAGATCGTCGGCACCTACAGGCTGTTGCGTCAAGATGTCGCCATCGCCAATGGCGGTTTTTACTCGGCTTCCGAATTCGAAATCGACGGCCTCATCGCCAAACATCCGGACAAGCGCTTCATGGAGCTCGGCCGCTCCTGCGTGCTGCCGGAATACCGCACCAAGCGCACCGTCGAGCTTCTGTGGCAGGGCAACTGGGCCTATGCGCTGAAGCATGGCGTCAGCGCCATGTTCGGCTGCGCCTCTTTCCCCGGCGTCTATCTCGAAAGCCACGCGCTGGCGCTGTCCTTCCTCTATCACAATGTGCTGGCGAAGAACGAATGGGCTGTCGGCGCCCTGCCGGATCTGGCCCGCAACATGGACCTGATGCCCGTCGAGGCCATCAACCCGAAGCGGGCGCTGATGGCCCTGCCGCCGCTGATCAAGGGCTATCTGCGCCTCGGTGCGATGGTCGGCTCCAGCGCGGTTGTCGATCATGCCTTCAACACGACCGACGTGCTGATCGTGCTGCCGATCACCAGCATTTCGGACCGTTACCTGAACTATTACGGCGCCGACGCCGGCCGCTTCGCGAGCTAGAGCCTTTCCTCGCAATGCTTCAGGGCATGATCTCTATCGGGGTATGAGTGGGGACGCGAGCCCAGATATCGCGCATCTCCGCGTTGGTTACTGCAACACACCCATCCGTCCAATCCCAAAGGTGATGGACGTTTCCGAATAGGCCCCAGCCATTGGGAAGCCCGTGGATCATGATATCGCCCCCGGCTGGAAAGCCTCCGGCTTCAGCGTTGCGCCGATCATCCGGGTTTGGATAGGAAATGTGCAGGCTCAGATAGGCCATAGACTTTGGATTTCGCCAGTCTATTTCATAACGCCCTTCAGGTGTTTTCTCGTCACCTTCTCGTTGCTTGGGCCCGGCATCGGCAGCCGTGCCGAGAGAAATCCGGTATGTAGAGATGGGAGCATCGCCTCTGAGAAGGACCATGCGACGTTCGGATTTATAAACGCGAATGAGGTCAGCCCGTTGTTCCAATGGCGCATCCGGAGGCGGCGAGCCTGGGCCGACCCTGGCCATCAATTTCGTATAAGCGAAACAGCTGGCGACCACGATGACTAAAACGACAAGCTTGTTTCTCAACTTGATCTCATCTTCAGGAGGCGCGCTCGAGGCCGGGCACGATCGGGCCGGCAATGGCTAGAGCATGATGCCGAAAAGTGTGCGCGGTTTTCGGCATCATGCTCTATTTCTTTGATTTAGATCAGGATTCAGATTTTAGGCCGATCGGGCCTAAAATCATCCTGATCTAGCAAGCCTTGGCGATCATGATGCTTCACCCCTCGGCGCCAGTCTAAAGCCGGATAAATGCCCGGCCGACGCACTGTCAGCCGGGCACCAAAAGGCGTCTCAGAAACGCAGGACGAGGTTTACGAACCCGCCCCATAGGCGGCGATCGCCGCCATGTTGACGATGTCGCTGTCCTTGGCGCCCATCGAGGTGATCTGCACCGGCTTGTCGAGGCCGACGAGGATCGGGCCGATCACCGTGGAGCCGCCGAGTTCCTGCAGCATCTTGGTCGAGATCGAGGCCGAGTGGAAGGCCGGCATGACGAGCACGTTGGCCGGCCCGGAGAGGCGGCAGAAGGGATATTGCTCCATCACCTTGCGGTTCAAGGCGACGTCGGCCGCCATCTCGCCGTCATATTCGAAATCGACGCGGCGCTTATCGAGGATCTTCACCGCCTCGCGCACCCGCTCGGAGCGTTCACCCGAGGGATGGCCGAAGGTGGAATAGGCCAGCATGGCGACACGTGGCGGATAACCCATGCGCCGCGCTAGACCGGCGGCCTCTTCGGCGATATCGGCAAGCTCTACGGCCGTCGGCATGTCGTGCACCGCCGTATCGGCAACGAAGACCGTGCGGCCGCGGCAGAGCGCCAACGACACGCCGATGACGCGGTGGCCGGGCTTCTCGTCGATGCAGCGGCGCACATCTTCGAGCGCCGTCGAATAGTTTCGGGTGATGCCCGTCACCATGCCGTCGGCGTCGCCGAGCGCCACCATGGTGGCGGCGAAGTGGTTGCGGTCGTTATGGATCAGCCGCTGGGCGTCGCGGTGGAGATAACCCTGCCGCTGCAGCCTGGCATAGAGATAGTCGATATAGGCCTCGACCCGGGTCGAAAGCCGGGCATTGACGATTTCGAGGCCCGGCCGGTTGAGATCGATGCCGGCGCGTTCCGCCGTCGCCCGGATCAGATCCTCGCGGCCGAGCAGGATGGCGGTGCCGAGCTGCTGGTTGGCATAGGACATCGCGGCGCGCAGGACCTGTTCTTCCTCGGCCTCGGCAAAGACGATCCGCTTCGGATGCCGGCGGACACGCTCATAGAGTCTGGCGAGCGTCGAGGCGATCGGATCACGGCGCGCCGAAAGCTCGCGGGCATAGCCGGGCATGTCGGTGATGACCTTGCGGGCAACGCCGCTTTCGATCGCGGCTTGCGCGACTGCCACCGGGATCGCCGAGATCAGCCTGGGATCGAAGGGAACGGGGATGATGTATTGCGACCCGAAACGCGGCCGGTTGCCCTGATAGGCGGCAACGACGTCATCGGGCACGTCCTCGCGGGCAAGGTTTGCCAGCGCCTTGACGGCGGCGATCTTCATCGCGTCGTTGATGGTCGAGGCGCGGACATCGAGAGCGCCGCGGAAGATATAGGGAAAGCCGAGGACGTTGTTGACCTGGTTCGGATAGTCCGAACGGCCGGTCGCCATGATGGCGTCGTCGCGGATGCGGGCCACCTCTTCCGGCGTGATTTCGGGATCGGGATTGGCCATGGCGAAGATGATCGGCCGCTCCGCCATCGAGCGGATCATCTTGGCCGAAAACGCGCCCTTCTGCGACAGACCGAAAACGACGTCCGCGCCTTTCATCGCCTCTTCCAGCGTGCGCGTGTCGGTCTTTGCCGCATGCGCCGATTTCCACTGGTTCATGCCCTCGGTGCGGCCCTGGTAGATGACGCCCTTGGTGTCGCAGAGGATGACGTTCTCAGGCGCAAAACCCATCGCCTTGATGAGTTCGACGCAAGCGATCGCCGCAGCACCCGCACCGTTGCAGACGAGCTTCGTCGTCTTCAGGTCGCGACCGGTCAGCTCCAGCGCGTTGATCAGGCCGGCGGCGGCAATGATCGCCGTTCCATGCTGGTCGTCATGGAACACCGGAATATCCATCAGCTCGCGCAGCCGGCTTTCGATGACGAAACAATCCGGAGCCTTGATATCCTCAAGGTTGATGCCGCCGAAGGAAGGACCGAGGAAGCGCACGCAGTTGATGAACTCGTCGACATTTTCCGTATCGATCTCGAGGTCGATGGAATCGACGTCGGCGAAGCGCTTGAACAGCACCGCCTTGCCCTCCATGACGGGCTTGGACGCCAGCGCGCCGAGATTGCCGAGGCCGAGGATTGCCGTGCCGTTGGAAATGACGGCGACCATATTGCCGCGCGCCGTGTAATCATAGGCGGTCTGCGGATCGGCGGCGATCGCCTTCACGGGCACGGCAACGCCCGGCGAATAGGCAAGCGAGAGGTCACGCTGCGTCGCCATCGGCTTGGTCGGGTTGATCTCCAGCTTGCCGGGCCGGCCCATTGCGTGAAAATCGAGCGCCTCCTGGTCGGTAACCGAGGTCACCGGCCGGTCCTTCTTATCGATATCGGGCATAAATCCTCCAACGTCCTGTGGGCGACGCTTTGCTCTTCCTCAAATGCTGTTGTCATCTATAGCGGCGCGCGGATAGGGTTGGCACCTGTTTTTTTGGGAAAAACTCCACCTCCGTGAACGCACGAATAGACACAGGGAATGAAGCCTTTTCGGCTGCCGAGCTTGCCACGGCGGAAAGCCGTGCCTCGGCGACGCCGATGATGGAGCAATATATCGAGATCAAGGCGAACAATCCGGGTTCGCTTCTGTTCTATCGCATGGGCGATTTCTACGAGCTGTTCTTCGAGGATGCGCTGGAGGCTTCACGCGCGCTCGGTATCACGCTGACCAAGCGCGGCCAGCACATGGGCCAGGATATCCCGATGTGCGGCGTTCCGGTGCATGCGGCCGACGATTATCTACAGAAGCTGATTTCACTCGGCTTCCGCGTCGCCGTCTGCGAGCAGATCGAGGATCCGGCCGAAGCAAAAAAACGCGGCGCGAAATCCGTCGTCAAGCGTGACGTCGTCCGCCTCGTCACTCCAGGCACGATCACCGAGGAAAAGCTGCTTTCGCCCTCGGAATCCAACTATCTGATGGCGCTGACCCGCATTCGCGCCAGCGGCGAGGCCTTGCTGGCGCTTGCCTGGATCGATATTTCCACCGGCGTCTTCAGGCTTGCCGAGACCGAAGCCTCGCGACTGCTTGCCGATATCCTGCGCATCGATCCGCGCGAACTCATCCTGCCCGACACGATCTTCCACGATCCCGAACTCAAGCCGGTCTTCGACGTGCTCGGCCGGACAGCGGTGCCGCAGCCTTCCGTGCTCTTCGACAGCGCCAGCGCCGAAGGCCGGATCGCGCGGTATTTCGGCGTCGCGACGCTCGACGGCTTCGGCACCTTCTCACGCGCCGAGCTGGCGGCAGCAGCAGCCGCCGTCGCCTATGTCGAGAAGACGCAGATTGCCGAGCGGCCACCGCTTGGAAAGCCGGAACGGGAAAGTGCGGCCTCGACGCTGTTCATCGATCCCGCCACCCGCGCCAATCTCGAACTTGCCCGCACGCTTTCGGGCGATCGCAACGGTTCGCTCTTGAAGGCGATCGACCGCACCGTCACCGGCGGCGGCGCCAGGCTTCTTGCCGAGCGGCTGATGTCACCGCTGACCGACCCCGCCCGCATCAATGCGCGGCTCGATTCGATCGGCTTCCTGATCGACGACCCCCTGCTCTGCGGCAATCTGCGCGACACGCTGAAACATGTGCCCGACATGCCGCGCGCCCTGTCGCGCCTGGCGCTCGACCGCGGCGGCCCGCGCGATCTCTGGGCGATCCGCCAGGGCCTTGACGCGGCGGGCGGAGTTGCGGCCATGCTCGGCAAGGCGATGCTGCCCGAAGAGCTCAGCCAGGCGCTGTCCGGGCTGCAGGCCCTTCCCGCGGCAGTGGAGAAGCTGCTTGCCGAGACGCTCGCCGACGAATTGCCGCTGTTGAAACGCGATGGCGGCTTCCTGCGTGACGGCGCCAGCGCCGAGCTCGACGAGGTCCGGGCACTGCGCGACCAGTCGCGCCGCGTCATTGCCGGCCTGCAATTGCAATATGCCGAGGAGACCGGCATCCGGTCGCTGAAGATCAAGCACAACAACGTCCTCGGTTATTTCATCGAAGTCACCGCTGGCAATGCCTCGCCGATGACGGAGACGGCGGACGCGAAGGGCCGCTTCATCCACCGCCAGACGATGGCGAACGCGATGCGCTTCACCACGACCGAACTTGCCGATCTCGAAAGCCGCATCGCCAATGCCGCCGACCAGGCGCTGACGATCGAACTCGAAGCCTTCGACAGGATGACGGCGGCCGTGGTTGCGGAAGCCGAGGCGATCAAATCGGGCGCCCGGGCGCTTGCCGTCATCGACGTCGCCTCAGGCTTGGCGCTTCTCGCCGAGGAGCAGGCCTATTGCCGCCCGCAGGTCGACGGCTCGAAGATGTTTGCCATCGAGGGCGGCCGCCATCCGGTCGTCGAGCAGGCGCTGCGGCGGCAGGCAGGTGGTCCCTTCGTCGCCAATCATTGCGATCTGTCGCCCAAGACCGGTGACCGGGACGGGGCGATCTGGCTGCTGACCGGCCCTAATATGGGCGGCAAGTCGACCTTTCTGCGCCAGAACGCATTGATCGCCATCCTGGCGCAGATGGGCTCCTTCGTGCCGGCGACATCAGCCCATATCGGCATCGTCGACCGGCTTTTCTCGCGGGTCGGCGCATCAGACGATCTGGCGCGCGGGCGCTCGACCTTCATGGTTGAGATGGTGGAAACAGCGGCGATCCTCAACCAGGCGAGCGACCGTTCCCTCGTCATCCTCGACGAGATCGGCCGCGGCACCGCGACGTTCGACGGTCTTTCGATCGCCTGGGCCGCCGTCGAGCACCTGCATGAGGCCAATCGCTGCCGCGGCCTCTTCGCCACGCATTTCCACGAGCTGACTGTGCTTTCGGAAAAGCTTGGCCGGCTATCGAACGCGACGATGCGCGTCAAGGAATGGGACGGCGACGTTATCTTCCTGCACGAGGTCGGGCCGGGTGCGGCGGACCGCTCCTACGGCATTCAGGTCGCGCGCCTTGCCGGGCTTCCGGCCTCGGTCGTGGCGCGAGCTCGTGATGTGCTGACCCGCCTGGAAGATGCCGACCGCAAGAACCCGGCGAGCCAGCTGATCGACGACTTGCCGCTTTTCCAGGTGGCGGTGCGCCGCGAGGATACGGCCCGCGGGCCCTCCAAGGTCGAGGAGGCGTTGAAAGCGATGAGCCTTGACGACATGACGCCGCGCGAGGCGATGGATGCGCTTTACGACCTCAAGAAGAAGCTGAAATAGGAGTAGCGCGCCATGTTCATGGAAAAACTGGTTCGCGAAACCGAGCGCCTCTCGCTCATCTGCTCCATGCTCGATACGATGCGGCGCGCCGATAGGGACCGCAATGCGCGCGGCTGGACGTCGCCGATCGGCATGCTGAAAATCACCCGCTGCTGCGCTGTGATCTCAGAGCTCGGAACGTCGATTGCCAAGGCCGGCTATCGCGAATGCGACAGGCAGGCGCTTGAGGAGATCATGCGCGAGACACGGCAGGTGCTGCATCTGCTGAATGCGCGGGCAGCCGGCTGAGGATTTCGGGAAAGCCCGAAGATTTCGGGAAAGCCGGCGCCTTGCGTCAAAGCGCCCTCGCCTCTTGCAGCGAACCAACACCATTTCGCCAAATTTAAAGGTTCTTGCAGTATCAAAGCCCGTGTCAATCGCCGGGCAAAGGGGCTATAGCGCATGCAGACGAAACCAGCGGCAGGCCGTGAACCGGCAGTCCGGCATGAACAGGAAACCGCCCCGGCGATAACGATGCGCGACCTCGATTTCTCCAATATCCTCGACGTCGAGCTCTTGCAGAAGCAGTGTGACGCCGTTGCCGAGGCCAACCGCAACCGGCCCGACATCCTGCGCGCCGATCTTCTGGCGGTGCTGAAGAAGGCGAGCACGGAGGGCCGGCAGAAGGCGCGCGAGGCACTGATGGCCGACGGCGGCGGGCTGAACTGCGCCTACCGGATTTCCTGGCTGCAGGACCAGATCATCACCGTCCTCTACAATTTCGCCACCGCCCATATCTTTCCGCATCAGAAAGACAAGTTTGCGGTGACCGCCGTCGGTGGCTACGGCCGCGACACGCTGGCGCCGGGCTCCGATATCGACCTGCTCTTCCTCTTCCTGCCGAGGCCGGCGGAAGAGACGCACAAGGCGGTCGAATTCATGCTCTATGTGCTCTGGGACATGGGCTTCAAGGTCGGTCACGCCACCCGCACGGTGGAGGAATGCATCGCGCTTTCCAAGTCCGACATGACGATCCGCACCGCCATCCTGGAGATGCGCTACATCTGCGGCCTGCAGCGGCTGGGAACCGAGCTCGAGACCCGCTTCGACAAGGAAATCGTCACCGGCACCGGTCCCGAATTCATCGCCGCCAAGCTTGCCGAGCGCGACGAACGCCACCGCAAGGCGGGCGACACGCGTTATCTGGTCGAACCGAACGTCAAGGAAGGCAAGGGCGGGCTTCGCGACCTGCACACGCTGTTCTGGATCTCGAAATATTATTATCACGTGCGCGACCAGGCGGAACTGGTCAAACTCGGCGTGCTGTCCAAGCACGAATACCGTCTGCTTGAGAAAGCCGACGATTTTCTCTGGGCGGTGCGCTGCCATATGCACTTCCTGACCGGCAAGGCCGAGGAGCGCCTGTCCTTCGACATCCAGCGCGAGATCGCCGAAGCCTTCGGCTATCACACGCGCCCGGGCCTTTCGGCCGTCGAGCGCTTCATGAAGCACTATTTCCTTGTCGCCAAGGATGTCGGCGATCTCACGCGCATCCTCTGCGCTGCGCTTGAAGACCAGCAGGCGAAGTCGATCCCGGGCCTCACCGGCGTCATCAGCCGCTTCACCCATCGCAATCGCAAGATCGCCGGCAGCGTCGAATTCGTCGAAGACCGCGGCCGTATCGCGCTCGCCGACCCCGAGGTCTTCAAGCGCGATCCGGTCAACATCATCCGGCTCTTCCATGTCGCCGACATCAATGGGCTGGAATTCCATCCGGATGCGTTGAAGCGCGTCACCCGTTCGCTCGCGCTGATCGACAACGCCTTGCGGGAAAACGACGAGGCGAACCGGCTGTTCATGTCGATCCTGACGTCGAAGCGTGATCCGGCGCTGATCCTGCGCCGCATGAACGAGGCCGGCATGCTCGGCCGCTTCATCCCCGAATTCGGCAAGATCGTCGCGATGATGCAGTTCAACATGTATCATCACTATACGGTCGACGAACATCTGATCCGCACCGTCGACATTCTCTCCGAGATCGACAAGGGGCGCGCCGAGGATCTGCATCCGCTCGCCAACAAGCTGATGCCCGGCATCGAGGACCGCGAGGCGCTGTATGTCGCCGTTCTCCTCCACGACATCGCCAAAGGCCGCCAGGAGGATCATTCGATCGCCGGCGCCCGCGTCGCCCGCAAGCTCTGCGCCCGCTTCGGCCTGTCGCAGAAGCAGACTGAGATCGTCGTCTGGCTGATCGAGGAACATCTGACCATGTCGATGGTGGCGCAGACCCGCGACCTCACGGACCGCAAGACGATCACCGATTTCGCCGACCGCGTACAGTCGCTCGACCGGCTGAAGATGCTCCTGATCCTGACGATCTGCGATATCCGCGCCGTCGGTCCGGGCGTCTGGAACGGCTGGAAGGGCCAGCTTCTGCGCACGCTCTATTATGAAACCGAGCTGCTGCTCGCCGGCGGCTTTTCGGAGGTCTCCCGCAAGGAGCGGGCCAATGCCGCCGCCGAGGCGCTGCATTCAGCGCTCGCCGACTGGAGCCAGAAGGACCGCAATACCTATACCAAGCTGCACTACCAGCCCTATCTGCTTTCCGTGCCGCTGGAAGACCAGATCCGCCACGCCCATTTCATCCGCCAGGCCGATAAGGCGGGCCAGGCGCTCGCGACCACGGTGCGCACCGACAGTTTCCACGCGATTACAGAGATCACCGTGCTGTCGCCCGACCATCCGCGGCTGCTCGCCGTCATTGCCGGCGCTTGTGCCGCGGCCGGCGCCAACATCGTCGACGCCCAGATCTTCACCACATCGGACGGGCGGGCGCTCGACACCATCCATGTCAGCCGCGAATTTACCGACGATGCCGACGAGCTGCGGCGTGCGGCGACGATCGGACGGATGATCGAGGACGTGCTGTCCGGCCGCAAGCGGCTGCCCGAGGTCATCGCCACGCGCGCGCGCAACCGCAAGAAAAGCAAGGCTTTCGTCATTCCGCCGTCGGTCAACATCACCAACAGCCTGTCGAACAAGTTCACCGTCATCGAAGTCGAATGCCTCGACCGGCCGGGACTGCTGTCCGAGATCACCGCCGTGCTGTCCGATCTGTCGCTCGACATCCAGTCGGCCCGCATCACCACCTTCGGCGAGAAAGTGATCGACACCTTCTACGTCACCGATCTGGTCGGCCAGAAAATCTCCGGCGACAGCAAGCGCGCCAACATCACCGCCCGGATGAAGGCCGTCATGGCCGAGGAGGAGGACGAACTGCGTGAGCGCATGCCTTCTGGCATCATCGCGCCCGCCGCCACCGCCCGGACATCGCCCTCCACCGACAAGAAAGCCGGTTCCCCCGTATGAGCCAACACGCATGAGCCCAAACGCATGAGCCTCGTCAAGAAATTCGCGACCGTCGGCGGCGCAACCCTCGGGAGCCGCATCTTCGGCTTCGCCCGCGAAACGCTGATGGCAGCCGCCCTCGGCACCGGACCGATGGCCGACGTCTTCTACGCCGCCTTCCGCTTTCCGAACCTCTTCCGCCGGCTGTTTGCCGAGGGTGCCTTCAACGCCGCCTTCGTGCCGCTCTTTGCCAAGGAGATCGAGGCAAACGGTACGGAAGGCGCCAAGCGCTTTTCGGAAGAAGTCTTCGGCGTGTTGTTTTCGGTGCTGCTCCTCATCACCATCGTGATGGAGCTTGCCATGCCGCTCTTGGTGCGCTTCGTCATCGCGCCGGGTTTTGCCGACGATCCCGACAAGTTCTCGATCACCATCCGCATGGCGGCGGTGATGTTTCCCTATCTGATGTGCATGTCGCTGACGGCGATGATGAGCGGCATGCTGAATTCGCTGCATCATTTCTTCGCCGCCGCCATCGCGCCGGTCTTCCTCAATGTGGTGATGATCGGGGCGCTGTTTTATGCGCTTTATACCGGCGCCGATCCGCTGGCGACCGCCTGGTATCTCTCCTGGGGCGTTCTTGCCGCCGGCGTCCTGCAGCTCGCCGTCGTCTATGTCGGCGTGCTTGCGGCCGGCATGAGCATCGGCTTCCGTTTCCCGAAGATGACGCCGAACGTCAAGCGGCTGCTGATCCTGGCGGTGCCGGCTGCGGTGACGGGCGGCATCACCCAGATCAACCAACTGATCGGTCAGGCGATTGCGTCGTCCCGCGACGGCGCGATCGCAGCGTTGCAATATGCCGACCGCATCTATCAGCTGCCGCTCGGCGTCGTCGGCGTCGCCGTCGGCGTGGTGCTTCTGCCGGAACTTGCCCGGGCGCTGAAGGGCGGCAACCTGCGCGAGGCTGGAAACCTGCAGAACCGCTCGATCGAATTCGTGCTGTTCCTGACGATCCCTGCCGCCTTCGCGCTCTGGATCCTGTCCGACGAGATTATCCGCGTGCTCTATGAGCGCGGCGCCTTCCATCAGGAAAATACCGCCGTCGTCGGCTCGATCCTGGCGATTTACGGCATCGGCCTGCCGGCCTTCGTGCTGATCAAGGCGCTGCAGCCCGGCTTCTATGCCCGCGAGGACACCAAGACGCCAATGCGCTTTTCGGCCATCGCGGTTGCGACCAACTGCGCCACGGCGCTGACCCTCTTCCCCTATATGGGCGCGCCCGGCATAGCGGTTGCCGAAGCCACCGCCGGCTGGATCAGTACCGTGCTGCTGTTCAGCACGCTTTTGCGCCGTGGCCATCTGACATGGGAATGGGCGCTGGCAAAGCGCACCGCCCTGCTGATCGTCGCTGCGGCCGTGATGGGTGCTGCCATTGTCTTCCTGAAGCAGCACTGGGCGCCGTGGCTTGCTTCCGGCGCGCCGCTTATCACCAAGATCGGCACCCTCGGGCTGCTGATTGCGATCGCCATGCTGATCTATTTCGCCGCCGCTTTCCTGGTCGGCGGGGCAAATCTCGGCATGATCCGACGCAATCTCAACCGCAAGCCGGCACCGGCAAAGGACGGGTGAGGTCGCACTTTTCCTGTTATTGCTTCAGCAATCGACCCATCGTCGCTGCGGTCCGACGTCGACATGGATGATGCCGTTGCAATAGCTGCCGATGCCGCCGATGCCCGGCGCGCTTCTTGCGGCTGATATGATGGTGCGCTCCGACAGGCCGGGCATCCTGAAATCGGCCGCCAGACATTTCCCGTGCAGGGACCCATGGCGGCGGGGATGCGGCCTGTGACCCGAGGTTATCACGGGGCGGCGGCCGGTCTTCGCAGCAATATACGACAGGACCGCTCGCAGCCGCCCGGGAAAGCAGCCGGCACGAACGCTGACGGTCTGGACCGTGTAGGCGAGGCGTGCCTCATGTTTTGGAAGATGAACACCGTGCCGTTTCATGTCTTGACCGACGGCACCGGTTGCTGATTGTAGGGCGAAAAGGCCTGCCATGGCGAGCAAAGTTGCGTTCTGCATGGTCCCTCCGATCGGCTATCGCAGCAACCCCATCGGCGCCGGTGCCACGCGGCGGATTTTCAGTTCAAAAAAAGCTTTTTTGTGAAATTTTATACTCCATTATGAGTAAGACGGTTGATCAATTCGGCTTAAAAACCGGGATATCGCCGCTCGAAACTGGAATAAACATCTCAAACGCGAGGTAACACATGATGATCCAGTCTCTTTTCCTCGTCACTCTCGTCGTCGACGACTACGACCGCGCCAAGGCCTTCTATTGCGACGACCTCGGTTTCGATTGCCTTCAGGACGAGCCGCAGCCGGAGGGCAAGCGCTGGGTGGTGGTGAAGCCAAGGGGTGGGGATGGCGCCGCGTTTCTGCTGGCGCAGGCGGCAGACGAGACGCAGCGCGCAGCCATCGGCAATCAGACCGGCGGTCGTGTCGGCTTCTTTCTGAAGACCGACGATTTCGCCCACGACCATGCCGCGATGCTGGCGGCCGGCGTGCGCTTTCTGGGAGAGCCGCGTCACGAGGTTTACGGCACGGTGGCGGTCTTTGCGGATCCCTACGGCAACACTTTCGATCTGATCCAGCACACTGCCGCCTGAACCCCTTGATTGCGACCGATTGCCCGTGCATAAGCCGCGGCGTTAGCAATATGGGCGAAAAGCCCTGCTGCATTCTGCAGCAATTTAAACTGTGACAGCGTGGGCCCTCCACCAGCCTATTGAGGACGACATGAACGAATTCAAGAAACTCGTATTCTCCGGCGTACAGCCGACCGGCAATCTGCATCTCGGCAATTATCTCGGCGCGATCCGCCGGTTCGTGGCGCTGCAGGAAGGCAATGACTGCATCTATTGCGTCGTCGACATGCATGCGCTCACCGCCCAGCTCGTGCACGAGGACATGCCGAGCCAGACGCGCTCGATCGCCGCTGCCTTCATCGCCGCCGGCATCGATCCGGAAAAGCATATCGTCTTCAATCAGTCGGCCGTGCCGCAGCATGCCGAACTCGCCTGGATCTTCAACTGCGTCGCCCGCATCGGCTGGATGAACCGTATGACGCAGTTCAAGGACAAGGCCGGCAAGGACCGCGAACAGGCCTCGCTCGGCCTTTACGCCTATCCGAGCCTGATGGCTGCCGACATTCTCGTCTATCGCGCCACCCATGTGCCGGTTGGCGAGGACCAGAAGCAGCATCTGGAGCTTGCCCGCGACATCGCGATGAAATTCAACCTCGACTATGCCGAGCATATCAGCAGGACCGGCTACGGCGTCGACATCACCGTCGGCAACGAGCCGGTGCATGCCTATTTCCCGATGGTCGAGCCACTGATCGGCGGACCGGCACCGCGTGTCATGTCGCTACGCGACGGCACCAAGAAAATGTCGAAGTCGGACCCCTCCGATCTCTCGCGCATCAACCTGATGGACGACGAGGACGCGATCTCGAAGAAGATCCGCAAAGCCAAGACCGATCCGGACGGTTTGCCGAGCGAGATCGACGGGCTGCAGGGCCGTCCGGAAGCCGACAATCTGGTGGCGATCTATGCCGCACTCGCCGACAAGTCGAAGGCGGACGTGCTTGCCGAATTCGGCGGCCAGCAATTCTCCGTCTTCAAGCCGGCGCTGGTCGATTTGGCGATCCACGTGCTCGCGCCGATCACCGGCGAGATGCGCCGGCTGATGGACGATACCAGCCATATCGACGCGATCCTGCGCAAGGGCGGCGAGCGCGCAAGGGCCCGTGCCGAGGTGACGATGCAACAGGTGCGCGACGTCATCGGCTTCCTCTATTGAGATAAATCTCCTCTTCTCCCTGTCGCGGGAGAAGAGGATTTCTTCTGGGGCATCAGGGCAAAAACTGGGCTTGCAAATTTTCCGCTTCGGGTGTCAGAGTCCGCGCCATGGTATCGAAGCGACTCTCACGGCTCGAAGGTCACCGCCGCAAATTCATGGCGGTAATCGACGGTACACCCGAATGCCAACGCGCCGTTCATTATGCCGGCCGGCGCGCGAAGAATTCCAATGGCGGGCTGGTGCTGCTCTATGTGATCCCCGATGGGGATTTCCAGCAATGGCTCGGCGTCGAAGAGATCATGCGAGCCGAAGCCCGTGAAGAGGCCGAGGCGGTGGTTGCCAAGATCGCCCAGATCGTGCGCGAGACCATCGGCATCGAGCCTGAGGTCGTCATCCGCGAGGGCGGTGCTGCCGAACAGATCAACGCCGTGATCGAGGAAGACCGCGATGTGGCGATTCTGGTTCTGGCCGCCGGTTCTGCGAAGGAAGGTCCAGGGCCGCTCGTCTCCTCGGTCGCCGGTCGCGCTGCGGCGTTTCCGATCCCGGTCACCGTGCTGCCGGATACGCTGACCAACGAGGAAATCGACGCCCTCTGCTAGAGCATGATGCCGAAAAGAGTGAGCGGTTTTCGGACGAGATCATGCTCTAACTATCAGGCCTAGAATCATCCTGTTCCAGCTTTTCTTGAGTACAAGTCTCTTGATTAGAGCCGTCAATCGGCTTATCTTCTTTTGAAGAATTCTAAAGACGGTCGAGACCATGGGCCGGCCGCATGGAGAACCAGATGTTCATTCAGACCGAAGCCACGCCGAACCCTGCCACGCAGAAGTTCCTGCCGGGCAAAGTGGTGATGGAAAACGGCACGGCCGAGTTCCGCAGCGCCGAAGAGGCTGAAGCCTCGCCGCTCGCCGCCCGCCTGTTCGAAATATCAGGCGTCACCGGCGTCTATTTCGGCTATGATTTCATTTCCGTCTCCAAGGATAATGCCGACTGGCAACATCTTAAGCCGGCTATATTGGGCTCGATCATGGAGCACTTCATGTCCGGCAAGCCGGTCATGGGCGATGCCTCCATCCTTTCCGAAGACGCCGATGCCGGCGACGAATTCTTCGACGAAGGCGATGAATCGATCGTGCTGACCATCAAGGAGCTTCTGGAAACCCGCGTGCGCCCGGCCGTTGCCCAAGACGGCGGCGACATCACTTTCCGCGGCTTCAAGGACGGCAAGGTCTACCTGAACATGAAGGGTTCCTGCGCCGGCTGCCCGTCTTCGACGGCAACGCTGAAGCACGGCGTGCAGAACCTGCTGCGCCATTTCGTTCCGGAAGTGCAGGAAGTGATTGCCGCTTAAAAAACTTGAATTCGTCCGGCTGTTCATCTCAGGTTCGGCCGAACGGATTTATCGATAGGCGACACTGGTTTATTCGGAAATTGATGGCATGATCATTCTGGCGCTCGACACGGCGGGTGTGGACTGCGCTGCCGCTGTCTATGACAGCAGCAGGAATACGGTGCTGGGGGAGGCATCGGACATGATCGGCAAGGGGCATGCTGAACATCTGATTGGTATCGTCGATCGCGCGCTGGATCAGGCGGGACTGGCGCTTTCTCATATCGACCGCCTTGCCGTCACCATCGGTCCCGGCTCCTTTACCGGCATCCGCGTCGGCGTTGCCGCAGCCCGCGGTTTTGCGCTCTCCCTCAATGTTCCCGCCGTCGGCATCACGACGCTAGAAGTCATGGCATCAGCCCAGCGCGACAAGACGCCTCATCGCGCCGTGCTGGCGGCGATGGATGCCAAGCGCGACGAGATCTACCTCCAGTCCTTTGCAGCCGACGGTTCTCCGCTCGACACGCCACGGGCGGTCAGCGTTGCAGAAGCGCAGGCTTTTGCCGCCGGCTTCGACGGCGAGATCACCGGTTCGGCGACGGTGCTGCTGAAGGCTGACGCCGGCGGTGATCACATCAACAGATTCCCGATCTCCATCGTGGCGCGCCTGGGCGCTGCCGCCTCCCCCGATGCCGGAAAGCCGAAGCCCCTTTATCTGCGCGGACCTGATGCCAAGCCGCAGGCCGGGTATGCGATTGCGCGACGAGTATGACGATGCTGGAAGCCTATCTGACGCTGAAACCGGAATTCGAGATCATCGCCATGGAGCGCGAGGATTGCCGCGAGGTCGCCCTCCTGCACGGCGAGCGGTTCGCCCGCCCCTGGGGCGATGGTGAGTTTCACGGCCTGCTGATGCAGGACACCGTGTTCGGCTTCGTCGCACGCCAGACCAATGCCATCCTGAAAAAGCCGCTTCCGGGGTTCATCCTTGCCCGCCATGTCGCCGGCGAGGCGGAGATCCTGACGATTGCCGTGCAGGCGAAGGTCGCCCGCGCCGGACTGGGCTGGCGGCTGATGCAGGCGGCGATGCGGGAAGCACACGCGCGTGGCGGCGAGAGCATGTTTCTCGAGGTCGACAACGGCAATACGGCAGCACTTGGCCTCTACCGCAAGCTCGGCTTCGAAAAGGTCGGCGAACGCCAGGGTTACTACAGGCAAGAAAACGGCGCCCTCTCCACGGCGCTTGTCATGAAGCGCGTTCTTCGGTAGTTCCCTGGCAGCGAGATGACATGCAGGCCGGCGCAAATGCCGTGCGGCGTTGTCGAAACACGAATATCTCTATAGGCGGGCGATGACTGATGTAGCCAAGACCCTTGAGGAGCTTTGCACCGAACGCGGCATGCGCATGACCGAGCAGCGCCGCGTGATCGCGCGCATTCTCGAAGACTCGGAAGACCATCCCGACGTCGAAGAACTCTACCGCCGCTCGGTGAAGGTCGATGCGAAGATCTCGATCTCGACCGTCTATCGCACCGTGAAACTGTTCGAGGATGCCGGCATTATCGCCCGCCATGACTTCCGCGACGGGCGCTCGCGCTATGAGACGGTGCCGGAAGAGCATCACGACCACCTCATCGACCTGAAGACCGGCACGGTCATCGAATTCCGCTCGCCAGAGATCGAGGCACTGCAGGAGCGCATCGCCCGCGAGCACGGCTTCCGGCTGGTCGACCACCGTCTGGAGCTCTACGGCGTTCCGTTGAAGAAAGAAGACCTCTGAAGCAATGGCAGCCTGGGAGACCAGCATTTGATCGCCTGGCTGCGCATCGCCTTCGCTGCGGTCGTCATCCTTGCCGTCAGCCTCGTGCTCATGCCGCTGCAGGTGCTGGCGCTGCGGTTCGACTGGCGGCTGCGCCGCAGGCTTCCGCGCGTCTGGCACCGTATCGTCTGCTATTGCCTCGGCATCCGCGTCCGCGTGAGCGGCAAGCTGGAAGATCGCCGGCCGCTGATGCTCTGTTCCAACCATTCCTCCTGGCTGGATATCATGGTGATGTCGGCCGTTGCCGACGTCGTCTTCATTGCCAAGATCGAGGTTCGCGACTGGCCGATCTTCGGCGCGCTCGCCAAGCTGCAGAAAAGCGTCTTCGTCGTGCGCGAGGAGCGGCGCAAGACCGGTCATCAGGCAAACGAGATCGCCGGGCGCATGGCCGACGGTGAGATCGTCGTGCTCTTTCCCGAGGGCACGACCTCGGACGGCAACCGGCTGCTGGAGGTCAAGTCCTCGCTATTCGGTGCTGCCGCGATGGCGGTGCCCACGTCACCGACGGGAACGGTCGTGGTGCAGCCGGTGGCGGTTGCCTATACCAGGGTGCATGGCATCGCCATGGGGCGTTATCACCGGCGGCTCGCCGCCTGGCCGGGGGATCTCGACCTCTTGCCGCATCTCATCGACATCGTGCGCTGCGGCGCCATCGACGCCGAGGTTTCTTTCGGCGAGGCGGTGGATTACCGCGCCGACACCAGCCGCAAGGAGGTAAGCGCGACGATCGCCTTGCGCATCCGCAACCTCCTGAACAGCCGCCTGCGCGGGCGGGAAATCTCTTAGAGCCTTTCCTGGTCAGATTGCAGCATTCTGCCGGAGCAGGTTTTCGTCAGGGCAGAGGCGATTGGCGAAGGGCATACCCCAAGGTACGTCCGAGCCGATCGCCTCTGATCCTGGCGCAAAGATGCCCGGCCCTTCGGGTTGGCTGAAACGGGCCGCCTGATCGACCGGCCGGCTTGGCCGTAGAGCTTGGCTACGACGCGCGCCGGCCGATCGACCATCCGACTCCGCTTGAGCCAACAGAATGCCGCAATCTGACCAGGAAAGGCTCTAAAGCAAGATTTCGATTTTCTCCGGCGGCAAAAACCACTAAATAGCGCGCCATGACACAGGACAGCGCCCTTCTCCAGGCCCCGGAATCGACACCCCGCGATGGCAGCAACAGCCGCAAGGTCTTCATCAAGACCTATGGCTGCCAGATGAACGTCTACGATTCCATGCGCATGAGCGACGCGCTCGCCCGCGACGGCTACGAGCCGACGGAAGATATGGAAGAGGCGGACCTCGTTCTGCTCAACACCTGCCATATCCGCGAGAAGGCGGCCGAGAAGGTCTATTCGGCGCTCGGGCGGCTGCGCGAGATGAAAAAGAAGAAGGCGGCGGACGGCCGGGAGATGATGATCGGCGTTGCCGGCTGCGTCGCCCAGGCCGAAGGCGAGGAGATCCTGCGCCGCGCACCCGCCGTCGACGTCGTCATCGGCCCGCAGACCTATCATCGCCTGCCGGAGGCGCTGCGCCGGGCCAAACAAGGCCACCGCGTCGTCGATACGGAATATGCGATCGAGGACAAGTTTGAGCATCTGCCGATCGCCGAGAGCCGAAAGATCCGCGCCCGCGGCGTCACCGCCTTCCTGACGGTGCAGGAGGGCTGCGACAAGTTCTGCACCTTCTGCGTCGTGCCCTATACACGCGGCTCGGAAGTGTCGCGGCCGGTTTCCCAGATCGTCGAGGAAGCCGAAAAGCTCGTGGAAAGCGGGGTGCGCGAGATCACCCTGCTCGGGCAGAACGTCAATGCCTGGCACGGCGCCGGGAGCCAAGGCGAGGCATGGAGCCTCGGCGACCTGCTCTATCGCCTGGCGGAGATCCCCGGCCTTGCGCGGCTGCGCTATACCACAAGCCATCCGCGCGACATGGACGACCGGCTGATCAACGCCCATCGCGACCTCCCGGCGCTGATGCCCTATCTGCATCTGCCGGTGCAATCGG
Organism: Rhizobium ruizarguesonis; assembly: GCF_017357285.1. NCBI lineage: Bacteria > Pseudomonadati > Pseudomonadota > Alphaproteobacteria > Hyphomicrobiales > Rhizobiaceae > Rhizobium > Rhizobium ruizarguesonis. The sequence goes on along the minus strand of NZ_CP071678.1, from coordinate 465,572 downwards.
GCTCGGACCGGATCCTGAAAGCAATGAACCGGCGTCACACGGCGGCCGAATATCTGGCGCTGATCGAGCGCATCCGCACCGTGCGGCCTGACATCGCCCTGTCCGGCGATTTCATCACCGGCTTTCCGGGGGAGACAGATGAGGATTTTGAGGATACACTGAGGCTTGTGGAGGAGGTACGTTATGCACAGGCTTTCTCGTTCAAATACTCGACACGGCCGGGCACACCCGGCGCGGAACTGAAGGACCAGGTGCCGGAAGAAATCAAGGCAGAACGGCTGGAACGCCTGCAAATGCTTCTCCTGAAGCAGCAGCAGGAATTTGCCGAATCCTGCATCGGCAAGGAGATCGACCTGTTGCTCGAAAAGCCCGGTCGCATGCCGGAACAACTAATCGGACGTTCTCCCTGGCTTCAATCAGTGAATGTTGATGCAAAAGCATCGCAAATCGGTGACATTATTAAAGTGCGAATCACCGGAACCGGAACAAACAGCCTGTTTGCCGAACGCGCAGAGGCTGCGGTTTAACCTAAGGAGCCCGACCGCTTGAACGGACAAGAATTGGTTTCTTCTTCACCGCGCCACCCCCGCACGCCGAGCGACACCAATCACTTCGTCCTGACGTTCGAGAACAACCGGTTCGCCAGCGAGCTGTTCGGTCAATTCGACCAGAACCTCAAGCTGCTCGAGCAACGGCTCAATATCGATGCGCGGGCACGCGGCAATTCCGTCGTCATCACAGGCGATGTCGTCACCACCAATCAGGCGCGGCGCACGCTCGACTATCTCTATGAAAAACTTCAGAAAGGCGGCAGCGTGGAACGATCCGACGTCGAGGGCGCAATCCGCATGGCGGTCGCCGCCGACGACCAGCTCAGCCTTCCCACAATGGAACGCAAGGCCAAGCTGACGATGGCGCAGGTTTCGACACGCAAGAAGACGATCATCGCCCGCACGCCGACGCAGGACGCCTATATCAGGGCGCTGGAACGCGCCGAGCTCGTCTTCGGCGTTGGCCCGGCCGGCACCGGCAAGACCTATCTTGCCGTCGCGCATGCCGCCCAGTTGCTGGAGCGCGGCGCGGTCGAAAAGATCATCCTGTCGCGTCCGGCGGTCGAGGCCGGCGAGCGCCTCGGCTTCCTGCCCGGCGACATGAAGGAAAAGGTCGATCCCTATCTTCGCCCGCTCTATGACGCACTCTACGACATGATCCCCGCCGACAAGGTCGACCGGGCGATCGCCGCCGGCGTCATCGAAATCGCGCCGCTCGCCTTCATGCGCGGCCGCACGCTCGCCAACGCCGCCATCATCCTCGACGAAGCGCAGAACACGACAACGATGCAGATGAAGATGTTCCTGACGCGTCTCGGCGAGAATGCGCGCATGATCGTCACCGGCGACCCGAGCCAGATCGACCTGCCACGCGGCGTCAAATCCGGCCTCGTCGAGGCCTTGCAGCTTCTGAACGGCGTCGAGGGCATCTCGATCGTGCGCTTCAAGGATACCGACGTCGTCCGCCATCCGCTGGTCGGGCGCATCGTCAGGGCCTATGATTCCACCTATGCCGTCGAAACCGAAGACGTCAGCCGGCAGGACTGATGGCCGAACTCGACATCCAGATCAGCGTCGAGGACATCGGCTGGCCCGGCGAGGAAACGCTGCAGTCGTTTTGCGAACGCGTGCTCAGTGCCGCGGCAATCTATCTCCGCGACAGCGAGAAGCAGCCCTTCCCGACGATGCCGCCCGAGGTTTCGCTTGTCTTTACCGACGATGCCTCGATCCAGGACATCAACGCCGAATGGCGCGGCAAGGACAAGGCGACCAATGTGCTCTCCTTCCCCGCCTTTCCGGTTCAGCCCGGCAAGATGCCCGGTCCGATGCTCGGCGACATCATCATCGCCCGGGAGACGGTGGAGCGGGAAGCGACCGAGCTGGAAAAGAGCTTCGACGACCACCTGACCCATCTTCTGGTGCACGGTTTCTTGCATCTTCTCGGCTACGATCATATGAATAGTGCCGAAGCCGAAATTATGGAGGGGCTGGAGACTCGCATTTTGGCGCAGCTCGGCCTATCTGATCCTTACGAGGGTCAAGACCTTAAAATGGAACCATGAGCGACTTTACGACGAAGCCGGCGGCAGACGCCAAGGACTCCGAGCCATCCTCCTCTTCGGACGAGGCAGGCAGTAGTAGTCGGCCATCCGGCCGATCGCAATCCTTCTGGTCGCGCGCCGCGCGCATGCTTCGCCCGCAGCAGGGCTCGCGACTGCGCGAGGATCTCGCCGACGCGCTGATGACCGATGCGGCCGGCGACGATGCCTTTTCGCCCGACGAACGGGCGATGCTCAACAACATCCTGCGCTTTCGCGAAGTGCGCGTCGCCGACGTGATGGTGCCGCGCGCCGATATCGAGGCGGTCGACCAGAACATCACCATCGGCGAGCTGATGATCCTCTTTGAGGAATCCGGCCGTTCGCGCATGCCTGTCTATGCCGATACGCTCGACGATCCGCGCGGCATGGTGCATATCCGCGATCTGCTCTCCTATGTCGCCAAGCAGGCGCGCAACAAACGCCGCGGCCCGACGAAACCGGCCGCTGTCGTGCCGGCGATCGAGGTTGCGCCCGAAAACATCCAGAAGACCACGCGTTCGGCCAAGCAGAATTTCGATCTCGCCCGCGTCGACCTGCAAAAGACGCTTGCCGAGGCTGGCATCATCCGCAAGATCCTGTTCGTGCCGCCGTCGATGCTGGCGTCCGACCTGTTGCGCCGGATGCAAGTAAACCGCACGCAGATGGCGCTCGTCATCGACGAATATGGCGGCACCGACGGGCTTGCCTCGCATGAGGACATCGTCGAAATGGTGGTCGGCGACATCGACGACGAACATGACGATGAAGAAGTGATGTTCAAACGCGTCGCCGAAGACGTCTTCATCGCCGACGCCCGCGTCGAACTGGAAGAGATCGCCGCCGCGATCGGGCCGGATTTCGACATCAGCGAGCAGGTCGACGAGGTCGATACGCTGGGCGGCCTGATCTTCTCGGCGCTCGGCCGCATTCCGGTGCGCGGCGAGGTCGTGCAGGCGCTGCCGGGCTTCGAATTCCACATCCTCGACGCCGATCCGCGCCGCATCAAACGGCTGCGCATTACCCGCAAGCGCCACGCGGTTCGCCGCCGCGCCAAGACGGATGGCGACATCGCCCCCGGCTCCGAGGCCGGCGACGACCGGCCGGCGGAATCGACCGCCAACTGACAGGACCCAACTGACGGGACAAAGAGCCGCTTTTTTGAAAGACTGCGATCGGGTTGATTCGCGGTTTGATGGGAGTGCGCATGGAGCGGCTTGCGGACAGGGTTATCCTCGTCTGGGGTTTCAAACGGTCGCTGCTGGCCATCGCCGCCGGGGCATTCGCGGTTCTGGCGCTGCCGCCCTTCGGCTTTTTCGCGGCGATGTTCGTTTCCTTCACACTGCTCGTCTGGCTGATCGACGGGGCGGCGGCTTCGCCTGAAAGCGGCCTGATCGGCAGGCTGTGGCCGGCGTTCACCACCGGCTGGCTGTTCGGCTTCGGCTATTTCGTCGCCGGCCTCTGGTGGCTCGGCCATGCGCTGCTGGTCGATCAGGAGGAATTCGCCTGGGCGCTGCCGCTGGCAATCCTCGGGCTGCCGGCCTGTCTTGCGATCTTCTACGGGCTGGCGGCCGCCCTTGCCCGCATCGTCTGGTCTGATGGCATGGGGCGGATCGCCGCGCTTGCGGCTGGCTTCGGGCTGATGGAGTGGCTTCGAAGCGTGATCCTCACCGGCTTTCCCTGGAACGCCATCGGCTACGGCATGATGCCGGTTCCGCTGATGATGCAGTCGGCGCATGTGATCGGGGCGATGGGGGTGACGACCCTTGCCGTCTTCGTTTTTTCTGCGCCTGCCCTTGCCGGGACGCGGCAAGGCGCGCGGCCGGGCATCGCGCTCGCCGTCCTGCTCTTTGCCGCTCATCTCGGTTATGGCGCTTATGCTCTCTATCTCGCGCCGCGGCCGAACACATTGCCGGAGGACAAGCGGCCGGTGGTGCGGTTGGTGCAGCCGGCAATCGACCAGGCGGCGAAGATGGACAACGACGCCGACCGCGCCGCGATCTTCGAGACGCATCTGAAGCTTTCGGCTGAAGCACCGAAGAATGGCGGACGCAAACCCGATATCATCGTCTGGCCAGAAACCTCGATCCCCTTCATCCTGACCGACAACCAGGATGCGCTGACGCGGATCGCCGATACGCTTGATGACAACCAGGTGCTGATCGCCGGCGCCGTGCGCGCCGAGGAGATGGGACCGGGCACTCCGACGCGCTATTATAATTCCATCTACGTGATCGACGGCCGCGGCCAGATCATCGGCGCCTCCGACAAGGTGCATCTGGTGCCTTTCGGCGAATACCTGCCCTTCGAGGACGTGCTCACCGAATTCGGCATTCAGAACGTCGTCGAAATACCAGGAGGGTTTTCGGCCGCGGCAAGCCGGCACCTGCTGACGCTGCCCGGCGGCCTCAATCTCTATCCGCTGATCTGTTACGAGATCATTTTCCCCGGCGAAATGACCGGCGACATAAAAGACGCCAATGCGATCCTCAATATCACCAATGACGCCTGGTTCGGCGCGACGCCCGGCCCCTATCAGCATTTCCAGCAGGCGCGGGTACGGGCTGTTGAAACCGGTCTGCCGTTGATTCGTGATGCCAATAGCGGCATTTCAGCGCTGGTGAACGCCCATGGGGAAATTATTGCGGGCCTCGATCTTGAGGAAACCGGCTTCATCGATGCAACGCTCGATAGCAACAGCGCGGGACTCGGAACGACAAACCCCCAGCAAACATACTTCTGGTTGACCGAGGCACTGCTGATTCTGATTGCGCTAATTTCTCGCAGAGGTTTTATTTCCGGGTTGAATTGACCAAAAACCCCTAAAATTGCATAGTGATGACAATCGGCGTTCTTAACGTATGTTCGAAGGTGGGTTCCTCACCTCTTGCAACGTGGCGTTTTGGGATGGATCAGGGGCATGCCGGTTAGAAACAGGTTGAAATTCTTAGCTAGGGCACGACCATGATTGAAAACAAAAAGAAGCCGAATCCGATCGACATCCATGTTGGCAGCCGTATTCGCCTCCGTCGTACGATGCTGGGCATGAGCCAGGAAAAGCTTGGCGAAAGCCTTGGCATCACCTTCCAGCAGATCCAGAAATATGAAAAGGGCACCAACCGCGTCGGCGCAAGCCGCCTGCAGAACATCTCGAACATCCTCAATGTTCCGGTGTCCTTTTTCTTCGAGGACGCGCCCGGCGAACATTCTGCCGGCGGCGGCGGCATGGAAGCCTCCAGCTCGAATTACGTCGTCGATTTCCTGTCCTCCTCGGAAGGACTGCAGCTCAATCGCGCCTTCGTCAAGATTTCCGATCCCAAGGTTCGCCGCAAGGTCGTGGAGCTGGTGAAAGCCCTGGCCGCTGAAGCCGACGCCGACTGAACCAAGACCAGTGCAGAATTCGAAAGGCGGTCGAAAGGCCGCCTTTTTTGCGTTTTTGGGGCAAAATTTGTCACTTTGCCGCAGATATAAAGATATATTTATGTCCTTCTGCGCTTGTCATCGGCCCTCGAACTGAGTACCTACTAGCTGGCTTTTGTTCTTTGAGGGGAATCCCGAAATGCGCGCGAATTATCTCTTTACCAGCGAATCTGTTGCCGAAGGTCATCCGGACAAAGTCTGTGACCGCATCTCCGACGAGATCGTCGATCTGGTCTACCGCGAAGCGGCCAAGACCGGCGTCAATCCATGGGGCGTGCGCATTGCCTGCGAAACGCTGGCGACGACCAACCGCGTCGTCATCGCCGGCGAAGTCCGCCTGCCGCCGAGCCTGATGAAGAAGGACAAGGACGGCAAGGACGTCATCAACCCGTCGAAGTTCAAGGCTGCCGCCCGCCGCGCCATCAAGGATATCGGCTACGAGCAGGACGGCTTCCACTGGAAGAAGGCCAAGATCGACGTGCTCTTGCACTCGCAGTCGGCCGATATCGCGCAGGGCGTCGACAGCGCCTCCGACCAGCAGGGCGACGAAGGCGCCGGCGACCAGGGCATCATGTTCGGTTACGCCTGCCGCGAAACGCCGGACCTAATGCCGGCCCCGATCTATTATTCCCACAAGATCCTGCAACTGCTCGCGATTGCCCGCAAGAAGGGCGACGGCGAAGTCGCCAAGCTCGGCCCCGACGCCAAGAGCCAGGTGACCGTGCGTTACGTCGACGGCAAGCCGTCGGAAGCAACCTCGATCGTGCTTTCGACCCAGCATCTCGACGAGAGCTGGGATTCGAACAAGGTCCGCGCCGTCGTCGAGCCCTATATCCGCGAAGCGCTCGGTGAACTGAAGATCGCCGACGATTGCAAGTGGTACATCAATCCGACCGGCAAGTTCGTCATCGGCGGACCGGACGGCGATGCGGGCCTCACCGGCCGCAAGATCATCGTCGACACCTACGGCGGTGCCGCTCCGCATGGCGGCGGTGCATTCTCCGGCAAGGACACGACGAAGGTCGACCGTTCGGCCGCCTATGCCGCCCGCTACCTTGCCAAGAACGTCGTCGCCGCCGGCCTTGCCGACCGTTGCACGATCCAGATCTCCTACGCGATCGGCGTCGCCCAGCCGCTGTCGATCTATGTCGACCTGCACGGCACCGGCAAGGTCACCGAGGATCAGATCGAAGCGGCTATCCGCAAGAACATGGACCTTTCGCCGACCGGTATCCGCCGCCATCTCGACCTCAACAAGCCGATCTATGCCAAGACCTCTGCTTATGGCCATTTCGGCCGCAAGGCCGGCCGCGACGGCTCGTTCTCCTGGGAGCGCACCGACCTCGTGAAGGCGCTCAAGGAAAGCGTGAAGGCCTGAGATAAAGCATGACGGATATGGAACGCCGCAGCCGGGCGACCGAAGCCTTCTTCGGTCGCCGCAAGGGCAAGGCCCTGCGCGAACAGCAGGCCGAGACGCTGAACAGTCTCCTGCCGGCATTCCTGATCGATCTTACAGCGGCTCCCCCCGAGCCGCTGACATCCCTCTTCCCGGTTCCAGTCGAAAGATTGCGGCTGGAAATCGGTTTCGGCGGCGGCGAGCACCTGATCCACCGCGCGCTGGAGACACCTTCGACCGGCTTCATCGGTGTAGAACCCTTCGTCAATTCCATGCAGAAGCTGCTGTCGCGCATCGGCGAGACCGGCGCTTCCAATATCCGCGTCTATAATGACGACGCGACGCAGCTGCTCGACTGGCTGCCGGACGGTTCACTCGATATAATCGATCTGCTCTATCCCGATCCCTGGCCGAAGCGGAGGCACTGGAAGCGGCGCTTCGTCTCGAAAACCAATCTCGACCGCTTTCATCGCGTGCTGAAGCCCGGCGGCCTGTTCTGCTTCGCCTCCGACATCGACACCTATGTGAACTGGACGCTGATCAAATGCCGCGACCATGGCGGTTTCGACTGGATGGCCGACAATGCAGCGGATTGGCTGACGCCCTATGAGGGCTGGCCGAGCACACGTTACGAGGCCAAGGCGCGGCGCGAGGGCCGGTCTTCGGCCTATCTGACATTCAGGAAGATCTGAGCCTACCGCAATTCAAAGTGCCGCAGCTTCCTTTGCGCGTCTCTAAAGCGCGGCGCAATCTTTCAGATTCGCTCCTTGCGCTTTAGGTCTTTGTTTTTACGCATGTCGTTATCGCAAAACCGCTGCACAGTTTTGCGCGACATGCTTTAAAGACGCGCGGCGCTGTAGGCGCAATGTCGCAACAACAGTCCCGACCGCAGCGAAATGAATAGAGGGACCCCGTGCCGGAACGCGGTAAAACGCGACAGACGGTCGTTGACGGTCAGTGCAGGCTGACCGTCTTCAATTCGTCCTCGGCAGCCTTGAAGAAGGTGCTGGAGCGGTTATCCGTCAGCAGGATCGGCGTGCCGTCGGCGCCGAAGAGCGCCCACAGATCGACGGTCGGATCGATATCCGGCGCCTCGGGAAAGCACTTGGCGACCTCATCGGTCCGCATTTTTCTGATATAGGCGACCTCGCCGTTGCCGATGTGGGCAAGCTCGGATTTGGTCAAGTGAGACGTGGCTTCTTTCATCAACATTCCTGTTCCTCCGGGAGAAGGGACCAACGGTTCGACAAACCGTTGTGCTACTGTGAGACCGAAATGTTAATTTTCTTGACCATTCGCGCGGGTTCCGGACGAATTAGATCGACGGAGAGCAGACCGTTCTTCAGGCCGGCGCCGAGCACCTGCATGCCATCGGCAAGGACGAAGGTACGCTGGAACTGGCGGGCGGCGATGCCGCGATAGAGATAGTCCCGCTCGCCCTGTTCGACCTGGCGGCCGCGGATCAGAAGCTGGTTCTCCTCAATGGAGACATCGAGTTCCTCTTCGCTGAAGCCGGCCACCGCAAGAGTGATGCGCAGACGTTCCGGCGCACCGCTGTCGGCGCCGATGCGTTCGATATTGTAAGGCGGATATCCGTCGCTCGCCTTGGAAATGCGCTCCAGCGTCTTTTCCATGGCATCGAAGCCCAGAAGCAGCGGGCTGGCGAAAGGGGTAATGCGGCTCATCTCTTTTCAAGTCCTTGGCGCAAGCGACCATCCCGGACCTCAAGTGCAGCATCCGGATGCCGCTAATATGGGGACAGGAGCCCGGCGCTGCAAGGCATGGGGCGCGACGTGTCGGCGCCACCTTCTCAATTTTAAGCTGACGTCAGGCTCTTTCCTTGACAAAGCGCCTGCTGCCTCGCATCAAAACATGCCCGCGCGGATTGTGCTGATTTGTGACGGGACGTGAAGAAATCGGTGCGGCCCGATAACACGCAGTGCGAGGATGGAACGATCGGAATGGCAAGCGCAAGAAAGATCATCATCGACACGGATCCCGGCCAGGACGACGCGGCCGCCATCATGCTGGCCTTCGGCAGTCCCGATGAGCTGGAGGTGCTGGGGATCACGACGGTCGCCGGCAACGTGCCGCTTTCGCTCACCAGCCGCAATGCGCGCATCGTCTGCGAGCTCTGCCGACGGACGGAGACGAAGGTTTTCGCCGGCGCCGACGCGCCGATCGCCCGCAAGCTGGTGACGGCCGAACATGTGCACGGCAAGACCGGCCTCGACGGTCCGGAGTTGAACGAGCCGACGATGGCGCTGCAGCCCGGCCATGCCGTCGATTTCATCATCGAGACGTTGCGCCATGAGCCTGAAGGCACTGTGACGCTGTGTACGCTCGGGCCGCTCACCAATATCGGCATGGCCTTCCAGAAGGCGCCCGACATCATCCCCCGCATCCGCGAGTTGGTGATGATGGGCGGCGGCTTCTTCGAGGGCGGCAACATCACGCCGGCCGCCGAATTCAACATCTATGTCGACCCCGAAGCCGCCGATATCGTCTTCCGCTCAGGCGTTCCGATCGTGATGATGCCGCTTGATGTGACGCATCAATTGCTGACCCGCAAGGACCGGGTGAAACGCATGGCCGAGATCGGCACGGCGCCGGCAAAGGCCATGGTCGAGATGCTGGAATTCTTCGAACGCTTCGACATCGAGAAATACGGTTCCGACGGCGGGCCGCTGCACGACCCGACCGTCGTCGCCTACCTGCTCAAGCCGGAGCTTTTCCAGGGCCGGGACTGCAATGTCGAGATCGAGGTCCAGTCCGAACTCACCGTCGGCATGACGGTCGTCGACTGGTGGCATGTGACCGAGCGCAAGCGCAACGCCAAGGTTATGCGCCATGTCGATGCGGATGGCTTTTTCGATCTGCTGATCGAACGCTTCGCCCGCATCTAACGCTTCGGCTTTCCTTCTGCACGAGGCAGAAGGAAGGGATATCAGGCGTCTTTCTCGTCGAAGACGGAGTTGGTTTCGGCTTCCGCCGGCTTCGGGCCGCCCTTCGCGACACCGACCATGGCCGGGCGCAGCACGCGCTCGCCGATGGAGAAGCCTGCCTGCACGACCTGCACGACCGTATTGTTCGGCACGTCGGGGTTCGGCACCTCGAACATTGCCTGATGGAAATTCGGATCGAACTTCTGGCCAACCGGCTCCAGCTTGCGAACGCCGTGGCGCTCGAGAGCCGACAGCATGGCGCGCTCGGTCATCTCGACACCCTCGATCAGCGTGCTAAGGCCGGCATCGGCCGCAGCTTTGGTCTCCGGAGAGATGGCATCAAGTGCGCGGCGCAGATTGTCCGAGACGGCGAGCATGTCGCGTGCAAAGCCCGCGACGGAATAGGACTTGGCATCCTTCACCTCGCGCTCGGTGCGCCGGCGCAGATTGTCCATCTCGGCAGCAAGGCGCAGATAGCGGTCGCGCAGTTCGCCGTTTTCGGCTTTCAGAAGCTCAAGCGCGTCCGGCTGGGCGGCCTCTTCCTGCGCAGTTTCGTTCTCGACGTAGGCGGTAGCGTCGGCTGCGGCATCCGCCACAGTTGCGTCAGGTCCGTTTTTCGTCGTGTCATCGGTCATGACGGTCTCCGGTTGGTGTCTTCAGATGCGCCCGATATCGAGGTTTGACCGAAAAAAATCAAGTCTGCGTGACAAAGAAGCGAAAATTCCGCGTGCTTGGCAGTTGCGGGCGTCAAAGCTGGTTGCGCGAAAGGCGGGAGACGAGCTGGGCCGTATAGTCCACCATCGGCACAATACGGGAATAATTGAGCCGCGTCGGGCCAATGACGCCGACAGCGCCGACGATGCGATCGTCATCGTCACGATAGGGCGCGACGATGAGCGACGAGCCGGAGAGCGAGAAGAGCTTGTTTTCCGATCCGATGAAAATGCGCACGCCCGAACCGCTTTCAGCGAGATTGAGAATCTCGATCAGACTGTCCTTCTTCTCGAGATCGTCGAACAGCAGGCGCAGCCGGTCGAGATCCTCGGCGCCGGCCAGGCCTTCGAGCAGGTTGGCGCGGCCGCGGATGATGAGCTGCGTGGGCTTTCCCTCGTCCGGGCTGCCGGCCCAGACAGCGATGCCGCGCTCGACCAGATCGCGCGACAGGGCATCGAGCTCGTGGCGGACATCGTCCTTCAACCGGCTTAATTGTTTGCGGAGTTCCGGCAGGGTCTGGCCGGACATATGCGCATTGAGAAAATTCGCCGCCTCCGTCAGCTGCGAGGAGGTGACACCCGCCGGCAGCTCGATGATGCGGTTCTCCACCTGATCGTGATCGCCGACGAGCACGGCCAGCGCCTTTGTCGGTTCGAGCCGGATGAACTCGACATGTTTCAGCACCGGATCGCTTTTCGAGGTGATGACGAGGCCGGCGCCGCGCGAAATGCCGGATAACATGCGGCTTGCCTCGTTCATCATCGATTCGACGGGATTGCCGCCGCTTTCGGCCCGCACCTGGCGGTCGATATTGGCGCGTTCCTCGGCGGAGAGGTCGCCGACCTGCATGAAGGCATCGACGAAGAAGCGCAGGCCGATCTGGGTCGGCAGCCGGCCGGCGCTGACATGCGGCGAATAGATGAGGCCGAGCTCTTCGAGATCGCTCATGACGTTGCGCACCGAGGCCGGCGACAGCGACATCGGCAGGATACGGGACAGGTTGCGTGAACCGAGCGGCTCGCCGCTTTCCAGATAACCTTCGACGATGCGACGAAAAATTTCCCTGGAGCGCTCGTCCAGCGCAGCTACGGCATCCGAAACCGACGTCGACCTGATGCCCATGAAGCTTTCGAACCCGTGCTGATGATACTTCCTGAAAAGTAAGTCAAACTAACACCCGTGGCAAAAGGGAATTTGCAAATGAGCGCCGCCAATCGTAGAAGCGGTCAAATAAACCCCAGGAGATAAGAATGCGGCCTTCAGGCAGAAAAATCGACCAGATGCGCAAGGTCTCGTTCGAGCGCAATTTTTCCAAGCATGCGGAAGGCTCCTGCCTGGTGAAGTTCGGCGACACGCATGTGCTCTGCACGGCGAGCCTCGAAGAGAAGACGCCGCCATGGCTGCGCAATACCGGCAAGGGCTGGGTCACGGCCGAATACGGCATGCTGCCGCGGGCGACCGGCGAACGCATGAAGCGCGAAGCCGCCGCCGGCAAGCAGGGCGGCCGCACCCAGGAAATCCAGCGTCTGATCGGCCGGTCGCTGCGCGCCGTCGTCGACCTGCAGGCGCTCGGCGAACGGCAGATCACGCTGGATTGCGACGTCATCCAGGCCGATGGCGGCACGCGGACCGCCTCGATCACCGGCGGCTGGATCGCGCTTTACGACTGCCTGAAATGGATGGAAAGCCGCAACATGATCAAGGTCGACCGGGTCCTGAAGGATCATGTCGCCGCCATCTCCTGCGGTATCTTCGCCAGCCAGCCGGTGATCGATCTCGATTACATCGAGGACTCCTCGGCCGAGACCGATGCGAACTTCGTCATGACGGGCACCGGCGGCATCGTCGAGATCCAGGGCACGGCCGAAGGCACGCCGTTCAGCGAAAGCGAATTCACTTCGCTGATGCAGCTTGCCAGGAACGGCATCGGCGAACTCGTGGCGCTGCAGAAGCAAGCCGTCGAAGGATGAACCCCATGCTGGAAGGCATGTTGGAAACGGCGCTCTATGCGCGGGATCTCGATAAGGCCGAGACGTTTTACGAAGACGTTCTCGGGCTTGAAAAGATCGCCCGCGCCGCCAACCGGCATGTCTTCTTCCGCTGTGGGCCCGGCGTTCTGTTGATCTTCAATCCCGAGGAAACGGTAAAGCCGCCGGCGCCTGGGTCGCTGCAGGTGCCGCCGCACGGCACGAGCGGCCAGGGCCATGCCTGTTTCCGGGTGTCCGGCGGCAATATCGATGCCATGGCCGAGCGGTTGACGGCAGCGGGCGTGGCGATCGAATCCGAAGTGCACTGGCCGAACGGCGGCCGTTCGATCTATTTCCGCGATCCGGCCGGCAACAGCCTGGAATGCGCGGAGGCTAAAATCTGGGGCATCGAACAGGATATCTGAATGCGCAAGCTTGAAACGAAGACCATCGTCGTCGCCAGCCACAATGCCGGCAAGATCCGCGAGATCCAGGAATTGATCGGGCCGCTCGGCTTCACCGCCAAATCGGCGGCCGAGCTGAACTTCGTCGAACCGGATGAGACCGGCACAAGCTTCGAGGAGAATGCGACGATCAAGGCGGTCGCCTCGGCCAATGCCGCCGGCATGCCGGCGCTTTCGGACGATTCCGGGCTGGTGGTCGACGCGCTTGGCGGCGATCCTGGTGTCTACACCGCCAATTGGGCGGAGACATCTAACGGCACGCGCGATTTCGACATGGCGATGGCGAAGGTGGAAAAGGCGCTGCAGGATGCGGGCGCAACAAAGCCGGAACAGCGCAGGGCGCGTTTCATCAGCGTGCTCTGCCTTGCCTGGCCGGATGGGCACACGGAGCTGTTCCGCGGCGAGGTGGAAGGCAGCGTCGTCTGGCCGCCGCGCGGCACGCAGGGCTTCGGCTACGATCCGGTCTTCCAGCCCGAGGGCTACGACATCACCTTCGGCGAAATGAGCGGCGAGGAAAAACACGGCTGGAACGTCGGCAAGCCGCAAGCGCTGTCGCACCGTGCCCGCGCCTTCAAACTCTTTGTCGAAACCTGCCTGGAGGCATAAGGTCGGTCCGTGGGCAATCTCGACACACCAAGCACCTCGCGCGACGCGGCTCTGCTCCCCGATACCGGCGAGCCGGGCTTCGGCGTCTATGTGCATTGGCCCTTCTGCGCGGCGAAGTGTCCCTATTGCGACTTCAACAGCCATGTGCGCCACCAGCCGGTGGATCAGGAGCGTTTTACATCAGCCTTCCTGAAGGAGATGGAGACGGTCCGGTCCCTCAGCGGGCCGAAGACGGTGACGAGCATCTTCCTCGGGGGCGGCACGCCGTCGCTGATGAAGCCGGAAACGGTTTCCGCCATTCTCGACGGCATTGCGCGGCAATGGCATGTGCCTGCCGGCATCGAGATCACCATGGAGGCCAACCCTTCGAGCGTCGAAGCCGAACGTTTCCGCGGCTACCGGGCGGCCGGCGTCAATCGCGTCTCGCTTGGGGTGCAGGCGCTGAACGACCGGGATCTGAAATTCCTCGGCCGGCTGCATGATGTCGCCGACGCGCTGAAGGCGATAAGGCTGGCGCGCGACATCTTTCCGCGCATGTCCTTCGACCTCATCTATGCCCGGCCCGACCAAACGGTCGAGGAATGGGAAAAGGAACTGAAGGAGGCGATCTCCTATGCGGTCGACCATCTTTCGCTCTATCAGCTGACCATCGAGGAAGGCACACCTTTCTACGGCCTGCACAAGGCCGGCAAGCTGATCGTGCCGGACGGCGAGCAATCGGCATTGCTCTACGAGGCAACGCAGGAGATCACGGCACGCGAGGGCATGCCGGCCTATGAGGTTTCCAATCATGCCCGGCCAGGGGCCGAAAGCCGGCATAACCTGACCTACTGGCGCTACGGCGATTATGCCGGCATCGGCCCAGGCGCCCACGGTCGGCTGACGCGTGGCACCGAGAAGCTTGCGACGGCGACCGAGCGCAAGCCGGAAGCCTGGCTCGACATGGTCGAGCGTGATGGGCACGGCATACTCGACGAGGAGCGGCTCGGCTTCGAGGAACAGTCCGACGAACTGCTGCTGATGGGGCTGCGGCTCAGGGAAGGCGTCGATCTCGCCCGCTGGCAACAGCTTTCGGGCCGCGACCTCGACCCGAAACGCGAGGAATTCCTGCTCGAACACAAATTCATCGAGCGGATCGGCAATTCACGCCTGCGCTGCACACCGTCCGGCATGCTGATCCTCGATTCCGTCGTCGCGGATCTCGCCTGCTGACATCATAAGACGAGTGGATTTGCGGCGCGACGGCATCGATATTGCCGCCGCGCCGGAAGGCAGTCTCAGCCGTGGCTGGTGGCGCCGGCCTTGAAGAGGCTGCCGGTCGGCGTCTTCAGGAACATCTCCAACGGAATATGCTCCTGGTGCAGGAAGCCGGTTGCCGGCAGCAGGCCGTCGCGGACCATCTCGATGACGGCGACGACGGAGGCTGACGTCGTCCAGGCGATCGCCGTACGGCGCGCGCCGGCAATCTCGATCGGGTAATAGGCGCGCACGAACTCCTTGCGGCGCAGGCTGCCATTCTCGGTGCCCTCGGCGGCGACATGGACATAGACGACATCGTCTTCAACAGGCGGCTTGGCATTGGTCAGGATCTCGCCGGCGAGCTTGCGCTTATCGCGCATCAACAGTTCATGGAAGAAGAAGTTCATCAGCTCCATATGGCCGGGATAACGCATGGTCTTGTAATCGAGATTGTCGATCTTGCCGAGCATGGTGTCGCACATGGTGCCAAGGCCGCCCGACGTCGTGAAGGCTTCGAGCTTGACGCCGCCGACATAGACGGTCTCGTGCCATTCCATCGGCGAGACGAGCTTGCGCACACCGCCCTCGATGACCTCGCAGTCGTTCAGATATTCGTTGACGACGCCCTCGGGCGACCAGTTGAAGGCGTAGCCGAGCAGTCCGGTCGGATGCTGCGGCAGGGCGCCGACGCGCATGCGGATCGAACGGCAGCGATCGAAGCCGTCGGCCAGGCTTGCGCCGACGATGCCGACGAAACCCGGCGCCAGGCCGCATTGCGGCGCCATCAGGCCGCGGGCGGTCTTCGACAGTTCGATGATGAAATTGGTTGTGGGAACGTCTTCGGTCAGATCGAAATAATGGATACCCGCAAGATGGGCGGCCCGCGCCAGCTCGATGTTCAAATGATAGGGCAGGCAGGAGAGCACAGCCTCGACATTCGAGAGCAGTTCGCCGATCACCTGGGGATCGGAAATATCGCCGGTGCGGCACTTGAAGGGGACGTCGCTCAGCGGCAATTGCGCATCGACGCCGATGACCTCGAAACCGCCTTCATGCAAAAGCGTCGCCGCCAGCCGTCCGACCTTGCCCAGGCCGAGAACGGCGATCTTTTCAAAACTCATTCATTCCTCCCACGCGCCGTTTTGGCGCTTCAGTCTTTGACATGCAGTTGATGCGCGGGAGGTATAGAATAAAAAACTTATAAAGGAAAACGGCCGGAATCGCTTCCGGCCGTTGAATCCTTAAGAAAACCCGTCGATTATTCGTTGATCAAGCGCTTCAGAAGCTCGACTTCGTGCGAAAGCTTGGTGTCTCCCGAAATCAGCTCCTCGATCTTGCGCACGGCGTGCAGCACGGTCGTGTGATCGCGCCCGCCGAAACGACGGCCGATCTCCGGGAAGGAGCGCGGCGTCAGCGTCTTCGACAGATACATGGCAATCTGGCGCGGCTTGACGATGACGCGGGTGCGGCGGTTCGAGACCAGTTCCTGACGCGAGACGTTGTAGTGCCTTGCGACGATGCGTTGGATATCCTCGATGCGCACACGGCGAGGCTCGCCGGAGCCGACCAGATGGGCGAGCAGTTCATCGACGCGTTCGATCGACAGGTTCGGCTCGAAGGAGCGGCGGAAGACCAACTGGTTGAAGGCGCCTTCGAGTTCGCGGCCGCTGGCCGTGACGTTGCGGGCGACGTGCTGGAGCAGCTCGGCGGGAATGTCGAGCGACGGATCTTCGAGCCGGGCCACAGCAAGGCGACGCTTGAGGATTTCGAGACGCATTTCGTAATCCGGCGCGTCGAATTCGATCGCGACACCGCCCTGCAGGCGCGAGCGGACGCGGGGGTCGAGCGACTCCAGCTCCCAGGGCGCACGGTCGGCTGCAACGACGACCTGCTTGGCGCTGTCGAGCAGCATGTTCAGGAGATGGCAGAATTCATGCTGGATCATCTTGCCTTGCAGGAACTGCATGTCGTCGATGATCAAGAGATCGATGTTGCGCAGCGAATCCTTCAGCGTCAGCGCATCATTGTCGCGGATCGCGGTGGCGAAGCGCCACATGAAATATTCGGCCGTCAGATAGACGACGCGCAGCGCCCGCGGGTTCTGCACCGCCGCATTGGCGACCGCCTGCAGCAGGTGGGTCTTGCCGAGACCGACGGTCGAATGGATGAAGAGCGGGTTGAAGCGCACCGCGCCCTGACCAGCTTCCGCGATGGTCTTTGCAGCCGCAAGTGCGACCCGGTTCGAGCTGCCTTCGACGAAGGTGTCGAAGGTGAAGCGGCTATCGAGCGGCGAACCGAAGAGCGGCGAGCCGAAGCTTGCAGGCCTTGCGGCGGCAACAGCCGAAACCGCCTGCTGGACGGCCTGACCGGCCGGCTGCGCGCTTGTCGGGCGACGCATCTGCGTGGGGGCGGCTGGTTCCGGCGCGGCCGCCTCATCGAGCGCCTTCGTGCCGTGGCGCGTTGCCGTGCGCACCAGGACTTCGATTTTAAGAATTTCCGGATCCTCGGCCTGGAACAGACCGGTGATGAGATCGAGATAACGATTGTTGATCCACGACTTCAGGAAGGTCGTGGGAACCGAAAGGCGAACCACGCTCTTCGATACCGAATGCAGCTTCAGCCTGGCAAACCAGCTGGCATAGACGTCAGGACCGACCTGGGCCTTCAAGCGCGCGCTGACGCGCTCAAACAAGATGCTTTGCTTCATTTCCGCCTTTGCTTCGCCCACTTCGAGGCGAATGGAGCCGAACGCCTGCGGTGCCGCATCCCCATTGTCGAGCCCGCCCGTCGTCATCGTATTCATCTGCATAATGCCGCCTTTCAATTCCACCGGGCGGCATCCGCTAAAACGGCCGCCCGATCATCCCCGCTTTGGCGGGCTGACGGATCCTCATGAGCCGCTCGCCTGCCGGTTCACTCAAACACTGCCCCATAAGGGACCGGCGCAGAACTCCGTTGCAGGTGCCGCGTTCATGCGGCAACCTTCATCGGCTTTCCGTGCCAGGCTGGCGGTCGAACCTCGTTTTCGGCCGACCAGCCCGAACGCAATATAACTTTAACCTTCTCCGCTGGCCTCGCCTTAAACGTGTGGCCAATGAAGGCACAAAACATCCCCGCTCCGTAACAGCCACGTTACGGCTCAAATCCGTCGAGTGCTTGAAAAAACGGAAGCGCAATGCTCCGTAACAAACGGCACAAACTTATCGCCCTGCCGACGTGGCAGTTAAGACCGAGCCTGTGCAGGTGATGTCCGCGCCCTTTGTTGAAAGCCATTTAGGCAGGATCAAAAGGCAATATCAACGATGAATTTTACGCAAAATTAAGAAGCGGGCATTGACTCCGCCTGCCCTTTTCGGGCGTCACACCAGCGTCAAAAAAGAATCGCAGTTGAATCAAAGAGATTCCCCCGTTCGGGCTATTTTGACACGCATTGAAAGAAAAAAAATAAAATCCTCTTGACTCGCCTGTGGTCCCGGAAGCTTGGGGCAGAGTCGCGCGGCGTGAAAGCATCCTTGCGCAAACCATTGTTTTTAAACAATTTTTCCTGTCATGGCGCTGACACGAAACAGTCGTCAGATTAACCATGCAGGGGCTGATCGGTGGAATCGAAAAAGCCCGGTAAAATTACCGGGCTAATCATAAAGAAGAAGTCCTTAATGGAAGATTACGCGGTCGTGGTGACCGAAAGAGCCTTCACACGAGCGGCCAGGCGCGAGACCTTGCGCGATGCCGTGTTGGCATGCAGCACGCCCTTGCTGGCGGCGCGGGCAAGCTCGGGCTGAGCAGCCAGGAAAGCTTCCTTCGCCTTGGCGGCGTCACCGGATGCGATGGCCTCTTCGACCTGGCGAACGAAAGTACGAACGCGCGAGCGACGAGCCTTATTGACGTCGGTACGGCGGGCGATCTTGCGGGTCGCTTTTTTCGCCGAAGTTGTATTGGCCATGGATGCCTCTCTCAAGAATTCGAACAAACTCCGCCATTACCGCGGGCCCTGCGGCCACAAAATCCAGCAATGCGGGAGCAATCGCGGAAAACCAAACCGGCTTTCCGAACCGTGGGCGGGCATATAACTCTAAAGCCGGCCCACGTCAACGCGGATTTTCACGCTTTACCACTGGCAAGCGCCTAAAAGCATTTAACGGTGCGTAAAAGCCGGTTTGCGCTTCTCGACGAAGGCCGCCATGCCTTCCTTCTGGTCGTCCGTGGCAAAGAGGCTGTGAAACAGGCGGCGCTCGAAACGCAAGCCCTCCTCCAGCGTCGTCTCGAATGCGCGGTTGACCGCCTCCTTGGCCATCATCACCGAGGGACGCGAAAGCGAGGCGATCTTTTCGGCCGCTGCCAGCGCCTCGTCGAGCAGGCGATCGGGCGCCACCACACGCGAAACGAGTCCCGATCGTTCGGCTTCCGCCGCATCCATCATGCGGCCGGTGAGGATGAGATCCATTGCCTTCGCCTTGCCGACGGCGCGCGTCAGCCGCTGCGAGCCGCCCATGCCGGGAATGACGCCCAGGGTGATTTCCGGCTGGCCGAACTTCGCCGTCTCCGAGGCGATGATGAAATCGCACATCATGGCGAGCTCACAGCCGCCGCCGAGCGCAAATCCGCTGACCGCAGCGATCACCGGCTTGCGTGCCTTGGCGACCTCATCCCAGCCGCTGATGAAATCACTCTTATAGATATCGGCGAACTGGAGCGGCTGCATCTCCTTGATATCGGCGCCGGCGGCAAAGGCGCGCTCGGAACCGGTGAGCACGATCGCCCCGACCGCCTCATCGGCGTGGAAGGCGGCATAGGCCTCTTTGAGCTCTTTCAGGACGGTGGAATTCAATGCGTTCAGCGCCTGCGGGCGGTTCAGCGTGACGAGGCCGACATTGCCTCGGGTTTCGACGATCAGGGTCTCGTAGGCCATGCTGTTCTCCCGGTTTCTCACTCTTACTTCTGGCAGGCTTACTTCTGGCAGGTGGCGCAATAGAAGGTGGAGCGACCCGCCTGGACGATGCGGGCGACCGTACCGCCGCAGCCGGGCGTGCGGCAAGCCTGACTTTCGCGATCATAGACGGAGAAGGAATGCTGGAAAT
Source organism: Rhizobium ruizarguesonis (assembly GCF_017357285.1). Lineage (NCBI taxonomy): Bacteria > Pseudomonadati > Pseudomonadota > Alphaproteobacteria > Hyphomicrobiales > Rhizobiaceae > Rhizobium > Rhizobium ruizarguesonis. Next base: position 445,615 of record NZ_CP071678.1, on the reverse strand, counting down.
AGCCGAGCGATCCGTCGGTCTGGATATGGTCGCGCAGCGACGATCCGCCGGCGGCGATCGCATCGGCGATGACGTCGCGGATCGAGGCGACGAGCAGGTCGAGCTGCGCCTTCGGCCGGCCCCCTGCCGTCACCAGCGTGCCGGCGGCGCGGATCGGCGAAAGATGCGCGCGCCACAGCGCCTCGCAGACATATATATTGCCGAGACCGGCAATGTTCTTCTGGTCAAGCAGCGCGCTCTTCAGCGGCTGCGCCTTGTCCCGGAAGCGTTCGGCCAGATAGGCGGCGCTGAGCTCGTTTCCTGTCGGCTCCGGGCCGAGATCGCGGAAGAAGGGATGGGCGGCGAGATCGGCACGTCCCACCATATCCATGAAGCCGAAACGGCGCGGATCGTTGTAGACGACACGACGCGGGCCGCTTGCGGCTTGCAGATGGAAGACGACGTGATCGTGCTTCTCATCCTTCGAGCGGACATGGTGGAATTCGCCCGGCACGCCGGAGGCAGCCCCCTCCTCGATGCGAAACGAACCGGACATGCCGAGATGCGAAATCAGCGTGTTGCCATCGTCGAGATCGACCAGCAGATATTTGGCGCGGCGGCCAAGGCCAACGATGGTGCGGCCGGAAACCCTGTCCGCGAAAGCGTCGGGAAAGGGGAAGCGCAGATCGCCGCGGCGCAGCTCCAGCTTGGTGATGCGAGCACCCTCCATCGCCGGCGTCAGGCCGCGTTTCACCGTTTCGACTTCTGGCAATTCCGGCATCTTAACCCATCTATATCTAACGTGTTTCAACCGACGACGATGTGCGCTATAGCGCCAGAGTGCCGCGGAGAATGCGGCCCATAGATAACGTCGCGGGCGGTCTTGCGCTATGGCCGCCGCGCCCGAATCTTCAGGAACGGAGCAGTCTGATGTCAGAAAGCCGCACTTCCGCCGATGGCGGCATGGAGACCTCCTACGGCTTCCGCGAGGTGCCCGATGGCCAGAAGCAGGGCCTGGTCAACCAGGTGTTCCACAAGGTCGCCAAGCGCTACGACATCATGAACGACGTCATGTCGATGGGCATGCACCGCGCCTGGAAGGATGCGATGATCTCGGCGCTGAACCCGCGCAAGGAGCCGGGCTATAAGGTGCTCGACGTTGCCGGCGGCACGGGTGATATCGCCTTCCGCATCGTCGAGGCGTCAGGCAGACAGGCGCATGCCACCGTGCTCGACATCAACGGTTCGATGCTCGGCGTCGGCGCCGAGCGGGCGGAAAAGAAAAAGCTTTCCGGTAATCTCACCTTCGTCGAGGCGAATGCCGAGGAACTGCCTTTCGAGGCGGGCAGCTTCGACGCCTATACGATCGCCTTCGGCATCCGCAACGTGCCGAGGATCGATGCGGCGCTGTCTGAAGCCTATCGCGTCTTGAAGCGCGGCGGACGGCTGCTGGTGCTGGAATTTTCCGAAGTCGATATGCCGCTTCTCGACAAGATCTACGACGCCTGGTCGTTCAATGCCATTCCGCAGTTCGGCAAGGCGATCACCGGCGATGCCGAACCCTACCAATATCTGGTGGAATCGATCCGCAAGTTCCCGAACCAGGAGAATTTCGCGGCAATGATCCGCCAGGCCGGCTTTTCGCGCGTCACCTTTACCAATTATACCGGCGGCATCGCCGCACTCCATTCCGGCTGGAAGCTCTGACGCATGACGCCGAAAAGTGTAGAGCGGTTTTCGAATAGCGTCGCGCGAGAATCAAACAGAACATGAGTACTTTCGGCGCATATTTCCGCCTTTGGCGCGTCGGCTGGGTGCTCGTGCGTGAGGGTGTCGTGTCAGCCCTTCCTTCCGAAGGGCTGCCGCCTCCGGTCGCGCTCGCCAAATCCTTCGTCACGATTTTCGAGCGAGGCAAGGCGCGCCATCAGAAGCGCAGCGACCGGTTGGCCCAGGCTGTCGAGCGGCTCGGTCCCTCCTATGTGAAGATCGGGCAATTCCTGGCAACGCGGCCGGATGTCGTCGGCGTCGAATTCGCCAACGACCTGTCGCAGCTTCAGGACCGGATGGCCTTCTTTCCTTCGGCAGCCGCCAAGGCCAATATCGAAGGCTCGCTCGGACGGCCGATCGGCGAGCTCTATGCAAGCTTCGGCGATCCGATCGCTGCCGCCTCGATCGCGCAGGTGCATCCGGCCGAGGTCGATAGTGCCGAGGGCCGGAAGAAGGTCGCCGTCAAGATCGTGCGGCCCGGCGTGCGCCAGCGTTTTGCCCATGACATCGAGGCAATGTATCTCGTTGCCCATATGCAGGAGCGTTTCCTGGCGTCCAGCCGGCGGCTGCGGCCGGTCGAGGTGACGAAGACGCTGGAGCAGACGACCAAGGTGGAGATGGATCTTCGCCTGGAGGCGGCCGCTCTTTCCGAGATCGCCGAGAATACCGAACGGGATCCCGGCTTCCGCGTGCCGAAGGTCGACTGGGAGCGGACCGGGCGCGACGTCATCACCATGGAGTGGATCGACGGCACGAGGATGTCCGATGTCGAGGGCCTGCGCGCGGCGGGCCACGACCTCAACCTGCTTGCCGATACGCTGATCCAGTCGTTCCTGCGCCATACGCTGCGCGACGGCTTCTTCCATGCCGACATGCATCCGGGCAATCTCTTCGTCGATGCGGACGGCATGATCGTCGCCGTCGACATGGGCATCGTCGGGCGGCTGGGCAAGAAGGAGCGGCGGTTCCTCGCCGAAATCCTCTATGGCTTCATCACCCGCGACTATATCCGCGTCGCCGAGGTGCATTTCGAGGCCGGCTATGTGCCCGGACATCACAATGTCGAAAGCTTCGCCCAGGCGATCCGGGCGATCGGCGAGCCGATCCATGGACAGCCGGCCGAGACGATCTCGATGGGCAAGCTGCTGACGCTGCTGTTCGAAGTGACCGAACTCTTCGACATGGCGACGCGGCCGGAACTGGTGATGCTGCAGAAGACCATGGTCGTGGTCGAAGGCGTGTCGCGCATGCTCAATCCGCGCTTCAACATGTGGAAGGCCTCCGAGCCTGTCGTCGGCGACTGGATCCGCACCAATCTCGGACCGAAGCGGATCGCCACCGATCTCAAGGATGGGCTGAAGGCGGCGGTCAAGCTCGCCGAGGCCGTGCCGGAAATCGCAGCGAAGACCGAAAAATTCCACCATCAGCTGCTGCATATGAGCGAGCACGGGCTGCGCTTCGATGCTGAGACTGCGGAGGCGATCGGCAAGGCCGAAGCGCGGCACAACCGTTCCGCCAGGATTGCGCTGTGGATCATCGCATTGACGCTTGTCTATATTGCCTGGATGCTGAGCTGATCGGCTGCCAAAAACATGCTGTGTTCGGCATTTGGGATATCCCATGTGACGGAGGGCTCGCTTAGTCTCGTCTTCAAAGCATGATGCCGAAAAGTGTGAGCGGTTTTCGACATCATGCTCTGACTCTTTAATTCAGAACAGGATTCAGATTTTGTGCCGATCCGGCCTAAAATCATCCTGTTCTAGGGAGATAGGCACATGAAGCACGAACGCCTTGGCATCGAACTTTCCGGACAACCGCTCGGTTTTGCCGAGATAGTGACGATTGGTGCGGGCAAGGCTGCGATTTCGGCTTCGGCGACAGGCATGGCCCGCATCGCGATCGCCCGCGAGGTCGTCGAGGATGCGATTGCCTCCGGCATGCCGGTCTACGGCTCGACGACAGGCGTCGGCGCCATGAAAGACGTGGAGTGGTCGGCCGACGAACTCGACACCTTCAATCTCGGCCTGGTGCGCGCCCATCATTTCGGCACCGGCACACCCTTTTCCTGCAATATCGTGCGCAATGCCATGGCGATCCGCATCAACACGGCGCTGACCGGCCAGGTCGGCTGCACGCCGGAGCTGATCCAGGCCTATATCAGGATGCTCGAGGCCGATCTCATCCCGGTCGTGCGCCGCACCGGCTCGATCGGCTGTGCGGATATCGGCCTGATGGGACAGATCGGCGCGGTGCTGACCGGCGTCGGCGAAGCGATCTATCGCGGCAACCGGATGCAGGCGGCCGAGGCTTTCCAGGCCGCCGGGCTGGAACCGATGCGGATGGCGCCGCGCGATAGCCTCGCCTCGCTCAGCATCAATGCGGTGAGCTTTGCCTCGGCAGCGGAGACGACGCGCAACGCCGCGGCCTCGATCCGCGTCCTGCTGGCAACGGCGATGATGGCGGCCGGCGCGCTCGGCGCGTCCCGCGATCCCTGGAAAGCCGTTCGGCATGTCGGAACGGCGCGCGAGGCGCTGATTGGCGCCTGGCTTTGCAATGCCTCCGACGAATGGAACTGGCCCGTCGCAACGCATGTGCAGGATCCGCTCAGCCTGCGGATGATCGCGCAGGTGTTCGGCGCGGTGATCGAAAACCTTTTATCGACCGGCCACAAGATTCTTGCCGCCACCGGGCGCTCGGACGACAATCCCGTCGTGGTCGAAGGCCGGGTGATGACGTCGGGCGGCTCGCTGCCGCTCGATGTGACGATCCTGCTCGAATCGGCCGCGCTCTGCATGGCGCATGCGGCGCGCAACGCCTTCAACCGCTGCGTCATTCTCGGCAATGGCCAGCGGCGCGACCTGCCGGTCAATCTCGTGCCGCCGGGGCGGATTGCCACCGGTTTCGGGCCGATCATCAAACTTGCCGGCGAGATCTTCTCGCGCGTGTTGTCGATGTCCAATCCCGTGTCGGCGCAGTCGCTGGTGGTTGCGGCGGGACTGGAGGACGAGGCTGCCTTCCTGCCGCTGGTCATCGAGCGTTTCGACCGGCAGATGCGCGCGCTGAAGCGTCTCGCAGCCCTCGAGGCGCTGCTGTCTGCCCAGGCGATCGACATTCTCGGCGATGAACCAAAGGGCGTTGCCGCCATGCTCTACGAGGTCGTGCGCAAACATGCGGATTTCTATACGGTCGACCGGCCGCTTTCGGCGGAGGTCGAGGCAATCGAGGAGGAACTTGGTTCGGACGACTTCGTTTCGAAGCTGACCGATCAGGTTCCGATCGCCTCCTTCGACGATTTCTTCGCGCTCGGCTCGCTGGAGCGCATCGAGGAGCGGCTGACCAGCCCCTAGAACAGGATGAGTTTAGGCCCAGTCGGCCCAAAATCTGAATCCTGTTCTAAATTAAGAGTTAGAGCATGATGTCGTCCGAAAACCGCTCACACCTTTCGGCATCATGCTCGAGCGGCAGTCTGATTTCAGCTTAGGAAGGAAGCGCCATGGACTTCGATCTCGTTCTGCAGGGCACGGTGGTGCTGCCCGACCGCATTCTCGACGAGGGTTATGTCGCCGTGCGCGACGGCAAAATCGCCGAGGTCGGCCTCGGCGTGCCGCCTGCGGGCCGCGAACGGCATCTGCTCGGAAAAGCGCTGATCCTGCCCGGTGCGATCGACGCGCAGGTGCATTCGCTTTCCCAGAACGACCAGGAGGATTTCCTCTGGTCGACACGATCGGCAGCGGCCGGCGGCGTGACTGTCATTGTCGACATGCCCTATGACGAAGGCAATCTCGTCTGCTCGGCAGCGGCGGTGAAGCGGAAAGTCGATCATGCCGGTCCGCAGGCGCGGGTCGATTTTGCACTTTACGGCACCGTCGATCCGGAAGAAGGCCCAGCGCGGATCCGTGAGATGGTGGAGGCAGGCGTCGCGGCCTTCAAGTTTTCGACCTTCGGCACCGATCCGAAGCGCTTTCCGCGCATTCCACCGGCCCTGCTCGATGCCTGCTTTGCGGCAATCGCGCCGACAGGACTGACGGCGGGTGTGCACAATGAAGACGATGAGGCGGTGCGCACCTATATGGACCAGGTGAAGGCGAGCGGCATTTCTGATTGGCGGGCGCACGGCCTGTCACGGCCGCCGATCACCGAGCTGCTGGCGATGCATACGATCTTCGAGACGGGTGCTCATACCGGCTGCCCGGCGCATGTGGTGCACTGCTCGCTCGGGCGCGGCTACGATATCGCGCGTGCCTATCGCCGCGACGGCTTTGCGGCGACTGTGGAATGCTGCATCCACTACCTGACGCTCGACGAGGAAAACGACGTAAAGCGGCTCGGCGGCAAGGCGAAGATCAACCCGCCGGTGCGGCCGCGTGCCGAGGTGGAGACGCTCTGGCGGAAGGTGGCCGAGGGTGATGTCTGGCTGGTTTCGACCGACCACGTCAGCTGGTCGGAAAACCGCAAGACCAATCCAGACATGCTCGCCAATGCCTCCGGCGTTCCCGGCCTCGAGGTGATGGTGCCGCTTTTCGTCAAAGGTGCCGTCGAACGCGGCATTCCGCTGACATGGGCAGCCAGGCTGATGGCGGAGAACCCGGCGAAGCATTTCCGGCTCGACCATATCAAGGGTGCGCTGACCCCAGGCAAGGATGCCGATATCGTCGTGCTGGAGCCGCGCGACAGCGTCTATGACGCCGCCGCGAGTGGCAACAATGTTGTCGGTTGGAGCCCCTATAACGGCATCCGCCTGCCCTGGACCGTTTCCGCCACCTATCTGCGCGGTGAAAAGATCGCTGAGGGCGCGAAGGTGCTGGCCGAGCCCGGCACCGGCCGGTTCGTGCGGCCGTTGCCGCGCCAGGTCATTGCGGGAGCTGAAGCATGAGCCGCAATCTACCCGTCAATGCCGGCCGGATCGCTGAAGATATCGAGGCGCTGGCCGGGATCACCGAGCCGGGGCATCCCTGGACGCGGCGGGCTTTCTCGCCGCTCTTTCTCGATGGCCGCGCCTATATCGAGGTGCGGATGAAGGCGGCGGGGCTGGAAACGCGGATCGATGCCGCCGGCAATCTGATCGGCCGGCGGACAGGCCGGAAACCGTGGCTCGGCACGATCATGGTCGGCTCGCATTCCGACACGGTGCCGGATGGCGGCCGCTTTGACGGCATTGCCGGGGTCATCTCGGCGCTGGAGGTGGCGCGCGCGCTTGTTGACCAGAATATCGAGCTCGATCACGATCTGGAAATCGTCGATTTTCTTGCCGAGGAGGTGAGCATCTTCGGCGTGTCCTGCATCGGCAGCCGCGGCATGACCGGCCAGTTGCCGGAGGCCTGGCTTTCGCGCGTCAGCGACGGCGGCGACCTGGCCGAAGGCATCGCGCAGGTCGGCGGCAGACCTGATGTGCTGATGCAGCAGAACAGGCCCGATATAGCAGGCTTTCTGGAGCTTCATATCGAACAAGGCCCGGTGCTCGAAGCCGAAAAGGAGGATGTCGGCATCGTCACCGCGATCTCGGGCATCACCCGTATCGAGATCACCGTCGAAGGGCGGGCCGACCATGCCGGCACGACGCCGATGGACCGGCGGGCGGATGCGTTGGTGGCGGCGTCGCAGCTGGTGCTCGACATCCGCAATGCCGCTGCCGAGCTTGCCAAATCGCCGGGCCATTTTGCAGCGACGGTCGGCGAATTCCGGATCGAGCCGAATGCCGCCAATGTCGTGCCGTCGAAGGTGGTGCTGCTGATCGATGGCCGTGCCGAAATCCGCGCCGACATGGAGGCATTCTGCCGCTGGCTCGACGGTCATGTCGAGAAGCTGGCGGGCGCCTATGGCGTGACGATCAAGACGCCGAACCGGGTTTCCGACAATCAGCCGACGCCTGGCGATGCCGGGCTGCTGTCGACCTTGGAGGCTGCCTGCGTGCGGGTCGGCGCGAAACACCGGCGCATGGCCTCCGGCGCGGGGCACGATACGGCCTGGATCGCCAAAGTGGCGCCGGCGGCGATGATCTTCGTGCCTTGCCGCGAGGGCCGCAGCCATTCGGCCGACGAATGGGCTGACAATGACGATATCGCGCTCGGTGCCGCCGTGCTTTTCGAAGCGGTGCGCGAGATGGACACGAGCTTGAATCAGGAGAGGACCGATGGGACGCATACTCGTTGAGAAGGACGTCGAAGCTGCCGTCAAGGGCGGCTCCGTCTATGCCGCCGGCGGCGGCGGCTGGGCCGATCACGGGCGAATGCTTGGGCTTGCCGCCGTCAATGTCGGCAAGCCGGAGCTGGTCTCGATCGACGAGCTGAAGGACGAGGAGTGGATCGCCACCGCAGCGGCGATCGGCGCACCGGCCTCCACCACCCCCTGGGAAATGCAAGGCATCGACTATGTGAAGGCTGTGCAATTGCTGCAGGAGGCGCTCGGCGAAAAGCTCTCCGGGCTGATCATCGGCCAGAACGGCAAATCCTCGACGCTGAACGGCTGGCTGCCGTCGGCGATCCTCGGCACCAAGGTGGTCGACGCGGTCGGCGATATCCGCGCGCATCCGACGGGCGACATGGGCTCGATCGGCATGGCCGGTTCGCCCGAGCCGATGATCCAGACCGCGGTCGGCGGCAATCGGGGGGAGAATCGTTATATCGAGCTCGTCGTGAAGGGCGCGACGGCGAAGATCTCGCCGGTGCTGCGCGCCGCAGCCGACCAATCCGGCGGCTTCATCGCCAGCTGCCGCAATCCGCTCCGGGCCTCCTATGTCCGCAGCCATGCAGCACTCGGCGGCATCTCGATGGCGCTTGCGCTCGGCGAAGCAATCATCGCAGCGGAGAAGCGCGGCGGATCTGCCGTCATCGATGCGATCTGCAAGACGACGGGCGGACATATCCTTGCCGAGGGCGTCATCACCCGCAAGGACGTCGTCTACACCAAGGAAGCCTTCGACATCGGCACAATCACCGTCGGCGCAGGCGGAACATCGGTGACGCTGCATGTGATGAACGAATATATGGCGGTGGACGATGCAGATGGCAAAAGGCTTGCGACCTTCCCCGCGGTGATCACCACGCTTTCGCCAGAGGGCGAGCCGCTGAGCGTCGGCCAGCTTCAGGAGGGCATGCATGTCTTCATCCTGCATGTGCCGATGGGTATCATTCCGCTGTCGGCAAGCGTGCTCGATCCGACCGTCTATCCCGTCGTCGAAAAGGCGATGGGGATCGAGATCGCACGTTATGCACTGGCGACGAAGGCCTGAGCCATGGCGCGCGATCCCGGTCTCGAAGAACTGATGCGCGACGAACTCGGCGGTCGGCCGGGCCTTGCCGAAAAATCCATGTTCGGCGGCTGGGCCTTCATGCTGAACGGCAATCTTCTCTGCTGCGCGCGCCATGACGGCATGCTGATCCGTCTCGGCAAGGGCAATGACGGCTGGGCGCTGGCACTGCCAGGCGTGATCCAGATGCTGTCGGGCGAGCGGGTGATGCATGGCTGGGTGCGAGGCAATGCCGAAGTTTATGGCGACGATGCCCTGAGACGACTTTTGCTCGATGCGGCGCTCGCCTATGTGGAATCGCTACCGAGCAAATAGCAAGCGATGCCATTCCCTCTCTTGGCGGGAGAAGAAACGAGGCAGAGCAAAACGAGGAACCCACGATGCCGAAGGCCAATCCACGTCATCCGAAATTTCCGATTCCCGGCGGACCGGAGCTGCGCGCCAAGGGCTGGCGGCAGGAAGCGCTGCTGCGGCTGCTCGAAAATGTGCTGTCCGTCGGCGAGGACCCCGACAACCTGATCGTCTATGCCGCTCTCGGCAAGGCGGCCCGCAACTGGGCGGCACACAAGGGCATCGTCAAGGCGCTGACCGAGATGGAAGAGGACCAGACGCTGCTCATCCAGTCCGGCAAGCCGATCGGGCTGGTTCGAACGCATGCCAAGGCGCCGCTTGTTATCATGGCGAACTGCAATATCGTCGGGCAATGGGCAAAGGCCGAAGTGTTCTACGAGCTGCAGCGCAAGGGACTGATCTGCTGGGGCGGGCTGACGGCCGGCGCCTGGCAATATATCGGCAGCCAAGGCGTCATCCAGGGCACGTACGAGATCTTCATGCGCATCGCCGAGCGGCGCTTCGGCGGCGATCTCCTCGGCCGGTTCGTGCTGACGGCCGGTCTCGGCGGCATGGGCGGGGCGCAGCCACTCGCCGGCCGCATGGCAGGCGCTGCGATCCTCTGCGTCGACATCGATCCGGAGCGCGCCCGCAAGCGCCAGCAGATTGGTTATCTCCAGGAAATCGCGCCCGATCTCGACACCGCCCTTCAGATGATCGATGCGGCGGTGAAGGACAAGCGGGCGCTTTCCGTCGGCCTCGTCGGCAATGCGGCGGAGGTCTATCCCGAGATCGCCCGGCGCGGCATCGTGCCCGACATCGTCACCGACCAGACCTCGGCGCATGACCTCGTCTATGGCTACGTGCCGAAGGGCATGAGCCTTGAGCAGGTCAAGGGCCTGCGCGAAGATGGCCAGGGGCAGTTGATGGCGGCAAGCCGGGCCTCGATCGTCGAGCATGTGACGGCCATGCTGGAGTTCCAGAAGCGTGGCTCGGAAGTCTTCGACAATGGCAACCTGATCCGCACGCAGGCTAAAGAGGGCGGCGTCGCCAATGCCTTCGACATCCCGATCTTCACCGAAGCCTATCTCAGGCCGCTGTTTGCCCGGGCGATCGGCCCGTTCCGCTGGATGGCTCTGTCAGGCGAGGAGAGCGACATCGCCCGCATCGACGACCTGCTGCTCGAAATGTTCCCCGACAACAAGATCATCACCAACTGGATCCGCCTGGCGCGCGAGCATGTGCCATTCGAGGGGCTGCCGGCCCGCATCGCCTGGCTGGGCCACGGCGAACGCACCGCACTCGCAAGGCGCGTCAACGCGCTGGTTGCAAGCGGCGAACTCAAAGGCCCGGTCGCCTTCTCCCGCGACCATCTCGACGCCGGCGCCATGGCGCATCCGAATATCATGACCGAGGGGATGAAGGACGGCTCCGACGCAATCGCCGACTGGCCGCTGATCGATGCGATGATGCTCTGCTCGTCGATGGCCGATCTGGTCGTCATCCATTCCGGCGGCGGCGGCTATGCCGGCTACATGACGAGCTGCGGCGTCACCGTTATCGCCGACGGCACGGATGCCGCCGACGAACGGCTCGACCATGCGCTGACCAACGATACGGCGCTCGGCGTCATGCGTTACGCCGATGCCGGTTATGAGGAGGCGCTGGACGAGGTGGCGAAGAAGGACGTGCCCTATATCCGGCTTGGTTGATGTGCGGGAGGCGGACGTCAAGCAATCAGATTGGAGACTTCGAGAAGGTTGCCGTCGGGGTCCCTGAAATAGACCGAGCGCAAACGCCCGGTCGCACCGGTGCGCTCGACCGGGCCCTCTTCGATCGCAACGCCCGCGGCCTGTAGATCAGCGATGACATCGGCAAGCGGCGTCTCGGCGATGAAGCAGAGGTCGCCGGAGCCGGGTGTGGGACGTTTCGCCTTGGGATCGAATTCGTGTCCGGCCTGGTGCAGGTTGATCTTCTGCCGGCCGAATTTCAGCGCCTTGCGGCCTTCCGCGAAGGTTTCGACCGACATGCCGAGGATGTGGGAATAGAAATCGCAGGTGGTGGCGATATCGACGACGGTCAGCACGAGATGGTCGAGGCGGTCTATGCGGATCATGCTTTTCTCCTCGCAAGGTGCTGGGCAAAACAGGCGGAGACAAAGGCCAGCGCCAGCATGGCAAGGGTGAAGATAACGACGGCGGTCCAGCCTTCAACCGCGAAGAACCAGCCGCCCGCCGAACCCATGAGGCTGGAGCCGACATAATAGGCGAGCATATAGAGCGACGAGGCATGGCCCTTGGTGCCATGCGCCAGCTTGCCGACAAGGCCGCTGGCGATCGAATGGCTCATGAAGAAGCCGGTCGTGAGCACAATTATACCGAGGATGATGACCGGGAGTGAGGCAAAGAGCGTCAGTGCGCTGCCGGCGGCGGTGAGTGCCAGACCGAAGAGAAGCACGGAAAAGTGCCCGATCCTGTCCCCGAGCAGGCCGCCGATCGAGGAGGCGCCGATGCCGAAGAGATAGACGGTGAAGATCAGCCCGAGTTCGGTCTGGTTGAGGCCGTAGGGCGGCGCCACCAGGCGGAAACCGGCATAATTGTAGATCGTCACGAAGGAGCCCATCGCCAGGAAGGCGATGGCGAAGATGAAGGGCAACGCCGGATTGCTGAGATGGCCGAGCCAGGCTTTTGCATGAAAGCGCGGATCGAAGCCCGGCCGGCGGACGAAATTGCGTGACGGCGGCAGGAGGGCGATGAAGCCGATCGCGGCGGCAAGACCGATGGCGCCGATGAGAAAAAGCGCCGGACGCCAGGTGAGATATTCGGCAAAGATGCCGGTCAGCACGCGGCCGGACATACCGCCGAAGGCCGTGCCGCCGACATAGAGGCCCATGGTGGCGCCAAGTCCGCGCGGGTCGATTTCCTCGGCGAGATAGGCCATGGCAACAGCGGGCACGCCGCCGAGAACGAGGCCCTGCAGCGCGCGGATGACGAGCAGCAGATGCCAGTTCGGGGCAAAGGCGGTGGCGATGGTCAGCAATGCCGCGCCGACCAGCGATATCGACATCAGGCTGCGGCGGCCAAGACCTTCCGAAACCGCGGCGGCGCAGACGATGGCGACCGCCAGGAAGCCGGTGGAGAGCGACAGGGACAGCGAGCTTTCGGCCGGACTAACGGAGAATTGCTGCGAAAAGATCGGCAGCAGCGGCTGCACGCAATAGAGCAGCGAGAAGGTGGAGAAGCCGGAAAGGAAGAGCGCCAGGCTGGCGCGGCGATAGGCGCCGGTGCCACGGGTCAGGTAGTGTTTTTGCCCTGGGATCGCGGTTGTCTCGGCGGTCTTCATTGCATGCGCTGACGTCGGCATATCTCATCCTTCCGACCTTCGATCTAGTCAACGCCACTCCATTTGTCCAATATATGAAACTAGCGATTTCGATATGTTTTGGAGATGGCGATGGAGCTGCGGCATTTGAGATATTTTCTCGCGGTGGCGGAAGTAGGCAATTTCACCCGTGCCGCCGGCAAGCTCGGCATCGGGCAGCCGCCGCTCAGCCAGCAGATCGGCGATCTGGAGAGGGAAGTGGGTGCGGCGCTGTTTCACCGCGTGCCGCACGGCGCCGAATTGACGGCGGCGGGCGCGGCCTTCCTCGGCGAGGCAAAGGCGTCGCTGGCCGCCGCGGAAAAGGCAAAGCTTGCGGCGCAAAGCGCCAATCGCGGCGAGACCGGCCGGCTGTCGCTCGGTTTCACCGCTTCCTCCGCCTTCAATCCCATGGTCAGCACAACGATCCGACGCTTTCGCGCACGCTGGCCGGAGGTGCAGCTGTCGCTGATGGAAATGAATACGCTGGCGCTGATGCAGAAGCTGGAACGCGGCGAGCTCGACGCCACCTTCATGCGCCCCAGCCTCGACGATCCCGCGGGCATCCGGCTGCGGCGGCTGCCGGATGAGCCGATGGTGATCGCCCTGCCCGCCAGCCATCCCTTGACACGGCACCCCAGCCTGCCGCTTGCGGCGCTGGCGGACGAACCCTTCATCCTCTTTCCCCGGCTCGTGGGCCTGAGCCTCTACGACGATGTCGTGCTCGCCTGCCGCAAGGCAGGGTTCGAGCTGACCGTGGCACAGGAGGCGCCGCAGATTTCATCGGTCGTCAATCTGGTGGCGGCCGATCTCGGTGTCTCGATCGTGCCGGCCTCGATTTCGCAGATCAAGCTCGAAGGTGTGGCCTACCGGCCGATCGAGGGGCCGCCGGCCGTGGCGCGCCTGGCGCTGGCAATCCTGAAAACACATCGCTCGCCGGTCACCGAGAACCTGATCAGCCTGCTGAGCTCATGAATTAGCCCACCGCATCCCAATAGGGCGGATCGCCGAAGCTCTTCTTCAGGTGGTCGGCGATAGCGCGGAGCTTGGCGGAGGGATTTCTGCCTTCGGGATGGGCCATGTAGATGAATTCGGCCTCCGGCCTATGGCCGACGTCGATTTCGGCAAGCCGGCCCTCACGGATGGCCGGGCCGGCGATGAAGGCAGGCAGCAGCGCGATGCCGAGGCCGGCAATCGCGGCGTCGCGGAGCATGTCGCCATTGTTGATGCCGAGCGCCAGTTTCGCGCGCACGACGATCGCACCATCGGGCGTCTGGAAGCGCCAATCGGCAACGCCGCGATTGGTGTAGAAGATGCCGCGATGGCTGTTGAGATCAGCCAGCGACGACGGAATTCCCTGGCGCGCGAGATAATCCGGCGAGGCGCAGAGAAGACGGCGGCTGCGCGTGAGTTTCCAGGCGACCAGCCGGCTATCGGCGATCGGGCCGTTGCGGATAATGGCATCGTAGCCGTCCGAGGCGGCATCGACGCGCCGGTCATCGATGTCGAGGGTCAGTTCGATCTCGGGATGTTCGGCAAGAAACGGATAAAGCGCCGGACCGAGATGCATGCGGCCGAAGGTGACGGGGGCGGCGATGCGGATCGGGCCGGACAGCGTTCCGCGCCGCTCGGCCATATCGGCCGCGGCCTCCTCGATCTCGCGCACGATGCGCGCGGCACGCTCGAGGAAAACCGCGCCATCCTCCGTCAAAGTAAGCTTGCGGGTCGTTCGATGCAGCAGCATACCGCCCAGCGACTTCTCCAGTTCGGCCAGCCTTTCGCTGACGACGGATTTGGACAGCCGCAGGCGCCGGGCCGCCTCGCTGACCGAGCCCGCCTCAACCACGGCGACGAAAGCCGCAATACCTTCTATTCTGATCATCGTTCGGCTTTTCCGAATTCGAATTCCTCAATCTGAAGACTAATCCGAACGAAGGGAAAATGCCATCTTCAACTCATCGAAAGGGACGGCAGGGGCCGCCTCACCTTAAACGCAGGAGATGGAACCATGAACCGCTTGAACAACAAGGTCGCGATCGTCACCGGCGCAAGCTCCGGCATCGGCCGCGCCACGGCAAAGCTCTTCGCCGCCGAAGGCGCCAAGGTCGTCGTCGGCGCCCGCCGCCAGGGCGAACTCGACAGCCTCGTCGCGGAGATCAAGGCAGAGGGCGGCGACGCCATCGCCATTGCCGGCGACGTGCGCTCGGAAGATTATCACAAGGCGCTGGTCGCCGCCGCCGTGACGAATTACGGCAAGCTCGACATCGCCTTCAACAATGCCGGCACGCTCGGCGAAGCCGGTCCGAGCACCGCCGTTTCGGAAACAGGCTTCAGCGAGGCGCTGACAATCAATCTGACGGCCTCCTTCCTCGCCGCCAAGCACCAGATCGGCGCAATGGTGGAGAATGGCGGCGGCTCGGTGATCTTCACCTCGACCTTCGTCGGCTACAGCTTCGCCTTTCCGGGCGTTGCCGCCTACGCCGCCAGCAAATCCGGCCTGATCGGCCTGACGCAGGCGCTCGCCGCCGAATTCGGCCAGCAGGGCGTGCGCGTCAATGCCATCCTGCCAGGTGCGGTCGATACCGACATGTATCGGGACATGAACGATACGCCTGAGAAGCAGGCCTTCGTTACCAATCTGCATGCGCTGAAGCGTGTCGCGACACCCGAAGAACTCGCCCGCTCGGTTCTCTATCTCGCCTCCGACGATGCGAGCTTCGTCACCGGCACGGCCTCGCTGGTCGACGGCGGCGCTTCGATCACCCGCACCTGAGGCGGCGCGGCGCGATTATTCGATGCGGGTTGACGATCCTTCAACACGCCGGCTTATCGCGCCGCTTTTTTCAGAGCATTCTCCCATCCAACAACAACGGGCCGCGGCCCAAAATTCGATCAAAGGAACGTCATCATGTCACGCCTGCAAAACAAGACAGCCCTCATCACCGGCGGCACCAGCGGCATCGGTCTCGAGACCGCCCGCCAATTCATCGCCGAGGGCGCCCGCGTCGTCGTTACCGGCAGCAGCGCGGCAAGCGTCGAGGCGGCCCGCGCCGAACTTGGCGGCAAAGCCACCGTCATCCAGGCCGATGCCGGCAATGCGGTCGGCCAGAAGGCCGTCGCCGATAGCGTGAGAGAGGCTTTCGGCACGCTCGACATCCTCTTCGTCAACGCCGGGGTCGCCGAATTCGGGCCGCTGGAACAGTGGAGCGAAGCCGCCTTCGACAAGTCGGTTGATATCAACGTCAAAGGACCGTTCTTCCTGATTCAGGCGCTGCTGCCGATTTTTTCGAAGCAGGCCGCGATCGTGCTCAACACCTCGATCAACGCCCATATCGGCATGCCGAACTCCAGCGTCTATTCGCTGACGAAGGGCGCGCTGCTGACGCTTGCCAAGACATTGTCGGGCGAACTCATCGGCCGCGGCATCCGCGTCAACGCCGTCAGCCCCGGCCCGATCGCCACGCCGCTCTACAGCAAGCTCGGGGCGTCGGAAGCGGATTCCAAGGCGATGACCGCGCAGATCCAGGCCCAGATCCCCGTCGGCCGCTTCGGGAACCCCAGCGAAGTCGCCAAGACGATCGTCTTTCTCGCCTCCGATGAGGCGGCCTATATCGTCGGCAGCGAACTCATCATCGACGGCGGGATGAGCAACCTCTGACCCCACGAGCGCGGCGGAGACCAGCTGCCGCGCTGCTTGCCGGCTTCGGCATGGCGTCGGCGCGATTGCATGTTCTCCGCCAAAGGCTTAGGGTCGAGGGCGGTCAGAAAAGGCGACGGGTAGAAGGCCATGGCTCTCAGCGGCAAACGCATCCTCCTCATCATCTCCGGCGGCATTGCGGCCTATAAGAGCCTGGACCTGATCCGCCGGCTGCGCGAGCGCGGCGCGAGCGTGCGCCCTGTGATGACCAAAGGCGCGCAGGAATTCGTCACGCCGCTTGCCGTCGGTGCACTGGCGGCGGACCATGTCTTCCTCGATCTGTTTTCGCGGCAGGACGAACAGGATATCGGCCATATCCGCCTGGCGCGCGATTGTGACCTCGTGCTGATCGCCCCTGCCACCGCCGATCTGATGGCGAAGATGGCGAACGGGCTTGCCGACGATCTCGCTTCGACCGTGCTTCTGGCGACCAACAGGCCGGTGCTTGCCGCACCAGCGATGAACCCCGCCATGTGGGCGCACCCGGCGACACGGCGCAATGTAGCGCTGCTCAGAGCCGACGGCATCCGTTTCGTCGGGCCGATGGCTGGCGAGATGGCAGAGAGCCGGGAGGCCGGACTTGGCCGGATGGCGGAACCGCTGGAGATCGTCGCTGCGGCCGAAACCATGCTCGATGACGGAGAAAAACCGCTGAAGGGTCGCAAGGCGATCGTCACGTCAGGACCGACGCACGAACCGATCGATCCGGTGCGCTATATCGCCAACCGCTCCTCCGGCCGACAGGGGCATGCGATCGCCGCTGCCCTTGCAAAGCTCGGGGCGGAGGTGACGCTGGTGTCAGGGCCGGTAACAATTGCGGACCCGATCGGTGTCAATGTCGTGCATGTCGAGCGGGCGGAGGAAATGCGTGATGCCGTGCTTGCGGCGCTGCCGGCCGACATCGCGGTGATGGTGGCAGCGGTGGCGGACTGGCGCGTCGCCTCGGCCGCCGACCAGAAGCTGAAGAAACATCCCGGCGAATCCATTCCGACGCTGGCGCTGACCGAGAATCCGGACATCCTGAAAACCGTCGGCCATCATACGATGCGGCCGAAACTGGTGATCGGCTTTGCCGCCGAGACGCAGGACGTCGAAATCAATGCGAAGGCGAAACTCGAGAGGAAAGGCGCCGACATGATCGTCGCCAATGACGTTTCGCCCGCGACCGGCATCATGGGAGGCGGCCGCAACAGGGTCAAACTCGTCCGCCGCGACGGCATCGAGCAATGGCCTGACCTGGCGAAGGAAGAGGTGGCAGAACGGCTGGCGGCGCTGATCGCCAAGCAGTTCAGTTAACGCCGAGGGATCAGGCTGGAACGACGACGCGCTGCGATTTGACGGCCGCCCGTTTGCCCGGTCGAAAATCCGCGACGTCGATTCCTCCTTCGCCGACCGTGACGGCGCTGCCGTTCGGGATCTCGGCCCAGGCATCGCCATCGTCGTTCAGCGGCTCCGACACAAGACAATAGCCCTTGCCGACCGGCGAGGCATAAAGAGTCGGCGCCTTGCGATCGGTCGCATAGCGGATGGCATAAAGCGCCTTGCCGTCGGAGAAGGCAGCGGTAAAGCGCAGCAGCACCGAGCCGATGGTGTTTTCCGCCAGGTCCTCGATGAAGCCGATCATTTCCGCCATCGCGGCGATCGGCGCTTCGCGCAGGCCGAACTGCAGCGCCAGCAGGAACATCAATTCGGAATCGGTGGTGCCACCGCGGGCATTGAACAAGTCGTCGTCGAGCATCGCCTCCATCGGCCGGCGCAGACGCTCGAAGCCGGAGACCTGGCCATTGTGCATGAAGGACCAGCTCTCATGGGTAAAGGGATGGCAATTGTCGCGGCGCGTGCCGCCGCCTGTGGCAGCGCGGACATGGGCGAGGAAGAGCGGCGAACGGATCTGCCTCGCCAGGCTCTTCAGATTGCAATCCGACCAGGCGGGCAGGATATCGCGGTAGCGGCCGGGCTCGGGCCGATCACCATACCAGGCAATGCCGAAGCCATCGCCATTCGTCGCGGTCTTGGCGCGGGTGGCGCAATGCGACTGCTCGATCAGGGAATGGGCGGGCGAGGATACCAACTCCTCGAGATAGAGGGGGTCTCCGCGATAGGCTGCCCAGCGACACATGGCTCTTTGCTCCGGAACCCGCCGCATCGGCGGGAAATGCTGAAACGCAACTGAATTGTCGAATGTCGTCGCTAATAACAGCTTAACGCCCGGCCGGTTTGCAAGTGAAACATGACGATTTCTTGACGCCTGACCTCTTCAAATTCGGCGAAACGCTGTGTTCTTTTGTGAACACTGCGTTGTCTGCCCCGCAGACTTCGCGCCCGGCAGCCGGGCGGCTATAGTCGCCGCCAAGTTGAACCTCTAGGAGGACGCCATGTCGATCCGCCCCGTCAAGCATGAAAGTACCGCCACACCGACCATGGAAGGCGCCGGCGTCAAGCTGCACCGCGTCTTCGGCTTCGGCGATCCCGCGATGACCGATCCCTTCCTGATGATGGATGATTTCCGCAACGACAATCCGGCGGAATATATCCGCGGTTTTCCCTGGCATCCGCATCGCGGCATCGAGACGATCACCTATGTGCTCGCCGGCACCGTCGAGCACGGCGACAGCTTGGGCAATAACGGCCTGCTCGGCGCCGGCGACATCCAGTGGATGACAGCCGGCAGCGGCATCATGCACCAGGAAATGCCGAAGGGCGATTTTGCCGGCCGTATGCACGGCTTCCAGCTCTGGGCGAACTTGCCCTCCTCGCTGAAGATGACGGCGCCGCGCTACCAGGACGTCAAATCCACCGATATTCCTGTCGTCGTCGATGATGACGGCACGGCGGTGCGGGTGATCTGCGGCGATTTCTGGGGCAAGGCCGGTCCGGTCGATGGCGTCGCCGCCGAGCCGATCTATCTCGACGTTTCGGTGCCGCCCGGCCGGAAGAAGCGCCTGCCGGTCGATACCTACCGCAATGCCTTCGCCTATATCTTCGCCGGCTCCGGCACCTTCCGCGATGCATCGAAACCCTTCGGCGTGCGCGTCGAGAAAGAAGTCGACGGCGAGGAATTGAATATCCGCGACATGTCCGGCAACCGCACGCTCGTGGTCTTCGACAGCGGCGACGAAGTGACGGTGCAGGCAGGCGACCAGGGCATCCGTTTCCTGCTTGTCTCCGGCAAGCCGATCGAGGAGCCGGTCGCCTGGCACGGCCCGATCGTGATGAATTCGCGCGAGGAAATCATGCAGGCGATGCGCGAACTGCAGAACGGCACCTTCATCAAAGCTGCGCACTGAGCGCATTTCTCTCTTGCATCTGCGAAGAATCGGCCTACTTTTAAGCCATCAGCAACAGAACGAAAGGAAGGTGATCCAATGTCTAATGAGATTTCGGACCTCGTAACGGGCATGGAAGAGGTGACGAAGGCGAGGCAGCCCTCGCTCTAATCCCCGCCTTCCTGGGGCTGCATAGACAGTCCAGGCCAGTTTGAGGCCAAACTCATGGAAAGGGTCGCTGAGGCGGCCCTTTTTTATTGTCTTGATGTCTTTATTGTCTTGACGTCAGGCGTTGACGAAAGATCGAAATCTCACTACTCATAAAGTCATCTGATGACTTTATGAGTAGTGAGATGCGCGCACTGAGCAAGACCAATCTCGCGGATGAGGCGATCGAGGCGATCCGCGACGACATTCTCGGCAAACGCTGGGCGGTCGGCGAGAAATTGCCGAATGAAGCCTCGCTGTCGGCCATGCTGTCCGTCAGCCGCGGCACGGTGCGCGAGGCGGTGCGGGTCCTCGCCTCCCAGGGTTATCTCGAAACAAGGCAGGGTTCGGGCACCTATGTCCGCGCCACCAGCGATGCCGGCCGGCCGCTGACGATGGCGCGGCGCGCCAGCCTGCGCGACCAGTTCGAGGCGCGCCTGGCGCTCGACGTCGAGGCAGCCCGGCTGACGGCGATCCGCAAGACGCCGGAGATTGTTGCCGGGCTTCGCAGACTGCTTGCCGAACGCGGCAATTACGACGGCGGCAACCAGGCGGCCTTCATCGAACGCGACCTCGCCTTCCACAAGGCGGTCATCGCCGCCTCCGGCAACCGGGCGATGATCGAGATCTATGATTTTTTGTCGGCCTCGATCGCCGATACCATCGCGGCGACGCTCGGCAAGGATATTCCGGAACCCGATATGCAGGCGCATGCCGATATCGTCGACGCCATCGAAACCGGCGATCCCGACAAGGCGTATGCGGGGGTGCGGCGCTTCATGGCGCCGGTTCTTGCCGCACTCGACCGGATGATCCTGTCATGAACACGCCTTCCAACAATGCCGCCAGCGCGCTCGAGGCGGCCGACGAATTGCTTGTAGAGGCCGAGGCCGGCAGCCTTCTACCGCCGCAGGCAACGCCGGTGCGGGGAGCGGCGGATCGCTTTCTGCTCGGCGCGAGCCTGGTGCTGATCGCCTTCAACCTGCGCCCGGTCTTCTCGAGCGCCTCGGCGCTTCTGCCGGAAATCCGCTCGGAGCTCGGCCTCAGCACGCTGGGCGCCAGCCTGCTGACGACGCTTCCGGTCGTCTGCCTCGGCGCCTTCTCGCCGCTTGCGCCTCGTCTTGCCCAGCGCCTCGGCACGGAACGCACGCTGCTCGGCGTTCTCCTGCTTCTGGCCCTCGGCACGGGTTTGCGCGGGCTTTCCTCCGTGCCGCTGCTCTTCATCGGCACCGCCCTTGCGGGCGCCTGCATCGCCGTCGGCAATGTGCTGCTGCCGGGGCTGGTGAAGCGGGATTTCGCCGGGCGCGCGGCGCTGATGACCGGCTTCTACACGATGGCGCTCTGTGCCGGGGCGGCAAGTGCGGCCGGGCTGACGCTGCCGATCGAGCATGGATTAGGCGGCTCTCTCGCGGGCGCGCTCGCCATCTGGGCGCTGCCCGCCCTGTTCGTCAGCCTGCTCTGGCTGCCTGAAGTTCTTCGCAGCGGCGGACAGGCAAGACGAAATGGCTTCCACGTCAAAGGCCTCTGGCGCGACCGGCTCGCCTGGCAGGTGACGCTGTTCATGGGGCTGCAATCGGCACTTGCCTATTGCGTCTTCGGCTGGCTGGTCCCTATCTTACGCGAACGCGGGCTCGACGGCGTCACTGCCGGGGCGATCGTTTCGCTGTCGGTGATGGTGCAAGCGGCATCCTGCCTGATCGTGCCGCATATCGCCGTGCGTGGCCGGGACCAGCGGCTGATCAATGCGAGCCTCTGCGGCGTCGCCGTCACCGCCCTGCTCGGCCTGCTCTTCGCGCCGCTTTCGACGGTCTGGCTGTGGGCGGTGCTGCAGGGCATCGGCCAGGGTGGACTGATCGCGGCGGCCATGACGACGATCGTGCTGCGCTCGCGCGATCCCGATGTCGCCGCCCATCTTTCCGGCATGGCGCAATGTGTCGGTTACCTGCTCGCCGCCATCGGCCCCCTCATCGTCGGCCTCATCCGCGGCTGGACCGGAAGTTTTTCCTGGTGCGCGGCCCTCTTCGTTGCGCTCGGGCTCGGAGCGGCAATCAACGGCTGGAAGGCCGGCCGCGCGATCGAGATCAACGTTCACGCGGTCGAAAAGGACGGCTGAGCCGCTCGCTCACCTGTTCATCACCATCTCTTGATGCCGGTCGTCGGCCGCGGATGTTACGCTATCTCAGCCTCTCATTGCCCACCGCCGGAGGAGACATCTTGCGCATACGAACCCTGTTTCTGTTCACCGCGCTTGCAGCAATGCTGGCCCCCGCCCTTTCCTATGCGCAGGAAAGCGATCAACCAAGGGCGAATGTCCAGAGCGGCGCGCGCGACGGCGTGCTGAAGCTGCTGCCGGCCGATTCCGTCACCGAGCACGCGCTGACGATCGGCGACCGGAAGCTCGCCTATACTGCCACCGCCGGCACGCTGGATCTCTTCGGCCAGGACGGGGCGCAGACCGGCGCGATCTTCTACACCGCCTATGTCGCGCGGGATGGCGGGCCGAACCGGCCTCTGACATTTGCCTTCAACGGTGGGCCGGGTGCCGCTTCCGCCTTCCTGCATCTCGGGCTGGTCGGGCC
The DNA here is from genome assembly GCF_017357285.1 of Rhizobium ruizarguesonis. NCBI lineage: Bacteria > Pseudomonadati > Pseudomonadota > Alphaproteobacteria > Hyphomicrobiales > Rhizobiaceae > Rhizobium > Rhizobium ruizarguesonis. The sequence goes on along the minus strand of NZ_CP071678.1, from coordinate 423,187 downwards.
GAAGGTACTCGATTTCGGGCCGGACGGACGCGACGGCGCCAATGCGAAACTCGTCGACAACCCGCAGAGCTGGCTCGATTTCACGGATCTCGTGCTGATCGATCCGATCGGCACCGGCTGGAGCCGAACGGCAAAGGCGGACGACGCTTCCAATTATTACAACGTCAGTGCCGATGCTGAGAGCATCGCCAAGGCGATCGCGCTCTATGTCGCGCACAACAACCGTTCCAACTCGCCGAAATATCTTCTCGGCGAAAGTTATGGCGGCTTTCGCGCCGCCAAGGTCGCCTCGGCGCTTCAGGAAAGCCAGGGCATCATCGTCGCCGGCGCAGTGATGCTCTCCCCCCTGCTCGAGGGCCAGCTGATGTTCAATGCCGATCAGTTCCCGCTCGGCGCAGCGCTGGAGCTGCCGTCGCTGGCGGCAGCCGAACTCGACCGGCACAAGGCCTTCGACGAAGAGAAGCAGAAGGAGGCCGAGACCTTCGCGCTCGGGGACTATCTGACGACGCTGGCGGGGCCGCCGCCGATGGGTGCCGACGCCGCCGCCTTCTATGGCAGGATCGCCGCATTGACCGGCATTCCCGAGGATATCGTCACCCGCAACCGCGGCTTCCTCGGCAGTTCCTTCGTCAAACATTCGGACGCGGGCAGCGGCGAGGTGATGAGCTCATACGACGCCTCCTTTGCAGCACCCGATCCCTATCCGGAATCGGATTACGACCGCGGCGACGACGCCATCCTCGACGGCTTCACCCGCGCCTATGGCGGCGCCTTCGCCGATTACGCCCGCAACGAGCTCGGCTTCAAGACCGAGATGACCTATTCGCTGCTCGACGGCGATATCAGCCGACGCTGGGAATGGGGCGGCGGGCGCGGCGGCGGATCGCGATTCCAGGCCAGCGCCACCGACAACATCCGGCAACTGCTCGCCTCGAACCCAGCATTCCATCTGCTGATTGCGCATGGCTACAGCGATCTGGTGACGCCCTATGGCGTCAGCCGCTACGTGGTCGACCATCTGCCGCCCTCGCTCGCCGGCGGCCGCGTCGGGCTGAAGCTTTATCGCGGCGGCCATATGTTCTATACGAAAGCCGATCAGCGGGCCGCCTTCACGGCGGATGCAAAGGCCTTCTACGCCACACGCCCGGCCGCTCAGCCGGCGGACTAGAGTTCTTTGTTTTCCGCATGTCATGATCGCAAAACCGCTGTACACTTTTGCGCGACACGCTTTGGGGACTTGCCGATGCATATCACCGGAGGATGCCACTGCGGGGCGATCCGCTATCAGGCGGAGATCGATCCGGAGCGGGTCTCGATCTGCCATTGCACCGATTGCCAACGGTTGACGGGCTCGGCCTATCGCATCACAGCACCAGCGCGGCCGCGAAGTTTCACGCTCACATCAGGTGAGCCAAGAGGCTACGCAAAATATGGCGACAGCGGCGGTCTCAGCCGTCAGTTCTTCTGCCCGAATTGCGGATCGCCGCTCTACCGCACAGACGGCGAAGGCGGCGCGATCGGCATCCGCGTCGGCGGCATCGACCAGCGGCGGGAATTGACGCCGAAAAAGCAGATATGGTGCCGCTCGGCTTTGTCCGGGGTGGAGAATATCGAAACGCTGCCACGCTTCGAGGGCGAGGATTAGAGCAATTCCAGGAAAAGTGCGAAGCGGTTTTCCGTTCGGAATTGCGTAAAAACAAAAGGCTAGAGCGGTCCTGCGCTTCCGTTAAAAGCTGAACCGCTCTAGGCTGGCGCCGGCTCAACATCCCGCCCCCTATTCCGGCCGAGGCATCTCCGGCCAGCTGTCGGTCACGCCGGCCTGTACCGGACGCTCCAGATAGGTGGAAAGGGCGATATAGCTGCGGGTGCCGGTGACGCCGGGAACGGCATGGATCTGCGCCAGAAAAGCTTCCAATGCCTGCGGGCTGGCGGTGCGGACCTTGAAGAGAACGCTGGCGTGGCCCGCGACCGAATGCATCTCCTCGACCTCGGGAAACTGCAGGACCTGCATCAGCCGCTCGCTCTTGCCCCAGCCGGCCGCTTCCACATGCACGAAAGCAAGCAGCGGCTTGCCGAGCGCTGCGCCATCCAGTGCGGCATGCACGCCCTTGATGGCGCCGGATTGTCTCAGGCGGCGCACACGCTCATGCACGGCCGGCGCCGAGAGGCCGACCGCTTCGCCAAGCCTGGCATAACTCTGGCTGCTGTCGGCGGCGAGCGCGGCTAATATTCTTCGGTCGAATGCATCGATGACCGACTGCTGCCGACGTCCCTGCCGAAGATCGTCTGTATTTCTTGTCATTCCGCAAAATCCCCTTTCTGCCGAAGAATAATCGCCGATACTGCCATTATTCAACAAAGTATTCGGAACAGGAGAAATTTCATGGAGACGATCGCGCGCAATCCAGCAAACGGGATCTATGCGGCCAGCCCTGATTACATCCATGCGCTGGAGGTCAGGCAACCGTCGCGGCTGCTCTTCGTCAGCGGCACGATGGGTCTCGATCAACAGGGAACGGCCGCGGCCGATCTGGAAGGCCAGTTGGAGCTCATCTGGTCCAATCTGCGCGCCATCCTCACTTCCGCTGATATGACGGTGGACAATATCGTGCGGCTGACGAGCTATCTCACCGACGGCGCCTTTATGGAGGCGAACCAGAATGCCCGTCTTCGGGCCCTCTACGGCCGCGCCGTGCCGACCACGGCGATCATCGTCGAAACGCTGCGCGACGACTGGCTCGTCGAGATCGAGATCGTCGCTGCCGGCTGACGGCAAATGGCCGTCACACCCCCAGGGGTGCGACGGCTGTGGTGATCAGGCCGCCTGTTTCAACAGGCCGAGCGCCTCGGCCAGATCGACCTCGCCGCGGAAACCGCCGCTGCTTTTCGCCTCCTGCCGATGCTCGATCGCATGGGCAAAACGCACGGCCGGCTCCTGCTGCATGCGCTCATAGAGGCGATGCAGGCCGGGAAACTGCCGGCGGTCGACGACCTGGTGAAAGTCGTTCCAGCGGGCGATGCCGACGAAATAGGCATCCGCCAGGCTCGGCCCATTGCCGAGAAGCCATTCGCGACCTTCGAGCAGACGCTCCAGCGTATGATGCGCCTTTTCGACCGCCGCGATTCCATAGGCGGTGAGGACCTGTTTCTCTTCCGGTTCCATTGGATGCTCGATCGCATACCAGAGCGGGCCGAAGGCCTTGAAGAAGGTGGTGTTGAGAAAGGCGAGCATCTGGTTCAGGCGATCGAAATCCGCCGACCCCGGGACAAAGCCCAGACCTTTGTCGATCGTGCCGGCGCTGATATGGTGGAGGATCGCCATGCTTTCGCTGATCGTCCTGCCATCCTCGAGCAGCAGCGACGGCGTTTCGCCGACCGCGTTGATCCTGATGTAGTCTTCGGAGGAGACCGCATCAGGCATCTCGACACGGCAGAGCCGGTAAGGCAGGCCGGACCATTCCAGCGCGACGATCGAGCCGAAGGAGCAGCCCTCCGGCACGCCGTAAAACAATATGGGTGACATCAATCGTTCCTTTCAGAATTGAACCCGTTTGGACACGTTGAATGTGCAGATGTGGACGATCTAGCGGTAGAGGCTATAAATGCATCGCAATGTCCACATATCTGGAAGCTGACGATGACGCTCTTCAACCTCAACGACCTCCATCTCTTCGTGCAGGCCGTCGACAGCGGCAGCTTCACCGCCGCCGCCAGACATCTCGGCATTCCGAAATCGACGGTGAGCAAGCGGGTTGCGGAGTTGGAGAGGCGGCTTGGCGTGCGGCTGATCCAGCGTACGTCGCGAAGCTTCGCGCTGACCGAACTCGGCCGGGAGTTCTTTCAGCATGCCCAGGCCTCGATGATCGAGGCGGAGATGGCCGAGGGCATCGTGCGGCGACATCTGGCCGAACCCGCCGGCAGCGTTCGCCTGACCGCCTCGGTGCCGACGGCACAGTTTACCTTGACGGAGCATCTGCCGGCGCTGGCGGTGCGCTATCCGAAGCTCAGGCTCTCCGTGCAGGTGACGGACCGCTTCGTCGATATCGTGCAGGAAGGCTTCGACATCGCGCTGCGCAGCCACCGCGGGGCGCTGCCGGATTCCGCGCTGGTACAGCGGAAGCTCGCCAGCCATCCCTTCTACATTCTCGCCTCGCCGGATTATATCAGCGCCCGTGGCGAACCGCGCCGGCCGGAGGAGCTGGCACTGCATGCGACGATCATGACCAGTCTGACGGAGGATCAGTGGCGGCTTTATTCGGCCGGCGATGAGGCTCTCGTCAGGCTGCATTCCGTCATGGCGGCGGATGAGCCCTATGTCTTGATGGAAATGGCCATGGCGGGGCTTGGCATCACCTGTCTGCCGACATCCGTCTGCCGCAAGGCGCTGGCGGACGGGCGGCTGGTGCGGGTGCTGCCGGAATGGACGGCGGGCAGCATCGAAACGACGATCCTGATGCCGCATCGGCGCGGCCAGCTACCGGCGGTGCGCGCCGTCGTCGATTTCCTGGCGGAACGGCTTGCCGGTTAACCGATCACGCCGCCTTGGCGGCGTGATATTCCTTGATCGCGACCATCTTGATCGCCGGATGACGCTCGGATTCGTAACGCAGCGAGAAACCGTCCTGGGCGAGGAAGACCGGGTCGCCGTCGAGATCGCGGGCGATATCGCCGCGTTTGACGGTGAGGAATTTTTCGAGATCGGCCGGCTGTTCGGCCGAGATCCAGCGGCAGACGGAGAAACGCGACATTTCGAAGGAGACCGGCAAGCCGTATTCGGCCATCAGCCGCTCCTTCAAGACGTCGAGCTGCAGGGCGCCGACGACGCCGACGATCGCCGGCGAACCGTCTTCCGGCGAAAACAGCTGGACGACACCTTCCTCGGCCATCTGCTGCAGGGCTTCCTTGAGCTTCTTCGCCTTCATCGCGTCTTCCAGGCGCACGCGGCGCAGGATCTCCGGCGAGAAGTTCGGCACGCCCTGGAAGACCAGCGATTCACCCTCGGTCAGCGTATCGCCGATCCGGAGCGTGCCGTGGTTCGGAATGCCGACAACGTCGCCGGCATAGGCGGTATCGGCGAGCTGGCGCTGCGAGGCGAAGAAGAATTGCGGCGCCGTCAGGCCGAGCTGTTTGCCGGTGCGGGCAAGCCTTGCCTTCATGCCGCGCTCGAGCTTGCCGGAGCAGATGCGGGCAAAGGCGATGCGGTCGCGGTGGTTGGGGTCCATGTTCGCCTGGATCTTGAAGACGAAGGCCGTCATCTTGTCGTCGGTCGCATGCACGGTCCTGGTATCGGCGACCTGGTCACGCGGCGGCGGCGCAAAATCGCCGAGCGCGTTGATGAGGTCGCGAACGCCGTAATTGCGCAGCGCCGAGCCGAAGAAAACCGGCGTCATATGGCCTTCCAGGAAGGCTTCGCGGTCGAAGGGACGGCAGGCCTCGATCGCCAGCTCGGTCTCCTCGACGAAGACCTGGCGCTCGTTTTCCGGCAGCCTGCCGGCCACGCTTTGCGGGCCATTGACCGGCGTTCCCTCGATTTCGGTATCCGAACCGCGCACCGTGTTGGCGGCGATATTGTAGGAGCCGCAAAAGGTCTTGGAACGGCCGATCGGCCAGGTGATCGGTGCCGTATCCAGCGCCAGCTTCTCTTCCACCTCATCGAGGATCTCGAAGGGATCGCGGCTTTCGCGGTCCATCTTGTTGATGAAAGTGATGATCGGGATATCGCGCATGCGGCAGACTTCGAAGAGCTTCAGCGTGCGCGGCTCGATACCCTTGGCGGCATCGATGACCATGACGGCGGCGTCGACGGCGGTCAGTGTGCGATAGGTGTCGTCGGCAAAATCCTCGTGACCCGGCGTGTCGAGGATGTTGAAGACATTGTCGTTATATTCGAAGGTCATCACCGAGGTGACGACGGAGATGCCGCGTTCGCGCTCGATCTTCATCCAGTCGGAGCGCGTCTGCATGCGATCCTTCTTCGCCTTGACTTCGCCGGCAAGCTGAATGGCGCCACCGAACAGCAGCAGCTTTTCGGTGAGCGTCGTCTTACCCGCGTCCGGGTGGGCGATAATAGCGAATGTGCGGCGGCGGGAGACCGCCTCGGCGAGACTTTCGGCCATGCTTGTGAATCCTGTGGAATTGCCGCGTATCTAGCGATTAAAGCCCGGCAATGCAATTGACCTGAGGCCCTCGGACGCAAAGTAATGGGCTATGACCATTCATCACGATACGCGCCCGACGCTGAACCTGATCCGCTTAGCCAATGGCGAAGGCCTCGACCTCCCCGCCTATGAAAGCAAGGGAGCGGCAGGCATGGACCTGCGTGCCGCCGTCGACGAGGCAACACCGCTGACGCTTCTGCCCGGCAAACGAGCGCTGGTGCCGACCGGCTTCATCTTCGAGATCCCCGAAGGATTCGAGGGACAGGTGCGGCCACGCTCCGGCCTGGCCTTCAAAAACGGCATCACCTGCCTGAATTCGCCGGGCACCGTCGACAGCGACTATCGCGGCGAGGTGAAGGTGCTGCTCGTCAATCTCGGCGAGGAAGCCTTCGTCATCTCGCGGGGCATGCGCATCGCCCAGATGGTGATCGCACCGGTGACCCAGGCGCGGGTGGCCGAGATTACCGAGGCAAGCGAAACGATGCGCGGCGCAGGCGGCTTCGGCTCCACCGGCGTCTGATGGCCAAGCGCCTTGACAGCGCTGGCCTGACCTTCCGGCAGGATTATTTCGGCGACCCTGCCGGCTGGGCGGCGCTGGTCTGCCTGCTTCAGGATATTTTCGGCATCGATATCGGGCCGCTGCAACAGCTTGGCGGACCAGATCCGACGAGCATGCCCTTCGGCTGGCTTGTTTCCGAAGGCGAACTTGCGGCCAATATCTCAGCTTTGGCGCTGCCCTTCGTCCTCAACGGCAGGATCGTCCATGCCGCCGGGCTCCAATCCGGCGCAGTGCGGCCGCCATGGCGTGGCCGCGGGCTCTATCGCGACGTCACGGTGAAAGCGCTCGACTGGTGCGAGGAGCAGGGTTTTGAAGCCGTCATCCTCTATACCGACAAGCCGTCGCTCTACGAGCCCTACGGTTTCCGCGCGATACCGCTGCACCGATACGAGGGAGCGGCACCCGCACCTTCGACACCAGCCGCACCCGCCCGGCCGCTTTTGCCGACGAATGCGGATAATCTTGCCCTGCTGCAAGCGCTGCTGAAAAGACGAAGCCCGGTTTCGACGTCGCTGGCGGTCATAGTCAATGCGGCGATGTTTCTCATCAACACCCAGCTCGATCCCGATATCCGGATCAGCTTCCTCGAAGACAAACAGGCGGTGATCGCCTGGAACATCGATGAGACGGGCCGCTTCAGCCTTCTCGACGTCGTGGCGGCTGAGATGCCGCGGCTTGCGGCGATCCTCGCCGGACTGGAGATTGCCCCCGCCGCCGTCGAGGTGCTCTTCCGTCCCGACAAGCTCGGCTGGGAGGGTGCTCCACAATCGTTGGAAAGCGGCACGCGGCTGATGCTGCGCGGGCTCGGCGATGCCACCCCGGATTTTCCGGCGATGCTGTCGCCGATGGCGGAATTCTAGATCTCCCTATTTCCGGCGGGAAAGCGGTGGCAGGCGGCGCTTGACGGGCGAGGCTTTGATCATCGCGGTGTTGGTCTCTGCCCTTTCGGCGACCCGGTCGAGGATGCCGTCGAGGTCCGACATGGAGCGGATGACCAGGCGGGCGATAAAACAATCATCACCGGTCACCTTGTCGCATTCGATGATTTCGGGAATTTCCTCGATGATCCGCTCGACGATGTGCAGCTGTCCCGGCAGCGGACGCACGCGCACGATGGCCTGCAGGGGATAACCGACGGCGGCGGGATCGAGATCGATGGTGAAGGCCTTGATGACGCCGCGCTCCTCCAGCCGGCGCAGGCGCTCGGCGGCACTCGGCGAGGACAGGCCGACCTCCTGCGCCAGTTCCTTCAGCGAGATCCGCGCATTGCCGGCCAGCGCCTCCAGAATGGCCTGATCGATTTCGTCGAGCGGTTGCACATCATTAGCCACGGCGAGATATTCCCCTCACATGATTAGGTAGTTTCGATAAACTTCCTTTTTATCAATATATAAAATCGCCTCTCGCCGCAATATTCTTATGCCATCGAAATGGAGGCAATCATGGGCAGCGACATCAAAAGAGGCACGGCGGAAATGACTGCAGCGATGCTGATCTCGGGGACGATCGGCTGGTTCGTCGTCATGTCGGGTCAGCCTGTCAGCGGCGTGGTCTTCTGGCGCTGCCTGTTCGGCGCGGTCACTTTGCTTGTCATCTGCGGCGCTCTCGGGCTGCTGCGGCCCGGCATCATCACGCTGCGCGCCTTCGGCATCGCCATATCAGGCGGCATCGCCATCGTCTTGAACTGGCTGCTGCTCTTTGCCTCCTACTCGCATGCGACGATCTCGATCGCGACGACGGTTTATAACACCCAGCCTTTCATGCTGCTGGTGCTCGGCGCGCTCCTTCTTGGTGAGAAGATCACCGCTGCCAAGCTGTTCTGGCTGGCGCTCGCCTTCGCCGGCATGACGGCAATCGTCCAAGGAAAACCCGGTGCGGGCGGCGCTGCGTTCGACGGCTACGGCCTGGGCATCCTGATGGCGCTCGGTGCTGCCTTCTTCTACGCGCTCGCAGCGCTTGCCGCGAAATGGCTGAAAGGCACGCCGCCGCATCTGATCGCGCTCATCCAGGTCGCAACCGGCATGCTGATGCTGGCGCCGATGACGGACTTTTCTCATCCGCCCGGCGATGTTGGATCCTGGGCGATCCTGGTGACCGTCGGCGTCGTCCATACCGGGCTGATGTATGTGCTGCTTTATGGCGCGATCCAGAGGCTGCCGACGCATCTCACAGGCGCCCTGTCCTTCATCTATCCAATCGCGGCGATCCTCGTCGACCGGCTTGCCTTCGGCCATGCGCTGCAGCCGATGCAGATCGCAGGCGCGGCGATCATCCTTCTTGCCGCCGCCGGCATGAATCTCGGCTGGACGCCGCGTTGGCTGCGGCCGCGGGCGCTGGAGAGCTGAGAACCGGGCGTCCCGATCGGGATGGCTGAGACGCCCGGTTGCCGACGTTACCTCTGCGGGCGCGTCGTTTCGAACAGGAACCAGGTGCGGCGCTCGCCCTCGTCGATCCAGTTCTCGATCAGGCTGGCGGTTGCGACGTCATTGTGCTCGTCGCAAAGGCCATGCACCTCGCGCAGCAGCGAAACGAGCTGAACGTTATCCTCGCGCAGTTCCGACAACATGTCCTCGGGCGTGACGAAATCCGCGTCATTGTCCAAAAGGCGCTGCTGACGAGCGATCTGGCCGATGGAGCGCAGCGTCGTGCCACCGATCTTGCGGGCACGCTCGGCAATGTCGTCGGTCATCGCGAAGATCTGTTCCGCCTGTTCGTCGAGCAGCAGATGATAGTCGCGAAAATGCGGGCCGGACATGTGCCAATGGAAATTCTTGGTCTTCACATAAAGGGTAAAGACATCGGCGAGCAGCGCGGTCAGCGCCGCCGAAATATCGGTAGTGGCGTTGGTCGACAAGCTGGACGGCGTCTTGAGTGGCGAAAGCCTGCGGGTTTCGGCTGGCGTATGGGACATTTAATCTCTCCTTGGTGATGAAAATCTCTAGCGCCACCGGCCGGGAAAACGCGGCGGGCCGCGCTGAACGCGCATTTGCAGAGAGGGAAATAGCAAGGCCGGATCGCTTTCCAAGTGGATCATGGTCCAGCAGACCTATTCCGTATGGTTATGGACCGATCAGCGCCAAAGCATTGATGAGGAAGCGGCGCTTGCCTATAGATGGGCGGTGGAAGCCCTGAGGGTTAAGAAGATGAGCCTCACCGTCCTGATCACCTATGCCGGAGCGCTGTTCATCGCCGCGGCCATTCCGGGACCCGGGATTACCGCAATCGTTGCGCGTGCGCTCGGCTCGAATTTCCGCGAGACCTTCTTCATGGGTCTCGGCCTGGTGCTCGGCGACATGACCTATCTCACGGCGGTCATTCTCGGCCTTGCCTTCGTGGCGCAAACCTTCACCGAGGTGTTCATCGCCATCAAGATCGCCGGCGTCCTTTATCTCGGCTACATCGCCTGGAAACTCTGGACGGCGGGGCTGTTGCCGCAGGATATCGCGGCGCGGAAATCCACCAATATCGGTCTATCCTTCCTCTCCGGCCTGCTGGTGACGCTCGGCAATCCGAAGACGATGCTCTTCTATGTCGCCCTGGTGCCGACGCTGATCGATATCGGCAATATCGGCCTGCGAGACTATGCGCTCCTGCTCACCACCACCTTCATGGTGCTGATCATCGTGGTGGTGCCCTATATGCTGCTTGCCTCGCGGGCCCGCACGATGCTGAAGCAGCCTCGGGCCTTGCAGGCGCTGAACCGGGTTGCCGCCGGCATCCTCGCCGGCACGGCAGCCTTCATCGCCACGCGAGCGGCCTGAAATAAACATTCGGCAAGAAACGGTTTTCAAAGGTTTTTTTCTCTCCTGATCACTCCTCCAGGTCGAACGCGGTCTGGCCTAGACGGGCCTTTGACCCTATTCTCCCCCTCGATTTCAGGAGCAGGATTTCAAAGGGAGAGCACCCATGTCGCACAAGCCCGGCCGCGGCCGCATCTATTCCTCGATCACCGAGACCATCGGCGACACGCCGCTCGTGCGCTTCGACAAGCTGGCGCGCGAAAAGGGCGTCGTGGCGAACCTGATCGGCAAGCTTGAATTCTTCAACCCAATCGCCTCCGTGAAGGACCGCATCGGCGTCGCGATGATCGAAGGCCTCGAAGCCCAGGGCAAGATCACTCCCGGCAAGACGGTGCTGATCGAGCCGACCTCCGGCAACACAGGCATCGCGCTCGCCTTTGCCGCCGCCGCCAAGGGCTATCGGCTGATCCTCACCATGCCGGAGACGATGTCGGTCGAGCGTCGCAAGATGCTGGCGCTGCTCGGCGCCGAGCTGGTGCTGACCGAGGGGCCAAAGGGCATGAAGGGCGCCATCGCCAAGGCCGAGGAACTGGCGTCCTCCCTTCCCGATGCCGTCATCCCGCAGCAGTTCGAAAACCCTGATAATCCCGAGATCCACCGCAAGACGACGGCCGAGGAAATCTGGAACGACACCGACGGCACGGTCGATATCGTCGTCTCCGGCATCGGCACCGGCGGCACGATCACCGGTGTCGGACAGGTGCTGAAAAGCCGCAAGCCCGAGATCAAGATCATCGCCGTCGAGCCAGCCGATTCGCCGATCCTGTCCGGCGGCAACCCCGGCCCGCACAAGATCCAGGGCATCGGCGCCGGCTTCGCGCCGAAGATCCTCGATACCGGCATCTATGACGAGGTCGTCACCGTGACCAATGACGAGGCCTTCGAACAGGCGCGCCTGGTGGCCAGGCTCGAAGGCGTACCGGTCGGCATCTCCTCGGGTGCGGCGCTGACCGCCGCAATCAAGGTCGGCATCCGTCCCGAGAATGCCGGCAAGAACATCGTCATCATCATCCCCTCCTTCGCCGAGCGCTACCTCTCGACGGCGCTGTTCGAGGGTCTCGGGAGCTGAGGCTGGCTTTGGCCGGGGTCTTTCCTGCGGCCATTTATCTTGCAAAATAGCGGGCGCTTCGGCGCCCCTTCTTTTATGCCGTCACCTGCATCCCAATCTAAGCCCGACGAAAGTTCTGTGGTAATCCGGAATAACGATTGTCGATGTCCCACTTGAGCTAGTTGAATCCAAATGTTTGCGAACCTTTGCCATGACTTCCGCCATTGTCGCGTGCAAACGATTCAGCTCAGTGTGCTCTTTCGTCCGCTCCGGAGCATAGCGCGAGATGAGGTACTCCCGCTTTGCTGTCATTGCTTCCAGATGCAGGGCAGTCTTTTTTCTCAGTTTAAGTTTAGCAACGAACATTGGCTCAGCGAGATTGTGCATCCGTTTTCGTATTTCCTCCGGAGTAACGCCCTCATGACGCAGGAAGGCGTTTAAGTAGAGTTCATGGCGTGAATGGCGCACATTCGAGCTGGTGCGATGGATAGTGCAACTTGCTTCTGACCCTCGCTGAATAGGAGGATCGAAGCGCGAGAGTAGGCATTCGCCAAGTTTAGGACTTCCCAGGGTTTGGCGTTTGAGCCCGGAAATTCATTACTCATGGGCATCCCCGGCGACAGGCTTTCTCATCCTTCACTTCCGATCGACTATGTCGAACAGACCGACATCCTTCTTAAGATTTTTTCAGCCGAAGCTAATATTGTAAAGAGCAACGAAGTGAGGAGAGGCTCTTGCCCCTAATGGATTAAGCGACATGGAGGATGCCTAAATCGGCGTCCTAGGCAGCTTCGGCACCGCCTTCGGCAGATCATCCGCTTGCCACGGCATTCGCGCCGATCGCGGCTGGCAACGCGCCCGTTATGGCAGCGATCAATCGTTCCGTCGAGATTGGGTTCGCCGACAGCGACATATCTCATAATCCGACAGCGCATCAGCGGGGATGTCGCTGAGGGCAGCGATCAGCGCAAACGCGATTGACGGATCGACGGAGGTAGGCGACCTGACGACTAATGCTTCAAAATATCTGCGCGCATCCACCCTTCTTCTTAGGCCGCAGCCGTCAACCTCTCTCCAGCAATGCGATAGGAAATCGCCTCGGCGAGATGGATGCGGCCGACGGTTGGCTTGCCGTCGAGATCGGCGAGGGTGCGGGCGACCTTCAGTACGCGGTGGTAACCGCGGGCGGAGAATTTCATCTTTTCGGCGGCGTCGCGCAGCAGCTGCAGGCCGCTGGCATCGGGCTCGGCCAGTTTCTCGATCATCGCTGTGGAGCAGCGGGCATTGGTGCCGATGCCCTTTGCGCCGGTGCTTTCGAAGCGCTCCTGCTGGATCTCGCGGGCGCGGGCGACGCGGCGGGCGACATCGGCGCTGGTTTCAGCCGCCATCGGCCGGATCAGATCGGCGGCGGAGACGGCCGGCACGTCGATGCGGATATCGATGCGATCCATCAGCGGGCCGGAGATGCGGGCCTGGTAATCGCTCATGCAGCGCGGGCCGCGGGCGCAGGTATGTCCCGGCTCGCCGGCCATGCCGCAGCGGCAGGGGTTCATCGCCGCGATCAGCTGGAATTTTGCCGGATAGGAGACGCGGTGATTGGCGCGTGCGATGACGCATTCGCCGCCTTCGAGCGGTTGGCGCAGCGCATCGAGCGCCTGCGGCGTGAACTCGGGAAACTCGTCGAGAAACAGCACGCCGTGATGGGCAAGCGAAGCTTCGCCCGGACGGGCGCGCAGACCGCCGCCGACGAGGGCTGCCATGGTGGCGGAATGATGCGGGGTACGGAAGGGCCTTCGATCGGAAAGCTTGCCGCCGGAGATCTGGCCGGCGATCGAATGAACCATCGACACTTCCAGCAGCTCGGCGGCCGAAAGTGGCGGGAGGATCGATGGCAGCCTGGCCGCCAGCATCGACTTGCCGGAGCCCGGAGGACCGACCATCAGAAGATTATGGCCGCCGGCCGCGGCCACTTCGAGCGCCCGCTTGGCGCTTTCCTGGCCCTTGATCTCGGCAAGATCCGGCAGGTTTGCGGCATTGGCGCGGATCGACGCCTCCGGCCTGGACAGGACCTGCGTGCCGCGGAAATGATTGGCAAGGGCAATCAGGCTGCGGGGTGCGAGGATATCGACATCCGCGCCCGCCCAGGCGGCTTCGGCGCCGCTTTCGGCCGGGCAGATCAGCCCCTTGCCGAGCGCATTGGCGCCGATCGCAGCCGGCAGCGCGCCTGATATGGCGGCGATCGTTCCGTCGAGATTGAGCTCGCCGACGACGACAAAATCCGACAGCGCATCGGCGGGAATGGCGCCGAGGGCAGCCATCAGGGCAAGGGCGATCGGCAGATCGAAATGCGAGCCTTCTTTCGGCAGATCAGCCGGCGCCAGATTGACGGTCACCCGCTTTGCCGGCAGCGCCAGGCCGGAGGCGTGGAGGGCCGCCTGCACGCGCTCGCGGCTTTCGGCAACCGCCTTGTCGGGCAGGCCGACGATCTGCATGCCGACCTTGCCGGGAGCGACCATGACCTGGACCTCGACCGGCACACCTTCGATGCCCTGAAATGCCACCGTACTGACACGCGCGACCATAAGCCCATCCCTTGTCCCGCAAACTCTACCATACCGCCCTGCTGCCTTTGAAGGCCAGCGGTTGCAATTTGGCATGGACGAAGGAATAAAACAAGAACAATCAAAGAACGGAGTCAGGCATCCGCTGTGACCTTGGTTGTGCTCGGTCGCAGGACCAGAACGGTCTTGGGCCGCCTGGCTCAGCCGCGCTTGCGCTCGATCGCATCCCAAAGCAGGGCTGCTATATCGGCGCCGCCGAACTTCTTCACCTCGCGGATGCCTGTGGGCGAGGTGACGTTGATCTCGGTCATGTAATCGCCGATCACGTCGATGCCGACGAGCAGGAAGCCGCGCTCCCTCAGCGCCGGGCCGATGCGGGCGCAGATTTCACTTTCGCGCGCCGTCAGCTCGGTCGCCTCGGCGCGGCCGCCGACATGCATGTTGGAGCGGCTGTCGTGTTCGGCAGGCACGCGGTTGATGGCGCCGGCGAATTCGCCGTCGACCAGGATGATGCGTTTGTCGCCCTTGCGCACGTCAGGCAGATATTGCTGAGCGATGAAGGGCTCGCGGAAAAGCTGGCCGAACATTTCGAGCAGCGAAGAGAGGTTGCGGTCGTCGCGGGTCGAATGGAAGACGCCAGCGCCGCCATTGCCGTAGAGGGGCTTCAGGATGATGTCGCCCATCTCGTCGCGGAAGCGGCGGATCTCGGCGGCATCCTTGGTGATCAGCGTCTTCGGCATCAGGTCGGAGAATTCGGTGACGAAGATCTTCTCCGGCGAATTGCGCACCCAGGCCGGATCGTTGACGACGAGCGTCTTCGGGTGGATGCGCTCGAGCAGATGCGTCGAGGTGATGTAGGCCATGTCGAAGGGCGGATCCTGGCGCAGCAGCACGACATCCATGGTCGAGAGATCAACGCGCTCCGGCGCGCCAAGCTCGTAGTGATCGCCCTTGACGTCGCGCAGCACCATCGGCTCGACGCTGGCATAGAGCTTGCCGTCGCGAAAGCTCAGGCGGTCGGGGGTATAATGGAACAGCCTGTAGCCGCGCGCCTGTGCTTCCAGGCTCATGGCGAAGGTGGAATCGCCTGCGATATTGATGCCTTCGACATGGTCCATCTGGACCGCTACATTGGTGATCTTGGCCATTTCCATCCCTCGCTGAATGCCGGACAGATGTAGGTCGGCCGGATTTCAAACGCAACGGCCAATCAAGGGCTTCCGGCACTGGAGCATTTTTGTTTTTGCGCAACTCCGGACGCAAAACCGCTGCACAGTTTTGCTGGAATTGCCTTTCACCGCGTTTCGAGTTTCCGCATCAACCGGCCGCGATAGCTGTCGAGAATAACGGCGAGCACGATGACGGCGCCGATGACGATCGGCTTGATATTGTCGTCGGCGCCCAAGAGCTGCAATCCCGTCGACAGCACCTGCAGAATGCAGGCGCCGACCAGCGTGCCGACAATCGAGCCTTTGCCGCCCGAAAGGCTGGTTCCGCCGATAATAACGGCGGCGATCGCATTCAACTCGTAGCCGATGCCCGCAACCGGGCTGCCGACATTGAGACGGAGCAGATAGACCATGGCCGCAATGCCGGCCGTCAGCCCTGAGATCGTGAAGACCGCAATCTTGTACCGTTTCGGCTCATGCCCCGACAGCCGCACAGCCTCTTCATTGGTGCCGATCGCGAAGACGAAGCGCCCGAAGACGGTGTAGCGCAGCACGAACCAGCCGATGAGGACGACGACGATCGCAATCAGAAAGATCGAGGGAAATATGCCCCAGAAGATCAGGTTGCCGAAATCGACGAAAGGCTGCGGCAGGCCGGTGATCGTGGAATTGTCGCTGACCACGCGCGCCAGGCCGCTGGCGACGTTCAGCATGCCGAGGGTGACGATAAAGGACGGAAGCTTCCACTTCTCGCAAATCCAGCCGTTGACAGCGCCAAGGGCAGCACCCGTGCCCATCGACGCAAGACATGCGAGAACAATCGCCTGCCATGGCGAGAACGCCGGATTGATCATGATCGTCGCACCGATCACCGTGCAAAGGGCAAGCAGCGATCCGACCGAGAGATCGATGCCGCCGACGAGGATGACGAAGGTCATGCCGGCAGCAAGCACGGTGTTGATGGCAATCTGCACGAAGATCTTCAGGAAGTTCTCCGGCGTTGCAAAATAGGGCGCCGTCGCCGAGAAAAACGCCAGGATCAGAATGAGGGCAATGGCGACGCCTGCCTCCTTCAGCGAGATCCGGACAAGCTTGTCCCAGACGCTCACCTCTTTCGCCTCGGTCTGTTTTTCAATGTTGGCGGACACGACTGTACTCCTTGTAGGCGAGCGAAAGGATCCTGCTCTCGTCAAACTGTTCCCGAACTATTTCGCCCGATATCTTGCCGTCGGAGAATACGATGATGCGATGGCAAATGCCCATGAGCTCCGGCAGATCCGACGATACGACCAGAACGCCTTTTCCTTCGGCGGCAAACTTCCACAGAAGCTCGTAAATCTCGGCCTTTGCACCGACGTCGATTCCACGGGTCGGCTCATCGAAAATCAACACCTTGGGGCCGCGGAACAGCCATTTTGCAATGACGACCTTTTGCTGGTTGCCGCCGGAAAAGGTCCTGACCGCCTGATGGATCGACGGGGTCTTGATGCGCAGTTCGCGCACGAGGCGCTGCGAATGATCATCCTGCGCTCTTCGCATGATCAAGCCGTTGCGGGAGATCTTGCCGAGATCGGTTATGGTGGCATTTTCAGCGCAGCTCATGTCGAGCATCAAGCCCTGCATCTTGCGGTCTTCGGTTGCCAGGCAGAGCCCCGCAGCAACGGCTTCTTTCGGCGAATGGATCTTGACCGGCTCGCCATTCACGCGAATTTCGCCGGCCGCTTTGGCATCGGCGCCGAATATTGCGCGAACCGCTTCCGTCCGGCCGCTGCCGACAAGACCGGCAATACCGACGATTTCCCCCTTTGCCACGGAGAATGACAGTTCCGGGCTATTGCGCGTCACCTTCAGGCCGGACACGCCGAGCGCCTCGCCGGACACGGTGCTGTCGCTGCGAAAAATGCCATGATCCGAAAGCTTCCGCCCGACCATGAGTTCGACGATGTCAGGAATAGCAAGTCCGGACAGCGGACGCGTGATCACATGCTGGCCGTCGCGCAGCACCGTCACATCGTCGCCGACGTCAAAGATCTCCTCCAGCCTGTGCGAGATGTAGAGCGTGGTCACGCCACGCCGCTTCAGCCGCTTGAGAATCTCGAAGAGACGATCGACCTCCTTGGAGGTCAGGGTTGCCGTCGGTTCGTCGAGAACGAGAAGCTTGCTTTCGTAGCAAAGCGCCTTGGCGATCTCGACCAGCTGAAGCTGCGCGACGCTGAGGCGGCTCGCCAGTGTGGTCGGAGCCACGTCGAGCCCGACCTCTTCCAGGAGTTCGGCCGCTCTGCTGTTCATTGCCTTATAGTTCACCAGGCCGTATCGGCGCGGCAGATGCTCAAACAGCAGGTTTTCCGCTACCGTCAGGTTGGAAAGCGGGTGCAGCTCCTGGTGAATGACACGGATGCCCGCCTTGAAGGCCTCCAATGGCGAGGCCGGATCATATTGCTTGCCGTCAAACAGGATGTGACCGTCATCCGGCCTGAAGACACCGCCGAGCAGATTGATCAGGGTCGACTTTCCAGCACCGTTCTCGCCGAGAAGAACGTGCCCCTTGCCGCGGCCGATCCGCATGGAGACATCCTTGAGCGCCACGACGCCCGGGAAGCGCTTGCCGATCCCTTCCAGCCTCAAAATGTCGTCATTTGCTGCGTCTGACACGTCGACCTCATACACGCTCTGTTCGAACTCCGCGCAGCGCGCATCCTAGGGCTCGGAAGCGAGCCTCATCCGGAGCGAATAACGCGTCGATCGGTTGGTAGCGGTTAGCGCCGGCCAACAGCCGGCGCTTCCTGTAGGGTACCGCGCGTCTTGTCAGACACGCGATGCGGGCGATCTCGACTATTTGAGATCCGCTGCGGTGACCAGCTTGATGTCGGTCTTGACCCAGCCGGTGAATGTCTCGCCGGCAAGTTCACGCATGCCATACTGGATGCCGAGGACCGCCATCTGCGCGCCATACTGTTCGACGGTGGCAAGCATCTTGCCATCCTTGATCAGAGGCTGAACCGGCGGAATGTTATCGAAGCCGACAACCTTGATCTTGCCGCTCTGACCGGCCGCATCGAGCGCCTTGACAACGCCGAGGGCCATGGAGTCGTTGGCTGCCATCACGCCCTGAATATCCTTATACTTCGTCAGGAAATTCGTCATGACGGTATTGGCTTCTTCCGTCTCCCAATGGGCCGTCTTGCTGTCGAGAAGCTCGAGCTTGCCAGACTTGACGGAGTCCATGAAGCCTTCCTTGCGCTCCTTGGCATTATCGGCCTCGGGGTTACCCTCGAGGATGACAACCTTGGCGCCGGGTCCCAGATCCTTGGCGAGCGCATCGCCCGCAAGCTTCGCCCCGCCCTTATTGTCAGGACCGAAGAACGCGAGATCGATACCGGCTTTCTTCTTCGCATCGGCATCGAGCGGCACGTCGATGTTGATGACCTTGACGCCAGCCTTGACTGCCTTTGCCAGAGGGGTTGCCATTGCCTTTGAATCGGCCGGCGCGACAACGATGATATCGTATTTCTGCGTGACGAAGTTTTCGACGGCATCGACCTGCGCGGCGAAGTCACGCTCATCCTTCATGCCGACGGCCTTGAAGTCGAACTTGTCCTTGTTTTCGGCCGCATATTTGTCGGCTCCTGCCTTCATTTGCTTGAAGAACTCATTGGACAAGGACTTCATGATCAGGCCGACCTTCGGCTTGCCGGCCGCAAAGGCGGGCGACACGCCACAGGACAGCGCAAGCACCAAGGTGCCGGCAAGTCCAAGCTTCAATGCCGCACGGCGCGGCGCATTGATCAAGACGGCTTCACGCTTCATAAAATTGGACATTTTTTCCTCCCGAACGGCCCTGGGCTCAGCTCCACCTGAGTTGCCCGCGGCAATGAACCGTTTCCAACGACATCTGGGTAGCACGCCTTTAAAAATTGTCAAGCAGTGGAAATCGGCCCAAGCATCCGCCTTTGCCGCCTCCTTCGATCCATATCAACGCGGATATGATGAACCGTTTCCATTGAGCGTCGGCCCACGCTCGTGCTATGGAGACTGGCGGTTAAAATTGAGATGCAGCCCTTTGACGAGGGCGGTAAAGACCATTAGCTGGAAGCGTCGATCAGGCGCCCGTCGGTGTCTTCCGAAGGCGTAGAGAAAGGGCCACTGTTTCCGTTATGTCAAAGGTCGGGATTCGAGAGGTTGCCAAGCTTGCGGGAGTTTCCACCGGGACCGTTTCGCGGGTTTTGAATGATCATCCCTCGGTGACAAAGGAATTGCGGGCGCGCGTCACAGCGATCATCAAAGACCTCGGCTATACGCCCGACCCGTCGGCGAGAAGCATGCGCGGCAAGGTCAGCCGCCTCATCGGCATCGTCATTCCGGATCTGACCAATCCGTTCTTCGCGGAGCTTGTCCAATCGGCGGAACAGGCGGCGGCAAATCACGGCTATAATATCATCGTCATGACGTCGTTTGATCACGCGGCCAAAGAGGCCGACCGCATCAAGCAGCTGACCAGCCGAAAGGTCGACGGCATCATGCTCGTTCCCAGCAATGATTTCCACACACTCAAACTGCCGAAGGGATTGCCGATCGTCGTCGTCGACCGTCTCATGCCGGGATATTCCGGCATAGCCGCCGATCACCGCAATGGGGTTCGGCTTGGCGTCGAGCATCTTTTGCAGCTCGGCCATCGCCGCATCGGCTTCATTTCGGGGCCAGGGCACTCCGTCCCCGCCAACGATCGCCTCAGGGGCTATCTCGATGCAATCGAGCAGGCGGATGACAGAACGCCAATGGCGGGGCCACCGCTGATCGCCGAGGCGGCTTTCGACTATGAGAGCGGCCGTTCCGCGGGAAATTATCTTCTGGCCCGCGCGCGAAACGAGCGGCCGACGGCGATCTTTGCAAGTTCGGACCAGCAGGCAATCGGCTGCATGCGGGCAGCCCATGATCTGGGAATCCCGATACCGGCAGCCCTTTCGATCCTTGGCTTCGACGGCATCCCGCTCGCAAGCATGACCACGCCACGACTGACGACGGTGAAACAGCCGATTCAAGACATAGCCGCAGCCGCGGTGGCCGTTCTGTTGAACAAGCAAACCGCGCCCGACCTCGACAATCCGATCCTATTCGGCTGCGAGATCTTGAAGGGCGAAACAACCGCCCCGCCTCAGCCCGATTAGCGCATAGGCCCGAGCAGCGAAGTCGATCTTCAGGCGGCGATGCCCTGGTTGCCGCTGTTGCGCAGCATGTTGCGGAGACGGTAGGCGATCGCCAAGGGCTTCGGGAAGGGTTTTCGCAGGAAGGCGACCTTGCGGACGTAATTGTCGACCCGCCAGCTCGCCCAGGTTCCGCCTGCAAAAAAAGCGACGTCGCCGGCACGCAGGGTTCGTTCCGTGCCGTCCTCGGCAGTGATATGGACCTCGCCTTCGAGGATCATCACCGTCTCGTCCCAGCCGAAGCGCCAGCGGAATTCGCCCGCCGTGCAGTCCCAGATCGCCGTTAGCGATGCTTCGTCATGACCGCGCGAATGTTCGGCGGTGCGAGCCTGCGGATTGCCGCTGACGATCCAGTCCGGATTGATCGGCGTCGGCTTCAATGGCAGCAGGTCGCTCGCATGCGCCACGAAGGATTTTCCGGCCGGCTTCGCCACGACATAAGGCGCGGAGCGCGCGGCCATGGCGACCGCACTTGCAAGCATCAGCTTCCAGGCCATGAAACAACCCCCAATTGTTATCCCTACCGAGATTTGGGTAGCAGAGAGTCGTAAGAACCTTGTTCACGCGCGGACTAAAAGTTTAACGATCCGGAAATCCAATGGGTCGAACGGAGGTCAGAAGGCATCCGGAAAGTGCCGCGGCAGCCGGCCGGGCATGATCGCCACAATATCATAACGCTGGGAAAGGCGGGCCTGATCCGCCTGGCGGGCCAGCCAGAGATCGCTTGCCGCCCGTATCCGCTTCTGCGCGGCGATAGAGACGGCATCGACCGCCGCGGCCTCGCCATGGCGGGCCTTGACCTCGACGAAGACGGCGAGATCGCCCTTGCGGGCAATAATATCAATCTCGCCGAGCCGGGTGCGGTGGCGCAGCGCCAGGATGCGGTAGCCCTTCAGCATCAGGAAGGCGGCCGCGATATATTCCGACATGCGGCCCCGGCGCAGCGCCTTCCTCCTGATGGCGGTGAGATCGCTATCGCCCATCGGCGTTCTTGATCTCCAGCAGGCGCTGGTAGAGCACCTTGCGCGGCAGGCCGGTGAGGCGGGCGGCCTCGGTCGCGGCGCCTGCCGTCGGCATCGACTTCGACAGGTCGGCCAGCATGGCTTCAACATCAGCCTCATCTGTCTCGACCGGCTCCGGCGGACCGATCACGAGGACGATCTCGCCCTTGACGTTTTCCACCTGCTGATAATGCGCCGCAAGGTCGGCAAGCGTGCCGCGGCGGAACTCCTCATAGGTCTTGGTCAGCTCGCGGCAGACAGAGGCGGGCCGAGTAGGCCCGAGCACATCGGCAGCGGCCAGAAGCGTTGCGCCGATGCGATGCGGCGATTCAAAGAAGATCAGCGTCGCGGGTGCCGCGGCAAGTTCACTGAGACGGTCGCGGCGGGCCTTGTCCTTGGCCGGCAGGAAACCGGCGAAAAGGAAGGCATCGTTCGGCAGGCCGGAGCCGACAAGGGCTGCGAGCGGCGCGGAGGCGCCGGGAATGGGAATGACACGGTAACCTGCCGCTATCGCCTGCCGTGCCAGCCGATAGCCGGGATCGGAAACCAGCGGCGTGCCGGCATCGGAAACCAGCGCCACCGAGCGCCCGGCTTCGAGCGCCTGCAGCAGCCTTGGACCGGCCTCGTCGGCATTGTGCTCGTGATAGGCGAAGGGGCGGTTCTGGATGCCGTAGCGGTCGAGCAGCACGCGGGTGACGCGCGTATCCTCGCAGGCAAGCACATCGGCGCCGGCCAGCGTTTCCAGCGCCCGCAGGGTGATGTCGCCGAGATTGCCGATGGGGGTGGCGACGAGATAGAGCGCCGGCTCCAGCGGCCGCGCCGGCACCGTTGCATTGTGCAGGCGGAAGCTTCGCCGGCTGGCGGCGTCCGCTGTCGTTTCCTCATTCATGCCATTTGCTTTCGTCCCGCCGGCTCTTGGCCGGCATCGAAGCCTTTATGGGCGAGCCGCACCGCTTCGGCAAGGGTTCGGATTTCTGTGAGCATTGCTCTGGAAAACGGCAAATGCAGGGGTGCCGACGTCCATGCCTCTTGCAAAGCAATGCTGAAGTCTGCCATTTTGCCCGTCCACTCCCCCGGCCTCAAGCCGGGACAGCATTCTTCGGGTGCTCGACGCGCCCGGACAGTCACGGTCGAAAGCGGTAGCATCCCATGCGTATTACTATTGAGCGGTCAAACCTGTTGAAATCGCTGAACCACGTCCACCGCGTGGTCGAACGTCGCAACACGATCCCGATCCTGTCCAACGTATTGCTCAAGGCCGACGGCCAGAAGCTCGACATGAAGGCGACCGACCTCGATCTTGAGATTACCGAGGCGACACCGGCAAGCGTCGAACAGCCCGGCGCCACCACCGTTCCCGCGCATCTTCTCTACGACATCGTGCGCAAGCTTCCCGACGGCTCGGAAGTGCTGCTTGCCACCAGCACCGATGGCGGCGCGATGACCGTACAGTCCGGCCGCTCGAAATTCTCGCTGCAGTGCCTGCCGGAATCGGACTTCCCTGATCTCACCGCCGGCACCTTCACGCATAGCTTCAAGCTGAAGGCGACCGATCTGAAAATGCTGATCGACCGCACCCAGTTCGCGATCTCGACGGAAGAGACGCGTTATTATCTCAACGGCATCTTCTTCCACACGATCGAGAGCAATGGCGAGCTGAAACTCAGGGCGGTTGCCACCGACGGCCACAGGCTGGCGCGCGCCGATGTCGATGCGCCCTCCGGTTCCGAGGGCATGCCCGGCATCATCATTCCGCGCAAGACGGTCGGCGAGTTGCAGAAGCTGGTCGACAATCCCGAAACGTTGGTGACCGTCGAGGTCTCCGACGCCAAGATCCGGCTGACGATCGGCTCGATCGTCATGACGTCGAAACTGATCGACGGCACCTTCCCGGATTATCAGCGCGTCATCCCCACCGGCAACGACAAGGAAATGCGCGTCGACTGCACGACCTTCGCACAGGCCGTCGACCGCGTCTCGACCATCTCCTCCGAGCGCGGACGCGCCGTCAAGCTGGCGCTTTCCGAGGGGCAGTTGATGCTGACCGTCAACAATCCCGATTCCGGCAGTGCGACTGAGGAAGTCGCCGTCGGCTACGACACCGATGCGATGGAAATCGGCTTCAACGCCAAATACCTGCTCGACATCACCGCCCAGCTTTCCGGCGAGGAGGCGATCTTCCTGCTTGCCGATGCCGGCTCGCCGACACTGATCCGCGACACGGCCGGCGACGATGCGCTCTACGTGCTGATGCCGATGCGCGTCTGAGGGGAACGAAGGCGACCGCTTGCCGTTTTTCCTCCTGTCAAAACGGAGGATCCCATGACCAAAAAGGCGGGAACGGTGCGCATCGGTATATCCGGCTGGACCTATGCGCCCTGGCGCGGCCAATTCTACCCAAAGGACCTGCCGCAGAAGCAGGAGCTTTCCTTCGCCGCCCGGCACTTCCGGTCGATCGAGATCAACGGCACCTTCTACGGATTGCAGCGGCCCGAAAGCTTCGGCCGCTGGCGCGATGAGACGCCGAATGATTTCGTCTTCGCGGTCAAGGGACCGCGCTTCATCACCCATATGCTGCGGCTGCAGAATATCCAGACGGCGCTCGCCAATTTCCTCGCCTCGGGCCTGCTGCGGCTTGGCCCCAAGCTCGGGCCGATCCTCTGGCAATTGCCGCCGAACATGGCCTTCGACCCATCCCTTTTCGAAAGTTTTTTGTCGCTGCTGCCGCATGACCGCGACGCGGCGATAGCGCTTGCGAAGCAGCACGACTGGCATATCAAGGGACCGGCCTGGCTTAAAAGCGACGGGCACCAGCCGATCCGTCATGCGCTCGAAATCCGCCACGAGAGCTTCCGCTCACCTATCTTCATCGACATGCTGAGGCGTCACAAGGTCGCTCTCGTCTGCGCCGATACGGTGAAATGGCCGCTGCTGATGGATATCACCGCCGATTTCGTCTATTGCCGCCTGCATGGTTCCGAAAAGCTCTATGTCAGCGGCTACGAGGGCGAAGCCCTCGACATATGGGCGCAACGCATCCGCGCCTGGGCCAGGGGTGGAGAAGCTGAGAATGCGACGCGAGTGCTGTCGCCCGTGCCGGTGCGAAACAAGGGCCGCGACGTCTATCTCTATTTCGACAATACCGACGTGAAACTGCGCCCCTATCGATGCCGATCATTTGAGCCAAAGGCTCGCCGATCTCATGCCTCGTTCAGCGCCCGAAGCTGCATGAACTGTTGATGCCGATGTCCTTGTTGCGAAAATCCTTGTCCCTTAAGCGACAAGCGGCATATTAAGGCATTCGATCAACATGCGGATGGGTGGAGAATGAGCTTACGGGTCAAGGTGAAGGAACGGTTGGGCAAGAAGTTCGACGACGAGATCCGCTTCTTCCGGGGCATGATGCAGGGGCCGAAGACGGTGGGCTCGATCGTGCCGACCTCCTCGATCACGGCGAAGCGCATGGCAAGCGTCGTCGATATCCATTCCGGGCTGCCGGTGCTTGAACTCGGACCGGGCACGGGCGCCATCACCAAGGCCATTCTCGGCCGCGGCGTCCGTCCGGAAAATCTCGTCGCAATCGAATATTCGACGGATTTTCATAAACATCTGCAGCGGACCTACCCCGGCGTGCACTTCATCAACGGCGATGCCTTCGATCTTCAGAGCACCCTTGGCAATTTCAGCGGTCTCACCTTCGATTCCGTCGTCTCGGGCATTCCGCTTCTGAATTTCCCAATGGCGAAGCGCATCTCGCTGCTCGAAAGCCTACTCGATCGACTGCCGGCCGGCCGGCCGATGGTGCAGATTTCCTACGGCGCGATCTCGCCGATCGCCGCCAATCCCGACCGCTACCATATCCAGCATTTCGACTTCGTCATGCGCAATATTCCGCCGGCGCAGCTCTGGATCTATAAGCGCGGCTGAGATGTTCGGGATCTACATCACTCATCCGCAAGTCAAGATCGATCCGAACGTGCCCGTGCCGAAATGGGGGCTTTCCGATATCGGTGCGGCGCGCGCCCGCAAAGCGGCAGAGAGCAGCTGGGCCAGGCAATTGCGGCGCATCGTCTCTAGCGACGAGACGAAGGCGATCGAAACGGCCGAAATCCTGGCGGAAGCTTCCGGCGTGCCCGTCGAGGTCGTTCACGCCATGCACGAGAACGACCGCTCGGCCACTGGCTTCCTGCCGCCGCCGCAATTCGAAGAAGCTGCCGACTGGTTCTTTGCCCATCCGGAGCAGAGCTTCAAAGGCTGGGAGCGCGCCGTCGATGCCCAGGCCCGCATCGTCGAGGCTGTTAACGCCGTTCTTGCCACGCATGATGCGACGTCGCCGATCGCCTTTGTCGGCCATGGCGGCGTCGGCACGCTGCTCAAATGCCATCTGGCGGGCAGCCCGATCACGCGCGACCGCGACCAGCCGGGCGGCGGCGGCAATCTCTATGCTTTCGGTCTTGCGGATCGGGGCCTAACATGCGACTGGACGCCGATCGAAGACTGGCAGGGGTGACTTCAGATGGACGCACGCGAGCGGTTGATCGTCGGCCTGGATGTTCCAACGATCGATGAGGCGGAAAGACTGGTTTCCGCGCTCGGCGACGACATTCTCTTCTATAAGATCGGCTATCAGCTGGTCTTTGCCGGCGGCCTGGAATTCGCCCGCGATCTTGCCGCAAGTGGCAAGAAGATCTTTCTCGACATGAAACTGCTCGACATCGACAACACCGTCGCCTCCGGCGTCGAGAACATCGCCAAGATGGGCATGTCGATGCTGACGCTGCATGCCTATCCGAAAGCCATGAAGGCGGCGGTCGAGGCCGCGGCCGGCTCCGGCCTCTGCCTGCTCGGCGTGACCGTGCTGACCTCGATGGATGCCGGTGACCTTGCCGAGGCCGGCTACAGCCAGGATCCGCACAGCCTGGTGTTGCGCCGCGCCGAACAGGCGCGCGCAGCCGGCATGGGCGGCATCGTCTGCTCGGCGGAGGAGGCGGCTGCGGTGCGCGAGATCGTCGGATCCGACATGGCAATCGTCACCCCCGGCATTCGCCCTGATGGCAGCGACAAGGGCGACCAGAAGCGGGTGATGACGCCTTTCGACGCGCTGAAGGCGGGAGCGACGCATCTCGTTGTCGGCCGGCCTGTCGTCAAGGCGCCGGATCCCCGAGAGGCCGCCCGCGCGATCCTCAGCGAGATGGTGACGGCACTCTGGCCGGCAAATCGCTGACCGCAATCAACGACAAAAGGGATAAGACCATGGCCAAAGGATACTGGATCGCCCGCGTCGACGTTCGCGATGCCGAGCGCTACAAGGATTACGTGGCGGCGGCCAAGCCGGCCTTCGAAAAATATGGCGCAAATTTCCTCGCGCGCGGCGGCGCCTTCACCGAGCTCGAGGGCAAGGCGCGCGTCCGCAACGTAGTGATCGAATTCCCCTCGATGCAGCATGCCGTCGACTGCTATAATTCGCCCGAGTACCAGATCGCCGCGAAAATCCGCCAGGAAGTCGCGGATGCGGAAATGGTCGTCGTCGAAGGCGTCTGAGCGCGGTCACATCCCAAAAAACTGATGGCGTGATGGGCCTTCCCGTCGCGCCGGGATTCGGCTAAGACGAGAGCCAATCAAGCATCCCGCAAAGCCTTTCGAGGAGCCTGCCATGACCCTTGCCAACCTGCCACCGCTCGTTACCGTGTTCGGAGGGTCGGGCTTCGTGGGCAGGCACGTGGTTCGGGCGCTGGCCAAGCGCGGTTATAACATCCGCGTCGCCGTGCGCCGTCCCGATCTCGCCGGCTTCCTGCAGCCGCTCGGCAATGTCGGCCAGATTTCCTTCGTGCAGGCGAACCTGCGTTATCGAAGCTCGATCGACCGCGCCGTCGACGGTGCGAGCCACGTCGTCAACTGCGTCGGCATTCTGCACGAGACCGGCCGCAACACCTTCGACGCCGTGCAGGAATTCGGCGGCCGCGCGGTTGCCGAAGCGGCGCGCGGCGCGGGTGCGACGCTGACGCATATTTCGGCGATCGGCGCCGACGCGAAATCCGATTCGGACTATGGCCGCACCAAGGGCCGCGCCGAAACGGCCATCCTCTCGGTCAAGCCCGATGCGGTGATCTTCCGTCCGTCGATCGTCTTCGGACCGGAGGACAGCTTCTTCAACAAGTTCGCCAAGATGGCGCGCATGTCGCCGATCCTGCCGCTGGTCGGCGGAGGCAAGACGAAATTCCAGCCTGTCTATGTCGAGGATGTCGCCGAGGCCGTCGCCCGCGCCGTCGACGGCAAGGTCGCCGGCGGCAAGGTCTACGAACTTGGCGGGCCTGAGGTGCTGAGCTTCCGCGAATGTCTCGAGACGATGCTGAAGGTAACGTGCCGCAAGAACCCGCTGGTATCCCTGCCCTTCGGCATCGCTTCGATGATCGGCAGCATCGCCTCGATGATCCCCTTCATAACGCCGCCGATCACGCCGGATCAGGTGCGCCTGCTGAAGCGCGACAACATCGTCTCCAGGGAAGCCGAGGCGGAAGGCCGCACGCTGAAGGGCCTCGGCATTGCGCCCACCATGGTGGCATCGGTGCTCGGCTCCTATCTCGTGCACTATCGTCCGCACGGCCAGTACACCGGCACCGGCAAGGCCGCCTGAGCATCTTTTCCAGACGATAAGACTTGGCCGTCTGCGGATGCCGCGGGCGGCCTTTTGACGTTGCCGTGTCCCGCAAAGCCCGGCGCAAGTTTGAAGTGTTCTGGTGCTCGGCATATTCAGCAGCGTTGCATAAAAGACGCATCGGAAATTTTGTGGAATTAACGCCAAATTTAGCAGGAACGATTATTGCTATTTGTCATTCCACTGACTACCAAACCCGCGCGTCTTCCAACGGACTCAACGCCTGCGGTCGCGTGCGGCAATCACTGTGAAAGGCATTTCTCGATGGGCAAGTCAATCGCGCTCCTGTTTGCGTGTGCGGCGCTGGTTATCCTTGCAGGCTCTTTCGTTGCGCCCGGTTCGGTCGCGGCGGTAAAGGGCGATTGCTCGCCGGCCTACGGCGTCGATCCTTGCTCGACGGCTTCGATCATCCATTGACGAAAAGCCCGGCGCCTGCGCCGGCATCCTGCTTAAAGCAAGCAGCCGATCGGAACGCCTGAAACAGGGCGCCTCGAGATCACCGCTCAGTCTCGTCTGCTTCAAAACGGCGGCGGGAGCGTATCCCCTCAATGACCAACTGAAAAAATCGGCGCCTTGCCGGTAATCGGATGCCTGTTTGTGCGGTCCGACGGGGCATTTGCATTCGCGCCGTGAGTTGCGCGAATGCAATGCGGGACGGATGTCTCAGGCAATCAAACCGGTCGCGGCCATGCCGAGCAGCAAGACACCGAGAATGATGCGGTAGATGGCAAACAGCGTAAACCGGTTGCTCCTGATATAGGCCAGCAGCCATTTGACGGCGATGAAGGCAACGATCGTGGAGACGACGAAGGCGATGCCGAGCGCCGTCCAGTCTTCGCCCGCCGCTCCGCCATCCTTGAATGTCTTCAGCAATTCATAGCCGCTGGCGGCGTACATTGTGGGTATGCCGACGAGAAAGGCGAATTCCGTCGCCGCAGCACGGTTGCCGGTGCCTGCCAGCATAGCGACGAAAATCGTGGCGCCGGAGCGCGAGGTTCCCGGGAAGACGCCGGCAACGATCTGGGCGATGCCGACCAGGATGGCGACAAGCCAGGTGATCTCTTTATGGGGCGGTCTGCGGGCGGCGGCCCATTCGGCAAAGATCATCCAGATACCGCCGATGATGAGCGCCCAGGCGATCGGTGTTGCGGTCTCCGGAAGTTCAAAGCCGAGCTTCTTGACGACCAGTCCGAGAATGGCGGTGATGAGAAAGGCGACGATCAGCTTGGCGGCGTAATCGCGGTTGACGGGATCGCGCCAGCCAAGCACCAGATCCAGCAGACGACGCCAGTAAATGATGGTGACGGCGAGGATGGCGCCCGCCTGAATGACGATGTTGAACATATCCGACCGATGTCCGAGCCATTGCTCGGCAATGATCAGGTGGCCGGTGCTCGAGATCGGCAGGAACTCGGTGATCCCCTCTATGACGCCGAGAATTGCAGCATTTATATAATCCATACATTGTCTCCGGTTTAAAGTTCGGTCGAGCCTGAGCGCTTGGGCCGATCAGGCTGCCGCTTCCATTCGTTCGTTAGACCGTGTTTCGCCATTATCAGATGGCCTGAAAAATCCGATTCGCTTGTGTTGGCGGGGCCAAGCTCCTATAGCTTCAACCAATGAGTCATGACTAGGGCGCTATAATCGAGCTGCCACACAGTCCTGTAACAGCAATCACAAAGCCCGAGTATCGATGCCCACGCTTTATCATCATCCCATGTCATCCGCATCTCGCTTCGTCCGGCTGATCCTGGCGGAATACGGCTATCAGGCGGACCTGATCGAAGAGCAGACATGGGAGAAGCGCCGGGATTTCCTGGCGCTCAATCCGGCCGGTACGCTGCCGGTCTATGTCGACGACAGCATGCGCGCGCTCTGCGGCGCGAGCGTCATTTCCGAATATCTGGACGAGACGCATGGCGTCTTGAAGCGCGACCGGCGACTGCTCGCCGAAGACCCTTTCCAGCGGGCGGAAATCCGCCGGCTGACCGAATGGTTCATGCAGAAGATGGAAAACGATGTGACCAAGCCGCTCGCCCGCGAGCGTGTCTATAAGTTGCAGATGACCGCCGATCAGGGCGGCGGAGCGCCGGATTCGAAGGTTTTGCGCACGGCCCGCGCGAATATTCGCCAGCATATGCGCTATCTCACCTGGCTTGCCGGTTCGCGTCAGTGGCTGGCGGGCGAGCGGATGAGCTATGCCGACCTTGCCGCCGCGGCCTCGATCTCGATCCTCGATTATCTCGGCGAGATCGAGTGGGCGGATTCGCCCGTCGTCAAGGACTGGTACCAGCGGCTGAAGTCGCGTCCCTCCTTCCGGCCGATGCTGACCGAGCGCGTGCGCGGCCTGACACCGGTTTCACACTATGCCGATCTGGATTTCTGACGAGGGCTCTTCATGCCCGAACCTGACAATGACGACAAAGAGCGCCGCCGCGACAATTTGACCGAGTTCGTCCGGGCGGAATCTGCCGCCAAGGGCTTCGATCTCTGCCGCATCACGCGCCCGGATGCGATCCCGCAAGCGAAGGAGCGTCTCGGCCAGTTCATCGATGCCGGGCGCCACGGGACCATGGACTGGATGGCGGAGACGCGCGACCGGCGCGGCGATCCGCGCACACTCTGGAGCGAGGTGCGCTCCGTCGTCGTCTTCGGCCTCAATTACGCCCCGGAAGAAGATCCCCGTGCTATCCTCGACAAGCCGGATAAGGCAGCGATTTCGGTCTATGCCCGCAACCGCGATTATCACGATGTCATCAAGGGCCGGCTGAAGGAGATCGCCACGCGCTTTGCGGCGCGGGCGGGCGCCGATGTGAAGGTCTTCGTCGATACGGCGCCGGTCATGGAGAAACCGCTGGCGGAGGCAGCCGGACTCGGCTGGCAGGGCAAACACACCAATCTCGTCAGCCGCGTTCATGGCTCCTGGCTGTTCCTCGGCACGATGTTCACCACCGCCGATCTTGCCGTCGACGCGCCGGAGACCGATCATTGCGGCTCCTGCCGCGCCTGTCTCGACATCTGTCCGACGGCTGCCTTCCCGGCGCCTTACCAGATCGACGCGCGGCGCTGCATCTCCTATCTCACTATCGAGCACAAAGGGCCGATCGACGCCGATTTGCGCGGGCTGTTCGGCAATCGCATCTATGGCTGCGACGACTGTCTTGCCGCCTGTCCCTGGAACAAGTTCGCAAGCTCCGCCTCCGAGATGAAGCTCAAGGCGCGGGAAGATCTGAAGGAGCCGTCGATCGCCTTTCTGCTGACACTCGACGATGCCGCCTTCCGTACCTTTTTCAGCGGCTCGCCGGTGAAGCGGATCGGCCGCGACCGCTTTATCCGCAACGTGCTGATCGCCGCCGGCAATTCCGGCGACAAGGCGCTCATCGGGCGCTGTCGCGGGCTTTCGGAGGATCCCTCACCCGTGGTGCGCGGCATGGCGGTCTGGGCGCTTTCACGGTTGATGGAGGCTGGCGAATTTGCGGCCTTTGCCGCACAAAGGGCAGACGAGAGAGACGACGACGTATTGAACGAATGGCGATTGGCGGGAGTGGGCTGATGCATGTGATGATCTTTGGTTGCGGTTATTCCGGCACGGCAATCGCCAAGGCCTTTGCCGGCGACGGCGTGCGGGTTTCCGGCACCACGCGCTCGCCTGACAAGATGGATGCGCTCCGCGAAAACGGCATCGAAGCATTCCTTTTCGACGGCGAGACCATGGAAGAGGGGCTGCGCCGGGCTTTGGACGGCGTCACCCATCTGGTCCAGTCGATCGCCCCTGGCAAGGCCGACCCGCTGCTGCGGCTGCTTGACAAAGACGGCGCACGCCTGCTGCCGAAGCTCGAATGGATCGGTTACCTCTCCACCGTCGGCGTCTATGGCGATCACCAGGGCGCCTGGGTGAGCGAGGAAACGCCGTGCCTGCCCGTTTCCGGCCGGTCGACGGAGCGGCTCGAGGCGGAAGAGGGCTGGCTGGCGATGGGCCGGGAGCGCGGCGTGCCGGCGGCGGTGTTGCGCCTTTCCGGCATTTATGGGCCGGGCCGCAACGCCTTCTGCAATCTGGACAAGGGCACGGCGCGACGGCTGATCAAGAAGGACCAGGTGTTCAACCGCATCCGCGTCGAGGATATCGGTGCGGCGACACGCTTCCTGTCGGAGCACGGCCTCGGCGGCATCTATAATGTCACCGACGACCGGCCCGGCCCGCCGCAGGATGTGATCGTCGAGGCAGCCCGCCTGATGGGCGTCGAACCGCCGCCGGAGCAGGCGTTCGAGACCGCCGAACTGACGCCGATGGCGCGCACTTTCTACGGCGAGAACAAACGGGTTTCGAATGCGAAACTCAAGGCGGCCGGCTTCGCATTCTCCTTCCCGAACTATCCTATGTCGCTTGCGCAATTGTGGCAGGATGGACGCTGGCGTGGGGAGTAGAACTCAGTCCTGTTTGCGACGGATACGCTCACCCAAAATGAGTAGGAAATTCCTACTTTCCCGCTTTGGCCGGACAATTTTCGCCGCATCTTATGGTTAACGGCCTTTGAATTTGCCCAAATGTGGCAGTAAATATGGCGAAATCAGAAAAATATTTTCGCGATTTTCGTGAACGCTATGGCGTTAACCATCCCTTCGGAAAATTCGTTCTGATTTTAACTGATTTTATTAGGTTTTTTCCACGCTTTGGCGCGGCGCGCATTCTTGGAATCCCGACACCACACTCACGAATGTTACAGATTGTAATATTCCGTGAACTGACTCGGCACTTTTTCGCCACTTTTTCACAGATTTAAGCCCCGCCGCCTGCAAGGGCGTGAGTTCAATAGTTGAGGGATACTCTGTTTTGAAGAAAATACGTCGTTCTATTATCGCCGCTGTAACTATTGCAGCCTGTTCTTCCATGCTTCCGGCGGAAGGTTTTGCTGGCAATGGTTGTGGCGGTGCTTCATGGTACGCACTTCGCTCCAAAACTGCTTCCGGGGAACGTATGAATCCTGCCATCTTGACTGCCGCACATCGTTCGCTTGCTTTCGGCACCAAGGTGAAGGTCACCAACCGCAACAATGGCCGCACCGTCGTCGTTCGTATCAACGATCGTGGTCCGTTCATCCGTGGTCGCGTGATCGACCTGTCGCGCGCCGCCGCGCAGAATATCGGCATGGTCAGCTCCGGCACTGCGAAGGTCTGCTACCAGGTCGTCAGCTGAGGCCGCCACTGACTGCGCCGGAAGCGGCGCTTGCTCTTGCCGTCAATCGCGGTTACCACCCGGTTGAGACTTGTGAACAACGACTGCGTGACACTCGCGTTTGCGCTGATCGTTCACACGCCACGGCAATAGGAGACATATGAATGCGTCTGGGCGGCCGCCTCGAAGGGGCGATTTCTGTGCTCGCGGACATCGATGCCCGCAAGCGGCCCGTCGCCGACGCGCTGAAGGACTGGGGCCTCGCGCACCGCTTCGCCGGCTCCGGCGATCGTGCTGCGATCGGCAATATCGTCTATGACGCACTGCGCATGCGGCTTTCCCATGCCTGGCTGATGGATGACGACAGTCCTGCTGCCATTGCCCATGCCGTCATGTTCCGCCAATGGGGTTTCACACCTGACAGTCTTGCCACTGAGCTGGCGGACGACAAGTTTGCGCCGGCGCCGCTTTCAGCCGACGCTGTTGCGGCCTTTCAAAGCCGCTCGCTCGATGATGCGCCGCCGCATATCCGCGGCGATATTCCCGAATGGGTCCAACCCTCCTTCGAACAGGCCTTCGGTGCCGCCTGGCTTGCCGAGGCACAGGCGCTCGCCGCCCGCCCGACGCTCGATCTGCGCGCCAACAGCCTCAAGGCCTCCCGCGACAAGGTCGTCAAGGCGCTCGAAAGAGCCAACGCGCATGCAGCGAAGATCGCCCGCTACGGCATCCGGATTGCCGCTGGCGAAGGCGCCTCGCGTCTCCCCAACGTGACAGCCGAGCTTTCGTTCCAAAAAGGCTGGTTCGAAGTTCAGGACCAGGGATCGCAGATCGTCGCCGACCTGGTGCTGGCCAGCGATGGCGAACAGGTTCTCGACTATTGCGCCGGCGGCGGCGGCAAGACGCTCGCCATGGCCGCGGCGATGCAAAACAATGGACAGGTTCACGCCTACGACGCTGACCGCAAGCGGCTGGCGCCGATCATCGAGCGGCTGAAGCGGGCAGGCACGCGCAATGTCCAGGTGCATGACGACGCCAGGGCGCTCTCCGGTCTTGCCGGACGCTGCGACAAGGTGCTGGTCGACGCGCCCTGCACCGGCACCGGCACATGGCGCCGCCGTCCCGATACGAAATGGCGGCTGACGGCGAAGAACCTCGACGAGCGCACCGCCCAGCAGCAGGACGCGCTGGCGCAGGCGAGCGGCTTCGTCAAACCCGGCGGCGATCTGATCTATGTGACCTGCTCGGTCCTGCGTCACGAGAACGAGGAACAGGCGCGCCGCTTCACGGCCGCCAATCCTGATTTTCAGATCGTCAGTGCCCTGCCTGCCTGGGATCAGCTGTTCGGAAAGGACGCCCCGCGTCCGCACTCTTCCGACGGCCTGTCGGTGACTTTGACCCCCGCCTCCACCGATACAGACGGCTTCTTCTTCTGTCGCATGCAGCGGAAGGGCTGACGCGACCTAGCGGAGGCCTCCGCAACTGCCGGTTTTTCAAGCAAATGCCGTTCAAAAATGACCGGTTAGCCGCGCCTGTCCATTCTTAAAATC
Source organism: Rhizobium ruizarguesonis (assembly GCF_017357285.1). Taxonomy (NCBI): domain Bacteria; kingdom Pseudomonadati; phylum Pseudomonadota; class Alphaproteobacteria; order Hyphomicrobiales; family Rhizobiaceae; genus Rhizobium; species Rhizobium ruizarguesonis. The sequence goes on along the minus strand of NZ_CP071678.1, from coordinate 388,315 downwards.
ATTCCAAACTAGAGTGTTTGACACCAGTTTGCTTTTGCGCGAAGAGACGGAGCCCGATTACAGCGCCGCGCGTCTTATCAGACGCGCAAAGGACGCTGTAACACTTTGAATCGACGCATCGTGCTTTCCGAAAATCGATTCCGATTTTCGGGCCGATGCGGTAGACGGAAAATCCCGTCACAGGAGAGGATCATGAAGCTCAACACATTCCGCGCAGCCGTGCTGGCGATTGCCCCCGCCGCCCTGCTCGCCCTTCCCGCGCATGCCGAGACCGATGCCGCCGCCGTGGTGAAACACTATGCCGACGTGGCGCATGCGAAATACGAAGACTCGCTGACGACGGCCAAGGCGCTCGACGCCGCGATCGACGCCTTCCTGAAGGCGCCGACCGACGCGACGCTCAAGGCCGCCAGGGAGGCCTGGATAACGGCGCGTGTTCCCTACCAGCAGACGGAAGTCTATCGCTTCGGCAATCCGATCGTCGACGACTGGGAAGGCAAGGTCAATGCATGGCCGCTCGATGAAGGCCTGATCGACTATGTCGATGCCTCCTACGGCACCGAGAGCGACGAAAATTCCCTCTACGTGGCAAATGTCATCGCCAACAAGACGATCAAGATCGACGGCAAGGATGTCGACGCCTCCAAGCTGACGCCGGAATTCCTCTCGGGCACGCTGGCCGAGGCCGGCGGCATCGAAGCCAATGTCGCGACCGGCTATCACGCCATCGAATTCCTGCTCTGGGGCCAGGATCTGAACGGCACGGGTCCCGGCGCCGGCGATCGCCCGGCAACCGATTACGACCTCAAGAATTGCACGCACGGCAATTGCGACCGGCGCGCCGAATATCTGAAGTCCGCCTCCACCCTGCTGGTTTCCGACCTGCAGGAAATGACCGACAACTGGACGCCGGACGGTGCGGCGACGAAGAACGTCGAAGCCGATCCGAAGGCCGGCCTCGTGGCGATCCTGACGGGCATGGGTTCGCTTTCCTACGGCGAGCTTGCCGGCGAGCGCATGAAGCTCGGCCTGCTGCTGCACGATCCGGAAGAAGAGCATGATTGCTTCTCGGACAATACCTATAACTCGCATCTCAACGACGCGATCGGCATCGCTGCCGCCTATACCGGCAATTATACCCGCGCCGACGGCACCAAGCTCAGCGGTCCGTCGCTGCACGATCTGGTGGCCGCCAAGGACAAGGCGCTCGATGCCGAAGTGGAAGGCAAGCTCAACAAGACGCTCGATGCCATGAACGCCATGGCAAAGCGCGGCGAGACGGTCGAGAAGTACGACCAGATGATCGGCGAGGGCAACAAGGAAGGCAATGCGGTCGTCCAGGCCGCCATCGACGGGCTGATCGACCAGACGAAATCGGTGCAGCGCGTTATTGCCGCACTCGATCTCGGTACGGTTCAGCTTGAAGGTTCCGACAGCTTGGATAATCCTAACGCCGTCTTCAAATAAGCAAAAAGGCGGGCCGCTTCGAAAGCCGGAGCGGCCCGGACCCTGAAATGTCGCATGCCCCGGCCCGCCGATTGATCGCCAGCGCAGCGCTCTGCGCCACGCTTGCCGGTTATTCCGTCAGCATCGCCGCCGGTTTCGATCTGCCGACGAAACGCACCGACCTTTCCGAAGCCGATCTGCAACGTGTCGCCGACGTCACCCGGCCGACGGCGGATTTTTCCAAGGCCGAACAATACGAAGCGATGCAGGCAGGAGCGACGACCTCGATCGACCCCGTCACCGAGGACAGCTTCTCGCATATTTCGGCCAATATCCCCTTCGAGGAAGAGCAGAATTTCAAGCTCGGCAACGCGCTCTTCCGCAAGCTCTGGGTTTCCGCTCCCTCCTCGACGCAGGCCTCCGATGGTCTCGGGCCGATGTTCAACGCCCGCTCCTGCATGAGCTGCCATGTCAATGATGGCCGCGGCAGACCGCCGGAGGGAGGCCCGAGCGCCACCTCGATGTTGCTGCGGCTTTCGCGTGCGGCCAGGACGCCGGAGGAAGAAAAGGCGGTTGCGAGTGCTGATGTCGTCAATTTTCCCGATCCGGTTTACGGCCATCAGCTGCAGGACCTCGCCGTTCCCGGCCTTGCTGCCGAGGGGAAGATGGCGATCAGCTACCACGAAGAGAGGGTGACGCTCGGCGACGGCGAGATCGTGTCGCTGCGCCGGCCGAGCTATGCAGTTGTCAATCCCGCTTATGGACCGCTCGATCCCGCGACGACGATTTCGCCGCGTGTCGCCTCGGCGATGATCGGCCTCGGACTGATCGAGGCCATTCCCGAAGCCGATATCCTGGCCCATGCCGATCCGGATGATGCCGATGGCGACGGCATTTCGGGGAAGGCTGCGATCGTGCGCGACCATCGCAGCGGCAAGATTGCGCTCGGACGGTTCGGCTGGAAGGCGCAGAACGCCACGGTGCGCGACCAGAGTGCAGATGCCTTCGCCAACGATATCGGCATCTCGACGCCCGATCAGCCGAATGCGCAGGGCGACTGCACCAAGGCGGAAGAAAAATGCCTTGATATGCCGACCGGGGTGCAGAAACGGCTGGGCGCAGAAGAAGCGCCGGGTCCCATTCTCGACCTCGTCACCTTCTATTCCGAAAATCTCGCCGTTCCCGCACGGCGCAAGGCGAGCTTCGCCGAGACGCTGCAGGGCAAGCGGATCTTCTACGAAAGCGGCTGCATTTCCTGTCATGTGCCGAAATTCGTCACCCGGCGGGATACGCCTGAAAAAGCACAGTCCTTCCAGCTGATCTGGCCCTATTCCGACTTTCTTCTGCACGATATGGGCGACGGGCTTGCCGACGGACAGCAGGTCGGTCTTGCAAGTGGACGTGAATGGCGCACGCCGCCGCTATGGGGTATAGGACTGACCCGGACTGTCAGCGGACACAGCTTTTTCCTGCATGACGGCCGTGCGCGGAGCCTCACCGAAGCGATCCTCTGGCATGGCGGCGAAGCTGAAAAGGCCCGCAACGCTTTCTCCTCCCTGTCGACAGACGACAGGGCGGCCCTGATTACATTCCTGGAGTCACTTTGATGCGCCTTTGGCACCCCCTGCTCTGCCTTACTCTGATCGGCCTCGCCACATCCGCGGCCGCCCAGACGACCACTCCGCCGGCAGGGCTGAACGAGGATGCCGTTCCCGCCGTCATGCAGCGCGCCGTCGACGAGGTGATCCGTCCCGGCTATCGCAACATGCAGCAATCGGCCGCCCGGCTGACGACGGCGATGAAGGATCTTTGCGCCGACGGCACGCAGCAGACGCTCGACAAGGCGAAGTCCACCTTCGACGATACGATCCGCTATTGGTCGATCATCGAGATCGTCCAGACCGGGCCTGTCATCCAGGACAATCTCTTCGAGCACATCCTGTTTTATCCCGACCGCAAGGGCGTCGGCCTCAAGCAGGTGCAGGCGCTGATCACCAAGGCCGATCCGAACGACGCGACCGTTGACGCGATCGCCGGCAAGAGTGTTGCGTTGCAAGGCCTGACGGCGCTGGAATACGTGCTTTACGGCAATGGCTCCGACGATCTCGTCGGGCAGAAAGGCAGTTTCCGCTGCCTTTACGGCCAGGCGGTCGCCGGCAATATCCAACGCGAAGCCGGCGAAGTCGTCGCCGCCTGGGAAAAGCCCGATGGCGTGCAGGCGAGCTGGAAACATCCAGGCCCGCAGAGCAACGATTTCATGGACAACAAGGAAGCGGTGACGGCGCTGCTCGGCATTCTCGTCCATGGTGCGGAGAATGTCCGCGACCAGCGGCTGGAGCAGTTCTACAAGGGCAAGGACACCGCGCCACGGCCGCGCATGGCGATCTACTGGCGCTCCAAAAATACCTGGAAATCGATGGCCGCCAATCTGGAAGGCCTGCGCACGCTCTGGCAGAAGGCCGGCATGGCCGAGCTTCTGCCGCCGGACAAACAGCCGATTGCCGCCGCGATCGACGAGGACTTCAAATCACTGCTCGACAGCGTGCCGAAGCTCAATCCTGACATCGACGTCGCCACCAGCGATGCGGAGAAGGCCAAGCTCGATACGCTGCTTGCCGACAGCCGCGACCTGATCACCCGGATCAGCGACGAATATGGCGCGGCGATCGGCCTTTCGGCCGGCTTTTCCTTTTCGGACGGAGATTGAGACGATGATGCGAAGTGCCGAGATCGACCGACGCAGTTTCGTCAAGGCAGCCGGCCTCGGCTTCCTTGCAGCCTTGGCGCCGAGGTCGCTGATGGCACTGGAGCGGACCGATGCGGTCTACGCCTCGGGCATTCGAGCAGCCGACGGCTCCTTTGCCGTTGCGACCGTGACCGAGCGCGGTGAGATCGTCGATCAGATGACGCTTCCCGCCCGCGCCCACGGCATGGCCTTCAGCGCCAGCACCGGCAAGACGGTCGCTTTCGCGCGCCGGCCGGGCACCTTTGCGATGATCTTCGATCCGCGGAACAAGGGCGAGCCGATCGCCATCAGTTCGCCAGAGGGCCGGCATTTCTACGGTCATGGCGCCTTCTCTCCCAATGGTCGTCTGCTCTATGCCAGCGAGAACGACTTCGACGGCAATCGCGGCATGATCGGTCTTTACGACGCCACCAACCGCTTCACCCGCATCGGCGAATTCGAGACCTACGGCATCGGTCCGCACGACATGACGGTTTCTGACGACGGACGCCTGCTCATCGTCGCCAATGGCGGCATCGAGACGCATCCGGATTTCGGCCGCACCAAGCTCAATCTCGGCGAGATGCAGCCATCGCTGGCGCTGATCGATGCGGCGACCGGGGCGCTGATCGAAAAACATGTGCTGCCGGCGGAATGGGCGGAACTCTCCACCCGCCACGTCGATCTCGACGGCGCGGGCCGCATCTGGTTCGCCTGCCAGTATGAAGGTCACCGCAAGGATTTGCCGCCGCTCGTCGGCCATTTCGCCAAGGGCGAAGATCTCTCCTTCATCGACCTGCCGGAGGAGACGACGCGCAGGCTTGCCAATTACGTCGGGGCGATCGCCGTCAATCGCAGCGAAGGTCTCGTCGGCATCACCTCGCCGAAGGGCGGCGCCTCGGTGACCATCGACGCTAGGACGGGCAAGATGCTGGCCGAGACTTCCGTTCCGGAGGCGGCAGGCATCGCGCCGGCAAAAAGCGGCTTTGCCGTCTCCTCCTATGATGGCGATTTCCTGTCGACCCGCAGCGACGTCGCCTGGGATCAGCACATCGTACGGATCTAATCACGGAAGTGGAGTTTTAGCCGGCACGCGAATAGGCTTTCTGCTCGGCGCTGACGCTCGATGCCGCGGCCCTTGCCGCCTCGTGCAGCCATTCGTTTCCCCGCGCCGCTAAATCCTTCAGGATGACTGCAACCGCCGCCGCATCGTCGGAATGGCAATTGGCGATCTCGAAGCCCATCAGTTCGAGCATCGTCGGCGAAAGCAGGATCTCGGGGTGCCGGTCGATTTCGATCTTGCAGCTGTTCGGCGAGAGCCGGCGCACGAGGATGCGGCCGGAAACCCGGTAGTGCGGATCGGCTGAGCGCGCCCGCCCATTGGCGATCTCGCTTGCATGGATCACCGCGTCCTGCGGCCTGTGGCGAAGCGACCAGGCGGACGGCAGCAGCGCCTTTGCCTCGCGCAGCACCGGCCCACCCTGCCATTCGGCATAGGCGACGAAACGCGGCCGGCCGAGGCTGCCGGTGCCGCCGCTGCGCGGCTTCGGCACGAAGGGTCCTGCCCCGGACGGCAGCGCGGCGGCGAGCGCCTTGACGTAGGCTGATGGCGGCGGTTTGCTGCCGGGAAGCAACATTTCGTATTTCTCCCAGAATTCCCGGCGTCCGGAATTCGGCAGAATCAACGCCTTGCGCAGCCATTTGTGGTCACGCTCGAGGATGACGGGCAGCGGACTTTCAAGGCCCCTGCGATAGCCGCTCAAGATCAGCTCGCCGATCATGCGAACCGAGGGACCGTCGTCACCGCGCGCCAAGACGGCGCTTGTCGCAAGGCGAACGAGATCAAATGCATAGGGCATCACCGCCGCGTCGTCGAAATCATTGACGCCCCAGACGAGCCGGCCCTCGATATCGCGCCAGGTGCCGAAATTCTCCAGATGCGTATCGCCGATCGCCAGCACCTCTGGCGCGCCTGTGAGTTCCGGGCAGATATCGAGGATGATCTCGCACCAGCGCCAATAGGTGGCGCGCAGGAAGACGAAATCGTCGCTCCGCATCTTCTCATGCTTCTCCCGGAGATCGTCCTTGACGAGATCGTCGCCGAGTTGACCGGCGAGCCAGGTCTCGAAATTGCGGACCGATTGCGATATCGTCGTCATGCCGCCGGCGCTCCATCATTTCGCGACCCGTGCGGAGAATACGCGTGCCGCGCGAAGCTGCAATCGTCTTCGCATCGGATCGCCACAATCCGGCAGTACTGGCCAGCGGTATTGGCCAGCAGTACCGGCCAGCGGTACCGGCCGGCTGTACCGGCTTGTACGGCGACGGAAGGTGAAAGGTTGCCCCGGCGACACGGTCCCGGGTTTCCATCGGCGCCCGGACCGATTTCAGCAATGTCCAGCTTGTCGAATGCGGCGCGCCATGCCACTTTCGCGGCTGCAAGAGGGGCAGACATGAGCGAGACTGACAGGGGCGATTTCCGCGCGCGAATCCGCCGTAATTTTGCGCGGCAGGCGGCGATGGAGACGATCGGCGCGGAGCTGACGCGCGTCGAGCACGGGGTCGTCGAGATCGAGCTGCCTTTCGACGTCAAACTGACACAGCAGCACGGCATCCTGCACGCAGGCATCATTTCCGCAGCGCTCGATTCGGCCTGCGGCTTTGCCGCCTACAGCGTCATCGACCCGGAAGCCTCGATCCTGACGATCGAGTTCAAGGTCAACCTCATGTCGCCGGGGCGCGGCGATCGTTTCCTGTTTCGCGGGGAAATCACCAAACCCGGCTCCACCATCATCGTCGCCGACGGACGAGGCTACGCGATCAGCGACGGGCCGGCCAAACTCATCGCCTCCATGACCGGAACGATGATGGTGATCCGCGGTAGAGAGGGCATTACAGGATGAAGTTCGAACTGAAATCGGTCGCGGGGAAATCCATCCTTTTCGTCATGGCGGCGGAGGCCGAATACGGTCCCTTCCTGCGTTCGCGCATCGAACCTCTGATGACCGGCGTCGGCCCGGTCGAGGCAGCCATCGCGCTGAGCAAGACATTGGCGCGGCTGGATGCCGTCGACGACCTGCCCGATCTCGTCGTCTCCCTCGGCTCGGCCGGCTCGGCGAAACTGGAGCAGACCGAAATCTATCAGGTGACCTCGGTTTACTACCGCGACATGGACGCCTCGCCGCTCGGCTTCGAAAAGGGCAAGACACCCTTTCTCGACCTGCCGGCAACGCTCGAGCTGCCGCTGCGCATTCCCGGCATTGCCGAAGCAAGCCTTTCCACGGGGGGCAACATCATCTCGGGCGCCGCCTATACCAATATCGACGCCGACATGGTCGACATGGAGACCTATGCGGTGCTACGGGCCTGCCAGGGCTACAAGCTGCCGCTGATCGGCCTTCGCGGCATTTCCGACGGCGCCGTCGAGCTGCAGCATATTTCGGGCTGGACCGAATATCTGCACATCGTCGACCGCAAGCTCTCCTATGGCGTCGACAGCCTGTTCACGGCGCTGGAGGATGGGGTTTTCTGGTTCTGATCCCCAGAATGGATCGTGTCCCGGCAGGTGGTGTAGGGGTCGGGAGATAGCAAAGCAGAGTGCCGGGGACACGATCTGAACGAGCGTCGAGCGCAGCCTCGGGTTGCCTGATTTCGACACTCCCTGCTCGTGATCGACTTTCCTGCTGCCAGGGTGTCGGTGCCAACCCTGCATAGGCGGCAAGTTGGCGCCGGTTGTCGACGTGGCGGGACAATCAACTCGGTTACATCCCTGCATTTCAAGAGCTGACAAAAAGCACACTGCTAAAGCGGGCGCCTTCCCGAAAGTGAGGACCCGACTGCGAAAGACGATCGCCGCGGTGGTCCCACTCGCTATCGCGCGTCGTCCTTACTATTGCCCTTCGATTGTGGGAGGCGATATCGCTGCAGAAACGTCCGGAGCGTCTCCTCTACAACGTCCTCGGCGGCTAAGGGCAGGCCTTCGCGACCGATCATCCAGGGCCACAGAGATGGCTCGTTCAGCATCCCTATGAACTGGTGAGCCGCAAGCAAAGGATTGCGGCAATCCAGAATGCCCAGGCTGCAGCTCCAGGATCCTCCTCGCGACGTTCGTCAGCCACGCCTCTCCGAAACAAGCCGTTTCTGACCGGCGCTTGCTCAGGAACGTCTTTGCACTGTGAACCTCTTCAGGGCCGCGAGCGTTTCCGGGCTGACATGTTGCTCCATCGGCGCCGGTCGTGACCCCACCTGCGCGTCGAATTACGATCGACAATCAACATGATGCGTTTCACCAGACCGGTGTCAACCTTCGCTTCTGATTCACAGTGGCTATTCAAATGGGCCTTGCCTCATCGGCTGTCAGCGCGCTCTCCCGCGTGCCGGAAACGATAATCTCCAGCACTTCATGCTCGTCGGTGTTCTTGATGTAACGATCGCCGACATACTCGCCGCGCTTGAGGACCATGACGCGATCGCCCACGGCGAAAATATCGATAAGGCGGTGTGAGATGATGATCTGGGCAACGCCCTGCCTCTTCAGTTCCAGCATGGTTTCGAGCAGCCGTTCCGTCGCCATCACGGAAAGGTTGGCGGTCGGCTCGTCGAGGATCACCACGCGCGGATCGAACGAGATTGCCCGCGCGATCGCGACGGACTGCTGGCGGCCACCCGACAGGCTTTCGACCTTCTGATAGACGGAATTCACGTCGACCTTGAGCCGTTTCAGCACGCTGTCGGCTTCCGCATACATCTTCCGCCTGTTAACGAAAGGGCCTTTGAGCGGCCAGCGGCCAAGGAAGATATTCTGGCCGACATCCATGTTGCCGCAGAGCGCGAAATCCTGGTAGATCATCTCGATGCCGACGTCGCGGCTCTCGTGCGGGCTCTTGAACCGCACCGGTTGCCCGGCAACGAGGATATCGCCCGCATCGCGCTGATAAGCGCCGGTCAGGATCTTCATGAGCGTCGATTTGCCGGCGGAGTTGTCGCCGACCAGGCCGAGAATCTCGCCAGGATAAAGCGTCAGATCGACCTTTCGAAGCGCCTGCACGGCCCCGAAGGCCTTTTCGATGCCCCGCATTTCCACGATCGGCGCGGATGGCGTCGCGTCAGCCATGACTGCTCTCCCGTGCTTGCGCGCCTCTTGCAAGGCGGGTTCGCAGGCGCCCGAAAATATTAGCCTGGCGCACCCATATGTCGATCAGCACCGCGACGATCAGGATGACGCCGATGAAGACGTTGATCCAGTGCTGCGGCATGCTGAACCCCTGGACGTTGAGTTGAAGCAGCGCCCGGACGAGCGTGATGACGGCGGCACCCGCAAGCGAACCGATCATCGTGCCGTAACCGCCGAAGATCGATCCGCCGCCGATGATGACGGAAGCGATCGCATCGAGCTCGCGAAACTGGCCGGCGACCGGGTTGAAGCTGCGAAAATAGGCGACGTTGATGATCCCGGCCATGGTTGCGCAGAGCGCCGACAGCATGAGCGAGATGAAGCGCACGCGGTTGGTGTTGATGCCGGCATAAGCGGCGGCGCGCACGTTGCCGCCGGCCGCACAGACCTTCAGCCCGAACGGCGTATAGGCAAGCATGATGCCAGCGATCACGGCAATGAAGAACATCCAGATCGTCTGGACGCTGACGACCTCGGCCACCGCGCGAACGATCCCCGGCGGCAATGCAAGGCCGAAATGAAGGAGAACGTCGTTCACCTTGCGTCCGAGCAGGTTGTAGCCCTCGGGCCAGCCGGTCAGCTGCTGTCCCGCGACGAACCAGGCGGCGAGCCCTCGGGCAATGTAGAACATGCCGAGCGTGGCGATGAAGGCAGGCAGTTTGAAGCCGACGACGACCATGGCGTTGACGGCTCCGGCGGTCATCCCCGCAAACAGGCCCATCGTCACGGCGGTGAGCGGATCGGCGCCGAGCACCTTCAGGAAATAGGCCGCGGTGCTGCCGGCAAGGGCAAGCACCGCGCCGACGGAGAGATCGATATCGCCGGCTGCGATGACATAGGTGAGCCCGACGGTGATGAGGGCCAATTCGGTGTAATTGAGCAGGATGGCAAAGGTGTTGGGCAGGTTCCACCAGTAGTCCGGCCTGAGCACGAGGCCCGTCAGCCACAACACGACGGTCAGGATGATGGCCAGTGCGTCGCGGCGGGCAAGAAACTTGCCGAGCCCGGTGGCAGACAGCGCCATGTCGGCCGCCATCGCTCCCTTGGTCTGCACACCTTCGATCGCCACGCCGCCCATCTCGTAGGCCGGCGGGGGTGGCCGGCCGCGCAGCCATGCCCATAGCCGGGCCGCGACCTGGCGCCGAATGAGTAAGGGCTCGATCAGCACGGCGATGACGAGAAGCAGACCCAGGAAAACCAGAACGGCGCCTGCCGGCAACGTGAACTTGGCGCCGACCGAGACGTTTTCACCGTCGATCACGACGATGCGGGTGATCGGCCATCCCTCGCGCAGCACCTTGTCGATCAGCACGACGACCGCGGCACCCAGGCAAGACCCGATCACGCGCCCGCGCCCGCCAAGGATCGATGCTCCGCCGATGACGACCGATGCGATGACGGTGAGTTCCCAGCTGACACCATAGAGGGGGGTGACGCCCTTGTCCTGCGCGGCCGACAGGAGAGCTGCAAGGGTCGCGCAAAGCGAGGAGAGCAGATAGGCGCGAATGCGCACCCAGCGCGTGCGAATGCCGGCATAGGCCGCCGCCTGCTCGTTTCCGCCGGTGGCGAAAGTCTCATAGCCCCAGCGGGTCTTGGCAAGCACATAGGCCCCAACCATGGCGATGAGGAAGAAGATCGCGATCTGGTTGTTGAAGCCGAGGATATTCGTCTCGCCCAGGTGGAAGAACAGCGGATGGTCTTTCGCCTTGTCGGAGTAATAGATTGCCTGGCCATGCGTCAGCGCCAGCACGAAACCGCGGCCGATGAAGAGGATCGTCAGCGTCGCGATGAAGGCCGGCACTTTCAGGACGGTGACGAGCACGCCGTTGATCAGGCCGATCGCCGTGCCCAGCAGCACGCAGAGGAGCACCGACTGGATCACGCCGAAATCGAGAAAGCTCGGGGCAAAAAGCCTGGCGAAGACGACGGCGACCAGGCCGTATGTCGAGCCGACCGAAAGATCGAGATCCTTGTTGGCGATGACGAACGTCATTCCGACCGCGATGATCCCCACGCGGGACGTATCGCGCAGCAGCGCGTGAAGGGCTTCCGTCGATCCGAAGAAGGCCGGGTTGACGATGGCCCCGCCGAAGTAAAGCAGCCCAAGGAACAAGAGGAGTCCCGCCTCCCAGCCGCCGACGAGCTGGGGTGGCGCACGGCCGAGCGATGTCGTCGTGGAGGGCTCCATGAGTTTCTACCGACCAAATGCGTTTCTACCATCCGATCCTTGCTGTCGTTTGGCGGGGAGGCTCGCGCCCTCCCGCCACAATTTCAGGCGTCGCAGACGAAATCAGTTCTCGAAGCGCTTGCCGACCTTGGCGACGTTATCCTTCGTCACAAGCTGGGCGCGCGTGTCGAGATTGGCAGCCGAAATTCCGCGATCGATCTGGAGATAGAGCTGCATGACGGGCCAGAAGCCCTGCAGGAAGGGCTGCTGGCCGAGCGAGCCGGTCAGATTTCCCGCCGCGATGCCTTCCTGCTGTGCCGGGCCGAGATCGAAACCAAAGGCGCAGAACTTGCCGGTCTTCCCCATCTGGGCAACCGCCTTGACCAGCGGCGGCGTAAAGACGTTGTTGGCCGTGAAGGCGCCGACCACGTCGCCACGGGACTCGAAGAGCGAAACGAGTGCGTTGACAGGGTCGTTCGGGTTCGTGTCGATGCCGACATTCTCCGGGCCGGCGTCAACCTTGAAGGCATCGAGCTTGCCGGCATTCTTCAACGTCTTGACGATGGCATTGAAGGCGGCGGTGACACGGTTGTTCACCTCGATATTGCCCATCGCGGTGGAGGACGGCAGCACGATCGAGCCGCTGGCAGCACCACTGGCAATCACGCAATTTGCGAGCGCCTCGCCGCCGATTGCCGCCGCCGACGCATCCTGGCCGGTGTGGCTGATCGCGCTGCGGTGCAGGATGGTGGCGTCGAACGAGTTGGTCGTCGCGATCGGGATGCCGGCCGCCTCGGCAGCCTTGACGATGTCGTTATAGGCGCCGACCTGCGGCGTCGTCATGATGATGCCGTCGATGGTCGGGTCCTGAACGATCTGGTTCAGGATCTCAATCTCGCGGGCGGGGTCGTCCACCGGCGATTCCGAACCGAGCAGCAATATCTTGGCACCGATCATGTTGCCGGCGACGGTCGCGCCGACATAGACAGGGTCGAAGAAGCCATTGCCTGCCGTGTGCGTCACGATCGCGAAGGTCAGATGACCGTCAGCCGAATGGAAATCCTTGGTGCCGGGGGCCTCTTTTGCGGCTTCCTCGAAGTTATAGCCGCCAACCGCTTTCTCGACGCCGCCCGACTGCGCAAATGCATGCGAGACACCGAGCGACAGTATCGCGGCCGATGCCGCGTAGAACAATACCCGCCTCATGATTGGTCCTCCCTTGAAACCAAGGGAGGAAAGCCGTTCGGGCGCAATGTATCGAGAGTGGGCCGAAGGATTATCCTCCCATTCTCTAATATTCCGCGCAATTCTGGTTCAAGTAAACCGCAAACCCATCGTACTTGTGAATTTTTCGCTTTTGGAAGCGTCCGATAACCGTCTTTGAATGGCAGGTGACAGGTTGGTGGGGTCGGGACAATTGGAACAATAAAAACCTGATGCCGCCGATTTCCCGGATTGCCAGGCGAGGCGCTTTTCATTAAAGCCTCGCCATGACCCAGACAGCACATCCCGACTCCGTTCTCATCGTCGATTTCGGCAGCCAGGTGACCCAGCTCATCGCACGACGCGTGCGCGAGGCCGGCGTCTATTGCGAGATCGTCCCCTTCCAATCGGCCGAAGAAGGCTTCCACCGCCTGCAGCCGAAGGCCGTGATCCTATCCGGCAGCCCGGCTTCCACGGTGGACGAGGGATCGCCGCGAGCGCCTCAGATCATCTTCGACAGCGGCCTGCCGGTGTTCGGCATCTGCTACGGCCAGCAGACGATGTGCATGCAGCTCGGCGGCAAGGTCGAGAGCGGCCATCACCGCGAATTCGGCCGCGCCTTCCTCGATGTCGACAGGGACTGCCAGCTGTTCGAGGGCCTGTGGTCCTCCGGCTCGCGCCACCAGGTCTGGATGAGCCATGGCGACCGCGTCACCGCGCTGCCGGATGGTTTCGAGGTGGTCGCCACCTCCTCAAACGCGCCCTATGCCTTCATCGCCGACGAGAAGCGCAAATATTACGGCGTGCAGTTCCACCCGGAAGTCGTGCATACGCCTGATGGCGCCAAGCTGATCGGCAATTTCATTCACAACATTGCCGGCATCAAGGGCGACTGGTCGATGTCGGCCTATCGCCAGAAGGCGGTCGAGCAGATCCGCGCGCAAGTGGGCGACAAGCGCGTCATCTGCGCGCTTTCGGGCGGCGTCGACAGCTCCGTCGCAGCCCTCTTGATCCACGAGGCCGTCGGCGACCAGCTGACCTGCATCCTCGTCGACCACGGGTTGATGCGCAAGGACGAGGCGGCCGGCGTCGTCGCCATGTTCCGCGAGCACTACAATCTGCATCTGTTGCACGTCGATGCCGCCGATCGCTTCATTGGCGAACTCGAGGGCGTCAGCGATCCGGAAACCAAGCGCAAGATCATCGGCAGGCTGTTCATCGAGACCTTCGAGGAAGAGGCAAAGAAGCTTGGCGGCGCCGATTTCCTCGGCCAGGGCACGCTCTATCCCGACGTGATCGAGAGCGTTTCCTTCACCGGCGGCCCGTCGGTGACGATCAAGTCGCACCACAATGTCGGCGGTCTGCCGGAGCGCATGAAGATGCAGCTCGTGGAACCCTTGCGCGAACTCTTCAAGGACGAGGTGCGCGCGCTCGGCCGCGAACTCGGCCTGCCCGACAGCTTCATCGGCCGCCACCCCTTCCCAGGCCCCGGCCTTGCGATCCGCTGCCCCGGCGGCATCACCCGCGAGAAGCTGGAGATCCTGCGCGAGGCCGATGCGATCTATCTCGACGAAATCCGCAAGGCCGGCCTCTACGACGCCATCTGGCAGGCCTTCGCCGTGCTGCTCCCCGTCCAGACCGTCGGCGTCATGGGCGACGGGCGCACCTATGAATTTGTCTGCGCATTGCGCGCCGTCACTTCCGTCGACGGCATGACGGCCGATTTCTACCACTACGACATGGAATTCCTCGGCCGCGCCGCGACCCGCATCATCAACGAGGTGCGCGGCATCAACCGCGTGGTCTACGATGTTACGTCGAAGCCGCCGGGCACGATCGAGTGGGAGTGAAGGGGAATAGCGCCGGAGAAGTTCGCCACCGGAGCGGGCTGTTTCCGTCGCTTTGGCCCCAAGCCAAGACCAGACTTTCACGGCGATTTTCATCTGGCGAGTCCCGAGATCAAGCCGGAACGTAGGTCAACCTGATCACATCCTCGCCAATCCGGTCATGAGCCATCAGGCGGAGCGGCGGCCGGGGTCCGGCGAAATATGGCTTGCCGTGACCGATCACGACGGGGTGCAGGTAGATTCGATACTCATCGATCAGGCCAAGTTCGGTGAGGCTTCGCGCCAAATTGGGGCCGGCAACTTCGATCTCCCCGTCGCGTTCCGCCTTCAGCTCGCGGATTGCAGCCTCAAGATCTTCCCCAACGAGCCTGGCATTGGGACCGACCGACGTCAACGAGCGCGAGACGACCCATTTCGGCTGGTTCCGCCACGCCGCCGCGAAGGCCTGTCGCTCTGCATCCCATTCAGGATGTTCATCGTCCCAGTAACGCATGACCTCATACATCTGGCGACCGTACACACTGCCCGCCTGCCGCTGAGCCTCTTCGATGAAGTGGCGGAAGAGCGTCGGGCCTGGCGCAAACGCCATATGATCGACGTAGCCGTCCAGGGACTGGTTCATTCCAAACACAAGTCTAGCCATACTCACTTCCTTTCCTTAGACGGCATTTCCGCACAGGTCTGCTTGCATTATGCAATCGGTTGGAAGTTAGCTCAACTGATTTCATATCGCAATTGGTTTTGCGCATAAATCCGCGACCTGATGGTCGCCAACCGGCCGGCCTGGGGTGGACAACGGCCTGTCCGCTTCCAGCGATCAGAATGGACAAGCCGTCATCACAGGGCGCTATTTCAGCGGCAGAAACAACTCCGCCACCGCCTCATGCTCCGCCACTTCCGGGAAGAAGCTCAGCCGCTGGCAATAGATCGGGAAGTCGCGTGCTGCCTCGCCGCTGGCCGGAAGCCAGTCGCGATAAAGGTAAAGCGCGGCGGGCTCCAGATTGTCGGTGTTGCCGACGACGCGCAGCACCGCGCAGCGTCCGCCAGGGATCTCGCCGGCTTTGATCTTTTCGCCGTTCGCCTCGATCGGTTGGTCGGTCCCGACACAAAGGTCCACGCTATAATCGGCAGGCGACTGAGGACGCCGCTCGGATCGCCAGACGTTGAAGGTCGGACTTGTCCTGGGGTGCAGGCCGGCGGCCTTGCGCCACGCGATGAACCGCTGGATGGTGGCGCCGAGCGTCGCAGGGTCGCCCCGATGCTCCATGATCGCCACCGGCGTGGTGGGCACATTGCGAATTATCACGTCGTCAGCGGTAAAAATCTTCTGCATGAGCTTGCTCCTTGCATTGTCGAGAGGCCCGAAGGCGGCAAGCCACGGCTCCCAGTCGGGAGACTTCCGGAACGACGAAGGCGATTGACCGAACCGTTGCCGAAAGGCGCGGGCGAAGGCATCCGGTGCGTTGTAACCGGCATCCATCGCTATATCAGTGACGCGTTCTTCGTCCCTGTAGGCCAGCCGGTATGAAGCGCGCTTCATGCGGGCAAGCCTGACATAGCGATGCACTGACAATCCGAAGGTCGCCATAAACTGCCGGTGGAAGTGAAACTTCGAGAAGGCTGCGACGCCGCTCAGAACGTCAAGATCGAGATCGTCATCGAGGTGCCGATCGACATAATCCAGCACTCGCTGCATCCGCTCATGATAGTTCCGAAGCGCTGCTGTCATTCGTCTTGGTCTCCGTGGCAGCTCAAACTAGATTCCTTCGGCAACGCAGCGCTCGACCGATCTTGCGGTTTGGCATGGATCAGCCGGCGTGCCGCCCGATCGGACCATCTTGCGATGCTCGCCCGGCGCTGTTATTCGCATTTCCGTCTTAGAGGAGAATGCCTTTGTTTGCCGTCGCAACGATCCAGAACTCACCGGCTGCGGCGGTAGGGATGAAGGCGCACGGCATCGTGACCGAGACCTGATCCTCGCTCTATCGCTCGGCCTTTAACGCGCCAATGCTGGCGCATGTCTAATGTCGAGAAGACTATGATTATCGAACTAAAGTCTCATGATTTTGAAGCGCTGCTGAAGGGCATCGCGCCTCGTCATCTGCGCCTTGTCCAAGACAGCGCGATTGCGCCTCCTGAAGTACTGGCGATGTTGAACCGCATCGCGGCTGACATCGGCGCAGAATTATCGCCGTCGGCCTGGATGATCGTGGAGGATGGCGAGATCGTCGGCCTGTGCTCCATCGTTCGGGTTCCACAAGATGGAAACATCCATATCGGCTATGGGGTTGCGCCTTCGCGCCAAGGCCGTGGATGCACCACGCGGGCCATAGGGCAGTTGCTTCAGTGGGCGCGGAACGACCCTCGCGTGGCTCTGGTCTCTGCGGAGACCCGCGTCGACAACATCGCGTCACAGCGTGTTCTTGAACGCAATGGCTTTGTCCAAATCGGCGAGCGGGTCGATGCTGAAGACGGTCCGTTGATCTGCTGGCAAGCAATGACTGCCTAGGTTTTACAGGCCAGAGAAGCCCGCACAGGAAACGGTCGGCCGAGGTTCAGTCACCTCGGCCGGCCGTTGTCATAAAGGGAATGACGACTACGATCCGAAGCCGGCTTCAGCGGCCGTAGGTGACCTCGACGGAGGCCTTGGCGAGCGTATTGGCCCTGACATAGAAGCCAACCATGGCAGCCGGCGCGGTCTCGGGAAGCGGGAGCTTGTCGACCGAGAGCGCGTAGACGGTGAACTGATAGTGGTGCGGCTGATCGCCGGCCGGCGGGCACGCGCCGCCATAGCCTGACATGCCAAAATCGGTGCGACCTTCGACGGTGCCTGCGGGAAGCTTTTTGTTACCGCTGGCGCCGGTGGCGATCTCCGAAGCATTTGCGGGAATGTTGAACACCGACCAATGCCACCAGCCCGAGCCTGTGGGAGCATCCGGATCGTAAGCCATGATGGCGAAGCTCTTGGTCGCCTCCGGCGCACCCGACCAGGTCAGCTCCGGCGAGATGTTCTTGCCGGAGCAGCCGAAGCTGTTGAAGACCTGCGCATCGGCCATGGACTTGCCGGCGACCAGATCCTTCGAGGTGAGCTTCATTTCGGCCTGTGCGGCCGTCGCGCCGAAGACGGATGTGGCGAGAAGTACTGCTGTGATGAAACGCATGCTGTTTTCCTGCGGTTGATAATGCAGGAAAACTACCGTCACCGAGCATGGCATCTGCCCCGCTACGCTCAACTTCTGCCCCGATCCGCTCAAAACGCTCGGAGCCGCCCCGCACATGGCGTGGATTGACGCCAAACCGCTCTTTGAACCGCGCCGCGAATTGAGACGGGGAGTCGTAACCGACCTCAAGCGCAACCTGCGCCATCGGCAGTGTGGTCGTCTGGATGAGCCCCAAGGCGCGGTTCATCCTTGTATCGCTCAGGATCTCACTGAAGCCGGTATTCTCCGCAGCCAGCTTACGCCTGAGCGTCGCTTCGCTCATGTTGAACGAGCGCGCCGCGTGCCCCAGCGTCCAATCAAAGGCCGTATCACTTTCGATCATCTGCCGCAGCCGGTCCTCGAGCCGAGGACTTTGGCATTGACCCAACACCGCTCCACAGAGCGCAAACCAGGTGATCAGTTCCATCAAGCGAGCCTTGGCAATCGCGCCGGGAAGCCTCGTCAGATTGCCGGGCTGACAGCAATAGTCAAACAATGCCTCGGCTTCCTCCGGCAGGCTGGAGGTGCCTGCCGGCACAGGCCTCGATGGAACAGCGATCGATCCCATTCTGATATAGGCTTCCTCGAAGAGCGGTCGCGGAACGGGAAGCGCCAGGGTCTGATACTTCTGCGGCGCTTTGGGAATGTTCTCCATCGTCAACGGTCTGTAGTCGGGCAGCAAGCCATAGGCGCCTGCCTCGAGGCGCAAAGCCTTGTCATCTGCCATGACAATCTTCGTTCCCGATTGCACCTGTATCAACAAGGGGCTCGTATTGACGAGACGATAAAAACAGGCCCGCCCGCCCTGGCGGATCAAGGCCCTGGTCGGAATGGGAAAGACCTCGTCGAGCATATGTTCTCCGACAACAGGATGGATGTTCGTGGGGCTCCGGCTGCCCGGCCGTGAGACTGAAGCCATGATCGGTAGAACCGGCATGAAGACGCCCGCCTCGCCCCACCGATGCCTTGAGGATCGGGAATACCAAAACCGCGTGTGATGGGCAATCTTGAGCGTCATCTAGGTGTTCGAAATCAATGGGTGCGGCATTATCTTCGCAACAACAGCCGCTTCGCATCGTTGATCTGCTTCACAAAGTGTCTGGATCTATTCCGGTCAGCGCTTCCCACTTCAGCGCATTTTCGTGGCTGGTGTTTGCGTGTCATCGATGTGAATTCGAGTTTTGTCCCCAGCGTCCGCCCGGCTTTTCACGTGATCGATGAAGGCCCGCAGCTTCGGCATCACTTGATGGCGACTGGGATAGTAGAGGAACACACCGGGCGCCATCGGTGCGAACGCCTCCAGGACGCGAACGAGTTTTCCCGCCTTCACGGGTCCGGCGGCGATTGGCTCAGGCACTTGCGCAAGCCCCATATCTTCGACGGCGGCTCCCAGCATGGTGGGAAAGTCGTGGGCGATCAGCGGCCCGGAGACGACAGCCTCGATCGGCTTTTTGCCGCTGACAAACGACCAGGGCGCGATTGAGCCGTTCGAGCGGCGCATGCGGATGCAGGCATGCTGACGCAGATCGTCGATACGCTCGGGCCGCCCTCTCCGGCGCAGATATTCGGGGCTGCCGACAACCACCAGCGGGAAGGACGGCGTCAGCCGGACCGCGACCATGTCGGCTGCGATGAACTGGCCGAGCCGGATACCGGCGTCAAATCCCTCGGCGGCGATATCGACCAATTCCTCATTCGCGGCGACCTCTACCTCGATCTCGGGAAAGGCCTGGCAGAAGGATGCGATCAGCGGCTCCAGCAGGATCGGCACCACTGCCGGCGGCACAGTGAGACGCAATAGTCCAGCCGGTCTCTGCCCGAGCTCACGCGCAACCTCGCTTGCGGCGACCAGTTCCTCGAATGCGGGCTTTGCACGCGTCAGGAACCGCTCACCGGCCTCCGTCAGGCCGACACTGCGCGTCGTGCGGATGAAGAGCACTGCGCCGACACGCTCCTCGAGAGCGCGTACGGCCTGGCTGATTGCCGATGGGGTCACCCCGAGCTCCCCAGCTGCCCTGCGAAAACTGCGGTGCCGGGCAACGCTCAGAAACGCCTCAACGCCGTCGAGCGCGCCTTGCCTGACTGTGAAGTTCTGCTTCATACCGCATCGATATTATCGCGAATAGTCGACCGCGGGAAGCGGGCGTACATCTGGATCCCACAAATCAGGAGTGCCCCGATGTCGACGGAATCCATCTTCCAAACTCATCTCGTCCTAGGCTATGTCGCGTGGCTGATTTGCTTCGGCGCCTATATTCTGCCCTGGCTCACGTCGATGGACAGGGTCAGGGCGCACCGCGCGATCGCCACTCTGCACAGCTTCCGCTTCTTCGGGCTCGTCTTCCTTCTCCCAGGCGTCGTCGGTCCCAACCTGCCCGCCAGCTTCGCCACCTTCGCTGCCTTTGGCGACCTTGCGGCCGGGCTGCTCGCCGTGCTGGCGCTCGTCACGATCAGGATGCGTCCGGTCTTCTGGCTGTTCGTCGTCGCCTTCAATCTCGTGGGAATGGGCGACCTCGTCCTCGACTACTATCACGCGATCCAGGCCGGCCTTCCCGCGCGGGCGGGGGAATTGGGCGCCGCATATGCGATCCCGATCATTTACGTGCCCCTGCTGATGATCACTCACGTCTTCGCATCCTATTTGCTGCTGCGCCCTCTGGCTAAGGCAGCTCGGGTCCTCACTGGCGAGGCGGCAATATCTTAACCTCCGCCATCTCAGGCGTCGCACCTTGCGATCGAGGATCGCAACTCTAGCGCCCGTCAAATCTCCGCACATAATCGACCAATGCGCGCAGCTTCAGCGGCTGTCGCTGGCGCCTGGGATAGTAGAGATAGAAGCCCTGGAAGGGCGGGCAGAAGTCCTCCAGCAGCGGCACGAGTTCGCCCCGTTCGATATAGGGCTGGAAGGTCTCCACCATGCCGAAGGTGATGCCTGCTCCCGCGCAGGCCATGCGGATCATCATTCCCATGTCGTTGGTCGTAACAGTGGGATCGACGGAGACGTCGAAGTCGCGATCATTCTCGGTGAACTCCCAACGATAAGGCGCCGTATCCGGGCGTGGCCGCCATCCGATGCAGGCATGACCCTGCAGTTCGCGGGGATGGCGGGGATGGCCGCGGCGCTCGAGATAGCTGCGGGATGCCGCCGCGCATTGTCGCTGCTCTTCGGAGACGGAGATCGCGATCATGTCCTGTTCGATCACTTCGCCGAGCCGGACACCCGCGTCGAACCCGGCTTCGACGATATCGAATTCGTCATCGGTGATGGTGATATCGAGTTTGATGTCGGGGCAGGCTTCCATGAAGCCGGCCAGCAAGGTGCCGGACAGGAAGTTCTCGGCGATCGAGGAAACGGTGATCCGCAGCAGGCCGCTCGGGCGCGCCTGCATTTCCCTTACCGTCTGCATCGCATCCTTGACCTGGCGGAGCGATGGACGAACCGCGTCGAAGAACACTTCGCCGGCTTCGGTCAGGCTGACGCTGCGCGTCGTGCGCTGGACCAGGGCGACTCCGACCCGATCCTCGAGGCGCTGCAGGGCCTGGCTGACGGCGGAGCGGGTGACGCCAAGCCGCTCGCCGGCGAGCCGGAAGTTCCGCGCCTCCGCCACTGCAAGAAAGACTGAAATGCCTTCGAGATCGTCGACCATTGGTTAGCATTTCTAACCAAGGCATCCTGGATTAGCAACTTAATCGTCGCAGATGGGCACGCTATCTTTCAAGTCGAGATCAACGCAAGGCTTCGAAAGGCAAGGCAATGCGAAGGATTTTCAAAAGCCCGGTCCTGCAGCTTTTCACGGCGGTCACTCTGGCTGGCACGGCGACCAGTTCGTCCGCCACCGATGCCGTGAACGACCGAGATCAGCAGCAACAAACAAGCGAGAACACGATGCAGCAACATCCCTATGTCGGCATGTGGGTAACGGATGATGGCCGCGTCCGCCACGAACTTCTGCCCAATGGTCGTTACGACGAAGCCCGTGGCAGCCGGGAAAGCGCCTACCGGGGACGCTACGACGTCACCGGAAGCCACATCGAATATTGGGATGACACGGGCTTCACAGCCGACGGCGATTTCGTCGACGGCGATACCCTCCATCATGGCGGCATGGTGCTTCGGCGCAGATGACGTACCGCCTGAAAGGCAACACCACACAGGAGAAGGCCGCGTTTGCCGGCCGGAAAGGATGACGATCATGTCTTCCCCAACACCCATCTGGTTCATCACCGGCGCATCGTCCGGGCTCGGCCGGGCACTCGCCGAAGCCGTGCTGGCCCGTGGCTGGCGCGCCGCTGTTACAGCGCGCAGACCCGAGACCCTGGCAGATCTCACGGCACAACACGGCGACCGCGCGCTTGCCCTTGCACTCGATGTGACAGACAGCCGCTCCATCGCCGGCGCGGTTCGTGACGCCGAAACGCATTTCGGTGCGATCGACGTCCTCGTCAACAATGCCGGCTACGGTTACCTCTCGGCGATCGAAGAGGGCGACGATGCCGAGATACGCGCCCAGTTCGAGACCAATGTCTTCGGACTGATAGATGTCACCAAGCAGGTTCTGCCGGGCATGCGCCGACGCCGGCAAGGGCATATCTTCAACGTCTCCTCACTTGGCGGGCTCGTCGCTTTTGCCGCAACCGGCTACTACCATGCCACCAAGTTCGCGGTCGAAGCCCTATCGGAATCGCTTTCCCATGAGCTCAGGCCGCTCGGCATCGATGTGACGATCCTCGAACCGGGCGCCTTCCGCACGGATTGGGCCGGCCGGTCGATGGTCGAATCCCGCACGATCATCGAAGACTATGCCGAAACATCCGGCAAGCGGCGCCAGGCCACCCGCTCGATCTCCGGCAACCAGCCGGGCGATCCCGCCCGCGCGGCAACCGCGATCATATCGGCGTTCGAGGCGGACGAACCGCCGCTGCGCCTGCTGCTCGGCGCACCTGCCCTGAAGATCGCCCGCGAACGGCTCGATGCGCTGCGCGCAAACTTCGACGCCTGGGCGGAGACGACGCTCAGCGCCGATTTCCCCAGCTGAATACCAAGAAACCTCAGTCGCATCGCCAGGCGAGCGGCGTGCAAATGGAGCTTGAAATGTCTGATATCGAAGGAAAAGTCATTGCCATCACCGGAGCCAGCAGCGGCATCGGAGAGGCGGCGGCAAAGGTGCTGGCTGCCGCAGGCGCCCATATCGTGATTGGCGCCCGCCGCACCGAGCGGCTGGAGGAACTCGCAGGCGACATCGCGGCAAAGGGTGGGTCGGTGCGCCTGCGAAAGCTTGACGTCACCGATCGTTCCCAGGTGGAGGCCTTCGCGGGCTTTGCCAGGTCCGAATTCGGCCGGCTGGACGTCATCATCAACAATGCCGGCGTCATGCCGCTGTCGCCGCTCGAGGCTCTCAAGGTCGAGGAGTGGGACCGGATGGTCGACGTCAACATCAAGGGCGTTCTCTATGGCATCGCGGCGGCGCTTCCGATCATGAAGGCGCAGGGATCAGGGCAGATCATCAACCTGTCTTCGATCGGCGGCCACAGCGTCTCGCCGACGGCCGCCGTCTATTGCGCGACGAAATTCGCGGTGCGGGCGATCTCGGACGGATTGCGACAGGAGACCGATCGCATCCGCGTGACGGTCATCTCTCCCGGCACGACGACATCGGAACTGGCCGAGACGATCACCGATCCGACCGCGCGGGACGCCATGAAGGCTTTCAGGGCGATCACCATCAGCCCCGAGGCCATCGCCAATTCGATCCTCTACGCCATCAGCCAGCCTGACGACGTCGATGTCAGCGAGATCATCATCCGGCCGACAGCCAGCCCGCATTGATCGGCTGAGACCCTGCCAAAGCAATTCCAGCAAAAGTGTAGAGCGGTTTTGCCAGGCAAAGCGCGAAGCGATTTTGCCGGGAATTGCGGAAAACGAAAAAAGTCTCCGCCGCCTAAAACCCCAGCGACTGCTGGGCGGGCGGCGGCGGAGCGAGGTTGACGCCTTCGAGCTCCAGCATCCGGGCCTTCGATGACGAACCGCCGGGCGCGGAGAAGCCGCCGATCTTGCCGCCGGCCGCAAGCACCCGGTGACAGGGGATGATCAAAGCGACAGGGTTCTTCGCCATTGCCTGGCCGACGTCGCGGGCGGCTTCCGGCCCGACGCCCAGCTCCTTGGCCAGCGCGCCGTAAGTGGTGGTGCGGCCCCAGCCGACACGCCTT
This sequence comes from Rhizobium ruizarguesonis, assembly GCF_017357285.1. Lineage (NCBI taxonomy): Bacteria > Pseudomonadati > Pseudomonadota > Alphaproteobacteria > Hyphomicrobiales > Rhizobiaceae > Rhizobium > Rhizobium ruizarguesonis. The sequence goes on along the minus strand of NZ_CP071678.1, from coordinate 364,347 downwards.
GCCGCCGCATAAATATCCCGGAAGAAGGCATCCTGGCCGGCAAGATCGAGTTCGACGCCGGAAAAATCCGTTTCCTCGCCCTGGAAGTAGCGCTTCACGGCGGCGACCGTCTCCAGCACAGCGGGCGTCGGCGCACCGGGTTCGGCGTCCGGCAGGCGGCGCAACAGCAGCCGTTCGGTCGCTTCCGCTGATTTGGTCGGCAGTTGGAAGCGGGTGATGCCGGCGTCGCTCCAGGCGATGCCGCAGAAACCACCTGCGGTTTCGAAGATGAGATAGTGGTGTATGGTCTCAGCCATGACACAGCCTCCGCGTTTTCAATGACCCTCAAAATCGTATGGGACGGCCGCTGTTTCAACCCGTTTCTTGCGCGCGCCGGGCTTCCAGGAAATATTGTGGTGCGCCCCTGCATTGTCGACCGACTATCCACTTCACCCGGTCTTGAGCGACGGTCCGGACAAGTGTGACCCCGAGCATGTCGGGAAATTATGTTCTCTGTTTGTTCTTGCTGTTGCTTCCTTGCAGAGTATCTTCGTCGCGTTTTGAAAACGACGAGGCGGGTCATGACGACCTGAAATTCTATGAACCAGATGCCCCTCGACTTCGGAGACGACAAAAATGGTCGCGGACGGCGAAACGAAAGCTACGTCAACGGACACCGACTTTTCTTTGCGCTCTGCCCTCCTGATGCCATCGAGCAGCAGGCGGCCGCAATCGCCGATGACTATCGTCGAGCCTTCTCCCTTTGCGGCATCCCGCGCCTGACGACATTGCATGTGTCGATCATCTGGGTCGGCGACTATCCGAAGCTGCCGGAGGATGTGGTCTTCGCGGCACGGCAGGCCGGCGCCACGGTCGAGAGTGCGCCGATCGCAATGACCTTTGACCGGATCATGCGATTCCCGCAGGCGCGAGCGCTTGTACTTTGCGGCGAGGGCGGACGGAAACCGCTCACCCGGGTGCATGTCCAACTGGGCGTCGGCATGCACAATGCCGGATTGCGGCACAATATCAGCCGCGATTTCACGCCACATATGACGCTGCTCTACGACCGCAAAGCCATGCCGCCGACGACCCTCGACACACCCGTTTCATGGACGGCGTCCGAATTCCTGCTCATCCACAGTGTTGTCGGAAAAACCGAACATCGGATTATCGATCGCTGGCCACTGCTCGGTTAAGGCAGGCTGACGCCCTTGGCCGCGGCTTGCGCTTGCCCAGCTTCTGCGCATAAAGCTCGTTCAGGTGTTGCACACGGGAAGCGAAATCAGCATGGACGTTTCAGAGATCATCATCCCCGGCGATACATCGGGAACGGAGTGGCGGCTGCCGGTGCTGCGCTTTAAGGGCGGCGATCCGAAGGCGCCGAAGACCTATATCCAGGCGGCACTGCATGCCGGCGAGCTGCCTGGAACGGTGCTGCTGCATTTCCTTTGCGAAAGGCTGCGGCAGGCAGAAAACCAGGGAGAGATCGCGGGCGACATCACCATCGTGCCGCAGGCCAATCCGATCGGTGCGGCGCAATCGCATTTCGGCGAATTGCAGGGCCGTTTCGACTTGGGTTCGCGCACCAATTTCAACCGGGACTTTCCGCTGATCTCCCTGGCCGATCGCCCGACGCTGATCAAAGACCTCGATGATTACCCGGCTACCGACAGATTGAAGCGGCAGCTGCTGCATTTGGCGCTCGGGGCCGATCTCGTGCTCGACCTGCATTGCGACGATGAATCGCTGCAATATGCCTATATCGACGAGGCCTTCTGGCCGGAGGCGGCCGATCTCGCCGCTTCACTCGACATGGAGGCCGTGCTGCTTTCGGATGGCGAAAGCTCGGCCTTCGAGGAGGCCGTCGGCTTTGCGTGGAAATATGGCGTTCCCGGCGAACGCCTATTCGAGCTGCCCGGCAGACTCTCCGTCACCGTCGAGCTGCGCGGCAAGCGCGACGTCGATCCGGTATTGGCGAAAAAGGACGCCGACGGGCTCTGGCGTTTCCTCGCGGCACGGGGGATCGTCAGTGACGAAAAGCCGGCGGCAACGGCGTTTTCCGGTCCGGCCGTGCCGCTCGACAATGTCGAGATCATCCGCGCTCCGGAAGGCGGAGCCGTGCTTTTTCATCGCAATATCGGCGAGAGGATTGCGGAAGGCGACCTTCTCGCGACGATCATCACCCGGCCAGGACAGCCGGGCGGCAGCATCGAGCTCACCGCACCGCAGGATGGGCTGATCCTGACGCGAACATCCGACCGGCTGGTGCGACGGCGCGGCGACCTGATGAAGATCGCCTGCGACGAACCCAGCAAGGCTTCGCGCAAGGCCGGCACGCTGGAGAATTGAGCCACAGGCCGGCTTTGTCTGCCTCGATGGTCGACGCGCTCGGGGGATAAAACGTCGCACGGCGTTTGCGCCGGCCTTCGTGCATGTTATCTCGCGCCATCACAGGGAGATCGATCGGGCATGGCCATCACCATCTATGGCATCAAGAATTGCGACACGATGAAGAAGGCCCGCAACTGGCTGGAAGAACACGGCGTCGCCTATGAGTTTCATGATTACAAGGCGCTCGGTATCGACCGCACCCATCTCGAAGCCTGGATCGACCAGGCCGGCCTCGACACCGTGCTCAACCGCGCCGGCACCACCTTCCGCAAATTGCCCGATGCGGAGCGCGAGAACCTCACCCGGGAGAAAGCGATCGCGCTGATGCTCGACCAACCGTCGATGATCAAGCGGCCGGTGCTGGAGGCAAAGGGGAAATTGCTGATCGGCTTCAAGCCGGAGATTTACGCCGGTACCTTCGGCGGCTGACAGGCGGCCGAGTGAATTCACGAGGGAAAGAGATGTCCAAGACCACGCGCGCGACACAGGTTCTTTCGCAGGCGGGCATCGCCTTCACGGTCTATACCTATGACTACGACCCCAATGCCGAGCGCGTCGGGCTGCAGGCGGCAGAAGCGCTGGGCGAAGCGCCGCATCGCGTGCTGAAGACGCTGATGGCGGAGGTGGACGGCAAACCGGTCTGCGTCGTCGTGCCGTCGGATCGCGAGGTCAGCATGAAGAAGCTCGCCAGCGCCTTTCACGGCAAATCGGCCAACATGATGAAGCCTGCCGATGCCGAACGGCTGACGGGCTATCATGTCGGCGGCATCAGCCCTTTCGGCCAGAAGAAGACCGTGCCGACGGCGATCGAGGAGGCCGCGCTTGGCGAACCGCTCGTCTATATCAATGGCGGGCAGCGCGGGCTGCAGGTGCGGCTCGATCCGAAGGATGCGTTGAAGGCGCTGAAGGCTGTCGCCGCGCCGCTGATTGCCTAATCAGAGCATGATGCCGAAAAGTCTGAGCGGTTTTTCCGACGACATCATGCTCTCACTCTTCAATTGAGAACAGGATTCAGAGAAAGCGGTCGAGCAGGCCGGCGATCGCCTTCGCCTCGTTTTCGGCAAGCTTGCAGCCGATATGAGTGTCGATCGATTTGGCATAGACGATCCACATGCGCTCGCGAAGCTTTCGGCCGGCATCTGACAGCACCACCCAGCGGCCACGTCCATCCTCGGCGAAGACCTCGCGCCGGACCAGGCCCTCCCGTTCCAGCCGGTCGAGCAGGCGGGAAAGATTATACTGCGCCAGCAACGTCCGCTCCTCGATCTCGTAGGGGCGCAGCTTGCCGTCTTGCGAGCGCGCCAATTCCCACAGCACGTCATACCAGGCAAGCGGCGGCATGCCGGCCATTTTCAGGTCGGCTTCGATGGCGCCGAGCAACCGCTCTCGGGCGCGCATGATGCTCGTCCAGGCAGAGGTGACCGCTTCGCTCGGATTCGACGGTTTTTCAGACATAAATGCAGTTACATCTATCTTGAATTTCGCCGCAAGCGCTATTAGATGCATCTACATCTATCATCCTTGCCAAGGAGACCCCCATGAGCAAGCTTACCCTCGTCAGCCATCATCTCTGCCCCTATGTGCAGCGCGCCGCGATCGCGCTGCTCGAAAAGGGCGTGCCCTTCGAGCGCATCAACATCGATCTTGCCGACAAGCCCGACTGGTTCTTGCAGATCTCGCCGCTCGGCAAGGTGCCGCTGCTGCGGATCGAGGAGGAAGATGGCAGCGAGGCTGTCCTGTTCGAAAGCAGCGTCATCTGCGAATATCTGGAGGAAACGCAGCCGGGCGTCGCACTGCATCCGAAAGACGCGCTGGCACGTGCCCGCCATCGCGGCTGGATGGAATTCGGTTCCTCCGTGCTTTCCGATCTCTGGGGTTACGAGACGGCGCAGGATGCCGCGCAGCTGGAGGCCAAGCGTAAGGCACTCATCTTCAAATTCGCAACTGTCGAGAAGGTATTGACGGACGGCCCCTATTTCGCCGGCAACGACTTCGGCCTCGTCGACGCCGTCTTCGCGCCGGTCTTTCGGTATTTCGATCTCTTCGACACGCTCGGCGACAGCGACATCTTCGAAGGGCTTGAGCGAGTGACGCGCTGGCGCAAGGCTCTCTCCGAGCGGGCAAGCGTCAAGGCCGCCGTTGGCGAAGACTACCCGCAGCGGCTGATGGAATTCCTCGAAAAACATAACTCGATCCTGCTCAGGCTGCCTGCCGCCGCTTAAAGCCCGCCCACCCAGCCGGCCGGACATCTAATCCGGCCGCTTCAATTCGGCAGTGGAGCGCTTCATTTTCGCCGCAAACGGGTCTAAGTCTTCCAGCCTCCCACCGTCGATGACAGAAGGCAGGTTGAACCATGACTTTCATGCCCCAGAGCCAGAACACCGTTGATCCCGTCAAGCTGGAAAAGCTTGCCGAAGTTGCCGTCAAGGTCGGGCTGCAGCTGCAGAAGGGTCAAGATCTGGTGATCACGTCGCCTGTCGTGGCGCTGCCGCTCGTTCGCCTAATCACCAAGCACGCTTATAAAGTCGGCGCCGGGCTGGTGAGCGCCTTCTATTCCGACGAGGAAACGACGCTGGCGCGCTATCAATATGGCAGCGACGAGAGCTTCGACCGCGCCTCCGGCTGGCTCTACGAGGGCATGGCCAGGGCCTATGCCAACGGGGCGGCCCGTCTTGCGATCGCCGGCGACAATCCGATGCTGCTGTCCGAGCAGGATGCCGGCAAGGTCGGCCGCGCCAATCGCGCCAACTCCACCGCCTATAAGCCGGCGCTGGAGAAGATCTCGAATTTCGACATCAACTGGAACATCATCTCCTATCCCAACCCGTCCTGGGCCAAGGTGGTCTTCCCCGACGATCCGGAACCGATCGCGATCGCCAAGCTCGCCAAGGCGATCTTTGCCGCCTCGCGCGTCGATGTCAGCGATCCTGTCGCCGCCTGGGCCGAGCACAATGCCAATCTTGCCAAGCGCTCCGCCTGGTTAAACGGCGAGCGCTTCGCCTCGCTGCATTTCCGGGGACCGGGCACCGACCTGACGATCGGCCTTGCCGACGGACATGAATGGCATGGCGGCGCGTCCACCGCCAAGAACGGCATTACCTGCAATCCGAATATTCCGACCGAGGAAGTCTTCACCACGCCGCATGCGCTGCGCGTCGAAGGCCATGTTTCGAGCACCAAGCCGCTTTCGCACCAGGGCACGCTGATCGACAATATCCAGGTGCGCTTCGAAGGCGGGCGCATCGTCGAGGCCAAGGCCTCGCGCGGCGAAGAGGTCTTGAACAAGGTGCTCGATACCGACGAGGGCGCGCGCCGGCTCGGCGAGGTGGCGCTCGTGCCGCATTCCTCACCGATCTCGGCCAGCGGCATCCTGTTCTACAACACGCTGTTCGACGAAAACGCTTCGTGCCACATCGCGCTCGGCCAGTGCTATTCCAAGTGCTTCCTCGATGGCGCGACACTGAGCCAGGAGCAGATCAAGGCACAGGGCGGCAACTCCAGCCTGATCCATATCGACTGGATGATCGGCTCGGACAAGGTCGATATCGACGGCCTCAAGCCGGATGGCTCGCGGGTTCCGGTAATGCGGCAGGGCGAATGGGCCTAAGCGGCATCGTCGTGCGCTGACTGAGCCAGACGCTGACAAGCATCATGGCCATTGCTGGAAGCGGCGCGGCGGCCAGCCCCGTTCTTCGAGACCCCCGCGGGGCGCCTCCAGGATGAGGCTGGCGCGTGCGCGTGCCTCAGGTGATCCTTCGAGGCGATGTGGATCACGCCTCAGAACAAAATCGCGCAGCCCGGCAGCATGCTCTGTTGAACGCAAACCCGCTGCACACTTTTGCTGGAATTGCTTTAGCGGATCGCCGATAGCAGCTTGCGCACGCGATCGAGATGCGCCCTGCGCTTTGCATCGGTGGCCCGGTCCATGTCGTGCAGGCTGAGCATGCGGAAATTCAATCCCTTCGAGCAGAAGGCGGCGATGCCGCGCTTCAAGAGCCGGCGCACCGGATCGCCCATATAGAGACGCACCAGCCACCAGGGCGAGCCTGTCGTCGTCAGCGCATAGAACAGCCTGATATGGGTCAATTGCGGCACGATACGGCCGCCGGCAGCATCATGGCTGAAGGCAACGCCGGGGGCGAAGACACGGTCGAAGAAGCCCTTGAGGATGGCGGGGAAATTGAACCACCATTGCGGAAAGACGAGGATCAGGCCGTCGGCCGCCTTCAGGCGGACAACGATATCGGCAACGGCTGAGGTGTCATAGGGCACGTCGAAATAGCCGCTGCGCTCGGCCTTCGAAAGACGCGGATCGAAATCTTCGCGGTAGAGATCAAGCAGGTCGACCACGTGGCCCGTCGCTTCCAGCGCTTCGCGTGCGGTCCTTGCCACGGCAGCGGCGAAACTGTCCTCCAGCGGATGGGCAAGCACCAGCAGGATCCGCATTGTCAGAACAGGCTTCCCTGCTTCGGTGGCTCTGCGGATTTTACGCTGCGCTTCTTGGCACCGGCCGGCGGTGCGCCACCTTCCGTGGTCATGGCGCCGACACGACCGTCGGCGAATTCGATGGCGATGCCCGTGCCGGCGGAGAGCTGGGCAGCCTGCGAGACCGGCCTGTTATCCTCATCGCGAATGACGGCGTAACCGCGCTTCAGCACATTCTTATAGGAGAGCGACTGCAGCACGCGGTCCTGCGAAGAAAGTTCGGCGCGCGCACGGGTCAGCTGGTGGCGGATCGCCGTATCGGCATGGCGCGAAAGATTGCCAAGGCGTTCGCGGCCGCGGTCGGTCTGCGTCTTCAGCCGGGCAGGCAGCGAGGCGAGGATTGCCTCGGCGCGGTCGACGCGCGATTTCGAGCGGTCGATCAGCCGTTCGACCATGCGCTCGGCCCGGGCCATGCGCTCGTTCAGCGTCTGGCGGCGCTCGGCAATGCGGCCGGACAGCAGATCCGGGCGCAGATGCGCGGCGACGCGCTCGAAGCCGCGACGCTTATTGATGGTGTTGAGCTCCAGCCCGCGGCCGAGACCGGTCGCCGCCTCGTCGAAACGCCGGCGCGGCAAGGCGAGAAGCTGATCGAGCGACGGCAATGCCCGCATCAGAGCACGCACCGACTGGCGCCGCTGATCCATCTGCCGGTTCATGCAGCCCTGCAGGCGTGCCGCAAGAGCGGCGGCCTGCGCCTCGAGCTCCGCCTTGACGGGCACCGCCATTTCCGCGGCCCCTGTCGGCGTCGGCGCGCGGACATCGGCGGCATAATCGATCAGTGTCCAGTCGGTTTCATGACCGACGGCCGAGATCAGCGGTATTTCGCTTTCGGCCGCGGCACGCACGACGATTTCGTCGTTGAAGCTCCAGAGATCTTCCAGGCTGCCGCCACCGCGCGCGACGATCAGCACATCCGGGCGTGGGATGGCGCCTGAAGGTTCCAGCGCGTTGAAGCCGCGGATGGCGTTTGCCACCTCCTCACCGGACCCTTCGCCTTGAACCTTCACCGGCCAGACGAGGACATGCACGGGAAAACGATCGGAGATGCGGTGAAGGATATCGCGGATCACGGCGCCGGTCGGCGAGGTGACGACGCCGATGACGCTCGGCATGAAGGGCAGCCGCTTCTTGCGGGCGGGATCGAACAGGCCCTCGGCGCCGAGCTTGCGCTTGCGCTCCTCGATCAGCGCCATCAGCGCGCCGGCGCCGGCCGGCTCCAGCGTCTCGATGACGATCTGATATTTCGAAGAGCCTGGAAAGGTGGTGACCTTGCCGGTGGCGATGACTTCCATGCCCTCTTCCGGACGGAACTTCAGCCGCGAGAAGGTGCCCTTCCAGATGACGGCATCGATGCGGGCGCGATCGTCCTTCAGCGCGAAATAGGCATGGCCCGAGGAGTGCGGCCCGCGGTAACCGGAGATCTCACCGCGCACGCGAACCTGGTCGAAGGCGGTTTCGACGGTGCGCTTGATCGAGCCGGAAAGCTCCGAAACCGAATATTCGGCAAGGTTGGTCGGCGAATCGCCGTCGAAGACGTTGCTCATACCCTCTTTCTATGTCCATCCGCTGGAAACAGGAAGGGTGGCAGGGGCTTTGGGATCGGTTTTCCCAGCCGTTGAAATCGTTGTGGGAGGCGTTCGTCGCCACTGCATCAAGCGCGCTCGTCTCAACTCATCCTGCACATGCACTCGTTGCAGCCGGGCGAACAAACAACAAAATCGAGTAAATCCGTTTTGTTGCGGAACGGATAGTTAGATTGTGCGTTTTACCCGAAAGGGATTGCTAACCACCGCAATACAAAGGCTTTTCGGCGAGGACCGCCGGTAAATCTTTGTTAGTTGGCGCTTCCTATGCTTCCCCTCGTTATCTCTGGGAAGGTGCTGAAATGATTATTCTCACAGCAGCAGCATTGGGCATCAGCGCCGGGCAAATGCGCTCGGCTGGCGTGATCGCGTTGGTCGCCGCGTTGATCGGAATGACATTCGCGCTGGCGGCGATAACCTCGCCCGGCCCGGTGTCCCTTCTGGCATTCGTCTATGCCGTGCTCGGCTATAATGGCGGCCTCATGCTCTTCGTGATCGGGCTCTATGCCAATCAGCGCCTTCGTCGCGCCACGCGTGTCTCGCACTGATAGCGCGTCGCGATCTTTCAGATCGCTCCTCGCGCTTTAGGTCCTTATCTCAAACGCATGCCGTTATCGCCAAACCGCCGCAGAGTTTTGCGCGACATGCTTTATTCCATCTTGAAATTAGCCGGCGTCAATTCGTCGCCGGCCGATAGCGAAAGAACTGCACGCCCACGTCCGCCGCCTTCGGAAGCGGTTCCAGATAGGGCGGAATATTCCCCTTGCCGAGCTGCGCATAGAGGCCATCCGGCTTCAGCTTGGCGATCTCGCGCGTCTGCAGGTCGCCGGGGCAGAAGCCAAGCGCCGTCACGCCAGTCCCCTTCAGGAAGGCTTCCGCCTCCTGTGGCTCCGCCATGCCGATATGCAGTTCAGTCAGCATGCCGCCCTGATTGCGATGATAGGGCGCGGAGAGAACCCGGTTCTGCGTGAAGCGGAGGATCGGCACGCCCATTTCCGATGGCGCGGAGATCAGTCCGGCCGGTAGCCCGGCGAGCGGCGCCAGCGCCGCTTGCGATGTGCAGGAAATTTCCTTTGCCGGCTTCGCCGCCTTCTTCTGCGCAGCATTCTCCATCTGCAACGAGATAAACCCGCCACCGACGGCCCAGGCGGCCGGAGCACTGGCGAGCACGGTCACGATATAGACGAAGGCGGCGGCGACATTCTCGTTGTCGTTGTTGGAGATGCGCTTGATATCGATGATCAGCAGGGCAAGCGGCAAGATCGAGATCAGGTTCGAGAAGGTGGAACCGCGCACCTGGACCAGTGCGATTGCCCAGCTCGTCATCAGCAGGAAGAGCAGGATCAGGTGGATCTGCACGCGGTCACGCTGAACGACGCGGAAGATGCAGACGGCGATGCCGAACAAGCCGGCCGCATAGAAGCCACCGATCGAGAAGGGATCGGTGCGCCCGAGAACAAAAACCGACTGCGCTTCCGAAACATTCCTCAGCCAGAGCTCGACCAGCATCGGATCGAGACCGGCCAGCGGATCGCTCAGGCATTGCGGTGCGATCACGACCGCCGAACCGAGAACACCGGCGCCGACGACGGCGAGCGCGGCAAAGCGCAAGGGCCGGCGCAGGCGGCTCGCGAAAACCGCCGAAAACAACAGCAGTCCGCCGCCGATCGCCGCCAGGCTGTAATAGCCGAGCGAGAGATTGTCGCAGGTGACCATCGAATAAAGCCGGGGCGGCACCGTTGCGAAGAAGAGGATGCTGATCGCCATCGCCAGCGCCAGCCCGAAGGCCTTGGCGGCGGCAGCGAAATTTTCGCCCTCCCATGCCCAGAGCAGGACGATGGTCAGGCAGACGGCGGCGACGAAAGGTGTCGTCTCGGCGCCGATGGCAATGGCGACCGCTGCCGCGATGCCGGCAACCGCATAACTCCAGGCGCGACGCTCAGGATCCAGCAGCATCGCGATCATCGTCGCGACCAAGGCCAGCTGCGCATTGTGATGATCGATGGCGCCCGGCGCGAAACGGTTTCCGGTGTAGATCGCAAGACCGGTCAAGCCGAGACTGATGTGCATGGCGGCAACGCCGCCGATGCGCCGACCGGCAACCGCCATGGCGAGCATGGCAGGCAGGATGAGCGATACCGGCCAGGCGGCGAGCGCCAGCGCCTCGGCCGTCGCATGCGGTACAAACAGGCCGAAGAACCAGATCAGCGAGGCGATCGGCAGGTCGATCAGCCGCGACCAATGCATCAGCGTGCCGCCGTCGAGGCCGAGACGGTATTGCATCAGATCGAACCAGCCCTGCCCGGCCAGAAAATCGCGAACTTCGACGAGACGCATTCCGTCGTCATTGTCGGGGCCGACGTAATCGGTGGCACCGGAAAGCTTGGTGATGAGGATGGCGGCGGCAAGGATGACGCTATAGGCGATGACGGTTGGCCAGAGACGCGTCAGCAGGTCGCGTAGCCCGACCCGAGGGGCGTCTATCGCGGATGATGCATGGGTGATCGGCTGCACAGCGTTCATCGTGGTTAGCGGTTCGTTTCCGGATAGCGAAGCTTAACCGCCGCCGATCAAGAAAGTGTAAAGCCGTTTGTGGCAGCCGCTGATTTTGCCTGCGTCATAGGGTCTTATTAACGGCGCGTGATTTAGGTTGAGCGCGGCTTTCAGTGTAACGAGTAGAGTCATGGCCCGATCGCGTACCGACAATCTGAATATTGCCGTCCTGCTTCCCTGCTATAATGAAGCGGCGACGATCGGCCCTGTCGTCCAGGGCTTCCGGGCGACGCTGCCCGATGCTGCGATCCATGTCTACGACAACAATTCCACCGACGGCACCGCGCTGCAGGCGATGCTTGCCGGCGCGCATGTCGTGCGCGAGCGGCGCCAGGGCAAGGGCCATGTCGTGCGCCGCATGTTCGCCGACATCGACGCCGACATCTACATCATCGCCGACGGCGACGGCACCTATGCGCCCGAGGATGCCGAGGAACTGGTGCGTACGTTGCTGACCGAGCGCGCCGACATGGTGGTCGGCACAAGGCGCGGCGTGCACGCCGATGCCGGCCGTCAGGGCCATGCGCTCGGCAACCGGCTTTTCAACCTGCTTTACCGGATGATCTTCGGCCCCGATTTCACCGATATCTTTTCCGGCTACCGCGCGTTTTCGCGCCGCTTCGTCAAGAGCTTCCCGGCGGTATCAGGCGGCTTCGAGATCGAAACCGAAATGTCCGTGCATGCCTCCCGGCTGAAGCTGCCGGTCAGCGAACTGGAGCTCGACTACGGCCGCCGGCCGGAAGGCTCGCACTCCAAGCTTTCGACGTTCCGCGACGGCGCCAAGATCCTCTGGATGTTCGCGATGCTGATGAAGGAAACCCGGCCCTTCGCCTTTTTCAGCGCGATCAGCGCCACCTTCATGCTGGCGAGCCTCGGCTTCATGGCGCCGGTGCTGGCGGAATATTTCGAGACAGGTCTCGTCAGCCGCATGCCGACCTGGGTGCTGTCGACGGCGCTGATGATGATCTCCTTCATGCTTTTTACCGCCGGCGTCATCCTGGATTCCGTTGCGCGCGCCCGCGCCGAACAGCTCCGAATCCATTATATGGGCCTGGAGAGGCCGAGCGCGTTGAAGGCGCCGCTCAGCGACGCAGGGCCGGCATCGCGCGCGCGTCCCGGCAAGGCGGATGCGGCATGAGAAAGCTCATCCGCTTCACGATTGCCGGCGGCATCGGCTTCCTCGTCGATGCCGGCATCCTGTCGGCGCTGCTCCATCTGACGCCGCTCGGGCCGTTTCTGGCGCGACTCATCGCGATCGCCTTCGCCATGGCGGCGACCTGGGCTTTCAATCGGAGCTTCACCTTCGATCGCACCGGCCGTTCGCTTGCCACCGAAGGCTTCCGCTATGGCTCGGTCGGGGTGACGGCAGCGCTGGTCAATTACGGGCTCTATTCCGCGCTGCTGCTGTCGCTGCCGGTGCTTCAGCCGCTGGCGGCCATGGTGATCGCCAGCGTCGCCTCGATGATCTTCAGCTTCTTCGGCTATTCGCGCTTCGTCTTCCGCGCCGAGTGATTAGAGCGCCGCGCGTCCAATAGGACGCGCTAAGGACGCTCAAACCCTCTGAAGTGGCGCATAATCCTTTCCGAAAATCGATTCCGATTTTCGGGGTTATGCGCTAGACTGCTTCCCAGCCGTCCTTCTCGCTGGCCCGGTAGATCGCGTCGATCACCTTCTGGTTCAGCTTCGAATTTTCGAGGGTAACGATCTCTTCCTTGCCGTTCGTCACCGCCCGGGCGAAGGCCTCGACCTGCCGCTTGTACTGGCGGCTGTCCTGGAAGCGGAAGATGCGCGATTCAGTGTGGCTGCGGTCGGCAAGCTCGATCTCTTCCGGTCCCCAGCGATTGGCATTGAACGGCGACTTGACCTCGATGTAGCCTTCGGTGCCGTGGAAGACCATGACCTGGCGGTTGGCCATCTGCGTCGAGATATAGAAGCTCAGCTCGAAATCACCGAAATCGGCCTTGACGCTCGAATAGATATCCGTGCCGAAATCCGCATCGCGCTCGGTGATCGCCTGGATCCAGAGCGGCTCCTTGCCTGTGGAAAAACGCGTGCCCATGACCGGATAGACGCCGATATCGGGAAGGCCGCCGCCGCCGAGCTCGGGGACGTTGCGCATGTTGGCGGGGTCGCGGTTGAAATAGGTGAAGGCGCCCTGCACATGCCGGAGCGACCCGATCGCGCCCTCGCCGATCAGCGAGCGCACCTTCTGCCAGACCGGGGAATAGGTGATCATATAGGCTTCGGTGACCACCACCCGGTTGCGGTCGCGGGCGGCGATCAGATCGTCGATATCACCGGCCTTGAGCGCCAAGGGCTTTTCGCAGAGCACGTGCTTGCCGGCATCTGCCGCCTTGATCGACCATTCGATATGCTGCGAGGTCGGCAGCGGAATGTAGACGGCGTCGATGAGGTCGGATGCCAGCATCTCCTCGTAGGAGCCGAAGGCATGCGGCACCGAAAACCGGTCGGCCATCTCCCTCGCACGCTTGAGATCACGGCTGGCAATCGCCGTGACGACGCAATTCTCCGCATCCTGGATCGCCGGAACGACATTGTCGCGGCCGATCTTCGCCGTTGAAATGATACCGAAACGCAACATGATCCAAGCCTCCCAAACTGATTTCCGCGAACCATATTCAGGCCCTAGCTGCGGCGCAATGGCGCGACATGAAATCACGGAAGTTTGCCTTCCCGGATGCGCGGATCGCACTAAGTTGGTCAGGGCGGCGTTCTGCCGTATCCGCGATTTCAATTCCTTCACACTTCTGGAGAGCGTCATGGAAATGCGCCGGCTTGGAAAAACAGGTCTATCGGTCGCGCCGATCGTCATCGGCGGCAATGTCTTCGGCTGGACGGCCGACGAAAAAACATCCTTCGCCATTCTCGATGCCTTCTTCGACGCGGGCCTGAACACGATCGATACGGCCGATGTCTATTCCTCGTGGGTTCCGGGCAACAAGGGCGGCGATTCCGAAGAGATCATCGGGCGTTGGCTAAGCCAGGCAAAGATCTCCCGCGACAAGGCCGTTATCGTCACCAAGGTCGGCTCCGACATGGGACAGGGAAAGACGCTGAAGGAAACCTATATCCTGAAGGCGGTCGAGGATTCGCTGCGCCGGCTGCAGACCGATTATATCGACCTCTATCTCTCGCACTGGCCGGATGAAGATACGCCGCATGAGGAAACGCTCGGCGCCTTTGCCAAGCTGAAGCAGCAGGGCAAGATCCGCGCCATCGGCTGCTCGAACTATGATGCGACACTGCTTCAGGCTTCCTTCGACGCTGCCGAAGAGGCCGGCCTGCCGCGTTACGATGTGTTGCAGCCGGAATATAATCTCTATGAACGTTCGAGCTTCGAGGGGCCGCTTGCCGATCTCTGCGTCGAAGAAGACATCGGCGTGATTACCTATTTCAGCCTTGCCGCCGGCTTCCTCACCGGCAAATACCGCAGCAACGCCGATACGGAAGGCCGCGCACGCGAGGGCCGGGTTTCGAAATATCTCGACGATAAGGGCCTGCGTATTTTGGCCGCGCTCGACAAGGTTTCGGCCGAGACCGGTGCAGCGCCGGCAGAAATTTCGCTCGCCTGGCTGCTGCGCAAGAAGGGCGTGACGGCGCCGATCGCCAGCGCGACCAACCTTTCACAGCTTGAAAGCCTGGCGAAATCGGCGACACTTGCGCTTTCCAATGACGCGATGGCGCTCCTCGACCAAGCCGGCGCCTGAAAGAAAGAGACGCCATGACCGTCACGATACGTGAGGCCCGCCCCGAAGACGAAGCCCGCTGGCGCGAACTTTGGGCCGCCTACCTCGCCTTTTACGAAGTCACGGTCGATGCCGATATCACCGATTCCACATGGCGCCGGGTCTTCGATCCGGCGTCGGCGATTGCGATGCGTGTCGCCGAGGTCGATGGTGGGATGATGGGCTTTGCGCTTTATCTCACGCATGAGGGCACGTGGATCCGCGGCAGGGACTGCTATCTCGAAGACCTGTTCGTCGATGCCGATGCGCGCGGCAAGGGCGTCGGGCGGGCACTGATGGACGATCTCGTTTCGACCTGCAAAGCCAAGGGCTGGTCGCGGCTCTACTGGCATACGAGCGAGCAGAACAGAACCGCGCGGGCGCTCTATGACAGCTATGTCGAGAGCGACGGCCACATCCGCTATCGCATCACCTTCAAGACGCGCGGCGCTGTAGGCGCAGGAAATCCTTTATAAAAGGCGGCATGATCGCCTTCCCAATTGGCCATGCCGGGTTTGGTGAGGATGCCGCGCGGGCTGACATAACTCTGGATCACCCGCTTCGGCCGTTCGTGCCATTGGATATTGAAGGCCCAGAGCTTGGGAAAGAAGCAGAGCGAGGCATAAGGCAGGTGGTCGTGAATCCACCAGGCGAGCCGCTGCCAGTCGCTTTCATCGTGGTAATGGTCGATCATCCATGGCACGGCAATGCAGACGGCTGCGCCCATGCAGCCGTCGAAGTCCCTCATATCCCAGATGTGATGCGCAGCGGTGGACGCATTGGTCGAGCAGTTCAGATTGTTCTCGTTGCCGAACCTGTTGACCGCGGGCGAGCGATAGCCGGATCGGATATGCAGGCGCCCGAACGTTGCCTCCAGCGGCTCCAGCAATTCCTCGCAGAGCCTCTTGCCCGCCTCGATCGCCAGATCGGGATCCTCGGGGATATTGGGAATGCGATAGAAATCGGCGATTTCGGAATGCAGGAAATCGCGAAGAAAGAAGTTTTGCGACAGCCGTACGCGGCCAAGATCCTCCAGACCCTTCATTGAATTCGGTTTTCGCATGACGTCATTCTCCTGCGCATCGACGGCAGGAATCATCGCCCGGCACCGATTTCCAGTCCACCCGAAATCGGTCGGGAACAATTAGCGCGATCTTCTCTTCTTAATGTGTCGCCGCATTCGCGGTTTTCCCCAAAAACAAGGATCGAGAAAATGGCCAAGGAAAAGACGTTGGAAGATCTCTTCTACGACACGCTGAAGGACATCTACTTTGCCGAGCGGCAGATATTGCGCGCCCTGCCGAAGATGGCACGCGCCGCCCAATCCCCCGAATTGAAGAAGGGCTTCGAAAAGCACCGCGAGGAAACCGAAGGCCAGGTCGAGCGCCTGCAGCAGGTTTTCGAACTGATCGGCAAACGCGCCCAGGGCAAGACCTGCGAGGCGATCCAGGGCATCATCGCCGAGGGCGAGGAAATCATGGAGGAATTCAAGGGCACGGCGGCCCTCGATGCCGGCCTGATTTCGGCTGCCCAGGCCGTCGAGCATTATGAAATCGCCCGCTACGGCACGCTGAAGACCTGGGCAGCGACCCTCGGTCTCAAGGAGGTGGTCGGCCTGCTCGACCAGACGCTGCAACAGGAAACGGCCACCGACAAGACCCTCTCCCAGCTCGCCACCACGGCGGCAAACCAGAAGGCAAAGGCTGCCTGATGCGCACGGCACCCTAGCAAGAACGGGCGGCCCGGTTCCCATTCCTTACCGGCCGCCCGTATCCTGCTCGCTGTATCTGAAGAAATCGATGAAGGCGCGCAGCGCCGGGCGCATCTGTCGCCGGGTGGGATAATAGAGAAACGGCCCGGCATAGGGCGCGCACCAATCTTCCAGCACCCGCACAAGCTTGCCGCTCGCCAGTTCGTCATCGACCCGCATGTCGAAGAGATAGGCAAGGCCGGCGCCGTTCAGCGCCGCAAGCAAGGCCAGCCGATCCTCGCTGACGATCAGCGGCCCGTCGACCGAAACGACGAGTTCCTGCCCGTCCTTTTCGAATTCCCAGCGATAGATCGAGCCGTTGGTGAAGCGCCGCTTGATGCAGCGATGACGGACGAGATCGCGCGGATGCTCCGGCTTCGGATGGTGCTCGAAATATTCGGGCGAAGCGGCGATCACCGTCGTCAGATCGGGCGAGACCCTGACCGCGATCATATCAGCCTCCAGGCTCTCCTCCAGCCGGATACCGGCGTCGAAACCCTCCTTGACGATATCGGTGAAGCCATCCTCATTGGCGATCTCCAGGGTGATATCGGGATAGAGGTTGAGAAAGTCGCCGAGCCGCGGAGCGAGCAGCAGATCGGAGGCGAAGCGCGGCGCGGTGATGCGCAGGTTTCCGGCCGGCTTGGCGCGCGTATCGCGGACGGCCTCCAGAGCAATGTCGATCTCCTCGAGCGCGGGACGAAGTCTTTCAAGCAGCAGGCGGCCCTCCTCCGTCGGCGCGACGCTGCGGGTGGTGCGCGCCAGAAGCCGCACCCCCAGACTTTCCTCGAGGCTCGATATCGCATGGCTGATTGCCGAGGGCGCGACGAGGAGTTCCTTCGCCGCCGCCCGGAAGCTGCGATGCTCCGAGACGGCGGCGAGAACGGCGAGTTGCGAGAGCTGTGTCCTGTTCATTGATCGAAATAATAGAACAACCTGTTAGAAACTGCATGTATTTTCTGATTGATGGCGCAGCGATATGGTCTGCGGGTACCGCAACCATGCAGAACAGAATGATTTCAGGCCGGGCGGCCTAAAATCTGAATCCTGTTCTGAATTAATAGTTAGAGCATGATGTCGTCCGAAAACCGCTCACACTTTTCGGCATCATGCTCTGGCGGCTCAAAATCAGCTCAGAGGAGCACATCATGAAAAGCCGGAAACTCGGAAACGATCTGACCGTCTCTGCCGTCGGCCTTGGCTGCATGGGCATGAGCTTTGCCTATGGCGCCAGCGACGATGCGGAATCGATCAAGACACTGCATCGCGCCATCGATCTCGGCGTGACCTTCTTCGACACCGCCGAAGTCTATGGTCCCTTTACCAACGAGGTTCTTCTCGGCAAAGCGCTGAAGCCGTTCCGCGACCGCGTGGTGATCGCCACCAAGTTCGGCTTCAAGATCGATGCCAGCAAGCCCGGTACTGCCGCCATCACCGGCGTCGACAGCCGCCCTGAGCATGTGCGGGCGGTGGCCGAGGCCTCGCTGAAACGCCTCGGCATCGAGACCATCGACCTCTTCTACCAACACCGGGTCGATCCTGACGTGCCGATCGAGGACACGGTCGGCGTCATGGCGGAACTGGTGAAGGAAGGCAAAGTCCGCGCCCTCGGGCTTTCGGAAGCCGGCAGCGCCACCATTCGCCGCGCCCATGCGGTCCATCCGATCGCAGCCCTGCAGAGTGAATATTCGCTCTGGACGCGCGACCCGGAAGAGGAGGTGCTTGCCACCTGCCGCGAACTCGGCATCGGCTTCGTGCCCTACAGCCCGCTCGGCCGCGGCTTCCTGACGGGAGCGATCCGCAAAGTGGAGGATCTCGCTGCCGACGATTTCCGCCGACAGGTGCCGCGTTTCCAGGCGGAAAATTTCGACGCCAACGCCGCCCTCGTCGCGACGCTCGAGCGGCTGGCCGCTGAGAAAGGCGTGACGGCAGCACAGCTGGCGCTGGCCTGGGTGTTGAACCAGGGCGACGACATCGTGCCGATCCCGGGCGCCCGCAAGCTTCATCATCTCGAACAGAACGCCGCGGCCGCCGATATCGTGCTGAGCCCGGCGGAACTCGCGAGGCTTGAAGAGGTCATCCCGGCCGGACAGGTGGCCGGCGAACGTTACTCGGATGCCTCGCTTGCGATGACGAACATCTGAACCTGAAAAAGCCCGGTCGGCGCAACCGGCCGGGCTTGCCTTCGGGGCTGGCGAAACTATCTAACGCCATCTCGGAGAACGGGATGAAAATATGTCGGACAGGCAGGCAGTCGAACAGACGGTTCATCTCTATGTCGAAGGCATGGCCTTCGCCAATGAGGCAGCCTTGAAAAAGGCCTTTCATCCGAAAAGCTCGATCATCGGCCATTACGAAAATGCCGTCGAATGGCTGACGCGGGACGAATTCATCGCCGCGATCCTGCAGGAGGAGCCGGCGCCGCCCGGCACGCAGCCCTACATGGACATCCAGAGCGTCGATGTCGAAGGCGATGCGGCAAGCGTCAAGGTCACCGACGATTTCGCCGGCATGCGCTTTACCGATTATCTCTCGCTGCTGAAGATCGACGGCCGCTGGACGATCGTCAGCAAACTCTACCATCTGCATCTGTGAAAAGACCGGCCGCTATTCGCGACCGGTCCATTATTTGACGACGTTGGGTGAAGTTCAGCTTCTGAGGACACCGCCGGTGAATTTCGCAACGCTGGCGACGATCTTCTGCGTCAGCGCCTCGAAATCCTCGTCCGTCAGCGTGCGCTCGACCGGCTGGATCTGCACCTCGATCGCCACCGACTTCTTGCCGTCGCCAACCGATGCGCCCTCGAAGATATCGAAGACGTTGACGCCGGTTACCAGCTTGCGGTCGGCGCCTGTGGCGGCCTTGACGATGGCGCCGGCTTCCACCGTCTTGTCGACGACGAAGGCAAAGTCACGCCGCACGACCTGGAAGGGCGACAGTTCGAGCGCCGGCTTGGTGCGCGTCGCCTTGCGCTTGGCGTCCGGCATGGCGTCGACATAGACTTCGAAGCCGCACAGCGCGCCGGAGACATCGAGCGCTTCCAGTGTCAGCGGATGGAATTCGCCGAAATAGCCGAGCACGACTTTCGGCCCCATCTTGATCGTGCCGGAGCGGCCGGGATGATACCATTCCGGCCCGCCCTGCTCGATCTGGATATTGCCCATTGGCAGGCCGCAGGCTTCGATGACGGCGAGCGCGTCGGCCTTGGCGTCGAAGACGTCGACCGGCTTGCCGCCGCCCTTTGCGGCGTTCGACCAGGCGCGACCGGCGCCGGCAAGCGAGGCCGTGCCGCGGCGGATGCCGCCGGCCACGCGGCGCTGACCGTCCGGCCGATCGTTCTCATAGGTGCCGGAGACCTCGAAGAGGGCGACGTCGGAATACCCCTTGTCGGCATTACGCTGGGCTGCAGTCAGCAGGCCCGGCAGCAGCGAGGGGCGCATATCCGACATTTCGGCGGCGATCGGGTTGGCAAGCTTGAGGGCGGGCGAACCGCCGCCAAAGAGCTTCGCCTGGTCTTCCGGAATGAAGGACCAGGTGACGGCTTCGAGCATGCCGCGCGCGGCCAGCGCCCGCTTGGCGAGGCGGGTGCGGATCTGCAGCGTCGTCAGGATCTTGCCATTGACGGCCGCGTGGCTTTCGAGCGGCGCCGGCTTGATATTGTCGACGCCGTGGATGCGCATGACCTCCTCGACGAGATCGGCCTTGCCGTCGACATCGGGGCGCCAAGAGGGAACGGCGACGGAGACGCGCTCGCCGGAACTGGAGACCGTGAAGCCGAGGCGCATCAGAATCGTGTTGCTTTCCTCATTCGAGACGTCGAGGCCCGTCAGGCGCTTGACCTCCGAATAGGGGAAATCGACGATCTTCGGTTCGTAACCTTTGTAGCCGACGATCTCGGCCTTGGCGGCCTTGCCGCCGCAAAGTTCCAGCACCAGTTCCGTCGTGCGTTCGAGACCGGGGACCATATAGTCCGGATCGACGCCGCGTTCGAAGCGGTAGCGGGCGTCGGTGATGATGCCGAGGCTGCGGCCTGACTTGGCGATGTTCATCGGGTCCCAGAGGGCGGATTCGATCAGCACGTCGACGGTGTTCTCGTCGCAGCCGGAATGTTCGCCGCCCATGATGCCGCCGATCGACTCGATGCCATTGTCATCGGAGATGACGACGTTGTTCGGCGAGAGCTTGTATTCGCGCTGGTCGAGCGCCAGCACCGTCTCGCCTTCGGCGGCGCGGCGGACGGTCAGGTTGCCGTTGATCTTGGCAGCGTCGAAGACGTGGATCGGCCGCCCCTGATCGAAGGTCATGTAATTGGTGACATCAACCAGCGCGTTGATGGGGCGCAGGCCGATGGCGATCAGCCGCTGCTGCATCCAGCGCGGGCTCGGACCGTTCCTGACGCCGCGCACGAGGCGCAGCGCAAAGCCCGGGCAAAGCTTCGGGTCGTCGAGATCGAGCGTCAGCGTGACCGGCGTCTCGCCTTCCACGGCGAAGGACGGCGCGGGCCGGGTCTTCAGCGTGCCGAGACCGGAGGCGGCGAGATCGCGGGCGATGCCGTGGATGCTGGTGCAGTCCGGCCGGTTGGGCGTAAGGTTGATCTCGATGACCGGATCGTCAAGATGCGCATAGGCGGCATAACTCTGGCCGACCGGCGCATCGTCCGGCAGGTCGATAATGCCGTCGTGACTGTCGGAGATCTGCAGCTCCTTTTCGGAGCACATCATGCCATTGCTTTCGACGCCGCGGATATTGCCGACGGCGAGCGTCACATCGATACCGGGAACATAGGTTCCGGGCGCTGCGAAGGCGCCGACGAGACCGGCGCGCGCATTCGGAGCGCCGCAGACGACCTGGACCGGTGCGCCGGAACCGGTATCGACCATCAGCACCTTCAGACGATCGGCCTGCGGATGTTTTTCGGCCGAGACAACCCTGGCGATAACGAAGGGCTTGAAGGCCGCCTTGTCGTCGACATCCTCGACCTCCAGTCCGATCTCGGTGAGGCGCGTGCAGATTTCATCAAGGCCGGCATCCGTTTCCAGATGCTCTTTCAGCCAGGAGAGCGTGAATTTCATCGTCCCAATTCTCCGTTCAAGCGCTGAGGCCGCCGAACAGCGTCGGCATGTCGAGCGGGCGGAAGCCGTAATGCGTCATCCAGCGGACGTCGGCGTTGAAGAAGTCGCGCAGGTCGGGCATGCCGTATTTCAGCATGGCGATGCGATCGAGGCCCATGCCCCAGGCAAAACCCTGATATTCGTCGGGATCGAGCCCGCCGTAACGCAGCACGTTCGGGTGGACCATGCCGCAGCCGAGGATTTCCATCCAGTCGGTACCCTCGCCGAACTTGACGATCGGGCCGGAGCGGTCGCACTGGATATCGACCTCGAAAGAGGGCTCGGTGAAGGGGAAGAAGGACGGGCGGAAACGCATCGTCACGCTGTCGACCTCGAAGAAGGTCTTGCAGAATTCTTCCAGCACCCAGCGGAGGTTGGCGACATTGGCCTTCTTGTCGACGACCAGGCCTTCGACCTGATGGAACATCGGCGAATGCGTGGCGTCCGAGTCCTGGCGGTAGGTCTTGCCGGGAATGATGATGCGGATCGGCGGTGTCTGCGCCTCCATGGTGCGCACCTGCACCGGCGAGGTATGGGTGCGCAGAACCTTGCGCTCACCATTCTCATCCGGGTTGAAGAAGAAGGTGTCGTGCATCTCGCGGGCCGGATGGCCTTCGGGGAAATTCAGCGCGGTGAAATTGTAATAATCGGTCTCGATGTCGGGACCTTCAGCGATCGAGAAGCCCATGTCGGCGAAGATCGCGGTGATCTCATCGACGATCTGGCTGATAGGATGGATACGGCCGCGCTCGGCGGGCGAAGGGCGCACCGGCAGGCTGACGTCGACCGTTTCGGCCTTCAGCCGCGCATCGATCGCCGCTTGCCGGAGCGTCGTCTTGCGGGCGGTGAGCGCCTCGGTCACCGCGTTCTTCAGAACATTGATCGCCGCCCCCTTGCTCTGGCGCTCTTCCGGCGTCATGGCGCCGAGCGTCTTCAACAGTTCGGAGACGGAGCCCTTCTTGCCGAGGGCGGAAACGCGCACGGCTTCCAGGGCGGTTTCGTCATCGGCGGCGGCGATTTCGGCGAGCAGCGATGTGTTGAGCTGGTCGATATCTGACATTGTCACTTCTTTCCGTCCAGTATCAGGCGGGCGATCGGGAGGCAGGCGGCGCCGGCCGGCGCCAGGAATATAAAGAAAGAAAAACCCGCGCTAGCCCAAACCAGCGCGGGTTTCCCAAAATCATAAATTCAAAAGCTTGGGAAGCGCTGGTTACTTGACCGCGCCTTCAAACTCGTTCGCCGTGCCGGCTTCCTTGAGGTATTCAAGAGCCTTCTTGGCAGCGCTGACCAGCGCGCCGAATGCTTCCGGCTCGTGGATCGCCATGTCGGAGAGAACCTTGCGGTCGACTTCGATGCCAGCCTTGTTCAGGCCGTCGATGAAGCGGCCGTAGGTCAGGCCGAATTCACGCACAGCGGCGTTGATGCGCTGGATCCAAAGCGCACGGAAGTTGCGCTTGTTGACCTTGCGGTCGCGGTAGGCGTACTGCTTCGAACGATCGACAGCAGCCTTGGCGGTACGGATGGTGTTCTTGCGGCGGCCGTAAAAGCCCTTTGCTGCCTTCAGAACCTTCTTGTGCTTGGCATGAGAGGTGACGCCTCTTTTTACACGTGCCATATCATGATCTCCTTAAATCTAGCGTTCGCGGACGAGTCTCAGAGACCGTTCGGCAGGTAATTCTTGATAACCTTGCGGCCATCCGGTTCTGCGAGAACCATGGTGCCACGTGCATCGCGAATGAACTTGTTGGAACGCTTGATCATGCCATGGCGCTTGCCAGCAGCGGCAGCCTTGACCTTGCCGGTTGCGGTGATCTTGAACCGCTTCTTGGCAGAGGACTTCGTCTTCATCTTGGGCATTTTGCTACTCCTTCTGTCCTCCCTGCGCGCTTTATCAAAAAAGCCCTTCTCGCGAAGTCCGGTTCTCCGGCCGTCGCAACAAGGTGCGGGAGCGTTTGTTGTTGATCTGCGGCATCGGCGACGAACCGTTCCGCAAGCATTCGAAACTGCCACGGCATGCCCTGCCGGTCAGTTCGGACGCGCGCTTATAACCGCAGCGTCATGAAAGTGCAACGGGGCCGCGGAGGAATCTTCGTGCATCCAAAAATACAGTGGCAGAAAGCACAAAAGCCGCCCTTGCGGACGGCCTTGGGCGAAATACTGCCTGGCGCTTACTTCGGCGCCAGCACCATCATCATCTGGCGGCCTTCGAGCTTGGGCTCAGCTTCGACCTTGGCGAACTCGATCGTATCGGCCTTGACTTGCTGCAGAAGCTTCATGCCGAGTTCCTGGTGGGCCATTTCACGGCCGCGGAACTTCAGCGTCACCTTGACCTTGTCGCCTTCGTCGAAGAAGCGACCCATCGCCTTCATCTTCACCTCATAATCATGGGTGTCGATGTTCGGGCGCATCTTGATTTCTTTGACTTCGACGATCTTCTGCTTTTTGCGCGCCTCGGCGGCCTTCTTCTGGTTGGCATATTTCAGCTTGCCCAGATCGAGGATCTTGCACACTGGCGGCTCGACATTTGGGGAAATTTCGACGAGATCGAGGCCGGCTTCTTCCGCCATTCTCAAGGCCTGGTCGGTAGGCACGACGCCCATATTCTCTCCGTCAGCCCCGATCAGCTGAACTTTGGGAATGCGGATTTCACGGTTCGAGCGCGGTCCGTCCTTCACGGGCGCGTCGGTTTTAAAAGGTCTGCGAATGGTCGTATTCTCCTCGCGTTGTTTCGGAACGTTGCAGCATCGCGCTCCCAATCAGGGGTGCACAAACGTGTCGCGTCATCGCTGCAACGGAGTCAATATCATCCTTTAGCGGAAAAATCACCCGCTGTCAGCCTGCCAAGAATCTGTTTTATAGGCCAAAACAACAGGAGTTTCGCCGATGTCCGATCAGTTGTCCAATGCCCAGCCGCAGTTCCTGACGGTCGGCGAGGGTGAGGCGGCGCGTGAGATCGCCATGCTCGTCCGCCCGGCGCAGGTCGGCAATGGCGCACCGGCACTCGTCTGGCTGTCCGGCTACCGCTCCGACATGAGCGGCACCAAGGCGGTGGAACTCGACGGGCTGGCGGCGGAACTTGGGCTTGCCTCCATCCGCCTCGATTATTCCGGCCACGGGCTTTCCGGCGGCAGCTTCGGCGACGGCACGATCTCGCGCTGGCTGGAGGAGGCGCTTGCCGTCATCCGCCATGTCGCCCCCGAACGCGTGATCCTCGTCGGCTCCTCGATGGGCGGCTGGATCGCGCTCAGGCTGGCGCAGGAGCTTGCGCGGCAGGGTGGCCCAAAGCTCGCAGGGCCAAAGCTCGCAGGGATGGTGCTGATCGCGCCGGCGCCCGATTTCACCTCAGAGCTGATCGAGCCGAACCTCAAGGCCAAGGAGCTGAAGTCACTGGCCGAGCGCGGCTATTTCGAAGAGCGTTCGCAATACAGCCCGGAACCGAACATCTATACACGAGCGCTGATCGAGGACGGCCGCGAGAACCGGGTGCTCGACGGCATTATCGAAACGGGCTGCCCGGTGCATATCCTCCAAGGCATGAAAGACCCTGACGTGCCGCATGCGCATGCGATGAAACTGGTCGAGCATCTTCCCGCCGACGACGTGGTGCTGACCTTCATCCGCGACGGCGACCATCGCCTTTCCCGCCCTGGCGATATCGCGCTTCTCTTGAGTGCCGTCAAAGGCATCATCCGTTCATCAACAAATAGGCAGATGCCCGCCTGAATAGCATCGGCCGAAAGTAAGCTCCCGGGCTTGTTGCATTTTAACCATGTCGACGAGTTGCAAGGCGCTCCCAAGAAGTAACGATTGACTCTTTCCGGCCCTCTCCATTAACACTTTGTTAATAAATAAGGGGCGATGCGAGGAAAGAGCGGGCGTGCGGATCAAGGGTATCTTTGTGGCCATGATGGCCATGTTTGCGATGGCGACGGCCGCCATACCGGCCCCCAGCAGAAATGCTTCCATGGTGACAGGCAATGCCACCTCACAGCCGATCGGTCACTACGATTTCTGTCAGATCCACCGCAGTGAATGCGGTGCAAACCGCAATTCCGGCCCGGTCGCCATGACCGCTGCAAGCTGGTCGGTCGTGCGTTCGGTCAACGCCACGGTCAACCGCACGATCACGCCGATGACCGACAAGGAGATCTACGGCAAGGATGAGGTCTGGGCCTATCCGACCACTGCCGGCGACTGCGAGGATTTCGCGCTGCTGAAGCGCCGCATGCTGATCCAGCGCGGCTTTTCGGCCGCCGATCTGCTGATGACCGTCGTGCGTAAGCCGGATGGCGAAGGCCATGCGGTGCTGACGCTGCGTACCGCCGAGGGCGATTTCGTGCTCGACAACCTCGCCTCCGACGTCAAGCCGTGGTTTGGAACGCCCTATTCCTTCGTCAAGCGCCAGTCGAGCTACAATGCCGGCCGCTGGGTCACCATCGAGAACGGCCGCGACGTCCTGGTCGGCGCCCTGCGGTAAAGGTTGCAATTGAGAATGTGGAAAGGCCGGCGGTTTGCCGGCCTTTTTGTTTTGCCGGGTGGTTCTTTATACAGGGAGGGCTGCCTTTCGCTTACGCTCAGGGCGTTCGTCGCTTATGCTCCTCACCCCCCTCATCTGCCCTAACGGGCATCTTCTCCCCGCTGGGGAGAAGGGGGAGCAATCCGCACGGGTGTCATTCCCGAACCAATGCCGCAAGGGGAGCGAGGCGCCGCCACGACTCCCCTTCTCCCCAGCGGGGAGAAGAAGCCGGCAGGCAGATGAGGGGGTGAGCGGCGAAGCCGCGAATGCGCTGAGCGCAAGCGAAGGGCAAGACTGCAGTCGTGCCGCCTCTTGAGCCTTCGCAAACGCGGCCGGGGCCAAATAGTCAGCCGTCTCCCGGCCCTTCGCTTTGGGCTCAGGGCGTTCGTTGCTGCAATCGATTCGCTGGATCGATTGCTCGGGCTGCGCCCGACCGCAACTCACCCATTCCCGATCAGGATACCGGCGCCGAGCACCAGGCCGCCGCCGAGCACCACCTGGAAGGCGGCACGCAGGAAGGGGGTTTCCATGTAGCGGTTCTGGATGAAGGCGATCGCCCAGAGTTCGAAGAAGACGACGACGGCGGCGGTGATCGTTGCCGTCCAGAAATGCGGGATCAGATAGGGCAGCGCGTGGCCGAGGCCGCCGAGCGCCGTCATGATGCCGCAGGCAAGTCCGCGCTTGATCGGCGAGCCTCTGCCGGAAATCTTGCCGTCGTCATGGGCGGCCTCGGTGAAGCCCATCGAGATGCCGGCACCGACGGAGGCTGAAAGGCCGACGAGGAAGGTCTGCCAGGTATCTTGCGTCGCGAAGGCGGCGGCGAAGATCGGCGCCAGCGTCGAGACCGACCCGTCCATCAGCCCGGCAAGGCCCGGCTGCACATAGGTCAGCACGAATTGCCGATGCACCGTCGCGTCCTCGTCGTGCTTGACGTCTTCGGGCGTATGTTTGTCGCCCAGCATGCGGGCGATATCCTCATGCCCCTGTTCGGCAAGGGCGAGATCACCGAGAAGCTGGCGCGTCGAGGCGTCGGAGGTCCGTTTTGCCGCCTCGACATAGAAACGATAGGCCTGCTCCTCCATCGCCTCGGTTTCCCTGCGCATCGCATCCAGCGAAAGGTTTGCCCTGAGCCAGTCCGGCTTGCGCTCGTAGAAGCCCTCGACATGCTCGCGCCGGATCAACGGAATGCGCTCGCCGAAACGTTGACGATGGATCTCGATCAACGACTTGCGATGCGTATCCTCGACCTCGGCCATGTCCTCGAAGACCTTGGCCGAGGCCGGAAATTCGCGGCGCAGCCTGTCGGCATAGGCAAGATAGATGCGGGCATCGTCTTCCTCGGAGGCGATCCCAAGGGCAAGGATTTCCTGCTCGGACAGCGAGTCGAAAGATCGTTTCGAGGATCTGAAAAACCGCGCCAGCATGACTCTCTCCAATTTTTTAGAATAATTCTAAATCTAAAGAACCGTGCAATGCCGGTCAAGTGCGTACGGCAAGCTGGCTGACAGATTGCCGCAAGCGGCCCGGACGACTTTGGCGCGCTGGCATAAACACCTATATGAGAGGGCGCCGCATCACGCGGCGCCGGGGTTTTGGAATGGACAATGACATTCAGGGCCGCCCTGCTCATGTCGCGGCGATCCGCGAAAGGGCGGAGGCGGAGATGCGGGACATGGGCGTCGACGCGGCCTTCATCGACAGGCTGGTCGAGACCTTCTACGGGCGCGTGCTAACGCATCCCGATCTCGGCCCGGTATTCGACGCCAGGCTATCGGGCCGCTGGCCGGAGCATATGACGAAGATGAAGAGCTTCTGGTCGGCGGTCGCCTTCCGCAGCGGCGCCTATGGCGGCAAGCCGGTGCAGGCGCATACTCATGTGGCAAACCTGACGCCTGATCTCTTTCCGAAGTGGCTGTCGCTGTTTGCCGCAACGCTCGACGACATCGCCCCGTCGCCGGAGGCCAAGGCCTGGTTCATGACAACGGCGGAGCGGATCGCCAAAAGCCTGACACTGTCGCTGTTTTACAATCCGGCGCTCGACGATCCCAAGCGCAAACCGGCCTGATCTCAGGCCCTTTCCGCCGAGGCGGTGGCGCCGGCGCTGGCCGCCACGACGAGCGCCGTTCCCAGCATCTGCAGCACGGTCATCGGCTGGGCGAGGATCAGAAAGCCGGCAAGGGCGCCGATCGCCGGTTCGAGGCTCATCAGGATACCGAAGGAAGCCGCCGGCATGCGCCGCAGCGCCACCATCTCCAGCGCATAGGGCAGGAGCGGCACGAGGATGGCGAGGCCAAGGACCTCGACCAGTCCCCTCAGCGTGAAGGCGCCCGCCGTCTCCACCAGACCGAAGGGGGTTGCGACGAGGCCGGCGACGAGCAGCGACATCGAGAGACCTTCCAGCCCCTTGAAGGCAGCGCCGACCTTCTTCGTTAGCAGGATATAGACCGCCCATCCCACAGCCGAGCCGAGGGCAAAGAGGACGCCTGAGAGATTGCCGACCCAGCCTTCGCCGTCATGGGCGAGGAAGAGAATGCCGGCAGCAGCAATCAACGGCCAGGTGAGCCGCCAGGTCAGGCCATAACCGAAGACAGCGACCGAGAGCGGCCCGAGGAAATCGATGGCGATCGCCAGACCGAGCGGCAGCCGCTGGATCGCCGCGAAGAAGCAGAGCGTCATGGCAGCGGTCGTCGTGCCGAGCAGCAATGTCGCCCGCCATTGGGCGCTGGTATAACGCAGCACCGAAGGCCTGACGACGACGGCAAGGATGATCGCCGCGAAAGCAAGCCGCAGCCAGGTGGCGCCGGCAACGCCATAGGTCGCAATGGCTGACGAAGACAGTGCCGCGCCGAACTGGATCGAAGACATCGACATCAGGCACATCGCGACACCCGCCGCCAAGCCGCCCGAAGCCGGCGATACGCCCGGTTGCGCAATCAAGGCTGCGCCGTCAGTCCCGGTCTCGATATTCTTGATGTCCATGTGGCCCCCGATCCTGGCGCGGTTCTAGGCCGAAGACGGGGGAGAACCAAATTCAATCTTTTCATGCCGGGATCAAGAGCGCTGATGCTGAGGAATGCTAAGGATTGGCCGGCGGCGCGGGAGATCGCCGGTGGCAGCCCCTCATCCGCCTGCCAGCACCTTCTCCCCGCAGGCGGGGCGAAGGGACCATGCCGCGCCCTCTCCGTTCCCCACTCGCTCTCGCAAGGCACGTCCCCTCTCCCCGTTTTTTACGGGGAGAGGGTTAGGGTGAGGGACAGCCATCGGCGCGAACCAGCCAGCAAAAGCCTTGATGCAATATCAGCGACGGCCGGCAAGG
This sequence comes from Rhizobium ruizarguesonis, assembly GCF_017357285.1. Taxonomy (NCBI): domain Bacteria; kingdom Pseudomonadati; phylum Pseudomonadota; class Alphaproteobacteria; order Hyphomicrobiales; family Rhizobiaceae; genus Rhizobium; species Rhizobium ruizarguesonis. Next base: position 334,913 of record NZ_CP071678.1, on the reverse strand, counting down.
ATGACCTCTTCGGCGTCTTCGAAGCTCATGTCGAAGACCTTCCTGCCGATGTCGAAGCTGAAGCCGTTGCGGGCAAAAGCCGAAAGCTCTTTCGCCTTTCGCTTTTCATCAAGCTCGACCCGGCGGAAGGGGCCGAAGGCGCGCTTGCGGGCAAATATCGCTGCCGCATAGAGATCGTCTGCCTCTTCAAGCGCCGCCTCGACCTTGTCGCTGGAGACGCCCTTGGCAGCAAGCTTCTGGGCGATCGCGCGCTTCGATTTACCGCCGCGCACGGCAGAGCGCGTGCTGATCTCCGCATAGGCGTGATCGTCGAGCACCTTGTTGTCATACGCAAATTTAACAGCGAAATCGGCAACGGCCTTGAGTTGTGCCGCGCTGATACCGTCGAATTTCTCCTTCGCCTTGCGGGTAATGGCGTCAAACAGCTGCTTTTCCGTCATCATCCGCCGCTCGAGCCGATAGATAGCGGAGTTGCGCGCCCAGCTCAGCATACGGGGCGTCGGGATATCAGATGGAACGGTCTCGTCGGTCATCGGCAGGGATCAGGCTTCCAGACCCTTGAGGACATTGGCGACGTTGAGGCCGATCTCCGGCACGCCGTAGCCGCCCTCCATGCAGGCGAGCACCGGCAGGCCGGCGGCTGCTATCATCGCGCCCATGCGGGTAAAATCGTCGGAGGTGAGGCTGAAGAAGGAGATCGGATCGCGCTCGAAAGTATCGACGCCGAGTGCCACGACGATCGCCTCGGCGCCGAAGGCCTTGATGCGGGCCAGCGCATCGGCAAGGGCCGAAGACCAGACATCCCAAGGCGTGCCCGGCAGCATCGGATAGTTGCGGTTGCTACCTGCACCCTCCCCCTCGCCTTGCTCGTCGGCATGGCCGAGGAAATAGGGAAAGGCATGCATCGGATCGCCATGCAGCGAGGCGGTGAAGACATCGCCTCTGTGATAGAAGAGATCCTGCGTGCCGTTGCCATGGTGGAAATCGACATCCAGCACCGCGACTTTCCTCGCACCATGGTCGAGCAGCCGCTGCGCCGCGACGCCCGAATTGTTGATGAAGCAGTAGCCGCCGAAGAGATCGATGCCGGCATGGTGGCCGGGCGGGCGGCAGAGCGCGAAGGCGAAACGATTGCCGGCATTCAACCAGTCAGCGCCTGTGATCGCGCAGCGCATGGAAGCGATCGCCGCCTCGTAGGAGCCCTTGGTGATCGAGGTATCGGCGGCATTGGCATAGTGGCCGATCGCACCGACGATATTGTCGGGCACGCGCTGGCTGGTGCGGCGAACGGCGAAGGAATTGGCGATCGCCTCACCAGTGAAGCCGGCCGCCACCCAGCGGTCCCAGACGGTGGCGAGAAAATCCAGATAGGCGGGATCATGTACTTTTCGAGCCGTTTCCAACCCGTGCGCATCGGGCGCCACCACGTCGGTAAACCCCGCCTGCTTGACCGCCGCGAGAATCCATTCGGCGCGAAACGGCGCCTCGAAGGGCGTCACCAGTTGGCCGGCGTGCAGCTCCGTCCTGGCATCGCGCAGCTTGTGGTCTTCGGAATAGATGACGCGCATTTCAGATCCTGCCCTTGATTGACAATCGAGATTTACACGGCTCGGCCGCGACAAAAAAGTGGCGCGACGTCTTGAACGTCCAGGCGGATGACGCCACCTTCGCCGGTGTTTTGAGAACGAGGAAATTTTCCGCATGAAAGTGCTGATGGTCGATGTCGACGGCGTGCTCATTCATGGTCGCCCGACCGATGGCCTGCCTCTCTTCACCTATCTGGAGCGCGATCTCGGCCTGCGCCTCGACCTGCTGCAGCAGGAATTCTTCCAGACCCACTGGCGCGATATCATCATCGGCCGCGAAGCGCTGGAGCCGCGGCTCGCCAGCGTGCTCGCAAAGATCGCGCCCCATCTCAGCGCCGAAACACTGATCGACTACTGGTTCGAAAACGATTCCCGCCTCGACCGCAATCTGCTCGAAGAACTCGCCGCTCTCAGGCAAAGCGGCATCACCCTCTTGCTGGCGACCAACCAGGAACATAGGCGGGCACGCTACCTGATGGAGCAGATCGGCCTTAACGCGCATTTCGACGGCATCATCTATTCCGCAGCACTCGGGCACAGGAAGCCTTCTCCCGATTTCTTCCGGATGGCGACCGAGCGGGCCGGCGTGCTGCCTGGCGAGATCGCTTTCATCGACGATATGGCCGAAAATATCGAAGCAGCGCGGCAGTTCGGCTGGAATGCCGCGCAGTGGACGGCGGGCGCGACGCTTGGCGGCGCGCTTCCGGTCTTCGCCAGGCTGGCATGAGCGGGGCCGGCGCAATCAGGCGAGCCGCTTGTAGAACAGGGTGGTGGCGCAGAAACCGCCTTCCGGCCACAGCGCATAGTCGGGGATGACGCCGACGCGCTGCCAGCCCAAGCGCGGATAGATCGCCTCGGCATCGCTGCCGGTTGCCGTGTCGAGCACGAGCAGGGTCTTGCCGCGGCTTGCCGCCTCGCGTTCGGCGCCATCCATCAGCAGCCGGGCGAGCCCCTTGCCGCGGGCCGAGCGATGCACCAGCAGCTTCTTCAGATCGCCGCGATGCGGCTGGTTCGGCATCTGCGCGGCACCCACCTGCACCGTGCCGACGATCCTGCCGTCGAGTTCCGCGATCAGCAACAAGCTGCCGCCCGCAGCGACGGCATCGGCGACATCGCGCCAATAGGGCTCAGCATCTTCAGGCCCATAGGGCTGCATGAAGCCGACGGAGGCGCCGCCAGCGACGCAATCGACAAGCACTTCCGATAGAGCCGGAACGGCGGCGCGGGTCTCCTCGGCAGAAAGGATACGAATAGCAGGCATGCTGTTCTCCTGAATTGAATGGTTCTATCGGCTGCCGCGATCGAGCACGACGCAATAGCGCGCCGGCGCGTTGCCGGGATTGTAGAAGACGTGACCCTCGCCGACCGGCATAAAGAGGCAATCGCCCGGGCGCAGCCGGTAGACGGTCTCAGCCGCCGTCATCTCCAGCTCGCCGTCGAACAGCCAGATATGCTGCGTCATGCCATGGGCGCTCGCATGCGGGGGGAAGCTGACGCGTGCGCCGGCCGGGAATTCAACCTCGACGATATCGACATCGGAGGCGGTGCCCGGGGGTGAAACAGACCGCCTGATATAACGGGTCTCCGGATCGCGCCAGACCTGCTGTTCCTGCCTCCGGACGAGCGGCGAGGCCTGCCCCTCTTCCGCAAAGAAGGCCGACAGCGACAGGCCGAGCGCGGCGCAGATCCTTGCCAGCAGCGAGGCGGTCGGGCTCGCCTCCGCCCGCTCGATGCGCGAGATCATCGCCCGGCTGACGCCGGAAGCCGCAGCAAGATCATCGAGCGTCAGAGCCTTTTCCTGCCGCAGCGTGCGGATGCGGATGCCGATCGCCTGTTCGAGTTCCGGTTCCATTTTTCCGTCCAATGATTCCACTATAAGAGAAATACATTATCTGATGATGGAATCAAGTGCCTACGAAAAGCGGCCAAACGCGCCTTGCTTTCGCCGCTGCGCCGTCCATATATGGCGGCGTAATCCGAGGAGAGAGTGATGGACGCCAGCACGCAGAGCACGGACACGACGGGAAGCTTCACGGCTGCCGCCTGGGACAGGATCGCTCCGATCATGGCCGAAATCGAGGTCTTGCCGCTGCTGCAGCGCCTTTCGGACGGCACGCTGCCGTCCGAGGTGTTCCGGCACTACATCCTGCAGGATGCGCTCTACCTGAAGCATTATGCGCGATGCCTTGCGATCGTCGCGGCCAAGGCGCCCGACAATGCGCAGGTCCTGCGTTTCCTCGGTTCGGCGCAGAAGGCGATCACCGTCGAGCAGGGCCTGCATGCCGGCTTCCTCACCCAGTTCGGCATCACGTCTGCGGACGTCACATCAGCCGAACCCTCGCCTGCCGGCTTTGCCTATACGAACTTCCTGCTTGCCACCGCCTATCACAGTTCCTACGCGGTGGCGCTGTCCTCCATCCTTCCCTGCTTCTGGATTTACTGGCACGTCGGCGAAGCGATCAAGAACCGGCCTGTTATCGAGGGCAATGCCTTCCAGGCCTGGATCAACACCTATGGCGATCCGCAATTTGCCGCCGGTGCCCGTGAGGTGATCGCGCTGACCGACATCGCCGCGCGCACCGCATCGCCGGTGGAACGGGCGCAGATGACCGATGTCTTCGTGCGCGCCTCGCAATATGAATGGATGTTCTGGGATTCCGCCTGGCGGCTGGAGACGTGGCCGGTCTGATAGGCGACCGACACAGGACGAAATAGCGTAAACAGCGGGATAATTACCGCTTTGCGGCAGGGGGCGGCGCTGCTATATGGCGCGCATGAGCACCAATTCCACCACTCCGCTGTCCCATATCCGCAACTTTTCGATCGTGGCCCATATCGACCACGGCAAATCGACGCTGGCCGACCGCCTGATCCAGACGACGGGCGGCCTTGCCGAGCGCGAAATGTCCGAGCAGGTGCTCGACAATATGGATATCGAGCGCGAGCGCGGCATCACCATCAAGGCCCAGACCGTGCGCCTGCATTACCAGGCGAACAACGGCGAGAAATACATTCTCAACCTGATCGACACGCCCGGCCACGTCGACTTCGCCTATGAAGTCTCACGGTCGCTGTCGGCCTGTGAGGGCTCGCTGCTCGTCGTCGACGCCAGCCAGGGCGTCGAAGCGCAGACGCTCGCCAACGTCTATCAGGCGATCGACAATAATCACGAGATCGTCACCGTCCTCAACAAGATCGACCTGCCGGCCGCCGAACCCGACCGCATCAAGGAACAGATCGAGGAAGTGATCGGCATCGACGCTTCGGAAGCGGTGCTGATTTCGGCAAAGACCGGCCTCGGCATTCCCGATGTGCTGGAAGCGATCGTCCACAAGCTGCCGGCGCCGAAGAGCCCCGGCGGCGAAAAGGCGCCGCTGAAGGCGCTGCTCGTCGACAGCTGGTACGACGCCTATCTCGGCGTCATGGTTCTGGTCCGCGTCATCGACGGCGTGCTGACCAAGGGCCAGACGGTGCGGATGATGGGCACCGATGCGAAATACCAGGTGGAGCGTGTCGGCGTGCTGACGCCGAAGATGGTCAATATCGACCGCCTCGGCCCCGGCGAGATCGGCTTCATCACCGCCTCGATCAAGGAAGTGGCCGATACCCGCGTCGGCGATACGATCACCGAAGACAAGCGGCCGACGGCCCAGGCGCTGCCGGGCTTCAAGCCGGCGCAGCCGGTGGTGTTCTGCGGCCTCTTCCCGGTCGATGCCGCCGATTTCGAGGATCTGCGCGCCGCCATGGGCAAGCTTCGCCTCAACGACGCCTCCTTCTCCTTCGAGATGGAATCGTCGGCGGCCCTCGGTTTCGGTTTCCGCTGCGGCTTCCTCGGCCTGCTGCATCTCGAAATCATCCAGGAACGGCTGGAGCGCGAGTTCGACCTCGACCTCATCGCCACCGCACCGTCGGTCGTCTACAAGATGTACATGACCGACGGCACGGAGCGCGAGCTGCACAACCCGGCCGACATGCCCGATGTCGTCAAGATCTCGGAAATCCATGAACCGTGGATCCGCGCGACGATCCTGACGCCCGACGATTATCTCGGCAGCATCCTGAAGCTCTGCCAGGACCGGCGCGGCATCCAGATCGAGCTCACCTATGTCGGCACGCGCGCGATGCTGACCTACGACCTGCCGCTCAACGAAGTCGTGTTCGATTTCTACGACCGGCTGAAGTCGATCTCGAAGGGTTATGCCTCCTTCGACTATACGCTGACCGACCACCGTGAGGGCAACCTGGTGAAGATGTCGATCCTCGTCAACGGCGAGCCGGTCGACGCGCTGTCGATGATGGTGCACCGGACGGCTGCCGAAAAGCGCGGCCGCGACATGTGCGAGAAGCTCAAGGAGCTGATCCCGAAGCACATGTTCAAGATCCCGATCCAGGCCGCGATCGGCGGCAACGTCATTGCCCGCGAGACGATCTCGGCGCTGCGCAAGGACGTGACCGCAAAATGCTACGGCGGCGACGCCACCCGCAAGCGCAAGCTGCTCGACAAGCAGAAGGCCGGCAAGAAGCGCATGCGCCAGTTCGGCAAGGTGGAGATTCCCCAGGAAGCCTTCATCGCGGCATTGAAGATGGGCGACGAATAACGCTTCTCAACGCCATCTTATGCGCATACAATGTGCGCATAAAGTTGAGGAGATCGTTATGGCTCAGCAGCCAAGAAAAGCAGCGAACCTGTCTCTTGACGAAGGTCTCGTCTCCCAGGCGCGCGAGCTCCAGATCAACATTTCCCGGGCGGCGGAAGATGGCATTGCAAAGGCCATAAAGGCGGAGCGCGAGCGGCTTTGGCGTATCGAGAACGCCGAGGCTATCCGTCTGGAAAACGAATATGTTGAAAAGCACGGCTTGCCCTTCGCCAAATACCGTCAGTTTTAGAGCGGTTCAACGTTCACGGAAGCGTAGAACCGCTCTAAGTTTTGCTTTTACGCAATTCCTGACGGAAAACCGCTTCGCACTTTTCCTGGAATGCTCTGGTGGCACGCTTTCACGTCTATCACCTCAAAAGCGGAAATCTCCTGGCCATCGATCTTCAGGCCAATCTGCTTGACGATCTGCCATCGCGCGTCATGGTTCCGTTGCATCCGGTACAGGAACTGAGCTGGTCGATCTCGCGACTGAACCCACGCTTTCCTATTGAGAGTGAAACCTATGTCATGGCTACCCAGCGCATGGCATCGGTCCCGACCGCGGAAATTGGAAAAGTGGTGGCGGATCTTACCGCCGACAGCGATCGCATTATCGCTGCCGTCGACTTTCTCTTCCAGGGCTTCTGAGCCTCATCCGCTGCCCATATACTCCTTCACCAGCCCCTCATAGGCCTCCATCTCGGGCAGCGCCTCGTAGCTGTACACCGCGCCGGTCTCGGCGAAGGACAGCTTCTCGCTCGTCCAGGTCTCGATGAAGGGCGTGAACCAGCTCGGATCGTCGAGCATGGTCACGCGCAGATTGACGAACCAGTCCATGCCTTCCGGCCGGGTGAACATCCAGCTCATGCAATGCGGGCAGAAATAATGCTTCGTGGCACCATGCAGGCCGCCGATGACCGGCTCGCCCTGCGTCACCTCGAAGCCTTCGCTGGGGATAGCCGCACTCAGCGAATAGGCGCTCGATGTCATCTTCTGGCACCCCGTGCAATGGCAGGCCATGGTGAGCAGCGGCGGGGCGCTGATCTTCAATCGCACCCGGCCGCAACGGCAGCCGCCTTCCATGGGTAAGGTTCGCTCGCTCATGATGTCCTCCCGTTTTGCTTTCTGATCTAGCGGAGCTTTCGCCGCTGTCGAGGTCATCGCGGAATGGGCGGCCTTGCCGGCGTTAGAGCATTTCCCTTTTTCTCCGAATCACGGAAATGCTCTATCTCTTTGTTTTCACGCAATTCCGGACGCAAAACCGCTACGCACTTTTGCTGGAATTGCTCTAGCGGATGCGGGCTGGATTGCCGACCACGGTTGCGCCGGCCGGCACATCCCTGGTCACCACCGCACCGGCGCCGACGATCGCACCGTCGCCGATCGTGAGGCCGCCGAGGATGATGGCGCTGCCGCCGATCCAGACGTCACTGCCGATGGTGACTGGCCTGGCGATCTCGATGCCCTTGCTGCGCAGTACCGGCTCCTTGTGATGCTCGGCGCAATAGATCTGCACGCCGGGGCCGAACATGCTGCGGTCGCCGATCATCACCCGGCCGGAATCGAGGATGGTGCAGCCTGCATTGAAATAGACGCGTTCGCCGAGAGTGATATTGATGCCGTAGGAGCAGTGAAACGGCGCCTCGATGAAGACATTAGGCGCAGCCTGAGCAAAGAGCGCCTTCAGGGCTGGCGCCATCGCGCCGCGCTCATCCGGCGGCAGCGTATTGTGCGCATGGACGGCTACGCGCGCCTGCTGGCGCAAGAGATCGAGTTCATCATCGAGGCAGCAATACCATTCGCCTGCCGCCATCTTTTCGCGTTCGCTGGCCGGCATCGCACCGCCTCTCACGCCGAGGCCTGCGACAGCATTTCGACCTCTTGCCTCTCGATCAGGCTGACCCAGGCACGCGCGATGGCAAGGCCTGCAGCATCGGCGGCTCCGGCATGCCTTGCCGCCAGCTCGGCATGGTTCTCCAGCCAGCCCGGCGCGATGCGCGCAATCGTATCGGGGAATTCGGCTTTCCATTGCGCGACGACCGCTGAATTGGCCTCGAAATGGAACTGGGTGCCATAGACGGCGCGGCCGATGCGGAAGGCCTGGTTTTCGGCGACAAGGCTCGAGGCGAGGCGCACCGCGCCTTCGGGCAGCGAAAACGTATCGGCATGCCATTCGAAGATGGTGAACTCGCCGCCAAGCGCCGACAGCAGCGGATCGGCCCGGCCCTCGGCGGTGACGCCGATCCCGTGCCAGCCGAATTCCCGAGCGATCCCTAAGTGATTGTCGGCGCCATAGGCGCGGGCGAGGATCTGGCTGCCGAGGCAGATGCCGAGCACGGCCTTGCCGGCATCGCCGAAGCGGCGCGTGAGCCGGACGAGCTCCGGCAAGTAGGGGTGGGTTTCGTCATCCAGCGCGCTCTGCTCGCCGCCGAGAACGACCAGCGCGTCATGGCCGGATATATCTTTCGGCAGGATGCCGTCCTGCCACACCCGGAACCACTCGATCTCCGCGCCGGCCTCGTCGAGCGCGGCGGCAAGCGCGCCGAGGCCGGTATTCCGCATGTTTTCGATGACTGCGACGCGCATGGGTTCTTCCTGGTATGGCCGACCATCGGAAAAGACCATGCCGGAAGACCGTGCGCAAGACGCCAGAACAGGATTGAGGCTTTAGGCCGGTTCGGCCCAAAATCTGAATCCTGTTCTTAATTAAATAGTTAGAGCATGATGTCGCCCGAAAACCGCTCACACTTTTCGGCATCATGCTCTGCGAGGGCGATTGCGCGCACGCGCCACAGGGCTTAAATCTCGACAAACGAAAGGACATCGCCATGACCGAAAAAGCCCGCGTCACGATCCTCTACTGTACCCAGTGCAACTGGCTGCTGCGCGCCAGCTGGATGGCGCAGGAGCTGCTGCATACTTTTTCCGACAGCCTCGGCGAAGTGGCGCTGATCCCCGCCACCGGCGGCAATTTCGAGATCCGCGTCAATGGCGATCTGATCTGGGAGCGCAAGCGCGACGGCGGTTTTCCCGGACCGAGGGAGCTGAAACAGCGGGTCCGCGACATCGTCGAGCCCGGCCGCGATCTCGGCCACGTCGACCGCGCCTCGCTCGAAAGCTGATCACGACGATCAGCGATAGGGCGAGCGGCAGGTCTTGTAGATGCCCTCATAGGTGAGGAAACGATCCGTCCTCGGATTGTAGGAGCGGTACTCGTTGCTGCACCAGGCGGCATGGCTGTTCATGTCGCGCGCCTTCGGCTGCACCCTTTGCACCGGCGGCGGATCATAGGTCAGCTGCGGCGGCCCGGCAGCGCCCGGCCGGTAATAGGTTGGCCCCGCGCCGCGCGGACGGTAGTTCGGCTGGACATAGGCGGGACGATGCCATTGCTGCGGCCCGAACCCGAAGCAGCCGCGAAAATCGCAGAGCGTCGATCCCGTATTGAGCGGCCCGACCCCCGGCTTGCCCAGCTTCAGCGAATCGGCCCCGGCGATGGCGGGCGTGAGAATGGCGAGAAGGCCAGCGAGCAGAAGCGTGCGGGGAGCAAGCATGATGCATTCCTTTCGATATTTTCTCTATATAGGGCGTGCCAACCGGAGCGCTATGCCGACCCTTCGGCGCTCCCTTGCATGTGATCGGCTGCTTTTTCGCCAACTGTCAGAAAAACTTCAAAAACCCAGTTGACAGTCAGGGGCCACCCCCTTACATCGCTCTCCGTCGCCCAGATGGCGGAATTGGTAGACGCGCCAGCTTCAGGTGCTGGTACCCGAAAGGGTGTGGAGGTTCGAGTCCTCTTCTGGGCACCATTCCATTCTTGATCGCTACCAAGATCAAGGAGTTAAGCCTTTCCAACTAAAGTTGCGCAGGTGCCTTGCAACAAAGGCCAGTCACGATGCGCTCAAAGGCTTGTTCGCCTAAGGGCTCTCCAATTCCTCACTTCGTAAAGCGTATTCCCGCCGATCTGCGTAAGGCCGTATGTCCGTCTTCGCGCCTGAGGTGGCTCGCCCTACACTGGTTTTCCGAGGGTTGCTCGGACAGGCCGAGCCGATCCTCATCACAGGAGGACGAGCCGTGGCAGATTATAGAGAAGCTTTTGTCGGAATCGATGTCGCCAAGCTGAAGAATGCAATTGCTGTTGCCGAATCTGGCCGGGAAGGAGAGGTCCGCTATTTCGGCGAGGTTGATGCATCCTATGCCAGCATGCGCCGCATTATCCAGCGAATAGCCGCGAAGTTTGATCGTGTACATTTCTGCTACGAAGCTGGCCCAACCGGTTACGGCCTGCATCGGCTGATCCAATCCCTTGGCCATGAATGCATGGTTGTCGCTCCGTCATTGATTCCAAGGAAGCCAGGCGACAGGGTGAAGACAAACCGTCGAGATGCACTCGCGCTCGCCCGGCTATTGAGGGCCGGCGAGCTCACAGCGGTGTGGGTTCCCGATGAGGGTCATGAGGCGATGCGAGACCTCGTTCGCGCCCGGGCTGCAGCAGTCGAGACGTTGCGGGTTCACCGACAACAGATCAGCGCCTTCATGCTCAAGCATGGTCGCATCTATCCACGCAAGAAGGGCTGGACGATGCGATATCTGTGCTGGCTGCAGGAGCAACAATTCGATCACCCCGCGCATCAGATCGCTTTGCAGGAAATGGTCGAGGCGGTGCGCGTCTCGAAGGAGCGCGTCGAACGACTGGAGAAGGTCATCGAGGAATTCGTACCGAACTGGTCTCTTGCGCCGGTCGTCCGATCTCTACAGACGCTAAGAGGGGTCGATCTGATCGTGGCCGTCACCTTTGCCACGGAGGTCGGCGACGTGAGCCGATTTGAAAGCCCGCGCCAACTGATGGGCTATCTCGGCCTGGTACCTGGCGAGCGATCAACGGGTGAAACGGTTCGACGAGGTGCGATTACCAAGGCTGGCAACGGCCGGGTTCGGCACATGTTGGTCGAGAGCGCCTGGACTTATCGCCATCCGCCAAAGGTCGGCGCGAGGAAGCTGTACCGTCTGGAGCAAGCGCCGCCGAAAGTGCGGGAGATAGCATGGAAGGCTCAGAACCGGTTGACGGCTCGTTATCGAATGTTGACCGGACGCGGAAAGCGAACGACGGTGGTTTGTACCGCCATTGCCCGTGAGCTGACCGGCTTCATGTGGGCTGTTGCAAGGGAGGCGCAGGCGATCAGATCATAGATCGCCACATCGAACTTGCACCTCGCGCATGGGCGGGGGCGGAACAACGGCAGGGGAACACCCGTCAGACGCTTTGTGGCCGGCATTTGACCGACGCCCGCAGTAAGATCGGAGCAGCCCCGGACGCACTATCGGGAATGCGGTAGCCAATCCGCGCATCAGAGCTTGATCACCGACGTCCTTGAGTTCCGCCTCCACCCATACGCGATCATCATCATGAACAGCCGTTCGTTTGGGCGGTCGGTTCCTCGCGCCTAAAGCATTGACAACGGACATCAGAGCGTTTGGTGGGTCGCACCTTGGTCATTCCGTTCGCCAACGACACCATGGACTCAAGGTCGCACGCAGTTCGAGAGCATCCGGATTTCACTTCGCACTGCCAAGCCGCGCCGCCGCTGCTACGGACGCAGGACACCTTTGAGCCAGCGCAGTATCCCCTTGAAGCTCTCGAAGGCAGGCGGAAATGGTCCAATTTTGCCGTGCGCATGGATAATTTTCGTTCCGGCATCAATTTTGTGAATGCGCCCTGCCACCAATTTATATGAGTAGCCTTGCGCGTATAAAGCGTGGTCTGGGGCCACTTTTGCCCTCAGCATGTGGTCTCTCCAACGTCGATCAATATTACGTTGCCTCAACGGCAAAATCGGATCGACTAAAAAATTTTGAAGGCCGTCGCCTGCGCTTGCATATCCAGCCGTTGGTATGCACAAAGACTACATGTTTAACGGGAGAATGCCATGGGTAACGTCGCAGGCGGTGGCCGAATTGGCTGCTTGGATGGAATGCGCGGCATTGCGGCCCTTTGGGTCTTGATCGGACATGCACACCTTTTGACCGGTTTCGAGGTACCAGTTATTGGCGATCCAGATCTCGGCGTAGACCTTTTTATAATGCTATCTGGCTTCCTGATGGTGTTTCACTATCAACTGCGCAGAGATAGAGAGCCATGGGAATCGACCGATACCTGGCGATTTTTTTGGACAAGGCGATTCTGCCGCATCGCTCCCTTATACTACGTTCTGCTGGTGGTCGCCCTCGCCCTGGGTCCCTACCTCTACGATGCTCGGATGATTATTGACGCCTTCAACGGCAAACCACCGCAAGCAGCAACGCGCTATGTGGACGGCAGCATCGCCAACTACCTAACGCACCTGACATTTATATTCGGCCTGATCCCCCAGTACGCGTATCGCACTGCCTTGCCGGACTGGAGCATCGGGTTGGAGATGCAATTTTATGTTGCTCTCCCGTTCTTGATGATCATCATTGGTCGGATTGGGTGGCTGAAAGGCATCGTCATCATCGTAATCTTGAGTGTCTTAACAGCACTCGCCGTTCATCGACTTGGTGTGCGGTTTCCAATGCCAACATTCTTGCCGATGAAAATGCACGTTTTCGCTGCAGGAATGCTGCTGGCAGGCGCTTTATGGATGAAACCGAACGGGCGGGCCTATCTGGCATTTGTCATTGCGACGCTGTTGGTCCTGATTCCGATTGGTGGCGCTATGACCGTGCTCCATCAAGCCGTTCGTGTTTGTCTCGTCGCCTTGTTCTTTGGACTGGTGCATGTTGATAGGCTGCCCAGAGTGGTGGCGGACGTTGCGCGCCCAGTCGGCGCGTTCTTGGGCAACAGATTCTGCCATCACTTGGGGGAGCTTTCGTTTGGCGCCTATCTGATTCACCTTCTGGTCATGCTGCCAGTCATAGCCACATTGATCCAGAATTATCCGATGACCGACCCTTCCCGCTGGGCGGTGACGCTGTTTATTACGATTCCGATCGTCTATGCTTTGGCATGGCTCGGCTACAACTTCATCGAGCTGCAGGGGCAAAAGGCAGGCAAGGCTCTTTCGCGACCGAGGACGATAAGCGCGTAAGATTTCTTTATCCAATGCCGCCATCGAGCAGCATGGGCCTAGATCGGCCGAGCGACATCAATTCCAGTTGGCCAACGGCGTCACAGCGCGCCTTGTCGAAGGCTGCCATAGATGCTCGGCCGCTCAACCCCAAACGTGATCTCCTCACGAAACAGTTGTCTCCTCAGGGTGGCATCTGGGCGGAATAGCCGCGCTGGCTGAATTGTGGATCCAGGATCGTCCCCGCTCTTGATAGCTGGCCTCCATTGACTCCCTCACTCCAAAATGTGAACATATAGCGAACATAATGGAGTCTTGCGATGATCCGATACGCCACGTCCGCAGCCGGCAACCCCCAGCCACCAAAGGCGCGCGAGGTGTCAGCTGCCGAACCGGCCGTTGAAATGCCTCCCCCCAAGCCGGTCATTGAGGTAGCTTCTGCCGGCGCGGTGCTTGCTGCTTACCCGCTGCTGCCCAGCGGCGAGTCAGACGAGCTCGGCTCCGACACTCTGCAGAAGACCACCAAACCACCACGCCGGGCGGCAACAAAACGTAAGCCTAAGGTCGCCGAGGCAGACGACACTCCACTCCAGCTTAGTCTGGAGGCTTAACCGCAACCATCCGGCCAAGGTGTGGCGGCAGGGAACTCCCACCATAATCTATATAGCAAATCTATATAGCACTTCGGAATCCCGAAATTGGTTGCGGGATTGAAATCATTGAATATTCCTCCATGACGACAGCCCGCGAAAGGCGTCGAATTTCGGAATCCCGAAGCGGGGGAATTTCGGGATTCCGAAGTGGGATTTTTTTCTTCGGGCCGACGCGCCGGGCCTTTGCCCGGGGGCAATCGGCCGGCTATCTGACGCTTTCCTATCAGGATCGGCCGCGTCTGGTCGGATCAATTGCGCCCGCTTGGCGCTCCTCGTAAAACTGGGGGAAGGACGTGCCTTCGGCCAAACGGGATGTCCCGAACGGCAAGTTGTTCCATTGCTCAACGCATGGCCTGCGAAACGCGCGGCTGTCGGTTCCCACACCACCGCAAGCCTCGCACAAGAACGAAATCGGATACCGGGGCAAGGATGAACATACGGCCGTTCCGCCTGTCGAGAGCCCGGACGGCTCTGAGGGTGGTCTGCCGGAGCTTGACGAGACACTCTGGAGTTCGCTTGGGATGAAAGTCGTAATTCTTGCCGGTGGCCTTGGCTCGCGCCTTGCCGAGGAAACCAGTATCCGCCCCAAGCCACTGGTCGAAGTCGGCGGCATGCCGATCCTCTGGCACATCATGAGCATCTACGCCCATCACGGGCTCAATGATTTCATCATCTGCGCCGGCTACAAGGGTTATATGATCAAGGAGTATTTCGTAAACCTTGTTCTGCACCACAACGATATCACCGTCGACCTCGCCTCCAACAGCATCAACTATCACGGCGGCAAACGACCGAACTGGCGCGTGACTGTGGTCGATACCGGCATGTATTCGATGACCGGCGGGCGTATTGCGCGCATTCGCGATCATCTGACACCCGGCGAACCTTTCTGCGTGACCTATGGCGACGGCGTCGGCGACATCGATATCGCCGCCGAAGTCGCCTTCCATCGCAGCCATGGCCTCAAGGCGACGATGTGCGCGGTCACCCCGCCCGGACGTTACGGCGCCACGAATATCGAGGGACAGTACATCACCTCCTTCATCGAGAAGCCGAGGGGCGACGGCCAGCGCATCAATGGCGGCTTCTTCGTGCTCGACCCGTCGGTGGTCGATCTCATTCCCAGCGACGACACGATCTGGGAAGCCGGGCCGCTGGAGTGGCTCGCCGCCAACAACCAGCTCGCCGCCTTCAAGCATGACGGTTTCTGGCAGCCGATGGATACGCTTCGCGAGCGCAACCACCTAGAAGAGCTCTGGAATTCCGGGAAGGCGCCGTGGAAACTATGGGCCTGACGGACTTCTGGAACGGGCGGCGGGTTTTCCTGACCGGACATACCGGCTTCAAGGGATCGTGGCTTTCCCTGTGGCTGGAGCGGCTCGGCGCTGAGGTTACCGCTGTGTCGCTGGCGCCCGAGACCGAACCATCGCTCTATCGCAAGCTTGCTCCCTGGGACGATCGCGGCCATCACATCGTCGATATCCGCAATGCCGAGGCGCTTTTCGCTCTCTCGAGAAGTTTCCAACCGGAGATCGTCATCCATATGGCGGCGCAGGCTCTGGTGCGGCGTTCTTATGAGAACCCGGCCGAGACCTTTTCGACCAACGTCATGGGAACGGCAAATGTTCTCGACGCGGTCAGGCAGACGCCCTCCGTCAAGACCGTGCTGGTCATCACCTCCGACAAGGTTTACGCCAATAACGGCAGCGGCATCCCCTTCGTCGAGACCGATACGCTCGGCGGCAAGGATCCGTACAGCAACTCCAAGGCCTGCACCGAACTCGTCTGCCAGAGCTACCGCGACAGTTTCTTCAAAGGGCGCGATCTCAGGCTCGCCACGGTCCGCGCCGGCAATGTCATCGGCGGCGGCGACTGGTCGAAGGACCGGCTGATCCCGGATTTCATCCGCGCTTTCGAAGGCGGCGAACCGATCATGCTGCGCTATCCCGCGGCGATCCGCCCCTGGCAGCACGTGCTGGAGCCGCTTGGCGGTTATCTGAGCTTCGCTGAGGTGCTGACGCAGCAGCGCGGCAGGGATCTGCCGGATGCACTGAATTTCGGTCCGCATCCCGAAAGCTTCGCCACTGTTTCCGAACTCGCCGAAGCGCTCGGACGCGCGCACTGCGTCGAAGACGTTTGGCGGCTGGCGCCCGGCGAACATCTGCCGGAAGCGCCGGCGCTGACGCTGAGCTCGGCGCTTGCGCTCGACACCATCGGCTGGCGCCCGCGCCTCAGCCTGCAACAGACCATCGACTGGACTGCCGCCTGGTACAAGGCCAATCGCGAGGGCGAAGACATGCGCGCCTTCTCGCTCGGCCAGATCGCGGCATATGAGGAAGCAGTATCATGACAGCGCACAATTGCCGGTTTTGCGATGCCCCGCTGAAGCATCGTTTCGTCGACCTGGGCTCGACGCCGCTCGCCAACGCCTATTTGACAGAGGAGCAGCTCAACAAACCGGAGCCATCCTATCCGCTGCGCGCCTTCGTCTGCTCTGAATGCTGGCTGGTGCAGGCCGATGCCTTCGTTCCGCCGGAAGACATCTTCAGCCACTATGCCTATTTCTCCTCCTACAGCGACGGTTGGGTAGAGCATGCCCGCCAGTTTACCCTCATGGCGCGGAAGCGCTTCGGTCTCAGCGAGGCATCGCAGGTGATCGAGGTGGCGAGCAATGACGGCTACCTCCTCAAGCATTTCGTCGAAGCCGGAGTGCCGGTGCTCGGCATCGAGCCGGCCGAGAACGTTGCGGAAGTGGCACGGCAGATCGGCGTTCCCACGGAAGCGCGCTTCTTTGGCAAGGAAACCGCTGCCGATCTCGTCTCCCGCGGCCTTGCCGCCGACATTGTCATCGGCAACAACGTGCTAGCGCACGTGCCTGACATTAATGACTTCGTCGGCGGGCTTTCGGCCGAGCTGAAGCCTGACGGCGTCGTCAGCGTCGAATTCCCGCATTTGCTGCGGCTGATGGAAAATATCCAGTTCGACACTGTCTACCACGAGCATTTTTACTATCTGTCGCTGCTGGCTGTCGAAAAGGTGTTCGCGGCGCACGGCCTCAAGATCTTTGACGTGGAAGAATTGCCGACCCATGGCGGGAGTCTCCGCGTGCTTGCCTGCCGTGCAACATCCTCGGCTCACGCAACCGGCCGCGGCCTTGCCAAGGTCCGCGCCGATGAGGCAGCCGCCGGCTTCGACAAGGTCGAGACCTACGAGGCCTTCCAGAGCCGCGTGGCGCCGATCAAGGATGGGCTGCTCGCCTTCCTCGCGCAAGCCAAACGCAGCGGCAAGAAGGTCGCCGCCTATGGCGCTGCCGCCAAGGGCAACACGCTGCTGAATTTCTGTGGCGTCGGCACCGATCTCATCGAATACGTCGTCGACCGCAATCCGCACAAACAGGGGCATTTCCTGCCGGGGAGCAGACTGCCGATCTACGCGCCGGAGAAGATGGACGAGACGCAGCCGGATTATGTCCTCATCCTGCCCTGGAACATCAAGAATGAGGTCGTTGCGGCCAACAGCAGGGTCGGCGCCTGGGGCGGACGCTTCGCCGTTGCCGTGCCGGAACTGACGGTGCTCGGATGAAATTCCTTCCCACTGCGGTTTCGGGCGCCTTTGTCGTGGAAGTCGACGCGCGCTCCGACGACCGGGGAATGTTCGCACGAACCTTCGACGCGCAGACCTTTGCGGCGCAAGGTCTCGTGCCCGTCTACCCGCAGTGTAATGTCTCGCAGAACCACAAGCGTGGGACGCTGCGCGGCATGCACTACCAGGCCCAACCGCGGCCGGAGATCAAGCTGGTGCGCGCCACGCGCGGCAGGGTCTTCGACGTGGCGCTCGATCTGAGACCGGATTCGCCAAGCTATCTCAAATGGGCCTCCGTCGAGCTCGATGCCATCAGGCACAACGCCTTCTACATACCTGCCGGATGCGCACACGGCTTCCTGACGCTCGAGGATGATTGCGAACTCTTTTACCAAATGTCGGAAACCTACGTGCCGGACCTTGCCCGTGGCGTCCGCTGGGACGATCCCGCCTTTTCCATCGCCTGGCCGTTCACGCCGAGCATCATCAGCGAGCGTGACGCCGCGCTTGACAGCTACGGCTAGGAGACAAGCCTTTGAGCGGTATCAAACTCAGCATCTGCGTCCCGACCTATAACCGCGAAGCAAATCTCAGAAACGCGCTGACCTACTGCGAGAACGACTACAAGTTCGCCTTTCCCTTCGAAATCGTCATCTGCGACAATGCCTCCACGGACGGCACGCAGCAGGTGGTCGAGGAATTCATCGCCCGCGGCCAGCCGATCCGCTACTACAAGCGTGAAACCAATGCCGGCGCCGCGGCAAACGTCACGAGCGCTCTGCGCCTCGGCAAGGGCGAATACCTCATCTATCTCGCCGACGATGACATGCTGATTGCCGATGCGGTGGCCGACACCATCAGATATCTCGACAACAATCAGGAGGTGACCTGCGCCCATGCGCCGTGGTTCCTCTACGACGAAGTCGCCAAAACCGACATCACGAAGTTCTACAATGTCGAGGAGGATCGGAAGTTTCCGCATGGAAGCTTCGGCGACGTCTTCCAGTATATCTGCGACGGCCACATCTTTCCGGAAATCGCGATCTATCGCTCGTCAGCCCTGCGGTCGGCCTGGATTCCAAGAGAATTCTGCTTCTACCCGTTCCCGTTCCTTGCGCATTTCCTCGATCAGGGCGCGGTCTCCTTCCTGCAGCGGCCGTTCTACCGCTCCATCGTCAATTCGGCGATCGCCCGCGACCGTCCGCAAGAAGGCACCAACGACGTCATGACGAGCTGGGACCGCTATCGCGGCGGGCTTGAATATTTCCTCTATATGGGCGTCAAGCGCGGAGCGATGACTCTCACGCCCGAGACGCGTCTCAAGTATGACGAGATGTGCAAGGTCTTCACGCTCAATCGCATGGCGGTCGCCTTCCGCTTCTGGGCGGAGCGCAAGAACTTCATCAAGGCCTATGAGCTCTATACCCGCATCATGTGGGGCGGGATGCTCAACCACCCGGAAATTCGCAGTTTCCGTGAAAGGTTGCCCCTGATGGTCGCCATCCAGACGCTGGTGAGCGAAGTGAATTCGGCAATCGGCATCGATACGCTGCTTCTCGGCGGTTTCTCGGAAATCACCGCTCTCGAAGGCCTGCTGCGCGAACTCGGCCTCAACGGAAAGGTGAAGGTGACGGTGAAACTCAGCGACAGTCCGTTGGAAAGCACCGCCGTCTTCGTCAGCGTCAATAGCGACCGGGAGTATTTCGTAGCACTCGGCTACCTGCCCAACCTCGTGTTCCACGAGCACGATCTCTCCCGACACATCATCATGTGAGCCTCGCGCCAGCTTCAAAAACTAGCGTCGTGGCGGGCGCCTGCGTCTTGATTTCAATTCAACAGAAATTAGCGGCATGACACACAGGATCTTCTACACCAAGCCTTCGATCACCCAGCTCGAAACGGATTATGCGGCCGATGCCGCCGCCACCGGCTGGGGCGCGCGCTGCTACGACTATCTCAACCGCTTCGAACGCGACTTCAAAACCTATCTCGGCAGCGGCTTTGCGATCGCGACCTCGAGCTGCACCGGCGCCATGCACATGGGCTTGGCAGCGCTCGGCGTCGGCGAAGGCGATGAAGTGATCCTCGCCGATACGAACTGGGTTGCCACCGTCTCGCCGATCGTCCACCTCGGCGCAAGACCCGTTTTTGTCGACGTGCTTGCCGATACCTGGTGCATTGATCCCGAGGAGGTTGAGCGCCATATCACGCCGAAGACCAAGGCCATTATCGCCACGCATCTCTACGGCAACCTCTGCGACATGGATGCGCTGCTGGAAATCGGCAAGAGGACGGGCATTCCGGTGATCGAAGATGCGGCTGAAGCGGTCGGCTCCGTCTGGCACGGCCGCCGCGCCGGCTCGATGGGCGCCTTCGGCACCTTCTCCTTCCACGGCACCAAGACGCTAACGACAGGCGAAGGCGGCATGTTCGTCACCAATGACGCGGCACTCTACGAAAAGGTGCTGACGCTCAGCAATCACGGCCGGGCTCGCGGACAGACGAAGCAGTTCTGGCCGGATGCGATCGGCTTCAAATACAAGATGTCCAACATCCAGGCGGCCATCGGATGCGCCCAACTCGAGCGCATCGAGGAACTCGTCAACCGCAAGCGCGAAATTCTGGCCTCCTACATGATCCGGCTTTCGCCCCTGCCCGGCATCACGATGAACCGGGAATACACCGGCACGATCAACGGCGCTTGGATGCCGACCGCCGTCTTCCATCCGTCGACGGGCATTACCCGCGAGATGATGCAACAGACCTTCGAGACCGCCAATATCGATGCGCGCGTCTTCTTTTATCCCCTCTCCAGCCTCTCCATGTTCGAAGATCGGCCCCAGAACGTGAACGCCTGGAGCATTCCGGGCCGCGCGATCAACCTGCCGAGCTATCACGACATGAGCGAAGCCGATATCGACCGGGTAGCGGCAACGCTGCTCGATATGGCGGCCGGGCGGATCTACCACAACAGCACGGCATTGCGGCAGTCGGTTTAAGACAGCCCTACAGCGAAGGACAAAGAACAGTCATGACCACGAAGGACGATCGTCTCGAATTCGAAGCCCACAAGCGGGAAATGTCGCTTGCGCTCGGCAAGGATGAGGCAAGTTTTCAACAATCGCTGAACACACTGATCGGGCTCGACAAGTTCGACTATTTCTATCTCTGGTCATGGATGGGCGTGCCGATCATCCAGCTTCCGGTCGATATCCTGGCGACCCAGGAAGTCATCTGGGCGACCAAGCCTGATGTCATCATCGAAACCGGCATTGCGCGCGGCGGCTCGCTGATCTTCATGGCGTCGATCCTCGCCGCCATGGGCAACGACAAGGCCAAGGTTGTCGGCGTCGACATCGACATCCGCGCCCATAATCGCGAGTCGATCGAATCCCATCCGATGTCGAACCGGATCAAGATGATCCAGGGCGGTTCAGTCGACGACGACGTGCTTGCCGCCGTGAAGGCCGAGATCCCGCCGGGCGCCCGCGTGATGGTGGTACTCGACAGCGACCATTCCTACGAGCATGTCCTGGCGGAATGCCGCGCCTACGGTCCGCTGGTGACGGAAGGCTGCTACCTCGTCGTCGCCGACACGCTCATCGGCCACCTGACGGAGGAACAGGCCTTCACAAAACGCTCCAAGGTCTGGCTGCGCGGCAACGAGCCGCTGAAGGCCGTCACCGATTATCTGGCGGAAACCGACCGCTTCGAAGTCGATCCGGTTCTGAACGGCAAGTTGGTGCTGTCTTCCTCGCCGGGCGGCTACTGCATCTGCCGCAAGGCGTGAGCAGACACTCAGGGATAGTCGTTCATGGCGCAGGTCGATATCGTCAGCCTCAAAGACAATGCGGATCCGGCCAGACGGCTCCGACTTGCGATCAGGGACGATAGCCGCAGGCACGTGGGCGACCTGCAATGCATCGACAGGTCGATGCTCGACGAGCCCGGCCTGATCGACGACCTGACGACGTGGCGCAACCAGTCGATGCCGTTTTTCCTCAGCCAGTTTAACGCCACCCAGGAACGCACGCGGCAGTGGCTCGAAACCATCTCCCTGCCCGCCGCCGACCGAATCCTATTCGTCATTTGCGATCCCGGCGGAAACCGGTTCGGCAATTTCGGCATCTGCAACATCCGGCCCGGCTCGGCCGAATTCGACAACGTCATCCGCGGCCGGGCGAGCGATATCCGAAACCTGATGTTCCATTGCGGCAGGGCACTGCTGGAGTGGATGTTTTCCGGGCTCGGAGTCGAAACCGCCGAGCTGCATGTCTTCTCCCACAATGAAAAAGCGATCGGCCTTTACAAGCGGCTGGGCTTTGCGGCGGCCGAAAGCCTGCAGCTGCGGCGCACGGAGGAAGAGGGCATGGTCAAATATTCGGTCGTCGATCGATCGGAAGCAAATGCCGGCTTCGACTATCTGAGGATGGAGCTTCCGATCGGACGTTTCCGGCAGGCGCATCCAGCGGCTTTGCTGACCGCCTGAAGCCCCTCACCGCACCGGCTGATAGTGGCCGCGGAGCGGAACTTTGCCACCCGTGGTAACGAAGCCGTCGCGTTCGCAGACATACATCAGCGTCGGCATGCCGCCGGAACGGAAGATTTCGTCATAACGACGGCGGATCTGCACGGTTTCGGTGCGGCAATTGTAGGATTCCTCCTCTTTCTTGTCCGGCTGCGCCTTGACGCCGGGAAGACCCTTGTAGGGATAGAGGGGTTGAACGCCCGAATCGACGGATTTCGTCCAGTCGACGGCAAAGGCGGACGCCGGGGCGAGGCTCGGCACGGCAACGAGCGATATCAGAAGCATCATCAACAGCCGCATGGGAACTCTCCTGCCGGCAATAGGCCGTTCTTCCGATGTAGGAAAACCGACGACCGTCATCAAGCGGCCGCAGCGGGCGACTTCCTGAAATAACTTCTGATGACGGGATGGCCGAAGAGACCGGCAAGGATCGCAAAACCCGCGCCGACGACGAAACCGGCAAGAAAACCGCCGATAATGCCGGCGACCAGCAGGATTTTCTTTCCCGGACCATCGGCCTTGACCGGCGGCTCGGCCGGCGAGATGACGCGAATGTTACTCTGGTTGAAATTCTGCTCTTCACTCGTCTGGCTGGAGCGTTTCAGCACCGTCTCGTAAATATCGCGCGCCGCGGTCGCCTTGCGCTGCAATTCGTTCAGTTCCACCTGCTTGTCCGACGAACTCGCCTGTAGCGCCTTCTGCACGGCAAGCTCCTTGGCGATGCTGTCCTCGGCCGCCTTTGCCTGCTCGTATTCGCCCCTTGCCGAGGTGGCGAGACGCTGCAATTCGCCCTTGATTTCGCCGCCAATGCTTTGCAGCGAGGAGCGGGCCGCCTGCAGGCGCGGATGACGCGTGCCCATCTGGCTTTCGAGGCTGCCGACGGCGGCGGCCTGGGTGGCATATTGCTGACGCAGGCTGACGAGCGGCGAGGTGACGCCGCCCTCCGCCTGGTTGCCGGCGACAATGTCCTCGACGCGGAGATTGGCGACGGCATCGGCGCGCGCCTTCGCCTGGATGGTCTTTTCCTGTGCCGTCACCAGCATCGTGTTCAGCGAGACGAGCCGCTGGTCGGAGATCAGGTTTCCCTCGGTCGCGGCCATGTCATTGTCGGCGCGGAAGGTTTCGACAGCCTGCTCGGCTTCCAGCACCTTCTGGCGCAGGTCGTTGAGCCGTCCATCAAGTGTCGACGAGGTGTTTTCGTAGATGCCGTTCGAAGCGCTGTTCTCCTCCTCGGTGAAGGAGGTGACGACCTGGTTGGCAAGCCTTGCGGATTTTTCGGGATCGTTGGTCGTGGCAGCAAGCGAGACGACATAGGTGCTGGCCTCGCGGGTGATGACCAGCGCCTTCTGCAGAGTGCCGATTACGGCGGCGCCATCCGTCCGGCCGCCGGTGAATTCGGGATCCTGGCCGAGCTTCATGGCTTCGGCGACGCGGCGCAGCACATTGCCCGAAGTCAGGATCTGCACCTGGCTGTCGATCAGCGCCGAGATCATTTCCGGCGAGGGGCCCGAGGATTGCGCGCTGGCGTCGGCAAGGCCGATCTGGCGTGGGTCGAAATAGAGGCTGCTGACAGCGGTGAATTTCTGGGCGATCAGCGGCGCCACCGCCCCGCCGGCCACAGCTCCGAGAAGGCCCAGCCCCAGCACGACCAACCGCCGGCTCCAGATCGCGGCGATACTGGAGCGGAGGTCGAGAAGCGGGGCGGCAGGTGCCGACGCTGCATTCAACGGCGCGTCGACGACAGGCTGTTTTGGAGGAGGCGCCGGACGCTCATTTTGGCGGCTTTCGGCAATGCTTGCCGGCGGCACGACGGGTGGCGGGGCGGGTTCGGGCGATGGCTGGACGAAATCATCCGGACGGACGACAGGACTGCGCATGCGCACGCCTTCCGGCGCAGTCTGAGACGGCTCAAAACTGCGCCAGCCAGGGAGCCGGCTTACCCTGTTCCTGTCATACTGGTTCATACGCGCACTCGTGTCCCGCCCAGCGTGAAAGACTGAAGCCGAGGTGCAGATACTTTAGAAATTCTTAGCTAACGGACCGTTAAAATAACTTCAGCGACGCCGATGTTGCGATTTGCCGCGATTGCGAGGATGCCATGAGGACGAGACGACATCTGACAGCGCTGCTGCTTGCGGCCGCTCTGATCCCGTTGCCGGCCTTTGCGACTGAGGCTCCCTGTTATCGCGGCGTCAATTTGTCCGGCGGCGAATATGGCGAACGCGGCGGCATCTACGGCACCAACTATACCTATCCCGGCGAAGACACGATCGGCTATTTCGCCAAGAAGGGCATGACCATCATCCGGCTGCCCTTCCGCTGGGAGCGGCTGCAGCCGGCGCTCGGCGGACGGCTCGACGAGGATGAGCTCAAGCGGATCAAAGATACGATCGGTCTGATCCGCAAGCACGACATGACGGTTCTGCTCGACCCGCATAATTTCGGCTATTACGACAAGACCCAGGTCGGCACGGCGCCGGCGACGGATGCCGCCTTCGGGGATTTCTGGGCAAGGCTTGCCGTCGAATTTGCCAATCAGGACGGCGTTCTCTTCGGCCTGATGAACGAACCGCACGACATCAAGGCAACGGACTGGCTGGATGCCGCCAATGCGGCGATCCGCAGCATCCGCGCCGTCGGCGCGCGCAACCTCATCCTGGTGCCGGGCACGGCATGGAGCGGCGCGGGCAGCTGGGAAAAGGATGTGATCGGCGGCGCCAACGGCACGGTGATGCTCGGCGTGCGCGATCCGCTCGACTTCTACGCCTATGAGGTCCACCAGTATCTCGACGCCGATTCCTCCGGAACCCATCCGACCTGCGAAGGTGCAGGCGCCGCAGTCGCGGCGATCAACGGCGTCACTGCCTGGCTGAAGCAGAACCACAAACGCGGCTTTCTCGGCGAATTCGGCGCCTCCGCCGACAAGGATTGCATGAGCGGGCTGACCGAGATCTACGCCACCATGTCCGGGAATAGCGATGTCTGGCTCGGCTGGTCCTACTGGGCGGCGGGCGAATGGTGGCCGGCGGACGAGCCGTTCAACGTCCAGCCGCGCAAGGGCATCGAGCGGCCGCAGATGCGGCTTCTTGCCGAGGCGGCAAAAGCCGATGCCGGCACTTGCTCGGCCGTCAAGCCTGCGGGGAAATGAGCATGGCAGTCGTCGATCACAGGACAGCGACATTCACTGTAGCCGGCACCGTAGCCGGCAACCGGCTCGATGCCACCCGTGAGGCATTGCGCACCGATCATACGGTGCTCTGGCTCGGCCTGCTCTCCGTGCTCTACAACGGCATTCTCGCCTTCATCAACCACAACATCGTGCCGCTGTCGATAACGCATGTCGCCGCCAGCGAAGGCCTGATCATGGCGAGCGCCATCATCTACATCCTGCACAAGGGGATCTACGAGACCGACCTTCCGGCCTTCCTGTTCCTGCTGTTCACGCTCATCGTGACCATCTATGTCAGCGTGCTCAACCGCATGCTGTTCATCGATCACTTCCGCAACGTGCTGATTATCTTCTGCTTTACCGGGCTCGGCGGCTGGAGCAACGAGAAAACGATGAAGCTCGCCTTTCGCTGGGCAAGTTTTGCCGTCATGATCTTCCTGATCTTCGAGATCGTCAGCGTGCCGTTCTACGTCAGCATCGTCCACCCGTCCGACTATTTCGCCAATACACGCGGGCTGCTGCCGCTGAGCTACAACACGACGGGCCTCTTTCAGAACGCGCTCGGCTTTCCCGAGCGCTTCTCCTTCGGGATCATCGACCATCGTTCCTCCTCGATCTTCCTCGAACAGGTGTCGCTGGCCAATTTCTGCGGCGTGATCGCGGTCTACCTGATTTCGATGTGGGAGAAGCTTGGCCGCTGGGACCGGTTGCTGATGATCGGCACGGCCGTGCTGATCCTGGTGACGAACGACACGCGCACGATGCTGATCTTCTGCTTTGCCTGCATCGTCGGCTACTTCGTCTTTCCGAAGATCCCGAAGAATTTCAATCTGGCGCTGATGCCGCTGATCGTCGCCGCCGGCTTCCTCGTCTACGTGCTGAAACCCAATGCGACCGGCGACAATTTCACCGGCCGCATCAATCTGACGATGAAGAAGATCATGGAGCTCGATCCGCTCGCCATCCTTGGGCTTTCGGTCGACCGGGTGGCCGAATTCGCCGACAGCGGCTATGTCTACCTGATCTACGCGGCGACGATCTTCGGCGTCATCGCCTTATGGCTGTTCGTCTGCCTCTTTCCCGCCGGGCGCACGGCGGCGCAGCGGCGCTGCGCCCATTCACTTTCTCTTTTCATTTTTCTGAATATGATGATCGGGGGAACCGCGGTCTTCTCGATGAAGATCGCCGGTCTCCTGTGGTTCGTCGTCGGATATATGCGTTTCCACGACAGCCCGCGCATCCGGCAGGGTCGTCCGGCAGATGTATTGAGTTGACCGCAGCGGCACGGCTGAGACCGAGGCCCGCGCGAGCCTAGAACAGGATGATTTTAGGCCGGATCGGCCTAAAATCTGAATCCTGTTCTAAATCAAAGAAATAGAGCATGATGTCGTCCGAAAACCGCCCACACTTTTCGGCATCATGCTCGAGGGAGCAAGACGCTCGATGCTTGTCCAGCTTCAGTATCTGCGCGCCATCGCGGCGCTGATGGTCGTCTATTTCCACGCGATATTGCAGCTCGCCAAAGTCAATCCCGCGGTCGACGCCACCGCCTTCATCTATGGCGAAACCGGCGTCGACATCTTCTTCGTCCTGAGCGGCTTCGTGATGTGGCTGACAACGAGCGGACGCGCCATGAGCCCGGTCGATTTCGCCCGCCGACGCATCAGGAGGATCGTGCCGCTCTACTGGCTGGCGACGCTGTTTTCGGCGACGGTGGCGCTGGTGGCCCCGTCATTGCTGAAATCCACGGTGTTCGACCTGCCGCATCTCGCAGCCTCGCTGTTCTTCCTGCCATGGAGCAATCCTGCCGATCCGAGCACGATCACGCCGGTGGTCGTTCCCGGCTGGACGCTGAATTACGAAATGTTCTTCTACTTCGTGTTTGCGCTGTTATTGCCGCTACAGGAAGCTCGCCGTATCCCAGCGATGTTTGCCGTCTTTGCCGTCATCCTGATCGCCTGCCGGCTGCTGCCGGAAACGACTGTGACCCGGTTCTACCGCGAGCCGATCATGCTGGAATTCCTCGCCGGTGTCGTGCTCGGCTGGCTCTACGGACAGAAGATCCTGCTGCCGAACCGCTGGGCTTGGGCGGCCCTTGCCTTGGGCTTTGCCTTTCTCTTCATCAACGAGGCGCTGATGCCGCCGGAAAGCCGGTTCTATGCCTGGGGAATCCCGGCGATCTTCATCGTCTACGGCGCGATCTCCATCGAATTTTCCAGGCTGCCGCTGATCGGATGGCTGAACTATCTCGGCGACTGCTCCTACAGCATCTATATCACCCACGCCTTCACGCTGGCTTTTCTCAGGGTCGCCGCCGATCGCCTGCCAATCGGCATCCTGCAGCAGCCGGTGCTCTTCGTGATCCTCTCGCTGGTGCTCTCGTCGATCGGCGGCGCGATCATCCATGAGATCACCACGCCGCGCCGCAAGGTTGCGGTGGCGAGCAGTCCGCCGGCCTAAAGCGCGTCGCATCAGATTCTCTTGCCGCGCTTTAGCTCGTTGTTTCCGCATGTCACGATCGCAAAACCGCTGCACATTTTTGCGGACATGCCCAACTTCAGCACCGAAGGCGAGAATACGCATCCAAGCGGCGCTGACGGTACAGTTTTTCGCGCAACTTCTCCTAAGCTTCAGACTGAGCAATGAGAGAACTTGCGCAAACGTGATGGTTTCTCTTGCAATTTGTCGCATGAATGAAAGTGCGCCGGCCTATTCGCGGCCCGGGCTTTGATCTAAGCACAGCGGCGGCCTTGGAGAGGGAAGAGGGAAAGACATGACAAGTTACGTATTGACGGTATCCTGCAAGTCGACGCGCGGCATCGTGGCGGCGATTTCGAGCTATCTGGCCGACAAGGGCTGCAACATCGTCGACAGTTCCCAGTTCGACGATCTCGATACCGGCAGGTTCTTCACGCGGGTGAGCTTCATCTCCGAGGAAGGCGTGCCGCTTGCCGAACTCAAGGAAGGCTTCGAGCCGATCTGCAAGCGGTTCGCCATGGATGCCGAGATCCATGACGGCAACGCCCGCATGAAGGTGCTCTTGATGGTGTCGCGCTTCGGCCATTGCCTCAACGACCTGCTCTACCGCTGGAAGATCGGCGCGCTGCCGATCGATATCGTCGGCGTCGTCTCCAATCATTTCGACTACCAGAAGGTCGTGGTCAACCACGACATCCCCTTCCACCACATCAAGGTGACGAAGGAGAACAAGCTGCAGGCCGAAGGCCAGATCATGGATATCGTCGAACAGACCGGCACGGAGCTGATCGTGCTGGCCCGCTACATGCAGGTGCTTTCGGATGCGATGTGCCAGAAAATGTCCGGCCGGATCATCAATATCCACCATTCCTTCCTGCCGAGCTTCAAGGGCGCCAATCCTTATAAGCAGGCCTATCAACGCGGCGTGAAGCTGATCGGGGCGACGGCGCATTACGTCACTGCCGATCTCGACGAAGGTCCGATCATCGAGCAGGACACGGCGCGCATCACCCATGCGCAGTCGCCCGACGACTATGTCTCGATCGGCCGCGACGTCGAAAGCCAGGTGCTGGCGCGTGCCATCCACGCCCATATCCACCACCGCACCTTCCTGAACGGCAACCGCACCGTGGTCTTCCCGGCAAGCCCCGGCGGTTACGCCTCCGAACGCATGGGTTGAGCGTCGCCTAGACCCTGCATCTCTTTTGCTGGCGAATGACAATCTCCCGTTGCCTGCCAACGGCAAGTACTCGATTATCTCGTTCAATAGGTAATCGAATCATACAGCGGGAGGGGTGTCATGACCGACGAGGCGCTTGTTGATCGCATGGCGCTGCCGCGTCCCGACGTCACCGCCGGCGACGCGGAAGAGATCCTCCTTGCTCATTACAGCCTCTCCGGCACGCTAACCGAACTCGGCAGCCAGCAGGATCGAAACTATCGCGTCGATAGCGATCGTGGCCGCTACGTCCTGAAGATCTGCCATGCAGCCTACGAGATCCGCGAGCTCGAAGCGCAGAATGCGGCGATCCATCACCTCAAAAGCCGGCAGGATGCGCCGCGCGTTCCGCAGGTGATCCCCACCAATGAGGGGCGGGAGATCGTCGTCCTGACCGTGCGCGGGCGGGGCTATCAGGTCCGGCTGCTGGAATATCTGGAAGGCCAGGGGCTGACGGAGCTGACCTATCTGGCGCCGGCTTCCGTTGCAGCCCTCGGCGCGCTCTGCGCCAGGCTGGCGCTGGCGCTTGCCGATTTCAACCATCCCGGTCTCGACCGCAGCCTGCAATGGGATCTCAGGCGCGCCGGGCCGGTCGCGGTGCAGCTGCTGTCCGCGATCACCGACAGTGCGGCGCGCGACCGGATCGCCAAGACCATGGTCATGGCCATTCGCCGCATCCAGCCGTTGGCGCCATCGCTTCGGCTGCAGGCCGTGCATCATGACGTCACCGGCGACAATGTCGTCGGCCACCGCGACGCCCGTGGCCATACGATCCCCGACGGGGTGATCGATTTCGGCGACATCATCCGCGGCTGGCTGGTCGGCGACCTCGCCGTCACATGCGCTTCGCTGCTGCATCAGGCGGATGGCGACCCTTTTCATATCCTGCCAGCCGTCACCGCCTACCAGGCGATCTATCCACTGACCGGGGAGGAGCTGAAGGCGCTCTGGCCGTTGACCGTCGCACGCGCGGTCATTCTAGTTGCCAGCAGCGAGCAGCAGATTTCGGTCGATCCCGATAATGACTATGTCCGCGGCAATCTCGAGCACGAGCGGACGATCTTCGATACGGCGATGTCCGTTCCCTTCGAACTCATGGAAGCCGCGATCCTCAAGGCGGCCGGCGCAAATGTCGCCGCCCCGGAAGCATCGGGATGGCTACCGTTGCTGCCCAACATCGATCCCGCCGGGATCGCCTATGTCGATCTTGGGGTGCGGAGCCCGCATTTTTCCGCCGGCAACTGGCTGAATACCGACATGGACTGGCGGCTGCTTGCCCGCGTGGCAACCGAAAACGGCACGGCAGCGACACGCTACGGCGAATATCGGCTTTCCCGCGCGAGCCTGGGAAATGCGACGGGACAGGCGACCTGTGCCCTGCATATCGACATATGTCTCGCGGCAGGCAGCGCGATTGCAGCACCCTTTGCCGGCCGCATCGGCTGGAAGGACCAGCATCTGACGCTTGCCAGCGACAGCATGACCCTGCATCTCGATGGGCTCGATCTCTCGGTCGAGGATGGAGCCGAGGTTGCCAGCGGCGATCCGCTCGGCACGGTTATCGGAGAGGCTTCGTCGCTCGGCGGGCTGCGCGTCCAGCTTTGCAGCGTCGCAGGTCTCGAACCGCCGCTTTTTGCCACGCCGCGCACGGCGGCGGCCTGGTCAGTGCTCTGCCCCTCACCCTCGCTCCTTCTCAGCCCGGAAGCCGATGCGCCGAAATCTGATACCGCCGAACTGCTCGCCAGGCGGCGGGCGCATCTCGCAAGGCCGCAGAAGAACTATTACGCGGCGGCGCCGCAGATCGAGCGCGGCTGGCGAGAGCATTTGTTCGATGTCGAGGGCCGCGCCTATCTCGACATGGTCAACAACGTCACCATTCTCGGCCATGGCCACCCCAGGTTCGCGGCAGCAATCCACGCCCAATGGCTGCGGCTCAACACGAATTCGCGCTTCCACTATGCCGCGATCACGGAATTTTCCGAACGCCTCGCCGCCCTGTCGCCGGACGGGCTCGACGCGGTCTTCCTGGTCAACAGCGGCTCGGAGGCGAACGATCTGGCGCTTCGGCTGGCGCAAGCCCATAGCGGCGCGCGCAACATGCTCTGCCTGCTCGAAGCCTATCATGGCTGGTCAGCGGCGAGCGACGCCGTCTCCACCTCGATCGCCGACAATCCGCAGGCACCGACCACCCGGCCGGACTGGGTGCATACCGTCGTTTCGCCGAACACCTATCGCGGCGACTTCCGTGGTCCCGATACGGCAGCGGATTATCTCGGCATGGCGACACCGGTGCTTGAGGCAATTGATGCTGCGGGCGAAGGCCTTGCGGGCTTCATCGCCGAATCGGTCTACGGCAATGCCGGCGGGATTCCATTGCCGGAAGGCTATCTCAAAGAGCTCTACGCGCAGGTGCGCGCCCGCGGCGGCCTCTGCATCGCCGATGAGGTGCAGGTCGGTTATTCCAGGCTCGGACATTATTTCTGGGGCTTCGAGCAGCAAGGGGTCGTGCCTGATATCATCACCGTCGCCAAGGGCATGGGCAACGGCCATCCGCTCGGCGCCGTCATCACCACGCGGGAGATTGCGCAATCGCTGGAGAAGGAGGGCACTTTCTTTTCCTCTACCGGCGGTAGCCCCGTCAGCTGCATCGCCGGCATGACGGTGCTCGACATCATGGCCGAGGAAAAGCTGCAGGAAAATGCCCGGACGGTCGGCGATCATCTGAAGGCGCGGCTCGCCGCGCTGATCGACCGCCATCCGATTGCGGGCGCCGTGCACGGCATGGGCCTCTATCTCGGCCTCGAATTCGTCCGCGACAGAACGACGCTGGAGCCGGCGACGGAAGAGACGGCTGCAATCTGCGACCGGCTTCTCGAACTCGGCGTCATCATGCAGCCGACCGGCGATCACCAAAATGTGCTGAAGATCAAACCGCCGCTCTGCCTCAGCATCGACAGCGCGGATTTTTTCGCGGACATGCTGGAGAAGGTGCTCGAAGAAGGCTGGTGATCCAGGGCTTCCAGCATTAACCAAATCGGTCATTTCGAGGCATGTCGATCTTTAATGAAACGAGCCATTGCCGGATACAGCAAGGCTTCCTATGTCTGCCGCGGTGATCGATCGAACTTCCGATTCTGTCATGCGAATTTAACGAAGGACTGATATGTTTCTTTCTGTAAGTTCGGGCTACGACGGAATGAATTTTTTCGGATCGTCGATATTTTGACATGTTTCGGAATATGTTTCTGACAGGCTATGGGGTAATCTCTACCAAGTTAGTAGATTATCAAAGACAGCCATCACCGGCCCCGGGCTCTACCGGGACCCCTCAAGTGCAACGCCAACATAGGGAACGAGCATGATAGACATCGATATTCTCGCCGATCTCCTTGGGCGATCTGTGCTTGGCAATGACCGTCCGGGCGCCCTCTCCCGCCCGAACTGTCGAATGTGACGTTCGTCCTCCTTTCAACGGTACCAGACAAGTCAATTCGCCATGGCTGCGCATGTTGTGCGGCAGGAGTTCTATCTATGAAGAAGCAAGTTATCGAATATGCAGGCGTTCCCGTCGGGATCGTCATTCCCGATGAAGATCGGCTGAAGTTCATCGCCGTGAAATTTCATGTCCACGACCTCGACGAGCAGCGTTTCGGCTCGCCCGATGAGGTGCGGCTGGCCATCCATGACCTGATGACCCGCCGTCATCCGAAGCCGCTTCATGCCTGAGGGCATGAGGCCGCGATTAGCATTCGCGGCTTTTCCCGATGTCCGACCGGTCCCGCCAAATGGGGCCGGTCTTGTTTTTTGAGGGCATTACAGCGCCGCGCGTCTTTGTCAGACGCGCAAGGGACGCTGTAACACTTTGAATTGCTGCATAATTTTATCCTTAAATGGATTCCGATTTAAGGAATTATGCAGTACAGTCCTATCGGCCGCCTTTCCGCATAAGGATCCGCCCTTGCCCGATCTTCTCAACCTTATCACCGACATCGAAGGCGTCTCCGTCGGCCATGCGACCGACCTTGCGCTCGGTTCCGGCGTCACGGTCATCGTCTTCGACGAACCGGCCGTCGCATCCGGCACGGTGCTTGGCGGTGCGCCCGGCGGGCGCGACACCGGCCTGCTCGATCCGTCAATGACCGTCAATGCCGTGGATGCCTTCGTGCTCTCCGGCGGCTCTGCCTTCGGGCTGGATGCCGCCGGCGGCGTGCAGGCGGGCCTGCGCGAACTCGGCCGCGGCTTTGCCGTCGGGCCAGTGCGCATTCCAATCGTGCCACAGGCGATCCTGATGGACCTGCTGAACGGCGGCGACAAGGATTGGGGCCTTCATTCTCCCTACCGCGACATGGGTTATGCGGCGTTGAAGGCGGCTGCCAAGGGCACATTCGCACTCGGCACGACAGGTGCCGGCACAGGGGCGACGACGGCCACCGTCAAGGGCGGGCTCGGCTCGGCCAGCGCCGTCAGCAGCACCGAGCATCGCATCGCGGCGATCGTCGCAGTCAATGCGCTCGGCTCCGCAACGATCGGCGACGGGCCTCATTTCTGGGCGGCGCCTTTCGAAAAAGATGCGGAATTCGGTGGGCTCGGCATGCCTGATGTGGCTGACCACAGCATGCGGCTCAAGGGCATGAACACCCCGGCGACGACGATCGGCGCTGTCGTGACCGATGCGCAGCTGACGAAGGCCGAGGCGCACCGGCTTTCGCTCGCCGGCCATGACGGCCTTGCCCGAGCACTGCTGCCGGCGCACCTGCCGCTCGACGGCGACACCGTCTTTGCCGCTTCGACGGCCAAGCATCGAAGAGACGACATGGCGAGCCTGATGGAGCTTTGCCATCTCGCGACTATCGTCATGGCGCGGGCGATCGCCCGTGGGGTCTACGCTGCGACCGCGCTGCCGGTCGAGGGCGCGCAAAAGGCCTGGCGCGACCGCTATCCGAGCAGCGGTTGATTGAATAGGGTCAGACTCTCTACAGATCCAATATGCCGAATGGCGGAGAGACGTGAATGCAGATCCGGGCGCTGATGTATTTCGACGAGCTGGTCAGGACCAATTCGATGCGCCAGGCGGCCGAGAATCTCAATGTCGCGCCGACGGCGATCAGCCGGCAGATCGAGAACCTCGAATATCATTTCGGTGCGCCGCTCGTCGAACGCAGCGCCCGCGGCGTCAAGCTGACGGCCGCCGGCGAGCTGCTTGCCGCCCGCGCCGGCCGGACGCTGCGCGAGCTCGATCACGTGCAGCAGCTGATCGAAGACCTGAAGGGCCTGCAGCGCGGCCGCGTCAGCATCTATGCCAATGGCGCGACCGTCGCCAATCTGCTGGCGCCGGCGCTCGCCGAATTCAGCCTGAAATATCCGAAGCTGCGCTTTACCGTGACGATCACCAGCGCGCGGCAGGCGGTCGACGCCGTCAACAGCGCCGAGGCGGATATTGCGGTGACGCTGTTTGCGCCTCCTATGTCCGGCACCAAGGTACGGCTGCGCTCCGAGATCGTCTATGATCTGATCACCGCGCCGCAGCATCCTGCGGCCGGGCATGCCGAGATCGCGGTCCGGGAGCTCGCCGACTATGCGCTGGCGCTGCCGGATCAATCCTTCGGCTTCCGCCAGGCCTTCGACGCGCTGGTCGAGAAGGAGGGGCTAAGCCTCGATCCCGTCTTCGTCACCAGCTCGCTCGAAATGCTGAAGGAACTCGTGCTCAGCGGGGCTGCGGCCACGCTGCTGCCGGCGCTGACCGTCCGCCGCGAGATCGAAGCGGGTCAGCTCCTTGCCATTCCGCTCGCCGGCAAGACCGGCATCCGCACCCATGTCGATCTCTGCGTCGCGCCGGACCGGCAGCTGTCCTTCGCTGCGACGAAACTCCTCGACTTCATCGAGAGGTTCATGCGCGAACGTACGAACCGCCGGGCCGAGACGAGAGACTGACGCTTCGAGCTTGCATTGCCAGCGGATTTGCGGTGTAGCTTTTTCGGCTACACTGAGCACACAAAATCGTCATTGTGTGTGCACTGGCATAGTGCCACTCTATTCGCAAAAGGGCCTGCCATCGCAGCGTGGCCAGACAAGGGAACGTGATGATCAAGTTTTCGTTTGCGCCTTTAGCGCGTTTCGCCCGGCGGCTCTCGCTCAGTGCCGCACTTTCGGCCGGCCTGGTGATGACGGCGATGACGCCGGCCGAGGCGGC
This sequence comes from Rhizobium ruizarguesonis, assembly GCF_017357285.1. Lineage (NCBI taxonomy): Bacteria > Pseudomonadati > Pseudomonadota > Alphaproteobacteria > Hyphomicrobiales > Rhizobiaceae > Rhizobium > Rhizobium ruizarguesonis. The sequence goes on along the minus strand of NZ_CP071678.1, from coordinate 299,828 downwards.
AAAGACCACCCTTAATCTCGGCATGAGCGTTGAGCCGGCCGGTCTCGATCCGACGATCGCAGCACCGGTCGCGATCGGCCAGGTGACCTGGCAAAACGTGTTCGAAGGGCTGGTGACGATCGACCAGGCCGGCAAGATCCAGCCGCAGCTGGCGAAAAGCTGGGAAATCTCGACCGATGGCCTGACCTATACGTTCAAGCTGCAGACCGGCGTCAATTTCCATGATGGCGAGGCCTTCGATGCCGCGAGCGCCAAGTTTTCGCTCGACCGCGCCCGCGGCGCGGATTCGGTCAATCCGCAGAAGCGCTTCTTCGCCTCGATCGCCTCGATCGATACACCCGATGCCGAAACGCTGGTGCTGCATCTCTCGGCACCGACCGGCAGCCTGATCTACTGGCTCGGCTGGCCGGCCTCAGTGATGGTCGCACCGAAGACGGCTGCCGACGACAAGACGACGCCAGTGGGCACCGGTCCGTTCAAATTCGCCAGCTGGGCGAAGGGCGACAAAGTCGAACTCACCAGGAATGCCGATTATTGGAACAAGGATGCGGCCGCCAAACTCGACAAGGTGACCTTCCGCTTCATCGCTGATCCGCAGGCGCAGGCGGCTGCGCTGAAATCCGGCGATCTTGATGCCTTTCCGGAATTTGCTGCACCCGAGCTGATGAGTTCCTTCGACGGCGATGCGAGGCTCGTCACCAAGATCGGCAATACCGAACTCAAGGTCGTTGCCGGCATGAACAATGCCAAGAAGCCTTTCGACGACAAACGCGTCCGCCAGGCGCTGATGATGGCGATCGACCGCAAGACGGTGATAGACGGCGCATGGTCGGGCCTCGGCACGCCGATCGGCAGCCACTACACGCCGAACGATCCGGGCTATCAGGACATGACCAATGTGCTGCCCTATGACATCGAAAAGGCGAAGGCGCTGCTCGCCGAAGCCGGCTACCCCAACGGCTTTACCTTCACGATCAAATCGCCGCAGATGGCCTATGCGCCGCGCAGTGCCCAGGTGATGCAGGCGATGTTTGCCGAAATCGGCGTGACGATGAATATCGAGCCGACCGAATTTCCGGCGAAATGGGTCCAGGACATCATGAAGGAGCGCAACTTCGACATGACGATCGTTGCCCATGCCGAACCGCTCGACATCGACATCTATGGGCGCGATCCCTATTATTTCAATTATAAGAACCCCGCTTTCAACGCGCTGATGAAGAAGGTCCAAGAAACGACCGATCCGGACGCGCAGAATACGATCTATGGCGAAGCGCAGAAGATCCTCGCCGAGGACGTGCCGGCGCTCTACCTCTTCGTCATGCCGAAACTCGGCGTCTGGGACAAACACCTGAAAGGGCTGTGGGAGAACGAGCCGATCCCCTCCAACGTGCTCTCCGGCGTCTCCTGGGACGAGTGAGCGAACAGTTAAGGCGGATTGAGAGGCACGATGAGCGAGGGGAAGCCGCATAGCGAGCCGTTCAATGCCGGTCGCAGCTCTCGCCGTTCCACATTAAAAGTGTGGCACGCATGATTCCACTCCTCGCCCGCCGCTTCACCGGTCTCCTGGTCACGCTCGTCATCGTCTCGCTGCTGATCTTCACCATCATGGACTTTCTGCCCGGCGATCCCGCCTCGATCCTGCTCGGCACCTCGGCGACACCGGAAACGCTTGCCGCGCTACGCCACGATCTCGGGCTCGATCAGCCGCTGCTGCTGCGTTACGGGCAATGGTTGACCGGCGTGCTATCCGGCAATCTCGGCAATTCGCTAACCTATGGCGTACCGGTCGCAGGATTGATCGTCGAGCGGCTGACCGTGACGCTGCCGTTGGCGCTGATGGCGATTATGCTTTCGGTGGCGATTGCCTTGCCGCTCGGCGTGCTGGCCGCCTCGCGCCGCGGCGGCATCTTCGACATCGTCGCAACGCTCTTTTCGCAGGTCAGCATCGCGGTGCCCGCCTTCTGGGTGGCGCTGCTCTTGATCATTCTGTTTTCGACGGTGCTCGGGCTGATGCCGGCCGGCGGCTTCCCGGGCTGGAGTGCCGGCCTGCTGCCGGCGCTGCAGGCGCTGGTTATGCCCGCCGTCGCGCTGGCGATGCCGCAGGCGGGCGTGTTGACGCGGGTGGCACGCTCGGCGGTGCTCGACACGATGCATGAGGATTTTGCCCGCACCGCAGTGGCCAAGGGACTGTCACGCAGTGCGGTACTGTGGCGCCATATCGTGCCGAACGCGCTGATACCGATCCTCACCATGATCGGGCTGCAATTCACCTTTCTCGTCGCCGGCGCGGTGCTGGTTGAAAACGTCTTCAACCTGCCCGGCCTCGGGCGGCTCGCGCTGCAGGCGCTCTCCCAGCGCGACGTCATCGTCATGCAGGATGTCGTGCTGTTCTTCGCAGGCCTCGTCATCGTGATGAATTTCATTGTCGATCTCTCCTATCTGGCGATCGATCCCAGGATGAGAAAGGCGGCCTGAACCATGGTACCGATTGCATCCCCCGCGATCGCCGGCCGCCATCGAGTCTTTAGACTTAGCCGGCGAATGAACTTGATTGCTGGGACTGTCATCATCGGGCTGCTGGTCGCCGTTGCGCTGCTGTCACTCGTCTGGACGCCGCTGCCGCCAGCGAAAATGCAGATCATCCACAAGCTGCAGCCGCCGCTTGCCTTCGGCCTGTTCGGCACGGACCAGTTCGGCCACGACGTGCTTTCGATGCTGATGGTAGGCTGCTGGAATTCACTGTCGATCGCCATCACAGCGGTTATGATCGGCGGGACGCTGGGTTCGATCGCCGGTATTTCAGCCGCGGCGATCCGCGGTCCCTTCGAAGCGCTGCTGATGCGCATCTGCGATGTCATCTTCGCCTTGCCGCCGATCCTGTCCGCCATGATGCTCGGCGCCTTTCTCGGGCCAGGGCGGTTCACCGCAATCACCGCGATTGCCGTCTTCATGATCCCGGTCTTTGCCCGCGTCACCCTCGCGACCTCGCTGCAGGCCTGGAGCCGCGACTATGTGACGGCGGCGCGCGCCATCGGCAATACGCGACTGACCATTTCGCTGCGCCATGTGCTGCCGAATATCATGAGCCAGATCATCGTGCATGGCGCGATCCAGCTGGGGTTGGCGATCCTCACCGAAGCGGGTCTCAGCTTCCTCGGACTCGGCATGGCGCCGCCGGCGCCGACCTGGGGCCGGATGCTTGCCGATGCGCAAACCTATCTGGCGCTCGCCCCCTGGCTGGCGATCCTGCCCGGCCTTGCCATCGCGCTCACCGTCTTCGGCTTCAACATGCTCGGCGACGGTTTGCGCGATCTGCTCGACCCGCGCGAGGCAAGCCGTTGATGTCCTCCCCAGACGAAAAGCCCGAAAGACCATGCCATGACCAAAACCGACCTCACCATCCGCGAACTCAGGCAGCGCTTCGCTGATAAAAGCCTCTCCCCTCTCGAATACTGGCTTTCCCTCGAAGACCATATCGCGGCCTGGGAGCCTTCGATTTCGGCACTCTACCTCTACGATCCGGAATCGGCGCGCGCCCAGGCGAAAGCGTCGACGGAGCGCTGGGCGAAGGGAGAAACGCTTGGCGCCCTGGACGGCATCCCGGTGACGCTGAAAGAGCTGATCGCCACGAAGGGCCAGCCGGTGCCGCTCGGCACGAGGGCAGTGGAACTCAAGCCGGCAGAGGCCGACGCACCGGCCGCCGCCCGGCTGCGGGAAGACGGCGCGGTGATCTTCGCCAAGACCACCTGCCCCGATTACGGTATGCTTTCCTCCGGACTTTCGAGCTTTCATCCTCTCAGCCGCAATCCCTGGAACACCACGCAAAATCCCGGCGGATCGAGCGCCGGGGCTTCCGCAGCGGCGGCCGCCGGCTACGGACCGCTGCATATCGGCACCGATATCGGCGGCTCGGTGCGCCTTCCCGCCGGTTGGACCGGCATCTTCGGCTTCAAGCCGAGCCATGGGCGCATTCCAGCCGATCCCTATTATGTTGGGCGCTGCGTCGGGCCGATGGCGCGCACGGTCGAGGATGCGGCCTTTTCGATGGCGACGCTGTCACGCCCGGACTGGCGCGACGGCACGAGCCTGCCGCCGAACGATTTCAACTGGATGGATCTCGATATCGACGTGTCGGGCATGAAGATCGGGCTGATGCTCGAAGCCGGCTGCGGGCTTGCGGTGGAGGATGAGATCAGGGTCGCGGTCGAAGCGGCGGCGCAACATTTCGAGAAGGCCGGCGCGACTATTGTATCAGTCCAACCGGTGCTGACACGCGCGATGCTGGATGGCCTCGACAATTTCTGGCGGTCCCGGTTCTGGGGCGATATCGCCGACCTCGACGAAGAACGGCGGGACAGCATCCTGCCCTATATCAGGGATTGGGCGATGGGCGGCGCCGACATCAGCGGCGTCGATGCGGTCAGGGGCTTCAACCAGACGATCGAGATGCGCAAGAGCTGCGGACGGCTGTTTACCGAGGTCGACGCCCTGCTTTCGCCGACCAATCCGATCATCTCCTATCCGGCCGAATGGGCATCGCCGACCAACGATCCGGCCCTGCCGTTCGAGCACATCGCTTTCACGGTGCCGTGGAACATGTCGGAGCAGCCGGCCGCTTCGATCAATTGCGGTTTCTCCCGATCGGGCATGCCGATCGGCCTGCAGATCGTCGGGCCGCGTTTCGACGATCTGCGGGTGCTGAGGCTGTCGAAAGCCTTCGAAGACTGGACGGGCGGGGTAAGATCCTGGCCGCGGCCTCCGATCAGTTGATCAGCTGATCGGACGGCGATAGCCGGTCGGTTGCTGGTAGAGCCAGCCGATGCGCTCGACGGCGGCCGCGAAATTCTCGCGCGCTACCGTCATGCTGTGGCCATTGGCATGGAGGATGGTTTCTGGATCCTCGAAGATGGCGACATGGCCCTTCCAGAATACGAGGTCGCCACGGCGGATTTCGGCGCGATCGATCGGCTGGCCGAGGCCTGCTGCCTGCAGGTCGGTATCGCGCGGCGCAGCTCTACCCGTCATCAGCATGGCAAGCTGGACGAGGCCGGAGCAATCGATACCGAGACCGGAACGTCCGCCCCAGAGATAGGGCGTTTCCAGGAAACGGGCTGCGATGCCGACATAATCGGCACCGTCGAGAGCGCCGATCGGCTGGACGTGCTTGGCGAAGATCGCCGTTCCGTCCTCGAGCACGACATAGCGATTGCCCCGCGCTTCCGCCTCGCCGGCGACATGAACGCGGCTTCCCATCGACACGGTGGCCTGGTGGGGCTTGCGCAGTTCCGGTTCGGGATAGACGAAGGCGCGCTGCACGGTGACGATATGGGTCGGCGCCGGTTTGCCTTCCAAGAGCGCGTCTGCCGCGACATACCCGACATAGCCGTCAGAGGCGGCTTTCACCCAGCACCAGCCGTCGGCGCGATCGAAAACCGTCACGTCCTCGCCGAGAAGCAGCTCGGTATCGATGCCGCGCGCAACATCCGGTTCAGGGCGCAAACCCACGACGGGAATGGCGACACGCGCCGGCGCGCCTTCCACAAAGCGCGACGCCTCGACCTTGCCTTCAAGCCTCGCTTCCGCGAGATCAGGTCTGTAGGCATGCAGGCGGCGGTCGAGCATCGTCATTCGCATTCCTTTCAGATCGGCAGCCGGCGGGCCTGATCTCGTATGAGATCGCCGAGCTTTTCCAGGTAGAGCGCGCCGCCGACGGTGCGCTTGATGATCACGTTGCGCCGGTCGGCATCGTCACGCACACGATCGACTAGGCCCATCTCGCCCATCGTATCCAAGGCGCGGGTAATGACCGGCTTGGTGACATCAAGCGTGGCGGCAAGCCCGCGCACCGTGTGCGGCGGCGGCACCAGATAAATATGCAGCAGGATCGCCATCTGGCGCAACGTCAAATCGCGGTCATCGTGGCGGACTTGATCGAGCGCCGCGCCATGCCAGAGCCCCAGCGCCTGCGAGGCGGTCAGTTCGATCGGCACGGCCCCTCCGGAAGATCGTTACGCTAACGTTTCATTTTCCGGTAGTTGCCATGCACATGCAAGGGGCGCTGGAAATTGCCGCCCGGCAGGGTGAATAAAATTTTAACGATCGGCAGCGAGGCGCAGCGCGTGAACACGCGGCGCGCCTCAACGCTTTTTTGCGTACGGGCTCAGCGCAGGCTCTCGCGGATATGATGAAAGAGCGCGCGGATCGCCTGTGCCTCGCCGCCGCCCGGCGAATGCGGCCGTTCGGACGGAGCCCAGCCGAAAATATCGAAATGCGCCCAGCTCTTCGCCTTGCTGACGAAACGCTTGAGGAAGAGAGCCGCAGTGATCGCACCCGCCATGCCGCCGGCCGGTGCGTTGGTAAGGTCGGCGAATTTGGTGCGGATATCCTTTTCGTAGCCGGAATAGAGCGGCAGGCGCCAGAGCGGATCGTCGGTTTCCAGGCTCGCTTCGGTCAGGTCATGCGCCAGATTGGCGTCATCGGTGAAGAAGGGCGGGAGATCCGGACCGAGAGCAACGCGGGCGGCGCCGGTCAGCGTCGCCATGTCGATCAAGAGCTCGGGCTCTTCCTCGTCGGCATAAGCGAGCGCATCGGCAAGGATCAAACGGCCCTCGGCGTCGGTATTGTCGATCTGGACGGTCAGGCCCTTGCGGCTCCGATAGATGTCGCCGGGGCGGAAGGCATTGGACGAGATCGCGTTTTCGACGACCGGGACGATAACACGCAGGTCGACTTTCAGCTTGGCGTCCATGATCATCAGGGCAAGCCCCATGACATTCGCCGCGCCGCCCATGTCTTTCTTCATCAGCAGCATGGAGGCGGCAGGCTTGATGTCGAGACCGCCGGTGTCGAAGCAGACGCCCTTGCCGACGAGCGTCACCTTGCGATGGCCCTTCTTGCCCCAGCGCAGCTCGAGAAGGCGCGGCGCATCGGCGCTGGCGCGGCCGACGGTATGGACCAGCGGGAAGTTTTGCGTGAGCAGGTCGTCGCCCGTAATCACCGATATCTCCGCCTTGTAATGTTCGGCCAGACTACGGAAAACGGCCTCGAGCTGCACCGGCCCCATGTCATTCGTCGGCGTATTGATGAGGTCACGGGCGAGAAAGACGCCGGCCAGCTGGCGCTTGATGTCGGCGGCGTCGGCATCGCGGGGGATCATCAGCGTCGCCGCCGGCGATTTTTCGGATTTGTAACGGTCGAAGCGGTAGCTGCCGAGCCCAAAGCCGAGGGCCAGGCGATTTGCCGTCAGCGGCGCGGTCTCGATGTGCCAGTCGCCGGCCGGCAGCGCGCGGGCGAGCCTGCCGGTGATGTAAGGCTGCTCTGATGGATTGGTGCCGAGGCCGTAAAGCGCGCCGCCGAGATGGCCTTCAGCCGTCGGGATCAGCAGCAGCGACCCGCTTTCGGCCTTGTAGCCTGCTCTGCGCGCCCAATCGAGCGCGATCGGATCGATCGTGCCGGTCTCGATATGGGCAGGCGTGACGGCAAAGATCGGCAGCGTCGAACCGCCCTTCGTGTTGAAAGGAGTCGGTCTCTCGATGAACTGATAGGGGGCCATGATTGTCCTTCGGCGGTCGTAAGGAATCGTTCCTTAACGGTCTGTTAGGGTTAACAGACTATTGCTGGAGCGAAGATTGCGTCAAACCTTTCCCTGTTCCGCTTCGAGGTCAGGCGCCGATTTCGGAATCCAGGAACGCGTCATGCCTGCCTCGCTCACCACCATATTCACGAATCGTATCCTGCAGGGCGCTGCGGCCTCGCTGATCGTCTTGGCGCTTGCCGGCTGCTCGACGACCAAGGACCGGATGACAACCGGCTCGGTGCCGAAGCTCACCAAGCCGGTTGAAGAGATGGACGCGACCGAGCTGCGCTCGGCGACGGACCGGCTCGGCCAGGCCTATGAAAAGAACCCGCGTGATCCCGTCACCGGCGTCAATTATGCAAATCTGCTGCGCATGAACGGCCGCGACACCCAGGCGCTCGCCGTCATGCAGCAGGTGGCGATCGCCAATCCCGGCGACCGCAACGTGCTGGCCGCCTACGGCAAGGCGCAGGCGGCGGCCGGCCAGTTCCAGCAGGCGCTCGACACGATCGGCCGCGCCCAGACACCCGACCGTCCGGACTGGAAGCTGGTCTCGGCCCAAGGCGCGATCCTCGACCAGATGGGCCGGGCAAGCGATGCCAGGCAGCGCTACCGCGACGCGCTCGACATCCAGCCGAACGAGCCCTCCATCCTTTCCAACCTCGGCATGTCCTACGTGCTGACCGGCGATCTGCGCACGGCCGAAACCTATCTGCGCTCCGCCGCCAGCCAGCCGACGGCCGACAGCCGCGTCCGGCAGAACCTTGCCCTCGTCGTCGGTCTGCAAGGACGTTTCCCGGAAGCCGAGCAGATCGCGCGGCGCGAACTTTCGCCGCAACAGGCCGATGCCAATGTCGCCTATCTCAGAGGCATGCTCTCGCAGCAGAATTCGTGGCAGAAACTCGCCGCCAAGGACAAGACGCCGGGCGCAGCGGACAGCAGCAATACCAACTGACCGGATCTCCTCAGCGCTTGAGTGCGTCCGAAGTCACGTGCGACAACCTATCGATCACTTACGCCCGCGAGAATGAGCCGGAGGCCGAGGCCGGCCATGACGACACCCGCGCTGCGGTCGATCCAGCTCTTGGCGGCAAGATAGAGCCGCCGCGGGTGGCGAGCCGAAAAAGCGAAGGCGACGATCGAATACCACCCCGCCTCCACGACGAAGACACCGAGCGGCAGCGCGACGATGAGACTGAGCGGCACCGTTCTCGGTAAAAGTGCGGCAAAGATGCTGGCATAGACGATGATGGTCTTCGGGTTGCTGAGTTGGGTCAGCAGCGCGGTCATGAAGCTCAGCCTCGGCGCGCGATTGCCGTTGACGGTGTCGGAGACCTCGAGCGGCTGACCAGCGCTCCTCCAGATATTGACGGCGATATAGACGAGATAGGCGCCGCCTGCGACCTTCAGCAGGACATAGAGCCATTCGAACTGAGACAGCAGCGCCGTCAGCCCGGCAAGCGCCAGCACGGCAAAAACGACACCGCCGGCGCCCATGCCGAATGCTGCCGCAAGGCCATCCAGCCTCGAACGCGAGATGGCGATCCTGGAGACGACGACGAAACTCGGGCCGGGGCTCATCGCGCCGACGGCCAAGGCTGCCACGATGCTGATGAAAATGCCCGCAGAAGACATTGGAAACCTCTCTTTTGGATTGAACGAACGTCAGGGGCGCCGCGGGGGGCGCCTGCGCTTGCCGATGGTCGTCCGTCCCATTTATCAGCTCTACAGGCGGCGGTCACGCGCGTTTAAGGCTGCGGATCGGACCGATGGTCCTTGATGCACATCGTCGTCTTCTGCCGAAAGCGGTCGCCTCTTTCCGGCTCAACCGTCAGAACTTGTCTGACACCTGGATGCCAGCCGGACCGAGAATGACGGCGATCAGCACCGGCAGGAAGAACAGGATCATCGGCACCGTCAGCTTCGGCGGCAGGGCAGCCGCCTTCTTTTCCGCTTCGTTCATGCGTTCGTCGCGTCCTTCCTGGGCGAGAACGCGCAGCGCCTGCGCGACCGGCGTACCGTAGCGATCGGCTTGGATCAGCGCCTGAGTCACCGAACGTACCAACTCGATCTGGGTGCGCGTGGCAAGATTTTCGAGCGCCACGCGGCGATCCGGCAGGAAGGAGAGCTCGGCCGTGGTCAGCACCATCTCCTCGGCGAGTGCTGGCGACTGCTCGCCGAGTTCTTCGGACACACGACGCATCGCAGCCTCGATCGAGATGCCGGATTCGACGCAGATCAGCATCAGGTCCAACGCATCAGGCCAGGCGCGCTTGATCGAGTGCTGGCGCTTGCCCATGCGGTTCGAGATATAGATATTCGGCGCGTAGAAGCCGAGATAACCGACGCCGATGACGGCGAAGAGACGGATGGGCATGCCTCTTCCGGCGAGATTGCCGAGCCCGAAGACCCAGACGGCGGCAAGCGTCAGAAAAAGGAAGGGCAACAGGAAACGCGCCACGAGAAAGGTATTCAGTGCATTCTCCGAGCGGAAACCGGCGGCACGCAGCTTGTTGACCGTATTGTCGTCGACGAGCGCCTTGCGCAGGTTGAAGCGCTCGACGATCTGGCGGACCGAGCGATTGTTCTGGCTCCGGAGCGATGCCTTGTTGGCACCGGTTTCCATGTTCATGCGGGCGCGTTCACGGGCACGGATCTGCTCGCGCTCGGTCGAAACCGCCTTCATGCGCTTGTTGAGATCGCCGCGCTCGAAGAAGGGAATGGCGATCGTGTAAAAGGTGGCGAAGACCGCGATCGCAACGAAGACGGCGATCAGCATGCTCGAATTGGTCAGCGTTGCGGCAAGGTCCTGCGACATGGTGCTTCCTTCCGGCTAGATGTCAAAATTGACCATGTTGCGCATGACGAAGATGCCGATCGACATCCAGATCGCCGAAAAACCCATGATGAAATGGCCGCGCGGATCGGTGAAAAGGATCATCATGTAATTCGGCGAGGTGAGATAGACGAGGGTCGCGACGATGAAGGGTAGAGCGCCGATGATGACTGCCGATGCCTTGGCTTCCATCGACAGCGCCTGGACCTTGGCCTTCATCTTCCTGCGCTCGCGCAGTACCTTGGAGAGATTGCCGATCGCTTCCGACAGATTGCCGCCAGCCTGCGACTGGATGGCGATGACGATGGCGAAGAAGTTGACTTCCTGGAGCGGCATGTGGATCGTCATGCGGGCGCAGGCGTCGGGGATGCTGAGACCCACCTGCTGCGCCTCGATTACGCGCCGGAATTCGCTCTTCACCGGGTCGGTGCCTTCGGTGGCGATAAGGCGGATGGCATCGTTGAGCGGCAGACCCGATTTGATCGAGCGCGTGATAACGTCAAGCGCATTGGGGAGTTCGTTGAGGAACTTGGTCTGGCGGCGCTTGATCAGAAAGCCGAGGACCCAGCGCGGCAGGCCGAGACCGGCGACGACGGCGATACCGACCATGACCATCCACGATACACCAATGACTAAGGCGACGAACAGCAGCACGGAGGCGAAAATGGCGCTGATGAGATAGAATTTCGCCGGTGTGATCGTCAGGCCGGCCTGCACCAGCCGGGATTTCATCGACAGGGTCTTCTTGGTCTTTTCATGCTGGCGCTTTTCCAGATCCTTCAGATTGTCCTGCACCGATTTGCGGCGCTTGGACAGCTCCTGCACCCGGTCACGGGCCGCCTTGACCTTGACCCGGTCGCTCTCGGCCGACTTGACGCGGTTGACGCGGCTTGCCGATTTCTTGTCGGCCTCGATCTTCGAAAACAACAGGGCATAGGCGACCGCCGCCGCGGAGACGGCGGCGAGGACGATGATTGCCAACACTACCGGATCGAACCCGAACATCTCACCTATTCCTTCGTTTTCGCTTCCATCGCGTCGAGAGCAGCGGCAAGACGTTTTTCCTCGTTGAAGTAGCGGGCGCGATCCCAGAAATGCGGCTTGCCAACGCCGGTCGACATGTGCCGGCCGATCAGGCGGCCGTTTGCATCCTCGCCTTCGATCTCGTAGCGCATCAGATCCTGGGTGATGATGACGTCGCCTTCCATGCCGATCACCTCGGTGATCTGGGTGATGCGGCGCGAACCGTCACGAAGGCGTGCCGCCTGAATGACGACGTCGACCGAGCTGGAAATGATCTCGCGCACCGTCTTTGCCGGCAGGGTAAAGCCGCCCATGGCGATCATCGATTCGATACGGCTCAGGCATTCGCGCGGCGTGTTGGCGTGGATCGTGCCCATCGAGCCGTCGTGACCGGTGTTCATCGCCTGCAGCAGGTCGAAAACCTCCGGTCCGCGCACTTCGCCGACGATGATGCGCTCGGGACGCATACGCAGGCAGTTCTTGACGAGATCGCGCATGGTGATCTCGCCCTCGCCTTCGATATTCGGCGGGCGCGTTTCGAGACGGACGACATGCGGCTGCTGCAGCTGCAGTTCGGCCGTATCCTCGCAGGTGATGACGCGCTCGTCCCTGTCGATATAATTGGTGAGGCAGTTCAGAAGCGTGGTTTTACCCGAGCCGGTGCCGCCTGAAATGACGACGTTGCAGCGCACGCGCCCAATGATCTGCAGCACGGTTGCGCCTTCCGGCGTGATCGCGCCGAAACGGACGAGCTGATCGAGCGTCAGCTTGTCCTTTTTGAACTTGCGGATGGTGAGCGCCGGCCCGTCGATCGACAGCGGCGGCGCGATGACGTTGACGCGCGAGCCATCCGGCAGGCGGGCGTCGCAGATCGGGCTCGATTCGTCGACACGGCGACCGACCTGGCTGACGATGCGCTGGCAGATCGAGAGAAGCTGCGCATTGTCGCGGAAGCGGATCTCCGATTCGATCGTCTTGCCGCCGACTTCGATGAACGTCTGGCCAGCGCCGTTGACCATGATGTCGGCAATATCGTCGCGCGCGAGCAACGGCTCCAGCGGGCCGTAACCGAGGACGTCGTTGCAGATATCTTCGAGCAGCTCTTCCTGCTCGGAGATCGACATCGCAAAGTTCTTGATAGTGATGATGTCGTTGACGATGTCGCGGATTTCCTCGCGGGCGCTTTCGCCGTCGAGCTTGGAAAGCTGCGAGAGATCGATCGTATCGATCAGCGCGGAAAAGACCTGCGCCTTGGTGTCGTAATATTCATCGGTGCGGGCCGGGCGCTTGCGTTGCGGCGTCTGCATCGGCGGTGGCGTCACCTGCTGGCGCACGGGCTCGCGCGAGGGTTCGACCAGAATGGAGGGGGAAGAGACCGCAGGGGCGGCGGCCGGAGCCGGCGGCGGTGGAGCAATCGCTCCTCCGACCTTTCCGGAACCTTCGTTTCCGCGTTTTCCAAACATGCCACTCGATCCAATCTGCTCGTTCTAGAGCATTTCCCGATCTCTCCGAGTCACGGAAATGCTCTATCTTTTTGTTTTCACGCAATTCCGGACGCAAAACCGCTGCACACTTTTGCTGGAATTGCTCATCGTCTACTTGCGCTTCAGGAGGCCCATCAGGCCGCCCTTCTTTGCCTTCTTGATCGCGACACGGCCGGTCACGATGTGCGATATCTGCGAAAAGGTCTCGGCTGTCGGCGACTTCGGGTCGACTTCCGAGATCATCCGGCCGCTATTGGCGGCGTTGCCGAAAAGATTGATGTCGAAGGGGATGATCGCGATCGGATCGATTTCCAGCGGTTCACAAAAATCCGACGGCGAAATCTCCGGACGTTTCGGCATACCGACCTGATTGAGGATGAGATGCGGCGGCCTGTCGTTCGGTCGCATCTTGCGCAACGCGTCCAGCATGTTCTTGGCATTGCGCAGATTGGCGAGATCGGGAACCGCTGCGATGACCACCTCGTCGACGCTCGATAGCACCGAGCGCGTCCATTCCGACCATACATGCGGAACATCGAGCACGGTGACGGGCGCGCTGCGCTGCAGAACATCGAGCACCGGCTGGAAAGCCTGGCCGTCGAAATCATAGGCACGGTCGAGCAGCGAGGGTGCCGCAAGCAGCGACAGATGCTCGGAGCATTTCGTCAGCAGGCGGTCGAGGAAGACCTCGTCGAGACGATCGGGCGCGAAGACCGCTTCGGCGATGCCCTGGGCCGGATCCTGGTCGAAATCGATGTTCGCCGTACCATAGGGCAGGTCGAGATCGGCGAGGATTGTCTCGGTGGAGAAGAGATTGGAAATGCCGAAAGCGCAATTATGCGCGATGGTCGAGGCGCCAGTGCCACCCTTCGAGCCGATGAAGGCGATGCTGCGACCGAGCGGCTCGGCGTCCGGATCGACGAAGATCGAGGCCATCGCCGCAAGGATATCGGGCATGGCAACGGGCTGGACCATATATTCGGAAATGCCGTTGCGGATGAGTTCGCGATAAAGCCCGATATCGTTGTAATAACCGATAATGACGACTTTGGTCGTCGGATCGCAGACCGCGGCAAGCGGCGCGAGTTCAGCGAGCAGGTTCGCGGCATTCGCCTTGGTCTCGAGGATGATGAGGTTCGGTGTCGGGGCGCCGGAAAACATATTGGCGGCAGCGGCGGTGCCGCCGCTGGTGATGCGCATGCTGACCTTCGCCACGCGCCGATCATTGGCGCAGCGTTCCATGACACGCTGCAGGGCCTCGCTCTCGCAAAAGGCGTGGACGGAGATGCGCGGCAGCGGCCGCATGTTTTCCAGATCCGCCATGCGCACGGCCTCTTCGGCGTGGCGAAGCTCGCTGGGATTCCTGATTTCGTATTCGATCGCGCTCATCGTCTCGTTCCGCCTCAGAAGCTACTGTCGCTGCCGACATCTTCGATCGTCGTCGTCGTCGTCCGGTATTCCTGGATGGCATTGTTGCGCCGCTGCGCGTCGATCGGGGTCATGCCGCGGGGTGCCACCAGATCCTCAGGATTGGCGATCTGGGCGGCCAGGTTGTTCTGCGAGGCGCAGCCGAAATTATAGTAATTCTGGTTGCTCAAATCGTTCGAGATGTCCTTCGGCCACTGGCCGCATTGCGTGGTGATCGCGGTGGTGCCGGTAAAGCTCAGCCGGATCGGCGCCGCATCGCCGGGGCCGGCCGCGGCATAGGAGGTGTTGACGATTTTCGAGCTTGCGATCCCCCGCGACGCCAGCTCGGCACGGACCTGATTGCGCAGTTGATAGGCTGCTGCCGAATTGGGCGAACCTTGCGGCGACAGCACGTAAACAGGGCCTGAGGCGCGCGAGATGTAGTTTGCGGCAAAACCGCGGATAAGATCGCGCTGGGCGATGGTCAGGCGGCGATCGGTGGAGGCGACGGGTATATCAACCGTCTGCTCCGCCTCCGTCACGATGATCGGGTGGCGGGCGCGGTAATCGTCCGGAATGCCGCCGGTCGTCAGTTGGTCGTGCGGGCCGGCGCATCCGGAAAGGACGGCCACCGAAATGGCAGCCGTCGCAAAAAACGCCTTCGAGATTCCGAAGCGGGGTGTCGTCGAATTCATGTGGGCCATCGCCTGATCTCTGTTCTGTGCCATTGCTGCCGATCGTGTCCCGCTCATTTGTAGATGAACCCGATCGAGCCGTGGAACTGCGCGTCGGCGACGGGCGCCTCGCGGCGGCCATAGACCTTGTTGACACGGTTGAGGAAGAAGGTTGCACCATCGTTCTCAGGGCTAAAATTGTCGTCCGGCCGGCTGAGCTGATTGCGCGCCACCGGACGCACCAGATAGGGCGTTGCGATGATGACGAGCTCGGTTTCCTGACGCTCGAAACCCTTCTGGCGGAAGAGCGTGCCGAGCAGCGGGATCTTCGAGACGCCGGGCGTGCCGCCCATCGTCTGAGAAACGTTGTCGCGGATCAGGCCGGCGAGCGCGATCGAACCGCCCGAGGGCAGCTCCACCGAGGTCTCCGCCGAACGGCGCTGATAGGTGGCGTTGCCGCTGCCGGCCACCGGTTCGGAGACATTGGTCTTGATCTGCAGGCTGATGCGGCCCGATGACAGCACGACCGGCTTGAAGGCGAGGTTGATACCATAGTTAAACGGCGTGACGGTGACGTTGCCGTTGCTGTCGGTCGTCGAATAGAGCTGCTGACCGCCGGAATTGAAGGTCGCGGCCTGACCCGATATTGCCGTCAGCGTCGGCTCGGCGAGCGTCTTGACGACCTTGGCCTGCTCCAGCGCGTTGAGATACGTCGAAATGTCATATTTGCCGATCGAGCTCTTGAAGAGCGCCGCCAGACCGCCGCCAACCGTCGATGTGGCACTGTCGGCGATGGGACTGCCGAGCTGGGCGACCGTCATGCCGGAGGAACTGGAAACGAGGTTGTCGAAGCCAAGCTGCTTCAGCACTTCGCGGCGGACCTCGGCGATCGTCACCTTGAGAGTGACCTGGTCCTCGCCCTCGATCTGCAGAAGATTGACGACCTGCGAGGCCTGACGGTTTTCGGCAAAGAGCGCCACCGAGCTATCGCCGCCGGTGCCGGATGCGGTCTCGGTTCTGGTCGTCGCCTCGCCGCCCTTCAGGAAGACCTGCGCCAGATCGGCCGCCTGCGTGGCATCTTGCGGCGTGCGCACAGTGCCGGTCAGCACGATGTTGTCGGAGACGATTTCGACGTTGATGTTGGAGTCGGGAATGAAGCGGCGGAGATTGACTTCGAGGCCGGAGACGTCGCGTTCGATCTCGATGTCGAGATTGACGATCTCCTGTCCACCGGCACCGAAGACGAAGATATTGGTCTGGCCGACCTTCTTGCCGAACAGGTAGATGCGCCGCGAGGTACGGGTCACGGCATCGGCCATGGTCGGATCGGAGACGAGGATATCGTGCGCGTCGTCCGGCAGATCGACGACGACGGCCTTGTTGAGCCCGAGCTTCAGCCGGCGATGGGCATTGGGGCCGGTCTGAGAGATCCGGACCAGGCTATCGGAATCGGCGTGCGCCTCGCCGGCGCCGAGAAACGGGGCGAAAGAGGTCGGCACTATACCGGAGACGCCGATTGCCAGCGAAAGGCAGCCTGTCAGGAGAGGTCCGGCGCGCCGCGTTGAATTGCCCATTTGCACGTCCTTTTACTCCGCCTTCGGCGCTGCGCTGGCATCCGTGACGATGGTGCCCGACTTGATGACCTGGATGATCGCACTGCCGTTGTCACCGCTCAGGAGATAGTCGGCGGCACTGGTATCCTGCTCCTGCGCATCGGCGACCGAGCGCAGCGCGAGCGACAGCCGGTCCGCCATCTGCTGGGCGACAGCGAGAACCTTCGTTTGATCAGGGGTGAGTTCGAGCGTCGCGGTCGTACCGACCACCGATTTCGAGCCGTCGTCCTTTTCCTGGATCTGCTGGTCGATGGCGAGGACGCGGACATTGCTCAGCACGGTTTCGGTAATGAGCTTGTCGGCTTCGGTGCCTTTGCGGACCATGATGACATCGACGCGGTCGTTCGGCAGGATGAAACCCCCGGCACCTGTTGCCACCGATATCTCGGTCGCGACGGCGCGCTTGCCGGCCGGCAACAGCGAGGAGAGGATGCGGCTGCTGGAATCGGCGATCTTTTCCGGCCGGATCGGTTCGCCTTCGAAGATCGGCAGGCGCACGACGGCGCCCTGCAGATCTTTGATCGCATCCGGCTTGTCGGCTTCGGTGATGAGGCCCTGGACGACGCCGCCCTGCGGCCAGGCCATCCAGTGCACCAACTTGTCGTCCAGCCTTGCGCCGACCGGCAGATTGGCGCTCGAGACGAGGACGTTGACGGTCGGTTCCTTCTCGATGACCGACTGAACCTGGGTGACGACACCGCCACTGCCAGCCATGCGCATTGCCAGGAGGCCGGCGAGGCCGGCTGCCACCACGGCGACAGCTAGGATTATAAGGCGGGCCGGTTTCATCGATCATTCCTCAGGGCACGATATGTTCGCCCTGTAGAATGCTCAGCAATTGGTATAATTATGGTTAATGGAACGCTTACATTTTAAGTTAACGGGCATTTAAAATACCGTTATTTCAGGCTTTCCAGCGCGACGAGAAAGAGCGGCGAGGAAGGGAAGGCCATGAAACCGCCGATCGCGATCGCGATGCCATAGGGGATCTTCTTGGCGAGCAGGATCGAGTTCGGCACCGGCAAACCGATGGCGAGGATGGTGTCCGATTGCGCTCTCACCAGCAGGATCAACAGGGTGATGAGGCCGCCGATCATGGCAACGTCGGTCATGAGGAACGCAAGGGATTGGTTCAGACCGAACCAGAGCGCGGTAGCGGTCAACAGCTTGGCGTCGCCGCCGCCCATCACATTAAAGGCAAAAAGGGCAAAGCAGGCGCCAAAGACGATGGCAGCAGCGGCGAGATGCATGCCGATCATTTCCAGGCCCAGGCCGGAGAATGGCGCGAGGAGAAGGAAAGAGGCAACAAGGATCAAGGAAATACGGTTCGGGATCGTCATGGTCAACAGATCCGAGAAGGCCGCCATGGCCAGGCAGAGTGGCAGTATTAGGAAAACTGCAGCTGCGAACATGCGTATACCCGATCATGACATGATGCGAAAAGGCTCACGGCCGTTCAGCCTGTGAGCCCGCTCGAATAGTTCGGCCGGAGCAAATCCGGCCGGCATTATGCAGATGCCGCTGCTTAGCTGCCGCTCGCGGTGGCCGCAGTATTCATCTTGGTGCCCAAGTTGTTGAACGTATCGCCGATCTTGCCGCCGAGGGTCGTTGCGCCGGTGATGAGCGCTACGGAAATGAGGGCGGCGATCAGGCCGTATTCGATCGCGGTCGCGCCGGATTCGTCCTTCAGAAAACGGCTAAAAAGCTTGGTCATGATAACTCCTAACTCCAGTTGATGTTCAGCACGTCCGCCAACTGTTTGCCGTTGATCGGATGACTGCAACCTAGCGAATGGCCGTTTCCATCGGCTTAAGGAAAAGAGTTAACGACATGTGAACGAGACAACAGGCCTTTGTAGAGTCAGTATTTTCTTACGCACTTACCTCAATATTTAACAATATTCCGGGAATAACTGCTGCATTCATCCGGAAATAGCACAAATTGCGTCTCCAACCGGGGCGTGCGCCGCCCCGAAACCGTGCCAGATCGGAGCATTACGCTTCATCCTGGAACAGAGCGGCAAGCTTAAGGCTTCGTTCACCATTTTTTTCCATTCTATGTGCATATTGCGCTGTGATCGTGAAAGAGGACCAAATGTCATCGAGCGGCAAAACCATTTTCTTTGCCGGCATGATCGCCGTTTTCGGTATTTCGGGAGTTTCCGCGGCCGCAGACGATGACATGCTGCGCGTCTATATGGATCACGCGCGCGTATTGAAGCTTGACCGCCCCGTCAGCAAGGTGATCGTCGGCAATGCCAAGGTCGCCGATGCGACCGTCGCCGACGCCAAGACCATCGTGCTGACAGGACGCAGTTTCGGCACCACAAATCTGGTGCTTCTCGATGCCGACGGCAATGCGATCCTCGACGAGCGCATCCTGGTGTCGATCGATGAGGGCAATACGGTGCGCGTCTACCGGCAGACCGAGCGCTCCGTGCTGTCCTGCACGCCGAATTGCGAGCAGCATGCGCAGCAAGCGGCCACCGCGACCGCCTCACCCTGAGCATATCTCGGAGCTTCCTCGACCATTCGTTAAAATCATCGTGTCAGGTTGAAACGGAAAATCAACGAACGGATCCTAGTGTGACGGACGGAGAATGTCGCTTAGGTCCAGGCAATGACGGTAATTGATCAGAAGACGGATAAGGCGCGCGCCTTTACGCCATTCCGTTTCTTACGGTTTCGCGCTCTCGCCCGCTCGCGCGACGGCGCAGCGGCGATCGAATTCGCCCTGCTTGCCATTCCCTATTTTCTGGTGATTTTCGCAATCCTCGAAACTTTCGTCGCCTTCGCCGCCGAAGAGCTCGTCTCCAACGGCGTTGATACGATGAGCCGCCGGATGCGAACCGGGCAGATCACCTATAATCTCGGCCGCACGACCGATATGAACCAGGCGCAATTCCGCCAGGCTTTCTGCGACGAGATCTCGATCCTGGTCCGCTGCTCGGCGAGCGAAGTCGCCACGCCGAGCAAGCTCTACCTGGATGTACAGACGTTCAGCACGTTTTCGGCCATTCCGACGACGATCCCCAAGCTTTCTACCGACAAATATGCCGATATCAATACGGCGGCCTTCAAATATGCTCCGGGCGGCGCTGGGACGATCAATATGGTCCGCGCCTATTACCGCTGGGAAATCATCACGGATCTGGTCCGGCCCTATATCACCACGATACGTCCCTCCGACGGCTCGATGCCGAGCCAATATCTGATCGTCGCCACCGCGGCCTTCCAGAACGAGCAGTATCCATAATGGCGTTGCGCAACCCGTTCACAAGACTGGTCCTGACGGCGCGGCGGCTCATCCGAGATCGCAAGGGCGCCGGAGCGATCGAATTCGCGATCCTCTTTCCCGTGCTCATCATGCTCTATATTGGCGCTTTCGAGATCACGATCGGCCTCAGCGTCAGCAAGCGCGTGACACGCGCCGCAGGAACGGTGGCCGACCTCATCACCCAGCAGCAATCCGTCACGAAGAGCGCGCTCGCGCAGATGCCTTCGGTCGCAACGGCGATCTTCGTGCCCTACAATTCGACGGCGCTGACGATGAAGATCACCGGGATTACCATCGATGCCAGCGCCAATGCGAAGGTGCTCTGGTCGTGGGCGCAGGACGGGACGGTGCCCTATGCCAAGAACGCCACAGTGAGCAACGTGCCATCGGACATGAAGACGGCGAACAGCTTCCTGGTCCGCACCGAGCTCAGCATCCCCTATACGATGTTCCTGTTTGCGCCGAACTTCATGCCGGACGGCATGCGCACGATCACCATCAGCCGCAGTTATTTCTACCGCCAGCGCCAA
Organism: Rhizobium ruizarguesonis; assembly: GCF_017357285.1. Classification (NCBI taxonomy): domain Bacteria; kingdom Pseudomonadati; phylum Pseudomonadota; class Alphaproteobacteria; order Hyphomicrobiales; family Rhizobiaceae; genus Rhizobium; species Rhizobium ruizarguesonis. The sequence goes on along the minus strand of NZ_CP071678.1, from coordinate 279,406 downwards.
GGCGACTCGATTCCCTGCGGCGACTGCTGACGGCCCCTTCCCGCTCTTGTCTGCTGCATAACTCCCTAGATCGAAATCGATTTAGGGAGTTATGCAGCAATTCAAAGTGTTACAGCGTCCTTTGAAAAGGACGTGCGGCGCTGCAATTTGCCAAGCCGGCCGCGGCATTATATGGCTGGATCTCAGCCGCCTCCGACATTCCAGAGGCCGGCGATCGGCTCTCTCGGGTGTAAAATGGCGCGTGCCTTTCTTTTCGTTCTGGATTCTTTCGGCGTTGGCGGAGCACCAGATGCGACTGCCTATGGCGACGAAGGCGCTGATACGCTCGGCCATATCGCCGAGTTCTGCGCAGCCGGAGCCGGGGACCGCGCCGGATTGCGCGAAGGGCCGCTTTCCCTGCCCAACATGTCGGAACTCGGGCTAATGCACATCGCACGGTCCGCCTCCGGCCGGTTTCCGGCGGGCATGCCCGTCCCGGAAAAGGTCTACGGTATTTATGGCGCCGCCACCGAAATCTCCCGCGGCAAGGATACGCCATCAGGTCATTGGGAGATCGCGGGAACACCTGTCAGTTTCGATTGGGGTTATTTCCCGACGGAGGGCGACGCCTTTCCCCAGGAATTCATCGAGGCGCTGTGCAGGGAGGCTGATGTGCCCGGCATTCTCGGCAACTGCCATGCCTCGGGAACGGAGATCATCGCCCGGCTCGGCGAGGACCATATCCGCACCGGCAAGCCGATCTGCTATACCTCCTCGGATTCGGTCTTCCAGGTCGCGGCGCACGAGGTGCATTTCGGCCTCGATCGTCTGCTCGCCTTCTGCCGTTTGGCCCGGGGACTGCTCGATCCCTACAATATCGGCCGCGTCATCGCCCGGCCCTTTATCGGCCAGTCTACCTCTTCCTTCCAGCGCACCGGAAACCGGCGCGACTTTTCCGTGCTGCCGCCGGAACCGACGCTGCTCGACCGGCTTATCGAGCACGGACGGCACGTGCATGCTGTGGGAAAGATCGGCGACATCTTCGCGCATCAAGGCGTTTCCAGGGTCATCAAGGCGAACGGCAACGAGGCGCTGATGGATGCGTCGCTCTCGGCGATCGACGAGGCTGAGGATGGCGATCTCGTCTTCACCAATTTCGTCGATTTCGACATGATCTACGGCCATCGCCGCGATGTGCCGGGTTATGCCGCGGCACTCGAAGACTTCGATGCGCGCTTGCCCGAAGTCCACAAGAAACTGAAGCCCGGCGATCTCGTCGTGCTCACCGCCGATCATGGCTGCGATCCGACCTGGCGCGGCACGGATCATACGCGCGAGCGCGTGCCTGTTATCGCCTATGGCCCCGGTATCCGGTCGCGTTCGATCGGCGTGCGCCGCAGCTACGCCGATATCGGCGAGAGCATCGCCCGACATCTCGGCATCCCGGCCGGACCGCATGGAAGGAGTTTTCTGTGACATCGCATCTGAAGAAGGTCGAGCTGCACTGCCATCTGGAGGGTGCGGCCCCTCCAGCTCTGACCGCGGCGCAGGCGCGGAAATACGGCGTCGACATCAGCGCGCAGCTTCGCGACGGAGCCTATGTCTGGCATGATTTCGCAAGCTTCCTCGAATGTTACGACAAGGTTTCCGAGGTCTACAAAACCGAGGAGGACTATGCGCTTCTGACCGAAACCTATCTCGACGAACTGGCCCGCATCAATACGATCTACAGCGAGCTCATCGTTTCGCCCGATCACGGCAAGCGCATCGGGCTGGGCGCCGATGCCTATATATCAGGTGTCTGCGAAGGCATCCGGCGGGCCAGGGAAAAGAGCGGCATCGAGGCCCGGCTGATCGTCACCGGCGAGCGGCATTTCGGTCCGGAGAGTGTGATCGGTGCTGCCGAATATGCGGCAAAGGCCGGCAATCCTCTGATTACCGGCTTCAACCTTGCCGGCGAGGAACGCATGGGCCGCGTCGCGGATTATGCCCGCGCCTTTGATATCGCCCGCGATGCCGGCCTTGGGCTCACTATCCATGCCGGCGAGGTCTGCGGCGCCTTCAGCGTCGCTGACGCGCTCGATGCGGTGCGCCCCTCGCGCATCGGCCATGGCGTGCGCGCCATCGAGGATCTCGATCTGGTGAAGCGGCTTGCCGATCTCGGCACCGTGCTCGAGATCTGCCCGGGCTCCAATATCGCGCTCGGGGTCTTTCCAGATTTCGCCTCCCATCCGTTGCGCCATCTGAAGGAAGCAGGCGTGCGGGTGACGATCAGCTCAGACGATCCTCCCTTCTTCCATACCTCGCTCAAGCGAGAATATGAGCTTGCCGCCGGGGCTTTCGGCTTCGGTGACGCGGAGATCGATGCCATAACGCGCACTGCGATCGAGGCGGCCTTCGTCGACGATGAGACACGAAAGACTTTGCTCGCCCGGCTTTAAAAGACGCGAGAGACTGGGGAAGATCGACGCAAGTTGACCGCCACTCTTGCGGTCGGGCCGATTTCCGTGAAAGAAACATCCGATAGAAAGAATGAAAGGCTTCCCCATGGACGGCGTCACGGTCATCGATCATCCGCTTGTGCAGCACAAGCTCACCATCATGCGGCGCAAGGAGACATCGACGGGAAGTTTCCGGCGCTTGCTGCGCGAAATCTCGACCCTGCTCTGCTACGAGGTGACCCGCGATCTCGAATTGACGATGGAAACGATCGAGACGCCGCTGCAGACGATGGAGTCGCCGATCCTCGAGGGCAAGAAGCTGGTCTTCGCCTCGATCCTGCGTGCCGGCAACGGCCTGCTCGAAGGCATGCTCGATCTCGTGCCGTCCGCCCGCGTCTCGCATATCGGCGTCTACCGCGACCACGAGACGCTGCAGCCGGTCGAATATTATTTCAAGGCGCCGGAGGACGTGGCCGAGCGCCTGATCATCGTCGTCGACCCGATGCTTGCGACCGGCAATTCCTCGATCGCGGCGATCGACAAACTCAAGGAACGCGGCGCCCACAATATCCGCTTCCTCTGCCTGCTTGCCGCCCCGGAAGGCATCCGCAACTTCCGCGCCGCGCATCCCGATGTTCCGGTTTTCACCGCATCGATCGACAGTCATCTCAACGAGAAGGGCTACATCGTGCCTGGCCTCGGCGATGCCGGCGATCGCATGTACGGCACCAAGTAATTTCAGCCTTCCTTTACCAAATCGAAAGACTTTAAGGCCCGGTGGTTCAATCCGGGCCTTTTGTTGTCGATCTTAGCAACTTATCAGCACTTGAGGTTTAGGAAGCATGAAGCATGAGGCCCCGCATGAAGCGGGGTTTATACAGGAAGGATTTCTGTTTCATGCTCGTGCGTACCGTCCTATTCGCCAGCATCGCCGCGGTGCTCGCCACACAGGTGCCTTCCTTCTTCGGAAGCACCAGCCAGCAACCTGCTGACGCTCTCTCCGCCAATTACGTATCGACCGAAAGCGATGAGCCCGCAGTACCCGCGCCCGTATCCGGCAGCAATGCGATCCGCCTGCAGGCCGATGCGCAGGGCCACTATACCGGCAGCTTCAAGATCAACGGCAAGCCGGTGCAGGGCCTCATCGATACCGGCGCCACCTATGTGGCGCTCAATGAGACGCTCGCCCGCCGACTGGGCTTCACGGCCAACCAGCTCGATTTCCGTTATGGCGTGAACACTGCGAACGGTCAGACGAAGGCCGCGCATGTGACACTCGACCGGGTCGAAATCGGCGGTATTCGCGTGCGCGATGTCGAAGCCTTCGTCCTGAGGGACGATGCGCTGACGACGACGCTGGTCGGCATGAGCTTCCTGCGGAAGCTCGCCTCCTACTCCGTCGCCGACGGTTCGCTCAGCCTCAAGCAGTAAACCGCATCAGACCAGCCCCGCAATCACCGGTGTCAGCTCCGGCCTGTCCTCGGTGATGCGGTAGTGCATGGCAAGTGCTGTAGCCCCCCTCTCCGCCGCGGCCTCGTCAGCGGCGTGAACGAGAGCGATCGGTTCGCCCGCGGTCACACGGGTGCCGAGCGGCAGGAGTTCGGAAAAGCCGACGCGGTGGTCGATCCGGTCCGCCGGATGGCGTCTTCCGCCGCCGAGGTCGATGACACTGACGCCGATACCGCGCGCATCGCAGGCGGCAAGCCAGCCGGACCGGGCGGCCGGGACAGATTTTTCCACAGGTGCCCTGGCCAGATATCGGTCGGGGTTTTCGATGAGATCGGCCGGACCGCCGAGCATCGATACCATGCGCGCGAAGACCTCTGCCGCCTTTCCCGATGACAGGGCTCGACGCGCCATCGTCTCGGCTTCATCGGACGAAGCGGCAATGCCGGATTTCACCAGCATTTCGGCGGCGAAGGCGAGAACGACGGTCTCAAGCCGCGTGTCCTTTTTTCTGCCCGCCAGGAAGTCCAGGCAGTTGCGCATCTCGACGGCATTGCCGGCACTGTCGGCGAGCGGCTGGTTCATGTCGGTGATGAGGGCCGACGCCTTCACGCCTGCGCCATTGGCCACCTCGACCAGCGACTGCGCCAGGATCTCCGCCTGACCGCGGTCAGCCATGAAGGCGCCGTTGCCGACCTTGACGTCGAGCACCAGCGTCTCGAGCCCCGCCGCAAGTTTCTTCGAGAGGATAGAGGCGGTGATGAGGGGAATGGAATCGACGGTGGCGGTCACGTCGCGCACGGCGTAGAGCCTACCGTCGGCAGGCGCCAAGGTCCCGGTCTGGCCGATGATGGCGCATCCCGCTTCCTTCACGACCTTGTGGAACAAGTTCGCATCCGGGGTGATTAGATAGCCGGGAATGGATTCGAGCTTATCCAGCGTGCCGCCGGTGTGGCCAAGACCGCGTCCGGAGATCATCGGAACGGCCAGGCCGCAGGCAGCAGCGATCGGCGCCAGCATCAGCGAAACATTGTCGCCGACGCCGCCGGTCGAATGTTTGTCGGCGATCGGGCGGTCGATATCGGTCCATTGCAGCCTGTTGCCGGAATCGGCCATCGCCAGCGTCAAGGCCACGATTTCGGCCCGCGACATGCCCTTGAACCAAACAGCCATGGCGAACGCGCCGATCTGGCCTTCCGACAATTGGCCGGCAGCGAGTGCCGCGATGAAGGAGCTGATATCGGCGGCGTCGAGTTCGTCGCCATCGCGCTTGCGACGGATGATCTCCTGCGGAATCATTTCAGTAGCCCGACGCCGCAGCCGATGCCGACTGTGTTCCGCTCAGAACCGCCAGGATATCGTCGAGCAGGTCGGAAGCGCCGAAGCGGAACGTCGATGGCATCGGCCAGTCCGGTGTCATGATGGTTTCGGCAAGGCTCAGATAGAGTGCGGCATCGGCCACCGAGCCGATACCGCCTGACGGCTTGAAGCCAACCTTGCGGCCGCTTTCGCGGATAGCGCGGATCATGATGTCGGCGGCTTCGAGCGTCGCATTGACGGCGACCTTGCCGGTGGAGGTCTTGATGAAATCGGCGCCGGCATCGATGGCGAGTTCGGAGGCATGGCGGATCAATGCCGCATCCTTCAGCTCGCCAGTCTCGATGATGACCTTCAGCAGGACGGGGCCGGCGCATTCTGCGCGCACGGCCTTGACCATGTCGGTCACCGCCTTCTCATTGCCGGCGAGCAGCTTGCGGTAAGGGATGACCAGATCGATCTCATCGGCGCCATCGGCAATCGCCTCGCGTGCTTCGGCAGCGACATCGGCCACTTCCATATCGCCGGAGGGAAGGTTGACGACGGTCGCGATACGCACGGCATGCCCGGTGCCAAGGATATTGCGAGCCTGGGCGACGAACCGCGGCCAGATGCAGATCGCAGCACTGTTGCCGTAGGGCGTCTGCGCCCGGGCGCAGAGCGTGTCGATCTGCGCCTCGGTGCAATCATCCTTCAAATTGGTGAGATCGAGAAGAGAAAGGGCGACAGCCGCCGTTTCCCGGTTGGAATGGCCATTCATCTTTGCTTCCTCTAGAGCATGATGCCGAAAATGTGAGCGGTTTTCGGACGACGTCATGCTCTCACTATATAATGTAGAACAGGATTCAGATTTTAGGCCGACCCGGCCCAAAAATCATCCTGTTCCAGCCGCAATCATGTCTTTCAATATGGCGGCGAGACGGGCGCCGCCAATGGGCGCCATGTCCTTGGTTTCTTCATGGCTGAGCTCATTGCCGGTCATGCCTGCCCCATAGTTGGTGATAACGGAGGCGGCTGCAACCCTCAGGCCGAGCATTCTTGCGATGATGACCTCGGGCACCGTCGACATGCCGACGGCATCGGCGCCGAGGATGCGCGCCATGCGGATTTCGGCCGGCGTTTCGAAGCTGGGACCGGAGAACCACATATAGACACCCTGTGCCAGCTCGATTTCAAGTTTTGCCGCTGCCCTTTGCATCGCCGCGGCAAGGCCTGAATCATAGGCATTGGTCATGCCGACGAAACGGTGATCGCTTTCCTCGCCGATCAGCGGGTTCATGCCGGAATAGTTGATGTGATCGATGATCTGCATCACCGAACCGGGCGGCATGTCGTCACGCAACGATCCGGCCGAATTGGTCAGGATCAGCGCTTCGACGCCGAGCGCCTTCAGCACCTCGATCGGCAGGCGCATGGCGTTGGCATCGCCCTTCTCGTAATAATGCACGCGGCCGGAGAGCATGATAACGGGCACGCCGCCGAGGCGGCCGGCGACCACTTCGCCGGCATGTCCGGAGACGGCGCTGACGGGAAAGCCCGGCAGGTCGCGATAGGGAACACGAACGGCGCCGTCCAGCTCACCGACGAGGGAGCCGAGACCGGAGCCGAGTACGATACCGTGGCGCGGCTTGATGCCCCCGAGCAATGCGGCGAGCAGGCTGACCGTCGCCTTCATCCGAGTTCAGTCTCGAAGCTGAAGGGAAGAAGCTCTTCCATCGTCATGGTCTTCTTCACGCCCGCCTCATCGCAGAGGTAGATCTTCGTCTCCTTGGAGGCGAATTCGGAGATCTTCTGGCGACAGCCGCCGCAGGGCGGGCAAAGCGGCAGCTTCTCGGCAATGACGGCCATTTCGACGATCTTCTTCGCGCCGCCCATGATCATGGCGCCGATCGCCGTCGGCTCGGCGCACCACCCTTGCGGAAAGGAGAGATTTTCGACGTTGGCGCCGGTATAAACCTTACCGTCCTCGGCGCGGATCGCCGCACCGACCGGGAATTTCGAATAGGGCGCATGGGCAAAGGCCATGGCGCCGCGGGCGGCTTCGAACAGATCGTGAGACATATCAACGCTCCTTCGTATAGGGCACGCCACCAGCTTTTGGCGGGGTCGCAACGCCGATGAAGCCGGCAAGCAGGACACAGGTCAGAACATAGGGCAGCGCCTGGAAGACCTGAACCGGCACTTCGCCGATCAGCGGCACCTGCTTTCCCTGCATGAAATTTGCCAGCGCATCGAGGAAGCCGAAGAGCAGGCAGGCAAACATGACGGGCACCGGCTTCCACTTGGCAAAGACCAGAGCGGCAAGCGCGATATAGCCCTTGCCGGCCGACATGTCCTTGATGAAGGCGGCGGACTGGGCGATTGCCAGATAGGTGCCTGCAAAGCCGCAGAGAATGCCGGCACACATGACGGCGCGGTAACGCAGCCAAGCGACCGAGATACCGGCTGTATCGACCGCGCCCGGGTTTTCGCCGACGGCGCGCAGCCGCAGGCCGAAGCGTGTGCGGTAAAGCACCCACCAGGAAAACGGCACGGCGAGAAAGGCGAGATAGGTGAGGACATTGTTGCCCGATATGACATTGGCATAGATCGGGCCGATGATCGGTATCTCGCGGGCGGCATCGGCGCCTGGCAGGATGATCGGCGCGAAGCGCGACTCCGGCGACAGCTGCGGCGTGCGTCCGCCCTGGCCGAACCAGGCCTGACCGAGCACGATGGTGATGCCGGCGATGAAGAAGTTGATCGCGACACCTGACACAATCTGGTTGCCGCGATTGGTGATCGAGGCAAAGCCATGCACCAGGCTCAGCGCCACCGAGCAGAGGATGCCGGCACCGAGGCCGAGCCAGGCCGAATCGGTGAGATAGGCAACGCAGGCGGCGGCGAAGGCCGATCCCAGCATCTTGCCCTCGAGACCGATATCGAAGATGCCGGCGCGTTCCGAAAACAGACCGGCAAGGGCGGTGAAGATCAGCGGGATCGACAGGCGGATGGTCGAGCTCAGAACGCTGATGAAGATGTCATAATAATCCATCGCCCGCTCCTTAACCGCGCTTGAACTGTTGGTAGAGGCGCACCATCGCCGGCCGGAACATATATTCCAGCGCGCCGGCAAAGAGGATCACCAGACCCTGGATGACGAGGATCATCTCGCGGGTGATGTTCGGCATTTCGAAGGAAATCCAGTCGCCGCCCTGGTAGAGAATACCGAAGAGGATCGCCGCCACGATGATGCCGAGCGGATGGTTGCGGCCCATCAGCGAGACGGCGATGCCGACGAAGCCGGCACCACCGACGAACTCCACCTGCAGACGGGCCGACGAGCCCATGACAGGGTTCAGCGCCATCATGCCGGCGAGCGCGCCGGAGAGCAGCATGGCGATGATCACCGTGCGGGCATAGGGGATGCCGGCATAGGCCGCCGCCGTCGGGCTGACGCCCAGCGTGCGCATCTCGAAACCGAGCTTGGTGCGCCAGACGAGCAACCAGACGAGGTAGCTGACGACGAGCGCAATAATGAAGGAGACGTTGAACGGGGCAGCCCCCAGCTTGGCGCCGAACAGCTGCATGACCCAGCCGAGCTTCGGCAATTGGCCGCCTTCGAGGAAAGTGCGGGTTTCCGGCGCCATTTTGCCCGGCACGATCAGCACATGCACCAGGAGATAGACCATGAGCGCTGCGCCGATATAATTGAACATGATCGTCGTGATGACGATGTGGCTGCCGCGTTTTGCCTGCAGGAATGCCGGGATGAAGGCCCAGGCTGCACCGAACAGGCCGGCGCCAACGACGGCGATCGGCATCGTTACATACCACGGCACGTAGCGATCGAGCGCCAGCGCCACCAGCGCGCAGCCGAGGCCGCCGACATAGGCCTGGCCTTCCGAGCCGATGTTAAACAGGCCGGCATGGATCGCCACCGCGACGGAGAGACCGGTGAAGATGAAGCTCGTCGCGTAATACAGCGTGAAGCCGATGCCTTCGCCATTGCCGAGCGCGCCCTGGATCAGCAGCGACAGCGCATCGAGCGGGCTCTCGCCGATCAACCAGACGACGAAGCCGGAGATCAGGAAGGCGACGATGAGGTTCAAAATCGGGATGAGGCCGTAATTGATCCAATTTGGTAGTGGAACGGAAGCAGTGCTCATAAAGGCCTCATGCGGCAATGCCGGCCATCATCAGGCCGAGGGTCTGTTCACCGGCATCGGGCGTCTTCTCGCCGACGACATGGCCGGCAAACATGACAAGGATACGGTCTGAAAGGGAGCGGATCTCATCGAGTTCGACGGAGACGAGCAGGATCGCCTTGCCTGCGTCGCGCATCTCGATGATCCGGCGGTGGATGAATTCGATGGCGCCGATATCGACGCCGCGTGTCGGCTGGCCGATGATCAGCATCTTCGGATCGCGTTCGATCTCGCGGGCGACGACGATCTTCTGCTGGTTGCCGCCGGAGAAATTCGCCGTCTTCAGCCGCGGGTTCGGCGGGCGGATGTCGTATTTCTCGATCTTCTCCATCGCATCCTTGCGGATCGCTTCGAGATCGAGCAGCGGGCCTTTGCTGTAGGCCGGGCGGCGATGGTAACCGAGCACGGAATTTTCATATTCCTCGAATTTCAGCACCAGGCCCATATGGTGGCGGTCCTCTGGAATATGAGCGAGGCCGAGATCACGCAGGCGGGCGGGATCGGCCTTGTCGATCGTCTGGCCGTCGAGCAGGATTTCACCGGAAGTCGGCTTGCGGATGCCGGCAATCGCCTCCAGCAATTCGGACTGGCCATTGCCGGCGACACCGGCGATGCCGACGATCTCACCGGCGCGCACGTCGAAGGAGACATTGTCGACCATGGTGACGCCGCGATTGTCCTTGACCGTGAGGTTGCGGACGGACAGCACGGCGGATCCGGGATTCGCCTCGCCCTTCTGCACGCGCAGCAGCACGCGGCGGCCGACCATCAGTTCGGCGAGTTCCTCCACCGTCGTCTCCGACGTCTTGCGGGTCGCGACCATTTCTCCGCGGCGCATGACCGAGACGGTATCGGTGATCGCCATGATCTCGCGCAGCTTGTGGGTGATGAGGATGATCGTCTTGCCCTGGTCGCGCAGCACCTTGAGAATGCGGAAAAGGTGATCGGCTTCCGCCGGAGTCAAAACGCCTGTGGGCTCGTCGAGGATCAGGATCTCGGCGCCGCGATACATGGCTTTCAGGATCTCCACACGCTGCTGCAGGCCGACCGGCAGCTCCTCGATCAGCGCGTCGGGATCGACCTCCAGGCCATATTCCGTTTCCAGCCGCTTGAGCTCGGCACGGGCCGAGGTGACGCCCCTCGCAAGCAACATGCCGCCTTCGGCGCCAAGCATGATGTTTTCGAGCACCGTGAAATTATCGACCAGCATGAAATGCTGGTGCACCATGCCGATGCCGGTGGCGATCGCCGCCTGGCTGTCGCGGATGGTGACGGGATTGCCGTTGACGCGGATCTCGCCGCTGTCGGCATGGTAAAAACCATAGATGATCGACATCAAGGTCGATTTGCCGGCGCCGTTTTCGCCGATGATGCCGTGGATCGTCCCCCTGGCAACGGTAAGGTTGATGTCCTTGTTGGCGTGGACGGCACCGAATTTCTTGTCGATGCCGACAAGCTCGATAGCGGGCTTATCTGTCACTGCAGGCTCCAAATAAGAAAAGGGCGTATGGCGAAAATCCCCTCCGCCATACGCCCGATCTCAATCGTCGATCACATTCGGGCGCGGATCACTTCGGGCAAGCGTTGTCCGAGGTGTAATCGTGAACCTTGATGGTTCCCGCGATGATGTCGGCCTTGGCCTTGTCGACGGCAGCCTGCATTTCCGGCGTGATCAGTGACTTGTTGTGCTCATCGATCGCGGCGCCAACACCGTCTTCCTTGACGCCGAGCGCCTGGACGCCGCCGGTGAACTTGTCGTTCTTGGTGTCGTTGTAGGCGTTGTAGACGGCGAGGTCGACGCGCTTGACCATCGAGGTCAGGACCGAGCCCGGATGCAGATAATTCTGGTTGGAGTCGACGCCGATCGACAGCTTCTTGTTGTCAGCGGCCGTCTGCAGAACGCCGAGACCGGTGGCACCGGCTGCCGCATAAACGACGTCAGCGCCCTGGTCGATCTGGTTCTTGGTGAGCTCGCCGCCGCGGACCGGGTCGTTCCAGGCAGCGCCCGTCGTGCCGGTCATGTTCTGGAAGACTTCGATATCGGCCTTGACGGAGCGTGCGCCCTGCTCGTAGCCGCATTCGAACTTACGGATCAGCGGAATGTCCATGCCGCCGACGAAGCCGACCTTGCCTGACTTCGACGCCATGCCGGCGAGAACGCCGACGAGGTAGGAGCCTTCTTCTTCCTTGTAGACAACCGAGCGGACGTTCGGCTTGTCGACGACGGAGTCAACGATGATGAACTTGGTATCCGGGAATTCGGCTGCAACCTTCTCGATGGCCGAAGTCCAGGCGAAGGAAACGGCAACCACCGGATTGAAACCGCGGCTTGCGAAGTTACGGATGGCCTGTTCGCCCTGGGTGTCGCCCGTCGGCTCGAAGTCGCGATAGGCAATGCCGGTCTCGGCCTTGAACTTCTCGGCACCGTTGTAGGCCGCCTCGTTGAAGGACTTATCGAACTTCCCGCCGGTGCCGTAAACCAGCGCCGGCTTGACATCGGCGGCAAGCGCCGTCGTCGACATGGCAGCCACGGCAAAGAGAGTGAGAAGGGATTTTTTCATTGTGCAGCCCTGTTGTTGCTATTCGTTAGGGGTCCTCCCGCAAGCCCTTTTCGGGCATGTCTGCGGAACCACCGACCTCCCCCCGGAGGCCTGGCTGCGCGCATCCTTGCATGGCTCACAGAAAAATTCACCAGAAATTTTTCAGCTGGTAAAGATTTGCAGCGATTGCCGAAAATCAGCTCTTCGGGGCTGATTTTTGGACATTCCTTGCATCAGAATGCGGATTTTCTAGCCAATCCGGCGGCAAATACCGAGTAGAAGGGCGGGCGATGCCCACCCGGATTTCTCGCCGGATCGTGTTGGCAGAACCACCTTGCTATGCGGTGAAACGACCCGCCACCGGCGGCTTCCTGTAGCCGGTCATCCACAGAAGCAGCGCGATCACCAGGAAAACGGCAAAGGCCGGCTGGAGCATCAGCCACTGGAAGATGAAGGTGTAGAAACGCGGGTGGATATAATAGGAAAGGGAGGATTGCAGCGACGTCAGGGTTGTCGGGCTCACATCCTGCCAGGCATCGGAGATTGGCGTCATCACCACGGAGGACGCCGCAACCGATTGGATCGAATCGATGGTCCCGGCAATCACGGCCGCCGCAAGCGCGACAAGACTCGCCAGACGCAACAGGAAACGCATCAATTCCTCCGACGCTCGATATGCCGGACAATTCCGGCCGGCCGCGCCATTCTCCACCTTCGAGAATTACATAGTCATCGATGAGGTGAAGCACAATGGAGGGGCCGAGGCGAGTTTTATCGGAAGAAGTCAAAAAACTGTTAGATTTCGGTTGATCGGCAAAAATTCATCGGTATATATCGCGCCGTTCCGACGATTTGCTCCTATCCGGGCGCGAACGCCAAAAAAGGACAGGTGGCCGAGTGGTTTAAGGCGCACGCCTGGAACGCGTGTGTACGTGAAAGCGTACCGTGGGTTCGAATCCCACCCTGTCCGCCATACCTTCATTTTCAATATTGATTCAAACCGCATCCTGAGCCGGACGCGGAAGCTTTGTTATTCTCAAGGGCGCTGCAGCAGGGCGCGTCCAATCGGCTTCGGATTCTCGCTGCGCAACACCAGAGATGTCGTCACGGCCCCAAATCGCGCGATCGTGTCAACGATCGTTTCCAACTCTCCCGGCGACGGAACCAGCACCTTCAAAAGAAAACAGTCCTCTCCAGTGAGGCGCAATACTTCCATGACCTGCGGCATCTCCGCGAACTGTTTCAGACAGGCCTTGATATGCTCATGCGTCGTGCGCAAGCGAAGCACAGCCGTCATTCCAATTCCCAAAGCGGTGGGGTCGATACGGGCGGAGTAACCGACAATGATGCCGCGGTCTTCCAGCCGCTTGACTCGTTCTGATGCTGCCGGCTGAGAGAGCCCGACCCGTCGACCGAGTTCGGAAATCGCAATACGTCCATTTTCCTGCATCGCTTCGATAATGGCGATATCGGTTGGATCGAGCAGTACCCGATTGTTTTCCTGAAAAGCCATGGAATCACCTTAAAATCATCGGAGAGGGACGTGGTTTTCCGATGATCATTCATTCCGAAGCAAATGAAAATGCATCATTTTCACCTGCGCGGATGATCAAAGGAAAACACATGAAGGACATCATCATATTGCCGGGAATTGGCGGTTCGGGCGAGACTCATTGGCAAACCCGCTGGGAAAGGTCGAACCCGGACATGCGGCGTTTCCAACCGGCTAGTTGGGAAAAACCCGATCTGGCGGACTGGATTTCAGCTCTGGAACGCGCCGTCGGCGCATCGGCGACCCCTCCCCTGCTGGTCGCCCATAGCCTTGCCTGTCTGCTGGTTGCTCATTGGCAGCAGGTTTCTTCGCTTGCCGTTGCCGGAGCATTTCTTGTGGCGGTTCCAGATCCGCAGTCCGATTCATTTCCTGAGGAGGCGGCCGGATTCGCAAATACGCCATCGCAAAAAATACGCTTCCCCACTCTGATTATCGCAAGCGCCGATGATCCCTTCGGCACGCTCGACCATGCCCATGCGCGAGCGGATCTGTGGGGCAGCGGTCTTGTCGCGATCGGACCTTTCGGCCATATCAACGGGCAAAGCGGCCTTGAGGACTGGATCCCAGGAAAGGCCTTGCTGACGGCCTTCTCTGCCGGATTGGCGAAATCTGATCGGGTTTGATCTTATTTCGAGTTCCCGACCAAATAGCGGAAACAGGCCTTTGCTGCGGCGGACGTGTGCGAGACGGAGCAACGAAATGCCCCGCTCGCAAGCGTATGTTCGAGGCTCTCGACCCGTCGCTCCGATGACGCTACGAGGTTTTAAACGTCGAAAGATTCCTGAATTTTTACCATGCGGCTTCACCGCGTCTTTGCACGTTTGGGTTTACCGTCTGCCAAACTAAAAAACAGAGGTAAAACAGGTGGAAGAACTTTCGGTAAAGTCGAAGATCATCAAATCCGTCTATTTCAGCCAGGAAGACGGACGGCTCAGGATTTGTTTCAAGAATGGCGAGGAACGTCTGTTCGAAGGCGTTCCCTCCTCGGAAGCGCATGCGATGACGGTGGCGCCGTCTCCCGGCCATTATTATCTCGACCGGATCAGAACCCGGTTTCGCAGATTGGCAGCCTGAAAACCCGAGCGGATAGCGACAGCACGCATTGCGGGATTGTGCGGGATCGGGACGAGGCCGGTGGATATTAACCGGCTGTTAGCCTTCGATATCATCTCGGTTGGATCGCCCCTGCCGGAAAGCGGCAACGTGTCGGCGCTGGCGGCCTGTTCAAGGTCGGCCAGCCGGGAGGCTCGGCGGCGGACCCCAGCCAGGAAGCCGAGCCTCCCCGTCACGGGTGCTCGGTGAGCGTGATGACGAAGCGCATGAGTGGCTCTCGGACGCCGTCATGCTCTGCTTGTCTGATTGAGATGACCCCGGGCCGGTTGCGACCTGATCATCCCTGGGCTAGCGAATTGGGGTTAATCCTGTGAAAAACTCGAATTATCGCATCCGGACTCGACAACGCTTTATTAGCATGATTGCATAAATCGGGATAAAGACGGGGGTCATGATGTTCGAGAATCTGCTTGAGATGCAGGAGCGTGGCGCACGGGACCGTGCCCGTGGCCGCAGCCTAGCCGACAATCCGATGTCGAAGCCGGATATCCTGCCGATAACCGACTTCCAGGAATGGTACTCGATGTTCGATGCCTGGCGCTTCGGTTGGTCGATCGAAGATGCGATGGCGGGGCACATCAATATGCCCCGGGATGGCGGCGCCTTGCCCCAGACCTACACCAGAACGGTCTGATCGACCCTGTCCTCGGCGCCGAAGAATTTCAGGTAGCGTTCGACCTCGGCCGGTTCACCGGTCGCCTTCTGCGGATTGTCGGAGAGCTTCACTGCCGGACGGCCGTTGGCGTCGCTGACCTTGCAGACGACGGAGATCGGGTTGAGGCCGGAGATCTCGATCGGCGCGCAGCCGGAAAAATCATTCGTCAGGTTCGTGCCCCAGCCGAAGCTCATGCGCACGCGGCCTTCGAAATGCCGGTAGGTATCGATGATGGCGTCGACATCGAGACCGTCGGAGAAGATCAGCAGCTTCTGGCGCGGATCGCGGCCCATCTTCTTCCACCAGTCGATAATCTTTTCGCCGCCTTCGATCGGCGGGGCACTGTCCGGGCGGAAGCCGGTCCAGTCGGCGACCCATTCCGGCGCGTCGCGCAGAAAGGCGGCGGTGCCGAAGGCGTCCGGCAGCACGATCAGAAGGTTGCCGCCATAGAGCTTGTTCCAGTCGCGCAGGATCTTGTAGGGCGCGTTGCGCAACTGCTCGTCGGTTTCGGCAAGGGCGGCGGCCACCATCGGCAGCTCGTGGGCATTGGTGCCGACGGCCTCGAGATCGGAATCCATCGCCAGCAATACGTTGCTGGTACCGGCAAAGGCCGGGCCGATGCCTTCCTTCAGTGCCTCGACGCACCAGCGCTGCCAGAGGAAACTGTGGCGGCGGCGGGTGCCGAAATCGGAGATGCGCAGGCCCGGCAATTCCTTTAGCCGCTCGACCTTCGACCACATCTTCGCCTTGGCGCGGGCATAGAGCACATCGAGGGTGAAGGGGCCGAGCGCCTTCATCGCCGAGCGCGACCGCAGCTCGTTGACGATGGCAAGGGCCGGGATTTCCCACATGGTGGTTTCCTTCCACGATCCGTGGAAATCCAGCACATATTGCCCGTCCTTCTTCGACAGCTCGTATTCGGGCAGCTGGAAATTGGAAAGCCAGGCGAGGAATTCCGGTTCGAAGATCTGGGCGCGACCATAGAAGCTGTTACCCGCCAGCCAGATCATCTCCTTCTTGGAGAGCCTCAGCGTGCGGGCATGATCGAGCTGCTCGCGCAATTCGCCTTCATCGAGCTCGTCGGCCAGACGCACGCGCTTGGTGCGGTTAATCAGGGTGAAGGACGCGTTCACGTCCGGATAGAGCTTCCAGATCATCTGCAGCATCAAAAGCTTGTAGAAGTCGGTATCGATCAGGCTGCGAATGATCGGATCGAGTTTCCAGGCGTGATTGTAGACGCGTCTTGCGATATCGGTCCTGGCCATGAAACTCCCGCCCCTGTCCACTCCGGTCAGGTGCTGCCAAATTCCCGGGTACTGCCAAGTTCCCAGCCGGCGCACGAAATCGGCTCGTGTGCCTTCTTATCGAAAAATCGGCGGCTAAAGTCCAGACAAAACAATGAACGTCCCGCCGCAGTGTGGCGGCGGGACGGGAACATGGTTTTGCTCACGATTATTGGGCCGGCGTTGCGGGCGCCACATTCGGAGCGGCCGGCGTGCTGTTCGGCGTTTCGGTTGGAACAGCAGTACCGTTCTGTAGCGCCGGCGCGGCGGCCGGAGCAGGCTGCTGCGACTGAAGCTGCTGGCCGGGCTGCTGCGGTGCCACCTCGTTCGCCTCGCGCTTGCCCCAAATCTCGACCGGTATCCAGACCACGAAGGCAAGCACCAGCGCAACGATCAGCACCGTCAGGATGCGATAACCCGTGCGTCCCTGCCTTGCCTTCACCGGCGGGATCATCTCTTCCTTGTGAAGCTTGCCATCGGACTTTTCCCAGCGTGTTTCCGTCTGATGCGCCATCATCGTCTCCTTCCGCTGTCTTGACCGGCCGATCCGGCTGTGAAGAATTTCCGCAAAGGAAACGGGTGGCTGTCTGGAAGGTTCCGAAAGCTCAATAGCCGGCGGCGCGGTCGACCACGAATTGCAGCGGCTCGCCGCGCTCGAAACGGGCGATCTGCGTCTCGACATGCCGGAACAGCGCGTTTTCTTCGGAAACGGCCGCGTCGTGCGGCGTAAGGAAGACGTTCTGCAAGTCCCACAATGGGTTGTCTGATGCAAGCGGCTCCGCCTCGAAGACATCGAGGGAAGCGCCGCCGAGGGTACCGTCACGAATGGCGGAGGCGATATCGGCCTCGACCTGGCTCTTACCGCGGCCGGCATTGATGAAAACCGGCTGCCCAAGCGCGCCGTTGCGACGCAGCTTCGCAAACAGTCCGGCGTCATAGAATCCCGTTGTTTCAGGCGTCAGCGGCAGCAGGCCGACGAGGATGTCGGTCCTTGCGAGAAAGCTGTCCAATTCGCTGGCGTCGAAGGTTTCGATACCATCGATCTGCTTGCGGCTGCGCGACCAACCGATGATGTTAAAACCCATCACCCTCAGCTTGGCGGCCGCGTCCTGCCCGAGAATGCCGAGGCCCATGACGCCGACCGTCACTTCCGCCGCCTCCGGCGCGATCAGCTTGGCCCACTCACGCTGGCGCTGGTGGCTGTCATGGGCGTATTGCCCGCGCAGATGCATCAGGCATTGCATGACCACCCATTCGCTCATGCGCGTCGTCAAGCTGCGGTCGACGAAGCGGACGATCGGGATCTCGGGCAGGCCGGCCATGCCGATGATATGGTCAACGCCGGCGCCACCCGAAAAGATCACTTTCAGGTTCGGCGCCCGCGCGAAAAGGTCAGCATCCGGCTTCCAGAGAAGCGCGTATTCGACCGCGCGGAGATCGCGTGCCTGATTGGCCGGATCGGCGAGATTGATGCTGCCGCGGTCGGCAAAGGCCGTCTTCAGCACGCGGGCGACGCCTTCGTGATTGAACTTGATATCGACGAGAACGGGAGGGCTTGCGGGCATGATCTTCTTTATTGCTGCACGGCGGGCGTCGGCACCGCCTCGATGTTGAAAGCGGCGGCCATCAGCGCCCTGGTGTAATCGTCCTTCGGCGCGCGGAAGATGTCGGCTGACGGACCCTGTTCCACCACCTTGCCGAAACGCATGACGATGACGTCGTTGGCGAGCGCCTTCACCACTTTCAGGTCGTGGCTGATGAAGAGATAGGCAAGGTCGTGCTTCTTCTGCAGATCGCGCAGCAAATCGACCACCTGGGCCTGGACGCTCATGTCGAGTGCGGAGGTCGGCTCGTCAAGCATGACGAAGCGCGGCTTCAGCACCATGGCGCGGGCAATGGCAATGCGCTGGCGCTGGCCGCCGGAGAATTCGTGCGGATAACGCCAGCGGGTCAGCGGATCAAGACCCACCTCTTCCAACGCCCAGCAGACGCGCTGGTCGCGTTCTTCAGCAGTCAGGGAGCGCTCATGCACCTTCAGCCCTTCGGCGACGATATCGCCGACCGACATGCGGGGGCTCAGCGAGCCATAGGGATCCTGGAAGACGACCTGAAGCTGATTGCGCAACGGCCGCATCTCGCTGAACGAATAGCCGGCTATATCCTTACCGACAAAGGCGATCCGTCCTTGCGAGGAAATCAGCCGGGTGAGCGCCAGGCCGAGCGTGGTCTTGCCGGAGCCGGACTCGCCGACGACGCCGAGCGTCTGGCCGGCGCGCAGCGAAAGATCGATGCCGTCGACCGCCTTGACGTGATCGACGACGCGGCGCATCAGCCCAGCCTTGATCGGGAACCAGACGCGGATATCCGAACCTTCCATCACCATCGGTTTCGACGGATCGGCCAGCGGCGGCTCGCCGCGCGGTTCGGAGGCAAGGAGATGCCGGGTATAGTCGTGCTTCGGATTGGCGAAGACGTCGTCGACGGCTCCGGTTTCGACGATCCTGCCCTTGGTCATGACGCAGACGCGATCGGCGAATTTGCGCACGATGCCGAGATCATGAGTGATGAACAGCATCGACATGCCGTGGACCGCCTTTAACTGCCGGAGCAATTCGAGGATCTGCGCCTGTACGGTGACGTCGAGGGCGGTGGTCGGCTCGTCGGCGATCAGCAATTCCGGCCGGTTGGCGAGCGCCATGGCGATCATGACGCGCTGGCGCTGGCCACCTGACAGTTCGTGCGGATAGGCCTTCAACCGCTTCTCCGGCTCACGGATGCCGACCTGGTTCAGCAATTCCAGTACGCGCTGGCGCGCCGACTGACCGGTGAGGCCTTGGTGGAGGGCGAGGATCTCGGCGATCTGCTTCTCGATCGTATGAAGCGGATTGAGCGAAGTCATCGGCTCCTGGAAGATCATGGTGATGTCGTTGCCGCGCACTTCGCGCAGTTCCCGCTCCGACGCCTTCAAGAGATCCTTGCCCTTGAAGAGGATTTCGCCGGAGGGATGGCTTGCCGAGGGATAAGGCAAAAGCCGAAGGATCGAGTTGGCCGAGACCGACTTGCCGGAGCCGGATTCGCCGACGAGCGCCACGACTTCGCCTTTGGCGATATCGAAGGAGATGTGATCGACGGCGCGCGAGGTTTCGCCGCCCTGATGAAAGGCAACCGAGAGATCGCGGACGGAAAGCAGCGGTTCTGTCATATCACTCATTGAAACGTCTTCCTCGGGTCGAAGGCATCACGCACGGCTTCGCCGATGAAGATCAGCAGGGACAGCATGATCGACATGGCGAAGAAGGCCGTCAGCCCGAGCCATGGCGCCTGCAGATTGGTCTTGCCCTGGGCGATCATCTCACCGAGCGAGGGGGAGCCCGGCGGCATGCCGAAGCCGAGGAAATCGAGCGAGGTCAGCGTCGTGATCGAACCGGAGAGGATGAAAGGCAGGAAGGTCAGCGTCGCGACCATCGCGTTCGGCAGCAGGTGGCGCCACATGATGGTGCGATTGTTGACGCCGAGCGCGCGGGCGGCGCGGACATATTCGAAATTGCGGGCGCGCAGGAATTCGGCGCGCACGATGCCGACGAAGCCGACCCAGGAGAAGAGCAGCATGATGCCGAGCAGCACGAAGAAGCCGGGCGGCAGGAGTGCGGCGATGATCAGCAGGATGTAGAGTACCGGCATCGACGACCAGATCTCGATGAAGCGCTGCAGCAGCAGGTCCGTCCAGCCGCCGAAATAACCCTGCACCGCACCCGCCGTCACGCCTATAACAGCCGAGCAGATGGTCAGCACCAGGCCGAAGAGCACCGATATGCGGAAACCGTAGATGACGCGCGCCAACACGTCGCGCGCCTGGTCGTCAGTGCCGAGCCAGTTGAGATTGCCGGCGGTGCAATCCGGATCGTTCACCCCTTGCGGGTAGCCGGCGCAGCGCTCCTCCTTCGTCATCAGCCAGAAGGGGGCGGTGGGCGCCGAATGCGGAATATTGGAATTGACCGAGCGATAGGAATAGCGGATCGGCGGCCAGATCATCCAGCCATTGGCATTGATCTCGTCTGTTATCACCGAGGAGCGATAGTCGGTTTCGGCCAGGAAGCCGCCGAACTTCTCCTCGGGATAGTCGATGAGGACCGGAAACAGGATCTCGCCCTTGTAGGAGGCGATGATCGGCCGGTCGTTGGCGATGAACTCGGCAAACAGGCTGAGGATAAACAGCAGCATGAACAGCCACAGCGACCAGTAGCCGCGGCCGTTCGCCCGGAAATTCTGCCAGCGGCGAATGTTGGTCGGCGAGAGCAGGCCCTTGCGCGGCGGCTTGACGGGTGTTGCGACGGCAGGATTTGCGGCGGCGTCCATCAGACATCCCTCCGCTCGAAATCGATGCGCGGATCGATCCAGGTGTAGATCAGGTCGGAAACCAGGCTGACGACGAGGCCGAGCAGCGAGAAGATGTAGAGCGTGGCGAAGACGATCGGGTAATCCCGGTTAATGACCGAGAGATAGCCGAGACGACCGAGGCCATCGAGCGAGAAGATGTTTTCGATCAGCAGCGAGCCGGTGAAGAAGGCGGAAATGAAGGCGCCCGGAAAACCGGCAATAATGATCAGCATGGCGTTGCGGAAGACATGGCCGTAGAGCACCTGCCGCTGGTTCAGACCCTTGGCGCGGGCGGTGACGACATATTGCTTCTTGATCTCCTCGATGAAGGAATTCTTGGTCAAAAGCGTCGTCGTCGCGAAGGCGGACAGGGAAAGCGAGATCAGCGGCAAGGTCAGGTGCCAGAAATAGTCGAGCGGCTTCTGCCACCAGGTAAGCTGGTCGAAATTGTCGGAGACCAGGCCGCGCAGCGGAAACCAGTCGTAAAAGGAACCACCGGCGAAAAGCACGATCAGGAGAATGCCGAAGAGGAAGCTCGGTACGGCATAGCCGACGACGATGACGCCCGACGTCCAGACGTCGAAGGTCGATCCATCCTTGACTGCCTTGCGGATGCCGAGCGGGATTGAGATGGCATAGGAGAAGATCAGGATCCAGATGCCGAGCGAGATCGACACCGGCAGCTTCTCCTTGATGAGTTCGAGCACGGAGGTGTTGCGGAAGAAGCTCTCGCCGAAATCGAAGCGGCTGTAATTCCACATCATCTCGCCAAAACGGGTCAGCGGCGGCTTGTCGAAGCCGAACTGTTTTTCGAGCTTGGCAATCAGTTCCGGGTCAAGCCCCTGGGCACCGCGATATTTCGAGCCTTCATCGCTGCCAGTGCCGCCGAGAAGATCGCCGCCGCCGGACAGGCGCTGGTCGGCACTATCGGCCTGACCGGTCAATTGGGCGATCACCTGCTCGACGGGACCGCCGGGCGCGAACTGGATGACGATGAAGGAAATCGCCATGATGCCGACAATGGTCGGGATCATTAGAAGCAGGCGGCGAAGAATATAGGCGCCCATCAGCCTTCAGCCTCCGGGAATGTTTTTCCTGTCTGCCTGCCGTCCAGTCTCATGCCGCTCAATCCGCCAGCCTTCCCTTGCCGGCCCTGCCGGCTTGTCGTGATTCGCTCGTGCCATTTGGAGCCGAGGGCCCCTGCATTGCAAGCCCGCTCATTTTGCCGAGGTCGACCACCAAGCATCGGGGAAGCCAAGGCTGTAGGCCGGAAACTCGGCCGGATGCGTGACCGTGTTCCAATAGGTGATGTTATAAGTATCGCGGTAGAACAGCGGGATGACATAGTGATTTGCAAGCAAGACCCGATCCATGGCCTTGATTGCTGCGATCTGCTCGTCGCGGTTCGGCGCGAAGATAATCATGCGAATAAGCTCATCAACGGCTTGGTTGGCTATGCCGGCATAATTGCGGGAACCCTGTTGGTTGACCGAACCAGATCCCCAATAGTCGGCTTGTTCGTTGCCCGGATTCATGGTCTCCGCCCAGACATTCCAGATCATATCGTAGTCGAAGCTGCGTTCACGATTGACAGATTGCGACGCATCGACTGTCCGGATCCGCGCATCGATGCCGATTTTCCTAAGATTGTTGGCATAAGGCACCGCCCAGCGCTCCAACATGGGGCTCGACAACAGGATCTCGAAACTCATCGGCTGGCCGGTCTTGGTATTGACCATGCGATTGCCCTTGAGCTCCCAGCCGGCTTCTTTGAAAAGCGCGATCGCCTTGCGGAGGTTATCGCGGCTCTTCTGCTGATCGCCGCCGACGGGATTGGTATAGGGCGTGGTGAAGACTTCGGGCGGAACCTTATCCTTCATGCCCTGCAGAATTTCCAGCTCTCTGCCCTGCGGAAGGCCGGAGGAGGCGAGTTCGGTGTTCCAGAAATAGCTGTCGATGCGTTTGTAACTATTAAAGGCAACGGTACGGTTCAGCTCCTCAAAATCCAGACCATAGTTCAGCGCCTCGCGGACCCTGATGTCCTTGAAGAGGTCACGTCGCATGTTGGGCACGAGAGCCTGCATGATGCCGGTGGCGCGCAGCGGGTTTGCAACCTCCTCTTTTTTGACACGTCCTTCCTTCACCGCGGGAAAATCATATCCCGTCGCCCAACGGGCAGCCGTGGTTTCCTGCCAGTAGTCGCTGTTGCCGGCGCGAAAGGCCTCGAACTCGACATCCCGATCACCGAAATAGGTGTAGTTGACGTTGCGGAAATTGTTCTGGCCGACATTCACATTGAGGTCCTTGCCCCAATAGTCGTCACGCAATTCATAGCGGATTGTCGCGCCGGGCGAGAAGGAAGCAATCTTGTAAGGTCCCGAACCCATCACGGGCTCGAGGGTCGTCTTTGAGATATCGCGTGGCTTGCCGTCCGGTCCCTGCCCCTCCCACCAATGCTTCGGCACGACCACCAACTGGCCAAGAATATTCGGGAGCTCCCGGTTGTTCTTTTCATCGAAGGTGAAGGTGACGTCGCGATCGCCGGTCTTTTCGGCTTTCACCACGTGGCGGTAATAGTTACCCGCGAGGGGGTTTAATTCCTTCGTCTTATTCAGACTGAAGATGACGTCCTCGGGCGTTACCGGCTGACCATCCGCCCATTTCGCTTCCTTGCGCAGGCGGAAGGTCGCGCTCGAGACGTCGGCGGGAAAAGCCAGTCCCTCGGCAAGCAGACCGTAGGAGACGAGGAGCTCGTCGTCGGCGGGCTTCATCAGCGTGTCGTAAACGAGCGTCAAGCCCACTGCCGTCTGACCTTTGGCAAGCAGCGGGTTGAAGCTGTCGAAGGCGCCGCTTGCGGAGAGGCGCAGGTCTCCGCCTTTCGGTGCATCGGGATTGACGTAGTCGAAATGCGCAAAGCCCGGCTTGTACTTCATCTCGCTGATGACCGAGCTCCCGATCTGAAAGGGCTGGTCCTGACCCGTTGCCGGTATTGGCGCCAGAGCGCCCGCAAGCGATAGAAACAAACCGATCTTCGACCACAGAGCCGCCATTCACGCTTTCCCCTGATTATTGACGGGTTCGACAATACGAAAAATACAGGCGAAAAACAGGAGAGAGTTTGGTTTTTGCCGGGCGCGCCAAATTTTGACCCTCAGGTCCGTGTCAAGGCGTCGCCTCTTCGAGCCGCCTTCGCAACATGCGGCGCAACTCTGTTACAAGGCGCGGGTCGCCGGCGCTGTCGGGATCATAGGCCGCGGCAACGACGATGCGCAGAAGCTCCAATATGAGGGCCGCAAGCAGATCGACATCGGGCTCCACCGAAGGGTTGGCCTTCCTCAGCAAGGCGACGATGCTTGCCCGCATTTCGGCGCGGGAGCGTGCCTTGCGCTCCTTGGGAATGTCGCGCCTGGCCGCCAGAACAGGAAATTCCGGGAACTCCTCGATGAAGCGTCCGAGCCTCGTGAAGACCGCATCGCCGATCTCGGCGGCAGTTTTTCCCGCAGATTCGTCTTCGAGCGCGGCCAGTGCCGCATTGAAATGCTGCAGCCGGTCAATATGCAGCGCCTCGGCGAGAAGCAGCTTCGTTGGAAAGAACTGATAGAGCGAGCCGATCGAAGAGTTGGCGGCGGCGGCGATCTCGGTCATCGTTGCGGCATCGTAGCCCTTTTCGAGGAAGACCTTTGCCGCGGCTTCGAGCAGGACGGCAACGCGCTCATGGCCGCGCTGGCGTTTCGGGAGACGGGTCTGCGGCTCGGGGCTTGATTTTTGTGAGGCATCCCTCATATTTTTCATTGTGAGGATACCCTCATATTTTATGGAGCCCTTTCATGCCGCTTTACGATCCCAAAACCACCGCACTCATTTCCATCGATCTGCAGGGCCTCGTCCTTGGCCGGGCGCTGGCGCCCCATTCCGGCCGGCAGGTGGTCGAAAACACCGCCGCAATCGCCACCAGCCTGAAGGCGGCCGGCGGAACGATCATCCTCGTCACCGTCGGATTCTCCCCGGACTATGCCGATGCTGTCAACCAGCCGGCCGATGAGGCGCTGCACTTTCCGGAAGGCGGCCTGCCGGCCGCAGCTCTTGCCGTGCCGCCGGAGATTGCGGCCCTTGCCGCCGATGTCCATATCGTCAAGCATCACTGGAGCGCCTTTTACGGCACCGAGATGGATCTGCAGCTGCGCCGCCGCGGTATCAGGACGGTGATCCTTGCCGGCGTCGCCACCAATTTCGGCGTCGAATCGACCATACGCGATGCCTTCGCGCATAACTATGCCGTCATCGCCGCCGAGGATGCGATGACCAGCTTTTCGCCTGAGATGCATGATTTTTCCTGCCGGTACATCCTGCCGCGGCTGGCGCGCATCCGGAAAACCGCGGAGATCGTCGCCAGTATCTGAGCCGCTGCGGCGATCCGTCACCGCCTTCTTCTCCCACCGCCAGCCAAAACATCGATTCACCAAAATCGCTTTTCACGATAGGTTCGATCGCAAATCACTTCGGCAGCGGTTCAAGGGAACAGTATGGCTTTCGGCTTCGCTCAGGCTTTCAGGACATTCGGCAAACTGACGCTTGCCGGCGCAATCGGCGCAAGCCTTGCCGCCGGTGACGTCGGTGCGGAGCAGAAGACGCCGAGCCCGGGCAGTGCCAAGGGGCAGTTCGGCGCCGTCAGCCTGCCGACGCAGGGACCGGCGCAACCGATCGGCTTTTACGCGAAGGGCTGCATGACGGGTGCGGTGGCGCTGCCGACCGACGGGCCGACCTGGGAGGCGATGCGGCTTTCGCGCAATCGCCGCTGGGGCAATCCGGCGATGATCTCGCTGCTCGAGCGTCTTTCTGAGGACGGGGTCAAATATGCCGGCTGGCCGGGCATTCTCGTCGGCGACATTGCGCAGCCGCGCGGCGGGCCGATGTTCAATGGCCATGCCTCGCACCAGATCGGCCTCGATGCCGACGTCTGGTTTACGCCGATGCCCGCGCGCCGCATGACGGCCGAGGAGCGCGAGGATCTGCCCTTCACCACCATGCTGCAAAAGGACAAGTTCCTGACTGTCGACCCCAAGGTCTGGACGCAATCGCGCGCGCGGCTGCTGATGCTGGCGGCAAGCTATCCCGAGGTGGAGCGCATCTTCGTCAATCCGGCGATCAAGAAGAAGATGTGCGACACCTGGACCGGCGACCGCACCAATCTCGGCAAGCTCCGGCCGGAATACGGCCACGACTCGCATTTCCACATCCGCATCAAGTGCCCGCCCGGTGCTGCGGGATGCACGCCGCAGGCCGCCGTCGCTGCCGGCGACGGCTGTGACAAGTCGCTCGCCTGGTGGTTCACGCCGGCGCCCTGGGCACCGCCGAAACCGCCGAAGCCCGGCGCCAAGCCGCCGAAGCCGCCGCGCGAGATGATGGTCTCCGACCTGCCGAAGGCCTGCGGCGCCGTGCTCGATGCTACTTCCGTCGCCTCGATGCAGGCCGCCACCTATGGCGGACCTTCCGCCGCAAGCGCGCTGACCGCCGCTCCGGCCGCAGCGCCTGCCGCCGACGCCGATGGCGCTTTACCCGATGTCGGCCCGGTTCCGAACGACAAACCGGCGATACAATGAGCAAGGCCCGGGGTGCGTTGTCTTTCAAATCGCAAACTCTTGGTATAGAAGCCATCAAATCGATTGAATTGCTCGGGCGGAGGGGTTGATGGCCGGCGGCAGATGCCTTGCATTGATTGCGCATGACCAGAAGAAGGACGACATGGCGGATTTCGCCCGCGCCAACCGGGATTTTCTCTCCCGATGGAAGATCGTCGCCACCGGCACCACTGGCGGGCGCGTGCTCGACGCCGCCCCCGATCTCCACGTCACGAGGTTAAAAAGCGGGCCGCTCGGCGGCGACCAGCAGATCGGCGCGCTGATTTCGACCGGCGAGGTCGACGCCCTGATCTTCTTCGTCGACCCCTTGACGCCGATGCCGCACGATGTCGACGTGAAGGCATTGATGCGGCTGGCGATCGTCTATGATATTCCGATGGCGCTCAACCACGCGACCGCTATAAAACTTCTTCCCACACTCGACGCCTGATCAGCACGGAACCGGCCATGCCAAAACTGAACAACAGCACCGCTCCGCTGCCTTTCCCGATCCTGATCGGCGATATCGGCGGCACGAATGCCCGTTTCTCCATCCTCACCGATGCCTATGCCGAGCCGAAACAGTTCCCGAACGTGCGCACGGCGGATTTCGCCACGATCGACGAAGCGATCCAGCATGGCGTGCTCGACAAGACCGCCGTGCAGCCGCGCTCGGCGATCCTCGCCGTCGCCGGCCCGATCAATGACGACGAGATCCCGCTGACCAATTGCGACTGGGTGGTGCGGCCAAAGACGATGATCGAGGGCCTCGGCATGGAGGATGTGCTCGTCGTCAACGATTTCGAGGCGCAGGCGCTGGCAATCGCCGCCCTTTCGGATGAAAACCGCGAACGCATCGGCGACGCCACCGGCGACATGATTGCCTCCCGCGTCGTGCTCGGACCGGGCACCGGCCTCGGCGTCGGCGGGCTCGTGCATGCCCAGCACAGCTGGATCCCGGTTCCCGGCGAAGGCGGCCATGTCGATCTCGGGCCGCGCAGCAAGCGCGACTATCAAATCTTCCCGCATATCGAGACGATCGAAGGCCGCGTTTCGGCCGAGCAGATCCTCTGCGGGCGCGGCCTCGTCAATCTCTACCATGCCATCTGCATTGTCGACGGCATCCAGCCGACGATGAAGGATCCCGCCGACATCACTTCGCACGCGCTTGCCGGCAGCGACAAGGCAGCCATAGAGACCGTCTCGCTGTTTGCCACCTATCTCGGCCGCGTGGCGGGCGACATGGCGATGGTGTTCATGGCGCGCGGCGGCGTCTATCTCTCAGGCGGCATCTCGCAGAAGATCATCCCGGCGCTGAAGAAGCCGGAATTCCGCATCGCCTTCGAGGACAAGGCGCCGCATACGGCGCTGCTTCGGACCATCCCGACCTATGTGGTGACACATCCGCTGGCAGCGCTTGCCGGGCTTTCCTCCTATGCGCGCATGCCGGCGAATTTCGGCGTCTCGACGGAAGGCCGCCGCTGGCGGCGTTAAGCCTGGCGCGCAAAGAAATACAGCGTTCTTGGCGCGTCCTGGCGGACGCGCGGCGCTCTAGCCAAACCAGTCCCAACTCTTTATAGACCCCGGCAAAAGTGCGCGTCGTCATCGCGGGGCGCTTGGTCCGAGACAGGAAATCCTATTTGGAAGCGGCGGAAAGCAGAACGCAGGGCGTCAGCAGCGATACCGTAACCGGCATCCTGAAGCGAATCATCGCTGAAAACGGCCGCGATCATCTGTGGGGCTATGTTTTTGCGATCGCCTGCCTCATCGTGGTGGCGCTTTCGACGGCGTTCACCGCCTGGATCATGCGGGCGATCATCGACGAGGCCTTCGCCAATCGGCGCGCCGACGTCGTCTGGATCATCTGTCTTTCGATCTTTATCGCCTTCGTGCTGCGCGGTTTTGCGAGCTATGGCCAGGCGGTGGCGCTTTCCAAGGTCGGCAACGATATCGTCGCCCGCTACCAGCGCCGGCTCTATGCGCATCTGATGACGCTTTCGGTCGGCTTCTTCAGCGAGGCGCGCTCTGCCCATATCGCCGCGCAGGTGAGCCAGAATGTCAGCGGCATTCGCGACGTGCTCAACCTGACGATCACCTCGACAGTGCGCGACCTGCTGACTTTCGTTTCGCTGCTCGCCGTGATGATCCTTCAGGATCCGTTGCTCAGCCTTGCCGTGTTCATCATGGCGCCGCCGCTGCTTTATGCGCTGCGCTATGTTTCGAAGCGGCTGCGCTCGGCGACTCGCGAGGCCGTGCATCTGAACAGCCACGTTCTCGGCGCCATGCAGGAGACGATCCAGGGCATCGCTATCGTGAAAGCCTTCACGATGGAAGAAGAGCTGGAGCGCAAGGTCAACAAGCTCATCAAAGGCGCCGAAAGCCGGGCCAACCGGATTGCCCGACTTTCCGAGCGCACCTCTCCTCTGACGGAAAGTTTCGCGGGTTTTGCCGTCGCCAGCGTGCTTGCCTATGCCGCCTACCGCTCGATATACTTCAATGTGCCACCCGGCGCCTTCTTCTCCTTCGTCACGGCGCTGCTGCTTGCCTATGACCCGGCCCGCCGGCTTGCCCGCCTGCAGGTGCAGATGGAGCGCGCCGTCGTCAATGCGCGGATGATCTATGAACTGCTCGACATGGAACCGCGCCAGCGCGACCTGCCGGATGCCCGGCCGCTGACGGTGACGCAGGCAAGGATCGAATTCCGCAATGTTTCCTTCGCCTACGGCAATGAGAGCGTACTCAGCGGCGTCAGTTTCACCGCCGAGGGCGGCGCGACCACGGCGCTGGTCGGGCCCTCCGGCGCCGGTAAATCCACCGTCATCAGCCTCATTCCGCGTTTTTACGATCCGCGCGAGGGCGAAATCCTAATCGACGGACAGGATATCGCCCACATCACCAAGAAGTCGCTGCGCCAGCAGCTCGCCTATGTCTCGCAGCAGCCCTATCTGTTCGAGG
This sequence comes from Rhizobium ruizarguesonis, assembly GCF_017357285.1. NCBI lineage: Bacteria > Pseudomonadati > Pseudomonadota > Alphaproteobacteria > Hyphomicrobiales > Rhizobiaceae > Rhizobium > Rhizobium ruizarguesonis. The sequence continues at coordinate 249,943 of NZ_CP071678.1, read as the reverse complement.
GTACGATCCGCGACAATATCCGCTATGGCCGGCCGGAAGCGACCGATGCCGAGGTGGAAGAGGCGGCGCGGCTTGCCTATGCGCATGACTTCATCTCAGCACAGCCGCAAGGTTACGAGACGCCGGTCGGCGAAAACGGCGTGACGCTTTCGGGCGGCCAGCGCCAGCGGTTATCGATCGCGCGCGCCCTGGTACGCAATGCGCCGATCCTGCTTCTCGACGAGGCGACCTCCGCCCTCGACACCGAATCCGAGGCAGCCGTGCAGAAGGCGCTCGATGAAGCGATGAGCGGACGCACCGTCGTCGTCATCGCCCACCGGCTTTCGACCGTGGTGCGCGCCGACAAGATCGTCGTCATGCAGCAGGGTCGTGTCGTCGAGGAAGGTAATCACGAGACGCTTGCGAAGGTCAGCGACGGTCTTTACGCTCGCCTCAACAACCTGCAGAGGCCTTCGGCCTCCGATTCAAACTGACCTGGTGAGACTGACATGGGCGATGCTGCGATGAAACTGGTGGTGGTTGGCGCAGCCGGACGCATGGGGCAGACGCTAATCCGGCTCATCCATTCCATCGAAGGCGTCACGCTGCATGCCGCGATCGAGCGCACCGGCTCGCCCTTCGTCGGCAAGGATGCCGGCGAGATCGCCGGTCTCGGCCCGACCGGTGTCGTTATCGGCGACGATCCGCTCAACGCTTTTCTCGATGCCGAAGGCGTGCTCGACTTCACCTCGCCTGCTGCAACAGTGGAATTCTCAGGCCTCGCCGCGCAGGCCCGCATCGTCCATGTCATCGGCACGACGGGCTGTTCGGACGACGACAATGCCAGGATCGCCGCAGCGGCCCGCCATGCCCGCATCGTCAAGTCGGGCAATATGAGCCTCGGGGTCAATCTGCTCAGTGTGCTCGCAGAGCAGGCAGCGCGTGCGCTCGATCCTGATGACTGGGATATCGAGATCCTGGAAATGCACCACAAGCACAAGGTGGATGCGCCGTCCGGCACCGCCCTTCTTTTCGGCGAGGCCGCGGCAAAGGGGCGCGGCATCGATCTTGCCACGAAATCCGTCCGGGTGCGCGACGGCCATACCGGCGCCCGCGAAGCGGGCACTATCGGCTTTGCGACGCTACGCGGCGGCTCCGTCATCGGCGAACATTCCGTGCTTTTCGCCGGAGAAGGTGAAATCGTCACCCTGTCGCACAGTGCGGCCGACCGCTCGATCTTTGCGCGCGGCGCCATCAAGGCGGCCCTTTGGGCGCGCGACAAGAAGCCGGGTCTCTATTCCATGCTCGACGTGCTCGGGCTTTCTTCCTCATAACGATACTACGGAGGCATATTCATGAGCGGTACCCTCGTCCTCGTTCGCCACGGCCAGAGTGACTGGAACCTGAAGAATCTCTTCACCGGCTGGAAGGATCCCGATCTGACCGAGCTCGGCGTCCAGGAAGCCAATGCCGGCGGGGCGGCGCTCGCCGAATACGGAATCAAATTCGACGTCGCCTACACCTCCGTGCTGGTTCGTGCGCAGCACACGCTGAAGCTCATCCTCGACAAGGTCGGCCAGCCCGATCTCCTGACGATCCGCGACCAGGCACTGAACGAGCGCGACTACGGCGACCTCTCCGGCCTCAACAAGGACGATGCACGCGCCAAATGGGGCGAGGAACAGGTGCATATCTGGCGCCGCTCCTATGACGTGCCGCCTCCCGGCGGTGAAAGCCTGCGCGACACCGGCGCCCGCGTCTGGCCCTACTACCTCACCGAGATCCTGCCGCGCGTGCTCAGGGGCGAGAAGGTGCTGGTTGCCGCTCACGGCAATTCGCTGCGCTCGCTGGTGATGGTGCTCGACAAGCTGAGCAAAGAAGGCGTGCTCGCCCTCAACCTCGCGACCGGCGTGCCGATGGTCTACAAGCTGAAGGCGGATTCCACCGTCGCATCCAAGGAAGTGCTCGGCGACATGTCGGGCGCGCATTAATCTTGGCTGATCTTTCCCCGCTTCGGCGGGGAAAGGCGCTCAGTTCTCGATGGTGAACTGTACCCGGTCGGCCGCGAAGCGGCTGATCGAATATTGCACCGGCACACCCTCAAGGTCGGTATTCATCGCCTTGGCGATCAGCAGGATCGCGCCGGGGGTGAGTTCGAGGTCGGCCATATCGGCTGCACTCGCATGGGCGGCCGTCACTTCGGTCGTGGCGCGGACGTAATCTGGCAGGCCGAGTTCGGCGAAAGCCTTGGTGATCGATTCTTCCGTCCGGTAGGCCTGACCGATACCGGCAAAGCGCTTGGCGGGAAACCAGCTCGTCGCCCTTGAAACCGGCCGCTTGTCTGCCTGGCGCAATGTTTCCAGGCGGATCACCTCTTCTCCCGGTTTCAGGCCCAGCCAGCGGGCGATCTCGGCACTCGCTTCTTCCTTCGCCTCATCGAGCAGAAGGCCGCGCATTTCACGCGCCTGATCGCCAATGCCGGCAGTGAAGCGCGTGCGCCGCGTGATCGGAAAATTCAGCCGCTCCTTGCGCTCGATCAGCGTGCCGCGACCTTGTACCGCACGGACGATCCCCTCCTGCGCTAGTGCCGCCAGCGCACTGCGCACCGTATGCCGGTTGACGCCGAATTGCAGCGCCAGCATGGTTTCCGGCGGCACCATTCCCGTTTCGTCATAGGCGCCGCTGCTGATCGCCTCGCGAATCCGATCGGCGATCTGGCGCCAGAGCGCCACGCCGGTTTGCCTTTGCACCTGCTTCAATCCCGCCATTCCGCCCCTGCCCACCATTTCACGCCGCCGATGTCACACGCTTGTCACGACATCGATTTAGAGCTAAGTATATCTTGTATAGTTGTCTATATCAATAGACATTTAGAGGGAAGCGGCGATGATATCAGCAGACAGGACAGACGCTGCGTCACAGACGGCATCCGGGCGCAAACGCGCCGCCGATCTGCTGGCGCGCGCGGAGCGTAGCGAACTCTCAGCGGTCTTCGATGCGCTGCCGGAAAAGCCTGTGGCCCATCAGGTGCGCGGACCGGAGACCGGGCTGGTCATGGTGCGCGGACGCATCGGCGGCGGCGGCGCTCCCTTCAATCTGGGCGAAGTGACCGTGACGCGGGCGACGGTCCGGTTCGACACCGGCTCGGTCGGCCATGCACAGGCGCTCGGCACCGACCGCGAGAAGGCCAGGCTTGCGGCGATCTTCGACGCGCTCTGGCAGGAGGATGCGACAAAGGATTTCGTCGAACAGGCACTGCTTTTACCGATCGCCGAACGGATCGCCGATGCCGAACGCCGCAAGGCGGACGAGACGGCGGCAACCCGCGTCGATTTCTTCACCATGGTGCGGGGAGACAACTGATGGGCCTGAAGACAGAAGCTTTGACCGGCGGCTTTGCCGTCCCGGTCTTCCATGCCCAAAGCGTCTTCAAGATGCTGATGGACGGCATGGCCCGCCCCGGCACGATCCAGACCGTTCAGCCCGACGTCGCTCCGCCGGCACCGCTCGGCATCGCCGCCGGCACGATCGCGCTGACGCTTTGCGACCACGACACGCCCGTCTGGCTTTCCCAGGGACTGGCGAGATCCGCCGTGCCGGAGTGGCTCGGCTTCCATACCGGCGCGCCGCTGACGACCGAAAAGGCCGAGGCGCGCTTTGCCTTCACCGAGGCCGGCACCGCGCTTTCCTCCTTCGGCCTCTTTGCATCAGGCACGCAGGAATATCCCGATCGCTCGACGACCCTCATCATTGAGCTCGCCGAACTCGAGGGTGGCCGCAGGCTGGCGCTGATGGGTCCCGGCATCCAGAGCGTGACGGAGATCGCGCCTATCGGCCTGCCGGAGACCTTCCTGCGGCTCTGGACCGAGAACCGTGCGCTCTTTCCGCGCGGCGTCGACATCGTGCTGACATCGGGCAGGCGTTTCCTCTGCCTGCCGCGCACCACCAAGATCACAGCAACGGAGATCTGAGCTCATGTATGTTGCCGTCAAGGGTGGCGAGGCTGCCATCGCCAATGCCCACCGCCTGCTCGCCGACCGCCGCCGCGGCGACCGTTCGCTACCGGCGATCGGCATCGAACAGATCGTGGCGCAGCTGGCGCTCGCCGTCGACCGCGTCATGGCCGAGGCTTCGCTTTTCGACCGCACGCTCGCAGCACTCGCCATCCGCCAATCGCGCGGTGACATGATCGAGGCGATCTTCCTGCTGCGTGCCTACCGCACAACGCTGCCGCGTTTCGGCTATTCGAAGCCGCTCGACACAGCTGATATGACGATCGAACGCCGCATCTCGGCGACCTACAAGGATCTGCCGGGCGGCCAGCTTCTTGGGCCTACCTTCGACTATACCCACCGCCTGCTCGATCCCTCGCTGCTTTCGGACGAGGCAGTCGAGACGCCCGCTCAGCGCGCCGCCGAGACCGGCCGCGTCATGCGCGTCTCCGAGATCCTCGGCGAGGAAGGCCTGATCGAGGCCGACGGCGACATGCCGGAAGATCACGAGATCGGCGACCTGACCCGCGAGCCGATGGAATTTCCGATGACCCGGGATCTGCGCCTGCAGGCGCTTGCCCGCGGCGACGAGGGCTTCCTGCTGGCGCTCGGTTATTCCACCCAGCGCGGCTACGGCCGCAACCACCCCTTCACTGGTGAAATCCGCATCGGCGACGTCGAGGTGGAATTCGACGTGCCGGAACTCGGTTTCGCCGTCTCGCTCGGCACGATCCAGATCACCGAATGCCAGATGGTCAACCAGTTCAAGGGTTCGGCCAAGGCGCCGCCGCAATTCACCCGCGGCTACGGCCTGGTCTTCGGCCAGAGCGAGCGCAAGGCGATGGCGATGTCGCTGGTCGACCGGGCGCTTCGCGCCGAAGAGCTCGGCGAGGATATCACCGCGCCGGCACAGGATGAGGAATTCGTCATCTCGCACTCCGACAATGTCCAAGCGACGGGCTTCGTCGAGCACCTGAAGCTTCCGCATTATGTGGACTTCCAGGCCGAACTCGATCTCGTCCGCCGCATGCGCCGCGAATTCGAAGCCGCCCGCAACGGTGGCGAAGACATGAAGGAAGCCGCCGAATGACCGATCTGGCCAGCTACAACTTCGCCTATCTCGACGAACAGACCAAGCGGATGATCCGCCGCGCCATCCTGAAGGCGATCGCCATTCCGGGTTACCAGGTGCCCTTCGCCTCGCGCGAAATGCCGATGCCCTATGGCTGGGGCACCGGCGGCGTGCAGGTGACGGCCTCGATCATCGGACCGGACGACGTGCTGAAGGTCATCGACCAGGGCGCCGACGACACGACCAACGCCGTTTCCATCCGCGCCTTCTTCCAGAAGGTCGCCAATGTCGCGGTGACGACGCATACCAAGGATGCGACCATCATCCAGACGCGCCACCGCATTCCCGAAGAAAAGCTTGGGGTCGGGCAGGTGCTCGTCTACCAGGTGCCGATCCCCGAGCCGCTGCGCTTCCTCGAGCCGCGCGAGACCGAGACCCGCAAGATGCACTCGCTCGAAGAATACGGCCTCATGCATGTGAAGCTCTACGAGGATATCGCCCATAACGGCCGCATTTCGCGGACATACGCCTATCCGGTGAAGGTCCACGGCCGCTATGTCATGGACCCGTCGCCGACGCCGAAATTCGACAATCCGAAGATGCATATGTCGGACGCGCTGCAGCTCTTCGGCGCCGGACGCGAGAAGCGCATCTATGCGGTTCCGCCCTATACCGACGTCGTCAGCCTGGATTTCGAAGATTATCCCTTCGATATCCAGCGCTTCGACAAGCCCTGCGCCCTTTGCGGTGCGGAGGATGTCTACCTCGACGAGGTGGTTCTCGACGACAAGGGCGGGCGGATGTTCGTCTGCTCCGATACCGATCATTGCGAAGACCGCCGCGCGCACGGACATGCCGGCGAGATGCTGGCCCGGGAGGCTGCAGAATGAGCGATACTCCGCTTCTCAAAGTCCATGACGTTTCGAAATTCTACGGCAACCGCATCGGCTGCCGCGACGTCTCCTTCGAGCTCTGGCCCGGCGAAGTGCTCGCCATCGTCGGTGAATCCGGCTCCGGCAAGACGACGTTGCTCAACTGCCTTTCCACCCGGCTGCTGCCGAGCACGGGCAGCGTCGAATATCACATGCGCGACGGCAGCTACCGCGACCTCTATCGTATGAACGAGGCCGAGCGGCGCTTCCTGATGCGCACCGATTGGGGCTTCGTGCACCAGAACCCGGCCGATGGCCTGCGCATGACGGTCTCAGCCGGCGCCAATGTCGGCGAACGGCTGATGGCGATCGGCGACCGGCACTACGGCAAGATCCGCGCTTCGGCGATCGACTGGCTCGAACGCGTCGAGATCGACGCCGACCGCATCGACGACCAGCCGCGCGCCTTTTCCGGCGGCATGCGCCAGCGCCTGCAGATCGCCCGCAACCTCGTCACCGGCCCGCGGCTCGTCTTCATGGACGAGCCGACCGGCGGCCTCGACGTCTCGGTGCAGGCGCGCCTGCTCGACCTCGTGCGCGGCCTCGTCAACGATCTCGGCCTCTCGGCCATCATCGTCACCCACGATCTCGCCGTCGCCCGCCTGCTCTCGCACCGGATGATGGTGATGAAGGACGGCTACGTCATCGAACACGGGCTCACCGACCGCGTGCTCGACGACCCGCGCGAACCCTATACGCAGCTGCTCGTCTCCTCGATCCTGCAAGTCTGAGGCCCAAAACCAAGGAAGAAGAAATCATGGCAACGCCTCTCGTCGTTTCCGAAGTCTCGAAGAGCTTCACCATGCATCTGCGCGACGGCATCAAGTTGCCCGTCGTCTCCGATGTCGCCTTCTCGGTCGCATCGGGCGAATGCGTCGTTCTCGGTGGCCCGTCGGGCATCGGCAAGAGCTCGCTGCTCAAGATGATCTACGGCAATTATGCCGTCGACACCGGCCAGATCCTCATCCGCCACGACGGACGCATCGTCGATCTCGCCTCCACCGATCCGCGCACCGTGCTCAACGTCCGCCGCAATACGCTTGGCTATGTCAGCCAGTTCCTGCGCACCGTGCCGCGCGTCGCGGCGATCGATGTGGTTGCCGAACCACTGGTGGCACGCGGCGAGGACGCCGCCACGGCACGGGAAAAGGCGGGCGCCCTGCTGGCCAGGCTCAATCTGCCGGAAACGCTCTGGCAGCTCCCGCCCGCCACCTTCTCCGGCGGCGAGCAGCAACGCGTCAACATCGCGCGCGGCTTCATCACCGAGCATACGATCCTGCTTCTCGACGAACCCACAGCCTCGCTCGATGCCAGGAACCGTGCCGTCGTCGTCGGCATGATCGCGGAAAAGAAGAAGGCGGGTGTCGCCCTTCTCGGCATCTTCCACGACGAGGAAGTGCGCGAAGCCGTCGCCGACCGCATCCTCGACGTCCAGCAGTTCTCACCCAGAAAGATCGCTGCATGAGCCGCAAGCTGGGTATCGAGCCCTATTTTCATGAGACGGCATCCGTCACCGATTCCACCTTCGGGCGCTATACGGAGGTCTCGGAACGCAGCCGCATCAGCGAGGCCACGTTCGGCGACTATTCCTACATCATGCAGGACGGCTCCGTCTGGTGTGCGACGATCGGCAAGTTCGTCAATATCGCCGCCGCCGTGCGCATCAACGCCACCAACCATCCGACCTGGCGCGCGACACTGCATCATTTCACCTATCGCGCCGCCGACTACTGGCCGGACGGCGACATGGAGACGGACTTCTTCGCCTGGCGGCGCGCAAACCGGGTGACGATCGGCAACGATGTCTGGATCGGCCACGGAGCGACCATCCTGCCCGGCGTTAGCGTCGGCAACGGCGCGGTGATCGGAGCCGGGGCCGTCGTCTCGAAGGACGTCGCGCCCTATGCGATCGTCGGCGGCGTGCCGGCCAAGCTCATCCGCGAGCGCTTTCCAAGAGAGGTCGGCGAACGGATGGACAGGCTTTGCTGGTGGGACTGGGAGCACGACCGGCTGCGCCAGGCGCTCCAGGATTTCCGCAACCTTAGCGCGGAAGATTTCCTGTCCCGCTACGGCGGTTAAACCCCCGATATGGGGGCGGAGAATTGTGACAGGACTTACACAAATTTGACATGCGAGGTTCATCAAGCGGGACTAATGCGATGCTGATCAAGGCCTGGATCGCAAGGGAAGAGCATGATGTTCGAGCTGAAGAATGTCACACGTCGTTTCGGAAAAAAGCTCGCCGTCGATTCCGTCACGCTCGCCATTCCCCAGGGCCAGATGGTCGGCGTCATCGGCCGCTCCGGCGCCGGCAAGTCGACGCTGCTGCGCATGATCAACCGCCTTCAGGAGCCGAGCTCCGGCTCCGTTCATTTCGCCGGCGTCGAGGTCTCCGGGCTTCGCGGCCAGGCGTTGCGCAACTGGCAGCGCGACTGCGCGATGATCTTCCAGCAGTTCAACCTGGTACCGCGCCTCGACGTTCTCACCAATGTCATGCTCGGCCGCCTCAATCATCGCTCGACGCTTATGAGCCTCCTCAACATCTTCACCCGCGAGGAACGCGTGCATGCCATCGCGGCACTCGAACGCCTCGGCATCGAGCAGACGGCGCTGCAGGCGGCCGGCACGCTTTCCGGCGGCCAGCAGCAGCGCGTGGCGATCGCCCGCGCGCTGATGCAGAACCCGAAGATGGTTCTTGCCGACGAGCCGATCGCCTCTCTCGATCCGCTGAACGCCAAGATCGTCATGGATGCGCTGCGCGACATCAACGAGCGCGAGGGCATCACCGTCATCACCAACCTTCACACGCTCGACACCGCCCGCAACTATTGTGAGCGCATCGTCGGCATGGCCGGCGGCCGCGTCGTCTTCGACGGCAAGCCCTCGGAGCTGACCGCCGAAGCGGTGAAGGAAATCTACGGGACGGACAAGGACGGCGCCGGCATCGACGAAACGGTGACCTCGACATCGATCAATATCGCCCCCGAGCGGGCAGACAATCAATCCGCCGGCACCCAACCGCTGGCGCTGGCCGGCCTCTGAGAGGCAGCCGCGATCGAGCGCCCGCGTCAAGGGCACACTTCTTTGTAACGGGAAGACCGGGGACACCGGTCAATAGGAGAGAACATGTTGAAGAAAGCACTCTTTGCGGCAACGGCGCTCTTCGCGCTTGCCGGCGCTACCCATGCTGCAGACCTCAAGGAATTCCGCATCGGCATCCTCGGCGGCGAAAACGAAACCGACCGCCTGCGTAACTACGCCTGTCTCGCCGACCACCTGAAGAAGGAATTCGGCTTCGAGAAGGTTTCGCTCTTCCCGGCCGCCGACTATGACGGCGTGATCCAGGGTCTGCTCGGCGGCACGCTCGACTTCGCCGAACTCGGCGCTTCCGGCTACGCAGCCGTCTACATCAAGGATCCGAAGGCTGTGACGCCGATCCTGACGACGCAGCAGAAGGACGGCTCGACGGGTTACCACTCGATCGGCCTCGCTCTGAAATCATCGGGCATCAAGACCATCCAGGACGCCAAGGGCAAGAAGCTCGGCTACGCCGACCCGGATTCCACCTCCGGCTACCTCGTTCCGCTGACGCAGATCCCGAAGGACACGGGCATGCCGAACGACAAGTTCTTCGCTTCGACCCAGTTCAACGGCGGCCACGAGAACAACCTTCTTGCCGCCTATGACGGTAAGGTCGACGTCGCCGTCGACGATAGCTCGGGCATCGGCGATTTCAAGGACGGCTACACCTCCGGCACCTTCCGCAAGGAAGTCGACAAGGGCGCCGTCGATCCGAACAAGCTGGTCGAAGTCTGGCGTTCGCCGCTGATTCCGAACGGCCCGCTCGTCGTTCGCAACGCTCTCGGCGAAGAATGGCAGACGAAGCTTACAGCCTTCTTCACGGCTCTGCCGGAAAAGGATCACAAGTGCTTCGCGGCTATCGAAGGCGGCGATTACAAGGGCTACTCGCCCGTCAAGCACGACTTCTACAACACCGTCGTTGAAGTCCGCAAAGCTGCCATCGGCGGCTGATCGAGCCGTTTCGAATGAGGGCGGCCAGCGACGGCCGCCCTCTATCTTTTGACTACAGCGCCGCGCGTCTTAGACGCGCAAAGGATGCTGTAGCACTTTGAATTGCTGCATAATTCTATCCTCAAATCGATTCCGATTTGAGGATAGAATTATGAAGTAGGCGAGGCGTTGATGACTATTGCCGATACACAGCCGCACATGCAGAGCACGCAGGAGATCGGCACCGCCTGGGACCGGATGGTGGCCAAGCGCCGCTTCTATACCGTTCTCGGCCTGGTTATCCTGATTGCGGCTTTTGTCAGCTCCGTCCGCTTCGCCGATGAGAGCAATGCCGGCCATTTCTTCGACCGCCTGCCGCATCTCTTCGACTTCCTGAGCTGGCTCATCCCCAAGGATTGGCACGACGTCTGGCGCGCGCTGTTCGACATAGCGAGCGTCAACGACAAGGGCGGCGAGGAATTCAATTTCGACAGGGGACGCGTCTATGTCTGGGGCGCCTTCTACATTCCCGAATATTTCGAGCTGATGATCGTCACGATCAACGTGGCGCTGATCTCGACGATCATCGCCTTCGTCTTTGCCGTCCCCTTGAGCTTCTTTGCCGCGCGCAACCTGACGAATTCATGGCCGTTGCGCATCTTCACCAAGCGGCTGATGGAATTCCTGCGCGCCTTCCCGGAAATCGTCATTGCCGGGCTGTTTTCGGCGATCCTGTCGATCGGGCCGGTCGCCGCCATCATCGCCATCACCCTGCACACGATCGGCGCGCTCGGCAAACTCTTCTACGAAGTGGCCGAGAATATCGACATGAAGCCGCATGAGGGCATGAAAGCCGTCGGCGCCAACTGGTGGGAGCGCGTCCGCTTTGCCGCCCTGCCGCAAGTGCTGCCGAATTTCACCTCCTATGCGCTGCTGCGCCTTGAGATCAACGTGCGCGCCTCGACCATTATCGGCGCCGTCGGCGGCGGCGGCATCGGCGAGGAGCTGAAACTTTCGATCTCGCGCGGCTTCGGCGCCAAGACGGTGGCGCTCGTTCTTCTGCTGTTCGTGACGATCGTCGCCGTCGACCAGTTCTCCGCATGGCTGCGCCGCCGCCTGGTCGGCGAGCACGCCTTCCTTCTGCAACATTGAGGCCGCCATGACGGTGATCGACGCAAACCGTATGCACGAGATAGAAACGCGCTATCCGGAATATTTCCACCAGTCGTTCCGCCAGCGTTTCGGCGGGCTGATGATCCTCATCGCGACGCTGCTCTACAGCCTCTATGCCGTCTGGTTCTTCGATCTGCCCAAGCTCTTCGCCGAAGCCCATTGGGAGCGCGTCGGCATCTATCTCAGCCAATGGGTGAGCTACGACGTTCAGCCGGAATTCCGCATTGGGGATGACGGCTCGATCGACATCCGTTATCCGCGTTTCTCGCCGCTCGGCGACAATCCGAATCCGGACTGGCTGGTCAACAACCCCGACGGCAGCATCACCGTTTCGATCAGCGGCACCAGCCGCACCGTCACCGTCTCGAAGAGCGAGACGATCGTCACCGCGTATGGCGTCAGCGTCCCGGTGGACGTTTTCGGCGGTGCGCCGAAAGTCGTCGGACCGGTACCCGGCTGGATGACGGTCTATGATGACAACGTGCTGGCCGATCTCGGCTTTGCCGGCAATGTCAGCATATCAGTCGACCGGGTGAAGATTCGCAAACGTTTCATCGGCTGGGCGAATTTCGTCTTCGACACGCAATCGTCCTTCTTCGACAAGCCGGTCGGCGAGGTCGTCAGCCTCATCGTCTCCGGCCCGCGCATCAAGCCCGACCAATCCAATCTGTCGCTCGCCTTCGACGACATCTGGAACAACAGCGAATGGCAGCACGGCGACGTCTGGACCAAGCTTTTCCAGACGATCGTCATGGCGTTCCTCGGAACGCTGCTCGGCGCGCTTACCGCGTTCCCGCTCGCCTTCCTGGCAGCGCGCAACATCACGCCGAACCGCCTGCTGAATCAGATCCTGAAGCGCTTCTTCGATTTCCTGCGTTCAGTCGATATGCTGATCTGGGCGCTGTTCCTGACACGCGCCTTCGGCCCGGGCCCGCTTGCCGGCAGCGGTGCGATCTTCCTCACCGAGACCGGCACGCTCGGCAAACTCTATTCGGAAGGCCTCGAGAATATCGACAACAAGCCGCGCGAAGGCATCAAATCAACAGGCGCTCAGACCGTGCTCGTTCATCGTTATGGCATTATGCCGCAGATCGTTCCCGTCTTCGTCAGCCAGACGCTCTACCAATGGGAATCGAACGTGCGCGGCGCGACCATTATCGGCGCCGTCGGCGCCGGCGGCATCGGCCTGAAACTGTGGGAGGCCATGCGCACCAACGCCAATTGGGAAAACGTCGCCTACATGGTCATTCTGATCTTGATCGTCGTCTTCATATTCGACACCGCCTCGAACGCGTTGCGCCACCGGCTGATGGGCACGAAAACCCACTGATCCATCGATCAAAGGCGGTGGCGGCGCGACGTCATCATCATTCTGTCACGGAAATCTTTTAGCCGGGAACCTGCTTGCGGTTCGCCGCCAAATCACTGCACAGTGCCCTCCCCGTTTGGACGATCTCCAGGATAAAAGCCTTGCGCTACGCTCTCTATTTCTCGCCGCCGAAGGATGATCCCCTGACCGGCGCGGCCTCGCTCTGGCTCGGTCGCAATGCTTTCACCGGCGAGACCTATCCGGCACCGGAATATGCGCAACTGGGTGCGGCAGAGCAATTCGAGCTGACCGCCGACCCCCGCCGCTACGGCTTTCACGCCACGATCAAGGCGCCTTTTTCGCTCGCCTCCTCGGTCACCGAGAAAGATCTCATGGCCGTCGCCGAGGATTTTGCTCAGCGCACGCAAGCCTTCGAGATTCCTGAACTCGTGCTCGGCCAGCTCGGCCGTTTTTTTGCTCTCGTTCCCGGTTCTCTTCATCAACCTCTTCAGGATTTCGCCGCGAAGGTGGTAAGGTCGTTCGAACCGTTCCGGGCAGCGCTTTCCGAGGCCGATATGGCGCGGCGCAACCCGGAGAAGCTCAGCGACAGCCAGCGCACCCATCTGCAGCGCTGGGGTTATCCTTACGTCATGGAGGATTTCGGCTTTCACATGACGCTGAGCGGCCAGGTGCCCGAGACACGTGCTCAGGTAATGAAAGCGATCCTGACCGAGCGTTTTGCCGATTTCACCGGCCGACCGCTTTCGATTTCCGGCCTTGCCGTCTTCATCGAGGAGACGCGCGGTGCCCCGTTCAAAATTCATTCCTGGCTGCCGCTTGCCGGCGCCAAAAGCTGAAAGACTTGACGACATGAGCAAAGAGACCGTGTTTTCCAACGCCCGCATCGTTCTCGAGGATGACATCCTCTTAGGCTCGATCCTCATCCGCGACGGGAAGATCGCCGACATCTCCGGGGGTAACTCGGTAGCCGGCGAAGATTTCGAAGGCGACTACGTCATCCCAGGCCTTGTCGAACTGCACACCGATCATCTCGAAGGCCATTATCAGCCGCGCCCCGGCATTCGCTGGAACAAGACCGCCGCCATCCAGGCGCATGACGCCCAGATCGTCACCTCAGGCATTACCACTGTGTTCGACTGCCTGCGCATGGGTGCGGACGAGGACGGCGGCTTCGAACATGGCGAGATGCGCGAGATGGCCGATGCCATCCAGTCGGCGGAGAAGGAAGGCAGGCTGCGTGCCGAGCACCTGCTTCATTTGCGCTGCGAGGTCTCGGCCGACAATGTGCTCGAACATTTCGCCGACTTCGAAAACGACCGGCATGTGCGGCTCGTCTCGCTGATGGATCATGCACCCGGCCAGCGTCAGTTCCAGACGATGGATCAATATGTCTTCTACTACCAGAAGAAGCGGGGCCTGAGCGACGAGGCTTTTGCGCGTTTCGTCGCCAAGCGCCAGGCAGAATCGGCGCGCAATTCGACGCCGCACCGCAACGCCATCGCCAAGGTCTGCGCCGAGCGCGGCATCACCGTGGCAAGCCATGACGATGCGACGCTCTCGCATGTCGACGAGGCGATCGACAACGGTGTGCGCCTGGCCGAGTTCCCGACCAGCTTCGACGCCGCCCGGGCATCGCACGGACATGGCATGAGCGTGCTGATGGGCGCGCCGAACATCGTGCGCGGCAAATCCCATTCCGGCAACATCGCCGCCCGCGACCTTGCCGAAATGGGGGTGCTCGATGTGCTTTCCTCTGATTACGTGCCGCTCAGCCTACTGCATGCGCCGTTCATCCTCGCCGATGAGGTCGAGAGCATCAGCCTGCCGAAGGCGATCGCCATGGTGACGTCGACACCCGCCCGCACCGTCAGCCTCGATGATCGCGGCCGGATCGCAACGGGACTGCGCGCCGATCTCGTTCGCGTCCATCGTTCGCACGGCGTGCCGGTGACACGCTCGGTCTGGCGCCAAGGACGCCGTGTCGCATGACGATGTCGCACGAACCCCACGCAGGAGCCGGAGCCGAGCGCGGCATCATGGTCGTCGTCGTCGGACCGAGCGGCGCTGGCAAGGACACGCTGATGAACCTCGCGGCCCGGCGTTTCAAGGGCCGCGACGATGTGCATTTCGTCCGCCGCGTTATCACCCGTCACCGTGACGCCGGCGGCGAAGATCATCTTTCCGTCTCCCTCCAAGGTTTTGCCGCCATGGAGCAATCAGGCTCCTTCGCCGTCTGGTGGGAAGCGCACGGCCTGAAATACGGCATTCCGGCCGAAGTTTCGGTAGCGCTGTCGAAAGGCCACGTCGTCGTCGCCAACGGCTCGCGCTCGGCGCTTCATCGCTTCCAGGCCGCCTTCCCGCGTCTGAAAGTCATCAACGTCACCGCCCGCCCCGAAGTGCTCGCCGGCCGGCTGGAGGCGCGCGGCCGCGAGACGCATGAAGATATCATGGCCCGGCTTGCCCGCGGACCGCTGACGGTGCGCGGCGAATACGACGTGGTGGAGCTCGACAATAGCGGCTCGCTCGAAGAGGCCGAGCAGAAGATGATCGAGATCCTAAACGGGTTGCTGACCAAGACGCACTGAACGGATCGAGAGGAAGGGCATGCGTGCTATCAAGGTGGTCGACTACGATCCTTGCTGGCCGCGGCTCTTTGCCGAAATCAGCGCCGAGGTCTCCGCCTTGCTCGGCGACCGCCTGCTTTCCATCGATCATATCGGCAGCACCTCGGTGCCTGGCCTGGCGGCCAAGCCGAAGATCGACCTCGATGCCGTGATGATATCCGACGCGTTCCTGCCGGCGGCGATCGAGGTGGTGCGCGCGGCCGATTTCGTCTTCCACGGCGATACTGGAGAGCAACGATGGGCTTTCACCCGCGATCATCAAGCTTATGGCTTCAAGCTCTATCTTTGCGGACCCAATAATCGCGCGCATCGGGAGCGCATTCTGTTTCGCGATTATCTCCGGGATCATCCCGAGAGGGCCAGGGCCTATGCCGATCTGAAACGCAGGCTGGCTGCGGAGGCAAGCCGCGATTGGGATTTTTATACCGGCGGAAAGACCGCGTTTGTCAGCGAGACGGTTCGGCTGGCTGCCTTGAGGACATGAAATGGAGTGCGCGCAGTGCACTCCATGCCATTATCGATTAATCGCCATCGCCCCGTCCCGATACGATCTCGCGCTTGCCGACGTGATTGGCCGGACCGACCAGACCTTCCTTCTCCATGCGTTCCACCAGCGAGGCGGCGCGGTTATAGCCGATGCCGAGGCGGCGCTGGATGTAGGACGTCGAGCATTTCTTGTCGCGCATGACGACCTTGACCGCCTGTTCGTAAAGCTCGTTGCCATCCTCCGAGGCCATGGCGCTCTTGTCGAAAACGGCGCCGGCTTCTTCCTCTTCCGTCTCTTCCTCCTCGTCGGCGGTGACAGTGTCGAGATATTCCGGACGGCCTTGGGTTTTCAGATGGGCAACGACCTTTTCGACCTCGACATCCGAGACGAAGGGACCGTGGACACGGGAAATCCGCCCGCCGCCCTGCATATGCAGCATATCTCCCTGACCGAGCAGCTGTTCAGCGCCCTGTTCGCCGAGAATGGTGCGGCTGTCGATCTTCGAGGTCACCTGGAAGGAGATGCGGGTCGGGAAGTTTGCCTTGATCGTGCCGGTGATGACGTCGACCGACGGACGCTGTGTCGCCATGATCAGATGGATGCCGGCGGCTCGCGCCATCTGGGCGAGGCGCTGGATCGCGCCTTCGATATCCTTGCCGGCGACCATCATCAGGTCGGCCATCTCATCGACGATGACAACGATATAGGGCATCGGCGTCAGGTCCAGCGCCTGGCTTTCCTCGATCGGAGTGCCGGTGCCCTTGTCGAAGCCGACCTGGACCATGACATGGATGGTCTCGCCCTTTTCGCGGGCCTGGGCGACGCGGTCGTTGTAACCGTCGATGTTGCGGACACCGAGGCGCGACATCTTGCGATAGCGCTCCTCCATTTCGCGCACGGCCCATTTCAGCGCCATGACCGCCTTCTTCGGATCGGTGACGACGGGCGTCAGCAGATGCGGGATGCCGTCATAGACTGACAGTTCGAGCATCTTCGGGTCGACCATGATCAGGCGGCATTGTTCCGGCGTCATGCGGTAGAGCAGCGACAGGATCATCGTGTTGATCGCGACCGACTTGCCGGAACCGGTGGTGCCGGCGACGAGCAGATGAGGCATCTTGGCGAGTTCGGCAATGACAGGCTCGCCGCCGATGGTCTTGCCGAGGCCGAGCGCCAGCTTGTAACCGCTCTTCTCGAAATCCTGGCTTTCGATCATCTCGCGGAAATAGACGGTTTCACGTGTCACATTCGGCAATTCGATGCCGATGACGTTGCGGCCGGGGACGACGGCAACACGGGCCGAAAGCGCCGACATCGAGCGGGCGATATCGTCGGCAAGGCCGATGACGCGCGACGATTTCACGCCCGGCGCCGGCTCGAATTCATAGAGGGTGACGACAGGGCCGGGGCGGACATGGATGATCTCGCCCTTGATGCCGAAATCCTCCAGCACGCTTTCCAGAAGCCCGGCATTCTGCTCCAGCGTCTCCTGCGACATGATCTCGCCGAGGCGTTCCGGCGGTTCCTGCAGAAGGGCGCGCGGCGGGAATTCATAGCCGGATGCGTCGATCCTTTCGGGCCTCGCGGCCAGGCGCGGCGACGGCAGAACCGCGGCGACAGGCGGGGTGCGCTGCGGCGCCGGCGCAGCCTGAGGTGCTGATGCAATTTGAGGGGCTGGCGCGACCTGGGGGGTTGGCGCCGCTTGAGGTGCCGGCATGACCGGTGCCTCGACAGCGATGCGCCTGGGCCTTTCCAGGGACGGGGCGGCCGGAGGGCGCACAGCAACCTTTGCGGAGATCGCGGCGGGCTGCGGGACCGCGCGGGAGGTGACGGGAGCAGGGGCCGGCCGGCCGGGGCGCCATTCCATGATCCGGAACAGCGACGTGATCGATTCGGGCGAGGCCTCGGTCTTCGGGAACGAGATCAAGGAAGGCGCGCGAACCGGCGTCTCTTCGAAGGCCATGACTTCCCAGAAGGCGAAATCCGAAATGGAGGAAAGCTCGGCGCTGGCGCGGAAGGCGGGCGCGCCCGGCACGTCAGGCAAAGGTGACTGCTGCAGTTCAACCCTGTGCGGTGCTGCGGAAATTTCGTCCGGCTCGGGCAGATAGATATCGAACGGCACGTCGACGGCAACCGGCTCTATCCGTATCGCCTGCTGTCCAATCTGCGAATCATCGCGAACGGGCTCATTCGGCGCGCGCCGCTTGCTGATCAGCGTTTCCGGCGTGCGGGTGAAACGGACATTCGGCGCGAGGGAAAAGTTGCTCTGCCAGATGGGTGCCGCCGGCTTCTCCCCTGGGTTTTCCGCCGGAAGGTCCGTTTCAATCTCGCTGGAAAAATCTCCGGCATCCGTCAAATTGGTTCTGGGAAAACGCATGCGTCCGCTACTCACTCATGCTTTGCAAATTACGACCCTACCGGGATAGAAAAGGAAGGTTAATAAGTTCCTTCCTGCCGTATCGTTCCGATACGACTCCTGGAGATAAATCGCTGCACTTTCAATGAGTTCTGGCAGTGAGAAAAATCTTTGCCAATTTTGGCGAGGCGCTCTAAAGCGCGTCGCAATCTTTCAGATTCGCTCGTCGCGCTTTAGGTTTTATTTCCACGCATGTCGTTGTCGCAAAACCGCTGCACAGTTTTGCGCGACATGCTTTAGTGCGCCTCGTCCCAATTGGTGGCGGCGCGGGCATCGACCCTCAGCGGCACGCGCATTTCCAGCGCCGGCATGGTGGCGTTTTCCATGACCGAGACGATGACCGGCATCGCCTTTTCGACATCCCCGTCCTCGACCTCGAAGATGAGTTCATCGTGCACCTGCAGCAGCATGCGGACGCGATCGGCAAGGCCGACTTCAACAAGCGCCGGCTCTATCTTGATCATCGCCCGGCGGATGACGTCGGCAGCCGAGCCCTGGATGGGCGCATTGATCGCCGCACGTTCGTTGAATGCGCGTACGGATGGATTGGACGAGCGGATTTCGGGATAGTTGATGCGGCGACCGAAGATCGTTTCGACGTAACCCTTGTCGCGCGCCATGGCCTTCCGGCTTTCCATATAGTCGCGGATGCCGGGGAAACGCTCGAAATACTTCTTGATGTAGTCGCCGGCTTCCGAACGCTCGATCGAAAGCTGATTGGCAAGGCCGAAGGCCGAGATGCCGTAGATGATGCCGAAATTGATCGCCTTGGCGCGGCGGCGCACCTCGCCCGGCATGCCTTCCACCGGAACGCCGAACATTTCCGACGCGGTCATGGCGTGGATGTCGACGCCATCTTCGAAGGCCTTGGTCAATTGCGGGATCTCGGCCACATGGGCAAGCACGCGCAGTTCGATCTGGCTGTAGTCGGCGGAGATCAGCTTGTGGCCAGGCGTCGAGATGAAGGCGGTGCGGATCTTGCGGCCTTCTGCGGTGCGCACCGGAATGTTCTGCAGGTTCGGCTCCGACGAGGACAGGCGCCCCGTGGTCGTCGATGCCAGCGAGTAGGAGGTGTGGACCCGCTTTGTCTCGGGGTGAACGTAACCCGGAAGCGCGTCGGTATAGGTGGATTTCAGCTTGGTAACTTGGCGCCAGTCGACGATCTTGCGCGGCAATTCGAAACCGGCGGCGGCCAGATCCTCGAGCACCTGGGCGGAGGTGGACCATTGGCCTGTCTTCGTCTTGCTGCCGCCGGAAAGGCCCATCTTGCCGAACAGGATATCGCCCAGCTGCTTCGGCGAACCGATATTGAAACGCTCGCCAGCCAGCACGTAAATCTCGTCCTCCAGCCTTGCTGCACTCTGGGCCAGCTCGCCGGACAGGCGCGACAGGATCTGCCGGTCGACGGTGATGCCGCGCGCTTCCATGCGCGCCAGCACCGGCAATAGCGGCCGCTCCAGCCGTTCATAGACGCTGGTCAATCCCGCCGCCGCCAGCCGCGGCTTCAGCACCAGCCAGAGGCGCAGCGTCACGTCGGCATCTTCGGCGGCATAATGGGTGGCGCGGTCGATATCGACCAGATCGAAGGTGACGTTCGCCTTGCCGCTGCCCGCCACGTCCTTGTAGGGGATCGGCGTATGGCCGAGGAACTTTTCCGAGAGCGGGTCCATGCCATGCGCGCCGGTGCCGGCGTCGAGCACGTAGGAGATCAGCATCGTGTCGTCGAAACTTCTGGTCTCGATGCCGTAGCGCTTCATCAGCAGGTAATCGTATTTCAGGTTCTGGGCGACCTTGAGAACCGATTCGTCTTCCAGCAATGCCTTCAGCCGTGGCAGGGCATCGCCCATGGGAATCTGGTTTTCGGCAAGGCCGCCGCCGAGCAGATCGCCGACGCCGTTCTTGTGGACGAGCGGCACATAGGCGGCGCGGATCTTCGTGCCGGTGGGATCGGCCGTATTGTCAGCGATCGCCAGCGAAAAGCCGACAAGCTCGGCCTGCATCGCATCCAGCGACGTGGTCTCGGTATCGAAAGCAACGAGGCCGGTAGCGCGCGCATCGGCGATCCAGCGGTCGAGCGTCGTCAGATCGCGGATCGTGACATAGGCCGAATGATCGAAGGGCAGCGTCGCAAAGGCTTCGGCCCGCGCCTTGGCAAGATCGGCGGGCGAAAAGGCGCCCTCGACAGCGGTCTTCGCTTTCGCACGCGGCGGCACCGGCATGGATTCGCCAGAAACATCGGGGATGCCGCCAGCAACGGGCTCAGGTTCGGCCGCATCGAGATCCGGGCCGCGGGCAGCCTCACCCCATTCGATGCGAACGATCGCCGGTTCGATGGCGCTCGCATCGCAATCGCAGGCTTCGGCGACACGGCGCGTCAGCGTGGTGAATTCCATCGTCTTGAGGAAGCCGATCAGCTTCGGGCCGTTCTGCGGTTCCAACACCAGCGCGTCGAGATCGAGATCGAGCGGCACATCGGTGCGCAACCGCACGAGGTCGCGCGAGAGCCTGGCCATGTCGATATTGGCGAGGATCGTCTCGCGGCGTTTGACCTGTTTGATCTCGGTGGCGCGTTCGAGCAGGGTGTCGAGATCGCCGTATTCCTCGAGGAGCTGGGCGGCGGTTTTCGGGCCGATGCCGGGAATGCCGGGAACGTTGTCGACGGAATCACCGGTCATCGCCTGCAGGTCGACCATCTTTTCCGGCGGCACGCCCCATTTCTCGATGACATCGGGAATGCCGATCTGCTTGTCCTTCATGCTGTCATACATGTGGACATTGGGGCTGACGAGCTGCATCAGATCCTTGTCGGAGGAGACGACGGTGACATCGGCGCCGGTCGCTTCGGCCTGGCGGGCATAGGTGGCGATGATGTCGTCGGCCTCGAAGCCTTCGGTCTCGATGCAGGGCAGATTGAAGGCGCGGGTCGCCTCTCTTATAAGGCCGAATTGCGGGATGAGCTCTTCCGGCGGAGCGGAGCGGTTCGCCTTGTAGGCGTCGTAGAGATCCTTGCGAAACGTCTTGGCGGAATAATCGAAGATGACGGCAAGATGTGTCGGCGTCACGCCGACATCGGTATTGCGTGCATCCCTCAGCAGTTTCCACAGCATGTTGCAGAAACCGGAAACGGCGCCGATCGGCAGGCCGTCGGTCTTGCGGGTCAGCGGCGGCAATGCATGAAACGCCCGGAAGATGAATCCGGAACCATCGACTAGGAAGAGGTGATCGCCTTTTTTCATGCGTGCATGGATAGCGCGGGCATGGGACGAGGTCCATATAGAGTTCGGCATAAAGTTCGGCGCGCGAAAAGGATTATGGCGTTCGGAGCGTCACAGCGCCGCGCGTCTTTTCGGACGCGCAGAGAACGCTGAGCACTTGGCGTTGCTGCATAATTTTATCCTTCGAGCGATTCCGATTCCCGGAATCCTGCAGCCGGGATTCCGGCTCACCAAACTGTTACCGATTTGTAACGATGGCCCTCCCTTGAAAAACCACATTCTGAGGCACAAATCCATGTCACCGGCGCTTGATTGCGCCGCGGGTCTGATTACCGGCTTGTCCCCCGCCGCGTCAGGCTTGGACAAAGGCCTTATCCCCCTCTCCGGGCCTTTGTCCCCACTTTAAAGTCGCCATGGCCAACCTCCAGGCCATGGCGACTTTTGTTTTTTCAAGACACTCGAAATTCTGATCGCCGCTTGCATGTTATGGAGCATCGTATGCGATTTGCTGCATTGTCTCCGGCATGGTTTTGAGCCTAACTTGCAATCATGGGATTTAACCGCATGGATTCGGGAGCCTACCTTGCCAGCCAGCTGGCGAAGGGTTTTGCCCGCTCGCTGCACCAGCGCGCGGTCGGGCTCGGTTTTTCTCCGGGCCAGTTCCCCATTCTGCTGGAACTCTGGGCCGAGGACGGGCTGACCCAGAAACAGCTTCTCGAGCGGGTCGATATTGAGCAGGCGACCATGGCCAACACGCTTTCGCGCATGGTGCGCGACGGGTTGATCGAACGGCGGCCGCATCCGTCCGACAAGCGGGCGCAACTGCTCTTCCTGACGCCGCGCGCCCGCGCCATGGAGGCCGAAGCGATCGAGACCGCGCGTGAGGCCGACCTGGCGCTGTTTAAAGGTTTTCGAGTTTTCGAGCGCGAGCTGACACTCGAATATATCCGCCGGCTTCTGGAAAACGCCAAGGCGCTCTGACCACTGCATAGTTCCTTAAATCGGAATCGATTTAAGGATAAAATTATGCAGCAGTCTAAAAGTGTTACAGCGTCCTTTGCGCGTCTGAAAAGACGCGCGGCGCTGTAAGATCACTCGCCAGCACCATGTGCGCGTCGCAATGACGACACGCCGGTTTCCATCTGCGCGGTCAGGACGTTTTCGTGGGCGGCAAGCTTGATGCTCGGCTCGATATCCGGCTTGCCGAGTAAAAGGCCCTGCACTTGCGCGCAGCCTTCCTCGACGACGATCCGGCGCTGCATCTCGGTTTCCACGCCCTCCGTCACGACAGGCATTCCGAGGCTATGACCAAGGCCGATGATGGCGCGCACGATCGAGCGCGCCCCCGCATCATGTTCCAGCACGCCGGTGAAACTGCGGTCGACCTTGATCTTGTCGAAAGGGAATGAACGCAGGTTGGAAAGCGAGGAAAAACCGGTGCCGAAATCATCCATGACGATGTGCACGCCGAGCTTGTGCAGCCGCAGCAGCGTCATCATCACCCGGTCGCGATCGCGAATGAGGGCCGCCTCGGTGATCTCGAGCTCCAGCCGGCCGGGCGCAAGCCCGGTTTCGGCGAGGATCGCCTCGATCCGCTCGCAGAGGTTCGGCAGCATGAATTGCACCGGCGAGAGATTGACGGCGATCATCAACGGCAGCGGCCAGCGCACAGCCTCCCTGCAGGCCTGCTGCAACACCCATTCGCCGAGTTGGACGATCGAGCCGCTTTCCTCGGCGATCGGGATGAAGATATCGGGCTCGGTCAAGCCGTGACCTGGCCGGTTCCAGCGCATCAGGGCCTCGTAGCCGCCGATCTCGCCGCTCAGCGCATCGAGGATCGGCTGATAGCTGACGTGGATCTGGTTGCGGATGATCGCATGACGCAGTTCGCTTTCGATCTGGCGGCGGTTCCGTGCCGCCTTATCCATTTCCGCGTCGAAGAAACAGACCTTGCCGCGACCGTCATGCTTGACGCGGTAGAGTGCAGTATCGGCATTGTTGCAGAGTTCTTCAGCAGCAGCGCCATCCGCGGGATAGAGTGCGATGCCGACGCTGACGCCGACGGCGGTCGGGTCGCGCGCCGTGTCCATCTCGGCGGCGAATTCGCCAAGGATATCAGCCGCAAGCTTTTGGGCCGCCGCCGGCTGCTGCCCGGCGAGCTGAATGATGGCGAATTCATCGCCGCCGAGGCGGGCGATCGTATCGCTTTCATCGGCCACGCGGCGCAGGATCGAGGCGACCTTGCGGAGAATACGGTCGCCTTCGGCATGGCCGAAGATATCGTTGACGGCCTTGAAGCGATCGAGGTCGAGATAGAAGAGGGCAACCTCGCTGTTCTTTCGTTCGGCCATCTGCAGCGCCTGCCGGATGCGGGTATCGAACAGCGACCTGTTCGGCAGATCGGTGAGCACGTCGTGGTGGGCGAGATGCTCGATCATCTCCTCGGCCTGCCTGCGCTCGGTGAGATCACGCACCGCCAGCACCTCGCAATTGTGCCCGCGATAGACGATCCTGCTCGCGGTCACTTCGACGGCGATCTCCCCGCCGTCCCTGGTGTTGAGCAGCGTCTCGCTGGGTCTGTTCTGCCCAGTCCCCTGAAAAGCGGTCAAAACAGCCGAGGGCGCCTTGCCGGCAAGACCGGCAAGCTTCCAACCGGAAAGCTCCTGGAAGCGTTCATTGGCGTCGATGATCCGGCCTTCCCGCAGGATCAGCAGCCCTTCCTGCGAGGCATTCGCGAGCCCCCTCAGATCCGTCAGATGGCTTTCGATAAAGACCACCGCGAGCGCAATCAGAATGAGCGTCGTCGCCGCCACCACGACGATCGCAGCAAGGAGGCTGGCGTCGAGCACCGTTGCCGGAAGCTCTTTGCCGGGATCCGGCACGAGCGTGATGCTGGCCATCGAGATGAAATGGAGAGCGCAGATCGCGAGGACGAAAGTGATTGACGAGGCGAGGAGCCGCCTCAGTCCCTTCAATTGGAAAAAGGCGTGGAAGGCGGCGCTCGACAACAGCGCTCCCGCGAGAACCGCACTCAGCGTCATCAAGGGATCATAAAGGATGACAGCCTGCGTTTCGATCGCCTGCATGCCGGTCAGGTGCATGGAGGCGATGCCGAGCGCCATCAGGGCGCCGCCGCGGATGCGAGAAAACCTGCCGCGGCTTTCCGAAGCAACGAGGATGGCCGCCCACGAACCGACAACCGACAGGAGGAAAGAAAGCGTCGTCAGGCCCAGTTGGTAGCCGATCGGCATGCCGCCGTCATAGGCCAGCATCGCGATGAAGTGCGTTGCCCATACGCCGGTACCGAAAGCGAAAGCCGAGGCGCCGATCCAGAGCTTGCGCCGCCCGGCGTCGCATTCCTGGGCGCGGGAAAGCAGCAGCATGGCCGCCATAGCGCCGACCAGGCAGACGGCGGCGGCCGCAAGCACCAGCCGCCAATCGTGGTTGTCCCGAATACATGTAATGACCGAAAACATCCGAACCTCGCACAGCAGAATTCGGTCAAACTATTTAGGTTGTACTAAATAACTGTAAATTGAATTAGTATTACCTTTTATATTATCCGGCAAATCTTCCTGATATTAGTCCATGCCCCGCCGGTCTTTCGCGCCGACGATTTTTTGTTTTTCCGCCTCGCCTGCCTTTCTGGTTTGGTCTATCGTCCGGCCGAATTTCAAAAGGAGTCGAAAATGACCGATGTAAACCAGGTGCTTGCGCGCGCGGATCAGAACCTTTCATCGAGCCTCGACAAGCTGTTCGAACTTCTGCGCATCCAGTCGATTTCCACCGATCCCGCCTATAAAGCCGAATGCCGAAAGGCCGCCGAATGGCTCGTCGCCTATCTTGAAGGGCTAGGCTTTGCGGCCTCGGTCCGCGACACGCCCGGCCATCCGATGGTGGTCGCCCACCATGCCGGCGCTTCCGCCGATGCGCCGCATGTTCTCTTCTACGGCCATTACGACGTTCAGCCGGTCGACCCGATCGAGCTCTGGGAAAATGACCCCTTCGAGCCGTCGATCAAGGATGTCGGCGAGGGCCGCAAGATCCTGACCGGCCGCGGCACCTCTGACGACAAGGGCCAGCTGATGACCTTCGTCGAGGCTTGCCGCGCCTATAAGGAGATCAACGGCGCGCTTCCCTGCCGCATCACCATTCTCTTCGAGGGCGAGGAGGAATCCGGCTCGCCATCCCTGAAGCCCTTCCTCGAAGCCAATGCCGCCGAGCTCAAGGCCGATTATGCGTTGGTCTGCGATACCGGCATGTGGGACCGCGACACGCCGGCGATCGCTGCAGCGCTGCGCGGCCTCGTCGGCGAGGAAGTGATCGTGACGGCCGCCGACCGCGACCTGCATTCCGGCCTCTTCGGCGGCGCGGCGGCCAATCCGATCCATATTCTCGTCGAGGCTCTTGCCGGTCTGCATGACGAGACGGGCCGCATCACGCTTGACGGCTTCTATGATGGCGTCGAGGAAACGCCCGACAACATCAAGGCGTCATGGGAGACGCTCGGCAAGACCGCGGAGAGCTTCCTCGGCGAAGTCGGCCTCTCTATCCCATCCGGCGAAAAGGGCCGCTCGGTGCTGGAACTCACCTGGGCGCGGCCGACCGCCGAAATCAACGGCATCTGGGGCGGCTATACCGGCGAAGGCTTCAAGACGGTGATCGCCGCCAAGGCTTCGGCCAAGGTTTCGTTCCGCCTCGTCGGCACGCAGGATCCGGCCGCCATCCGCGAGGCTTTCCGCAGCTATATCAGCTCGAATATTCCCGCCGATTGCTCGGTCGAGTTCCATCCGCATGGCGGCTCGCCAGCGATCCACCTCTCTTATGATTCGCCTGTTCTGACCAAGGCGAAGAACGCGCTTTCCGACGAGTGGCCGAAACCCGCCATCGTCATCGGCATGGGCGGGTCGATCCCGATCGTCGGGGATTTCCAGAAGATGCTCGGCATGGAATCGCTGCTCGTCGGCTTCGGCCTCAGCGATGACCGCATCCACTCGCCGAACGAGAAATACGAGCTCGTCTCCTACCACAAGGGCATCCGCTCCTGGGTGCGGATTCTTCAGGCGCTGGCCGCCTGAAAGACGTGCCAGGCAGAATCGCAAAAAACAAAAAGGCCGGTTCGACCCGGCCTTTCGTCATCCGCTCATCTCAGTGCCAGTTCATCCGTGGTCAAGGAGCAAGCGGGTATTGCAATGAGACTGCCGCCGAAAGGTTAACCAACCGTTAACAGTGCCTACCCTTTGTCGGAAGCACCACTCGCGGCTCCAAGGCGCTGTCCGACATTTCGCCGTTCAAGCTGCGTTCATCGCGGGCGATATATAAGCCATTGAAAGATAAGACGAATAACAACGCCCTAAACACCTGGGGGCGATCGCTCTATCTTTTGTTTCAATGGCATATGCCAAGGAAACGCGGCCAAGCGCTGCCTGAAAAACGTGCCAACAAGGACTGAGAAGCGTGAAAAATCTCTTTATTAAAATCGCAGCGGTCGGCCTGCTTATGCTGGCGCCTGCCATAGCGCAGGCTGCCGAGGGCTACTCGACGGCGAACGTCAACATGCGTGCGGGTCCGAGCACCCGTTATCCCGCCGTCGCGGTCATCCCGACCGGTTCTTCCGTTGAGATCCGCGGATGCCTTTCCGACGTCAACTGGTGCGACGTGGAATTCTACGGCGGCCGCGGCTGGGTTTCCGGCCAGTACGTGCAGGCCCTCTACCAGCAGCGCCGCGTCTATGTCGGCCCGCAATACTACCGTCCGCTCGGCATTCCGATGATTCGGTTCAGCGTCGACAATTATTGGGACCGTTACTACCGCAACCGCGATTTCTATCGCGACCGTGACCGCTGGAGCCGCGGCCCGGATTATTACTACCGCGACCGCGACAATCGGGATCGTGACCGCGATCGGGATAACCGGGATCGTGACCGTAACTGGCGCGAGCGGGATGGCGACCGAGATGGGCGCGATCGCGATCGTGACTGGCGCGACGACAATCAAAGGGACGATCGGCAAAGGGACGATCGGCAAAGAGGTGAACGGCAGAGGGACGACCGGAGAGGCGATGATCGCAGGCCTGACCGCAGGAACTTTGATTGCCGCCCCGGCGATCCCTCCTGCGACGAATGAAACAGAAGGGGGACGGCACGCCGTCCTCTTTTGAGGTTTGCCAAGCCAAAGGCAAACACCCAAGAAAAAGCCCGGCGCTCCCTTGGGAGGGATGCACCGGGCCTGATGTCGATCGGCGCGTGTTGAGGGGAGACGGCCGATCATTCGCGGGACGTGAGGGGTTGTCCCGCTTCTCCATAAACAATCGCGAAGCCTATTGGTTCCGCCTCCTGCACAATTCCTTACATCGGAATCGAATTTAAGGATAAAATTATCCAGAAATTCAAAGTGTTACAGCATCTCTTGCGCCTCTCGAAAAGACGCGCGGCGCGGTAATCTATGTCGTATCGCACGTAACTCGCGCCACAGACTGCGGGTCTTTGTTTTCACGACGCGCGCCGCTTCGCCGGCGAGCGCAAGACAGGAAACGCGGGGGAAGCATCGATCCTCGGACACGGTCACCGACAATTTGATGTGAAGCCATCGCGAGGCTCTTGTTTTGCGGGATTCTTTATTGCAGTTTTGTGAAGTTGCGGATTGATTTTAATCCGTTCGAGGCTGGACCCTGATGACGCAAGACTACCTGGCTTTCTTCGGGCTTTTCGCCCCTCGGGCAGCCGCTACCGATGTTACCATTTGGCATAAACACAACCCACTCCTGCCTGTACGCCTCACCGATGGGGCGAACCTCAACCCTTCCGGCCAGATCTGGCGCCGCTTTCATCTGGGCGAGTGGGAATATAAGCAGGACCCGGAAACGCTCGACGATTACGAGGCCCGGCAGTTCTGAAGGCAATGCTGTCGCCCGGCGCGATCTGCTTTACTTTCCATTATTAATACCCCGTTAAATCGCCGCATTTACAGTTCAGTCGGATGATCACGGCGGCACTCAAAGTGCTCCAGCGTCCTTCGCGCATCTGAAAAGACGCGCGGCGCTGGAGAAGAGCACCGTTATGCGAAGCTGGCTTCGCGATCGAACATGGGGTGCGACCGGTCCGCGATGGCAGGCAGAGGCAGATCAGGCGACAGAATAGAACCGTCCTTCAGCGGCCGCCCGGCACGCGACGATGACGAATTCTCGCTCGATGCCGACGACCGCATTGCCGGAGGCCGATCCCAGCGCCGCGGCGGCTCGAATCCCCCGCCGCAACGTGCCGCCCCCCGGCGGAAGCGCGAGCCGCAAGAGCGCGAAGGCGGCGGCTTTTTCGGCTTCCTGCGCCGCGTGATCTACTGGTGCGTCGTGCTTTTCATCTGGGCGGGCATCGGCGTTGCCGGGCTCGTGGTCTATTATGGCTCGCGCATGCCGAGCGCCAGCACATGGGCGATCCCGGAGCGGCCGCCGAACGTGAAGATCACCGCCGTCGACGGCAGCGTCATTGCCAATCGCGGCGCCACCGGCGGCGAGGCGCTGTCGCTCGAAAACATGTCGCCCTATATTCCGGAAGCCGTCATCGCCATCGAAGATCGGCGTTTCTATTCGCATTTCGGCGTCGATCCGCTCGGCCTCGGCCGGGCTGTTGTGACCAACCTCACGGCTGGTCACATGGTGCAGGGTGGCTCGACGCTGACGCAGCAGCTTGCCAAGAACCTCTTCCTCTCGCCTGAGAGAACGCTTGAACGCAAAGTGCAGGAGGTGCTGCTCTCGCTCTGGCTGGAGCAGAAATACACCAAGGACCAGATCCTTGCCATGTATCTCAACCGGGTGTTCTTCGGATCGAACGCCTATGGCGTCGAGGCGGCCTCACGCCGCTACTTCAACAAATCGGCGCGTGACGTGAACCTCGGCGAGGCCGCGGTGCTGGCCGGCCTGCTCAAGGCGCCGTCGCGGCTCTCGCCGGCCCGCGATGCGGACGCGGCGAATGCGCGCGCCCAGCTCGTGCTCGCGGCGATGCGCGAGCAGGGTTTCATCACCGATTCCGAGGTCAAGACGGCGATGTCGCAGACCCCGGCTTCGGCCAAGAGTTACTGGTCGGGCGCCGGGCACTATGTCGCCGACATGGTGATGGACGAGCTGCCGGGTCTGATCGGCGACGTCAAGGAAGACGTCATCGTCGATACGACCATCGACAAGTCGCTGGAAAAGAAGGCCGAGCAATCGCTGGTCGACGTGCTCGACAAGGAGGGCGGGAAGCTCGACGCCTCGCAGGCGGCCCTGGTCTCGATCGACGGCACCGGCGCGATCCGGGCACTGGTCGGCGGCAGGGACTATGCGACAAGCCAGTTCAACCGCGCCGTCAAGGCCAAACGCCAGCCGGGTTCGTCGTTCAAGCCCTTCGTCTATGCTGCCGCACTCGAGAAGGGGCTGACGCCCTATTCGGTGTTCAATGACGCGCCGATCCGGATCGGCGACTGGACGCCCGAAAATTACGAGAAGAAATACAATGGCGAGGTGACGCTGGCGACCGCGCTTGCCAAGTCGCTGAATACGGTGGCCGCCCAGCTGGTGATGTATGACGGGCCGGACCAGGTGATCAAGCTTGCCCACCGGCTCGGCATTGAAAGCGAGCTGCAGCCGAACGCCTCAATCGCGCTCGGCACCTCCGAGGTGTCGCTGATGGAACTCACCGCCTCCTATGCCGCCTTCATGAACGGCGGCTACAAGGCGACGCCGCACGTCATCCGCCGGGTGACGACAGCCGAAGGCAAGGTTCTCTACGAAAATACCTATGACAGCCCGCCGCGCGTGCTGTCCGAGCAGATCGCCGCCGAAATGGATACGATGATGATGGGCGTCATCGAGAGCGGCACCGGCAAGAGCGCCAAGATCCCCGGTTGGCAGGCGGCGGGAAAGACCGGCACGACGCAGAATTCGCGCGACGCGCTCTTCGTCGGTTTCACCAGCAACCTCACCACCGGCGTCTGGTTCGGCAATGACGACGGCAAGCCGATGAAGAAGGTGACCGGCGGCGGCTTGCCCGCCAAGGCCTGGAAGGAATTCATGATCGCCGCCCACAAGGGACTTTCGCCGGCACCGCTCTTCGGCAACGGCCAGTTGATCGCCGATCCGAACAATGGGCAGCCGATGGCGCAGACAGCGCCAGGCGATGGGCAATTGGGCAGCGGGCAGCCGATGACGGCCGAGGCGCCGCCTTCGACGATCGGCGGCATTATTTCCGGCGTCTTCGGCGGCAACGACAATGCAAACCGCTATCCGCAAGCGCCTGCCCGGCAGCAGGGGGCAAGCTCCGGCAATGGCGGCCCGGTTCCGCCCGCAGACATTGCCGAAGGCGGGGGTGCTAACTATGAGGGCATGGTTCCACCCGGCGATGTCGGGGGCGCGCAGACAACCTCTTCCGTCCAGCCGCGGCGCACGACGCTGCTCGATCTGATCATGGGCCAGTGAGATCTTTGCTGTATGCCCCGCACAAGCCCGATGCCCTTAAGCGCGTCGCGATCTTTCAGATTCGCGCCTCGCGCTTCAGGTCTTTGTTTTACGCATGTCGTGGTCGCAAAACCGCCGCACAGTTTTGCGCGACATGCCGTAAAATACGGCCGCTTTCCGAACATGGGGCGACCTCTTTCCCGGCTACTGTAAAAATTGAACGCAACACATTCGTTTTGCTGGATTCCGGGGCATTTCTCGCCTTGCAGTCCAGAAAACCGCTCCTTATATACGCCGCATCACCGCAATCACGATTGCGTAATCTCAAGTAGACCCATCCCGTAAGGGGCTGTCAGGGAAATGCCTTCTCGGGGTTCCGACAGCTTGCTTCAAGGAGAGAATGACATGGCAAAAGTAATTGGTATCGACCTTGGAACGACGAATTCCTGCGTCGCAGTCATGGACGGCAAGGACGCGAAGGTTATCGAGAATGCGGAAGGTGCACGCACGACCCCTTCCATGGTGGCATTTTCCGAAGATGGCGAACGCCTCGTCGGCCAGCCGGCCAAGCGCCAGGCAGTCACCAACCCGACGAACACGCTCTTTGCAGTCAAGCGCCTGATCGGCCGCCGATACGAAGATCCGACCGTCGAGAAGGACAAGCACCTCGTTCCCTTCACCATCGTCAAGGGCGACAATGGCGACGCCTGGGTCGAAGCCAATGGCAAGGGCTACTCGCCCGCACAGATTTCCGCGATGATCCTTCAGAAGATGAAGGAAACCGCCGAATCCTATCTCGGCGAAAAGGTCGAGAAGGCCGTCATTACCGTTCCCGCCTACTTCAACGACGCGCAGCGCCAGGCCACCAAGGATGCCGGCCGCATCGCCGGTCTTGAAGTCCTGCGCATCATCAACGAGCCGACCGCTGCGGCACTCGCCTACGGCCTCGACAAGAAAGAAGGCAAGACGATTGCCGTCTACGACCTTGGCGGCGGCACCTTCGATATTTCGATCCTCGAGATCGGCGACGGCGTCTTCGAGGTGAAGTCCACCAACGGCGATACTTTCCTCGGCGGTGAAGACTTCGACATGCGTCTCGTCGAATATCTCGTCGGCGAGTTCAAGAGAGACAACGGCATCGACCTGAAGAACGACAAGCTTGCCCTGCAGCGCCTCAAGGAAGCTGCGGAAAAGGCAAAGATCGAGCTTTCGTCCTCGCAGCAGACCGAAATCAACCTGCCGTTCATCACCGCCGACGCCTCCGGCCCGAAGCATCTGACGCTGAAGCTGACCCGCGCCAAACTCGAGAGCCTGGTCGACGATCTCGTCCAGCGCACGATCGCGCCGTGCAAGGCAGCGCTCAAGGATGCCGGTGTTACCGCTGCCGAAATCGACGAAGTGGTTCTCGTCGGCGGCATGAGCCGCATGCCGAAGGTGCAGGAAGTCGTCAAGCAGTTGTTCGGCAAGGAGCCGCACAAGGGCGTCAACCCGGATGAAGTCGTCGCCCTCGGCGCCGCCATCCAGGCCGGCGTTCTGCAGGGCGACGTCAAGGACGTCCTGCTCCTCGACGTAACGCCGCTGTCGCTCGGCATCGAGACGCTGGGTGGTGTCTTCACCCGCCTGATCGAACGCAACACGACGATCCCGACGAAGAAGAGCCAGACCTTCTCGACCGCCGAAGACAACCAGCAGGCCGTGACCATCCGCGTTTCGCAGGGCGAGCGTGAAATGGCTGCCGACAACAAGCTGCTCGGCCAGTTCGACCTCGTCGGGCTGCCGCCGTCGCCGCGCGGCATGCCGCAGATCGAAGTCACCTTCGACATCGACGCCAACGGCATCGTCCAGGTTTCGGCCAAGGACAAGGGCACCGGCAAGGAACAGCAGATCCGCATCCAGGCTTCCGGCGGTCTTTCCGACGCCGACATCGAGAAGATGGTAAAGGATGCCGAAGCCCATGCCACCGAAGACAAGAAGCGCCGCGAGGCCGTCGAAGCCCGGAACCAGGCTGAAAGCCTGATCCATTCCTCGGAAAAGTCGCTGAAGGATTACGGTGACAAGGTTTCCGAGGCCGACCGCACCGCGATCTCGGATGCGATCGCTGCGCTGAAGACGGCGTCGGAAGCGTCCGAGCCCGATGCCGACGACATCAAGGCCAAGACCCAGACGCTGATGGAAGTGTCGATGAAGCTCGGGCAGGCGATCTATGAAGCACAGCAGGCCGAAAGCGGCGCTGCTGGCGATGCCTCTGCGGAAGGTGGCGACAATGTCGTCGATGCCGACTACGAGGAAATCAAGGACGACGACCGCAAGAAGTCCGCGTAATCCGCGACGGCGTGGTTATGCTTCAACACCTGATCCGGCTGCTCACCATGGCAGCCGGAAAATCCATTTCCGGGGTTTAATCCTTAATGGCAAAAGCGGACTTTTACGAAACTCTGGGTGTGGCCAAGTCGGCGGACGAGAAAGAGCTGAAAAGCGCCTTCCGCAAACTGGCGATGAAATACCATCCGGACAAGAACCCGGATGACAAGGACGCCGAACGGAAGTTCAAGGAAATCAACGAAGCCTACGAGATGCTCAAGGACCCGCAGAAGCGGGCAGCCTATGATCGTTATGGCCATGCGGCCTTCGAGCATGGCGGCATGGGCGGCGGTGGCGGCGGATTTGCCGGCGGCGGTTTCTCCGACATCTTCGAGGATATCTTCGGCGAGATGATGGGTGGTGGGCGCGCGCGCCAGCGCTCGTCGGGCGGCCGTGAGCGTGGCGCCGATCTTCGCTACAACATGGAAATAACGCTGGAAGAATCTTTCTCCGGCAAGACGGCGCAGATCCGCGTTCCGACGTCGATCACCTGCGACGTCTGTTCGGGTTCGGGCGCCAAGCCCGGCACGCAGCCGAAGAACTGCGGCACCTGCCAGGGAACGGGGCGCGTGCGCGCGGCACAGGGCTTCTTCTCGATCGAGCGGACCTGCCCGACCTGCCACGGCCGCGGCCAGATCATTCCCGATCCT
Source organism: Rhizobium ruizarguesonis (assembly GCF_017357285.1). Taxonomy (NCBI): domain Bacteria; kingdom Pseudomonadati; phylum Pseudomonadota; class Alphaproteobacteria; order Hyphomicrobiales; family Rhizobiaceae; genus Rhizobium; species Rhizobium ruizarguesonis. The sequence continues at coordinate 216,274 of NZ_CP071678.1, read as the reverse complement.
TGCCCGAAGTGCCACGGCCAGGGCCGGGTGACGGAAGAGCGTTCGCTCTCGGTCAATATTCCCGCCGGCATCGAGGACGGCACGCGCATCCGCCTGCAGGGCGAAGGCGAAGCCGGCGCCCGCGGCGGGCCGGCAGGTGACCTCTATATCTTCCTGTCCGTCAAACCGCATGAATTCTACCAGCGCGACGGAGCCGATCTCTATTGCGCCGTTCCGATCTCGATGACGACGGCCGCGCTCGGCGGAACCTTTGACGTGGCGACGCTCGACGGCACCAAGTCGCGCGTGACCGTGCCCGAGGGCACGCAGGTCGGCAAACAGTTCCGCCTCAAGGGCAAGGGCATGCCCGTGCTGCGTTCGGTGCAGACGGGCGACCTCTACATCCAGATCCAGATCGAGACGCCGCAAAAGCTCACCAAGCGCCAACGCGAACTGCTTCAGGAATTCGAGCAGCTTTCCTCCAAGGAGAACAATCCGGAATCGACGGGCTTCTTTGCCCGGATGAAGGAATTCTTCGAGGGCTGAGCCGCAACCGACACGCCCATTTCGAAAGCCGGGGACGGAAACGTCTCCGGTTCTTTTGTCCCAGGAATCCTAGAGCGGTTAAGCTTTTAACGGAAGCGCAGGACCGCTCTAGCCTTTTGTTTCTATGCAATTCCGGACGGAAAACCGCTTCGCACTTTTCCTGGAATTGCTCTAAAGCGCGGCGCGATCTTTCAGATTCGCTCGTCGCGCTTTAAGTCTTTGTTTTTATGCATGTCGTCATCACAAAACCGCTGCACACTTTGCGCGGCATGTCTCAATTTGTGACATTCGCCATCCACGCCGGCCAATCTGTCCCGGATCGATACGGCGGCGGGCGGGAAGATGACTTGCGTTAACGCAGCCAGATGATGCCGCTTGCAAGTTTTCCAAATGAATTCAGTCTCTGCCGTCAGTGCATAACCCCGAAAATCGGAATCGAATTTCGAGGTTATGCACCAAATCAATGCGATAGAGCGTCCTTAGTGCGGCACTCTAGCGGGGGACAACCAAACCAAGGGTAACGACCAATGGCGCCAGCCTTTTCCTCTCAGTCCGACGACGTCGACGTTCTCGCCGGCGCCATCTACACATGGTGCGCCGAGCGCAATATCAAGCTTCGCAGCCAGCAGGGCCTTTCAATCGCCAGCATCGCGATCGACCTTTACCATGCCGGCCACCAGACGCAGGACGATCTGCTGATGGCGCTGCACGAACGCGAGATTCACTAAAGCGCGCGGCACCGAACCTCATTCAGGTGACCTGCCCCGGTCCTTGTGTTGATGCACGCCGCCCCCAAAACGCTGCACAGCTGCAAGCATCTGGACATCGTCCAGAGCGGGAACAGGTCGTTCTTTTTCGTGGTAAACCTGATGGCTCAGTGGAATCAGGCGGCGGTTTCGGCCGCTTCGCCCGTCATGAGGGTGAGGATGGTCTTGACCGCTTCCTTGCCTGCCGGTGAGTTCAGTTTGTCGAAGCTTAGCGCAAGCGCATAGGCGTCGGGGCTGAGTTCGATACGGCTGCCGAATGGTGACACGCCGGCTCCCTCGAAAAGGGCAGAGATCTCGACATCGAGAAAAACCGCGATCTGATGCAACTTGCTGGCGGAAACGCGGTTCGTCCCCTTTTCGTATTTCTGGATCTGCTGGAAAGTCAGTCCGAGTGCTTCGCCAAGTTCGAGTTGGGAAACACGGCGAAGGGCGCGAAACTGTCTGACGTTGCGACCGACGATAATATCAACCGGATCTGGCACTTCATCACTCTCTCATACATAAACGGTTCGTTTACCATATCGCCTTCCCGGAATAACTCAACCCAGCAGTTGCAAAATTCAACCGACTTTTTCTGGGCATTACGTTACGTCAGTCGCCTTAAAGGATCGCGGCAAAGCCGGAATATCCGGATCTCGGAGGCACTGACGGTGACCGTCGACAATATCGGCCTGGCGATGTCGGAGCATCCCCGGCGGTTGTATTTTTAGTAGAATTTAGAACGCTTAATGCCTGCGCCCTACATTTGCAGAATGTCGGACACCAGCACCTCGGTCACGGTGTCATTCGGAAAATATGTCCCGCGCGGTATTTCGCCGCTTCGAGCTTCTCCCTTATGGCTCAACCGCCGCGTCCCTGATTTGCGGCGGTATCAGAGGTTCGCGATCCACGGCCAAGAAGCTGCCAGCCTTGCCATCAACGCCGCTTAGGCTTAGCTGTCACGCTTCACGATTCCGGACATTCGATGCCGCACAAGGTTTCTCTTTCCCGTCTGAAGCTGACAGACTTCCGCAACTATGCGGCAGCGGCCCTTACCCTTGACGGTCGGCACGCCGTGCTGACGGGAGACAACGGCGCCGGCAAGACCAATCTCATGGAGGCCGTCTCGCTGCTTTCGCCTGGCCGCGGTCTGCGTCGCGCGGCCTATGGCGACATTACCCGCGTCGGCGCGGCCGGCGGGTTTTCGATCTTCGCCGTGCTCGATGGCATGGAGGGCGACGTCGAGATCGGCACCGGCATCGAAACCAGCGAGGAGACCACCGCCCGCAGGCTGCGCATCAATGGCACAACGGCAAAGACTGCCGACGAACTGACCGACCATCTGCGCCTTCTCTGGCTGACACCGGCGATGGACGGCCTGTTTACCGGTGCCTCCTCCGACCGGCGCCGCTTTCTCGACCGGCTGGTGCTGTCGCTCGATCCCGCCCATGGCCGCCGCGCCAGCGATTTCGAGCGCGCCATGCGCAGCCGCAACAAATTGCTGGACGAAGGCCGCTTCGATCCCTCCTGGCTTGCCGGCATCGAGGAGCAGATGGCAAGCCTCGGCATCGCCATGGCGCTCGCCCGGCAGGAGATGCTCGGCCTGCTGACTCGGCTGATCGAGGAAACACGGGAGAGCTCGCCCTTCCCTTCGGCATCGCTGCAGCTCTCGGGATTCATGGACGGTCAGTTCTCGCGCCCCTCGGTGGACCTCGAAGATGACTACGCGGCGATGCTGGCAGAGAGCCGCTACCGCGATGCCGGAGCCGGGCGCACGCTCGAGGGGCCGCACCGGGCCGATCTCATCGTGCATCACCGCGAAAAGGCGATGGAGGCGGAGCGTTGCTCCACCGGCGAGCAGAAAGCGCTGCTTGTCGGCCTGGTGCTTGCGCATGCGCGGCTCGTCGGCAATCTCACCGGCCATGCGCCGATCCTGCTGCTCGACGAGATCGCAGCGCATCTAGACGAGGGCCGCCGCGCCGCGCTATTCGACCTCATCGACGGGCTCGGCGGCCAGGCCTTCATGACAGGAACGGATCGGGCGATGTTTTCAGCACTCGGCGACAGGGCGCAGTTTTTCACGGTTGCCGACGGAAGGGTGTTCGAATGACGGAGGCGGCTTTTCCCGGCGTCGGGCGTCATGATAACATCGGCGCCATGGAACCGCTCAGCCCGGAAGAAATCGCGCGCTATCACCGCCACATCCTGCTTCCCGAGATCGGCGGCGCCGGCCAGCAGAAACTGAAAGCCGCCCGCGTGCTGGTGATCGGCGCCGGCGGCCTCGGTGCACCGGTCCTGCAATATCTGGCCGCTGCCGGCGTCGGCACGCTCGGTATCGTCGACGACGACCGGGTGTCGCTGTCGAACCTGCAGCGCCAGGTGATCCACGATTCCGGCACGATCGGCGAGCTGAAGACCGAGAGTGCCGCCTTCGCCATCGCCAGGCTCAATCCGCATGTCCAACTGATCCGCTTCGAGGAACGCTTTTCGCCGGAGGCCGCCCGCCGTCAGCTCTCGGGTTTCGATCTTCTGATCGACGGATCGGACAATTTCGACACGCGTTATGCCGCCGCCGATGCGGCTGATGAAGCGCGCATCCCGCTCGTCAGCGGCGCCGTCGGGCGTTTCGATGGTTCGCTGACGGTTCTCAAGCCCTATGAGACAGCTGAGGATGGAACGGCCAACCCTGGATATCGCGACCTGTTTCCGGAAGCGCCGCCGGCGGGGCTGATTCCCGCCTGCGCCGAGGCCGGCATCATTGGCGCACTCACAGGCGTCATCGGCACGATGATGGCGATGGAGGCGATCAAGCTCATCACCGGCACCGGCGAACCGCTGGTCGGACGGTTGCTGCTCTACGACGCGCTCTCGGCCCGCTTCGACACCATCCGCTACAAACGACGCCACACGACACAAAGACAGGCCGGATGACGATTATTCGTCTTGATCAGACTTTCACGCGCTGGGACGAACTGCTGGCTCTGATCCTCGCCTCCTTCGCCTCGATGAACGGCAGGATCGATCCGCAATCTTCGGCGCTCAAGCTGACGACGGAGTCGCTGGCCGAAAAGTCCAGAGCCGAGATCGGCCATGTCGCCATCGACGGCGAAAAGCTGATCGGCTGCCTCTTCCTACGGCCGGAGACCGATTGTCTCTATGTCGGCAAGCTCGCCGTTCTGCCTGAGGCGCAGGGCAAGGGCCTCGGCAAGCGGCTGCTGGCGATTGCCGAGGAAACGGCCGCAGCGCTCGGTCTTCCCGCTTTGCGGCTGGAAACGCGGATCGAGCTCACCGACAATCACGCCGTCTTTGCCGCCTGGGGATTTTCCAGAACCGCCGAAAAGGCGCATCCCGGCTTTGCCAGGACGACATTCGTCGAGATGCGCAAGGTCCTTGCGCCTCCGATCTGCGTCGCCTGATTTACAGCGTTCTTCAACGGCCCGGCAGCACGCGATTCGGCGGCCTGTGACCGTCGATGAAGGTGCGGATGTTGATGATGACCTTGTCGCCCATGTCGATGCGGCCTTCGATCGTCGCCGAGCTCATATGCGGCAGCAGCACGACCTTGCCCTCATTGGCGAGCTTGACCAGCTTCGGGTTGACGGCGGGCTCGTTTTCGAAGACGTCGAGGCCGGCGCCGGCAATCCGTCCCTCCCTCAGGCACTTGATCAGCGCAGCTTCGTCGACCACGTCGCCGCGTGCGGTGTTGACGAGATAGGCTGTCGGCTGCAGCAGCGCCAGACGGCGGGCCGAGATCAGGTGGAAGGTCGCCGGCGTCGACGGACAATTGATCGAAACGATGTCAACGCGGGCGAGCATCTGGTCGAGGCTTTCCCAATAGGTCGCCTCCAGTTCGTCCTCAACGGCCGGATTGACGCGCTTGCGATTGTGATAGTGGATCGACAGGCCGAAAGCCTTGGCGCGGCGGGCGACCGCCGTGCCGATGCGGCCCATGCCGACGATGCCGATGCGCTTGCCGTGAATGCGCCGGCCGAGCATCCAGGTGGGAGACCAGCCTGCCCATTCACCCGGCTTGTCGGTCAGCACGCGCGCACCTTCGCCGAGCCTTCTCGGAACTGAGAGAATCAGCGCCATGGTCATATCGGCGGTGTCCTCAGTCAGGACGTTCGGCGTGTTGGTGACGGTAATGCCCTTGCGCGCAGCCGCCTCGACGTCGATGTGATCGGTGCCGTTGGAGAAGCTCGCAATCAGCTTCATCTGCGGTCCCGCCTGCTCGATCAGCGCCGCGTCGATACGATCGGTGACGGTCGGCACCAGCACGTCGGCGGTCTTGACCGCGGCGATAAGCTCAGGAACGGAACGCGGCGCGTCGTCGATGTTCAGCTCTGCGTCGAAGAGTTCGCGCATGCGGGTTTCGACGGCATCCGGCAGCTTGCGGGTGATGTAGACCTTCGGTTTTTTCTTCGCTGTCATGGCTGCCTGTGGTGCCTTGTTCAGAGGTCTTTAACCAAGAGGGGTGATAATTTTCCCATTCCGGGCATTTTCTACCAGACCCGCACGCGAAGACAAACAAAACTCGCGGTGCAGCCGGGGAATGTCAGAGCCCGGACCGCGAGCAGGCCAAGCCTGCCGCGTATTCGAGCAAACGGAAACTTCCATGCGCAGCAAAGTCCTGAAGTCCTGCCTCGCCCTTGCCATCGCTCTGGCTGCATCCGTGGGAAGCGTCGAATTCGCCCATGCGCAGGCAGCCAAGGGGCCAAGCGGACTGCCATTGCCGCGTTTCGTCACGCTGAAATCCAAGCGCGTCAATCTGCGCATCGGTCCGGGAACGGATTACGCCGTTTCGTGGATGTACCTGAAATCCGGCCTGCCGGTGGAGATCATCCAGGAATACGACAACTGGCGCCGTATCCGCGATGCCGACGGCACCGAAGGTTGGGTCAACCAGTCGCTGCTATCAGGCCAGCGCGCGGCGATTGCCGCCCCGTGGATGAAGACCAAGGGCAAAGGCGTCTATGTCAATCTGCGCCGCGAGGCGCAGCCCTCCGCCTCGATCGTTGCCAAGCTGGAACCCGGCGTGATGATCACCATTGGCGAATGCAACGGCGACTGGTGCCGCGCCGAAACCGACGGCGCCTCGGGCTGGGTGGCGCAGTCGGAGATCTGGGGCGCCTATCCCGGCGAAGCCTTCAAATAAGCCCTGCCCGTTTGGCGGCCTCGGAAAGCGAGGTCATTGGGCGCGGGCCGATCTGCTGGATGACGATGCCGGCGGCCAGGCAGCCAAGCTTGCCGCAATCCTCGAGAGACCGCCCCTGCGTGTAGCCGTAGAGGAAGCCGGAGGCGAAGAGATCGCCGGCACCCGTCGTATCCACAACTTCCTTGATCCGGATCGCATCGACGTAAAAACGCTCACGGCCCGTCAGGATGACGGCGCCATTCTCGCTCATCGTCACGGCGGCGATCTTGCAATCGGCGGCGATCCTGTTCAACGCCTCCTCGAAATCGTCGGTCTCGTAGAGCGACAGCGCTTCCTGGCGATTGGCGAAGACGATATCGACCTTGCCGGAGCGCATCAGATCGAGGAATTCGCCGCGATAGCGGTCGACGCAGAAGCTGTCGGACAGCGTCATCGACACTTCGCGGCCGTTTTCATGGGCGATGCGGGCACAATCGAGGATGGCTTCCTTGGCGCGCGGCGGATCCCAGAGATAACCTTCGAAATAAGTGACCTTGGCGTCAGCCACGACGTCGGACTCGACGTCTTCCGGGCCGAGCTCGACGCAAGCGCCGAGATAGGTGTTCATCGAGCGCTCGCCATCCTCGGTGACGAAGATCATCGAACGTGCCGTCGGCGGGAAGGTGCCCTTGGGCCGGGTCTGGTAGTGGACGCCCTGGGCGCGGATGTCGTGCGCGAAGATATCACCGAGCTGATCTTGGGCAACATTGCCGAAATAGGCAGCGTTGCCGCCGAGATTAGCCACGCCCGCCGCCGTATTGCCGGCGCTGCCGCCGGAGGCTTCGAGCGCCGGTCCCATGCGCGAATACAAGAGTTCGGCGCGTTCGGCATCGATGAGGTTCATCGCCGCCTTGGTGATCTGGTTGTCAATGAGGAACTGGTCGTCGCAACGGGCAATGATGTCCACGATTGCGTTGCCGACTGTCAGAACATCGAATCTTGTCATGAAATGGGGGGTCCCGGAGTTTGTGATAGCCGGGGTTTGGTCTTAGCGAAATTTCCGCGGTTTGGAAGGATAAATGGTGGATGGCGCATCTATTTCTTCGCAAAAGTGCCGCCTATTCGTCATGTCCCTGTCATTTTCAAAATCTAGAAATCTTCGCAAGAAGACCGGCATGAGCAGCTTTCAGTTGCAGCCGGGCGCACGAGGGATGATCCCTTCGATCTTACCGGCGCGATGCTGACCACGGATGAACTGGCAGCTTCGTGATCCGGGTTTCCGGCAAGACCGGAGCGGAAAAAGCGGGCTGTGCCCGCTTTTTTTTGTTTTGCCGATGCGCCTGATTGGACGGCGATTGCCTTTTCAATCCAAGCCGTTTGCTGCTACTGCATAATTCCTTAAATCGGAATCGATTTAAGGATAAAATTATGCAGCAATTCAAAGTGCTACAGCGTCCTTTGCGCGTCTGAAAAGACGCGCGGCGCTGTAGACGTCGAATACTCCCCCGCGCAGAGCAGCCTCCCCTATGTCAGCCATCATTCTCGACGTCCTTCCCATCTTCATCCTGATTCTCATCGGCTGGGTGATCGTCCGCAGCGGGTTGATGGCGTCGAATGTCGGCGAAGCGCTCAGCGAATTCGTCTTCAAGATCGCCGTGCCGCTTCTGCTTTTCCGCACCATTGCCGAGGCGGATTTTCATGGCGCCTCGCCTTTTCGCCTCTGGATCGTCTATTTTTCCGGCGTTGCCATCACCTGGACTGCGGGCCATATCGCCGCCACACGCCTCTTCGGCCGCGACGAACGAATCGGCGTGCTGGCCGGCGTTTCCTCGGCCTTCGCCAACAATATCTTCATCGGTCTGCCGCTCGTCGAGCGGACCGTCGGCGACGAGGGGCTGGTGGCGCTGTCGATCCTACTTGCCGTGCATCTGCCCGTGATGATGGTCGCCGGCACGGTCCTGATGGAGCATGCCGAGCGCAAGATCGCCGGCAAAAGCGATCGCAGCATGGTGCTCGTGCTTCGCCAGATCGCTGTCAATCTCGTGCGCAACCCGCTGGTGATCGGGCTTGCGGCCGGCATGGCGATGCACCTTTCCGGTCTCGCCATGCCGACGACGGTGGCAACGGTCGTCGGGCAGATCGCAGGCATTGCCGGTCCGGCGGCGCTGATATCGCTCGGCATGGCGCTGGAGAGATACGGCATCTCCGGCAATCTCGGTATTGCCAGCGTCACTTCGACCTTGAAGCTGCTGCTGCTGCCCGGCTGCGTCTGGGCAGCGAGCCATCTCCTCGGTCTCAGCCCCGAGTGGACGGCAGCGATCGTGCTGACTTCCTCCGTTCCGACAGGCGTCAATGCCTGGCTGATCGCCAATCGCTTCGGCGTCGGTCACAGCCTCGCCGCCTCGACGATCACGGTGACGACGGCGCTCGGCGCCATCACGGTCTCGCTCTGGGCCTATTTCCTCGGTGCTTGAGCTGATATCCGCACAACGAAAAGCCGGGCTTGCAGGCCGGGCTTCGATGTCATGCGATTGTCTGCCGCGTCACTGCGTCGCGGTGTTCGGATCCGGCAGCGGCACAGGCGAATCGGCAAGCGTGTGCAGGTAGAGGATGACGTTGGCGCGATCCTGATCCTTCGCCAGACCGGCGAAGCCCATGGCAGTGCCCGGAACGTCCTTCTTCGGCGCCATCAGGAACTTGTTGAGATATTCGAAAGTCCACTTCTCGCTGCTGCCCTTGGAGAAATCCTTCATGGCAGCGGAATAGGCGAAGCCTTCATGCGAGGCGATCGGGCGATCTACGACACCAAAGAGGTTGGGACCGACCTTGTTCGGTCCCCCTTTGGTGCCGTCATGACAGGCCTGACACTTCTTGAAGACCGTTTCACCGGCCTTGGCATCTGCAGAAGCGAGCAATTGCGCGATCGGAACGGCAACGGCAGGCGCAGCCTCGCCACCAGCGGCGGGCGCCTCTTCGGCAACGATCGCGAAACCTTCCTTTTCCGGTGCTTCGGAATGGAAGATCCCTTCGGACGCGATGGAGACAGACATCAGAACGAAAATCGTTCCGAGCAGCGCCCCCACGGCCGTATTGACGTATGAATTCATCTGCAATGCTCCCCTTGCAGCCGGCAGACCATAAACCGGACCATCTTGAAATCGCGCGGAACCTATGTCTTTTGGTTGATCGTTGCAACTGTCTAAATGGTCTTGTGCGTGAGACTTTTTGACACTTTTCAGCCCGGAATAGAAGGCCCGAACAATGAGTGATTCAAATTTAGACGGCGTGCTCGTATTGATCCCGGCGCGCATGGCCTCCACACGGCTTCCGGGCAAGCCGCTGGCCGATATTTGCGGTCTGCCGATGATCGTCCAGGTGGCGCTACGCGCCAGGGAGGCAGCCATCGGCCGCGTCGTCGTCGCCGTCGACGACGCCCGAGTATTCGATGCCGTGGCCGCTGCCGGCTTCGAAGTCGTCATGACCCGCGTAGACCACCAATCGGGTTCCGATCGGATCTTTGAGGCGCTGACGAAAGTCGATCCGGACGGAAAGGCGAAAATCATCGTCAACGTCCAGGGCGATCTGCCGACGATCGATCCGGAAACGGTGCGCGCGGCGTTGCGCCCTCTCGAGAACGAGGCGGTCGATATCGGGACGCTGACGACCGAAATCGACAATGAGGAAGACAAGGCCGCGCCGCATATCGTCAAGATCGTCGGTTCGCCGATTTCCGACACCCGACTGCATGCGCTTTACTTCACGCGCGCAACCGCCCCTTACGGCAAGGGACCGCTCTACCACCATATCGGTCTTTATGCCTATCGGCGCGCGGCGCTCGAACGTTTCGTCTCGCTCGGTCCTTCGACGCTCGAAAAGCGCGAATCGCTGGAGCAGCTACGGGCGCTGGAAGCCGGCATGCGCATCGACGCCGAGATCGTTGACACGGTTCCGCTCGGTGTCGATACTCCCGCCGACCTTGAAAAAGCGCGGCGCATCCTCTCCGCAAAGTCGAACTGACGGAATCATCATGAACATCAAGACCAACAGGATCGCCTTCCAGGGCGAATTCGGCGCCAATTCCGACATGGCCAGCCGCGACATGTTTCCGACCATGGAGCCGCTGCCCTGCCAGACCTTCGAGGATGCGTTCACGGCGGTCGACAACGGCGACGCCGATATCGCGATGATCCCGATCGAGAATACGATTGCCGGGCGCGTCGCCGATATCCACCATCTGCTGCCGGAGTCGCGGCTGCATATCATCGGCGAATATTTCATGCCGATCCGCTTCCAGCTGATGGTGCTGCCCGGTGTCACCAAGGACGAGATCCGCACGGTGCACAGCCATATCCACGCACTCGGCCAATGCCGCAAGATCGTTCGCGCCAATGGCTGGAAGCCGGTGATCGCCGGCGATACGGCAGGGGCGGCAAAGCTGGTGAAGGAAACCGGCGACCGCTCGATGGCCGCCTTGGCGCCGCGGCTTGCCGCCGATCTCTACGGGCTCGAGATCATCGCCGAAAATGTCGAGGATACGGAAAACAATGTGACCCGTTTCGTCGTCCTGTCTCGCGACGAGGAATGGGCGCAACGGAATTCGGCGGAAGAAAAGGTCGTCACCACCTTCGTCTTCAACGTCCGCAACATTCCGGCCGCGCTCTACAAGGCGCTTGGCGGTTTTGCCACCAACAACATCAACATGACGAAGCTGGAAAGCTACCAGCTCGGCGGAAAATTCGTGGCGACGCAGTTTTACGCCGATATTGAAGGCCATCCGAACGATCCGAACGTGCGCCGGGCATTGGAGGAACTGCGCTTCTTTTCCGAGAAAGTGCGCATCCTCGGCGTCTACAAAGGGCATGCGATGCGAGGCCTGCTTTAGGACAGGCCTCACGCGCGCCTTAAATTATTTATCAATTATTTATCCGGCTCACAGACACGCAGCCGATGCCCGTCCGGATCGAGCACGACGAAGGTCGGACCAAAATCCAATTCGGTCAGTTCCTGGGCGATCGGCAGACCACGCTGGCGCCAGTCTTCGTAGTGCCTGGCGACAGCATTTTCTCCCTCGACCATGAAGGCCACTTCGCCACGGTTGCCGATGGCGGAAGGCTGCGGCTCGACCTTGCTGCGCCGCCAGAGACCGAGCGTGAAGCCGCCTTCAAGCGGAAAAGCGACGAAATTCGGCGCCTCCACGGCCGGTTCGCGATTGAGCAGGTTCCGGTAGAAGCTGGCGCTTTCACCCGGGTCCTTGACGTAAAGGATGATGAGATTGGGGCTGGTCATTTCGGTTCTCCCGTTGTTGTAAAATGGGGCCGAACGAGATCATCTGCTGACAGTTAATGGCAGCAGTGTGCTAAGGGCGCAGCGATCGCAACGCCCCGTTCTCGTCGGGCGGAATGTTGATAAGGATGGGCTTCCTAACGCGGTCGCGCATGTCGTTGTCGCAAAACCGCTGCATACTTTTGCGCGATATGCTTTAGAGCGGAAAACGGTCCTCGCAACGCGGGTCGCGTCCGTCGATGAAGCCGAGGTCGCGCTTCAGGTAATCCGGTGTCGCTTCAAGGTCGAGGCCGGTGCGGTCTCTGCGAAATCGGAAAATGTTCATGACCAGGTGCAGCAGGCCGGAGCGCGCTGACTGGCGGACATCGGCAAAAGTCTCGGCCGAAATGACATCGGCAAAGGACTCGGCTGCAAAACGGTCGTTGGTGAAATGAATGGCTGGAGGCGTTACCACGATCAGTACTCCTTCCCTGGCGCATCGGCACGATGCGCGGAACCTAGATGCTACAGCGTCCTTTGCGCGTCCGAAGACACGCGGCGCTGTAGTGGATTGGCACTGATAATAACCCTGGCTGCTGACAGTTTATGGCAGCAGCGTTCAGTTCTCGACCGGTACGTCCTGCGTCTCGCGCCATTCCTTGAGGAGCACCGTGCGGCGGCGCGGATAACGCACCTCGTGCAAGGCCATGTCGATGATGCGATCGGTGCGGAAATGGCGGAAATCCTGGCGTAGTTCGCACCAGGCCATGAGGACTCGCACATGCTCGTAATAGCCGAGCCCGAAAGGCCAGACGCGGCGGCGCGAGATACGACCCTGCTCGTCGCCATAATGCAGCTCGAGGATACGCTCCAGGCGGATCGCCTTGCGGATGGCTGAAACGTCAGCCTTGTCCTCGTCCCTGCGTTTGGGACCGACGAACAGCGCTGCCGAATCGATCATCTCGCGCATATCGGCCGGCAGCACGGCGGCAATCTTGGCCAGTGCGTCGGCGCCGGCGCCGGCAAGGCGCGGCTCGGCGGCGCGGGCCACCCAACGCGAGCCGAGCACCAATGCCTCGAGCTCTTCTTCGGAAAACATCATCGGCGGCAGCATGAAGCCGGGCTTCAGCACGTAGCCGATGCCGGCTTCGCCTTCGATCATCGCGCCCTGGGCCTGCAGGCTGGCAATATCGCGATAGAGCGTGCGCAGGCTGACGCCGGTCTCCTGGGCGAGCACGGTTCCAGTCACCGGCCGCCGGTAACGCCGGAGCGTCTGGAGCAGCGTCAGCAGCCGTTCCGAGCGGGCGACCGGCATGACGCTAGCGCTTCCACTCCACCCAGTCGCGCATCAGGCGGTGGGCGATCGCCCCTTTCGGCGGCGAGGCCTTGCCTGTCGCGCTCGGGCGTTCCAGCATCTCGATCGTTTCCTCGCGGGTGAACCAGCGGCAATCCTCCAGCTCGGTCTCGTCGCGGCTGATTTCGGTCGATTTCGCCTCGGCGTAACAGCCGATCATCAAGGAATGCGGCATCGGCCAGGGCTGCGAGGCGTGATAGCGGATGCGGCCGGTGCGGATGCCCGATTCCTCCAGCGTTTCGCGGCGCACGGCGTTCTCGATGGTTTCGCCGGGCTCGAGGAAGCCGGCCAGACAGGAATACATGCCGGGCGCGAAATGCGGACTGCGGCCGAGCAGGCAGAGGTCGCGCTGCTCGTCAACCGTCAGCATGATGACGACGGGGTCGGTGCGGGGGAAGATCACGTGTTCGCAGGCGGCGCAGACGCGCTTGTAGCCGCCGATGTGGATCTCCATCGCCGAGCCGCAGCGGCCGCAGAAGCGGTTATCGCCGTTCCAGCGGATGAGGCTTGCGGCCTGGGCGAATTCGCCGAGCAACACCTCGTCGATCAGCATTTCGCGAAACAGCGTGCGGCCGTCGGCAGGCTTGTAATGGCTGGTGAGGTCGTCGGCGTCGATGCCGACGGGAACGGCAAGGCGCGGCTCGCCGGTTTTTCGGTAGCCGAGAAGCACCGTTTCATCCCAATCCGGCTGCAATCCCTGCAGCTCGTAGCGGGCAAAGAGCGGATCGAGCACTTGGCCGTCATGCTTCAGCACCAGCTTATCCCTCGCGAAGGCGAAGATATGGGTACCTTCCTTGGCCAGCGCCTTTTCGACGGATTGTTCGTCGCGATGCTCGGAATCGCGATTGAGGTCGTTGGCGGCAAAGGCCGTGAGATTGCTGGGCTCCGGATGCGGCACATCCGAATCGAAAAGCGAATGACTCATGATGAAAGGGCTTCCCGCAGCTTCGCTGTAAATTCGTCTCTCTTTCCGTCCTCGTAGGGCTCCGCGCGCCCGAAGCCCCAGACGGGACCCGGCCAGTTCGCATCGCCTTCGAAGCGGGCAATGACATGAACATGAAGCTGGCGGACGATATTGCCAAGAGCCCCGACATTGATTTTTGTCGCGCCGGTGATTTCCTTCAGGGCCTTGGCGACCAGCTCCGTCTCGAAGGCAAGCAGCACCTGGTCGAGCGGCGTCAGCTCGAAGATTTCGGTGATATCGGCCCGGCGCGGCACCAGAATCAACCAGGGCCAGCGGGCATCCCTCGACAATCTCAGATCGCAGAGACCGGTGACCATGATGCTGACGCTGTCGTTTTCCAGCCGAGGGTCGAGCGCGAAACCTTTCAAAGGGCATTCTCCTCATGTTTTCCAACGACTAGCAGTTTTTTTGCATGTTGGCTTGCTTTTGATGACGATATTGCCGATATGTGCATCCGGGAGGTTGGTGGTGGACGAGCCACTCGCCAACCGGGTCAGGTCCGGAAGGAAGCAGCCCTAACGAGCCCGGCACGGGTCATCGTGCCAGCCTCCCACCTTCTCTCCACGAAGTGCCCGACGATCCGGGCGACAAGCAGGGCGATGAGCGACACCGAGCGACAATCAAAAGATGCCGCCTCGACGGGCACCGGATACCGGGTGCTGGCTCGCAAATACCGCCCCAAGGATTTCACGGACTTGATGGTCGGCCAGGAGCCGATGGTCCGTACCCTCACCAACGCCTTCGAAACCGGCCGCATCGCGCAGGCCTATATGCTGACCGGCGTGCGCGGTGTGGGCAAGACGACGACGGCGCGCATCCTGGCGCGGGCGCTGAACTACAAGACATCAGAAATCGACAAGCCGACGATCGACCTTCGCACGCCGGGCGAACACTGCCAGGCGATCATGGAAGGCCGGCATGTCGACGTGATCGAGATGGATGCCGCCTCCCATACCGGTATCGACGACATCCGCGAGATCATCGAGCAGGTGCGCTACCGGCCGGTTTCGGCGCGCTACAAGGTCTATATCATCGACGAAGTGCACATGCTGTCGACGCAGGCCTTCAACGGGCTTTTGAAGACGCTGGAAGAGCCGCCGGAGCATGTGAAGTTCATCTTCGCCACCACCGAGATCCGCAAGGTGCCGATCACCGTGCTGTCGCGCTGCCAGCGCTTCGACTTGCGCCGTATCAGCGCCTCCGATCTCGTCGGGCTGTTCACGACGATCGCGGCCAAGGAAGGCATCGAGGCGGAGCCGGACGCGCTGGCGATGATCGCGCGTGCGGCCGAAGGCTCGGCGCGCGACGGCCTGTCGCTGCTCGACCAGGCGATCGCCCATGGCGCAGGCGCCGTTCAGGCGGAAGCCGTGCGCGGCATGCTCGGCCTTGCCGATCGCGCCCGGATCGTCGATCTCTTCCAGCATATCGTCAAGGGTGATGTGGCCGCAGCCCTCGGCGAGTTCCAGAACCAGTACGAAGCCGGCGCCAACCCGGTGGTGGTGCTGACCGATCTTGCCGATTTCACCCATCTGGTGACGCGGCTGAAATATGTGCCGGATGCGGCAAACGATCCTTCGCTCAGCGAGGTCGAACGCACCAAAGCGGCGGAATTCGCCAAGGGCGTTGCGGTGACGACGCTGTCGCGCATCTGGCAGATGCTGCTCAAGGGCATTCCGGAAACGGAAGGCTCGTCGCGGACGGCAGGGGCAGCCGAAATGGTGCTGATCCGGCTTGCACATGCCGCGCATCTGCCCGCGCCCGAGGATGCGGCGCGCCGGCTTGCCGAATTTTCCGGCGACAATGCCGGCCCACGGCCCGCGGCCCCGCCGTCCGGCAATGGCGGCGGCAACGGAACAAGGGTTCCCTATCAGAGCGGTGTCGCCGCGCGTGCAACGGAAACCGCGCCGAGCCCGCCGCAGCCTTCGGCGCCGGTGGCGATGCTGCGTGCCGTGCCGAGCAGCCAACCTGAGACCTTGCCTGTCGGTCGGATCGAACCAAAACCGGCGGAAGCCCTGAAGCCGCTCGTCCCGGTCAATTCGGTCAATGATATCGTCAACCTCGCCACCGAGAAGCGCGACCCGAAGCTGAAGGCGATGGTGCGCACCTTCCTGCGCCCCGTCCGGATCGAAGCCGGCCGGCTCGATGTCAGCCTGGCTCCCGGTGCGCCGACGACGCTGCTCAACGAGCTTGCGGTCAAGCTGAAGGAATGGACCGGCATCCATTGGATCGTCAGCCTCAGTCGCGACGAGGGCCAGCCGACGCTTGTCGAAGCGGAGGCCAGGACGCGGGAACAGCATGTGATCGACGCGCGCCAGGACCCTGACGTGGCGGCGATCCTTGCGCATTTTCCCGGTGCCAAGATCATCGACGTGCGCGTGCGGGCGCCCGAACCGGAGGAAGAAGGCGAGGCGACGCCGCCGGCCGCCGCCGAATCCGAGGAGGGTGACATCCTGCCGGGCGACGACATAGAATTCTAAGTTTCAACAAGGAGCGAGACGATGCGCGACATCATGGGCATGATGGGCAAAGTCAAGGAAATGCAGGCCAAGATGGAGCAGATGCAGGCGGAGATCGCCGAGCTCACGGCCGAAGGCAAGGCGGGCGGCGGCCTCGTCACCGTCCTCATCTCGGGCAAGGGCGAGCTGAAGAGTCTGAAGATCGATCCGTCGCTGTTCAAGGAAGACGACGTCGAGATCCTCGAGGACCTGATCGTCGCCGCTCACAAGGACGCCAAGGACAAGGCCGAGGCGCTCGCCGCCGAGAAGACCAAGGCGCTGACCGCCGGTCTGCCGATCCCGCCGGGCTTCAAGCTACCGTTTTGATAGCGGGCAATTCGGTCGCATTTTCGTTTTCTTCGAATTGCAGAGATATTCCAAAGCGTGTCGCATCGAATTGATTCATGCGATGCGCTTTATTTGTTTTGACACATATCGCTATCGCGGAGTCTCTGCACACTTTCCAACGACATGCATTTATCTCCTTGTTTTCAAGCAATTGCCGACTCAAAACCGCGCCATAGTTTTGCTGGAATTGCTCTCATATTTTCGGCAAGTAGTTTCATAGATCTCCATAAGGTTTTTCATGAAGATTGTCGGCGTTTTTCGCCTTTGTCTCGCCGCAGCCTTAGCCATGCCGACGGTTGTCAATGCAGGCCAGTGCGATCGCAGCAAGCGTGTTTATGTCTTTGATCAGTCTAATCCGGGCGACGACACCAAAATCTTCTACAAGGCGCGCACCGGAGAACACCCATTCTATGCGGAACTAATAAAGTTTGAAACGTGGCGAAAATCCAAACTCGTTTGGTCTATCGACGGCGTTGTGATATGCAGCGATGTTCTGCCCATGTGCAATTTAGACTTGCCTTCTTCCAAGAAAAATAGTGATAAATCCGTATCTTACGAGTGTTTCAAGGAAATCGATGATCCGGCAGCACCCAATGAACCAGCGGTACCGTTCCTGATCCCCGTCACCGAAATTTTCTCCGGCGAACAAACGCCGTACATCGCCTTTGGCAATTTGACCGCCTTCTCGCTGGCCTGCAGCAAGCACATGGGGGTGCACATTAAACGGAAGGAGTTGCTAACCGAGGACGAACGGAAAAATGGATTCGTGTTGCCTCCTTTTGTTCGGCTAGAATCATGCCAGGAATAGATCGCCGTCCGCCAGAACCGATGCGGTCGTCATTGTCGCTGGCGGACAGTCCTTATATGCCGGGCTCCAGCATCGCCCGCAGCTTGTAATGAATTGGGGCTGCGAGGTATCGCGCCCGATCCGTCTCCGAAAGCCGCCCGCCGAAAGTCTCCATCAACTCCGGCATCGTGACCTTCTCTCCCGCAAAGGCTTGATGCTCCACGGGCATTCCGGCCTTGACCACGCCGCACCCAATGACGCGGCAATAGATGCCGGGACGGGCGGCGGCGGCGTAACGCTTGACGAATTTCGGATCGGCCATCCTGGCGGCGAAGGTGGCGCAGGGCATACGGCATGATGTGACTTCGAGGACGAGATCGCCGGTGAGGAAACGGTCGCCGACGGCGACGTCGCGATTGTCGAGATCCGATATCACCATGTTTTCGCCGAAGGTGCCGGGTTCATAAGGCCGGCCGAGCTCCCTGCTCCACCAGTCGAGCGTCAGCGATCCCTCGACATAAACAGCCTGCTCGACGCCGCCATGGTGTTTGCGGTTGCAGATGGCATCGCCGACAAGGCCTTCGGCATCGATCATCACCGCGCCACTGACGGCATGTTTGAAGATGCCGGTCTTGTAGCTCTTGCCCGGCAGTCTTTCGGGATCGCCGGTGCACAGCGCCAGGATTTTCATGGGATGGCCAATCCTTCCGCGATTCCGTTTCCGTTCCATATCAGTTAAGAACGGCGCATGGCAAAACGAGTCACCGGCCCCGAAATCGAAAAACTCATCCAGCTTCTGGCGAAGGTGCCGGGCCTTGGGCCGCGCTCGGCGCGCCGGGCGGCACTGCATCTGATCAAGAAGAAGGACCAGTTGCTCGGCCCGCTGTCGAATGCAATGGGCGAGGCCTATGACAAGGTGAAGATCTGCTCGCGCTGCGGCAATGTCGATACGGTCGACCCCTGCATTGTCTGCACCGACACGCAACGCGATCAGTCCGTCATCATCGTCGTCGAGGACGTATCGGATCTCTGGGCGCTGGAGCGGGCAGGCGCGATGAACGCCGCCTACCACGTACTCGGCGGCACGCTGTCGCCGCTCGACGGGGTCGGTCCTGACGATCTCAACATTCGCGGGCTGATCGACCGGGTCGGCGAAGGCGGCATCCGGGAACTGATCATCGCGGTCAATGCCACCGTCGAGGGACAGACGACGGCGCATTACATCACCGACCAGTTGCAGGGGCTCGACGTGAAGATCACGCGGCTGGCGCATGGCGTGCCGGTCGGCGGTGAGCTCGACTATCTCGACGAGGGTACGCTTGCGGCGGCACTTCGGGCGCGGACGGTGATATGAGGGGTTTGTTTATGGCGAAGAGCACGGGGATATTCGCACTCGCGATGGCGGCAGTTCTCCTGCCCTTCTCCTGTTATGCGGCCCCTTCGAAAGCCGATGTCGAGGCGCAGTTCGAGAAATGGGTGCAGAGCGACCTCTGGCCGGAGGCGAAGGCGAACGGCATTTCGGAGAAGGTCTTTCAGGCCGCTTTCTCCGGCATCACGCTGAACTGGAACTTGCCCGATCTCGCTCCGCCGGGCTTCCCGCCGCCGAAGGAGCAGAAGCAGACGCAGGCCGAATTTTCCTCACCCGCTCCCTATTTCAACGAGGACCAGCTGAAGAAGCTTGCCGCAACGGGACGCGGCTTTGCCGCCCAATATGGCTCGACGCTGAAGCGGATCGAAAAGACCTATGGCGTGCCGGGCTCGATCGTGCTTGCCATCTGGGGCCGAGAGACGGGCTTCGGCGCCGCGAAGATCCCGAATTCGGCGATCGAGGTGCTGGCGACCAAGGCCTTCATGTCGACGCGCAAGGAGATGTTCCGCACCGAGCTGGTGGCCGCACTCCATATTCTCGACGGCGGCGACGTTACACCTGCCAACTTCAAGGGTTCGTGGGCGGGCGCACTCGGCCAGCCGCAATTCATGCCGACGAGCTATCTAAAATATGCCGTGGATTTCGATGGCGACGGTCACCGCAATATCTGGACCTCGGTGCCCGATACGCTCGCCTCGATCGCCAATTACCTTGTCAAGAAAGGCTGGCAGCGCGGCCGCGACTGGGGTTTCGAGGTGTCGATACCGGAGGCGGTCTCCTGCGCGCAGGAAGGACCCGATCTGGCAAAGCCGCTGTCGCACTGGGCCTCGCTCGGCATCGACCGCATCTCCGTCAAGGGCTTTCCCTCAGGCGAGATGAAGGCTGAGGGCATGATGCTGGTGCCGGCCGGCCGCGACGGACCGGAATTCATCGTCACGCCGAATTTCTACGTCATCAAGGAATATAATAATTCCGATCTCTACGCGCTCTATATCGGCAACCTCGCCGACCGGATCGCCTATAATGGCGGCGCCTTCCAGGGTGGATGGGGCGATGTCGGCAAGATGCTGCGCTCGGATGTCGCCGCCATGCAGAAGGCGCTGGAACGGCAGGGCTATGATGTCGGCGGCTCCGACGGCCTGCCGGGCTACAAGACCCGGCGTTCGATCGGCCAGTGGCAGGCAAAGAACGGCATGAAGCCGACATGTTTTCCCGAGGCCACGATGAAGGGCAAGCTGAAGTAACCGGCTTCAGAGGTTGCGTTTCAAACCTTCATGGCTGGCGACGAAACCGAGCCTCTCGTAGAAGCGGATCGCGTCCCCCCGCGTCTTGTCCGATGTCAGCTGCACCAATCCGCAACCGCGCTCGGCACATTGGGCGATCGCCCATTCGATGAATTCAGAGCCGAGGCCAGAACCGCGAAGATCACTTGCGACACGCACGCTTTCGATCTGGCCGCGCCACATGCCCGTCCTCGAAAGACCGGGAACAAAACTCAGCTGCAGGCAGCCGACGACCAGATCGGCCGCATCGCTTGCGACGGCCAGAAGCTGATTGGCGTCCGCCTCAATCGCCGCAAAGGCCGAGAGATAACGCGCGTCGACAGGATCCGAAACGATCTCCCTGCTGGCGCCAAGATCATCATCGGCCAGAAGCCGGATGATGGCGGCAAGATCGGATTGGCGGGCGAGCCTGAATCTATACATTTTTGATCTCTGCTAGCTAGTCTCAATGATGCAGATCGATCGGCGCCTTGTGGAAGACGTCGTCACCCGGCGGAATGGCCTGGCGTTCGATCATGCGGTGGACATGCAGCGGACCTTCACCGCGGTGAAGCGCACGCAGCCTGTCGGTGTTTTCGGCATCGGCCTGCGTGCGCCGCTGGTTGTGCCTTATGTATTCGACCCAGGTCGGCGTGTGGTAGGTTTCCGTCCAAAGGCTGGGATTTTCGAGATCACGCATCAGCGCCCAGTTGCGGGCGCCGTCGCGGATGCGGATACGGCGGCGTTCACCCATCAGCTCCATGAACTCGGCAAGGTCCTCATCGGCGATCTCGTAATCGACCTGGATGACGATCGGCCCGCTGCGCGGTGTGATGTCGAGACTGAGGGCCGGTTCGGTGAAGCGGTTCAGCGGGTCGAGATTGAGCGAGGCGAAGGCCGGCATCGAAAAACGCAGGCCGATGGCGATGCCGAGCAGCATGACGACGGATGACATCAGCAGCGCATCGGCAACGCCATAGCGATCGGCGGCGACGCCCCACAGCCAGCTGCCGCCGGCAATGCCGCCGAAGGTGACTGTCTGATAAAGCGACAGCGCCCGGCCAACCACCCAGCGCGGCGTCGAAAGCTGGACGATGGTGTTGAACAACGAAAGTGCGGAGACCCAGCAGGCGCCGGAAACGAGCAGCCCGGCAGAGGTGAGGACGGCACTCGGGCTGAAGGCTGCGATGACCGCACTCAGTGCAAAGCCGGCAAAGGAGAAGCGGATGATCATCTCGCTGGAAAGCACCTGGCGAAGCCTGGCATTCAGCACCGCACCGCCAATCGCGCCGATGCCGAAGGCGCCGAGCATGAAACCATAGGTCAGCGGGCCGCCGGCAACGAGATCGAGGGCGACCACCGGCAGCAGCGCCAGGATCGAGCTGGCGCCGATGCCGAAGAGCAGTCCCCTGACAAGGACCTTTTCGAGATTGGGCGACATCGAGACATAACGCAGGCCGGCAAAGATGGCGCTGCCGAGCGCCTCGCGCGGCAGGGTCGAGACGGGCGCGGCTGGCCGCCAGCGCAGCAGGGCATAGATCAAGGCGAGGTAACTCAGCGTGTTCACCGCAAAGGCCGCGGCCGCGCCGGCAGCGGCGACGATGACGCCGCCGATTGCCGGGCCGACGCTGCGGGTGATGTTGAAACCCATGCTGTTCAGCGTGACCGCAGCCGGCAGATCGGCGCGCGGCACCATGTCGCCGACCGAGGCCTGCCAGGAGGGATTGTTGAGCGCGGTGCCGCAGCCGATCAGGAAGGTGAAGAAGAGCAGCAGCCAGGGCGTGATCCAGCCGAGAAGGGCGGAGGCCGTCAGCAGCGCCGAGACCGTGAGCATCATGCACTGCGCCGTCAGCATGACCCGGCGGCGGTCATAATTGTCGGCCAGAGCGCCCGATATCAGCGAAAACAACATGATCGGCAGCGCCGTCGAGGTCTGCACCAGCGCGACCATGTCCTCCGAGGCGGTGATCGTCGTCATCATCCAGGCGGCGCCGACCGCCTGGATCAGGCCGCCGAAATTCGAAGAAAGGCTCGCAAACCAGATGGTGCGGTAGGTATCGTGCCGCAAAGGCGCCAATGTCGACGAAGTGTAGGCCACGATTTCTCCCGCTTTTGTTATTGCGCGCCAACGGCAATATATGCGCAAGACCGGCGCTGGCCATAGGCCTCATCACGTCGCCGGAAGCGAATTGGCCGAATCGGTCGCAGACCTTGCAATTTCGGAAAAACCCGACTATATGCCTCTCAAATTCTTGATCGCTTGATGAAGAGTGGGCCGCAAGGACCCGCTCTTTTTTATTACCGCGATCGCTTAAACAGCATGAAATTGCGAGGAGCGCACCGCTTGTCGGACATGACAAACGCAGACAACGAACTTGAGCCGCGGCTGATTACCGAAACCGGGCTCGACCAGCGTCTTGCCGATATCATCGAACCCGTTCTCGTCGGCATCGGCTTTAGGCTTATCCGCGTCCGGATGCTGAACCAGAACGGCGCGACGATGCAGGTTATGGCCGAACGCAACGACGGCACGATGTCGGTTCAGGATTGCGAAGAAGTCTCGATGGCGATTTCTCCCGTCCTCGATGTGGAAGATCCGATCGATAAAGAGTATCATCTGGAAGTGTCTTCGCCCGGCATCGACCGTCCGATGGTGCGGAAATCCGATTTCGTCCGCTGGCAGGGCCACCTTGTGAAATGCGAGACGTCGATCTTGATCGACAATCGCAAGCGCTTCCGCGGCAAGATCGTCGAAGCAGGCGCAGATGGTTTCACGCTTGAGCGTGACCAGGTTGCCTATGGGGAAGAGCAGAAGGTCACCATTCCCTTCACGGCGCTTAGCGATGCGAAGCTCATTCTGACCGACGACCTGATCCGCGATGCGTTGCGCGCCGACAAGCTGGCGAAAGCCCAGGCCGCCAACCAGAACGACGCAGAAGACGAAGAATAACCGATCAACAGACCGCTCTAGGGACGGGAACCCGGCGAGTAAAGACGGAGAAACAAGACAATGGCAGTCAGTGCGAACCGGCTCGAACTTCTGCAGATCGCAGATGCAGTGGCGCGCGAAAAAGTCATCGACCGCGAGATCGTGCTGGCCGCAATGGCCGATGCCATCCAGAAGGCGGCACGCTCCCGTTACGGCACCGAGTCCAACATCCGGGCCGACATCAATCCGAAGACCGGCGAAATCCGTCTGCAGCGCCTGCTCGAAGTCGTCGACAAGGCCGAGGATTATTCGACGCAGATCCCGCTGGAACTTGCCCGCGACCGCAACCCGGACGCCGCCCTCGGCGACTTCATCGCCGATCCGCTGCCGCCGATGGATTTCGGCCGTATCGCCGCACAGTCGGCCAAGCAGGTGATCGTCCAGAAGGTCCGCGAAGCCGAGCGTGACCGCCAGTTCGACGAATTCAAGGATCGCGTCGGCGAAATCGTCAACGGTACCGTCAAGCGCGTCGAATACGGGAACGTCATTGTCGATCTCGGCCGTGGCGAAGGCATCATCCGCCGCGACGAAATGATCCCGCGCGAAAACGTCCGCTATGGCGATCGCGTCCGTGCATACGTCTATGATGTCCGTCGCGAGCAGCGCGGCCCGCAGATCTTCCTGTCGCGCACGCATCCGCAATTCATGGTGAAACTCTTCACCATGGAAGTGCCGGAGATTTACGACGGCATCATCCAGGTGAAGTCGGTCGCCCGCGATCCGGGTTCGCGCGCCAAGATTGCGGTGATCTCGAACGACAGCTCGATCGATCCGGTCGGCGCCTGCGTCGGTATGCGCGGCTCGCGCGTTCAGGCCGTCGTCGGCGAGCTCCAGGGCGAGAAGATCGACATCATTCCGTGGTCGCAGGACCCGGCGACCTTCGTCGTCAATGCCCTGCAGCCGGCCGAAGTCGCCAAGGTCGTTCTCGACGAGGATGCCGAGCGTATCGAAGTCGTCGTTCCCGACGAGCAGCTGTCGCTTGCGATCGGCCGTCGCGGCCAGAACGTCCGCCTCGCCTCGCAGCTGACCGGCTGGGATATCGACATCATGACGGAGGCCGAGGAATCGGAACGCCGCCAGAAGGAATTCAACGAGCGCACCAACCTGTTCATGGATTCGCTCGATGTCGACGAGATGGTCGGCCAGGTTCTGGCTTCGGAAGGTTTTGCCGCGGTTGAAGAACTGGCTTATGTCGATCTCGACGAAATCTCTTCGATCGACGGTTTCGACGAGGAGACGGCGCAGGAAATCCAGCAGCGCGCCCGCGAATTCCTCGAGCGTCTCGAAGCCGAGATGGACGAGAAGCGCAAGGCGCTCGGTGTCCAGGACGAACTGCGTGAAATCAACGGCATGACCGCCCAGATGATGGTGGCGCTCGGCGAAGACGGCATCAAGTCGATCGAGGACTTTGCCGGCTGCGCTGCCGACGATCTCGTCGGCTGGTCGGAACGCAAGAACGGCGAAACGAAGAAGTTCGAGGGCCTGTTCTCGAAGTTCGACGTCTCGCGCGTCGAAGCAGAACAGATGATCGTCCAGGCCCGCCTTTCGGCTGGCTGGATCACGCAAGAGGACCTGGATAAGGGGACCGAAGAAGAGGTCACCGAAGCCGAACAAGAAGCATGATGACCGCGCATGAACCGGACGCTCCTCTCGAGGACGACGATCTTGCAGGTTATGACGTGAACGGACGCATGTGCATCGTGACGCGCGAAAGCGGATCGCCGGAAGAGCTGATCCGCTTCGTCGCCGCTCCCGATGGAACAGTTGTCGCCGACCTGAAGCGCGAGCTTCCGGGACGCGGATGCTGGGTGAAGATCGACCGGTCGCTGGTCGACAGGGCAGTGGCGAAGAAGCTCTTCGCCCGCGCGCTGAAGACGGATGTAAAGGCGGCGGACGATCTCGGCGCGAGTGTCGATCGGCTGCTCGCGGCGCAATTGATGCAGATGATGAACATGGCGCGGAAAGCCGGCCAGTTCGTCAGCGGGTCCTCGAAAGTGGATGCCGCGGTCAGAAGCGGAGCAGCCCTTGCGGTGTTCCACGCGACTGGTGCAGCGGACGACGGCGTCCGGAAAATCGACCAGGCCCGCAAGGCCTGGCACCTCGGAATGGAGACCGAGGAGGAGATACCTTCCTTCCGTCTCTTCTCGGAGAGCGAAATGGAAGGCCTGATGGGCCAGAATGCTTTTATCCATGCCGCAGTGCTTGCAGGGCAGGCGGGTGAAGGTGTAGTGAAGCGCGCAAAGATGCTCGAACAGTACCGTATTGGCGGTCAGTCCCGGGCAGCGGGCGGCGCTGGCCGGCAAAAACAATGAGGCGGTCACCGGCATCGGCCGGTCCCATACTCATTGATCGACAGTATTGAACGACAGGGTCTGATCTAGTCATCGCTCCCTGTCCGAAGGAACGGGAACGAATGACCGATAGTAACGACGACAAGACAATCAGCGTAGCGGGCAAAAAGACACTCACCCTGAAACCATCGGGGATGAGCCAGGGCACCGTTCGCCAGGATATGGGTCGAGGTCGCACCAAGGCGGTCGTCGTCGAGACCCGTAAGCGGCGCCCGATGCGCCCGGAAGACGAAAAGCCGATCACACCCGTCGCTCCGCCGGCCCCCGTGCGCGCAGCCGAACCGGCGCCCGCACCCGTGCAGGCGCGTCCGCAGCAGCCGACGCCGGCTCCGCGGGTTCAGCAGGGCAACAACAACCAGACGAACCAGCGTCCGCCGCAGCAGTCCCACCAGCCGCCGCGCCAGAACGATCGTCCGCGCCCGGTGGTGCTGAACCATCTGTCGCCGGAAGAGATGGACGCCCGCCGCCGCGCGCTTGCCGACTCCCAGGCGCGTGACGCCCAGGATGCGATCCGCCGCGCCGAGGAAGAAAAGCGCCGTGCCGCCGAAGAGGTGATCCGCAAGGCAGCCGAAGCGGAAGAAGCTGCCCGCAGGGCCGCTGAAGAGGCTATCCGGCAGGCCGAGGCACCCGCTGTTGCTGAACCCGCAGTCGCAGAACCGGCTCCGGCCGAAGCACGCTCCGACGCGCCACGGCCGCCGCAGCCCGCATCGTCGGCACCGGCCGCACGCCGGCCCGATGCGGCTGGAGCACCTGCTGCCCGTCCGGCACCCGGCGCTGCCGTCCCTGGGGCCGTTCGCGGCCGTCGCGAAGAAAAGGAAGAAGACGATCGTGGCGCAGCGCGCGGCGGTCCTGTCCGTGGCCGCGTCGTTCGCCCGGAACCCGCAAAGCCGGTCACGACTCGTCCGAAGACGGATGAAGAGCGCCGCCGCGGCAAGTTGACGATCACCACCGCCAATGTGGACGGCGAGGACAATGCCCGCGGTCGGTCGCTCTCGGCGATGCGTCGCCGGCAGGAGAAGTTCCGCCGCGGTCAGATGCAGGAAACCCGCGAGAAGATCTCCCGCGAAGTGGTTCTGCCCGAGACCATCACCATTCAGGAACTGTCGCAGCGCATGTCCGAACGCGCCGTCGACGTCATCAAGTACCTGATGAAGGAAGGCCAGATGATGAAGCCGGGCGACGTCATCGACGCCGACCTTGCCGAAATCATCGCCGGCGAATTCGGCCATACGGTCAGGCGCGTGTCGGAATCCGACGTCGAACTCGGCATCTTCAACGTGTCCGACGACGATGGCGAACTGGTTTCGCGCCCGCCCGTCGTTACCATCATGGGCCATGTCGACCACGGCAAGACCTCGCTGCTCGACGCCATCCGCCATGCCAACGTGGTCTCCGGCGAAGCCGGTGGCATCACCCAGCATATCGGCGCCTATCAGGTGGAGCAGAACGGTCAGAAGATCACCTTCATCGATACGCCCGGCCACGCCGCCTTCACGGCAATGCGTGCCCGCGGTGCGCAGGCGACCGACATCGCGATCCTGGTCGTCGCAGCCGACGACAGCGTGATGCCGCAGACGATCGAATCGATCAACCACGCCAAGGCGGCCGGTGTTCCGATCATCGTGGCGATCAACAAGGTCGATAAGCACGAGGCTGATCCGCAGAAGGTCCGTAACCAACTGCTGCAGCACGAAGTCTTCGTAGAATCCATGGGCGGCGAAGTGCTTGACGTCGAGGTTTCGGCCAAGACCGGCAAGAACCTCGACAAGCTGCTCGAGGCGATCCTGCTGCAGGCGGAAATTCTCGATCTCAAGGCCAATGCGAACCGGACCGCGGAAGGAACGGTTATTGAAGCCCAGCTCGATCGTGGCCGTGGTTCGGTCGCGACCGTGCTCGTCCAGAAGGGTACGCTTCGTCCGGGCCAGATCATCGTTGCCGGCGACGTCTGGGGCCGCGTGCGCGCCCTCGTCACCGACAAGGGCGACCATGTGAAGGAAGCCGGCCCCGCGACCCCGGTCGAGGTTCTCGGTCTGTCCGGCACGCCGCAGGCAGGCGACAAGTTCGCCGTCGTCGAAAGCGAAAGCCGCGCCCGCGAAATCTCGGAATATCGTCAGCGTCTGGCCCGCGACAAGGCGGCTGCCCGCCAGTCGGGACAGCGCGGTTCGCTGGAACAGATGATGATGCAGCGCCAGAGCGTCGGCATCAAGGAGTTCCCGCTGGTCATCAAGGGTGACGTGCAGGGCTCGATCGAAGCGATTGCCGGCGCGCTGGAGAAGCTCGGCACCGACGAAGTCCGCGCCCGCATCGTCCATTCGGGCGCCGGCGGCATCACCGAGTCGGATATCTCGCTCGCTGAAGCCTCGAACGCGGCCATCATCGGCTTCAACGTTCGTGCAAATACGCAGGCACGCCAGTTCGCCGAGCGCGAAGGCATCGAAATCCGCTACTACAACATCATCTACGACCTCGTGGATGACGTGAAGGCAGCGATGTCAGGCCTGCTGTCTCCGGAGCGGCGCGAAACCTTCATCGGCAATGCCGAGATCCTCGAGGTGTTCAACATCACCAAGGTCGGCAAGGTCGCAGGCTGCCGTGTTGTCGAAGGCAAGGTCGAACGTGGTGCAGGCGTCCGCCTCATACGCAACGACGTCGTCGTTCACGAAGGCAAGCTCAAGACGCTCAAGCGCTTCAAGGACGAAGTGTCCGAAGTGCCGATGGGTCAGGAATGCGGCATGGCCTTCGAAAACTACGAGGACATGCGCGCCGGCGACGTCATCGAGTGCTTCCGCGTCGAGCATATCACGCGCACGCTCTAAACTGCTGCGCCTGAACTTTCCGAAAGCCATCCGCCAGCCGGCGGATGGCTTTCGGGCATCTGTCGACTTGACCTTTTCGACCAAAAGAGTCATGGACGCTCTCCTTTGACGGGTTCGATTCCCAGCCGCATCGGCAAATAGAGATAACAATGACCAGAGTAACTTCTTCCGCGCCTTCGCAGCGCATGCTGCGCATTGGCGAACAGGTTCGCGCCGCTATCACCCAGGTGCTGCAGCGCGGCGAAGTGCGTGACGACGTCATCGAGGCGACCGTGATCTCGATCTCGGAAGTGCGCATGTCGCCGGACCTTAAGATCGCCACCGCCTATGTGACGCCGCTCGGCGTTTCCGACCACAGCATCGTCATCCAGGCGTTGAACCGTCATGCAAGATTCATCCGCGGCCGGCTCGGGCCGCAGCTTCGGCAGATGAAATACATGCCGGAGGTACGCTTCCGCGACGATACCAGCTTCGACAACTACAAGAAGATCGACGAGCTGCTGCGTTCGCCCGAGGTGAGCCGCGACCTCGACGGCGATAATGACGAACAATAAACAGAAGAGACGCATGTCCAAACCACGCAAACCCAAAGGCCGGCCGATTTCCGGCTGGCTGATCCTCGACAAGCCGGTGGATTTCGGCTCGACGGAAGCCGTCTCCAAGATCAAGTGGCTCTATAAGGCTGAGAAGGCCGGTCATGCCGGCACGCTCGATCCGCTCGCCTCCGGCATGCTGCCGATCGCGCTCGGCGACGCGACGAAGACCGTTCCCTACGTGATGGACGGCCGCAAGATCTATGAATTCACGGTGAGCTGGGGCGAGGAGCGTGCGACCGACGATCTCGAGGGCGAGGTGACCAAGAGTTCGGACAAACGCCCGAGCGAACAGCAGATTCGCGATATCCTGCCTGGATATATCGGTACCATCAGCCAGGTGCCGCCGCAGTTTTCCGCTATCAAGATCGCAGGTGAACGCGCCTATGATCTGGCGCGCGAAGGCGAAACCGTCGAAATCCCCTCGCGTGAGGTCGATATCTTCCGGCTGACCTTGCTCGCCTGCCCGGACGCCGATAGCGCGCATTTCGAAGTGGAATGCGGCAAGGGTACTTATGTCAGGGCGCTGGCGCGCGATTTCGGGCGCGAGCTCGGCTGCTACGGCCATGTGTCCGGGCTGCGGCGCACCTTCGTCGCGCCTTTCGCGGAAGAGGCCATGGTGCCGCTCGCGGATCTCGTGGCACTGGAATCAATCGAGGATATGGACGAGCGCCTGGCGGCCCTCGACGCGCTGCTGATCAACACCTGCGAAGCGCTATCCTCCCTGCCCCATCTCGTCATCAATGACGACCAGGCGCACCGGCTGAAGATGGGCAACCCGATCCTGGTGCGTGGCCGCGATGCGCCGGTTGCCGAAAGCGAAGCCTATGCGACGGCCCGCGGCAGGCTGATCGCGATCGGCGAGATCGGCCAGGGCGAGTTTCGCCCGAAGCGGGTTTTCGGCTGAGCCTATCTGGCTTTCTGACAACGACAGAGATTGTCAGCCGGCAGCAATGCGGTATTTTCCCTGTCGGGCCATGGCGGCCCGACAGGGGGAAGACTATGCGCGGAATTGTTATCGCAATCCTGACGTTCTTTTCGATGTTGCTTGCCGTCGCCGGCGCTCAATCCGCCGAGCGCTGGGCCGAGCTTCCGGCCTTTCCTTCAATGCCGGTGGCAAAGACGAGCGGCATGGCCGATGTGAACGACATCAAGATGTATTACGCAGAGTATGGCGAAGGCGAGCCGATCCTCTTCATCCATGGCGGACTTGGAAATGCCGACGTCTGGGGTCACCAGGTCGCCGATTTTGCCAAGGACCACCTGGTCATCGTTGCCGATAGCCGCGGACATGGGCGCTCGACGCGCAGCCAGTAGCCCTTCGGTTACGACCTGATGACGTCTGACTACGTCGCGCTTCTCGACTATCTGAAGATCGACAAGGTGACACTTGTGGGATGGTCGGATGGCGGAATCATCGGCATCGACATGGCGATGAAACATCCGGAGAAGCTGATGCGCGTCATTGCCCACGCGGCAAACGTCACGACCGACGGCCTTAAGGCTGACGTGATGAGCAACAAGACCTTCAACGACTACATCAACGTCGCCGGCGAATATTACAGGAAGCTGTCGCCGACGCCGAACGAGTACGACGCCTTCGTGAAACAGATTTCCCACATGTGGAAGACCCAGCCGGCCTGGACGGCAGCGGATCTTGGAAAGATCGCGGTGCCGGTCACGCTCGCCATCGGCGACCATGATGAGGCCGTAAAGCTCGACCATACGGAGATGATGGCGAAAGACATTCCGGGCGCCAAGCTGGTGATCCTGAAAGACGCCAGCCATTTCGCCATGCTGCAGGATCCCGCGGGCTACGATGCAATGATCTGGGACGCCATGGCGGGCCGCTGAAAACCGCTGCGGGAGCTCCCCTCTTTCCATCGCTGCTTATTTGGTTTATAGGCAGCGCCAGCGTCAGGTTCGCCTGCTCGCATTCACGGCCAAAGCTGGACGACATCCCGGCTTTTGGCGACTCTATCTCCTCCTCTTAGAAAGGATCACCCGATGTCGATCACTGCTGAGCGCAAGTCTGCGCTGATCAAGGAATATGCGACCGTTGAAGGCGATACCGGTTCTCCGGAAGTCCAGGTCGCGATCCTGACCGAGCGCATCAACAACCTGACCGAACACTTCAAGGACCACAAGAAGGATAACCATTCCCGCCGTGGCCTGCTGACGATGGTTTCGAGCCGCCGCTCGCTTCTTGATTATCTCAAGAAGAAGGATGAAGGCCGCTATTCCAAGCTGATCACCAGCCTGGGTATCCGCCGCTAAGATTATCCGGCGGGCGCTTTCCCAAGCGCCCGCCGGATGTGTTTCGGGACACGGCTCCCGATGAAATGTTCCAGCCGCGCCCTATTTTACGCGGTGGAAAGACCGGCAGGCCCGGATGGGCCGGATCTGCCAAACCAACCGTTGACCTGTCATGGGGCAGGATTGCCGGATGCTTTCGGCCAAGGCTTGTCAATGAGCTTTGGCCCGGTTTCTCAAGAACTCCTGAGGAAGCCGAAGATGAAAAGCCTCCCGTTGTCTTGCCCGTGATACGTCACATTGATTGCGGTCGACTGTGCGCTGCGCCTTGATATCGGCGATGGCGCGTGCTCCCGCATTGAAGGACAAGAGATGTTTGATACACACACAGTGGAAATCGAGTGGGCCGGCCGCCCGCTGAAGCTCGAAACCGGCAAGATCGCCCGTCAGGCCGACGGCGCGGTTCTCGCCACCTACGGCGAAACCGTCGTTCTCGCCACCGTCGTCTCGGCCAAGTCGCCGAAGCCCGGCCAGGACTTCTTTCCGCTCACCGTCAACTACCAGGAAAAGACCTACGCAGCCGGCAAGATCCCCGGCGGCTATTTCAAGCGCGAAGGCCGCCCGAGTGAAAAGGAAACCCTGGTTTCCCGCCTGATCGACCGCCCGATCCGCCCGCTCTTCCCGGAAGGCTACAAGAACGACACGCAGGTTGTCGTTACGGTTATCCAGCATGACCTCGAAAACGATCCGGACATCTTGTCGATGGTCGCTACCTCGGCTGCGCTGACGCTCTCCGGCGTTCCCTTCATGGGCCCGGTCGGCGGTGCGCGCGTCGGCTACATCAACGGCGAATACGTTCTCAACCCGCATCTCGACGAGATGGATGAATCGAGCCTCGACCTCGTCGTCGCCGGTACCTATGACGCCGTGCTGATGGTGGAATCCGAAGCCAAGGAACTCAACGAAGACGTCATGCTCGGCGCCGTCATGTTCGGCCACAAGGGCTTCCAGCCGGTTCTCGACTCGATCATTAAGCTCGCCGAAGTTGCCGCCAAGGAGCCGCGCGACTTCCAGCCGGCAGATTACTCCGCTCTCGAAAACGAGATGCTCGGCCTTGCCGAAGGTGAACTGCGCAATGCCTACAAGATCACCCAGAAGGCCGACCGCTACGCCGCCGTCGACGCCGTCAAGGCGAAGGTGAAGGCGCATTTCCTCCCCGAGGAAGGCGAAGCCAAGTACACGGCCGAAGAAGTCGGCGCGATCTTCAAGCACCTGCAGGCGAAGATCGTCCGCTGGAACATCCTCGACACCAAGAGCCGCATCGACGGCCGCGACCTTGAGACCGTTCGTCCGATCGTTTCGGAAGTCGGTCTTCTGCCGCGTACGCACGGTTCGGCGCTCTTCACCCGCGGTGAAACGCAGGCGATCGTCGTTGCCACCCTCGGCACCGGCGAAGATGAGCAGTATGTCGACAGCCTGACGGGCATGTACAAGGAGCGCTTCCTGCTCCATTACAACTTCCCTCCCTACTCGGTTGGCGAGACCGGCCGCATGGGTTCCCCGGGTCGCCGCGAAATCGGCCACGGCAAGCTCGCATGGCGCGCGATCCGTCCGATGCTGCCGACGGTCGAGCAGTTCCCCTACACGCTGCGCGTCGTCTCCGAGATCACCGAGTCGAATGGCTCGTCCTCGATGGCGACTGTCTGCGGTACCTCGCTCGCTCTGATGGACGCCGGCGTTCCGCTGGCAAAGCCGGTTGCCGGTATCGCCATGGGTCTGATCCTGGAAGGCGATCGCTTCGCTGTCCTGTCCGACATTCTCGGTGACGAAGACCACCTCGGCGACATGGACTTCAAGGTCGCCGGTACCGCCGACGGCATCACCTCGCTGCAGATGGACATCAAGATCGCCGGTATTACCGAAGAGATCATGAAGGTCGCACTTGGCCAGGCCCAGGGCGGTCGCGCCCACATCCTCGGCGAAATGTCCAAGGCCATCACCGAAAGCCGCGGTCAGCTCGGTGAATTCGCTCCGCGCATCGAAGTCATGAACATCCCGGTCGACAAGATCCGTGAAGTCATCGGCTCGGGCGGCAAGGTCATTCGCGAAATCGTCGAAAAGACCGGCGCGAAGATCAACATCGAGGACGACGGCACCGTCAAGATCGCCTCGTCTTCGGGCAAGGAAATCGAAGCGGCCCGCAAGTGGATCCACTCGATCGTTGCCGAGCCTGAAATTGGCCAAGTCTACGAAGGCACGGTCGTCAAGACCGCCGACTTCGGCGCCTTCGTCAACTTCTTCGGCGCCCGCGACGGCCTCGTCCACATCTCGCAGCTCGCTTCCGAGCGTGTTGCCAAGACGCAGGACGTCGTCAAGGAAGGCGACAAGGTCTGGGTCAAGCTGCTCGGCTTCGACGAACGCGGCAAGGTTCGCCTGTCGATGAAGGTCGTCGACCAGGCCACCGGCCAGGAAATTGCGAACGAGAAGAAGAAGGAAGAAGCGGCCGAATAAGCCGCCTTCCAGATTTAATACCGGGCGCGGGAATGCTTCCGCGCCCTTTTTTGTATCCTGAAGCGCGAGGCGATCTTTCAGATTCGCTTGCCGCCCTTCAGGTCTTCGGTTTGGCGCATGTCGTGCTCGCAAAACCGCTGAACACTTTTGCGCGACATGCTTTAAGACGAGACGAGACCATGAGCAGCGAGACGCTGAAGACCCTGTTCCATCCCTTTGCCAGCGGCACAGTCGAGGCGCCCGGCGAGGGCGAGCGCGTGCTCTTCCTCGGCGCCGAGGCAGGCTTTGCGTTGCCGGAAGGCTTCGCCGCCTCGCTCAGCGCCGTCCAGGGCTTCCGGCCACTCTATCGGCAGCTGCTGGCGCAGCGGATCGAGGCGAAGCCGGAGATCGACGGCGAGGACTACGATGCCGCTCTGGTGCTCTGCACCAAGCACAAGGGCGAGAACGAGGCCAATCTGGCTGCCGCTATCGCCCGCACGCGGCTCGGCGGCCTGATCGTCGTTGCCGGCGCGAAGGAAGACGGCATCCAGCCGCTGCGCAAGCGGATGGAAGGTTTCAATCTCGCAGTCGACTATATGCCGAAATATCACGGCGTTGCCTTCTGGTTCGGCCGGCCGGCGGATGCCGACGAGATTATCTCCAAGCTGGCAAAGTCGCCGGTGCGTGTCGACGGCCGTTTCAATGCAACCGCCGGCATGTTCTCGCATGACCGGATCGATGCCGGATCGGAACTGCTTGCCTCGCGCCTGCCGCAAGATTTCACCGGCGACGTTGCGGATTTTGGCGCCGGGTGGGGCTACCTCTCCGCCGAACTGGCGCAGAAGTCGCGTGGACTGACCCGCCTCGACCTCTACGAGGCCGATCACGCGGCTCTGGAGGCCGCCAGGGATAATCTGGCGGAGAACTGCCCGAACGCGCCTGCGCGCTTCTTCTGGCACGATCTGGCGGGCGAACCGGTCAAGGATAAATACGACCTCGTCATCATGAACCCGCCCTTCCACGAGGGCCACGCCGCCGACCCGGCGCTCGGCCAGGCAATGATCAAGACTGCCGCATCCGCCCTTCGCGGCGGCGGCCGCCTGATGCTCGTCGCCAATCGCGGCCTGCCTTACGAGCCGGTTCTGGCGGCAAATTTCAGGGAAAGCGGTGAAACCTGCCGCAATGCCCGCTTCAAGGTTCTCTGGGCGAAGAAATAGGGCTTAGGCTGCCTCGATACCGAACCATTGCGATTAATAGAAAAAGGCCGTGCGCATCATCTGCGCACGGCCTTTTGATTTTCAACGGAGTTGTGGTTATTCGACGTCCGCTTTGCGCAGCGTTTCCAGCGTCGGCATGGAGGTGACGTTGAAGCCGGCGTCGACGAAGTGGATTTCGCCGGTGACGCCGGAGGAAAGGTCGGAGAGCAGGTAGAGAGCCGAACTGCCGACCTGATCGATGGTGACGGTCTTGCGCAGCGGCGCATTGCGCTGGTTCCAGGAGAGGATCGCGCGCGCATCAGAGATGCCGGCGCCGGCAAGCGTGCGAATCGGGCCGGCGGAAATGGCATTGACGCGGATGCCGCGCGGGCCATAATCGGCAGCAAGGTACCGCACCGAAGCCTCAAGCGCTGCCTTGGCAACCCCCATGACGTTGTAATTCGGGATGACGCGCGTCGAGCCATTATAGGTCAGCGTCAGCATCGCGCCACCATCTTCCATCAATGGAGCGCAGCGCTTGGCGATCTCGGTGAAGGAAAAACAGGAAATGACCATGGTTCGGCTGAAATTCTCACGCGTCGTATCGGCGTAGAGACCCTTCAGCTCGTTCTTGTCGGAAAAGCCGATGGCATGGACGATGAAATCGAGCTTACCCCAGCGCTCCTTGATCGCGTCGACGACGGCCTCGACCGAGGCTATGTCCTCGACGTCACAGGGCAGCACGAAATCTGAGCTGACCTCGGCAGCAAGCGGCTTGACGCGCTTGCCGAGCGCATCGCCCTGATAGGTGAAGGCGAGTTCCGCACCCTGTGCGGCGAGAGCTTTTGAAATCCCCCAGGCGATCGAGTGGTTGTTGGCGACGCCCATGACGAGCCCGCGCTTACCCTGCATGATTCCCATCATATTATTATTATCCGTTATAGCGCTGGAAGACCAGCGTGGCGTTGGTGCCGCCGAAGCCGAAGGAATTGGAGAGGGCAATGTCGATCTTCGCGTCGTCGATGCGCTTGCGCACGATCGGCACGCCTTCGAATTCTGGGTCGAGCTCGGTGATATGGGCGCTTTCGCCGATGAAGCCATGCTGCATCATCAGCAGGGAATAGATCGATTCCTGCACGCCGGCAGCGCCAAGCGAATGGCCGGTCAGCGACTTGGTCGACTGGATATGCGGGATCTTCGAGCCGAATACCTCGCGGATGGCGCCGATTTCCTTGCTGTCGCCGACCGGCGTCGACGTGCCGTGGGTGTTGACGTAGTCGACGTCGCCTTTGACGGTGGCAAGCGCCTGGCGCATGCAGCGGATAGCGCCTTCGCCCGAGGGGGCGACCATGTCGTAGCCGTCCGAGGTTGCGCCGTAGCCGACGATTTCGGCGTAGATCTTGGCACCGCGAGCCTTGGCGCGCTCCAGTTCCTCAAGCACCAGCACGCCGGCGCCGCCGGCGATGACGAAACCGTCGCGGTTGACGTCATAGGCGCGCGAGGCACTGTCCGGCGTGTCGTTATATTTGGAGGACATGGCGCCCATCGCATCGAAGAGATTGGACATCGTCCAGTCGAGATCCTCGTGGCCGCCAGCGAACATCACGTCCTGCTTGCCCCACTGGATCATCTCGGCGGCGTTGCCGATGCAATGCGCCGAGGTCGAGCAGGCCGACGAGATCGAATAATTGACGCCGTGGATCTTGAACCAGGTGGCGAGCGTGGCCGATGCGGTCGAGGACATTGCCTTCGGCACGGCGAAGGGGCCGATGCGCTTCGGGCTGTTGTTTTTTATGGTGATCTCGGCAGCTTCGATCAGGGTGCGGGTGGACGGACCGCCGGAGCCCATGATGATGCCGGTACGTTCATTCTGAGCGTAGTCTTTCTCTTCCAGGCCGGAATCGGCAAGGGCCTGTTTCATGGCCACATGGTTCCAGGCGCCGCCCTGCGACAGGAAGCGCATGGCGCGGCGGTCGACCAGTTCGGCAAGTTCCGCCGAACCGAGCTTCGGACTGCCCCAGACCTGGCACTTGAATCCATGTTCGGCGAAATCGCTCGAAAAGGAGATACCCGACTTTGCCTGCCGCAAGGATTCGGTGACTTCGGCCGCGTCGTTTCCGATCGAGGACACGACACCCAGACCCGTGACAACTACCCGTCTCATCTGATCAAACCTTTGTTGTTTTCGTCAGCCGCTCGAAATGCGGTTTCAGGCCGTCTTGTCTTTCGATAGACCGACGCGAAGGTCGGCCGCCTGATATATGGTCTCGCCGTCCGCCTTTAGCCAGCCGTCGGCCGTGCCGAGGACCAGACGGCCGCGCATGACACGTTTGAAGTCGATGCCATATTCGATCAGCTTCGTCTGCGGCCGGACCATGCCCTTGAATTTCACTTCGCCTGTTGAAAGCGCCATGCCGCGGCCTTGCTCGCCGAGCCAACCCAGAAAGAAACCGGTCAGCTGCCACATGCCGTCAAGACCGAGGCAGCCCGGCATAATCGGATTGCCTTCGAAATGGCAAGGAAAATACCAGTCGTCGGGGCGAACGTCATATTCGGCCCGGAGGTAGCCCTTATCGAAGGTGCCGCCCGTTTCGGAAATATCCGTGATGCGGTGAACCATCAGCATAGGCGGCAGGGGCAGCTGTGCATTGCCGGGGCCGAACAGCTCGCCATGTGCGCAAGCGATGAGTTCTTCATACGAGAAGCTGGACTGTCTGGTCGTCATAAAGTTTCTTTTTCCCCCCGCGTCAAGCCGATAGATGTGAACGTGTAGTCCAAGTTCTTCAGAAAATGAAGCACAAGCAAGGCAACTTCATTCATCGTCCCGGACCAGGCTTACGCCATTATTTGGTGGTCGCATACAGGAAGGCTAGGGCCGGGACCAGACCTATTTGCGTCAGAAGCCCGTTTTTGCCGCGTTTATCAGGCTCCTGTCCCCATTGAACTATTGAAAGGCTCTGATGCAAAAGTTATACCGCTTAAAGAAACATGATTGCTTTATGCCAGAATAACCGGAGTTGGTTTTGATGACGGGTGCACTCCCGATCGCAATAGAGGTAAGGCTGCGCTGTGCGGGCCTGCGCCCCACCCGCCAGCGTGTTGCGCTCGGCGATCTCCTGTTTGCCAAGGGTGATCGGCACTTGACCGTCGAGGAACTGCATGAGGAGGCGGTTGCCGCCGGCGTGCCGGTGTCTTTGGCAACCGTCTACAACACGCTGCACCAGTTCACGGAAGCCGGTCTCATCCGCGTTCTCGCCGTCGAGAGCGCCAAGACCTATTTCGACACCAATGTTTCCGACCACCACCATTTCTTCGTCGAAGGCGAGAACGAGGTGCTCGACATACCCGTCAGCAACCTGACGATCGCCAATCTGCCGGAACCGCCTGAGGGCATGGAGATCGCCCATGTCGACGTGGTGATCCGCCTGCGCGCGAAGCAGGGCTGACGATACCTCTCAAGCGCGTCGCGCCGGATCGGCCTCATGCGACGCCCATTAGATCTTTGTTTTTATGCATGTCGTTGTCCCAAAACCGCTGCGCACTTTTGGGCGACATGCATTAGGCCTCACATGACATCGTCGGGATGCCGGCCGGGCTTATGCCTGTAGGTTGGGAAGGTCCAGCCGAACCACAGGGCTCCACCGCGCACGGCAAAGGCCGCCACGACGCCGCAGGCAGACGCCAGATAGAGCTGCATTCCGAGCCCATTGGCGAGCGTGAACACACCGGCGCCGATGAGGGCTGCCGTCACGTAGATTTCCGGCCGCAACAGAACCGAAGGCTCGTTTGCCATCAGATCGCGCAGGATGCCGCCGAAGGTCGCCGTCAGCGTGCCGGTAACGATCGCGATGGTCGGAGAGCCGGTGGCGGCAAGACCCTTGGCGGCGCCGAGCACGCAATAGGCGGCGAGGCCGATCGCATCCAGCCAGATCAGCAGGCGATAGCGCGATTCCAGCAGGTGGGCGGTGAAGAAAACGATGACCCCCATGATGCAGCAGACGAGGATATAGGCGGGGTTCAGCACCCAGAACACCGGCACGCGCCCGAGCACGATATCGCGCACGGTACCGCCGCCCGTTCCCGTCACCATGGCGAAAAACAAAAAACCGATCAGATCCAGTTGCTTGCGCGAGGCGGCGAGCGCGCCTGTCGCGGCAAACAGCGCAATGCCGGCATAATCGAGATAGACGAGCAAAGACATGCGAACCCCGGAACCGGCAGAATTGAGAACAGGATTCAGATTTTAGGCGAATTAGGCCTAAAATCACCCTGTTCTCGGGAAAGAACCACGGCGGCAAGGGCGGCGCAAGGCGGCGGCGTCATAAAGCCAAAGTCTTTATTTGATGCAGGTCGTTGTCCCAAAACCGCTGCACACTCTTGGGCGACATGCATTAGGCTGCAGAGCCTTTATCCAAAAGAGGAAAGCCGTGAAAACGCTGGTGCTCGCCGTTCTGAATATCGTCCTGCTGCTTGCCATGCCGGCTGCCGCCCTCGGTCAACAATCGCTGATCTCCGATCCTGAGATCTACGAGAAGAAGCATTTCCAGGAACAGTGCAAGACAGCCGAATTTGCCGACGGCTTCATCATCCGGCAGGACATCAACAATGATGGCCTGATCGATGCAGTGGTCGACGAGGGCCAACTGACCTGCGACGGGCAGAAGGGGCCGCAATGCAATGACGACGGCTGTACCTATAATTTCTACCTGCAGGTTGCCGAAGGCGGTTATTTCATGATCGCGACGGCACAGATCTATGGCTACGATTTCGTCCAGCGCTTCGGCAACATGGTGCTGGCGATGAAGATGCATCCGCGCTTCTGCGACCGCACCGAAGGTGATCCCTGCACCGTGACGGCACGCGTCCGCGGCACGAAATTCGTCACCATCTCGAAGAAGTAAATCTTAGAGCCGTTCCTTCCTGGAAGCGCGGAACCGCTCTAGCCTTTTGTTTTGACGCAATTCCCGGCAAAAGCGCTTCGCGCTTTGCCTGGGAAAACCGCTTCGCACTTTTCCTGGAATTGCTCTATTGCGGATAAAGCTCCGACGTGCGGCCGGCGAGATAATAGCCGACCAAGCCGTACCATTCGCGGATCGCCGTCGCCATGTTCTGGGCGTTGAGGCTCGGCTGGGTGAAATCGAGCCCGGGCGTCACCTTGCCGTCGGTGCGATAATCGGTCGGCCAGGGCACGATATCGATGCCGAGCTTGCGGAAGATGCCGACGGAGCGCGGCATATGGAAACCCGACGTGATCAGCAGGCAATTGGAAAGCCCCTGGCTCGCCAGGAATTCCTTCGTGTTGACGGCATTTTCAAAGGTCGTGCGCGATTGCGTCTCTTCGATCAGGCGATCTCTGCCAACGCCGAAGAGCGGGAAGAAACGCTCGGATGCGGCCGCATCGCCTTCATAGATGCCTGACATGGAGCCGTCGCCGCCTGATACCAGAATGCGTGACTGCGGAAATTTCTGCGCGAGCCGCAAAGCTTCGATGAAGCGGTCGGCTCCGCCGTTGAATTCTATGCCGTGACGCGCCGTATTCACCTCGTTTTCGAAGGCGCCGCCGAGCACAATCATGCATTGCAGGTTGTCGGGATCGGCTGCGGGTCTTGCGAACCGCTCCTCCAGATCCTGCATCAGGAGGTTACCGGCCGTGGTGTAGAGCGTGATGAAAAGGATGAGGGCCGCACCGAATGTGCTGAGGATATGCAGGATACGCCAGTTGAGAAGGCCGGCAATGAGGGCGAAGAAGACGAGCAAGAATGCCAGTGACAGCGGCTGGGCGAAAATCCAGACAAGCTTCGAAATCAGGAACAAGACATACTCCTCAAGGGTTGGCGGCGATCCTTCCTATCCGATTCGACGATGACAAGAATGCGACGGTTCTATTTCGCGCGCGCAACGGCCGAGTGATGCGGCGCGATCTTCTGGTTGAAACGCCGCTGCAGCGGCCGCGGGATGAACATGGCGGCAAGCGCCAGTATCATCGCAAAGAGCGAGACCAGCCACAGCGCATGCGCGCCGGTCAGCCGCGTCAGAACGGCGCCGGCGATTGCGCCGAGCACCATGCCGCCCCAGGGCACGATCTGGATCGTCCATTCGACATGGCGATCACCGATGATCCAGCGGCCGATGCCTCGGCCGAAGCGCGACAGGGCGCCGGTCACATAGGTCAGCCCGATCGGCAGGCCTTCGATGTGCTCGACGGCGACGTTCACCATGCCCATGGAAAAAACGATCATGTAGAACCGCACGAGCAGCATATTCTGTACCGTCATCATCGAGGCGAGCGCCAGAACCAGGCCGACGCAGCCAAGCACCACGAAAATGCGGCGTTGCGAGATATGGGAGATGACGATGCCTGCCGCATTGCCAAGCACGAAGACGATGATGGCAGAGATCAGGACAGCCGCGTGATAAAGATTACCCTCGCTCAAGGCGAGCGCGGCCCGTGTGGTATTGCCCGTCATGAACGAGACGAAATCGCCGGTCAGCAGAAGGCCCGTCGCATCGGTCATGCCGGCAAGAAACGAGATCGAACCGACAAGGGCGAGCCCGGTCATGGTTCGCCGGGTGCGGATGATGCGACGGCGTCTTGCTCTGCTCATTGGCCAAGGGTCCTGAAGCCGAATCGTTGAAGTTCTGGCTAGAAATATAAAACCTCTCATGAAGGAAATGGCAAAGGCGATCGGAAGGGATGGGGCAGGACTTGAACAACGAGGCATTTTGGGCCATAGAAACGGCGTTGCTTCAGATCGAAGCTCCGTAAGCGTTTACGTCAATCAACGCGCAACCCGCTGGTCGGCGCTGCGCAATTGCTCTGATTGGCATCTTACGGAGATCGAAATGCCCAAAGGCAAACTCCCCAAACGTTACAATGCGATCGTCATGCCGCTCATCCTCTCGCTGCTGATGACCTCAGTCGTCTCGGCGATCAGCATCCTGAGAGCACAAGGCCTCACCGCGCCTGCCCTCGCCATGTGGCCTTCCGCATGGGCGCTCTCCTGGGCGATCGCCTTTCCCGTCCTGCTATTGGTTCTGCCAGTGGTAAAGCGGGTGACGGCTGTTATTGTCGAGATGTGAAGAGCGCGAGGCGCCCGGCAGGCTGCGCAAGCGGCCCGCCGGCGTTCAGGTCGGGGAGCGCCCTTTCCGAGACACTGCGGAAGCGTCGCGAGACCGGCGACGTCATCGCTGGTGTCCTGGCGGACCATCCGGAGGCGTTCTGGCGAGCCCGTGCTCCCCCTACCCTGCAGCACTTTTGCCATTCATTCGGCAAGCCATTTCCTTTGATATGTATCAAGGCATGTTTTTCGGGCGGGGGGTAAGGTTTCAGGCAACTTGCCGAGGTAGTCCAAGAGCTTTCCTGCGGCAGGTTTTCCTGGGAGATCAACCGGTCCGGAGAAAAGGTGATGTCATTAAAGCTGATCAGTGGAATGATGAAGTCGTCCGGCGACGAAGCTTTGCTTGCGATGGATGCGGGCGGCGCAAATCAGATGGTCGTCATTGACAGGGGAGCCCTCCTCGAGGTCGCAGAACCACGACGCTGCGACGAGAACCGGCTTCAGGAAAATATCGATCTGTTCAGCCGGATTGCGTCCGCGAAATATGATCGCGGCGACGTCGAACCGGATGGGCGCATCCGAATTGGCGCAGATGATCTCCTGGCATGGCGGCAAAATACGCATGTCAAAAGCAAGCCGGAAAACGTTCGACGGGTTTCGGAGTGAAAACTCTGCAGCCGGAGCGCCGCAACGGTAGCCTCGACAGCACGTCCGTGAACGACGCCGGCGACCTGGCTTGAAAGGCCCATGCTTTGCGCCGGCTGGAAGGCAAGTGCCGGCCCGATGAGATTGGGCCAACAAGCCCATCGATCAACGCCGTCGCCATTGAGAATGGGCGCCATCTTTGACGTACGTCAATTCATAATTCCAGGGCGGTGCCAGACTGTGGCGAATATCAGGTCTCGCCTCTTTCCGTCTGGAGATTAGCATGAAGCAACACCTCTTTCTTCCGCTCCTCACCTATCCGGATGCGACTTCGGAATTCATGATTGCCAACGCCGTCGCACTTGCGCACCACATGCAGGCGACGCTTACGGTCTGTGCGGTGGAGATTACCATTCCCGACGTTTCCAATGCACTGTCGTCGCTGATCATCGATGCGGCGAAGATGGCGCGGGATGCTGGGGCTCTCAGTCGCAAGCGTGCCTCGGCGCTGACCGGCATGGCGGTCGATGCGGCAAAAGCTGCTTGCGTGGATGTACGCACGCGCGAGATCAAGATTACGGAGCCTTTCGTCGTCGAGGCGCTCGCGGAAGCATCACGCGCCTACGATCTCGTGCTGCTGGAATCGATCTCCCGTCCGATCGTCGAAGCGGTGCTATTTGCGTCCGGTCGGCCGCTCATCCTCTATCCTTCTGCGCCTTTCCGTGGCCGGATCGATCACGTCGCCATCGCCTGGGATGGCAGCCGCGCTGCCGCACGGGCGGCACATGACGCCTCGTTTTTCCTGGAACGAGCATCCAAGGTCTGCCTGCTTTCGGTCATCGATGAGAAGCCCATGAAATACGAGACGGGCGATTATCTCGTCGAGAATCTGCTGAAGAGCGGCGTCGTGGCGGAGGTGACACGCGTACGTGCGGGGGGCGAGCCGGTCGGGGAGGTGCTGCAAACCAAAGCCTTCGAGTTGCGAGCAGACCTTCTCGTCATGGGCGGTTTCGGCCATTCGCGTCTGCGCGAATTCGTGCTCGGCGGTGCTACCCAAGCCGTGCTGACCAATATCAGCCTGCCGATCCTGCTGTCGCATTGAGCGTTGGCCGACGATGTCCAAAGATCGAATTCGGAGCGGCCGGCTCCGAACTCGCATCGTGAGAACAGTCGAAGGCAGGAAACATATGCATGCCGGGGATAGATTCTCCCGTCTAAGCCTAAAGCGCGTCGCGATCTTTCAGATTCGCTCGTCGCGCTTTAGGTCTTTGTTTTTACGCATGTCGTTATCGCAAAACCGCTGCACAGTTTTGCGCGACATGCTTTAGCGACCGGAAGGACCATGCATCGCCCTCAACCGACGAATCGTCTCGCAGCCGCCAGGCTTTGATGAAACTGTCGTCTTTCTGCCGGCCGCTTCGGCCGCAGCTTCCACCAGTTGAAAAGCATATTCCACCGCTGCTTCCGTATCATCGTGGGAGAGTTTTTCAGCTTGGCAGCGGGTCTCGAGCGACCGTCTGATCCGGCGTTTGATTGCAGGCATAACGGCGCCATCCGCGTGAGCGAAAAGCTGTCGCAGGCAGCTGGTGGCGACCACTTCGGAAACCAGAAGTTTTCCTTCGATTTCACCGAGCGTCGGCACGGCAAATCGCGCTCCTCCAGTCTGACAGTCACGATCTGTAACCAACATCGTCGTTCTCCTGTTGCTTCGGCTTTCAATCATTTGTCGTTGAGCGCTCTTTTCACGCGGCGCAGGATCACCGATCGTCCCTCATGCATCCTAGCCGACGGGAACATCGCCCGCTTTGCGTCAGATCAACGAATGGGAGAGCGAGAAAGGTTAGGGTTGCCTATCTCCAGCAAGAAAGGCGATCTGGTCATGACCATCAAAACTGTTTTGAGTGTCCTCGGCGTCAATCACTTCGATGAAGACCTGAAGGGTGCCATCGACTTTTGCGAAACTCACGGCGCCCATCTCACCGCAATGCTGATTTCGATGGGTGCAGCGCCCCCTATCGGTTCCTACGAGGTCATCTCGACCGTCTGGATCGAAGAACGACAGCGCGAAATCGATCGCCTGGCCGGTAAGACTTCCGATATCAAAGCGATCCTTGCAAGGAGTGGAACCTCCTTCGAGGTGCAGGAGATCTACACCGAATTCGCCTGGGCGGATGAAGATATCGCCGAGCGAGCACTCTATGCCGATCTCGTCTTGATCGGCCCGCAGGC
The DNA here is from genome assembly GCF_017357285.1 of Rhizobium ruizarguesonis. Classification (NCBI taxonomy): domain Bacteria; kingdom Pseudomonadati; phylum Pseudomonadota; class Alphaproteobacteria; order Hyphomicrobiales; family Rhizobiaceae; genus Rhizobium; species Rhizobium ruizarguesonis. The sequence goes on along the minus strand of NZ_CP071678.1, from coordinate 171,408 downwards.
CGCCCGTGACGAAGAACTTCGGCGCAGAGTTATAGACGGCGCCCTGTTCCGGTCGCCGACACCGATGCTGATCAACCCCAAAAAGACGAATGTCGGGCTTGGCCCAAAGGCGATCCTGCTGGCTTGGGACTCCAGCGACGAGGCTTCGCGCGCGGCACGTCAGTCGATCGATTTCCTGCGGGCTGCCGAATCCGTGCATGTTACCCTCGTCGACCCACGGGCCTCATCATCCGCGAATGGTGAAGAACCAGGCGCTGACGTTGCCACCTTTCTGGCACGGCACGGGGTAAAGGTTGATGTGGATTGCGTCGCAAGCGGCGGTCGTCGCGTCGATGAGGTGCTGCGCCAGCATGCCGTCGATGTCGATGCCGACATGATCGTCATGGGCGCATATAATCATTCTCGACTGCAGCAGCGTCTTTTTGGCGGAGTAACGCAGTCGATGCTGGGGGAAATCAACATTCCTCTGTTCCTCGCCCACTGAGCAAGACGCCCCGGGGGTAAATCCCCCGGGCGTCTTTCATCGGTGTTTCGGTCAATCAACCGGAAGCGCCGTTCGACCGGTAACGCTTCGGACAAATATGCCATAAAAAATGTGCTCAGACGCCGAGTCCGTTGGCTGGGCCTGCGGCTTGAGCGCGCCGATTTCCCACCAGTCGGAGTGTTTTTGCAACAACGACCAGGCGTGCAACCTTTCACTGCGCCAAAGGTCTGTATCCGGAAACTCCTCGAACCGCCCATCGACGACGACACTGGTCCACCCCCTGCCGGCGCTACGCTGGTCAATTTGCAAGCAGACGTTTTCGTTCATGCGCATCCAGTCGACTTTTCGGCCGGGCATTGAAAAACTGTAGATCGCACCTTTTGCATAAGCGAAATAGATCGGAACCACGTAGGGTTGGTTATCCTTGCAACAGGCCAGGTGGCCAAACCGCGCCTGTTCAAGAACGGCGAAGCATTCTGCTTGCGTCAGGTCTTTCAGGATGTAGCTCATCGGTAAATCTCCTTGCCGCTCTCCCTCCTTCATGAGGACATTGGATATCAGGATCGCGCTTTCGCGTTTCAGCAACCTTGATCTTCGTCAAAGCGCAAGTCGCACGGGCAGGCGATGCTAGCTTCAATCATCGAGAGGACATCCGCCATGAAAGCGCAATTTCATTTGCCCCTCGCCACCTATCCAGACGCAAGCTCCTTTTCGCTCCTTCAGAATGCTGTCGCTGTTTCCCATCACCAAAAGGCCGATTTGACGGCAAGCATACCGCTGGTCAGGATGGAGCCTGTTCAGCCGCGATTTCCATCTTTCATTGACCTAGAAAAAAAGCGTGCGGAGGCCGAGCGCTTCAGTAACGACAATGGAACCGTTCTCGGGCAGACGCTTCGTGATTATGCGAAGAAAGCCGAGGTGGAGGTGGAGATCCAGCCATTCGACACGAGCGAGCCGTTTGTTGCACAGACCCTTGCCGAGCTGTCACGCGCATACGATCTTTCAATTTTGGAAGCCTCTGAATTGATGAGGCCGCTGATCGAGAGCGTGCTGTTTGAAGGCGGTAGACCGCTCCTGCTTTTCCCCTCGGACAATTTTTGCGGCCGGATCGATGCTGTTGCCGTCGCCTGGGATGGAGGAGCCACCGTCGCGCGGGCACTGACAGGCGCCAGGCTCTTGCTGGAACAGGCCTCGCGTGTTGTCCTGATTTCCGTCACCGACGATAAGCAGATTGACGAACGCAGCCGAGATTACCTTGTGGCCGCGCTAGGGAAGGCCGGCCTTGCCGTCGATGTCACGGCCGTCCAAGCGAACGGAGATTCGCCAGCCAGCGTCATCCAAGCTGCGGCTCTGGAACGCAAGGCAGATTTGCTCGTCGCCGGCGCGTTCGGTCATTCAAGGCTGCGCGAATTCGTCCTGGGTGGGGTCACACGGTCACTGTTGACGCGCCTTGAAATACCCGCTCTCCTTTGCCCCTAGTAGAGTGCACGCAGTGCGTTGCCGATGACGGCAACATCGATCACTTCCTGGAGAAGCGCGCCCTGCACAGGTGTGAGGTATCCCAGGCCCGCACAAACCATCGCGATCACCGAAAGACCGATGCCGCAACCGACGCTCTGAAGAGCGATCGCACGGGACCGCCGCGCGATTTGCAGCAGAGTTCCGATCTGCCCCAGGTCGTCGCGCACCAACAGGACGTCTGCCGCTTCGGCGGCGGCGGCAAGATTGCGCCGGCCAACGGCGACACCGACATCGGCGGCGGCAAGTGCCGGCGCATCGTTGACGCCATCACCGATCATCATGACGCGCCCGTAGGCTCTCTCGGCCGCCACTGTTTCGACTTTCCTGGCCGGCGTAAGCTGAGCGCTGATCTGATCAAGACGAAGAGCAAGACCAACAGCGCCGGCGACTTCGCTCCTGTCGCCAGTCGCGAGGCTGAGCCGCTTGACGCCCAGACGCCGGAGATCCGCGATCACCAGGGCGGCATCCTTGCGAACCGGATCCGCCATGACGATCGTACCGGCAAGGGTTCCATCGACCGCCACATAGGCTGTGACTATGCTCTTGTCCTTCGGGCCAGGGCGGGTCGCGGACTTGATCTTTTCGGCAATGAAATCCCACCCGCCGACGGCTACCTTGCGCGCATCGACATATCCCTCGATGCCTTCTCCGGGCACTTCTGCGAGCTGGACCGGTTTGGCGAGCTTGAGGCCACGTCGCTTCGCTTCTTCGACAATCGTTTGACCAATCACGTGGGCAGAGGCTTGATCCACGGATGCTGCAAGACGCAAAAGCTCGTCCGCATCCCGATCCGTTTCAATGCTGACGACAGCAGGCTCTCCAGTCGTCAGCGTGCCTGTTTTGTCGAAGACCACGACCGAGATCGTCGCAAGGACTTCAAGGACATGAGCTCCTTTGACCAGGACACCCGCGCGCGCAGCCTTCGACATTCCTGCCACAAGGGCGACGGGGACGGCGAGGATCAGCGGGCAAGGCGTCGCGACGACGAGAACCGCAACAATCCGGGCAGGATCGCCTGACAACCACGCGGCTAGGCCGGCGATCACCAGGGTCATCGCCAGGAAGGCGAGGGAGAAGCGATCAGCCAACCGCGATATTGGCGCTTTTGAGCTTCGCGCCTGGCTCACCATCCGGACAATTCCGGCATATGTGCTTTCGCTCGCTGAGCCGGAGGCAATCATTTCGAAAGCATCGCCGAGATTGGAAGAGCCGCTCATAATCAGCTCACCGCTGCCCCGCCGTACCGGCAGCGATTCGCCGGTGAGAGCTGATTCGTTCAAGAGCGTGTGGCCGGCTATAACCTTGCCATCGACAGGGACCACGTCGCCTTTGCGGACGAGCAGCCTGTCTCCCGGGAGAAGCGCAGCGATGGGTACCTCGGATAGGCCAGATGCGGTGATACGAACGGCACGGCGCGGCGCGCGCGACAGAAGTTCGCTCATACCGCTCTCCGCGCGCCTTTGCGCAAAGCTCTCCAGGAACTGCCCACCTGCATACATGACGGCAACGATGGCGCCGGCAAAATATTCGCCAAACCAGAGCGCGGCACTCATGGACAGGGCGGCGATGAGATCCAGGCCGATGTCGCCGCGTCTCAAACTGAGGGCGACGTCAACAGAAAGCGCGACTATGACAATGACCGTTGCGCTGACCAGAGCGGTGGTGGACCAGAAAAGTAAACCTGCATGCCACCATCGCAGCAGACCGCCGGCGATGAGGCCGGTGATTGCAATAGCCGCGAGCGAAAGCGGCCAGATGCGTTGAATAAGCGCAGAAATTCCAGTTTCTGGAGCTTCGGGCAGAGCGACGGTCTCAGGCATCGACATGTTCGGCACCGGTCTGTTTGACTGAGGCGCTTGTTGCCGCATACGCGGCGTTGCCGGCCACATCGGCTGCGAAAGCAACAGCGATGCCTGTGGCCTCGTGGTCCGGGGTAAATGGCCCCGGCGGAGGGACGGGCCAGTCGACGGCTTTCGTGAGCTGAACCATAGGAAAGCCTCTCGGGTCACATAATATCTAAGATATCATCGGCCAACCGGACGAGGAGACATTGATCCATGACAATGACGCCCCTGGTTGTTCGCTCTTAAAAATTCGGACAGCAAACTGACAGCTTTGTCGCCCTAAGCATTCGGTCGTCGCCTCACGGGGCAAATGCAAAGGACCAAATCATGAAGCTGAAACTGATCGTCGCCATCGCAGCCGCAGCCGCAGCTCCGGCGCTGGCATTTGCTAGCCCCAGCTGCACCAAAGAGCCGCAATCAAAGTGGATGTCCGAAGATGCCATGAAAGCGAAGATCGACCAGATGGGCTACAAGGTGCGGACATTCGAAATCACCGGGAACTGCTACGAAATTTACGGCAAGGACAAGGCCGGCAACCGTGCTGAAGTCTATTTCAATCCGGTTTCCGGTGACATCGTCCAGAAAGGCGACTGAGCGATGACGGCAATTTCGTCAAAGAAGGAGGGCCCCCGGCCCTCCAGCGCTCCCCGCGACACCATAAAAGTGTGGGACCCCATCGTCAGGCTGTTTCACTGGACCATCGTGACGGCCTGTACACTCAACCTATTTTTCTTGGAGGAAGGAAAATATTGGCACCGGGTCACAGGTTATGTCGTCGCCGCAGCCATTGCCACGAGAATCGTATGGGGCTTTGTCGGGACAAAACATGCGCGGTTCAGTGACTTCTTTCCAACGCCGACCAGGGTGATGCGCCAGATGGTCGATATCCTCCGTGGCGCAGAGCAACGGTATATCGGACATAATCCTTTGGCATCGCTGATGATGCTGTGTTTGATGGCGCTTCTTGCAGCAACCGCATTGACCGGCTGGATGACGACGCTTGATGCGTTCTGGGGTGAGAAGTGGCTCGAGCGATTGCATGGTACCATCGCAAACGGCATCATGGTTCTCGCCTTTGTCCATGCCGGCGCAGCGATCTTGGAGAGCTGGAGACACAAAGAAAACCTGGTCTGGTCGATGGTGACGGGTCGGAAGAAGGCATGAGAATTCTTCTTATCGAAGATAGCGCACGGCTTCGCGAACTTCTTTGCGAGGCCGCAAGGGACGCCGGATGGCGAATTGACGCCTTTGCCAGCGCAGAAGAAGGCCGACTGGCCCTCGAAACAGTCAGCTATGACCTTCTCCTTCTCGATCTTGGCTTGCCGGACGAGGACGGTCTCAACGTCTTGAAGTCGCTCCGGCTTGCGAAGAGCCAGATACCCGTCCTCGTCCTCACCGCGCGCGGAGCCATTGATGAACGTATCGCCGGACTGGACGCCGGAGCGGACGACTATCTCGCCAAGCCATTCCACAATGGCGAACTCATCGCGAGGATTCGCGCCCTGATGCGCCGGGCACCCGTCACCGCAATGCCCATCCTGGAATTCGCGGCGGTCGACTTTGACGTCGCATCCCGACAGGTCACCTGCAACGGTTCGGAAATCGCTCTGGCGCCATCGGAAAAGGCGTTGCTTGAATTGCTGATGCGGCATGGAGGTCACGTCGTTTCCAAACAGAAAATAGAGCATGCCTTTTCTGAATTCGGCGATGAACGCAGCAGCAACGCCGTCGAACTCGCGGTTTCTCGGCTGAGAAAAAAGCTGGAGGGGCATCCGATCGAAGCTGCCATCGAAACCGTACGGGGCGTCGGCTACATGTTGCGCGAGGTCCGCGGTTGATCCGGGCAAATCCTACACTGGCGACAATTCTGACGCGGCGAATTGCGTTTTTCGCAATGCTTGCAATGCTCGTGCAGCTCGCCGTCATTTTCTCTGACTATTATTGGAATGTGGGCGAGCTCTCGCGCTTGTTTGTCGAGCAGGAGACCGGGAGACTTGCTTCCGGCGTTGGCGATGCCAGTGGTGGCGTCACTTATCGGCTCCCGGAAGAAATAGAGCAGCGCTATTCGAATGCCAAGACAGGCTATATCGCACGGATTCGAGATGCGTCCGGGAAAGTGATCTTCGAATCCTGCGACGATGCGTGTGAGAGCCGTTTCCTTCCAAAGGACGTCAATCCACCCGACTTCTGGCTGCGAACGCTCATTCCGGGGAAGCCGCTCACATTGGTCGGAGGGCGGGCGTTTTTTGTCGGCCACCAGCGCATTGTCGTTGACGTAGCGACGATGGGCGATCCACAGAATGTCATATCAGAAGTCTTCTGGAACGAGATTCTCGAGCACATGATCGTGCCGATGAGCATTCTTCTGGTGCTTGTTCTCGGTGCGACATTGCTGTCCGTGCGACGCGCCCTGAAACCCGTACAAGCGGCGGCCAATGCAGCAGACCTGATTGATCCCCTGGACTCCATGTCCCACCTGCCGTTTCAGGAGATGCCGCGTGAGGTCGCTCATCTCGCCGTAGCCGTCAATCGCGCCTTTGAGCGCGTCGGCGAACTCATGAAATCCCAAAGGGTACTGACGTCGGGTATCGCGCACGAGGTTCGTACCCCGCTTGCCGCGATCAAGCTCGAACTCGGCCGCATCGATCATCCCAGGGCGCGTAAAGCCGAAGCCGACCTTGACGACCTCGTAGACTTCGTCAGTCAGCTTACCGCACTTGCTCGCCTGGACTCGTTCGATCACGGAATGTTCGAGGAGATTGATCTTGCCATGTTGTGCTCGGAGGTCGTTACGCAGCTAGCGCCGTGGGTTTACGAGAACGAGCACTCGCTTGAGCTTTCGATTCAAGCGCACGACGTGTTTGTGAAGGCTGTTCCGGCCTTATTGAAGGATGCGTTGCGCAATCTGATAGAGAATGCGGTGCACCACACGCCAAATGGCACAAACATTGTTGTAAGGGTCGGCACGAAGTGTGTTGAGGTCGAAGACAGGGTCGCGTCGGTACAGCAAGCGCCTGCCGATCCGGTTTATCGGTCTGACGGCCTCGGAATAGGCCTCAAGATCGTCGAACGGATTGCCGAGCTGCACAAGGGATCGCTTCGCAATACTCTGACAAAGCATGGTCACACATTCTATCTGGAGCTGGCGAGGACGGAGGGGCGCTGAGATCTGGAATGGCCTCAAGACAATGCAATTCTCGCTGCCACACATGCGACACGCATCGAAAAGAAGGCGTGCTCGGCAAGAAGGCGAACGGCATCGGCAATGGTCGATTATGCGAACAAGCGCTCACGCCAGCACCAAGCCGGCAATTCCGGCAAAAGTCGCGACACTGCCGGCGATCGCGAAACGAACCGCATAGGCGATGCTCCCCATGCTTGCTGCAAGAACAGCTTTCGCAAGCAGATTGGCGAATGCGGCGACCGCTATGGCGCGAGCGGCCGCATCCGCCGGCACCTGGATGGATGACAGTTTAGCCACGGCAAGTGTTATCGCATCGAGATCGCCCAGTCCCGTGATGAACGCAAGGGCGACCAGCGACTGAGTTCCGAAGACGATCAGGGTCATGCGTGTCAGGACCGTCACGACGGCGAGAACAAGCGCGAAACGCAGCACGACCATCACCTCAAGTGGGTTTCGCGGCAAGAAATCAGTGCTGTCATCCGTGCGCCGCAACGATGCGGCGAGGCCGCCTCCCATGGCGAAGATCACAGCAGCGGGCGCGAGCGATGGAGCCAGCTCTCTGAAAACAGCCGGTGCAATGACGCCGCAAATCAAAAGCACTCGGGCGAGGGAAACGGCACCCGCCAGCATCGCTCCCGCTGAAAGCAGTGGTGAGAGGGCAGGCATCTGTGTCGACTGGCGGGCAAAGGAAAGCGTCAGGGCTGTCGACGAGACGATGCCGCCGCTGGCCCCGGTCAACAGGATTCCAGCGCGGGCACCGCTGAGCTTGATCAGGATATAACCGACAAAGGAAACAGTTCCCACCAGGATCGTCAGCATCCAAAGCTCGAAGGGGTTGATCGCCTGCCAGGGATCGACCGGCTCATTGGGCAGGATCGGGAGGATGACGACCGTCATCGTCAGCAGAATCAGGGCCGCCCTGAGCTCGAGCCAGGTCAATTGACGAAGAAATCCATGCAGCGGTTCCCGCGCGGCGAGAAGGGCTGTTATTGCAACAGCGCTTGCCGCCGTCGCCGTCATATCGGCAACGACTGCGCCGAAGCCCAGCGCGAAGACCGTTATTGCCGCAATGGTACCGGTTGCGCTGTAGTCTTTGTCATGTGTTGCCTGCATGCGGCTGAAAACGAGAATTGTGACGCAAAAGGAAGCAAAGATAGCCGTCGGCAGAATTGGCCCTGTCACGGGCTGCAGGAAACCGCAGAAGCCGCCCAGGAAACTGGACAGGCCATAGGTGCGGATCCCCGCCACTCTTTTGCCCGGCGCGGCCTCACGATCCTGCCAGCCGCGCTCGATGCCGACCAGGATACCGATCGCAAGCGCGAGGCTGAGGCGCTGGAAAGCTTCTGTCGTTACCAATGATATCATCATCTGATGGTCCAGACGTGCCGGCCCATCCATCGCTGAAGGCACCTGCGCCGCCTATATCGTTGCCGTTCATCCGCAAGCTGCTGTCAGCGACATTCGGACAGATTTGCTCCACGAACTGCTAATATGCCGAGTACAACACGAAGAATGCCGGAGGTCGAAGCATTCCAAACGAAGAGCGCTCGTTGCGTATCTCATGCTTATCCCAATCAGCCTTCAGATACTCGTGCAAGCGACCTGCCACCAATTCAAGCCTTCACCGCCTCAACGCCGGCACTTCGTCCCTGTAGACGCCTTCGCCCCGTAAAGTGGTGGCGGCATCGCTCGCATCGCGGATCATGGCGTATTTGACCTGGGTGACTTTGAGGTCGCGGTACCAGTCGACAAGTTCCCCCCAGGGATCAGTGATCTTGGACAGACCGGAGATGAAGGCGACGACCGTGCCTATCTCGGTCTTGCCAGTGACGACATAATAGCCGCCGAGCGCGAAGATGCCGACATAGCCGACCTGCGTCATCAGATTCATCAGAAAATTCATGGTGAACTTGATCCGGTAGATGCTCATATTGGTCGAGAAGAGCCTCTGCACCCGGCCGCTCTGGGCGTCGAGAGCATCGCTGGTGACGACGTGCCGGACCATCCCCTCGCTGACGTGTCGCATCACCGTGATCTTGGTCTCGACCCGGCGGTTGATCGCCAATTGCATCAGCGGCACGAAGCCGATCTGCGGCAAAAAGACGAGGGCGACGGCAAGCGCCATCAGCGGCTGCAGGTAGATCATGTAACCGCCGACCGCAATCAGGATGCCGGCCTGCAACAGCGGCTCCGAAACGCTGGTGCCAACGAAGCCGCCGACGGGTTCTGCCTCGGCCAGGACGATCGAGAGCTGAACACCTTCGGCAAGTGCATCGACGGGAGATTCGTGAGAGCACTCGGATGCGGCGAGCACGCCCATGCGAAGCCAGCGGATCGCGACCTCGCCGATCCATCCGCGATAGAGGTTCAGCGCCAGCTTGGTCAGACCTTCCAGAAGGGCGAGGCCGAGATAAGCGAAAACAAGAATCAGGATGGCCTGATAGGAAGCGCCCCCTGTGGCCGCGTTGATGATGCGCCTTTGCACCTCAAGCGGCGCGGTGCCGGCGAGGAAGAGGAGGATCGAAAGGGCGGCGATCGCGATCTGATGATGGCGACCCATGAGGAGTACGAAACCGAACAGGTTTTTCGGCATTTGACGTCCTGACCCCTCACCCTTCCGATGAGGTGACGAGTTTTTCCATGTCGGGAAAGAGAAGTGCGGACGCTGCCGACATTGCGAGCATCGACGTGGCCAGCAGTTGCGCCATGCGATCGTTGAGAGCCGGGTGTTCCATGGTTTTCCCTCGAGTTCAGCCCAGTCTGGCCTCGGTCTCCGGCGGCGGGATTGCGACGCCGTAATAGGGATCGACCCAGACGAGCTGGTCCTTGATCGACGTCACGCCCGCGACTTTCGCAGCGAGACGTTCGCGTTCGTCGAAGATGGTGCCACTCAGCTCGGCAACGCCGTTCGCGACCCGGCAATGGATGAAGCCGTTGCGGCTCCAGCTCTGCCTGGCAAGCTCGGCGTCGATCGCTGCCTGGATCTGTGCATCGCCTGCGGAAACGGCGGCGGCCGGCAGGGCCTGCGAGAGTGCGCGCAGCAGGTCGGAGCGGGCAACGATGCCGACGAGCCTGCCGTCGGCGACGACGGGCAGGCGCTTGACGTCCTGGCGCTCCATCAGGCTGACGGCGTCGGCGATGGAGGCGGTTGGCGCGATCGCGCTGACCGGCACGGTCATCACCTCCTCGACCCGCCGTCCATGGGCGCGGACATATTCGTCGGCGATCTTGCCGGAGCTGGTCAGCCATTCGAGCAGCCAGGAACGCTTGCGCTCTGTGTTCAGTTCGCTACGGCGCAGGAAATCGCCTTCGCTGACGATGCCGACGAGTGCTCCGTTGGCATCAACGACCGGCAGGCCGCTGATCTTGTTATCGAGCATTCGCTTCGCGGCTTCGGCAACGGAACAGGATGCCGGTACAGTAATCGGTGGCGAGGTCATGATGGCTTGAACGAGCATTTTCAACTCCTGATGAAGGCAAGTTTGGGATCCCGTCGGTGGCGCTCCGAAGCTTTCGAATGGGTCAGCATTAGCCGACGAACCATTGGCTGGATATCGATCGCTTCGGAGGGCGGCCGCGCTTTGAACCGGTGGGAAGAAGATAGCGTCGATGAAAGCGGGATGCTTTGATCAACGTCAAAATTGAAGAGACAAACAGACATGGACGCGGGCGGCGGCACAGGGCATTTTGCGCATCAGCCGGCGCGCCGCCATGGTAACGCTCCGCCGTCCGTATGAGATCAATGATCAACGCATGTTACGGTACAGCCGTTCTGCTCCTGTCGGAAATATCGGCGTCCCGCCGCTTCGGAGCGGCAGGGATGCTGTGCAGCGGCCAGCTAAAGCGCGTCGCAATCTTTCAGATTCGCTCCTTGCGCTTTAGGTCTTTGTTTTTACGCATGTCGTTGTCGCAAAACCGCTGCACACTTTTGCCCGACATGCGTTAGGCAGCGGACTGTCCCTGCGTCGCGAATGCGCTCGCCTGCCTGGCGATGTCGAGCACCATGCGCCCCTCGATCGTTCCCGCCTTCAGACCGGCAAAGATATCGTTGACATCATCGAGCGGCGCCTTGGCAATCTCGGCCCGGACGCGGCCCTCGGTGGCAAATGCGAGCGCTTCATCGAGGTCACGGCGCGTTCCGACGATCGAACCACGCACGGTGATGCGTTTCAGCACCACGTCGAAGATCGGCATCGGGAAATTGCCCGGCGGCAGACCGACAAGGCTGACGGTGCCTTTGCGGCGCACCATGCTGAGTGCCTGCGAGAGAGCAGGTGGAGAGACGGCGGTGACAAGCACGCCATGCGCGCCGCCGCTCGTCACCTTCAACACTTTCTCGATTGTGTCTTCGGACAGCGCATTGAATGCGAGATCGGCGCCGACCTGGCGGGCGAGGTCGAGCTTGGCGGCAGCGACATCGAGGGCGATTACCTTGAGGCCCATCGCCTTGGCATATTGGATCGCGACGTGACCGAGGCCGCCGACACCTGATATCGCCACCCACTCACCGGGCCGCGCCTCGGTTTCCTTCAAGCCCTTGTACGTCGTGACGCCGGCGCAGAGGATCGGCGCGATCTCGGCGAAGTTGACGTTTTGGGGAAGGCGGGCAGCGAAGGCGGCGGAGGCGATGACATATTCGGCAAAGCCGCCGTTGCAGCTGTAGCCGGTATTGTGCTGGTGTTCGCAAAGCGTTTCCCAGCCGGTTTCGCAATATTCGCAGCGAAGGCAGGCATCGTGCAGCCAGGCGACGCCGACGGCATCGCCTTCCTTGAATTCGGTGACGCCGGGACCGAGGGCGGCAACGATGCCGGCCGCCTCATGGCCCGGAATGAAGGGCGGCGTCGGCTTGACAGGCCAGTCGCCTTCGGCTGCGTGCAGATCGGTATGACAGACGCCGCATGCGACGACCTTCACCAGGATTTCGCCCGGGCCGGGCACAGGCACAGGCACGCATTCGATTGCGAGCGGTTTGCCGAATTCGCGCACCACGGCCGCCTTCATCAGCTTGTTCGTCATGATCATCATCCTTTCACGATGTTTGTTCGGGGGGATGATGAAGACGGCGACTGGCGGCGCATTGATTCATCGCAAGCGGCCCTCAAAGGCGTTCGAGTCGACGGCGTCCAAATCTTGACGCCGATAAGGCCTGTGCGCACGCCGGCCCGATCTCGCCTGGTGCGACGGGTCAGAGGGCAGTGGCGCCAAGGAGATCGCGATCCCTGTCCCGAGCGCCAGAACATGGTAGCGATGAAACTGCTTCACGAGGTCATCGGCGGACTGACGAAGGAAGTGACCTTAGGCGTCACCATTTCCTGAAACCGTCAATCCAGCCTGGCGGTGAAGACGTAGCCGACGCCGCGCACGGCCTTGATGAATTGCGGCCTCTTCGGATCGGTCTCGATCTTGCGGCGCAGCCGGACGATCTGGGCATCGATGGTCCGGTCGAAGGCTTCGAGATTTCGGCCCCGGGTCAGATCCATCAGCACGTCACGGGTTAGCACCCGGCCGGCATGCCGCACGAAGGTCGCCAGCATGTCGAATTCACCGGTCGTCAATTCGATCTCCGCACCTTCGGGATCGAGAAGCTGGCGGCGGCTGAGATTGAGCTTCCAATCCTCGAAACCGATGATTTCCTCGCTGACCGGGTCGGCATTGCGTGCCGAAGATTGCCGACGACGCAGGATCGACTTCAGCCGTGCATGGACTTCTCTGAGGTGGAACGGTTTGGCGATGTAATCGTCGGCGCCGATCTCCAAACCGACGATCCGGTCGACGACGTCGTCGCGGCCCGTCAGCATCATGATCGGAACATCGGATTGGGCGCGAATTTCGCGGGCAAGATCAAGGCCGTCCGTGCCGCCGGGAAGGACAAGATCGAGCAGGATGGCATCGAAATTCTGCTGGCGCATGCGTACCCGCATCTCGATCCCGTCGGAGGCGGACGAGACAGCGTAACCTTCGTCCTCGAAATAGCGCGTCAGCATCTGACGAATGCGCGGATCGTCGTCTACGACGAGAAGATGCGCGTCATGCTGAAGTGTTGCCATCGCCCATCCGTCAAGCCGCGCTTGTTACAGACTGTTACTGAATTGCACCGTCTTTAACACGCGCGGCATCGGTGTGTCACCAGAAGCCGGTCAATTGTCCTCATCGACAGCACAGAGGGACGATCATGCTGCAGGCAACCCATTTTCACCCCGCTCTGGAGATCGCCAACGCGGCGCTTCTCGGCTCCGAGCCGAACTGCTTGCAGGCGCTTTTCAGAGACCAGCCAGTCGAACATCTGGCCGCCGGCCAGTCACTGTTCTTCGAGAGCGACGTCGCCAAACACCTCTTTGAAGTGGTTGAGGGGAACCTGCGCATCTTCAGGATCATCTCCGATGGCCGCCGGGTCATCACCGGTTTCCTCCATGCCGGCGACATCGTCGGCGTATCGTTGAAGAACCACTATCTCTACAGCGCCGAGGCAGTCACCGATACCAAGGTTCGCCGTTTCTCACGCAAGGCTTTCGAGGCCGAAGTCAGCAACTCGCCGGAGCTGCGGCCGGAGGTCTTCGCCCGGCTTCGCGACGAGATGGCCGCCGCCCAGGATCAGATGGTGCTCCTGTCCTGCAAGGATGCCGAGGAGCGGCTCTGCAGTTTCCTGTTGAAGCAGCTTCGCCGTGACCCGGGCCATTGCCGGTCCAATGCCATCGTCGAGCTGCCGATGACGCGGCTCGACATGGCCGACTATCTCGGCCTGACAATCGAAACCGTGTCGCGGACGATGACGAAGCTGACCAACAAGGGGGTCCTGATGGCGGCCGGCCGCCATTGCGTGCGCATCATGAAATACGCGACACTCGTGCAGCTCTCCGGCGACGATGATGAATATGATGACGACGAACGCGGCTTGATCGGTTACGCCGGAAGGCAGCGCCAATAATCCCGAATTGATGAAAGCCAGAACGCCTAAAGCATGTCGCGCAAAAGTGTGCAGCGGTTTTGCGACAACGACATGCAGAAAAACAAAGACTTAAAGCGCGAAGAGCGAATCTGAAAGATCGCGACGCGCTTCAATGACGCGGCATCGGGCGGTGCGGTTTATATCCCCGCCGCCACTTCGGACGATTGCCACGCGCGGCGCCATCTGCGGACGTCGTTCGCCGTGACCAGGACCACGTCGCCGCCGGACCTCTTTGAACCAAGGCCGCTCGCCACGATTTCACAGAACGCGTCGATGTGCTGAAGCAAGCGGACTTCGGTTGCGCGAGGTGGCGAGGCTATGGATAGCAGTGCGCGCCTGGAGACACCGACCGTTTTCATGCCTGCGCCGAAACGCACATCTATGCGCCCCGACTTGTCTCGCGCATTCAGGCTTGCGGTGACGACATCGTGCGGCACTTTCATCTCCTAAGCGGAAACCTGCGTTGCATGAACGGCTGCCGGCCATTGGTGCTCCCAAATTCTCTCCAAGCTACGACATCGGCGCAGAGACACTTTGACCTCGGTCAACTCGACATCAGTTGCCGTGCGAGTGGACGCCAACATTGATTTAGAACAAGGAAGCTCGCGCAGTTCGACCTCATAAACCATCCTGTTTTTGTCAAAGGATGCGACAATGTCCGACTGTCTGGTCGCCAAGTATGGCGACGCGCGGTTCCCGCGCTACACGAGCTATCCAACGGCGCCAGCCTTTTCAGCCGCTGTGGGACCGGATGAATATGCGGGGGGTCTCGCAAATATTGAAGAAGCCGGACCCGTCTCCGTCTATTTCCACGTCCCATTCTGCCGCTCAATGTGCTGGTACTGCGGTTGTCACACGAGCATCACCCGACAGGATGGCCCGGTTCGCGAATACCTGGATGTCATGAGCCAGGAGATCGAGCTTGTATCCTTTGCTGCCGGTAACGAAGTCCCCGTAAAGAACATTCATTTCGGCGGCGGCACCCCGACGATCATGAGGCCGCAGGAATTTGCTGCAGTGATGGCAAAGCTGCGGAGCGCCTTCAGGTTTGAGGCAGATGCGAGCATTGCGGTTGAAATCGATCCACGCACATTGGCCGTTCCGATGATCGAAGCGCTGGGCGAAAGCGGTGTTGATCGCGCAAGCCTCGGCGTTCAGAGCTTTGACCCGATCGTGCAAGCCACGATCAACCGAATGCAATCTTTCGAGCGGACGGAGATTGCGGTCAGCGGGCTACGCTCCGTGGGCATCTCCAGTATCAACTTCGATTTGATATACGGCCTTCCGAAACAGACCGTGCAATCCTGCATCGAAACCGTCAGACTGGCCGCGCAGCTGCGTCCCGAGCGTTTCGCCGTTTTCGGTTATGCGCACATTCCGGCCTTCAAGAAGCACCAGCGCCTCATAGATGAAGCGTCGCTTCCGGATGCAAAACAGCGAAACGAGCAGGCCGAAGCCATCGCGGAAGAGCTTGTAAAGGCCGGATATGCGCGCATCGGGCTCGATCATTTTGCGCTGCCGGACGATCAACTCGCGGTCGCTGCGCGTAACGGCACGATGAGAAGGAATTTCCAAGGCTATACCACAGATGATTGCAAGACGCTGATCGGCCTCGGTGCTTCGGCGATCGGGCGATTGCCGACCGGTTATATCCAGAACCATGTGCCATTGGGACTGTATCAGGAGCGGGTTGCTTCCGGCATCCTGCCGACAGCCAGGGGATATCTTCTGACCGAAGAGGACAAGCTTCGGGCCAAAATAATCGAGCGGCTTATGTGTGATTTCGAAGTCGATCTCGGACGATTGAGCAAGGAGTCGGGTTTTGACATCGAATTCCTCATTGAGCGAAACGAGCGGCTCAACGACCTGGTCGCCGATGGCGTCGCGACGATTTCCGGAGATCGGATTGTCGTGTCTCAGGACGCACGGTTCATGGTCCGCGCCGTTGCTGCGGCATTCGACGCGTATTTCGGTTCGCACGGGCGCACGCACAGCAAGGCCGCTTGATCGAGAAACCAACCTTGTTCGGCGGTCCGCCTTCAGGACAGGAATGCCGTCGCGAGATGTATCCCGCTATCTCTTTGATCGAGCGCAAAGAGCCCATCGATCAGACAGCCTAGGTTCGGGTGAAAGGAGACCGTGATGACTGGTGCGCAGACCGGGCTATCGAGAGCAACATCCCTGATCGTCCTATTTGCAATCACCCCTGCCAGACCGGTGTCCTGCAACGAATGGGCGTGGTTCCCGCCGCCATGGCGATCGCCCGCCGGCTTGTCCCTGCAGAGGTAAAAGGATGAACAACCCAATCCTGAACAGCTTCGAAGAACTCGAAAGCTGCTATGATCAGCTTGTGTCGTGGTGCGACGTGCTACAGGCAATCGCCGACTTTCTGCCTTGCCATATCGATGAAAGCCTCTGCGGCCGTATTTCACGCGGTCTGATCCCGCTGTTGCTGACGACACACCAACTCGAAGAGCGCTCGATCTCGCCCGCACTCGGGCTGATCATGACGGTCGAGGAGCTGGCCGATGCAAGGGAACGCCGGTACGCCGGTCGTCTATTCGATCATGATGCGGCGCAGCACGTCGTCTTCACGCTGGAAACCCTGAGCGAGGGACGCTGCCGGCTCTCCTGGGAAGCTGTAGGATATCAGTTGCGTTCGTTCTTCTGTTCGCTGCGCAGGCATATCAAGTCGGAACGGGAGATCATCAGGCTGCTTCAACGGGCAATGGAGGATGAACCGGCGTCGCGTTCGCCCAACGTGACTGCTCAGACGGAAACGGCCTGAGCAGCGCGCTGCCAAAGACAATCACGAAGCAATTGCCTCGGGCTTGACGATGATGGTTCTCGTCGTGCGGCACGGCGCGCAAGCGGCGCCGTCCGCACCTGTCGTTCAGTCACTGGGTGATCTGAGCCTGGGTGATCTGCCCGAGGTCGGCATCCAGCCTCTTGCGCACCATGTTCGGCACCTTGGCGATCCTGATCGCGTCAAGATTAGCCGGGTTATCGCCGACCTGGATCAATGCAATCATGCCCATGCCCACGTGTGGCGTGCACTTCAACACATAAGCGCCCGAAACGTCGAACTTCACCTGATACTGCTCGCTCGGCTTGGATTTGAACTCGGAAACGCCGTCGGGGATGAGCCCTTTGAACGTCTCGACATTGTGGCTCTTGTCCGTGGGAATGAACGTTACGGTGTCGCCGGGGGCAATCTTCAGAAAGCCGGGCTCGAACACCATCGCACCGTCGGTGCCGTTGTTCAGCATCTGAACCTGGTGGTCGGCAGCCATCAACGGTGCAGCCGAAGCGATCAAGGCTGCCGTTGCAACGATCAGACCGAATTTCAAACGCATTTGGATATCTCCTGTTCTGCGAGGTCTGATTTACACTCGCGAACATCTTTTAAGACATGCCGGACCCCGGTTCTTTGACGCTGGTCAAATGTGGGAGAAAGCGCGCACTCCGCGCGTTCGCGCGGGCCAAGATGCAAAATCAGAATGGTCACCCTGGATGTCACTTCGCGTCGAGAAGTTCGCGGACCCGCAACGCCAGCTCCTTTGCGGTATAGGGTTTACGCAGCCATTGCGCGCCCGGAACCGTATCATTGCCTGCGAGACCCGGTTCGGAATATCCCGACGTAAAGAGCACGGCAATGTCCGGCCGCAAAATGCGCACCTCTTTTGCGAGTTCGTCACCCGTCATCCCGCCCGGCATCACGATGTCGGTAAAGAGGAGCGCGACGTCAGTATTTTCCTTCAGGAGACCGAGCGCGCGGTGACCGTTTTCGGCTTCACGCACCGTATAGCCCATCGACGCAAGCCTGGCGACGGCCACGCGGCGGACACGCGCGTCATCTTCGACGACCAGCACCACTTCGTCCCCCTGCGGCAGTTGGTTGTCACCGGAGCCATGGTCCGGTGCCGGCTCTTGAGGCTTCGCGCCATTGATGGCGGGGAGATATATCCGGACTGTCGTGCCGCGCCCCACCTCGCTGTAAAGCTGGAGATGCCCGCCCGATTGCTTCACGAAACCATAGACCATGCTGAGCCCGAGACCTGTGCCCGAGCCAACTTCCTTCGTCGTAAAAAATGGTTCTATCGCGTGCTTCTTGACCTCCTCGGTCATACCGGAACCGGTATCCGTCATCGTGACGAGCACGAAGTTGCCGCTGCGCAGCTCCGGATACATTTTCGCATAGTCGGCATCGAGATGGACCCGCGAGATCGTCGTCGTGAGACTGCCGCCCTTGGGCATGGCGTCCCTTGCGTTCAAAGCGATGTTCAGAATGGCGTTCTGGAGCTGCGAGCTATCCACAAGGACATTCAGGCCCGATCCGTCGATGACGGTCGACAACCTGATATCTTCGCCGAGCGTTCGCCGGAGCAGATCCGAAAAGCCGCTCACAAGCTGACCAAGATCTGCGTGCTTTGGATTCAGCGGCTGCCGTCGGCCGAAAGCCAGCAGTTGAGCCGTGAGCACCGCTCCGTCCGCCGCCGCGGCCTGAGCCTCTCCCAGAATTTCACGAAGGCTGCCGGGCGGCAGCTTATCCTCGATCATTTCGAGGTTGCCGCTAATGACGGTGAGGAGGTTGTTGAAGTCGTGCGCGATGCCTCCGGTCAACTGCCCGACAGCTTCCATCTTCTGCGACTGACGAAGATCTTCCTCGATTTTGTAACGGCTGGTGAGATCGCGGATAAAACCGGTGAATATACGCTCTCCGTTCGCCGTCGCCTCGCCGACGTGGAGTTCCATCGGAAACTGGGACCCGTCAGCCCGTTTCCCGGTGACGACGCGCCCGTAGCCGATGATGCGTTTCTCACCCGTATCGAGATAGTGATCGATGTAGCCGTCGTGAGCATCGCGGTAGGGATTCGGCATCAGGTTGCTGACGTTGCGGCCGCAAATCTGGTCTGAAGACATTCCAAACAGCTTTTCGGCAGCCTTGCTGAACGAAAGCACCACTCCCTTGTCATCGATCACCACCATGGCGTCCGGCACGGTGTCGAGGATCGAACTCAGATGCGCTTCGCGGGATTTGACCACCTCTTGAGAGCGTTTCAATGCGCTGACGTCGCTGTTTGTCTCTATGACGGCAAGGTCCCCATCCGGCAGATTGACCAGCACGCAGCGAGACGCGACATGAATGTCATGCCCGCCCTTGTGACGATGAGTGGTTTCACCCTGCCAGAAGCCGCGCGATTTCAACTGTTCGCGGATATTTTCCACTGGTTCGGGGAACTGTGTCGCCAGCAGTTCGTGCACTTTCTCCCCGACGGCTTCTTCTCTTGCCCAACCATACATGTTCTCGCAGCCGATGGACCAATGCGTGATGGTTCCGTCAAACCGATGGATCAGGATGTCAGCTCCGTCCAGCACGTGCACCATCGCATCCAGCTCCTGGGACGACACGGTTCTCGGCGATACGAGGCGGTGGGGCATGAACGTCGATCCTGCGGCTTTGTTGCATCAATGCAAGCTGACCCTATGACAGGATTCCTCCGAAAAATCATCAGCGTCGCCGGACAACCGCGTAAGGCAGGCGAGATTGACGATTCGCAAATCATGTCTGCCCTCGGGAATGACGACGTTTCGGGATGCAAGCTTCGTGAGAGTGCGCGACACGGTTTCAATGGTCAGACCGAGATGGTCTGCAATGTCCTGCCGACTCATAGGGACGCGCAACACGCTTTGCCGCGCCTGAAGATTGCGGCGAGATGCAAGCTTAGCGATGAAACTGCACAGGCGCTCCTCGGCGTTCTTCTTCGAGAGCAGCACCATCTGTTCATGTGCGGCAGCCGTCTCACGGCAGAGCAGGAAGATGTATGCGGTGTGAAGAGCATCCGACCGGGCGACGTCGTCGTCGAAGCTCTTTCGGGATACGCGGCGAATCTTGCATTCGGTAACCGCCTCCGCCGTGAAAAGGAAATCCTTTTGCAGCGATGCGCCGATGAGGTCGCCGGCGAATTGAAACGCGGTGATCACACGGCGACCGTCACCGACGATGCGATAGAGGCGAACAACCCCCTCTACGAGCTGGAAAAGATGTTTCGCCTCGTCGCCTTCCCAGCAGATGGCTCTCCCGGCGGGAACGAGTTCCGTCGCCGAGGTGAGGAAGAGCGCTGACAGAGATTGACCGGCGTGGATTGCCTCGTTCGTCATTTCGGCATGTTCGAACACTTGGTTTTTCTGCATCAGCATCGTCGTGTTCCTCGTTGTCAGTCGGCGCATTGGAACGCCTCTGCGTCACAGCGGAATGATCGGACAGTGCTAACCGGTGAAAGTTTGTAACAGTTTGTAACCGCGGCGGTTCGCCCCGTCTTGCTGTCCTCTCGTTGATGTAGATCAAGGAGCAATTCGCGGCTTCGTGACAGTCCTGGCGAGAAAGCCGGCCACGACGCGGTCGTCGGCGCACTGGGGACGACATCATGAATTACACAACGGAAACGATGGTGATCGCGGTCGCGGCGTTTCTAGCGCTGCTAGGAGCCGCATTCGCACATGATCATCTCTTTGCGGTCCATATGGGCATACTTTGCTTCTGCCTCGCCGTGGGGGCTGCTCTGCTGGTCAGGAACGTTGATTTTTCGCCGGCAGGCCAACGGCGGAAAGTCGATATATCAGGCTATTTCGACGAGGTGATCCGGTATGGCCTGATCGCCACGGTATTCTGGGGCGTGGTCGGCTTCCTGGTTGGCGTGGTCATTGCGCTGCAGCTGGCCTTTCCCGACCTCAACATCGCCCCTTATCTCAATTTCGGAAGGCTGCGGCCCGTTCACACATCGGCGGTCATCTTCGCCTTTGGCGGCAACGCGCTGATCATGACGTCGTTCTACGTGGTGCAACGCACCTGTCGCGCACGTCTTTTCGGCGGCAGCCTGGCCTGGTTCGTATTCTGGGGCTACCAGCTTTTCATCGTGATGGCTGCGACCGGATATGTTCTCGGAATCACCCAGGCCCGTGAATATGCCGAACCTGAGTGGTATGTCGACCTCTGGCTGACCATCGTCTGGGTCGCCTATCTCGCCGTGTATCTTGGAACGATCCTGAAGCGCAAAGAGCCGCACATCTACGTGGCAAACTGGTTCTATCTCGGCTTCATCGTCACCATCGCCATGCTGCACGTGGTCAACAACCTTGCGGTTCCGGCCTCGTTCCTTGGCTCCAAGAGCTATTCTGTCTTCTCGGGCGTCCAGGACGCGCTGACCCAATGGTGGTACGGCCACAACGCCGTCGGCTTTTTCCTCACCGCCGGCTTCCTGGGCATGATGTACTACTTCGTGCCGAAGCAGGCCAACCGACCGGTTTATTCATACCGGCTCTCGATCATCCACTTCTGGGCGCTGATCTTCATGTACATCTGGGCCGGCCCGCATCATCTGCACTACACGGCATTGCCCGATTGGGCCCAGACGCTCGGCATGGTTTTCTCGATAATGCTCTGGATGCCCTCCTGGGGCGGAATGATCAACGGTCTCATGACCCTTTCAGGCGCCTGGGACAAGATCCGCACCGATCCGATCATCCGTATGATGATCGTCGCGATCGCCTTTTACGGGATGTCGACCTTCGAAGGCCCGATGATGTCGGTGAAAACCGTCAATTCGCTCAGCCACTATACCGAATGGACGATCGGTCACGTGCATTCCGGCGCTCTCGGCTGGGTGGGAATGATCACCTTCGGGGCGATCTACTACCTGACGCCGAAGCTATGGGGACGCGAGCGTCTCTACAGCCTGCGGATGGTCAACTGGCACTTCTGGCTCGCAACCCTCGGGATCGTCGTCTACGCCGCCGTGCTTTGGGTTGCCGGCATCCAGCAGGGGCTCATGTGGCGCGAGTACAATTCCCAGGGCTTCCTCGTCTATTCCTTCGCGGAGACGGTCGCGGCGATGTTCCCCTACTACGTGCTGCGCGCGGTCGGCGGAACGCTTTACCTGGCGGGTGGTCTCGTCATGGCCTGGAACGTGTTCATGACGATCCGCGGCCACCTGCGCGACGAAGCTGCAATCCCAACCACTTTCGTGCCCCAACCACAGCCTGCCGAATGAGGTGAGACATGGCATCGATACTAGATAAACATCAGATCCTCGAGAAGAACGCGACGCTTCTTCTCGTCGGCTCGCTGCTCGTCGTGAGCATCGGCGGCATCGTCGAAATCGCACCGCTGTTCTACCTGCAGAACACGATTGAAAAGGTGGAAGGCATGCGGCCGTATACGCCGCTCGAGCTGGCCGGCCGGAACATCTACATCCGCGAAGGCTGCTACCTCTGCCACAGCCAGATGATCAGGCCGTTCCGCGACGAGGTCGAACGCTACGGCCATTACTCGCTCGCCGCCGAGTCCATGTACGATCATCCTTTCCAGTGGGGATCCAAGCGAACCGGGCCGGATCTGGCCCGTGTCGGCGCCCGCTACTCCAACGAATGGCATGTCCAGCATCTCGCGGATCCACGGGCAGTGGTGCCGGAGTCGATCATGCCGCGTTACGCCTTCCTCAAAGAGCAGAGGGTGACGGTCAAGGACGTGGGAATGGACCTGAAGGCCAACGAGGACGTGGGCGTGCCTTATAACGACGACATGCTGGCGAACGCGGAGGCCGACATGAAGGCCCAAGCCGATCCGAACGCAGATACGACGGCCCTGCTTGCCCGCTATCCGAAGGCGAAGACCGGCGATTTCGACGGCGATCCTGCTGCGCTGACCGAAATGGATGCCCTGGTGTCCTACCTGCAGATGCTCGGAACGTTGGTCGATTTCTCGACCTACGACGACGCGACCGGCTACCGATGAGGTGATCCATGGAAACCTACACTGCAATGAGACACTTCGCCGACAGCTGGGGCCTCCTGGCAATGGCGGCATTCTTCGTCGGCGCGGTTGTGTTCACCCTTCGCCCAGGCAGCAAGCAAACGGCGAAAGAGGCCGCCGATATTCCCTTGAAGGATGATTGAGATGTAGGCAAAACATATCGATGAATTTAGCGGCGTCGAAACGACCGGACATGAATGGGACGGCATCCGCGAACTCAACAATCCGATGCCCCGCTGGTGGGTGTGGACCTTCTACGCCACCATTGTCTGGGCTTTGGGCTATGCGATCGCATATCCCGCGATCCCGATGATTACCGACGCCACGAAGGGCATGCTGGGCTTTTCCAGCCGCGCCGAGCTGCAGCAGAACCTGGATCAGGCCAAGGCATCGCAGACGACGCTTCATGATCTGATCGCCGCCAAGACGCTGCACGAGATCGATTCCGATTCTGCCCTTCGCGAATTCGCGGTCGCCGGCGGCGCATCTGCGTTCAAGGTGAACTGCGCGCCGTGCCATGGCTCGGGAGCAAGCGGCGGCCCGGGATTTCCGAACCTCAACGACGACGATTGGCTGTGGGGCGGAGACCTGGATGCCATCCAGGCGACGATCGCGCATGGGATTCGCTTCGACGGGGATACGGACACTCATGCTTCCGAGATGCCGCCCTTTGCCGATGTTCTGGATCCCCTCCAGACAAGGCAGGTCGCGGCTTACGTCTGGGGACTGACCAATACACCGTCGGACCCCGGTCTCACAGAGGCAGGAAAACAGGTCTTCGTCGATAACTGTGCCGCATGTCACGGCGACGACGCCAAAGGAAAAGCCGAAATGGGCGCGCCGGATCTCGCCGATGCGATCTGGCTGAAGGCACGCGGCGAGGATGCGATCATCCGCCAGGTGGCCGCTCCCAAGCATGGCGTCATGCCTGCCTGGGCAGGGCGTCTCGGCGATACGACGGTCAAGGAACTTACCATTTTCGTGCATTCGCTTGGCGGCGGGACGTGAGGAGAAAAGCCATGGCAGCTCACGGCCACAACCCGATCCTCGATCTCTATGGCACGCAGCGCGCCATCATACGATCGCGTGTGTCGGCGCGCGCCAAGGCCACCACGCCGCCCCCTTCCGATCAGGACGACCCGGCAAAGATCGGCAGTTCGATCGTCAGTTTGACCTGCCTCAAAGACCACGAGCAGACAAGCCGCTAGCTGTAGACTTGTCGAGGACGTCCCAGCGGTGGTTGTTCCCCCGCAGCTCCTCCAGGCCACGCCCTCTCTCCAGGGCGTGGCCTTTTCCTTTCGCAGGAAGGCCTTGCCTCTTGATCTGCATCAAGGAACGGATGCGCGGCAGATGGGACAAGGGCGGGTGAAATCGGATAGGTCCCATGAACCTCCACACTGCACCAGATCCCGATAACATCGAGCGGCTCAATGTCGAGCCGGTCAATGCCCGTCGCAACCGGCAGCCTCTCTACGCACCTCGGAAGAAGGTTTTTCCCAAGCGTGCAGAGGGACGATTCCGTCGGTTCAAGTGGATCGTCATGCTGATTGCGCTCGGCATCTACTATCTCGCGCCATGGATTCGCTGGGATCGCGGTCCTTACGCGCCTGACCAGGCAATCCTCATCGACCTTTCCTCACGGCGCTTCTTCTTTTTCTTCATCGAAATCTGGCCTCAGGAATTTTATTATGTAGCGGGTCTCCTCGTCATGGCGGGGTTTGGCCTGTTTCTCGTCACTTCCGCGGTTGGCCGCGCATGGTGCGGCTACGCTTGTCCGCAAACCGTCTGGGTTGATCTTTTTCTCGTCGTCGAACGTGCGATCGAAGGCGATCGAAACGCGCGAATGAAGCTTGACGCTGGTCCCATGAGCTTTGCCAAGCTGAGGAAGCGTGTCGTCAAACACTCGATCTGGTTGCTGATCGGCGTCGTCACGGGCGGAGCGTGGATCTTTTATTTTGCCGACGCGCCGAGCCTGCTTGTTTCGCTGTTCACCGGCCGCGCTCCTGCAGCCGCCTACACCACCGTCGCCATCCTTACTGCGACGACCTATGTGCTCGGCGGTCTCATGCGAGAGCAGGTGTGCACCTATATGTGCCCGTGGCCACGCATCCAGGGTGCGATGCTCGACGAAAATTCTCTCGTCGTCACCTACAATGACTGGCGGGGCGAGCAGCGGTCGCGTCACGCCAAGAAGGCTTTAGTCAATGGCCTATCGGTCGGGGATTGCGTGGATTGCAATGCCTGCGTGGCGGTGTGTCCAATGGGAATCGACATTCGCGACGGACAGCAGATGGAGTGCATCACATGCGCGCTCTGCATCGACGCCTGCGACGGTGTCATGGACAAGCTCGGAAAGCCTCGCGGCCTGATCGCCTACGCCACGCTGAGCGAATACTCGGGCAACATGTCGCTTGCCACGGACGAAGGACGAACGGCCGTCCAGCCATCCAGGGTTCGAAACGAGGATGGGACCTTCATTCCGGCGATCCGGCACTTCAACTGGCGTATCATCTTTCGTCCGAGAACCGTGTTTTACTCAGTCGCCTGGGCGTCGGTCGGCGTGGCCATGCTCGTCCATCTCACCTTTCGGGAGCGCCTTGAACTCAACGTCGTTCACGACCGAAACCCCCAATATGTTCTGGAAAGCGACGGCTCGCTGCGGAATGGCTACACGCTTCGTGTTCTGAACATGGTGCCGACGCCGAGGGATGTGAACATAAGTCTGGTCGGGCTGGAGGGGGCGACGATGCGCATTCCCGAGTTCGGCAAGGAAGACGCTCGCAGCTTTACAGTCCATGCCGAACCCGACGCGGCCACGACGCTCAAGGTCTTCGTTACGCGCAAGCCTACCGGAGCGGCGATCAATGAATTTCTGTTCGTTATCGAAGATACCGATCATGCCGATCGGGCAACCTACCGCGCGGCGTTCAATGCACCGGGAGACATCAAATGAAGACCTCCGCTCAAGGTTTTACAGGCCTGCACATGCTGCTTGCGACCTCGGCATTCTTTGGCGTGGTGATCGCGGTGAACGTCACCATGGCCTTCTATGCCTCCTCCAGCTGGAGCGGTCTGGTCGTGGAAAACACCTATGTCGCCAGTCAGGAGTTCAACCGCAAAGCGGCGGCGATGAAGGCAATGGCCGCTTCCGGCATCGAGGGCAACCTCTCCATAAAGGGGCACGAGATCCGCTACGACATTCACGACAAGAGCGGATCGCCTGCGATCGTCGACGACGTCGTTCTGAATTTCAAACGGCCCGTCGGAGACCACGAGGACTTCCTCCTTACGCTCAGGAAGACAGCCGCGGGGCGGTTCGAAGCGGAGCATGATCTAGCCGAAGGTGACTGGATCGTCGAGGCCATCTCGCGAAACGGCGGCGTGGTCGTCATGCATGAGGCAAAACGCATCGATACCGCGGAGTTAGACCAATGACCTGCTGTACCATGGACGCGGAAAGCGTACTTGCCCTCAGCGCGACATCATTCAGTGCCGAAGAGGTCCGCCTTGCCAGCCAGCCGCTCGGCGAGGGATTGCGCCAGCTGGACCTGAGCGTTTCCGACGTCCACTGCGGCGGCTGCATTTCGACCATCGAAAGGGCGTTGTTGACGCTTCCCTTCGTCAAGACAGCGCGAGTCAATCTCACGGCGCGAAGGGTGACCTGCGTCTACCAGGAGGAGATCGAGACGGGCGCAACCGATCCGTCCAAGATCCTCGCAGCGATCAACGCGGCCGGATATCGCGCGCATCTCTTCACCCCCTCCGCTCCCGAGAACGACAAGACCAGAAATCAGCTTCTCCTCGCGATCGGCGTTTCCGGTTTTGCGGCTGCCAACATCATGTTGCTCTCGGTATCGGTCTGGTCGGGCGCAGATGCCGCGACGCGCGATATGTTTCATTGGATCTCGGCGATGATAGCAGCGCCCGCGCTGGTTTATGCGGGGCGCTTCTTCTTCAAATCGGCCTGGAATGCGCTGCGGCACGGGCGCACCAACATGGACGTTCCGATTTCGCTCGCCGTGACGCTCTCCTATGCCGTTTCATTGTGGGAGACCGTCCATCACGGCGAGCATGCGTGGTTCGACGCTTCGGTCTCGCTGCTCTTCTTCCTGCTGATCGGCAGAACTCTCGATCATGTCATGCGGGAAAAGGCTCGGGCGGCGATCAACGGGCTCGCAAGACTGGCCCCGCGCGGAGCATTGCTGATCAATCCGGACGGGTCGCGACGCTACATTGCGGTAGAAGAGATCGCGGCTGGGGATGAAATCTCGATAGTCGCAGGCGAACGGGTTCCCGTCGATGGCATAATCGTCAGCGGAGAAAGCGACCTAGACCTCTCCATCGTCACCGGCGAGAGCAGCCCCGTCGCCGTCGCCAGCAACAGCGAAGTGAGTTCTGGGGCGATGAATCTGACCGGCTCGCTCGTGTTGCGAGCGACGAGAATTGCCAAGAATTCGCTTCTCTCGGAAATCATCGGCCTCATGGAAGCCGCCGAGGGCGGAAGAGCTCGCTATCGCAGGATCGCCGATCGCGCTGCGACACTCTATTCCCCGGTCGTGCATCTGCTGGCGCTGGTCTCCTTCCTTGCCTGGGGCCTCCTGGGCGGAGACTGGAAACAGGCCATGCTGGTCGCCGTAGCGGTCCTGATCATTACCTGCCCATGCGCATTGGGTCTTGCCGTGCCCGTGGTCCAGGTCGTCGCCGCGGGGGAGCTTTTCCGGAAGGGCATCATGGTGAAGGACGGCTCAGCACTCGAAAGACTGGCCGAGACCGACACCGTGGCCTTTGACAAGACGGGCACCTTGACGATGGGCAGTTCGCGCCTTGTCAGGGTGGACGCCATCGACGAGAGCGCCACCGCAATCGCCCGTGGATTGGCAGCGCATTCACGGCATCCTCTTTCTCGGGCCCTGGTACGGGACACCGAAACCGACCTCATGTCCTTCGACATCGTCACGGAAATCCCCGGCGGGGGACTGGAAGCCAGGAGCGGAGCGGATGTCTATCGATTGGGCAACGCGGCGTTTGCCTGCGGAACCAGCTTCGTGCCCCGCATCGCCGACAGTCCGTTCTCGGAAGTGGTCCTGTCGAAGAATGGTGTCGATCTTGCCCGCTTCTTCTTCGATGACACGCTTCGTTCGGGTGCTTGCGAGGCCATCGACCGGCTCGATGCAGCCGGCCTTGAAACGCTGATCGTGTCGGGCGACAGGCAGACCGTCGTCGACAATACGGCGCATGCCCTGGGTATCGACAGGGCTTTGGGCTCTCTGACGCCGAAACAGAAGGTCGAGGAATGCCAGAGGCTGAATGGCGAAGGTCGTCGCGTGCTCATGGTTGGCGACGGTATCAACGACGCCCCGGCACTTGCTGCCGCGCATGTCTCGATGGCGCCGGCCACGGCCTCCGATATCGGCAGACAGGCGGCCGACCTGGTTTTCTTCAACGATCGCCTTGACGCTGTTCCAGAAGCGATCGCCGTTGCGCGACGATCCGCCAGCCTGATCCGCCAGAACTTCGCTCTCGCCATCGGTTACAACGTTCTGGCGGTGCCGATCGCCATCGCCGGATTGGCGACGCCGCTAATAGCGGCGGTGGCAATGTCGACATCTTCGATCATCGTCGTGACCAACGCCCTGCGCCTGAACGCCTTTGGCAAGCGTCCGGATACGCGCATTCGAGGGCGGATCGGCAGGAGTGCGGAGGTCAAAGCCGCATGAACATGTTGATCTATCTCATACCGATCGCGCTGCTGATGGGAGGAATAGGACTCCTGGCATTCCTTTGGTCGCTGAAGAGCGGCCAGTATGACGACCTTCAAGGCGCCGCCTGGCGAATCCTCGCCGAGGACGAAACCGATCAACGAGAACCCTGACCGCACACTGGGTCCAAACACGAAAGGAAGATGGATGCTTGCGAAAAATTCTGTACTTCTGCAGTCTGACCTGTTTGCTGGTTGGGATCAGGCGACTGTGGAGCAATTCACCGCAACGGCTGAGGTTCGAACCTTCGCCGCTGACGAGAAGATCATAGCCGAGGGCCAGCAGGCATCGTTCGTCTACTGCGTCTTGAACGGGTTTGTCCGACTTTCAAAATCGGAATCCGCCGGGCGCGAGGCGGATATCTGCGTGTGCGAGCCGGGCGACACCTTTGGAGAGTATCTACTCGCGGGGGGCGGCTCCTACGCTTATAGCGCGCGGTCCGCCGACGGGGCCGAGGTCGCGCTGTTTGCGCTTGCGGACTTGCAGGCGTTCGCCGACCAACATCCAGTCGTACACCGGAACGTCATGCGCATCATGGTCAGGCACCTGCTCGGCGCGATGGATTGTATTGCGGGAGATCGGTTGCTCACAGCCGCGCAACGGGTGGCAAACTACCTTATGAGCCGTTGCCCCGCCTCGGCGACCACCTCGCGGGTCACGTTCCGCCTTCCTTACCGGAAGCGGATCCTGGCCGGCAAACTGGGACTGGCGCCGGAAGCCCTTTCCCGCGCGTTTGCGGCGCTCGCCCCGTCGGGGGTCGAAGTCAGAGGCAAGGTCGTCCTCGTCGATAGCGTCGACCTGCTGCGGGAGGCATGCTGAACCAACAAAACGGGATCGGCAAAGTGTCGTAATTGACCGGGGTCAATGTGCCGATCCCCCAGCCGATAGCGAACACGGCAGGCAATTGCTGGCGCTTGCCAGAGAACTCGGTATCGCGACGGAGGGACCGACGCAATGACACGCAAGTAGAAGCGCCTCGCGGTAATCGCGGGCGGCATGGGCTTCATTGCCGCCGCCGTGCTGTTGGTGATGTTCGCCTTCAGCCAGTCGGTCGCCTATTTCTACATGCCGGCCGATCTGGCCAAGACGCCGGTAGCGCCTGAAACCCGCATTCGCCTCGGTGGCCTGGTCGGCGAGGGCAGCGTCGTGCGCGACACCGGCTCGACGGTGGAATTTGCCGTCACCGACGGCAGCGCCAATGCCGTAATGGTCAAATATACCGGCATTCTCCCCGATCTCTTCCGCGAAGGGCAAGGCGTCGTCACCGAGGGCATGTTTGCCACAGGCACCAACGTCTTCATCGCCGATACCGTGCTTGCCAAGCATGACGAGACCTACATGTCGAAGGATGTGGCCGACAGGCTGAAAGCCCAGGGGCTATGGAAGGAGGGCCAGGAGGCAAAGGCGACGCCATGATCATCGAGATCGGCCATTATGCGCTGGTGCCGGCGCTCGTGACATCGATCATCCTCTCCATCGTACCGGTGATCGGCGCGCGCAGGCGCGACCAGGCGATGATGGATGTGGCGAGCAAGCCGACTGGCAGCAAGCTGACAGCGGATGAGCAGGCGAAGCTGAGCGAGCTGCTTCACAGAGATCGCACTATTTGACGGAGATCAATGGCGGCTCGACGCGGTCGTCCTATCGTCGTCGCAGCAACAATTCCTATGAACGAGGCAGGACAATGCAGGCGAAGGACATAATGACCACTAACGTGGTGTCGATCGGTCCAGCGGTCGGTATACGCCACGCCGTCGCTGTCATGATGCAAAACAACGTAAGCGGCCTTCCTGTCATTGACGACGAAGGCCGCGTCTGCGGATTGCTTACGGAGGGCGATCTGCTGTTGCGGAGAGAGATCCGCTTCGCTCCCCGCGCCGCCCGCGCACCCGAAATCATATCCGAGATTGATCTTGAGCGATATATTTCCAGCAATGGCTGGTGTGTCGCCGATGTCATGTCTCAAGATGTAATCGTGGCGAGCCCCGACAGCGAGGTGTCGGATATCGCCGAAAGCCTCCAGGCGCACCGGATCAAGCGGCTGCCTATCGTCGAGGACGGGCGCCTTGTCGGGATTGTCAGCCGCAGGGACATCCTCGGCCTGATCATCGATGCCCAGACGGCACCGCTGCCAAAAGGAGATGAATCGATCAGGCTGGCTGTCCGAACGCGCCTGAGGTCGGATTTGGGGATAACGCCCCAGAAGGTCCAGGTAACCGTCAAGAACGGCCAGGTGACACTCGATGGCAACGTGGAGTCGGAGCTGAAGCAAAAGGCTGTTCGCACCCTGGTCGAAAGCCTGGGTGTCGGCGCCTATCGTGACCGGCTCCAGATCGCCCGGCTGACCGGGACCGAGGTGGGCTGAGACAGCGCCTTATGCCGTTTAAAGCGCCCAGCATATCCGCACATCCGCGGATACCAATTTCCGGATATCGAAGCATATGCGGCGATAATGCACCTTATGGGCACCCGCTGGTGATCAGCCCGCTTCTCGCAGGGATTTTGTGAAATCGCTGCTTGCCTCAACCAGACAATCTCGCAGATTTTGGACATCCGAAGTTCTCAAGCTTGCGGCATTGCCGCCCGCGCCTGGCGGCGCGGCTTCGGCTGGCGCTCGTTGGTGGGGGTGAATTTGACGCGAGGAGGCTCGCTCGGTGTTGCGCCCCAAAACCGAGCGAGCCTCTGTCAAGTTCCCCCCTTGACACGGGAAAATCCCGACCCACCAAACCGACATACTCAATAGGCGATGCCGTTTCCTTGATGGAGGTCAAACATGGCTGGCAGAGGCAGCGATGATCTCTTCCAAAGCGGGCAGAATATCCATCGTGAGGCTTTGATCGTCGATCGGTCCGACATGTCTCAAGACGGACGGCTCGTCGAAGCCTCTTCAGCCATCTCGTGACTGGTCCGATGCGCTCGCCACCTGGTGCTCAGCTTTCACCCAACTTGATTAGGATCAAATACGCCGCAACCACCGCAATGTATTGCTCCGATCACACAGGGGAGCGTGCACATGGATTTCGAAGCGTTTTTCAAAGACGAGCTGGACGGGCTTCATGCTGAGGGCCGTTACCGCGTTTTTGCCGATCTCGAACGTCACCGCGGCAATTTTCCCCGCGCGACGCGTTACACCGCGGATGGCCAAAAGGAAGTCACGGTCTGGTGCTCCAACGACTATCTCGGCATGGGCCAGCATCCGAAGGTGATCGAGGCGATGAAGAACGCCATCGACCACTGTGGCGCGGGTGCGGGAGGCACCCGGAATATTTCTGGCACCAACCACCATCACGTCATGCTCGAGCGTGAGCTTGCCGATCTGCACGGCAAGGAAGCAGCGCTGATCTTCACGTCTGGCTATGTGTCCAACTGGGCGGCACTCGGCACGCTCGGCGCCAAGATCCCCGGCCTGATCATCTTCTCCGATGCGCTGAACCATGCTTCGATGATCGAGGGCATCCGCTATGCCAAGTGCGACAAGGTGATCTGGAAGCACAATGACGTGGCCGATCTCGAAGCCAAGCTCAAGGCCGCCGATCCGAAGGCGCCGAAGCTGATCGCCTTCGAGAGCGTCTATTCGATGGATGGCGATATCGCCCCGATCAAGGCGATCTGCGACCTCGCCGACAAATATGGGGCGATGACCTATCTCGACGAAGTGCATGGCGTCGGCATGTATGGCCCGCGCGGCGGCGGCATTGCCGAGCGCGAAGGGCTGATGGACCGGCTGACCGTCATCGAAGGCACGCTCGGCAAGGCGTTCGGGGTGATGGGCGGCTATATCGCCGCTTCGACGGCACTTTGCGATTTCATCCGCTCGTTTGCCTCGGGCTTCATCTTCACCACGGCGTTGCCGCCGGCACTGGCCGCCGGCGCCGTTGCCTCGATCCAGCACCTGAAGGTCAGCCAGTTCGAGCGCGCCCGCCATCAGGACCGTGTCCGCAAGCTGAGGGCGCTGCTCGACCAGCGCGGCATTCCGCATATGCCCAATCCGAGCCATATCGTGCCGGTGCTGGTCGGCGATGCGGCCAAGTGCAAGTGGATCTCCGACCTGCTGCTCGACAATTGCGGCGTCTACGTCCAGCCGATCAACTATCCCACCGTGCCGAAGAAGACCGAACGGCTGCGCATCACGCCGACGCCGCTGCATTCCGATGCCGATATCGCCCATCTGGTCGAGGCGCTGCATTCGCTCTGGTCGCGCTGCGCATTGGCGCGGATGGTTGCTTGAGCGAGACCGGTCGGCCATCGCATATTTCATCGCATCTTAGGTGCGATCCCCGCGGCTTCTCTATTGCACACCGTTGCACAAGCCAGGTCTTGGATGGGGATCAAAGCGGCTATTCTTCTTCCAGCAGAAGAGCTGTAGCTAGGTAGCCCATGCTCATCGTGCTCGCGAAGAGATAAATGAACAGCCCCTGTGCGAGATAATTCTCAAGGGTATCTGCCGTGGAGGTGGAGGACAAAAGACCGTTCTGCCAAACCGCGAAGCCCACAGCGCATCCAATTGCAAAGCCCGTGGCCAATCGAGTGAGTATGAAGCTGATCATGCGAGGCATGGCGGCACCTCAGAGCTAACTCACCGCAACGGCCAAGCAACGAGAATGTTCCGGCTGCAAAATGATCTTTGTCAACGACAGAGGAGGCCGGCCATGCAAAAAGCGGACGGAAACGAGGGACTGAAGCAGTGTATCTCCTAGCTTTTGCAGCCGGCGTTTTTGCGCTTCTCATTTTGCCTGGGCCGACCAACGCGATATTGGCGATGGCATCTCAGGGTCTGACCGCCGGGCGCGCGATCATGCTGCTTGGTACTGTTGCGTGCGCCTATCTGGCCATTGTCGTTCCGGCTTCCGGCCTGGCCGGTCCCTTTCTCCACGAGCACCCTCTGGCCGCGCAAGGCGTCAAGCTTGCTTCTGCAACCTGGGTGTTCTACCTCGCGCTTCGGCTCTGGGGCGTCGGATCCAGTCCCAAGGAGATTGTGACAGTACGGCAGTTGGCGATCACGACGCTGTTGAATCCCAAGGCGCTTATCATCGGGCTTACGATGATGCCTTCCGCGCAGGATGTGTCTGTAATGGCCGCCATCGTGACCCTCGCATTCGTCGTCCTGCTCGTATCGTCGATCTGGCTGTCGACAGGCAGAATTGTTCTGGGAAGCGAAAAACAAATGCCGTTGCTGGCTCGGCGATGCGGATCCGCTACCCTCCTGCTGTTCTCCGCAGTGCTGACCTTCAGCGCCTTTTGACAGGCACCAAGGATGCGGCCAATGCGTGATGCCGCAAGCTTCTCATTGAGAAATTTGCCTTAGGTCAATGAGCAAGTCTCCCCCGCCGCTAACATGCATCAGCGTTCAGAGGAGATATGCAATGCTCGCGAATGACGGAGAACTGGCGGACTATTTTTCCGCACTGGCGAATGCCAGCCGTCTATCCGTGCTGCGTAGGCTGGCTAACGGTGAAATCTCGGCCAAGGAACTTGCCACAAGTGTCGGGCTTAGCCAGTCGGCATTATCGCACCATCTGAACGTGCTGAAACGTCAGCAGGTCGTCAAGGCGCGCCGCGAAGCTCAGACGATCTACTATTCGCTCGCCAGCGATCGAAGCGAGAAAGCCGTCTCTCTTCTCAACGGCATATTGTTTCCCGACGGACTGCAGATGTCGATGTTCGGCTTCCCGGACTTCAGCCCCGAGGCCGCGTGAAAATCGCGATCGGTCGGAGCGTCGATCCTGCTAAGGTGGCCCGCCGCAGCCTAGCTGTCGGATCCCACAGTGCGATGGTGCGATCAATTCAGCCGGATGGAGGAACCACTATGGGCGAGGTTTTACGTAGCAGACCGGTTGGCAAAAAGAGTTTGGTGGAGCTAAGCGGGATCGAACCGCTGACCTCTTGCATGCCATGCAAGCGCTCTCCCAGCTGAGCTATAGCCCCATCAAGGTGGTCCGGTTCATGGCCGGTCCTGGGATACTCGTAAGGCACGTGCCCTGCGGAGTGGCGGCTTATTACTTCCGGTTTCCGGAGATAGCAAGCCTAAAAAAATGCGGCCCGGAGAATTTTTTCCTCGCCGGGCCGAAATGCGGTCTCAGACTTCGTCTTCGTCGCCGGTCACGCCGATGATATCGCTCATGTCGTCATCATCGTCATCTTCGTCGGGTGTGAGGAAGGTATCGTCGTCGTCATCGCCTTCGATTTCGACATCGTCGTCGCCGATATCTGGAATGTCGTCGCCGCCGGCGGCGTCATCGGCATCTTCCAGCGAAACCAGTTCGACTTCGGTGTTTTCAGTATCGACTTCCGCGACCTCGTCTTCCTCGGCAACTTCGGCGATCGCCGAGGTTTCTTCGAAGAAGGACAAAGGGTAGGACTTGCCGGTATAAGGAGAGACGATCGGATCCCGGTTCAGATCATAAAACTTCTTGCCGGTTTCCGGATCGGTACGCTTGGTTCCAAGTTCCGCTTTCGCCACTATAAGCCTCGTGTGAATAGCCGAATATGAGATTCGGCAGATGCCGTTCAAGCCGGCGTTCCATCGGAATTTATAAGCCGGTCCCCTTAATCGCTGTGGCTTCCCATGTCAAAGCCAAACTTTGCGATCCGAGCGCCGGGTTTTTGGCAAGCCGACGGATGACCGCCCGGCGCGTTTATGTTAACGAGCCGCAACAGCTGCAGAAGCGGACGGGAATTGCGACCGGCCAAGCCCGCCTTGCGGCAAAAATAGACTGCGTTTGCAAAGGATTACGCCATGCTGCACGGCTCTGCGCCCAGGCCCGCCACCGCCCGCAAATCCGCCAGTCTTACAGGCAGCGTCCGCATTCCGGGCGACAAGTCGATCTCGCATCGTTCCTTCATGTTCGGCGGGCTTGCTTCCGGCGAAACGCGGATCACCGGCCTGCTCGAGGGTGAAGACGTGATCAATACCGGCCGGGCAATGCAGGCGATGGGCGCCAGGATCCGCAAGGAGGGTGCGCAATGGGTGATCGAGGGCACCGGCAATGGTGCGCTGCTTGCGCCTGACGCGCCGCTCGATTTTGGCAATGCCGGCACCGGCGTGCGGCTGACCATGGGTCTCGTCGGCACATACGACTTTCACTCCACGTTCACAGGCGACGCCTCGCTTTCGAAACGGCCGATGGGCCGTGTGCTCGCTCCGCTGCGCGAAATGGGCGTGCAGGTCAGCGCATCCGAAGGCGACAGGCTGCCGGTGACGCTCAGAGGCCCGGGAACGCCGAGCCCGATCCGCTATCGGGTGCCGATGGCATCCGCCCAGGTGAAATCGGCCGTGCTGCTTGCCGGTCTCAATACGCCGGGTGTCACCACGGTCATCGAGCCGGTGATGACGCGCAACCATACCGAAAAGATGCTGCAGGGTTTTGGCGCCGCCCTTTCCGTCGAGACGGACGGGGATGGCGTGCGCACGATCCGGCTCGAAGGCCGCGGCAAGCTGGCGGGCCAGGTGATCGACATTCCGGGCGATCCCTCCTCCACCGCCTTCCCGCTGGTTGCGGCGCTGATTGTTCCCGGCTCCGACATCACCATCGTCAACGTGCTGATGAACCCGACCCGCACGGGACTGATCTTGACGCTGCAGGAGATGGGCGCTGATATCGAGGTGGTGAATGCACGTCTTGCCGGCGGCGAGGACGTGGCGGATCTGCGCGTGCGCCATTCCGAGCTCAAGGGCGTCACCGTTCCCGAAGATCGGGCGCCGTCGATGATCGACGAATATCCTATTCTGGCCATCGCTGCCTGTTTCGCCGAGGGCGCGACGGTCATGAAGGGGCTGGAGGAACTGCGCGTCAAGGAGTCCGACCGTCTTTCCGCCGTCGCCGACGGGCTGAAGCTGAATGGCGTCGACTGCGACGAGGGCGAGGATTTTCTCATCGTGCGCGGCCGGCCAGACGGCAAGGGCCTCGGCAACGCCGCTGGCGGCCAAGTCCGGACGCATCTCGACCATCGCATCGCCATGAGTTTCCTTGTCCTGGGGCTTGCCTCGGAGCATGCTGTGACGATCGACGACGCGGCGATGATCGCGACCAGTTTTCCGGAATTCATGCAGCTGATGACCGGCCTTGGAGCGAAGATCGAGCTGGTGGCGGAATGATGTGCCAGCTGCCGCATGTCCGCAAAGACGAACTCATTCGCCGTTTCGGCGTGCTGCCGCAGGATTGATCATATGACAAACGAGACCTTCACCATCGCCATCGATGGCCCGGCGGCCGCCGGCAAGGGCACGCTTTCACGC
Source organism: Rhizobium ruizarguesonis (assembly GCF_017357285.1). NCBI lineage: Bacteria > Pseudomonadati > Pseudomonadota > Alphaproteobacteria > Hyphomicrobiales > Rhizobiaceae > Rhizobium > Rhizobium ruizarguesonis. The sequence goes on along the minus strand of NZ_CP071678.1, from coordinate 134,622 downwards.
CGCATCGCCGACCAATACGGCTTCCATCATCTGGATACCGGCCTGACCTATCGCGCCACGGCCAAGGCGCTGCTCGATGCCGGCCTGCCGCTCGATGACGAGGCGGTGGCGGAAAAGATCGCAAGAGAGGTTGAACTCGCTGGATTGGATCGCGATATACTTTCCAAACATGAGATCGGCGAAGCCGCATCGAGGATTGCCGTGATGCCGGCGGTGCGCCGGGCGCTGGTCGAGGCGCAGCGACGGTTTTCGACGAAAGCACCGGGAACGGTGCTCGATGGGCGCGATATCGGCACGGTCGTCTGCCCGAATGCGGCGGTGAAATTCTATGTAACGGCGTCGCCGGAAGTCCGCGCAAGACGCCGTTATGACGAGATCCTCGGCAAAGGCCTGACGGCGGATTTCGATGCGATCTTCGAGGACGTCAAGCGGCGCGACGAACGCGACATGGGACGGGCCGACAGCCCTTTGAAACCAGCTGATGATGCGCACTTGCTTGATACGTCGGAAATGAGTATAGAGGCCGCGTTTCAAGCTGCTCAATCGATCATCGATGCGGTCTTGAGCCGAAATGCCTAAATTCAAGCGATTTTGCGTGCTCTGAGCATGGATCGCTTCTAATACAGCAAGCCTGAAATTCCGTCCAAGCGCCGGATTGCCTTCGTAAGAGAGGGCGGACTGGGTTCAGGCCCGTTCAACGCAAACCAACCGGCGCATACGTGTCCGCTTCCGTTTCAGGACACGCAGGAGATTTTATGTCAGTAGCTACCCCCTCCCGCGAGGATTTCGCGGCTCTTCTCGAAGAGTCCTTTGCCAAGAACGACCTGGCCGAAGGCTATGTCACCAAGGGCATCGTCACGGGCATCGAGAAGGACGTCGCCGTTGTCGACGTCGGCCTGAAGGTTGAAGGCCGCATCGCGCTCAAGGAATTCGGCGCGCGCGCCAAGGACGGCCTGTTGAAGGTCGGCGACGAAGTCGAAGTTTATGTCGAGCGCATCGAAAACGCGCTTGGCGAAGCCGTTCTGTCGCGCGAGAAGGCTCGCCGCGAAGAAAGCTGGGTCAAGCTCGAAGCCAAGTTCGAAGCTGGCGAGCGCGTCGAAGGCGTGATCTTCAACCAGGTCAAGGGCGGCTTCACGGTCGACCTCGACGGTGCGATCGCCTTCCTGCCGCGTTCTCAGGTCGATATTCGCCCGATCCGCGACGTGACCCCGCTGATGCACAATCCGCAGCCCTTCGAAATCCTCAAGATGGACAAGCGCCGCGGCAACATCGTGGTTTCGCGCCGTACGGTTCTGGAAGAATCCCGTGCCGAGCAGCGTTCTGAAATCGTTCAGAACCTCGAAGAAGGCCAGGTTGTTGACGGCGTCGTCAAGAACATCACCGATTACGGTGCGTTCGTTGACCTCGGCGGCATCGACGGCCTGCTGCACGTCACCGACATGGCATGGCGCCGTGTGAACCATCCGTCGGAAATCCTGAACATCGGCCAGCAGGTCAAGGTTCAGATCATCCGCATCAACCAGGAAACCCACCGTATCTCGCTCGGCATGAAGCAGCTCGAGAGCGATCCGTGGGATGGCATCCAGGCCAAGTATCCGGAAGGCAAGAAGATTTCCGGTACCGTTACGAATATCACCGACTACGGTGCATTCGTCGAGCTGGAGCCGGGCATCGAAGGCCTGATCCACATCTCGGAAATGTCCTGGACCAAGAAGAACGTTCACCCCGGCAAGATCCTGTCCACGAGCCAGGAAGTCGAAGTCGTCGTTCTCGAAGTCGATCCGTCCAAGCGCCGTATTTCGCTCGGCCTCAAGCAGACGCTGGAAAATCCGTGGGCAGCATTCGCCCGCAGCCATCCGGCCGGCACTGAAGTCGAAGGCGAAGTCAAGAACAAGACCGAATTCGGCCTGTTCATCGGCCTCGACGGCGATGTTGACGGCATGGTGCACCTCTCCGACCTCGACTGGAACCGTCCAGGCGAACAGGTCATCGAGGAATTCAACAAGGGTGACGTCGTCAAGGCCGTCGTTCTCGACGTTGATGTCGAGAAGGAACGCATCTCGCTCGGCATCAAGCAGCTCGGCAAGGATGCAGTCGGCGACGCCGCTGCTTCTGGCGACCTGCGCAAGAATGCAGTCGTTTCCTGCGAAGTCATCGCGGTCAACGACGGTGGCGTCGAAGTGAAGCTCGTCAACCACGAAGACATCACTTCCTTCATCCGCCGTGCCGACCTCGCCCGCGACCGCGACGAGCAGCGCCCTGAGCGCTTCTCGGTCGGCCAGGTGTTCGACGCCCGCGTTACCAACTTCTCCAAGAAGGACCGCAAGATCATGCTGTCCATCAAGGCTCTGGAGATTGCGGAAGAGAAGGAAGCCGTTGCCCAGTTCGGTTCGTCCGACAGCGGCGCTTCGCTCGGCGACATTCTGGGCGCAGCCCTGAAGAACCGCGGCGGCGAATAAGCTTCGCATCCGCCTTTGAATTGAAGAACCCGCCGGAGCGATCCGGCGGGTTCTTCATTTTCAGGCGATGGAAAAGTGCTAGAGCGGTTTAGCTTTCAACGGAGCGCTGAACCGCTCTATCTTTTTTTACGCAATCCCTGGCAAAACCGCTTGGCGCTTTGTCTGGGAAAACCGCTTCACACTTTTCCTGGAATTGCTCTATTCCCAGCCGACCATGCGCTGATAGAGCGCATAGACCGGATCGGCGGCCGCGCCTGGCTGATAGGCCGATGGTTCGGCATCGATCATCCTTGGCGTCCTTCGCTCGGGTGCGGCGGCGGTTTCTTCGGCGTCGGGCTCGGCATCCTCGCCGCCTGACTGCGCCTGCTGCTGATCCTCGGACGCGTCGTCGCGGTGGTGCTGATGCTGGTGGTGCGTTTCGCCTGCCTTCTCGTTCGACGGCGTATCCTTGGCGAACTGGTAAGGCAGCTGGGTATAGGCAAGTCCCTCGGGCATCCTTGCCGCCAACGGCACATAGGAAGCCTCGGCCGTCTCGGGAACCGGCATCATCTGCGGTTGCGCGGAGATTTCTTTCGGCTGACGGACGGCCACGGTCTCGATATCCATCTGCGGCGGACGGAGCGCTGCGGACTGGCGAGGATCGGATGCTGTGAATTCGGCTGGCTGCCTGGTCAAGGTTTCGGTCGCATCGCTGATGACGGCGTCATCGAGGATCGTATCGATCTCCACTGCCGCCTCGACGGGAACATCTTCCAGCACGGTTTCGATGTCCTGCTCGCGGATGATGGTGGCGATCATCTCGGAGACTTCTTCAGTCATGGAGGCGACAATTCCTGCCCAGTTCCTGGGAATGACAGGATCGACCTTTTCCGACATCGCGCGGGGTTGAATGGCGGCCGGCTCCGGCGTTTCCGGCGTGTCGTCGGCCGCTGCGGCTTCCATCGGCAACGGTTGCCCGGCTTCGATCTCCTGCGGCGCAGATTTTTCCGGGGCGATCTCCCTTGCCGTCGCCGGGGCGGATTGAGCCCTGTTCTCAGCCTTCGGCGCTTCCGGATCGGCAGCTTCCACGGCTTCGGCGATGACCGCTTCTTCGACGGTCGCCAAAGCTGCGGCCTCGATCAGCGAATCGGCTGACGCAGGCGCCGTGTCTGCCGGCTGACGCATGGCGGCAGGCAGCCTGTCCTCATGCAGCCGGATCTCGGGGCGAGCTTCGGCGCGCATCGGCGATGCATCGTTCTGGCCATAGGAGCGGACGACGGCGCGGGCGGCGAGATCGCGATCCTTATAGCGGACAATCTCCAGATAGGCGACGACGCGGGCGGCTTCAGGGCCTGTCGGGTTCTTCAGGGCCTCGGCGATCGTCCGGAGCGGCACGCTATGCCCATTCTCGGTGAGCTGGCGCTCGACCTCGTCGATCCTGGCGGTTGGCAGCCGCCGGATGGCATCGGCGAGCCGAGAGGCGAAGGCAAGATTGCTCTCGTCCTCGCCACGATCCAGTGAGATCGAGCGGCCTGCCGCATCGATGACATCGAAAAGGGCTTCGACCATGCGCTCACGCGCCGCAAGGAGCAGAATATTGAGCTTGCCGGCAATGGCGGAATTGAGGTCTGCGGCTTCGACGGCGTTGACAGGCGCGGGGGCAATCACCGAGTGGCCGAGACCACTGGCGACGATCGCCGCTGTCTGACCCTGGGACGAAAAGCTTGCATTGGACGCTGCACGAACGGGAGTCAACATGGCATGCTCCTTTCGTAAAGTGACGATGAAAGCAGGCTCTAGAAAAGGACCGCGCTCATCCGGTCCCCTTGCATCCCAGCAGATCCTCCTGTCCGCATGACGCAGTTCCGGCGTCATCGAATGCATAAAAATTAACAGGAATATTAATAGACAGGCGTTAATGAATCGCTAACGGCCGCGGACAAGTCTGCCGCCCGGTTATTGGCAAACGCAGAATGAAAGCAATTCGCTCAGCTATGGGCGAAGATATCGGCCTCTTCCCAGCCGAGCAGGTCGAGCTTGGCGCGGGTCGGCAGGAATTCGAAGCAGGCCGTCGCATGATCATAGCGGCCGTCGCGGATCAGCCGTTCCGTCAGCTTGTCGCGCAACGCATGCAGATAAAGCACATCGGAGGCGGCATATTCGAGCTGGGCCGGGGACAGCGTCTCGGCTGCCCAATCGGAGGATTGCTGGGCCTTGGAGACATCGACGTCGAGCATCTCCTTGAGATTGTCCTTGAGACCATGGCGATCCGTGTAGGTCCGGATCAGGCGCGAGGCGATCTTGGTGCAGAAAACCGGTGTCGTCGTGACGCCGAAGGTATGGAAGAGCACGGCAATATCGAAGCGGCCGTAATGAAAGATCTTCTGATGGGTCGGGTCTTCGAGCAGTGCGACAAGATTGGGCGCCTGCTTCTGGCCGGCGGCGATGCGGATGATATCGGCGGTGCCGTTACCCGGCGAAAGCTGGACGACGCAGAGCCGGTCGCGGCGCGGCACCAGGCCGAGCGTTTCGGTGTCGATCGCAATCGCGCCGGTGTAGCGGGCGGCATCGGCCGCGGAAATATCGCCTTCGTGATAACGTATGGTCGCTGCCATGAGACTGTCTTTCGTTCGATGCATCCCCTACAGCGCCGCGCGTCTTTTCGAGAGCCGCAAAGGACGCTGTAGCACTTTGAATGGCTGCATAATTTTATCCTTGAGTCGATCCCGATTTAAGGAATTATGCAGCGCTATAGCGCAAAGGCGCAGAGTGCGAAACCGCTTTCCTGCCGCTAGAGCGCCGTGCGTCCTCTTGGACGCACATAGGACGCTCTACCTCTTTTATTTCCGCATTGTGCAGCCATTCAGAATGTCGGCGGCGTGTTGATCCAGAGAAGCACGGTTTCGCCATCGTGGCGGTTGCGCCAGGAATGGTCGCGGCGGCTTTCGAAATAAAGTGAATCGCCGGGACCGAGGTCGAAGAACTGATCGCTGTCGAGCACCAGTTCGAGCCGGCCGGACAGAACATGCATGAATTCCTCGCCCTCGTGGCGATAGGCGCCTTCGCTAGCAGCCCCCGGCGCCAGCACGAAACGATGACAGTCCATCATCCGGCGGCCTTCGGCAAGGAGCTGCACCGCGACACCCGGCGTTGTTTCCGGCCACTTGCGCCATTCGCCGGCGCGCACCAGCGCCGGCACGTCCCCGCTTTCCTCACCGGAGAGGCGGGAGACGGTGGTGCCGTAATATTCGGCGAGATCGTGCAGCGTCTTGAAACTGACGCCCTGCGAGGTGCGTTCCAGCGTCGAGAGCGTCGAAGAGCTGACGCCGATGTCGCCGGCCACCTGATCGAGCGTCTTGCCGCTCGCATGGCGCAGGCTGCGCAGCTTGCGGCCGAGGCCACCATCCTGGCTTGCCTCGGCGCCATCGGCGGAAGGCTCCTCGCTCTCCAGCGCCTCGCGGATTGCCGCGGGATTGAGGCCACGCTCGACACGATACCAGGAGATGCGCTTCAACCGCGCCACATCGTCGGCGCTGTATTGCCGATGACCGGTTTGCGAACGGCCGGGAACCACCAGACCCTGGCTTTCCCAGAGGCGCAGCGTCGAGGCCGAAACGCCCGCCAGCCGCGCGGCTTCCGCCACCTTGTAGCGTACAGGCCCGTTATCGTTCATTCGAAACTATCCCCGATTCCAATCGCCCCAGAGCCTTCATCAAAAAGTGTGATGTTTGAAGCAAAAAATGCCGCTTGATTTCTTGCAGGAAAAATGTAGGAACTTTCTACACATCTTGCAGAACTTATGCAAGATAGTTCTGAAGCCCTTTTCAGCGCAGGAGCGCATCGATGAACGCGACAAGCCTTACGGACCGGAAGAACGCAGCCATTTCACGCGGCGTCGGCATGACGACCCAGATCTATGCGGATCGCGCAGAGAATGCCGAGATCTGGGACAAGGAGGGCCGCCGCTACATCGATTTCGCCGCCGGCATCGCCGTTCTCAACACCGGCCACCGCCATCCCCGGGTCATCGCAGCGGTCAAGGATCAGCTCGACCGCTTCACCCATACCTGCCATCAGGTGGTGCCCTATGAAAGCTACGTACACCTTGCCGAACGGCTGAACGTGCTGGTGCCTGGTGATTTCGAGAAGAAGACGATCTTCGTCACGACGGGCGCTGAAGCGGTTGAGAACGCCGTCAAGATCGCGCGCGCCGCGACCGGCCGCTCCGCCGTCATCGCCTTTGGCGGCGGCTTCCATGGCCGCACCTTCATGGGCATGGCGCTGACCGGCAAAGTCGTGCCCTACAAGGTCGGCTTCGGCGCGATGCCGGGCGACGTGTTCCACGTTCCCTTCCCGATCGAGCTGCACGGCGTCACCGCCGATCAGTCGCTGGCGGCGCTGAAGAAGCTCTTCGCCGCCGATGTCGATCCGCAGCGCGTCGCCGCCATCATCATCGAGCCGGTGCAGGGCGAAGGCGGCTTCTATGCTGCCCCCGCCGCCTTCATGAAGGCGCTGCGCGGGCTCTGCGACCAGCACGGCATCCTGCTGATCGCCGACGAGGTGCAGACGGGTTTTGCCCGCACCGGCAAACTGTTCGCAATGGATCACCACGAGGTGGCGCCTGACCTGACGACGATGGCAAAGAGCCTGGCCGGCGGCTTTCCGCTCGCCGCCGTCACCGGCCGCGCCGCGATCATGGATGCGCCGGGACCGGGCGGGCTCGGCGGCACCTATGGCGGCAATCCGCTCGGGATCGCGGCCGCCCATGCCGTGCTCGACGTCATTGTGGACGAGGATCTCTGCAACCGCGCCAACCAGCTTGGCGGACGGCTGAAGCAGCGGCTGGAATCGTTGCGCGAGACGGTGCCCGAGATCGTCGATATCCGCGGACCGGGCTTCATGAACGCCGTCGAATTCAACGACCGGACGACGGGACTGCCGAGTGCGGAATTCGCCAACCGGGTGCGGCTGATCGCGCTCGACAAGGGCCTGATCCTGCTCACCTGCGGCGTCCATGGAAACGTCATCCGCTTTCTTGCACCGATCACCATCCAGGACGAGATCCTCGGCGAAGCGCTCGATATTCTCGAAGCCTCGATGCTGGAGGCGAGCGCGGCCAAGTGACCGCACCGAAACCGGATTTCAATGGCTGCCGGCAACTGGCAGCCACACTCCCAAGGAGGATATGACATGGCTTTCACCACCGCACTGACCAAGCACGTTCCCTTCTCCTCGCCGTTTCTGCGCGATGCCGGCTATATCGACGGCGTCTGGACATCAGGCGATGCCACGAGGACTTTCGACGTGCTGAACCCGGCAACCGGTGAACTGCTCGCCTCGCTGCCCGATATGGGTGCGGCAGAGACGCGGGCGGCGATCGATGCAGCCCATGCCGCCCAGCCGGGCTGGGCTGCCCGTCCGGCCAAGGAGCGCAGCGCGATCCTGCGCAAATGGTTCGACCTGATGGTCGTCAATGCCGACGAACTCGCCGCGATCCTGACCGCCGAAATGGGCAAGCCGTTCCCGGAAGCGCGCGGCGAGATCCTTTATGCCGCGGCCTATATCGAATGGTATGCGGAAGAAGCCAAGCGCATCTATGGCGAGACGATCCCCGCGCCTTCCGACGATAAACGGATGATCGTCATCAGACAGCCGGTCGGCGTCGTCGGCACGATCACGCCGTGGAATTTCCCGGCGGCGATGATCACCCGCAAGATCGCCCCGGCGCTTGCCGTCGGCTGCACCGTGGTCTCGAAGCCAGCCGAACAGACGCCGCTGACGGCGATCGCACTTGCGGTGCTCGCCGAGCAGGCCGGCATTCCGGCCGGCGTCTTCAACGTCATCGTCGGGGTCGACGGTCCGGCGATCGGCCGCGAGCTCTGCGGCAACGAAAAGGTGCGCAAGATCAGCTTCACCGGCTCGACGGAGGTCGGCCGCATCCTGATGCGGCAGTGCGCCGACCAGATCAAGAAGGTGAGCCTGGAGCTCGGCGGCAACGCCCCTTTCATCGTCTTCGACGATGCCAATCTCGACGATGCCGTCGAGGGCGCGATCGCCTCCAAATACCGCAATGCCGGCCAGACCTGCGTCTGCGCCAACCGCCTCTACGTCCAGTCGAACATCTATGACGCCTTCGCCGCCAAGCTTGCCGCCAAGGTCGCCGAGATGTCGGTCGGCGACGGCTTCAAGCCGGGTGTCGTGATCGGGCCGCTGATCGACGAGCAAGGCCTTGCCAAGGTGGAGGACCATGTCAGCGACGCGCTTGCCAAGGGCGCCAAGGTATTGACCGGCGGCAAGCGCATCGACGGCGCCGGCACCTTCTTCACGCCGACAGTCCTGACAGGCGTTGCGCGCGGCATGAAGGTGGCGCGCGAGGAGACCTTCGGGCCGGTGGCGCCGCTCTTTCGCTTCGAGACCGTCGAGGATGTCATCGCCCAAGCCAATGATACGGAATTCGGTCTTGCCGCCTATTTCTACGCCGGCGACCTGAAGAAGGTCTGGCGGGTGGCGGAAGCGCTGGAATACGGCATGATCGGCATCAATACCGGCCTGATGTCGTCCGAGACGGCACCCTTCGGCGGCATCAAGCAATCCGGCCTCGGCCGCGAAGGCTCGCGCCACGGCGCCGACGACTATCTGGAAATGAAATATCTCTGCATCGGCGGCGTCTGATTGATCATCCTAACGAGACGGGCACGCGGCATTGCGCCGCGTGCCGTCAATAATGCGGCGGGCGGGTAATGCCAGGCGCTTCCAATGACTGCTCTTCCAGCGACAGGAAGCGTTCGGTCAGCCGGTCGAGCTTGGTGCGCATCTGCTCGACGGTCTTCCATTGCTCGGCGAGCTGATCGGAAAGCTCTTCGATCGTCTTTGCCTGGTGGGCCAGCATTTCTTCCAGCCGGGTGATGTGGTTCGTCTCGTCGGACATTAGAGCCTTTCCGGGTTAGATTGCAGCATTCTGCCGGAGCAGCTTTTCGTCAGGGCAAAGGCGATTGGCGAAGGGCATACCCCAAGGTACGTCCGAGCCGATCGCCTTTGCCCTGGCGGAAAGATGCCCGGCCCTTCGGGTTGGCTGAAACGGGCCGCCTACTCGACCGGCCGGCTTGGCCGTAGAGCTGGGATACGACGCGCGCCGGCCGGTCGACCATCCGACTCCGTTTGAGCCAACAGAATACTACAATCTAACCCGGAAAGGCTCTAGATCCTCCTTTGCCGAAACCGGCAGAACAGATGGTTCTGCAAAGCGGAAATAGGCCGCCGCGTCAATGCTTTCCATGCCCGGCGCGGCCACGCGCAAAACTGTACCGTTTGGTTACTAAAAGACCTTGCCGCGCCTGATGTTGTGGGGTAGGCCGTTATCCATCAGGGAGGAATACTGATGGATGCAGGAAACGGCTTTCTTCATCCGGACCGGCTTTTTCCGGCTGATCCGGCAACACGGACCATCGCGCGCGACCTCTACGAGACGGTGCGCAATCTTCCGATCGTCAGCCCGCACGGGCATACCGAACCCTCCTGGTTTGCCGACGACAAGCCCTTCGAAGACGCGGCCTCGCTGCTGGTCATTCCCGATCACTATCTCTTCCGCATGCTGCACAGCGTCGGGCTCACCTTGGACGAGCTCGGCGTGCCGCGGCTCGACGGCAAACAGGTGGCAACAGGACGGGCGATATGGCGGACTTTTGCCGCGCATTATCACCTTTTCCGCGGGACGCCTTCGAGCCTTTGGGTCGACCACGCCATGTCGGCCGTGCTCGGTTGCACCGAGCCGCTGACATCTGACAATGCCGATGCGCTCTACGACCATATCAATGCCCAGCTTGCCCTTCCCGAATTCCGCCCGCGGGCGCTGCATCAGCGATTCGGCATCGAAACGATCGCGACGACGGATGGGGCGCTCGATCCTCTGGCACATCACCAGAAGTTGGCGGCCGACGGCTGGATCGGCAAGGTGCGCACCACCTACAGGCCGGACAATGTCACCGATCCCGACGCCGTCGGCTTCCGCGACAATCTCGTCAAGTTCGGAGAGATCACCGGCACTGAGGTGACGCGCTGGGACGGCCTGATCGAGGCGCATCGACGCCGGCGCGCCTATTTCCGCCAGTTCGGCGCCACCGCCACCGACCACGGCGTGCCCACCGCCTTTACATCAGATCTGCCGCTTACGGAAAAACAGGCGCTGCTCGAAAAGGCCCTGAAGGGTCCGCTTTCGCCTGAAGAGGCCGAGCTCTTCCGCGGCCAGATGATGACCGAGATGGCCGGGCTTTCGGCCGAAGACGGCATGGTGATGCAGATCCATGCCGGCTCGAGGCGCAATACCGACCGCGGGCTCTTTGCGACGCGCGGCGCCAATATGGGCGCCGATATTCCGACACGCACGGACTGGGTCGGCGGCCTGAATGCGCTGCTATCAAAATATGGCCACGCACCGGGTTTGCGTGTGCTGCTCTTCACGCTCGATGAGACGACCTATGCACGCGAGCTGGCGCCGATGGCTGGCCACTGGCCCTGCCTGATGATCGGCCCGCCCTGGTGGTTCTACGACAGCCCGAACGGCATCCGGCGCTATCTCGACCAGGTTGCGGAAACGGCAGGTTTTGCCAATATGGCGGGTTTCAACGACGATACGCGCGCGCTGCTTTCGATCCCGGCCCGGCATGACGTCTGGCGCCGCGAAGTCTGCCGCTTCCTCGCCCAGCTTGCCGCCGAGCACCGGATTTCCAAGCGGGAAGCCGAGATCGTCGCGGGCGAGCTTTCCTACGGCAACGCAAAGAAGGCCTACAAGCTGTGACCGAACGACTGCAGACGCTTTCCGGCCTCGCCCCGACGGCGAAGCTTCCCGCCTATGACCGCGACCAGCTGAAAAGCGGCATCCTGCATCTTGGGCCGGGCGCCTTTTTCCGCGCGCATTTCGCGCCGTTTACCGATGCCGCAATTGCGGTGAGCGGCGGAGACTGGGGCATCGAGGTGGCGAGCCTGCGCACAGCCGATGTCGCCGATCACCTCAACGAGCAGAACGGCCTCTATACGATGCTGATCCGCGATACGTCGGGCACGGTGGCGCAGGTGATCGGCCCCATTTTGCAGGCGCATGTGGCGACCCGTGATCCAGCAGGACTGCTCGATCGGCTGGAAGATCCTGCAATCCGCATCGTCAGCCTGACGGTGACGGAAAAGGCCTATGGCATGGATACCGCGACCGGAGGGCTCGACCTCAACCATGCCGATGTGGCGGCCGACCTCGCCAACCGCCGTGCGCCGCGCGGCGTCATCGGCTATCTGGTCGAGGGACTTTCCCGGCGGCGGGCGAAGGGCATCGCCCCCTTCACACCGCTCAGCTGCGATAATCTTCCGAGCAACGGCGCCGTTTTGAAACGACTGGTTCTCGATTTTTCCGAACGCGTCGACCCCTCGCTTCGTCAATGGATCGAGGTAAATGTGCCTTTCCCCTCGACCATGGTCGATCGCATCACGCCGGCGAGCACCGAGGCGACTTACCAGGATGCCGAACGGCTGACCGGACGGCAGGATCTGGCAGCGATCGAGACCGAACCCTTCACGCAATGGGTGATCGAAGATCATTTCGCCGATGGCCGGCCGGCCTGGGAGAAGGCCGGCGCCTTGATGGTCACGGATGTTTCGGCCTATGAGAAGATGAAGCTCCGGATGCTGAACGGCGCACATTCGCTGCTTGCCTATCTCGGTTATATCGGCGGCTATGAATTCATCCGCGACGTAATGGATGATGCTGGCCTGGCGGCCCTTGCCTACCGCCACATGCATGCGGCCGCGAGAACGCTCGATGCGGTTCCTGGCATCGACCTCGATGACTATGCCAGCGAATTGATAGCGCGCTTTGCAAACAAGGCGATCGCACATCGCACCTATCAGATCGCCATGGACGGCACGCAGAAACTGCCGCAGCGGCTGCTGGAACCCGCAACCGAGGCACTGGCGCATGGCGACAAGGCGGAGACCTATGCGATCGCCGTTGCAGCATGGATGCGCTACGCGATCGGCGAGCACGGCAACGGCGAGCGCTATGAACTGCGCGATCCCCGTGCTGGCGAAATCGCCGTTCTCATCGCCGATGTCCCGCGCACCGGCCTTGCGATCTCGGCGGCTCTTTTCACCCTTCCGGGACTCTTTCCGGCAGCTTTGACAGGAAATCGGGCGTGGACGCAGGATGTCTCCGACAAGCTGGAGATCCTGATTCAAGACGACCGGTTGCCGCTTTTCTAGAACAGGATGATTTTAGGCCGGGTCGGCCTAAAATCTGAATCCTGTTCTACATTATATAGTTAGAGCATGCTTTCGTCCGAAAACCGCTCACACTTTTCGGCATCATGCTCTAGCCCCGCTACGCCTTGATGCGCGCCATATCCGGATCGTAGAGCGGCGACAGCGATACCTTGCAGGGGATGCGTTCCCGCGCGACGTCAAGCTCATAGGCGCCGGAGAGGACGAAATCCTCGGTCACGCCGTCGGGATTGCGGACGTAGCCGTAGCCGATCGGCTTGCCCAGCGTATAGCCGAAGCCGCCGCTCGACAGCCAGCCGACGCGCTTGCCGTCGCGATAGATCGTTTCGCGGCCGAGCAGTACAGCATCCGCATCCTCCGGAATGAAGCAGGCGAGGCGTTTCTTCACCCCACCCGCAAGCTGCCGTTCGATCGCCTCACGGCCGCGGAACGGGATATTCCTCCGCATCTTCACCGCCCAGCCGAGACCGGCTTCAATAGGCGTATGGTCGGGACCGATATCCGACCCCCAGGCGCGATAACCCTTTTCCAGGCGGCAGCTCTCAATCGCGCGGTAGCCGGCATTGACGAGGCCGAGTTCACCGCCAGCGGCCATCAGCACGTCATAGACCGTGGTCGCATATTCAATGGGAACATGCAGCTCGTAACCGAGCTCGCCGACGTAGGTGATGCGCAGCGCCCGCACCGGGCAGCCTGCAATGCCGATGGTCCTGACCTTGCCGAAGGGGAAGGCCGCATTCGAGACGTCGCTGCCCGTCACCTTTTCCAGCACGACGCGCGAATTCGGTCCCATCAGCGACAGCACGGAATAGGCGGATGTGACGTCGACCAGCTCGGCATGCATCGCCGCCGGTATATTGCGTGCGATCCAGTCGAAGTCATGCGTGGCGAAGCCGGTACCGGTGACGATGTAATATTCGTTCTCGGCGATGCGGGCGACCGTCACGTCGCATTCGATGCCGCCCTTGTCGTTCAGCATCTGCGTGTAGACAAGCGATCCCACCGGCCTTGCGACATCGTTGGCGGCGATCCAGGACAGCGCTGCCTCGGCATCCCTGCCCTTCAGCACGAATTTGGCAAAGGAGGTCTGGTCGAAGATAACGGCCGCTTCGCGCACGGCCTTGTGCTCGCGGCCGACGGCGTCGAACCAGTTCTGCCTGGTGTAGCTGTAGACATCCTTCGGCTCCTCGTTGGCGAAGAGATCGGCAAACCAGTTCGGCCGCTCCCAGCCGAGCTTTTCGCCGAAACAGGCGCCCTGCGCCTTCAGCCTGTCATAGAGCGGCGATTTACGGCAGGGGCGGCCGCTCGAATGTTCCTCGAACGGCCAGGCCATGGTGTAATGTTTGCCGTAGGCTTCGAGCGTGCGTGTCAGCACCCAGTCGGTATCGAAATGCGGACGTCCGAAACGGCGGATATCGACCGGCCAGAGATCATATGGCGGTTCGCCCTTCGTCACCCATTCGGCAAGCGCCATGCCGGCGCCACCGGCCGAGGCGATGCCGAAGGCGTTGAAACCGGCGCCGACGAAGAAATTCTTCAGCTCCGGCGCCTCGCCGAGAATGAAGTTGCCATCCGGCGTGAAGCTTTCCGGGCCGTTCAGCAGCTGCTTGACGCCGACATTCTCCAGCGCCGGAACGCGGCCGAGCGCCTGTTCCATGATCTGCTCGAAATGGTCGAAATTGCTGTCGAGCAGCGTGTAATGGAAACCTTCGGGGATGCCGTTTGCCGCCCAAGGAATGGGGTTCGGCTCGTAGCCGCCCATGACGATGCCGCCGACCTCTTCCTTGTAATAGGTCAGGCGATCAGGATCGCGCAGCGTCGGCAAGTTGGATGGCACGCCGAAGGATTCGGTGATGATGTATTGATGCTCGACGGAGACCAGCGGCACGTTGACGCCGAAACGGGCGGCGAAGGGGCGCGTCCATTGGCCGGCGCAGACGACGACGCGCTCGCATTCGATGCGCCCTTGCGCCGTGACGACGGCACGAATTCTCCCCTTGTCGATTTCGAGGTCGAGGACTTCGGTATCCTCGAAGATCGAAACGCCCGACATGCGGGCGCCCTTTGCCAGCGCCTGGGTGATGTCGGAGGGATTTGCCTGGCCGTCGGTCGGGAGGAAGGCGGCGCCGACGAGATCGTCTGTCGTCATCAGCGGCCAGAGATCGAAGGCTTCCTGCGGGGTCAGCAACTGCATTTCGAGGCCGAAGGACTGGGCGGTGGTCGCCTGGCGCCTGACCTCGGTCCAGCGTTCTTCGTTGCAGGCAAGACGCAGGCCGCCATTCATCTTCCAGCCGGTGCCGAGACCCGTTTCCGCCTCCAGCCGCTTGTAGAGATCGACGGAATAGCCGAGGAGCTGGGTGATGTTGGCGCTGGTGCGCAGCTGGCCGACGAGGCCGGCGGCGTGGAAGGTGGTGCCCGAGGTAAGCTTCTTGCGCTCCAGCAGCACGGTATCGGTCCAGCCGAGCTTGCCGAGATGATAGGCCGTCGAGCAGCCGATAATACCGCCGCCGATGACCACGGCTTTCGCCGTCTTCGGTAATTCCTTCGTCATTTAATGGTCCTGTTCAAAGGCTTGATAGGCGCGCTCGAAGCGCGCGAGATTTTCGGCCGTGTAGCCGGCGTAATCGAAATCGATGGTGGAATGGATTTCCGAAATCATGCTCCAGAGCGTCTCGCGTAGCAGCGAGGCGCATTTCATCGCGGTATAGCGCCGGCTGAGATTATCGGTCAGCGGCCGGTCGAAATAGGTCTCCAGCATCGTGCGCTCGGCCGCTTCCGAGAGTTCGTTGTTGGAGGCCAATCCGCCAAGATCGAAAAGTGGCGTGTTGAAACCGGCATAGTCCCAGTCGATCAGCCAGAGCCGTTTGCCGTCATCGAGAAAGTTGGCGGCCAGCAGGTCGTTGTGGCCGAAGGCGATCTCGAAAGGCCCTGCCGCTTCCTCCAGTACCTCAGCCCGGCCGAGGAGGACCGGCAACAGAGGAAGATAAGCGCTTTCCGACGCCTTCAGATTGGCGGCGTAGTCGCGGATGACGTGGAAGACCCAGAAGATCATAGCCTGGCCGCGGAAATGCCGGGCAATGTCGCGATGGCAGGCGCGGACCAGGGGCAAGACCCGGGCCAACATTTGCGGCGTCCTGATATCTTCCGGCGAAAGCGCTCTCGCCTCGATATATTCGAGCACCAGGACGCCCGGCGAATGGTGGATGACCGCCGGTGAAATGCCGGCTGCATGGGCGGCACGGCTTGCGGCAAGCTCGTTCTGCCGGTTGATGTGATGGATCGGAATATCGGTGCCGAGCCTGACCACGCAGCGCGCGACGGCATCGCTGACCAGATAATTCCTGTTGGTGATGCCGCCTGCTATCGGCGAGATTTCGATCGGGCCCTGCCAGATGCCAAGCGCATGAATCCTATCTTCAGGCGTCATGCTTGATCCCCCTGCGGCCCCTCCCGAAATGATGGGCCAGAGGAGGATCTGATGTCAAGCAGCGGCGCGCTTAGATCGTCTTGCCGGCGGCATCGAAGACGTGGCAGCGGGCCGGATCGAAGGAAGCCTTCACATTGGCGCCGCGCTCCACCTTCTGCTGCCCGTCAAGCGCGACGGTCAGGAGCTGGTTATCCGGCGTGGTCGTGTAGAGCATGGTGGCGCCGCCGAGATTTTCGACGAGATCGACGTTGACGGTCGAGAGCGTGATGGCGCCATCGGCCAGCGAAAGATGCTCGGGACGGATGCCGAAGGTGACCTCCTCTCCCGCCCCGCCTTTCAGCCGGCGTGGCAGGCGGACGGAATTACCGCAGACATGGATGCTGGTTTCGGTCTCGCCGACCTGCTCGATGCGGGCCTTCAGGAAATTCATCTTCGGGCTGCCGATGAAGCCGGCGACGAAGCGGTTGGCCGGGTTGTTGTAGAGATCGAGCGGGGCGCCGACCTGCTCGATACGGCCGGAATTCAACACCACGATCTTGTCCGCCATCGTCATGGCTTCGACCTGGTCATGGGTGACATAGATCATCGTATTGCCGAGGCTGCGGTGCAGGCGGGAGATCTCGACGCGCATCTGCACGCGCAGTTCGGCATCGAGATTCGACAGCGGTTCGTCGAACAGGAATATCCGTGGCTCGCGCACGATGGCGCGGCCGATCGCGACACGCTGACGCTGGCCGCCGGAGAGCGCCTTCGGCTTGCGCTCCAAGAGCTTCTCGATCTGCAATATCTCGGCGGCGCGCTTCACCTTCGGCTGAATATCGGCCTTCTTGTAACCCGCCGTCTCCAGGCCGAAGGCGAGGTTCTTGTAGACCGACATGTGGGGATAGAGCGCATAGGACTGGAAGACCATGGCGATGCCGCGCTTGGCGGGCGCCACCTCGTTCATGCGTTCGTTGTCGAGCAGCAGCCCGCCGCCGGTGATCTCCTCGAGACCTGCGATCATGCGCAGAAGGGTCGATTTTCCGCAGCCCGAGGGGCCGACAAAAACGACGAATTCGCCGGGATCGATGGTCAGATCGATGCCATGGATCACATCCAGCGAGCCGTAGCGCTTCTCGACCTTCTGAAGAACGACACTGGTTGCCATCTTCTCAAAACCCTCTCTTTTTATTTTGTCGGTTACTTCGTTCTTGCGCGCCAATCGGCGTATTTCGGGCTGTCGGGACCGACCGGCAACGGCACTTCGGCGCCGCTGTCGGAAGACTGGTAGATGGCGGTGACGAGTTCCAGCGCGCGGCGGGCGTCCTTTGTCGTCACCGGCAACGGCGCATGGCCGCTGAGGAAAGCGTGGAACTGGCCCATCTGGGTGGTGAAACGCGGCGCGACCGGCTGCCAATCGCCAATCACCCCGTCGATCTGCTCCTGCACGTCGTCATTTGCGGCGATGATCTTCCAGGGGTCCTTGCCGGGTGTATAGGGCTCGTGACTGCTCTCGAAAGTAACGTTCTCGAAGTGCAGCCTGAGCCGGCTAATC
This sequence comes from Rhizobium ruizarguesonis, assembly GCF_017357285.1. Lineage (NCBI taxonomy): Bacteria > Pseudomonadati > Pseudomonadota > Alphaproteobacteria > Hyphomicrobiales > Rhizobiaceae > Rhizobium > Rhizobium ruizarguesonis. The sequence continues at coordinate 116,960 of NZ_CP071678.1, read as the reverse complement.
TGCTCCTGCGAACCAAGCGTGCAGGACAGCGAGACAAAGGCGCCGCTTTCCATCAGCAGGCTGGCAGAGGCACAATCCTCGACCTCGATATCGTTGACGCGGGTGGCGACGCGGCCGAAGACCCTGGCCGCCGGACCCATCAGATGCATCAGCATGTCGTGCAGGTGCAGTGCATGGGTGACCAGCACGCCGCCGAGTTCCGTCGCCCATTTGCCGCGCCAAGGCACGGCGTAATACTCCGGCTTGCGCAGCCAGAAGGTTTCGACCGAAGCGGTATAGGGCTTGCCGGCAATACCGGCGTCGATGATCCGCTTGGCCTTCTGAATGCCGTCGCCGTAACGGTACTGGAAGATCGGCATCAGCACGCCTTTGGCGGTCTTTTCCGCTTCCATGATGGTATCGACGGCGGCAAGCGAGCCCGTCAGCGGCTTTTCGCAGACGACATGTTTACCGGCGGCAAGTGCTGCAACCACCTGTTCCAGATGGATGCCGGGAGGCGTGCAGATATCGATGATATCGATCGTGTCGTCGGCCAGCAGTTCCGCAAAAGAGGTGGCGCGCCGTTCGATGCCGAACTCGTCGCCGACCGCTGCCATGCGCTGTTCGTTCAGGTCGCAGATCGCCACGACCTTGAACTTGTCGGAATGCGGCAGGTAACCCTCGACGATGTGGGAGCGGCCGATACCGCAGCCGACGATCGCGACCGTTCTGATGCTCATGTCGCTCTTTCCCGTTATCACCATCAACGCTTCATGCCCGTCGTGGCGATGCCCTCGATCAGCAGGCGCTGGAAGAACAGGAAGAAGAAGAACACCGGCACGAGCGTCAGGGTCGACATGGCGAACAAACCGCCCCAATCCGATGCACTGGTGGAATCCACGAAGGTGCGCAGGCCGAGCTGGATCGTATAAGTGTTCATGTCGTTCAGGTAGATCAGCGGGCCGAAGAAATCGTCCCAGGTCCAGATGAAGGAGAAGATGGCGGCCGTTGCCAGCACCGGCAGCGACAGCGGCAGCATGATCTTCCAGTAGATTCGCCAAGCGCTGCAGCCATCCATCATCGCCGCCTCGTCCAATTCGCGCGGAATGCCGCGGAAGAACTGCACCATCAGGAAGATGAAGAAGGCATCGCTTGCCAGGAACTTCGGCACGACAAGCGGCAGGATGGTGTTGACCCAGCCGAGATCGAGAAAGAGCACATATTGCGGGATCAGCGTCACGTGATAGGGGATCATCAGCGTGCCGAGCATGATCGCGAACCAGAAATTCCGGCCGGCAAAACGCAGCCGCGCAAAGGCGAAAGCCGTCAGCGAACAGGCGATGACATTGCCCGTCACCACCAGCAGCGAGATGACCAGCGAATTCCAGAAGAACCGGCCGAAGCTGACATCGAGGCCGACCCAACCGCGTGCATAGGAGGAGAAATCGATCGACGACGGGATGAGCGATGTCGACGAGAAGATCTCGTTTTCCGGCCTCACCGATGCCGAAACCATCCACAACAGCGGATAGAGCATGAGGAGTGAAGCGGCGATCAGCAGGGCGTGGATGATGAGCGACGCCGGCAGGCTGCGTTTGGTGATGTCGGATGGCGGCCTGGCCGCAGTGACGGAAGCGGTCATCTCAGTCATCGTAGTGCACCCAATAACGCGAGGTCAGGAAGGAGAAAGCGGTGAAGATCGCGATGATCACCACCAGGATCCAGGCGAGCGCCGAGGCGTAGCCCATGCGGAAATTGCCGAAGGCTTCCTGATAGAGGTAGAGCGTGTAGAACAGCGTCGAGTTGATCGGACCGCCGGTGCCGCCTGATATGATGAAGGCCGGCGTGAAGGCCTTGAAAGCATCAATCGTCTGGACGACGGCATTGAAAAAGATCACCGGGGTCAGAAGTGGCAGCGTGATCTTGTAGAATTGCCGGAACTTGGAGGCGCCGTCGAGGCTCGCGGCCTCATACATATCCTGCGGGACCTGGCGCAGGCCGGCCAGGAAAATAATCATCGGCGAGCCGAACTGCCAGACGGACAGCGCCACCAGCGTGTAGATCGAATAGTTCGGATGCGAGATCCAGCTCGGACCTTCGATACCGAAATACGAAAGCGCGGCATTGACGAGGCCATCGCTGGCGAAAAGCTGGCGCCAGAGCACGGCGATCGCCACGCTGCCGCCCAGCAGTGACGGCAGATAGAAGATGGCACGATAGACCGACAGCCCGCGCAGGCCGCGGTTCAGCGCCATGGCGACCAGCAAGGCGAAGGTCAGTTTGAACGGCACCGAGAAGACGACATAAGTCAGGGTGACGTGCATGGCGGCCGAGAATTTCGGGTCCGCCGTGGCGATGCGCACGTAATTCGCCATTCCCACCCACCGCGGCGACTGGAGCATGTCGAAGTCGGTGAAGGAGAGGTAGAGCGAAATCAGGGCCGGCCCGAGCGTCAGCCCGAAAAAGCCGATGAGCCACGGAAGAAGGAAGAGATAGCCGGGAGCATTGGCATTCCAGAGACGCCTGAAGCGTCCATCGGCCACGGCCCCCTGATATCTTTCCACATTTATGGCCCCTGCGGGCGTGCGCATCGCATTGCTCATACGGGATCAGCCTCGTGCGAGAATCTGCGTGATTTCATCGACAAGCTGCTTGCCGCCATCGGAAGGTGATACCTGTCCGAAGGCCACCTGTTCGGCGATGTTGCGCAAGGTCAGCTCACCTTCACCGGCGCCGGCGGGCGGCGGCGGCGGCAATTTGCCGGCGAGTTCGCCAAGGCCGCTGACATAGGCGAGCGCAACCTTGCCGTTCTCGTCGAGCTTCGCCGCGACGACCTCACGCATGGCGCTCGATTCCGGAATGCCGCGTTCGACATCCAGAAGCAGCGCTGCCTCGGGGTCCTTGACGAAGAAATTGACGTAGTCCACGGCCAGGTCCACGGCTTTCGACTGGGCGGAGACCGAGAAGAACATCGAAGGCTTGCGGTAGTGGCCGCCCTTCGAATCCGCCTTGACGCGCATGTAGTTGGTCAGCGCCAGCTTGTCCTTGTTCATTGCCTGATAGGCGACGAACTGGTTGGAATGGGCAAAACCAGCGGCCGACTTGCCGAGCGATACCGTGTTGGTTTCGATATCGTTCTTGTCGAGGGCCTGGACATCAGCAGGAACGCAGGCGCCGGCCGCACGGAACTTGGCCCACATGTCGTACCATTCGGAGGCATCGTCCACGCCGAAGGCGATCTTGCCGTCGGCGGTATAAAGCGCCTTGCCGCGCTGACGCAGCCAATTCTCGAACAGCGGTTCACCGCCGCTGCCGTCGGCCATGCCGAACATGCCCTTGCGTTTGCCTGCCTTGGTGATCTCCGCACCGATGCGGCCGAATTCTTCCCAGGTGGTTGCCTGGGTCGGCAGATCGACGCCGGCCTCCTTGAAGGCCGTGGTGTTCAGGACCGTGGCCGCCGAATTCGCCCCGAGGCTGACGCCATAGAGATGGCCGTCGACGCTGCCGCCTTCGATCTGCGCCTTGTCGAAATCGTCGAGGTTGAGCTTGGCCGGCATATAGGATTCGAGCGGTGCGAGCGCGCCGCGCCGCGCATACTGGACGATATAACGATAGTCCATCTGGATGACATCGGGCGCGTTGCGGCCGGCGACCTGGGTCGCAAGACGCGGCCAGTAGTCGCCCCAGCCCAGGAATTCGCCGGTGATCGACGTGCCCGGCTTCTTCGTCTGATAGAGCTGCGATACCTTGTTGGTGCGATCCGCGCGCGGCTGCGAGCCCCACCACAGGAGACGCAGGCGCGTTTCCTGTGCCAAAGCGCTGGTTCCCAGCGCCGAGAGCGACAGAAGCGTCGCTCCTCCCGCAACGAAATTACGTCTGCTTACACGTAGGCTCATTTTTTCCTCCTCCAAAGGGAAGCGCCTCCACACGCTTCCGAACCTAGTTACCCTTGCATAAATAACTAATTGGTTACAAGCTACGGGCAAAGCGGCGAGCGTGTCAAGCGGTGTCGCACGCGGGCCCTTCAAATTCGGTTTTTACAATTTCGCACCGAAGGCTTATGAGCGCAACATGTGAAGTCGGAGGTGGAGAGATGAACGACAGCGGGGAGAATGGGGAAAAGAAAAGGTCTCGACGCCCGGTCGCGGAGCGGACGGCCCAACGCGATCCAGAGCGAACACGCGCTGCGATCCTCGATGCGGCAACCCGGGAATTCGCCGAAAACGGCATGGGCGGGGCTCGTGTCGACGCCATCGCCGAGCGCGCCGGCACCAACAAGCGCATGCTCTATCATTATTTCGGCGACAAGGAGCAGCTCTACCTCAAAGTGCTCGAAGAAGCCTATGTCGGCATCCGCACCGCCGAGCGCGCGCTTCATATCGGCGACCGCAGCCCGGAGGAAGGCATCGGCGAACTGGCGCTCTTCACCTGGCGTTATTTTCTCCAGCATCCGGAATTCCTCAGCCTGCTCGGCACGGAAAATCTGCATCGCGCCCGCTGGCTGCGCCAGTCCGTCCGGCTCAAGGAACTGCATTCGCATCTGATCGGCGAGCTTTCGGACGTGCTCGAGCAAGGAAAGAAGCAGGGCGTCTTCATCGAGACCGCTGATCCCCTGCATGTCTACCTGACGATCGCCTCGCTCGGTTATTTCTACCTGTCTAACCAGTACACGCTGTCGACGATCTTCGGCCGCGACCTGATCGAACCGACCCATCTCAATGCCTGGGAAAGGCATATCGTCCACGTCACGCTCGCCTCGATCAAGCGCTGAATCTCGAAAATCGGATTTGACTATTGACAGCCGCGCCGCTCTTCTGCCATCAAGTAACTGTTTAGTTACCGGCTTGGGAGGGCCGGGCCAGGATGCCCGCTCCCGCCGCAAAAGATTGCTGGGAGGAAAAAATGGCACGCTTGGGGATCATCTTGCACGGCGTCACCGGCCGCATGGGTTACAATCAGCATCTGGTGCGTTCTATCCTCGGCTTCCGCGACCAGGGCGGCATCACGCTGAAATCGGGCGAGAAACTCGAGATCGACCCGATCATCGTCGGCCGCAACGGCGCCAAGATGGAAGAGCTGGCGAAGAAGCATGGCATCAAGCGCTGGTCGACCGATCTCGATGCCGCTCTCGCCAATCCCGACGACACGATCTTCTTCGACGCCGGCACGACGCTGATGCGCGCCGAGCTGCTGTCCAAGGCGCTCGATGCCGGCAAACATGTCTATTGCGAAAAGCCGATTTCCGACGATCTGCAGGTGGCACTCGACCTTGCCCGCAAGGCGCGCGGCTCCGGCCTCAAACATGGCGTCGTGCAGGACAAGCTCTTCCTGCCCGGCCTGCGCAAGCTGGCGCTGCTGAGGGATTCCGGCTTCTTCGGCAAGATCCTCTCGGTGCGCGGCGAATTCGGCTACTGGGTTTTCGAAGGCGATTGGGGCGTGCCCGCCCAGCGGCCCTCCTGGAACTATCGCAAGGGCGACGGCGGCGGCATCATTCTCGACATGCTCTGCCACTGGCGCTACGTGCTCGACAATCTGTTCGGGGAGGTCAAGGCTGTCTCCTGCCTCGGCGCCACCCATATAGGCCGGCGCATCGACGAGCAGGGCAAGCCCTATGATTGCGACACCGACGATGCTGCCTATGCGACCTTCGAGCTCGAAGGCGGCGCGATCGCGCAGATCAATTCCTCCTGGGCCGTTCGCGTCCGCCGCGACGACCTCGTCACATTCCAGGTCGACGGCACGCATGGTTCGGCCGTCGCCGGCCTGACGAAATGCTGGAGCCAGCACCGCGTCAACACGCCGAAGCCGGTGTGGAATCCGGACCAGCCGCAGACGATCGACTTCTACAAGACCTGGGACGAGGTTCCGGACACGCAGGCCTTCGACAACGGCTTCAAGGCGCAGTGGGAAATGTTCATCCGCCATGTTGTCGAAGATGCGCCGTGGCCCTATGGCCTGGAAGCCGGCGCCAAGGGCGTGCAGCTTGCCGAACTCGGCCTGAAATCCTGGGCCGAGCGCCGCTGGCTCGATGTTCCCGCACTGGAGTTCTGAGCCGTGACGACGATCAATCTCCCTCTTGACGGCAAGATCGCCCCCTACACGCTGACCGGCACGCCGATCGCACTCGCCAAGCGCGACGCCAAGGCCTTTCCGCGCATCGCCTTTGCCGCCGCCCATGTCGTCGCCGATCCGCTCGCCGACAACGATCCGTGGCTGACGCCGGCGATCGACTGGGAGCGGACGCTCGCCTTCCGCCATCGGCTCTGGGATCTCGGCCTCGGCGTTGCCGAAGCGATGGATACGGCACAGCGCGGCATGGGCCTCGGCTGGCCGGAAGCGCGCGACCTCATCCGCCGGGCGCTCGGTGAGGCGGCCGGCCGCAAGGACGCACTGATCGCCTGCGGCGCCGGCACCGATCATTTGACGCCGGGACCCGACGTCACTATCGACACGATCCTCAGGGCCTATGAGGAGCAGATCGAAACCGTGGAGGCGGCCGGTGGCCGCATCATCCTGATGGCGAGCCGCGCGCTTGCCGCCGCTGCCAAAGGACCGGACGACTATGTCCGCGTCTATGACCGGATCCTCCGCCAGGTCAAGGAACCTGTCATCATCCATTGGCTCGGCGAAATGTTCGATCCGGCGCTCGAGGGTTATTGGGGCAATGGTGATCATATCAAGGCCATGTCCACCTGCCTCGAGGTGATCGAGACGCATGCCGACAAGGTCGACGGCATCAAGATCTCGCTGCTCTCCAAGGAGAAGGAAGTGGCGATGCGCCGCCGGCTGCCGAAAGGCGTGCGCATGTATACCGGCGACGATTTCAACTATGCCGAACTGATCGCCGGCGACGAAGAAGGCCATTCCGACGCGCTGCTCGGCATTTTCGATGCGATCGCGCCGGCAGCCTCGGCAGCCCTCGAAGCGCTCGGCCGCAAGAGCAATCATGAATTCTTCGACCTGCTGGAGCCGACCGTGCCGCTGTCGCGCCACATCTTCAAGGCGCCGACCCGCTTCTACAAGACCGGCGTCGTCTTCCTCGCCTATCTCAACGGCCTGCAGGACCATTTCGTCATGGTCGGCGGCCAGCAGAGCACGCGATCGCTGACGCATCTGGCCGAACTCTTCCGCCTGGCCGACAAGGCACGGGTTCTGGCCGATCCCGAACTGGCCGCAAGCCGGATGCAGAAGGTGCTCGCCGTCCACGGCGTCAACTGAAGACACCGGATGGAGGAGAATAACATGCAGGTCGAAGGACTTTCGATCAATCTGGCGACGATCCGCGAACAATGCGGCTTTGCCCAAGCCGTCGACATCTGCCTGAAACACGGAATCACCGCGATCGCGCCGTGGCGCGACCAGGTCGCCAAGGCCGGTCTCGACGAGGCTGTGCGGATCGTCAAATCGAACGGTATCAAACTGACTGGTCTTTGCCGCGGCGGCTTCTTCCCGGCGGCAAACGATGCCGACTGGCAGAAAAACCTCGACGACAACAGGCGGGCGATCGACGAGGCGGCAGCGTTTTCCGCCGATTGCCTCGTGCTCGTCGTCGGCGGTCTGCCGGGCAGCTCGAAGGACATCGTCGCAGCGCGCCGAATGGTGTTCGACGGCATTGCCGCCGTTTTGCCGCATGCGCAGGCTGCCGGCGTGAAGCTCGCCATCGAACCGCTGCATCCTATGTATGCCGCCGACCGTGCCTGCGTGAACACGCTCGGTCAGGCGCTCGATATGTGCGAGCAGCTCGGCGAGGATGTCGGCGTTGCGGTCGATGTCTACCATGTCTGGTGGGATCCCGATCTTGCCAACCAGATCGCCCGCGCCGGGCGCATGAAACGCATCTTTGCCCATCACATCTGCGACTGGCTGGTGCCGACAAAGGACATGCTGCTCGACCGCGGCATGATGGGCGATGGTGTGATCGACCTCAAAGGCATAAGAGGAATGGTGGAGGCCGCCGGTTTCTTCGGCGCGCAGGAGGTGGAGATCTTTTCGGCCGAGAACTGGTGGAAACGCCCGGCCGACGAAGTGATCGCCACCTGCGTCGAGCGCTTCAGGAGCTGCTGCTAAAGCATGTCGCGCAAAAGTGTGCAGCGGTTTTGCGATCATGACATGCGAAAAACCAAAGACCTAAAGCGCTGGCCAAGCGAATCTGAAAGATCGCGACGCGCTTTAGGCCTGATTTTCAGTATTTGTTTCATCACGCATGCAGGAGGATCATTCGATGGAGAAACGCCGTTTTGCCCTGATTGGTACGGGAAACCGCGGCACCACCATGTGGGGCAAGGATCTGCTTGCCGGCTGGCGCGAGCATGTCGACCTGACCGCGATCGTCGAGAAGAATTCGCTGCGCGGCGAACGCGCCCGCAACATGATCGGCAGCAATGCGCCGCTCTACGAAAACATCGATTCGATGCTCAATGAGCAGAAGCCGGATCTGGTCATCGTCTGTACGCCCGACCATACGCATGACGATATCGTCGTGCGGGCGCTGGAGTCCGGTATCGACGTCATTACCGAAAAGCCAATGACGACCTCGGTCGAAAAGATTCGCCGGATTCTGGATGCCGAAAAGCGCACTGGTCGCCGGGTCGACGTGTCCTTCAACTATCGCTACGCGCCGACGGCTGCGAAGATCAAGGAATTGCTGAATGCCGGCGAGATCGGCCGGGTTACGTCAGTCGATTTTCATTGGTATCTGAACACCAAGCACGGCGCGGATTATTTCCGCCGCTGGCATGCCTATACGGAAAATTCCGGCAGTCTGTTCGTCCACAAGGCAACGCATCATTTCGATCTGTTGAATTGGTACCTCGACAGCGATCCCGATGCCGTCACCTCCTTCGCCGACCTGCAGAATTACGGCCGCAAGGGCCCGTTCCGCGGCCCGCGCTGCAAGCTCTGTCCGCACGCGCATGAATGCGACTACTACCTCGATCTCGAGGCCGATCCCTTCCTTGATTCGCTTTACGAGGATCCTTCGAAGATCGACGGCTACTTCCGAGACGGCTGCGTCTTCCGCGAGGACATCGACATTCCCGACACGATGGTGGTGTCCCTCCGTTACCGCAACAACGTCCATGTCTCCTATTCGCTGAACACCTTCCAGCCGATCGAGGGCCATCACCTTGCCTTCAACGGCACCAAAGGGCGCATCGAGCTTCGCCAATATGAGGCCCAGCCCTGGGAAGAGCCGAAGGAGGACACGATCCTCCTCATCCGCAATTTCCCGAACGGCAAGGAGGCTGTGGAGCGCATCGTCGTTCCGCATTTCACCGGCGGCCATTACGGCGGCGACGACCGGATGCGCAACATGATCTTCAAGCCCGATACGGAAGACAGGCTCGCCCAGCGCGCCGGCACGCGGGCGGGCGCCATGTCCGTGCTTTGCGGTATTGCCGCGCTGGAGAGCTCGCGCACCGGCAAGGTGGTCAACATTGCCGATCTCATGCCCGAACTTGCCGATGACGGTTCGCCGAATTCGCTTAGAGCGTCGCGCTGATATCATCGCCTGAGCCGCTCGACGCGCCTCAGGCGATGTTTTCGAGATTTGCCCGGTGGATCTGGTAGAGCAGCGGCTGGCCGGTCACGAAGCGCTCTATCTCGTCCACCGCCATCTCGCCAAGGCGCGCCCGTTCCAGCCCGATGGCGCCGGCGATATGCGGTGTCAGAAAGACATTCGGCAGATCGTAGAAAGCAGAGCCCGCCTCCGGGATCTCCGGATCGGTGACATCGAGGACCGCGTCGATGCGGCCGGTCTTCAGCGCCGAAAGCAGGGCGGCCTCATCGATGAGAATGCCGCGCGCCGTGTTGATGAGCGTCGCGCCGTCCTTCATCAGCGACAGCCTTCGCGCATCGATCATATGCCGTGTCGACGGCAGCGACGGCGCATGCAGGGAAACGATTTCCGCTTGCCGCATCAATTCGTCGAGATCGACCTTTTCCGTTCCGAGGCCAGCTGCCTCGGCGGCATCAAGCGTCGGGTCGGCGAGCAGCAATCTATAGTCAAAGGGTTTCAGGAGCTCGATGACGCGCCGGCCAATGCGCGACGCGCCGACGATGCCGACGGTGCGGCGGTAATTTCCGATCGCTTCGCGCTGCATCGGATGGGTTCGATTGCGGTTGCGATCGGCGACGTAGAGATCGCGAAAACGGAAGACCCGCTTGCCGGCGAAAATGATCGCCGCCAGCGTGAATTCGGCCACCGGTACGGCATTTGCCTCGGCCGAATGGCTGACCGGGATACCGGCTTCGAAGATGGCGTCGTCGATGACGCCCTTTACCGTGCCCGCCGCATGGACGATGAGCTTAAGATGCGGCGCCGCGGCGGGGATTTCAGGCCCGACATAAGGCCCGCCCCAGCCGGTGATCAGGATTTCGGCTTGGGCCAGCAGACCCCTCGCGCGCTCGTCGTCGAAGCGCTGTAGCGGCTTGGAATCCAGCAAGCGACCGATGCCGCTCAGCCGGCGCAGGACCTCATCCGGCAGGACATGCTGCGTGCGCGACGGTTGCATGGCAAGGACAATGGCCGGCTGGCTCATGGCATCTGTCCCGGCGCCTCAATGGCGCTGACCGTCACGCCCTTTTCCCTCACCAGGGCCTCCAGCGCTGCAAGGTCAGGCGCTTTCGGCGGGATCGTCCAGACAGACGAGACGGCAGCGGGATCGTCAAGTGCGAGCACCGCCGTCACCAGGATTGTTTCACCGGCCGGAATCTGCCCGCGCAGTTGCGGCACCAGGGTTTTTGCGACGATCACATTGGTGTTGGGCATTGCCTTCTGGACGAGACCCGAACGTTTGGCCGAAGAGCCGAGATCGAGAATGCCGGTGAAATCGGCTTCGCCGATCGCATAGGCAACCCCAGCCGAGGCGGACAGCGTATCCAGCTCGAAATCCCGGCGGCCGATGGCAAATCCGCCTTCGGCAATCCGCAGCGGCCGGCTTGTCCTGATCCGGTGGAGGCGGATATGCCAGGGAGCGGCGGGCACGAGCCAGGTCTCGACGTCGACATCGGCAAAAGGCGACCATTTCGCATAAAGCACGTCGCCTGCGAGCTTGGCTTCCTCGTTCGTTTCGCGCACGCGGTAGTGCAGGCCGTCATCGCTGAAGGCAAGCGCTGAATCGAAGGCGGCAAGCGCGAAGGCGCGCTCATCGGCCTCGACGCTGAAGCCGTAGCGGGCGGAATAAGCGAACTTCGCATATTTTTCCGTGCCGCACCGCATCTGCAGGTTTTCCTGACCGGAAGACAGCGCCACGACATCGCCGCCCGCCCGCATGATCACCATGCCGGGATGACGCTGGGGGATGATGTTAGGTGCCTGCTCCGGCACTTTTTCCTTCGCCGTCCAGAACGGATGATCATCGGGGATCGCCAGCGGCAGAAAGGCCTTGAAGGCCCAGTAGGGCGAGCCGGCGGAATTGTAGCTCTCCGACATCAGCAGGTTCGGATAGCCGAAACCGATCGACAGCACGCCGTCGCGATCGGCAATCGGCTTGTCCCTCCACCAGCGCAGATGCTGCAGGCAGAGATGCTTGACTTCGCCCCAGGGCAGAGCCTCGACATCGGCGAAGGCGAGCGCCGACCAGAAGCCGGCGCAGGCAAAGCGATAGGTCAGGCTGCGGCCGAAGGGGATCGTCGCCCCGTCAGCGGCAAACCAGTGGCGGAAATCCCGGGCGAAGAGGACCGCGCGCTCGCGGTAGCGCTTTGCATAGTCGTCGTCGACGAGCTTCGAATAGATCAGGCCATAGAAATGCATGGCGAAGGGAATGTAGTGGTCGATACGGCGCACGTTTCCGTCGCGATACCAGCCGTCGCCGATATAAAAGCCTTCGAGTTCCTCAAGATATTGCCGCGTCAGGCTGCGGTCGAAATCCGCGCCGAGACGATCGAGCGCGATATCGACGAAGATCCGGAAGAATTTCCAATTGTTGTCGGCATAATCGAACTGCCGGGCATGCTTGAGATAGGCGACGACATTGCCGCGGGCGCGCGCATCGAGCGGCTCCCAGATCTTTTCGGGCACCAGCGCCAAGGCAAAACCGAGAGCGGCAAGCTCGACCATCCGCTGATCGCGGCCGTTGACCGTTCCCCAATATTCGGGATTGGCGGGATCGGTGCCGTTTGCGAGGCCTTCGGCAAAACGATGCCAATAGGCGAAGTCGCCATTGCCGGCGCCAAGCGGCGCCAATCCCCAGAGCGGGCGGGCGAAGCCTTCGAGATCGGCCGCCGCCCGGTCGAAATGGGCGGCGCCGCCATTGAGGGTGACGCGGGCATTACCCTTCGAGAAACAGGCAAGCAGCGGATCGAAGAGCGCAAGCAGGGCGCGGCTCATATCGGCGCGACTTTCCAGCGGATTGCCGGCGAGCGGGTTGGCGCTGGCGGGATCATAGGGCATCGGTATCACTCACGGGTTCTAGAGCATGATGCCGAAAAATGTGAGCGGTTTCGGACGATATCATGCTCTAACTCTTTATTTTAGAACAGGATTCAGATTTTAGGCCGACTTGGCCTAAAATCATCCTGTTCTAGGCGTTCGGAACAGTCCCTCCCGGAATGGGAACGACCGCCTGGCAGATGTGGCGGGCAGAGGCTGTCCTGTTGCGGAAACGGGACAGCATCAGGGAAACGGCCTCGCGCCCGAGGGCAGCGCGGTCGACGCGCATGGTGGAAAGCTGCGGACTTGTCATCAGCGCGCAGGGCAGATCGTCGAAACCGACAATCGCGAAATCCTCCGGCACACGCAGGCCCGCCTCGGTGACGGCCTCGAGCACGCCGACGGCGATGAAATCATTCATACAGAAGGCGGCGGTAAAAGCGGCATCCTCAGCAAGTGCCGCGGCGGTGCGGTCATGCGCCTCCCGGCTGGCGCTACCGTCGAGGGTCAGGGACAAGAGACGGCCCTCGGCGCCGGGGACGGCGGCGATCGCCGCCTCGAATCCGCGCACGCGTTCCCGGATCGTATGGCGGTGCGAACCGCTCAAATGCAGGATTCGGCGATGGCCGGCCCTTGTCAATCGGCTGGTCGCCTCGTAGGCGCCAAAGAAATTAGCCGGCGAAACGCCATCGAACTGCATCCTCGGATCAGTGCCGTTGACAAGAACGGTCGGTGTCATGGTCCCTTGCAACCAGCCGCGCAACGTCTCGTTCGGATCGATGCCGACGAGAAAGAGACCTTCAGCCCCCGCCGTCTGCATATAGTCGCGCACAGCATCCGGCGTGATACGATCCTCGCGGACCAGCCGGACATCGAAGGGCATGCCCGCTTCCGCAGCGCCGGCGCGCAGGCCGTCGACGATGGCTTCATAGAAAACGCTGAGGGTGCCGGTGACGCCGTCGCTGGCAATCAACGCCAGCCCGCCGGCAACGGCTTCGGACGCCGGTTTGACGGGATAGCCGTTCTCAGCTGCCACCTTCAATATCTGGCGACGGACGGTTTCGCTGATACCAGGTTCGTTGGCGAGCACGCGCGACACCGTGGAAACGGAAACGCCGGCCAATGTGGCTATATCGGCCTGACGCGGCCGTCTGATCTTTTGGTCGTTCATAGGCAAACATTATGCAAGTCATGCAAATTTGCAAGAAAATGGTTGCTTCTTGCAATAATATTTTTTTTGCGTAATCTGTTTGCCGAAGTGCTCGCTAATGCCGTTGGAGGATGGCAGCGGGCAGTTGGGACAAGGAGGATCATCATGCAGGTCAATCGCCGTTCATTTCTGATGGGTTCAGCCGGTGCGGCCGCCGGTCTCGCCCTCGGCGCCGGAAGCGCCATTCCGGCCTTTGCGGAAGACGCGCAGCTGCGTGCCATGTGGTGGGGGTCCAACGACCGCGCCAAGCGCACGCTCGATGTTGCCAAGCTTTATCAGTCGAAGACGCCTGGCGTCACTCTCGTCGGAGAATCGCTGTCGGGCGACGGCTACTGGACGAAGCTCGCAACGCAGATGGCCGGCCGCTCGATCGCCGACATCTTCCAACTCGAGCCAGGAACAATCTCAGACTATTCGAAGCGCGGCGCCTGCCTGCCGCTCGATGAATTCGTCCCTTCCACGCTGGACGTTAAGTCCTTCGGCGCCGACATGCTGAAACTGACCACCATTGACGGCAAGCTCTATGGTGTTGGCCTCGGCCTCAACTCCTTCTCGATGTTTTTCGACACCGTCGAATTCGAAAAGGCGGGCATCCCGCTGCCGACGCCCGATCTCACCTGGGATGAGTATGCCAAGCTCGCCGTTGAACTCGCCAAGTCTTCCGGCAAGGGCGGCGGCCCCTATGCGGCGCGCTACGCCTACGTGTTCGATGCCTGGCTGCGCCAGCGCGGCAATAGCCTCTTTGCGAGGGAAAGCGTTGGGCTCGGCTTCACGGCCGACGATGCCAGGGAATGGTTCGACTACTGGGAGAAACTGCGTAAGGCGGGCGGCACCGTTGCTGCCGACGTGCAGACGCTCGATCAGAACACGATCGACACCAATTGCCTTGGTCTCGGCAAATCGGTGATCGGCATGGCCTATTCAAACCAGATGATCGGCTATCAGCTGATCATCAAGAACAAGCTTGGCATCACCATGCTGCCGCGTGAAAAGAAGGGCGGCCCATCCGGCCATTATTACCGTCCGGCACTGATCTGGAGTGTGGGCGCTACGACCAAGCAGGGCGAAGCTGCTGCGAAGTTCATCAGCTTCTTTGTCAACGATCCCGAAGCCGGCAAGATTCTCGGTGTGGAACGCGGCGTGCCAATGTCGCCTACCGTGCGCGAAGCCATCCTGCCACAGCTCAACCCGACGGAGCAGGAAACGGTCAAATACGTGAACCTGCTCAAGGATCAGGTCGGCGAGTATCCGCCGCCGGTGCCGATGGGAGCAACCCAATTCGACCAGCGCGTGCTGCGCCCGCTTTGTGACGAACTCGCCTTCGAACGGATTTCGCCCGCCGATGCGGCGACCCGGCTCATCGAAGAGGGTAAGGCAACGATCAAGGGATGATCGGTCGCCCGACACGAGGAGAGGCCCGCAACACCCCGGCGGGCCTCTCCGTTTCAAGCCTCTGTTTTCCGGACCATCAGTTGCCCAGGTTTTCGACCACGCGCCAGTCCGGCCGGCCAAGATCGAACGGCCATGCATGCACATCCTGGTCGTTGAAATAGACGACCTCCTGCAGATTCGGGAAGGCGCTCTGCTTCAATGTGGCAGTTTCGATCCACGGCCTGATATAGGCGTCGCCGCCTTCATAGCCGAGCTCCGCCACCCAGATCGGCTTTCCGTAGCCGGCGACGAGATCATAGCCCTGCTTCAGTGCTTCCGAGAACGTCCGGTGCTCCTTGTAGGCAAGCTCGTCGTAGCGCTGCAGGCCGAAGACCGAGAGCCCGACGAGATCGACATAATCGTCGCCGGGATAGTAGGCCTGAAGGCCAGGCTCTCCCTTCGGCGACCACATGAGCTCTGTGCCGGGCGCCTCCTTACGAACGATGTCCATCATCCGCTTGTAGGCTGTGATATAGTCCTGCGGGCTCCAGCCAGACCATGAAAACCGCCCTGACTTATCCTCCATCTCCTGTCCCCAGCGGACGATCACCGGGCTTTTCAGCTCGGATATCATGTGCGCGATCGAACGCATGTTGACATCGTAATCACCGCGCAGAACCTTGGCGCGAAGTTGAGCGGAGGTTAGCCGCCAGTCGACGTCCCAGGACCACGGCTCCACAGTGATCAGCAGGTTGCGGCCTCTCGCCAGCGCATAGGCATCGGCGACCCGCAAGGTTTCCAGGTCGACGTCCTCCCACGGCAGGAACAGGGCTTCGGTCGCGACATTCGCCTGCGCGCCGAAATCGCCGTGCGGATCGTAGGCCCCGAACTTGATGCCGTCGGCATGAACGACGGGGCGCTTGTCGATGATCGCCTGCACGGCCGCCGCCGGGTTTGGGGCAATACCCGCATATTGCACTTCGCTCCGGCCCGGCAGATCCGCGACACACAACAGCAGCAACGCAATCGCGGTGGTCGAGAGGTTGTTTTTCATTAGCTTCTTCATGGCTTCACCCTCCTTTTCGGGCTATTTCCTGGCTCAGCAGGACCTGCTTCAGTTCGCGCGCCTTCGCGCTCACCGTATCCATGGGAACGAGCTTGCCGAACTCGTCATCCGGGAGCACCGATGCATGGCGGAAGACGTACCACTTGCCGTCCGGCTGGCGCCGCTGATAGATCGTGTTGCCGATCTTGCGGTGACCGAAACAGGTGCTGGCGCGGGCCGCACCCTCGGCATTCGTCCAGGTGGCACGCATGCAGAGCTGACCGAGATCGTCGACCACCCATCTGCCTTCGGCGAAGGACGGCTTCCCCTTGTCATTGCTCCAGGCGACGAACCGCCGGCCGTCATCGAAGAAACGGCCGCCGCCGGTGTTCCAGGTCCAGGTCTTGTCGCCGTAGATACGATAGAGCTCATAGGCGCTGACCGGCGTTGGCGCTTTCGTTTTGGCGACCTCTGCGCCATGTGCCGCCATTGGCAGGCACAGGCTGAGAGCGAGCGCCGCTCCGTATAGTCTCGATCCGATACTCATTACATCCTCCTACTCGACACTTGCCGGTTCCGCCGGCTCAGACACCTTGTTCGTCCCGTCCCGTGCTTCCGAACCCATTCCATCTGAGGCGGAACTTCACGATCCTGGTCTTGCCACCGCCGACACCGGCACCGGCCACGGCAAACTGTGATTGGCTGAAACTGATGAACGTCTGGCCGTGGGAAAGGGCCTCGAGGCTGCGCAGACCATGGCTGCCCGCCTGCATGCCGCCGGTGATGCAAATCGCAAGCCCCATGGCTGTCGCAAGCCACAGCCCGCGTGATTGCGGCAGCCGCGGCAGATCGTTCTCGATTGCATGGCGAATGACGATCAGCACTGTCAGCGACAGATAGATCGAAAGATTTATCGCAGCGAAAACATAAAAGCCCTGAGCGGCCGCGGCCTCACTGGCCAGTGCCACGGCGGCTGCGCACAGTCCGGCGAGCCCTATATAGGGCGCGATGACGCGCAACGGCAAAGACCGCTGCTGCTGCCTTCCCTTCGGCGTGATGCGGAAATCGACGAAAGAGCCACAGATATAGTCGCGAAGCGCGGCGAGGCTGCCGGCAAGCGACCACGGCCAGCGCAGGAAGATAAAAGCAAGCCCTTCCCAGCCGAACAGTTTCGCATCGTGCGGCCTGAAGGTTCCCGTGGCCCGCCAGAAGAAGGCAAACAGCGTCAGCACGACCGATATCGGCACAAAATGCAGCAGGAAATCCGGATAGGTCACATTGACGAAGACTTGGCCCGTCATCAAGGCGGCAACCGGCAGCAGGAACATCACGGCCATGAAGGCGGAGAAGAGCGGATACCACAGCTGCGAGAACACGAACTGAAATCTCAGTCTCCAGGGCAGGTGCATGATGTAACGGCGGGAATGTTGCAGCAGGATCGTGACGAGGCTGCGCGACCACTGGAATTCCTGGACGACGAGATCAGTGAAGTTCGCTGGTCCGTCGCCATGAGCGATCGCATCGACGGCATGCACGCCACGCCAGCCGCCGGCATTCATCATCAGCGTTGTCGAATGGTCTTCCGCAAGTTCTGGGCCGAGGCCACCGATCTGGCGAAGGGCTGATGTGCGAACCGCATAATGGGAACCGATGCACAGCGGCGCCCAGCCATTGTTGTAACCGGTCTGCAGCGAACCGTGCAGGCTTGCCTCGGCATAGAGCCTGCCGCGCGCCGCCCAGCTTGCGCCGGCATTGGCATCGCAGATGCTGGGAGCGGAGACATAGCCGATCTCGGGATCTGCAAAGGGGCGCAG
Organism: Rhizobium ruizarguesonis; assembly: GCF_017357285.1. NCBI lineage: Bacteria > Pseudomonadati > Pseudomonadota > Alphaproteobacteria > Hyphomicrobiales > Rhizobiaceae > Rhizobium > Rhizobium ruizarguesonis. The sequence continues at coordinate 99,171 of NZ_CP071678.1, read as the reverse complement.
GACTTCACGGAGGTAGGTTGGCGTCGGTACATGGTCGGCATCGAACTGGGCGACGAAGTCATAGCGCGCATAGCCGAAATGGTCGTAGAAATAGGCAAGGTTGCCTTCCTTGCAACGCGTCCGACGCGGCCAGGTGGTGCGATGATACTCCGCCACGCCCTTTCGGGTGGAGATCAGCACACCGTGCGCCGCACACCAGCGCGTGGTTTCCTCCGAAGGGTCCTCGTCGGCCAGCCAGACATCGAAATCGACGCCGGTCTGGTCGAGCATCGCCTGAAGCGTGGCGCGAACGACGGCAAAGGGTTCGGACGGCGCCTTGGTGACGACCATTGCCACCCGCCCTTCCGGCAGCCGTGCCGCAGGATTGACCGTCCTCGCATCCAAGAAGATCAGGATGAAATAGGCCGGCACGAGCGTGATCCAGGCAAGCACGAGGGTGATAAGCACGAAGGCGGCCCAGGAAATGATATGGGCAGACTGGCACCACCAGATCCAGAAATAACCGAGTGCTGCCAGCCAGCAGAGGATGCCGAAGCCATAGGCGACGCGGTTCCAGCCGGTGAAAACAGGATCGAATGCATCAGCCGCGGCGGCCTTCGCCGTCCTGACGCTGTGACCGACTTGCAGAGCGTCGCTCATGCCGTCACCTCCAGTCCGAAGGTGGGGCCGGCGGTGCGGATGATCGTATCGATGTCCGACAAAACTGGCGAGAAACCGAGCTCCGCCTTCGCCCTTGCGGTATTGGCAAAGAGGATCGGCGGATCGCCGGCACGGCGGGCGCGATAATTCACGGGGACTTCACGGCCGCTCGCGCGATAGATCGCCTCGAGAATCTCGCGTACCGAAGTGCCCCGGCCAGAGCCGAGATTGACGCTGAGCGAGCCGCCGCCCGCCATCAGGTGATTGACGGCGGCGAGATGCGCCTGGGCGAGATCGCTGACATGAACATAATCGCGAACACAGGTTCCATCCTCTGTCGCATAATCGGTGCCGAAGATATCGAGCCGCTCCAGCCTGCCGGCGGCGGCAAGAAGAGCGCGAGGGATGAGATGGGTCTCGGGGTGATGGCGCTCGGCAAGCTCGCCATCGGGATCGGCGCCGGCCGCATTGAAATAACGCAGCGCGGCAAAGCGGATACCATAGGCAGCGGCAAAATCCTCAAGCGCCATCTCGAAGATCAGCTTGGTGCGCCCATAGGGATTGATCGGGTGCTGTGGGCTTTCCTCCCGAATCGGCAGCGAGGCGGGAATGCCATAGGTGGCGCAGCTGCTCGAAAAGACGATCCGCTCGATGTCCTGATCGAGGCAGGCCTCGAGCAGCGTCAGGCTGCCGACGACATTGTTCCGGTAGTATTTCCTGGGCATGTCGACGGATTCGCCGACATAGGCATTGGCACCACAATGGATGACGCAATCGGGCGAAAACTCTGCAAGGGTCCGGCGCAACGTGGCGGCGTCGGCAAGCTCTGCCCGGATGAGCGGGCCCCAGCGGACGCTGTCGGCATGTCCCGTCGAGAGATTGTCGTAGGTGACGGGGATCATGCCGGCGCGCGACAACGCTTTGCAGATATGACTGCCTATGAAACCGGCGCCGCCGGTAACGAGAATGTAGCGGGGCATCTCATACGACCTCCGCCTTCTCTGTGCCGGCCAGCAGTCCGTCGAAATATTCGACGGTGCGAGCCAGGCCAGCTTCGAGCCCGATGCGAGGCTTCCAGCCAAGATCGGCCATGGCCCGGGAAATATCCGGCCGCCGCTGACGAGGGTCGTCGGTGACCGCAGGCAGGTGGACGATCCGGGAACGCGAGTTCGTCAGGTCTCGAATGATTTCCGCCAGACGTCGAACGGTCATTTCGGCTGGGTTGCCGAGGTTGATCGGACCGTTGCAGGCGCTGCCGGCAGCCGAAAAACGTAGGAAACCCTCAATGAGGTCGTCGACATAGCAGAAAGAACGGGTCTGCTGACCATCGCCATAGATCGTCAGGTCGGCATTGCGCAGGGCCTGAACGATAAAATTGGAAACCACCCGCCCGTCGTCCAGGCGCATGCGCGGTCCGTAGGTATTGAAGATGCGGCCGACCTTGATGTCGACACCGTAAGTCCTATGGTAATCGAAGAACAGCGTTTCGGCGCTGCGCTTGCCTTCGTCGTAACAGCCGCGCGGTCCGATCGGGTTGACATTGCCGCAATAGGATTCGTGCTGCGGGCTCTGAGTCGGGTCGCCATAGACTTCCGACGTCGACGACTGGACGACGATCGCACCGGTCTTTCGCGCGCAATCAAGGGTATTGACGGCGCCAAGCACGTTGGTGAGCAGCGTTCCCACAGGATCCCGCTGATAATCGGGCGGAGAGGCGGGGGAGGCGAAATTGAAGATGAGCGACGCATCGATATCGAAGGGCTGCCTAACATCGTGCTCGACGATGCGGAAGCGGGTGTTCGAAGCAAGATGAGCGACATTCGCACGGCGGCCGGTCGAAAAATTATCGAGGCATGTGACGCTGTGGCCGCGCTGCAGGAGCCTTTCGCAGAGATGTGAACCGAGGAAGCCGCCCCCGCCATTCACAAGAACGGTGCGTCGCCCTTGGAGCACCGGTATGCCTGACACTTTAGAATAGCCTTCGTTGGGAACGAAACTACGCATTACAAACTCCTTCCCAGGTATTTAGTCTTTTGTTTTATTTATGCACTGCTTGCCTCCGTTACCCGCTCTGGATATTCATAAAACTGAGCGTCCACACATGAATAACTTTGTAGTTACTCTCCGGATACCGAATTACTATTAAAATAATACAACGAATGTTAGCAAGGTCAACTTGAAAAATTCCCGCCATCCAAAATAATTACGCAAGTATACTTTAAAGTAACAAATGATTAATCACTTTCAACGCTTTACGACCAATACGCCTCATCCGCCTCTCAAGCTTCACTCAATGCAGCTAATATACGAGGGAAGTCGGGAGATCGGCGGAGCTCAACGGCACGGCCGGTCTTGCATCCGGAAGCGCCATATGCGAGGGGTTTGGGCTATGTTGAAAAAACAAGATGCAGCGCAGCTGAAAGGCTGGTGTCTTCGCTTGGCGATGTTCGTCGGGGGAACGACGCTTGTGGCGATCGGACCAACGGCCTGCGCGGTTGTTGACGACGATATCGCGGTCGTCGCGAAAAAGAATATCGTCATGGTCGAGGCGCCGCGCGTCTCGAAGGCCTACGCCTATCCGGAAAATCACGCCGAGCGCCCGGCCGGGGTAACGGCCCGCGCTGTCGCCTATCACGGCTCAGCGCCTTATATCTGCTCTCCAAGCGGCTTCGGACAGAAGTCGCGCTGCTTTGCGCGTCCTTCTATCTGAAACAATAGCGCTACATCAATTGCGCCACCGGCCGGACATGTCGTCTTCGCCAGCGGGATGCTCATTGAAGAAGCGGGATGCCGCTTCCGTGCGGTTTCGGACGTTCATCTTCTTGTAGATGTTGCGGACGTGAACCTTCACGGTGTTTTCGGAAAGATGCAGCTTGTCGGCGATGATCTTGTTTTGCGTCCCCTTGCAGATGAGATCCAGGATCTGAACCTCCCGGGTGGTCAAAGCGGAGATACTGTCGCGTCTCAGCTTGAGCGCATTGTTGCGGGCCGCATCGACCGATTTTGTCTGATAGAGCGAAGGTTCCAGCTGGGCGTTCTTGTTGTTGAGACGGTTGAGAAGTGCTGACGGAAAATGTTCGCCGCCCTTCATCAGCAGATCCACAGCGGCCATGAAGACGTCGAGCCGGAGATTGAGCGGCAGGACACCATCGATGATCCTTGCCTCTACCAGCCGGCTGACATAGGGCTCGAGCATGTCGATCGCTTCGACGACAAGTCCGATCGAGGTTTCAGGGTGGTTTTCGCGGGCAGCCTGCAGCGCTTCATGAAGCTCGGGGCCGGGTATATGATAGAATAAAACAAGCTTCATATCGCTGGTATCTTTTTCCAGCATTGGCTTTGTGCTCGTTATGCTTGCTACTTCACAGTTCGGAAATTTCTTTGCCAGTGCTTCTACCATGCATTCTGAAAACAGATCCGCCTTGGCTACCACTAGTATAGTATCTCCAGACTGACTTAACTTCCTTCCTTGGTCCGCATTCTCCATTCCAGACCCTGTCATGAACATATACGCCTCCCCTAGCGTTACACTTTACTCAAACGTGGAGCGATGGCGGGTATTGGATAGTATGAAATGTCGATCCCGGATGTCATCGCCTTATTTTTTAGACATTTCTTAATTATGTTAATACGGATTGAGAAGGAAGGAAATGGCCCAAAGTGATTAGTTTTAGCGGACGAAAAACGATACGATACAAAGCCTTGGTTGTATTTTCATTGCGATAGATACTTCAAGGCTATATTTGCTCTGACTATAGATAATCAGCTTAATGTAATATTTCAGTACAAATTGTCATACTTTCGTCATGCTGGGTGGCCGGATATAGGACGGGGAAGAGATTCCCCTCAACCCGGCAGCGAATGCCGGGAGCCCCGGATTCTCGTTGCCCGCCAACCCTCCCGCCGAAGAGATCTTAGCGCTCCGGCGACAGGGGCTACCCAGGGCTAGCCAGGCATGGCAGATCCGCCTTAGCCCGAATTGGTATCTATCGGATCCGCATTTTTTCCAGCAGTCTGTGATCGTCACCCAAGTGGCGACATGGAAAATCCGTGTATTGTTTTGCGTTTTGATACATGGCCTCCATTTAGGGCAACCCAAACGAAAATTAAGCCTGAATACTCCTTATCCTTCTCAGGATGAGGAGCCGGATATGTGCGGCCTTGTACTGAGTGCGTACGTTCCCAATACCAACGATTTGATCAACAAATCGCGATGAAGCTGCAGATGACACGTATCGAATACATCTGCCGATGTTAACCGCATCGGAGCGAGCGCGAGTAAAATCCCATTTGAGATGAGAGGGATTTCGAAAAGCTGCTCCGGTTTTTTTCTGGAGGACTCCAGTGTCTGACGAAACCGAAATCACCAAGGTCGGGGCGCTTGCCGACGGCTTTGCCAACAGCGCTATCAATTCGACTGAAATCGAAGACGATTCGACCGGTTATGTTGGCGGCGTCGCCAATGGGGACAATCGCGACAATACCGACAACAGTGTAGATGTGGACGTCAAGGCCGAGCTCTCCGCCAATAATGGCGACAACCGCGACAACGAATATGACTGGAGCAACAAGTCCGACGACGATACGAGCACCAAGACCACGACGATCACCGATACCGACACCAAAACCGATTACGACTGGAGCTATGACAGCAAGTCGTACAGCGACAACGACACCGACACCAAGACGATCACGGACACCGACACGAAGACGGTGACAGACACCGACATCAAGACCATTACGGATACGGATACCAAGACGGTCTCCGACAGCAACAACACCTCCGACAGCTTCAACAAGACGGATACCGACTTCGCCGTCATCGAAGACGTCAAGGACTTCGACAACCTCGGCGTTGCCGGCCACGACCTCACCTTCAACCTCGGCGACGACTTCTCTTTCACTCTCGACGTTGACAGCATCCTCAACAATTCGCTGTCCGGCGCGGGCAACGACAGCGGCTTCAGCGCCGTCCAGGCGAACCATCTGGCCGACCAGGACCAGGCCTGGAACATCAAGATGGACAATGGCGGGGCCGAGAACCATCTGAAGGCCGATGGCGGCCACGCCGATAGTGCCGAAGGCATGGAGATGGACGGCAAGGGCTGGGATCTCAAGGCTGGCGACGATGCCAATGGCTCGAGCACGGCCGACGCTTCGGCAATCCTTGCCAATTCCGGCTTCCATCTCGAGCTTGTTCAGGGTGCGAACCTGCTCAGCAACACAATCGACTCCAGCGTCATCGGCGGCAATTCTCATGTCTCCGACGTCGGCGAGGATACCAGCACCTGACACGGACCTCCAACGACCAAGACGAACTGCACCGGCCCGGCCGGTGCAGTTTGACTGCTTGAAAACGGTTTGACGACCACACCACGGCGCCCAACGAGGGGGCACCCGCAAGGCCGATCGTCATTTCGAATGGGAGGGCCGAACGATGCATATCGAGAAGATTTCGGAAATCATTGCGCACTTCATCGGTCTCTTCGAGATGACGACCGACGAGATGAGGTTGCGCACCAACTATGCTGAAGGCGCAGGACCGGGCGCGGATGGACCCGCTCTGCCGGATCAGGATGCCTATACCGCTGCCTTCTCTTCCGATCTTCAGCTCAAGGACTATGATCCGGGTGTCATTTACAAAAGCGGCAGTTACGATATCGAGTATGGTCCGGCACGCCATTTAGGTCGCGTCTCCGAAGACAGTCTCGAGAAGCTGGCGGCGATTGCCGCAAAGGATATCCCGTTACCGCATTTCGGCGATCCTACGGATATCGTGCTCACGGATGAGCCGGAACTGACCGTCTTTGCCGGGCCTGGCTCGGCGATCAGTCATGCCATCCAGGTCAACGTCCTCTACGACGACGATTATCTCGATATGACGAGCAGCGTCCATGCACCGCGAGACACGAGTTTCGTCATCGAGCAGCTCGCGGACTTCAGCACCAAGGCCGAGATCTTCACGCCTTTTGCGAGCCTCCACCGAACCGACACCTATGATGGCGCGCTGAAGATCGCCGAGGATCTCGAAAGCTATATTCAGAATGCCCAGAACACAGAGGACAGCGGCACAGCTTCGCTCGGCACCGACGCGACGCATAATTTCGTCCGCGTCGACCCCGAGGTCAACGACACCGTCTACGTCAACGGCAAGGCCGAGACCGATATACCTGTCCTCGACGACTTCCTGCCCGACCGTGGTCTCGCCAAGCTCCAGGAAGAACCCTACGACAACAATACATCCGTCGAGCAGACCGACCCGACTGGCAACAGCCTTGATGTGACCGCCGGTGCAAATCTCCTTGTCAACGTCGCCTCAGTGATCAATACCGGCGTCATCGCCTCGGTCACCGCGGTGATGGGCAACTACCACCAGGTCGACGCGATCTCCCAGACCTTTGTCTACAGCGATCACGATGAATTCGCCTCGGCGCTGCACGCATCCGGCCATTCGGCCGAGGAGGCGGGAACGGTCGCCAAGAATATCGCCCTCTTCGAACACAGCACCTTCGAAGCATCGAGCCACGCCGACACCGATGCTGCCGAGCCGACGTTCCCGAGCAGCTGGCGCGTTAGCGTCATCGACGGCGACGTCTCCGTTGTACAGTGGATCGAGCAATATCACTTCGTCAGCGACAACGACACGATGACGGTCACCACCTCCGGATCCGAAACCACGGTTCTGACGGGCGGCAATACCTCCATCAACTTCTCCTCCTTTTTCGGGATGGGCATGCAGTATGATCTGGTGATCATCGGCGGCAACGTGCTCGACATCAACAGCATCACGCAGATCTCGCTGCTCTACGACAATGACTGGGTGCGGGCCGAAGACGGCGCCGACATACAGACGGGCAACAACCTGATCTGGAATTTCGCCTCAATCCACAATGTCGGAACGGACAGCCCATTCGCGGCCATGCCGGACTATATTGTCGAGACGCAGAAGGCGATCGAAGACCGCGATCCCAATATGCCCGAAGGGCTGTCGTTCGACGTGAATTTCCAGGGATATGCCGGTCTCAATGTGCTCTACATCACCGGCAATCTCTACGACATGACGATCATAAAGCAGGTCAGCATTTTCGGCGATTCCGATGATGTGACTCAGGCGGCATCGGCCATCCTCGACATCAATCCCGATGCAACGGTAACGATCGACACAGGCAGCAATGCTGTCATCAACATCGCCGAGATCGTCGACTACGACAGTTTCGGCCAGACGACCTATCTGGCAGGCCAGCTCTATTCAGACGCCATCCTCATTCAGGGCGGGCTGGTGGAGCATGACACGACCGAGCCGCAGCCGGCCGACGACAGGCTCGCCAACGAAGTCATTGCCTTTCTCGATAACGACGATCCGGGGGGCAGCGATTCTGCGGACGGCGTCATAAATGCCGGGCATGATTTTTCATGGTCGTCGGCGCACCCCGCCGACGTAATGCAAGCCATGGTCGCGTGACCTTGAGTATTGCGGAGGAACCACGATGAACCAGATTTCAAAACAAATCTTTGCGGCGGGCAGCGCCCTCGATCTCAGGTCGGGCAATATTCCTTCCGCTGCCCCCTCGGAGGCTGCGATGAGCGATGTGTGCATCTCCGCGATCGACCAGGCGGTCGAGAATCTTCGCAGGCTCAGCGGCGCCGTTGTTTCGTCTCCCGATGGGGGCAAGAAGACGGTCGAAGTTGCGGCACGCGAGGCTGCCGATATCGGAGGCGCAAGTAAAACTCAGCCGCCGCTGACGCAGAAAACGGTGACGCCGGAAGCCTCGAATGTGAAAACAGCACCTCCTGCCGCGGCGGTGCAGAGCCCGGCGACAGCAAAACCGATGGAAGCACCGGCCCAACCGAGGATCGAAGCGCGGCTGCCCCTCGAACTGCCGAAAGAGAAGACCGAGCTCAAATCGAGCCCGACGATGCCCTTCGGCAAGACCATCGAAGGCGAAAGCGGTCCAATCAGCGAGAACGACAGGCGGCTGCGCACCGGCGGCGGCGGAAATGGCAAGGATTCCGATCCCGGGGGCGACGGGGGCGGGGGCGGCGGAAGTGGCGGCGGTTTTCACAAGCGCAGCGAGCCTGTGAATTTCGCCGCCAGCCTCTCGCGTGGCATGGCGGCGGTGCGGCGCAACATGGTGGTCGTCATGATGTTCACGATCGCCATCAACGTCCTTCTGCTGGCAATCCCGCTCTATCTCTTCCAGATATCCGACCGGGTGCTGACAAGCCGCTCCATCGATACGCTCGTCATGCTCTCGATCGCCGTGATCGGCGCCGTGCTGCTGCAGGCCTTCATGGATTCGGTGCGGCGCTTCATCCTGATGCGCACCGCGGTGGAACTCGAAGTGCAGCTCGGCGCGCCGATCCTCAGCGCTGCAGCGAGAGCATCGCTGCATGGCAGCGGCAAGGATTATCAGACGCTACAGGACCTGCAGCTTTTGCGGGGCTTCCTGACATCCGGCACGCTGATCGCGTTTCTCGATGCGCCGCTAATGCCGTTCTTCGTGGTCGTCGTCTATTTCGTGCATCCGCATCTCGGCATCATCATCATGACCTGCTGCGCGGTGCTTTTCTTCATCGCCTATCTGAACCAGAAATTCACCGCCCGGCAATTCGCCGAATCCAACGGCTATCTCAGCCGGGCAAATTTCCACCTCGATTCCATGTCGCGCAATTCGCAGATCATCAACGCAATGGCGATGATCCCCGAGGCGGTGAAGATGTGGGGCCGGGAAACGGCGGGCTCGCTGAAATCGCAAGTCGAGGCGCAGGACCGCAACATCATCTTCTCCGGCATATCGAAGGCCTGCCGCATGATCACCCAGGTCACCCTGCTCGGCTGGGGCGCGCATCTGTCGCTTTCGGGCGAGCTGACGGGCGGCATGGTGATTGCCTCCTCGATCATATCGGGACGCGCGCTGGCGCCGATCGAAGGCGCCATCGAAGGCTGGCACCAGTTCAACCGGTCGGCCGCCGCCTATGGCAGGATCAAGAGCCTGCTCTTGAACTCGCCGTTGAACTTCCCGCGCCTGCGCCTCCCCAATCCCGAAGGCCGGCTCGATGTCGAACGCATTCTTTTCGTGCCGCCGCCGCAGAAGAAGGTCATTCTCAACGGCATCTCTTTCTCGCTCAGGAAGGGGGAATCGCTCGCAATCATCGGCAATTCCGGGTCCGGCAAGACGACGCTCGGCAAGATGCTCGTCGGCTCGATCGTCCCGACATCGGGAAATGTGCGGCTGGATTTGATGGATCTGCGCAACTGGGACCAGCGCCAGTTCGGCGAAAGCATCGGCTATCTGCCCCAGGACGTGCAGCTCTTTCCCGGGACGATCAAGGCCAATATCTGCCGCATGCGCGACGACGTCGACGATCATCAGATCTACGAAGCCGCGGTGCTGGCCGACGTGCACGAGCTCATTGCCGGCTTCCCGCAGGGCTACGAAACCATCGTGGCGGCCGATGGCGCTCCGCTTTCGGGCGGCCAGAAGCAGCGCATCGCGCTGGCCCGTGCCTTCTTCGGCAATCCCAAATTCGTCGTCCTCGACGAGCCGAATTCGAACCTCGATACCCAGGGCGAGGCAGCGCTTGCCAGGGCGCTCATCCACGCAAAGAAGCAGGGCATCACCACCGTCACCATCACCCAGCGCCCAGCCCTTCTCCAATGCGTCGACAAGATCCTCGTGCTCAAGGAGGGCACTGTCGCCATGTTCGGGGAGAGGATCGAGGTGCTGCAGGCGCTTTCCAAGAGCAACGGCAATAACGGTCAACGAGCACCGCGCATCGAAGGATGAACGACATGGGACGGAAAAAGCAGGAGACATCAGGTCCGGTGCAGCTCGAATGGTATAGCGACGTGCCGCGCTCGATCCGCGTGCACAGCATCGTCGGCCTGACGGTACTCTTCACTTCGTTCGGCGGCTTCGGCTTCTGGGCGGCGACGGCGCCGCTCGCCTCCGCCGTTATCGCGCAGGGAAGCTTCGTCGCGACCGGCAACAACAAGATTATCCAGCATCTGGAAGGCGGCATCATCAGGGAGATGCGCGTCAGCGAAGGCGATACGGTCAAGGAAGGCGACATCCTGCTGACCCTCGATCCCACAGCATCCCGCTCAAACGAGAGGATGCTGCAGCTTCGCCGCTTGCGCCTGGAAGCCGTTGTCGCAAGGCTCCGTGCCGAAGCGCAGGGCCTGCGTGAATTCCAGCTTCCCGATATCGTGGCGAAGGAGGCCAGCGATCCCGACATCAACGCGATCATCCAGAGCCAGAACGTCGCCTTCCACAGCAAGCAGATCAAGCTCGAAGAGCAGCTCAATCTGATCGGGAAGAACATCGCGTCGCTCGAATTCCGGTTCGCCGGCTATAGGGGCCAGCGAGAATCCTTCGAAAGGCAGCTGTCGCTGCTGACCGAGGAACGCGACTCCAAGGCTCGGCTGGTCAAGGTCGGCTACATGCGCAAGACGGATCTGCTGGCAATCGAGCGGGCGATCGCCGATGCGATGGGCGACATTGCTCGACTGAACGGCGAGCTCAACGAGAGCGAGGCGGAGATCGCCAAATTCCGCCAGGAAGCCGTCATCGCCGTCAACTCCAACAAGCAGGCGGCACTCGATGCGCTCGAGACCGCCGAAACCGATCTGGACAGTGTGCGCGAACAGATGCGCGAGGCCGCCGGCGTGCTCGAACGCACCACTATCCGTTCGCCGGTGTCGGGCACGGTGGTGCGCTCCTATTTTCACACCGCCGGCGGTGTCATCACCACAGGAAAGCCGATCATGGAGATCCTGCCGGCGCATGTGCCGCTGATCCTGGAAGCGCAGGTGCTGCGCACCTCGATCGATCAGCTGCATGAGGGAGAAACGGCCTCGATCCGCCTCACGGCGCTCAATCGGCGCACGACCCCTGTTCTGCAGGGCAAGGTCTTCTACGTCTCAGCCGATTCGATCGAGGAAAATTCGGGAGCTTCGGTCAAGGACGTCTATATCGTCCGCGTCGGAATACCCGATTCCGAGATCGCGCGGGTGCACAATTTCCATCCCGTTCCCGGTATGCCGGCCGAAGTGCTGATTCAGACGTCGGAACGCACCTTCTTCGAATATCTGAGCAAACCGATCACCGACAGCATGTCCCGGGCTTTTAAGGAACGCTGATCGCCCGCGATCCGGCATGGGCGGTCCCGCTAAATATGGCGGACTTGCCCGATGTCTGATGTAATGTCCACATGTCATCCCTTGAGGGATGAATCCCCTCCGGGGAGAAAGGGTCAAGCATGGCGGCGATGTCCGATGTCCTGCTGCGGGTCGGCCGCCTGAACTATGTCTGGACGAACACCGAAAGCCTGCTGATCTATATCATCGCCCATCTTCTCCGGGTCGAAAAGGATGCAGCAATCGTCGTGTTCCTGACGCTCAACACGACGCGCGCCCGGATCGATCTCATCGAACGGCTTTCCAAACTCGCTTCGACCTCTCCTTCCGACCGGAAGGCTATCCTTTCGGCCATGTCGCGGCTGAAGAAAGAATCCAAGACACGCAACAAGTACAATCACTGCATCTATTCCTTCGACGAAAAGGGAGAGATCTCGAGCACGCAGCTGATGCGGCTCGTCGAGGACGACAAGGAGATCCGCTACGGCAAGATCGAGCAGATGGACGCGCGCGAGATCGACCTTCTGGAAAAGTCGATCGCCGAAATCGTCGCCATCAGCCGGACGCTCTGGGCCTTCATCCATGCGAGCCCGCGGATCTCCGGTGATCTCTGATCTAGTCCTTATGTATGTCGTGCCCTCCAGACCGCTCCACACTTTCGGGCGACCCACATTGAAGCGCAGAATCCTTCGGGACGCATTACGCCCTATCACTTTGAATCTACGGATGATTTCCTACCGAAACCAATTCCGATTTCGGGTTATGCGCCGGCTCAGGACTAATCACATTTAAGCCCTGCAAATCATCCGGACGGTTTATTTGAAGATCGGTGTTTCCCATTAGAATGAAACCTCCCGAGTGACGTATGGGGTATTGGGGGCGGCATGCGCATAGATATCATCGACACCATTGCCGGGTTCGAGGCGGTCCGCGACAACTGGGATCAGGTCTTCATGGAGGATCCCGACGCGCAGCATTTCCTCTCCTGGATATGGCTGAAGAATTATCTTTCCCGCCGGCGCCGCTGGTTCATCCTCGCCCTTCGCGAGCGCGAACCCGGAGCACCTTATGTCGCCTTCTTTCCGCTGCGTCTCATCACGCATCTAAACGAGAAGACCGGGCGCTTCTACGACGAGATCATGATGGCCGGGAATTTTGCGGCCGATTATACCGGCTTCATCGTCAGACCGGATTACGAGCGTCATGCCATTGCCGGCTTTGCTTCGTTTCTCAAATATCAGAACTGGACCGACCTGAAGCTCGAATATTTCAGCGGCCCTGCCGGGCGGCGCGAGAAGATGATCGAGGCGCTGCAGGGGCCGGAGGTGATGTTTCGCGACAGCTCACCCAAGAACAGCGAGAATATCGACAACACGATCTGCCCCATCGTCCCCCTGCCGGCAAGCTTCGACGACTATCTCGAACAGCGCATGAGCAGCCAGACGCGCCAGAAACTCCGGCGGTTCCTGCGCAAGGTCGAAGGCGACGATATTTACCGGATCACCATGGCAACCGCCGAGACCATCAATCGGGACATGGACATCCTCTTCAATCTCTGGCGGACCAAGTGGAGCGCCCGCAAAGGCGCGGAGCGAACCGAGCGGCTGATCATCACCACGCGCGAGATGCTGATGGACAGCTTCAACAGCGGCAATCTCGACGTGCCGGTCCTTTGGTATGGCGACCAGCCACTCGGTGCGCTGGCAAATATCGTCGACCGGCAGAAGAAGGCGATCCTCTTTTATATCACCGGCCGCGACGAGAACTGGAAGACACCGTCTCCCGGTCTTATCCTGCACGGTTACTGCATCCGGCGGGCGATCGAGGACGGCTTCAAGACCTACGATTTCCTGCGCGGAAACGAACCTTACAAATATATGTTCGGGGTGGAGGAAAGGCAGATCAGCTGCACCCTGTTCCGCACCCGCAACGGCCAGAATCTGCATGGCGTGCTCAACCCGCGCAGCATTCGTTTCGTCTACGAACAGGCGCTCGACATGTACCGCAACGGAGCCCGCAGCAAGGCGGAGATCGCCTTCAACCAGGTTCTGCAATCCGCTCCAGGCCATACCGGCGCGGAATTCGGGCTCGCCAATCTGCTGTTCGACCGAGGCAAGCTGACAGAGGCCCTGACTGCCTACAAGGCTCTCACCGAGCGAGCGCCCGATCCGACACCGATCCAGATGCGGCTTGGCGACACGCAGCTTGCCCTGCATCAATATGAGCAGGCCGCAGAGACTTTCCGCCAGGTCGGCGAGATCGGGCCGCATCTCATCCAGGCGCATTACAAGCGTGGCATCGCCCTTGCGGCCAGCAAACGGCTCGCCGAAGCGGAGGCCGTCTTCGCCGCGATCCAGCAAGTGCATTCGGACGACCCGACCGCGCGCGACTATGTCGCCAAAGCGAGTGCGGCGCTCGAACGGATCCGCGTGAGTGCCGAGCCCACCCCTTGCAAAACGGACGCCGTGCCGGAGACCATCGCCCGCTGGAACCGGGGACGGCAGCTCAGCGAACGACGTCGACCGCGTCCGCACTGACATTAAACCCTATTGCCGATTCATTCCTTGATTTCGCTTCTTCCAGCGCACATGGCGCAGTGGTGTTCCAGGCGCGGTTGTGCTTTAAATTTGGGCATCACCCATGGGGGAAGACCACTGCCATGGATACGCAGCAAGTTCCCTTCAAGGTAACAGCCGTTCGCTTCGTGCGAGCGGTCAAGGTCTTCATGACTTCCGAGGTAGGCGGAAAAGCGGCATTGATGTTTGCCGGGCTGGTAGCACTCTTCCTCGCGCTCAGCGGCCTGAACGTTGCCAACAGTTACGTAGGCCGCAACTTTATGACAGCAATCGCTAATCGCCAGACGCCCGAGTTCATGCGGCAGGCGATATTTTACATCGGAGTCTTTGCAGCATTCACGATCGTCGCGGTTGTCTCCCGGTTCATTGAGGAACGCCTTGCACTGCTTTGGCGAGAATTCCTAACGCGACGGGCCGTCAGTTTATATCTCGCCGACAGAGCCTACTATCATCTGGACGTCTCCGGACAGCTCACCCACCCCGACCAGCGCATCGCCGAGGACATGCGTGTATTCACGGTCACGACGCTATCCTTCATTCTAATGATCCTAAACAGCAGTCTGACGATCATCGCCTTTTCCGGGGTGTTATGGTCGATAAGTCCCCTGCTGTTTGCGGTTGCCGTTGTGTATGCGGCTTGCGGGTCGTACCTGACGATCGCGCTTGGGCGACCGCTCATCAAACTGAATTACGACCAGCTCGACAAGGAGGCGAGCTTCCGCTCCGGCCTGATACAAGTTCGAGAAAACGCCGAGGGCATAATGCTGGCGCATTCCGAAGAACAGCAGGGTTTTCGTCTGCTACGACGCCTCGATGACGCGGTCGCCAATTTTCGCAAAGTCACCGCCATCAATCGCAACGTCGGATTCTTCACCACAGGTTACAACTGGCTGATCCAGATCATTCCCGCCTTGATCATTGCTCCCGCCTACATAAGAGGGAATATCGACTTCGGCGTAATCACCCAATCCGGCGCAGCTTTCGCAATGCTGGTGGGTGCTTTTTCGCTGGTTATAACCCAGTTCCAATCCATCTCCACGTTCGCCGCGGTCGTCGCGCGGCTTAGCTCGCTGATGGAGGCTATCGAACGATCAGGAACACCCGCGGACGCAGGCATCGAGGTTGTCGAGGGAAAAGAGCGTCTGGCTTACGAGCAATTGACCCTGCTGCACGCGACGAACAGTGTCCCTATTGTGAAGGACGTATCGATTTCGATCCCCTTGGGAACGCGCGTCTTGATCACGGGGCCGGCTCAAGACGCCCAGGCCGCGCTGTTCAGAGCGACGGCCGGCATTTCATTCAAGGGATCCGGGCGCATCATTCGCCCAGCCGCCGATGACATACTCTTTCTCCCGCAGCGGCCTTATCTGCCGACAGGGACACTGCGCCAGATTCTTGTACGCAACGAGCGCGCAGGCAAAATCCCGGATGACCGCATCGTGCAGATCCTGCGCGAGCTCAATCTCGAACACGTGCTGGAACAGGCGGGCGGATTAAATACCGAACAAAACTGGGAAATATTGCTCTCGCCGCAGGAGCAGCAACTTCTGGCATTCATCAACATTCTCATCGCGGCGCCGCAGTTCGCCTTCCTGGATCGACTGGACGCGACGCTCGGTCTCGAACGACTTCACACGATCATGCGGATGCTTTCCGAGAGTTCGATCACATACATCAACAACGCAGAAACCGCCGCCCTGCGCGATTACCACGATGCGGTGCTGGAATGCAGTGAGGATGGCGGATGGGTGTGGACCGTGAACCGGGCCTGAGACCGGTATGAGACAGGGCTGCGGCAACGCCGGTAATTCGGTTGTCGAACGCCCGCAACAGGTTTATTTTGTCAGATCCTCGATGCCCTTTTAAGGGAAGGTCGTGCGGAGATGCTAGTCAAAGATGTAATGATCACGAAGGTTGTCGGCGTATCACCTGACAATAGCGTTCGGCGAGCCGCCGAGATTATGCTTGCCAATCACGTGAGTGGTGTCCCGGTCATCGACGATGCGGGTCGCCTCGTTGGAATCATCAGTGAAGGCGATCTGCTGCGGAGAACGGAGTTGGGACGGGAAGCCACCGCCGAATTCGGAACGTCTGCCCTTACCGCTGAAGAGAAAGCCACAGCTTATGTTAGGAGCAACGCGTGGAGAGTTGCCGACGTCATGAGCTGCGACCCGATCGTCGTAGAAGGAGACACGTCACTGGCGCGAGTGTCTGCATTGATGCAGGAACATCAGATAAAACGCATTCCCGTTATGAGAGATGGCGTGCTGGTTGGCATCGTCAGTCGTGCGGACCTTCTGAAGGCGATCGTCACGGCCGATCAGGATGAAACCGCGTCAGGTGACGAGGCCATCCGTCGCAGCATTGCGACACGCCTCAGCGAAAATGCGGATCTTCTGGGAAAAGACACGACCGTGACCGTCACCGACGGTGTGGCTCACCTGTGGGGAACCATCGACACGGAAGAGTGCAAGAAGGCGGCGCGCGTCGCTGCCGAAAGTGTCCGCGGCGTGAGGCGAGTGGTTGAACATTTCTCTGAGGATCGTCGGTAAAAGCCGGCAGGATTTCCTTCGCTATCGGCTTCTGTCTTCGGATTAAACCTCGGATGCCGTCGATTTTAACTGTGCTTCCGATGCATTTTGTGCGAGTATTAGCTCGTACGCATAGACAGCTGGGAGCGAAGCCGCTTCGACGGCAGGGCGATATACAAGAAAAGTAGAGATGTAAGTGATGGCCGCAGCCGCAACGGGCGGGCCAGCGTCTCAGGCTGATTGAAACAGGCACCATATGGCATATTGGGTCGACAACGACCGCGCTGCAGATTGTGCCTGCCGTCAGCATCCCTTCCGCCAAGCATCTGTCGCTCGCTTCATTCGCTCGCAGTTAGAAACTCGACAATTTCTCACCTTGGAAGATCTTACCGTAGCAATCTGGGCTCAGAGGAGGAGGCACCCATGGTTTCGCTCAAAACGGCACGAGATGCAAAGGTCGCCATACACGCGAAGATGGCAACGGGCGGCCCCCTTTCGACGAAAGAATTGCAGTCCATCGACGCCTATTGGCGGGCATCGAACTATCTGTCGGTCGGACAGATTTATCTTCTCGACAATCCACTGCTGAAGGAACCATTGAGGCGCGAGCACATAAAGCCGCGACTGCTTGGCCATTGGGGCACCTCGCCGGGTTTGAACATGCTTTACGTGCATCTCAACCGCGTGATCAAACGCGATGATCTAGAGATGATCTACGTCATCGGACCAGGACATGGCGGACCGTCGCTGGTTGCGCACGCCTATCTCGAAGGCACCTACAGCGAAGTTTATCCCAATATAAGTCAGGATGCCGAGGGCATGAAGAGGCTGTTCAAGCAGTTCAGCTTCCCCGGCGGCATCCCTAGCCACGTTGCCCCGGAAACCCCCGGCAGTATCCACGAGGGCGGTGAATTGGGTTATGCCCTTAGCCACGCTTATGGGGCGGCGTTCGACAACCCAAATCTGATTGTCGCCTGCGTCGTCGGCGACGGGGAGGCCGAAACCGGGCCGCTTGCAACAGGCTGGCACGGCAACAAATTCCTCAATCCCGCTCGCGACGGCTGCGTGCTGCCAATCCTGCATCTGAACGGCTACAAGATCGCCAATCCGTGCTTCCTCGCCCGCATTCCCCGGGACGAGCTGAGGAAGTTCTTCGAAGGCATGGGCTACACGCCGTATTTCGTCGAGGGTAGTGACCCCGAAAACGTGCACCAGCAATTGGCCGGCGTGCTCGACACAGCAGTGGCGGATATCCAGGAAATCTGGGCAGCTGCCCGCACCAAAGGCAAGATAAAACGCCCGATGTGGCCGATGATCATTTTCCGGACGCCAAAGGGCTGGACCTGCCCCCCCGAAATCGACGGCAAGAAGTGCGAGGATTACTGGCGGGCGCACCAGGTGCCGATGGGCGACATGGACAAACCGGAGCACATCCGCATTCTGCAGCAATGGATGAAGAGCTACCGCCCTGAGGAATTGTTTGATGACAGCGGTCGCTTGAAGCCAGGGCTGGCGGCGCTGGCGCCTGTGGGGCAACGCCGGATGAGCGACAATCCGCATGCCAACGGCGGATTGCTATTGCGGGACCTGAAAATGCCCGACTTCCGGGACTACGCGGTATCCGTTCCAAGCCCCGGGCAAACCCACACCGAGGCGGCGCGAGTGATGGGCAAGTTTCTCCGCGATATCATGAAGATGAACATGGACAGCAAGAACTTCCGACTGTTCAGCCCTGATGAGAACAACTCCAATCGCTGGCAGGATGTACTGGAGGTCACCGACCGCTGCTACATGGCGGATATCTATCCGGAAGACGATCATCTGTCGCCCGATGGCAGAGTGATGGAGGTGCTCAGCGAGCATCAATGCCAGGGCTGGCTGGAAGGTTACCTGCTGACCGGCCGGCATGGCTTCTTTTCCTGCTACGAAGCTTTCATCCACATCATCGACTCGATGTTCAACCAGCATGCCAAATGGCTGAAGGTGTGCAACGACATTCCATGGCGGCGATCGGTCGCCTCGCTTAACTACTTCCTGAGCTCCCATGTCTGGCGGCAGGACCACAATGGCTTCAGCCACCAGGATCCGGGATTCATTGATCACGTCGTCAACAAGAAGGCGGACGTTGTCCGGATCTATCTGCCGCCGGACGCCAATACATTGCTCTCTGTAACCGATCACTGCTTGCGCAGCCGCAACTATGTCAACGTGGTTGTCGCAGGCAAGCAGCCTGCTCCGCAGTGGCTGACGATGGATCAGGCCATCAAGCATTGCAGCGAAGGTCTCGGCATTTGGGGATGGGCCAGCAATGACATGGGAAGTGAACCTGACGTCGTGATGGCATGTTGTGGGGATGTTCCAACGCTTGAGACGCTGGCGGCGGTTGAGCTAATCCGGGAGCATCTGCCGGAGCTGAAAGTCCGTGTTATCAACGTCGTGAACCTGATGAAACTTCAACCCCCGTCCGAGCACCCACATGGGCTGCCGGATCGCGATTTTGATGCGCTGTTCACCAAGAACAAGCCGATCATCTTCGCCTTCCACGGCTATCCGTGGCTCATCCACCGGCTCACCTACCGCCGTACCAATCACGGCAATCTGCACGTCCGCGGCTACAAGGAAGAAGGAACGACGACGACGCCGTTCGACATGGTGGTCCTGAATGAAATGGACCGCTTCCATCTGGTCGAGGACGTCATCGACCGGCTGCCGCAGCTCGGTGCGCGCGCTGCATATTTCAAACAGGCAATTCGCGAGAAGCTGGTCGAACATCGCCAATACATTGAGAAGTATGGCGACGACATGCCGGCAATCAGCGGCTGGAAATGGGGCTCGAAAGCTCAGCCAAAAACACGTCAAAGAACCTCCACCGAAGGGGACAATGCTTGAGCAACATTGTGCAATCGAACGGAGGTTCCAGTGGCAACGAGCACGGCCGACGCGCCACGCCATGATAGTATCGCGGAGCTCAATCCGAGTTCCGCGGTCGCATTGCTTTCCAACGACCGATACAGTGTCCTGGTCACCGCTGCCGGCGCTGGTTACGGAATGTGGCAAGGCCTCGACATTACCCGGTGGCGCGAGGACAGCACCCGCGATTGTTGGGGCCAATTTTGTTACGTCCGGGATCTGACTGACAACGATCTCTGGTCCATCGGGCGGCAGCCATTATTTCGCCCTTCAAATATCTACGAGCACGCCTTTTATGGAGACCGGGCCGAACTCAGCTGTCATGCCGGCGACATTGAAATCGTCTCGAAAATCTGTGTCGCACCCGATGTGGACGTGGAAGTGCGCATGCTCACAGTCACGAACCATGGCACACGGGAAAGAACCCTCGAACTGACAAGCTATGCCGAAGTCTGCCTGTACAATCGCAGCGCGGATATGGCGCATCCGGGTTTTGCCAAGCTTTTCGTGGAGACGCAGTTTGACGAGGCGACAGGCGCCTTGTTTGCCCGTCGCAGGCCACGTGCTGCCGGGGAGAAAGCCACTTGGGCAGTTCACGTCTCCTCGTCGAACCTGCAGCCTGCCCAAGCGGCCCAATATGAAACCGATCGGCTGAGATTTCTTGGTCGAGGCCGGACAACAGCCAACCCAATGGCATTTGACGCAGGCGCACCGCTCTCCGGAACAACCGGGCCTGTCCTCGACCCGATTTTCTGTCTGCGGCGAACGGTTCGTCTGGCGCCAGGCGCTGATGCGCGCGTCGCCTTCGTCACAGGAGCGGCAGACGACCAGTCGGCCGTGCAGTTCATCGCCAAGAGATACGCCGAGATCGACGCGGTCGAGCAAGCTTTCTCCGATGCATCGAGGAGATACGAAAGCGAGCTCCAGACGCTGGGCCTGAAGCCCCGTGATATCTCGCTGTTCAATCGGCTGGCCGGGAGCGTCGTATTTGCGAACCCGGCCATGCGGCAGGCAGCCTCTCTCCAGAGAGATCGGTGGGATCAGGCGGCCCTGTGGGCTCATGGCATCTCCGGCGACCTCCCCATTGTGCTGGTCCGCGCGAATGGCAATAGGCACCATGCCCTCCTTCGCCAGGTAACGATGGCTCACGAGTTCGCTCGGCGGAGGGGCTTGAGATTTGACCTGATCCTAGTTGATGAGGACGGTTCGGCAAGCGCCAAGCGACTGGCCGAAAAGCTGCAGTCGGGCCCGCAAGCCGAAATGATCGGCAAACCCGGCGGAATCTTTATCCTTTCCGAGCCCGATACCGAAAGCGACCACCTGGCGACCATCGCCGCGGCAGCGCGCGTCGTCCTGCTGGGAAGCGGCGGTGAACTCGGCGATCAACTCAACCGGCTCTCCCCGGCCAGGTCACCTCTTTCACCCACCTTTACCACTCGGCTGAGCGAGCAACCCGCAGCCCCGCCTCCTAAACCAGCCGAAGATTTGCAATACTGGAACGGGCTCGGCGGCTTCGCAGCTGATGGGCACGAGTATGTGGTGCGCGTGGACGCGCTCAAACCCCAAGCCCCCACCCTGCCGCCTGCGCCTTGGACCAACGTGATCGCAAATCCGCATTTTGGCTGTCTGACGACTGAAGCCGGTCTTGGCTATACATGGGCGGAGAACAGTCAAATGAACCGGCTAACACCGTGGTCGAACGACCCGGTTACGGATGCGCCGGGCGAGGTCCTCTATTTGCGGGATGAGGAAACCAGCGACACCTGGACGCCGACACCCTTGCCGCTCGGACCCGGTGCGGTCGTGACTGTACGTCACGGCCAGGGTTACAGCCGGTATACAAGTTTTAGCCGACACCTCAGTCAGGAACTGACGGTATCGGTCGCGCCCAACGATCCGGTCAAAATCATGCGCCTCAGGCTTAGCAACGAGGATACCCGGGTTCGGCACGTGACCGCAATCTATTTCGCCGAGTGGGTGCTTGGAACCCAGCGTGAACAGACAGCAGCGCGGGTCGTCTGCGAGCGGGACGCCAGATCGGGTGCGATCGTGGCCAGGAATCCCTGGGCCGGCGATTTTGCCGGAAGGCTGGCTTTTGCAGCCGCCAGTCAGCCGGCAAGGTCGACCACGTCCGACCGGACGGAGTTTCTGGGTAAATACGGTTCCGTGTTTCAGCCGGCGGCCCTGGGGCGAACCGATCTGGCTGAACGTTTTGGCCCACTACTGGATCCCTGTGCCGCGCTGATGGTGGATATCTCCCTGCGCCCCAGCGAAAGCAGGGAGATTGTCTTCATACTTGGGCAGGCTGCCGATCTCGATGAGGTCAGCAGGCTCGTCCATGAGCATACCGACCTCGAGCGCGCAGCCGCGAGCCTGTCTGCTGCCTCCCGCCAGTGGGATGACATTCTCAACTCGATCCAGGTCTCGACGCCGGACACGGGCTTGAACTTGATGATGAATCGTTGGTTGCTGTACCAAGTTCTGGCATGCCGCATGTGGGCGCGCACGTCCAACTATCAGTCCGGCGGCGCGTATGGATTCAGGGACCAGCTGCAGGATGTGATGGCGCTGGTCTATAGCGTGCCGAGCGAGGCCCGCTCACACATCTTGCGATCGGCGGCGCGCCAATTTGAGGAGGGGGACGTCCAGCACTGGTGGCACCCGCCATCTGGCGTCGGCGTTCGCACCCGGATCACTGACGACTTGTATTTCCTGCCTCTCGTCGTTCACCACTATGTTTCCACGACAGGCGACGCTCAACTGCTTGACGAGATTGTTCCCTTCATCACGTCACCGGTGCTGCGAGACGATCAGGAGGAAGACTTCAACCAGCCGGCGACCAGCGAGCAGTCCGGCACCGTCTATGAACATTGCGTTCGAGCGCTGGAGCATGGCTACCGGCTAGGCAGCCATGGCCTGCCCCTGATGGGAACCGGCGACTGGAACGACGGCATGAACAAAGTTGGCGCTGGGGGTAAGGGGGAGAGTGTCTGGAATGGCTGGCTCTATCTCACGGTGCTGAAATCATTTGCCGAGATTTCAGCGTCACGCGGGGACCAGAGCCGTGCCGCCTGGTGCGGCGAACGGGTAGAAGCCTTGCGCATTGCCATTGAGGCCAACGCCTGGGACGGCGGCTGGTATCGCCGGGCTTATTTTGACGACGGCACGCCGCTTGGATCGTCCCTGAATGACGAATGCCAGATCGACGCCATCCCCCAAGCTTGGGCTGTCATTTCCGGCGAGGCGGATGCGGAACGCGCTTCGCAGGCAATGCGTGCGGTCCACGACCGGCTTGTCCGCCAAGAAGACAGACTGATCAAACTCTTCGACCCGCCGTTTGACGACGGCGTGCTCCAGCCCGGCTACATCAAGGGCTACGTCCCCGGCATCCGTGAAAATGGCGGGCAGTACACACATGCGGCAACCTGGGTGGTCTGGGCGACTGCTTTGCAGGGCGACGGCGAGCTCGCATTGAAGCTCTGGAACCTGATCAATCCGATTTATCACGGTGCAACGAAGGATCAAGTCGAACGCTACAAGGTCGAACCATATGCGGTCGCCGCCGATATCTATGGCGCGCCCCCGCACACGGGGCGCGGTGGATGGACCTGGTACACGGGATCGGCCAGTTGGCTTTATCGTGTAGCGCTCGAGGCGATCCTTGGCTTTCGCCAGGAGGGGCGATTCCTGCGATTCGAACCCTGCGTTCCGGCAGGCTGGCCGGCCTATGAGATCGCATACCGATATGGATCTGCGACCTACCGCATCCATTTCGACAACTCGAAGGGCATCGGCCGGGGTGTGCAATCCGTCACGCTGGATGGCGAACCTGTTGCGAACGAGAGCGTCCCGCTTGCGCAAGACGCGCGCACGCACGACGTCCACGTTATCATTGGATAGCGGCCATGCCCGAAACGCTCTCGACCGACGCCGATCTCGACCGCTTGCCAACGGACCACGATCTCAGTCGGCTGCAGTTCACCACTGTCTTATACTATCTCCACTGCACGAACCCGGACAACGGTCTCGTCCGCGACAAGACGGAACCCAACGCACCGGCCAGCATCGCGGCGATCGGCATGGCACTGGCGACGATCCCCGTAGTCGTGGAACGCGGCGTCCTCATTCGCGAATTTGCGGCAAAGATCACCCGCAGCCGCCTGAGATACCTGATGGCATGCCCGCAGGGGCCCGAGCCGGATTCATCAGGTTACAAGGGTTTCTTCTATCATTTTCTGGATATCGAAACGGGCCGCCGAGTTTGGCAATGCGAGCTGTCGACAATCGACTCCGCTTTCCTGTTTGCGGGTGCCTTAACCGTTGCCACTTATTTTGATCGGGATACGGCCGATGAGGCGGAAATCCGCGGCCTCGCAACGGCGCTTTACGAGAGGGCCGATTGGAATTGGGCCCGCGACGGCGGCGCAACTTTGACGCATGGCTGGCGTCCGGAGAGCGGCTTCATCCCCTATCGATGGCGCGGCTATGATGAAGGCCTGCTTCTCTACATCATTGGTCTCGGATCCCCAACTCACCCGCTGCCGCCCGAATCTTATGCCGCCTACACCGAGAGCTACGAATGGAGGAATATCTACGGCCGAGAACTGCTATATTCGGGACCGCTCTTCACCCACCAGCTGTCGCATATGTGGATAGATTTTCGAGGCATACGCGATGCGTTCATGCGCGAGCATGACACCGATTATTTCGAAAACACCCGGCATGCGACATATGTCCAGCAGGAGTATGCAATCCGCAACCCGATGAACTTTGCAGGGTATGGCGAGCATTGTTGGGGGTTTACAGCGTGCGACGGGCCTGGCTGGGGCAAGCGGACGACAGAAGGGGTCGATCGGGAGTACTTCGACTATATCGCTCGCGGGGCTCCCTTCGGGCCTGACGACGGCACGATCGCACCATGGGTCGCCGTCGCCTCGCTGCCGTTCGCGCCGGAAATCGTTGTGCCGACTGTTCGCAACTTTGCACGAATGAACCTCGGCATGACGCGGCTTTACGGTTTCAAACCGTCGTTCAACCAAACATATGCCGTGGAAAATAGCCCGGCCGGGTGGTGGGTAAGCCCACATCACTTCGGCATTGACCAAGGACCTGTTGTCCTCATGATTGAAAATTATCGGACCGGATTGCTCTGGAGCATCATGCGCCGATGCAAGCCCATTGTAACCGGATTACGACGCGCAGGATTCTCTTCAGGCTGGCTTTAGACGGCCGCTTGGCGCGGACGGAAGGTTTGGTTCCTGGTGCAGGATTTGTGGTTTTCTGTCCGGCTTTATCGGCTTTGCCTTCTTGCAGGCCCCTGACGAACTACCGGGCTGGCGCGAAGTCCCCCTCGCGCGCCTTCTTCAGGACCGGTCGAACCTGCCTGTGCGGCTGGAGAACGATGCCAACGCCGCCGCTCTCGGCGAATGGCGTTTCGGCGCCGGCCGCGGCGCGACCTCGAGAGCGAACGATGCCATTGCGGGGCGGTGGGCCACGGCGCTCGGCTGGCATGCGACGGCTCTGACAAAGCCAGGCGACGGCTCGGCGCTGCGAACCCTGTCCCACGACGTCGAGGTCACGGGTCGACACGTTGTCGAGGCTGCGCGCGGCGGTGACGAAGCGGCACTTGCGCTGATTGGCAGGGAAGCCCGCTGGCTGGGCATCGGCTTTACCAATCTGCTCCATCTCTACTCGCCCGACATGATCGTCATGGGCGGTGGAATTTCCCATGGCTATAATCTCCTTCGCAAACCGCTCGAGGCCACCATCCAGGAACGAGCGATGCCCGCTTTTCGCGACGTGCCGGTTGTGCCGAACTCGGTAGGCATGCCGGCTTGATTGGCGCCGCAAGCCTGATCTTTCTCGATTGAGAGATACCCGAAATACTCACGCAGGTTCGGCTGAGATCAGTAAGCTTCTTGACCGCTTGCCGACCTGGCCTTTGGCCGACTGCCGGGCCGGGAAACACCTCGCTCAAAGCGTCCGGGTCCGACCGAATGTCCGAAGCAGGAGGTTGATCGAGACAGCGACTTTGTCAATGTCACGAACGTCCTGGGAGTAACGCCCGGTATAAAGTTTCACGATCATTTTATCGCGGGGCGAACCGCTAAGATCAAAAAAGAGGTGCAGGTAGAAGGCCTCCTTGTCGCCTAAGCGAGCGAGGCTCCTTCGTCTTTGGGTGACCGTCCTTAGTTCGGTTTTGAAGGGCGAAAAACCCTCGAGCGACAGCGTGACATCGGCGGACGCAAAGCGCGTCTCCGGCGGCACGGCAACGACTGCCTTGTCCAGCGCCAGACTGACTATGCGGCCGGAAACACCGTCGACGTGAACCGCTTCGTCAAGTTTGAACGCATTGAAGAGCCGTCGCGGTTTCTCAAAGCAGATCAAAGACGCAATAGCGAGAACGAGAATGTTGATGCCCGACCAGCAAACCGCAATCGGCGAGAACTGCGCCTCGATATGGGAGGTCTCAGGCACAATATTGATGACAAGACCGATGGCCGTCGCCACTATCAACGCCGCTATCCAGGCAAGGCTGTATCCATCAAATCCGATCGCCTCGTTGCCGCTGCCCTTCGGGGTCACCCTGAATGGCTTGCCGAAGGGGCGCACCACACTGGAAATAACGGTTGGCAACATCCGAAACGTCGAAAAAGCCCCGACGGCACTCGATACGACAGGCAAATATCGGGTCGGTGTTATCCAGAGCATCAAAAGGAAATAGGCCGTCAGCAACGGCACCTGATGGGAGATATAGTCCGCAGCGTTGGTGAAATAGAGCGGCAGCAAGCCGAACCAGAGATATATGATCGGGATGATCAATATCGTAAAGCGCACCAGATACTGCACCAACCACGATAGCGGAAGGAACATGATGCGTTGAAAAAGTGACAGACCAGGTCCGCGCAGTGGGCCGTTGTGAAGATAGAGTGTTTGAATCCCCCCCTGACACCAGCGCTCGCGCTGTACAAAATAGCCGGTCAGATTCTCAGCGGCCAATCCCATCGACAGGCGCTCATTCAGGTAACGGGTCTTGTAACCCTTGTTGAGCATGGAAAGTGTGGTCAACAGATCCTCTGTGATGGATTCCGTTGGAAACCCGCCAATCTCATCGATCGCCTTGCGTCGCGCGATTGAGCATGACCCACAGCAGAAACTGACGTCCCAGATATCTCGGCTCGGTGCAATTTCATCAAAGAACAAACGCTGCTCGTCAGGCCAGATATTTTCGAGACCGAGATTTGTTTGTACCGGATCGGTATTGAAGAAATGCTGTGGCGTTTGAACGATGCCGATGGTCGCATCGGAAAAGAAGGGAAGCGTCCGGCGCAGGAAGTGACGATAGGGCACGAAGTCAGCATCGAATATCGCGATGAAGTCGCCGGAGCTGACCTTCAGACCATTGTTCATGTTGCCGGCTTTGGCATGGCTGTTGTCGGGCCGTGTGACGTGGATTGCTCCCTTCTCCTCGCAGTACGCCTTGAGCCAATTACGACGCTGATCGTCGAGCACGTAGACTTTCAGCTTGTCTTGCGGATAATCGAGCGCAAGCGCCCCTATGATCGTCCGTTCCAGGACGTCGAGCGGTTCGTTGTAGGTAGGAATGAACACATCCACCGTGGGCAATTCATCCTCGTCACCTCTAAAGAAGTCTGGCGCAAGCCTGTCCGCTTCTGCGCTCCGGTCCACGTATCGACTCATCAAAACCAGGAAGAGCACGACTTCGAAGAACGCGAGAATTTCTATGATGAACAGAAACCAGACCCAGTAGAAATTGAGGCCATTGTTGGGATAAGGAAGTACCGTCTCGAATAACCGCCAGAGTATATAGCGCAATGCAATGGCGCCAACGACCACGCATGTGATTGCGCGCGTCCAACTATGGTTACGCGACCAGTTGAAAGGCCCAAGCAAAAAGAACGCCAAAACCGAAAATGTCGGAGCCAGTGCTATGAGATACTGAACCACAGGCTCTCTATCCAGTTCCATATGCGGATGTTAGGTTTGGGAAGGCGCACCTGAACAGAACGCCCCACCTGACAAAAGTTCGCATAATCCGTATTGAGAGCGGAGGGAGCCAGGCCCACGCGTATTCGATCGTTGCGTTTGGCTGTTTCGGGCTGATTGGCTGCCAGCGTGTCCTTCTCGGCGACCGCGGAGCTGCCTCTCACCGATAGGACAACGCCTTTGAAGGCCTCGCCTCCGCCCAACAAGCGCACCTCTGCAGTAAGGCCAGGATAAATCTCTTGGTAATCGACCTCCGGAACAAGGATATCGACGAAAAGATCGCTGCAATCGAGGATGCGCATCAGCTCGGTATTGAGGATGACGTTCGAGCCATTGACGATGTTGCTACTCCACACGACTCCGTCGAAAGGTGATGGATCTGATGCCGAAGTGAGACTGCGGACGCGGTTTTCCTCCTCAATCAGTTGCATTTGCACCTGTGCGCCCCGTGTTTCGTTTTCGGCGATGCGCGTGTTGAGATCGCTGATACGAACGATGACCTCATCCTGTCGCTGGCGAGAATAGGGCACGTCGTTCTGGCCGTCACCGAAAACGAAAACACCGTTGCGAACGGCTTCCAGCTTTTGTTCGAGCTGGGCTACGGTCAAACCACTGATTTCGAGTTCGCCCCCCGCCGCTTCCCAGGCGGCTCGGGCGGACTCGACCATCTTGGTGGACAGGATACCCTTCGCCTCAAGCGCCAGCCGCCGGTCAAAGTCCACTTGCGCGACATTGTCCTGCGCCTTGGAAACCTTGACCCGTTTGTTTAGAATTTCAACTTGTCGCTCCAAGTCGGCAACGGTTGTGCGCGTAAAGACTTCCATGCGTGCGCCCAATTGATCACGAAGCCGTACAAGCTCATCGCGTTCCCGCTTTAGCGCCGCAACATGTTCGACAGCAGTCATGTGGTCGGCCTGCAGCGAAGTCAGTATTGCGCGGTTCACGCGGGCGTTGTGTATCAAGGCGAGCGGCGCTCCTGCCAACACGCGCGCACCAACTTTTGGGGGTGTTTCTGCGACTTCGCCGTCGATAGGAGCGTTCACGATCGCAAATCGCGCATTGACTGTACCGTCGAGACTTGTAAAGCCAGTCAGGCCGGGCAGCAAAAGAACGATCGCAAGCGCGAACAGCAATATGCCGACCAGAATACGGGTAATGCGGTGGTTCCAGATCATTAGCAATTCCAAAATCATCAACCGCAAGGCACTCGTGTGAGGCTTGTGCAAATGCAACTATATCTTGTAGTGATGTAGGCGCACCATGGCCATAGACAAGGGGACGAGCTGGCTGCGCTCGATACGTTCGGTAAAATGTCGCAATAAGGCTAACCTGGGATTAGCTATGTACTGCAGCGGAGGCTCGTTTTGTATGATGATGGACCGTGCCGGCGCCCCTGAGTAGGCATTAACCTCGCCCCGTTACCAAACGCACGAAAAGCCCTCCTTGCGGAGGGCTTTTCGTATGATGGTGTTTTTGTTTATGTTGGAAGTTTGGTTGCGGGGGCAGGATTTGAACCTGCGGCCTTCAGGTTATGAGCCTGACGAGCTACCGGGCTGCTCCACCCCGCGTTATCCAGGCGACGCTTGCGTCGTCCGTCCAGGTTTTTGCCATCTGGCAAAATACCGACTGCGTAAAACGCCTTTGGCGGTTTACGCTTACTGCCCGAGCAAATTGCCTGCAATTTGTCTCGTGTTTGTTGGCACCATTATAACACAAAATGCCGCTTGCGAGCGGCCCTTTGTTTCGGCATGGGCCGTAGAGTTAGTGATGAGAAGATTGTTTTACATAAGTTGCGTTTTGCAGACCTGGCAGCGACCTACTCTCCCGCGTCTTAAGACGAAGTACCATGGGCGCAGGGGCGTTTCACGGCCGTGTTCGGAAAGGGAACGGGTGCAGCCACCCCGCCATAACCACCAGGTCGGCAAAGCGCAACTATATGTTTTGAGAAGCTGGTGAAGTGCTATGACTTCGTTTTTGAACACGTTTTAGAGCTCCAACCGGACGAACACTTCGTGTTCGCCGGGACCGGGCAAAGGCTGGTGCCTTCGCCTTGTCAGGACGACCGCTTTGCGGTCGCCTTGAGATGAGCATAGTCAATGAGAACGATCAAGCCAATCGAGCTATTAGTACCGGTAAGCTTCATGCGTTGCCGCACTTCCACACCCGGCCTATCAACGTGGTCGTCTTCCACGGCTCTGATAGGGAATACTCGTTTTCAGGTGGGTTTCCCGCTTAGATGCCTTCAGCGGTTATCCCGTCCATATATAGCTACCCTGCTATGCCCTTGGCAGGACAACAGGTCCACCAGAGATATGTCCATCCCGGTCCTCTCGTACTAGGGACAGATCCTGTCAATATTCCTACACCCACGGCAGATAGGGACCGAACTGTCTCACGACGTTCTGAACCCAGCTCACGTACCGCTTTAATTGGCGAACAGCCAAACCCTTGGGACCTGCTCCAGCCCCAGGATGCGATGAGCCGACATCGAGGTGCCAAACAACCCCGTCGATATGGACTCTTGGGGGTCATCAGCCTGTTATCCCCGGCGTACCTTTTATCCGTTGAGCGATGGCCCTTCCACGCGGGACCACCGGATCACTATGACCGACTTTCGTCTCTGCTCGACTTGTCAGTCTCGCAGTCAGGCGGGCTTATGCCATTGCACTCGACGACCGATTTCCGACCGGTCTGAGCCCACCATCGCGCGCCTCCGTTACTCTTTCGGAGGCGACCGCCCCAGTCAAACTACCCACCATACACTGTCCCGGACCCGGATAACGGGCCGCGGTTAGACATCCATGACGATAAGGGTGGTATTTCAAGGATGGCTCCACGGAAACTGGCGTCCCCGCTTCAAAGCCTACCACCTATCCTACACATGCCGACACGAATGCCAGTGTAAAGCTATAGTAAAGGTGCACGGGGTCTTTCCGTCTGACCGCAGGAACCCCGCATCTTCACGGGGAATTCAATTTCACTGAGTCTATGTTGGAGACAGCGGGGAAGTCGTTACGCCATTCGTGCAGGTCGGAACTTACCCGACAAGGAATTTCGCTACCTTAGGACCGTTATAGTTACGGCCGCCGTTTACTGGGGCTTCGATTCAAAGCTTGCACCTCTCCTCTTAACCTTCCAGCACCGGGCAGGCGTCAGACCCTATACGTCGTCTTGCGACTTCGCAGAGCCCTGTGTTTTTGATAAACAGTCGCTACCCCCTGGTCTGTGCCACCCCATAATAGTTGCCTAGCATGGGGTCACGCTTCTTCCGAAGTTACGCGTGCAATTTGCCGAGTTCCTTCAACATAGTTCTCTCAAGCGCCTTGGTATACTCTACCTGACCACCTGTGTCGGTTTCGGGTACGGTCTATACGGTGGAGCTATTTCCTGGAACCGCTCCGCTGCCCATCCAATCCAATAAGAATGAACAACTTGTGCAATCCGTCACTACCACCAGGCCCACGAATATTAACGTGGTTCCCATCGACTACGCATTTCTGCCTCGCCTTAGGGGCCGGCTAACCCTGCTCAGATTAACTTTAAGCAGGAACCCTTGGTCTTTCGGCGAGAGGGTCTCTCACCCTCTTTATCGTTACTCATGTCAACATTCGCACTTCCGATACCTCCAGGAGCCCTCACGGGTCTCCCTTCATCAGCTTACGGAACGCTCCGCTACCACTTGCGATTGCTCGCAAATCCTCAGCTTCGGTGCATGGCTTCAGCCCCGTTACATTTTCGGCGCAAAGACCCTTATTTAGACCAGTGAGCTGTTACGCTTTCTTTAAATGATGGCTGCTTCTAAGCCAACATCCTGGTTGTTTTGGGATCCTCACATCCTTTCCCACTTAGCCATGACTTGGGGACCTTA
>NZ_CP071678.1:0-62500 GCF_017357285.1 Rhizobium ruizarguesonis | reverse complement strand
TCCAGCGAGCCGCTGATATCAGGCGAATGGCTGAAGCCCGGCGCCCATCTCGATCTCGTCGGCGCCTTCAAGCCGAGCATGCGTGAAAGCGACGACGAGGCCATCCGCCGTGCTTCGGTCTTTGTCGATACCCGCGCCGGTGCCATCAGCGAGGCGGGCGATATCGTTCAGCCGCTGAAAAGCGGCGTGCTGAATCAAGGCGACATCAGGGCTGAGCTCGCGGAACTCGTCAGCGGCGCCCATGGCGGACGAAGCCATGACGCTGAGATCACGCTGTTCAAGTCGGTCGGGGCGGCTTTGGAGGATCTCGCCGGGGCGATTCTTGCCTACGAGACAGTGACGGGCCGAAAGTGACAATCAGTGCATCCTTGCCGGATCTTCCGGTTTCACATGTCCTGCCGGCCGTCGGTGCCGCGTTGGCCGAGCAGCGACGCGCCGTTCTTTCCGCACCGCCCGGCGCCGGCAAGACGACGCTGGTACCACTTTACCTGCTTGGCCAGGGCTGGCGCGGTGACGGCAAGATCATCCTGCTGGAGCCGCGGCGGCTGGCGGCGCGGGCGGCAGCAAGCCGGATGGCATCGCTGATCGGCGAACAGGTCGGCGGGACGGTCGGCTACCGCATGCGCCTTGACAACAGGATATCGAGAGCGACACGGATCGAGGTGGTGACCGAAGGGGTTTTTGCCCGGATGATCCTCGACGATCCGGAACTGACCGGTGTCTCGACGGTGATCTTCGACGAATTCCATGAGCGTTCGCTGGACGCAGACTTCGGACTCGCTTTGGCGCTCGACGTCCAGTCGGCGCTGCGCGAGGACCTGCGTATCCTGGTCATGTCGGCAACCCTCGACGTCGAACGCGTGGCCGCCCTGCTCGACCACCCACCGGTGATCGAAAGCCTGGGGCGCAGCTTTCCGATCGATATCCGTTACCAGGACCGGCCGGGCGGCGAACGCATCGAGGATGTTGTCACGCGGGCGATACTCGATGCCCATGCCAATGAGGCGGGCTCGATCCTCGCTTTCCTGCCTGGCCAGGCAGAAATCACGCGGACCGTGGAACGTCTGCAGGGACGATTCGGGGCCGAGACGCTGATTGCGCCGCTCTACGGCAATCTCAGCCAGAAGGAGCAGGATGCGGCGATCCGACCGGCATCCCAGGGGACGCGGAAAATTGTGCTTGCGACGTCGATCGCCGAAACGTCGATCACCATCGACGGCGTCAGGATCGTGATCGACAGCGGGCTGCAGCGCCTGCCGGTGTTCGAGGCGTCGACGGGGATCACGCGGCTGGAGACGGTGCGCGTATCGCGGGCTTCCGCCGATCAGCGGGCCGGCCGTGCCGGTCGAACGGAACCGGGTATCGCCATAAGGCTATGGCACCAGGGACAGACGGCGGCACTGCCGGCCTTCACACCACCGCAGATCCTTTCCAGCGATCTCTCGGGGCTGGTGCTCGATCTCGCGCATTGGGGCGTTCAGGATCCGGCATCCCTTGCCTTCGTCGATCAGCCGCCGGAAACGACGCTCAGGGAAGCGCGGGTGCTGCTTGGCCAGCTCGGCGCACTCGACAAGGACGGGGCGCTGACCGCGCGCGGCAAGGTGATGCGCGATCTCGCTTTGCCGCCGCGGCTTGCCGCCATGGTCGTCTCGGCGGGAGAAGCGGGACACGCCCGGGATGCGGCGATGCTCGCCGTGCTTCTCACCGAACAAGGGCTTGGCGGACCGAGCATCGATATCGAGGAGCGGTTGCGGCGTTTCAAGGCCGAGCGCGGCGAGAGAGCGGAGGCTTCACGGCGGCTGGGAGGACGGCTGGCGAGCGGCCTCGACAGCGTTACCGCAACGGCGCCGGCACTTGCGGGCCAGCTGCTGCTGCACGCCTTTCCGGATCGAATCGCACTTCAGCGCGGCGGGCGCGGCCGATTCGTAATGGCGAACGGGCGCGGAGCGGAGCTGCCGGAAACCGACAGGCTGGCCGGCAGCCAGATGCTGGTGATTGCCGACCTGACCGGACGGGCGGCGCAGGCGCGGGTTCTGGCGGCAGCTGAGGTGACGCGTGGCGACGTCGAAGTCGAGCTTCCCGGCGAGATCAAAACCGGCGACCAGATATTCTTCGACCGGCAGAGCCGGCAAGTCAGGGCGCGGCGGGCAACCCGGCTCGGCGCAATCGTCTTCGAAGAGACGCCCTTGCCGCGACCTTCCGGGCCAGCAGTCACCCAGGCATTGGTGGAGGGGGTGCGCGAGCTGGGGCTCGATCAGCTTGCCTTCTCGAAGGAGGTCATGCAGCTCCGCGAGCGGATCGGATTCCTTCACCGGATGATCGGCGAACCCTGGCCTGATGTCAGCGACAGCGCCCTGCTTTCCCGGCTGGACGAGTGGTTCAGCCCCTTTCAGACTGACGCCCGCGGCCTTTCCGAGATTTCCGCAGCCGGGCTTTCGAACGGGCTGATATCGCTGGTGCCGCACGAATTGCAGCGTGACCTTAGCCGGCTTGCGCCAAGCCATTTCGAAGCGCCGACCGGCCAAAGGCATCCGATCCAATATGAGGGCGAGGAGCCGGTGCTGACGATCCGCGTGCAGGAGCTGTTTGGACTGAAGCAGCATCCAGCCATTGCCGGTGGCCGCCTGCCACTGCTGCTCGAGCTCACCTCGCCGGCGCACCGGTCGATCCAGACGACGCGCGACCTGCCGGGCTTCTGGGCCGGCTCGTGGAGGGATGTGCGTGCTGATATGCGCGGGCGCTATCCCCGGCATCCCTGGCCGGAGCGGCCGGAGGATGCGTTGCCGACGACACGGGCAAAACCGCGTGGTACATGAGGGCCGTTCAAGGAGCCCTCGGCATGATCGACAAGCCTGGCATGATCGACAACACGGAAGGCTATACGCTGGAGGACCGGCACAACAGCCGCAGGCTGCGCCTGCAGACATTGGTGCGGCTGCGCTGGCTTGCCGTCGGCGGACAGGCGCTGACGGTGTTCATCGTTGCCTTCTGGCTGAAATTTCCTTTGCCGCTGATTGCCAGCTCTTCGCTGATCGCCGCCCTTGCCTGGGTGAATTTTTACCTGACGATCCGCTATCCACCGACGCATCGGCTGGAACCGCCAGCCGCCTTTGCGCTGCTCGGCTTCGACCTTTTGCAGCTCTGCGCGCTGCTGTTCATCACCGGCGGCCTTGCCAATCCTTTCGCGGCGCTCGTCTGCGTGCCCGTCATCATCTCCTTTGCCTCGCAGCCGATCCGTTACAGCACCGCGCTGATCGGCTTTGCGATGGTCTGCATCACGGTGCTTGCCTTTTCGCCCTTCCCGCTGCCCTGGTTCGACGGGGTCGAAATCAATGTGCACAACGTGATGCAGTTCGGTGTCTGGTGCTCGATCGCCTCGACGATGGCATTCGCCGCCTTCTATGCCTATCGAGTCTCGATGGAAGCGAGCCAGCTTGCCGATGCGCTGGCTGCGACCGAACTGGTGCTGCAGCGGGAAAAACATCTGTCGCAACTCGATGGGCTGGCAGCCGCAGCCGCCCATGAGCTCGGCACGCCGCTTGCGACGATCAGCGTCGTCGCCAAGGAAATGGAGCGGGAACTCAAGAACGACGATCGTTTCCGCGAGGACGTGATGCTACTGCGCAGCCAGAGCGAACGCTGCCGTGACATCTTGCGGCGGCTGACGACGCTTTCCTCCGAGGGCGAGGCGCATATGCGCCGCCTGCCGCTTTCGTCGATGATCGAGGAGATCGTCGCCCCGCACCGGGAATTCGGTATCGCTCTCGAGCTCATCGAAAAGAGCCCGCGCAAGGGCGAACCGGTCACCGACCGCAATGCCGGCATCATGTACGGGCTCGGCAACCTGATCGAAAACGCCGTCGATTACGCGCGGGAGAAAGTGACCGTCACTGTCGAGCACGATCACGACAAAGTGCTGATCGTTATCGAGGACGACGGCAACGGTTATGCGCCCGATATTCTGACGCGGATCGGCGAACCCTATGTGACCAAGCGGCAGAAGGAGGATACGGCCGGTGGCCTCGGGCTCGGGCTTTTCATCGCCAAAACCCTGCTGGAGCGCTCGGGGGCGTCGCTGGTTTTCGAGAACCGCGATCCGGAAAGTGCGGGCGCGCGTATCCGAATCGAATGGCCGCGCATGCTGATCGACGCAAATTCGACAAAATGACTTTGTCGGCATAAACAGGATATAGCGGTTAACGCAGATCGGGCGCTCAACCGCCGGGACCGAGACGATGACAGAACAGAATCATGACAATTTCGCCGCGTCGGACGAGGATCATATCGGTCCCGACGCCAGCCTGCTGATCGTCGACGACGACGGGCCGTTCCTGCGCCGCCTGGCGCGGGCGATGGAGACGCGCGGCTTCCAGGTGGAGACGGCCGAATCAGTGGCGGAAGGCGTTGCGAAGTCGAGAGGCCGGCCGCCGAAATATGCGGTGGTCGATCTTCGGCTCGGCGACGGCAATGGGCTCGACGTCATCGAGGCGATCCGCCAGCGACGCGACGACACCAGGATCATCGTGCTGACCGGCTACGGCAATATCGCAACGGCGGTGACGGCCGTGAAGCTCGGCGCTGTCGACTATCTGGCAAAGCCTGCGGATGCCGACGACGTGTTTTCGGCGCTGACGCAGCGGCCGGGCGAAAAGGCCGAGCTTCCCGAAAATCCGATGTCGGCCGACCGGGTGCGCTGGGAGCATATCCAGCGGGTCTATGAAATGTGCGAGCGCAATGTTTCCGAAACGGCCCGCCGGCTCAACATGCACCGGCGGACGCTGCAGCGTATTCTTGCCAAACGCGCGCCGAAATAGACAGCACAGCGCGGCATCAGACATCATCCACGTTGAACGGTTTTCCGTTCGCCCATTCGGCCATCAGCAGCCTTTGTGCGGCGGCGCGCGAGAAATTAAGCGTGACCGACTTGCGCGTGGCGGGCGCCATCCGGTGCTCCGGCGCCTCGCGAATCATATGGGCGCCATAACCATCCGACAGGAAAAGCCCGCATTCCTCGGGAAAGATCTCCAGCGGCACATCCTTGTGAGTCGCAAAGAACAGGCGGTCGCAATGCAGCCTGTATTCCGGCCATTTGCGATCCACCCTGAAATCTTCGATCGACGTCTTGATTTCGATGATCCAGACCTCGCCCTTTTCCGAAAGAGTGATCAGATCGGCGCGGCGACCGCTGGCCAGCGGCAGTTCGGGCAGCACGGCGTGACGCATTTCATGCAGCAATATCTGCGTTCCGCGCCGCACCATCATGGCCCTGTCCGATTGCCGGCCATCGATTAACGGATTGTTATTGTAAACGCTCAAAATCGTCATGGATAACCATCAGAGGGGCTGGCGCGTTGTTGCAAAAAAACCATGCGCTTCTAATTTGCGCGGCAGACGGATTTGTCGCGCTGCAGCAGCCTTGCAAAGCGCAAGTTAATCGAAAATAAACCATAATCAACGATGGTCGAAAGACCATTCTCCCTTGCCCCAAAACTTCAAGAGTCATCCATGCGCATCTGCAATGCATTCCCTGTATTTGGCCTGCTGGCGACGCTCGCTCTGGCCGGTTGCTCCACGACATCAGACAGCGCATCCGTCGACGACAAGGGCGCAGGCCCGACGGTACAGACAGCACAGATCTTCAACGACGCCTACGGCGTGACGAAGGATGCCGGATACTCCCTGCCGGCGATCCCGATCGATAGGGTCAAGCCGCAGTTCCGCCGCCAGGTCGTCAGCTACCAGACCACCGAGCGTCCCGGTACGATCATCGTCAACACGCGCGAGCGCTTCCTCTATTACATCCTGGCCAACGGCAAGGCGATGCGCTACGGCATCGGCGTCGGCAAGCAGGGCTTCGCATGGGCCGGCACCGCCTACGTCGCCTGGAAGCAGGAATGGCCGAACTGGCACCCGCCAAAGGAAATGGCCGTCCGCCGGCCCGATCTCGCCAAGTACGTCGAGGACGGCATGGGCCCGGGCCTCACCAATCCTCTCGGCGCACGCGCCATGTATCTCTTCAACGAGGACGGCAAGGACACGCTCTTCCGCCTGCACGGTACGCCGGAATGGGCCTCGATCGGCACCGCCGCTTCCTCGGGCTGCATTCGCCTGATGAACCAGGATGTCATCGATCTCTACGGCCGCGTTCGTCCCGGCAAGGGCACGTCCAAGGTCGTCGTCATTCAGTAAGCTAATTATCGAATTCGGTATAAAAAAGGCCGCCGAACTGTCGTTCCGGCGGCCTTTTCGTATTCTCCGTTAGGCAGTCTGCTTCGCCTTGAGCTCGAGGCGGCGGCGGTGAAGCACCGGCTCGGTATAACCGTTCGGCTGTTCCCTACCCTTCAATACGAGATCGAGGGCAGCCCGGAAGGCGATCGAATCATCGAAATTGCCGGCCATCGGCCGGTAGGCGGGGTCTGACGCATTCTGCTGGTCGACGACGGCGGCCATGCGCTTCATCGTCTCGACGATCTGAGCTTCGGTGACAACCTTGTGGTGCAGCCAGTTCGCCATATGCTGGGCCGAAATGCGTAATGTAGCGCGATCTTCCATCAGCCCGACATTGTTGATGTCGGGCACCTTCGAGCAGCCGACGCCCTGATCGACCCAGCGCACGACATAGCCGAGGATGCCCTGGGCATTGTTATCGAGCTCGCGCTGGATTTCCTCCGGCGTCCAGTTCGGCCGCACTGCGACCGGCACGGAGAGAATGTCGGACAGTTTGGCGCGGGCGCGATCCTTCAGCCCCTGCTGAACACGGGCGACATTGACCCGGTGATAATGGGTGGCATGCAGGGTCGCGGCCGTCGGCGACGGCACCCAGGCGGTGTTGGCGCCGGCTTTCGGATGGGCGATCTTCTGTTCGAGCATCGCCGCCATCAGATCCGGCATCGCCCACATGCCCTTGCCGATCTGGGCGTGGCCGGAAAGGCCACATTCGAGGCCGATGTCGACGTTCCAGTTCTCATAGGCGGAAATCCACGCCGCTTGGCGCATGTCGCCCTTGCGAATCATCGGGCCGGCTTCCATCGAGGTATGGATCTCGTCGCCGGTCCGATCGAGGAATCCGGTATTGATGAAAACGACGCGCTCGCGGGCGGCACGGATGCATTCCTTGAGGTTGACGGTCGTGCGGCGCTCCTCGTCCATGATGCCCATCATGATGGCATTGCGCGGCAGGCCAAGCGCATCTTCGACCCGCGAGAAGATTTCGACGGCGAAGGCGACCTCTTCGGGCCCATGCATCTTCGGCTTGACCACATACATGGAGCCGGTGCGGGAATTCTTCTTCCGGCCGGCCGGACCTATATCGTAAAGCGCGATCAGGCCGGTGATCACAGCATCCATGATGCCTTCAGGCACGTCGTTGCCGTCGCGGTCGAGGATCGCCGGATTGGTCATGAGGTGGCCGACATTGCGCACCAGCATCAGCGAGCGGCGATGCACCTCGAAGGAGGTGCCGTCCGGACCGGCATATTGCAGATCCGGATTGAGCTTGCGGATGAAGCTCGCTCCGCCCTTTGCCACCTCTTCCTGTAGATCGCCTTTCATCAGACCGAGCCAGTTGCGATAGACGACGACCTTGTCTTCGGCATCGACAGCGGCAATCGAATCCTCGCAGTCCATGATTGTCGTGATTGCCGATTCCAGCCAGACATCGGAAATATGAGCCGGATCGGCTTTCCCGATCGTCGTCGCCGCATCGATGACGATTTCGATGTGAATGCCGTTGTTCTTCAGGAGAATATGCGTTGGAGCGGTCGGATCTCCGCGGTAGCCGGCAAAATGGCCGCCGTCCGTCAGCTTTGCCTGCTCGCCATCGATCGATCTGACGACCAGCGCTCCATCCTTGACGGCAAAGCTTCCGACGTCCTTCCAGCGGCAGTCCTGCAGCGGCGCTGACGCATCGAGGAAATCGCGCACCCAAGCGATGACCTTCTCGCCGCGCTTCGGATTGTAGCCCTTACCCTTCTCGGCGCCGTCGCTCTCGGGAATGGCGTCCGTACCGTAGAGCGCATCATAGAGCGAGCCCCAGCGGGCATTGGCGGCGTTCAAGGCGTAACGGGCGTTCATGACGGGAACGACGAGCTGCGGGCCGGCGATCGAGGCGATTTCCGGATCGACATTTTCGGTCGAAACCTGGAAGTCCGATCCCTCAGGCAGGAGATAGCCGATTTCGCGGAGGAAGGACTGGTATTCGTCCATATCCGCCGGGGTGCCATGCCTGCGATACCAGTCGTCGATCTTTATCTGCAGGTCGTCGCGTTTTGCCAGCAACGCACGATTTTTCGGGGCGAGATCGTGGACTACAGCCGAAAAATCGGCAAAGAACTTGTCCGCATCGACCGCCAGACCCGGCAGTACCTCCTTGACGAGGAAATCATGAAGGACGGTTTCGATGGCAAGACCGTTCTTATCAACGCGGCTCATGCAACATTCTCCCTGGCAACGACTTTGAATGCTGCCACTTTGCCCGGCTTTCATTCACAGTCAATTCCGCAATAATTCGAAAGATTTATGCTTTCGTGGAAATTATACGCGGCGTCACGCGCATCGGCAGCCCGTTCTGCGGCTGCGTCGTCAGCTTCTGCACCGGCCAGGGATTGGTCTGATCGGTGGAATCGAAGCGATAACGATGCATCAGGACCGCAAGGGCGATCACCGCCTCCTGAAGCGCAAAGGTTGCGCCGATGCAGACACGCGGGCCGGCGCCGAAAGGCAGGAACTGGAAGCGGCCGATGGAGCCGCGATTTTCCGGCAGGAAGCGTTCGGGCATATAGGCCCGCGGCCTGTCCCAGTGAAGTTCGTGGCGATGCAACGTCCAGGGCATGATCAGCACCGTGACATCGGCCTCGATCTCGACCCGCTCGCCCTTGGGGCTTGTCCAGGAATCATCCGATATGGCGGCGCGATTGATCGATGGCGCCGGCGGATAGAGGCGCAAAGCCTCCTCGAAGGCGGCGCGCGTCTGCGGCATCATATCCAGCCATTCCACAGGTTCGGCCCCAGTGGCGAGCACCGCGTCGATTTCTTCTTCCATCGCCTCGCGGATATGCGGGCTGTTCGATACGCAATACAGCGTCCAGGCCAATGCCCGGGCTGTGGTCTCATGCCCCGCACCGATGAAGGTCAGAATATTGTCTTCGATTTCTTCCTTGGTCAGCCCTTCAGGGCCGGCCTGTTCCAGGAGCAGGGTCAGGAAATCTTCGGGCGCGCTGCTGCGGTCTGCCTTCATCTTTGCAAGCCGCATATCCATCGTGTTGCGCACGATGGCGCGGAATTTCTCCAACACTTTCTGACCGCCGATGCGTGTCACACGTGGAACCCACGACGGAGCGCGCATCAGATCCATCGGATCGACGCGGCCCATGCGATGCAGGAGTTCATTGACATCGTCAGCGAAATGGCCGCTCGAGGTGACGATTTCACCTGAAAATAATGTGTCAGCCAGAATCGCGAAGGTCAGCTCGGTCATATCGGTGCTGATATCGAAAATTGCGCCGGCCTCGTCTGCGCTCTCATATTTACGGGCATAGTCTTCGGACTGGCGCAGCATCTGCCCGGCGAAGCCTTGGGCATGGCGAGGCGTGAAAACAGGCGCCACCGCCTTGCGCGATCTTTTCCAAACGGGACCTTCGGCGGTCAGAAGGCCGTCGCGGAGGATTGGACGCAGGACGAGCTGGCGCACATCCGACATGCGGTAATTATTGGCATTGTCGACCAGCACATGCTTGATCAGGCCGGGATCGTTGACGATCAGCGTCCTCTGGCCGAAGAAATTGGTGCGGATCCAGGGCAGCGTGTAGGATGGTTCGCCCCAGAGTTCGAGCGGATTGCGCAGGATGATGCGGATGATTTCCAGCCGGCTCGGCGGCACGGTACGCGGCAGCGGTGCTGGCGGAACGAAGGGGTCCGGACGCATGTCCATCGTAAAAGCCTTTCGGGGAAGATCTAGGCCTTCCCGGCA
The DNA here is from genome assembly GCF_017357285.1 of Rhizobium ruizarguesonis. NCBI lineage: Bacteria > Pseudomonadati > Pseudomonadota > Alphaproteobacteria > Hyphomicrobiales > Rhizobiaceae > Rhizobium > Rhizobium ruizarguesonis. Next base: position 52,533 of record NZ_CP071678.1, on the reverse strand, counting down.
AGCTTGAAGCTAGAGCAGGCCCTTAAGTTCGTCCAGCTTGTCGTTGATCAGCCAGCCGTAATAATTCTCTTCCGGCCAGACCGTCGTACCGGCGACGCGATTCTTCGCAGCAAGGGCTGCGGCGCGCTGGCGCGAATTGCCGACATTATAGAGCGTCGCCGTCAGGCCGGGATTGCCCGAGATATCCATGCCGGCGATCTCCTTATAATCGTCGATCGACCTGCGGATCGAGGCCGCGACGAAGGCGAGCGAGATATCGGGATCCATGATGGCCCTGTAGACGGCGCCGGCATTCTTTTCGTTCAGCTTTGGATAACCGGACACGCGGGTCACGAGATCGGAGAGCATCAGCGCCGTCAGCGGATTGACCTGGCCGAGGCCGAAGGTCTGACCGGCATAGAAGGGCTGGAAGAAGACCGCGCTGAAACGGTTGTTGGGGAAGCTCGTGCCGCCCACCGTCTTGCCGCGGAAATCGCTTTCCCAGACATCTTCGCGGCAGGACCAGAGCGTGTAGGAATCGGTCTTGCTTTTGCATTCGGCAAATTGCGGCCGCGCCACGAATTCGTCGACGCTTTCGCCGTCATAGGCGAAGCGGAAGCTTTCTCCGGCGTAGGAGGCAGCCTTGACATAATAGGCCTGCAGCCGGTCGTAGGCGTCGACATTATAGGTGTGTTCGCCGACGATCGCGCCGACGACATGGATGGGATTGATGCCGTAGGCGCTGGAGATCTTGCGGATCTTGCTCATCAGCTCGCGGTCGGTCGCCAGAAGCTCATGAACCTTTTCGTATTTCAGATCGAAGCTGCTCTTGGTACCCTTGGTGCGCCTGATGGAAGCGCCCGGAATATCGGGCTGCTCGGCGTGACGATTGCCGGCCGGCACCGTCTGCATTGCGAAGGCAGGCACCGAATTCACCAGGGCAACGGCAATCATAAGGCTTGTCAAAAGGCGTAGCACGATCCGTTATCCCGTCCGTTCCATCGTCCTGTTTGTGATGCGGCTGCCTGGACCAGAATCTTGGCCGAATAAAGCCGAGCAGAAAACAAAACGGGCCTTCACTAGAAAGTAAAAGGCCCGTTGTCGAGAGTCGCGTTCGTTACAATCCGTCATTCATGCCGGGAAAGACATGAAGCGGTGCACCGATATCACAGAATGAAGCGCGACAGGTCGGTATTCTGCGCGAGATCGCCGACATGTTCGCGCACATAGGCGGCATCGATCGTTACGGCCGTCCCGCCCCGATCCGGCGCGTTGTAGGAAATATCGTCGAGCACTCGCTCCATCACCGTCTGCAGACGGCGTGCGCCGATGTTTTCGACGGAGGAGTTCAGATGCACGGCGACATCGGCAAGCGCGTCGATCGCGTCGTCGGTGAATTCGAGGCTCAGGCTTTCCGTCTCCATCAGCGCGCGATACTGGCGGATGAGGCTCGCTTCCGTCTCGGTCAGGATCCGGCGGAAATCATCCTTGTTCAGCGGACGCAATTCGACACGGATCGGCAGGCGGCCCTGCAATTCCGGCAGAAGATCCGAGGGCTTGGAGACATGGAAGGCGCCGGAGGCAATGAACAGGATATGGTCCGTCTTGACCGGCCCGTATTTGGTCGAAACCGTCGTGCCTTCGACGAGCGGCAGGAGGTCGCGCTGGACGCCTTCGCGTGAAACGCCGGCGCCCATGCCACCGTCGCGGGCGGCGATCTTGTCGATTTCGTCGAGGAAGACGATACCGTCATTCTCGGTGGAGCGAACGGCCTCGCGCTGGATCACTTCGTTGTCGATCAGCTTGTCGGATTCGTCGCGGATCAAGTCACTATAGGAGGCCTTGACTGTGGTGCGGACTTTTTTGGTGCGCCCGCCCATCGCCTTGCCGAACATTTCCGACAGGTTCAGCACGCCGATATTGGCGCCCGGCATGCCGGGAATTTCGAAGCCACCCATGCCGGAACCGGCATCGGCCACCTCGATATCGATTTCCTTGTCGTCGAGCTCGCCGTCCCGGAGCTTCTTGCGGAAGTTTTCGCGCGTGGCAGGCGATGCTGTCGTGCCGACCAGCGCATCGAGAACACGCTCCTCGGCGCTCACATGCGCCTTGGCCTGCACCTCGGCCCGCTTCTTCTCGCGCACCAGACCGATGCCGACCTCGACCAGATCGCGGATGATCTGCTCGACATCGCGGCCGACATAGCCGACTTCGGTGAATTTGGTGGCTTCCACCTTGATGAAGGGCGCACCGGCGAGTTTTGCCAGGCGGCGGGAGATTTCCGTCTTGCCGACGCCGGTCGGACCGATCATCAGGATGTTCTTCGGCATGACTTCGTCGCGCAGGCTCGGATCGAGCTGCTGGCGGCGCCAGCGATTGCGCAGCGCAATCGCAACGGCGCGCTTGGCATCATGCTGGCCGATGATGTAGCGATCGAGCTCGGAAACAATCTCGCGGGGGGAAAAAGTGGTCATTGTGTATCATTCTCCTGGCGGTCCAGGGCCATCAACAGCGCCCGGCCGTATTTCGTCGTTGTTTCGCCAAGTCCTTGAAAGCCCGCCTTGGTATAGGCTCTGATTGCGAATGCATTGTCAGGATGCGGATCGACCAGGATCCGCTGCGCGCCCTTTGCAAAGAGCATATCGCAGAACCCTATCATAAAGGCCGGTCCATGACCCTTGCCCGCGAATTCCTCGATGCCGATGAACTGGTCGATGCCGTAAGTGCCCTTCGGCTGACCGGCGAGCGCTTCATCGTCCTCGTCGTCGAGATCGGCCGCCTGGATAAAGGCGAAGTCCTTTCCATTCAGCGTCACCATGAAGCACGAGACGGAGGCCGCATCGATATGCTTTTCCATCGAAGCCAGCGCCTTGGCCGGATCGCTCCACCAGCGCCTGACATGCCGGCTTTCCAGCCATTTGGCGAGGAGCGGCAGGTCAACCGCGGAAAGCGGCCGGAAGGCATAGGGTTCAGCCTTCGGCATCCAGCGATTCCACCACGACGTTGTGGTTCGTGTAGACGCAGATGTCGGCGGCGATATCGAGGGCGCGGCGAGCAATCTCTTCGGCCGATTTGTCGGTATCCATGAGTGCGAGGGCGGCCGCGAGGGCAAAATTGCCGCCGGAACCGATCGCCGTCGTGCCATGCTCCGGTTCCAGAACGTCGCCATTGCCGGTGATCGCCAGCGTGATCGACTTGTCGGCGACGAGCATCATGGCTTCGAGATTACGCAGGTATTTGTCGGTGCGCCAGTCCTTGGCGAGCTCGACGGCGGCACGCATCAATTGACCGGGATATTGCTCCAGCTTCTTTTCAAGCCTTTCGAGCAGGGTGAAGGCATCGGCGGTGGCGCCGGCGAAACCGGCGACGACTTCGCCCTTGCCGATGCGGCGTACCTTACGGGCGTTGCCCTTCATGACGGTCTGGCCGAGGCTCACCTGGCCGTCGCCCGCCATCACCACCTTGCCGCCTTTTCGAACTGTAATGATTGTTGTCATAAAACACCTGTCTGCCGGGCCGCATGCCGACCCTGTTGAGCCCTATGTAAGTGGACTGGCGCCGATTGCAAATGGGCCGGCTTTTCTCTTCCCCGACTTCTGGATATTTCCCGATGCGCCTGATAAGGAACGGCCTTATTCCCGATGGAGGGCCATATGGCCGAGACCGCAGCAAGCCGCACGGGCAGCGTTTCCCGCAAGACCAACGAAACCTCGATTTCCGTTTCCGTCAATCTCGACGGCACCGGCAAATCGACGATTTCAACGGGCGTCGGCTTCTTCGACCACATGCTCGACCAGCTTTCGCGACATTCCCTCATCGACATGGAGATCGATGCCAAGGGCGACCTGCATATCGACGACCACCATACGGTCGAAGATACGGGCATCGCCATCGGCCAGGCGATCTCCAAGGCGCTCGGCGACCGGCGCGGCATCACCCGCTACGCGTCGATCGATCTCGCCATGGACGAGACGATGACCAAGGCTGCTGTCGATCTTTCCGGCCGGCCGTTCCTCGTCTGGAATGTCGCCTTCAGTGCGCCGAAGATCGGCACTTTCGACACGGAACTCGTTCGTGAATTCTTCCATGCGCTCGCCCAGAATGCCGGCATCACCTTGCATATTCTCAACCATTATGGCGCCAACAACCACCATATTGCCGAGACATGCTTCAAGGCCGTTGCCCGCGTACTGCGCACGGCGACAGAGATCGATCCGAGACAGGCGGGCCGTGTTCCCTCGACCAAGGGCACGCTCGTCTGAGCCCTTCAAGGGAGCGGCGACAATGACATCCAGCTATATCTTCCTGACACCGCCCGGCAGCACGAGCGCCACGGTCGATGAGACGCGAACCATCCGCGACGGCTTCACGCTGCTCGGCTTCCTGTTTCCATGGCTTTGGCTGCTGGCACATCGGCTTTGGCTGCATGCGGCCGCGGCTTTTCTGCTGCAGGGGATCGGTGGCGCGCTGATGGACGAACCGGGTCTCGGGCCGGCGGGGGCGGCAATCCTATTGGGCGTGAATATTCTGGTCGGTCTCGAGGGCCAGAATTTCCGTGTCCGCAACCTTGCCGCCAAGGGTTGGAACGAAGACGAACTCATTGCAGCCGATACGATCGGCATTGCTGAGCAGATCTATTTCTCGGACAGGGCCGTCATCGCGGATAGCGACGACGCAGCGGCACCGGACTGGCAGAACAGGGCCCGCCCGAACAGCCCGCACGGCCATGCAACGTCGCTTGGTCTCTTTGGTTTTGATGGAGGACGCTGACGATGCGCGTCGCGATTATCGACTATGGCTCCGGTAACCTGCGCTCGGCGACCAAGGCTTTCGAGCGTGCCGCCCGCGAAGCTGGCATCGATGCCCATATCGATCTCACCGACAGGGCGGAGGATGTTGCCGCGGCCGATCGTATCGTGCTTCCCGGTGTTGGTGCCTATGCCGATTGCCGGCGCGGCCTCGATGCCGTGCCTGGGATGGCCGAGGTGCTGATCGAGGCTGTCGAGAAGAAAGCGCGGCCGTTCCTCGGCATTTGCGTCGGCATGCAGCTCATGTCCTCGCGCGGCCTCGAGAAGACCGTGACGCACGGCTTTAACTGGATTCCCGGTGACGTCGTCGAGATGACGCCGGATGATCCGGCACTCAAGATCCCGCAGATCGGCTGGAACACGCTCGACCTGAAGCGCGAACATCCGCTCTTCGAAGGAATTCCGACGGGGTCGCAGGGGCTGCATGCCTATTTCGTGCATTCCTACCATCTTGCCGCCGAAAACGCCGAGGATATCATCGCGACGGCCGATTATGGCGGTCCGATGACCGCTTTCGTCGGACGCGCCAACATGGTCGGAGCACAGTTTCACCCGGAAAAGAGCCAGAAGCTCGGCCTGGCCCTGATCGCCAATTTCCTGCGCTGGAACCCGTAGAGCTTGTTCACGCAATTCAGGACGCAAAACCGCTGCGCACTTTTCCTGGAATTGCTCCAAGGACTGGCTTTTAATACAGCCGCCTTATTTTCTCTGTAAGGAAACGGCGGAACAGGAGTGCGCTCGATGCCGGCGTCACGGAAATCAGGCAAGGTGTTCTACACATTGCGGCCCTCCAGGGAAGGCTTGCCTCCCTTTTCTGACATCAAGCTTCCCGGCGGCACGATCATCCGCCGTGTCGACGAAGCCATCCACAGGAAGGCGCTTTCCAATGCAGCCAAGGCGCTGAAAGAAAGGCTGGACCGATGATCCCTGAATCTTTCCCCGCAAACGACAGTCCGAGCCGGCGGCAAAACGGGGTCAGCGCCGGCGACATCGCAGAGGCCGTGCTGGAATTTTATATCGAAGGTGAGGACGATCTGATCGGCCTGCTCGCCTATGCACTCTACGAGCGGCAGAAGCGCGATTTCGTTCTCAGCCACCGCAAGCGAAATGCCGGCCGTTCACCCGATGATGCCGAACTTGCCGCCGTCAACAGCAATTATCTCTCGACCGATCTGCGCAATACGTTGCGCGACCGCGCCTCGCAGATCCTTTCGAGTTATGCCGAAACCTATGTCGAGGCGATGGAGCCGCAGATCCGGCTGTCCGCGGTCAACAGCGATGCGTTGCGCCAGGTGCGAAACATCGAGAAAGCAATGAAGAGGCGCCTGGGCTTCTGGCGTCAGGTTCGTGCCGGCTTTGCCGTCACCCTGCTCCTCCTTCTGCTTTTCGGCGCGGCTGCCATTGCCGCTGTCTTTTTCCGCTCGGATATCGTAGATGCGTGGAATGCGCTGATGGTAGCGACCACTCTACGGACGTAAGACGACATGATCCTTTTTCCCGCGATCGATCTGAAAGGCGGCCAATGCGTCCGCCTGAAGCTCGGCGACATGCAGCAGGCGACGGTCTACAACACCGATCCGGCCGCCCAGGCGAGATCCTTCGAAGATCAAGGTTTCGAATGGCTGCATGTGGTCGATCTCGACGGCGCCTTCGCGGGACATTCGGCCAATGGCGACGCCGTCGAAGCGATCTTGAAGGCAACTGACAATCCAGTGCAGCTCGGCGGCGGCATTCGCACGCTCGATCATATCGAGGCCTGGCTGTCACGCGGGCTGCGGCGCGTCATTCTCGGCACCGTCGCAGTCAGAAATCCGGCGCTGGTCATCGAGGCCTGCCGGAAATTTCCCGGTCATGTCGCCGTCGGCATCGATGCCAAGGGCGGCAAGGTGGCCGTCGAGGGTTGGGCGGAGGCCTCCGAACTCGGGATCATCGAGCTCGCCAGGAAATTCGAGGGCGCCGGCGTCGCCGCGATCATCTACACCGATATCGACCGTGACGGCATCCTTGCCGGGATCAATTGGACCTCGACTCTGGAACTTGCCGACGCCGTCTCCATTCCCGTCATTGCCTCGGGTGGCCTTGCCTCTCTCGACGATATCCGCCGCATGCTACAGCCCGATGCGAGGAAATTGGAAGGGGCGATTTCAGGCCGTGCGCTTTACGACGGCCGTATCGATCCCACGGAAGCGCTGGCGCTGATCAAGGCGGCCCGGACCAAGGAGACCGCGTAAATGACCCTCAAGGCCCGTGTCATCCCCTGCCTCGACGTCAAGGACGGCCGTGTCGTCAAGGGCGTCAACTTCCTCAATCTCGTCGATGCCGGCGATCCCGTCGAAGCCGCGAAGGCCTATGATGCGGCGGGCGCCGATGAACTCTGTTTCCTCGACATCACCGCTTCCTCGGACAATCGCGAGACGATCTTCGATGTCGTGTCGCGCACGGCCGACCAATGCTTCATGCCGCTGACGGTCGGTGGCGGGGTGCGTACCATCGCTGATATCCGCAAACTGCTGCTGTGCGGCGCCGACAAGGTCTCGATCAATTCGGCAGCCGTCAGCAATCCCGACTTCGTTGCCGAGGCGGCCGACAAGTTCGGCGACCAGTGCATCGTCGTGTCGATCGATGCCAAGCGCAGGCGCACCCAAGCGGTCGGCGGCGACAATCTTAGCGCCTGGGAAATCTATACCCATGGCGGCCGCAACGCGACCGGCATCGATGCCATCGAATTCGCCCAGAAGATGGTGGCGCGCGGCGCTGGCGAGCTCTTGGTCACCTCGATGGACCGTGACGGCACCAAGGTCGGCTACGATCTGGAACTGACGCGAGCGATCGCCGATGCGGTGCGTGTGCCGGTGATCGCCTCCGGCGGCGTCGGCGATCTCGACGATCTCGTCGCCGGGGTGAAGGAGGGCCATGCCAATGCGGTGCTTGCCGCGTCGATCTTCCACTTTGGCACCTATTCCGTCAGCGAGGCGAAGCACTATATGTCGAAGTGCGGCATCGACATGCGTCTCGACTGAACCTTGAAAGCGGACATATGAGCGGATTTTCCCTTTCCGATCTCGAAAGCATCGTCGAAGAGCGATCGAAAGCCTCGCCGGAGCAATCCTGGACAGCCAAGCTCGTGGCCGCCGGCCAGCCGAAAGCGGCAAAGAAACTCGGCGAAGAAGCGATCGAAGCCGTGATGGCGGCGGTGACCGGCGACCGCGACAATCTGACCTACGAGGCCGCCGATGTGCTCTATCACCTATTGGTCGTATTGAAGATTGCTGAAATACCGTTAGAGAATGTCATGGCCGAACTCGAGCGCAGAACCGCGCAGTCCGGCCTCAAGGAAAAGGCCAGCCGGCAGAGTTCATGAGTATCGCGACTGAGATTATCGGGGTGCCGGAAACGTTGGATCACTTCCAGTCGGAATCCTATTCGCCCTACCACTTCTTCTCTTCCGAACAATGGGCGAAATTCCGCGCCGACACGCCGTTGACGCTGACGAGCGACGAGGTGAAACGGTTGCGTTCGATGGGCGACCCGATCGATCTCGACGAGGTCCGGCGCATCTATCTGTCGCTGTCGCGGCTGCTCTCGGCACATGTCGAATCCTCGCAGATGCTGTTCGAACAGCGCAACCGCTTCCTCAGCCTGTCCGATGTGACGAAGACGCCCTTCGTCATCGGCATCGCCGGCTCGGTCGCTGTGGGAAAATCGACCACCGCCCGTATCCTCAAGGAGCTCTTGGGGCGCTGGCCTTCCAGTCCGAAGGTCGATCTCGTCACCACCGACGGCTTCCTGCATCCGAACGCCGTGCTGCAGCGGGAAAAGCTGATGCAGCGCAAGGGCTTTCCGGAAAGCTACGACACGGGTGCGATCCTGCGCTTCCTCTCTGCGATCAAGGCCGGGCGGCCGGATGTGAAGGCGCCCAGCTATTCGCACCTCGTCTACGACGTGCTGCCGGACGAATACAAGATCGTCGACCGGCCCGACATCTTGATCTTCGAGGGCATCAACGTGCTGCAATCGCGCGACCTGCCGGCCGGCGGCAAGATCGTGCCGATGGTCTCCGACTTCTTCGACTTCTCGATCTATATCGATGCCGCGGAAGACGAGATCCACAACTGGTATGTCACGCGCTTCATGCGGCTGCGCGAGACCGCCTTCCGCGATCCGAATTCCTATTTCCATCGCTATGCCTCGATCAGCGACGCTGAAGCGCTGGAAATCGCCGAGGATCTTTGGGCAAACATCAACCTGAAGAACCTGCGGCAGAACATTCTGCCGACGCGTCCACGCGCCGATCTCATCCTGAAAAAGGGCAAGGATCACCTGATCGAACAGGTCGCGCTGCGAAAACTGTAGCAGCGATTGTGTTTTAGGAATTGACGCGGCGCAGCGTCAGATTGATGCGGCCACCATTCTTCAGCAGCGTCGACGTCGCCGGATGAATGCGGTCGACGCCATGGAAACACAGCCTCCCCTCGCCGCCCAGCACGACCAGATCGCCGCTCGAAAGCTTGAAAGATAGCGTACGATCATTGCGATTGAGGCCGCCGACGCGAAAGAGGCAGCTATTGCCGAGCGAGATCGAGACCACTGGGGCCTGCAGATCCTGTTCATCCTTGTCCTGATGCAGGCCCATGCGCGCTTCGTCGGAGTAGAGATTAACGAGGCAGGCTTCCGGCGGCTTGTCGTAACCTGAAACATCATTCCAGATATCGAGCAATTGCTGCGGCATATCAGGCCAGGGCCTGCCGGTTGCCGGATGCATCGGCTGGTAGCGATAGCCGCGTTCTTTGTCCGTCACCCAGCCGAGCGGCCCGCAATTGGTCATGCGCACGGACATCGGCTTGCCGGTGCCCGGCATGGCGGGCACATAAAGCGGCGCTTCGGCGACGACAATGCGGATAATCTCGACCAATGCCTCCTGACGCGCACGGTCGAGATAACCGGGAAGATGGCGAATGCCGTTCAAGAGCTCCGGCATGTCATTCACTGCCACCGCCGGGGCGGCCGCGCATTTTCTTGACTTCGGAGCGACCGGATTTTTCTTTCAGGCGGCGTTCGACCGAACCCTTGGTCGGCTTGGTCTTCTTGCGCGGCGGCGGCGGCGGCTTGGCAGCCTCCAGGATCAGTTCCTTCAGCCGCTCGCGCGCATCCTCGCGGTTGCGGTCCTGGCTGCGAAACCGGCTCGCCTCTATCATCAACACGCCTTCCTTCGACAAACGCCGGCCGGCGAGCTTGATCGCATTGGTTTTGACACGATCATTCAGGGACGGCGAATTCTGGATGTTGAAGAATAGCTGGACGGCGGTCGAGACCTTGTTGACATTCTGCCCGCCGGGGCCGCCCGCCAGAACGAACTGTTCCGTCAGCTCCCATCCCGCGATGGTGATCCTGTCATCGATATAGAGAGCGTCGCTGGCCATGCGGCGTTCTATCTCACATCAGCGGCGAATTGAAAATATCGGCCGTCATCAAGAAAAACCCGGCATCCTGCGATGCCGGGTTTCACGTGAGTCAGAGATTGGAGCATTCCATTCTTCTTGGAAGTACGGATCGCTCGCGCTTTTTGTTTTCACGCAATTCCAGACGCAAAACCGCTGCGCAGTTTTGCTGGAATTGCCTGTTCGCCTTATTCGGCGGCAACCTTCACGCCGGGGGCGGCATCGCGGACGCCGCCATCGACATGATTTTCAAACTTGGCGAAGTTCGCGATGAACATCGAGACCAGCTTTTCGGCCTGCGCGTCATAGGCTGCCTTGTCGGTCCAGGTCGAGCGCGGATCGAGAATGCTGCCGTCGACGCCATCCACCGAAACCGGCACTGCGAAGCCGAAGTTGGTGTCAGCACGGAATTCGGCCTGTCCGAGTTCGCCGGTCAGGGCGGCGGTGAGAAGCGCGCGCGTCGCCTTGATCGGCATGCGCTTGCCGGTGCCGTAGGCGCCGCCGGTCCAGCCGGTATTGACAAGCCAGCATTGGACGCCATGACGGCCGATCAGCTCCTTGAGCAGATTGCCATATTCGGCCGGATGCCGCGGCATGAAGGGCGCGCCGAAGCAGGTGGAGAAGGTCGCTTCCGGCTCGACGACACCCTTTTCCGTGCCGGCCACCTTGGCGGTGTAGCCGGAGAGGAAGTGATACATCGCCTGATCAGGCGTCAACCGGGCGATTGGCGGCATGACGCCAAAGGCATCGGCGGTCAGCATGATGATCGTCTTCGGATGCCCGGCCCGGCCCGTTTCCGAAGCGTTCGGGATGAAATCCATCGGATAGGCGCAACGGGTGTTCTCGGTCAGCGACCCGTCGTTGAAATCTGGCTCGCGGCTTTCGTTCAGCACGACGTTTTCGAGCACGGTGCCGAAGCGCTGCGTCGTCGCATAGATTTCCGGCTCGGCTTCGGCCGAAAGGCGGATGGTCTTGGCGTAGCAGCCGCCTTCGAAGTTGAAGATGCCGTTTTCGCTCCAGCCGTGTTCGTCATCGCCGATCAGCGTCCGGGCCGGATCGGCCGAAAGCGTCGTCTTGCCCGTGCCGGAAAGGCCGAAGAAAACAGCCGCGTCACCGCCCGGGCCGACATTGGCCGAGCAGTGCATCGGCATCACGCCCTTGGCCGGCAGCAGGTAGTTGAGCACGGTGAAGACCGATTTCTTCATTTCACCGGCGTAGGAAGTGCCACCGATCAGGACAAGACCGTTGGTGAGATCGCAGGCGATCACCGTTTCCGAACGGCAGCCGTGGCGAGCCGGATCGGCCTTGAAGCTCGGCAGATCGATGATCGTCAGCTTCGGCACGAAGCTTGACAGCGCTGCGGTGTCGGGGCGGATCAGCAGATTGCGAATGAACAGCGAATGCCAGGCGAATTCGGTCACGACGCGGGTCGGCAGGGCATGACCTTCCTCCGCGCCACCGACGAGGTCCTGGACGAAAAGCTCCTTGCCCGCGGCATGCGCCAGCATATCGTCGCGCAACAAGGCGAAATGTTCCGGCGAGATCGGCTTGTTGTTGTCCCACCAGATTTCGCCATCGGTATTGATATCGCGAACGACGAACTTGTCGCGCGGCGAACGGCCCGTGTGCTGGCCGGTGAGAGCCCGCAGCGCACCCTGAGCGGTCAGTTCGGCTTCACCCCGGCGGATCGCTTCTTCATAGAGCGCGGCGGCGGAAAAGTTGTAGCGAACGCTGGCCGCGCCGCCTAATCCAACCGTTGCCAGCTCTATTGCCGGGTTATGAACTCCGAACATTTCCATGGCTAGTTCCCTTCGCTCAGGCTCGTTGCCGTTAACACTGAGCGCGAAAATACGGGCAGAAATTTTAAAACACAAGACGGAAAACTTGAGAAAGTGCAGTGATATCAAATAATTAATCGATTTAAATTTATCCGCTCAATTTTAAATCGTTTGAAAAGGCTGCGTTTAAACATTTCGACGCACTACTTAAGATTGATGGCGAATTTTACGACAATCATCCCCTTTATCTTTGCCACAATTTGTTCCACCTTTATCCTCCATAAGCGCATCCGGTCACTGAGACCGCCTGGGGAGACCAAAATCCGGGAGAATGCGCACTGATGACGGAGACCAACACCATGCCGACAATCGCGCTCGTTGATGACGACCGCAACATCCTTACCTCGGTGTCGATCGCACTGGAGGCCGAAGGATATAAGGTCGAGACGTATACGGACGGTGCCTCAGCGCTCGACGGCCTTCTGGCGCGACCGCCGCAGCTGGCGATCTTCGACATCAAGATGCCGCGTATGGATGGCATGGAACTGCTGCGCCGCCTGCGGCAGAAGTCGGATATTCCCGTCATCTTCCTCACCTCCAAAGATGAAGAGATCGACGAGCTCTTCGGCTTGAAGATGGGCGCCGACGATTTCATCACCAAGCCTTTTTCGCAGCGTTTGCTGGTGGAGCGCGTGCGCGCCGTCCTGCGCCGCGCGTCAAGCCGTGAAGCCGCCGCCGCCGGCACCAGCCCCACTGGCGCGCCGAAGACCGGCGCGGTGCAGCAGGCCCGCTCGCTGGAGCGCGGTCAGCTGGTCATGGACCAGGAACGCCATACCTGTACCTGGAAGGGTGAGGCCGTGACGCTGACGGTGACCGAGTTCTTGATCCTGCATTCGCTGGCGCAGCGCCCCGGCGTCGTCAAGAGCCGCGACGCGCTAATGGACGCAGCCTATGACGAGCAAGTCTATGTCGACGACCGAACCATCGACAGCCACATCAAGCGGCTGCGCAAGAAATTCAAGATGGTCGACACCGACTTTGATATGATTGAAACACTCTACGGAGTGGGATACCGCTTCCGCGAAGCAGCTTAGGCCCCGAGCGGCGCAGCGCAATTGCATAATTCCTTAAATCGGATTTCGATTTAAGGAGAAATTATGCAGCAGTTAAAATGTTGCAGCGTCCTTTGCGCGTCTGAAAAGACGCGCGGCGCTGTCGGAAATGTTGAGGGCAGCGGCCGGTCCATCCGGCCTCCGCCCTTCGAAAGGGCCTGTCATTGGCACAGTTGGTGCAGGAAAGGGATCTGGACGACGCGGAGGGCGTGAGCACCCGTCGCGTCCGAGGCCGCCGTTGGTCGCATCCCTTCACGCTGATCCGCCGGATCTTCGGCAATGCCGTCTTTTCGAGCCTGACGCGTCGCATCCTGTTCTTCAATCTCGTCGCACTGGTGGTGCTCGTCGGCGGCATCCTCTATCTCAACCAGTTTCGCGAGGGATTGATCGACGCCCGCGCCGAAAGCCTGTTGACGCAGGGCGAGATCATCGCCGGCGCCATTTCGGCCTCCGCGTCGGTCGATACCAACTCGATCACCATCGATCCGCAGAAGCTGCTCGAGCTACAGGCCGGCCAGAGCATCACCCCGGTGCCGAACGACGAGGACCTCGAATTTCCGATCGATCCTGAAAAGGTCGCGCCGGTGCTGCGCCGGCTGATCTCTCCGACGCGCACACGCGCCCGCATCTTCGATGCCGACGCCAATCTGCTGCTCGATTCGCGCCATCTCTATTCGCGCGGCCAGGTGCTGCGCTTTGACCTGCCGCCTGTTGAAGAGGAGAAACAGACCTGGAGCGAGTGGTTCGCCACTCTGTTCAACAAGGCACTGCAGCCCGGCAATCTGCCGCTCTACAAGGAAGCGCCGGGCGGTGATGGCTCGATCTATCCCGAAGTGATGAACGCACTGACCGGCGTGCGCGGTGCGGTCGTGCGCACCACCGAGAAAGGCGAACTCATCGTTTCCGTCGCCGTGCCGATCCAGCGTTTCCGCGCCGTGCTCGGGGTGCTGCTCCTGTCGACGCAGGCGGGCGACATCGACAATATCGTTCATGCCGAGCGGCTTGCCATCATGCGCGTCTTCGGCGTCGCGACACTCGTCAACGTGCTGCTTTCGCTGGTGCTTTCATCGACGATCGCCAATCCGCTGCGCCGCCTTTCGGCGGCTGCCATCCGTGTCCGGCGCGGGGCCAAGGCGCGTGAAGAGATCCCCGACTTCTCCGCCCGCCAGGATGAAATCGGTAATCTTTCCATCGCATTGCGGGAGATGACGACGGCGCTCTACGACCGCATCGATGCGATCGAGAGTTTCGCGGCCGATGTCAGCCACGAGCTCAAGAATCCGCTGACCTCGCTGCGCAGCGCCGTCGAAACGCTGCCGCTTGCCAAATCCGACGATTCCAAGAAACGGTTGATGGACGTCATCCAGCATGACGTCCGCCGCCTCGACCGGCTGATCAGCGATATCTCCGACGCTTCGCGCCTTGATGCCGAACTCGCACGCGTCGATGCCGGCTCGGTCGACATGGAGGTGCTGCTGCGCGACCTCATCGAGGTGTCACGCCAGGTCAGGAGCAGCAAGAAGCAGGTGCAGATCGAATATGCCGTCGAACGCAAACCGAACGTCAAGACGCGCTTTGTCGTCAACGGCCACGATCTGCGCATCGGCCAGATCATCGCCAACCTGATCGAGAATGCCCGCTCTTTCGTGCCGGAAAAGGGCGGCAAGATTACCGTGCGGCTGGTGCGGACACGTTCGCGCTGCGTCACCACGATCGAAGACAACGGTCCCGGCATCCAGGCGGAAAATATCGACCGCATCTTCGAGCGCTTCTATACGGACCGGCCGGAGGCGGAAGGCTTCGGCCAGAATTCGGGGCTCGGCCTTTCGATCAGCCGGCAGATCGCCGAAGCGCATGGCGGTTCGCTGAGAGCCGAAAACATCATTGATGCCGAAGGCGGGCACGTGCTCGGCGCGCGCTTCATCCTCTCTTTGCCAGTCGGCACCGCAGCATGACCGAGGCAGGTTTCAACATCCATGCGACCGCGATCGTCGTCGGCAAGACGGGACTGCTGTTCAGCGGGCCTTCCGGCTGGGGCAAATCGATGCTGGCCTTCACCTGCATGACGGAGGCGCGCCGCCTCGGATTGTTCACGGCACTGGTCGCCGACGACCAGGTCTTTTTGTCGGAAGAGGCCGGCGCGGTCATCGCCGCATGCCCGCCGTCGATCGCCGGACTGATCGAGCTTCGCGGCACCGGCATTGTTCATCAGGACCATGTTCCCCAGGCGGTCATGCATTATGCCGTGCTTCCGGGCAGCGCTTCCGGTGAAAACCGGGTGCCCCCTGAAGGCGAAATCGTCAGCCTTGCCACTGGATTTTCGCTTCCCGCATTGCGGTTGCTCACGGGCGTTTCCTCACCCCTTGCTATCTTGATGGCAAAAGTGCCGGATATCGGGCGCTAAGGCCTTCCGGATTGGTCAATCTGCCTTATATATTCGCATTTTTATCTTGCACTTCGGCTTTTCATAGCCAAGATGTGCCCCCACCGGTGGACGTAATTGCTGCATTGCGATATTGGGTCCACCGTTTGCGTCTATGGGAGCAGTAATATCATGATCGGACTTGTGCTTGTCACTCATGGCAAGCTGGCTGAAGAGTTTCGTCATGCTGTCGAGCACGTCGTCGGTCCTCAGAAATTCATCGAGACGGTCTGTATTGGCCCCGAAGACGACATGGACCAGAGACGGCAGGACATTCTGGAAGCCGTTTCCGGTGCCGATGATGGCCATGGCGTCGTCATCCTGACCGACATGTTCGGCGGCACGCCGTCCAATCTTGCCATATCGGTCATGAGCAGCGGCCATACCGAAGTCATTGCCGGTGTCAACCTGCCGATGTTGATCAAGCTTGCCGGCGTGCGCGGCGAGAACAACATGGAGAAGGCGCTGGTGGAAGCTTCCGAAGCCGGGCGGAAATATATCAATGTCGCGAGCCGTGTGCTCAGCGGAAAATAACGAGCCTTCATGACATCGCTCTCCCGGGAACTCCTCATCATCAACAAGCGCGGTCTTCACGCGCGCGCTTCCGCCAAATTCGTGCAGATGGTCGAGACCTTTGATGCCGCCATCACCGTTTCCAAGGACGGGATGACGGTCGGCGGCACCTCCATCATGGGGCTGATGATGCTTGCGGCAAGCCCCGGCTCGAGCGTCATGGTCTCGGCGAGCGGCAGCCAGGCCGAGGAAGCGCTGGAGGCGCTGGATCAGCTGATCCAGAACAGGTTCGGCGAAGAAATGTGAGCCCGGCGAGCTCATATAAACATATAAAGACTTCTTTATATCCTTATTGCCATCCCGGGCGAAGCCTGCTAAACGGCGGACATGCCGTGCGCTAAAGCACGTCGCATCGAACTTGATTCATGCAATGCGCTTTAGCTCTTGTTGTTATGCATGTCGTTATCCCGGAACCGCTGCACACTTTCCGGCGAGATGCATGAGCACGCGGCTCATCCGTCGCGCGATCACCTTCGCGCCTGCGCCAATTTTGAGACGTTTTTCAGCCTGGAGGCCTCTATGAGCACTGAAAAAGATTATGTCGTCGCCGATATCGGGCTTGCGGATTTCGGCCGCAAGGAAATTACGATCGCCGAAACCGAAATGCCGGGGCTGATGTCCTGCCGCACCGAATTCGGCCAGACAAAGCCACTGAAGGGCGCGCGCATCACCGGCTCGCTGCACATGACCATCCAGACGGCCGTGCTCATCGAAACGCTGGTCGCGCTTGGCGCCGAAGTCCGCTGGGCCTCGTGCAACATCTTCTCGACGCAGGATCATGCCGCTGCCGCGATCGCCGCTTCCGGCGTACCTGTCTTCGCCATCAAGGGCGAGTCGCTCGAAGATTACTGGGTCTACACCGACAAGATCTTCCAGTGGGCCGATGGCGGCCTTTCCAACATGATCCTCGATGACGGCGGCGACGCCACCATGTACATCCTGCTTGGCGCCCGCGCCGAAGCCGGCGAGGACGTGCTATCTCACCCGCATTCCGAAGAAGAGGAAATCCTCTTCGCGCAGATCAAGAAGCGCCTTGCCGCTTCGCCTGGCTGGTTCACCAAGCAGCGCGACGCGATCAAGGGCGTCACCGAGGAAACGACGACCGGCGTCAACCGCCTTTACCAGCTTAGCCAGAAGGGCCTGCTGCCCTTCCCGGCGATCAACGTCAACGACTCGGTCACCAAGTCGAAGTTCGACAACAAGTATGGCTGCAAGGAATCGCTGGTCGACGGTATCCGCCGCGGCACCGACGTCATGATGGCCGGCAAGGTTGCCGTCGTCTGCGGCTATGGCGACGTCGGCAAGGGTTCTGCCGCTTCGCTTTCCGGCGCCGGCGCCCGCGTCAAGGTGACCGAAGCCGATCCGATCTGCGCATTGCAGGCTGCGATGGATGGTTATGAAGTCGTTCTGCTCGAGGACGTCGTTTCCTCTGCCGATATCTTCATCACCACCACGGGCAACAAGGACGTCATCCGCATCGACCACATGCGCGCGATGAAGGATATGGCGATCGTTGGGAATATCGGTCACTTCGACAACGAAATCGAAGTCGCTGCATTGCGCAATCTCAAATGGACCAACGTCAAGCCGCAGGTCGACCTGATCGAATTTCCCAAGGGCAACCGCATCATCCTTCTTTCCGAAGGCCGTCTGCTCAACCTCGGCAACGCCACCGGCCATCCATCCTTCGTGATGTCGGCTTCGTTCACCAATCAGACGCTGGCGCAGATCGAGCTCTTCACCAAGCCCGACCAGTATTCCAACCAGGTCTATATCCTGCCGAAGCATCTCGATGAAAAGGTCGCACGCCTGCATCTCGACAAGCTCGGCGTGAAGCTGACTGAGCTTTCTGAGGAACAGGCTGCCTATATCGGCGTCTCGCCGAAGGGCCCGTTCAAGTCAGACCACTACAGATATTGATCTGATCGTTAATATCCACAAGATGTAGAAGCCGCAGCATTGACAAATGCTGCGGCTTATTTTTTGGACGCTCCCTTCCCGCCGATTCCCTTCCGAAGTATTGTTTTAAGACTTGATTCGTGGCGCCGGACCCTGTCCGACCGCTGCGAAAATGGGATGTCTTGTCGTAATGCGGCACATTGAAGGACGGAGACATACCGCGGATGTCGGAAATGAAAAGCAGCCTGCCCGGTCAGGCGGATGATGGCGCTCGCGCCGATCGCCGCCCGCTCATGGCAGGCCAAGGATATAAATCTGCAACGGCACACGAGGCCACGAAGCAAGAGCACGGACTATTGGCGCGCTTCCTGAAAAGCTGCGCCGCCGGCACGGCGCTTGCCGCGCTGGCGCGGCCGGTTCTGGCCCAGGGGGAGCAGCAGGCGGCAGCCTCCGCCCACCTCTTCACATCCTCGCAGGTCGTCGGTGTTTCCGTCGTCATCGGCGTCATATCGGCAGCACTGCTGTCGACGCTGTGGCTCGTGCGCCAGCGCGGCAACCTGGAAAACGAGAGCCGGGAAATTCGCTCGGCACTCTCCGATGCCCAACAGCGCATTTCGCAATACCAGGCTCTGATCGCCGACAAAAACCGGCGGATCGTCATCTGGGACGGCAACGCGCGTCCCGAACTGCTCGGCCAACTTCCGCCTGAAACCGGCGCGCCGCAAGACGGCGAATTCCTGGCCTTCGGCCTATGGCTGAAATCACGCTCGGCTTCCGAGCTGGAAAAAGCGATCGATCGGCTGCGCGACGAGGCGCAGAGCTTCGACATGGTGGTCGAAACCATCCGCGACGAAATCCTCGAGGCGCAAGGCCGGGTTTCCGGCGGGCGTGCTTTCGTCCGTTTCGTCGCGCTCAACAATCTGCGCGCCGAGCTGGCAGAACTCAGGATCGAGCGCGACCGGCTGATGACCTCGATCTCGGCCTTCCAGACCATGCTCGACGCGATCGACATGCCGGCCTGGCAGCGCGACCCGGTGGGCCGCCTCACCTGGGTCAACCAGGCCTATGGCGAGGCGGTCGAGGCGCGATCGCCGCAGCAGGCGATCAATGAAGGTCGCGAGATGTTGACGACCGTGGCGCGCGAACGCATTCGCGCGACGACGATGCCGGAATCGCCCTTCCACGACAAGATTTCGACGGTCGTGCACGGCAACCGCACATTCTTCGACGTCGTCGACGTCAGGGTTCCCGGCGGCTCGGCCGGCATCGCGATCGATGTGTCCGACATAGAGGCGGTGCGCGCCGAGCTGGAACGGACGCTGAAGAGCCATGCCGAAACGCTCGATCATCTTGCCACGCCCGTTGCCATCTTCGACGGCGACCGCCGCCTGCAATTCTACAATCAGGCTTTCGTCGCGCTCTGGCAACTGGATATCGCCTTCCTCGAAGGCCGGCCTGACAATAGCGAGCTGCTCGAGCGGCTCCGGGCTGCCAAGAAGCTGCCGGACCAGCTCAACTGGAAAAGCTGGAAGGAAGCCGCGCTTTCCGTCTATCGCGCGCTCGACACGCAATCCGATCTCTGGCACCTGCCGAACGGGCAGACACTGCGCGTCTTCGCGACCGCACATCCGCAGGGTGGCGCCACCTGGGTGTTCGAGAACCTGACCGAGCAGGTCGATCTCGAAACGCGCTACAACACGCTGGTCAAGGTGCAGGGCGAAACGATCGACCACCTTTCCGAAGGTGTCGCGGTGTTCGGCCCTGACGGACGCATCCGCCTTTCGAACCCGGCCTTCCGGGCGCTCTGGGGGATCACCGAAACCGAAGCCAAGCCCGGCACTCATATCCGTGCGCTGGGCGAGGCCTGCGCGCCGTCCTATGACCGGCCGGACGGCTGGAAAGCCTTCGCGGAACTGATCACCAGCTTCGACGACGAACGCCGCTCGGGCCAGGGGACGCTGGAACTCTTCTCCGGCCTCGTGCTCGACTACGCCGTTATCCCGCTGCCGAACGCGCAGAGTATGCTGACCTTCGTCAACATGACGGACAGTGTGCGTGCCGAGCGCGCTCTGACCGAGAAGAACGAAGCGCTGCGCAAGGCCGACGAGCTGAAGAACGATTTCGTCCAGCATGTGTCCTACGAGCTGCGCTCACCGCTGACCAACATCATCGGCTTCACCGATCTCCTGCGCACGCCGGGCGTCGGGCCCTTGAGCGAACGGCAGGCTGAATATATCGACCATATCTCGACCTCGTCCTCCGTTCTCCTGACGCTCGTCAACGACATTCTCGACCTTGCGACCGTCGATGCCGGCATCATGCGCCTCAATTATGCGGATATCGATCTCAACGACCTGCTCGACGACGTCTCGATGCAGATCGCAGATCGCCTCCACGAAAGCGGCGTGGCGCTTGAAATCACTGCACCCGCCTATCTCGGCTCAATCGTTGCCGATCCACAGCGGCTGAAGCAGATCCTTCTGAAGCTTCTTTCCAATGCGGCGAATTTCTCGCCCGAAGGCACTTCGATCTCGCTGGAATGCCATCGCGAAGGCACGGATTTCGTTTTCTCCGTCAGCGATCGCGGCCCCGGCATCTCACCTGACATGATCGCGACCGTCTTCGACCGCTTTGCCACGGGGGCGAAAAGCGGCAAACGCGGCGGCGCCGGCCTCGGCCTCTCGATCGTCGACAGCTTTGTCAGCCTGCATCATGGCGACGTGACGATCGACAGCGAGCCCGGCAAGGGCACGACTGTCATCTGCCGTATCCCCTCGGTCAATGTACCGCATTCCGCCGCCGCCGAATGACGACCAGTGATGCGATCTCGCTGTTCCTGAAGGACGAGGCTGCCACCATCCGCCTCGGCGAAGACCTGGCGCTGGCCCTGAAGGCCGGCGATTGCCTCGCCCTTTCCGGCGACCTCGGCGCAGGGAAATCCTCGCTCGCCCGCGCGATCTTGCGCGCCATGGCCGATGACGAGGGACTCGAGGTCCCGAGCCCGACCTTCACGCTGGTGCAATCCTACGACCTGCGCATTGCCGTTTCGCATTTCGATCTCTACCGGCTCGGCGACCCCGCCGAACTGACGGAACTCGGCTTCGACGAGGCCCTGCAAAACGGTATCTGTCTCGTCGAGTGGCCCGAGATGGCCGAGAGCGAACTGCCCGTTCAGCGCATCGCGCTGACGCTGGAGCATGAAGGCAGCGGCCGACGAGCAACGATTATAGCCTCCGGCATGCAATTCTTGCGCATCCGGCGCATCCTGGCGATCCGCGATTTCCTTGATGATTCCGGTTACCCCGCAGCCAAACGCCGATTCCTGACCGGCGATGCCTCGCTGCGCGCCTATGAGGCAATCTATCCGAAGACCGAGAAACAGCGCATCATCTTGATGGACTGGCCGCCGCTCGCTGAAGGCCCGCCGGTTCTCGACGGCAAACCCTATCCCAAAGTCGCGCATCTTGCCGAAAACGCTTATCCCTTTGTGGCGATCGCCGATACCCTGCGTAAGGACGGTTTTGCGGCGCCCGAAGTCTACAAGGTGGATTATAACAAGGGTATCCTGCTGATCGAAGATCTCGGCAGCGAAGGCGTGCTGAATGCCCAGGGACAGCCTATTATCGAACGCTATCGCGAAAGCGTTGCCTGCCTGGCCAGGCTGCACGCCCTGAAATTTCCGCAGGAC
Organism: Rhizobium ruizarguesonis; assembly: GCF_017357285.1. NCBI lineage: Bacteria > Pseudomonadati > Pseudomonadota > Alphaproteobacteria > Hyphomicrobiales > Rhizobiaceae > Rhizobium > Rhizobium ruizarguesonis. The sequence goes on along the minus strand of NZ_CP071678.1, from coordinate 30,836 downwards.
ATCCCCGTTGGCAAGGGGCATGTCCACCATATTCCGGATTTCGACCGCACGGCGATGAAGATGGAGGTGCGGCTGGTGCTCGACTGGCACCTGCCCTGGAAGCGTCAGGGTGTGCCTGCAACGGAGGCCGAACGGGCGAAATATCTGGCGATCTGGGATGCGCTCATCGACGAGCTCGCAACGGCCGAGAAGAACCTGCTGCTGCGCGACTTCCATTCGCCAAACATCATCTGGCGCGAACATGAAAGCGGTATTCGCAAGATCGGCCTCATCGATTTCCAAGACGCGATGATTGGCCCCACGGCTTATGACCTTGCCTCGATCGTCCAGGATGCGCGCGTAACAATCGAGCCGGAGCTTTTCCGGCAGCTGATGGACGATTATCTGGCGCTTCGCCGCGCGCAGGGCGGTTTCGACGAAGCCGGGTTCATGAAGGCCTGGGCGATCATGTCGGCGCAGCGCAATTGCAAGCTTGCCGGTCTTTGGGTGCGCCTGTTGCAGCGCGACGGCAAGCCGGGCTATCTGAAACACATGCCGCGGACGCTTTCCTATTTGAACGTCGCGCTTGAGCATGAAACGCTTGCCCCCTTGCGCGATTGGTGCGCAAGGGCTGGAATAGGCCAGAGCGAATCATAAGTTTCGGATCAGAATGACCATCAGACAAGCCATGGTACTGGCCGCGGGGCTCGGAACCCGCATGCGCCCGATCACCGATACGATCCCGAAGCCGCTGGTGAAGATCGACGGCAAGCCGATGATCGACTACGCGCTGGATTCGCTGGTGGCGGCGGGCATCGAACGCGCCGTCGTCAACGTTCACCACCACGCCGACCAGATGCTCGATCATCTCGGGAACTACCGGGGCCTCGACATCGTCATATCAGACGAGCGGGACGCGCTGATGAATTCCGGCGGCGGGCTGGCGAAGGGGCTGAGGCTGCTTAGCCGCGACAATATCTTCGTCATGAATGCCGATCTCTTCTGGATCGGCGAACAGCCGGGGCGGCCGACGAATTTACAACGCTTAGCCGGATTCTTCGATGCCGAACGCATGGATATGGCGCTGCTTTGCGTTGGGATCGAGGATACGACGGGCCACAATGGCAAGAACGACTTCAGCCTCGCAACCGATGGCCGGCTGACGCGTTATCGCGACGATCCGTCCAATCCCGTCGTCTATGCCGGAGCGATCGTCATGAACCCGTCGTTGCTCGACGATGCACCGAAGGATGCCTTCAACCTCAATATCTATTTCGATAAGGCGATCGCGCACGGACGGCTTTTCGGCATGGTGCTCGAAGGCCATTGGCTGACGGTCGGCACGCCCGACGCGATCGGCGAGGCAGAGGAAACGATCCGGCGATTGCGGACGTTTGCGTGAGCCATGGTGGAGCGGCACCTGCCACGCATCCTGACGATCCCGGCGGGCCTCCCCTTCCTGAAAACGCTGGCGACGACGCTTTGCGACGGCCGATTGACGCCGATTTTCCGGCATGACGCCGATGATCCGCTATCGCTTGCCAAAGTAACGATCTACCTGCCGACCCGGCGTGCCGTGCGTGTGCTGCGGTCCGAATTCGTCGACCTGCTCGGCGGCCGCTCAGCGATCCTCCCAGTCATCCGCCCGCTCGGCGAAACCGATGACGATAGCGGCTATTTCGACGAGGCGCTGCCGGCAACGATCGATCTCGCCCAGCCACTGTCGAATACCGCCCGTCTGTTGGAGCTTGCGCGTCTGATCCTCGCCTGGCGAAACAAGCTGCCGGAGATCGTCCGCCACATTCATTCAGACTCGCCGCTGGTTGCTCCCGCAAGTCCGGCGGATGCGATCTGGCTCGCCCACAACCTTGCGGAGCTGATCGATTCCATCGAGACCGAGGATCTCGATTGGTCGGAACTGTCGAAACTCGACACCGGCGATTATGCCGCCTGGTGGCAGTTGACGGCGGAGTTCCTGCAGATCGCCAGCGCCTTCTGGCCCGAACGGCTGTCCGAACTCGGCAAATCCTCGCCGGCGCGGCACAGAAACGCCATTCTCCGGGCCGAAGCAAGCCGGCTTTCGGCGACGAAACCCGCTGGACCGATCATCATCGCCGGTTCGACTGGCTCCCTTCCCGCCACCGCCGATCTCATCGCCGCCGTCGCCAATCTGCCCGAAGGCGTGATCGTGCTTCCGGGTCTCGATCTCTCCATGTCCGAGCAGCACTGGCAAATGGTCGCGCCGGAACCGGCGCCAGGCCAACATACCAATCCCGCAAGCCGAAGCCATCCGCAGTTTGGCCTGTCGTCGCTGCTCAAGCGGCTGAAGCTGGCGCGTGACGACGTCGCGCTCCTCGACACATCGGGAGCCGATCTTGACCGGCGCGCCGAAATCCTGTCTCGGGCCCTCGCCCCGGCGGAGGCGACCAGTGATTGGGGGGCCTGGAAGAGCGATCTGCCGGGGGGCGCCCTGTCTTCAGCCTTCGCCGATGTTTCGTTGATCGAAGCCGCCAACGAGCGCGAGGAAGCAACCGCGATTGCGATCGCGCTCCGGCTGGCACTGGAGAGGCCGGGACAGGACGGCGAGAGCCGGGCAGCACTCATCACCCCGGACCGCAATCTCGCCCGGCGGGTCATGGCCGAGCTTTCCCGCTTCGGCATCCTCGCCGATGATTCGGCGGGTACACCGCTTGCGGCCATGCCGCAAGGCACCTTGCTGCAATTGCTGCTCGAGGCAGCGCTGCGACCGGGCGATCCGGTAGCGATCGTCTCTTTGCTCAAACATCCGCTTGCCCGCTTCGGCCTGGAACGCGACGCACTGATTTCCGCTACCGAAGTCCTGGAGCTGCTGGCGCTGCGCGGCGGCGTGGTCGAGGTGGACATCAGCACGCTCGAGCCGCTGCTCACTCACCAACTTGCCGAACAGGCGCTGGACAGGCACGCGCCGCAATGGCGAAAGGCGCTTTCGCCCGATGCAGCCGGCGCCGCATACGACCTTGCCCGGCGGGTCGCACAGGCGACCGAGCCGCTGGCTTCGGCGCTGATGCGGCACCGGCCGGAAGATCGCGGAAGAACAGTGCGCTTCACATTGTCCGAATGGGCCGAGCGCACCGGCCGTTCGCTGGAAGCGGTCGCGGTCGATCCGCACGGCAATCTCGCCGATCTCTGGTCGAATGAAGCGGGAGATGCACTCGCCGCCCTGCTCAGTGAAGTGATCGACACGGACGGCCAGATGGAGGCCGACGGACCGCAATGGATCGACATCATGGCCGCACTTGCCGCCGGTCATGCGGTGAAGCCACGAGCGCTCAGCCATCCCAGGCTCTTCATCTTCGGCACGCTGGAAGCCCGCCTGCAGAGCGTCGATACGCTGATTCTCGGCGGACTGAACGAGGGCACCTGGCCAGGGCAGACCGCCAATAATCCCTTCATTCCGCGCATGATGAAGACGGAGATCGGCCTCGAGCCGCCGGAACGGCGCATCGGCCAGCTGGCGCATGATTTCGAGATGGCGAACGGCACGCGCCATCTGATCTATTCGCGCGCACTGCGCCAGGGCTCAACCCCGACTGTCGCCTCGCGTTGGCTGCAGCGGCTGCTGGCGCTCGGCGGAGAAGCGTTCGAAGCGGAATTGAAGGGACGCGGCAACCGGTTTCTGCAGTGGGCCGGTCTCATCGATCGGGGAGATGGGCAGACGCCGGCGCAGCGACCCTCGCCGAAACCGCCGCTGGCACTGCAGCCGAAATCCTATTCCTTCAGCGAAGTCGGCCGGCTGCGCCGTGATCCCTATGCCATCTATGCCCGCCGTGTCCTGCGGCTTGACCCGGTCGACGCGTTCAACCGCGATCCAGGGGCGGCCGAACGCGGAACGCTCTACCACAAGATCATCGACCGGTTTATCCGCGAGGCTCACATCGCCGGGACGCCTGATGCGGCAGCGGCGATGGAGCGCATCCTTTCTGATCTTTTCGACCTTGAGCGGCTGCCACCGCATATCGATGCCGTGTGGCGACCGCGCTTTCGCGAGGTGGCCCGCGCCTTCCTCGAATGGGAGGCCGGACGGCGACATGGCATCCTGAAGACGCTGACGGAAGTACGGGGCGGCATGGAGCTGGAGCCGATCAATATCCGGCTCACTGGCGTCGCAGACCGGATTGACATAACAGGACCAAACTCAGCAGACATCATCGACTACAAGACCGGCTACAATCCCTCGCCGGCGCAGGCGCGTGTGCTTCTCGATCCGCAGCTTGCGCTCGAAGCGGCAGCCTTGAGTGCCGGCGCCTTCCGCGATGCCGGCAGCCTGGTGCCGCAGGATCTTCTCTATGTGCGTCTGCGACCCGGGAGCCGCTTCCAAGTCGATACCGTCAACAACGAGAGCTCTGCCCGCAGCGACAAGGCGAAATCGGCGATGGATCTCGCCGCCGAATCGATCGACCAGCTGGTCAAGTTCGTAGGATTGCTGCAATCCAACGAAAGGGGCTTTACCTCGCGGCTGATCCCGGCCCAGCAATTCGATTTCGGCGGCGACTACGATCATCTTGCCCGCGTCTCCGAATGGTCGACGGCCGAAACGGAAGAGGGCGGTGATGAGTGATGTGACCGCCCTTCCCAACGATGACGATCCGGGCGCCTGGATCGGCTGGACGACGATCCAGCAGGCGATTGCCTCCGATCCGCTACGTTCGGCATGGGTCTCGGCCAATGCCGGTTCCGGCAAGACGCATGTGCTGACGCAGCGCGTTATCCGGCTGCTGCTATCAGGTGCGCGGCCTTCCGCCATTTTATGCCTCACCTATACCAAGGCTGCCGCCTCCGAAATGTCGAACCGCGTCTTCGAACGGCTGGCGGAGTGGGTGGTGCTTGACGATGGAGACCTCAGCCGGCGGATCACGCAGATCGAGGGTACGGCTCCCGACGGACTGAAGCTTGCCGAGGCCCGCCGGCTGTTTGCGAAGGCGCTGGAGACACCCGGCGGGCTGAAAATCCAGACGATCCATGCCTTCTGCGAGGCGCTGCTGCATCAGTTCCCGCTGGAGGCCAACGTTGCCGGACATTTCTCGGTTCTCGACGATCGCGCGGCGGTGGCGCTGCTTTCCGATGCCCGCCGGGCGCTGCTGACGGCAACCGCACCTGACGAGGACAGCGCTCTTGCCGAGGCATTCGCCTACGTGCTCAATCTCGGCGACGAATCCGGGCTGGAGAACCTGCTCGGCGACATCGTCGCCAACCGCAACGCCATTCGTCGTTTTACGGCGACGGCCGAACAGCAGGGCGGTGTGGAGAAGGTCCTGCGCAAGAGGCTTGGCCTTGCCGCTGGCGACACGGAAAGCCGGATCGCGGCGCAATATTGGCCTTTGCCGGAGCTTTCAGGCGGTACGCTGGAGCTTTATCTCTCGCTGGCCGACCAGAAGGGCGGCACGAAGGCGCAGGAGGTTGCCTACGGCCTCAGGCTCGCCGGGCGGGAGCCCGATGACGCAAGGCGCGCGCAATTTCTCGAGAAAATCTTTCTGACCGTGAAGGGCGAGCCCAAGGCGGACTCGCAATTCTTCGTCAAGGCCATGCTTGCCGAGGCACCGCAGCTGGCGGACGCCATAGCCATAGCCCGCGCGCATGTCGCAGCAAGCCGCGACCGGCTGAAACTAATGCGGATGTACGGCGCCACGCAGGCAGCACTCGCGCTCGCCGATCGGCTGAATCACGACTATGAGGAGTTGAAGAAGCAGCGCAGCCAGCTCGATTTCGAGGACCTGATCACCCGCACCGCCGACCTGCTTATGAAAAGTGGCGTCGGTCCCTGGATCCACTACAAGCTCGATCGCGGCATCGACCATATCCTCGTCGACGAGGCGCAGGATACCAGCCCGATCCAGTGGAGTGTCATCCAGTCGCTCGCCGAGGATTTCTTCTCCGGAGAAAGCGCCCGACCGATCGTGCGCACGCTCTTTGCCGTCGGCGACGAAAAGCAGTCGATCTATTCCTTCCAGGGCGCGCGGCCAGAGCGTTTTTCCGAGGAAAGCGACCGAACGCGGCGGCGCGTGTCCGATAGCGGGCAGAGTTTTTCCTCCGTGCGGCTGCCACTGTCGTTCCGCTCGACCGCCGACGTGCTCGAGGCCGTCGACCATATTTTCAAGGCGCCCGACAACGCGCGCGGCCTCAGCGCGCTCGGCGAACCGGTCGTGCATCGTTCCAGCCGCATCGGACATCCCGGCGCCGTCGACCTCTGGGAGATGGTTGCGCCGGAAGCGGTGGTGAAGGAAGAGGACTGGACGGCGCCCTTCGACGCAACGCCGGAAAGCGCGCCGGTCGCAATCCTCGCGCGGCGGATCGCCCATTCGATCGGCACGCTCGTCGGGCGCGAGACGATCGTCGACAAAGGCAAGGAACGCCTGATCGAGGCCGGCGACATCCTGGTGCTGGTGCGCAAGCGCGACGCCTTCGTCAATGCGTTGACGCGGGCGTTGAAGCGCCGCGGCGATATTCCCGTCGCCGGCGCGGACAGGCTGGTGCTGACCAGCCATATCGCCGTGCAGGATCTGCTGGCGCTCGGCCGTTTTCTGCTTCTGCCGGAAGACGACCTTTCGCTCGCCGCCGTGCTCAAGAGCCCGCTTTTCGATCTCTCCGAGGACGACATCTTTGCGATTGCCGCGTTACGCGGCGACAATGAGAGCGTCTGGAGCCATCTGAAAAGCTTCGCCGCCGATGGCACCGAACGTTTTCGCGCTGCCGTCGAGAGGCTCGAGCTGTTTCTCCGGCAGTCCAGGAGCCTGTCGGTTCACGATTTCTATGCGCGCGTGCTGGGCAGTCATGGCGGGCGGCGGCAATTCCTTGCCCGTCTCGGCACCGAAGTCAGCGATATTCTCGACGAGTTCCTGACCTTCACGCTCGACCACGAAAGCTCCGGTCTTCCCGGGCTGCAATCCTTCATCTCGACGCTGGAGCTCGAGGCGCCCGTGGTGAAGCGCGAGCAGGACAAGGGACGCAATGAGGTGCGCATCATGACGGTGCATGCCTCCAAGGGTCTTGAGGCGCCGATCGTTTTCCTTGTCGACGGCGGTTCGAAGGCCTTTACGCATACGCATCTGCCGAAGCTTCGCCTGATCGAGACCGGTCCCGACGAGCCGCCGATGCCCGTCTGGGTTCCTGTCTCCGATCTCGCCAATTCGCTGACGCAGGACGATGCGGCGCGTATCCAGATGCTGGCGGAAGAAGAATATCGCCGGTTGCTCTATGTCGCCATGACGCGCGCGGCCGACCGGCTGGTCGTCTGCGGCTATCGTGGCGTGCGTGTGAACAATGACACCTGGCATATGATGATTTCGACGGCGCTGCGCGACGACCATCCGCATGTCGAGGCGACCACGTTCTCCGGTCCCGATGGGGAATGGCAAGGCATCAAATGGCGCGTGCCGCGAGTGGAACGAAGCTTTGAGCGTATCGACCGCAGCGAGGAGCGCGACAGCGAGGAGACCTTGCCGGATGGCCTTTTGCGGCCATTGCCGCCGCAGGCTGAGCTGCCGCGCCCGCTCAGCCCCTCCGGCGCCGGCACGATCATCGATGAAGACGAGGGCGGTTTGCTGGTCGTTTCGCCGCTGTTCGGCGAGAAGGAGCGCAGCGATCGTTCGCTGGAGAAGGGCAGGCTGATCCATCGCATGCTGCAGGCGCTTCCCGAAATTCCACTTGGCGAGCGGCCTGATGCGGCGAGCCGTTATGCCGAACGGGCGGCTCGATTCTGGCCGGAGGCCGAACGGCGCAAGCTTGTCGATTCGGTTCTGAAACTATTGGACGAAGAGGGTCTGCAGGCCGTCCTCGGTATTCAGGCCCAGCCCGAGGTCTCGATCATGGGAACATTGACGCTCGAAGACCGGCGCTATGCCGTCTCCGGCCGTATCGACCGGCTTGCCGTCCTTGCCGATCGCGTCGTCATTCTCGACTACAAGACCAATCGGGTGCCGCCGGCAACAGAGGAGGCCATCCCCTTCGCGCACCGGGCGCAGCTGGCGATCTATCGCGAGATCCTGGCGCCGCTCTATCCTGATAAGCGTATCGATTGCATGCTTGTCTATACCGAGAACGCTTCGCTCTACACGCTGAGCCAAAAGACGCTCGGTTTGGCGCTTGCAGCGGTCAAGACAAAGTGAAATACCGGACATTGAAAATTCGGCACCGCACCATCACATGTGGTTCAACACCCAATTCCGTTAAAGGAGCAGCCCATGGCTACCGTGAAAGTCGATATCAATAACTTCCAGTCGGAAGTTCTGGAATCCGCAGAACCCGTCGTCGTCGATTTCTGGGCTGAATGGTGCGGCCCGTGCAAGATGATTGCTCCGAGCCTCGAAGAGATCGCCGTCGAGATGGAAGGCAAGGTCAAGGTCGCCAAGCTGAATATCGATGAGAACCCGGAACTCGCCGCACAGTTCGGTGTGCGCTCCATTCCGACCCTCGCAATCTTCAAGGGCGGCGAAGTCGCCGATATTTCTGTCGGTGCGAAGCCAAAAACAGCTCTTTCGAACTGGATTTCGAGCGCTGCCTGATTGATATCTCTTAATTCATAGCACATTGACGAAAAAGCCCGGCTTCGACCGGGCTTTTTTCATTTTGCAGCCTTCATTTCGGGGGCGTGCCATTGTCGGAAAGCACGTCGCCGACGAGATAGAGAGAGCCGCCGACCAGGATGCGCGGCGGCAATGCCTCTGGATCGAGAACGGCTTTGATCGCTTCCAGCGCATCGCCGACCGTCGACATCGGTTCGGCAACCAGGCCGGCATCATAAGCGGCATTCGACAATATCACGGGGTCGATCATCGCTTCGCTGCCGCGGATCGGCACGCAGAAAACCTTCTCGACCAAGCCGGTAAAGGCCTTGAAATAGCCGACCGGATCCTTGGTATTGATCATGCCGGTAATCAGGAAAAGCGGCCGAGACTGGCGCTCCTCGAAATTGGCCATGGCTTCGGCGATCACTTCGCCGGCACCGGGATTATGTCCGCCATCGATCCAGATCTCGGCGCCGGCGGGCGCATGCGACAGCAGCCGGCCCTCGCTCAGACGCTGCAGCCGGCCCGGCCATTCGACCGAACTCATCGCCTTTTCCATCATCGTTTCGGTGACGGTGAAACCCGCCGCCTTGACAGCACGAATGGCGGCGGCGGCATTGGCATATTGATGGCGGCCAGGAAGGCGCGGCAGCGGCAGGTCAGCAAGACCGAACTCGTCCTGGTAAACAAGCCGGCCATATTCCTCATGCGCCATGAAATCCTGCCCGAAGACGGCGCTCGGGCAATGCAGCCGTTCGGCCGTCGACATCAGCACGTCAAGTGCTGCGTCATATTCCTGATGACCGATAACAACGGGAAATCCCGGCTTCATGATGCCGGCCTTTTCGGCCGCGATCAGCTCAACCCTGTCGCCGAGATAGGGCTGGTGATCCAGCGAGATCGGCATGATGACCGAAACGGCCGGATCGGAAATGACATTGGTCGCATCGAACCGGCCGCCGAGACCGACTTCGATGATCGCGGCATCGGCCGGATGTTCGGAAAACAGGATGAAGGTGACTGCCGTCAGGATTTCGAAGACGGTGATGTGCTGTCCTGCATTGGCATCGGCCACGCGACGCACGGCCTCGGCAAAGACGGCGTCATCCACAAGCTGTCCGCGTCCACCCTTGACGCCAATGCGATAACGCTCGTGCCAATTGACGAGATGCGGCGAGGTGTGGACATGAGCGCTGTAGCCACCGGCTTCGAGCAGGGCGCGGCAGAAGGCGGTGACCGATCCCTTGCCGTTGGTGCCGGCGACATGGATCACCGGCGGCAGTTTCCTGTGCGGATTGCCGAGCACATCGAGAAGACGGGTGATACGATCGAGAGACAGATCAAAACCCTTGGGATGCAATCCCATGAGCTTGTCGATCTCCTGCGCTGCCTCACTCACCGCGGTTTGGCCTCTGGGTATCAATTCGGCACCCCGCCTGCTTGTCGGTTATCAGGCGCTCGCCGCCAGGGCAATCGCGCCGCCATTCATGTCGTTCGCCGCCGAAACCGGCTTCTTCGTCAGGATCTTCAAGAGACGCGCCAGTGTTTCGGGAATATCGTGGCGCTTGACGACCATATCGACCATACCATGCTCCAGCAGATATTCGGAGGTCTGGAAGCCTTCGGGCAGTTTTTCACGCAACGTCTGCTCGATCACGCGCTTGCCGGCAAAGCCGATTTCGGCGCCGGGTTCTGCCAGATGAATATCGCCAAGCATGGCATAGGAGGCCGTGACGCCACCGGTCGTTGGATTGGTCAGCACGACGATATAGGGCTGGCCGGATTCCTTGAGCATGTCGACGGCAACCGTCGTGCGCGGCAACTGCATCAGCGACAGGATGCCTTCCTGCATGCGCGCCCCGCCGGAAGCGGGGAACATCACCAGCGGGCACTTTTCAGACGTCGCACGCTCGAAAGCCTTAACGATCGCCTCGCCAGCGGCCATGCCGAGCGAACCACCGATAAAGTTGAATTCATGCACGACGGCCACGAGTTTCAGTCCCTGCACCTTTCCGACACCGGCGAGGATCGTATCCTCCTGTTCGGTCTTCAGGCGGCTGTCACGCAGGCGATCGCTATATTTCTTCGAATCGCGGAACTTCAGCGGGTCCTGCGCGACCTTCGGCTGCGGCAGCGATTCGAACTCGCCATTGTCGAAAAGATCGGCCAGCCGGGCCTTGGCCGGCATCTTCATGTGATAACCGGACGCCGGAATGACCCATTTGTTGCCTTCGAGGTCCTTGTGGAAGACCATCTCGCCCGTTTCCGGGCACTTGATCCAGAGGTTCTCCGGCACTTCGCGACGGCCCAGCATGGAATTGATCCGCGGGCGAACGTAGTTGGTGATCCAGTTCAACTCGAATACTCCTGATTGACTAAAGCGCGTCGCGATCTTTCAGATTTGCTTGCCACGCTTTTAGGTCTTTGGTTTCCCGCATGTCGTTGCCGCAAAACCGCTGCACACTTTTGCGCGACATGCTTTAGCGCCAATGTGGGCAAACTATTCGGCAGCAACAAGGCGCGCCGAACGTGTTCCCGTGGAAAGGCCGCGCACCAGCGTGGCGACGGCCTGAACCGTGTCCGCCGTTGCCTTTCCGTCATTCGTCAAGCTGGTCGCAACCTGATTGACGATCGCGGTGCCGACGACGACGCCGTCGGCCGAACCGCCGATGACCTTTGCATGTTCCGCCGTCTTGACGCCAAAGCCGACACAGACGGGCAGGTTGGTGTGCTGTTTGATGCGCTCGACCGCGCCCGAAACCAGCGACGGATCGGGCAGCGCCGAACCGGTGATGCCGTTCATGGAGACGTAGTAGACGAAGCCGGAGGTGTTCTTCAGTACCTTCGGCAGGCGCTTCTCATCGGTCGTCGGCGTCGCCAGGCGGATGAAATTGATGCCTTTGCGGATGGCCGGAATGCAGAGTTCGTCATCCATCTCGGGCGGCAGGTCGACGACGATCAGGCCGTCGATGCCGGCGGCGAGCGCGTCGTCGAGGAATTTCTCGACACCGTAAATATAGATCGGATTGTAGTAGCCCATCATCACGATCGGCGTCGCATCGTTCGTCTTGCGGAAATCGGCCGCAAGCTGCAGCGTCTTCTTCAGCGTCTGGCCGCCTTTCAGGGCGCGTTGGCCGGCCAGCTGGATCGCCGGGCCGTCGGCCATCGGATCAGAAAAAGGCATGCCGAGCTCGATGATGTCGGAGCCCGCCTCCGGCAGCGCCTTCATGATGCCGAGCGAGGTGTCATAATCAGGATCGCCGCCCATGAAATAGGTCACAAGCGCCGGACGGCCCTCGGCCTTCAGCTCGGCAAAGCGTTTGTCCATGCGTGCAGTCATGTCTTACAGTCCCATTCCCAGAATCTTGCCGACGGTGAAGATATCCTTGTCGCCTCGCCCGGAGAGGTTCATCAGGATGATCTCGTCTTTGCCCATCGTCGGTGCGCGTTTGATCACCTCGGCAATGGCATGCGAGGGCTCGAGCGCCGGGATGATGCCTTCGAGGCGGGTCAGGGTCTGGAAAGCCTCGAGCGCTTCGTGATCCATGATCGGCACATAGTCGACGCGGCCAGTATCGTTCAGCCAGGAATGTTCGGGGCCGATGCCGGGATAATCGAGGCCGGCCGAAATCGAATGGCCTTCCTTGATCTGGCCGTCACCATCCTGCAGCAGATAGGTGCGGTTGCCGTGCAGCACGCCCGGCGAACCGGCTGTGATCGAGGCGCAATGTTCGTCGCCTTGCAGACCCTTGCCGCCGGCTTCGACGCCGACGATCTTGACCGAGGGATCATCCAGGAAAGGATGGAAAATACCGATGGCGTTCGAGCCGCCGCCGACGGCAGCGATGACGAGATCAGGCAAGCGGCCTTCGGCTGCCAGCATCTGCTCTTTCGCTTCGATACCGATCACCGACTGGAAATCGCGGACCATCTCCGGATAGGGATGCGGACCGGCTGCCGTTCCGATCAGGTAATAGGTGTCCTCGACATTGGTGACCCAGTCGCGAAGCGCCTCGTTCATGGCGTCCTTCAACGTACCGCTGCCTGCCGTGACCGGCTTGACTTCCGCGCCGAGCAGCTTCATGCGGAAAACGTTCGGCGCCTGACGCTCGACGTCGGTGGCGCCCATATAGACGACGCAGGGAAGGCCAAAGCGGGCGGCAACGGTTGCGGAGGCGACGCCGTGCTGGCCGGCACCGGTTTCGGCGATGATGCGGGTCTTGCCCATGCGCTTGGCGAGCAGGATCTGGCCGATGCAGTTGTTGATCTTGTGCGAGCCGGTATGGTTCAGCTCCTCGCGCTTGAAATATATCTTCGCGCCACCGAGTTCGGCCGTCAGCCGCTCGGCGAAATAGAGCGGGCTCGGGCGGCCGATATAATGCGCGCCGAGATGCTTCAATTCGGCCTGGAATGCCGGATCGTTCTTTGCCCTGTTCCACTCGTCCTGCAGGTCGAGGATCAGCGGCATCAGCGTTTCGGCAACGAAACGACCGCCATAAATGCCGAAACGGCCATCTTCATCGGGGCCGGAACGGAAGGAATTCGGTTTAGGCGTCTCGTTCACTCTCAACTCCCTGAGGCCATCATCGGCGCATTCGCCTTTTCGACCGCGTCAAAAAATTCATCAATCTTCGCGACGCTCTTCACGCCAGGCGCAGTTTCGACTCCCGAGGAGACGTCGATACCCGGCGCCTTGGTGATGAAAAGCGCTTCCGCGACATTGTCCTTGTTCAGCCCGCCGGAAAGCATGTAGTCGACGCTGCCGTCAAGCCAGCTGAGAAGGCTCCAATCAAAGGAAATACCATTGCCGCCAGGCAGTTCCGAACCCTTCGGCGCTTTGGCGTCGAAGAGGAAACGGTCGGCGATGCCGATATAGGCCTCGACGCGCTTCAAGTCGTCTGCCGTGCGTACCGAAAAGACCTTCATCACAGGCAAACCATAGAGCGCCTTTATGGTCAGCACATGTTCGGGGCTCTCATTGCCGTGAAGCTGGAGCATATCCGGCTTCAACAACGATACGATCTCATCGAGTTCGTCATTGGTCGGATCGACGACGACGGCGACGATTTTAGCCTTGCCACGCGCAGGTTCGGCAAGTTTTGCCGCCAGGTCCGGCTCGATGTAGCGCGGGCTCTTTTCGAAGAAGATAAAACCGATATGGGTCGCGCCGCGCTTGAGCGCGCGATCGACAGCCTCAGGCGTCTTCAAACCACAGATCTTGATATCCGGTCTCATGGCAGCGAAGTGACACGAAATGCGGAAAGAGTCGAGCCAATTTGCGACGGACATTGAATTTTGCGCGGCTCTCGGCTAGAGCGCCGCGCGTCCAAGGGACGCGCCAAGGACGCTCTATCGCTTTAAATCTGCGCATAATCCTTTCCGAAAAATCGATTCCGATTTTCGGGGTTATGCGCTAGTCGAAATCGATGGCATGCAATTGGCTGCCATGCCGCTTGAGCCAGGATTTCGCCTCGTCCATGCCGGGGCAAAGTTTGCCACAGAGCGCCCAGAAGTGCGGGCCGTGGTTCATTTCCTTGAGGTGGGCGACCTCATGGGCGGCGAGATAATCGATCACCGAAGGCGGCGCCATGACGATACGCCAGGAAAAGCTCAGATTTCCCTCCGACGAACACGAGCCCCAGCGGCTGCGGGTATCCTTCATTGAGATCGAGCGGATCGGCGCCCGGATCGTTCCGGCATGCATGGTCGCCAGTCTTGCGAGATCGGCGCGCGCCTCTTTCTTGAGAAAGGCCGCAATGCGTCGTCCGACATGTTCCGGCATGCCGCTGACGCGCAGCACCGGCCTGCCGTCTATGGAAACCGCCTCCGTCAGCCCGCGCAAGCTGCCGCTATGCTGGATGCGATGGGAAATGCCACGAAGGAGGATTTCGCCACCGTCACGCAGGCCGGCATCGGTCGAAAACTTGGCAAGCTTGGTGAGCAGCCACCCCTGGTGACGATCGAGGAAGGCATTGACCTCACGCGCCGCAAGGCCTTTCGGCACCGTCATCTTCAAGGCGCGGCCACCCGGTTCGATGCGCAGCGTGATGCGTGTCGCCCGGTCATGCTGCTTGATCGTCAGCGGCATGAGCCGGCCGGCGACATCGAGCGTCCGCATTTCGGGCGGAGCCGGCTTTCGCGCCTTCGACCTTGTTTTCAGAAGCGAGAACATGCGTGTTTTCTATACGATTCGCCGGCAAATCTAAATGATCGCCCGAAGGGCAGACATGGAAAAACCGGCATCGAGAGATGCCGGTCATCATTTCATCGTTCAGGCGTTTACGGCGTCTGATATTCAGCGACCGGGCCGTTGTCATCGCGCTTGGCGTTCCTGCGATCGCGCATGAAGCGGTCGAACTCTTCCTGATCCTTGGCGCGGCGGAGCTCGCGCAGATAGGAGTCGAATTCCTCGCGCATTTCGTCAAGCTTGCGGCGCTCCTCCTCCATCCGGTCGAGTTCGGCCTTGCGCCAGTCGTCAAAGGCGACGTTGCCGGTCGAAAAATGCGGGCGGTGACGGCCATGCGGGCGGCGGCAGGAGGCAAAGAAGCCATCGGTCGCCTGGTTGACGTCGCGCTTGAAGCCGCGCAGACGGTCGCCGAAGATGATGTAGGCAAGCATGGCAAGACCCAGAGGCCAGAAAACCATGAAGCCGAGAATCATCAGGGCAATGGTAGCCGGAGTCCAATCCGGTCGAAGCAATGCTGACTGGTTCATCGTGCGGGTATCCCTCGCTTTCCGCGCCCGGCAGAATACCGAACGCTGAAATCGATGTGGTTACCGCAATAACCGCCTTCAAGACGATTGCCCGCGAAATCGGACAAGGCCTTGAATCCATTTTGCTAATTCAGCTATCCCTGATTCAGCCCGTTCGGCCGCCCTTGATGACACGCGGGAGCGGAGGCCTAACGGCGGAACGCGAATGCTGGCGGACGAAATCGATGATGCGCGGCGCGATCTCGCGGCGGAAACGCGAGCCGTTGAAAACACCATAATGGCCGACATCCGGCTGAAGATAATGCATGCGCATATCTTCGGGAATGTTCACGCAGATGGTCTGCGCCGCCATTGTCTGGCCGACCCCGGAGATGTCGTCATTCTCACCTTCGACGGTCAGCAGCGCCACATTGCGAATTGCCGCCGGATCGACGCGTTTGCCGCGATGCATCAGTTCGCCCTTCGGCAGCGCATGCTTGATGAAGACCTGCTCCACCGTCTGCAGATAGAATTCGGCGGTTAGATCCATGACGGCGAGATATTCGTCGTAGAAATCGCGATGTCTTTCCGGCTCGCCGTCGTTCTTCACCAGATGCATGAAGAATTCCTTGTGCGCGACGAGGTGGCGATCAAGATTCATCGACATGAAGCCCGAAAGCTGCAGGAACCCTGGGTAGACCGGGCGCATGAAGCCCGGTTGCGGCCAGGGCACGTTCATGATGACATTGTCGGAGAACCACTGCAGCGACCGCTCCTGGGCGAGCTTGTTGACCGCCGTCGGGTTGATGCGCGTGTCGATCGGGCCGCCCATCAGCGTCATCGACGCCGGCGAAAGCGGATCCCTGGCTTCTTCCATCACGGCAGCGGCTGCCAGCACCGGAACGGAAGGCTGACAGACGGCGATGACATGCGTGTCGTGACCGAGGAAATGCAGCATTTCGATGACGTAGTCGACGTAATCGTCGAAATCGAACGTGCCTTCCGTCATCGGCACCATGCGGGCGTCGATCCAGTCGGTGATGTAGATATCGGCACTCGGCAGCAGCGCCTCGACCGTGCCGCGCAAAAGCGTGGCATAGTGGCCGGACATCGGCGCGACGATTAGAATGCGCGGATCATTGCCGCGGGCGGCTGGAACACTGCGGGCGAAATGCAGGAGATTGCAGAAGGGTCGCGACCAGACGACCTCTTCGCGGACGGACACCGTCCGGTCACCGATCGTCGTCTGCTTCAGTCCGAATTCCGGTTTCCCGTAGCGGCGCGTGGTGCGTTCGAACATTTCGAGGCTTGCCGCCATCGTCCGGCCGAACGGCGTGTGGGAGAAGGGGTTCAGCGGATTGGCATAGGCAAATCGCATGATATCGGCCGCGGCGCGAAACGGCGCCATGGCGGCATGGTTCAATTCATAAAGCTGATAAAACACGGAAGGCGCCACCTTTCTCTATCGAAAAGATGACGCCGATTGAAAGGCATCGACTCTTTTCGTAACGCGGGCACGTCGCGCAGACTAACAGGTTTTTGTTGCACAGCAACATTGACGAACCAAACCCACACAAGAAATGCCGGAGAATTGATCCCCGGCATCATAATCGACCTGAAAACTTAAGTTTCTCAGCAGGAAGCGTCGTTAACGATCCGCTACGAAGGTCTGCTTCTGCGTGCCGAGACCTTCGATTCCGAGTTCGACCACGTCGCCGTTCTTGAGATAGCGCGGCGGCTTGAGGCCCATGCCGACGCCCGGAGGCGTGCCGGTCGAGATCACATCGCCGGGATGCAGCGACATGAACTGGCTGAGGTAGGAGACGAGGAAGGCAACCCCGTAAACCATCGTCTTCGATGAGCCGTTCTGCATCTTCTGGCCGTTGACCGTCAGCCACATGCCGAGGTTCTGCGGTTCCGGAATTTCATCCTTGGTTACGAGCCAGGGGCCGATCGGGCCAAAGGTGTCGCAGGATTTGCCCTTGGTCCATTGACCGGCCCGCTCGGTCTGGAAAGCGCGCTCGGAGACGTCATTGGAGACGCAATAACCGGCGACATAATCCAGCGCTTCGGCTTCCGTTACATATTTGGCGGTTTTACCGATGACGACGCCGAGCTCGACTTCCCAATCGGTCTTTTCCGAACCGCGGGGAATGACGACATTGTCGTTCGGCCCGGCGATTGCGGATGTTGCTTTCATGAAGATGATCGGCTCGGGAGGCACGGTCGCACCGGTTTCGGCAGCATGATCCGAATAATTCAAGCCGATGCAGATGAACTTGCCAGTGCCTGCGACGCAGGCGCCAATGCGGCCGGGTGCGATTTCCGGAAGGCTCTTCGAATCGATCGCCGCTATCTTTGCAAGGCCTGTCGGTGTGATCGCTTCACCGCCGATATCGGCGACATGACCGGAGAGATCGCGGATCTTGCCATCGGCATCGAGAAGTGCTGGTTTTTCACTGCCAGCTTCGCCAACACGCATCAGCTTCATGGAATTCCTCCTCATCGAAAACGGATTTGCAACCACCTATGAACGAATTATTCATCGGTGTCATTACGGCTTTGCCGGGAAGCGGTACGGCTTTGCCGCGATTTGGGTGATTTCCGCCGAAAACCGCCCGTATCTTTCGGCATCATGCTCCAAAAATTTCCGCTAGATCAGGGCCGGCGGGAACGATCTTCGTCGGATTGAGGCTTTCGATCGAATAGTAGCCGCGCTTGATGTGATTGAGGTTCACCGTTTCACCGATGCCCGGCCAATCCAGCATGCGGCGGCAGAAGGCGCGCAGATTGGCATAATCAGAAAGCCGGCGCAGATTGCATTTGAAGATGCCGTGATAGGCGACGTCGAAGCGCACCAGCGTTACAAAAAGCCGGATATCGCTCTCGGTGGGATGATCGGCGAAGAGAAAAGACCGGCCCTCGAACTGCTGCTCGACCCAGTCGAGGCAGGAAAAGACATCGGCAAAGGCTTCCTCATAGGCGATCTGCGTGGTGGCGAAACCGGCGCGGTAGACGCCGTTGTTGAGATCAGGATAGATGCGATCGTTGAAAGCATCGATCTCGGTGCGCGTCTCCGCCGGGTAAAGATCGATCGGATTTTTTGCCAGACCGCCGAAGCCGCTGTTCAGCATACGCAGAATATCGGCGGATTCATTGTTGACGACGGTCTTTTTCTGCTTGTCCCAGAGAACCGGCACGGTGGCCCGGCCGGTGAAATCCGGCGCCGCTCTGGTATAGATTTCATGCATATAGGTTACGCCGTTGACGTGATCCTCCGTCGCGCCGGGATAATCACCGAAGCGCCAACCCTGCTTGCTCAGCAGCGGTTCGACGACCGAGACCGAGATGACGTCTTCCAGGCCCTTGAGCTTGCGGCCGATCAGGGTGCGCGAGGCCCAGGGACAGATATAAGCGACATAGAGATGGTAACGGCCGGCGCTGGCTGCAAAGCCGGCTTCGCCCGTCGGCCCGGCGCTGCCATCCGGGGTCACCCAATTGCGGAAACTCGACGTCTGGCGGACGAAGCCGCCCTTTTCGTCCTTTGCCTGAACGGGCTGCCAGTCTTCCGTCCACTTTCCGTTCACCAGCATGCGCAACTCCCCAATCCATTGATTAAGACAGTTCATTATCCTGCTTCGACGCCGGCGTCAGGCCGCTCTCATGAGGACAGTCTGTACACCCAAACTGCGACGATGCTGCGCTTGCCAAGCCGGTGAAGCAGGAAATATGACTACGCTAAAGCGCGTCGCAATCTTTCGGCGCTTTAGTGACGTGGAGTTCGAAATGCATCTCTCGAAGGCCGTCGTGCCGACCGAACATGCAAGCCGCTACCTGCAGCAGCTCTGCAAACACTGGAGCCACAAGTTCAGCGTCGATTTTGATCCTCTGAAGGGCCGGGTGCCGTTCAGCGATACGGCCGAGGTGACCCTTGCGGCCGACGGTGCGACGCTGACCATGACACTTTCCGTCGCCGATCCCTCGCAACAGGAAAGGATGCAGCACGTCATCGACGATCATCTGAAGCGCTTCGCCTTCCGCGAAGAACTCGACATCGTCTGGACGGACTAAGCGCGTCGCCATCTTTCAGCTACGCTTCTCGCGCTTTAGATCTTTTTTTTACGCATATCGTTACCGCAATACCGCTGACGCTTTGCGCGACATGCGTTAAGCCCAGCCCCGATCCAAATTTTCCACCCGAACCTTGGAACAAGCATGACGAAGAGCAATCACCGCGAATCCGAATATCCGGTCGATCCGATGTTTCTTGACCGCTGGTCGCCCCGCGCCTTCACCGGTGAAATCATCGAGGAAGCGCAGCTACTCGGTTTGCTCGACGCCGCCCATTGGGCGCCGTCGTCGGCCAACCACCAGCCCTGGCGTTTCATTTATGGCCTCAAGGGTTCGGAATCTTGGGAGAAATTCGTCGCCTTGCTCAACGATTCCAACCAGGAATGGGCCAGGAATGCATCGGCGCTGATCTTCGTCGTGTCGCGCGCCTTCACCGGGGCTGCCGGCTCGGCTGAGGAAAAGCCGAGCTACACCCATTCCTTCGATGCCGGTGCGGCATGGGGGCATCTGGCGATCCAGGCGCGCCTCTCAGGCTTTTACGCCCATGGCATGGGCGGCATCAAACACGAGGAAATCAGCCAGGCATTCAGCATTCCCGAGGGATACCGGGTCGAGGCAGGCGTCGCCGTCGGCCGGCTGGCCGACAAGAGCGTTCTTTCCGAACGCAATCAGGCGCGCGAATTCCCGAGCCAACGCAAGCCGCTCTCCGAGGTCGCCTTCAACGGGCGCTTCGTCGCGAATTAAGCGAAGCCAAGGGCCAAGTAGATATCGGGCAAACGAAAGCCCCGCCATCCTAAAGGACAGCGGGGCCATTTATTTTCTGAAATATCAATTAGATATCAAGGTTTGCAACGCTCAGCGCATTGTCCTGGATGAATTCGCGCCGCGGTTCGACTTCGTCCCCCATCAGGCGGGCGAAGAGACCATCGGCGTCGGTGGCGTCGTTGACCCTGACCTGCAGCAGCGAACGCACATTCGGATCGAGCGTCGTTTCCCAGAGCTGCTCGGCATTCATCTCGCCAAGGCCCTTGTAGCGCTGCATGGTGAGGCCCTTGCGGCCGCTCGTGAAGATCGCATCGAGCAGGGCGCGCGGGCCAGAGATTTCGATGTCGCCTTCGCGGCGATGTAGCGACGGCGGCGTCTGATAGATTTCCTTGAGGCGCCCCGTCAGCTGGTCGATGTGACGGGCATCCGAGGAACCGATCAGCGCCATGTCGATCACGACGATTTCCCTGACGCCGCGGACCATGCGCTCAAGGCGCAGCCCGCCATCGGTTGTCACATCGCCCTGCCAGCCGCGCTCGGTTTCCTCAGCGATGATGTCGAGGCGCCCTGCCACTTCGTTTGCCAGCGCCAGCGCTCTCCCCGGCTCGCTGGCGAGCTCGGCGTTGAGGGCGCCGGCAATCGCCGCTTGTTCGACGGCGGAACGATTATAGCGCGAATGGAGATTGTCGAGCAGCGCGCGCATGCGCAGAGCATCGAGGATGACCTCGCGCAGATCCTGGCCGGCGCGAACCTCGCCGCTACCGAGCCTCAGCGAAGCATCTTCCAGGCCCTGGCTGATAAGATATTCTTCGAGCGCCTTCTCATCCTTCAGATACTGCACCGACTTGCCGCGCGAGACCTTATAGAGCGGCGGCTGGGCGATATAGAGATGACCGCGCTCGATCAGTTGCGGCATCTGGCGGAAGAAGAAGGTCAGCAGCAGGGTGCGGATATGGGCGCCGTCGACATCGGCGTCCGTCATGATGATGATCTTGTGGTAGCGCAGCTTTTCGACATTGAACTCGTCCTTGCCGATGCCGGTGCCGAGCGCGGTGATCAATGTGCCGATTTCCTGGCTCGACAGCATCTTGTCGAATCGGGCGCGTTCGACGTTCAGGATCTTGCCGCGCAGCGGCAGGATCGCCTGGTTCTCGCGTGAGCGGCCCTGCTTGGCCGAGCCGCCGGCGGAATCGCCCTCGACGAGGAAGACTTCGGACTTTGTCGGATCACGCTCGGAGCAGTCAGCAAGCTTGCCCGGCAGCGAAGCGATATCGAGTGCGCCCTTGCGGCGGGTCAACTCGCGGGCCTTGCGGGCGGCTTCGCGTGCGGCGGCGGCCTCGACGACCTTGCCGACGAGGATTTTGGCTTCGCTCGGATGTTCTTCGAACCAGGTGTTCAGCGCCTCGTTGACGAGACTTTCGACAACAGGACGGACTTCCGAGGAAACGAGCTTATCCTTGGTCTGCGAGGAGAATTTCGGATCCGGCACCTTGACCGACAGAACCGCCGTCAGGCCTTCGCGGCAATCTTCGCCCTGCAGCGTTACCTTTTCCCTTTTGGTGATTCCGGAACTGTCGGCATAGGAAACGACCTGGCGCGTCAGCGCCGCGCGGAAACCGGCCATATGCGTGCCGCCGTCGCGCTGAGGGATGTTGTTGGTGAAGCAGAGCACGTTCTCATGATAGCTGTCGTTCCACCACATCGCGACTTCGACGGTGATGCCGTCTTTTTCGCCGTGGATGGCAACCGGCTTGTCGACGAGCGACTTCTTGGCGCGGTCCAGATAGGCGACGAAAGCCTCGAGGCCGCCGTCATAACGCAGCTCTTCCTGCCTGATATCGGAATGGCGCTTGTCGGTCAGCAGGATGCGAACGCCTGAATTCAGGAAGGCGAGCTCGCGAAGGCGATGCTCCAGCGTGCCGTAGTCGAACTCGGTCATGGTGAAGGTGCCGGTGCTCGGCATGAAGCTCACTTCCGTGCCGGTCTCATTCGGCGCGTCGCCCGTAACCTTCAGTGGAGCATCTGCCACGCCATGGGTGAAGCTCATTTCATGGATCTTGTCGTGACGGCGGATCTTCAGCTTCAACCAGACGGACAGCGCGTTGACGACGGAGACGCCGACGCCGTGCAGGCCGCCGGAAACCTTGTAGGAATTCTGGTCGAACTTACCGCCGGCATGAAGTTGCGTCATGATGACTTCGGCAGCCGACACGCCCTCACCGGTGTGAATGTCCGTCGGGATGCCACGACCGTTGTCGGTGACGGTCACCGAGCCATCCGGATTGAGGGTGACGGTGACGATGTCGGCATGACCGGCAAGCGCTTCGTCGATCGCGTTGTCGACGACTTCATAAACCATGTGATGAAGGCCGGAGCCATCGTCGGTATCGCCGATATACATGCCGGGGCGTTTACGCACGGCATCGAGGCCCTTCAGAACCTTGATGGAATCTGCGCCATATTCGGTGCTTACGCCGTTTTCCGTCGCGGATGTATCGCTCATTCTGTCGAGATTTTCCCTGTTGTCGTAAAGCTGCGGCGCGCCTTGCGAATCACCGGCTTTCTTCACTCTCGTATATAGGTTTTTTGAACCCAGTTCCCAATGGCAAGCCCCTAAAACAAGGCATAAAACAGGGGATTATGACGCTTTTCCGTCGCCTTTGCCGCCATTTTCGAGAAGAGCCGATAGCCGGCCTATCTCGGCGCTGTCAAGGCTGCGGATTCGCCGCGCCAGCCGGTTGGCAAATTCGGTATATTCGGGGGGAAGGCCGGAGGTGTCGATCACGACGCGCGGGTCGGACGAGCGGGCGAGCAGGAACAGTTCCTCGGCCTCGTCCCAGATGATGTTGAAATAACCGGCGATGCGCTGCAGCAGATCGAATGTCGGCAGCCCACGCTTTCCATGTTCGAGCGCCGAGAGATAGGCGGGAGAGACATTCAGGGCTTCCGCCATCTCCTTCTGCGAGACGCCCTTGCGCGCTCTCAGCCTGCGAACCGCCTCTCCGAAGGGTGTCATGGCCTTTCCCCATGCCGCCGCGACAGGCGAATGTAGAGCGCGCCCTCACCGCCATGATGCTGTGCGGCCGACTCATAGGAGGAGATCAGGTAGCGGAATTCCGGCTTCGAGAACCAGAGAGGCACGGCCCGCTTGAGCGCGCCCTCGCTGCCCATGGAGCTGCCCTTACCCGTAATGACCAGCACATGGCGCATGCCGCGCTCGTGGGCGCGGATCAGGAAATCAAGAAGGATGGCATGGGCCTCGCTCTGCACCAGCCCGTGCAGGTCGATCCGCGCTTCGAGCGCCAGCCGGCCCTTGGCGATTTTACGCTTGACCGGCTTTTCCAGCGGATGATGCACCCCGGCCGATGGCTTTGCCATTGACGGTGCTGTCGGCTGCAGCGGCATGGGCGTGGCGGGCGTCTGCTTTTCCTGTTCCCGTTCGGCCGCCGCTTCGGCTTCAGCAAGAAAGGCATCGAGTTCGGTCAACGCCCCCGCCTTACCGGGCATCGGTCGCGTGCTGCGGGCAACCTTGCCCCAGAGGATCCTCTCATCCGCACTCAGCTTGCGATCCCTGGCCATCAGTCGAATCGTCCGGCGGCGGCATTGGGAATGAGGATGACGAAATCGGCGTCGTTGCGGACGGTGCCGGCACGTTCTCCGGCCATGTCCCCCGAGCCGGTGAAGATATCACCCCGCGCCGGCCCGACGATCGCCGAGCCGGTATCGAGCGCCAGCATCAGCCGGCGGAACGGCCGGCCCTGGTCGAGATGGGTGAGGCTTTCGGCGCGAATGAAAAAAGGAAAGCCGAAGGTATGGATCATCCGGTCGACCGCAAGCGAGCGCCCGGCGAGAAGCGGCACCTTGGCGGCCGCGATCGGACCTGCCTTCGGATCAGCAACCGGTGCATCACGGAAGAAAATATAAGAGCGGTTATGCCATAACACTTCGTCGACGCGCTCGGGATTGCGCGCCAGCCAGGCACGGATCGCCTGCATTGAAATCTCCGCCCGATCGATCTCTCCTCGCTCGATCAGCAGCTTGCCGATCGCCGAGAAGGGATGGCCGGCTTTCGCCGCATAGGTGATGCGGCCGATACGACCGTCCTCATAACGCAGGCGGGCAGCACCTTGCACATGCACGAAGAAGACATCCACCTTCGACTTCGCCCAGGCGATTTCGAGGCCGCGGCCTTCGAGAAACCCCTGATCGATGGCGCGGCGGTCCGGATAGGCAGCGACGCGGCCGTCATGCAGACGGCCAAAAGCATAGGCCTTGTCGAGTTCGGCGGGGCGATTGGCATCGTCGAGATCGATCAGATCGTCCGGACGCCTGTAGAAAGGAAAACGGAAAATTTCGTCCGGCCGTTCCGACACGTCGATATCTGGTTCGTAGAAGGCGGTGACGAAGCCGGAATTGCCATCCTTGCGGCGGATCAGAAAGGGCCGACAGTGTGTCTCGAAAAAGCCTCGTGCCGATGCCGGAGATGATGGCGTGAAATCTTCGGCGGCGGCGAGAAGCGGAAGCAGGTCTTCCGAGCTCAGGCCAAGCGATCCGGTGCGGTACGGTTTGACATCGGTGATCTGCCGGCGGCAGCTTCGCATGACTTCAAAAAGGCCGGAGGGATCATCATCCTTCCAGCCTTCCAGAGTGTCGAAGCTTATGGCCTGCAGGACGAAGTCCGATGCGTGGTCACTCATGTTCCGATTCGGTCGCCACGAGTTTCCAGTTCGGATCGCGCGAGCGGGTGTCGCGGGCGAAGGTCCAGAGGTCGTTGACCTCGGCGACGTTTTCGGCGTCGCCTTCAATCAGCACATCCGCCTTGTCGTAGGTGGCCGATATCAGCTGGCTGACGATGCGCACGGTGATCTGCGCTTCGCTGCCCTTTGTTTCCGCATGGGTGATTTCGGCCTTGTCGATGCCGACGAAGGTGGACTTCACCTTCTCGCCCCGGGCCTCGCGCTCGCCGATCGCCGCATCGAACCCGTCATAGACTTCGCGGGACAGCAAGTTCTTCAGCGTTTTCCGGTCGCCATCGGCATAGGCCATGACGATCATCTCGTAAGCCATGCGGGCGCCGTTCAGAAACTCCTTCGGGCTGAAGGCGGGATCGGCCTTGTTCAGCGCGCGCAGCGATTCGTTGAGCGGCGTTCCGGGTGCCGCGAAAGCATCGATGGCAGCGAAGCGATCCTCATCCTCCGTTGTCGCATCGCGCCGCGGTAGCGTCACGACCTTGCCGGCATCGGCGGCTTCGGCCGGAGCCGCATCCCGCGGCGTATAGAGATCGCGCGGCGGCTTCTCATTTCCTGTGCGGCGTCCGAGCACGGAGCGGAGCTGAAAGAAAATCAGTACAGCCGCCACCAGGAAAAATAATGTGATGAAGTCGTTCGAACTCATATCGTATCGCAGCCGCCGTTAACATCTCTGATTTGTACTCCCATATAGTCTGCCTATACAGATGATTCAAATGATGGCTGGCATCTTCGCCGGCGCCAAGAGGAGACCGGTGAGCCCGGGACATGACCGACATGCGTTTTTCGATCCTGCCAGCTTTCATTCTGCTGTTGCCGCTCGCCGAAATTGCCGGTTTCGTCGTCGTCGGCCGGGCGATCGGATTGTGGTTGACGCTCGCGCTCGTCATGCTGGGTTTCGTTCTCGGCGTGGTTCTGCTGCGCAGGCAGGGCATTGGTATTTTGCGCCAAATGTCGAGCGAAGGACGAAATGGGGTGATGCCGGGCCGCGACCTGCTGCGGCCGGCGATGAACGTCATCGCCTCGCTGCTGCTGATCATTCCCGGCTTCCTCACAGATATCATCGCGATCCTCATTCTCATTCCGCCGGTGCGCGATCTCGTCTGGCGGACGATCGCCAAACGCTTCGTCGTCGTCAATGCCAAGGGCGGCTCTTCCTCTGGCCCGCAACCCGATTTCCGCGACCGCAAGCCGAATTCGAAGGTGGTCGATCTCGACGAGGAGGACTATCATAGAGAGCCGGATCGCAACTCGCCGTGGTCCGGCAAGCATCTCGGCGACTGAGGTACTGCGGCTGATCAACCGCGCCAATCGCCCAGGGTTGTAAGCCCTTCCCTGAAATGTTAGATGGCGGCACCATTCCCATGCCCCTCGAGGAAAAGCCAATGGCAGACGATAACAACAGCAACGGTGCGGCCAACCCCACCCTTTCGATCCTTGCGCAATATACCAAGGATCTGTCCTTCGAAAATCCGGGTGCTCCGCGTTCGCTGCAGGCCCGCGACAAGGCGCCGACGATCAACATCAATGTGAACGTCAACGCCAACCCGCTTTCCGATACGGATTTCGATGTCGTGCTGTCGCTGAATGCCGAAGCCAAGGACGGCGACAAGACGGTTTTCCATGCCGAACTCACCTATGGCGGCGTTTTCCGCGTTGCCGGTTTCCCGCAGGAACACATGCTGCCGGTTCTCTTCATCGAGTGCCCGCGCATGCTCTTCCCCTTCGCTCGTCAGATCATCGCCGACGTCACCCGCAACGGCGGTTTCCCGCCGCTGATGATCGACCCGATCGATTTCACGCAGATGTTCGCTCAGCGCGTTGCCGAAGAACAGGCCCGCGCCAAGGTTCAGGCCGTTCCGAACTGACCAGGTCTTTCTTGTTTGAAATGCGGATGTCCGGGCTGGTCCCGGGCATTTTCAATTGAGGGCCGGTTTAATCGAGGTTGGCGTATTTCGCCCAGATGCTCTTTTCACCGAGTTTGGCGACGAGCGCCTCATGCGCCTGCTCCTCGGTTTGGTTGAGGCGCGGGGCGAGCGGCCGGGGCCGCTCAAGCACGGTGGCAATCACCACATCGTCTTCCATCGCCATGTCACCGCGATCTGCCTGGTTGGATTTGCCGGCCATGCCGAGGCCGAGGGCTGCCTGTCTGCCGCCGATCATCTCGATATAAACTTCGGCAAGCAGTTCAGAGTCGAGCAACGCGCCGTGTTTGGTGCGGTGCGAATTATCGATGCCGTAGCGCCGGCAGAGCGCATCGAGCGAATTCGGCCCCATCGGGTGTTTGCGCCGCGCCATGGACAGGGTGTCGAGCACCCTTTCCGGCAGGATCGGCGGCAAACCGATCCGCGCGAATTCCGCGTTGATGAAGCCCATATCGAAGGTGGCGTTATGGGCAATCCACTTCGCATCGCCGAAGAAGGTGAGGATTTGTTCGGCAACTTCCGCGAAAGGCTGCTTGTCCTTCAGAAATTCATCGGTAATGCCGTGCACGGCGAGCGCATCCGGATGAACCTTCTGATCTCCGGGATTGATGAAGATATGGATCGTGTTGCCTGTGGGGAAATGATTGAAGAGCTCGATGCCGCCGATTTCGATGATGCGGTCGGCGCGGTTGTCGAGGCCGGTTGTTTCCGTATCGAAGATGATCTCACGCATTCCGGAAATCTCCCTTGGCAATCCGCGTTTTCAGGTCGGCGACGATCTCAAGCACTCGTTCCCTCGTCGTCGCGATACTGTGACTGGTATCGACCAGATAATCGGCCCGCCGCCGTTTTTCGGCGTCCGGCGTCTGGCGGGAGAGAATCATGTCGAATTTTTCCTCGGTCATGTCTTCGCGCGCAAGCACCCTTTGGCGCTGAATCTGTGGATCAGTGCTGACGACGACGATTACATCCACTCTTGCCTCGGCGCCGGTTTCGAAAAGTAATGGAATATCGAGCAGTACCATGTCGGCGCCGGCGGCGCGTTGCCGCTCTAGAAATTCCGTCTCGCGTTTGCGAACCAGCGGATGGACGATCGCTTCCAGGCGTTTGAAGCCGGCAGGATCAAGGGCGAGCTGGCGGCCGAGTTCATGTCGGTCGACTGCTCCATCCTTCATCGTGCCGGGGAAGGCAGCATTCACCAGGGGTGCAGCCTCGCCGGCATAGAGATCGTGAACCACGGCATCCGAATCATTCACCGGGATTCCTGTATCGGCAAAGAGCTTTGCCGCCGTCGATTTTCCCATTCCGATGGAGCCGGTGAGACCAATCTTCAGCATCAGTGTGCTTCCATATCCGCGATGATGAGCGCGCGTAGCGCCGCGTCGACGATGGGACGCTGGCCGAACCATTTCTCGAATCCGGGCACGGCCTGGTGCAAGAGCATGCCGAGACCATCAACGATGGGAAATCCTTGCTCTTCCGCCTGTGCCAGGATCGGCGTCTTCAAGGGCACATAAACGATATCGGTGACGACGGCATCGGCCGCAAGAGGCGAGAAATCGAGTTGCGGCGCCGCCTCGCCGTCCATGCCGAGCGAGGTGGTATTGATGAAGAGGCCGGCGCCTTTCATCACTTCGGCAAGCGCACCGGTCGGGTGGGCCTGTACACGCGGGCCAAAACGATCCGCGAGTTCGCGCGCGCGTTCGACGGTGCGGTTGACGACGTGGATCTCCTTGAACCCGCGATCACGGACCGCCTGGATGATCGCGCGGCTGGCGCCGCCGGCGCCAAAAACCACGGCCGTGCCATGCCGGTCCCAGCCCGGATGGCGTTCGTCAAGATTGGCGATGAAGCCATGACCGTCGGTATTCGTCGCATGCAGGGCGCCGTCCTCCAGCCAGAGCGTGTTCGCAGCGCCGAGTTCTTGCGATAGCACGTCCGGCTTGTCGGCGAGCCGGAACGCCAATTCCTTGTGGGGAATGGTGACATTGCCTCCGATAAAGCCGGAACTGCCATCCTTCAGCGAGTGAATAAAATCGGCAAAGGCCTCGGGTGCCACTTCACGAGCGCGGTAGCTGCCTGGCAGACCAAGCGTCTTCAGCCAATATCCGTGGATCAGTGGTGAGCGCGAATGCTTGATGGGAAAGCCCGTGACAAACGCTTTCGGCCCGAATGTTTCACGTGAATCACCCATCGATCGCTCCGAGTTGTCGCAATTTTTTTAAGAGCGGCAGCATCGGCAGGCCGAGAATGGTGAAATAATCACCCTCGATTTTCTCGAAGAGCTGGATGCCCTCCCCCTCCAATTGATAGGCGCCGACGCTGGAAAGCGCCCGTTCGCCAACCCGGGTCAGATGTCTGGCGATGAATTCCGCCGTCAGCGGCCGCATTGTCAGCTGCGCATGGGCGAGATGTTGCCACAAGACCACACCATCGCTGACGATGGCGACGGCGCTGTTCAATCGGTGGGTTACTCCCGAAAGGGCTTGAAGATGACTAGCCGCGTCGGTCATGTCCTTCGGCTTATGGAAGACGCTGTCGCCGAGTGACATCGTTTGATCCGAACCGATGACCAGGGTATCCGGAAAACGATTGCTGACTTCTTCGGCCTTCGCCCTGGCCAGCACGAGGGCCACGGCGTCAGGCTTAGCGCCGGCTTTTTCCAGCGGCGCTTCGACGGCCCGTTCATCGATCCTTGCGGCATGTGCCTCGAAGGACAGACCGGCATTTTCCATCAGCATCCGGCGAAAGGGGCTCGACGATGCAAGGATGAGTTTCGGCGTCATGGGGTTCCTCGGCGTGCCAGCTTTTCGTCAGCGCTTAGCGCAGCTTCGGCCGCAGGGCAACGATTGCCGCGGCCGTTTCCTCGATTGAGCGGCGGGTGACGTCGATCAGCGGCCAGTTATGGCGGGCGCAAAGCGAGCGGGCATATTTCAGCTCCTCCGAAATCGCGGCACGGTCGGTATAATGTTCGCGATCGAAGCCCTGCGTCACACCGAGCACCCGGTTTTCCCGCACCTGGGAAATACGGTCGGTGGTGGCGATCAGGCAGACGATCAGCGGTTTGCTCGCGACGAAGAGGCTCTCCGGCAATGGCACGCCATAGACGATCGGAATGTTCGCCGTCTTGATGCCTCGATTGGCGAGGTAGATGCTGGTCGGTGTTTTCGACGTGCGGCTGATGCCAATGATCACGACATCGGCGTCGTTGTAGTCGTCGGGCATCTGGCCGTCATCGTGATCCATGGTGAAATTCAGCGCTTCGATGCGCGCGAAGTAGCCGGCATTCATCACATGCTGGGCTCCGACCCGACGGCGCGACGGGGCGCCGAGATAGATCTGGAAGGCATTCATCACCGGCTCCAGCACATTCACCGAGGCGACGCCCATCTCGATGCAGCGCTCATCGATCAGGCTTGCAAGCTCCCGGTCGACAATGGTGTAGAGCACGATGCCGGGGGCGTCATCGATCGCCTGCAGAACCGGCAGCAGCTGCTTGCGATTGCGGATCAGCGGATAGACATGTTCGATCGGCTGGGCCGATCTGAACTGCGCGGACGCGGCGCGCCCGGCGGAGATCAGAGTCTCTCCCGTTGAGTCAGAAATCAGATGCAGATGAAAGAAGTTCGTTCTGTTCTCCACGCTATTTTCCGCTGCCTGTTGAAAACACTGGATGAAACAGAGCTACGGCGGCGAGGCAGTCTCCGGCAAGGGAAAACATGCCTCCTTATCCACATTTCGGATTTTGCGGGTCGGTTTTGATTGGCCCTGTGGACGATGGGGAAGAGATCTATTTCTTGAAAGCTGGTCCACAGCCTATCCACAGCTATAAGAAAAATTGGCAACCCGGAAGGATTTGGAATCATTTTCAGATTCAGCTTCTCCCCGAGATTCGGACGAGATGGACAAATCTTTCCGATGTTGTTTTGCAGGCGCGCGACAAATGGCGACGGCAGTGGATGGATTTTAATCCTTGATAGTCACCGACTCTAAGAAATAGAAACCTTTTAAAATATCTTTGTTTTTTTATAGGGAAGAAGCGCTTGAGCGATACGCGCCGAAAGATCATGAGGGTTTTGAGTGGCGAGAGCCTCTCCCCTCCTCCTCTCTGGCTG